>NZ_JBBODI010000001.1:4800000-6979478 GCF_038002845.1 Paenibacillus sp. FSL F4-0122
TGAGGAGAAAGAACGGTATAAATCCCGTAGAATTGGCTGAAACGAGCTACGTGTGGCGAATGAACGGTAAAAATCCCGCAGAATTGACTAAAACGAGCGACGTGGGGTGAAAGAACGGTAAAAATCCCGCAGAATTGGCTGAAACGAGCTATGTGAGGCGAATGAACGGTAAAAATCCCGTAGAATTGGCTGAAATGAGCGACGTGGGGTGAAAGAACGGTAAAAATCCCGCAGAATTGGCTGAAACGAGCTACGTGATGCGAATGAAAGAAAGGTAAAAATCCCGCAGAATTAGCTGAAATGATATACAGAGGACGAAAGAGAGGCGAAAATGCCCTAGAATACGCCTACCCCCTCTGCGGATTCCCCACCAAAGCTCCTCTCCCCCCAACCCCAAAGATCAAAAAGCACATAAACCAACGTTCTCCCATATTCTATAGGCAAATGCCTTTGTTAAAGGGGAGCGACTGGATGTTAAGGATTAGGTTGAATGAGCTGGGGAAAGGGAATGACAATGGTCTGATACAGGCGGATGTATGGAAATGGGATGGCATTGGCTGGAACGAATATATTACTCAGCAGGATGAGGATTTCATACGCACGGAAGAGGAGTTATTTGTCACGATTCCGGCAGAAGCGGGATTATATCGTGTAGATTACTCTAATAAGCCTTTTGAGGCGCCATACTTATTGCCGGAGTGGGTGGGGGACGATCTGCGGACCACGGGTCTGCATCCGGCGCCGTTTAATCTCAAAGAGGGCACACTTTGGGGATATATTAATGACGAAGGCCGTGTTCAGATTGAACCTCGGTACGAATATGCTGAGGATTTTCAAAAGAACGGTCTTGCTGTAGTTCAGCGAAAAAATAGCAGCGGGCTCATTGACAGCACTGGAAGAGAACGAGTGAAGCCGATCTATTCCTTTATTGCGCCTTTTTCGGAAGAGCGCGCGGTCGTGTCGGATGCCAAGGGGTACACTTTTATTGATGAAAAAGGCAAAGAAGTGACGTCCGCCCGGTATGATTATCTGAACTCATTACATGAGGGGCGTGCACTATTTTCAAAACAAAATACAACCGGTGGCCAATCGCTATATGGATATGTGGACGCGCAAGGTAAAGAGGTGCTGCCCGCGATTTATGTGGATGCCAATGATTTTATGAACGGCGTGGCTTTGGTTAAAATCAAAGAAGGAGAGTATGCGCTCATCGATCCGGCTGGGAACATCCTGCATACTTACAACTATCCTTTCGTAGGAAGTCCGGGAGAAGGTTTACTCGCCTATCAAGCGACTGAAAACGGTAAATATGGCTATTTAAATACGGATGGTTCTGTAGCTATTCAGCCGCAATTCACCTCTGCTTTACCTTTTTCAGAGGGACGTGCGGTGGTGAATACCGCTGAGAATTATGGCAACGCCTACGGGCTGATTGATAAACAAGGGAAAATGATCATCCCGGCAAAATATTATGAAGTATCGCAGCTAGGTGAAGGCAGAGTAGCCATAGGAACGCCTGTATTCCCCAGCCAGCCTTATCGCGGATCACGTTATGTAATTGCAGATGCGGAAACGGGAGCGGTCCTGAGCAATCACACCCTGCTTGGCGTGAACAATTACCAGGAGGGATTGGCGTCTGTATTTGATGCTAAAGATACCTATTTTATCGATAGAAGTGGAAAAAAGGCAGCCCAGCCCCCAGTTATTCCAGGGGCAGGAACACTCACCCTTAGCGGACGTTTGATAAGAGCAGATGTAGATCAACGCACATCTTATTATGATCGGCAGGGAAAGCAGGTTTGGCGCCAAAATGGAGTCATTCCGCTGAGACCTCCCTATTCCGTAGTGGAGAAGAAATACAAACCGAACAGGGATTATCTGGTGTATTATCCGGTCGTTGAGGGGATTGCAAGTGCGGAAGTTTCGCGAGAGGTTAACGATAAGCTGCGCAAGCTATCCCTTGCTGAAGACGTTGGGAGTGGAGGGGTTTCCCAGGACTTTAGTTATAATGGTGATTTTTCAGTCTCTTTCTTCCGTAAAAACCTGCTGGTGCTGGAGCTGACCGGGTATCGTTTTCCTTTTGGAGCAGCACATGGAATGCCTACCAAAATCTATCCGCATATTAATTTGCGCAGCGGCAGGTTCTATAAGCTGGGGGACTTGTTCAAGCCAGGCAGCAGATATGTGGAGAAGCTCAGTAAAATTGTGGGCAAACAGATCGAGAACGATCCACAATATTCATATGTTTTTCCGGATACGTATAAAGGAATTACCTCGGATCAACCCTTCTTTGTGGATAATGAAGCGTTGTATCTGTATTTCGCACCTTATGAGATCGCTCCGTATTCTGCAGGTTTTCCAACCTTCCGGATTCCTTATGCGGAGATCATGGGATTGATCTCTACGGAGGGCGAGTTCTGGCAGTCGTTTCATTAATTGACAGCTATCCATAGGTTTGCTGAAGTTGCCGTCCTTTCGGGGAGGGCGACTTTTTTTGTGCTTTCTTTCGCGAATAATAGATGAATTGGTATTTTTAGGCAGGAAAACAGCGAAAGAAAGCGAATGTATCTAGGAATCAGAAATCTTACAGTCAAGACTATTATATGTAAAAAATTAGAAGCGCACATTTGAGAGATTTATGCTACAATGACTGAGGAACAAATTACAACTTTGTAACATTTGTAGATGGTCACTCTAGGCACAAGCATATATTACACGCAAGAAAAAAGGAGATGGCAGATTGAAGAACAAGACATTAAAAGCAATCATCGGTGGTAGTGTGGCAGCTGTTATGGCACTTAGTATTTCTCTTCCATTGGAAGCAAATGCGGCATCGAATGAATCGACAGTAACAATAAAAGGCACAAGTTATGAGCAAATATTACAATATTTTAAACAAGCTAATCTTGAGGGATTCCCTTTTTCGAATAGCACAATCGTGGTGACTAAGCCGCAAACTGGAACAGTACCAAACAAAGACAACACGACCACAACTACAACTACAAAACCGGTTACAAAGCCAGCAGACACAACTACTGTAACTAAGCCGACAGATAATACAACTACAACAGGTGCTGTGAGCAATAAAGGAACCTATGTTCAGCAAATCGTAACGCTGGTAAACAAAGAACGTGCAGCAGCTGGTTTGTCACCTGTAGCTGGATTGGACAGCCTGCACAAAGTTGCCGCTACAAAAGCTACGGATATGCGTTCGAATAACTATTTTTCACATACTTCACCTACGTATGGTTCACCATTTGATATGATGAAATCCTTTGGCATCACTTATAAAGCCGCAGGCGAGAACATCGCAATGGGACAAAAAACACCAGAAGAAGTTATGAAGGCATGGATGAATAGTCCAGGTCACCGCGCTAATATTTTGAATGCTAACTTCAATTATATCGGTGTAGGTTATGATAATAATTACTGGGTTCAAGAGTTTATTGGTAAATAATACGAGTAGATGCTTCAGGAAGAAATCGTTCTCCGATGTAAGTCGGGGAGCGGTTTTTTTTGTGTGGTGAAGATCAAAAATGCAACAAAAAAAGAAGCAAGGAACTTGTCCTTACTTCTTCTGTCTAGCTCTATGGGTTATGCAGGGGTCGAACCTGCGACCTGCCGATTAAGAGTCGGCTGCTCTACCAGCTAAGCTAATAACCCGTAATGTCTAAAGAGTCAACGGGAAATATTATATAATGGCATTAATTAAAAAGCCAGTATTTTTTTATTTTCAAAAAAGTCCACACTCGCTCCTCGGCATAAACACTGTAACAGCGGGATTTATTTCTTTGCTAGACATTTGCAAAACTTCTATGGAAGAATTATGTTTATGTAACATAGTTAAGATCTTTGTAAATTGTGGAACAATACATAATAGAACGGCATACGGAGGGATAGCTTTGAAGGATTCGAAATGGACATGGCGCAGCGTCAGCTTGATTTCCATAGTAACAACTATAGTTTTGATGGTTGGTTTAGTTTATGCGGTTAAAGATATTATCTATCCGGTCGGAGAGGTTACCGAGAGCAGCTTGCCTCAGCAAACAGCCGCACCGGTGACGGAGACTGTCAAGCTCCTCAAAATTGTTGCGCTCGGGGATTCGCTTACCAAGGGGACTGGTGATAACACCGGAGAAGGGTTTGTTAAGCGTACGGTTACTGGTTTATCTGCAAAAGGTGTCACAGTAGACTTTTTAGGCAATATGGGGATTAACGGGTTGACTACTGCCGGGCTGTTAAGCAAACTGAACGAAGATGGTGTGGAGTATGCCTTGCGCATGTCGAATGTTGTTTTGCTATCTGTCGGAGGAAATGATCTGTTTAAGGATTCGGATATTCTTGAGAATAATGGGGCGCAGCAAGGAAACACAACTTCATCAACCACTGAGCAGGAGCTGACTCCAGAGTCTTTATTAGCCGCTCTGCCAGAGGCAGCAGCTAGACTGGAGAAGATTCTCGATAAAATCTCACAGATCAATCCAAATGCGCAAATTTACTATATGGGGCTGTATAATCCCTTTGGCGATATTCCAGAATTACTGGTACCAGGCAATCAAGCGGTAACGAAGTGGAATAATACGGCAATGGATATTATTAATAAGCATAGCAACATGACCTTGGTTCCTACGTTTGACTTGTTTAACAGACATTTGGACAAGTATCTATCCACCGATCATTTTCATCCTAATGGTGATGGCTATCAGCGAATCGGAGAACGGTTCATACAGGCTGTGCAGTAGTATATAGGTGAGTGTTAAATTTTGCAGTAAGATCATGTAGGTAAATGCCCTTTGAGCAAGTACAAACCGAGAAAATGACAGTCACAAGGAGCTAAATTAAATATGACAAAAGCGAATAGTGAAGACTCCGGCACAGTCGTCTTGTCTGTGGACGGGGTACGTAAAAAAATAGGACGGAAATGGATAATAGATGATGTTACTTTCGATGTGAGAAAAGGGGAGATTTTCGGCTTTCTCGGCCCTAACGGCGCTGGGAAGACGACCACGATCCGCATGCTTGTGGATTTGATTCGTCCTACTGAGGGCAAGATTACAGTATGTGGGTACAATGTGAACCGAAATCCGGAAAAAGCATTGCAATATGTAGGCTCTATCGTTGAGAATCCTGAGGTATATACCTATTTGACCGGGTGGGAGAATTTGCAGCATTTTGCCCGGATGCAGCCTGGTGTAGACAATGAACGTATTAGCGAAGTGGTAGATATTGTTCGATTAGATCAGCGGATACATGATAAGGTAAGTACATACTCGCTTGGGATGAGACAACGATTAGGCATTGCGCAGGCACTGTTGGGACGTCCACGGCTGCTTATTTTGGACGAGCCGACGAATGGACTTGACCCTAAAGGTATTAAGGAGCTGCGAGAATTCATTCGCAAGCTGGCGGATGAAGGGCTGGCGGTGTTCGTATCGAGCCATTTGCTAAGCGAAATTCAACTTCTTTGCGACCGTGTAGCGATAATTAGTAAAGGGCGTGTATTGGCTGTTGGTGCGGTAGATGAGCTGATCGCTCGTAATTCACCGTATGTACTTTGGGAGCTGGAGCCTTTTGCTGAGGCTCGGGAAATGCTGGCTGATCGTTCAGATATTCAGATTCAGAAACTGGAAGACGTCACATTAGATGACTCAATTATTGCAGGGATGGGCCCAAATTCTTTAATAACGATCATGGATCAGGATCTGATCCCCGAGATTGTCGCCGTAATGGTTACTGCTGAAATCGAGGTGAGGGCTGTGCATAAAATTAATCCGACACTGGAACAGCTATTCTTGAAACTAACGGAGGGTGAGAATGTTGAGTAACTTGCTTCCGCTAATCCGTAATGAGTGCTTGAAGATTATAAAAAAGAAACGGTTTTATGTTATACTGCTGATTCTGATTGTACTGGTGCCTATGTTCACCTATGCACAGATGCGTTCAGCCGAACGGAGCCGGGAGAAGTTTAATTCCGATTGGCGGCTTGAGATCCAGCAGCAGATTATCGATAATCAAAATTCACTGGGAAGTGACCGGATTCCAGAGGAATGGAAGACTTATCGGCGAATATTTGTACAACAGCTTCAGTATTATCTTCACCATGACGTTAATCCGAATGAACCTAGCGGGGTTACCTTTACCCGTGAATTTATGGATAATTCGGTTACATTATTTATTCCGTTGCTTATTATGGCGGTGGCCTCAGATTTGGTCTCGGCCGAAAGGACAACTGGAACTATCAAAATGCTGTTGACTAGGCCGGTCAAGCGCTGGAAGGTGCTTTTTAGCAAAATGACAGCACTGCTAATGTTTGTCTCGCTTATCGTACTTTCCACATTTGCAATCAGCTACTTTATCTCTGGTCTCGCCTTTGGTTTTAAAGGCTTTAACATTCCTGTTTTCACAGGCTTTAAAATCAGTGGTGATTCGCTAGATATGTCTACTGTACATGCAGTGCCTCAGTGGAAATATATGCTTATGCAAGGTGGTTTGATTTGGTTCGTCAGCGTAGTGGTTGCACTGCTCGCATTCATGATCTCGGTGCTTGTTCGCAGTACTGCCGCGAGTATAGTAGTTATGATGGCCGCGTTGATTGCAGGTAGTATACTGACCAATATGGCCTCTGCCTGGACAACAGCGAAATATTTATTTATGGTAAATCTTGGACTGACCAGCTATTTGTCTGGTACTCCCGCCCCCATTGAAGGGATGTCCTTGTCATTTTCCATGGCTGTGCTGGCTGTATGGGGAGCCGCTTCGGTGATCATTTCATTCGCCGTCTTTACGAAAAGGGATATTTTGAATTAGAATGAACAAAGTGACCAAAACGTTTGTTTGCATTTCTTAAAAATATAGGAGAGTATAATTTCACGTTATATTCTATCCTTAGGTTTTTGGCAGTAACGGATACCGTTCTTAACAAAAAGGACGGCCAAGCCGTTTCTTCTTAGTATAGAGAAAAGAAGGAGGAGCATGAATGCTCGAACAGATCGATATGTTTGCTGAAGTTTCTAATAACGGCGAGAATGGCCGTACTGGATACGATGCTGACGACATTCAAGTGCTCGAGGGTCTGGTTGCAGTACGCAAACGACCTGGCATGTATATCGGCAGTACGAGTTCTTCAGGACTACATCATTTAGTATGGGAAATCGTAGATAATGCCGTAGATGAGCATTTAGCCAAGTATTGTACAAAGATTGACATACTGCTTCGCAAGGATGGCTCGGTAACCGTTAGCGATAATGGACGGGGGATCCCGACTGGAATGCATAAGACAGGGGTACCTACACCGCAAGTTGTATTTACAATTTTGCATGCGGGCGGTAAGTTTGGTGGATCGGGTTATAAAAAATCAGGCGGTTTGCATGGCGTAGGGGCTTCTGTCACAAACGCTTTGTCTGAATGGCTCGAAGTAGAAATTTATCGTGAGGGCAAAATCCATCGTCAGCGGTTTGAGTACTGGGTGGACAAGAAGGGCAAAGAGCATGTCGGCGAACCTGTAACTGGTCTTGAAATCTTGGGTAACACCAATAAAACTGGTTCGAAAATTACTTTCAAGCCAGATATTCGTGTCTTCCCAAATGGAATTGCTCTGAATTATGACACGCTGGCAGAGCGGGTTCAGGAGATTGCTTTTCTGAATTCCGGTCTGCGTATTACACTGCAAGATGAGCGGAGCAACCGTCAGGATGAATTCTTTTATGAAGGTGGAGCCAGTCAATTTGTGCAGTTCCTCAACGAAGGTAAGGATGTTCTCCATGATGTTATTCATTTCAGTGCAGAAAAGGATGATATCGAGGTAGAAGTAGCTCTTCAATACAACGGAGGCTACACAGAAACCTTGGCTTCCTTCGTAAACTCCATTCCAACTCGCAGCGGGGGCACACATGAGACCGGCTTTAAAACTGCGTACACTCGTGTATTAAATGAATATGCCCGCCGCACGCAATTGCTTAAAGAAAAGGATAAAAACCTGGAAGGTAATGATCTGCGGGAAGGCATGATGGCTGTCATTAGTGTAAAAATGTCCGAGGTTGAATTTGTTGGACAGACAAAGGATCAGCTTGGCAGTGCTTCCGCCCGTAGTGCAGTAGATTATATTGTTTCTGAAAATATGGCGCGTTTCTTGGAAGAAAATCCACAAGTTGCGCAGAGCCTGCTGAAGAAATCGATTCAAGCGTCGAAAGCCCGGGAAGCGGCACGTAAAGCCCGCGATGAGATCCGCACAGGCAAGAAACGCAGCGAAAGCTCGAATCTTGGCGGTAAGCTGTCTCCTGCACAATCAAAGGACGTTACACGTACGGAGCTGTTCATCGTGGAAGGTGATTCCGCGGGTGGTTCGGCTAAGCAAGGCCGTGACTCTAAGATTCAAGCGATATTGCCGCTAAAAGGTAAACCGATGAATCCGGAGAAGGCTAAGCTGCTGGACATCCTGAAGAACGACGAGTATAAAGCAATTATTTCTACGATAGGCGCTGGAATTGGTCCGGATTTCACTGTCGAAGACAGCAATTATTCCAAAATTATCATTATGACCGATGCCGATACCGATGGAGCGCATATTCAGGTGCTGCTGCTGACATTTTTCTATCGTTATATGAAGCCTTTATTAGATGCAGGTAAGGTCTTTATTGCTCAGCCTCCACTTTATAAGTTGACCCGCAAAACGGGTAAGCTGGAGACCGTAAGGTATGCATGGAGTGATGAAGAGCTGCAAAATTACTTAAAGGAATTCGGCAAAAACTTCGAGCTTCAGCGTTATAAAGGGTTGGGTGAGATGAACCCCGATCAGCTGTGGGAGACAACGATGAATCCAGAGTCGCGTACGCTGCTTCAGGTACAGATTGAGGATGCCGCTAAGGCGGAGCGCCGTGTTTCAACACTTATGGGTGACAAAGTCGATCCACGTAAACGCTGGATTGTTGAAAATGTCGATTTCACCGAAATTGTAGAGTAATGTCAGTGCTGCAAGTGACGATAATCCCGATTTTCTAAGAGTTTGGTGATTTATGGGACCTAGAAGATTTTTGGAACTGTAGGAGCGATAGTGCCCGGAATTCCAAAAATCCCTGAAGTACCCGAGAATCACCACACTATTTTAAAACGGGCAGTTTGAGGAACAGAAGGTGAGCAAAGTGAGTAGTTTATCAGAACAATTTTTGCCGGCATTTCTGGAAGAGGTCGTCGGTGACCGCTTTGGTCGGTATTCCAAATATATTATTCAGGACCGGGCAATCCCCGATGTCCGTGATGGACTTAAACCCGTGCAGCGCCGGATTCTTTACGCGATGTACGACTCCGGCAACACACCTGACAAGCCATACCGCAAGTCAGCCAAAACCGTCGGAGATGTAATGGGTAATTACCATCCACATGGTGACTCCTCTATTTACGATGGTATGGTACGTATGGCACAGCCTTGGAAGATGGGGCATGTGCTAGTTGACGGTCACGGCAACTGGGGCTCCATGGACGATGACCCAGCTGCGGCAATGCGTTATACAGAAGCACGGCTGTCTCCCATTGCAATGGAGATGATGCGTGATATCGAGAAGCGGACCGTCTTGTTTAAAGATAACTTTGACAATACCGCCAAAGAGCCTGTTGTGGTTCCTTCCCGGTATCCGAATCTGCTCGTAAATGGCACGAGTGGGATTTCTGCGGGTTTTGCTACTGAAATTCCGCCACATAATCTGCGTGAAGTAATTGACGCTTGTATCGCAGTGATGCAGAAGCCAAATATTGAGCTGGAAGAAATTATGACCTTTATGAAAGGTCCGGATTTCCCTACAGGCGGCACGATCATGGGCGGAGACGGCATCATGGATGCTTACCGCACAGGTAAAGGCCGTATTTACCTGCGCTCCAAGACAGAGATTGAGAATATGCGGGGCGGCAAGCAGCAAATCGTGATTACGGAAGTTCCATTCCAGATTGTAAAATCACGGCTGGTTACTTCCATGGAGAATATTCGGCTGGAGAAAAAGATCGATGGCATTGCCGAGGTTCGTGATGAGAGCGGCCGTGAGGGATTGCGGATTGTAGTCGAACTCAAAAAAGAGGCTGATGCTCAAGGCGTGTTGGCCTATCTGCTCAAAAAAACCGATCTTCAAATTACCTATAACTTCAATATGGTTGCTATTGTTAACAAAGCGCCTCAGCAGCTTGGTCTAAAAGCCATCCTGGAAGCTTATATCGCGCATCAGCGTGAAGTTGTGACTCATCGCACCCAGTTCGATCTGGAACGCGCAGAAGACCGTGCTCATGTCTTAGAGGGCTTAGTTAAAGCACTGAACATTCTGGATGAGGTTATCGCTGCGATCAAAGCGTCGAAAAACCGTCAGGATGCTCAGAACAATCTCGTATGGATGTTCGGCTTCAGTGAACGCCAAGCCGATTCGATCCTTACTTTGCAATTGTATCGTCTGACCAATCTGGAGATCACTTCACTCCAGAAAGAGTTAGATGAAATGATGGCAAAGATTACACATCTGCGCGGCATTTTGGAAAGCGACAAAAAGCTAGTTTCTGTAATCCGTAAGGAACTGCTGGAGATTCGCGACAAATACGGCATTGATCGCCGTTCTCTGATCCAAGGCGAAGTAGAGGAGCTCAAGGTTAGCCTTGAAGCGCTGGTCAACGCGGAGGATGTGCTAGTTGCTCTTTCAGCAGATGGTTATATTAAGCGGACTGGTATGCTTTCCTTCACCCGTTCAGGTGGGGAGCGTCATACCTCAGGCGTCAAAGAAGGTGACCATATCGTCAGGCTGCTGGATGTGAATACCCGTGACAGTCTGCTGGTATTTACCCGCAAGGGGCAATACTTCTTGCTTCCTGTGCACCAGATTCCGGAGTTTAAATGGAAAGAGCCTGGTACAGCGATTGTGAATGTCATTGGATTGTCTAAAGGAGATGGAATCGTTAGTGTGATTCCGGTTAATAATCTAGATGATCCGCAGCAAAGTCTTGTGTTCGTCACCCGTCGGGGTCAGGTGAAGCGTACAGAGCTCAAGGAATACTCTACAAGCCGTTCTGGAGCTGTAGCGGCCTGTAAGGTAGCCGAGGGTGATGAGATCATTACAGTGGCTTCCAGTACGAATGACAAGGACATTGTGCTGGTTACCCGTGAGGGAATGAGTATCCGATTCCATGAGAATGAGGTTAACCCTATGGGTCGCGTTGCATCTGGTGTAAGAGGAATTCAGCTGCGCGAGGGCGACGAGGTGATTTCCTGCTTCTGGGTCAGCGAAGATGAAGGCGAAATCCTTGCTATTTCTGATATTGGTTATGCGAAACGTTCATTACTTGTGGATTATCCATCACAAAGCCGTGGTGGCAAAGGAATGCCAACCTTCGAATTCAAGGAAGGCAAACGAATACGTCCAAATGGCAGCAGGTTAGCAGGGGCTTTCTATTGCAAGGAGCCATTAGAACTGAATGCCGTTACTCGTGAGAATGCCCACCATACGTTCTCCTCTGAATCAGCGCCGCTGGGCGAGCGTCGTTCTACAGGCAAACAGATTGTAGCTGTGGAGAAAAAGGATGAGATCATAAATCTTTTCCCATCAGTTCATTAAAACTAGCGATTAACAAGTGATTTTATAACGGCGTTTAGTCCGCTCTTTTGGAGGGTTGACTAAGCGTCGTTTTTTATTTTTTTATGCTGAAGGTCCGGCAGATTTATTTTTTCTTCTTTTGCAGGAAATGGAAGTTGTTTCGCGAAAATGTAGATATACCGGATAGAACCGCGAGGAAAGGAAGGAATAAGTGTGCATGCTTCTGAATTCAGTAAAATTTGGCATAAGATTTTAAAAGATTATAAATTACATATGGACAGTAATCTTGCTCCAACGCTGACGGATGCCCAACTTACTGTACTTGAACTGCTTCAGGAACGCGACGCGATGAAGCCTTCTGATCTGGCTCCACATTTGGCGACCAGTCCTGCAGCGGTTACGATGTTACTTGATCGGATGGAGAAGCATGAGCTTATTGTGCGGGAAAGAGATGCTTCGGACCGGCGGATTGTATGGGTGAGCATAACGGAGACTGGAAAGGAAGAAACTGCACGTGGTCTAAAGATCCGCAGTGATTTTTTTGCGGAAGCGCTTGATCCGATCTCCTCTCATAACCAACAGTTACTGCTCTACTTAATGGGCAAAATGGTTGTTACAACCACACCGGAGGGCTCAACACCTTGAAGCAAATAGCTTTGCTGTATCACTAGTGCATTTAGAGTATGTAGAAGCATTTAGAGGATGTAGAAGCATTTAGAGTGTTAGAAGTATTTAGAGTATGTAGAAGCATTTAGAGTGTTTTAGAGCAATTAGAGGCACCTAGATGAATCTAGATGCATTTAGTTGTATTTTGTACAGCTATTGTTTGCTAATTACTCGATTGATGAAATATAACTGTATTTTATACAACTATTTTCTTGATTTACTTCTCTTTTTGCAGTTTCCCTGATTTTTAATTGTAAAAAGTACACTTAAAATCCGATCTACTGCTTTTTTATTCGGAATAAGTGTATAGAATGCAGTTATCTTACTTTTCATTTCAGATTCCATCTAGGATCCACTGCTGAACCACTGCTGAACCACTGCTGAACCACTGCTGAACCACTGCTGATCCTCAGCTAAACTGAGCGGGTTACCGTTAGCTAAGTTCAGGCTGGAAGGGATGTTTAATTTCGAAAGGATGTTTAATCTCAAAGGGATATTCAATGCCCGGCTGGAATAATCGGACTAAGCATATCCTGCGGAGCTAGGAAGAACACTCCAACGTGGACCCTCTTCCCATAGTCTGTTCAAGTAGCAGACGCAGAACCAAAAACGAGGCAGTGATTCTCCACTAACCGGAGAATCACTGCCTCGTTTTTATCGTTTCAATGCCTAGAAACGGCTGCTTTAGAACAGCCCTTTTTTTAGTGTTTCCCGCGGCCACAGATCCCAAGGATGGGTTTGTGGGGGCAGAGAGATGAGTTCCACTTCTTCTTTAGTAACAGGGTGAGGGAATCCTACAAGTGCTGACCATAACGCAATTTGTTGCCCCGGTCTGTTCACTGAAGCCCCGTACTTCTGATCACCGTATAATGGGCAGCCGATCGAACTTAGCTGCACCCGAATTTGGTGGGAACGGCCTGTAAGTAAATCAATCTTAAGCAGGCTGTATCCTTCTGCACTGTCAAGAACTGTGTAATCCAGAATTGCTTCCTTGCCGCCGGGAGTTCCTTTTCGAACCACAGTGACGGTGTTACTCTTTGCGTCTTTAAGCAGCGTATCTGTAAGACGGCCACGAGTGGCTGGCGGTTTACCATGCACGACTGTTAAATACACCTTATGAAAGCCGTGAGTACGGACACTCTCGGATAGTCTTGAAGCCGCTTTGGAAGTCTTGGCAAAAATCATTGCTCCCCCAACCGGTCGATCCAAACGGTGGACCAGACCGATATAGACGTTGCCGGGTTTGTTGAAACGTTCCTTCACATCTTCTTTCAGCAGGTTCAGCAGGTCAGGATCGCCTGTTGCATCCTCCTGAACAGGAATATTCACGGGTTTTACAATCCCCAGAAGATGGTTGTCTTCGTACAACACTTCAAAGCGTTGTGATCCGCCGCTTACAGCCTCATTGTTGCCGGAACTATGCTGTGTCATGGCTTACGCCTCCCAGCGACCCAGGATACCACATGGCAGATTCATGCCGGAGGAGGTGATCGGAAGACCGATTTCGCCGGAGGTAAGCTTTCCGCCATAACGTTTGCCCATGGTCATGGACAACATGTTGCGCAGTACAGTTGGAGAAATTCCTGTGGTGTAGGAATTAATGAGCATGAACAAAGGGTTGTCGCTCATAATCTCCATACAGCTCTCAAGGAAAGGATACAAGCTTGATTCAAGCTTCCACATTTCTCCACCAGGTCCTCTTCCGTAAGAAGGAGGGTCCATAATAATCGCATCATATTTACTTCCGCGGCGTTGTTCACGTTGTACGAACTTGAATACATCATCCGTGATAAAGCGGACTGGACGTTCTCCAAGACCAGACAGCTGAACGTTTTCTTTCGCCCACTGCACCATACCTTTGGCTGCATCTACGTGAACGACAGACGCACCGGCACTCGCCGCTGCCACAGTAGCTCCACCTGTGTAAGCAAAAAGATTCAGCACTGAGATTGGACGGTTAGCCGCTGCAATCTTGTCCATCATCCAGCTCCAGTTGGCTGCTTGTTCCGGGAATAGTCCTGTATGCTTGAAGTTTGTAGGACGTAAGTGGAATTTTAATTTACCATAGCTAATCTTCCAATCGTCCGGAATGGTTTTTTTCATTTCCCATTGTCCGCCACCAGCGGAGGAACGGTGATAATGTCCGTGCACATCACGCCATTTAGCGGTCTCATTATTTAGAGGCCAAATAATCTGTGGATCAGGACGACGCAAGATAATATCGCCCCAGCGTTCGAGCTTCTCTCCACCGCCTGTATCAATTACTTCATAGTCTTTCCAATCGCTCGCTATATACATGATTTAATCCATCCTTCAAAAAAATTCATTTAGCCTTTATTGTACAACATTTCACCTGATTGCTACAAACAAATTACGCCTCAGCCAGCTTCACCAATTATTTTGTCCAATGCTAATGAGGTGTATAATATTCCCATGCTTATGCGGCTATTCAACTGGTGCTGCAAGACTTGATTGTGTATGATCAGATAGTAGAGTTCTTACCCTATTTACGATCGGAGAACTAAAGCTATGTTCAATCTCTCACCGCTGTATTTCCCTATAACTGCAAAACCCAACCACACTAGTGAGTTTCTGCCCAGCCATGCCTTGCAGCCGTTTATTCGCTGTTTTTGGGGTTCTGTAGATGTGGAGTCTATACAACAACCTGAGACGGAGACAATAATTCCGGATACCTGTATGGATATTATTTGGGATTTGGATAGAGAATCAGGCAATACAAACACTTTTTTCTCCGGTATCAATGACACTCCATTTGAAGTCTCTTCAGACGGAAAGCCAGGGGGGAGTTCAACCTTTGGTATCCGGTTTCATTTCTGGGCGGTTCATTTTTTTGCAGATGATCATCTGCGGAATGTCTTGAATGCACATGTCGATGTAGAACATTATTTTGGCACTTTTAAAAAAGAGCTTGGTCATCTATTGGAGAAAGTAAACTCGATGGACGAAAGGATTGCAGCCGCTGAAGCCTATCTGCTTCGTCGTCTTGAGCGTAGAGGGCGGACTAACAATCGGATGATGAACGCAGTCTATACTATGGTTAAACAAAAAGGGATTGTGACCGCAGAGGATTTGGAGACCAGTTCTAATTTAAGCAGACGACAACTTGAACGGCTTTTTCAAGAATATATAGGTGTATCGCCCAAAAAAACAGCAGATCTCGTGCGGTTTCAGAATGTATGGCGGGAGATGTGTCATTTACCTGGGCAGACAAAGAATATGCAGGATCTTATTTTCGCGTATGGTTACAGTCACCAGTCCCATTTTATCAATAATTTCAAAAAATATGCAGGAAGAACCCCACTTGAAGCCTTGGTCTATGCAGGCCGAAGAATGTCGTAATTTTGCAATACAAAGCGTGTTAACCTTGTTAGACTAAACCCATGTAAGAAATGAGACATATTATGAAAATGAGAGGGGACAAGTTATGATTTCGTCTTTTGAAGGGACTAACATTTACACTAAAGATACTGCGGTGTCAGCTAAATTTTATACGGAGGTACTAGGAATTCCTATGCCTTTCGAAGGCTACGGTAATTTCGACGGGGCAAAGCTTGGTTTTGACAAGAAACAGCCGGGAATTATTATTTGGGATGCTGCAAAGTGGGAAAATCTTACGACAGGTTTTGTTAATTTAGTATTCGGCTGTGATAATCTTGATGAGACATACGAGCAGTTGAAAGCTAAGGGACTGGATTGTCAGCCACCTGTTACGATGGAATATGGCGGTAAAGAAATGAATTTTCGTGATCCTGATGGGAATCACATAACCTTGCTGGAAGGTGCTTATTAAGCTTCTTTTTAAGAAAAATGAGACGGTGCGCAAACTTCAACCGTGTGTAATAACGGGGAGTTTGCGTTTTTTTAACTTTATTTATTGACAATGATAATCATTATCAAATAGAATGAGGTGAAGCGTATATGATTTAAATTTAAGGTGTTAGTAGGGGAGGAACAGGAGTTTATGGCTAAAGTGCTTGTGGCATATGCTAGTTTAACTGGCAACACTGAAGAAATGGCTGAATTGATTGTAGAAGGAATACGCCAAGCAGGCGGTGAGGCTGTTTTGAAGTCGGTCACTGAATGTAATGCGATTGAGATAAAATCATATGAAGGCGTTCTGCTAGGGGCATATACTTGGGGAGACGGAGAGTTGCCGGATGAATCTCTTGATTTCTATGAGGAGATGGATGAACTTGATTTGACTGCCATGAAGTCAGCAGTTTTTGGTAGTGGGGATACAGGCTACGCCATTTATTGTGGGGCAGTGGATGTTATCGAGGAGAAGTTAAAGGAGCGTGGAGCAGTCATTTTGCAAGATAGCCTAAAGATTGAGTATGGCCCTAATGCTGCCGAAAAAGAAGCCTGCCGTCAATTCGGCCGTCAATTTATCGAAGTCTGTATGGCGGTAACCTAAGATGGGTGGGCCAGTGGGAAGTTGGTTTAACAAACCAAGGGATGTACATACCCCTCCGTATAAACGGCTGCACGATTATCGCATGGAGCATATTATGCTGGGCGGGACTGAGAATTTAGCTAGCGGAGCTCCAGCGACGGGGCTCCCACGCTGGCGCCAGCAGGTTCAATATGCTGTGGGGCATACACTTAATGACTTCTATAGTCTGCTGCCGGAAGTGCGAAGAGAGACACCTATACAATTTCTGTTAGAACGCCGGTGGCCTCCTAGGGGAGATGCTTTTCCCTCCCTTTTGCAATATTGGGATATCAAAACGAGTGTAGCTGATGAGCTTATGCGTATCGTTTCAAGCAATCATCTACAGGAGATTCCAGTGATGTTATATGAACAGTGGCATGTCCCAGTTCCAGCGCTGAATTTGGAGTTATCGATGATTACGCAGCTGGCTTGGAACTCTTCAAAAAGTGGCCGGAGCGTGAACATTCAGAAGTTTATGGTTAATGGCAATGAGGATATCATCACTGGATTTATGCATATGGCCAATGTTTTTTGCCATCATGCTTATGGTGAGCCAGCGGAGACCGTGGAAGTTTTCTCGCTGCTGGATGGACGTAAATACTGCTTTGCTGGAGAGGCAATCTCGCTTATGGAGTCACTGGATTATGTGCGTTTGTTATCCGTATTTCTTGAGCGTGAAGTGTTAGCTGACGGTTCCTTAAGCTGCAGCGATCGTAGAAATGAGAGAGGCGAAGCGAATTATTTACTATAATAAATATAGACCTCCTTATCTGCAGGTTAGAACACCAGCAAGTAAGGAGGTCTTATTGTTACTGCTTTATTAAAATCTCAAGAGTTAGGTCGGGGGATTAGCCGATAAATCGGTAATAATCCTGTTTATTCTGAATGACAAAGCCGCAGCTCTCATACAGCTTAAGTGCATTGGGATTATCCAGTGCGACCTCCAGATTTACACCATTATAATTTTGGCGCTCTCGTTCGATGGTCTGAAGAAGGGCGCTGCGGCCAATGCCAAGCCCACGTAGCTTTTTGTCGACTGTAAATCCATAGATCCAGGATTCATTATCTTCAGTCCACACTCGCATTTTCCCAACAGGCCTGCCGTCCATCTCGATCATAATATTCTCTTGCATACCTTCCTGTTTGTGCAACTCATACTGCTCGGCAGCATCTTCTGTCTTCATATCAAAACCTCCACAATCCAGTTCGACCAGAATGTGTGCCTCTTCTTCACGAGCTGGCCGTAAGACCACAGTCCCTGTTGCTGAGCTAACATCAGAAGAAACCATGGAATTCCCATCCCATTTCATTTGATATTCAGCGTGATTGAACTGTAGAGGCAAGGTTTGCAGGAAAGCAGTTCCAGATGAAGAAGCGGCGGGTGCATTTAGAAGAAGAGTAGAGACTTTATTGCGTTTGATTATGGTTTGTGCTCGGTTCCACAGAGAGGTGAAGATTCCGCGTCGACGGTAGCCTGGCCGAACCATGCCACAGACCTCCATATCGCTTCCAAAACCATAGAGTCCCAAGAAACCGACCAGTAATTCGTCCTCATAAGTCACAAGCCATTCCGTATCACCTGCGCTTGATGGCTGGCGGAGCATATCCCAATTCAGTTTTAATGAGATTCCTTCATATTGCTCACAGCGTTGTTGCAATTCCTCAATATTCTTAAAAGTGTCGGCAGTCGTCAAACCCGTTTCCCCCTAAAGTGTATTTGAACTATTATAAGTTCGCATAGTTACTAAAAAAGCTTCGCGGAAACGGGAGCAGGTTTTAAGCTCTCCCGCCAGTATTCCCGCTCAGCACGTCTTTGTACTCCGGGTGCTTCTCAAATTGATGCGCAGCATAGGAGCACACGGGTACAATTTTTAAATTCTCATTCCGAGCCTTGTCCACAACAGCACGTACAAGCTCTTGTCCAGTACCTTGACCGCGCAGTTCTTCGGAGACACGAGTGTGGTCAATGACCAATTCCCCGGTTTCTTTATCCAAACTGTATGTGATTTCGGCAAGGTCTTTACCGTCATTAGCAACAAAAAAACGTCCGTTTTCATTTTGAATTTGCATCTTATGGCTTCACTCCTAATTAGTTATTGCCTATATTTTACTACCATGAATTGCAAAAAGCGAGGAACGAACCAGATTGATTGTTCTTCGGGCTGAATGTTGCTTTCCTTGTTACCCGTGGATCGCTGCGCTGTATTTTTTGTTCATGTGGGCAACTTGGTCAAGCAGAATATAGCAAGTGAGAGTTAACTAACCTCGAGTATTTGTTTTGGTAAGCTGAAAACTGGGAACGCTGGGAACGCTGGGAACACTGGGAACGCTGGGAACGCTGGGAACGCTGGGAACGCTGGGAACGCTGGGAACGCTGGAATGCTGGGAATGCTGGGAACGCTAGGAACGCTGGAATCCCGGAACCTCAGAACCTCAGAACGCTGGAACCATGGAACCCCCGAACCCTTGGAACCTCGGAACCTCAGAACGCTGGAACCATGGAACCCCGAACCCTTAACTCTCGCTTGTCCTAATCTCTGCGGAATCTAACGGACCCAATTGACGCTATTTGCACATTTTTAGTCATTTGTGCAAAGTTTCGGACCCCAGTGCAGCTATTCCTTTGGAATAGGCGCGAAATAGGCATTTTTAATGCCCATAGCGCCTATGGAGTCCGATAACATGCTGAAAATGGGATAATACTGCGAATACGGTCAACTGTGTCCGATAGCGTAGGATCCTAATCCGCCGCAGAAGCTTACGGACCAGAGTCCTAATCCCCCGCTGATGCTTACGGTCCAGAATCCTAATTCCCCACTGATGCTTAGGGACCCAGCAGACGCTATTTGCACATATTTAGCCTTTTGAGTAAAGTTTCGGACCCCAGTGCAGCTATTCCTTTGGAATAGGCACGAAATAGGCCTATTTTATGCCCATAGCGCCTATGGAGTCCGATAGCATGCTGAAAAGAGGATAATACTGCAAATAAGGTCAACTGTGTCCGATGGAAGAGTATCCTAATCTCCCGCAGGAGCTTACGGACCCAATAGACGTTATTTGCACAAGGTCAACTGACCGATGGAACAAAATCCTAAACCTCCGTAGAACCTCTCGGACCCAGCAGACGCTATTCGCACATATTTAGCCTTTTGAGTAAAGTTTCGGACCCCAGTGCAGCTATTCCTTTGGAATAGGCACGAAATAGGCATTTATAGTGTCAATAGCGCCTATGGAGTCCGATAGCACACAAAAAAGGGGATAATACTGCGAATAAGGTCCACTGTGTCCGATAGTGCAGAGTTTTGATCTCCCGCTGGAGATTACGGACCCAGCAGACGCTATTAGCACAAGGTCCACTGTGTCCGATAGAGCAGAGTCTTGATCTCCCGTTGGAGATTACGGACCCAGCAGACGCTATTAGCACAAGGTCAACTGAGTCCGATAGCGCAGAGTCCTGATCTCCCGCTGAAGCCTGCGGATCGAGCAGACGCTATTAGCACAAGCTCAGCTGTGTCCGATAGCGCCCACGCTCGCGGAAATGACAGCTAAATCAACGTGAAATGCAGAAAATTCGGTGCTGAAACAGCAGCTAATGAATTTTTATACACTCCCGTTTATAGAGTAGCTTGCGTATTCTCAGGATAATACAATAAGATTAAGAGAATATCTCACTACTGAAAAGAACCGCTAGCAGGAGGAATCATTGTGGAATACAAGGTTGAGGTTGAATTTGGATCGATTTATGAATTGTTGAACAGCTTACATACTTATCTCTGCAAAAAATCCTATAAGAAGATTGATTTAGGGGTAGCGTGGGCTAATGAAATTGAAAGCACGCTCAGTGAAGAGCTGTTATCCCGTCTGAAAGAAACCGAACTAAACAATGAGTGGAAAATGTTGAATCTGCTCATTTACTGTTGTCCATTTAAGGATGATGTAGACAGTGTGTTGAACTGGATTGAACGGTTATCGGTTGGTGAGTTATATGAGACCTTATCAAAATATGTAAAGGTATTTCCAAGCCATATGGAGGATTACCGTAACCGCGTAGTATTTTTACTTTCCGAGTGGAACCGCCAGTACTTTAGCCAATGCAATCCTGCGATTTTGAGCAAACTGCAGCAGCATGCGGATTCGAAGAACACGGAGCTTAATGAACTGGACACTGCGGATTTCGTGAACAAGACGACCAACGGATTTTACTTCATGCCTACGGATGGGCTTAAGAAGCTCGTACTGATTCCACAGTATCATTTTCAGCCTGCTAATATTATCTATTGCTATGGGGAATTAACGATCTGCCATTATGCGGCGTGGATATCGATGGAGAATGAGGAAATCTCCCCTTTTATGTACAGAGCGATCCGTAGTCTGAGTGAAAAAAGCCGGCTAAAAATCCTCCAAGCCCTTAGTGATGGCCGTAAGACGTTTACCGAAATTGTTAAGCATGCGGGGATCTCGAAGGGGATTGTGCATGATCATATTTTTAATCTTCGTTGTGCAGGTTTGCTTCATGCCTATATTGAAGGAGAGAATGTCACCGGATACAGTCTGCGTCTTGAAGGTATTCATCGGATGAATGAGCAGCTATTCGAGTATTTGAAATAATGATTTTGAAAAAAAATAACCGTCTGAAAGCCAGGGCTTCTCTTATGCAGAGAGGGGTTTTGGCTTTTTTATTTGTTTTAATTATCGCCTAATTCTGTTTATGGAGAATTTTTTTGAAGTTCTCTCTTTACAGAACTCGAAAACCTTTCTATAATGAACATCAGATGTTATTCATACTTAACGGGTAGGAATTATAGTTATTATTCTATCAGAGAGAAAAGGGAGATAGGTACATGAGAAAAAATGCGATTGTAATCACTTCATTACTGCTTACGGGGTCACTGTTACTTTCTGCTTGCGCTAACAACAGTAATAACGAATCCTCATCCGCAAACAATGCGGCTGCAGGGACTAATTCAACCAATGTGGAAGCAACCACTGCACCAGAGATTGTTACTGCGGGTGCTCTAAGCGAACCTTTTACTGCCACGGATTTATCCAAACTTCCAGCGGTGGCCCAGAAACGTACAGATACCATTATCGTCGGGCTTACGGACCCAAGCGGAGCGTTCACTCCTTATTTTCAACAAAGTGGTTATGATGGCAATGTCTCTTCACTGCTATACGCTTCTCTCGTAACTGTTGATGACAAAGGCGTTCCAACGCCGGAGCTTGCGGAGAGCTGGGATGTTTCAGATGATCAGCTTACATACACGTTCCACTTGAGAAAAGATTTGAAATTCAGCGACGGTTCACCGTTAACAGCGGATGATGTGGCATTTACATGGACGATCCAATACGACAAATCGTATGACGGTAGCTCCCAGCTTCCATCGCTAAATGTTAAAGGCGGCAAAGCCTACAAGGAAGGTACATCCCCTACAGTTGAGGGCATTAAAGTAATTGATCCACAGACGATCTCAGCAACCCTTGAGCAACCGAACGCAACGGCACTAGTACAGCTCGGCTCGAACGTACTGTCGAAAGCTTACTATGGCAAGGACTATAAAATTGGAAATCTTGAATACATTAAAAAGCTACATGAGAAGCCACTTGGCGATGGACCTTACAAGCTGGAGAAATTTATTCCTGGTCAAGAAGTGCGTTTTGTAGCGAATGAGAATTATTTCAAAGGTAAACCAAAGACGGAGCATTTCATCTACAAAACTACGGAAGGCGACGTGTGGCAGTTCGTAGAAACTGGTGAAGTGGACTACGCTTCCTTTAGTGCGACAGACGAGAATATCGAGAAGCTGAAAGCACTCGGTTTTGTGAATATTATTCCTTACACTCCAAGTACCTATGGTTACTTGCAAGTTAACCTGAAGCATGAGCAGCTCAAGGATAAGCTTGTACGTCAAGCTATTGTGTACGGTTTGGATCGTCAGAGTATTTATGTGGATGCAGCACAAGGTGCAGGTTCTATTGCCAACATCCCGGCATCGCCGATTTCCTGGTCTTACACTGAGGAAGGTATTAATCCTTACAAATATGATCCGGAAAAAGCAAAACAATTACTCGATGAAGCTGGCTGGACGGTAGGCGCGGGGGGGATCCGTGAAAAAGATGGCAAACCGCTGTCCATCCATTACCTCGGTTCGAAGAGTAAAAACACAGATATTTTCATCGCTGTAGCTAAAGAGAATTTTGAAGCGCTGGGTATCGAATTCCAGCCTGAGGTTTTCGCAGACTTTAACTCACTGGTATCGAAAGTAGAAGGTGGGGACTACGATCTCGTATCCTTCTCCACAAGCATGTTGACTGATCCGTCTGACGGGTTCATGCAATTCTTCGATGGAGAAATCACGGATTATGACAATCCGAAATTCCTGGAGCTGTACAACAAAGCCTTGGCCACTACTGATATTGAGGCACGCAAAGCGGTATATAAAGAGCTGTATCAGCTTTTCAATGATGAACTGCCTATTATTTTTACAAGTTATAAAAAGACAGTATACGCCTATAACGGACGTATTGAGAATCTATCGGTCAGCCCGTTCATCGGTCTTGCTGGCAGTCTGCCAACTTGGAGCCTGAAATAAATAAACCAGTGTCCCCTGCCCTGACTGGATTCAAGGGCAGGGGACGAATCATAAGGAGTCTGTCATGAGCGCTTATTTATCGAAAAGACTGTTGTACATGGTCATCATCTTATTTGCGGCATCATTATTGATCTTCTGTCTGTATGCTTCAACTCCCGGTGATTTCATAACCGGAAATATTAAATTGACCGCTGAACGCAAAGCTGAGCTTCGTGAAATCTACGGCTTAAACAAGCCTGTGCTTGAACGGTATGGGATCTGGATGAAGAATGCGCTGCATGGTGATTTCGGGTATTCCTTAGCTCAACAAAAGCCTGTGCTGCAGCTTTTTAATGATTATATTTGGAATTCCTTTTTGCTGGCTGCCGTATCTACGTTTCTAACGTGGGTGATTGCGGTCATTATTGGCGTCATCTCTGCCTATAAGCAATATTCCTGGTTCGATACACTCGTGATGATCGCTATATTTGCAGCAATGTCGCTGCCGTCATTTTTTATAGGCTTATTCCTAATCAAAATCCTGGCCGTCGATCTCAAGTGGCTGCCTCCAGGTGGAATAATCACCACGGGGAGTAATGCTACGGGTTTGGCTTACTTTAAGGAGATCGTAACGCATATGACCCTTCCGGTTGTAGTTATGACCCTTCTGGGATTAGGTTCGCTCACCCGTTATTTCCGCAGCAATATGATTGATGTCTTAAAACAGGATTATATCCGTACGGCACGCGCCAAAGGCCTAAAAGAACGCAAGGTGCTCTTTACACACGCCTTACGTAATGCCTTGCTGCCCGCAATTACACTGGTTGGTTTTGAGCTTCCAGCACTATTTGGCGGATCACTTATTATTGAGAAAATATTCAATTGGCCTGGGATTGGCCAACTGTATATGCAGTCCTTCGGACTAAGGGATTATCCTTTGCTGATGGGCTTTACGATGTTTATTGCCATACTTACCGTCATAGGAACGTTGCTTTCGGATGTTTTGTACCGGATTGCCGATCCTAGAGTTCGGCTATAGAGAGGAGGAAGCTGACGTGGCAGTTCAAAGTAATGTAGCTGGGATCGCGAAGCCGCAGACCACCAAAGGAAAATCCTCTTTATTCCGGCAATCCATGCGGAGGTTGCTAAAGAACAAGCTGGCGGTATCCGGATTTGTGGTGGTGATCTTTATGTTTGCGCTTTGTTTTATTGGTCCGCTGTTCTCACCTTATACGGATAACAAAATTAATATGGCTATGATGAACAAGGCACCCAATATGAAGCATTGGCTGGGCACTGATGCATTGGGCAGAGATATTCTGACCCGGGTAATGCAGGCGGGGCGCATTTCACTGACCGTAGGACTAGCATCAATGGTTCTTTCGGTGTTCATCGGTGCTCTTTTGGGGGCTATTGCTGGGTATTACCGCGGTATTGCCGATCAAATCATTATGCGGATTGCAGATCTTTTATTGACGGTCCCGAGTCTGCCACTGCTCTTTATTTTTGG
Source organism: Paenibacillus sp. FSL F4-0122 (assembly GCF_038002845.1). Lineage (NCBI taxonomy): Bacteria > Bacillati > Bacillota > Bacilli > Caryophanales > Paenibacillaceae > Paenibacillus > Paenibacillus sp. FSL F4-0122. The sequence goes on from NZ_JBBODI010000001.1 coordinate 4,824,757, forward strand.
TGCGTTATTATCGGAGTGGAAGATTCCAACGGATTATCGGATGTATATCGTTATGCTGATGCTTAGTATTGTTAGCTGGCCGGGTATGGCACGTATGGTACGGGGGCAAATGCTTAGCCTGCGTGAACGTGAGTTTATGCAGGCGGCGGTAGTATTAGGCCTCCGTGACCGACGTAAATTATTTAATCATTTGCTGCCGAATATCGTTCCGTTACTGATCGTTATGGCTACACTTAACATCGGTGGCGCTATATTGAGTGAATCGGTTCTTAGCTTTTTTGGGCTAGGTGTTATGCCGCCAACTCCAACCTGGGGCAATATGATTGATGCTGCGAATAATATGATCGACTTTCAGGATCGGCCGTGGCTGTGGATTCCACCAGGGTTATCGATTTTTGCGACAGTGATCGCGATCAATATCTTTGGAGACGGACTCCGGGACGTGCTTGATCCTAAACAGAAGAGGTAGGTGACCCTCAGATGAGTGATTTAATGAATATAGACGGTCTAAGTACATACTTCTTCACGGAAGAAGGAAAAGTGAAAGCCGTTGATGATGTAAGCTTCCGTGTTCGCGAGGGAGAGACGGTATGTATCGTTGGAGAATCGGGCTGCGGCAAAAGCGTGACCGCGATGTCCATCATGGGGCTTGTTGAGGAACCCGGGGGCAAGGTAGCCCAAGGGAAAATTGATTTTCAGGGTGAGGATTTGTTGAAAATGAACAAAAACACACTGCGAACCATCCGCGGGAATGAAATCGCGATGATCTTTCAGGAGCCCATGTCCTCCCTTAATCCTGTAATCAAGATCGGTGAGCAAATCATGGAGCCGCTGATTGTACATCTGAAGATGAACAAGAAACAGGCGCGTATCCGGGCGATTGAACTGATTAAGCAGGTAGGCATATCACGACCAGAGCAAATTGCTGATAGTTACCCGCATGAATTAAGTGGAGGTATGCTGCAGCGGATCATGATTGCTATTGCCATTGCCTGCAGTCCAAAACTTTTGATTGCTGATGAACCGACCACGGCGCTGGATGTAACGATTCAAGCGCAAATTCTGGATATGCTGCGTGAAATTAAAGATAGCTCGGGCATGTCCATTCTACTAATCACCCATGATCTTGGCGTAGTGGCAGAGATGGCCGATTATGTGATTGTTATGTATTCCGGAAAGATTGTGGAGGAGGGGGAAGTTGTTGAATTGTTCAACAACCCCAAACATCCCTATACAAAAGGGCTGCTCAAATCGAAGCCGGTAATCAATCAGCGACAGGATGAGCTGTATTCCATTCCAGGTCAAGTGCCAAATCCGCTTGAGCTGGTGCCCTCTTGTTATTTTCATGACCGCTGTGAGCATTGCATGCCTGTATGTGTCAGCCAGCAGCCCCGGCTTAAAGAGGTGGCCAGCAGACAAAAGGTAGCTTGCTGGTTGTATGAGGAGGCGGTTGTTCATGCCTGAGGCACTGCTTGAGGTCAATCATTTAAAGAAATATTTCCCTGTTACTAAGGGGCTGCTTAACCGAACCGTTGGGCATGTAAAGGCTGTTGACGATATTAGCATCACACTTCAACCTGGGGAGACGTTTGGGCTTGTAGGGGAATCTGGGAGCGGCAAAAGTACAGTCGGACGGACGATTTTACGGCTAACGGATAAAACGGCAGGTGAGATCAAATTCAAAGGGATAGACATTCACTCCCTGTCTCCTGCTGAATTACGCAATATTAGGCCCCAAATGCAGTTGATCTTCCAAGATCCTTATAGCTCTCTTAACCCACGGGTTCGTATAGGTGATGCCATTGGTGAAGCTTTACTGGATCATGGTTTATGCTCAAGGTCCGAGGTGCGAGATCTGGTGCTTGAAGCGCTAGCGGCTTGCGGTTTATCTTCTTATCATATTGATCGCTTTCCGCATGAATTCTCCGGGGGGCAGCGGCAGCGGATCGGGATCGCCCGTGCGCTTGTTTTGAATCCTGAGCTGATCATTGCAGACGAACCAGTTTCAGCACTGGATGTTTCCATCCAAGCACAGATTATTAATTTATTCAGTAAGCTCCAGCAGAGTCGAGGGTTAACGTATTTGTTTATCTCCCATGACCTGAGTGTTGTGGAGCATTTGTGTTCAAGAATCGGTGTCATGTACCTGGGCTCTATGATGGAGACGGCTTCAAGAGATGAACTGTTTAAGAATCCGCTCCACCCGTATACCAAAGCGCTGCTGTCGGCTGTTCCGATTCCTATTCCAAAGCTGAAAAGGGAAAGGATTGTACTTAAGGGAGATATTCCGAGTCCGGTGAACCCGCCTTCTGGCTGTAAATTCCATACCCGTTGTCCCTTTGCGCAAGAGGTTTGCAGATCTGAAATCCCGGTATTTCGTGATGTTGGCAGTAACCATTTTGTAGCTTGTCATTTAGTTTGATAGTTGTCACAAATATAGCAATGATTTACTCCTAAGACATGAATAATTAATGTTGAATTGTATAATAATACAATTTGACCTTATTTTTGCCTGGGCTCAAAAGTCTTGAGAGGTTTCAAAGCCAGGTCAATGGGGTAATTAGAGAGTGGTTAGGTTAGGCGTACATATCTAATCGGTCTAGTATAAAATCCCTACTTAGGAGGAATCATCGTGAATACAACAGTACGTTTGACAGAAAGATCCGGCTCGACTTCTTCACAGCGCAGAAAAGGCTTTGTACCGGTAGTCGTGTACGGTGCAGGTTCAGATAGCCAGTCCTTTACAGCGGATGCTAAGACAATTTCAGGTATTTTAGCCAGCAACCCACGGGCTGTTCTTACTTTGGAATTGCCAGACTCGGGCAAAAAGAACGTGGTTATTCAAGAAATCCAACGTCAGCCAATATCCAAACAACTGCTGCACATTGATTTTCAGCAGATTGATATGAAGGCCAAATTGGATACAAAAGTAGCGTTCCACTTTACAGGTGAACCAGTAGGTGTGAAGAGCGGCGGTGTGCAACAAATTGAATTGCATGAGCTGGATATTCGCACACTTCCAGATAAAATAGCTGCATCCTTTGAAGTGGATATCAGTGGACTAGATATTGGTGATCAATTGCTGGTATCTGATTTGCCGAAGCATGAAGGCTGGGAAGTATTGACGCCTGAGGACACTTTGATTGTCCGTATTTCACCTCCAGCAGCGCAAGAGCCAACAGAAGAAGATACTGCTGAACCCGCTGCAGCTGAAACTGCTGGCGAAGATAAAGCAGAATAGTATAGAGATAAATAGTAAAGGGCAGATAGAATCCTTATAAAGGAGCTGTCTGCTCTTTTTGTTTTGCCTTCATAAATATGAATTCATAAAAAAGATGCTGGTCTTTCGTATGGTTTCTCAAATGGCAATTTTGGTTGTTTCGCCTCATTTAGTTAAAAATTTACATAAAATCGTTGACGAACGGGTTTCTAAGCCTGAAAATGAGGACAATTACCATGGTGAAATATTCAAAAGTCCCTGTTGTTGCTGTTTGAAAACGCTTTAGTTTTTATGCTTCAAAGAACTCTCATTGCCTAGTTCATCATGATTAAGAGGAGGAAAGTTATGAAGATGAGGAAGCTGTTTTCGATCTTAATGACAAGTTTGCTGGTGCTTGGGGTAGCTCTGCCCTTTGGTGGAAAAGCGAATGCAGATGCTGCAAGTGACGCTTCAAATCGTGCTTTAATCTGGTTGAAAGCCCAGCAGGATGCAACAGCGGGGTATGCTTTTGAGGGACTGGTAGATAGCTTTGAAGATTTCTGGGGACCGAACAACCCCAAACAGATTGTATACACGTATGATCAAGCGGTTGCAGCTATCGCCTTTATTGTAAAGGGTGAACGGACGCGGGCAGAGCAGGTTTTGAACAAAATGCGGGACATTCAAGATCCTTCCGGCTTCTGGCTGAATTCTTATTGGTATAACAACGGCTTCGGAGAAGAAATCCGTAAACATGTAGGACCCGTTGTATGGATGGCAATGGCTGCTATGGCTTATGAGAAGCAATATAATGATACACGGTATCGTCCGATGGCACTTAAAGCACTCGATTGGAGTTTACAGTATAAAAAGGCTAATGGCAGTATTGCAGGAGGATGGAGTGGTTGGAGTAATTCCGATGAGCCTTGGAGCTCAACCGAGCACAATATCGATATTTACCGGGTATTGCAGTATTATGCTTCGGTGGATTCCTCAAAGGCAGCGACTTATAACAGTGCGGCTTCTGGAGTCAAAACCTTCCTGGATAATTATGTGTGGGATGACACTGTCAAACGTTTCAAGGGGGGCTGGAAAAACGATACAAATCTGATCGACCCCAAAATACCTTTAGACGTGAACCCTTGGGGAGTGTTAGCTTTAGGCGTATCCGGGGCCCATAACTACGGCGCAAGCTTAACCTATGTGGAAAATGCCTCCGGCACCCCGGGAACACTAGCAAATCCGCGTTACAAGCAGACGCTTACTTACAATGATGCTGGGAATACGCTCACCGGATACGACTTTGACTGGACAGACGAAGTATTGCCGGCGTATGACGATAACGGAAATCAAATTGGCAATACGGGTGCTGACGTATGGTTTGAAGGAAGCGCATTCATGTCACTCGCTTATTATCTGCAAGGCAATGCCTCAAAGGCAGACGCCATTAATACAGAGATTATTAAAAAACAAGGCACAAGCGGTGCTTCGCTCGGGGGTATTCCCTACTCGCTGAAAGGGTCCAGCAACAGTTATTGGGTGATGGCGCAGCAAAACTGTGTTTCCAGCACAGGCTGGTTAATAATGTCCCTGCACCGGTTTAATCCATTCACAGGTCAATATTTGACGGGTGGTGGTAATACTGGGGATACAACCGCGCCAACCGCTCCCGCTAATCTAACGGTAACCAGTAAGACGGATACAGGAGTTAGCTTAACCTGGTCCGCTTCTACCGATAATGTTGGCGTTACAGGTTATATTGTTTATCGCGGAACACAGCAGGTGTCCACTGTGGGGGGAACTACAGCTACTGTTAGTGGACTTACTCCAAGCACAGCCTATACGTTTACAGTAAAAGCTACGGATGCAGCAGGTAATTTATCCTCCGCTAGTAATACCGCAACAGTTACTACTAATTCCACTGGAGGCAGCGGTGGCGGTGATCATGTGACGGCTGACTTTACAGCAGGGGTAACGAGACTTTCTGCTACAGAGGCGAGTATCTATATTACACCTGTAACCAGTGCTCTTTATGTAGATGTACATTACAAGATTAGCGGTGGTTCCCAGCTTAATTACCGGATGACTAATAACTCAGGAACATGGAAGCAGACGGTGAGTGGATTAAGCGCTGGCAGCAGTATTGAGTACTGGTTCACTTATGAGAAATCCGGCCTGCAATATGATTCAGCACATTATACTTTTGTTCAGTAAGATTAGCAGTTCGTAAAAATCATTCTAAGAGAAGGCTGTTCCATGCTGCCATTTATAAGCGGCGGGGGCAGTCTTTTTTTTGTGGGAAAAATAGTGAATAACCGTTAAATCCTTCTCAAGACGGAGGTCTGCTCTTAAGGTATGCTTTAAAATCTTTGGGGGAGACGTTAGGACTCGATGGTTACTAGCGTAGGTAGGTATGAGGTGAGTTTATTTTATTGGTTTTACAACGTAACAGTGTTATGTTACGATGGCTTCAAGGAGTGATAAGCATGGAAGAGGATTTGATCTCGAAGAAGCAGCTATTGGAATTAACCGGTATATCCTATGGGCAATTGTACCGCTGGAAGCGGAAGCAGTTGATTCCAGAGGAATGGTTTATCCGTAAATCTACGTTTACTGGACAGGAGACTTTTTTTCCAAAAGACATGATCTTGTCCCGTATCGATAATATTGTGAATATGAAAGATGGACTTTCTTTGGATGAAATGGCTGATAAGCTATCAGATAAGGCTTCTTTTGACAGAGTAAGTGTATCTTCTGCGGAAATTATAGAACGTAACATTGTTTCGTCAGTGACACTGGGCAAATTTGGAGAGAGGCTTGGTGTCAAGAATGGATATAGCTTCGATCAGCTCACTTATTTATTGGCTGTAGACCGCCTGCTTAGTGCAGGGGAGATGAATATGGAGGAAGCAGAGCTCCTGTTTCGAACCTTAATGAATAAAGCCTCCAATCTTGAGAGTGAAAGCTGGGAGTTGTTTTTTATCCGCAAAATGGGGGTGTCATCCTTTATTCTGGCTCAGGCACCAGCGGAGTTATGGTTCGATGAAGGGGTAAAGCTGGTCAGTAAAATACTCAGTGCAGATGTAATAGAACAATTGAAAGGTAAGCTTGCTTTTAAGCTTGTTGAATAGGGGGTTACTGTAATGGATAAACGACAGCTGCCGGATCTGATTATAAACGGAGTCAGCGGGGGGGCAGGAGGTACTTATAACAGTGTGCAAATCGATGGTGTAGGCAAAGTAACGGGACCCATCGTGACGCGAATTTTTAAAGGAAATGGGCATATGAATTTGAAGAATGATCTCTCGGCGGAAGAAGCGGAATGCAATGGGACGATGAAAGTGCTGGGACATTTGCGTTTTAACTCCCTAAAGGTGGATGGAATGATTACTGTCGGTGAGAGCTTTCGGGGAGAAAGTTGCACTCTTCATGGAATGCTGAATATCAAGGGTGATTGTGAGCTTGAGGATTTTGCGGGGGAAGGAAGCTTTAGTGTCGGAGGTTTACTTAGTGCAGGACATGTAGACTTCAAACTGCAAGGGCAGGGAAAGGCGCATGAAATTGGTGTGGAGAGTCTAGTGATCCGGCAAACGAATAGTGGAGTCTGGAGCAAAATGTTAAGTGGAATCATCCCTAAATTAAGATCGGAGCTGCGGGCTCGGACTATTGAAGGAGATTTTATTGATTTAGAGTATACAATAGCGGATGTTATCAGGGGCAATATTGTGATTGTAGGGCCAGGCTGTACTATCGAACGGATAGAGTATCGTGATCAGATCACAGTACATCCAGAAGCAAAGGTTGGAAAGGTGGAGAAGATCGGTGAGTGAAGAAACAACTCGGAGTAATTTGAAAATAATAGGCACAACGACCTCAGCGGGAGGCTTCTTTCGGGACATTAAAGTTACTGGGGAAGGTCATTTTGCAGGTGATGTAGATTGTGAGAAGCTGAGCCTGACTGGAAATGCCAGAGTAGATGGAAACCTGCTAATGACCAAAATGAAAATAACCGGTGAGATGACACTTTTGGGTAATCTTGAAGGGGATTCCTTGCGGGGTCAGGGTGAAATTAAAGCAACCTCCGTAAAAATCGACGATATTCATCTTAATGGTAATTTGGAGGTCAATGGTGATTGTGAAGGTGAACATCTGCGTATTTCGGGCGCTCTCAATGTGGCAGGACTGCTAAGTGCGGAGCAACTGGAGATCAATTTATATGGAATAAGTAGAGCGAAAGAGGTTGGAGGCAGTGCTTTAACGATCAAAAAAAGCAAGACCGGAAAATTCCTGCATTTGATGAAGCAGAATCCTAAAGTGCTTTTTGAGGCTGGGCTCATTGAAGGCGATACGATAGAGCTGAATAATACAAAAGCAAATATTGTCAGAGGAGATCGGGTAATCATCGGTGTGGACTGTGAGATTGATACTGTGGAATACCGTAGTGATTTGGAGATTCACAAGAATGCAATAGTGAGGCATCAAGTGAAGTTGTAACACATAGTTATAGATCTTTTTACAATGGGGAGTGGAACAAATGAGTGCTGCCAAAGCGCCCAATCTGGGCATTGTTATCGCAGGTCTGCTGTTAGGAATACTGATGGCCTCCATGGACAGCACCATCGTTGCTACAGCAATGGGCAATATTGTTGGGGAACTAGGCGGTATGGACAAATTTGTCTGGGTAACATCAGCTTATCTCGTAGCTGAGATGGCGGGGATGCCTATCTTTGGCAAGCTGTCTGATATGTATGGGCGTAAAAAGTTTTTTATTTTTGGGATTTTTGTATTTATGGCAGGTTCGGCGCTTTGCGGGACGGCAGATACAATTACTCAGCTGGCTGCTTATCGGGCGGTTCAGGGAATTGGAGGCGGCGCGCTAGTGCCGATTGCTTTTGCCATAATGTTCGACGCCGTACCACTGGAGACACGGGGCAAGCTGGGCGGTGCATTTGGTGCGGTGTTTGGATTATCAAGTATTTTTGGTCCATTGCTAGGCGCGTATATCACCGATCATATTGCTTGGCAGTGGATATTTTATATTAACTTGCCGCTTGGACTGTTGGCTTTTGTGATGGTCGTATTCTTTTATAAAGAATCACACGAGCATTCTAAACAACCTATTGATTGGCTGGGTGCGGGCACACTGCTGGGCTCTGTCATTTGCTTAATGTTTGCGTTGGAGCTGGGTGGAAAAGAGTACGCTTGGAGCTCATCGATGATCCTCGGCTTATTTGCAGCTTTTGCTATATTGGCGGCAGTGTTCCTTTTTGTAGAGACGAGAGCGAAAGAGCCGATCATTTCCTTTGCTTTATTCAAAAAAAGACTGTACGCCGTCAGCATTCTGTGTGCGCTATTTAGCGGTGCTGCATTTATCGTGGCTTCCGTATATATCCCGATCTTTATCCAAGGTGTATTAGGGGGTTCGGCTACCAATTCAGGACTTGTCCTGCTGCCGATGATGGTCGGCTCAGTAATTACCGCCACAACGGGAGGATTCCTGATGGCAAAAACCAGTTACCGCAATCTGCTGATACCTACGTTTGTACTTTTGGTGATCGGCACAGGACTGGTAGCAACGCTTACTCCGGAAGCTTCACGTCTCTTGGTTACCTTGTACATGATTTTAATCGGATTGGGCATCGGCGCTTCCTTTTCTGTGTTAAGCACAGCAGCTATTCATGGTCTGACTGCGCAGCAACGCGGCTCCGCCAGCGCAACACTGAATTTCATTCGTTCGCTTGGCATGACCATTGGAATTACTACATTTGGCATTATTCAAAGCCATTATTTCTCGGGCAGTCTAACTAAGTTGCTCACAGCAAATGGAGGAGGAGCTGCTTCTGCGGGGGCTGTGGGGGCTGTGGGGGCTATGGATTTTAAAGATCCGCATTCCCTGCTGTCGCCTGAGACTAGAGCACTCATTCCACCGGAAATTTTGAGCAAAATTACAGAGGGACTTTCCTCTTCCATTGCGAACACCTTCGCTTGGGCGGTTATTCCAGCTGCATTAGCTTTGCTGGCTTCCTTTTTTATGGGGCGTCAGAAAATGGATGCCTCCGCGGAGGGGGAAGTTCAGACGCCCGGGCATTAGGCTGTGGCGGAAGACGTTGGGCATTCGAATAATGAGCGGAAAATAGTGCGTATTATACGGAATGCAGTGATTGGTGTAAACAAACTATGGTTGTAAAGTGATGGAGCAGCTTCTCATTTGAGAGGCTGCTTTTTTATGTGTGGTTGGGAGTACAAATGAGCATGAACCCTCGAAGTAAGGGAGCTGCGTTGAAGGATGAGTAAATGCGATGAATCCTGGAAATAAGTGCATCTGAGTTCGATAGCATGAGGGAATGCGATGAATCCAAGAATGAGTCCGATAGCATGAGTGAATGCGATAAATTCAAGAATGAGTCCGATAGCTTGAGCAAATGTGCTGGATTCTCGATAGTAGTGTGCCTAAGAATGATGGATGGAGTGTTGCGGACCGTATAGTCGCTATTGCTGATTTTTGAGCTACTTTGCCGTAGTTTCGGACTGTATAGCTCTTATCGGCATGAATTTGCTCATATTTGGACTATATTTGTGTGAATAGCTGCACCTGAGTCCGATAGCACGAGGAAAAACGCAGAATCCCGGAAATAAGTGCATCTGGGTCCTACAGCAAGAGGGAATGTGATGAACCCAAGAATGAGTCCAATAGCTTGAGCAAATGTGATGGATTCTCGATAGAAGTGTGCCAAAAAATGATGCGTGGAGTGTTGCGGACCGTATAGTCACTATTGCTGATTTTTAAGCTACTTTGCGGTAGTTTCGGACTGTATTGTTCTTATGGGCATGAATTTGCTCATATTTGGACTATGTTTGTGTGAATAGCTGCACCTGAGTCCGATAGCACGAGGAAAAACACTGAATCCCGGAAATAAGTGCATCTGGGTCCGATAGCATGAGCAAATGTGATGGATTCTAGAATGAGTCCGATAGTACAAGAAAATGTGATGGATTCTAGATAGAAGTGTGCCAAAAAATGATGCGTGGAGTGTTGCGGACCGTATAGTCACTATTGCTGATTTTTGAGCTACTTTGCCATAATTTCGGACTGTATAGCTCTTATCGGCATGCGTATGCTCGTATTAGGGCTATATTTGAGTAAATAACTGCACCTGAGTCCGATAGCACGAGGAAAAACACTGAATCCCGGAAATAAGTGCATCTGGGTCCGATGCGAGATCTATGAAGTGTGAAAGACCATAACGGACGAAGAGGACAAAGCGCACCATAGTTGATGTAGCGGACGAAGAGGACAAAGCGCACCATAGTTGATGTAGCGGACGAAGAGGACAAAGCGCACCGTAGTTGATGTAGCGGACGAAGAGGACAAAGCGCACCATAGTTGATGTAGCAGATGAAGAGGACAAAACGCACCATAGTTGATGTAGTGAACGAGGAGGGTCTAGTTGCCCATAGCTCCCAAGCGCTCCTTAGAAACCATCTCTTTCAGCGGCAGGATGAGGGGAATTCCCGTCATCCTGCCGCTTTTTATAAGCCAAAAGGCATGTAGGCTCTCCATCACTAGACCCACAGTGATTAGGTAGAAAATGGTCGAAATATATGCGAATTTGGTTCACAAGCATCAGACGGTTCTCCAGTGAGGCCGTTCTGTGATCTATCTCGTCATACGCAAAGGTTCTGATACTATGAAAACGTAATCAAAATCTGGGTATAGGAGATTCCGACATGGGGGTACCTTCTGGTGAATTACTTCCCAGCGTCGATCCGGTTCATCGATCCCGCTGGAAGATGAAGAACAAACATAAATTGTTCTTCATGGCTTTTCCGTTTCTTATTGTCACCTTTATTTTCTATTATCTGCCGATCAGCGGATGGATTTATGCATTTTATGATTTCATTCCCGGAATACCGTTGTCTGACACGCCATATGTCGGGTTGAAATGGTTCAAGACGATTGTATCCAATCCAACACAGACCGCAGAGGTTGTGCGCGTGCTGAAGAACACTCTTGCCATGAGTTCACTTGGACTAATTACCTCGATATTTCCAGTGATCTTTGCGATTTTTCTGACCGAGATTAAGTCAGGCTGGTATCGCAAGATGGTGCAGACGCTAACCACGATTCCGAACTTTATCAGCTGGATTCTGGTATATGCATTGGCCTTCTCGTTGTTTTCCGTTGATAACGGGGTCATCACACACATTTTAGTGCAGCTTGGAATCGTTGATGAGGGTTATAACTTTTTAGCCTCCAGCTCAAATATTTGGGTCACGATGATCATTTGGTATTGGTGGAAATCGTTAGGCTGGGGTGCCATTCTCTATCTTGCTGCAATCGCAGGCATTGATCAGGAGTTGTATGAAGCCGTAGAGGTGGATGGTGCAAGCCGGTTCCGTAAAATCTGGCATATTACCATTCCGGGTCTTATCCCAACCTTCTTTGTCCTACTGCTGCTCTCCATAGGTAACCTGGTCAATAACGGGATGGAGCAGTACTTTGCCTTTCAAAATGCGATGAATAAAGATTCCATAGAAGTGCTGGATCTTTATGTATACAATATTGCGTTCGCTAACAACTTTCCGTTTGCCACAGCTGTCAGTATGCTGAAGTCGGTCGTTAGTGTAATTCTACTGTTCGCGGCAAACACATTATCCAAGATGGTGCGTGACGAATCTATCATTTAAGGCAGGGGTGATCCCATTTGAGAAAGAAAAAACTAACTTCTGGAGAATTAATCTTTCAAATTATTATCTACACACTCTTTGGATTGTTCACCCTGTCATGCATTTATCCATTCTACTATTTGTTCATTAATACGATCAGTTCGAATGATCTTAGCGCAGCAGGGTATATCAAATTTTATCCAAGGCAGATCCATTTTGATAACTATAGTAAGGTTCTAAGAATCAGTGGTTTAGGTCATGCGGCTACAGTCTCTATTTATAGAACAGTTGTTGGTACTTTGCTCACCGTTGGATCTTCGGCATTTCTTGGGTACTTGTTCACCAAAAAGGAAATGTGGGGCCGGAGTATTTGGTACCGCAGTGTTGTAGTTACGATGTATTTCAGCGCAGGGCTGATCCCATGGTATATCACCATGCATAACTTGCATCTGACTAATAATTACCTGGCTTATATTTTGCCAACCATTATTACTCCTTTTAATATCATTTTGGTCAAAACCTTCGTCGAGGCTATTCCGCCCTCACTTGAGGAGTCAGCGTCAATGGATGGAGCAGGTTACTTCCGGGTGTTCTGGAGTATCATTGTTCCTCTTACAACACCTATCTTGGCTACGATTACGATTTTCTCAGCGGTGAATCAGTGGAATGCCTTTATTGATACGGCGTTTCTGATGACAGATACGAAATACTTTACGCTCCAGTTCTTATTATGGCGTTATTTGAACGAATCCAGCTCGCTCGCAGCCTTAATTCGTAATTCGCCAGATATGGCCGCTAGTGCAGCGAATATGCAGACTCCAACCTCTGTGCGGATGACTGTAACGATGATCGTCGTATTGCCGATTTTGATCGTGTATCCGTTCTTCCAACGCTTTTTCGTCAAAGGAATTATGATCGGTGCGGTTAAAGGCTGATGGGTTGCCGCTCTGGACCAGAACTGGGTTTTCCTCTGCAATAAGCAGAGTTGAACTATAAGTGAAGAGATGAAAGGGAGGGTATAAAGCAATGAGAATAAGAAGAGCATCGCTTGTCATGCTATCCGTAATCCTGGTCTTCGTTCTTGCAGCATGTGGCGGGGGGAATAATACGGCTAACTCGGGCAAAAACACGAGCACAGAGAAACCTACGTCGGCTGCCACGAATGCCCCGGCGGAAGAGACAGCAGCACCGGATGACGGAGCGCTTGATCATTCCAAGCCGCTGAAGCTGACTGTATTCTCAACAACCGCTAACTATGCCGGTCCACAGACTGGATGGTTTGCAAAAATTATCAAGGATAAGTTCAACATCGAAATGGACATTGTGGCTTCAAACCTAACTGGTGGAGATACCAAAATCTCTGCAATGATGGCTTCCGGAGATCTTGGAGATATCATCATTTTCGGTGACGACAAGAACCACTATCCAAACGCCATCAAAGGAAAGCTGCTCTTGGACTGGACACAGGACGGTCTTTTGGACAAATACGGAAAAGACATTTCTAGCACTTTTCCAAAAGCTATTGAAAAAGCTAAGGTAGCTTTTGGCGGTGGATCATCAGTCTTTGGTATGGGGAACAGCGTAGCTTCTAATCCATCCGGACCTTCTGAAGGAAAAGATATGACTTGGGGTCCAGACCTGCGTTTTGATCTTTACCAACAAATTGGAGCGCCAGAAATTACAAAGATTGAAGATTATCTGCCTGTGCTGAAAAAAATGCAAGAGCTCGAGCCTAAGAATGAACAAGGCAAAAAAACCTATGCTTTCTCGATGTGGTCTGATTGGGATGGCAACTATAAAATGACATTGGCTAAACAGTTCGCAAACATGATGGGCTATGACGAAATTCCTGATACTGCTGTGTATGTTAAGGCAGATGAAGAAAAGTATTATGACTTCTTATCCGAAGATAGCTGGTACATGAAATCGCTCAAACTGTATTTTGAAGCTAACCAAATGGGTCTGGTTGATCCGGACTCTATGACGCAAAAATTTGACGATGTTGTAGCGAAATACAAAGATGGTCGTCTATTGTTCTCTTGGTTCCCATGGCTTGGAGCTGCTAACTACAATACACCAGAAAGAACAGCCGAAGGTAAAGGTTTTGCGCTGGTTCCGTTCAAAGATGAATTGATGTATTCCACAGGCTTCAATGTTTACGGTGGTAACGGTATTATTGCAATCGGCGCAAAAGCTAAGGAACCTGCTAGAATTATGGAATTCATTAACTGGATGTACACACCGGAAGGTGCAATGATCTCTGCAGGAAGTGGTACAGCAGTACCTAACGGACCTCAAGGTCTGACTTGGGATATTGATGCAAACGGCAAACCTGCAGTGACTGATTTTGGTTGGAAAGCTTATACTGATCAACAGAATACTCAAGTTCCTGCTGAATACGGCGGGGGTGACTACTACTATGGCTCCAATCAAATGAACTTCTCGTTTGTGGTTCCGGCGATGGTGAATCCAGAGAATAGTGAGCCATTCGATCATAATCTGTGGACAACAACCCTAGAGCGTAACCCATCCAAGCTTGATAGTGACTGGAGAGCGAAAATGGGTGTTCTGACTCCTAAGGAGTATTTTGAGAAAAACAATCTATTGGCTGTAGCACCACAAGGCTTCACTGGCAAAGAACCATTAACCATGGATAAAACAGTGGAACAAAAGAATAAACAAATCGGTACGGTTATTCAACAGATTTCCTGGAAAATGGTCTTTGCTAAAGATCAAGCGGAATACGATAAATTGAATAAAGAAATGCATGATAAGGTAAATGGTCTTGGGTATTCTGAAGTTATGGATTTCTCGATTAAAAAGGCTGAGGAATTGTTCGAGGCCCGTAAAAGCGTTAAATAAACACGGCTAGTAACTATAAAATAAGGCGGGGCGGCGTGGAGGCTGTTCTGCCTTATTCTATTCAATTAAGGATAAATGTGGTATTCTCACATTAATATAAAACGCTTTCAGATAGAAAGAAGAGGATAATCCAGATGGTAAGAGTACCCCTGCGGAGTCATACTCCAGCTGTCAAATCCTTACGTAATACCTTATTTATCTATCTAGTAATCGGAACACTACTTCCGCTTCTCTTAGTAGGATTCGTAACCTACACCTCTATTTACTCCATCCTTTCAGGTAAAATTGGCAACGGGATCAGCGCTAGTCTGAGACAGGAAGCCTCAAGCCTGGAGAATGCCATCGACAATATGGATTTTGCCTCCAAACAGTTTGCTCTGGACGGTCAGATTGTGCAGGAGATGTCCTCATTTATTCAGGAAAAACAAATTTTTCGCAAATCGCAAATGATGAATTCCATCAACCAGAAGATCAATCTAGTCAATTTTACGAACCCTTATATTGGACTTACAGCCTACATTATGCCGGACAGCGATGATCCCGTTCTGTTCACCAACATGAGCGCACGCAGAAATTTTGATATCAGTACATTGCCGTCTTTTATGCGATATAACGGGGCTGACTATTATGGACCACATCCCACTATGTACGCTGTTGGAGATAATCTCGTGTTCTCGGAGCAGCGAATTGTCCGTGTGCCGGGCCAGCATAAGCTTTATATTTATTTGGAGACGAATTATAGTTTGTTTCGCAAAATCTTCAATCAGGAGTCCTACGGGATGAAAGTAAATCATCTGCTGGTCAATCAGCAAGGTAATAGTACAAAAGTGATCGATGGCAAACTTCCGCTAAGTATTATTAAAGCTGCGGGAAGCAACTCCAATCTCACCCATGAAACGCTAAGCGGATATCATCTTTTTCGTTACGGGAGTCCTCAGGGCTGGAAGCTTATTGCTGTTGTGAAAAAATCAGAATTCAACAGTGAAATTTATTCTTGGTTTTATAAAATGATCTTACTTGCCTTCTCTACCCTTCTTTTTGCCGGATTTCTGGCTTGGATCATCTGGAGGAAAATTTATGGTCCGTTGCGTAAGGTCAACCTTGAAATCAACCGAATGGCGGAAAATGTTACCGCTCCGGTAGCCTATACGAATGTGGAAGAATTTGATTTCGTGCTTACCAACTTTCAGCAGATGAAAAAACAGGTGAATGAGCTGATTGTTGCGGTTGCCCATAATGAGAAACAGAAAAGCCAATTTGAGATTGAGAAGTTGCTCAGCCAGATCAATCCTCATTTTTTGCATAATACCTTAAATACGGTACAGTGGATGGCCCGGCTAAACGGCCAGAAGGAGATCGACAAGCTGGTCACTCTTCTTGTAAAGGTGCTGCATTATAATCTGGGCAAGCAAAGCATCATTGTTACCATTGGCGAGGAAATTGAAGCGATTCGAAATTATATGGAGCTGCAGCGTATTCGTTATGATTATGAATTTGAATTTAACGTTGAAGCTGATGAGGATGTATTGTCTGTGGCAGTCCCGAGATTTTTGCTTCAGCCTCTGGTGGAGAACTCGATTTATCATGGATTAAGCGATAATGGCAAGGTAGATGTTGAGATAACGAAACATGGTGAAGGAGAGGTTCAGCTATGTGTGAGAGACAATGGCGCTGGGATGGATGCAGATACATTAGATCAGCTGTTGTCTGATGATGGAGCGAAAAAACGGGGACTTGGAATTGGTTTTTCATATGTGAACCGGATGCTTAGAACCTATTATGGAGAACAAATGAAACTAGAGATGTTCAGTAAGCCAGGAGAAGGTACGGTTGTATCCATTGTGATTCCGAGGAAAGGTAAGGAGGACTTCGATGATTAAGGCTGTAGTTGTCGATGACGAGAGACTCGTGCGAAAAGGCTTCATATCCCTGATCGACTGGTCATCCTTAGGGATTGTTATAGTTGGGGAGGCAGGTGATGGTAAATCTGCTTTGGAGCTGCTTCAACAGCAGGAAGTAGATTTATTATTTGTGGATTTGACCATGCCAGGCATTTCAGGCTTCGAGCTCATTAAAATGGTTAGACAACGGTTCGCAGGCATTCGCTGTGTTGTTCTTACTTGTCATCATGAATTTGACTATGTTCAGGAGGCTATGCGTTTAGGAGCCGTTGACTATATTGTAAAAACACTGCTTGAGATGGAAAATGCGGATGAAACCATCAGACGTCTTGTCGATCGTATTAAATGGGAGGACAATACACGGGATGCTCTGGTTCGTGGGGAAAGTAAACGTATGGCTGCTGATAAGGCTCTGCTGTATTTGCCACTAAATCATCAATGCAATGAAGAAGAATTATTTCAGCTGTCCAGCGTGAAAAATAATCCGCTCATTACTTTTCATGAGATGTGGATGTCGCCCTTATTACATCGTTTCTCAATAGATGAGAGCAAACGTGAGCTTAAGATCCAGCTATCCGGACGATGGCAGACCGCGCTGATCAGTGGATTGAGAGATCAACCCTTGCAGGAACTGGAGGAACAGCTCACTGTGAAATTACGCCGTATTCTATTTTATCATCCTGAACCTGAGGATTTGACCTCATTGAAATATGAAGACATAAAGAAGGAACCAGGGGCTCCCTATTCAAAACAAGAGGCGGATAATCTGCTGGAGCAAGCACAGAATCTAAAGTGGACAATTGATGGAAATGAGTGGGAGAAGTTTGTAGCAAACATACTTCAGCAGAAACCCCGTTCTGATCAGTTTCTGGCGTTTGCACACTCTCTAATACAAAGCTGGAGCTCTTTACTTTTAAAGCCTGAAGATGCTGCTCAACTGGAAAGGGACATCTCCCATAATCTGAACTGGTGCCATTGGAAGAACTGGCTGCGGCGATTTTCTGATCATGTGGGACGAAGAATGCTGGAGCTTGGATTAACTAAAGAGGTTATGTCTTGTCTTATTCGCGCAGTTCGTTATATGCAGAGCCATGCAGGTGACAAAATCAATCAGAGCGACGTAGCAGCCGTCATTAATATGAGCCGTGGTTATTTCAGCCAATGTTTCGCTCGTTTTGCCGGAGAGACATTTGGTGAATGTTTACGGGGAATGCGGCTGGAGCTTGCCAAATCACTGCTGCTGGAGACTACACTTCCCGTCTGTGAGATTGCTTCGCGGTCCGGTTTTGAGGATGATCGTTATTTCAGCAGATTGTTTAGAGAACGTATTGGTAAATTACCAAGTGAATTCCGTGCGGAGGGGAAAAACCAAATATGAAATTTTGGAAATCTATCCTTCTAGTGTTTATGGTCATTGGAATGACATCTTGTCGTGACAATATCAGTACTGTAGATTCAGTTGCAAGCCCTCAGGCAGGGGATGAAGATACTTCTATCGCTTATAGTAAATATGAGGATCCGATTGTGATCCGGGTGGGATTTAAGGTTCCCGACTCGCGACTTAATACAGGTGACAGCAACGATAACAATCCAATCACCCGTTATTTAGAGAGCATTACGAATATCAAAGTGGTTCACTCCTGGGAAGCGAAGGGTGAGGATGCTTTTACGCAAAAGGTGCAGCTTGCCATTGATAGCAACGATTTGCCTGATGCCATGGTTGTGGATCGGGATCAATTGAAGAAATTAATTGATAATGACATGATTGAAGATTTGACAGAGACATATAAAATATATGGATCTGAACTTATCAAGGATATGTACAATTCTACAAAGGGAGAGGCATTAGAGGACGCTTCCCGCGACGGTAAATTATATGGATTACCGAATGTAGCTATTGATGCAGACTCTCCCGTGCTGCTCTGGGTACGTCAGGATTGGCTGGAGAAGCTGGAGCTGCGACCTCCACAAACTTTTGAAGACATCGAGAAAATTGCCAAAGCTTTTATTGAAAAAGACCCTGACGGGAATGGAAAAAGAGATACCGTCGGTCTAAGCGGCTACAAAAATATCGTATATGGAACTAAACCATTAGTTAATGGTCTGGATGCTGTTTTTAGTGCATTTCATGCTTTCCCCACGAATTGGATTAAGGATAACAACGGAAATATCGTGTATGGCTCCATTACACCAGAAACCAAACAAGCGCTTGCTAAACTTGCTGATTGGTATAAACACGGGTTGCTGGATCCGGACTTTGCACTATATAAGGAAACTCAGGAGCCTATTATTACAGGTAAATCAGGGATGTTTTTTGGTCCTTGGTGGATGCCTTATTATCCTTTGTCAGAGGCAGTGGCTTTGGATACGAAGGCAGAATGGAGAGCATATGCAGCTCCAGTTGATGATTCCGGTAAGTTTGTCGCTCATTTGGCTCCGGTAACAGATCGATATCTTGTTGTGCGTAAAGGGTTTGAACATCCAGAGGCTGTAATCAAGCAATTGAACGTGTTTACAAGACTCGAAAGAAGACAAGATCCTAATCAAGAGGAGGTAAAAAAGCTGGGTGATTTCTCTGCGCAGACAGGCATTCAGCTGCGTGCTTATTATCCGTTCGATCTTTTGATAGATTATAGGGATGCGATTGAGAAACATTATGCTGATATCCAGCAGGCTTTGCACGGAAAGATAGACCCAGATACATTAAATTCTGATACCCGGCTCATTTATGATCAATGGGTAGCGGAAACAGAGCAGCCCAAAAAAGATCTTGAAGGCTGGAAAGCAGCGAATGCGTATAAATATGGAGTAGCTGTGTTAACCTCAACTGCTATAGAGGGAGTGCGTGGGGTCTTTTATGGGAACACCCGACTTATGAAGACCAAATGGCCGGAACTGCAGAATCTGGAGAATGAGACGTTCTTAAATATTATTGTGGGTGATTCACCGCTTAGTGATTTTGATGTGTTTGTAGCTAAATGGAAGAGTATGGGCGGGGAAGAGATTACGGAAGAAGTTGCTGAAATTGTAAAGCAAAAGTAAACGTAAAAGTGGGATGCCTCAACAGCCGAGTGGCTTTGGGACATCCTTTTTCTTATGTTCTATTCTTCGTTTGTACTGATTTTTTGCAGCAGGAAATGTAGTTGCTCTACTTCTTCATCGGTTAAATGGCCCACAAGGCTTTTATTAAATTCATCTAAGATGGACTGTAAAACTGGGAAGAAATCGATGGCTTTCGGGGTAGGATATAGAAGGTGGGAGCGTCGATCATTAGGATCGTCTTTGCGCTCGATATACCCCGAATTCTCTAATTGCTTCACAGAACGTGCTGTAGTTGCTTTATCGAACTTCAATTCGGCAGTTAACTGATCCTGTGTAATGCCTGGCCGAGAAAGAATTAATTTAAGAAAGCTATGCTGTCCACCACTACCGATTCCATAGGGGACAAATTGCTTAACCAGTTTCTTTTGATTTTGACGGTGAAGATGGGAAATTAGCTTCCCGATAGGCTCTCTTGCCAATATAGACACCTCTTTGGGTTATATGTTCGCTCATTTGTTGCCTTGAAATAAAGTGTACAATAAAGTCGTTGCGCACGCAACTAAATTGTTGTACACTGGGTATGGCGAGTTTGGTTGCGTGCGCAACTAAACGGTGATTATTAATATTTAATGAGGTGTTAGTTATGAGTTCTGTAAGTGCAACCTACCAGGAGGATAAAGAAATTCAGAAGAAACGCTGGATGATTTTAATTGTTCTGAATATTTTTACGTTTATGTCCACCCTTGATGGTAGTATTGTCAATATTGCTCTGCCTGAGCTATCCAAACAACTGAAGCTGCCCATGGCGCAAATCGAATGGGTAACTACAGGTTATTTAATGGCGATCTGTGCAGCGATACTTTTCTTCGGCAAGCTTGGAGATATCGTAGGAAAGATTCGAATCTTTAAGATTGGCACCATTATATTTGTTATTGGATCTATGCTGTGTGGGCTTAGTGTAAGTTTACCAGCCTTGATCGCTTCGCGTGTTATTCAAGCCTTGGGTGCTTCGATGACCATGGCGAACAGTCAGGGAATTGTTACGGATATCTTTCCTGCCACGGAGCGTGGTAAAGCCCTTGGTTTCATTGGTACATTCGTGTCTCTAGGAAGTATAGCTGGTCCAAGTTTAGGCGGGATTATGGTTTCCACCTTAGGCTGGGAGTATATCTTTTGGGTTAACGTGCCTATTGGTCTGATCGCTATATTTTTTGGCTGGAAGGTATTGCCTAAGGATTTAACGAGAGTGAAATCTTCGATTGATGTGCCGGGCAGTTTACTGTTCGCTGTTTTTATTATTACTTTGTTCGCAGGATTATTACTAGGACAACAGCTAGGGTATGGTAACAGCTTAATTGTTACATCAATAATTGTTGCTGTCGTCAGCTTCATTGCTTTCATATGGACGGAGCTTCGTAGAAAAGAACCGTTGTTGCAGCTGTCATTATTTAAGAATCCGTTGTTTTCTTTAAGTATATTATGTGGTTTTCTCGTATTTACAGCGAATTTCTGCTTCAATATTATCGCGCCGTTTTATGCACAGAACATGCTTAGTTTATCGCCATTCTATGCAGGCTTCTTGTTAATGTTGTTGCCGATATGTATGGTAGTCGTGGCTCCAATGAGTGGTGCGCTATCGGATAAAATAGGCTCTGAATTTTTGACTTTTGCGGGGCTGGTGGTCATGGTTATTGCACAGTTCGGATTAGCACAGCTTCATGTAGGAAGTTCTGTTGTGCTGGTAGGTGTGTGGATCGCTATGCTGGGTATAGGAAGTGGCCTGTTTCAATCGCCGAACAACTCGCTTGTTATGTCTAAGGTACCAAGAACACAGCTTGGTTCTGCGGGTAGTGTCAATTCGTTAGTTCGTAATGTCGGTATGGTTGTCGGCATTACAATTGCTACTACAATTCTTTTTCAAGTGATGAGCAGTAAAGCCGGCTATAGAGTGACAGGGTTAGTTCCCGGCCGACCAGAGTTATTTATCGAGGGTATGCATGTAGTGTTTGTAACCTCGGCATCCATATGTCTAGTGGCTGCTTTATTAACTGGCTGGAGATTGGTGAGTGCAAGAAGCGCCAGAGTGCAGTCATCGGAAAGATAACATAAAATGAAAAAGATCCTTCTGGCGCTACGGCTAAGAAGGATCTTCTTTGTGATGAAATTGTAGGGCTTCCTTAACGGCTTGCAAGTATTGATATTGATAACGCTCATCCGGTTCCAGATAGGCGCCTTCAGCCCATTCATTCCAGGCGTTGATATAAATATATTCACTTTTGAACATTTTTTTGGCGCGCTCAATTTGTCGTGAAAGGTATTGGCCGAATTTTTGAGGATTAGCACCTAAGGTGCTTTGTCCGGCAGGGCCTTTCCGTGGTGTGTTATCCCAGTTGACAAAGGCTCCCGGATATATGATTTCTCCGTCCCTATGGGGTGTCCGCTCCAACATGGATTCCCATAACTCATCATAATCAATTACGATATGCCTCTGATCCTCCACCTGCTTTGAGCTCCATAAATGCTTAACCCCGCCATGTGCGAATGTGTAATGCGGCTCAAATTCCAGACTGGCATCGAATCCTTGCTCTTTCTGTAGGGGGAAACCGCCCAGTGTCCGGACCAGATGAAGTCCTTTAAGTCCGTTCTGCAGAGCCAATTCGCGCCAATATTGAAGCATTTCTTCACAGCGCGGGATACTAGCAGATCTATAAATGATAAAGACAGGCTTATCTTCCACTCGGATATAACGATCATCTTTGAAGGCTTCCAGCAATGCAAAAAAGTGCATTCGCCAATCCCGTTCTTCTCCGTATTCCTGTGGCATCAGTACATCCTCTTCGGTGCCATCCCAGCTACGTGTCCATGGTTCGTTAGCCCAAGAAAGGCAAAAGGGGAAGTCAGGCTCTTTGCTCGCAAGAATCTGCTGAACCGGTTGTTCCAGTAGTCGCCTGCCATTAAACCAATAGTGATAATAACAAAAACCGTAAATGCCATGAGCCCTTGCAGTCTCTGCCTGCCATTGTTTCACTTTAGGATCCGTTAAATCATAGTAATTATTATTTAATGGCTTCTTGGGCTGATCATGTTCAGGATAAAGGGCTGCAGCCTTCCTGACATTTGTCCATTCTGTAAAACCCTCACCCCACCAGGAATCGTTCTCTGTGATCTGATGAAACTGAGGCAATACAAAAGCAATGCATCTCAAGTCATGCCACCCCCTATGGTTCCTTGAATATTTTTCTCAGCAGTAACTTTCCTTGCTGGATATAAGAATGGTTATATTTAAGTTCCTTTAGAGCACGAGAGGCAGAAATTCTCCTTTCTTCACTATGTGAAAAATAGTGCTTAAAGCTATCGGAGAGCTCTTTGAAGTTCTGGAAACGAATGAGATCTTCTTCTGCAATTCGGTAATTATGAAGATGGGGATGATCCTCCACTAACTGAAATACACCGCAAGCGGTGACCTCCATAATCTGCTGCATAGAACCAGTGCAATTGATGACGATTTTTGCTCCATTATAATAACTGGACATATCTTTACTATGGGTGATATCCAGGAAATTTCTGGGGGGGTCCCAACCACGCCCGGCGATCATTACCTTAAGGCCTTGAAGCAGGTCTGAATACGCCAACGTGTAAAGCACACTATCGATTTGAAAATCGCCGAGAATGAGTACGTCACTCTGATAACAGTCCTCCACACGTCTTGGATAATAGAGATCCGTATCCGCAGCATATGGGAGATAACTGGAATGCTTGCCCCATAAACCCTGATAATAGATCAGATTAGCTATGTTCTGTGTGAAAATATAATCGAATAACAATGCCAGATTACGTTCTGTTGGAGTAAGACAAGCTGCATCTGCCATCCATACCGCTTTGGGAACGTTGGAAGTTTTCAGAGCAGGGAGGTTCTCCTCCGGAAATAGAGTCTCCGATCCTAGAGCTAATATTAGATCAGGTTGAAAATGGGCTAAATATTCCTCCAGATTATGCTGGAATTTAATAGCAAGTACTTCTTTGACCAAATGCCTTAGTTGATCTTTAAAAAGTCGTACATTAGGCATTTTATCGCTGGCCTCTGTAGGAACCAGCAGCAATATTCTTAATTGCTTGAGTTCCCGTTGCAGCGGCTCTGCTCTATAAGAGTTCATCTCAAGGATGAGGTTATGGTGTTGCGATGGATTAACTTGGCTGATGGTGACTTCGTGACTTGAAGGCCTTTCAGGAGTGAGCCTATTAGCTGTCTTCTTCATAATTCCTCCTGTATTCTGTGGAGCCAGTCGTCCGCTCTAGCACCGAGTCTTGCTAATCATTATATGTGTAGGGGGTTATTTTGACTTTAGGTATAAGACCATTAATCAGAGCCCTGAAGATAAAAAGCGGATTTAGTGAAAGCTGTATATCTATCTATGACAGGGCTGGCTTGTTTAACATAAGATATGCTATAAAACCTGAAAGGGATGATCGCCTTGCCAACCTTCGATAACGTTCTAGTTACAGGAAGTCAGACCATTCAAAATGATCTGCACGTTAATGGAAATGAGACTATCGATTCGAATCTGCATTTGAATGGTAGTCAGACCATAATGGGAAGCCTAAATGTGAACGGCAGTGAATCCATACTTGGTCATCTGGGGGTAACCGGTGAAATTAGCGGGGCAGGCACCATTAGAGCTGCAACCCGGTTGATCGCTACGAACCAAGCAACATTGCCACCAGGCGCTCCTACCAGCCTGCAACAAGTTCGATACTTTTCTGTAGGTGCTGTAGGTCAGACTGGTCTCGTGCTGAAGGGCACAGATGGAAATGATTATGTATTATTTATCGATTTGACTGGCGGAACACCTAATATTGGCATCCAACGGGCTTAATCAAGGTAAACTAACATTCTCAGCATCAGATTAATAAAAAACAGCAAGTCTCCTAAGTACAAATAGGGACTTGCTGTTTGAGGTTTCTATTAATTCTTAAAGCTATGAATTGGAGCTGGGATTCGTCCGCCACGATTAATGAAGTTCGCGCAGTTGAAGCCGTTCACTGCCATGACTGGTGCATATCCGAGCAGGCCGCCAAATTCGACCATTTCACCTACGTCCTTGCCGATTACTGGAATCACGCGAACCGCAGTGGTTTTGTTATTCACCATGCCGATTGCAGCTTCATCCGCGATGATACCGGAAATGGTCTCCTTGGTGGTGCTTCCTGGGATAGCTATCATATCCAGTCCCACGGAACAAACACAGGTCATAGCTTCCAGTTTCTCTAGTGTAAGGGCACCCCGCTGAACGGCTTGAATCATGCCGTGATCTTCACTGACTGGAATAAAGGCTCCACTAAGGCCACCTACATAGGAGGAGGCCATCACGCCACCTTTTTTAACATTGTCATTTAGGATCGCCAGAGCAGCGGTTGTTCCCGGTGCGCCAGCTTCCTCCAGACCCATGACTTGAAAGATTTCGGCAATGGAATCTCCGATTTCTGGAGTAGGGGCTAAGGATAGATCGATAATCCCAAAAGGAACATTCATCCGTTTGGAAGCCTCTTGAGCAACTAGCTGACCGACACGTGTGACTTTGAAGGCTGTCCGTTTAATGGTTTCACATAAGGTTTCAAAATCCTGCCCTCGAACCTCTTCAAGCGCACGTTTGATTACACCAGGACCGCTGACGCCAACGTTGATGACACATTCCCGCTCCCCAACCCCGTGAAATGCTCCGGCCATAAAAGGGTTGTCCTCGACTGCATTACAGAAGACTACCAGCTTGGCGCAGCCGATGGAATCCCGATCCTTGGTGCGTTCTGCAGTTTGGATAATAATGTCGCCCATTAATTTCACAGCATCCATGTTGATTCCACTTCTGGAGGAACCGACATTGACCGAGGAGCAGACTCTTTCAGTGACTGCCAATGCTTCAGGAATACTGTCGATCAGAATACGATCGCCTTTGGTGCAACCTTTTTGTACAAGTGCAGAGAAGCCGCCAATAAAGTTAACGCCTACCTCTTTTGCAGCCTTGTCCAGGATTTCAGCAACAGGTACATAGGTATCTGTCTTCACCGCACCAGCGGCAATAGCGATGGGTGTGACAGAAATCCGTTTGTTAACGATAGGAACCCCAAATTGTCTTTCCAGATCTTCACCCGTCTTTACGAGCTTTTCAGCGGATCTGGTGATTTTGTCATATACATTTTGATTAAAGGTGCGCATATCCGTGTGGGCACAATCCATGAGGCTGATCCCCATTGTTATGGTACGCACATCCAGATTCATTTCACGAATCATCTTATTCGTTTCTTGTACTTCCACTAGTGATATCATGGTCAGCCATCCTCCTAGATTCGGTGCATAATATTAAAAATATCCTCATGCTGAAGCTTGATTTCCACGCCAATCGATTCGCCAAGCAAATGTAATTCCTCTACGATATTCTCAAAAGCTTTAGTTGAGCTAGAAATGTCTACAATCATCATCATGTTAAAATAATCCTGAACGATCGTCTGCGAAATATCCAGAATGTTCAAATTGTGTTCGGCTAGATATGTACATACTTTAGCAATAATCCCTACTTTATCTTTTCCCAATACAGTAATAATTCCCTTCATGAATACAGCCTCCCTTTGTATTTATTGATTTCACCGTGTATACGGAATGAACCATTCCAACTATTATTGCAAATGATGAAACAAGCTTCAACCAAAGGTTTTTTGTCAGTTTGATTAAATATTTATTTTGACAGCTGAAATTATAGAAAATTCATTTGACAGCCTATAAAAAATGTGATGAACTGAGAGTTTGATATGATAGTCTGAAGGAGTAAATATGACTACACAAAAATATAAAGACATGGTTGAGCAAAGAACGAAGATGACCCTCCAGGAATGGACGGAACAGGCGGAAGTGAAGGAAAAGGACATTTATCGTTTTTTGCATAATTTAAAAGGCACTGCTGGAACTGTCGGATTACCAGATGTCGAACAATTTGCCGAGGATACGCTGCCCTATTTCATGGAAAGCAGTCTTAAGAGTTGGTCGGTTGAGGAATGGGGGGATTATTTATATCCACTGATTCCATTGTTTAATGTCCATTCATTGGCAGCTTCAAGCTCTGTTAAAGCATTGGATAAAAAGGGACCTGCTGAGACGCTCACGCAGAATGATATTCTTCTTATCGACGACGATGTAGAGTTAGTTGCTTATCTGAAAGAGTCATTGGAGAAGCAGAATTACTATGTAAGCATAGCCTTATCTGCTGAACGGGGACTCAAAATCTTTTATGAAACGAAACCAGATCTCATTCTGCTGGATATTCTTTTACCGGATAAAAGTGGGATTGAGGTGTTGAACCAAATTATCGGCAAGGCTAAAAAAGAACGAATTCCCATTATCATTATAAGTGGGGAGTACTCCAAAGCGACGCAAATGCATGCGTATTCGCTGGGGGTGATGGATTTTTTACCGAAGCCTGTAGATATTGATTTATTTCTGGTATTGATCAAAAATCGCTTTCAGCTTAAGAGAGAATGGCAGGAGTCCATCATCGTGGATGATTTGACCGGCGCATTCAATCGCAAACACTTTAATCAAGTCATGAAGCAGTTGATTGGTGATTTTAAGCGGACTAACCGCGTATTTTCGTTAGCGCTGATTGATTTGGATTATTTTAAAAACGTTAATGATACATATGGTCACCTAATTGGAGACGAAGTTCTGCAGGGCTTTTCCGAGCTTGTGAAGAATTCCATCCGTCTGGAGGATACCTTTTGCCGTTATGGGGGAGAAGAGTTTGCAGTGTTCTTACCTCACACGGATGCGGAATCTGCAATGTTGGTTATACAGCGTATTCAAGAGCGGTTTGCGGCTACTGACTTTTTTGCGAAAAATGAAATCTTTCATGTGACCATCTCTAGCGGGATTTCTGAGGTAACAGATGCCGAGAATATAGCCGATAAATTGATTGAGGAAGCAGATCAGGCTCTTTATGCCAGTAAGCATGCTGGAAGGAATCAGACAACGCTTTATTCGGACCATTTATCCACTACTAAAAAGCATTCGGTTCTGAATGTGATTGTTGTAGATGATGATACGCTAATTCGTAGAATTGTGACCAGTCAGTTCGCCATTTGGGAGCCGGATAATATTGCTGAGGTGAAGGTTAGCAGCTATGCGAATGGGCTTGATTTTCTGCAATCGGATTGGTATGCCGTGGATGAGAAGTATATTATTTTGCTGGATGGTGTGATGCCTGATCTGGATGGAGTAGAAGTTCTGGAAAGAATCCGCAAAACGTATCCGGAAGTAAATATATTAGTGATCATGCTGACGGGAAGAAATAATCAGGCGGATATTGTACATGCCCTGCAGATGGGTGCCGATGATTATGTAGTGAAACCGGTTCATATGCCTGAGTTATTGTCGAGAATAGAGCGGTTGGCTCATAGATTTTTGTTCTAATTGGTTTCTGAATATGTTGTGAGCACCAGGAGAGATCTAAAGCGGAGGGAATTAGGCAGCTATGCAAAAGGTAATGGTAGTGGATGATGAAGAAGTATTACGAATGTTAATTGTAGACACCTTAGAAGATTTGGAAGACGTGGAGATCCATACTGCCGAGAACGGATTAGAGGCGCTTTCAAAATTGTCACAGGATCATTATGATTTGGTGATATTGGATTATATGATGCCTGAAATGACAGGGATTGAAGTCCTAGGCCAACTGGATGATGAGAAAAAGAAGGCTACAGCTATTTTAATGTTAACAGCCAAAGCCCAAGATGTAGATCGTCTTCGAGCGGTAGATGCAGGCGCACGTTATTTTATGCCAAAACCTTTTAGTCCGATGGAACTCTTGCAGATTGTGGAGGGGATCCTAAGTGACAAAGGGAAGCAGCTCTAATCACAGTATTAAAAATAGATATTTTCGTATCATTGCCTTGGTTTTTTCGTTAATCATTATTATGGGATCTGTATTTTTATTTTTCATAAATAATGAGCAGAACAAATTAAGTAGAGACCGTGAAGTTCTGCAGAATAAGGCGGACACGATTAACGAATTGGCGACTGCATTAAATGAGGTTTTTTTCCGAGCGAGGGGATTCAGCGCACTTAAGAGTGCCAATGAATTAGATCTCCTAAACCTAGGACTTGTTAACTTTGATAAGATTCTGGATACCTATTCTAATCTCAATTTATCTCCGGAAGAAGCCTTGTTTAGAGATGGTTTGAAAGCATTTTATGTTCAGTACAAAACTAAAGTTTTACCTGAAGCGATTCGGTTTGTCGAGGCAGACGATTATGTGTCTTTGAGAGCTCTATCCGCAGATGGCAACACGAAATCAGTGAATGATTTTTTAATGTATACAAAAGAGTACAAGCAACGATCCGATGCCGCATTAAATACTATGGCTATGGATTACATCAAACGTGCCAATGAATTTACCTTTATCGCATTCTTTTTCAGCACGATTATTCTGCTAATCTTCACCTTTATGATCTGGCGGATTCTGAAGAACCTTATAGATCCTATTCTGAAGCTGGAAGGGGCAACCCATTCCCTGGCTGCAGGAGAAGAAATTCTTCTGGGCAAGCTTAAGAATCAAGATGAAATTGGCCGACTTTATGATGCTTTTCTTAATATGGCTAGAAGTATTCAAGATAAAGAAGAAGAATTAATGATGCAGAATGAAGAGCTGCATGCGCAGCAGGATGAACTTCAGGATCAGCAATATAGGCTGCAACGCTCGCTTAGTGAAATTGAAAGTATGATGAAAGCTTTGGATCAATCGTCTGCGGTCGGGATCCTTACTGCTAAAGGTGTCTTTACCTACGCGAATGATAATTTAAGTGGATATACCCGCTATAAAAAGTCTGAGATTATCGGTTACACCTATAAGTTATTTGAACTTTATAATATCTCTGACGAGGGTTATCAGAAAATCTTTAACAAATTAAATACAGGCGGAGTGTGGAACAATGAGCTGCAGATTCTAGCCAAAGACGGATTGCCCATCTGGCTGCAACTAACGATTGTGCCGTACCTGAATGAAGAGGGTGTGATTTATCAATACATCCTTATTGCGAACGATATCACCTCAATGAAGAGCGTACAGCAGGAGCTAGCCGAAACGTTAAAAAATACAGAACAGACCAAGATGATGCTTGAGCTTAATAATCAGCTGAATCATGATATTACTTATACCTTGGATAAGCATGAATTTGCTGATAAGTTTATTGAGTTTATGCATCGCTTGTATGCCTTTGATTCGAGTTTCTTCCTGCTTGTGAAAGATAATATCGCAGCTGTGAAAGGCATTCCGCAGGAGAATGTGGAGCGTTATCTTGATCATGAGAACAATGAGATGTTATATCGCTTGCAAGCGGAAAAAACGTACCTAATCAAGCGTTTGGCCACACAACCAGAGCAAGGGATTTCTGCGAGTGAGGTCTATGTTTACGACTTCTACACTACTGTTGTGAACGCAGAGGATGAGATTCTTGCAGTGTTCTGTGGCAGCCGGATTGGTCATTCCTTCAGCAAAGAAGAGATTAATGAGGTTCAGGGGATGATGAACCGCGTAGCGCTGGCGATTGAACGTTTATTCATGTATGAAGAGATTGAACATGGACGAAAGCTGAATCGGGACATCGTAAATAATGTGAACGAGGGCATACAATTTGTGAATACAGAAGGTATGCTCCTGCAGATGAATAAAGCGTTGAGCAACATTTTTAATTATGAGTGGACAGAAGGAACTTTGATTCCCCGACAGAAATGGATGGATTATTTCATCGAGCACTCGAATGAGAACCATGAACTTCGGATGTTTTTTGAAAAAGCGATTGCTGAGGATGCTCTGGAATCCAGCAGCATGCAATACTCCATTGGAACTGAATCGATGAAGCATATTGATGTGTATGCGATCCCTGTATTCCGTCGCGAGCTGCGTATTGGTACATTGTTTGTCTACAGAGATATCACTAGAGAATATGAGCTGGACCTTATGAAATCTGATCTTGTCAGTACGGTAAGTCATGAGCTAAGAACACCGCTATCGAGTGTGCTTGGTTTCACAGAACTGCTATTGTCTAAGACCATGAAGCCTGAGAAGCAGCTTAAATATCTGGAGACGATTCATAAAGAAGCTAAACGACTGACGGAGCTCATAAATGATTTTCTTGATTTGCAGAGAATGGAGTCAGGTAAGCAGCAATATATCACGGAGCATTTGAATCTCAGTGAAATTGTATTAGGCGTAATTGATCAATATAAACTGAGCAGTACCCATCATGTGCTCCTAGTGGATGAGGCTTTGAATGCGGATGTTGATGTGGACAAGGATAAGATTGTCCAAGTTCTGACGAATCTGTTAAGTAATGCGATTAAGTTCTCGCCTGATAACAATGAAGTTAAAGTACTGCTGCATAACGAGTCGGATAGGATTATTGTACGTATCCAGGATAATGGTCTTGGCATTCCTAAGGATCAAATAGGACAGCTATTCCAAAAATTCAGAAGAGTGGATAATAGCGCCTCTAAAAGAATTGGAGGAACAGGACTTGGACTTGCTATCTGTAAGGAGATCATTGAGAAGCAAAAGGGAAATATCGGTATAGATTCCGTAGAAGGAGAAGGCACTACCGTCTGGTTTAGCCTCCCTATCCTCCATGCGGAAGCGAGCCGGCAACAGGATGAGCTTAATAAATGGAGCACCGATAAAGAGCTCAAGCCTAATGTAATGATCGTTGAAGATGATTACAGTCTTTCGTTGCTTTTATCAGAAGAGCTTAAAGGGAAGGGCTTCCGTGTTACCCATCATTACCATCCACAGCAAGCTTTTGATCAGGCCTTGAAAACACCATTTGTGGCGATAGTGGTAGATTTGATGTTGGGTGAAGAGCTGGATGGCTGGGATTTGATCCGAATGCTTAAAGAAGATCCAAGAACTGAAAATATCCCTATCGTTATTTCTTCTGCTCTGGATCAATCGGATAAGAATCAATTAAACGATGTAATTCAAAAATATTTAACTAAACCTTATCCGCCCGGCGAGCTATCGAATACGCTTGAGGAGATAGTGAAGATTAAGACGGGGATCGGCGAGGTGTTATTTCCCGAAAGTAAGCAAAAATTATAGCTTTTATTTATCACAATATTTTATAAATAGTATCACTTTTTATAATGAAACCGATCAAAACAGGTTAAATCATACTGTTTTGATCGGTTTTTACGTACTATATAGATACTTTTTCAATAAATTACAATTATTAGGTTAAATCGACATCATTGATCGTTTACAATTATTGTGATAGCCTGATTTCATGAGGTACGGATCATCAGAAGATTTCATGTTTAGGAGAGGTGGATATTGTTGCAACTACAGGTAACGAACAGTCCTTTTAACGAGAGCCAAGTCGAGCTACTCAATCGTCTTCTACCATCCTTAACGGAGACACAGCAAATATGGCTTAGCGGTTATTTGTCGGCCATGGGCCTTACTACTGCACCATCGGCAGGTGCCGGGGTTCAAGCAGTGCAATCAAATACGATAGGAAATGCGGAAGGTAGTGCCGTTAGTCAACCTGTAGCTTCACGTGAAGTGACCGTGTTGTTTGGGTCCCAGACAGGGAATTGCCAACGGCTGGCTGGGAGCTTGTCCCGCAAGCTGGAGGAGCAAGGATTTCAGGTCACGATCACTGCGATGAACAGCTTTAAGCCCAATGCACTTAAGAAGGTTGAGAACCTCCTATTGCTGGTCAGTACTCACGGTGAAGGCGAGCCGCCAGATAATGCACGGATGTTCCATGAATTTCTCTATAGCAAAAGAGCCCCTCAATTAGAGAATCTGAAGTTCTCAGTGTTGGCACTGGGGGATACCTCTTACGAATTCTTTTGTCAGACCGGCAAAGACTTCGATCAGCGGCTTGAGGAACTTGGCGGCAAGCGGTTAAGTCCGCGTGTGGATTGTGATCTTGATTATGATGATTCGGTTACCGAATGGTTTGAAGGCGTGATTGGTGCCTTAAATGCACATTTAAATGCTCCGGCCATTGCGGCAAAAGCGGTTCAAGCTGCGGAAGACACAGATTCTCAGGAGCCTTTGTATACCCGCAACAATCCTTTTAAAGCGGAAGTATTAGAAAATCTAAATCTGAACGGACGCGGTTCCGACCGGGAGACCCGCCATTTGGAGCTATCACTAGAAGGCTCTAACATACAATTTGAGCCAGGGGATGCGCTGGGTGTCTACCCGGAGAATCATCCTGAATTGGTAGACGCTATTATTCATACTATGGGCTGGAATCCTAATGATATTGTTCCATTTAATAAAAAAGGGGAAGAAGGTTCCTTACGTGAGGCACTTCTTCACCACTATGAAATCACTGTATTAACCAAACCGTTGCTTGAGCAAGCGGCGAAGTTATCTTCTTCTAACAAACTAAAGGATTTATTGGCGCCAGAACGTGCGCAACAGCTTAAGGAATATATTCAAGGCCGCGATCTGCTCGATTTGGTTCAGGACTTCTCTCCATGGGAAGGTTCAGCCAGTAACTTTGTGACTATTTTGCGCAAGCTTCCAGCACGACTCTATTCAATTGCTAGCAGCTATAAAGCTAATCCAGATGAGGTTCATTTAACGGTTAGAGCTGTACGTTATGAGGCACATGGCCGTGAGCGTTATGGGGTCTGCTCGGTACATTGTGCTGAAAGAGTCCAGCCGGGAGATACGTTGCCCATCTACATTCAACATAATCCTAACTTTAAGCTTCCAACAAATCCTGATGCGCCGATCATTATGATTGGACCGGGGACAGGCGTTGCACCCTTCCGCTCTTTCTTGGAGGAACGTGGCGAGCTTGGGGTGGAAGGTAAATCATGGCTGTTCTACGGAGATCGGCATTTCGTGACGGACTTCCTCTATCAGACGGACTGGCAGAGAATGCTAAAAGACGGCTTGTTAACTAAGCTGGATGTTGCTTTCTCCCGTGATACCGAAGAGAAAGTATATGTTCAGCATCGCATTCTGGAAAAGAGCCGCGAGGTCTACGAATGGCTGCAAGCGGGAGCTCATATTTACATTTGCGGTGACGAGAAGCATATGGCACATGATGTTCATTCTGCTCTGATTACTGTCATCCAGCATGAGGGTGGGCTGAGTCCTGAAGAAGCGGCAGCTTATTTGGATAATATGCAGCAGGCGCAGCGCTACCAACGTGATGTTTACTAATGGATAGAGGAAAGTTATCGAATGACTTCGGGGGGAGATAACAACAATGGCAAACAATGAAAAGGTTAAGCCGATCGGCGGGCCTCCAAGTGATGTTGAACACATTAAGCAAGAGAGTAACTATCTGCGGGGCGCGCTTGTTGAGACATTAAGCAATCCGATTACCGGAGGTTTGCCGGAAGATGATAATCGGCTGCTGAAATTTCACGGAAGTTATATGCAGGACGATCGGGATTTACGCAATGAGCGTGAACGGCAAAAGCTGGAGCCTGCATTTCAGTTCATGCTTCGTGTAGTTGCCCCAGGCGGGGTAGCGACACCAGAGCAGTGGCTAGTGATGGATGATCTGGCACAAAAATACGGTAATGGGACCTTACGTCTGACTACCAGACAGGCGTTTCAAATGCACGGGGTACTCAAATGGAATCTTAAGAAAACCATTCGCAGCATTAATGATACGCTGATGACGACGCT
Source organism: Paenibacillus sp. FSL F4-0122 (assembly GCF_038002845.1). Taxonomy (NCBI): domain Bacteria; kingdom Bacillati; phylum Bacillota; class Bacilli; order Caryophanales; family Paenibacillaceae; genus Paenibacillus; species Paenibacillus sp. FSL F4-0122. The sequence continues at coordinate 4,859,128 of NZ_JBBODI010000001.1, forward strand.
GGCAGCTTGCGGCGATGTTAACCGTAACGTAATGAGTAATCCGAATCCTTACCAGTCAGAGGTGCATGCAGAGGTCTATGAATGGGCGCGCAAAGTGAGTGATCACTTATCCCCACGTACTCCCGCCTACCATGAGATTTGGCTAGACGGTGAAAAGGTAGTAGATAGCTTAGGCGAACGTGCGGAAGTAGAACCAATCTATGGTCCGGTATATTTACCTCGTAAATTTAAGATTGGTTTAGCGGTGCCACCTTCTAATGATGTGGATGTATTCTCGCAAGATCTGGGTTTTATCGCTATTCTGGAAAATGAGAAGCTAGTAGGCTTTAACGTTTCTGTAGGCGGCGGTATGGGGATGACTCATGGGGATACCAGTACTTATCCTCAGTTGGGACGTATTATTGGTTTTTGCCGTCCCGAACAGTTGATTGATGTGGCAGAAAAGACCGTAACGATCCAGCGGGATTATGGCAATCGCTCTGTCCGCAAAAATGCAAGGTTCAAATATACGATTGACCGCCACGGTCTGGAATGGTTCGTTGACGAACTGCATGAAAGACTCGGATGGCAGCTTGAAGCGGCACATGATTATCATTTTGATCACAACGGAGACCGTTACGGCTGGGTGAAGGGTACCAATGGAAAATGGAATCTGACACTTTATATCCAAAGCGGACGGATTCATGACCAAGAAGGATACACCTTGATGACTGGCTTGCGGGAGATTGCTAAAATCCATACTGGAGATTTCCGGCTAACGCCGAATCAGAATCTAACGATTGCCAACGTCACTACTGCCAAAAAACGAAAAGTAGCTGAGCTGGCTAAACAGCATGGACTTACAGATGGAGCACATCTTTCTGCATTGCGGCGCAGCTCCATGTCCTGTGTAGCACTGCCAACCTGCGGACTTGCGATGGCTGAAGCGGAACGTTATCTGCCTTCGTTGATAGATAAGCTGGAGCTTGTTATAGATAAAGCTGGTTTGCGCGACGAGGAAATTGTAATCCGGATGACCGGCTGCCCTAATGGATGTGCTAGACCGGCGCTGGGTGAAATCTCGTTTATCGGCAAGGCTCCAGGCAGATATAATATGTATTTAGGAGCAGGCTTTACGGGTGATCGCCTCAATAAAATGTATAAAGAAAACATAGATGAGAAGGAGATCCTAGAGACGCTTGAACCTATTCTTCACCGATATGCCAAAGAACGTCAACAAGGTGAGCATTTTGGAGATTTCGTGATCCGTGCAGATTATGTTAAAGCCGTTACCTCTGGACTTAATTTCCATGACTAAATGAAAGTAGATTTAAAAATGTCCCGGGGCCAGTTGGATGGCTGCCGGGGTATTTTTTGTGGTTTGGGCGTAGTTAGGTGCGCGAGGTGTCGTGTCGTACACAAAATGCTCCAGAGGTAAAGACGGTAGACAAGAGTAAATGAGCAGCAGATAAGCAGCAGATAAGCGCATACGAGTAGTAGATGAGCGGAAGATGAGTAGTAGATGAGCGATAGTAGAGCAGTAGATGAGCGCGACGAGCGGCAGTAGACTAACAAGGTGACGGACTCAGGAGCCCTTATTTTCTGAAACCTTGCCAATTTGCAGAGTATTCGGACACCAGCGCTGTTATGGGTATGAAAAGAGGCCGAAATAGGCCTTTTTCAGAGGAATAGCGTCTCTCCAGTCCGAAAGTTGCTCAAAACGGCTTAAATTGCACAAATAGCGTCATCTGTGGACCTCTGTCAAGAAAGTGGACAGTTACGCAACAGACATTCTAGTCAATTGCTCAGCAAAACGAACTGGAGAAAGATACCCCAGCGCGCCATGCATTCGCTTGCGGTTATAATAAAACTCAATATATTGAAAAAGTGTCTGGTAGGCTTGCTCCTTAGTTTTGAATCGTGGATTACAATAAATGAGCTCCTTTTTCAAAATGCTGTGCCACGACTCGATACAGGCGTTATCATAACAGTTACCTCTGCGGCTCATGCTGGACTCCATGCCATACGCTTTCAACTGCTTCGTATATTCATGAGAAGTATATTGAGAACCTCTATCGGAGTGATGTAATAGACCCTTTTCCGGTTGTTTAGCTTCGTAAGCATCTTGTAAGGCGCCCGAAATTAAGCTAGTTTCCATATGGTCCTCCAAGCGCCACCCCACGATTTCACGCGTGCAAAGGTCCATCACACTAGCCAGGTACAAGCGCCCTCCCCGGCAAGGAATGTACGTAATGTCGGTAACCCATACTGAATTGGGTTTGAGTATTTTAAATTGCTGGTTCAGCGTATTCGGGGCAATCGGATGGTCATGATTGGAGTCGGTGGTCTGTACGCGATACGTTTTGGAGACAATGGAGCGAAGCTTCATATGTCGCATGTACACACTCACCGTGCGTTCGGTAACGGTATAACCTTCTTGATGCAACAGGCGGGTGATCTTCGGACTCCCATACCGCTTTTGATGGTCTGCAAAATGATACTGAATTCGCTTCATTATCGCAGCCTTACGAAGCATATGCGTACTGGTTTTTTCTGTCCGCCACTTGTAGTACCCGCTCCGTGACACATGTAGGGTCATGCACATCTTCTCCAAGAGAAACTCGGAGCGATGTTTTTCAATAAACTGGAATCTCAGTTCCTTGGTTTGCTGAAGATGTGCACTGCTTTTTTTACGATCGCTAATTCCTCTTCCACATCGGCAATCTTGTTATCTTTTTCTTGAAGTTGACGTTTCATTTCTTTCAACTGTGCCTCGAGTTCCCGTACTCGATCCAAGCTAGCTGCCGGTTCATTTTTTAGTTCTCGATACTGGCTCATCCATTGATGCAGGGTACTTTTTGGGATGTTGAGCTCTTCCGCCAAGTCGCCCACTGTCTTTGTTTGCTCTTGAATGAACTGCACTGTCTGTTTTTTAAATTCTTCGTTGTACCGTTGTCGATGTTCTCCCATGTGAACACACCTCCGTGGACTCATTATCGCCAGTCTGTTAACTACTGTCCACTTTTTATTCTAGCTTCACTGAGTCCGAAAACCACAACCGAGTGTTCAAAAAGTAAAGAACGGCAGATGAGCAGCAGATGAGCGGCAGATGAGCGATAGTAGATTAACGTCAGAGTAATGAAAGAGTCGAATTAGATCGTGTGAAAGAGTGAAATCAGATCAGTAGGAGCAACAGTAGAGTAGTACGCAGAATAGCCAAACAAAAGAGCAGCAACCGACTAGCGGAACAATAGACGAGCAATAGTAAACTAACATCAAAGTAGTAACAGTCCAGCAGCAGACTAACAGCAGTAGATCACCGTTGACTGACAAATCTAGCAGCAGCCTTTATTTGATCTACAATAATCTAGTAAGATCCCAACATTTGCGCTACAACAGATCCATCAAAGTAGTAACAGTCCGACAGTAGACTAACATCAAAGTAACAACAGTCCGGGAGCAGACTAACAGCAGTAGATCACTGTTGACTGACAAATCTAGCAACAGTCATCTTTTGAGCTACTATAAGTAAGCATTATCCTAACATCTGCGCTACAACAGATCTAATTTTAAAAACCAGCAAGTCCCCAATCTTGGGAGGCTCGCTGGTTTATGTTTTTAAGGAGCGATGCCGGAGAGCAGTACATCGTTTTGATACAAGGTTACTTTGTTCCAAGTGCTGAAGGAAACTTTGGTTGGGTCGAACGAATAGTCATTTGCTTCATTGAAGTTAGACCAGTCGCTTTTATGCACTCGTAATTGGATTTCTCCTGACTGTCCACCGGCAGGTATGGAGCCCGCGCTAGCGTTGAAAGTAAGCTCAACATAAGAGTCGGCGTTCGTTCCACTAGTGGACCCAAGGGCAACTGATATATTAGAAGCACCGATCTGCGCCCAATCGATCACACCATTGAGGGAGGCGCTTCCATCTTTAGTAAAGTAATAACGAATTTTCAGTCCATTTAGATTGACTGCCGTTGTTCCGTTGTTATAAATGTTGAAGTAAGGTTTGATTGAGTTATCTGTAGCATTGGTATCTGCTGCACGGTAGTAAAGTGCCAGATTACTGGATGGCGAGCCGGTAGGAGTGGCTGTAGGTGTTGCTGTTGGCGTTGGTGTTGGTGTTGGCGTTGGTGTTGGCGTAGGTGTAGGTGTAGGTGTAGGTGTAGGAGTAGTGCCACCATCCGGCACAGGTTGGTAACCAGGCGTTGTATAAATTTTATTAAGCACGGAGGTTGCTAAGGTTCCGTTTGCTCCATTAACGACTGTATTTCCCCAGTTGCTGAGTGTTCCTGCTGGACCGCTGGCTAGATCCAGATATTCGACGCCTCCGCCATTACCATACCAGGACCAGGCGAGCCATCCTACCTTTTTTTCCTTAGTGTAGCTCATAATGGTGGCTTCATCGACATCTCCACCCGTGTGCTTGTCACCGAATTCGCCGATAATCACGGGGGCTCCAATGGCCAAGGCACTATCGATATTGCTCTTAACGGTAGCAGCATTACCTCCGGCATATTCGTACATATGAATCGAGAAAATAGTATTTTTTAAGGTATCTGAATTAAATACAGCCTGACCACTAGTGAAAATGGATTGTGGGTATTGACCCCATCCCGCTGCATCTACAACTAAAGTGTTCTTAATGCCCGCATTTCTTAACGCAGGAATTGCCGCTTGGTAACCACTGGCCCATGTTGCAGTGTTCCAAGAACCGTACCATTCATTAGCAATATTCACAATGACACGATCTTCTTTACCAATCAAAGCATCCTTGATGCTGATCCAATAGTTGACTGCAGCGTTAAGATCAGATGTGTTGTCTGAGCCAGTAGCATCATGCACTTCCAGCATGGCAATCAATTTATACTGATCACAAAGCTTAAGAATATTTTGGACATCCGCCAAGGTATCGAGAGACCACTTGCTGCCATTAGAAAGTACAATTCTGACGGTATTGGAGCCAGTGGCTGCAATGGCCGGTATTGCAGTAGCCAGATCGTTTTTGTACCAAGTGTGTGCATGATTAACCCCACGCATTACAAAAGGACTGCCGGTGGCATCATACAAAGTGGTACCGCTTACATAAAAGCCCTTAACAGAAGTGTTTGCTGCCGCTGCCTGCTGTTGAGGTAAAGAAATAGAAAGAGTAAGGATACTAATTAATACTAACAAACTGATTTTCCGGAACGAAAAATGCTTACTGAATTTCATCAACATTTCCTCCTTAATCAAATAGGGTTGCTTCTTAGATTATGCGTATCCTTCAGGTGGTTGCAGTAAATGCACTCAATTACAGGCATGTATCACCTCCTCAGTTATTTTGAATATAACATATAAAGGAATTTTTAGGAATAATAAATAATTTAACGATAACAATAATTTTATGTTTTATTAGAAAATAAGACGAAGTGCTGATCAGGCACTCGTCTTTCATCTAACATTATCATAAAAAAATGATGTTATTTTTAGATTCAGGAAGGAAAATATAATTTTTTTTGACTAATGATTTGGATTTCTCGCGATTTTCTTTCATAATATAAAGGGTAAACTAAATACAAAAGAAGAACCGTTGCCCGAGAGCGATGAGTTCTGTACAGAAGAGGCGATATTATGATTATCATGAAAACGATGGAAGAGATCGAAAAAATGCGTGCGGCGGGAAAAATTCTCGCTGAATGTCATCGTCAAATTGCGCAAATTTTGCAGCCTGGTATTACGACCTGGGAAATTGATGAATTTGCAGAAAAATTTATATTGTCTCAAGGAGCTACTCCTGAGCAAAAAGGATATAATGGGTACCCGTACGCAACCTGTGCATCTGTAAATGATGTAATATGCCACGGATTCCCGAAAAAAGAGCCGCTAAAAGACGGGGATATCGTAACCATTGACATGGTTGTTAACTTAAACGGCTGGTTGGCAGATTCGGCCTGGTCTTACGGCATTGGCAATATTAGTGAACAGGCGACCAAACTTCTAGACACTACTAAGGAATCGTTATTCCGTGGAATCGAGCAGGCGGTTGCAGGCAACCGTATCGGGGATGTTGCGCATGCCATCCAAGTTTATGCAGAGTCTAACGGATTTTCTGTAGTACGTGATTTTATTGGCCACGGGATCGGTTCAGAAATGCATGAAGCTCCGGAAGTGCCTCACTATGGTCCAGCAGGGAGAGGGCCTCGTCTTAAAGAGGGGATGGTATTTACCATTGAGCCCATGCTGAACACAGGCAGTTACAGAACAAAAATTGATGCGGATGGTTGGACTGCGCGTACCATTGACGGCGGATTGTCAGCACAATATGAGCATACTTTAGCGATTACCCCACAAGGAACGATTATCCTGACTGAACTGTAATTTTGATGAAAAATAAAATGACCAGTCTCCGTAATGGAGATTGGTCATTTTTTATTAATCCGTAATGTTGCGAGTGTAATATTCAATGATATCTTTTCTCCTAATAATTCCAACAAATACACCCTCATTATCAATCACAGGAACGAAATTCTGATCCGCAGCGAGCGTCAGCATATCTTCCATTTCTGCATTAATGAGAACACTTTCGTTATGAACATGCTTTTGGATGTCGCTTACTTGAACTTCCCCTATATTGTCAAAGGTTAAGTCTGCTGTGTTTTTTAGCTTCCACAATAGATCACCCTCCGAAAGTGTTCCTACATATTTTCCTTCATTATCAATAATAGGGATAGCCGTGTAATGGTGCTGTTCTAATTGTTCTAAGGCTTCCAGCATGGATAGTGAGTTAGTGATATAGGCAACTTGATCTTTTGGCAACAAAAAAGAGGATATTTCCATCGGCATGAACTCCTTTGTATTATGTTTTTTTGATTAGGCTACTTTTATTTAAACATACTTTTGGAATGGATAGAATTTTAAATTTTCATCCCTTGAATTATAGGTAATAAGTCCTATTGAATAGAGGTCGTATTTTGTCGATTAAAGATATATTATCCTAGAGTGGAGTTGTTCAGATGGCATTGTATCGAAGGCTTTCTTTAACGTTTAAGTTTGTTATGGTGGTAAGTTTAGTAATTATTGTGATCTTTTTCTTTAGTTTAGTCGCAAACCTGGCTAATCTGCGTAGTGTGAGCATATCCAACGGTGAACTTCAGGCAGAGATCGCAGGGAAAAGTTATGCGGAGACCATTCAGAATAGAATGATAGACATTCAGTCGACGGGTGAAGCGCTCGCTGAGGTACTGATTGAATCAAGAGAACGTCAAACCTTGGACCGTGAAGATGTTGTTTCTACAATGAAAACTATGCTGGAGCACAGACCAGAAATTTTTGGGATGAGCATATTATGGGAACCCAATGCTTTTGATCAGAACGATCAGGCTAATATAAATAAGATGCCATATGATGACGGTACGGGGCGTTTTATTCCTTATGTCTTTAGAAATCAAGGTGCAATTAAGGTTGAACCCTTAAAAAATTACGATGTAGAAGGTGCGGGTGATTATTACCTTTTACCTAAAAAAGAGAAAAAACCGGTCTATATTGAACCCTATTCCTATGAGACGACTGGTGGAGCAATAGAGATGATTTCGGTCATGCTGCCGATTTTGGATAAAACGGGTGCATTTCTTGGGACTGTAGGGTTCGATGTTTCGTTAACCCAATTGCAGGAAGAAGCTGTTAACTATAAACCTCTGGGAGGTTATGTTTCTTTAATCACTGGTAATGGCAAATATGCAGCCAATCCAAATGATCCTCAAAGTGTACTCAAAGAGTTCGGTGATACAGAAGATAAAACATTACTGTGGAAGCGTGTGAAGAATGGGGAGGCCACACTGGGATACACGATAAATTCCAAGGGAGAAGACGTGCTGCGGACTTTTGTTCCGATACCAATGCCTGGAAGTGACCAGGTCTGGTACACACAGACAGCGATTTCTAAGGATGTTATCATGGCTGATTATGAACAAGCCAAAACAGAATTTTTTATCATTATGATTATTGGTATTTTGATTTTAGCTGTTATTGTTGGTCTTCAGCTATGGTTGATGGTAGTTAAACCGCTTCGCTTGTTATCTGATAAGTTGCAGCTGATGTCTCAGGGTGATTTGACTCAAACCCTGCAGGTTCGAAATGATGATGAATTCGGCAAGATGGCTACACATTTTAATCATATGACCCATAAGCTTCGAGAAATGTTTGGACTTGTTGCTGATTTATCAATGTCTGTGGGAGCTACCTCTGAAGAGCTGACAGCTAACGCTGAGCAGACTGGGAAAGCTGCTGAACAAATTGCTGTGGCAATTGGACGAGTAGCCGAAGGAGCGCAGCTGCAGAGTGATTATGCGGGTGATTCTTCAATGGCGATGAGCGAGCTGAATGTTGGAGTGCAACGGATCGCTGACTCTTCGTCATCGGTGTCTGCGTCTGCAGATGAAGTTACCGATCAGACGAAAAAGGGTAGTGCGCAGCTTCAAATGGCAGTGAACCAAATGTCAGAGTTAAAGCTGTCTGTGGATGAGACGAGTCTGGCAATCGAACGTTTAGGCGAACGATCTGCTCAGATCAGCGGGATTATAGGCCTGATTTCGAACATAAGTAAACAGACCAATCTGTTGGCACTAAATGCGGCTATTGAGGCGTCCAGAGTGGGTGAACATGGCCGAGGTTTTGCTGTAGTGGCCTCAGAAATTCGTATGCTGGCAGATCAGACTAAAAAAGCTGCCGAACAAGTTACTGCTTTGGTTGAAGATGTGGTGCAAGATACTAATCAAGCTTCACAAGCAATGGCTGTCGGCAATGAAAAAGTAATTCTTGGTGTGCAAAGTGTATCTGATAGTGATCTTTTATTTACTTCGATTCTGACAGAGATGACGCAGGTGACTGATCAAATCCAAGAGGTGTCAGCAGCTGCACAGCAGATGACCGCGGGTACGGAGCAAATTTCAGTTACAGTTAAACAATTAGCCGATCTTGCTTCGGAAGCTTCATCTGACTCCCAAAGTGTGGCAGCAGCCTCAGAGGAGCAGCTTGCTTCTATGGAAGAGATCTCAGCTTCGTCGGAGTCACTTAGCTCAATGGTGCAAGACCTGTTGGATAAATTGTCCTATTTTAAAATTTAAATTCCCTTTTCAAATTTTAGAAAAAGGGCTATCCCCTAAGCTATGAAAATGACTGCTGTGTCGAAAGCACATGCTTAGTCACTGGAAAATACGCTTAGTAACCTGCTAAGGGACACAGTGGTCCTTAAACGTAGGATTATCCGATATTTGGAATGTTATCGGACTCCAGTGCAGCTATTGGCCCAAAAAATGCTTAATATGAGCCTTTTTCCAAGGAATAACGTCGCTGGTGTCCGAATTCTAGCTGTAAAGGATAAAAACATGTAAATAACGTCAACTGAGTCCGAAAGCCCCGCAGGATAATGAAAGTGTAGTTGAAGCAGACCGCGAATGACCAAAAAACGCCGAACAGCGATTCTTCGAGAACAGAAGAATCGCTGTTTTGTTGATTTTAAGATTTTGAAAGTGAGGAGGTCAGTCTCCACTCGTAGAATCACTTATGACACAGCTCCTTCTTTCTTCCCATTTTGTTCATAATGCAGAAGAGTATCTATTTGGTGTTAGCTGTGCTATAATCAATCTATCGAAAGTATTTACCTGGCGAATTCACATAGCGTAGAGGGTTATTCTTTAGACGTTAATAACCTTGTACCATATGTGAATTTTTATTTTTTTAGAGATTTTGTAAGAGATTTTTTGAGGATAAGAATAACATGTAAATAAAAATAAGGTGGTAATTATATTATGCAAACAGGAACAGTGAAATGGTTTAACGCAGACAAAGGTTTTGGTTTTATCGAGGTTGAAGGTGGAGAAGATGTATTCGTACATTTCAGCGCAATTACTGGTGACGGATTCAAGTCCCTGGATGAAGGACAACGTGTAGAATTTAACGTAGTTCAAGGCAATCGTGGTCAACAAGCTGAGAATGTTGTAAAACTGTAAGTAGTAAAATGAATCCCCAAACCTATCGTTTGGGGATTTTTTTATAGAAAGGTGGCGGATGTAAATGCAGGTGTTTGAAGACTGGAATTTAAAAGTTAAGAAAACCTTTAACGCTACAAGTAACAAGGAAGTATTGACGGTATCTGAAGCGGGAAGCTTGCTTGGGCTGTCTAAAGATCAAATGAAAAGTTATGTAGATCAGCATAAGTTGACTAAAGTTCCGATCATGAGAAGTGTCGTCAGATATCTTTTACTGAAGAGCGAGATCGATATGATTGTGAAAAAAATCTAAGATCAGCATTAATAAATAGGGTAGACCAATCCTTGATAGGATATGGTCTTTTTTTGTCTCACAAATTTCTTATAAATAGAAACTTATCGACCCGAAGATCGTCTATAATAATGGGATATTTTAGGTAACGGTGTCATCCAGTAAAAAATATTCTCACAAGCTGGTGGTTATCTATCAAACATTACGTGATATCTAAGGAGAAAATTATGAAACGACTAGAGTGTAAAGATTATTACAAAGCTATTGAGCCTTTAGAAAATGTGAAAATAAATACGATGTTTGCCGAGTCAGTGGTGAAGCAAGTCATTGCTGGCAGCGTATATGTTGACGATATCGTTAACCCGCGTGCTTTTTACATTGCACACCCTTGTGGAATGTCTTTATTAATTGGAGAGTCGGATAATGAAGAGTTTAAGCGCGACCTTTTTGATTACATAACCAATAAAAATATGATTCGGCATCATCAAGAATTTCTGCAGGCTGATCCAGCGGGAGGCTGGCCGGAAGTTATCGCTCATTGGAGTGAACAGGAAATGCTCCATAGAAATACAAGGGTCAACTTCAGCTTTAACCGCGAGAAATATCTGAACCAGAAAGCTTCTTATCTTAACCAAGACCTTGAAGTGGTGCGAATGAACAAAGAACGGTTTTTGGCGGCAACAGGAGGTGTCAATCCTAAGGCGTTTTGGAGGAATGAAGAGCAATTTCTTGCCGAGGGGCTGGGCTTTAATATTCTTGACGCTGGGGAAATTGCCTCTACGGCATTTTCGGGTTTTGTTAATGAGCATCAACTGGAAATAGGCATAGAAACCTCAGAAGCACATCGGGGGAAGGGCTATGCCTACGCTGTCTGTTCAGCCTTAATCGAATACTGTCTAGAACATCAGCTTGAGCCGGTGTGGGCGTGTCGTCTGGATAACGAGGGTTCTTTCAACTTAGCGCATAGATTAGGCTTTGAGACAACCTACATGATTCCCTATTACCGGCTGGTAGAATCCGTCATCAGGAAGGGTTAAGGATCCGAATGAAAAATAAACAGATTACCCATTCAGCTTCTTCATTTTCTTTAAGTAGAATTGAGAAAAAAAAGGTGAAGAAGAAAACTAAGACCAGCAAGAAAAAAAAGATCTGGCTATTTACGCTTGCTATCGTGCTTATTGCTGGGCTAGGATCTTATGTTTTTCGTAAAGAACTGCTGATTTTCGGATTTAATAACGTTGTGGCTCCGACTATTGAACACACGCTTGATGGATCATACGTTCCTTTAGAAAATAATGAAAACGCTGAAGCTCCCGGATTACAACCAACGGCGGATAACAAGGATCGTCCATTTTCTATCCTCTTACTGGGTACTGATCAGCGGGGAAAAGAGAACGGCCTTTCTGATTCGATTATATATACTGTGATCCGGCCAGTTAATCATAAAGTATTGTTCGTGTCGATCCCTCGTGATTCCTATGCAGAAATTATCGGAGCGGAAAAGGTTAAAGGAGCTAGGAAAGAAACCAAGATTAATGCAGCACATTCCTATGGCGGTCCTCAGATGAGTGTAGACACCGTTAAAAATTTATTAAACGCGCCTATCGAATATTACGCTACTATTAATTTCAACGGTCTTGTGGGCGTTACAGATGCTCTAGGGGGTGTTGAACTTCCGATTACCAAGGTGATTGAGAACAAGAGCCCGGATCATGAGAAATTAAGAATTGAACCGAACAAACCGATTTATTCTGGCGCTGAAGCATTAATGTATGTAAGATACCGTGAGGATTCTGATTTTAAACGAACGGAGCGGCAGCGGATCTTTTTGAAATCTGCGCTTGAACGGATGAAGAGAGTAGATAATATCCTTAATATACAGAAAATCATCGAAATAGCAGGCAGTAATTTCCAAACCAATATGAAGTCAGACTTTATTCTTGATTTGGCGAAAAGAGTAATTCTCGAGGGGGGTACTCCTGAGATTACAAGCCATATGTTGCAGGGTGAAGGCAGACGGAAGGATCAATGGTATTATATGCTTGACGAAAATGATGTGAAGCGTACCCATGAGTTGATTGAGATTTGGCTGAATCCTGACTCTACCGATATGGATCTGGCCGCAGCTTCTGCGGATGACGCAGCATAGATGTTGTGACTGAATTATTTTATTTTTCATGTGGAGGTTGATCTCTCTGGCTGCAAAAACAAATGAGCAAATGTTACTCGAATTTAAGTCCCTCATCCCGTTCGTAGAATCTTTAGGGGAAGTATCAGACAAACATTGGAATCAGCCTATTGCAGCTGGTAAATGGACTGTAAAGGATATCATCTGTCATCTCATGTTATGGGATAAATATTTTTATGAAGGTGCGATTAAGAAAATAATTCTCCGGGAACCGATCACAACTAAGCATTTGGATTTTAACGAGTTTAATGCTAACGCTGTAGAATATGCTAAATTATTATCTGAACAAACATTAATTGAACAATTTGTACGTTATAGAACTAAAATCATAGATGCAGCTGCAGGGTTAACGGAAGATGAATTCAATCAGGAATATAAGGACGGAGATCGCAAAAAATTCAGCGTTCGCAAGTATTTGAGAAGTTTTATCCCACATGATAAGCATCATAAAAAACAGATTGAGCAGTTCTTGAAACCTTAAAACTTGGCGCGATTTTGAACTAACTTCATGGATTGGCGTATGAGGATAGGACCAAACATGCTTCCGGCAGAGGCGGCAATTAAGGAATGGAAGGGAAATTTTATAGCAAAATAAAAGACCCATCCAGCAACAATATCAATAAGGATGAACTTCTTGATCTCGGATAATGGAATGGTCACGAAGACAATGGATTGTTTGTTTCTCACAGCAATGACCTCCTAATTTTAAGAAAACATCTTATAAATCCACTGTTCATTCTATTTTGGAACTAAGATGTCCCATTCCGTCTAAATCTACAATCGAATCGTAAAAAAAAGGAAGTATGCCTTGCGGATCTTTTTCGCAAAGTGTACTTCCTTTTTTGTATGTGAGGATATTATCTGACTAATATTTGGCAGGGTATGGAAAGTCACAGAAGATATATTCAATCACTAGTACAATGTAAGCGTTGTCTTTTGTGAAAATATATCCTAAAGGAGCTAAGCTATGAGAGTGAAGAGACTATCTTTTAACCAGCTTGTGTTTATCTGTTTAGGTTTTCAATACTTGTTAATGCGTTTGTTCTCTGCCGGCGAGGCGATCGTTATCACATCGATAGAGCTAGTAATATATATTGTTTATACTGTCGCCACCCTTGCCGGATTGTTTCTCCGGAGCAGACGAATTGATAGTGAAGCTGTATCTGGGTTGTCGTCGTTATTTTTCAGCGTGTTATGGACGGTGTCTTTGTTCTCACAATTTCGGAAAGAAAGTTATCCAAATGCTTTAACAATCATTAATTCGCTGGGGGTGTCTTCAGCGGTAATCGTGATGCTCACACAATTTATTATTTTGGCCAAGGCTTAGGCTTTAGCTGAAAAAAAAGGCGGGTGCCCCAGCAGCCATTTCATGGCTTATGCGGCACTCGTTTGTTTTTTTTCATCCCCAGAAATGAAAGCTCACCCTGTTCATTCCGTTTAAATTCAAATTCACTGTCATGCTTGGTATGATGGAATCTTGTTTCTGAGATAGGATAGAACGGTGTAACCTCTTCATCATTCCAGACAAAATAATAGTCCTGGCCCCTACGCTCTACGCTCGCTTTGCAGCCAAATCCCTCATAGGTCCCCATATATTCAGCATACATGCTATCATCAAGTGGGAAGGCTTGCGGGAATATCGGCATCTCGGCAGGCTCACCGAATACTAATCCAGATAGAGATTCCGTTAACTTGGTAATGGGGACACAATCATAATTGGTCAACATGATGACGGTCGTCTGCTCTTCTGGATATCTGTGCATTTCACTTCGGAAGCCGCGATAAGCGCCGCCGTGATACATTCTTTTGCGATCATAACGTTCGTCCAAAAACCAACCAAAACGATATTTGAGATTACTTGAATGAAAAGCCATCTCCAAAGTATCGTGGGATACTAATTGATCGGAGTATAACGCTTGATCCCACAGGAAAAGATCAGCAGCCGTCGAATACATAGCACCCGCTGATAGGATAGAGCTCATATTTATGTATTCACCCTGAGTATACTCACCCCATGAGGAATGATAAGGTGAGGCTAATTTTGAAATGATTTGCTGATTGTTATAAACTCCTGTATTTACCATGCCAAGAGGCTGTAATATAAAAGTAGTGATATAATCTTCAAATGTCATGCCTGTAATCTTCTCAATAATCATTCCTAATAAATAATAACCTGAATTATTATAGGAAAACGATGTGCCAGGCATAAATGCAGGCGTTTGACTCACAAATAGCTGTAACATCTCCAGTGGAGTCAGCTTCAGCTTATTTAATTTTTGATTATATTCGGGTAGAGAAGTGTAGTTGGCTATACCCGAGGTATGTCCCAGCAGATGAAGGACGGTAATCCCCTCGAATGCATGCTGTTCAGGAAGATACTTAAGGATCGGATCTTCCAGTCGCAGACGTTTTTGTTCTTTTAGCATCAGAATTGCCATGCCAGTGAATGACTTGGTTAATGACCAGATCCGGAATTTGGTATCTATAGTGTTCGGAACCTGATGTTCAAGATTCGCATATCCGTATGCTTTTTGTAGCTTGATTTCTCCATGCTGAGCTATTAAGACTGTGCCGCTCAGTGGCCAGCTTTGTTCGTATTTTTCTAAATATTGCTCCAGACGCTGGGATTGTTTATCCACAGGTAACCCCTCCTTAAAGGCATATTCTAACATAATACTAAATTCTGTTGAAGCGGAGAGAAATCCATGAGATATGATTGTTTAATTATTGATGATGAAACTGAACTTGCGGAGAGCACCTGCGAATATTTTAATTTGTTTGATGTTCAAACCGCGTTTGTTACAAGCGCTGCTGCCTGCCGGAGCTTTTTGCGTGAGCATCAGGTCTCAATGTTACTGCTTGATATTAATTTAGGCGGTGAATCCGGCTTCCAGTTATGCAAAGAGCTGCGTCAGACGATGGGGATTCCTATCTTGTTTATTAGTGCCCGCTCCAGTGAAGATGATGTATTGATTGCTCTTGATATCGGAGGAGATGACTATATTCATAAGCCGTATACCCTGAGAGTGCTGCTCGCAAAAGTGAAGGCGGTGCTTAAACGCCACAATAACGAAGTTATAGCTGAGGCAGCTATCCTCCAAGCCGGCCCTATCCAGATAGACCCCGAACTTAGGAGGGCAAGCCTTAATGGCGTAGCTCTCAAGCTGAAAACGATGGAATATAAATTGCTCAGCTATTTGATTCAGCAGAAAAATAGGGTAATCCCCAAAGAGGAGTTATTTACTGAGGTATGGGGAGATGTTTTTGCGGGGGATGGCACCTTAAATGTACATATCCGTCATCTACGTGAGAAGATTGAGCAGAATCCTAATGATCCTCAGTACATCCGTACAGTATGGGGCATCGGTTATGCTTTTGAGGACAAATAGTTATGACAAAAAAACTGCTGTTGGCCCTTCTGCTTACTATATTTGCCGCAAGTTTAGCGCTCACCTTCCTAATTCTTAATTTGCAGGTGGAGACAGGAACAGATAGAGTGGCGATCAATACCATTGTGAAGCTCACGGAACAGAACTGGGACAAGCTTGATCCGAAGCTGTACAAGGAAAGTCCTTATGAATTTGCCATTATAGATACCACGGGAGTACTTAAATATCAGACGGGAAATGCGATTTCCGTTACTGTTAACGAAGCCATCAATAATCGGGATACTCTAGTGGACGTTTTTGTTCAGGATAAGATGGTGGGGAAGGTGATTATTAATAATGATTACCGTGCGATCTTTATACATATGAAAAAACAATTTATACAAGTTTCTATTGTGATGCTGCTTCTGCTTACGGTTCTAGGCGTTCTCTATATTTGGTTCCTGAATCGATCGGTTCTCCGTCCGTTCCGCAAAATGCAGCAATTCGCGAAGCATATCGCGAGAGGTGATCTGGAAGTGCCGCTGGAGATGGATCGTAATCATCTGTTTGGTGCTTTTACCGAAAGCTTTGATATGATGCGGGAAGAGCTTGCAGCGGCTAGACACAGCGAATATTTGGCGAATAAAAGTAAAAAGGAACTGGTTGCTAGTCTCAGTCATGACATTAAAACACCCGTTGCTTCGTTAAAGGCGATCACGGAACTGATGTTATTAAGCGCAAGGGATGAGAAGACCGGCAGACAGCTTAACACTTTGTACTCCAAAGCAGATCAGATTGATCGTCTGGTGACTGATATGTTCCATTCGACCTTGGAGGAACTAAATGAACTTAAAGTCAGCTTAACGGAAGAGCAAAGCCACCTGCTGATCCAAATTATAAATAATGTAAATTTCTATGAACGGATTTCAGCAGCGTCTGTGCCTGACTGTCTCATTACGGTGGACCCCTTGCGGTTGCAGCAGGTGATCGATAATGTTGTGAATAATTCCTACAAATATGCCTACACAGACACACCCATAGATATTAAGTTTGAGATCACGGATCATTATCTGGAGGTAGATATTCTGGACTATGGTCCCGGGGTTCCTGAAGAGGAGCTGCCTTTAGTATTCAATAAATTTTTTCGGGGCAGTCTGGCCGTGAGCCAGAATGGTGCAGGTCTAGGCCTGTACATTTCCCGTTATATGATGCAAAAAATGCAAGGCGATATTCTGTGCTCCAATCGGGAGGACGGATTTACAGTCAAACTGCTAATTCCTTTAGCAGGACAGAATTAAGAATTAGCTAAGGATTGCACAAAGACATGTTAAGAACATTTAACGTACGATAAGGTTGCAATTACGAATGAGTTTGTGATTGCAGCCATTATATTTCGCGTAGAGCTATGATTTTTTTTAGCGCAATTAATGAGCATGAATGTAAATGGAGTGTTCAACATGAGCGAAGTGAATAATAAAGTGCTGATGCAGACTAATAAGCTTGGAAAAACCTTCTCCCATGGAGGAACTCAGCAGCATGTTTTGAAAAATCTGGATCTGACCTTATATCATGGTGATTTTACGATTATCATGGGCAGCTCTGGTTCTGGTAAATCAACACTGCTGTATGCCATTTCGGGTATGGATAAGCCAACACTTGGAGAGGTTCTATTTGAAGGTCAGGATATTACAGCCATGAGTAATGATCAGCTTGCGATATTCCGGCGGAAGAATTGTGGGTTCGTGTTTCAGCAGATTCATCTGCTGGATACGATGAGTGTCCTCGACAATGTATTATCAAGTGCTTTTCTTGTACAAAAGGATAGAGCAGGTGCTGTAAAAAAAGCCAAAAAGCTACTCTCTGATGTAGGTCTGGATGACTCTGCCTGGGGCAAGTTTCCGGCGCAAATCTCAGGTGGCGAAGCTCAGCGGGCGGGGATTATCCGGGCATTGATCAACAGTCCAAAAGCGGTTTTCGCCGATGAGCCGACGGGTGCGTTAAATAGTTCAGCAGGAATAGGTGTACTGCGCGTCCTTACTGAGGTGAATAGACAAGGGCAAAGTATAATTATGGTTACTCATGATCTTAAAACCGCGTTGCGTGGAAATCGGATATTGTATTTGCGGGATGGAGTCATCGTGGGAGATTTGCGTCTTACCCCTTATAGCGAAGATAACGGACCTGAACGGCAGCAGCAATTACAGTCCTTTCTAACCGAATTGGGGTGGTAGGGATGAGCAGCCTAATAGGAAAATTAGCTTGGTCCAATATTCGTAAAAGAAAAAGTGCTACGGTTACGCTCTTCATTCTTATCATGATAGCTGTGCTGCTGCTGAACATTGGTCTTACGGTCATTTTGAAGCTCAATTCCTTCCAGCAAGAAAAAATGACTGAATTAAGGACTCCAGAAATAAGTGCATATTTTCCAAAAGATGATTATCTAGAAGAGTATGAGGAGCTTGTGGATAGTTATTCATATACAGAATCCTGGGAGAATGAAGCAGCAATTCTGTTAGCAGATGCTAAAATGAAGTACGGACAAACGGACACTACGGTAGCTTTTATAATTCTTAACATGGATACACCGCGGACCAAGGGACTGTTCAAGACAACGACTCCACTAGGATCTAAGGATGCGAATATGATCTATCTGCCTTATTTGTTCCATGTTGGATCGGGGTATAACCTTGGGGATACTTTTACTTTTGTATACGATAATAACTCATTTTCTTATACTATAGGTGGCTTTATTGAGGAGCCGTTGCTAGGGACGTTAACTAATGGAGCTTTAAAAGTATTTTTGAATGATGAAGGTTATAAACAGTTGGGGGAACGTCTTGGAACTGAAGCTCAGTACAGCTTTCTATCAGCAGATTTAACCGATCCTTCAAAGGATGTAAAGCTGGAGCAAATGCTTAGTGAGCGGATTTTTGCCTCAGGAAGTACGGATCAATTTCAAGTCATGCGGGCAGAGGTTGGTCTCGAAGGGAACCGTGTTTTTGTTAATCTTTTAGCAGCCATTTTAATCGTGTTTGCACTGATTATGGTTCTAATCTCGCTTATTGTCATCAGGTTTCAAATATTGGGGCATATTGAAGACAATTTAACGAACATCGGTATTTTAAAAGCTAACGGTTATACTTCATGGCAGATTAAAAATGCGCTTCTGCTACAGTTCACCTCAGTTTCCATCATTGCAGCTATACCGGGAGGCGGGTTATCTGGGCTGGTTATGCCGTTGGTAGGGAATATGATTTCGTCTTCAATCGGACTTTTGTGGCCAATATCCTTTGAAGGGGTCAGTGCAGTGCTTAGTTTGGTTATTGTCTCTGGACTAGTGCTACTTGTTACCTATCTGTCGAGCCGGCGAATTCGGAACATTACTCCGATTACAGCTCTGCAGAGCGGAATCCTCACTCACAATTTCAAGCGGAACCCAATTCCACTCGAAACATCCCGGATGAATCTGCAATTCAGCTTAAGCCTTAAAGCTTTAGTAAGGCAGGCAAAACAGAATATGATGATCGTATTGATCGTTGCCGGATTAACCTTTTCTAGTATTTTTTGCTCTATATTGAATTTCAACTTTAAGGGAGACACCTCAGCAGTTATAGAACTGGTAGGTATAGAACGCAGCGACTTTTTGTTATTGCCGAAAAACGGTGACCTACAGCAGGGGAAGTTTACAGAATTAGAAGCCATGCCAGGGGTTGAAAAGTTGACTGTATTGGATAGCATGGTCGCTTCGATTAAGAACACCAGCTTTATGCTCCGGGTATCTGACGATTATAGCAAGCTGGAGACACAAACCATATACAAAGGGCGAGAGCCAATTTATGATAATGAAATTGTGATTTCCGGTGTTATTGCTAAGTTGGAAAATTCAGAAATAGGGGACGAGGTCCCGATCACTTTTAATGGTGTGACGGAGAATTATTTGGTTACTGGCTTAAGCCAGCAGATTAGCCAACTTGGAATGGTGGCGAGTATGACCGGTGATGGAATGAGAAGACTTCAACCGGAGTACACCCCTCTGTCCATCAATGTGTATCTGAAAGAGGGGGGAGATGCGCAAGCTTTTGTGAAGGATCTGGAAGCACGCTTCCCTAAGCAATGGAACATTACTAACATTCGAGAAACGGTTGATAGTACGCTCAGTACATTCACTGCCGCAGTATCTTCTATGACAGCAGTCATCACTGTGGTGACGATTATAGTAGTCAGTCTGATTTTGTATTTAGTGATTAAGACTTTGATTCTGAAGCGGAAACGTGAGTTCGGCATTCTTAAAGGAATGGGTTACACCACTTTTAATCTGATGACGCAGATTACCTTTAGTCTGTTTCCGGTGATTGTGGTGGGAGTAGCTTTGGGGAGCATAGGGGGGTATTTTTTCTCAGACTCAGCGTTTGTACTATTGCTCTCGAGTTTAGGGATTTATAATGTCCAACTGGCGGTTAGTTTGCCTCAAGTATTGCTATTGTGTGCAGCCATTCTAGTAGTCGCTTATGCGGTGTCTATGCTTGTTGCCCGGCGAATTCGGAAGGTTAGTGTGTACGATTTGATTATGGACTAATTTAAGCGAAAAACAAAAAAACAACGAGCAGGAGGTTAGTTACTCCATGCCCGTTGTTTTTTATTACATATTCATTCGTCCGTCATCATAATTGAATTGCCAGTCGATGCCGAATTTATCTTTTAGACTACCATAACAAGAGCTCCAGAAGGTTTCTTGCAGTTCCATAACTACTTTACCGCCCTCTTGAAGCTTATCGAAATATTTCTTTATGTTATCTAAATCCTTACTAACTACGGAAAGACTAATATTGTTTCCTTCGATAAAAGGCATGCCTGGAAAAACATCAGAAAACATTACATTACTGCCTTCGATATTCAAGCGGGTGTGCATAACCAAATCTTTAGCTTCCTCAGGAAGAGTGAAATTGGGATCGGGTGGTGTTTCACCAAAGGTCATGATTTGTGGACGTTCAGTGCCAAACACCTCTGCGTAAAACTCTGCTGCGTCACGACAATTCCCATTGAAATTAAGATAAACATCGATGGACATTTTTTTCACTCCTTAAAGGTTTGTTAGCGTTACTTCGAAAATACTTAAAATTCAAAATACCTTGTCACTTCCACATTGTATCATTTACCAGTTTATAAACAAATATTCTTATAGTCTCATTATTAAACTTTTATTTCATCTACTATCTTCTAATTAAAAATAGGATATGGTAGTATTCAAGAAAAGGGATAATTTTCTATAAATTAAATAAAATTATATTTATGTTAAATAGTTAGGGTATTTAGGCTCTTGTTAGATCTTTAAAACGGAGAGGAGGTGATGATGAGTGCGGGTAAGGCATAGAGGAGGTGACCATTCTTTAAAGGAGTGAATACTGCAATTGTAGCATCGCGTGGCTATTAATAAATTATTTACGAATTTATTTAATTGTCGAAAGGAGAATAATAAATGACAAAAGCACTAAGGAAGCAAATGTTGTTATTGCTTACGATCATGGCTTTAGTTATCACCGGATATGCTCCTTCTACCACGTATGCCAGTGAGGCACATGTTGACAATCCGTTTGTAGGAGCTACAGCATATGTTAATCCTGATTATGCCGCACTGATTGATACCTCTATTGCTCAGGTTACCGATAGTACTTTAGTTTCCAAGATGGAGACCATTAAAAAATATCCGACAGCCGTATGGCTGGATCGAATTGCTGCAATTTATGGCGGGACAGAAAACGGAGGCAGAAAAAGTCTTGAGGAAACATTAGATTCCGTACTCGCGCAAAAGCAACCAAACACGCCGATTACAGCCACATTCGTAATTTATGATATGCCTGGGCGGGATTGCCACGCTTTGGCCTCCAATGGCGAGCTGCCACTGACAGCAGCGGGTTTGACAACCTACAAATCAGATTATGTTGACGTAATCGCCAGTATTTTTGCAAAGCCCAAATATAGTGACATTCGGATAGTGACTATCGTAGAGCCGGATTCGCTTCCGAATCTTGTTACCAATCTCAGCACACCACAGTGTGCTCAAGCTAACTCCACGAATATTTACCGTGATGCTACACGTTACACTTTAAATGCTCTCCATGCCATTCCAAATGTGTATACTTACATGGATATTGGTCACTCCGGCTGGCTCGGATGGGATACTAACCGTGGCCCCGCTATCGACCTCTTTACTTCGGTTGTGTCAGGCACTACAGCTGGACTTGCTAGTGTCGATGGATTCATTACGAATACAGCCAATACCACTCCACTAGTAGAACCTAATCTTCCAGATCCGAATCTTACGATAGGCAGCCAGCAGCTTCGTTCTGCAAGTTATTATGAATGGAATCCGTATTTTGATGAAGCTGATTTCACAGCAGCTTTGTATTCAGGTTTTGTAGCAAAAGGTTGGCCTTCCACGATCGGCTTCCTTATTGATACTTCCCGTAACGGGTGGGGAGGACCTAATCGTCCGACTAGTGCAAGCGGAACAACCGTTAACGCTTATGCGGATTCCGGTCGGATTGATAAACGTCTCCATCGCGGCAATTGGTGTAATGCCAGCGGTGCCGGAATTGGAGAAGTTCCACAAGCAGCACCCGCAGGTTATGCAGCCTCACATTTGGATGCATTCGTCTGGGTGAAACCTCCGGGAGAATCTGACGGCTCCAGCAGTGCCATTCCAAATAATGAGGGCAAGGGCTTTGACAGAATGTGTGATCCGACTTATACCAGCTCAAGCGGCACACTGACCGGTGCATTACCTAATGCGCCTGTATCAGGCCACTGGTTCCATGATCAATTTGTTCAGCTGGTACAGAATGCTTACCCTGTAATTCCTCTGAGTAACGGAGGGGGCACTGTAGTTCCAGCGGCACCCACTAACTTGGTAGCGACAGCGGGAGATGCAAAAGTAAGCCTGAGCTGGACGGCATCCAGCAGTGCGACTAGTTACACCGTAAAACGAGCGACCACAAGCGGAGGGCCGTATACCACTGTAGCAACCGGGCTAACGTCAACGAGCTACACCAACACCGCCCTAACGAACGGAACAACCTATCACTATGTTGTAAGCGCAACCAATAGTGTGGGAGAGAGTGTGAATTCGGGACAAGCGAGTGCGACCCCAGCAGCAGTGGCGACTGTTCCGACGGCACCCACTAACTTGGTAGCGACAGCGGGAGATGCAAAAGTAAGCCTGAGCTGGAGCGCATCCAATGGTGCGACTAGCTACACTGTGAAAAGTGCAACCACAAGCGGAGGCCCGTACACTACTGTAGCAGCAGGGCTAACGACCACGAGCTACACTAACACCGCCCTAACGAACGGAACAACTTATTACTATGTTGTAAGCGCAACTAATAGTGTGGGAGAGAGTGCGGATTCTACACAAGCGAGTGCGGCTCCAGCAGCAGTTGCGACTGTTCCCGCGGCGCCAACCAATTTGGTAGCGACAGCAGGAGATGCAAAAGTAAACCTGAGCTGGAGTGCATCCAGTGGTGCGACTAGTTACACTGTGAAAAGTGCAACCACAAGCGGAGGGCCGTATACCACTGTAGCAACAGGGCTAACGGCAACGAGCTACATTAACACGGGCTTAACGAACGGAACAACCTATTACTATGTTGTAAGCGCAACCAATAGTGCAGGAGAGAGTGTGAATTCGGCACAAGCGAGTGCTGTTCCACAAGTTCCGGCAGCAATTAGTCTGACGTTGCAGTATCGGGCGGGAGATACTAATGCGACAGACAATCAGATCAAACCTTATTTTAATATTAAAAATAACGGCACAACCGCAGTGAACTTAAGCGAACTTAAAATCCGTTATTATTTCACTAAAGATAGTAATCAGACGTTAAATGGCACAATTGATTGGGCACAGATCGGCAATAATAATGTTCAAGTCGCCTTTGCAGACAACACAGGCACGAATGCAGACACTTACGTTGAACTTTCGTTTGCTTCTTCGGCTGGTTCCATTCCAGCTGGAGGCCAGTCCGGAGATATTCAACTCAGAATATATAAATCAGATTGGACTAATTTTAACGAAGCCAATGACTACTCCTTTGATGCTACTAAAACTGCTTATACTAACTGGGATAAAGTGACGCTTTATCAAAGTGATGCTCTCGTATGGGGGATTGCTCCGTAACGGAAAGCAGGGGATAATTAAAAGAGCCGCTGGAGTGATCCTGGCGGCTCTTTCTGTATTATTTAATTCGTTTACCGAGTAGCACGAGCAGCCAGATGATTCCAGCCCCAACAATGGCGTGACCAAGCCCCGCAATATGGGGCAGGAAGCTAATATCACTGCCGTTAATTTGCAGCATTCCACGTGTAGCCATTGCACCAATCGTGATTAGAAGACCAATGTTATAGACAATGTACCATGCACCAAAAGATTTAGCCTCATGGATATTAAATAACTTGTCTAAGATTATAGCAATAATAAAGAAAAAGAATCCTAAGACTAGAATGTGAGTGTGAAGCGCAACTAATATAGTATCTCCTGTGAAATCATTCATTTTAGTAATTTCGCGATAGGCCACTCCGGCTATCAAACCAAGAATTGCATAGAAAAAAGACGTGTAATACAATTTTTTCATAAGAATATCTCCTTTGTAGTTATCGTTATGATTGAAGTGTATCAAGCAATTAAGAACGCAATATGAACAAATGATTACAAGGTGAAAAAAATCACTAGTTTATAAAATACATTATATCCTAAAGGAAGTTTCACTTTCCACGACGAACTGTACTACTAGAGAAATGAGAGGAGACTTAAGGAAAATATGATCGATAACGTTGAAGGATTTCCTGTGCTCGAAACAGACCGCTTTATTTTGAGAAGAATTACACTGGATGATGCTAAAGAAATATATAATTATTTTTCAAAAGATGAAGTGACCCAGTATTATGATCTGGATAGCTTTACCGATATACAGCAAGCGATCAACCTTATCGAAAGATGGGATGAACGTTTCAAAGGCAAACAAAGTATTCGCTGGGGAATAGCCAGGCGTGAGGATAATATAATGATGGGTTCATGCGGATATCATAACTGGGCGCACAGAAATTTCAAAGCAGAGATTGGGTATGAATTATCTCCACTTTATTGGCGGCAGGGTGTGATGACAGAAGTCCTGACAGCTATTATTGCGTATGGCTTTGAGCATATGAAGCTCCATCGAATTGAGGCGTTTTATGATCCGGCTAATATTGCCTCCAAGAAGTCTCTTTTGAAAGCGGGCTTTAAGTATGAGGGATTGTTGCGCGAATCTTTTTTTGAAAAAGGTAGATTTGTAGATGCGGAGATTTGCTCTTTGTTAGCTTCCGATACGAACTAAGAAGTATAAAATTAAAAAATGCGAGTTAACCATAATGCGAGAGGACGTATTATGGTTTTTTGTTTGTGATACAATAAATAGATTATCGAATTTATCCTACGTGGTACTAATCCAACATACATATCATGATGAAAGAAGGTGAAGGTATGGAGTTTGAGTATTTGCTTCGTGTAATTGGCGCGGGAATTTGTGGCGTATTAGTTGGATATGAACGCAAAAGCCGGATGAAAGAAGCTGGAGTTAGAACACATTTTGTTGTGGCCTTAGGTGCTGCACTCATGATGGTCATCTCCAAATATGGGTTTCAGGATCAAGCGGATTGGCCTAATCTTTCTCTTGATCCCGCTCGGATAGCTGCTCAGGTAGTAAGCGGAGTAGGTTTTTTGGGCGCAGGAATGATTTTTATGCAAAGACACACAGTCAAAGGGCTCACTACTGCTGCAGGGATTTGGGCAACAGCCGGAGTGGGCATGGCTATAGGGTCTGGTCTTTATATTCTTGGCGTAGGAGCAACGATAATCATTTTACTTGGGCAAAAGATCTTACACAGTCGTAACAGCTGGCTGGCCGCACCAAAAACCCAACAGCTCGTTATAAGTCTAGCTAACACAGAAGGCGCTATGGGCCGAATTCAAGAGTTGCTTAAAGAACACAAAATCGCTGTTCTAAGTTTTCATGCTGAAAATAACAGTGTAGAATCCGAATTAAACGTAGAAATCGTTGTAAGATTGCCTGAATCATTTAATCCAGTACAATTGTTATCGATGATCCAAGAGGACGCAGCGGTTAAGACCGTTGAGTTTCAATGATTTTTTAGCACCTTCGATGTAACTAACTCACTTCGCATCAAAAGCTATCTCCTTTTTGAGAGTTTCCTTTTGATGCGAGTGTTACCTTCAATTTACCATCGATTCACACACCCTCACATTAATCCAAGCAAAATACCACTTTCAGTCTTTCTATTCCAATTAATAGGTTCAAGATTCAAATTAAATGCTAATTCACGGGCTTATATGTTATGTCTGTGTTATATATTGAGTGATTTTTGTGTTGGTTATCTTTCGTTAACCGCTTACATTTATTTTTAAATAAAAAATATGTCATTTATATTGACACATAAACCATGACCCTTTATTATTAATCCCATCACTGGAGAAACTAAATTAAAATTTAAATCAAAGAATACATTATCAGCGCTTTATTTGCAAATATTTTCTTGTTTTTGTGGTTTATTAATCCAATTAATGCACTGGAGAAAATAATTAGGAGAATGCCCGTGAAAAAGCACGATCAGGATTTTATGAAGCGACAAAATCGTTTAACGGTTTTCGAAATTATAAAAAATCAACAACCGATTTCTCGCGCTTCTATTGCTAAACAGACTGGTATGAGTCCTACGACTGTAAGTCGAATTGTCGGAGAGTTGACGGAGGAAGGATATTTACTCGATTCAGAGCAGGTATCATCAGGATTAGGTCGGAAATCAACGTTAATAGGTATGATGGACGCTTCTGTATTATCGGTTGGCGTTGAACTGGATCGCAGTCTTATGTCTATTGGAATTGTGGACTTACAAGGACAGCTTATCTGCAGTAGTCAATTTCCCCGTACACCAGACGAAAGCCCGGATCGAACGCTGGAACGGATTCATGAAGCCATTGAGCAATTGTTCCAGCAGCATGTGATTGACAGAACACGTATCGTGGGTATTGGCGTTGGACTTCCCGGCATTGTGAATAACGAAGAAGGAATTGTTGTCTTCTCTGTTCAGCTAGGATGGAAAAATGTGCCGTTAGCTAAACGCTTGAAAGAGCTGACAGGTTTTGAAATCGCTGTGGACAATGAGCTGAAAGTAAGGGCTCTTGCTGAACATCTTAAAGGAGCCGCAGTCGGCTCCAGCCGTACGGCATTATTGGGTTTCGGTCAAGGCGTGGGCTCTGCGATGATTCTCGAGGGAGAGATTTATCGAGGGGTGATGAACAGTGCGGGTGAAATTGGGCACACGACAGTAGATCCTAACGGAATGATGTGTGAGTGCGGCAAAGCGGGCTGTTTACAGACCTATATAAATATCAGTTCTTTATTATCTGAAGCTAATCGGATTCGCCCGATCCGTACGATTGAGGAGTTATTCGCAGCAAAACATGCAGGAGAACAATGGGCGATGCACTTGATCGACCGTGCACTCATGTATATGGCCATCACCATTAATAATGTCGTATGCATGTATAACCCCGACAGCGTGATTTTAAGTGGAGAACTCGTGGACAAATTCCCGGATATATACGAAGAAGTTGAGCAGCTGTACCTCTCTCGCTTTACCTGGGAGCCGCTTCGTGGTTCCTTTACGATTCATCGCTCGTTGCTGAATGAGAAGGGTGTAATTATCGGATCGGGACTTTTATCGCAGAATCGATTTTTTGCCTTAGATTAAATTAACTACTGCTGGGGAGGTTGTACAGATGGGATTTACAACATTGGTAGAAGAATATCGTGGGGGCCTGCTGGAGAATGTGCATTATGGTGCAGTTAGTGTAGTTGATGAGAAGGGCAACATTTTGTACAAAGCAGGCGATCCGGAGCATATGACTTATCTTCGCTCTGCTGCTAAGCCATTCCAAGCTTTGCCGGTAATGAAACGCCGGATCGATGAAGTATATGGTTTGACAAGTAAAGAAGCTTCGCTGTTTACCGCTTCACACCGGGGAGAAGCCTTCCATATTGAAGCGCTTGAAGCTCTTTTTCAGAAAATGGGATTAAAAGAAGAGTCACTACATTGCTGCTCTACATACCCGCTGAATGAAGAAGCCAAAGCAGAACGTCACCGGGCAAATGAGCCCACTCGTAAAATCTTTCATAACTGCTCAGGCAAACATGCAGGATTAATGGGCCTTAGCAAATATATGGGTTGGGATATAAACACTTATTACGATCCTAACCATCCTGTACAACAGGAGATTCTTGAGATAATGGCTTATATCGCTGAAGTTCCCAAAGCGTCCATCCCGCAAGGTATTGATGGCTGTGGACTTCCTATCTTCGCACTTCCGCTTCATAAAATCGCTTATTCCTATCTAAAGCTAGCGTGTCCCGATTTGATTGAGGATACGGATATACGTAACGCAGCCGCTGCCATTGCAAAACTTATGAACGATAACCCGGTTATGATTGCTGACACGAAATTTGTATGCTCAGAGCTCCTGAAGGATGACAATCTGACGGCTAAAGGTGGAGCAAAAGGGGTATACGGTATCGGACTCCGTAAGGAACGAATGGGTATATCACTGAAAGTATCCGACGGATCAGAACAAGTCTGGCCATGTATTATCGCATCGATTCTAGAACGTATTGGTTACAGCAATCAAGACACAATTGATCGCCTATATGCACTCGTGCCTAACACGATTGTTAATGATGGCGGTACTGTAGTCGGCGAACGCCGTGCTGTATTTCAATGGGAGATCTAGAGCATAAGGTCAAGAATAATCTTCAAGTTTGGTGATTAATCGGACTAGAAGCTTTTCTAATACATCGTTTGAATAGGGGAGTGTAAAAAATGAAAGCAAAAGGAAAAGTATGGTCAATGTTCATGCTGCTGCTTATTACAGTAGTAGTGACTGCAGGGTGCGGCAACAAAGCGAGCAACGAGGGACAAAAAGGCAATACTGCTGGTGGAACTGAAACTAGCACCCCAACTACAAAGAATGATAAAGACATTGTAATTGCCATCAATTCTAACTTTATTACGCTGGACCCTCATAACGCAAGCGATACGCATTCAATCAGCGCTGCCAGAACGATGTACGAAGGTCTGATGGGTTTTGATGAGAATATGAACGTGGTTCCTGTTCTTGCCGCAAGCCATTCCATAAGTGAAGACGGGTTGGTCTACACGTTCACGCTGCAAGAGAATGTTAAATTCCAAGACGGTACTGACTTTAATGCTGAAGCGGTTAAAGTAAACATCGCCCGTATTCAAGATGAGAAGAACAATCTGAGACTGCGCAAAAGCTTCGCAAAGGTAGTGAAAGTGGAGACTCCTGATGCTAAAACCGTGGTTATTACACTCAGTGAGCCGTACAACGCATTTTTAAATAAAGTAGCTATGGCACCTATTATTAGTCCGAAAGCTTTAGAAGAAAATGGCACCGATATTTCGAAAAATCCTGTAGGGACGGGACCATTTAAGTTCAAAGAATGGGTGCAAGGCGACCGCTTGGTTGTCGTTAAGAACCCTGATTACTGGCAAGCGGGCTTGCCAAAAGTGGATAGTGTGACCTTTAGACCTGTGCCAGAGAATGGATCACGGATAGCCATGCTAAAAACCGGCGAGGCAGATTTTATTTATCCAATGCCAACGGAGCAAGTATCTGAGGTTGAAGGTCTTGAAGGAATTACTGTAGATACCATCGATTCGACAATCGTCCGTTATGTAACGTTGAATACGATGAAAAAACCTTTCGATGATGTGAAGGTTCGTCAAGCCATTAACTATGCTATCAATAAAGAAGCTTATATCAAAGTTGTGAAATCGGGTCTTGGTGCTAAGCTTGATTCCACGATGTCTTCCAAAACACAATACTATTCCCCGCAAACAGGTTATGACTATGACATTGAAAAAGCTAAACAATTGCTTGCTGAAGCAGGTTATCCTGATGGATTCGAAACCGAAATTTGGGGTGAAAATGAATCCGAAACTATGAAGGGGATGCAATTTATTCAGCAACAGCTAGCACTTGTAGGGATTAAGGTAGACGTGAAATCCATGGAAGGCGGCACATTGTCCGACCAAATTAACTCTGCTAAGACACCAGAAGAAGCGAAAATTCAAATGTGGTATGTCAGCTGGTCTCCGTCTTCAGGAGATGCAGATGGTGCAACCAGAGGGTTGTTCAGTAGTGAAATGTTCCCGCCTGCTGGCTCAAATACAGCCTATTACAAAAATGAAAATGTAGACAAATGGATCGCTGAGGCGAATAAATCTGTTGATCCAGAAGCGGCTAAATCCATCTATGGCAATATTCAAAAAACAATTTGGGAAGATGCTCCATGGGCATTCATGGGCGTCGACCAAATCATCTCAGGCAAAAGATCGTATCTGGAAGGAGTTAAGGTCTTCCCGGATGGTTCCATTAATGTCCTGAATGCAGAAGTGAAATAATGCTAAACAAACGTTAGGTTTAATATCCCAAGAAATGAACGAGGCCGCTTCTGTAGTATGGTGGGAAGCGGCCTCACTAAATCATTTGTCGATACTGAAGGGGGCTTATGAGTTGGGTAGATATGCTTTACAAAGACTCCTCGGGGTTATTCCGCTGTTGTTCATTGTATCGGTGCTTGTCTTTTTGTTTATTCACTTAATCCCAGGCGATCCAGCCCGACTTATTGCCGGTAAAGATGCCACGCTTGAAGAAATTCGTGGAATTCAGGAGCAGCTGGGTCTCAATCTGCCTTTGTGGAAGCAATACATAAACTACATGGGTGATCTGCTAAGTGGTAATCTGGGCAATTCGATCCGTTCAGGGATCCCGGTTACTGACATGCTGGAAAGCAGAGTAATGCCTACGTTGTGGCTGACTTTTCTTAGTATGGCCTGGGCTCTAATTATTGGTCTTCTAATTGGCGTGGTTTCAGCCGTTTATCGCAATCGGTGGCCGGATCATTTAGGGACGTTGACAGCCATTTCAGGGATGTCTATTCCTGGATTTTGGTTAGGCTTGGTACTCATTCAAATTTTCTCGGTAGAGCTTGGTTGGTTTCCAACGGGTGGTGTTGATTCCTGGAAGTCCTATATTCTTCCTTCCATTACACTCGGGATGGGAATTATGTCTATGTTGGCCCGTTATTCTAGGTCATCTATGCTGGAGACCCTTCGGGAGGATTATATCCGTACAGGACGTGCAAAAGGCTTACGCGAGTATGTTGTTATCGGCAGGCATGCGCTGCGCAACTCTTTGATTCAGGTGGTTACCGTAGCTGGACTTCAGTTTGGGTTTCTGCTCGGCGGCTCTGTAATGGTTGAGACGGTATTCAGTATTCCGGGTCTTGGCAGGCTGCTAGTAGACTCCATTTTGTTCCGGGATTATACAGTCATTCAAGCCTTACTGCTTCTGTTTGCTACACAATTTATTCTTATCAATCTATTAGTAGATTTATTGTATGGCGTACTTAATCCGAAAATAAGGTTTTCTCAGTAGCTAATGCGACTAAGAAGCAGAATTTCAATAGATTTATAGGGTGAATTTAGGATCAGGAGGGATATCATGAGTGACAATTCGGCGGTGATGGGAGCAAAATCTCCATTACCCGGAGAGGTACTGGCCCCGGAGAAAACAAAAGGCCGTATGGGTGTTTTTTTACGTAAGTTCAGTAAACAAAAGATGCCCCTTGTGGCCGCATTTTTTATTATATTGCTATTCCTAATTGCAATTTTCGGGCCATTTTTGACCCCGTATAATCCTGATGAACCAAACTACGATGCTCTTATGGCAGGTCCTTCTGCTGCACATTGGGCCGGGACAGACGAATATGGCCGTGATATTCTAAGCCGTTTGATTGATGGTACTCGCTTAACCTTAGCGGTCAGTCTCAGTTCCGTCTTAATCGCAGGTGTACTTGGAACTATCCTAGGTCTGTTAAGCGGATATTATGGCGGTTGGCTAGATCGGATAATTATGCGTGGCAGTGATGTACTATTTTCTTTTCCTGACTTGCTGCTTGCCATTGGGATCGTCGCCATTCTCGGTCCGGGTCTATCCAACGTTGTTATCGCAGTTGCAGTCTTTGGTACTCCATCGTTCGCCCGAATTATTCGGAGCGTAACGCTGTCTGCGAAAGAAACATTGTTTGTGGAAGCGGCTCGTTCCATGGGAGCGAAGCATCGCCGGATTATTTGGCGTCATATTTTTCCTGAGACCGTGCCCAGCATTATCGTTAATCTATCCATGAAGATTGGCGGAGCGATTTTGGCCGCTGCATCATTGAGCTTTCTCGGAATGGGTGCAAAAACAACAGAGCCCGATTGGGGCGCAATGTTAAGTATGGGACGGGATTATTTAAGTATTGCTCCACATATCGTTTATTTTCCGGGGATAGCCATCTTTTTAACAGTACTTGCATTTAACCTGGTCGGGGACGGACTGCGTGATGCTCTTGATCCCAAAATGAAAAACTAAGGAGGGACAAGACATGACTCAACATTTGTTGGATGTACAAGGGCTGAAAACGGAGTTCAAACGCGGCGATGGAAGTATAACTGCGGTTGCGGGGGTAGACTTTGCTATTAAAAAAGGTGAAGTGCTAGGCCTGGTTGGTGAATCTGGTTGTGGCAAAAGTGTAACCTCATTATCGATCATGCGGTTGCTTAAAGATACGCCGGGCAGAATTTCTGAAGGTTCTGTGCGTTTTGAAGGAAAGGACTTGACGAAGATTTCTGAGAAGGAGATGCGCCAAATCCGGGGAAATGATCTGGCAATGATTTTTCAGGAGCCGATGACCTCTCTTAATCCAGTGCTGCGGATTGGGCTGCAATTAACAGAGCCGATTAGGCTGCATTTGGGTTATGGGCGCAAGAAGGCTCGTGAGCATGCCATTCATATGTTGCGGCTTGTAGGTATCCCTCGCGCAGAGGAATTAATCGATGAATATCCGCATCAACTATCCGGGGGGATGAGACAGCGGGTTATGATTGCAATGGCCATGTCTTGTCATCCAAAGCTGTTGATTGCCGATGAACCCACGACCGCACTCGATGTAACGATTCAAGCGCAAATTCTTGATCTGATGAAGCAGTTGAAAGATGAACAGGATATGGGAATGCTGCTCATTACCCATGATCTTGGAGTAGTTGCCGAATTATGTGACCGGGTAGTTGTTATGTATGCAGGTCGTGTGGTGGAAGAAGCCTCTGTTCAGGAGCTGTTCGCCAGACCGCAACATCCGTATACCAAGGGATTGATTCAATCGGTACCTAAGCTGCGCCAGAATGTACATCGCTTGGAGTCTATAAAAGGGAATGTGCCAGACCTTTCACAAATGCCTGCCGGCTGTAAGTTTGCGCCACGCTGCGAATTTGCCATGGAGCGTTGTCTGTCGCAAGAACCTGAGCTACTTCCGATTGAGGGGCTAGAGCGCAAAAGCCGTTGTTGGCTTACACAGCAGGTGGACACGGAAGGAGCGGGATGTTTATGAAAGAGACTCCATTAATTGAGGTTAAGGGTTTGAAGAAGTTGTTTTCTGTGAAGAAGGGCTTCTTCGGAACGACTAAATATTTACACGCCGTTGATGGGATTTCATTCGCCATTCGTAAGGGAGAAACGTTCAGCCTTGTAGGTGAAAGTGGCTGTGGGAAATCGACTACGGGCAGGCTGGTGACTCGCTTACTGGAACCCAATCATGGAGAAGTATGGTTTAAGGGACAAAATATTAGCCATATCTCAGACAACCAAATGCGGCCTCTGCGCAAAGATATGCAGATGGTGTTTCAAGACCCTTATGCTTCACTTAATCCCCGCATGAAGGTGAAGGATCTTGTCGCCGAACCCCTGCTTATTCATACAAAGCTGTCCTCTAAAGAACGGGATAAACTAGCTTGCGAACTGCTAGAGACCGTTGGATTGAACAGTTTCCACGCCGAGCGATTCGCGTTTGAGTTCAGCGGTGGACAGCGGCAACGGATTGGGATTGCCCGGGCTCTGTCCGTTCGCCCAAGTCTAATTGTGGCGGATGAACCCGTGTCAGCGCTGGATGTATCGATTCAGTCCCAAGTGTTGAATCTGTTACAGGACTTGCAGGAGGAATATGGCCTGACGTATTTATTCATCTCTCATGATCTCAGTGTGGTCGAGCATATTAGTGATCGAATTGGGGTTATGTATCTGGGTTCTCTTGTGGAGACGGCTGATAAGGATTCATTGTATGACCGTCCCTTGCATCCTTACACCCAAGCGCTGCTATCTTCAGTTCCCGTGCCCGATCCAAGCTTGAAGAAGGAACGCATTATTCTAAAAGGGGATCTTCCAAGTCCAGTTGATCCGCCGACGGGCTGTCGTTTTCATACAAGATGCCCTTCCTGTATGGAAATCTGTAAGCAGCATGTGCCTGTATTCCGGGAAGTTGAACCAGGTCATGAGCTCGCTTGTCATCTCTTTGATGAAGAAATGTTGAAACTAGAACGATAATTTAAAATGTGAGTACACTTTACGGAAAAGAAGGGACAGCTATGAATATCTTGTTCGATTCCGCTAATGGGGCGGATACGCTTATCTACTTAGCCTATGAAGAGGAGGCTTTTCCTCTTCGGCTGGGAGAAGCTCACAAACAGAGTGGCAGTGTGACATGGTTATATGCTCGCTCTGAGGAAGAGTCCGATGTGATAGCTATTGGAATGGGAAAACGCCGGGCTCTTACGCTTGAGAAAGTTCGCCGAGCAGCGGGATCTGCCGCCCGTACAGCCCTAAGAGAAGGAAGAAATTCAGCTTCATTTGTTCGTAGGACAGCAGAAAGTAATATTTCCGCTGCGGATGAGCTGCAAGCATGGATTGAAGGCTGGCTTCTTGGATTATATCGTTTTCAAACCTATCGTGGCGTTACTAAAATAGACATTTCAGTTGATTTGCTGCTCCAGACAGCCGATTGGCCTGAACTGACAAAGCTTGAACTGGAAGTTGTACTAAGTACTGGCCGCATGCGTGCTGAAGGAGCAGTGGTTGCTCGCGATCTGGTGAATGAGGTGCCCGGGACTCTAAATCCGGATCGGTTCGCAGAATGGATGGTCGAATATTTCGAGCGTGATAACGCAGCAGTGAAAGTTCATGTCTACCGGGGGCAGGAGCTGGTTGACCTACAGATGAATGGGTTGCTGGCGGTTGGAGCTGGCAGTAAACACTCCCCAGCCCTCGTTGAAATTCGCTATGAGAGTAACCCTGAATTGCCAATGCTGGCATTGGTGGGTAAAGGTGTTACCTTCGATTTGGGTGGGATGAATGTTAAGACCGCAAGTGATATTAGCGATGCACGTATGGACATGGGTGGCGCAGCAGCTGTTCTTGGGGCGCTGGATATTTTAGTACGGAATCAAGCTCATGTAAATTTGACCGCGTTGATCCCAGTTGTTGATAACGTACCAGATGCTGAAGCAATGCTGCCATCGTCTGTTATACGCTATCCTAATGGGCTGACGGTTCAGGTTGCAAATACGGATGGCGAGGGGCGGCTTATTATCGCGGATGCTCTTATTCATGCAGCAAATATCGGGGCAACTAAGGTCATTGATATTGCAACACTTACTGGAAATGTTGGCGCAGCGTTAGGATTAGGTATCGCCGGCATATGGGGTGATGGAGAGATGACGCAGAGCCTCGTCGAAATCGGTGAGCGCAATGGAGAACGACTGTGGCCCATGCCGCTTATGGATGAATACGAAGTCGATCTTCGAAGCAATTACGCTGATCTGCGCAACGTTAGTACTTCACCTTTTGCAGGTGCGATTACAGCAGCGCTTTTTATACGGCGCTTTGTAGCGGAATCGCTGAGCTGGGTCCATATTGATATGGCTGGGACGGTTCAGTACAAACAGGATGTGGGGTATTCAGAAGCTGGAGCAACGGGCTATGGTGCTCGACTGCTCGCTGATTATGTTATGAAACAGGCACAACAATAACAACCGGAAGAGTGGAGGAAAGTTATGAGATTGGAAGTCATCGCTACTTGTATGGACGATGCTCTTACAGCCGAAGCGAATGGGGCTGACCGCCTGGAGCTCATTACTGCGATTACGGAAGGCGGATTAACACCAGGGATAGGATTGGTGCAACAAGTTGCCAAATCGGTTAACATTCCTGCGTTTGTTATGGTTCGCCCGCACAGCCGTTCTTTTTGCTATTCAAAGTATGACATTTTGACGTTGGCAGCAGAGATAAAGCAAATTGCAGCCAGCGGTGCGGCGGGGATTGTGCTTGGTGCGTTAACTCCGGAAGGGACTATCGACGAGCGAGCGCTTGAAACATTATTGCCGTTGACCGAGGGATTGCAAGTAACCTTCCACCGTGCTTTTGATGAGTTGAAGGATCAAATAGAAGGTTATCGAACGCTTTGTAAGTATCCGCAAATTACGCGTGTGCTCACTTCTGCCGGGCCAGGTCCGGCTCCTGAAGCTATTCCTGCTATGCGGAAGCTAGTCGAGGAATCAAGAGGTAAATCGGTAAGTATACTGGCTGGAAGCGGTCTGAAGCCGGAAGGTATTACTTCATTTATACATCAGACTGGAGTAACAGAAGTGCATTTTGGGTCGGCTGTTCGTTATGATAAAGACGCTTTGTCGCCAATCGATCCAGCAGCCTTACGGGCGTTAGCGGAGAGTATTCATTCTAACGGCTAATAATAGATAGTGAAAAGGTGAATGGGTTATGCAGAAGGTTGAGAGCTACGTAGTTGGAATCGATTTAGGAGGCACAAAAATTGCCGCAGCATTGTTCGATTCAAAGGGGACCGTGTTGAAACGGGAATTGATGGAAACGGCTGGGGCACGTACCGCTAAAGAAGTGGTGCAGCGAATGATCGATATGATCCGCTCCGTATCCGAAGGGCGACCACTCACAGGAGTGGGTCTGGCTTCTCCCGGAGCTGTAAATAGCCAGGACGGGATCGTTATTCACGGCACGAATCTTCCGGAGTGGGACAATGTTCCACTGAAGCACTGGATGGAGTTGGAGCTAGGCGTTGAAGTAAAGGTAGTGAATGATGCGAACGCTGCGGCTTGGGGCGAGTATGTCCGAGGTGCTGGCAAAGGTGCAGACAACATGGTTTATGTTACCTTTAGCACAGGGATTGGAGCAGGTATCGTCATTGACGGTAAGCTGCTTCTTGGCAAAAATTCATTTGCTGGTGAACTAGGTCATAATATTATTGACCCGAACGGAACGGAATGCAGCTGTGGAAGATTCGGCTGCTGGGAAGTTTTCGCTTCGGGCACAGCGATTCGGGATATGGCGCTGCGAAGTATGGAGAGCAGACCGTCGATGATTACGGAACTGGCTAATATAAATGGAGAAAAAATTACTTCGCGGCACGTATTTGAAGCCATGGCACTTAACGATCCCGTGGCCGTCGAGGTTATTGACCGGAGTATTCATTATATGGCACTAGGTCTAGCCAATGCAGTACATACGTTCAATCCTGATCGGATCGTAATCGGTGGAGGCGTGAGTAAGGCTGGAGATTTGTTATTCCCTGCACTGGTGGAGAAGACGGAGCTATTTGTCATGGATCCTTATAAAGGTACTTTTACAATTGAACCTGCCGCGCTCAAAGACGATGTAGGCCTAATTGGAGCAGCTGCATTATTTCATACCGCTTAGGTGGAGTGAATGATTGATCACAGCTTTCATTAACGGAGGAGTTGGAGAGATGGGTACAAGAGAAGAAAGAACGAAATGGTTCTTACAGAATAGGTTCGGGATGTTTATCCATTGGGGATTATATTCAATTCCTGCTAGAGGGGAATGGATACGCGGCAACGAGCGGATGAGTAGAGAGCATTACATGACGTATTTCGATGAATTTGACGCCTCTCGATATGACCCGAAGAAATGGGCAAGTGCAGCCAAAGCTGCGGGTCAGAAATATGCTGTGCTTACGACCAAACATCATGACGGGTTCTGTCTGTTCGATAGTAAGCTGACTGATTTCAAAGCGACTAATACGCCCGCTGGGCGTGATCTAGTGCGGGAATATGTAGACGCTTTCCGTGCTGAAGGGATTGCAGTTGGTCTATATTACTCTATCATAGACTGGCACCATGAGGATTATCCCGGTTATGGAGATAAGGCACATCCTGATCGGGATAACGAAGCGGTCAAAGATAAGCCGATTGATTTCGATAGATACTTGGAGTATATGCATGGGCAAGTAAAGGAACTGCTCACCAATTACGGTAAAATCGACATTATGTGGTTTGACTTCTCCTACGATAATATGACAGGGGAGAAGTGGAAGGCGACGGAGCTTATCCGGATGATTCGTTCCATACAACCTGATATTATTATCGACAATCGATTAGGTGGCAATATTCGTGCGGCAGAACCTGAGGAATATGCTGGAGATTTCTTCTCCCCCGAGCAGATCATTCCACCTGGCGGCATTGTTGACGTAAACGGCCAATCCATCCCTTGGGAAGCCTGCATTACCCTTAATGACAACTGGGGTTATCATTCCGAGGATAAGAATTATAAATCGACCAAGCAAGTCATTCGTACGATGGTCGAATGTATCAGTAAGAATGGTAACCTGCTCCTCAATGTTGGACCAGATGCTAAAGGTGAAATGACACGGGAATCCCTGGTTATCCTTGACGAAGTTGGGGAGTGGATGCGCCTTAATGGAGATAGTATTTATGGATGCGGGAAGTCTTCGCTACCTAAGCCAGAGTGGGGACGTTATACGCAAAAGGGCAATAAATTGTATGCGCATGTCTACGACCGTGGAATTGGCCCGATCTATTTCCAAGGCTTGAAAGGGAAGATTAATAAGGCTAGATTACTACGTGATGGTACCGAGCTAAAGGTGGAGGTGCCGTGGATGGCTGAGGAATATTCGGATGTTGACGGTGGAGCTTTTATTACATTAAAAGGCGCGATGTTACCTGATGAGATGGATACGGTTATCGAGCTTGAACTATTTAATTAAATCAGAAGGAGTTGTCCCATATGCCCTGAATGGCTGCTGAGACAACTCCTTTTTTTCGTATTCTTCGCCAACATTTGCACATACGAAACACCTATCGGACACAGATGACTCTAAACCCAGAAATATCGCACTTTTGGGATGCCAACGGACTGCATAGTCGTTATTGGCTTGAAACACCCTCGATATGGAGCTGATTCTAGGGAATAGCGTCATTG
Source organism: Paenibacillus sp. FSL F4-0122 (assembly GCF_038002845.1). NCBI lineage: Bacteria > Bacillati > Bacillota > Bacilli > Caryophanales > Paenibacillaceae > Paenibacillus > Paenibacillus sp. FSL F4-0122. The sequence goes on from NZ_JBBODI010000001.1 coordinate 4,898,186, forward strand.
GAGTCCGAAGCCCTGTTCCAAAGGCAGAAAATGTGCAAATAACGTCATCTGGGTCCGCAACTCTCAGAGGGGGGTGACAATGTTGAAGTTGTTGAAGCATTTGAAGCAGGCATTCAACGAGTCAGAAAACAAAGCGGCGATTCTCCAAATAACAGGAGAATCGCCGTTCTGTGAATACTAAAGGCGAGCCTTGCGGAAGCCCTCATATATATTGAGGACCGCGACTAAAATCAAGATTGCTATTCCTCCACCTACTAGTCCCGTTTCAAATTGGTTAGCTGTAGTGTTTAATAAATTAGACATGTAATTAATAAATTCTTGGTTAAATACACTCGGATTTATAAGGATAACAGCGAATACAATAAGTACAATGAGCTCAAGGACCGTATTACATAATGCTAATTCTCTAGTCCATTGTCTCTTGATTAATTTATATATAGTTAATGCGACTTCTAATCCGATCACAATAAGAATAATAGGCCAATAATCAAGTAACACATGCTGATTAAAAGCTGGGGCTACGAAGTTAAGTGCGCCTTCACCGCCTCTATAGACTCTGATCAGGTGTTCAGCATTAAAATAAACAGTAGCCCAAATGGCAGTCCACAGTAAACTTCCGAACACTTCGAAGCTTGTAATTGCTTTTTTCTTATGGACAAGCGCGATATCCTTCAAATCATCAGGAGTCCATTTTCTTAATTTTGTAGTAAGAGGATGACCTTCCTTTCCTTTATCTGCCCGTTCGATAATAGCGAACACAACAGTTATCCAAAAAAAGACTTGGATGCCTACTTCAAGAAAGGTTCCAATTCCTGTACTTATAACTGCAGTAACAATATCCGCAACTGTTTTATCGCCGCTGTAGCCAATCAAGTAATCAGCAACCAGAGCGATTAAAGAAACAACTACAGCGATGGGTATAATCATTTTTAATAACGTAACATATAAATCGAAATAGCGTGGGCCGATGAGATACATGGGCTGATCGCGGTACTCACTAGCTAAAATAGCTGGATTGCCCAATTTTGCAAGGACGGCTTTTACCTCTTTTTCGTCATAATCATCCGGTAACATATCCTCGATGGTTGATCGTAATTCTAATGCAATGTCTTCCCGATTTTGTTCTGGTAACCTCCGAGTAACTTCATGAATGTAAATCTCAATCAGCTTCATGGTCATCCTCCCCTTGTAATAGGCCATAGAGTTCTTTCGAATTCTTAAGCCATTCTTCCTTTAGCTGTAAAAAAATCTCTACGCCATAGTCACTTAGAACATAATACTTACGGGGTCTGCTCTCGGATGTGTCCCAGCTGCTCGTCACTAATTCCTGTTTCTCTAATCGGCGAAGTAATGGATATAGGGTGCTTTGATCGATGATGATGCTGGATTCCTCCAACAATTGAACGAGCGAATATCCATACTGGGGCGTTCGTAATTGACTTAAAACGGCTAGCGTTAACGTACCTCTTCTAAGCTCTGTGATTAAAGAATTTAATAAAGTACTCATTCACCCACCTCATTATTTAAAATATAAGGATTTATAATCTCTTATAAATTGTTCTTATATTTTTGGTTTAAACGCTTGCTGTCCTTAAGAGGACGTCGAAGTCGTTTATACTTACTATGTGTCATACAGTATTCGATCTATACTATGCATCATACACTATTGTTGTTCCAACATCAATTGAATAAAATAATCTTCTGAGAAATAAATAAGAAAATTTTTCAATTTTGTGAAGCAGTTTGATTAAAAGGAGGTCGTGAAATGATTCCATTTTTTAGTGACATCCCGAATGCTTCTACATGGGAGGTAGTTGAACCGGTTCATAAGGGTAGAGAGTTATTGTTGAGAACGGCGGAGATTTCCCATTATGATCAGAAAAAACGGGAGTATGATCATTACGAAGTCGAGGAACTTGGAATTGTTGATTTTAATAGATTTGATTATGGTGATCCATTGGTATTTTAATCATGATGTTCCAGATGTATTCTTTAGGCTTTATATACCGAAGTGGTATTGGCAAGTTATACTGAGTGAAAAGACTCAGCTATTTGAGAATAGTTAGGGGAATTAAGCGATGAATATACTGATTGCTGAAGATGAAACTGATATAAGAAAACTAGTGAAAATACATTTAGAAGATCGATCCTATCGAGTATTCGAAGCCAAGGATGGCATTGAGGCTTTAGAGGTTGTTAATCAACATGAAATAAATCTTGCCATTCTGGATATTGTAATGCCCAAGCTTGATGGGCTTAATCTGCTGCGACAGATAAGAGAGAAAAGCCATATTCCGGTTATCTTGTTAACTGCCCGCGGTGAAGAAATTGATAAGATAGTGGGCTTAGGCCTTGGAGCAGACGATTATATGGTGAAGCCATTTAGTGCTTCAGAGCTTGTGGCTAGGGTTGAGGCGCAGCTGAGACGAAGAAATGTATACGATCTTAGCCAATCGATAACTGAAGAAACAATCCAACATAGAGAATTGAAGCTGAATTTAAAGGAATGTATGTTGTACATAAATGAAAGTCCAGTTCTTCTAAATGCCAAGGAATATAAGGTATTACAATGTCTGATGCAGAGTCCTAATCAAATTTTTACGCCCAAAAAGTTATATGCAGCGGCGTGGGAAGAAGATTTCTATAGTGATAATAATACGATTATGGTTACCATCAGCCGTCTAAGGAATAAGATCGAACGGGACCCGCACCATCCCGAATATATCGTTACAGTGCGTGGACTAGGTTACAAATTCTACAACCCAGGTAAATAAGATGAGAAAACAAAATATATCCTATCAATTGTTAAAAAACTATATCGCGATCTTTCTTATAACAACGGTTATAACGATATTGGTGATTGTTGCTTTGTTTTGCATGAACAGGCTGGGATCTAAGGAAATTATTTATAATCAGTTAACGGCTGCTAAGCTTATGCAAAATGACTATCAAAGAATTGACACTAGTGTTGTTAATGATGTCGGGGGCAGTTTACAGGTTGTGAATTCCAATTACGAAGTCATACATTCCATTGGCAACAATCCATTTACGTCCAAGCAGATTAGTGTCAAAGAATTTACGGATTTTCTAATGAATACTGGCGCTAACAAAGATATGATCACTGTTGAATATAATGAGCAGGAACAATTTTGGCTGATCGTCTCTTTACCTATACAAGTGAAAATGACAGGTAGTTTCCATTGGAATTCAGATTCACCTATGCAGGATCATACCCTTCAAATGCTTGGGTTTATTGCGTTAGGTTATTTGTTGATTCTGATTCTAAGCACGATGATTTATGCGAGAATTACGGCGGTTAGTTTCATTAAACCCTTAGACCAGTTGTCCGCTGCTGTTGAAAAGGTTAAGAATGGGGATTATTCAGCAAGAGTGCAGGTAGGCGGGAATCGGGAGTTTAGTCAACTGGAGCAGGCTTTTAATCATATGGCAGAAGTGATTCAGATCCAGACCTCGTTAAAAGAACAGAGTGAAAACAATCGAAAAAATCTAATATTGGATATATCACATGATTTAAAAAATCCATTAACAAGTATTATGGGTTACGCAGAGCTTGAACTAAAAGAACAGGTGAGCGGTCGGATAGAACATTTGGAATTTGCCAAAATAATATACGAAAATAGTATCCGTGCCAATGTATTGATTCAGGATTTGTTTGAATTATCGAGAATGGAAAGTCCCGAATTCCGCTTGGATGTTACAACAGATGATTTCTCAGAATATTTGAGAGAAGAAATGATACATATGTTGCCCGAGCTTGAGGCTGCGGGTATGATCCCTGATTTTGTAATCGAGCCAGAAGAAATAATTCTACAGTTTGATAAAAAAAGAATGAATCGAGTATTCTCAAACCTGCTTTATAATGCCATCGCTTATCAGGAGCAAGGTTCTACGTTTCAAGCTGTGCTGGAAAAGGTGAATGATGGAGCCAAGCTTACTTTTATTAATTACGGCCAACCATCAGCCTTGAACCCGGCAGGTTCTGGATTAGGGTTACTCATTGTTCAAAAAATAATAGCTGCTCATGGAGGGACTGTTCAGCTGAATACGCAAGATAACCAGTTTGAAATTATAATTGAGCTGAACCGGCAAATTTAAGGTCTATGTAAGATTACATTAAGTCATATGAAATTTCCCAATGCTAAAATGGTTGATATTCAGTCTATTAACAATTTTACTTGGGGGAATAGATTATAATGATTGATGAAAAATTAAGTAAAAGGCAATTGATCTTAGGCGTTATATTAGCAGTAATGTACTTTTTAGGATTGTTCTCCATTCTCTTGATCAGGCCGGTTATGGGAATTCTTAACCATGTTTTTATTTGGCAGCCAGAACAACAAAATCGAATGGCCTTAATGTTGAATAGTCTGATCTACATAGGAGTGATTATAGGTTTTAGGAGATTCTATAAACAAGCTATTCAAGATTTCGGACAATACTGGGTCCGTAATATGTTATGGATGGTTTGGGGACTTTGTTTGATTATTATCATCGGAAGTATGTTGATCCCCACACTAATTTCCATTTTTCATCCTATTACAAAGTCTGTTAATGAGGTGGATTTACGGGCAATGTTGTCCTCGTATCCATTTATTTTTACAGTGAACGTGGTATGGATTGGCCCCGTGATTGAAGAATTAGTATATCGGGTTACCATTTATAGAACGATCCGCAGGAAAAGTCGTCTTCTGGCTTATCTGATATCCTCCTTTTTATTTGGCTTCCAGCATGTCTATAGAGCCGTGGTGTTCCAGAGCAACTATAACGAAATGTGGAATATCTTCTCCTATATGGCTGCTGGATTAATCTTTGCCTACCTATATGAGAAAAGAAAAAATATATTAGTGCCTATAGGCGCGCACATGTTTAGTAATGGTTTATCTGTGCTTCTCTATTTCTTAAGTTAATACGAAACTTGACTTCATATCAGATTACTAGTAAACTGATAATCAAGTAGATCCAATTCCAAAGTAATGGATGTGGCATAATGCGAGACAATGGATTCACTGAAGACAACAAACTAAGCTTATTGATCTGGCTGCGGCTGGTAAGAGTTTATGACAATAGTAACGATCTTTCCAATGAGTTCTTGAAGCAGTTTGATTTAACGGTTAGCCAGTTTGATGCGTTAGTACAAATACTATTACATCAGCCTGTGACACAGATGGAAATGGCCGAGCATTTAACCATTACTAAAGGTGGAGTATCACATATGCTTGGCAGATTAGAAAAAGAAGGATGGATTGAACGCAAGCAGGATTGGAAGGTGAAGTATATTTCTTTAACTGAAAAGGGCCAGGCGCTTATCGAGAAGGTTCTTCCTTTGCAATCGGATTTCCAAGCTTCGTTATTCGATCCACTGACGGACGACGAGAAGAAAGTATTTTACAGCATGCTTAAGAAGATTCACCGCCATAGCCTGAATGAGAATCGAATTCCACAAGGAGTTCAGTAGTATTGTAAAAGCTTTATTCTGAATAAAGCTTCCTTTTTTCAGCATCAGTTTACTAGTAAACCATAATCATATTAGGAGGAAATTAAAATGAGCCAACCACAAATAACCGGACAACATCATGTATCAATGATTACTAAAGACGCTAAACAAAACCTATGGTTTTATACAGAGGTACTGGGACTAAGACTTGTCAAAAAAACCGTAAATCAGGACGATCCAACCATGTACCATTTATTCTATGGCAACTCTAATGGCGCTCCAGGCACCGAGGTATCCTTTTTTGAAATGCCGAATGCAGGCCAGACCCGGAAAGGAACGAACAGTATTTCTGCAATCTCTCTTCTCGTTCCTAGCGATGAGGCTTTAGTATATTGGGCTAGCAGATTAGATACATTTGAAGTTGCTCATGAAGCTATCGTAAGTATAGAGGAGCGCAATTCGCTTACTTTTCAGGATAGTGATGAATTAACGGTTCATCTGGTTTCCGCAGAAAAAGATAATGTGACTCAGCTGGTAGAACCTTGGATTACTGATGATATTCCACCACAATATGCCATTGTTGGATTGGGTCCCGTTGAATTGACTGTCCGTGAGGCTAGCCGTACAAAGGCTGTTTTGGAGGATATTTTAGGCTATACACAAGTTCGTAGAGTGCCATCCATGGGTGATCCGAAGGTTATGGTGGATATTTATGAAACAGCTAAAGGCGGCTTGTACACTGAACTTCAGCTCAAAGAAGTTAATGATCAAGACCGGGAAAGACCGGGAAGAGGGAGTATCCATCATGTGGCTATAAGAGTGAAGGATCTGGAAGAATTAACCGCATGGGCTGCTAAATTCACAGCTTCAGGGTTCAAGAACACAGGGGTCATTGATCGTTATTACTTCCATTCCTTGTATTTCCGTGATCCGAACCATATTCTTTTCGAGCTTGCTACAGATGGTCCAGGGTTTGAGATTGATGAATCTTTTGACACATTGGGCGAGAATTTGACCTTGCCTTCTTTTCTGGAAGAACGCCGGGAAGAGATTGCATCGAAGCTTCATCCTATCCAATAATACAGCTAAGAAAGTAGGACATCATCATGATGGAACAATATAGAATCGACGAGAATAAGGGTTTAGAAATAGGTTTATATACTTTAGGTGATCATGTTGCAGATGCCTTAACAGGTAAACCAATCAGTGAACGACAACGGATTCAAGAGATCATTGCTGCCGCCAAATTAGCAGAGGATGCTGGATTAGATGTATTTGGAGTGGGGGAGAGTCATCAGGCGAAATTTATTACTTCAGCAGCATCGGTCGTACTTGGAGCTATAGCAAACGCAACGGAACGAATCAAGCTTATCAGTTCAGCGACTGTATTGAGCACAGCAGATCCTGTACGTGTACATGAAGATTTTTCGACATTGGATTTGTTATCCGGAGGCAGAGCAGAAATTGTTGCTGGACGTGGATCACGATTAGGAGCTTATGAACTGTTCGGATATGACGTGAGGGATTATGAAGAATTGTTCGAAGAGAAGATTGAATTGCTTATGAAAATAAATAACGAAAAAAGAATTACCTGGGAAGGGCAATTCCGTCCTGCTCTGAATGATATGGAGATTTTTCCGAAGCCTCTGAATGGTAAACTGCCTATCTGGCGAGCGGTTGGTGGACCTCCGGCAAGTGCAGTTAAGGCAGGAAGAATGGGCATCCCGATGATGCTGGCTGTTCTAGGTGGACCTGCTTCAGCGTTCAAGACCTCTGTGAATATGTATCGTCAGGTTGCCGCACAATCAGGTTTTAATCCGGCAGAGCTGCCGGTGGGTACAACCACCCTTTTATATATCGATAAAGATTCACAGCAAGCATTCCGTAACTATTACCCATATTTAAATCACATGATGAAAGAGCTTCGTGGATCAGCGTACCCTAAAGACCAATTTGCTGAAGCCATGAGTGTGAGAAATGCGCTGCTCGTAGGCAGCCCACAACAGGTTATTGAAAAAATCCTTTATCAACATGAGCTGTACGGACACAATCGTTTTCTGGCTCAGATTGATATTGGTGGTTTACCTTATGCTCAGGTTGAGCAAATCATTGATTTGTTGGGATCGGTAGTCGCACCAGCCGTAAGACGGGCCACAGCTAAGAAATAAGAAAAACTATGAGATTGGAAAAAATTATATTAAAATTATTCCAATAAGGTTAAACGATGGTTTGAGAAGGATCACTTAAGGAGGCAAAGTGTGACGAATAAAATGATAGCTGCGCAACGTTTATACAACCAGAAGATCGTTGATTCCAAGCTAATCAAGCCCGAACAGGTCGTTAAAGAATTAGGGGCAGTACAGGCGCAGGATTACATGCAGGCGATGTGGGCGATCGGGTTACGTATTCCATCTTCGAGTTTAGCTGATATAGAGCGTGCTATCGCTGATCGCAAGATGATTCTGAATTGGACGCTGCGAGGTACGCTTCATTTTGTCCCACCGGAAGATGTAAAGTGGATGCATCAGCTATCTGTGCCGCGTTTAGCAGGACAAACAAAGCGGCGGAATGCAGAGCTTGGGCTAGATGATCAGACACTAGAACGTTGTAGACATATTATAGTTAATGCTTTACAAGGTGGAAAGCAGCTAGATCGTGCTCTTTTACTTCAGCTAATAGAAGAAGAAGGTATTCACACAGGGAACCAGCGTGGTTATCATATGTTGTGGAATGTTGCGTACCAAGGGTTGATTTGTTTCGGACCGATGAATGGTAAGCAGCAAACGATTGTTTTGTTAGAGGAATGGGTGCCACAGTTTCGAGAACTTTCTTACGATGAGTCATTGTATGAACTCGCTCGGAGATATTTCACCGGACATGGTTTAGCAACTGTTCAAGATTTTGCTTGGTGGGCAGGCATCACCCTTACCGATGCTAGAAGAGGTCTGGAAGCGGCCAAAAGTCAACTGCAATCAGAGGTTATTGATGGCAGTGAGTATTGGATGTCTGCTGATCGGCTAGAGCCAGCTGCTGAGGACTCCGGCGTTCATCTGGTTCCGGGTTTTGATGAGTACATTCTGGGTTATAAAGACCGAAGTGCCGTTCTAGAGCCCGACGTTGCTCCTTTAATAGTTCCGGGGAATAATGGTGTTTTTCTTCCGACGATTGTTGTGGAGGGTCAGGTGGTGGGTACATGGAAAAGAACCTTAAAGACCAAGGGGATTGAGATTATGATCCATCCTTTTGCCGAGCTGGGCGATACGGAAAAGTTGGTACTTAAAGAAGCTGAGCGATATGCCGCATTTATTGGGCTGCCGATACTCAAAATGAATGTGAGTGGTCATTGAGATGAGTATTTCACTATTCTCACCATTTTCATTTTTCTTACCATACTTTTGTGCGCATCTCTCTCGCTAACGGACACCGTTGCACTTATTAGCACCTAAATGCTGATTTGCTGAGCTTTTCGGACTCCACTGCAGTTATTCCCGTCGCAGCACCTCTTTTGACCCCTATTTTTGCGGAATAGCGGCATCTAGGTCCGATAGATTCGTAAAAAGGCTATTTTTAGCTCAATAGCGTCTCCTGAGTCCGAACGGCATAATGGGTGAAGGGTGAAGGGTTAAATGGATACCGATTACCGAATAGCCGCTCACGAATGCACTCTGAGTAAAAAATAACCCGGCAGGGCGGACCTGCCGGGTTATTTTCATGAAGCATATAGTTAGCTTAATTAGATTCGTCTAGCTAATTCAGCGCCTTCCCAAATCGCATTCAGCGCTCTACGCGCTTGCACCGCATCGCCAATTACATGATAAGGGATGGAGCTTTCCTCCAAGAAATCCTGAAGGATTTGTTTGTTGAGGGCGCGTGAACCTACAGCAATTACTACATAATCAGCAGGTAGGCTGTGACGTTCGCCGTCTTTTTCAACAATTACGCTATCCCCTTGAATCGCCATACATTTGCTGTTGGTCATTAATTCAACGCCATGTCCATATAGACTTTCCATGACACAGATTTTCCGCAGAAGCCCTAGATCATTAGCAACATCAGCTTGCATTTCAACTACAGTGATTTGATGTCCGCGCTCTACAAGCAGTTCTGCGACCTCAAGCCCCACTAAACCACCGCCGATAATAACGACTCTTCCTTCTGGATGAACCGTTCCCCATAACACATCATGTGAATTGACCACATGTGAACTGTCGATGCCTTCCACAGGCGGAATAATAGGAGAAGATCCGATTGCAAGAATGACCTCATCTGGAGCAATTTCCTGGATTAATTCAGGTGTAACCTCTGTATTCATTCGAATGTCTACACCTTCTCGTTTAGCGGTTTCTCCCATATTCAGAGCGGCTGCAGCCATTTCCTCTTTACGTGGTGCGGCACCGGCAATATAAAGCTGTCCGCCCAGAATGTCATTTTTTTCGCATAATATTGGATGATGCCCACGTCGTTTCAGGGTGACAGCTGCTTCTAATCCGCCAGGGCCACCACCAGCAATAAGTACTTTTTTGGGGATACCCGTTTGCTGCAATTCATATTCACTTTCACGGCCGGTTGCAGGATTAAACACACAGCTGATAAATGGAACATTAGGATTCACGAATCCATCGAAGCAGCCTTGGTCGCAACCCACACATTTAACGATCGTGTCTGCACGTCCGGCTAAAGCTTTATTGCAGAATTCCGGATCTGCCAGCTGCGCACGCCCAATGGCTACAAAATCAGCCAAACCCTCCGCAATAATCCGGTCTGCAATTGCTGGATCATTAATACGGCCTACGGCAATAACAGGGATGTTAACCACAGATTTAATTTGTGCTGCGTTATCTACATTGAAGCCTACAGGTAAATCGATCGGCGGAACTTCATATTTAATCGCAGCGCCAGCAGGGACCCCACGAGATACATTAATAGCATCAATTCCAGCTTCTTCAGCGAGCTTTGAGAAGAGCTTCATATCTTCCAGCGTAAGTCCGCCCGGTAGATCCTCAATCGCAGAGATTCTCATCAAGATAGGGAACCCAGGTCCAACCGCTTTCCGGATAGCCCGGATACAAGCCAGCGGGAAGCGGCAGCGATTCTCCCAAGAACCGCCGTACTCATCCTGACGAAAATTCATTGCAGGACTTAGAAATTGTTGGGGCAAATAACCATGGCCGGCATGGAATTCCACACTGTCAAATCCGGCTTTCTTCGCACGTAATGCTGTATCTGCGTAAGCTTGAACCATCTCGCCGACTTCATGATGCGCAAGTTCACGTGGTATATGAGTCACGCCTTCAAACGGAACAGGTGAAGAGGAGACCTGAATTAGGTTGGGAGTTACTTTACCTCCATGCCATAACTGTAGACAGCTTTTGCCTCCTGCCTCTCGAATAGCTAATGCTAATTGAGCCATACCTGGAATGAATTTATCATCATAAAGGGCAGGAGCATCATCGGAGGCCGCCGTTGGGTGAATAGTTGTTACTTCTACAGTATTTAAGCCGTTGCCGCCTATAGCTCGTGCTACATGGTAATCAATCAGACGATCACTGACGTATCCACCCGGCGCATTCATTTTCGTGCCCATCGCTGGTAAAATGACCCGGTTCTTAAGCTCCATATTTCCGATTGTGCCCTTGCTAAATAAATGTGTGAATTCCATATGATAACTTCCTCTCTACATATAGGTTGAAAATAAATAGGTTATTTTAACCTATATTAGCGAAAGAACAGGGTGGAAGTATGTGCAAAAAATCACGAGTGATTTGGCAGGAATGTAGTAATTGAGGTAATATAAGAAAATGATGAACCGGATACGTATTCCGGAAGCCCGGAGGATGATTATGGATATTGAAGTTTTGATTCTGGCCCAATTAATGAAAGGGGCCAAACATGGTTATGAAATTAAAAAAAACATTATTTTTGTAATGGGCAATGATAAAATCGTAAACAATAACTCGCTTTATCCAAAGCTGAAATTATTTGAAAAGCGAAAATGGGTAATCAAAAAAACGGAAATTCAGGAACGCCGGCCTAAACGTTATGTATATTCTATAACTACTGAGGGTGAGGAGCGGTTTAACACCTGCTTAACAGAATTTACGCTGGAGACTATTCGAATTGATAATGAATGGTCTATTCGTCTTGCTTATTATGAGCTTTTGGATCAGGAGACACGTAGAAGATTGCTTGATTACAGAGAGACTTATATGAACGAAAAGCTGGACCATTTACAGCAGTTATCCAAAGTAGTTGGCAATAGTGAGGATATGGATTACTCTGAGGAGCTCTATTTTTACACCCGAAGTATGGTTTTACGAGAGATCGAGTTAATTAAGGAGCTGTCACGTAAATTAGAAGCATAAGGAAACCGTTGGATTAGCTATAAAAATAGAATTTTATAAACACACCTCGCTGTAATCGTTAATTAACGGTATATTTGTAAAATCGATTCATAGTTTAGCTTTAGGTTTTCCGCTTGTGATTGATATCATCATCTTTATTTTGGGTTTGATCATATTGGGAATCGAATATTTCACATCAGATTAGTTGAACAATGGGAAGAAGGGGTGTCTTCTTGAAAAGAATATACATCGCAGTCCTAAGTTTTGTACTTCTGCTTGTATTAACCATTTGTGATCGTGAGGAAGTCAGCAGCACGGCGATGCCAGAGATAACCATTCATATGGATGGAAAAGTGATTCAATCTCAGACCCTCTCCAGAGAGGTGGGCATAGAACTGGATGATGAGAGTGCGCTTGAGCCTGGAGCAACGATCAGAGGATTTCATCTGACAGGTAAATGGGCGGATCAGACTAAGGATATCATTTTTGTTGTGCGAACAGATGCTAAGTAAATACTGTATTTTAAAATAAAAAAGACTACCCAGAAAAAAATCTGGCTAGTCTTTTATTGTTCGCCTTTATTTTTTGGCTTTAAAACCTGATGCTTGCATAAGCTTGGTGAATACTTCGGTGTTTTCGTAGATTCCAGTAAATAATTGTGCATTTTTGCCCATAGCTGTAATTGGAATATCAACCGCAGTATGGCCTGAGGTCGTCCAGTCCACTACAAAATTGTGTTTGGAATTGGCGATGGCGAAAGGACCGTCTTCTTTGGATATGCCGTCACCGGACTCATCATCTGCGTCAACTGCTTCAATAGAAAATCCGCCGGTCTCATGGTCGGCAAGCACTAGAACCAGTGTATCTGGATTCTTTTTGGCGAAGTCTTTGGCTACTTGCACGGATTTGTCCAGTTCTTGACCTGATTTAATCGTCATTTTAGCGTTGTTTTGATGTGCAAATTCGTCAGTGCCTTCTTCTTCCACCATAAGGAAAAATCCTTTTTTATTTGTTGCTAGCGTATCTATAGCTTTCTTAGTCATCTCGGGCAGCGATACCACCGGATTATAAATATCTCCTTCACCCTCAGGCTTTTGCTGGAACATTTCCTCGTTTGCGAATATTCCAAGCAGCTTGCCGTCTTTTGCTTTTTGCATATCCGCTTTGTTCGTTACATAGGTGTAGCCCAATTGTTTAGCTTTATCCACAAGGTTACCTTGCGTTCCTTTGCTTTTTTCTGAAGGATCTTCAGCGGGTTCATCTGGGAATTTGCCGGGATTGCCTGCCGGGTACCAGAAATCCTCACCCCCACCGAGCAGAACATCAACCTTGCTCTTTGTCAGAAGCTGAAGAGCGATATCACTTTGCTTTGAGCGGTCTTCAACGTGAGCACCAAATGCGGCGCCAGTCGCGTCTGTAATCTGACTAGTGGTAACGACACCTGTTGATTTCCCGGCATCTTTAGCATATTCCATAATGGTCTTAACACTTTTTTTATCGGCATCCATTCCGATAGCACCATTATAAGTCTTCACACCGCTGGCATAAGCAGAAGCAGAAGCAGCCGAATCTGTAACAGGGACAGTGGAGCTTGTATGAATTAATCCAACGTATGGCATGGAATCCATTGCTAGATTTCCTTTTTCACCTACGGTGGCAAGCCGGATGGCATCACGCTGAGCAGCACCCATTCCGTCTCCAATAAACAGAATTACATTTCTTGTGTTCGAAGATGCTGCGTCTGCTTGATTAGGTGCATTTGTAGTGACTATGCTGGATACAAAAAGAGCAGTTGCCGCTGTCGCTACAATTGCTGTTCTGACGCCATACTTTTTCGGTGATTTCATAATTTCCCTCCTAATGTATGTTTACAGTCTCATATTATAGTAGTTACATTAAGAGAATGTTTTCTGGACTTGTAAAAAATGTAAAATGGTATAGTGAATATAAATTATCGGAGCTTGATAAAAGATTTTAAAATAAAAAATATCTGGGTGTATTATTGGCATATTGGATATATTCGTCTCCGAATACGGACTTTAAATGTTGCTCTTCTTGAAGAATTAGTAAATGAATCGCGGCAATGTTAAGAATGAATATTAGGAGTGTTAACAGATTGGGGTACATCAGATACAATCCCAAAAACATGAGATCAAACCCGACAAATGCAGCGTTTCTACTATATTTATAAATACCGTGTGTGATGAGTTTGGTTACAGTAGTCTTATCAATCCCAACTCTCCATGAAGTGCGCATAGCAATCATAGCTTGAATGAAAATGGAACATCCGAGGGCAGCTACACCCACACCGCTAAAGTGAATTACAGGAATATCAAACGTTTTGTCTACAAGTGTAACCATAAAGGACTCTGCTACGGAAAAAACAAACCATGCTGCGCCCCATAAAAAAGTAGAGGTTTTTACCAATAGCTCGGTATAATGGATCTTAGATAGTTTAGCGCCTTTAGCCAGAACGTTTCCTTTAATGTGGTTTTTCTTGTAAAGTATAAGGAGCTTTAATAGATAAGAAATTAGGAAGATGCAGAAAAGAAGTAGAGATAGGATATTTTTAAGATCGCTCATTTTAATTTCCTCCTCACTAATACATATGAATGATTGCTCATGTGTTTGTTTATATCTTATTTCCTAATATTGTACATGTCAACTAATTATTGATTTAGGGGGATATCGTGAAAATAAGAGTATACAAAAAACGGTGGCTATGGGTGTTGGTTATCGCGGTTATTGTACTTGCAGGTACTGTAATCGGTATGCTGGTTACGCAAACTGGGCTTGCAACCTTTACTTCCAATGCTTATGGAGTCTCTTTGAAGTATCCAACGGAATGGGTCGTAGATTCAGCAGATGATAAGAAGGGTCAGGGGGAGGATGGTTTTTTTCAATTATCCGCTATGTCTGGAGAGGGACAATCAATAGATGAAGTTGCTGAAATCGTTGCCTCCCATCAGCTGAAGCCTTATGGGTCCAATCCGCAAATTACTGAACTGACATTAGAGAGGTTGAAAGAGGAAGAGAAGGCAAAGTTGATTATGCCTTCTGCTGACCAAGGGGAGGAATGGAATCATCAAGCGGCGCTTATAATTAAATATCCCGAAGCGGTGAAAATAGGAGATGATGTATACTATTATTTTATTTTGCAGGGCGATAAGGAACATGTGGAGGAGATAGGTCAGACCGTAAGATTTACGGGTAAACCGTAAAGTGCTTGCGCACGAAGGTAGTCTACGGGTTTATTTGCAGGGATATCCAAGAAATATTCCGACTGCCATGTTTGCGTTTTTTGAGCTTGGCGACTCGTGGGAATGTCCCAAGGCGGGTAGACTCGAAAAGCTCTTTTTCCACCTTCACCTTTATCAGATAGAATATCTTGTTCTCTTAGGACAGCTTTTGGAAAAATAAATTGGCCAAAGTGATTCCCATTTCGTGTACTTATAACGAAGAGATCAGCAGGATCTGAGATGTCATAGGGTTGGATGGGATGATCTCCAATTCGCTCCCATAGTGTCACAAATTGCCCGACTTTAGTGGGTGTGATTTTAGCCACCCGGAATCTAATGGCCAGTGCATTTAAGGTAAAGATATATGCTCCGTATTCTGCATTTTGCGGTTCAAGAATTGGATCGGAGCAATCAAACCTGCAAGGATTATATACTTCTTCCATGGTAGCAAGTAAGTCACTATGTAGGGTATCTAAAAAGCTCAGCTTCTTATCATTCATCTGTTATTCTCCCATTTGAGTTCGTAATGTTCACTATCTTAATGCAAGTGAACCGAGTTCACAAGTGTAGGAATAATAGAGAAATTGAAGTTATGCTAAAGTTGGAATCTTTATAAATGGTTATGGCGGTAACCTATTCTGGGAGTTGTTTGTTTTACTTACTGGCGTTTTGTCATTTGTTGGATTTATTTTATTGATATGGTTTTCCAAAGAAAAATAGTTTGTGATTTTTGGGGGAGTAGAAATTTTGAATATGATGAACATACTGGTTGAAGAACGCCATTGTCCTTTATGTAAAGAATTGAATCGTTGTGGCGCTGAAGGCGGTGACTGTTGGTGTTTCCATACAGAAATTCCACTCGAATTGCAAGAACAGATCCCGGAAGAACTGAGAGGGAAAGCTTGTATCTGCCAAAAATGCGTAGAAGCATTTAATAAACATTAACGGGGATTTTAATTAACTCTCGACGAAAACCGTAATTTCATTGTATATAATTAAAGTGTAATCTAAAAAAATAATGGAGGCGCAGATGAGGAAGCCAATAATTGCAGTAGATATGGATGATACAATTTGCCATCTAGTGAAGCGAGCCATATACCATAATAATAATGATTTTCCCACGCATCTGCTGCGGTATGAGGAAATGCTTGATTGGAATACGGATCATTTACGTCATCCGGATTGTACACAAGAGATTTTCTATGGGCGGCCCGGTCTGTATGAAGAGCTTGAACTGTTTGACGAACATGTCGTAGGAGAAATGGAGAAGCTGCATAACGCTTATGATGTAATTATAGTTACGGCAGCCCAACCCCAGTCGGTGGTGGAAAAATGGAACTGGCTGCAGAAGCATATGCCGTTTATTCCGATTGAAAATTTCTTTACCTGTAAGCGAAAAAATCTTATTAACTACGATCTATTGATCGATGACGGGGTGCATAACCTGGTTCCGGCATTGCAGGAGGGAAGAAAAGTGCTTTGTATTCCGCATCCATGGAATTTGCGGGCCCGTGAACAATATGCTTTTCCATTATTGACCTCATGGGAAGGTGCAAAAGAGAAGATAGATCAGATGTTAGGACGTCCAGAGAACGAATGAGACTGTTTTTTTATAGATGATGTACAGAAAAATATCCTCCGCCAAAAAATGAAGGTATCCCATTAGCCATTGTGGCTTTTGAGATACCTTTTTTATGTCTATTGCAGAAGCGCAATTTCATTATTATGCTCTGGATGTAAATATGTTGAATTAGTGACATTTCGATTCTTGGACTCTTTTCTTTGTATATTATTGTATATAAAAGGAGTGGAGATAGTAGTGAGAACAATCGGAATTGATTTAGGAACGACCTATAGTCTTGCTGCTTATTGGGACGGCAGTCAGGCTGTAATTATTCCCAATGTACTCGGGGAGCATGTAACACCCTCGATTGTTAGTGTAGATGCAGGGGGAGAAGTATTAGTTGGAAGAATCGCACAGGAAAGACTGATTACACATCCACAGTTAACCGCCTCGACTTTTAAGCGCTTTATGGGATCAGCAAAGAAATACACGCTAGGTACGATGACTTTTACTCCTGAAGAGTTATCTTCTTTTGTTCTGCGATCACTGAAAGAGGATGCGGAAAATCATCTAGGTGAGTCCGTAACGAAAGCTATAATCAGTGTTCCGGCTTATTTCAATGATGTTCAGCGGAAAGCAACTAAGAAAGCGGCTGAGATGGCTGGTTTACAAGTAGAGCGGCTTATTAGTGAACCTACGGCGGCGGCACTCGCTTATGGCCTGCATCAGAATCAGGAGACTTCATTTCTTGTTTTTGATTTGGGTGGAGGAACCTTTGATGTGTCAATCCTGGAGCTTTTCGAAGGGGTAATGGATGTTAAGTCGATTGCCGGAGATAACTATCTTGGCGGGGAAGATTTCACAGAGATACTAGTGGCCTATTTTATCCAAAAGAATAAGCTGGACGCTGAATCGTTAACACCAATAACGAGGTCGATGTTGTATAAGCAGGCTGAGCAGAGTAAACGAATTCTTGGTACAGAGTCTGCTGCGACTATGCGGATAGTTATTAAAGAGGAAGAATACGTGCTGACTATAGAACGCTCAGAGCTTGAGCAATTGGTACAACCATTACTAATACGTCTAAGACAGCCGATAGAAAGAGCATTGCGGGATGCTTCTCTGCAGCCTTCCGATCTGGATGGGATTGTGATGATTGGGGGTGCGACTAAAATGCCTCTGATTAAGCAAATTATCAGCCGTATGTTCGGGAAAATGCCTTATGCGAATATCAGCCCAGATGAGACCGTCGCACTGGGAGCTGCGGTTCAGGTGGCGCTGAAGCAGCGTGATCAAGCGCTGGATGAAATGATTTTGACGGACGTTTGCCCCTATACATTAGGAACCAGTGTTCTGCGAAGAGGTTCAAGCGGACAAACGTCATCTGGACATTACTTTCCGATCATTGAACGTAACACTCCGATTCCTGTTAGCCGGGTAGAACGTCTATATACAGCCGCAGATAATCAAAAGATCATAAGTGTGGATGTGTATCAGGGGGAGAGTCCTCGCGTTGAAAATAATCTTTTCCTGGGAGAAATGGAGTTTCAGATTCCGCAAGCACCTCGGGGAGAAGAAAGTATAGATGTGAGATATACATATGATGTGAATGGGATTCTTGAGGTGGAGGTTACAACCGTTTCAACAGGTCAGAAGCATCAGATGATCATTGAGCAAAATGCTGGTGGAATGACGAAAAAGCAAATTGAAGCTCGTTTACTGGAACTGCGGAGTATCAAAATTCATCCGCGTGAGCGTACCGAGAACAGGCTTCTGCTTGCTAGAGGTGAGCGTTTATATGAAGAGGTGCTTGGGGACCAACGGAAATTTATCGCACAGTGTCTGAAAGTATTCGAAGATGCTTTATATACTCAGAACGAGAAAGTGATTGAAAAAGCGGCACAAGCTTTCAATGAGCAATTGGCGGAAATTGAAGGGTGGTCATACTTCACATGACAATCTGGAGTATGTTGGAGATTGAACCCACAGATGAACTAGCTATCATCAAAAAGGCCTATGCCAAAAAACTGAAATCGCATCACCCCGAAGATGACCCTGAAGGATACCAGCAGCTTAGAGAAGCTTATGATACAGCTGTGAAATGGGCCCGCTCCGGGCAGCGTATAGCAAGCACTGTCCCTTCATTGGTAGGTGAGGATAAGAAAGAAATAGCAGAAGCAATATCAAAAGAAATAGAAAAAATGGTGATACAAGCAGAAAAAGTAATACGAGTAGATGAAGTTGAGGAGGAAGAAAGCGAGGAGGAAGAACAAGAAGTTGCGGAGGAAGACACCGAGGAGGAAGTAGAAGGGGCTACTACTATACCGCATGAAAACGAGTGGGCGCTATTTCGCCCACTTCCCATTCAACTTGATGCTGATCTTCAAGAACAGCCAGCAGATATTTTTGACAGACAAATTAGGGAACTGTATGCGGATTTCTCGCGGCGGATTAAACAAGCTTCGTGGCATTCACTTTTGAATGAAGATTTCATGTGGAGTATAGAGCATCGTGATCGGCTAAGGGATAAGCTTATGTTGTTCCTTGATCAGTATCGAAATTTGCCTCATGCCGTATGGGAGGCTTTGGATTCATTTTTTCATTTTCGTGAGGACAAGGAAATATTTCTTCAACGTTATGATAATAAGTTAGTTGAGTACATACTAGGGCAGGTCGACGGAAGCATGGAAATGCGTTATGAGTGTTTCCTTTTGCAGGAGTCTCTTGAGTTTGACATAGAACACTATCTAAATCTGAGGCGATCCGCTCAATTCATGCTGATGGAGGATAAACATACTGAAGCGGGTCAACTGCTCGACGAAGCAAATAAGCTGTTTCAGAATGATCCGGATCTGCAATTATTGCGAGCTAAGAATTGTCTGGATACTGCTGATTATATGGAAGCGCTGGTGTGCTTGGACCGAGTAACCACTATGTGGCCTAACGAAAGAGACGGTTACTTATTAAGAGGCCGGCTTCTCTACTATTTGCAGCGTTATGAGGAAGCGATGAAGGATTGTGAATATTTGCTGCAAGAGGATGCTGGAAATAGAGATGTGCAATGTTTAATTCTGGAATGTAAGATTGCATGTTCTCAAATTGAGGAAGCTCTTACACAAACGGAGACTAATGAGCCTAAAAAGGACGAGTTCATTCATTTTCGTTACCTTGCGAATAAGTTCATGTTGAAGAACAAAAAACTGTATCCACAACGTCTTCGTATCTCTTCGCTCGTAAGCATTGGAAAGAGCATTATAGGGTCTATATTATTCTATCTATTGCTTTTCCTGAAATTAAGCTGGTTCTATATTTTGGTATATACCATATATTATTTTTCAGTATCTGAGCTTCCCCCGCTTGTCAATGCGGTGTTCATTCTTATTTTTCTATGGAAAATCAGGAAGATTTGCAAAACAGCATACCTATTCACGAACTAATATCAGGAGGCTCTATATGCTGAAGGAATACAATGTTAAGCAAAGAAAACGATTGGAAATGTATTTCCGCTGTCTTTCCTCTACCTGCATACGTGGTCTCTTAGGGAGATACTATGTGGTTTATGAGTTTGATTTCAGTAATGTCTTCTTCAAAAGAGGTTTAATCAAAAATGCTTGTGAAAGATGGAATATCGAGGATGCTAACTCCTTTCATCGCCAGATTCGCTGGCTTCTAGAAGATGGCAACCGTGCAGAATATAGATCTTTACATGCTCGTTTAGCCACACTTTCCGAAACCTCACGCAGTAAATATCTTGAGGCACATAAGGATCATGAGGATTTTGTTAATCTGAAGGTTGTTGCACAAGGTATACATCAGTTGCCTTCTGGTGACATTTCTGCTTTTGGGTTAGCTTGGGTAATTTATCTGAGCCGGATTGGTTATGTTGAAGATTATTTGAAGAAGGAAGAAGCCTGGGAATACAAAATAGAAGCCGCAAGGCAGCTACAAGAACGTTATAGCAGTTGGGCGGATTATTATATAGCCTATTCCTTGGGCAGCAAATTTTCATTAGTACAATCCGGCGGATTAGATAATCTATTTGAGACGGGATTGCAGAAGCTCATGCGAAATAGCAGCATTCTATACAGGGAAGCCGTTTGGGGGCAAAATCTCCAGCCGGAAGCCACTTAGTCCGAACTTAGGTAATTAATACCTATTGATTACCTATTGAATCCCTATCCCGTGTTGCTTAAGGACCCAGAGGACGCTATTTGCAAATTTATAGCCCTTTGAGCCGGTTTTCGGACTCCAGTGCAGCTATTCCTTGAGGAAGCGGTCTTTTGTGGTGTTTTTGATGCCAATAGGTGCTATGCGGTCCGTTAGGAATCCAAATGGGGGATAATGCAGCGTATAAGGTCAGCTGTGTCCGATAAGCTGCGTCGTAAGTGCAAATGTGATCCAAGCAAACGAAGTTTAGTAGTTTAGTGTTACAACGCGAGCAAAGGTATCTCCATGGATCAGATCAAAGAGCAAGCTAAAAATAAGATGCAGCAGTAAGACCAAACAGTAAAACCAAACAGTAAACAATAAGACCAAACAGTAAACAGTAAGACTAAAACTCAACAGTTAAACCCAACAGTATATCCCAAAACGAGGGAGTTCCAGCTGCTATAACGTAGCTTTTGGAATTCTCTCTTTTTTGTGATGCCGGATTAATCTTGACACGATCTAATATTTGTATATAATTGGAATAGACCGACGGTCGGTCGATAGAATGGAGGACGTTGCAGATGAGAATTTCCAAAGAAGCGGAAGAACGTAGAAATGAAATATTGGATACAGCAGAAATGCTGTTTTTTACGAAAGGGTATACCAAAACGACAGTGAATGATGTCTTGCAGGCTATAGGTATTGCGAAGGGAACCTTTTACTATTATTTTAAATCGAAGGAAGAGGTCATGGATGCTGTTGTGCTGCGATTTATTGATGCTGGTGTAGCAGCTGCTAAGCAAATTGCTGCAGATCCTAAGCTGACCGTTCATGAAAAGCTGCTGCAAATCATTATGGCGCAAAAGCCGGATACGGACAGAAAAAGCCAAATGATTGAGCAGTTCCATCAGGCTGATAATGCACAGCTGCACCAGAAAAGCTTGGTGGAAACCATTTTGCGGCTAACTCCTGTTTTGACGGAGGTCATTGAGCAGGGCATAGAGGAGGGACTGTTTCACAATCCGTATCCCCGGGAGACGATGGAATTTCTATTGATTACCTCTCAATTTCTTTTTGATGAAGGGATATTCAAGTGGCAGCCTGAGGAAATCATCCAGAAGATAAGAGCTTTTATCTATACGATGGAAATTACGCTGGGGGCGGAGAAGGGCAGCTTCGACTATGTGTTTCAAATGTTTGAGTAGGGGAGAGGGAATATTCTGAACAACAAATCCTTCGGAAATTTTATGATCATTTGGATGGGGGAGTGGATATCCAGTGTTGGCAGCGGGTTGACAGCTTTCACCTTAGGGGTTTATGTGTTCCAGATGACACAGACTGCCTCTAGCGTGGCACTTTTAACCTTATGTGCTTTTCTCCCTTCCATTGTGCTCAGTCCTTTTGGCGGCGTGTTAGCGGATCGGTTTGATCGGCGATTGATGATGATAGCAGGGGATTTGTTGTCTGCTTTTGGACTTGTATATGTTCTCATCATCATGCTGCTGGGTGAACCTCATTTATGGCAGATTTGTCTGGGCGTGACGTTTAGTTCGATTTTTGTATCCTTGCTTGAACCTGCCTACAAGGCTACCATTACAGATTTATTAACAGAGGAGCAATTTGCCAAGGCTAGTGGTTTAGTTCAGCTTGCTGCGTCCTCAAAATATCTTCTTTCCCCTATCCTTGCCGGGATTTTGCTTAGCTTTATGGATATAAAAACTATCCTGCTTATAGATATCTCAACCTTTCTAGTTACAGTTCTTGCAGTGATGGCTGTTCGCAGGAATCTACAGACTGAACACAGAGTTCCAACGAATCAGTCGTTTGTAAAAGATTTGAAGGAGGGCTGGGATGCTCTTATTTACACGAAAGGTGTACTGCAGCTTACGATCATTTTGTCTGTCGTTACTTTTTATGTGGGTTTTCTCCAAACCTTATATACGCCTATGCTTTTACCCTTTACGGATACGAAAACTCTAGGCACGGTATTATCTGTAAGTGCTATAGGGATGTTGCTCGGCAGTCTGATTATTGGAGTTTTTAGCATCGATCGTAAATATATCAAAGTATTAGCGCTCGGCCTAGGATTCGCCGGACTGTTTTTTTCTTTGGTGGGTCTGACCACGAATGTTGCTTTTATTACAGCTGCTGGCTTTTTATTTTTTGCAACGTTGCCTTTTGTTAATACCAGTGCTGACGTTATGATTCGCAACCATATCCCAAATGACACACAGGGGCGGGCATGGGGGATCATTGGCATTTTATCACAACTTGGTTATGTGGCTGCGTATGCTTTTGCTGGCATATTGGCTGATCAAGTGTTTAATCCTCTTTTACGAGAGGGAGGTCTGCTTGCTTCATCAGTAGGTAAGGTGATAGGCACAGGGGAAGGACGGGGAATCGGCTTATTATTTATCATCTCTGGTTTGCTCATCATTATTATGGCATTTGTGATCCCCCGAATGAAATCAATTCGCTGCCTTGAACGTGAATAATTGAATTCCGTATTAGAGAGGAGAAGGCCCGTCAATGCTGCTACGAATTGTAAAAAGAGACCTTCAACGCAATAAAATCATTACCTTCGGATTATTTGTGTTTATCATGTTATCGGCTTTGCTTGTTGCTTCAGCGTCGCAAGTGATTATAGAATTGTCGGGGTCCTTGAATCAGCTATTGATTAAATCTAAAGCCCCTCATTTCGTGCAGATGCACGCAGGACAAATCGACAGCTCAGCAATCGAGAGCTTTACAGCTACTAATCCACTGGTGAAAGATCAACAAACCGTAGAGATGCTTAACTTGGATGGATCTAACGTTTATCTAGGCAGTAACCAAGGCTCGGAAGCAAACAGCGTGATGGATATCGGCTTTGTAGAGCAGAATCCTTCGTTTGATTTGCTGCTGAATTTAGAGAACAAGGTGATTGAGGTATCGGCAGGAGAAATCGCTGTCCCCATTTATTATATGAAGCAAAAGAATCTGAAAATCGGCGACGTAGTTAGCGTTTTAGGTGAACAGTTCGATAAAAAGTTTGTGATTACTGATTTTGTAAGGGATGTCCAAATGAATCCAGCCATGGTCAGCTCCAAACGTTTTGTCGTAAACGCTGCTGACTTTACAGCGCTTAAACAAAAGCTCGGCGAACCTGAATACCTGATTGAATTTCAGCTTACGGATCTATCCAAGCTCAATGATTTCCGCAATGAGTATCAATCCTCAAATCTGCCCAATAAAGGCCCCTCTATTGACTATCCTTTATTTAAAACGCTGAATGCACTGACGGATGGGATTATCGCAGTTGTTATTATTTTGGTAAGTGTTCTGCTGATGCTGATTGCTATTTTATGTCTCAGATTTACGATGATCGCTACCTTGGAAGAGGATTACAGAGAGATAGGTGTCATGAAAGCGATTGGGATCACGCAGCAAGATATTCGCAGCATTTATTTAGCAAAATATATCGTGATGGCAGCCGTCGCCTCTGTATGTGGATATTTACTATCTTTAGGTGTGGTGCGTTTGTTTACAGCCAATATTACTTTGTATTTGGGCGTTGCTCCTGCCAGTATACTTCAATATTTTGTTCCTGTCCTGGCGGTAGGTTTGATCTTTGGAGTTGTTGTATTCTTTTGCCGGATGATTCTTAGACGCTTTAATCGCATCACGGTTGTAGAAGCTTTACGGTCAGGTACGAGGGGTGAAGCAAGGATTAACACAAGCAGATTTTCACTTAGTAAGCGTAAATTTGTTAACGTGAATGCTTTTCTCGGGGTAAAAGATGTTTACGGGCGCTTCACCATGTACGGATTATTGTTCTTCGTATTTGTGATCAGTTTGTTTATCATTCTAGTGCCAGTGAATATATTGAATACCCTTCAGTCTCCCCGGTTTGTTTCTTATATGGGCGTCGGTCAGAGCGATATTCGTATAGATTTGCAGCAATCGAACCAAATAGAGAAGCGTTTTAATGAGATGATAACCAAGCTTGAAAATGACCCGGACATCTCTAAATTATCTCCACTGATTACTTCTAGATTTAAGGTATTAGGTAGTGATGGTGTATGGGAATCGCTAAATGTTGAAACCGGTGACTTTACTATTTTTCCGCTCTCGTATGTTAATGGAGGAACTCCTAGCAGTGCAAGTGAGATCGCTCTTTCTGACCTGAACGCCAAGGAACTGAATAAAAAGGTGGGGGATACCGTTTTTTTAGAGGTTGCTGGGGTGGCAAAAAAATTGACTGTTAGCGGGATCTATCAGGATATAACTAATGGTGGCCGAACCGCAAAAGCGCAATTGCCATATGATCCGAAGACGGTTCTCTGGTATGTAGTAGCTTTGGATGTGAACCCGGGAATTTCCGTCCAGGCAAAAATGGATCAGTACACCAATTTATTTTATCCAGCAAAAATCACTCATCTGCAAAGCTATTTAGCTCAAACATTAGGAAATACAATTCGCCAATTGAAGCTAGTTACAGGCTTATCCATCGTTATCGCATTTTCGATTTCGGTATTGATTACCTCTTTATTTCTGAAAATGCTGCTTGCCAAGGATTCTTCGCAAACCGCTATTTTGAGAAGTGTTGGCTTTACGTTAGGAGATATTCGTAGGCAGTATCTGGTAAGGATGCTGATAATATCAGGGCTGGGCGTCATTCTTGGTACTTTTGCGGCTAACACTCTCGGGCAAAAAATTGCTCAAATGCTAGGCTCTTTTATGGGTGCTTCTAAGATACAGTTTGTAATCAATCCGGCGGTAGCCTATCTTATTCTTCCGCTACTTTTCATGCTGATTGTAGCGCTCACCACCGTAACAAGCACGATCTCAATGAGAAAATCCAGTATAGCCAAACTAATTGTCGAATGATAGGAGGTGGCAGAATGTTCATATTAGAGACGAAGGGGTTAAAAAAAAGTTATTCAACAGGGCAAGGAACTCCGCAGTCGATATTAAAGGATGTTCAGCTTCAGGTGTCACAGGGGGAATTCATAGCTGTCATGGGACCTTCTGGTTCAGGAAAATCAACATTGCTGTATACGATCAGCGGGATGGATAAGTTGACAGCGGGAAGTGTTATTTTTAAAGGGCAGGAGATCAGCGGAGTTTCAGAGAACGAATTAGCCGGACTGCGCTTAAAGCATATGGGCTTTATTTTTCAGCAAATGCATCTGTTAAAAAACTTGAATATCCGCGACAATATCATCCTGTCTGCTTATCGGGCGAGAACCAGCAGCCGTAGAACTATCAATAAAAGAGCAGCCGAGTTAATGAACAAAACAGGAATTGCTACGCTGGCTGAACGTGATATTACACAGGTGTCAGGAGGACAATTGCAAAGAGCAGCAATCTGCAGAGCACTCATTAATCAGCCAGATATATTGTTTGGCGATGAGCCAACCGGGGCGCTTAACTCAAAAGCAGCTAGTGAAATCATGGACATATTAGCAGATATTAATCAATCAGGAACAACGCTTATAATCGCCACACATGATGCCAAAGTCGCTGCTCAAGCTGAGCGTGTCTTATATATGCTAGATGGCAGCATTGCAGCTGAGCAACGGCTTGGAAAATATAATCGCGTAGATGGTGAATTGAAAAGGCGGGAGGAGAAGCTTGCGGCCTGGCTATTAAAGCTGGGATTCTGATTGGGGATCTAGGATCATACCCATAACGTTTCTCATACACTATCCAGAAAGGAGTTATGAACCTTATGGATAGAAACTGCAAACTAAGCAATGTGACACAAGCTTATCTGAATGCTTATTATAATATTCTAAATACCATGATTAGAAGAATGACATGTGTTCCGCTATCGTGTAGTATATCAGACACCTTTATTCAACAGATGATACCGCATCATATCGCAGCTATTGAGATGTCTCGTAATATTCTTAAATACACGACCAATCTTGAAATACAGCGTATTGCTACAAGTATCATTTCAGCACAAACCAAAAGTATCTCCAATATGCAAGCTATCCAGTGCAAATGTAGAATGCTGACGAATACAGATTTTGAACGATCTCAATACATGAAGAAATTCGAGCAAATAACGCAAACGATGTTCTCAGAAATGGGATCGGCAACTGTAACCAACGGAGTGAATGCGAATTTTGTACGAGAGATGATACCCCATCATGAGGGCGCTGTACGAATGTCAAACAACGTTTTACAGTTTAATATCTGCCCAGCACTAAAACCTATTTTATATGCAATAATAACCACTCAATGCGAAGGCATTAAACAATTAAAAAAACTATTAACGCACCTCGATCATTGCTGATATAAACCGAACAAAAAAGCAATTGCCCCGGCACATCCGGATAACTGCAATTGCTTTTTTATTCACTTACTAATTCTTTAGAAAGCTTACGGCACTACGTAGATATTGGGTTTAGACACAGTGGGCATACCGTTGCCTAGGAAAAATCCTGTGTGCGGAGGTTGATTGTAAGCTGTATTCTGCCAGGCAATGCTCAACCGATATACTGGATCATGCATTAAGGTATATATTTTATTAGTGGTGATGTTCGTAGTTGTATAGATTCGTAGAGCCGAGTTATCGGACTTTCTCCAGATAGCCTCTTCGCGCCAGTCTCCAAGCAGGTCGGCCTGTAGGCTTGGCGTTGCTTTGGTACTATTGTTGGATGCTACGCTCGCTCCGGTTAATAAATTGGTAACGGAGTTGCTTGCAGGGTTCCATTTATCAATCTTGACACCATCCAGCAGTTCGCGGGACAAGTCGCCATCCCACCAAATTCCAAAATTCACAGAAGGCATTGTGCTGCTTATTTTGGTGCCTGTAATGGAGTAGAGGCCAACGCCGTGAGCCCATACCTCTTCCCCGGGATAATTGGGATCAATATCGGCAGCCATCCCCCGGCCGGTATCTTTTCCCGTGTATACACCCCATAAGACCGTCCCGTTTGCAGCATCCCATACCGCAGCGCCATAGGGAGAACTAGTATTTTCCATGACTTTAAAAACTTCGAGACCGGGGCGGTTCGGATTTAAATCGCCTACATGCAGCGCGTCTCCATGACCCAGCCCTGTATTGTATAAGGTCGCACCGTTATTATCAATGGTTAAGGCACCATAAATGATCTCATCCTTACCATCGTTATCCACATCGGCTACACTTAAGCTATGATTACCTTGACCGGCGGTTCCAGCATTGGTGGAGCTATTGCTATCAAAGGTCCATTTACGAGTCAAAGCACTGCCATTCCAGTCAAAAGCTACAACGACTGTGCGTGTATAATAACCACGTGCCATAATGATGCTTGGATGTACTCCATCCAGATAGGCTACTCCTGCTAAAAAGCGGTCTACTCGATTGCCGTAATTGTCACCCCAACTGGATACCGTTCCTCTGGCAGGAACATAATCAATTGTGGTTAAGGCTTTCCCCGTTTGTCCGGAAAATACACTCAGATATTCAGGTCCGGTCAGGATATATCCACTGGAATTGCGATAATCTGCACTTACGTTTCCAATGGTTACGCCAACTCCGTCAACCGTACCGTCTGCTGTTTTGCAGACTACTTCGGCTTTACCATCACCATTGAAATCATAGACTAGAAATTGAGTATAATGTGCGCCAGCCCGAATATTTTTGCCCAGATCAATTCGCCATAGCCGAGTTCCATTCAGCTTATAGGCATCCAGATAGACGTTGCCAGTATAGCCACTTTGCGAGTTGTCTTTGGAATTGGAAGGATCCCACTTCAATACGATTTCATATTCCCCGTCACCGTCTAAGTCACCCACGCTGGCATCATTGGCACTATAGGTATAACTTACGCCATCTGGCGTAGTGCCGCCAGCCGGAATTTGAATTGGAACGTCCAAATAATTGTTGGCCCATACATTTGCTGCTGGAGAATCAGATTGCTCAATACCGCCAACGATTGCTCGAACTGTATAGCTAGACGAAGCTGTGCCGGCGTTATCCTGATAATTCGTGCTGTCCGTGATTGGGGTAACGTTTACTTTTGTGCCATTGCGGTATAAATTAAAAGAAACCGACAGTTCTTCTGTTCCGAGTAGCCGCCAGCTCACAAATACACCGCTGGATACCTTGACTGCTACTAGTCCCCGACTTAGCTTTTCCGCTTGCCGGGCAGCTGCTGCCGAAACAGAGGAAAGAGAGCCAAAAGCTGCCGTCCCTAACGTAAAGACTAAAAACCAAATGATTACAAGATATCCTGACTGATGTAACCGCTTACTCATTAACGAAGCCTCCTTTTCATTTTTGGTTCACGAGGGTTACACAGGATGTCATAGTGAACAGTACATAATATTTCATAAAGACAAAAATATGTTTTAAATTTACTTGAACCATTTTAAATGAGTACGACTTTACTCACACAGAAAGGAATACATAACATGGAAAATATAAGCTATAATTTAAAATTCGCTACACTTTGTGCCAAATATAATCTGGGTCTGTTGATGAATGAACCTGAACCGATAACAGGTGGACTCTTGCACAGAATGTATCGCCTGCAAACGGATAAAGCGCAATACGCAGTAAAGGCCTTAAATCCTCAAATTATGCAACGAGATACAGCCATGTCTAATTATATTTTTTCTGAAATGGTTGCGAATCTGGCTTATCAAAAGGGGATCCATGCTGTTCCGGCAATCGTATCTAATGGCAGTAGTATGCACGAGGTTGAGGGGCAATTTTATTTATTGTTTCCATGGGTTCAGGGGAAGGCATTACCTTTAGGTGAAATAGATTTAGATTGTTGTAAAAAGATTGGGGCAATTCTTGCGCAGCTCCACATCATCGATTTCTCACAGGGAACGGATGATCATCACTTTGAAACGCTTATAGCGTCTAATGCTGCAGTTGCCAATTGGAAAGAGCTTGCTCTCAAAGGAGAGCAGCAGCGTGCAGAATGGTCAAGCTTGCTGGCAGATCACCTGCATAAGATAGAGAATTGGGAGGCATTGATTCATTCTTCAGCGAGTCTATTGACGAATCATTATGTTATCAGCCATCGGGATTTAGACCCCAAAAATGTCTTGTGGGATGAGCGGCAAGCTCCAATAATAATCGATTGGGAAGCAGCAGGACCTATTCATCCGACGTTAGAGCTGATAGATGTAGCTTTATATTGGTCAGGTTCTGAATCGGGAGATTTAAGCAAAAAGGCATTCTCAAATTTGATTAACAGCTATCTGGAGCATGGCGGAGAGATTTATGCGGATTGGCAGGTTGTGCTCAACTATGGCTTTTTGGGAAAATTAGAATGGTTAGCTTACAATATCAGACGTTCGCTAGGACTGGAGAGCTCGGATGACGCAGAACGGGAGCTGGGTACTTGTGAGGTAATCCGTACGATTAATGCATTACAGAACTATGCAGATTTTATTCCACAATGTTTATTATGGTTGGGAGATTTAGATAACCGTCACTACCTTTGGTGAGGATCATTTAGCAGGCCAACCTGCCAGGGAGTTTTATCGGAAATTAGGATTTAGTCCTTTGCAGGAATATGTTCCCGATGGACCGGATGGGGGTTCACGCCAAAAGTTTAAACTGACTGTAAGTTAAAAAGGAGGACTTATGAAGAAGTTTATAGTTATATCTGGCGTCTCGCTATTTTTACTGGCGATTTCTTTTAACCCATTGTTCAACTATATACGTGAAAACAGGCAGGAAAGCAGATATGACTCCATGGGATGAAGAGGAGAAGGCCCCGTCTGGTGATATTGTCAAAGTTCAGTTCTTATTAAATGATCAAAAAATCTCCACCCCTGATGAAATATGGCTATCCAATCGGGACAGAGGCAGCAGATATTTTTCGTGGATAGATATTCTCACAGTAAAGGACCGAAAGACTGGTGAGGAACAAGTAAGTATAGTCCAAAGACTGACCGATGATAGTCAACCCATGGAAACAAGAAAATGGAAAATCATCACGATTGCACAAAACGGAGATGTAGACGAAGAGGTTCTCAGCTATGCATAAAGAAGCAACAATCATTTAGGTGTCAAGCTAATCGAGTTCTCCGGTACCTCCCTTATAGGTATGGGGTATTATTCAGATGTTACTAAGGCCTATCCTAGTATTTTCTTCCCACTCCTATTTCCGTTTCTAACTGGAATAGCGGGTCTCCTGTTATTGATTTTTCTGGTTGTTCTATTACTGTTTGAGCTTCATCTTAGACGCGTTATTAGAAAAAGAGGGAGATAAAGAACACAGGATACATTCTGAAATTACTTGTAGTTTCGAATTACCTTTAATTTAGTGATAGTTGATAAGGCAAACAGCAGCAGTAAGACTCCGATTGAACCCATGACAGGACCAGGGCTGAAGAGATCAGACAAGAACGAGACAGCAGTAAGACCAATGGATGGGGCTACACTCATGATAGAACCTAATACACCGAACACCCTACCCTGGATGTCTTCTGAAACTTCCAGCCTAAGGATTGTATTAATCAGCAACGTGGAGAATGAGAACATGAAGCCAATCACAAGAATGATAGGAATGGCAATCGCAGCGGAAGTGACGAATGATAACAGGAGGTACAGGGGACCGAGACATAGCAGTCCAGTCATAATAAGGAAACCTCTGTTTTTCAATTTGGAGCCAAGCAGCAAGATCAGTCCGGACCCGATCATATAACCAAGTGGAATACAGGCTTCAATAAGTCCAAACTGAAAGGGAGTGGAATCCCACACTTTGACGGCCATAACCTGCGTCAACATCAGGGAGGGGACAAAAAATAAGGTTAAGGTAGGAAGCATAATCATAACGGCGCGTGCGAAAGGATACCTCCTAATATAGCGAATTCCATCAACCAGATCCTGTGTGAATTTCCGTTCTTTCTTGGGTGCGTTATTTAATTGAGTTGGCAAAGGAAGGGAGCGAACTGCTAAAACGAGCAGAAAGGAGAGGAAAAATGTAGCTCCATCAAATAAAATAGCGTCGGCTGCTCCAAAACTCGCTACGAAAATCCCACCGGCTGAATAACCAATAGTCCGGCAGATGTTTTCAGACAAGTTCAACAATCCTACCGCTTTTTGTAGATGTTCTTTACCAACAACAGTAGTGATAGAAGCTTGGTATGCCGGGGACTGGAATAAAGCTGAAACGGTCGTAAGACCCGTCAGTATAGCGACTATAATGAACGATGTAGAGGGCAGGGAAATGGCTAAAGCAAGTGTCACTACGAGTCCGCAACTTATCAGATCGGTGATCAGCATGAGGGTTCGACGATTGACCCTATCCGCAAAAGTTCCCCCTATCGATCCAAGTAAAGAACTGAGCACTAAATTGATTATCGTGATGATGGCAATCATTTTGGCGCTGCCGGTCGTTTGCAGTACCCATAAACTTAAAGCAATACTATGAAAAGTGTTACCGAATAAGGAAATGGAGTACGAACTGAGTAGCAGCAGGAATCTCCGATTTCTCCAAAGAGAGGGATGAGCTTGAACAGCAGGGGGAACTTGTTTCACTAATACAGGACCAGACATAAGTTATGCTCCCTTCAACTTAAACGCTTAAGTGAATAGACAAAAAAATTATTCTACAAAATAACAATTATTTTCTTGTGCGGAGTAGTCAGAATGATGCAATAATTTGTCCATTAGTTCAAATGCAGTAGCCGCTTTATCCCCTGTGAAAATGAATTTATGAACGTCATCGCCTAATATTTCCGGACAATTGCAGGTGCAAAGAACAGAGAGTTGTTCGAACCTCCCGTTTTTTTCAACGTAACTTCCAATAAACTCATTAATGACAATGGCCTCTTTATAGCCCCCCTCCTGTAAGAATGTATTTAATTCCTCCAAATTGACAACGGTAAATATCGCTTCTTCAGGTAATGGAATACTGTCCTGAATAAAGCGGGTGAGGAAAGAGTTATTGAAGCTCTCCATAATTAAACATACCTGTGAAAGGTCCTGTGGTTTTACCTTTTGTAGAGCTGCTCGATAGTTGAAAAGGACCTGCTTAAAGAGTTTATCTTCAATCATGCTGTCGATCAGAATCAAAGGAATTCCTTCTACAAAATGCTTGGAGATCGAATAAAAGGCTTCCTCGCGCACATCGATTAGAAATACAGCCTCCAGCTTTCTTTCTACGATAATATCCAAAGAAGGCTGATCAACATCAAGTGAATATAGCAGCGTATGGTAACCAGCATTTGTTAACCGTTGTTCCAAGGCATGTATAAATGAGAACTGGGCATGGAGCTTCCAGTGTGGTGTATGGGCTGAGGTGTTAACAAGCACACCTACCAATCCTGTTTTCTGATTCGCAAGTGAACGTGCCGCCAGATTGGGTATGTAGTGTAGTTCCTCGGCAAGCTGAAGAATCTGCTGGCGCGTTTTCTCAGGAATGGTTTGGTTGCCGACACGATTCAGAACATAGCTCACTGTTGCGACGGAGACATTGGCACGAAGTGCGATGTCCTTCATGGTTGTCTTTTTCACCAGTAAATAGCTCCCTTATCCTTGTGATATTTTCTAAAGATTAACATTCTGATCCCAAAGCGTCAATGGGAAGTGAGTGTGCAGTTAGATGACCCTGCTAGGTTCTAGAAATGGAAGAATTACGGTGAAATTAATCTATCGGAATCAATAGATTCCATGTTATTCTAGTTAATAAAAATAATAGAAATAGGGGAAGTGTCGATGAAAAAATTGCTCCATGTTCTCTTTGTTTTAGTATTACTAATAGGTTTAAATGTAAGTGAAGGGAACACTGCATCTGCTGTACAGGCTAAACAGGTGTTGCGTATTGGTTTTGATTATATTCCTGTAGATCTAGATCCTGCCTCTTCCACAGATAGTAGTACGACTACGGTCATTAAAGGGATATTTGAGGGATTGGTGCGTTTGAATGATGCGGGAGAGGCGGTTCCCGGGATAGCCAAGTCGTGGACAGTCTCCAAGGATGGGAAAACATACACGTTCTCCTTGCGGCCGAGCGCAAAATGGAGTAATCAGCAGCAGGTTAAGGCTTCAGATTTTGAGTATGCATGGAAACAAGCGCTTGCACCTCAGTCTATGAATAGCTATGCATTCAAAATGTTCATAATTGCTAACGCAGAGAATTATCATAAAGGGAAGCTAAAGGAGTCTTCGAAAGTGGGTGTGAAAGCGTTAAATAACGATACACTCCAAGTGACTTTGAATGAAAAAACTTCACATTTCCCGCAGCTTCTCGCGGAAAGTATTTACATGCCAATTAATGCGCAAGTCGCGAAAGCAGATAAGAATTGGGCGTACAATATTAAAACTATGGTTACTAATGGCCCTTTTAAACTGCAACAGTGGGATGAAAATTCGATTCATCTAATTAAAAATCCAAACTATTATGCGGCGCAAGAAATTCGTTTCTCAGAGGTGCATCTACTTCGGCCTAAAGCTGGAACACCTTCGCCAACTATGGCCTACTTAAACAATGAAGTTGACTGGGTAGGGGCAAAAGATGAGCTGATAGATAAGGCTTCTTTAAATTCTGTATTCCCTCAGGAGTTATATGCTTTGCCGTATGCTTCTACATATTATTATCAGTTCAATCTAAGCAAAGCACCTTTCAAAAATCTGAAGATACGTAAAGCATTAGCCATGGCAGCTAACCGAGAATCTATCGGCTATGGTACACCTGCTTACGGTTTTATTCCTCGGAGTATTCGTGGTTCCAAGTTGAATTTTAGATCAGAGATTATTGATACACGGTATTTCAAAGAGGATGTAATACAGGCTAAGAAATTACTTCAGGAAGGTTTGAAGGAAGAGGGCTTAACTCAGCTTCCTAGTTTTTCGATTATTATAAATGAAGGTCATGAAGAAATTGCAGAAGCCGTTATTAACAGCTGGAACAAAAATCTGGGCATTACAGTAGGCTTTGAGGTTCAACCCTGGGAAGATCTGCTTGATAATCGTCTTAAGCTGAATTATACAATGGCAAAAGCGGCTTGGGCAGCCGACTATAACGATCCATCGACTTTTTTAGATTATTTCACATCTTGGAGCAGCGATAATGATTCGGGCTGGAGCAGTGCACTTTATGATAGTTATATTAAACAAGCTAGGCTTACATTAGACACTAGCGAACGAAACAAGCTTTATGCAAAAGCTGAAAAAATGCTCATTGACCAAATGGTCATCCTTCCGCTGTATTATTTTTATGCTGATGTTTTGCATAAACCTAACATTAAAAAAGTAAGTGTAGAGTATGATGGTTCCATATCTTTTTCAAGAGGGTATTTAATCTAAAAAATTATAGTAATAAAGACTATGAGGATACTTCCGCAGTTATTGGGAGTGTCCTTTTTGTATGGAATTAATCACCTTTGTGAAACCGCTTCAGATAACGACACAATATTGTGAAAATTTTCACCTGTTTATTAAAAATTTTAATATATAATTAATTTATAATCAAAAACAAGGGGGATTTAAAATGAAGTTATTTAAAATGATGTTAGTAGCAGGCGTCTCGGTTGCAGTCTTGTCTGGTTGTGGTGCGAATAATAATAATGCAACTAATTCAGCGGCTACTACGGCTCCAGCTACAGAGCAAACGGATGCAGTTACTACAGCTTCAATCGTAAATCAAGCAGATGCGTTTACCAAGGCTGTAAGTAAAGATGGAAACTGGATTATTGCCATTCTAAATGATGTGACCATTGCCCAAGATGTTGTTGTTGAAGGCGAATTCCATGATAAAGGGGCCGCAGACGGCGACATCTACCGTAAGATTGCTCTTTAT
The DNA here is from genome assembly GCF_038002845.1 of Paenibacillus sp. FSL F4-0122. Classification (NCBI taxonomy): domain Bacteria; kingdom Bacillati; phylum Bacillota; class Bacilli; order Caryophanales; family Paenibacillaceae; genus Paenibacillus; species Paenibacillus sp. FSL F4-0122. Next base: position 4,933,678 of record NZ_JBBODI010000001.1, read on the forward strand.
GCCCAAGACGCTGATCACAAAGTTACTGCCAATTACACACTCACTGTACCTAAGTTAACCGTACAAAGTGAAAATTTGCGAGTTCAAGGCGGAACCATTAAAGGTGATGTTTATGTAGAAGCGAACGGATTTAACCTGCATGAAACCTCGACTATTGATGGAAATCTTTACTTCGCAAACGAAGATGTGAAAGCAACTGCAGGGATTGAAGGTAAAGTGACTGGGGCAACTGAAGTTAAATAAGTTAGTGATGATTTCGATTAGGTAGAAGTAGAAGGACTAAATAGATAGAATTATCCGGATAGGATAGGCAAAAGGAATCAGTAATGAATGGGCTGACTCATAATGGACTACACCCCATCTAGTTACCATATGAGAGCCAACGGCTTCGAAGTAACAAGTAATGGAGTATTGAAGCAGTGAATTATTGGAGTATGAAGTAATGGAGTATGAAGTAATGGAGTATGAAACATTGAAGTGTACAGTAGATGGTTTTAACTGTATTTTGTACAACTAAAATGCTCAAAACGCCCGGCCAATGAAAATAGCTGTATTTTGTACATCTATTTTACTGATTTAATACTCTATAGGCTATTTCTCTAGTTTTTAATTGTATAGAATACACTTAAAGTTAGAATTAGCCCTTGTGGATTATAGATTGCAGTTATCTTACAGATATATCAAGATAGTGCGCTACAACGGAGTGGTTATCCGAAAGCTACGAATGATTAAGCTTAGCTCATAACCTATCAAGCAAATCACAACAGACCCAAAACACCAGTCAGCGAACCTCCAATAACGGAGAATTGCTGCCTGGTTGTTTTTTTGTGGATGATGAATATATGAACTATTGTTGATTTTCTTCCTATTGACTTATAATATTACTACCACTACTAGGAGGAACACATATGTCTAAGGAGTATTCGCGCACATATATTGAGAGCGTAAAGCTTGAAATGTTAAATAGGTTGGGATTAAAGCAGGTGTTCTTCAAGGAGCAAATAGGGGACAGCCTAATTTTTGAAGCTGTGGGCTTTGATAAAGGGGCAAAACACCGCTTTTGCGTTAGACCAAAGACGAAAACGATTGATGAATTCATTTCAGGCAAATGGATGAAGGTCCGCAGTTTTATAATCAAAAGTGTGGATATTTAATGTTGAACGCTAAAAAGGTAGCCCCGTTAATCGGAGTTACCTTTTTATTTTTTGACCCATAGTCATTGATAATGTGAAGTATCTCCATACAGATCGATGGTTGTATTGTTATCAGTTAGGGTTACTTTACATAATGCAGTAGAGAGAATATCCGGTAACTCCCCTATTTCCTGCAATGATTTATTGAGAAAATAAGCCATAATGACTTTTAAAGTCATCCGATGGGTGACGATGAGCACTTCTAGCCCTACGTTATCGTTTATGATGCGCTCCATTGTCGGCACTACTCTTTGTTCAAGCTGCTTGTAAGTTTCACCTGAGGTTAGAGGAATATATAGATCGGGTCTGGTGAAAAAATGGGAATATTGTAAAGGGGATTCTAGTTGTATCTGATCCGTATTCATTCCTTCCCAGCTCCCCATGTTAATTTCCATTAAAGAAACTTGCTGATGAATAGGTAAACTCCGCTTTCCCCGTAAAATCTGTGCAGTATGCAATGCTCTTGGACTAGTACTAGAATAAATTGCGCCTAAGTTTTCTACTTGCAAACGATCTCTCAACCATTCCGCCTGCTGTTCGCCCAAGGCTGTAAGCGCAGAATTTTGATGGCCTTGCATTCGTTTTTGTAAATTCCATTCTGTTTGCCCGTGGCGGGTTAAGTATAATACTGTCTTTGTCATTAACAAAACCTCCCTTATGAATAGTTGTAAGTATAAAAGAAATAAATATAAATAAACAATATATAATAGTTAACATCCATAATGTATAGTTATAGTAAAATGACTGAGGATAAGCGGCGAATACAGATATTATTTTATGAAGTGAGGAAGAGATCACGATGAACTATCATGTATTAAAATTGTTTTATTACGTTGCGATCACAGGTAGTGTGACCAAAGCCTCTGAACGTTTGCATATCAGTCAACCCGCTATATCAGCGCAAATCCGTAAGTTTGAACGGGAGAATCATATTTTATTATTTGAAATTAAAGGAAAGAGGATGGTGCCCACCCCTTTAGGAAAAAGGTTAATCGAACCTCTTGAGAAGTTTTTTGCCATGGGTGATCAAGTCCAGCAAATCATTGAAGACTATCACAAATTTCCTGAGGGGAATCTGCGGATTGCAGGTAATTATTTGGCGACAAGCATCCTCATTCCCCGGTGGGCGTCATTATTTAAACAATCTTTTCCGGAAGTTAACATTCAGATCACTACTACTAATTCTCATGGAGTCATGGAAAAATTGAATAATTTTGAAGCAGACGTGGCGATTTACAGTGATATGGAGTTTCCTTCGCATAATACAGGAGTGTTCGAACATCGGGAGTTATATAGGGACGAGTATGTATTCGTGGTTTCTTCCCATCATCCTTATGCCAATCAGCAGGTTAGCTTTGAAGAAGTGATGTCTGAAGCATTTATTATGAGAGAAGAGGGCAGTGCAGCCAGAGAGCGGCTTGTCCGGTTGTGTGAAGAAAGAAGTGTACAGCAACCAACGATTGGGCTTCAATTTAATGGAGTGAATGAAGTTATTCAAGCTGTGATTGCCGGTTATGGAATTAGTTATGTATCCGCTTTGTTGGCGAAACCTTATCTTGATCAGGGAACATTAGCTAATGTAGCAGTAGAAAATGTAGTCTCCAAGCATTCGATATGGATGGGTTACAGAAAGAAGGAACTTCAAGAAAGCTATATGCAGTCGTTTATTACGCTCGTTATGAAACAATTAAGTTTAAAATAATATTAGGAAATTAAAGATAAGCTTATGGTAAACTATGGATAAAAGTTAGGAGGGGTCATAATGGATCAAATCATATTCAAACAACTTAAGTTTGTGCGTAGTGTTACTGTGCGTGCTGTCGAGGGACTATCTGAGGAAATTTTAGATAGTATTCCAGAAGGTTTTAATAACAATATCCGCTGGAACTTGGGACATATTTATTTGGTGCAAGAGAAGTTTGCCTTTCATTCTGCTAGGGAGCTTATGCAATTGCCGGCAAGCTTTGAACGCTTATTTGCGAAAGGGACTAAACCAGCCGAGTGGAATGAGGAACCGCCAACGCTTGAAGTTTTACTTGAGATGCTTACGGAGCAACCCAAACGGATCCAGGAAGCTTTTCACAATCGCTTAAGTGAGCAAGTAACCCCTCTTACAACAGGAAGTGGATTAACCTTAAATTCAATCGGTGAATTCATAAATTTCACACTTTACCATGAAGGTATGCACTTCAATACAATAAAATTATTAAATCGCTTTGCAGATAAATAAATTCAAATAACAAAAGATATCGATATATAATTGGTATCTTTTGTTAGCTTTATGATCAAAAAAAAGATTTGTAAATGAAAAGGTTATGTGATAATCTAATTTATGTAATACATGTAACCGGTTACACATTGGGGGATGAATTAAAGAATGATGACGATCAAAGATGTCGCAAAAATAGCTGGAGTTTCGGTAGCAACAGTCTCACGGGTTATAAATGAATCTGGATATGTGAATATCGATACTCGCAAAAAGGTTGAGGCAGCGATCAAAGAAATGAATTATACCCCTAATGAGGTTGCAAGATCATTGTACAAGCGGAAATCTAAATTAATCGGGCTGCTCTTGCCTGATATTACCAACCCCTTCTTCCCGCAGTTAGCGCGGGGGATAGAGGATCGGATGCAGGAGCAAGGTTATCGGATCATCTTTGGCAATAGTGATGAGAACGAGGACAAAGAGATGGATTATATTCAAACCTTTATCCAAAATAATGTCATTGGCATGATATCGTCAACCAACTTCCCTGAGAGCGACGTTTATTCTAACTTGAAAATTCCGGTCGTATTTCTGGACCGTACTTCTAACGATAGCCCTTCCGTATACGCAGATGGCAAAAAGGGCGGACGTCTTGCAGCACAAGAGATTATCGCACGGGGAAGCAAAAAAATCACAGTAATACAAGGACCGGCGCATATCAAACCTGCACAAGATCGATTTCTTGGGGCGATTGAAGTACTTAATGAAATGGGAATCAGCTATAATGTGATCCAAACTTCATCCTTCTCCCATACAGTAGCAGAACAATGGGCTGTGGAGTTATTTGCTAAATATATAGATACAGATGGCGTAATTGCCAGTAATGATATTGTGGCGACGGCAGTCATTCATGAAGCACATCGTTTAGGTAAAAGAGTGCCGCAGGATCTGCAAATCATCGGATTTGATGATATCCCGCTTAGCAGCTTGTTGTCACCTGCTTTATCCACCATTCGCCAGCCGGCACATGATATGGGTAGAGAAGCCGCGGGTTTACTTATTAAGCTAATTGAGCAAGATAAGGTGGAAGAGAAGATTATTCAACTACCCGTTAGCTTTGTGGAGCGGGAAACTACAAGAAGTAAAGAATAGATGACAACATGAGAAAGGTTGATGAAAATGGCTAAGATTTGTGTAATTGGCAGCTGTTCAATGGATTTAGTAGTGACTTCGAATAAGCGACCTCACGCGGGTGAGACTGTGCTTGGAGAACAATTCTCCACCGTTCCGGGCGGTAAGGGCGCGAACCAAGCAGTCGCTGCAGCCCGTCTTGGAGCAGAAGTTACGATGGTTGGTTGTGTAGGTGATGATTTCTATGGTACCGCTATCATGGATAATCTGAAAAAGAATCGCGTTTTTACCGCCAATGTGGAACCGGTTACACATGCCGAAAGCGGAACAGCTCACATCATTTTAGCGGAAGGCGATAACAGCATTATCGTTGTAAAAGGAGCCAATGATTTAGTTACTCCTGCATTGGTTGAACGGGCACTTGAGAATATTAAAGGCTCTGACATGGTATTAATCCAACAAGAAATTCCGGAAGAAACGGTGTCTTTTGTAAGTGAGATTTGCCACAAATTCAATGTGCCTATGTTGCTTAACCCAGCACCTGCTCGTCCTATCAGTGAAACGATTATAAACAATGCCACCTATTTAACACCCAATGAACATGAATGTGCAATATTATTTCCTGAGATGAGTACTGCTGAAGCTTTACGCAAATATCCCAATAAGTTATTTATAACCGAGGGCAGCAATGGTGTGCGTTATTACGATGGTAAACAGGAAGTTTTAGTTCCCACCTATAAAGTAAATGCTATAGATACCACTGGAGCAGGAGATACTTTTAATGCGGCATTTGCTGTTGCTCTAGCTGAAGGCAAGTCTATTCGAACTAGTGTAAAGTTTGCCAATCGCGCGGCTTCTTTATCCGTCACAAAATTTGGTGCCCAAGGTGGCATGCCAACAAGAGTAGAGGTGGAGGTGAGTCTTTAATTATGAAAAAACAAGGAATCTTAAACAGTCATATTTCCAAAGTGCTTACTGATTTAGGCCACACCGATACGATTGTCATTGCTGATATTGGATTACCCGTTCCACCTGGTGTTCCAAAGATTGATTTAGCACTTAAATTGGGAGTTCCCAGCTTTCAAGAGCTTGTCGAAATCATTTCAGAGGATATGGTCATTGAGAAAGTTATCGTAGCAGAGGAATTAGCTGAAAAAAATAAAGATACCTCTGAATACTTGAATGACAAATTTAAGGAAATACCTATAGAGGCGATTTCACATGAACAATTTAAATGGTTAACCCAGCATGCGAAGGTCATCATTCGTACGGGGGAAGCTAAGCCTTATGCAAATTGTATTTTACAAGCCGGGGTCTATTTTTGATAAAAAGGGGGTTCAAAGCGTATGCACATTACGATGAAAGATATTTATAAATCTTTTGGGGCTAACCGTGTGTTGACGGGTGTGGATTTTGAACTGAAGGATGGCGAAGTTCATGCCCTGATGGGAGAAAATGGCGCAGGCAAGTCTACTCTGATGAACATTCTGATTGGACTGCATCAGCGTGATCAAGGGACCATTACTATAGATGGTCAGGAAACATACTTTAATAATCCCAAAGAGGCTGAACGTTATGGGATCGCTTTTATCCATCAGGAGCTGAACGTGTGGCCGGATATGACGGTTCTAGATAATCTGTTTATTGGTAAGGAACGAACCTCCAAACTAGGGATCTTAAATATGAAAGAGATGAAAGCGTTAGCAAATGAACAATTTCGTAAGCTCTCCGTAACGATTCCCTTAAATCAAGAGGCGGGGGAATGTTCGGTAGGTGAGAAACAGATGATTGAGATTGCAAAAGCGCTTATGACTCATGCAAAAGTTATCGTCATGGACGAACCGACAGCGGCATTAACCGAACGGGAAATCCAAAAATTGTTCGAAGTCATAACTTCCCTTAAAAAGGAAGGCGTCTCCATCGTGTATATTTCGCACCGGATGGAAGAGATCTTTACGATATGTGACCGAATAACGGTCATGCGAGATGGGAAAACAGTAGACACGAAGCCCATTCCAGAGACTAACTTCGATGATGTAGTTCGGAAGATGGTAGGGCGTGAATTAACTGACCGGTTTCCTGAGCGTACCTCCAAACCCGGAGAGGTTGTTCTTGAAGTCAAAAATGCCACGAAAAAAGGGCAATTTAAAGATGTTAATTTCTCCGTTCGTTCTGGTGAGATCTTAGGCTTCTCAGGATTAATGGGATCTGGACGAACAGAAATGATGAGAACCTTATTCGGATTGGAATCGTTAGACCGTGGTGAGATTATGGTACGGGGAGAAAAGGTCACGATTCGAAATCCCAATGATGCGATGAAGGTGGGGATAGGATTCGTTACGGAGGATCGGAAAGATGAAGGGTTAGTGCTTGATTTCTCTATTCGAGACAATATGGTCCTTACAAATTTATATAGCTTCGCTCCTAAGGGTGTAATCATTGATAAAAAAGAACAAGAATTTGTAGACATACTTATCAAACGGCTGCACATCAAGACACAGTCTTCCTCCACTTTAGTCCGGAATTTATCCGGGGGGAATCAACAAAAAGTGGTCATCGCTAAATGGATTGGGATTGGCTTAAGTGTGCTTATCCTCGATGAACCTACCCGTGGAGTGGACGTAGGAGCTAAACGGGAGATCTACCAGCTCATGAACGAATTAACGGAACGTGGAGTCGCCATTATCATGGTATCGTCAGAGCTTCCTGAAGTTTTAGGAATGAGCGACCGGATCGTAGTGGTTCATGAAGGGGAAATTAGTGGAGAGCTATCACAACTAGAAGCTACGCAAGAAAAAATCATGACGTTAGCTACAGGGGGGCAATAGTAATGACAACTATCAAAGGTGAGAGAGAAAATAAAGGTTTTCAAATCGGGCAAATTACACAGAAGCTAGGTCCATTACTAGGGCTGATTATTCTAATTGTTATCGTTACGGTGTTGAACCCAAGCTTTATGGAGCCCCTTAATATCCTGAACTTGCTTAGACAAGTTGCCATAAATGCGCTTATCGCTTTTGGGATGACCTTTGTTATTCTAACGGGTGGTATCGATTTATCGGTGGGTTCTATTCTAGCCCTATCCAGTGCCTTCACAGCTAACCTGATGTTGTCAGGTTGGGATCCTGTCTTAGCTATTATTGTAGGTTGTTTAGCGGGTGGTGTGATGGGGATGGTCAATGGACTCATGATTACCAAAGGTAAAATGGCACCATTTATCGCTACGTTGGCGACCATGACGATTTTCCGGGGATTAACTCTTGTATACACAGACGGTAATCCAATCACAGGTCTTGGAGACAGCATGACCTTCCAATTGTTTGGTCGTGGATATTTACTGGGAATACCTGTACCTGCTATAACAATGCTCATCGTCTTCGCAGTCTTATGGGTTGTATTGCACAAAACTCCATTTGGTCGTAAAACCTATGCCATTGGTGGTAATGAAAAAGCATCAATTATTTCAGGGATTAAAGTAGACCGCATTAAAATTATGATCTATTCATTGACCGGTATGTTGTCCGCATTGGCAGGAGCTATCCTGACTTCCAGATTGAACTCAGCACAACCCACAGCAGGCACATCCTATGAGCTGGATGCTATCGCAGCTGTAGTATTAGGCGGTACGAGCTTAACTGGTGGTCGTGGACGTATCGTAGGCACATTGATTGGTGCACTGATTATCGGGATTTTGAACAATGGTTTGAACTTGCTCGGCGTATCCTCTTTTTACCAGATGGTGGTCAAAGGGATCGTTATTGCCATTGCCGTACTCATAGACCGTAAGAAAGCCGTATAAGGGGGATTCCAACATGAAAAAGTTAACTTTGATTCTTACTTCCTTACTATTAATTCTCATGACAGGATGTTCCTTGGAGCCTCCAGAGTGGGCTAAGCCTAGCAGTGGTGGAAGCATGGAGAATATGAAGATTGGATTATCCATATCTACATTGAATAACCCCTTCTTTGTATCCGTTAAAGATGGTGTTTTGGCCGAGGCTAAGAAGCAAGGCTTGGAAGTCCTTGTCATTGATGCCCAAAATGATTCTGCTAAACAAAGTAATGACGTCGAAGATTTGATGCAAAAAGGTGTGAATGCGTTATTGATCAATCCTGTAGATTCATCAGCGATCTCGACGGTAGTGCAAACAGCTAACAGTTTAAATATTCCCGTCGTTACGTTGGACCGTTCCGCAGATCAAGGGGATATCAAAGCTCTAGTTGCCTCTGACAATGTAAAGGGTGGCTCTATGGCGGCAGAATATATTGTAGAGCAGCTTGGGAAAGGTGCAAAGGTCATCGAGCTAGAAGGATCCCCAGGAGCGTCAGCGACTCGGGAACGCGGTAAGGGATTCCATGAAATTGCGGACAGCCAGCTAGATGTCATTGCTAAGCAAACGGCTGATTTCGACCGTACGAAAGGCCTGACCGTTATGGAGAACCTTCTACAAGGAAATCCTGGCGTACAAGCAGTTTTCGCTCATAATGATGAAATGGCGCTAGGTGCCATTGAAGCCATTCAAAGTTCAGGCAAGAATATCCCTGTGATTGGTTTTGATGGAAATGAAGATGCACTTAAATCCATCGAAGCTGGTAAATTAACAGGAACCGTTGCTCAGCAGCCTGAATTAATTGGCCAACTAGCCATTCAAGCCGCTAAGGATGTATTAGAAGGCAAAACCGTAGAAAAGCTGATTGCGGCACCGCTTAAACTAGTTGTTAAAGAGTCAAAATAATAACCATTATAGAAAAAGACTGCGCTCACCGATTTGGCGAGCACAGTCTTTTTTGCTGTACATTGCAGCTTATTCTTCAATAACTCTATCCGGTAGCTGTGTAACATAGCTGTCTGACAAATGGAGCAGCTGTAAGGCACGCTCGAATTCGTCTTCTGTGGATTGCAGAGGTTGATCGCCGTTACCAGATAAAGTATAATGCTGGCCATCCTCGAAGCCACTGCCGGATAAGAAGAGCTCTTCGTTATTTACGAAAGATCCTGTTGGCAAATAATACCGTTGTGGAAGTAAGTTATATGTTGATTGATTCAAGAGATCTTGTCCGAAATGAATATGATCTGTAAGAGAGACACCCAATAAATTAGATACGGTAGGTAAAATATCCACTTGCCCGCCCAGCTGTTCTTTTACACTAGGTGTTGTAATCCCTGTCGCTGACATGATCAACGGAATATTAATCAATTCACGTTCCGAATATTCATGGCCGAGAATCTCTTCCAGTAGGAGATGATCATCCTCTTTTAGAGAGAAGATAGGCAGCCCACGATGATCCCCGTACAATACGATCAAGCTGTTATCCCACACTCCGTTTTGTTTGAGCTCATCGATAAAAAGTCCTAGCGCATAATCAGCATAATTCTGAGCCCGAATATAATCGCCAACAAGCGTTCCTTCGAATCGCACTGGAAGTGTCATTTTGTATTTATCCTCTGGGATGGAGAACGGGTTATGAGATGACATCGAAATTACATGGGAGTAGAAGGGCTGGTTATCCTGATCCATTCTTGCCAGCTCTGCAGCGGTTTTTTCATACAAAACTTCATCAGAAGCGCCATAAAATACTGTGTCTTCTTCCCCGAAGTAAGTTTTATCATAATAACGATTGAATCCCAAAGCACTATAAAGCTCACCACGGTTCCAAAAGTCGACTTCGTTCGTATGGAATGTTGCCGTATCGTAACCTTGTGCTTGCAGCAGCTTGGGTAAGCTTGGAAGCTCTTTAGGAGCGTACATTTGGGTAGCTGGACCATCAGGTGGTACATAAAAAGAAGTGTTTACAATAAACTCTGCGTCAGAAGTGTTGCCTTGTCCAACCTGCTGGTAGAAACGCGGGAAGTAGAAGCTGCTGGCCGCAAGCTTGTTCATATTTGGTGTGATTTCTTGTCCATCAATCTTTAGATTGATTAAGAAGTTCTGGAAAGACTCCATTTGCAGAATGATTAGATTTTTTCCTTTGGCGGCTCCAAATAAAACCGGGTTAGAGATCGCTTGAATTCCTTTGGTTTTATCAATAGTGGATTGCGTAATCTCAGAGACGTCAATTTGTTCTTCCTCTTGATCAGCTAGCAGAGAGTAGGCTTCATAATTAAGAATGCCCATTTGCTCCGCTTTAATCGTTTCGTTCATACTGGCACGGTTTGGAAAAATATTCATTGCACAAATGATGATGGAAATACAGAACAGGACTGCCACCGCTTTACGGTTACTTTTGCGCGACATGGCTTTTTTCCAATCCAGTGCTTTCTGTTTTCTAAACATCACCAAGCTGATGACAATGATATCCACAAAGATAAGCATATATTGAGGACGAAGGACCGAAAATATACTTTTCTTTACGGCTCCCACTTGTTTGACCTGATCTAATACTTGCGAAGTAGCAATGATGCCAAAATGATTATGATATACAATTAATGAGAAAAATAGAGTAGTAATCAACACATTGACAAGCATGTAAATTGCAATTTTTCGTTTCGTAGCGAACCATTCAATCAAGCAAAAGACTAGAAGTACAAAAGGGATTTCTTTAAGCCAAGTGGTCCAAGTAGGGCCATCTTCAAATAGAAAATACCAGGCAAAATAGCTTTTTACAAGCATAATGAGAGAGAAGAATAGCAGGGATCTTTTACTGAGGGTACGAGGTTCTTTAAACGGCATTGCTTATGCCCATCCTTTTCTTTTTAGATTAGTTCATTCTATTACATTGAAGCGTTTAAAATCAACTAGATTTGGGTATGTCTGAGTGAAATTTTCCTTAATATTACAGTTTAGGTGGATTGAATAGTTCGCAATATATAAAAATTTTTTATGAAGATGAACTTTTTACAGTGCTCCTGACTCATATAGGGGAGAGAGGTGAAGGCATGGATGTTATACGATTGGTGAAAAAAGCCAAAAAAGGAAATAAAGAAGTTTTGCTGCACTTAATTATGTCTGAAAAAGATGTTTTTTATAGGCTTGCGTACAGCTATATGGGAAATGCGCAAGATGCAATGGATGCCATGGAGGAAATGATAGTTACGTTATACGAGAAGATTGATCAACTTAAGAAAGAGGAGTCTTTTTACAGCTGGAGTAAAACGATTTTGGTAAATGGCTGCAAAAGGCAGCTTCATAAGCGAAGCAAACTGGTGTTATTAGAGGATTGGAGCTCCAATGATAAGATGGAAAGCGTCCATGTTGCACCAGGCGATCCTTATCATAAAAGTGAACAGCAAATGGATATGCAGGCGTTATTGTTACATGTGAACGAGCAGCAAAGAGAAGCAATTCAATTAAAGTATTTTCATGATCTCGATTATCAAACGATAGCTGACATTACACAGGTCTCGATCGGAACTGTTAAATCAAGAATCTACAATGGATTACAAACGCTAAAAAATCATTACAGAGGTGATGTTGATGAACGATAACGTCGAACAACGATTGGTGGATGAGAAGAGGAATTTAGAGTCCATAACTGCACCTGAGGGTTTAGAAATGAGATTAAGAAATGCTTTAGACTCGGCACCCCCAAAAAGAATAAAAAGAAAAAGCTCCCCCCTCTGGAAGATTGCAGCCGTCATCTTATTAGTGATAGTGGTTACTGGAAACAGCTATAATGCCTTCGCTTATTATGGAAAAAAGTTATTTGGTTTTGATGAGGTGCTAGAGGGAACTTTACAACAACTCAATGAACAAGGAATGGGACAAAGCATAGACAAAAAGACGACGTTAGCAGATGGAACAGAACTTAAGATTAACGGAATTATGGCAGATGCCAATCAATTTATTGTGTATTACACGTTAAACAATCCTAAGGGACTAGAGGAGACGGGAGATCATTTTAGTCCTTCTAAAATAGAAGGGTTTCTCACGAATTCCAACATAAGAAGTGGTGTATCTTTAAACAATGACGAACATACAGAAATAAAAGGCACGATGACATTTGATAGCGTAAGCCCATTTTCGAAAAAACTAACACTTCATTACTGGGGACCTCTACAGAAAGGGCAGATGAGTGAAGGGAGCATAACGTTTTCTTATAATCCAAATCAAGCGATGGTGACTCAGATCAAACAGTCGATTAATAAAAAGGTCAAAGCCGACAAAGGATCAATTACCTTCAAATCGATCACGGCCACACCAACCATGACAGTGATTAAAGGGAGTATGAATGTCGAGAATTTCGATCGAATAAGATTAGGGCTAGAAGGCATTCAATTAATTGCCAATGGAAAGCCTGTAGAAATATTAGGTAGTAGCAATAAAACCTCGCTGGGTGGGAGATCATTTGATATTCGTTATGACACCTTGCCAAAAGAACTACATTCATTGCAGCTGGTTGTTAAAGAGTTTGTTGGATATCAGAAGCTGGAAGAGAAGTATCCTCTAAATGCTGATAGTAATGAGCCGATTCTACTGGGGGATAAAGAATTATGGATTAAGGATGTGTCCAATACCGCTCAAGGGATTGAAGTAACTATTGCTACAGATGAGGATGTAATGCTGGATGGTGTGTCTATAGAAAATGCTGGCGAAAACACGGCTTTAAAAACAACAATTAATCAAAAAGAGTCAGAACAAAACAACGGTAAACTCATGAAGGAACGCACCTTATTATTTGATACACAAACGAAACCTGAAAATATTCTGATAGAAGGAATACATTATATGAAGGAATATAACAAGGTGATTGAGATTCCAGTGGATTAAAAAGAGGTGCCATATCCATAATTTATGAAATATAGTAAGCTATAATAGTCTGAGAAAGTGAGGGGGTTATGGAAAATATAGGAGCTTATAAGGTGAGTCGTCCGTCGTTAATGTCGCTTCTGTTTTCTATGATTTTTTCAAGTAGCATACTACTGTTAAATGCCAGAAATAATATGGAGTATAAAGTATTACTTTATTTTGGTTATATATGGTTGACCTTCTGTCTGATTGTTGTAATCATATTGCTCTATAGGATCATTACGATTAGAAAGTTCATTGAGGTTCGGATTCTTCCAGACTCTATACTAGTAGATAACAAAGAAATTCAAGCGAAACAAATTGAGAATATTTATGTAAAGGGCTATTTCATACCCGTAATAGGCATTAAACCTGTAGATCACAAATTTCCTCCCTATAGATTATGTTTTAGTTTTCTTGACGAAGAATACAAGGGAATGAAAGAACTAACCGCATGGGCCGAACATAATCAGATTAAACTATCTAAAAAAAGATTTATGAGATGGCTTTAACCGGGCTCTGACCAGTCCACCATACCGCGCTATATGCGCACTGCGGAGAGGATGGGTGTCCCAAAAGCCGAAAATGGCTACTGGGGCACCTCATTTTTTTTTGCTCCATCATCGAACCCCAAACGTCGCTCGTTTCCTCCATCTGCGAATCGAGAAACGTCGTTCGCTTCCTCCATCCGCAAATCCAGAAACGTCGTTTGCTGCTATCACCGATTTCCCAAACCTCGCGCACATTCTCCATCATCGAACACTCTAATTTTGTCACCTCCGCTATCCCCCAAAAACTACTCTTTCTTCGATCACATTTGCGCACCCGGAAGTGGCTAACGGACTCAGATGACCCTTAGACGCGTCATATCCCACTTTTGGAATTCTAACGGACCGCATAGTCGCTATTGGCCTGAAAAACACCCCGAAAGCAGCCTTTTCGGGGGAATAACTGCACTGGAGTCCGAAACCTTGCTCCAAAGCCGAAATATTCGCAAATAACGTCATCTGGGTCCGAAAAGTAACCGTCATCCATCATCGAACTCCAAACGTCGCTCGCTTTCTCTATCCCCGAATCCTCAACCTTCGTTTGCTACTGCTATCACCGATTTTCCAAATCCCGCTGACATTCTCCATCATCGAACCCCCAAGCCACGCTGACATTCTCATCACCGATTTCTCAAAGTTGGCTCACTTCCGCTATCATCACCTTTAAGTCACGCTTTCTTCGATCACATTTGCGCACCCGGAAGCATCTATTGGACTCAGATGACCCTTAGACGCGTCATATCCCACTTCTGGAATTCTAACGGACCGCATAGTCGCTATTGGCCTGAAAAACACCCCGAAAGCAGCCTTTTCGGGGGAATAACTGCACTGGAGTCCGAACCCTTGCTCCAAAGCCGAAATATTCGCAAATAACGTCATCTGGGTCCGAAAGTAACCGCCATCCATCATCGAACCCCAAAAACCTCGTTCGCTTCCACTTTTGGAGTCCTGACTGCCGCATAGAGACTGATTACGCCAATACGCTAATAGGTGGAATGAATGGAAAACACTTAGTTTTTGTTGCAAATACAACAATTATGGTATACTATTTTCCTGTCACATCTGCATAACACCATATAAATGGAGCTCAAAATAAGAGTTTATTTGTAAATTGATATTTTAAAAGGAGAAAACACAATGGCTATAAATATAAAAAAGTGCACGTTCGAAGATTTAGGTTCACTTCAAGGAATTAGTGTTGAAACATTTAATGAGACATTTAGTAATCAGAATTCACCTGAAAATATGAAAGCCTACTTGGATAGAGCATTTAACTTAAAACAATTAGAAAAAGAATTGTCGGATAGCTCATCGGAATTCTATTTTATTTATTTTAATGAAGAAATAGCTGGGTATTTAAAGGTTAACACCGATGATGCTCAATCTGAAGTAATGGGCAATGATTCGCTTGAAATCGAGAGGATTTATATTAGGAAAAAATTTCATAAACAGGGGCTTGGGCAATATCTAATAAATAAAGCTATAGAAATAGCGATACAATGTAATAAAGAGAAGATTTGGCTGGGGGTTTGGGATAAAAATAAGAACGCCATTAGCTTTTATGAAAAAATGAAGTTTGTTCATACAGGAACTCATTCTTTTTATATGGGTGATGAGGAACAAATAGACTTTATTATGACAAAACAACTATAACATTTCTCTTAAATGATGTTAACTAAGGAGCGATAGGAGGCTTAGAATGAAGCAACTTTATATAAAACAAAAGGTATTCAGTCTAAGTGGTAAATTCACGGTAAAAAATCAGCAGGAGCAAGATGTCTATTACGTAGAGGGCAGTTTTATGCAAATTCCCAAGACTTTCTCTATTATGAATACAACAAGAGATGAAGTTGCACTTATTACGAAAAAAGTGTTCAGTTTTTTACCAAAGTTTTTTGTAGAAGTAGATGGTCGAGAGGTGTTGACGATTAAGAAGGAGTTTTCTTTCTTTAAAGCACGTTATACGATTGATGCGGCTGACATTGAGGTACATGGTAACTGGTGGGACATGGATTTTCAGGTTTTACAGCGTGGTGTAGTCATCGGTAAAGTGAACAAAGAGTGGTTCACTTGGGGTGATAGCTATAAGGTTCAAATATTGAATGATGAGATGGAAACGCTCATGATTGCGTTTGTTGTCGCTATTGATTGTGTGAAGGCTGACCAAGCTTCTGCATCTAATCAGTGACGATTTAACGTTAAAGTTGAAAACTTAACAAGGTGACGTGGACGGAATTAATTCAGCAGGTGCTGATGAGTGTAATTGGCTTAGTTTATTTATGATGCGTTGAACCGTACTATAAGTAGGAGCAAGTTTAGTTTTTTGATATTGCCTATGTTAGATCTTATTGTTGATTTTCATTTTTTGAAAAAACGCCCATTGCGCCCAAGCGCCCTTTCCACGAATGCATATGATGATTATGCCTACTCATTGAAAGGAGCGATCACATATGGGATTTTTTCCAACACCGGGAGCCGGCGGAGGATTTCCAGGATTCCCGGGCGGACCTGGCGGACCTGGCGGACCTGGCATGCCGGGAGGACCCGGAGGACCTGGAGGACCTGGAGGACCCGGGGGACCAGGGTTTCCGGGAACCCCCGGACAATTTCCGGGGGGTGCACCAGGAGGCGTTCAAGCGCCGACGGCTCCTCCACCGCAATTCGTGCCGCAAATGACGTCTACCACATTTGCCATTGATCCCGGCGGGATCAGACGCTGCCTGTTCCGCAACACATACATTTGGCTGAACAACGGCGAGCAATTCTGGTTCTTTCCGGTATTCGTCGGACGTAATTCTATTGCAGGGTTCAGATGGAACGGTTTTTTCTGGTCGTACTTCGGCATTGATTTGAATCGGATTAGCTCGTTCACGTGCTTCTAAGGCAGACAGCGATAGAGAACAGCCAGCAGGCTGTTCTCTATGTTGTACAAATTATCGTGTCCCGGGAGTTGTGAATTACGCAAAAGATACATAGTAAAGAATCGTTTCCCCTGACGCTAACGTCAATGCTGGATAAAAAAAAGGACTACTCTACGAAGGATAGCCTTAAAGCTTGCTGTTACAGACAGCGCGTTGAGTCATATCATAAATCACGGTAATGCGGAGGGCTGGGCACGTTGGGTGATCCATTGTGTTATGAATTCAATTAGTTTTTTTGCCGCTGGAGAGGCATTTTTAATGGAGGCGGCTGCAATGCCAATAGAACGATAATGCTCTCCTTCTAATGGGCGATAACATACATTGTCGGGGAGATGTGACAGAATCATTTCGGGGAGTATACTTACTAGGCAGATTTACAAATCCCAAGTCAGCGGTTCCATCGGCAATCCATTCTTCTATTTCAGAGTAGTTACCATCAAGTAGTTTTATTTCAATATGTGGAAACTGATTTTGAAATTGTTTAATGATTTGGGGCATCCATTGGATCGATACACTAGAGAAAGTACCTATTTTCACAGTGCCAATCTCAACTACCTTACTGAAAATCTGATATTTTAAAAGATTCATAATGATTTCTCTCCTCAATAATATATGAAAAAAATTCATTAAACTAATAATTAATATTCATTATTTTTATCTTAATTATAATAGTATAATCTGTTTTATATAAAAACATCTACGATTAAAGGGGAGTTTGAGCGGAATGGTTCATGAATCAAACGGATCTTATTATGCAGTCATATTTTCAAGTCAACGTACGGAGGGGGATAACGGATATAACATTATGGCTGAAAAAATGGAGCAGCTTGCGTCCGCGCAACCAGGGTTTTTAGGAGTGGAAAGTGTCCGGAATTCTTCAGGAGCGGGTATTACGATTTCTTATTGGGAGAGCTTAGAGGCGATTAGTAACTGGAAACAGCATCAATCTCACAAAGTTGCTCAGGAGAAAGGTAAGAAAGAATGGTACCAAAATTACAAAGTAAAAATTTGTAAAGTTGAAAGAGAGTATTCTTGAGTGGTAACATATCACTGCAAAGTAATTGGGAATCAATCCATTGAAGCGTACAACAACAATCATTTTATTTCAAAAGGATGCGAAGAAACTTATCCGAGAAAATAGAAGATTCCGTTACTAATTAGATAAAATATAGATATGGGATGATTATTAAATGAACTATCAAATTAAAAGGGCGACCCTTGAAGAAAAAGAAATCCTCAACAACCTAATGCAATTTTATATGTATGATTTCTCCGAGTATATGGATTTGCACCTTGAAGAAAACG
The DNA here is from genome assembly GCF_038002845.1 of Paenibacillus sp. FSL F4-0122. Taxonomy (NCBI): domain Bacteria; kingdom Bacillati; phylum Bacillota; class Bacilli; order Caryophanales; family Paenibacillaceae; genus Paenibacillus; species Paenibacillus sp. FSL F4-0122. Next base: position 4,951,708 of record NZ_JBBODI010000001.1, read on the forward strand.
GAAAATTTAATGATTATCCTCTCAACGATTACTGGACAGAAGAGTCGAATTTCCCATATCTGTTAACTCTGAATGAGAAAAATGCTGGATTCGTTTTAGTCAAATTAAAAAATAGAGATGATGATTTATACTTTTCCATTGCAGAGTTTTTTATTATAAAAAAGTATCGGAGAGTAGGATTAGGTAGACTAGTTGCAAAAGATATTTTTAATTTACATAAGGGGCAATGGGAAGTTTATCAAATAGATAATAATGAGCCCGCACAACGCTTTTGGAAAAAGGTAATAGAGGAATACACTGGCGGAAAATTCACTGAACGAATTGAAGCAGGGAGAAAGACACAGGTGTTTGTTAATTGAGTTTGAATCTTAAGCTAACAGGATATAGTAGATCAATAAAAAGCGGCAGTCGTGGACTTTATTTACTAGTTCAGGGCTGCCGTTGTTTTTTTGGTTCTCCAGAAGTGATGTTATAGGCCAGTTGCTTTGGTATTTTTGAGTAGTACAAAATCTATTCTGGTGTTAAAATTACCCAAAAAGTATTTTAGGAGGCTAAGACGGGAACTATGCTAAATATACAGCAGATTGTAGAACTTATTCCTCATCGGTATCCGTTTATTTTAGTGGACAGAATTATTGAGTTGGAGGAGAACAAGAGAGCAGTAGGTATAAAAAATGTATCCATTAATGAACCGTTTTTTAGCGGCCATTTTCCTGAGCATCCTGTTATGCCAGGTGTTTTAATTGTGGAGGCATTAGCCCAGGTAGGAGGAATCACAATGTGCAAAAACGAAAAGCTGATGGGCAAGATAGGGTTATTAGTTGGCATTGATAATGCCCGTTTTAAGCGCCAAGTAACGCCTGGGGATCAGCTTCTTCTCGAATTCGAAGTCAATCGGATGAAAGGTGAGATTGTAAAAGGCAAAGGCATCGCAACAGTAAATAGTGAGCTGGTATGTGAAGCTGAGATTTCTTTTGCATTTGTGCAAAAAGGAGGTTCAAAATGAAAAGGATGCCGTTTGTACGACCAACTGAACATTACGATCTGCAAATTAAGGATATCGACGAGCAAATATGTGCATTGATCAAGCAACGAAAGGAAATCTCGAATAATAATCCAGGATTCCCACCGTTTGAATCTATCTCTAAATGGGCAGAAAATTATGAGCTCTATGAGGATTTTTTGAAAGCGGTATTTGGGACATTGCTAAGTGAAGATCATTTTAAACCGATGGTTGAGCCAATTGATTTTAGAAAACATATTGCAGTTCTTAAATCAATTGAGAAAGATGAATTATTTTATACACTGACCTCTATACGTCAATACAGTAATGCTAGTGTGGTCACCCTTAATATAGATTGGGACATGACAACTGAGCTTCCAGCAAATTCTCATAGCCATAGCTTTTTCGAGCTGTTTATAGGAGAAGAATATGATAGTCGAATGACGAATGGCGGAAGTTCAACCGGACAAGCTTCTTATAATTACGTGATTTCTCCACCGCTTTCTGACGATCCTTCAGGCGTTACATTAGAGTTCAGGAAATATGGTAAACCCTTCAAGAACAATGAGACAGGAGATCAAATTGTTTTTAGGCTGTAGTACTTATTTATTCACCGGAAAATATTGCTTATAGCTGTCTCCATTGCTATGATCAAAAGTGGAGATCCGAGCGAAGTTAAATTAGGCGCCGCTCCATATCACAGTTAACGGATTTTAGTGAATTAAAAACCGGCCATCCTGAGGGGATGGCTGTTTTCTGTGTAAAACAAATTCAATGATTCATTTCCAGCCATAAAAACTACGAAGGTACAGTTTACAAGGTAGATATTCAGGAATACGAAAATTGATGACCCCACACAGACTTCAGATGTCTGTATTTTTTTGCTAATTGTGGTTCTATAGTATGATTTTTTGGGATTATTTGAAAAATGGTTGAGAAATACATAGTGTATAGTCAATACTGTGACTTATAATGTTAGCTTAGGTAATGATCTAAAACCCTTAATATAACCTTGAATATATTCATTTACGCAGCAAAAGGCTGAAAGGAAGTCATCTCTTGTTTGAAACCCTACTTTTGAATTTTTTGTTTTTGCTTTTTCCAGTATTAACATTTCTGATATTTTTTGAGAATCGGGCCTATTCCTACAATAGATTGATTCTCGTTTTTATGTCAGCAGTGACCATGAGTCTCTGTATCGCTAAACCTATCAGACTAGAAATTGGCTATATTTTTGATTTAAGGTACATTCCGTTTATTATTGTGGCACTCTTTGGAGGATATAGGAATGTTTTTCCTCTATATATTATTTTGAATGCGTACAGATTCTATGTGGGTGGAGATGGCGTATTTTATTCGTTTCTATTTGCGACGGCGATTCTGATTTTGGTGCCGTTATATAAAAACAGATTTTTAAAATTACCATCGAAAGGTCGTGTGATTGCGGCAAATCTGATTGCTTTGCTAATTATGGGGGTTTATCTGTTTATTTTAGGTTTGGTTCAGGATTCTTTAGACAGGCAATTTTGGATTCTTTCATTAAATGCTTTGACGACTCATGTTGGGGTGATGAGTGTCATTATGATTTTGATTGAAAAAATTATATCTAATATTAAAAATCGGGAACGGATTGTCCAATCGGAAAGATTAAATGTCGTCAGCGAGCTAGCGGCAAGTGTATCCCATGAAATCAGAAATCCACTTACAGTGACTAGTGGTTTTTTGCAGCTATTAAATAAATCTAAAACAATGACGCCAGAGGAAAAGGGATTTGTAGAGTTGTCTCTACAAGAGCTACAGCGAGCAGAAAAAATTGTAAGTGATTATCTCTCCTTTGCCAAGCCACAATCTGAAAACATGGTTTACTCCAATATGAAGGCAGAATCAGAATATACTAAAAATATCATAATGCCTTATGCCACCATGCACAAAGTAGATGTTCAATTCAATTTTAATAATTCCTTAAATAAAAATTATGACCGGAACCAGATTCAGCAGTGTCTAATTAATTTATATAAAAACGGTATAGAAGCGATGAAGGAAACCGATGGCGGAACGCTATTTATCGATATATTTGAAAAAAAGCAAAATATTATGATCAGTATCAAAGATAACGGAGTCGGCATGACTAAAGATGAAATATCGCGACTCGGTAAACCATATTATTCTACTAAAGCAGAAGGGACGGGGCTGGGTATGCTTATGGTCTACAGTACCGTCGATAAAGTGAAAGGAAATATTGAAGTCTATAGTGAAAAAGGCAAAGGGACAACATTCCTTATAACCATCCCAACATAGGCAAGTTGCAGAGAGTATCTTTTGCTGTTTATACCCCACTAGGAGTGTGTAATACCTTTCATGAATGGATTTCGTGTAAAAAGGGCAACGTGCCTGCGCGAGTCCCATCTGGAGGTGCAGCAATGGAGATATTTGTAACTATAGGCGTCAAATTGGTCATCAGCTTTTTTGGTTTGTGGATCATTACCTTTATTACCGGCCGCAAGACGCTTAGTCAATTGACACCACTCGATTTTCTGTCTTCATTGATTTTAAGTGAAATTGTCGGCAATACGATATATGATGATGAGGTGAAGATCTGGCATCTGCTGTTTGCTCTTTTTGTTTGGACCGCATTATCTTATTTGTTCGAAAAGGTGACCACCCATTTTGTGAAATTCGGGAACATGGCGGAAGGCCGGACAGTGCTGCTAATTGACGATGGCAAAGTGAATCAGGATTTGTTGGAGAAATACGATATTGAGTATACCCAACTATTGTTCATGCTGAGGCAACAAAATATCTTTTCCCTAAGTGAAGTACGGTATGCTCTGCTTGAAACGAACGGCTCTCTATCGGTTATGCGCAAGTCTGAAGCTGAGCAGTCTTCTGCTTTTTCCATAACAGTTATTGATAAAGGCAGGGTACTGGAAGAGTCCATGCGGGGCAGATCGATGAACAAGGAGCAGATTCAGGAACGCGTCAGAGAGCAGGGCTATAATTACATTGAGGATATTGCCTATGCTGAATATAAAGAAGACGGAACGCTCTATATCCTTCCCAAAAACAGACCATAAATCAACAAGATGAGACGCTGGAGCCGGGAGGCTCAAGTGTCTTTTTTCAAATCAGGAGTGCCTAGTGAATAATAAATCTTAATGGAGGTAAGGATGATTAGTTTAGGATTATGGATCTTAACCGCTCTAATTGTGCTAGTTGTTGTAATGTTTCACGCAGGAGCATTATTAGATTTTATCCGGCCTAGTGTCCTACAAACTCAGCTTTTTGGTCTTCACATTACATTGTTTGGAGTAGTTGTGATATTAGCCTATGAGGGTGGTCAGGGGATAGGTGTTTTTATAGGATTAATTGGACTGTTTACGGGGATCTTGGGCTCTTTTAGAGATTCCTCTAAACCGGAGGATAAAAAGAATATCTGACAGCTTATATATTAACTAACTTTCGGAGGGGGATAACTTTATGGAGATTTCTTTATGTAAAGCAGACGCAAGCGACGCAGCGTTTATTCATGAAATGCAAGTTAAAGCCTTTATGCCATTGCTGGAGAAATATAAAGATTATGAAACCAGCCCAGCCAATGAAACTGTGGAACAAATAAGGGATCGAATTAATCAGTCTTTTGCAGATAATTATATGATTAAGTATTTTGATATTGCTGTGGGCGGTGTCCGCATCGTTAAGAAGGATAATAAAACTTATCGGGTCAGCATCAAAGAAATGGGAGCTGGATAGTATTATACAGGAGCAAAGGAATTGCTATTTATATGAAAAGTTAGGGTATAGAAGCACGGGGGAAACCAAAAAAATAAATGACAACTTAACATTAGTTTTTTATGAAAAACATATGAGTTAAAGCCTTAGGGTTATACTTTAAAAAAAAGACAGCGGGCAGTTCATGCCCACTGTCTTTTTAACATACAAATCAATACACTCGAATACGCTTCACAAATAACGATATAATAAATCCAATACCTGCAATTACTGCGATAAATAAGTAAGCATGTGTAATTCCAGCGGTTAATATTTCAGGCTGTGCAGCGGTTGGATGTGTGTTTGCGAATCGTGTTTGTCCGCTAGACATTAGCGTAACAGCGAACGTTGTACCAAGAGCACCTGCAATTTGCTGAAGTGTACTCATAACAGCAGCCCCATCCGGATAGTATTTCACAGGTAATTGATTTAACCCATTGGTTTGAGCGGGCATAATGACCATTGCTAATCCGATAAACATTGCGCAGTGTATTAATATAAAGGTTAGGCTACTGGTTTCAGTAGAGTTTCTTGTAAATAGAAAACCAGCAATGGTTGCGATAAAAAATCCAAGCGGCAGCAATAATTTCGGACCGTATTTATCGAATACTCTACCCGTAACTGGAGCCATAGCCCCGTTAATAACACTGCCTGGAAGAAGTAGAGTACCAGCCATTGTGGCCGATAACAATAAACCTCCTTTTAAATATAAAGGTAATAAAATTGCAGAAGATAAAATGATCATCATTCCTAAAAAGAGCATTATAAGACCTATCGTAAACATGGGATATTTAAATACCCGTAAATTCAGCATTGGGGTTTCCAATTTAAATTGCCGTAATACAAACAAGATTAAGCTGATGAAACCAATAATAAGAGGCAACAAAACAATGATTTCACTCAAAGAATGATCAGCAAAGTTACTAAAACCAAAGACGATTCCACCAAATCCAAGCGTAGAAAGCAAGATGGATAAAATATCTATTTTAGGTTTTGTGATGTTGGCTACATTTTTGATGAATGTTAATCCGAAACCTAATGTAAATAACAATAAAGGTAAGCTTATCCAAAAGATATACTCCCAGCCAAAATGATCTACAATTAAACCAGATAGAGTAGGTCCAAGGGCCGGTGCACACATAATAACGAGCCCCATCATTCCCATGACAGTTCCGCGTTTATGTGCAGGGAAAATAATAAGAATAATATTGGTCATTAATGGAAGCAATAACCCTGTCCCTAAGGCTTGCACTAATCGTGCAATTAATAATAAGCTGAAATTAGGGGAGAGGGCAGCAATTAAAGTACCGATAATAGAAAATAGCAAGGAAGCGGTGAATAATTGTCTAGTGGTAAACCATTGCATTAATAGGGCGGATATTGGAACGAGGATACCTAATACAAGTAAATATCCTGTGGTTAGCCACTGAACCGTTGAGGCGTTGATTGAAAATTCATCCATTAAATTTGTAAAAGCCATGTTTAAGGCGGTTTCACTAAATAGCCCGACGAATGCACCTAACATAAGCGAGAAGGCCATGAGGGCTGGACGTTTAACTTGAACAGTTGATGATGATTCCATAATAATGATGAACCTCTTTTCAGTATTTTGATTCGGATTATTTTTACAGGATAGATGATATCAACTATAAGGGGGAGAGAAATGCTTTAAGCATCTCTTACATTATTCAGCACATGTGTTAGCAAAGTCTTTAACGTTGAGTAATCTGAAGCAGATAATCCTGACTCGATAATTTCGTTTAAATTGACCGTCACCTCATTTATAGTATTCTCTAATTTCCGTCCTTCTTCTGTTACATATACATTTACCGCTCGGCGATCTTGCGCACTTGTTACTTTGCGTATGTAACCTTTGCTCTCTAAGCTGGCGATCATTCTGGCAACACTGGCTTTGTCCTTACCAAGATTAGCAGCAATCTCGTTCTGAGATAGACCTTCTTTCTCAAGAATCAGAGCCATAAGTAGATGCTGTTCAGGTGCAAGTCGAAAAGGAGCAAGTAACTTTGTTAAATAATTTGCTATTTCTAAATGCAAATCTCGAATGACCAAACCTAAAGGTTCTCTTGAATCCATATGATCTCTCCTAATTGAATAATAGATGATATATCAACGTTATTGATTTGTCTATATTAGCATACAGTAACTCATGCTTGTCAAGTTAAAGAAAATGAATAGAATCATAGGCTTAGATACAAGCGACAAAGTTGTTTAATGCCCAATCATTTGATGATACATAGTCATATGCTGTTGTGAAATTAAAAAAAAAAGTAATTAGGGAGGGATTAAAATGGGATATAATTGTGTTGGGGGCGTTCAAGAACAAAAAAAGGCTCCAGTTTGTATTAATCCTTGGACATCAACGGGTACGATTCTTGTGCTTTACATTCTTCTCGTCATTATCCTTAAAACTTGTTGGATCTAGAATTATGTAAATCGACGCCCCGAAGTTTTTTTCTTCGGGGCGTTTCTGTGTTTTCTTTAGTTAGATAATTGACAACGTTAAGGATTCTGGATTATTTTTACGGTGGTTAATGTTGTCATGAATATTCATATAGAAGACTTAACGGGAATAATCGGGTTGTGTCATAGAAATGGGCTGAGGATTGGCAAGTACCCATTGCACCGCCAGCTCGCATAATCTGGCTGGTTGCTCATTGCCAGCAATGTTGCGGAACCGCTTGGCGAGTGCAGCTGCCTCTTGAAGAAGGGCGGGCGTTAAAGGCGTGCCCGTGCTAAAATGCCGTATCAGTGCATCCAGCATTTTACGGTAATCGGCATCCCAGTTTCCTCCGCCATTATTAAGTATTTCATGAGACACCCGCCCTGTGATGCGGATAACCTCACCCTGCACCGTTGTCGCATGTCCTGAAGCAGGGACAAGAAAATCCCACAGCTCTTGGTGCTGTGCGGGCCATGCGGCTGCCGTTACCTTGATGGGAGAAATTCCGTCATGTCTCTCCAGTTTCGCTATAGGCTCGACATCAAATTGCCGGTACAGCTCCAGGAGAGCATTTGCAGTTTCATCCAGTCGATCTTTATTGTAATTTGTTCTGACGAATTCAAAATCCTTGCCGATACGCCGCACGGATTCCTTCATCTCCGGCGTAATTGCTGCACCTGCATCCAGCATAATTCGCGAGATTTCTGCCATGTGAACTATATCGATATTCCGGCATTGTAATAATCCTTTGGCGAGAGGTGTGTTTTTTCGCTTATTTTCTGCATGGACATTTGCACCGCGTTCCACCAGATCCCGCACTACTTTTGTTTTGTAAGAAGCTGCTGCTGAGTGCAGCGGTGTCTCATTCTGGTAATCCAGAGCTTCCATATCTGCACCTAGCTCAAGGAGTAAGGGGACATTTCCGGACCAGGTTGCAGCCTGAGCATGAAGAGGGGTACGCTTATAGTTGTCAGCAGCGTTGATGTCAGCACCCTGCTCCACAAGCCAGGAAACCATTTCATCCGGTATTTGCCGGAAGCTGAGGGCGGTACCTTTGCTGTAACCCCCGCGGGCATCCCATTCGCATAGCTCAAATACCTCTTTTAAGGCAGATATATCATTCGTTTTAACCAGCTCGGCAAAATTGGCGGGTAATGTTTTTTTCTTTTTGCCCATATCATTTTTCCGCTCCTTTATTAATAGATAAATAGCAGATAACTTCTTGCAAGTTTATCATATAGGAGAATTGAACACTAATTCATGCAGGACGAAAAGGTTGAAGATATAGACGTAACATTATTGGAAAAGAGAATGGAATATCGTTTATAAGGCGATCCCGAAATCATAGACTATTAGAAAATGAAAACATTAAGCTTGTGTCTTGGAAATAAATTCGAGATTTACGAAGGACTTCGAAATTACGCTAACGGAGAACGATAGCTCAATAAACACGATTTGGCAGTCAGCCAAAGCGATCGACTCTGCTTTTGTTGTTTTTTAAGTTCGTTCATTTCTAATTTTTCTGAACTCCTTAGGAGTTATATTTAAGTGTTTTTTAAAAGACTGGATAAAGTGATTTGCGTTATTGAAACCAACTCGCTGTGCGATTTCAGTTATCGTGTAGTCAGTTGCTATTAACAAATCACAGCTTTTATTAATGCGATATTTAATTAAGTAGAAATACGGAGTCATATGGATGCTTTTTTTAAAACCTCGAGTGCACTCCGATACACTTAAATGTGCTATATCTGCTATTTCCTTCAATGTCAAATTATTAGAATAGTTTTTGTGAATAAAGCTAAGCATTAATTGTAGTCTCTCTTGCTGGAGTCTGTTATATTTAGACGATTCCTCGGAGGATAGAGAAAAATTTGATATAAGGATTAACCATAACTGGGCAGTTTTGATAGAAACTTCGTACTCCCATCCCCATTTTTTTTTCGATTCAAATTCTTTTTTCATATCCCAAAGAATTTGTAGGATTTGATTATGCCAGTCCTTATCCCCTTTGATTTCTAAACTTAACAAGAATGAATTGGTATACGGTAGTACATACTTTTTTTCCATTGCACTATCAGAATAAAACGCAAGTAACTTCTCTGGGAAGTTAAAACTAACATATTCACCCTCTTGGCTAAGGTATGTAACAATATGAAGTACGCTCTTATTAATAAAGATGGCCTGACCTGTTTCTAAATCATAATTGATTCCGTTAACTTGTATGGTTAGTTTCCCTTTGGTCACTAAAGTAATTTGTAGTTCTTGGTGCCAATGTAGATCGTTAACCCCTCTGCCATTAGGAATAGATTCATAATTGGTATGAGTGTACAGGATGTATGGAAATGAATCATCAGGAAATTGAATGGCTTCGTGTAATTGCTTTTTCAAAGTGCTTATTCTCCTTATTTGACGATATTTCAATATAAATTAAAGATATAGTTGCACAATATAGACCCTGGCGATGATATTATTATATCCAGCCTAGACTTATCATACAATTCTGTGCACAGGGATTGTCACACATTTTGGAGGAACTATGGTTAGTTCAAATAAACCGTCTATACTATTTCATCCGTTTATTCTGTTATTTATTAGTATTTTGTCCGTTTCTATCTCTTCAATTATGATTAAACTTTCAGATACACCTACTTCAGTGGCTGGGATGTATAGACTGTTTATTTCTGTAATCATCATGCTCTGTTTTACATCTGGGAAAATGGCTCGTTCTGCTGAGATGAATAAAAAAGATTGGGCCATCGTTGTTTTATCCGGCCTATTTCTAGGGTTACACTTTTTATTCTGGATGGAATCATTGGTCTATACTTCAGTTGCAAGCTCCATGGTGATCTTATCGTTACAGCCGCTATTTGTTATGATGGGGTCTTACTTTTTATTCAAAGAACATGTTAACCTGCTAACCGTTTTTTGCCTGATTGTTGCTCTTTTAGGTTCGATTGTTATTGCATGGGGAGACATATGGGTTTCGAAAGATGCACTAATCGGCGATGCTTTATCGTTAATTGGCACATTCTGCGCTTCAGTCTATCTGTTGGCCGGGCAAAAAGTAAGCGGCAAAATCAATGCAAATATATACAGCATTTTCGTCTTTTTTATTGGTGGTACTGTTATGCTCGTGTACAATTTGATAAATAATGTCTCATTAATTAATTATGCTTCATCAGATTGGATTTATTTTTTGCTTCTTGCAATAATTCCAACTATTTTTGGTCAATACATCTTTAACCTTTTGTTAAAGTCGATTGGAGCAACTACTGTCTCGGTTGGGATTATTGGTGAGCCTGTTCTTGCCATTGTCCTTGCATACCTATTATTAGGGGAAACTATGTCATTATTCCAGCTTTTAGGCGGCATAATAACCTTACTCGGTATGGGAATGTATTTTTGGTCGAAATCTTTAAAGTACTACATTCAAAATAAGTAAATGAGTAGTCGGAAATATGTATAGGGGGATGGGAAATGGTAACTATTGATGATTTTTTGAAACTTGATGTTCGTGTTGGAACGATTATTAAAGCGGAGTTTTTTGCAAAAGCAAAAATACCTGCGATTAAACTCCAAATTGATTTTGGACCCGATATCGGAAGCAAAACATCAAGTGCACAGATTACTAAACGATATAGGCCTGAAGAGATTGTAGGGCAACAAATCATTGGGGTAGTTAACTTCCCTGCTCGAAATATAGCGGGTTTCCTATCAGAAGTATTAGTTCTTGGAGGAATACCGGATAAAGGGGATGTGGTTCTCTTGAAGCCAGATATTAAATTACCTAATGGGACACCTATTGGGTAATATAGGGTAATTGTTGTATTAAACTAACTAACAGTGGGTCTATTTTAAGATGTACACAAAATTGATAGTAATCGGAGAGAAGACCATGGAAGAATTAACAAGCTTAGTATCTGAAAGTATTGAGGCAAGTAAAACGGCGCTAGTCGTGATCGACCTGCAACAAGGAATTGTCCTCAGTCCAAAGCAGGGGCCGCATACAAGTGCTCAGGTGGTTGAGAATGCCTGCAAATTAGCTCAATCCTTTACGGAGAAAGGAGGATTTGTTGTTCTAGTGAGGGTGTCATGGCTAGATGGGCAAGATATGCTTAAACCTAAAACTGATTTACAAATGAATTCTGTCACCTATCCAGAAGGTTGGGACAACATCGTGCCAGAATTAGCGAATATCAAAAATGCACATCTGATTACCAAACGGCAGTGGGGGGCATTTTTCGGTACAGATCTTGATTTGCAGTTACGGCGCCGCGGAATAGATACGATCGTATTATGTGGTATTTCTACCTCGATTGGTGTGGATACTACTGCAAGAGAAGCTTATCAGCTTGGTTATCATCAAGTTTTTGTAGAAGACGCTATGACCGCGATGGTAAAAGAAGAGCATGATTATGTATGCAAAACTATCTTCCCTCGTATAGGTAAGATCCGGTCGAGCGATGAAGTAATATCCATGTTGAAATAGTATAAAAAAACCTCAGGCTCTCTCTGTAATTTCAGAGATTGTCATGAGGTTTTTTAATTGAAGTTATGTCTTACATAAAGATGAGGAGAAGTATCCCAGCTAAGAAGCAGTAATAAGAGAAATACTTCAAATTACCTTTAGCCATAATCCCCATAAACCAGCGCATGGAGAAATAAGTAACGATAAGTGTAGTAATAAATGCAATCAAGTATGGAATTGCTAGCTGCGAGCGGTTAGGATCGTGGGCAATATCAGATGCACCCATAACAAGTCCGCCCAAACTGACAGGAATATAAAGCATAAAAGAAAAGCGTAAAGCAGTTTCTTGCTTCATTCCCACAGCGATGGAAGAGATGACAGTTGCACCAGAGCGGCTTATCCCAGGAATAAGGGCGACTGCTTGGGCAAGTCCGACTATAACTGCATCCTTCGCTTTTAAGTCACCATCTTGTTTACGGCCGCGAAGGTTACGGATCAACCATAAAGCTACCCCTGTAACCAGCAAGGCGATGGATACGGTATGAACTGACGAGAAGATATCCTCAATCTGATCCTTGAAGAGTAAAGCAACGATTACCGCAGGCAAGGTACCGATGATGATGTACAAAGAGAACAGGAAATCTGACTTATATTCCTCTTTGCGGGTCAGAATAAATTGAACGAATCCAGTGATCAATCTTCCGATATCTTTACGGAAAATAAAACAAATCGCGATTAGTGAAGCCGTATTTGTTAAGATTTCAAATGATAGCCCATTTTGTTTTAAGCCTAGCAATTTCTGTGCGATGATCAAATGGCCGCTCGAAGAGACGGGGATTGGCTCAGTTGCCCCTTGAACAAACCCTAGAAACAAGTATTTAAGCCACAGTATAATATCTTCCATTTTACCTCCCAGTATTTTTGTAATCTTTTCAATCATATCGTATTCAATAAAGAAATGACAATAGAACCATCGTGCCATATTCAATTGGACGAGTTATACTAATTCGTAAGACTATTAAATGAGGTGGAACTATTTGTAGTACATTACTAAAAATTCAGCAGCATGATATTCCGAGAGCAGCCAGTGTTCTGGCCGAAGCATTTGCTAAAAATGATCCGTTATATCAGCATATCTTGCCTGATGAATCAACCAGATTACGCGTGTTGAATATTTTTTTTCATCGTTACATTGAGATGTTGTATCCATATTCGGATTTACTAACGACTTCTACTAACTTTGAAGCAGTGGCTTTAGTGTTCCATTCGGAGCGTCAGACAGGGACATTGATTTCGAACGTCAGGTATATGAAACAGATAGTCCTTGCGATCATCAAGTCATTACCGATCTGCCGAATCATTGGGGTGCGAGGATTTATACGTGGTTTATCTATTTTGCGTAGTATGAGTTCTTTATGGTTATCAATGTTTGGGGATCAGAAGTATAAACATTTGGATATGCTTGCAGTGCAAGAACAATATCGAGGCCAAGGATATGTATCAAAAATCATGACACCGCTGCTCGCGGAATGTCGTGTGAACAATACATTATGCACGTTAGAGACACAGACGCCGAGCAACTTGCCCATCTATGAGCATTATCATTTCCGTACGGTTAAAGTCATTCCTCTACCTAATAGCCCACTTGAGCAGTATTGTATGGCGTTTACGCAAGGAGTTGCTGAGTAGTTAATAAAAAAGGGCCGTCTCATTCAGCCAATTCATGGTTTTTGGGGCAGCCTTTTTTTGCTTAGTCCATAAGGGTTAATGAAGCTTCAAGAGAAAAATCAGGGGATTTCTCCCTGTAATTCCGCGATCTTTTGTCATCCGGCTAGAATCTATTATTTTGTTTAACAAAAATAGCATAAGCTTCGAAGGATTGTTATAATAGAAACATATATTCCCGTGTTTCAGAACCCTATACAGGATGTATAGGGGTTTTATTTCTTTTAGTGAGGGTGATCGAGAATAAGTATGGCGTTGTCCGTACAGGGAGAAGAGGACCGGAGAGTTCCGCAGGAAATTTTAAATTATGAAGTGATGGCGAGGTTAGCAGAAAGATGAATTGGTCGGATTTTGGCGAACGAAACAAACGATTGAATCCCCTGTGGAATTTGGGGGCTGGCATGAACCTTGGCGAAATCCAACCGTACAAAGAAATGGTGTCTTTAAGCGTTCTGCTGCAAGTCTATTATCTGGAGCTAGAATCGAATGAGAGAAGATCCAAAGAGGATATTATAGAACTTACTTGGACTGCACTGGAACGTTTTAATATCGCCAATCTTGGGACTACCGAATCCGTAGAGCGTCTCGTGGACGGTTTATTGTGGAGCGGGAATGGTGGAGATTTCGAATCCTTTTTCTATGATGATGTGACCCGGCAAATGTCCGTGCAGAAATATAAGTATTTCACGGTGGACGAGGATGCGACCCGCAGCAGTTGGGAAGAGAATGGCAGAACCATCTATCGTCTCTCCGAATATGCAATGGAGCTCATTTTTATGAGCCATGAGATTATTGATGAATTTCAGATCAGCATCAAACTGCTCGAGATTCAAATGCATATTAAACATGGGCGCGTAACTCGGGCTCTTCAGGATGTTAATGAACTGATCTCCCGTGTCCGTAAGATGACCCAGCAACAGCAAGAATACCGCAATGCGTTACGCCGCAATCCAAAGCATATTTTTAGTGAATTCGGAGTGGCTCGGCATCAGCGACTCGAAGAGATTCATCATCAGTTCGAGGAGGAACGCAAACATTTTGACAGTATTCACCGTTCTCTGGCCCGGCTGGCCAATGATGAGAAAGACGTAATCGACTTCAATGAGATCCGTATTCTCTCTGAACGAGTCGAGCTTTCTAGGCGTGTACACGATGAGCTGGCTGAGGTAGTGTTGAATATTTTTGAGATGGAGACCAATTTAAGATTGAACTTTCCTGAATTATTCTGGGGAGCAGCCGGGTTTAACTTCCGTACTCACGTATGGGAGGAATGGGTGAAAGAAGAGGGTCTGCCAAGCGGTGACAGTCTTGAACTGCTGCTCAGCGGATTATTCGCTCCGAATCAGGACTTCGTTTATCCGCTTCCTTGGGCTTGGGAGGAACAAGAGGTAGGCTTTATCCCCGACTTAGTGATGGATGATTTCGAAGATGAGGTGGACGCAGAGCCTGTTCAATATATTCCTAAAGGTATCCCATGGGCAAAAGTAGTGGATCTGTGGAAGCCGGTTTTTACTGCCTTGGCTGAGCAGGGAAGCTTTACCTTTACTGCAGAGGCTTTTTCCGCCGAAGAACTAACAGGGTGGGCAAATACACCGGATGCTGTTGATCTGTGGGTGCAGTTTTTTCATACAGAGATTTTAGTGCAGGAACAGGCACCAGAAGGTGGTGGCGGCGTTTCTGATGAATGCCAACAGCTAATCCAATATGTACTTGCAGAAGATCTTCTGTTTGAGAGTTTACGCGGCAAAATGCTGCGGACGAGCATTGCTCCAGAGCCAGCCTCAAGGGTACGGTGTCCTGGTCTGGATATGAGTCCATATATGATTACGATCGTGGAGAGGTGAGAAGTTACTAACATGAGTTATACATTAGAACAGGTACAGCAAGCTTCGCGGCTATTTTTTGAATTGCTCCGTAAAAAAGTAATTCCTCTCGATGACCCTGCAGCGGCAGAATGCCTTCAGGATGCAGGAACTTATGATGCGCTTCAGTATGTTGCTAAAGAAGGGGGCTGTCGGGTGATGAATTCGGGGCACCGTCTCCATCTGCTGGTTAATCCACTGGGGTCAGTGTTTGCAACCAATTTCACCCAGTTAAAGAACAAATATTCACGTGTTGAGCGTAAAACTCACTTACATATTATCAATATTATTATTCTGGTTTTTCTGGCCGAAATGGATCAGGATGAGACTCATTTTAAGTCGGGGCAGGACAGTATGTCCTATATTCAAATTGCTGATCAGGTGTCCTCGCTCTTTCAGACGTGGATTCAGATGGATGAGGATGGGCGATTTAGCCAGCAGTGGCAGCTTGATATCCAAGCGATGTTTAAGGTATGGACCAGTCTCTACATGCAGACTAAGAGTCAGGAAGAAAGCGATCTTCTGACCAGAGGCGCAGGCTCACGAATTGGACTGATCCATGAAGGCATGAAACTTCTGGAAGAGGAGAAGCTCGTATTCATCTCTGAGACAGAGAAGCGTATCTTTCCTCGGGAAGAGCTGTATGAGAGAATGCGTTATTTATATCATGATGTCGATCGATACCAGGAATTAAAGAGCCTCATTGGAAGAACTTTAGCTGAGAAAGACGGTGCTACCTATGCCGCGGATTGAACGCATACGAATTACAGGACTTAAATACGAGAAGATGCTCAAGAAATACGACGATATGATTCTGGACCTCTGCAACGAAGAGGGACCCGCTAATACGCTTATTACGCTCATGAATGGCGGTGGAAAGGGAGTACTGCTGCAATCCATTTTTCAGCTGTTAATGCCCAAAACACCATGGGGCAAAGACAGTGAGAACCAGGTTGAGGCTTTTTTTCATAATCATAAAAAACAACTTAAACCGTACACTTTTCACGTAGCTATCGAATGGCATCTCGACAACAATGAGCGCAATGAGTATATGACTACGGGAATCGCTATGACGGCACATAATTCGCTTGATCAGCAGGATATCAAAGTGGATTACTTGCTGTACGCACTTACAGATTACGGTGAAGCGGCTGAACTTACGCTATCAACGTTGCCGTTATTTGACGAAGTGACTGCTGAACCTACGAGTTTTGAAACGATCCAGCAATTTGTACGCGATCGGCGGGGGGAGATTGTACCTTTTGGCAGCCATAGCTCGGATTTGAAAAGATATTATGACTTCCTGGCTATCCGGGATATCCATATCGCCGAGTGGCGTAATATGCGGCGGATCAATGGTGAAGAGGGCGGTATCAAAGGTTATTTTAAAAAGAATGATGCCTTCACCAATCATAACTTGTTCGAAAAGCTGATTATTCCTGAAATCGGATCTAGTCTGAATGAAGGATTAAAGGAAGACGACAATACGCTGCAGCGGATGTTTATCGATACAGCAACAGTGGCTCAGCGCTTGCCGATGCTTGAACAGCGGGAGCAGGTCTATTCAGAGTTTCTTGGTATGGCTGCACCGCTTTATGAGCTGGTGAAACTTGGCGTGGAGGCGGAAAACGTAGTACAAGAAACTGAACTACGTGGACGCCAAATCTATACGGTTATCTATGAAGAGCAGAGAAATGCAGAAGTTGAGCGAAGTAAGATTGCTGATGAACTGGCTGGACGTTATCAGGATGCGAAGCAACTGCGCTTTGAGACAGACAATCTTAAATACTTACGCAGCAAGGAAGAAACGGAACTGAAGCAAGAAGAGTTTAAGAAGCTCAGTGATGATCAGAGCCGTGCGCGTGGTCGGTTGGAGGATTCCAAAGCGCAAGAGAAGAAGCTTGAAGTAGCTTATTTTCTGGCTAAACGTTTGCTCCATACCCGGCAAATTGAGCAGTGGCAAAAAGAAATTCAAGCTATCGAAGGTTCTCTGGAGATGAAAGAACGGCAAGAGGTCATTCAGACAGCCAAGGAACAGCTGCGGAAACAGTGGGATGTGGTGTTTAATCTCTGGCAGCAAACGATTAGAGAGTTTGAGACAGCGCAGCAAGACCTGACGGCGGAAGAAAGGGAATTGCGCAAGGAAAGGGAAAGTTTCTTGGTAGAGCTGGCGGGGCTGGATAATCAGATCAATGAATTGACCTTATCTATTCGGCAATATACGGAAGAACTCGGAGCATTCGCAGCCCAATATGGGCAGGATGCCGCCCATTCTCCGGCAGCTGCGCTGCAGCGTACGGTCTCAGCGGCCAAAACGATTCTTCAAGACATTGGAGACTTGGAAGAACAGCACAAGCAGGAAGAGATTCGGAAGCTGGCACTGCATAAGAGTCATGCTGAGCTGAGTGAGAAACGGCGTTCTTATGAGCGTGAAGCGGACGAGCTTGGGGTTCTGCTTGAGTCACAGACTCAGAAAGAATCCCAATTATGGTCACAGCTCGTTGTACTGCTGGAAATGTATGAAGAGCATAATCGTTTAGGTGCTACCGGCCTTTTTGAAGAACAAGATGTTATCCCGGCACGTTTTATCCGAAAAATAGATGAAGTAGAGCAACAGACTAAACGTTCCAGAAGGGATTACTATAATCAGCTCATGGATGTGGAACTTCAGAACCAATCCTACTGGCTACCCAATTCAGATATTCTGACGGTCAAAGATACACTCGATTCGTTAAAGATTCAATCAACGCTAGGTAGTTCCTACTTAAATGACCGTCCGTATCTTGAACGTGAGGAAGAACTGGAGCAATATCCGTTACTTCCATATAGTTTGATTTTGACCCGGCGCGAAGCTGATAAAATTCAGCCGGAACTGATGAAGGACACCTTGCTGAAATCAGCGGTGCCGATCTTTATTCGTGAAGAGATGGCAGCTTCGCATCAAGCATCCTTCATGCTTTTTGCGAATCAAGGGCCGCAAATGGTCTTGCAGCCGGATCGTTTCCAGGATTGGAAGAGCAGTATTCAGGGGAAGCTCAAGGAACAGGAGCAGATCCTTCAGGACTCTGAAGCCTATTTATCTAAGTTGAAATCGGTGCGTCAGGAGTATGAACGTTTATTTCAAGTCGAGAATACCATGACGCTTACAGCCAAGCATGATGCGCTTATTAAACTGCAGGCTGAACTTCAGCAGAGCATTATCAATCTGAGCAATGAGATGGATGAGAATGAGGGGACGCTTACCCGGATCGGACGAGAGCTCGCTGAGAACAAAGTTCTAAGTGTGGAACATGAGCAGAGAGCGGGGGTTCTGCAAGCTTGGATTGAACGGACGAAGAAACAGGAACAAGATTATAAGGAAAAACAAAAAATAATCGAACGAAAGAATCTGGTGAGCAAAGAGTTAGCAGGTAAAGATCAGCAGCTTGAACACCTAAAGGTGCAAATGGAAAGCTTGAGCGGACAACGCAATAAATGGACGAGAGAAACCGAATATGCGATGTTCCCTAGACTGCAACGATGGTTTCCTGAGATTGTTTTCCCAACAGATCACCAGCTTTCTGATGAAGGAGAAGTCATACCTGTAGATCCTGTAGAGCAGAATCTTCTCTTGCAGCAGCTCAGTACCGTTGAAAGCCTGCAGCAATCACTTACCGAAAATGAGCTGGAAGTTCGGACAAGAGCTGCACAGATTAAGGCAGCAAGCGAGAATCTGGCTGAGCTTGAATCCAGCCTGAATCAAGTAGATGTGAATTGGCGGAAGGCGACTGAACCTACGGAAACGTCCGAGTCTATTATGGCTGCAAGAAATCGCCAAAAGACGGATACTACTTCGTTAGAGGAAGACTATCAGATTGTTCACGACGGTTACATCCGCTGCCAGACTGAATTGGAGAACTTGCAGAAAGAGTTGCGCAAAGTAGAGAAGGGTATCAAGGAGAAACATGAACGTGCCGTGGAGCTTTGGAATGAGGCGCTAGAGGATAAGGAGACAGAAATTCAGGAGCGCTGCCAAGCGAATGAGCTTATGCTTAACCAGTGTAAAAGATCCTTGGATCGAATGGATGTCCTCATCCAGACTTTATCCAATCAAATCAAAATAATGAATGCGCATATTGAGGATCGCGTCAACCTACGGAGTGTACCAGAAGAAATAACGCTGAGGGTTAGAGAAAGCTGCGAGCCTCTAGTAGCCGACTGGCTTCTCCGCATTAAAGATAGCCGGATTAGACAGGATGAGATCTCCAAAAAGGTGAAGGAAGAGAAAAATTCCTTAACCGAAAAACTTGCGAAAAATGAACGGAATTCCGAACTGGAGACCAAGATTCTAGATCGATTGAATACGGTCCATTGGGATAATTTCGCCATTGCACTGCAAGTCCTAGATTCCATGTTACGCAGTTCGAGCGATCAGATCGAGAGCATTCAAAGTGATAAGGAAGGCATGGATCTCTCCCGCAAGATGTGGGTAGGCCGGGCATCTCTACGAGTGGTACAAATCATTGATATTATGAAGCGAATGGAACGCCGGATGATTATTCATAACGAGAATAATTATGCCTTTCCGCTGGTACGTCTGAATTACAAGAATATCAATGTGCCAAGAACAAGCGATGAGGTAGAGCCGATGGTGAGTGACTACTTCAATCAATGCATCAATGAATTGCTCAAAAAGTATCCAAAGATAGAACAAGTGCCGGCGCTGGTAATCAAAGAGGTTATTAATGACGGACGAATTGTCTATGCGGCGCTGCAGAACCGCTTTCCGATACTTCAAGTGTATAAACCGGTAACGGAGAATTATTTCCTCTACGCCGCACCGGAAGATTATCATTATTCGGACTGGGAGATTATTAATCGCGGCGCACTGGATGAAGCAGTCGGCAGTGGTGGGCAACGTCAATCTGTACAGCTGCTGGTCGCAATGATGATCATGACGCATAAACGTGTGAATCGTGAGAATAAAGGCTGGACGGTCTTTTTATATGACAATCCTTTCGGAGAAATGGTCTCCAATAACGTGCTTGACCCCGTCTTCGAAATTTCCAAGGCGCTCAAATTCCAATGGCTGATTGTTACGCCGCCGGAGCTGGTGAAGAATGATGTCAGCGTGCGTTTTGGCGTGTATTGGCAGCTTTATTTTGGAGGCGTCAAAGGGGACATGCTGGAATCAACCCTGATCAAGGGAGGAAGAAAGCTTATTCCTGTCTCGTTGTTCTGAGTATGGAATGAAACTTAAAGAAGCTCCAGTATGCATCACGCTGCTGGGGCTTCTTTTTATTAAATGTTAAAGATATTTTGTTTATTTAGGTTTGCGTTCGGAAATATAAGAACCGATAAGCGTTAAAAAAGTTCCCGTTAGAATTGCCCAGGTGATCTTTTCATTCAGAACAAGGGCGGAAGCTGCCACTGTAATTACAGGAACAATATAGATATATACACTTGTTTTTACAGCCCCTAGAATCCCTACAGCTTTATTCCAAGTCAAAAAACACAGTGCCGAGGCACCCAAACCTAAGAAAAGCAGGTGAGCTACATTTGAAATTTCTTTAAATCTACTCGGACCTAGCTGAAAATCAAACAGAAACAGAGCAGGCAGCATAAACAGCAGACCATAGAAAAATACTCTGCGGGTAGCCCCTATAGTATGAACCTTTAATACGCTTATTTTTCTCATCAACACTGAATAAATTGCCCAAACCACAGGTGCCAGCAATGCCAGCAAGTCACCGATGGGGTTCAGCTGCAGAAGAAAACTCCCGTTCAGCCCAATTAATATAATTCCTGCCAAGGCTATCAAAAATCCTATAATAAACTGCCTACGAAATTTCTCTTCTTCTAAAAAGAAATGAGCGATCACCGCCGTGAAAAATGGAGCGATGGAGACAATCACACCTACATTGGATGCAAGGGTATAGACTAGGGCAATATTTTCTATAAGAAAATATAACGTGACCCCACAAAGACCTGCTGAGATAAAGAGTAATTCCTCTTTAAAGGATGTAGTTCGGATTGGACGTGAATAGATCAGTAACAGTACAAAGTACCCAATAAGAAAACGGAAGAACAGAATTTCCACAGGCGTAAAGTCTTTTAACAGTATTTTAGTGGAGATAAAGGTGGTTCCCCAGATTAAAATCGTAAGTAATGCCAGCAGATGTCCTGTGTTAATCTTGCGTTGATTTATCATTTCGTAAGTTCCTTGATGACTTTACTCCCGTTTGCTGAACAAATATACGCATATATTGCTTAGGGGTTAAGCCTATGAGTCTTTTGAAAAAATTTGTGAAATGGCTCTGATCACTGAATCCGGTTAGAGAGGCCACTTCTATTGGCAATATTCCTTGTTCTAAAAGCTTTTTGGCGTGGTTGATGCGAATAGTTTCCAAGTAACGGTAAGGTGATATTCCTTTCTGTCTGGTAAATAAACGCAGCAAGTGATATTTACTTAAGCCGCTTAATTCACTTAACTGGTTTAGCGTAATGTTCTGCGCATAATGTAACTCTATGTAATCGCAAATGATTTTAATTTCAGAAGTAGGCTCTTGTGGATAGGGGGTTTCTGTCTCCATGTATTCTCTCAAAAGCTGCTCAAGGAGAAATAGAAACAACTCTTCTTTTTGAAAATCGGATTGATCCTCTAACATCATTTGGTGCAGATCGTGTAAAGGGCTCGACAGTTCACTTTGGTAGAGAACATTGCGTGTGAACCGCGGTAAGTAGCCTATGCCGGTAATTTCTAGCACATACTCACGCATGACTTCCGGCTGAATATTGATGCAGCGATAGTCAAGCGTTCTCCCGTCTATCTGTTCACAGGCATGAGGATCCGCCGGATTAAAGATGACCACATCTCCGCTGTTAAGAATATGTTCTTCTTGGTTACAGAGCAGATGTCTCTTTCCTTGTTCAATAAAACCTATGACATAATAGTCATGAAAATGGTTGGGAAACTTCTGCATAATACCTTCGAATCGATACGCCTCAAATTTTAAGTCATGATCGAAAACGACAGTTCGAACTTCTCGAGTCATTGCTGCACCTTCTTTTCCAATTATGTATAACCATTATATTGTGAAAATTAGGGGCATTCTTGCATGATGTTGCGATACCACATCTTCTACATGATAGGTTCCTCAGGTGTAATGATCGTTGGAATACTCACAGTAAAAGTTGTTCCTTGCTCCAGAATACTTTCTACAGAGATCGCTCCGCCATGATTATGTATAATATTTTGTGTGATCATATAACCTAAGCCTGTTCCTGTTTCTTTGGTCGTATAAAATGGTTTGCCAAGGGCATTGATCTGTTTCTCTGTCATCCCACAGCCTTCATCCTGCACACTGATTCGGGCTTCTCTGTCATAGGTTTGCACATGAATATAGATGTTTCCCCCATGATTCATTGCTTCCATCGCATTTTTAAGTAAGTTAATAAATACCTGCTTCATCTGATAAGCCTCACCATTAATCCAAATGGATTGATCAGTACAGACAGGGAGGATCTTGAGATTTTTTAGAGCAGCTTGTCCATTCATTAGTGTGGTGACTTGTTCCAGCAAAGACAATAAATCCACTGGTTTACTAATATGAGTGGTTTGGGGTTTAGATAAGACAAGCAGTTCGTTGACGATGAACTCGATGCGTTTCAATTCTGACTCAATAATGGAAATATATTTATCATTCATCCGCTCGGAAGAGCGCAGTAGCTTCATAAAGCCATTAATGGCTGTCAGAGGATTCCGTATTTCATGAGCGATTCCAGCGGCTAACTGTCCTGCTGTAGATAATTTCTCGGACTGTATCAGTCGTTCATCTTCCAATACTTGCTCGGATATATCTTTGAATATGCCAATGTACGCTTCGTTTCCCTCATAAATGATTGGCAATGTAATTCCATCCACATATTTCTGCTGGTTATTTAAACAATTAATCAGGTAGCAGACAGAACCTGTTGTTCTATCAGTGTTGAATTTCTTTCTTCGTTCTGAGAGAATTTCATAATTAGAGTAGTCTACAATATCCATAGTCGATAGACCAAGCACTTGATCTAGGCTTTCTGCATGGATTAATTGTAAACCTGCCGAATTTGCATATAGAACAATCCCTCCCCTAGTGATAAGCACGGGCTGAGGCAGTTCCTCCAGCAGCTGTAGAAAAGAGCTCTCTTTTTCAAGTAGATGGGTCTTCACAACCTGAAGCTGAGTCTCCATCTCCCTGATCAGGGTCTTATTCTCGAATTGAGTAAGATAAAATATGGGTTCACCATTGTCATCCGGAAGGATAGATATGGAGACGTTTAAAGATAACCGGTGTCCGGTTGGATGGAAATAATCTAATTCGAGTCTCTGCGGATCAGTACTCGTAGATGGAAGAGAGCTTCCTAATGAAATGAATTTATGAATCTGATCTAGAAGGGTACGGACGGTTGGAGAGGGTGTCGTTAACTCGTTTTCATCATACCCCAAGAGGTCGCATAATGCTGAATTCAGTTTTAGGAACGTTCCATCAAGCGAAATAAGGGCCATACCCATCACGGCTTGGGTAAAAACAAAGTCAAAACCTTGAAAATCATTTGTCCGCACAGCAGGTTACCTCTCTTCTTTATAGGGGAGTGAGTGTTATCTCAAAATGCAATATATCCAACAGTCATAGTATAAAACATATAACTCAATAAAACATATAAAATTTCTGGGTTATTAGATATTCATACAACAGTTAAATAAAATCAGGTAGAATGGGAAGATACGTTGCATTTTAAGACAAGTGGAGGCGTTGTATCATGTTATCAGTTGTTGGTGAAATTCAAGGAATTAATCGTTACCCGGTCAAGTCATTTGCGGGTGAGAATTTAGAAAGTTGTATGATTGAACCGTATGGAATGCTTGGTGACCGTTTTTGCTCCTTTTACGATGAGTCAAAAGAGGGCTGGCGAAAATATATCACCGCTAGAAATATTCCGAATATGCTTACCTATCAAGCGCAATTTATAGATGGACAAATCCATGTAACGGCATCAGACGGGCGAACCTTTGGATGGGATGATATTCTATTGGAAGAAATCCAAAGCCAAACCAAAACTCCAATCACTATGTCTGGTCTAAAAGCTGTACATCCTCAGCCAGAACATCCGCAGCTCCTATCCGTGGATGGCGCTAGTATTCTACTCATTACGGATGCCAGCTTAAAAAAACTGGAGGCAACCTGGGGGCATTCCTTGGATCAACGGCGTTTTCGCGGGAATTTTGTTATTGCGCTGAATGATGATTCTCTTTTTGAAGGAGATTGGATTGGACGCCGGCTCAACATTGGGGATGCACAGCTACAGGTAGATAGTTTTTGCGAGAGATGTGTTGTGATTACGATGGACCCGGATAGTCTCCAGAAGGACCCAGTACTTTTGAAAAAACTGCATAAAGAGTTTGATTTGCATTTTGGAGTTTATGCTTCAGTAATCAAAACTGGGCAAATTCGAATCGGAGATAAAGTAGAATTAGTAGATTAGATACATGGTCCCAAAATTGCAAACTTCCTTTACATTACTCCATGGATAAATTATCCTTTAAAGGATGACGATTTCATATCGGGAGGTTATGTATGAAGAAGAATTTGGCATCCCTATTAGTTGCATTGCTTCTACTGGTAATGTATGTCCCTACGAGTGCATTAGCAGCAGATAGCGGCAAAGGGCAAACGTATGTGAACACTCAGAAGGTGGCAGCAGAGAAGGCAGCATTCTTAACGGAAAAGCTGGGAACGACTAGTCTCCAATATGCTCTTATTGATGGCGATAATATCGTTGTGAGCGGTCAATCTGGATATAGTCATGTGGAGAGTAAGACAGCACCAAGCGCTACAACGATGTATGGAATTGGCTCAACGAGTAAAATGTATACAACAGCTTCTATTATGAAGCTTGTTGAGCAAGGGAAAGTAGACTTGGACGGTTCAGTCGTATCTTATTTGAATAATTTTACGATGGAAGATCCTCGTTATAAGCAAATCACTGTACGGATGCTGTTGAATCATTCCTCAGGTCTTGCTGGCTCGAACTTATCCAATTCTTTCTTATTTAATGATTCTGATCCTATTGCAAAAGATAGTTTACTAGAAACGTTGTCAACACAACGTCTGAAGGCCGATCCAGGTGCCTACTCAGTATATTGTAATGATGGATTTACGCTGGCTGAGTTGATTGTTGAAAAGGTCAGCGGCACGGACTTTACCACATTCATTCATCAAAATTTCACAGAACCTCTAGGGCTTGAACATACGAAAACGCCTGTAGATTCTGTAGCTTCTTCTCAGCTGGCTAGTGTCTACAATGCTACCTACTCAGCAGCTTTACCCAAAGAAACCATTAATGTGATTGGAACAGGTGGTATCTATTCCACTGCAGAGGACTTGGTGCGCTTTGCAACTATTTTTACGGGCCAATCGACTGGCATTTTGTCAGAAAAGTCTGTGAAAGCGATGGAACAAGAGGAATATAAGCGTGGAATATGGCCTAAGGGAACAGATAATTCGTTAGCTTATGGATTAGGCTGGGACAGTGTGAACTTATATCCATTTAACCAGTACGAAATCAAGGCTTTGACAAAGGGGGGAGATACGGGTCTGTATCATACCTCATTAGTTGTATTGCCCGAACAACGGATGGCAGCAGCAGTAATATCTTCTGGCGGAGCAAGTACAACGGACCAGATGCTTGCCAACGAAATTTTACTCAGTGCCTTACAGGAAAAGGGAGTTATTAAGGAACTGAAAGCTACACCTACCTTTAAAGCTTCGAACAAAGAGGATATGCCGCAAGAATTGGTAAACTATGCGGGTGTCTATGGTGATTCTACGCAACTAATGAAGATAGAAGTTAGTAAAGCTGGGGAATTGAGTATATCTTCGATTATAGCTCCTACAATGCCAGCGCAGAAATTTTCATATAATTCGAACGGTGAATTTTTAGATGCCGAGGGTACAAGTAAAGTTAGCTTTGTGAAGGAGAGCAATGGCCGTATCTATCTTTGGAGTCAAGGGTATGGGGTAATTCCAGGACTTGGTGAAACTGCCGTTACCCAATATGCAGCTGAGAAGCTTGAACCTAATGCCCTATCTCAAGAGGTCATTACTGCATGGCAGCAGCGTCAAGGGAAATTGTATTTTGATGTCAGCGAGAAGTACAGCTCCCAATATTACATGAGTATGCCGGTAGCTGGAATCGCTATGTTCCCTGACGCACCTGGTTATATGGGCTCGAATAAAATAACTGGACCTAATAAAGCAGAAATGACCGTGCAAATCCCAACCATCGCTGGGCGCGATCTTGCGGATCTTATTTTTGAAAATAAAAATGGTGTGGAGTATTTAAAGATTGGCAATCAATTATTTATACATCAAGATGCAGTTAAACCTATTTATGCAGGCCCGCAATCTATGGTAACTATCCAATCAGATGGATACGCTAGATGGTATGGAGTTCCTGAAACGGCAACAGGTAAGATAATGACAGTAGAGCTGCCAACCAAGAGTTCCTTTGCCGTCTATGATGTGAATGGTGTATGTGTGAATTACTTTACCATTAGCGGTCTTAAGCAAGTCAAACTTCCTAGCAACGGCAAAATTGTATTTGTAGGTGATGTCGGTGCGAAGTTTGAAGTGACCCTCAAGGCGCAATAAACGTATATAAAAAAAGAATCCTGTTATCAAGATTTTCGTCTTGGTAACAGGATTTTTTATTTGAAATTTTGTGAGAATTCTTTTATTTTATCTACCAATATCCCTTTGAGCTGATCAGTACCTTCCTTTGGAGCCTTATATGCCTTATAACCTCCAAAAGATTCAATACAAATCGCAGCTTCTTTCAGATCATCAGGGAAATTTTTCTCTATTAATTCTTCGGTTTTCTTGGGTTTCTCGTTGCAAATGTAGTAGCCCATCTTCTTAGTCAGTAACTCATCTTTATTTTTTTTGATAAAGTCACGAATGGCTTTATATATTTTTTCATCTCTTACTCCTGCCCCTAAAATAATGCTATCAAATGCCTCGATATCTGGCTTTTCTAGTTCGATATTGCAAATTTTGCTCTGAGGTAGCTCTTCTGATAATACTTTTGCACATTGTTCTGTTGCTCCAGATTTTGTAGCGTATAGAATAAGTACTGCCATTGTGTTCCCTCTTTTCAGTTAAGATTAATCGCGTTCCCTCATGGAAAAAATCTCGCAAATCAATTATCTTGATTATCAAGATATAATATATTTTATCGAATATACTGATCATTTGTCAAGCCAACGGCAAGCTCCTGAGTGTTAATTAGATATCCTTATTATGGTATCATGGGAATAATATTAATCTAATGCTAACAATATCTTTAATGAAATATACAAAAAAAGAGGAGTGAACGTAAATTGGGGATCATCGTAATGCTAATCATCTATTTGTTGCTTGGAATATTTGTGATTAAAGTAGGCATCGATAACTCTAGAAGTACGCAACTATCAAAAGAAATATTAAATGAGTTAAAAGAAATCAAAGAACTAATGATCAGAAATAAATACGAATGAATTCTATATAAGGGTGGAGGTGAACGAAAGTGAAAATTGGACTTATACTTATAATACTTGCTTTTTCTAATCTATTTCTAAGGATATGGATTGTTGGCCCGGACAAAGAAAAACTTCCTGAAGACGGTTATGAGCTTAATATAAAAGGGAAGCTTATACTTGCACTTGTGGGATTAATTACGGGGATTGTGATAATAATTGCCGATGGCCCAGAGGGTACGGTTATAAAATGGTTTTGGATTGTAGTTATAGTAGTAGCAATAGGGTTTCAGTCGTTCATCGACTGGAAATTTCTAAAACATACGAAACAGCACATAGTTTCACTTATTCTGTTAGTCCTGGGTGTGGTATTAGTTTATTTTATATTCTGATCTAGTTTCATTCGTACCGGCTTCGGACCCAGATGACGTTATTTGCAAAATAATCGCCTTTTGGGCAGCGTTTCGGACTCCAGTGCAGCTATTCGTTAGAAAGTGACTTATATTAGGTGTTTTTTATGCCAATAGTGGCCATGGAGTCCGATGGAATTCTTAAAGTGGAAATATACTGCTGTTAGTGTCAATGGAGTCCGTTAGTGACTTTGTAACTGCTGATGGCATCGAATCATACGAAGAAAAGAGGTGTTTCGGCAGCCAGCTTATGGCGTGTTGGGCACCTCCTTTTTGTGTTCACATTATACTTCTGCTTTCGTAGCCACGAGTGGACAGAATCCAGGGTTCGTTATACATAATTCTTGAGCGAATTCCGGTTGGAGCTTGGAGAGCTCGGCGAAATAGCTGCTGATTACGTGATTACCACTTGTAGATCCATTTTGGAAAGACAGTGAGTTAAAAGTGTGGACATGATTGTAATAATACTTTTTTTCCCGTTTGGGGAGCTTATAGACATGTGGAGGTGCGTAGGTTACAACATCAAAAAGATTGGCATACCGGTAACTCTTCCGCACATATTGTTTGAAAATATTAACGAAGTCCGGATCGCCTACCCGTGGGGAACCATAAGTATAGAGGTTAGGTGTGGTGTAAGAGGTATTTGCCGCAATATCTAAGGTACATAAGGTGGCGAGCGCTGCACCGAGGCTGTGGCCCGTAATGTATAAGGTCTTGTCGGGAGATAGCTTGGAGAGCGTAGAGAAGATGCCATCCCGAGCTGAAGAATAAATGTTGGTGAAGCCACGATGGGTGAGAGAGTCTTCTTTAAGATATTTGAACCGTTCCTGTGAAGCGAGGACGTTGGATATCCAATTGGTCGTCGTACTGGTTCCCCGAAAGGCAATAATAATCTCTTGTGGAGACTCCAAAATAAAGCCGAAACGTTCCCATACATTATTGAAGGATTGTGCTTCAATGGGATGACATAGCTGATAATCTAATGGAATGACGAAAACTCCA
The DNA here is from genome assembly GCF_038002845.1 of Paenibacillus sp. FSL F4-0122. Classification (NCBI taxonomy): domain Bacteria; kingdom Bacillati; phylum Bacillota; class Bacilli; order Caryophanales; family Paenibacillaceae; genus Paenibacillus; species Paenibacillus sp. FSL F4-0122. The sequence goes on from NZ_JBBODI010000001.1 coordinate 4,980,942, forward strand.
TCTATATTTGAAAATTGTGTATAGGTCTGCCCGCAGACTGCAGCTAGAAAGATCGCCCTTTGCCCTTGCTCATTCCTCTTACTCACGTGCATCCCGCCTTTCTTTCCTACACTATATTAGGGGGATGAAGGAGTGATTCCTAAGAAAAAGGATTCCCTGAAACTTCTCTCTGAGTTACTATATATAAATAACTCCAACAGGAGAGAGAAGGGGGAAATGCATACATGAGCAACTTATTGGAAATTTTACACAAGGAAGTCGTACCGGCAGAAGGCTGTACGGAGCCGATTGCAGTTGCGTATGCCGTCTCCTTGGCGGCAGAGCTTCTCGAGGAAGAAATTACGGGGATTCAGCTGCATCTCAGCGGTAATATTATCAAAAATGCAATGGGAGTGGGCATTCCCGGGACAGGCCAGACAGGCCTGCCCATCGCAGCAGCCCTTGGAGCGGTGGTCGGCCGTTCTCACAAGGAACTGGAAATTCTGTCAGGTCTGACACAGGCTGAGTTGAAGATGGCAAATGACCTGCTGGATAGAAAGCTGCTAAAAGTGGAGATAAAGGACACTCCTGAGAAATTATATATTGAAGCCCAGTTGTTTACGCAGAACCATACGGCGACTGCCATTATTGCCAGAGAGCACACCCATATAGAATATTTGGCTCTGGACGGGGAGAAAATAACACCCCGGAATTCAAAAGCCGACTGTGGCAAGCCTAGTCTTTCCGACACGGAAGAGTATGCGGGCTCAGTAGACCAGATATTCGAGTTTATCTGTAACGCTCCTTTTTCAGAGCTTAGCTTTCTCTTGGAAGGGGCACGGATGAACAAAGCGATCTCCGATGAGGGATTGCGAGGCGATTATGGCTTGCAGGTAGGTAAGAAAATGAATCAGCAATCTGCGGTGAATCTGTTCGGCAATGATGTAGCGAACAGAATTATCGCGGCCACTGCAGCGGCTTCAGATGCTCGAATGGATGGCAGTGCAATGCCTGTGATGACAACTGCGGGCAGCGGTAATCAAGGCATCGCCTGTACACTACCCGTTATAGCTCTGGCGGAATTGCTGGGCAAAGATGAAGAAATGCTAGCTCGGGCGCTTGCACTGAGCAATCTGGTCACTGTGCACATCAAACATTATATCGGGCGTTTGTCCCCATTATGTGGTTCAGGGATTGCAGGAGGAGTAGGAGCAAATAGCGGGATCATTTATCTCATGGGCGGCAGTCTTGAGCAGATCAAGCATGGGATACAGAATACGATAGCTTCTTTGTCAGGGATGATCTGTGACGGTGCGAATTCTACCTGTGCGCTGAAGATTTCCACCTCCACCAATACGGCGATCCAGGCAGCCACACTGGCTATGAACAACATTGCTCCTACAACCAAGGATGGTGTGATTTTCGAAGAGGTGGAAGATACCATCCGCAACATGGAGCGTTTGGTTCAGGAAGGGCTGGCGGAAACTGACAAGACCATTCTCAATATTATGCTCTCCAAAGGCGGAGCGAATTAGCTTCCAAATAAGTTGAAAACAAGATAGAACATCATAATTAAGACCGCCCGGTTCCCTGCATAAAATGGCAGGAAGCCGGGCGGTCTTTGTAACACTTCGGCAAAAACATAGGTCTGCGAGAAGATTTGCATTAAATTTTAACATAACTTATTCTGAGTTAATAAAGGCATAGAGACTGAGGGTATAAAAAGGAGATAATATGACAGAGAAAATAGATATAGGCTGGAATTTTGCGAATGGTTATACTCATCTGCCGGAATCAATGTTTACAAGAATTAAGCCAACGCCTGTGCGTAAACCGGAACTGATTATTTTTAATGAACCATTGGCTGCTACTCTAGGGCTGAATAGCACAGCACTACAGAGCAAGGAGGGCCTTGGGATTCTTGCCGGCAACGAAGTTCCTGAAGGTACCGTGTCGCTTGCGCAAGCTTATGCTGGACATCAATTCGGACATTTTACCATGTTGGGAGACGGTCGAGCAGTGCTGCTGGGCGAACAGATCACCCCTCAAGGTGATCGTGTAGATATTCAGTTGAAGGGTGCGGGAAGAACCCCATACTCTCGTGGTGGCGATGGCCGGGCAGCGCTTGGACCGATGTTACGCGAATATATCATCAGTGAAGCTATGCATGGACTCGGGATTCCTACGACTCGCAGCTTGGCGGTGGTAGCTACAGGGGAGTCGCTAATTCGAGAAACGGAACAGCCGGGGGCTGTTTTGACCCGGATCGCGGCGAGTCATTTGCGTGTTGGAACTTTCCAATATGCTGCTGCATGGGGGACTGTGGAGGATCTGCGTATTCTGGCTGATTACACGTTGCATAGACATTATCCAGAAGCTCCTGTGGAAGTTAATCCATATCTTGTTCTGCTTCGGGAAGTAATGGAACGTCAAGCAGCGCTAATTGCTAAATGGCAGCTTGTAGGTTTTATTCACGGAGTGATGAATACCGATAATATGGCCCTTAGCGGAGAAACGATTGATTATGGTCCATGTGCCTTCATGGATGTGTATAATCCTGAGACGGTATTTAGTTCCATAGATCAGCAGGGTCGTTATGCTTACCACAATCAGCCCGGGATTGGCGCATGGAATCTCGCCAGATTTGCCGAGACTCTACTGCCATTGCTGGCTGACGATCAGGCACAGGCGATTAAGCTGGCTGAGGAGGCAATTTCAGATTTTTCGGAGCGGTCCTATCAATATTGGCTAACGGGAATGAGAGCGAAGCTGGGAATCTTTAACGAAGAGTTAGAGGATGTTGCTCTGATTGATACCCTCCTTGAACTGATGCAAAAATATCGGTCTGACTACACTAATACATTTCGGTCTTTAACTTTAGGCGTAATGGAAGATGCTGATCTGTTTGGCACTCCTGAATTTAAGCAATGGAATGAGCTGTGGCAGGCGCGCCTTAGCAGGCAGCAGGAATCACAATCCTCTTCACAGGAGCTGATGCGTACCAGTAATCCTGCGATTATTCCGCGGAATCATCGTGTGGAAGAAGCGCTTGAGGCGGCGGTAGAGCGGAAAGATTACGATGTGATGGAGAGGTTACTTCAAGCATTGTCTAACCCATACGCCTACTCCCCTGAACAAGAGGAATACTCGGCACTTCCTGAGGAATCCGCATGTCCATATCGTACATTCTGCGGTACTTAAATTGCTTATAATCTATCTGGAAAATGGGGGAAGGAAGAATGTTTCATGCTTATGATGTTCTAGCCAACCAGTTGCTGGCCAATGCAAATGATCCGAGTTGGTATGTGCCCTTTGAAGTGGCGGTTAAAGACTTAAGTGAAGAAGAAGCTTTTTGGAAGGTAACGGAAGAAAGCAATAGTATTGCTGAGATTGTGCAGCATCTGCTTTACTGGAATGAAACTTGGCAAACAAGGTATAAAGAAGCCAGTGTTCATGTGGTTCCTTCAGTGGATAATAATAATACCTTTGTCGTTGCAGAAGGGAAAACGTTCGAAGCGTTGCAAAAACAACTTTTAGAGGTTCTTTTACATTGGCAGGAATTGATTAAGAAAGAACAATTGGAAGCTGATGTTCAAGGATTCCCAGACAGTAAATGGTGGGAAGTACTCGGAAATGTAACAACCCATAATGCTTATCATGTGGGCCAGATTGTTTTTATTCGAAAAATACAAAAAAGCTGGAACCGCAAGGTGAAGTGACATTGTGAAGTAAATCCTAAAAAAATAAAATTAAAAAGGCGTTAGCGGATGCACATTCATCTGGCTTTCGTCTTTTTTTACGTATTAATACTTACATATGCTTAATCATATACTCATAAACGCTTGTAAATACTTATTAAATGACTTATGATGACTTTAGGAGGTGGATTACCTTATGTATCAAGAGGAACGATTATTAAAAATACTCGAATATTTGAAACAACACCAAGCAATGAGTGTTCAAGATATCTGTACGCAATTTGAAGTCTCAAGAGATACTGCCCGACGGGATATTGTTAGGTTAGTACAAGAGGGCGTCGTTGTTCGGACGCATGGCGGTCTAGCGTTACCAGAATTACAAAAAGAATTATTATCTTACCAGGATCGTTTGATCGATGAATCCGAGAGTAAGCAGAGAATAGGGAAGATCGGAGCCGCGCTTATCCAAGATCGTGAGACTGTGATTTTAGACGTATCGACCACTGTACAGTTTGTTGCTGAACAAATTAGTGCACAGGATATTACGGTTGTCACGCATTCAATAGATAATGTAGGGATTTTATCCCATCGTGAGGATCTGCAAATTTATGTACTTGGTGGTTACTTGAATGTGAAAAACCGCTTGTTATATGGTTCTTCCATTATCGATAAACTTAGTGAAATTCGTGCGGATAAAGCCTTTATTGGAGCGTCGGCGATCTGTGCTGATGGGCTCTATTATCCTTATGAAGAAGATGCGCGGGTAAAAAGAGAAATGGCTCGAAGATCTGATCAAGTGATTTTAGTAGCCGATCACACCAAATTTAATGCCAAATCCTTTTATCGGCTAGACTTTGACTTCATTGATATTTTAATTACAAATCGAGAGCTTCCAATCGAGATCAGAGAAGTTCTAGATCAGAAGAACATCACAGTTATTGAGTGTCAAGATGAAGCTGAAGAGGTTCGAAATCAAGAGTGATAACGAAATGGAGGAGAACGTTTATGACTTATATTTTGCAAAATGTACAAGTAGTGCTTCAGAATAGTATAGTTTCAGCGGCCAATGTATGGATTTCTGAAGGAAAAGTGATGAGGATAGACTCAGGAGATACCTCTATTCCAGAGGGTGAGTATGAACGGATTGATGGCGGAGGGCATTTGTTAGTGCCCGGAATGATAGATGTGCATATTCATGGTGCTAACGGGTTTGATATGATGGACGGTACTGCAGAGAGTATTCAAGAAGTATCGAAGGCTTGCGCAGCATCTGGTTGCACCTCATTTCTGGCTACCTCTGTGAGTTCTACGATGGAAGATCTTTTAGAGATGATTCGTAGTGTCAAACGTGTAATTGGGCATGAAGTGGGAGCAAAGATCGCAGGCATTCACTTAGAGGGACCTTATCTAAACCCCAAGAGAAAAGGAATGCAAAATGAAAAGTATCTGCGGCATCCTAACTTAGAAGAAATGAAGCTCATTTTCCAAGAAGCTGGATCACTCATTAAAATGGTTACGATTGCTCCTGAGCTGCCGGGAGGCATGGAGCTTCTTTCCTTTTTGAAGGAACGGGGAGTGGTGATAGCAATTGCTCATTCGGATGCCACATATGAGGAAGCCAAACAAGCTTTTGCCGCTGGGGCAAGTCATGTTACGCATTGTTTTAATGGCATGCGGCCGATCCATCATCGCGATCCGGGGATTGTGGTTGCCGCTTTCGAAGAGAAACATGTAAGCCTGCAAGCTATTGTGGATAATGTCCATCTGCATCCTGCAATTATCCGATTGATGCATACCATGAAAGGACCAGAAGGAATGGTCTTGATCACAGATGCGTTACAAGCAATGGGGTTAGGGGATGGGAACTATATATTTGGAGGACATCAGGTTACGGTATCTGGGGGCATAGCGCGATTGGAAGATGGCACGCTGGCCTCCAGTACAGTTACCATGAATGAAGCCTTACGTTATACTGTCGAAACTGGAATTTCGCTGACAGATGCCGTACAAATGGCTTCAACTACACCTGCTAATATTCTTGAACTTCAACAAAAGGGGACGATAACCACTGGCTTAGATGCTGACCTAGTCCTCTTGGATGATGAATTTAAAGTGCTCTGGACAATGGTAGGAGGGCAAATCTTACAGCTGTGACCGATATTCATGTGCGGTTATTCCGAACACGCTTTTAAAATGCCTGTTCAGATGAGTTAGATCCACAAATCCGCAATCTACAACAGCTGCATAGATATCCTTGGTTCTCTCAATGGACTGCTTGGCACGCTCTACCTTGCAATTTAAGAAATATTGATAGGGTGATATTCCTGTATGTGTCTTAAACTCGCGAATAAACTGATATTTGGACAGACCAAACTCTGTGCAGAGATCGTCCAGCTTCAGCACATGGTCTAAACTGCAGTACATCATTTCCTTTGCTTTTTTGAGAAATTTATTATTCGTTCTACGATCGGTAACTATTTCAGTATTAGATACTAAATGAACCAGAGTGAATAACAGTTCACTGCACAAAGACTCCTCTTTGCCATTCTGGATGGCATGGTTTAGGGCTAATATGCACTGCGCCAATTTGTCATCGTATAAGATAGGAGTGGCGAAGCGGAGTTCTTTTTTATCTAGTATCTCTCGCATTAGGGTTGGCTTAATATAAAGCATGACATAATCAATGCCACCTTTATCATACGCATTGCCATCATGTGTTTGTTCTGGATTAAACAACATTACGCCATTTTTATGTGAGGATTGCAAACTACCGTCAAGATTATATTGCTGAATGCCACGAAGGGTCACACCGAGTGCATATTCCTCATGGCAATGTTTTTTATAGGTGAAATCAGTAAGGCTGGCGGATAAGGACAGGATCTCTGCTGACTTTTTATAGTTAAATCTCTCCACGTTCTTAACCTCCGCGACTTTATAGGATTCCCGATATCATAATGGCTGAGTATACTAAAAACAGTGCCATCACGGTATTTAGAACTTTTTGATGATTTTTCATAAATGTTCTGAAGATTGTCCCAAATACAACCCATGTCGTAAATGCAAAAAATCCGATCACAGTTATAATTATAACAAACATAAACAAGGCAAGCGAAGAGGTATAGAATGGCATTACGTAGTTGGGAATGACCGTTAGTGTAAATACTAGCACTTTAGGATTCACAAGCTGCATAAGCACGCCTGAGCGGAAATTGGCATTGGGGTCAGGCTGGTCTTCCATTGAACCCATTTTAAAGATTTTATAAGCAAGGTAGAGCATATATAAACTCCCAATGACTTGCATAATGATCAGGATATTTGGGATGATTTCTACTAGAACACGGTTCAGCAGAGTAGAAATGATAAGTAATAAGCCAAAAGCCAGCGTGGATCCGTATACATACCCCATTGATTTTTTAGCCCCGGAATGTTGCACGGAAGAAAGAATAACAATATTGGTAGGACCGGGTGTAAATGTAGCGACAACGCAATAGATCAGAAAGGACAATATATTCATGATGACCTCCAGTAAAGTAGTTCTATGAATATAAACCTTTCAGTCTGAATGCTGATAGTATATTATTGCAGGATTTTTAAGAATTCCGGCCGGGAATAGAAGAGGTGTACGAATCAATGAATAAGAGTAATCAAATGGCCATAAGCACACTTTCTCCAGCTGATTTTGAATCCACATGCTCTGTTTTTGAAATTTCAATCCCAGATGCTTTTGAAAAAGAAGGGCTTGATCATTTACAAGACGATATCCAAAGTGAAATAGATCATAAAAAGCAAATGGTGATGACTTCACTGGATACTACAACTGCGGAGCCTTACTTCCTTCTTGCAAAAATAGAAGAGCAGGTGGTCGGTACGATTTCCTTTGGAGCTTGTGGCGAAGATATTCAAACCTGCACGGATCATCAGTTAGATGAAATAGGGGAATTGGGCAGTCTATACATTATGCCAAGTTATCAGGGTCAAGGTGTGGGTTCAGCCTTAATTAAGGAAATGATGATATTTCTAAAAAAGCAAGGGGTAGAGCGGTTTTGTCTGGACAGCGGGTATAAACGTGCACAAATCAGGTGGCAACGTAAATTTGGGAAACCTTATAAAGTAGTGGAAGACTATTGGGGACCTGATTCCGTCCATATGGTTTGGTTGTGTAATGTGAGTGATCATTTAAGCTAGAGATATATTTTTCATAAAAATAACAGTCCCTTTGCTGCGCGCAGAGGGATTTTTTGTTTTGTTGGATAAAACGGGTGTAATGTCGTTTGACAGATGATCTTTTGCCGGGTAATATGAATCTTAGATTTAGTAAATTAGTAATTTAGTAAATGAGTAAATTAGTAAATCATAAAATGGAGAGTGACTAATCATGAAAATTCCAACAACTCTAAAACATAAACCTGTAATCGTGTCAGAAAATTACGAGCAGGTTGATGGCCGCTACGCCGGGGACACAGATGCAAAAGGTCTGTCCCTAGGATTAGCACAATGGAACGATAGAGGAAAAGTCGACATCTCAGCAAAGGTATGGAGACATACAGGGGACAAATGGTCGAGACAGTCCGAAGAGCTGCCAATGCACAGAGTGCTTGACCTGGCAATTTTGATTTGCAGAAGTAGTTTGTATTTTCAAGAGGCCTATCGTTTTCCGAAAATGTATGATCCCGAGAGCCCTATGATTGATCGTGTTGGGCTGCAAGGAGATGCAATGAGTGTATCTGTCTGTGCAGACAATCCCATGATTGATAATGATATTAAGCTGTTCGCCCAGGCGCTTAGTGATGATGGTGAAATGATTGGAGAACGACTTTCGGTATTGTCCCGTTTATTAAAAGAAATGGGGTACTGAAATTTAGCAGAATTGTTTGTGGAAGGAGAATCATGAATCATAATGGACAAAAGCAAACGTAAAGAACTTCAGGAGCAATATAAGCAGCTCAAGACTTACATGGGTGCTATTCAAATTACAAACAAAATAAGCGGAAAAATATTCGTTGACAGCTATCCCAACCTGAAGAATAAATGGATGACTATACAGATGCAATTAGATATGGGCAGATTTGCGAATGCAGAGCTGCAAAAGGACTGGAAGGAACTTGGAGCAGAAGCTTTCAGCTATGAGGTATTAGAGCAGAAGGAGTCAGAAGACTTAACCGACGTGCGCTGGGAGCTTAAACTATTGAAAAAGAAGTGGTTCGAGAAATTGCAACCCTTTGATGACAAAGGATATAATAAGCCACTTACCCATTAAGCCAAGTATAAGGAAACCTTTAGCTTTCATAGCAAGGGTTTCTTTTTTTTGGATCGTATTTCACTCCGGATTTTATGTGTCGTAATATTATATATGTTTTGTCGCATTTTCCTACTAAAAAAGCTGTTTATTATGTGTTATTTTTATAGCAGATGTCAGAATAACATATATACGGGAGGCACAAGTAAATGACCATTAGAATTGGTAAGCTCAGCTATTGGCATGTGCATGCATGGGATTATACCAAGCAAGCTCAGGAGCATGAAGATACCGTATTAGCTGCAGTTTGGGACGAAAACGTAGAGCGTGGGAACAAAGCTGCGGAAAGCTTGAATATTCCTTATTTTGAATCACTGGATGATCTGCTTGCGCAAGAGGATATAGATGCCGTTATCGTGGATGCACCAACGAATATGCATAGAGACGTAATCATGGCTGCGGCCAAAGCGGGTAAACATATTTTCACAGAAAAAGTTATTGCCCCAACGTTAAAAGAAGTTAACGCAATCATCGCAGAAGTTAACGAGAACAAAGTGAAGCTAACGGTCTCCTTGCCTCGTTTAAATGACGGCTATACATTAACTATTCAAGAGATTCTAAGTCAGGAACTGCTCGGCAAGATTACTTACGTTAGAGTTCGCTTATCCCATAACGGAGCAACGGAAAGCTGGCTTCCTGATCATTTCTTTAGCTTGGAGCAATGTGGAGGCGGAGCTTTGATTGATCTGGGCTGTCATCCCATGTATTTGGCGAAGCTTTTCTTAGATCAAGATGTGACTGGGGTAAGTGCTAATTTTGGTTATGTAACCGGTAAAGAAGTGGAAGATAATGCCGTAGTGACACTATTTACGGATTCAGGAGCAATTGGTGTGGTGGAGGCTGGTTTCGTGAATAGTCATTCGCCGTTTACTATCGAGGTGCATGGAACTGAAGGAACGCTGCTTTACGGAACACCAGAGAATAAGCTTCTTCTTAGAACGAACAAATCCACGGATAAAGAAGAAGGCTGGAAAGAAGTAGCCCTGCAAAGCAATCGTGAAAGCGCCTTCCATCAATGGGTTGATCATATTCAAAATAATACACTTGGCACTCAAAATGTTGAAATGGCAGTTGAGCTTACCAGATTAATGGAGGCGGCGAACCGCTCGGCTAAAGAAGGCTGTGTAATTCCGATTGGGAGGACTTAACGTTGAGCAGCTTTCCCTATGAGATGATGTTTGAGAAGCAGGATATGCTTGAAAGATTGGATATCACGATTCTATGGGGACATTACGAGATTACAGTGTTTAGATTTCATTTGACATCTTTTCCACCGGGCAGAGTAGTCGAGTTCCATAATCATTCTGAATTTGAATTTCATTTCATTCCGCGCGGGAAGGGAGAAGTCATTCTTGGGGATCAAAAATATCCTCTTTCAGAAGGAATGTTCTATCTAACCGGACCAGGTGTTATGCATCGTCAAGAGGCGGATGCTGATGAATCTATGGAAGAGCTATGTCTGCATGTTGACATCAAAAAGAGGATCAGGGATGATGCTGATCTTTGGGAGGTTGCGGAAGCTGAAACCTGTGTGGAGAAGCTGAAGTGTTTACCCTTGGTTCCAGCACAAGACTATCACGGGGCTATGAAGTGTTTTCGAGAAGCGTACGAAGCATGCGATGGGAAGTTGACCGGATATTATACTTCAATTAAGCATCTTGTGATCAGTATTTTACTAAAGGCCGTTAGAGCGTATGATTCAGGCGGGATCCGCACGGAGGCGCCGGTTAGAGATATGCTGACTTACCGGTATCAATACGCAATGCAATATATGGAAGCGAATTATTCAGGAACGGTTACCTTAGAAAATGTTGCGGAAAAGCTAAATATTAGTTCAAGGCAGCTGCAGCGGGTGTTTAAGCAAGTAAATGCAGAACAATCATTCAGTAGGGCGCTTGAGGATATTCGATTGCAAGCGGTCTGCCGCAAGCTTGAAGAAAGCAATTATCCGATAGAACAAATCGCACAGTCGGAAGGGTTTACCAATGCTACCTATTTGCATATTGTCTTCCGCAAGCGGTTAGGTATGACACCGGCAACTTATCGAAACAGCAAACAAATCCATTAGAGGTGAGGGTGAAGGATATGAGTAAGGTTTTTCGTGTAGGGATTATTGGATGTGGTGGTATTGCGAATGGCAAACATCTTCCAAGCTTGAGCAGACAAAGTAAGGTTGAAATCGTGGCTTTTTGTGACATTATTAAAGAACGTGCTGAAGAAGCAGCGGAGAAATACGGAAATAATAAAGCTACTGTCTATACGGATTACACTGAACTATTAAAAGATCAATCCATTGATATTATTCATGTGCTTACGCCTAATGATGTCCATGCGGAAATATCAATCGCTGCTCTAGAAGCCGGAAAACATGTGATGTGCGAAAAACCAATGGCTAAGACGGCGGCAGATGCCAAACGAATGGTTGAAGCAGCGAAACGTACAGGCAAGAAGCTGACCATTGGATATGACAACCGGTACAGAGAAGACAGCTTATATTTGAAAAAAGCTTGTGAGTCCGGAGAGCTTGGTCATATTTATTTTGCAAAAGCACATGCCATCAGACGGAGAGCCGTACCGACCTGGGGAGTATTTCTTGATGAAGAGAAACAAGGCGGCGGTCCGCTTATCGATATCGGAACCCATGCGCTGGATCTAACCCTTTGGATGATGGATAACTATAAACCAAAAGTTGTGCTGGGCACTAAATATCATGAACTTTCACAAAAAGAAGAAGCCGCCAACGCATGGGGACCGTGGGACCCTAAAAAGTTCACCGTAGAGGATTCAGCCTTTGGAATGGTCGTAATGGAGAATGGTGCAACAATCATGCTGGAAGCGAGCTGGGCTCTGAATTCACTAGACATACATGAAGCGAAATGCAGCTTAAGTGGGACGGAAGCAGGCGCAGATATGAAGGACGGACTTAGAATTAACGGAGAGAAATTCAGCAAGCTGTACACCAATAAAATTGAGCTTGGGGCAGGCGGTGTTGCCTATTATGAAGGAAAAGCTGAAAGTGCTCCGGATATAGAATTAAGAAAGTGGATTGAAGCGATTGAACAGGATAAAGACCCGGTTGTAACTCCTGAACAGGCTTTTGTCGTTTCGCAAATATTGGAAGCTATTTATGAATCGGCGCAGACCGGCAAGGCTGTGTATCTGGATTAGATTTTTGACAACTATAGCGATTTAGAGTAATATCCACTTGTGATTTAATTATAGGGATCCGAGACAAGACTCTCTCTTTACCGGGAGAGTTTTTTTGTTTTTTTACTTGTTTAGACTCTGGGTAATAGGGGTGGAAATCGTGGATACTGTTGATCGCAATCATGTGCTTATTGTGGAAGATGACGATAATATTAGACGTTTTATATCTATAAATTTAACGAATAATGGGTTTGTGGTTAGTGAAGCTGCTTGTGGAGAAGAAGCATTGCAGAGCTTTGAGGTGAGCCGTCCAGATGTTATGGTTCTGGATATCATGTTGCCTGATTCTAATGGGTTCGAAATATGCCGAAAGCTAAGAGAGAAAGACGCTGGGGTCATCATCATTTTCTTAACCGCACGTGGACAGGATTTGGACAAAATCAATGGCCTTGAAATGGGTGCTGACGATTACATTGTTAAACCTTTTAATCCATTAGAATTGGTAGCACGTATTAAAGCTATTTTGCGCCGTACAGAATCCGCTCTAAAGCCGCAAAGAACTATACTTCAAGCTGGACCGATCCGGCTGGATTTGAACGCGAACAAGATGTTTAAGCAGGATGACAGCATTGAATTAACTCCGAAGGAATTTCAGTTGATGAAAACCTTTCTGGAGCATCCGGATACAGCACTCTCTAGAAATGAATTAATGAATCTTGTCTGGGGAGAGGATTATATTGGAGATCCCAAAACGGTGGATGTTCATGTGCGTAAGTTAAGAGAGAAAATTGAGGTTGATGCTTCTAATCCGCATTGGCTTGAGACGGTATGGGGGCTCGGTTACCGCTTTAGAAAGGATGGTTGAAGAATGGGGATTCAGAAAAGATTAGTAGGAAGCTATTTTATACTCATTTGTCTTACTGTGCTCATTCTTGAAATCATTCTTAATGTATCTTTGCGATATTATTATTTTCATAACATAGAGGAAACCTTGATGAATCAAGCAGAGCTATCGGCTTCTTTTTTTCAGCAATACTTTGGGGACCAGGATCTGGTGGAACAATCGGATAGGTTACTGAAGGGTTTTGCGAGTCATTCTGATGCACAGGTGCAGATTATTAATGTTGAAGGCTGGCTGTTGCAGGACTCAAATGGACTTCAAGGCGATCTAACTATGACTGAGTACATAGATGTACAAGCAGCAATAAAAGGGCAGCCCGGCAGTTGGAAAGGTGCGGACCCTAACACAGAGGAAGCAATTTACGCGGTATCTTATCCCTTGCAGGCTAATGGAAACATAGTGGGGGGAGTCAGATTTATCACGTCCTTAACGGAAACTATACATACAGTTAAACATATTACGGTTTTACTGATCGGGGTGGGGATAATCGTTATTGGCATTGTCACCTTACTTGGATTATTGCTGTCTTGGACCATAACCAGATCAATTAAAGATCTGAAGCAGGCAGCAGACCAGATGACCGAAGGAGATTTCAGCATCAGAGTGCATAAGCGCTATCAAGATGAGCTTGGTTCATTGGCGGATACGTTAAATATGATGGCAAGCCGAATCTCCAAGAGTGAACAGCTTAAGAATGATTTTATCGCTTCCGTATCCCATGAACTGCGAACACCCTTGACCTCGATCAAAGGTTGGGCAATTACCTTAAAGGCGAGTGAGGTGAGTAATCAACCTCTATTTTATGATGGGCTTGATATTATTGAATCCGAAAGTGACAGGTTAACTCATATGGTGGATGAATTGTTGGATTTCTCTAAGTTGGATAACGGAAGAATCGCCGTTCACTTCACATCAGTGGATCTAACAGAACTGCTGCAGCATATCGGCAGACAACTTACCCCTAGAGCGACCCGACAAGGCATCTCACTAGAAGTGAAAATAGAAGAACATCTGCCAGTGATTCAAGCTGACGAGAATCGTGTGAAGCAAGTCATGATTAATCTCATTGATAATTCACTCAAATTTACTGGTTCATCAGATCGGATTTTAATCAGCGCCCATACGGTTCCAGGGAAAGTCGTGATTTCTGTAGAGGATACAGGCTCAGGTATCGCAGAGACGGATTTAGAGAATGTGCGGCAAAAATTCTACAAAGGGGATCAACAGGCTTCGGGCAGTGGCTTGGGTTTATCCATCTCGGAACAGATCATTAAATTGCATCATGGAGAGCTGCGAATAAGCAGCACTTTAGGCAAAGGAACGATTGTCCAATTTGACTTACCGATAGAATAAGAATTCAAATTTAACTATTTCATAACCACTTTCACCTCTTTCAAAGATAAAATACTATATATGCGGACAAGCGAGGAGTCGATGATCCAAATGCCGGGCAAATTCATAAAAATTGGTACCCTGTTTACAACTTTATTTTTGCTCGGAGGATGCGGAGTCCCGGCAACACCCGGAGAGCTGATTAAACCTCCATCATCAGAAGCAAGCCTAGAGCGAGACAAAACGAGCCAGGAATTTATTAAGTGGCTTCCAGACAAAGCTCAATTGATAACTCCGATGAAGGGACAAGAGGATAATGCCATCTCTTTTGGCGATATGGATGGAGACGGAATTGACGAAGCCGTAGTTGTGTATGAGTACAGTAAAAACAAAGGATATACTATAAAAGCAATGTTGTTGAGGCAGGAAAATGAAGCTTGGCAGAAGATTTCCGAGGTTGAGGGGTTTGGGTATGGTCTAGATTATGCCGGATTCTTTGATGTTGATGAAGATGGCCATAAGGAGCTCGCGCTGGGCTGGTCATTGGGTGAGGCTGGGAATGGTCTGGATATCTATACGCTAAGTGAAGATAAACTGAAGCTGTTATCGAAGAAAGCGTATCAGGGCAAATTTGATCTGAGGTAATCATTCAATTTAATCATCCGTAGCGCTTCAATGTGAAAAAAAGAAGTAAAAGTGCTCAGCACAACAAGAAAACTACAGAAATTAAATAGAGGTTGTTTTATGCTCATCTCTACCAAAATTGCAAAGCTGGACAGATCCGTACTTTTTCTCACCACCTGCTTAGTTGGCGTGGGTACTGTTGCTATTTATGAAGCGACTACGGATACGCGGTTAGACGGTCTTTACATAAGTTATTTGTATTTATTTGCTTTATTTTGCCTACCCATGTTATTCATTGCTTTGGTAGATTATAAGATTCTATTAGGCAGGTTAGCGTATCTCTTTTATGGCGTGGGCATAGGTTTACTCGTACTAGTCAAGCTGGTTGGAGAAAATCTCAATGGTGCCGTGCGTTGGTTAAGCATTGGGAGCTTTCAGCTTCAGCCCTCCGAGCTGGCTAAAATATGTACGGTGCTGCTCATTGCTCATCTATTAGGTACACGAGAGGGCCAGCAGCTGCGGTTTTTTCAAGATTTAGTACCGGTTTGTTTCGTTTTTTTAATTCCTTTCATTTTAATAATGGAGCAGCCCGATTTGGGTACAGCACTCGTATTTGTTGGCATATTACTTAGTATGCTGTGGATTGGCAACATCCGTGCTCTATATATGATTCTGATCCTTAGTGTTGTGATTATTTCGATCGGCACGATACTATGGCTGTATTATGCCAACTTCGACTTGTTATCCAAGATTGTCGAGCCCCATCAACTGTCACGAATCCAATCCTTTTTGGACCCGCAGAGCGATCCTGATAAATCTTGGCATGTGAAAAACGCAATGATAGCCATTGGCTCCGGAGGATTATCGGGCAATGAAGGTATTTTTTTGCGAAAAGGATATATTCCATATGCGTATTCCGATTCGATCTATGTAGTCATCGGGGGGAAATACGGTTTTATAGGTTCATCCGTGCTGCTGATGCTTTATTTACTGCTCGTGTACCGAATGATCTTTATTGCGCTGGATAGTAGGGACCGTGCGGGTACCTATATTGTCACCGGGTTTATCGCCATGTTCATCTTTCAAGTTTCCGTTAATCTTGGGATGCATATTGGGTTGCTGCCCCTGACGGGGATTTCATTGCCTTTTATTAGTTATGGAGGCAGCTCATTGCTAACTAATATGATTGCGATTGGCATGGTGTTAAGTGTTAAAGTTCATAAGGATGAAAGCACTGATTGAATTAGCTATTGGAACTGAGTGGAGGAAATTATGTCTAACAAACGCAAGTGGACAACAACCCGTAAAATTCTGACGAGCATTGGTCTTGTCTTAGGCGCAGCTATTATAGGGATTGGAGTATATGCAGGGTATTTATATAAAAAGACGGATGATGCGATACAGCGTATGGCAGCTCCAGTCACCATCCAGCCCACAGCTGCTCCAGAGGAAAAAAAGGAGACGGTATCGGTTGAACCTATGATTTTTCTGCTAGCCGGGGTAGATAGTCGGGATGGCGGTGGTGGAGTAATGAATACCGATGTTCTGATGCTTGTCAGCTTCAATCCGGACACGAAGTCGACGAGTTTCTTATCATTACCACGGGATTTGTTGCTAAAACCTAAATCGTTGCCTTCCCGCAAAGCCAATTATTATTATGCTTATCATTACATAAAAGACAAAACAGAGGCTATTCCAAATACAAAAGAGTTCTTCAGCAATTTGCTCGGTCTGCCGATAGAGCACATGGTTGTGGTGAATTTTGATGTGTTGCAGAAGACCGTGGATTTGCTTGGCGGACTGACTATAGATGTCGATATGGATATGAAATATACCGATACGGCAGATGGTACACACATCGATTTAAAGAAAGGCTTGCAGAAGCTGGATGGCAAACAAGTTCTTGATTTTGTACGGTACCGTAAATCGAATCAAGGAACGGCTGAATCCTCCGATTTCCAGCGCAATGATCGGCAGCAGCAAGTAATCAAGCAGATTCTGGATAAGCTAGGAAATTTCCAAGGCGTGTCCCAATGGGGAAATGTATTGGATATCATTGGTGAAAATGTGAAGACGGATATTCCTCAAGCAGATCTGCAGCAGTGGTTATTCAACTTCCCTAAACTTAAACCAGAGCATATTAATTCCTTACATGTGGAATCTCTTTGGAAGAGTCCGTATGTCTATGTGAATAAAGAGGATCTAAAACAAGCACTTACTACTCTGAGTACGGAAGCAGGCGTCAGCTCCGAAAGCTCATTACACTTGGAGAATGTTGGGACGGTGGATTAACATCAAAAAACTGCTCTTAGGAGCAGTTTTTTTGTAGCTTTCTGCCGGCTGTGAGTTTATGTAGAAAATAAGGTGAAAGAGTTTTTTACCTCGTATTGAGCTTCCAATTAATAGTATAATAAGAACTCGTAGGAGTTATTTCAATATGTTGTAGAGAGCTTATCCACAATAACTTTATGCGAATACATACTCATATTTTTTTGAGGAATAAGGAGATGAGAGCATGACTGTAAAAACTACAGCGGAACAAATCCGCATTATCGAATACGATTCTTCTTATGCTGGGGCGGTCGCAGAAATGTGGAACCGCAGCAACGAAAGCTGGGGCGGAGGCACTAATCAGAGAACTGAGGACAGTGTGCGCCGTGAGATGGAGATCTCGTCCAATCTTAATGCCTTTCTTGCCGTTGATGGCAAAGAGGTAGTCGGCTTCTGCAGCTTCGCCCACTACCGTCAAGATGAAGGGGCTTTGTATGTCCCGCTATTAAATGTGCGCCCCGATTATCACGGATACAAGGTTGGCCGCAATCTGATTCTGAACGCTGTTCGCCAAACAATAGAAGCGGGCTGGCCACGTCTTGATCTGTTCACTTGGGCAGGTAATACGAAAGCCGTACCGATGTATAAGAAATGCGGATTTTTTTGGGAGAAAAATGAAGATTACGTCCATCTGATGAACTTCATTCCAACTGTATTGCAAACGGAAGCACTTGCTCCTTATTTTGAAGAACTGGATTGGTATGCAGACAGTACCCGTGAACTTCCCATCCAGCCAGATGGCCGCCAGGAGCGTGGCTTTGATTTCTTTGATTATACTTGGCAAAAGGGAGAACTCTCCTTGCGGGCGGAATTCGAGAAGACTGGCCGCGGTCTGACCGCTCTTGATACACCAGACTATGAAATCTCCACGGAGATTGATGATCATGATCTTGTGTTCGGTTCGACCTACAAGATTCGCTATCGCATCAAGAATCGTTCGGCGTCTGAGCTGGCCATTGAGATCGAAGGCCAGAACGATAAAAATATCCGTTTTACTCTATCTGCTGCGCGAACACTAGCACCAGGTGAAACGGTTATCGTGGAAGGTGATTTTGAGCTTGATTCGGTTCGGGAAGAGCAGAACGATAAGAAGACACACCCCGTTGTTTTGAGCAAGTGGATCATCGGTGGCAAGCGTGCTGAATTCCGCATTGGCGTTGCTCCTAAATTCCCACTCAAAATGAAGATAGCGCTGCCACACCGGGAACTATATCTGGGTCTTCCTTCGGAACTGTACCTTAATGTGGAGAATAATTTTGCTTCAGAAGCAGAATTTTCTTTTGATTTGCCCGAAGACGAATTCCTGATGTGGGCGGACCGTACAGTAAGCTTTACTGTTCCAGCTAAGAGTAAGGCTTCTATTCAAGTACCCTTTACCCTAAAGTCATACGGTCTTTATTCACAGGCTATTGAGGTAACGGCCGTTCCGGTTGGAGAGAAGGCAGTCACCTTTATCAGCAAGCTATCCGTTCTAATGAAGGGAACGCATGGCCGCTTTGGTGGGGAAAACGGGGATCAGTGGGTGGCTGTAAATGGCGCCTACTCCATTCATCTTAATAATACCGACAATGGAATGTGGATTGAATATCCCGGCTCGAGCCATAATTTCTGGTTGACCCATCCGAAGTTAGGCAAGCCATTCGCAGAAGAATTCTCTAAGAAACAGGCCAAAGAAGTAAAGATCTATTCTGAAGGGGAGAGTCAGGTGCTCGAAGCCCTTTACGAGTCGGAAGAATTTCCGGGTCTTGAGATAAAAAGAGTGGCTAAGCTATTTGCTAACGGAATCGCTGAGTTTTATAGCGAGGTCTGCAATACCAATAGTGACATCCTGGAAGAAGACATGTATCTGTTGACGAATTTCGGCTTTTTCGGTAAACAGCTTATCTTGCCATATCAGGGCCAATACGTGGACATGGGCGATGCTTACTCAGGCGATCCAAGTCTTTGGGACAGTGCACAAATTACGGAGAACTGGTTGTTCTGCAAGGAAGAGAACGTCACATGCGGAATCTGCTGGGATCCTTCGCTAAAATTACTTCGCCCGGAATACCCGCTTGGGCTGGAGCATAATCTTGGCCGAATCTCCGCTGGAGATGTCGTACGGACAAAAACTATGATGTTTGCTCTTAACACCTTCCTTAAGTGGTCGGAATTTCGCGCCTTTGCCCTAAAACAGCAGAATTCGGTCATACCGGTGTTGGATGACCATCTTGAGCTAACGCTCGGCGGTGGAAATCCGTTTGCGGCAGGGGCACTTCATGCCGAGCTAATCGAACGAAAGGTGACACCGCTTGATGGAAGCCTTGAATTGTATGTACAGGCTGATGGAGAAGAGGAGCGAAGTGTCGCTGAGATGGAGTTGCAAAGAGGACAAAATTTGCACTCCGCAGGTTTTGAGCTCTCTACTGAGGATACAGAATCACCAGAACACAACGAATCTGGCCGTAAGGTCCGGGTCGTCTATCGCGGTGAGGACCGCATTCAAGAGCGAACAGGCCTCTGGTTTCCACAAACGGAAACAAGCGTTGTTTGTGGGATAGAAGAAGGACCTGCGGGTCCCATTTACACAGTGACCAACGGAGTTCTATCTATTGCAGCTGCTCCTGATTTCGGCAGTGTTGTGCATTCCTTGAAGCACCGAGGAGAAGAGTGGTTGGACAGCACCTTTCCGAAAGCAGAACCACGCTCCTGGTGGAATCCTTGGCATGGTGGACTCGGTGTGGGTATTTCTGGAATAGGCGGATTTAGCCGGTTGCAGGAGCCAAGAAGCGCAGCTTGGACGGAGCAGATGGATGATCACGGCAACGTCTGGAAGGGTTTGAGACTGACCACTTCGATGGAGAAGCAGGAAGCAAACCGGGGGATCACGATCAATCAGCATTACCTCATGCTGCCCGGAGTTCCTGTGCTCTGTGTGTTGATTTCAGTAACCAATGAAAGTGGAATGACGCTGCCGCATTATTCGCTATCCGAGGATAGTTACTTTAAGCCTTCACCAATCTATTCGGAAGGCTGGATGGAGCTCCCAGAGGAAGGCAACTTCCCTATCGGGAAGGTCGAAGCCCATCTGGAATCCAAGGGGCTTATCCGAATCGGTGCAACTTCGCGTAAAGACATGCTGCATGTGGTGCATAGTTATCCTAATCAGAGAGCTATGTCTTACGTGAACAATAAGGTATTCACATATGGTGTGAATCACCATCTACTACTTCTGAACGGAGAAACCGCTTGGACACAGCCGACCTTCATGATCATGGGAGAGCTCGCTCTGGATCCAGAGGTAATTCGTAATCTTATGAAGGTGACCTTTGCTAGTGCTTCTGACAAAAAGGAGACTATAAATGCCAATCATTGATATTCACATACATCTGTCGGACATCGATAGCTTTCATCAGACAGCACAGGACCTCTCCAAAGTTGATTACACAGCTGCTGGGCTCAAAGCGGAGTTTGACAAGAACGACGTTGTTCTCGGCATTGGAATGGGGGTCACGGAGCAGACGAAGGGTGCCTTTCCTGACTCTGCCTCTCCCAATCCGATGGGGCTTGACTTGGAAGATAGTGTGCCGCCATTCTTAATGGAATGCGTGGGCATTAATCCGAATATGCTCGGAGGAAAGGATGCTTTGGATGAGCTGGACCGAATTGAGGCACGGCTGCAAGCTCCTGAGGTAGCTGGTATTAAGCTTTATGCCGGGTACTATCATCATTACGTTTATGACAAAATCTACTCGCCGATCTATGAGCTGGCGGCCAAGTATGGCACGCCTGTGGTTATTCATACCGGTGATACGTATTCGATGAATGGATTGCTTAAGTATGCGCATCCGCTTACCGTGGACGAACTAGCGTTCCAACGGCGCGACGTGAACTTTATGATCTGCCATTTAGGCGATCCATGGGTGATGGATGCTGCCGAAGTGGTCGCCAAGAATCCGAACGTCTATGCCGATTTGTCCGGTCTCGTTGTTGGTGATCGGCCTCATTTTCAGCGGTTCATGAATGAACCCCTGTTTATGGATCATTTTCGCCGGGCGCTGGTATACTCTGATCACTATGAAAAAATGTTGTTCGGTACCGATTGGCCACTCGCGCCTATTGACCTGTATGCGGAGTTCGTCCGCCGACTTGTGCCTGAGCAGCACCACGAGAAAGTATTTTATGAGAATGCCTTTGCATTATTCCCACGCATCCAGCAGAGAATTGCAGCGCTCTGAGCGGAGCGGGACAGTATATTTTAAGCGCAGGAAAATAATATAATTACGAACAAGCCATCCTTAGTTAGTACTAAAGGGTGGCTTATTTTTGCATTTGTATGAAACCATGCCTATTTTTAGATTGAGTTTCCAAATTTTAATCTTCCTTTTCTTTACTTAACAGATCAGCTAGCTCAACCGAATTCTTATTTCTTAAATCCAGCATCTTTTCGCTATTGCTAGCTTTAATCAGGAAACCATCTTTCGTTTTAAAATCCATATAAAGGCTGAATCCGACCACCTTTGAATTAGCGTAAGTAACAGTCATTCGATAAGTTGGTTGACCGACATCAACAGACCCGCGTACTTTTTTTACAGTTCTTATAGCATCTTCGAAGATTTGAAGGCTTTCACGGTCAGTATAAGTGATTTCTGTTGTTTCGGATACAAGATTGACACTTAAGATCTTTTGCGTGGGTCTGACTAATACAAATAATAAAATCAGTAAAATTATCAGTGAAAATGATAGAATACTAAATTTTTTCATAACCTGCCCTCCTTACTTAAGAATAATGCAGACCAATCACTTAGTTTCCAAAATAGTTATAAATTTCAGCTGAGTGTGCGTTGGTTATCTCATTGTTGGAATCTTATAAAAGTTCCTAGGGTTCTATTTATTATTTGCTACTGGACTGGTGAAACCTTTATTAAAATAATAAACGTCTAAGAATGTATACATATTTTAGAAATAATGTGCTTGCTTTTTAATTATACGTTTGTATAATGAATGTATTACACAAATGTATAACAAGGAGAAATAGGGATGAATATCAAAATCAAACGCTTGCCAGATGCTGAACTGGAAATTATGCTGGTGATTTGGCGAGCCGAGAGTTGGGTTAGCTCCTCTTACATTTTGAATCAACTGGGGGATAAACGTAAGTGGGCGCTTGCAACTTTGATGACAGTGCTGTCACGGCTGGTTGAAAAGGGCTTTCTATCTTGCGAAAAAGAAGGGCGGAGCAACCGTTATCTCGCTGCAATTTCTGAGACAGATTATAAAGAGAGCGAAGGGAAGTCTACCCTTGAAAAGCTTTTTGGCAACTCTGTGCAGGATATGGTGATGTCCTTATACAATGGGAAGGCGATTGATAAAAGCGATCTTGCTGAGTTGCGGGAAATGCTCGATAGAGTAGATAAGGAGGAATCCTGATGATAACAGGTCTTTTTACAGATTTTCTGGTTATCTCTGTGACCATAAGTTTAGTTATTATCGGCTTAATCACATTAACTCCCTTGTTAAGAAAACATTATTCGGCTAAGTTGAGCTATTGGATATGGTTGATCCTAACCCTGCGATTATTGTTGCCATTCAACTTTTCCTTTACCAATCCTCCTGTGGCGATTCAGCTACCCGAAGGTCAGGCCATAGCAACTGTCTTTCAAAGCTCAGTGTCCCAGAATTTGCAGGCGGATACGTCAGTAATCTCTCAGCCGGTCCAGACAGGGGATGTAAGCCATATCCCTTCTATAACTAATATCTTAGCGTACATCTGGGTTACTGGAGCTGTGCTTTTTTTAGGGTATCATTTGCTTAGTTATTTCTTTTTCAGAAAACAGGTATTACGTTGGAGCAGCCCTCTTCAGAGAGAGGATATGTTCTCCAAGCTCAAACAAGTCGCTAAAGAAATGCATGTAACACCCGCCATTCCGGTTCTGATAAGCAGTAAAGTTCCGAATCCGATGCTAATGGGTTTTTACAAGCCAACACTATTCTTGCCGCATGATCAATATAGTGAGGAAGAGCTGGAGTTTATCTTAAAACATGAGCTGGTCCATTACAAAAGGCATGACATCATATATAAGCTGTTGCTACTGATTGTGCAGGCAGTGCATTGGTTTAATCCATTGGTCTGGTTCATGGCACGCGAAGCTGTCCGCGAAATTGAAATTTATTGTGATGACACCGTTGTACGTAAGCAAAATGCAGCATATCGAAAGAAATACTGCGAAGCTATTTTATCGGTTATGCAAAGTAATGCTACTCGGCATGTAGCTTTATCAACGAATTTTGCAGGAGGAAAACACTCGATGAAGCAGCGATTCGGCAGTATTTTAAATATGAAAGAAAAACGAAATGGAGTAGGTGCATTTCTTGCGGTCTTAATGGTGGTTGGTATAACTGCAGTGCTAGCAGCCTGTACGAACCTAACCGGACAATCTACAGATACGGCGCTCAAACCAGGTACTATTTATTCCTACAGCTCTAGTGGTGAACAAGTTGTTGTGCGTGACGCTGGGAATACGTATTCCATGGACGAGGATGGTAATGTCTCTGTCTCCTATCGGAAAGGGGAGATCCAAGCGCAAACGCCTTTAAAACTTGATACGACTGGAACTGAAATGGGGATGGGGAGAGCGGATACCGGATTTTATATCTCCGAGGACAAAACCGCAATTGTATATGGATTTGCGGATGGTAAAGAATCCCCTCTACATGTATTAATCAGCGATGACATGGGGAAATCGTGGAATAACTACAACATTGAAGGTGCTAAGGGTTATGATGCCAAGTTCATCGGGTTTACTGACAAGCAAAATGGTTGGATCGTCTCCGGAGGTTCTGTAGGTGTGGGACGTTCGCTAAATTATGTATATCAGACCTCTGACGGCGGGAAGACATGGACGGAGCTTGGAAATCCTAACGATTTATACGCGGAAAGTTTAGCCGGGGCAGGGTTTTCTAACAAGGATATCGGATTCTTGGGGTTCAGATATTATGAAGATAATGGGCCTGTTATTTATTGGACTAAAGGTAAGGGTAAGTCATGGGAAAAGCTCGTGGTATCCCTGCCGGAAACCTTTGATGAATATCAAAAAACGCCGCTTTCACCTATTTTTAATGGAAAAGAGGGATTGTATCCTATTCTGCTCAGCAAAGAGGGCAACACTGTAGGTACCATCTATCTGTCGAGTAAGGACAACGGCCTGAAGTGGACGTATGATTCAGCATATGATCAAATGGGCGATTCTAAATAGGAGCAAGTGGAGCAGGGGGTGGTCTACAAAGATCCCGCCCCTTTTTTATATGGAGGGCTGACGATTTTAATATGTAGTGGCTTTTAATTGTATTTCGTACAGCTATTTTCGCTCGAAAAACTCGCTCCTGAAGATAGTTGTATTTTGTACACCTATTTTTTAGTTTTTTGCCGCTAAAGCTGATAACTGTGATTTTTAATTGTATAGAATACAGTTAAAGTGAGAAGTTAGCCTTTTACAGACGAAATAAGTGTATAGAGTGCAGTTATCTCATAGGTTGCATAAAGTTACAGCGATTTTTCTCCGAGGGTTGCCCAAAGGAGACCTTAAAGTCGGATAGCTACGATTTATCATTATCTGCTTAAACTTCCGCTACAAACCAAAAACACCAGGCAGAGCTTCTCCAATAATCGGATAGTCAATGCCTGGTTGTCTTTTTACTATTTTTTTAATAACGAGACTTTATTTGAATCTATCATCATCTGCTTTAGTATAACGCCTCGTCACCGATAAAAGAGGAATAAATTACTTTTTCCAGCCTCCACCGCTATGTGAGGAGGACTCTACATAGTCTACGTTGATTTTGCCAGTGCTCGTTCCTACCTCAGTGTTGAAATTATATTGTCGCAGGTTCCAATCATCGAAGGTTCCCTGCCAGTCATTATCTACGATGAAGGTGTAACGTGTTGTGGCGGAATTAGTGCCTCGAATATGAGAGCAGACTGCTCGTGATCCGTAGATACCCATTTTATAGCCTTTGGAATTTTTAGTACTGCTGTCTAGCACTGATTTTATGCCTTGAAAATAAGGTACTATATTGTTTGTGATTTCGGTAGAGGTCATATCGCGGTCTATGGCAAAATAAATCGGAGTGCTGCTGGTTTGTCCCAAATCACTTGCTAAGCCTACAGCCGTTTCAGCATCTTTAACACCATTGGCTTTCGTAAAATGATCGAGCGATTTGCTGATTTGATAAAGGGATATGATATATAATCCCCCATCTGAAATCCGTGTAATCTCAGCTGAGGTGAGACCATCCTGATATCCTTCCACGCGATTTAAATAGCGGCAAACGAATGTGAATTTATTATTTTTAAGTGTAGTTAATCTTGCTGCTGTTACATTTGTAGCTGTATCACAACCTAAAGCCATTGTAATTGCCTTCTTTCAATTATTTTGTTTAAGGTTTGGCGCCAACCTCCCTATCAATATATGAGAAAACTTTCACAGATTCTTGGGGGAACCACGAAATGAGAGAAAAAGAGGCAGATTGAGAGGATTAATAGAAGGAGAGACTTTGATCGCTTATTTTACTTTCATTATGGATGGAGGCGGGAAAGGTAGGAGCGCTGCACTAGTAAAGGATGGGATTACTTATGTATCAGCTAGTCACTGGGAAGCGGCAGGGTTGAAGGTTGTATGGGATAAATCGCATCAAAGAGCGAAGTTTACTGGATGGGGAAAAAAGATAGCCGTTCGTATTGGAAGTAAACAGGGAGTTTATATCTAACAGATTCCGCAGGACAAACTCGCTTGCTAACGAACCTTGGTTCGCAGTTATTCGATGCTGTTCAATTCGATTTTCAGAAGACGCCGAAAGGTCTAATCTATCTAACCGTAACAGATGTTTACGGAGAACCACATATCAATAATAAATGGTATACGATGATTATTAAGGATGGAATGGTCATTCGCCAGGAATGGACGAGGATTTTCTGCTGATTCGGTCCAATCAACAAGGTTTCCTCATGATGATAGATCGCAAAACAAGTGCCAAAACATTGTTGTACAAGGCACTTCTTGACGTAGAGCAGCAAAAATATGCCGAAACAAACGACCTTCCTTTTTTTGGAGATAATCTGAAGTTCCTGAAAAGAGAAGGGGATGCCCTGCTTTTTAATAATGAATATGTACAAGACGGTAAGGTTTATAAGTTTATGCTGGACGATTCATAATGGGGAGGCTGAGTGGCGTCTCCGCAGGTTATCATAGTAAGATTTGATCCCAAGGTTTAAGAACCTTGGTTTTTTTGCTAACTAGAATAGTATAAGATCATGCTTAAACGGGTCAATGATTCTCCTGGATTATAATATACATGGGGTTTGTCTGCGTTAAACGTGATAGAATCACCAGATTTTAATAGATATTCATTATCATTGACACGCAAAGACAATTCACCATCAAATACAGTGATTAATTCTTCAGTTCCTTCCATATGTGGATTGGCATCAAGGTATCCACCTTCGTCTATCTCGACTGTATAACCCTCAAATCGTTTGCTTTCATCAAATGGGAAAGATGGA
This sequence comes from Paenibacillus sp. FSL F4-0122, assembly GCF_038002845.1. Lineage (NCBI taxonomy): Bacteria > Bacillati > Bacillota > Bacilli > Caryophanales > Paenibacillaceae > Paenibacillus > Paenibacillus sp. FSL F4-0122. The sequence continues at coordinate 5,007,788 of NZ_JBBODI010000001.1, forward strand.
TACACTCGATATTTTCCGTTGTCTTCAAGCAGTGGTTGAATTTCATTTCTTAATATCACTCTTGTGTCAGGCTTTGGGTAATCTATTAGCGTAGAAAATGAAGTTTTTAATCCATTAGCGATCTTCCAAATGGTTGTAATGGTAGGTGTTGATTCGCCTCTTTCGATTTGACCAATCATTGTTTTGCTTACTCCTGTTAATTCTGCCACCTTTTCCAGGCTTAAATCTTTACTTCTTCTAATCTTTTTTATATTCTCCGCAATGATTTGATTTATCTCTTCCACGGTAATTCTCCACTCCCTATTTACTTTATAACGACCAAGATATACAATAAAACGCACATGAGGACGTTATAACGTTCGATAAATACATTATAACATACAAAAAGGGAAGGGGAGAAATGAGTTAGTGATTGTTTCTTTGTTTTTATATGCATTTGTTGCTAGCTTTACTCCGGGACCCAATAACATTATGGCAATGACTTTTGCAAACCAGTTTGGTTTACGAAAAACAATGAAATTCTGTTTAGGAGTGGGCACAGGTTTTTTCGTGATCATATTGTTATGTTGCTATTTTAATATACTTCTGATTAATCTTATCCCAAAGATTGAATCTATTATGGCTGTGATAGGCGGAGTCTACATGTTTTATTTAGCATTTAAAATTATTACAAGTAAACATCAAGAAAATGATGGAAGTGGCGATAAACACAACAGCTTTATTCCGGGTATGCTTTTACAATTTATTAATCCAAAAGGGATATTATATGGAATCACAGTTACATCTACATTTATTCTTACCTCTCATTCTTCCTATTTTAGTTTATTGAGTTACTCTATAGTCTTAGCTCTCATAGGTTTTATGGGCACTTTTAGTTGGTGTTTATGTGGTTCTCTTTTCAAAAAAATGATATCTAAATATAGAAGTCAATTTAATATACTGATGGGATTGTTGTTAGTGTATTGTGGAGTTTCGATAGTGATAGGATGAATAAATGAAGCCTCATGTCAATAACGCCATAACATTGAACCGGCTTGATAACCTGATCCCAATGTCCAAAATAACAAGTTATCGCCACGTTTGATCAAACCATGTTCAATTGCACAATATAAGGCCAGAAAGGGACTGCTTGTGCCAGTATAGCCATATTCGTCGGCTACATAAATTATTTTATGCTGATCCAGGTTCAGCTTAGCCTGAAGTAATTTAATATTAGCCAATGTAAATTGTGAAAAACAAAAAACTTGTATATCCTCGAATGTTAGGTGATGTTTGTTCAATAATTCAACAATAGATGTTTCCGCAAATCGTACACTGTCTATTCCGCTGAATCTCCCCCAGTGTAAGTAGCGGTGTTCAGCCCCATCACGCAAAGACTTAGCCAATCCTTGAGCGGGGTACACAATTTCTTCTGTAAAACGGCTGTCCGAAAGATACCTTACGTCAATTAATCCACTCTCTGAATGGTCTTTTTCTAAAATGAGGGCTACGGCGGCATCGCCAAAAATTGAATATGTTATTGGATGTGATGGATCAGCCCATAAATTTAAAAAATCCGAACCGATAACCAACGCTCTATCTCTATCAGGATCATCGTATAAAGTACGAGCAGCCTGTTCAACCGCAATAAACATTCCTATACAATTCCCATTCAAGTCATAGCAAAGCGTATCATCTTTACCTTTGATAGCTTTGTGAATAAGCAATGAATTCGTTGGTGATAGATATTCCGGAGTTGAGCTGGAAAAAAGAATCAGGTCTATATCTGCAGATTTCAATGTAGCACCATCAATTGCTTGTTGAGCGGCATTAATCGCCATCGTCAACGAGTTCTCCTTCGTTCCTTCAATAACATGGCGGTTTTTTCTGCCTGTCTTTTTAAGAATCCGCTTAATATCTATGCCTTGCTTTTGAAAATGGTCAATAAAATATTGGTTGTTAATCACTCTTTCAGGACAATAAATGGAGACTTGTTTTATCGAGATACCTTCTAACATAGCATGATCACCCCTTGTAATAATTTTGCAATCACATTACATTAAGTAATCTAAAAGTATCTGTTTACCTAACAACGCCTGCTCATTTCTATAAGCTTGTTTGTCCAAAAAAATTTGTGATGTTATAGTTTATTATCTTAATAAAGCATAACACTAATTAGTAAAAAATTCTATAAATTCCTAAAAGTGTAACAAAATCAACGAATCTAATATATCCACTAAAATTAAGTCCACAGCAACCATGTTGCGGGTGGACTTTTTTGCTTTTTATATTTTTGAATTAGGGATGAATAAATCAGTGGTACTTTACAAAAACTTTATTCGATTAAGTCACTACTTTGCCAAATCAGGAGGGGTTCTTATTAAACCATTTATCGTTATAGTAGCGCTATTACTCGTTACTGCTTGTTCGGGTAATAACTCGGCCAACAACCAAATGACTACTCAACAAACGAAGGTTGACAATCATGCTCGTAAAACTACTTCAACGTCAACTTTAACGCAAGCATCTTCCATTTCCACGGAGAATGCAGGGAATTCAACAATTAAGACTAAACAAGTTCCTGGCGATGTAACGAAATGGCTGGATGGGTTCATCCGCACCAATCCACCTACAGGAGGCACAACAGACCAAACAACGTATCCGCAGCAGTCGGCCAAACCACAATATTCTGCAAATCCGCAACATTCTGCTGTCCCGCAGAAGTCTGCAAATCCACAACCATCCGCCAATACATCCCAATTAGTACAGCAAGTATTGGATCTGGTGAATAAAGAAAGAACGAATGCAGGCTTGAAGCCCCTTAGTTTAAATAGCGAACTTTCGAAAATGGCTTTGGCTAAAGCGCAGGATATGTATGACAACAATTATTTTGACCATCAGTCTCCTACGTATGGATCTCCGTTTGATATGATGAAAGCCTTCGGGATCTCATACAATTCAGCAGGGGAAAACATCGCCAAAGGTCAGTCGAGTGCAGAAGAAGTAATGAACCAATGGATGAACAGTCCTGGCCATCGTGCCAACATCCTGAATAGCAGCTTCACAGAAATTGGAATAGGTTACTATAACAGCGAGTGGGTTCAAGAATTTATTGGTTAGTGCGATTAAAGTAATAAACTTAACAGGGGTGTCCTAATAAGCTAAAAGTGGCTGTAGGGCATCCCTACTTTTCTGAAGTCTGCAAAATGAGATAGGGGATATTGAATCCGTATAGAACGGGTTATTTTTTGTGTTTTTTTATATGATAACGAATGAAAGTGACCAATAGAATCAGAAGAAATGGCAGGGTGTAAGCTAGGTTAGTGATCAAGGGCCATGTAATATTCACGATTTCCTCAAGCTCAGACTCTTGTGTGTAAGTCGTTACAGATAACAGCAGGCAAACAAAAGCAAGAGGGAAAACAATTAAACGTTCATCCTTCAATCTCAGAAGCTCCTTTAGTACTTTAATAAGAATAAGCAGCAGGATAGAAGCCTTGAAATAGAAGCCGATAATGAGTGAAAAACCAATCACGGATTCGATTCTTTCAATGGTTTCCTGAAAATAAATGAGTCTCGCCAACTGATATAATGAATATTTTAAGCTGCCGGACAGTGGTCCCAGTACCATAATACTGCTAATGACAGAAGCAATTAACGTCAGGGCATTGATGATGAGTGCAAGATACATTTGTTTTCCCAGTTTAGAATTGTCTTCTTTACGCACGAACGGTAAAATCATCGAAAAAACGATAAGCTCGGAATAGGGAAAGCCATAGACTACATATGCAGCGCTTAGGATAGGCCTAAATCCATCAGGCATGATGGGCAGTAGGTATTCGGGATGATACAACCCTGCTACGAGTATCCAGACTAAGATGATAAATCCGAACATTAGTGACATTAGGACGGCTGCCATACGGGCAATCACTTCGATTCCAGCTAGAGCTGTCATCGCAATCGTTATAAAAAACATGGTGTTTACCGCGTAAGTGGGCGTTTCTTTTAACATCGTACTTTTGAAAAAGGTTCCGATCTCAATTACAATTCCTGCGACATTCCAAAACAGCACACAAGTGAAAGGAATTAGGAGGACAAGGGTCAGTCCGTTTCCAAGTACGGAGCGGCTTTGTTCCACAAGCGAAAGATCTGGCGCTCGTCGGTTCAAATATAGAATGCCGGAAAGCAGAAGCATTCCTATGGCCGAGGCGATTAAGAGGGATATCCAGGCTCCGTTGCCGGCAAAGTTAGTTAATGATGCAGGGACGATGACGATTGAGGAACCGGTCATAAAGAAGAGAAACAGCATGGACATTTGGATCGAGCTAACACGTTCTTGCTTATTCATACGTTCCTCCTCATTCTTTAAGCTTATGAAATGGTTGGGTTGATCCAATGGACGATGTGCTCAGCTGGAGCCGTAAGTAAATTGAAGATGGAGTCTAAATTGGGCCATGGCTTAGCTGCAATAAAGATAAATCCGAGATAAAGTACGGGTAGTAATAATACTCCATAAACTACTCGATCGCGGATGGAGGCTTGCCTAAACCTTGGAATGTCATGGGCTAGCATAGCGGAAGCTAATAAGAGGACGCAGATTATTTTTCCCACCATAGCTACTTCTCCTTTGTTCCGAATATTGTACCTGAGTTCATTCCAGTGCTTAACACTTTGACATCAACGTTGATATCGAACTGAGTCTGGGCGAATGTATCCTTCCATTGAGGCTCTAGTTGTTTCCACAGCTGCGGATTTTTCCGGTAAATCTGATTGCCAATTCCGAGTGCGTCGATCTTTTTTGTTTTCAAAAACTTGGTTGCATGCTCAACCTGTTGTTCAACCTGAGTTATGACACGCTGCTCAAAAAGCTTCATGTCCTTATTGTTTTTTATATGTGAGCAACGTAATTCTCCGATCATCCCTTCAATAGCAATTTTTACACCGACGGATACAGAACCATTTTTCACGGTTGGAGTAAGCGTACTGTTGAAGGTAAGCACTTCAAGCGTTTCTTTTTTTCGCAGCGGTTCTTCGGTCTCATCCGGGCAAGGAAATTCTAGTACTCCATAGATATATCTATCCGTCAGCATCATGAATGCTTCTGTATCCTTTTCCTTTAGGATGTCAATCATTTTCCCGTCATGGATTACAGCCAGCCCAGATATCAATGGTTTATGATCCAAACTGGTCTTATGCAGGTAAGGGATGATGGAAGTATTGGAGGGGCTACACATTTGTATAGCCAGCTCATAGAGAGGAATCTTGGAAGTTTTTGCGGCATATAGAGCACCGCTCGTCTCCATTCTCTTATACTGTTGACCAATGGTCTGCTCGATAAACGGGTTGATATCTAAAAATGGTGCCGCAGATTGCTCAGCGATGAGAGGAAGAACGGTACCACGCGGTTCTTGATCTCTGGAGAAAAAATCAAGCACCTCCCGGATGTTCGAGGTTCTGGCTAGTTGCTCCCCGATTAATATGACACGCATATGATCCCATTTGGCTTTTCGACCAAATTTTGCCGGGATCTCCCTTATTGCTTCAAAAAAGGTTTCTCCACTTGTAACAATATTAATTCCCTTCGACGCTGGATCCCCTGCTTGTCCCATTTCTATTTTGGTGGAAGGATTATAGAAATGTGTCGTGATCACAATCCGATTGTCTTCGCTTTGGTCAATGGCGACCGCCTGCACATACCCATACTCGTCCAATTCTTTATTATCCCAGCATCCGCTAGTTAGAGTGAGTACAAGAAGGGAAATTAGTATGGTAGTAAGTCGCTTCACTATATCTACTTCCTTCCTGAAGTCTTTTTATATAGGTGTCGATTCCGTGGTGAATGAAGCAGCAGTCTTCTCGGAAGTAGAAAAATAGAATCACGTACTCTTTTGAGATCTAGCGGAGCTAACGAGTCTAAATACGGTTCTCCTAAAGAGCGCAAGGTAGCCAGATGGAGGTAAATTAGAATAAAACCGACCATGATGCCAAGTCCTCCGAACGTTGCCGCGAGAATCATTAAGGGAAACCGTAAAATCCGCAGCGCAATTGCCATATTGTATTGAGGTAGCGCAAATGAGGCAATGCCCGTCAAAGCGACGACAATGACCATGACCGGAGAGGCAATCTGCGATTGAATAGCCGCTTGTCCAATGACCAATGCCCCAACGATACTGACGGCCGATCCAATCGGTCTGGGTAAGCGTATGCCCGCCTCTCTCAAAAGCTCAAAGAAAAACTCCATGATCAAAGCTTCAACCATAGCCGGAAAGGGGATTCCTTCGCGTGTGTTTAGAATGGCAAGCAGCAGAACCGTGGGAATTAGTTCGGAATGGAAGTTGGATAAGGCAATATAGGTACTGGGTAACAGCAGGGCGATGATGAAGGCAGCGACCCTAATCAATCTTATCAATGATGAAAAAATGGTTCGGTAGTAATAATCTTCGCTATTCGTAAAAAACTCCATGAAATTCCCGGGACAGATCAGAATGGAAGGACTTCCGTTAACCATAGCAATAATCTTCCCGTCTAGCAGAGCTGTTATAGCTGTATCCGGTCGTTCTGTGTAGCGGACTTGTGGAAATGGTGAGTAGAGAGAATCACCGATCCACTCTTCGAGATAGGAGACGTCAAGAATTTCTTCCTGATCAATACTTGCTATACGTTGTTTGAATTGATTTAATGCTTCTGGTTTCACCACTCCATCCAGATAACCATAGGACAACGTTCTTTGAACCTGCTTACCAGAGGTAAAGAACTCGAACTTAAGATTAGTAGATTTTAGCAAACTACGAATAACACCTATATTACGCTCTAAGCTTTCTATAAAGCTGACGTGGGGACCTTGAACAGTAGGCTCTGAAATGGGCTCAGAGGTTTGGCGCTGTTCTACATCAAAGGCATAATAGGCAACGGCTTTTTGCCAACCTGTAAAGAAAAGGACAACTTTCCCATCAAGAATCCCCTTAATGGCTTGACCGATATTGTCCATTAATTCAAGCAGCGGTGATGAAACACCATTTTTTTCAAAATAAGAGATGACATCTTCAACGGTTACGTCCAAGGTGGGCCCCAGCTCATGCGGAACTATATTTTGCAAGACATCTTTAAAATAATTTGTAGGGTCAGACTTAGTAAGTGTATTGAAATAGACGGATGAGGCTTCATACTTAAGATCCGGGCCATAATGCCATGGAATAACCTTTAGGTCTGAGCAATTGGCAAAACAGTCATTAATAATCTGCAAGTTGTCTTCGAGAGACGCAGAGATAGCATGGGAAGAAAGATCCTTCATTGAAAGCTCATTTTCGGCTTCGATTTGAGGGGGCACCTTAGGATTAGACGGAGGCGTCTTGGCGTTAAAAAATTTCCGCATGCAATTCTCCTTAAATAAATTAGATGTTAAGTGTGATTTTTATCTTCTCCCTTATTTAGGAATTTATTCGGAAGATAGAGATAGATCAAATTCTTCGCAAAATGAACAATTGGAACTGGCTCATGGAGGAGTTGCGATGTTATAATGAACATAATTTTTTCAGGAGGTGCTCCTTGTGACCCATTCCATTCGTTTATGGTAGTCCGTGGTGCAAGACAAGTGGACTCATTCATTTTTTTGAGATAAGGAAATGAGTTTATTTGTGATGTGCCTGTTTCAGTGTGCCTATGCTCATGGAATGAGTTTATTTAAGTATTTAATCAAAGGAGATGACCTTATGCAAATACAATGGAAAAAAGCCTTCGCCCTTATTTTTAGCGGACAGATTTTCTCGATTCTCACGAGTTCGATGGTTCAATTCGCGGTGATCTGGCACTTGACGGAATCGACAGGGTCAGCGGCAGTTTTGATGATTGCTGGGTTGGCAGCGTTTTTGCCGCAAGCGGTCTTGGGTCCTTTCGTAGGGGTTTGGCTGGACCGTTGGAATCGTAAAATAACAATGATTATTGCTGATAGCGCAATAGCGCTTTTCAGTCTGATATTAGGTATTTATTTCATGTGGGGGGAACCGGGACTTGGTTTTGTGTATGTCATTCTGAGCTTGCGTTCAGCGGCTTCGGCCTTTCATGCCCCGGCTTTTCAGGCGGCTGTTCCGTTGATTGCACCTGAAGAAGAATTGACAAGAGTCGCGGGCTGGCAGCAGATGGTGTTCTCTTTCTCGAATGTAATTGGTCCTGCACTTGGGATAGCGGTTTACTCGGCAACTTCGCTTGGGGCGGTATTGCTACTCGATGTGGCCGGGGCTTTGATTGCGAATCTGATGCTGTTCATGGTGAAGATCCATCAGCCTAAAGTGCAGGCTACAGCTGCGCCGTCTTTCGTTCAAGAATTCCGATTGGGCTGGAACGCACTCATTCAAGCGAAACCCATTGTGTTGATTACGGGGGCTACTGCGGTGTTTAGTATCGCATTTATGCCGCTGGCGACACTGTTTCCTTATATGACTTTGTCTCATTTTGGCCGTGGAGGATACAGTGCCAGCCTGGTGGAAGCGGTGTTCAGCATCGGGATGATTTTAGGTGGTCTGCTATTGTCGATGTTCTCATCAAAATGGAGCGACATTAGCTATATGAGCGTAGGTCTGCTAGTCATCGGTCTTACCTGTGTGATCAGTGGTTTGATTGGTCCGAATGCATTTGTGATCTTTGCCATTCTCTCGTTCTTCATGGGCAGTGCGGCACCCTTCTTCAATGGTCCCTTCATGGCGATGATCCAGCGTTCTTTTGAACCCGAGATGCTTGGGCGTGTCATTTCACTTGTGACCAGCATTATGATGTTGTCTTCGCCAATTGGACTGCTGTTGGCAGGACCTGTAGTGGATCGATACGGAGTGCAGCTATGGTTCCTCGGTTCAGGAATTGTGGTGATGCTGACCGCTCTGTTTATTTTCATCCAGTTTCGGCGGCTGGCGTCCGCGATTCCGATGAATTGATTAGGGTAAAAACTTTCCTATGAAAAGAGTTTATTGGCCGGTCCGAGAGGATCGGCTTTTTGGCGGTTCTTCATATTTTTCCAAATTATAATATGATAGAATTACGTTCACTTGGAGGGATACATAATATGAATCTTAACATTGCTATCTGTGACGATCAGAGGCAAGATGCCTCGCGGTTGGAAGAATTACTCAAGAAGCAGATGACTAGCCTGCAAGGGATGACCGCCTCTATTGAGATTTATGAATCAGGCCAAACCCTGCTTCAGACAATGACGTCTACCGCATACGATATAGTTTATCTGGATATGGAGATGCCCGAGTATAACGGTATAGAAGTCGCAGAGAAGATCCGGCTCAAAGATGCCAGGGTATTAATTATTTATGTCACCATTCATACAAGTTATATGAGAAGAAGCTTTGCGGTTCATCCCTTTCGCTATTTGCTGAAACCTATTGATGAACATGAACTGCAGACCGCCACAGTCAAAGCCATTCAGCAATGCTTGCAAAGAAACAATGTGCTGACATTCTCAATCCATCATATGAGCTATAATTTAAGGGTAGATGATATTATGTATATCACGGTAGAACGAGGTAAAAAGTTGGTCCTTTATACTGAACAAGAGACTTACTCGTATTATGGTAAACTGGGAGAGTTGGAAGGACAGCTGGGATCACATGATTTCTGTCGCGTACATACGGGATTCCTGGTAAATTGGCTGCATGTTCGTTCTTTAAGCAAGGAACTTATTCAGCTGAAGAACGGGGTGGAACTTCCAGTCAGCCGCAGTAAAAGCTCTGATTCTTTACGGTCTTACCATGCCTTTATAGAAAAGAGGCTCTTAAGATAAATGTCTTTCATCCGGGAGATTAGTCCTTACTTTTTTGGTGTATTTATGCTCATCCTTATATATGTTCCGCAAGGGGTCACATTTTATATTTTTCTCAAGAAATTTCTAATCCTGAACAGGAGCAAAAAGTCATTTATAGGCTGTCTTATTATCTTTTATATGGTTAAATCGCTTACTGCTGCTAGCTTATCTCTAGTTGATTCGGTCATCCTTCACCTGATTGTGTATAGTCTGATTACTATTGTTTATTTCCGCGGCAGTGTGCTACAAAAGCTGTTCTTTAGCAGTTTCTATACAGTGTTTACGGTTGTTATTGAAATGTTGGTATGGTATGGGATTCAGCATATCCCGCTCAATACCGGTGGAATAAATGAAGCTAATTTTTGGTGGTTATCTTTTTCTTTCCTATTTGTTATCTTGCTAAGCATCATGTTATGTCTGCTATTGTTGCGGTTATTCAAAGTGGACACCACTACGTTATTGTCGAATCAGGATTGGGCTGTGTTGAATCTTGTTTCGGCGGGTTCTTTGCTTATTATTATTGTGAATCTGAGACATTCCAGTGATAAACCTTTTAATATTCCGCTTGATTTTGTATTCATCCTGCTTGGGATTCTTGTAATTAATGTGGCTGTAATGTTTATATATCAAAAGTTAATGAAACGGATGCAGATCGAATTCCATAATCATGTGCTTCAGCAGCAAGTGAAGGATTACACGAGTAAACTGAAAGATAATCAGGAAGCACAGCGTTTGCGGCATGATCTGAATCATGTGCTGATCCTTATTCATTCTCTGCTGGATGAAGGCGCTTTAGAAGAAGCCAAGCGATATATTGCAGAGGTTGCTTCGACACAGGAGGCGGGAGAAAAGTTTATTTCTTCTGGAAATATCGCTATTGATGCCATTTATAATGAGAAATTCGCAAAAGCTGAGCTACATCAAGTTACAATGCAATCTCATTTTCGCATCCCGCAGGACCTGTCACTTGCAGGCAAAGAGGTTGATATTGCAATTATTCTAGGCAATGCATTAGATAATGCAATTGAAGGGGTTCAGAGATTACCAGAGTCAGAGCAGAATGTTATTGAGCTGGAAGTAATTTATACCGAAGGGTTATTGGTGATTTCTTTAAAGAATCCTGCATCTCTGCTTACAGAGGACGGGCAGGGCTCTTTTTTGTCCAGCAAGCGGAACTTTGGGAGTAGAGGGTTCGGAATCGAAAGCATTGAGTATGCGGTTCAACAGCTTCAAGGAAGCGTCAGTTTCAGATATGAGAATGGGCAGTTCATGATGTTGGCGGTATTACCACTGCCTGAGTAGCAATCCGAAACCAACTACTCCACCTAACTTGCAAGTTACGGTCTCTTCCCGCGGGCAAGCAGCGGTCCATGATATATTGAGGCTGTTCTTATTAAAGGGAGGGTATTCCGTTGACATTGTCATTGCTCATCAGTGCAGTCCTTCAGCTCATCTTATTCAGCATCATTCCCTATACATACTGGTTTTTTACAAGCAGAACAACATCATCCTTTGCCATGTGGATTGGCTGGAAGAAACCCCAATTGATTTCTAGGAAGCAGTTCATACTATGTTTTATACTTACGATGACTATATTCACCAGTCTGGGAATGCTTACAGCAATCTACATGCTGGATAGGAATACTTTGGCCAGCTCACAGTTTTATGGTACAGGTCTTAAAGGTTTGATTCCGGCATTGATTTATTCTTGGTTGCAGACTAGCTTGTCCGAAGAGATTCTGTTCCGCGGCTTCATTGGAAAACGGTTAAGTTCGAAATTCGGATTCGGAATTGGAAACTGTGCTCAAGCTTTATTATTTGGTGTCGTACATGCTGTGCTGTTATACAGTAGTGCCGGATTTTTGAATTCTGCTGTTGTAATGCTTCTTACGGGTCTTGTGGGTTGGAGTATCGGAATATTGAATGAGAAGTTATCCGGCGGTTCGATCATTCCAGGTTGGGTCCTGCACGGGCTGACTAATCTGATTTCCTCCATTTTTATGATGTATCAATGGATGTAGCGATCAAAGTTTTTAGAGAGTACATTTTAAAAATATGGTAAACTAAAAAAGTCTTAAATTATAAGATTAAAGTTTATATACCATTTTTATTGGGAGGTAGATATTATGAAAAACAATGTCAGCTTGCAAAATTATATGGGGAAAACGTTTAACTGATCAAGCGTGTTAGCGTTCCCCACCATTCGAAAGGGGAAAATCATTTGAATCAGGTATTATTAATCATCGATGCACAACAAGAATTAATGGATGGAAACGAAAAGGAAAGTGCGGTATTCAATAAAGAGCAGCTTATCCGGAATATTAATAAAGTGATTGAACAAGCAAAAGAAGCCAATGTCGAAGTTGTGTTTGTTAGGGATCTTGATGTCGCTGAAGGAACAGGTGCAGGCTTTCAAGTGCACAATGAAATCAATAGGTCTGTAAATGCCAAAATCTTTGATAAGCTGGCAACGAATTCTTTTCACGGAACTGAACTGCTACAATATCTGAAAGATCAGCAGATTGAGCATGTGGTCATTATGGGATGTAAAACTCAACACTGCATCGATACTGCGGTTCGGACGGCTACGGTTAGCGGCATGGATGTTACATTGGTCGGAGATGGTCATTCTACAACGGGCAATGATGTTTTAAGTGCAGAACAAATCATCAAGCATCACAATAAAACATTACATGGGCACTACAATGTCGAACATTTTTCTATGGTCAGAAGTTCCGAAGAAGATTTGTTTCGCCCAACGCATGACTCTTATAGATAATAATTCAGAGGCGGCACTTAAATGTGCCGCTTTTTGCTGTTTTGCATTACCTCTGATTTTCCTCACCTATTCTGATAGACATATTCGCCTAAACCATTTCCATCCCATCTTTATGGGATTGTTCTTGCAAGGGATCTACTTATAATTGTTAATAATTCTTAAACAATATGAGTAGGGACGGGATCAACATGATAGCAGCAAAAGATATAGAGTTTAAAAGCAGACACGGGCAGCGGCTGGGGATGATGGCGGCTATTTGTATGGGGGCGTTTATTTCCCATTTTACAGCCGGAATTGTGAATGTGTCGCTTCCTTTTATTGTGGATTATTTTCAGACAGAGCTTGGGAAGGGATTATGGATCACAACAGGGTATCTGCTAGTGATTACGGCACTTCTTCCTGTTATGGGGAAACTGGGCGACCGTTATGGTTTTCGCCGGATTCACAATCTTGGATTTGTGATCTTTACTGTGGGTTCCATCCTGGTCGCTTTTTCACCTAATTTACCAATATTGCTAACGCTCAGAGTTATACAGGGAGTAGGAGCTGCGATGTTCCAAGCAACTAATATTGCGCTCATCACCATTCATATGCCGAAAGAGCAAAGAGGACGTGCACTCGGAATTTTAAGTACAGCTGTCGCACTGGGCGGGATGACGGGACCTATAGCGGGAGGTTTGATTGCAGAGTGGCTGAGCTGGAAATGGTTATTTTTAATCCATGTTCCTGTGGCGATTGTGGCTACAATTATGGCATATCGGTACATACCCAACCGTGTGCAAGAGCGCAAACCGGGTGCTATCAGCTTCGTGGGGGCCAGCTTGTTTATGGCATTCATCACCTTGGTTCTTCTCGTAATAACAAATGGGAGCAAATGGGGCTGGGTGTCCGTGTGGACGATGACAAGTTTGGTGGGGGGGTTCTTGTTACTGATTACTTTTCTATTCTGGGAACGGAAGCAAAAGAATCCTTTTCTACCCTTACAAGCTTTGAAAATTCCAACTGTAGCGGGAGGCTTGATCGTTAGCTGTGCCTCTTTTATTCTGTCTAATACATTGCTTGTCCTTATTCCATTTTATTTGATGGGGGCGGCGGCTCCGTTCTCGTCATCTACGACAGGATATATTATGGCGGCTTATCCCATTGCCTTGGCGTTTGCAGGTCCTCTCGCAGGCTACTGTTCCGACCGTTATGGCTCTCATCGTCTGATGCTTATGGGACTGAGCTGTATGGGAAGCGGGTTTATCTTGTTGCTGGTGTATTTAGACCATATACCGGTTTATGGAATCGCGGCGATTCTATCTCTTATAGGCCTTGGTATGGGGCTCATTGCCTCTCCTAATAATAGCTTCATTATGCAGCAGACACCTCGGGAATACGTGGGTTCGATTGGCGGATTAATTGCTTTAACAAGAAATGCGGGGATGGTCTTTGGCTCAGCACTTGGACTTGGTGTGATGAGTGGAGAGACAGGACAAGGGAGTCAGTTACAGGCGTTCAAATTGGTTTTTGAGATTAATATTTTCATTTGTTTAGGCGTTATTGTATTAATGATTGTTATAAATAGAAGGTCATTTAAATCTGCTTGATCTAAAAAAATGTGTGTGTAATCACAACTCAAGGTTTGGTGTTCTGTTACGTTGGAAGTAACGAATGATTATCTAGATATGGAGGATAACGATATGTTTTGTTACCAATGTGAACAGACACCGAATGGCGGATGCACCGTTGTAGGGGTATGTGGCAAAAATGAAACCATTGCGAGTTTACAAGATACGATGATTTTTGCATTAAAAGGAATTGCAGCTTATGCGACACATGCCCGGCAGCTAGGATATAGCGACCCCGAGGTGGATCGTATCACCCACGAAGCTTTGTATATGACGTTGACCAATTCCAACTTTAATACGCAGGAACATTTGGAGATGGCGATGAAGGTCGGAGATGCGGCGGTGCGCATCATGGATGTACTGGATCGTGCGCATACGGACCGCTTTGGCATTCCGCAACCAATCACAGTCAGTCAGAACAAAATTGAAGGTCAATGTATTGTTGTGACTGGACATAATTTATATGCGTTGGAGGAATTACTGCGGCAGACAGAGGGGAAAGGCATCAACATTTATACTCACTCAGAAATGCTGCCTGCGCATGGATATCCTGCACTCAAAAAGTATAAGCATCTTAAAGGCAACATCGGCAAAGCGTGGTATGATCAGCGTAGATTGTTTGAGCAGTTTCCCGGTGCAATTCTTGCTACCACAAACTGTGTAATGCCGATTAAAGGCACTTATGCAGACCGCTTTTTCTCATATGAAGTAGCGGGGCTGGAAGGTGTAGAGAAAATAACGGGCGACGACTTCTCCCCACTAATTAATCGAGCGTTGTCCCTACCTGCGGCTGATGTAGAGTCAGATCTGGTACTCACGACCGGATATCATCATGAAACTGTAATCGGGTTAGCACCAGAGATCATTCAAGCAGTCAAAGACGGGCATATCCGCCGGTTTTTCGTCATTGCAGGCTGTGATGCGCCAGGTACGGGCGGGAATTACTACCGTGAGTTGGCGACTTCCTTACCGAACGATACCGTCATTTTAACTACTTCTTGCGGAAAGTTCCGCTTTAATGACGTAGATTATGGCACCGTTGGAGACACCGGTATTCCGCGTTACATTGACCTTGGGCAATGTAATAATTCCGGTTCTACAGTGAAGATTGCCATGGCTCTGGCTGAGGCATTTGAGTGTACGGTGAACGAGCTGCCTGTCAGCATCGTGCTGTCTTGGTTTGAGCAAAAAGCAGTGGCCATTCTGCTAGGCTTGTTCAGTCTCGGCATTCAGGACATCCGCATCGGACCAAAGCCACCCGAGTTCATCTCGCCAGGTGTACTGGATGTGTTGGTAGAGCTTTTTGGATTGAAGCTAATTACTACTGCTGAGGAAGATATGAACGCGATGTTGGCGTTGTCGTAGAGTAAAAATCAAAGGTTGCCGCCCATAAGGGATTGGCAGCCTTTTTTTGATAGGGGATTTAGGAGATACATCATTGTCGAAGCACGGCGATCCGTAAAGGATGATCATGCTTCTTAACTTGCCATTACGAGATGAACTTATCGCGTGCTCGCCACATAATTATAGAGGGTATCTCTCAACTCGAACTCGTACGTCAAACCATTAACAATCCCCACAACATGATCGTTGTCATACAGATCAAGCATGAATACAGCCATTTCCTTCGCGGTATGATATTTCGGCACAGTCCCATGATATTCGAATTCGGGGACATCGAAAGAAAGCTTCGCGAATTCTGTTTCTGTTGCGGCAGGTGCCAGCACTTTAGCCTGCATAAGTGCACCTTGACTCTTCAACTCATGAGAGAGTCCTTCAGTAAAGGCACTCACATAGAACTTAGTCGCACAGTACGTAATGGCATTTCCCACAATCGTATAGCCGCCACCGGATGAAACGTTGATTAATTGTGTTCCTTCAACATTGGAGTAATCACGAACGAATAGAGAGGAAAGGATCGTCAACGATTCAATGTTCAGATGCAGCATTGCAGAAATTTTATCTAAATCTTGCTTGGCCACTGAAGCGAAATTTCCAAATCCCGCATTGTTGATCCAAGTTTCGATTTCGAACCCTTGTAGATCCTCATAAAGCTTATAAGCATTACTAGAAACGGATAAGTCAGTCACTCGAATAACGACAACTACATCGGGGTAGTTATGATTGATTTCAGATTTTAGCTCCTCCAGTTGCTCCCTTCTGCGGGCTGTAACAATTAAGTTTTTACCGCGAGCCGCAAAGGCTAGAGCGGTTTCATAACCTATACCTGAACTGGCGCCTGTAACTACAGTATATTTCATGTGAATTCCTCCGTTTTTACAAGAATATTTAGTGTTTCAACAACGATGTAATCATAAAGCTTAGAGTTTACTCTAAGTCAAATGTTTTTTATAATTATGGGGACTCTTAAAATCAACATAGATTCGGGGGCTTGTATGTATACGATCAGCGATGTAGCCAAATTACTAGGGATTACCGCATATACACTGAGATATTATGAAAAGGAAAAGATTATTGCTCCGATACGGAATGCGAATGGAGAAAGAATATATGATGACTCCAATCTTGCTTGGCTGCGATTTGTGATGAGGTTGAAACAAACCCAAATGCCGATCTCACAAATTAGAGAATATGCGCAGTTATATTTAGAAGGAGAGCATACGGCCCAAGCCCGCTTGAACCTTCTTGAGAATCATAGTAACTCTATACAGAGCCAAATCAGAAACTTAACAGCCACAGAGAAGATGTTGAAAGACAAAATTGCAGCCTACAAAAATTCCCTTACGAAAGAGACAGGCATTCACTAAGCAGGCAACATAAAAGTATGCTAATGATTAAGATAATTGAGGGTTCAAAGAAAGGGCCCTCACGATTCATTGATAGACGCTAGTTCCGCACGTATGTTTGCGGAACTAGCGTCTTTTGCTTTTGGGCTAGACTCCGGCAAAATAGCCGTATGCCTCGCTATTCGCATCCTCGTCTCATTCGGCAATACCTTATTGACAGCGCTAGATGTATTCGTTATTGTGTTTAGAAACATGATTCAATTGAGAATGATTATCTCTTGAGAATTTAAAGGGAGTTTGCGAATCAGCTATGGACGTTCTGAAACTTATACAAATATGGAACCAGGTGATTATGAGTGTGCTGGACGTAAGGCTAAAGCAGGCCGGAACCGAGAACGATTTGAATCAATACCGTTTGCCAGCAAGCGCATTTATATTCGCTTTCCAAGGACAAGGCGAGTTGTGGGTTGATGATGAGGTGTGGCTGTGCGATCGTTTTCATGTACTGCACGCCGGCAAAGGCTCTTTGGTGACGGTTCGGAGCCGAGAAGCGCTGAATGTATATATCGTACTCTACAAAGCGTCTCTCCCCGCTTCGGCCTCGCGCGAATTTCATATGATGATGGAGGAATCCGACCCGTTTCTGGAAAGCTGGGGGTTCCCGCCTGGCGAACCGCTGGCCATGCTCGAGCTGCTTCAAACGATACGCGACGGTTGGCTTAATTCTGACGACGGATTGACCCGGCTGTCGGCCAAGGGAGACTTTATCCGCTTCGTTCACGCTGTCCTGAGGGAGCGTCTGTTCGGAGCCGGTGAGCCATCTTTATCGGAGCAAGTTATTCGGCATTTGTCCAGGAATTACCGCCAGCCGATCTCGTTTGAGGAGCTTGCTCGGCAATTGAATTACAGCCAACAATACATTTCGCGAAAATTTAAAGAACAGACGGGGCTCAGTCCGCTGGACTACGTCATTCGTTTCCGAATGGAAGATGCGAAGGCTCTGCTGGCCGGCACGATAGCAACGCAACAGGAAATAGCATCACATGTCGGTTATCCGGACCTCATTTATTTCAGCCGCATGTTCAAAAAGTATGCCGGCATGACGCCAGGCCAATATCGTAAACGATACGGCCAGTTCGTTTCAGATTATGCAAGGAATATGTCACAATCGTCCGTTGTTCTAAGCCGGTCATTAAGCTATCCTTTTTATGTGAGTGATATTGATTATCAATTTCAACAGGATGGGGCGAATAAAATGACTAGAGCAACCAGAAGTTTTTATGCAGTGATGCTGTTATGTTTGACCGTGATGTTAACAGCTTGTGGTGGGGCGGTGAACAACGGAGGCGCAACGAACAGCCAGGTTGCCGTCAGCGCTTCTCCAACCATGGTCACCCAAGAGTCAGAGGTTTTGACATCTTCGGAGATCAAGGTAGTTAAGACTGCTTTCGGCGATGTCGAGGTTCCTGCACATCCTCAGCGCGTAGCGGCAATTTCTTATCTCGGCACCGTACTTGCGCTGGAAGTCCAGCCGATCGCAGCCGAATCGTTCTTGATGTCGAGTCCTTATCTTGAGGGAATGCTGGACGTCGTGACGGATGTAGGTGACTCATTAGAGAAGCTGCTGGAGCTCAATCCGGATTTAATCATAACGCATAATCCACAGCCTGAGGTAGTCGATAAATATCAGATGATCGCACCTACGGTATCTGTTCCTTACAATCAGTTTGCATCCATTCAGGAGGAAATGATGTATTTCGGCGACTTGCTGGATAAACGCGAGGAAGCGGAGAAATGGAACGAACAATTCGAGAAGGACATTGCAGACATTCGGGAGAAAGTCCAACAAGCCGTTCCCGAAGGAGAGACGCTTTCAATTATGCAAGAGTACGATGGAAACGTGAGCCTTTTTGGTCCGAAGTCGGGACGAGGCGGCCGGCTAATGTATGAAATAATGGGGCTGAAACCGCCGACGACGGTTCCAGAATTTATGCTGAAAGAATCCTACTATGAATTTTCGCTGGAGAAACTTTCGGAGTACATGGGTGATTATTTGATTCTGACGACAGAAGCCAGCTTGGAATCGCTGCAGGCTGATCCGATCTGGGGGACGCTCGAGCCGATTCGCAACAATCGGGTATTTTTATGGACGGAGAACCAATCCTGGTACCGCGACCCAATCGCCGTGAAAAGACAAATCAACGAATTGACCGACTGGATCATGGAGGCAGCGAGTCGGTAACTGCCCAAAGTATGGATTGATCGAACAACGGTAAGTTAAAATCAGAACTTGCCGTTACAGCCAGCGCGCTGATCCGTACCATTAGGGACGACAGGAAATTTTTGAGCGGAAAGTTGGAGAGTGCTGTAATAAGGGTGTGGAATAGTTCGACAGAGGGTGTCCCAAACGTCATAAATTGACGTAGGGATACCCTCCTTTTTTAATGAGTGAGCGAAGCGAGAAGGAGGGAAGGAGCTAGAGATTGTGCTGAACGGACAAGGTTATATCTCTTCCTTTGCGAAGGTTATTTCCAAAATTCAGGTGAAAAGTAGGTAGACTCAGGACAAGCGATCACTATAATGGAAATAAGAGACATTCATAGAGCTGATCAATAGGATATAAATAGAATCCGGCTGAGTAAAAAAAGCGATTAGAGGAGGCCATCTCGTGGGAAGATCATTCGCAAATTTGCATATCAAGTCGAACAACCTTGAGAAGACTGTCGAAGCATTAAGAGAGCTAAGCGAAGGGCATGCCAAAGTATTAGGCAAGTCCAATCATGAGGCTCCAGAGAGCAAAGTTGTCATGTACGTAAGCAAAAGCAACGAGAACTGGATCAGCGTGCTCCACGATTACTTTGTATGGGGTACGGTGAAGGAGGCCGGCAAAACGTTGTCCCAGCTTATCGGGGAGCCAGTGATGACCGCAGGATATATGAATGAGGAAATATTCGAGTTGTCGTTGTTCGAGAATGGAGACATTCAAGCCGAAAAGATCTTTTGTGAACAGTGGACGAGGGATGAATATGAACAACTCCGGGAAGAGCGTCTCAATGATGACTACCTGCGAAAAGCGTTGGATATCCGTAATGAGGATTTTGACGGCTTCATAGACATAACGAGTCCGGGACAAGCCGTAGATAAGCTGTCAGAACTCGTAAGTATGTCTTTATGGAGTGATTGGGAGTGGATCCCGTACGAAGAAACTCTCAGAAAACGATTTGTGAAATATGAATTTTGAAAATACACGAGCAAATGGCTAAGGACAGCTGAGATGACATTTTAGTACATGGCGGTGAGCGAAAAGAAATGGATAGATTAAAGAACAGCGGATTTTATAAGCTTAGATTCTTCATAAGGCCGGAAGAGTTTGAAAGCGTTTTGAAGCTTTTTGAACATAAGCAAGCGCAATTTCATCTAACCAATTATGCCCAGACAGAGCATGATCTGAATCAGGTGTATGAGGCGTATAAGACCTTTTATGATTATTTTACGGCAGAAGAAAAAAGGAATGAGGGTCTCCCTTTCTTTGTTTATTCTATTTCTGTTGCGTCTGATAATGAAAGCTCTGGATTTTTCGCGAGAAATGAAGGTGTCTATTTTCCATATTACGGACAATGGGCAGAGGATGAACTGCCGTGTATCTTGCTATCATTTCCTAAAGGCTTTCAAATAGATTTGGAAGATGAAAAAGGGAAGTATTATATCTATGAGGATATTCGGGACCATAAGCCATTAACATATACGTTTTTCGATGAAATAACGGGTGCTATTAAAAAAATGACAAGGCCGCTTCGCTTCTCGGCGCATGATGCAGATGCTATGAAGGAGCAAAAGCCTTCTGTGCGTATAAGCCATGGTGCGATGCAAGATTTGAGCAAATCGTGGATTTTCAATAAATATGGGCTTGTGATGGGTGGAAAATAGTTCAGGGCAAATGACACCGAAGCACTGGCCAAGCTGGAGAATTCAAAAATTGGGGATTGATATGTTGCACTCTCTAAAATTTCAGTATTATCTTGGATAAAAAAGCTCCTCAACCTGCAATATTTTAAAGAATTCTCTTATTTGGAAGAGTTGCATGTTGGGGGCAGCAGGAGGAGTATTTATGTACATCGTATCTCGGCCAAAACCGCTGTCTGATGACCAAAACCAAGCACTTGCGAAGGAAGATGCCGCTGTTTATCCACCGGGCTACCTCCGGTTTTTGCGGCGATTCGGCGAAGGAACTTACAGAGGGTGGTTGAATGTTCAGCTTCCGGATGCGGAGGTGCTCAAACCTTTTGCAGAGTACGGATTATGGGAGCATGACGAAAACAGCCCCATTACTGAGCAACAGATCGGGGAGTGTATCGTTATAGGTACAACGGTTGACGGTGATTTTCTGGCAGTGTATCCACAGACAGCTGGGCTGCTCTGGCTACCTCGGCATGCGGAGCACGTGAAGGCGATTTTCCTGCAGGCACCGGAGCAGGAAGACGAGGGGATGTACGCTTTGGTGCTGGACGAAATATATCGTCAGGTGTATGGAATCATTCAAGGGGAGAGCGTCTATTATGAACCGTGGACGGGCACTCGCAGCCATCGCTTTTTGCGTTTGCCACAAGGGCAGGACCAGCTTACGCTACCCGAACTGGCTGGATTGTGCCAACATGAATTTCCGCCGGATTTGTTTAATGAGAATGCCTATGCTTGTTTCCTGTTCTACCGGCAGTTGGGAGGCTATGTACGATTGAATTATGCCTACCAGCAAGAGGTGGCCGTCTTCTATGAACAGGATACGGGGCAGGCGTTTGCCGATATGGAGCAGTGGCTCTTGTCGAAAGGCTGCGAAGCGATTTCAGAAAATAACAGCTGATCTGGGTGCTCCTTACGTATGGGAGAGGGAGGTAGGCATGAAACTAGTTTTTACTTTGGATACACATGGAACGTGTGTGGGTCAATTGAGAGATGAACTGCTGCCCTTAGAGGAATTAGCAAATACATGGGAGTTTCCCTATGATATCTTTTTTGTTTTGCGTGTTTTACATGAAGGTTATGGTCGAAAAACATCCAGACGGTTTGATAGCAGGGATCATACCCTCGAATTAGATATCAGCATAAGTTATGAGCAATACCAACGGATGTCCAAGCATGAGCAACGTGAGGGATTAGGTATTCACCTTTTTAACTATTTGTCAGAGTCAGTTGCTAAATATAATAAGCATGCAGATAAGAAAACCCAAAATCAACTACTGGACCTAGTGAAAAAATGGATGCTCGAAAATAATTGGCTAAATGGAAAGTTAAATCAAGCACGGAAACTACTTTCGCAAGACATGGGTCTTTATGAAGTCAGCCAGAAATTGCAGATGCCATTAGAAGAGATTGAGTATATCCTTCTCCGTATGAATGACTATGAGCCAACTGATATTCATCCTGATAACCTTGTAGTAGAAAAAGCGCCGCCATATCATTTGTAGAAGGCTAGAGCTAATAGAAGACATCCTGCCTGAGCGGATCCACTAACGGAAAGGAGGAAGCCGATGCAAGAAATAGAGACGCTGGCGTTAGAGATCGCCGATGCTGCTAGAACGTCTTTTCGCACTCTTTTTGAAAATGGCGAACGTTACTATTACTGTACTCTATACACTACTGGCGAGGGACATGCGCCAAGTATCTCCGCCTGGTCGTGGGAAGCTTTGGAGATGGAAGCAGCCAGGCAAGGAGTGGAAAGTGACACACCGGCATCGACGATTGCGGAACTTATCAAATGGTCTTATGCGGATTCGCCCTATTGTTGTTTCGGCGATGAGAACTTCGATAACGTTAAACAACGATTTACCGAGCGTCCTTTCATTGCGGATCTTGAGAATGACGAAGGGAATCGTGAGTTTGATTTGAGGCTGAAGGCCATGGAGCTGGCGATGAAAATGCTCGATGATGAAGGTGTGTTTGCCTTGAATCAACTGCGAGAGTCAGTATGCGTCCTTGTCGAAGTCATGCCGCCGGATGAGATCAATACTGAGATCGCCCTCCGTTTGAATCGGGCAGAATCTTCGGCTATGCAAGTATGGTTGGCGGAAGCGGCGGAGTAGAAGCATCCGCTTTCGGAAACCGTCTACTATATTCGGATTTAAAATGAAGGGAAAAATAATGTATGAGCAATCTTTTCCGATTCATTCCTATTAGCCAGCTAGCAGATAAATTTCCCGAAGGATCTTGGTGGGCGAAGTTTTACCAAGATTTTAGTGACGAGCAACTTGCCGCTTATTATGAAGGGGATTTGACGCTGCCTTCTCTTAATCTAGATTGGGAGCAACCTTTCCCGCAACAAAAAGAGGTAATCATCATTTTTATAGAAGGAAATTTTACTGTAGACAATCTTTATAATAAAGAAACTGATGGCGCCATAGGGCTTTTGGTGACCGGTAATTTGAGTGCAAAAAATATAGCTGTAGGCGGTCAGGAAATTTATGTTTCGGGCAACCTGATGATTGAGGAAATATTATGCGGCTCCTACAATCATGGGGAAACGATTGTTAAAGGTGATCTCAGCGCTGCGGTTTTAGTTCAGGATGACGAGTACAGTTTCAAAGTGGACGGACATAAATCGATCGCCTGCTTAGTAAATGTGTGGGAGGGGGACGGCGTATTTCAGGAGCTTCCGGTGGACATTCATGAGGTGTTGATTGATGAAGTTTTTTTGGATATGGATGAGGATGAGGAGGACTTTTCCTTTGCCACACTGGTGAACGTAATTAAAGAAGGCCGTTCTGCTCTAAAAAAAATAAATGAATCCCCCACTAGCAAGAACGCAGTTCATTTATATTTCACCCATAACACGATCAATGAAGAAAATATATTGAAGTTGACGCAGTGTATTTTAATGCCAAGTGACAAGCCTTCTTTTAATTTTCGCGAGCAAGACGTTTTTTTCAAAGTTCAACTGGAGCATATTGATGCTGACGGGGATGAGCGGGATCTTAGCGTTTATATGAATGATAACCGGCATCACTATTATATTTGGCTGGAGCAAGATCATTCTGTCGGTTTGTTGAAGAGAACCATAGAAGAAGGGTCTGAGTGGGAGGACATTACAGAAGAGACTCAGGAACAACTAGCAGAGATTAGCGATTGCTGGACGATGTTGCTGACCTGCGTTAATATGGCTGAGCTTTATTTACCAAACATTGAGGTACAGTATGTGCAAGACATTTTGCAACACACTGTAATTCAGGAATTATATTCGGAAGTGGAGGAGAATGGCGGGTTCTGGGACGGCTCCAAATGTTACAGCTTCCGTCAAACGCATACGGACGAGGACGGAGACCTCCTACATGGTCGGATTGAAATCAGGACTCCAGATGAAGCGTATTATTTTTATACACTGGACAATGGAACTTATGTTTCCCGGCATTATCAGCCGCCCGATCAATATGGTAAGCAGGACATGCCCTATTTGGATCTTAGGCGCTGGGAAGCATCAGAGCGGTATTTTACAAGATTTAAACAATTTATTACTGAGAAGATAGAGTCAGGTGTGAATAGTTAGATCTTGATATGCTTTAGAGGAAAGGATGATAGAAATGCCAAATGATAGCCAAGCTGGTCCTTCAGCTGGTTCTGTTAGAGAAGTTGGTAGTTATCCTATCAACCTGACAGGTCCACGTAGTCATACTCTTGTCCTTAAGCCCGGTGTGGGCAGTCTATCCATGGGTCCGTCGCAATTGGGGAAAAAGGTTGACCTTCATGTCGCGTCTGATGCGCCTATCGATTGGACCGTATTCGATGTCTTTGCCACACCGGCCGGCTCTCCCTGGCCGAGATTTCTGCATTATACAGGCAGTGATTTAGGCTTCTTTGACTGGGCACAGAAACGTCCCATTGAAGAGATGATATGGACTCCGATCCTGTCTGCAGACACGGTGGCGGACGCCAGTCAGTCCAATTTGCATGGCTTGCATGTCAAGTTGGAACCATCCGGGAGGTCCCTTAGCCTAATACTTCCGAAGCAGCCTTTCCGCCTGAGTGTGTCTGGTGATCTATCACGCTTCTCGGCCACAGGTGATATGCCATCTTCTCTTACACTAGCACCGCGCACCGGCCGACGTAAGAATGATTCCCCTTTTTTGCTGCCCGATATGGGGGAGCTGCACCAGGTAACGAGCTTGACGCTACATAACGCACCGCTGGGACAGCCCATCTCGCTAGAGTGTCTAAACCGGTACCCAAACCTTAAATCACTGAGTTTGTGGGGAAACTTCTGCGATTTGAATCTATTGGCTCATCATACCGAGTTAACGAATCTGGAGCTGCGCTTCATGCCTGATCTGGAGGATTTGCCGACCTTGAACGCGTGGCCGATGCTTGACAGATTTATCGCCTACAATGTGGAAGAGAGCGCTGGCAAGCATCTAAAAAAGCAAATGAAAACTCGCGCTGAAATCCGTCCTTGGATCGACCATGCTTCAGTGAGCCAATTACGAAAGCCAGAGTGGTGGACGACCGAGTTTGGCCGCCCATTCTCCTCCTGGACTAAACGTCTAGCCAAGCTGGCTAATGAAGCTTACAACGTTGCACAGGTAACCTTGTCCGAGGCCCATAGCTTTGCTGAAGCAGAGGCCGCCATTACCGCTTTCACCGTGCGCTTCAACAATCTTAAGGGCATCGAAACCACCGAACGAGAAGATCTTGGTGAAGCGGTATGGCAACTTAGCCAGTCTGACCACTTGATTGGCCAGCCTATCACAGAGGAGATGGCTCAACACTGGTTCGATGCAGCGCGCGATTACTAAATGAATTGAATGTCACACCCCTAGAATAGAAATCGGATTGACCCAGGGGTTTATCCAATGTCTATTCTAAGGGGTGCACTTTACTATACTGGCGGGGTTTTGTTATACGATCATCCCCATTTCTCGGAGTCTATCTTTAATTTTCTTTAAACGAGCTTCTTTTTCGCTGTCTTCAGTTAATACCTCTACAGATGTTTCGTTATACTTCTTAATGATCCTCTTTAAAGTTAATTCTTTCATTTCCTTTTTACTGTGGATGGTAACAGGAGGGACAGTTGTATAGTTTTCTATTGTCTTGGGATCTGCAGAAATTCGTTCTAGTAAACTAAGTAGAAGCACCAGTCTTTGCTGGCCCAACCTCGGAACTTGGTATAGTTTTTTCCATGTGGAATCTAATAGATGTTCAAGATCTGTATATCCCTTCGAGTATAGAGCATTTATGAGGGCTGTTAAATTTGGACCCCGTTCTTCTTCATGAGCCACAGCAACAATACAAGCAATATTCTTAGAATAAAGATGCGCCGGAAGTGGAAAAAAATGTATTAATGCCGCATTTCCGTCGATGATGTCAATCATGATGATATACCTCCATTAAAATATGTGTTCACTATACATGTTTAGTATTCTGGCAAGATTATGAGTCAGTAGGGTGAATTTCCCTGACTTGGTACAATAGATTGATACACTCTGCATTATTAAACCCCAAGCTACTGATCATTTTCTGAACACCAGAAAAACCCATTACATAAGCTCTTAGAATATGTAGCAGATATGATTCGTTGCGCTTCATAATCATTGCTAAGTAATGATATGATATAGGCATCAATTTTGTGGGGTGCACTGATATGGATTTCCGAATCAAAGAACTAGTTAATGCTACACAGCAAACCTATGGATTGGACAACTACTACTTACATACAAATGAAATTTATCGCGAAGTTACGATGCTGGGAGAAACCGACTATTTGCTTAGTATGGAATGGTTTCCTTCTCACATTAAGGAATGGAAGGAGGATTATAATCCGGAAGGAACTGCAGTCATTACGCTTGACTTACTATCCCGCAACTATAAAAGTGTTATTTTTGTTGGAGGGAAATCTTATGCAAATCGAACACCATTCCAAAACATTGAAATAAACGGCGTTATTCAGTGGATGGAAGCTGAAGTAGGGCTTGAATATGGTAAACAATTCTACCTATTGAAGGAAGAAAGAGGAGAATATCATTTTGCCGAATGTATAGACGGTATCCCCATCTCCCCCGGCGGGCGAATGGAGTTACGCTTCGATGCGGAAGGTAGGATTATTTTTTATAGTGTATATGGCCAGTTTCCTTCTAGCTCCCTTGTGCACAAAGAGCATTATTCTCTCACGCTTCAAGCGGTAGAGCCACTGGCGAAAAAACAACTACAGCTTATCGAATATCCAGTGTACGAGATGAAGCATCTCCTGCCGATCTATGGGATAGAAGAAATCTACATTACAAATGATGGAACAACCACAATTCCATTTGAGATGATATCAGGTACGAGAGCACGACTGAATATTGATCAAGTAATACATTGGGAGCAAGTGGACACGGAACAGTTCGCAAGGACGGAGATCCGTCTGCAAGAAGTAGTTACAATCGAACAGGCAGTAGCACGTGAGCCGCATCCAGATTCATTTTCAATCACAGACGTAGAACAAGCCCAATGTATAGCCGCAGTCGAAGCTGGTTTAAGCCAGCTCTATCCGGATGAATCCGGACAATGGATACTGAAGACTTTACATCGGGAAAGAGGACATATTCAAGCGACATTGAGGAGGAATGCGCCAAGTAATCGTATTTTTCAGCGTAAGATCCTCCTGTTTATCGATACGAAAAATTATAAGGTTATAAATTATATGGATAACAAGTTAATGCTCGATACGTTTGATGAGTTCCAGAGCGAAGGGGAAATTGCTGTGAGCCATGACGAAGCTTATGACAAGCTCAGGGGATGGTTCGAATTAACACCCGTCTATGTGTATAATCCTGGGCAGAAGAAGTATGTGCTGTGCGGGAAGCTGGATTGTGATTTTGCAGTGAAGGCTACTAGCGGAGTTGTGGTGGAGTTGGGTAGTTTGGATTGATAGTGAAACCAGATTGATTTAGTCAAAAAGATAACATCCGAAACTCATGTCCAAGAGACATGGGTTTTTCTTTATGTAGTTGGATGCCAAAAATTTAGACTTAATGAAAATAATTGTATAAAAATTTGATATACACGCAGAGAAATTCCGGTGTATAGCGTCAAATATAAGTAGACGTTAGAAAAAAAGAAAGTTCCGTTAGGTACAATGGATGAAATGAGAGACAATAACCGTTTTAAGGATGGTGAATGAGTTGGGTTTCAAAATACGTAAAAACACGGTGCAGTCCGTCTGGATGATGTGGGAAAAAGCTTTTGCGTTGCTTTCACATTTTCGCGGATCGCATAAGTCACGCTTTGGAATATGTACCGTGATGCTAAAAAAGCACCGGGGACAGCCTATTGTATGCCAAGACGCCACGGTCATCAATCAGGGAGAGTGGGTGGGAGAACTCCACCTCGACAATGAAAGAATCCTGAAGTTGATCCGGTCCGAAGGATCGGATCGTGCCGCACTGCAAACGGCTCGCATGCTGCGCAAATCAATGCACCAAATCAACGAAGCCTTCGAATCGCAGTCCGAGTTCAGGCAGGTCAAGGCTTTATTGGGGATTACACTGCTCCATCGGGGATTAACACACGGTCTTGGTTTTGAACAACAAAATATAAAGTCCGGCGTTTTCGAACGCATCACCACCATCTATCTTCGATTGCTGCTGTCTGCCATGCATCCGGAAGGGAGACAAAGAATCAATCGGCGAACAGAGCAACTGGTCCCGATGTTACTGATCCATTCACGCGCCTCACTGAAAAATCGATTCTCACCCGGACAGAACTACTCTGGATAGGACTTAGGCTTGTTATAAGGAGGTGTAATCATACTTACATATCTGATAGGAGGAATACTATGTGCCGCTACTCTTTACATGTTTATTCCAAGTTTGATTACGCGAGTGAGCGGCTTTGGTGTCTTTCGCAAAGGAACGGTAAAAAAACAGGTGGCATTCACTTTTGATGATGGGCCACATCCGAAATATACACCGGAATTGCTGGATTTATTGAAGTTACATCAAGTGAAGGCTACTTTTTTCGTGCTTGGATCGCGAGCGGAGCAGTATCCAGATCTGATCAGAAGAATGGATCGGGAAGGCCATCAGATTGGCATCCATAATTACTGCCATACCTCTAATTGGCTGATGCTGCCCAGTACTATTAGGCGAAAACACCTGGAACGCTCCGCTGATATTATAGAGTCTATTGTCGGAATCAGACCCAATCATTACCGTCCACCCTGGGGATTAATCAATCTATTTGATTTCTTTCGGCACAAGCAGTATCGAATTGTTTTATGGTCGCTGAAGGCGAGTGACTGGAACGTCCGGGCCTGTCAAACCCGGATGCAGGCCATTCTATTAGGTGGAATCACCGATGGCTCCGTTGTTTTACTTCACGACAGTGGAGAGACTGCGGGCGCGGACCGGCATGCTCCTTATTTTATGCTGCAAGCTTTAGAAGAAGTGCTAAACCAACTGCAGACAAGAAACCTGCAATTTGTTCGGCTTGATGAAATGTCTTAACGTATTCCAGTGATTTGTTATTAAGACTTAAATTGTTTGCGGAAGCAGAGCGGCGAGATGCCCATTATTAATTTGAAGGTTCGTCCAAAGTGGGAGGTGTTATCGAACCCAACCATTCCTGCAATTTCTGTAACATTAAAAGAAGAGCCAACCAGCAAATCACGCGCTTTTTTAATGCGGATGTTATTGATATATTCAATGAAGCTGAACCCGGTGGATTCTTTAAAAGTGCGGCAAAGGTAGGAAGAGCTTATGTCGAATTGCCGTGAAATCTCACAGAGCTTAAGCGGTTCCATATAATGTTGATTTACATAATTAACGATGTCCAGGACTTTCTTATGTGTACGATTGGATTCCACAAATGAAGCTGTGCGGCTGTCAAATAGTTTACGATTAAGATAGAGGAGCAGCTCCACCAATAATATTTGTTGGTACTGTTCGTATCCGCGGGCTTGCTTCTTTCCCTCCTGGATCATCTTCTGAAAAAGCTGTTCGATGAAATATTGATCCATCCCGGTCATCTTCAAAGCGCGGTAATCACTTTTGAACAATTCGAGCAGTTCCTCACATTGACTGCCGGTGCAGAAATGCTGCAGGAATTCTTTTTTAAACAGGAGTGTTACCCGCTCATACATATTGCAGCCTGAATTGACCAGTTTGTGCATTTCGTGAATATCCATAAATAGCAGTGTTCCGCCCGCAACCTGATAGGTTCTGTCCCCTATAAAATAATAAAAATCCCCGGATATTAAATACAGAATCTCATATGCATCATGATAGTGTCTTGCAGGCATGCTGGTGTATACCTGTTTCTTGCGGCTGATGTCAAAAAGAGTAGACTCATAAAATACCGGCTTCATTCAGCACCTCCTAAGAGGATTGTAGACTTAATCTATGGTTTGTAGCAACATATGTATAAAAATTAATAAATACAAGAAAATACGTGCTGTTTGGACAAACTTTTTGAGATAAGCTTGAACTGAATTACCAAGTGTTGGTAAAAGGAGGGCTGTCATGCTCAGATGGGTTGGGGATAAGGTTCACTGCCGCTAAAAGTTAAAGCGCTTAAACTATTCAATTAAAGGAGAGATTGCGGTGCTAAATTCAACGAAGAGTAAGGTTTCCAAGAAGATGAAATTTTCATTGTTGATCGTGCTCAGTTTTTCAATGATTTTTTCTTATGGCTGTCTGTCCAAAACATCTCAACAGAAAAGTTATGCGGCAGGGAACCCTGATTCTAATTTTTCACCGGCAACACTTCAATTCTTGCGTGACAACACAGGACTGGATGGTGAGCAGTGGAACAATATTATGATGCTTGTCAACAAACCGGAGCAGGATGATCTGAACTGGATCGATTTTTACGGATATTGTGAAGATATTGATGATGACCGCGGGTATACGATTGGAATATTTGGTGCAACTACAGGCGGCTCAAATGATACCGGTCCTGACGGTCCGGATCTGTTCAAGGCATATGACGCTGCTAAAGGCGCGAGTAATCCTTCGGTTAAAGGTGCATTGGCCCGGATCGGTGTTAAGGGTTCGATGAAAGGGAAGATCCTCGAGATCAATGAAAGCGAAGAGAGCTTCTGTAGAAAAATCGGCAATTTGCAAGATGATCCCGAGTGGAGAGAGGCTATGTGGAAAACGTTCTACAATATCTATATTAAATACAGTGTGGAGCAGGCCCGCAAACGCGGCTTTAACTCGGCATTAACTATTGGTTCCTTCGTGGATGCAGCGCTGAACCATGGAGCTACCGGCGGCTCCGAGACCCTTCAAGGGCTTTTGGGTAAATCCGGAAGCAGCACGGATGAGAAGACTTTCATGACCAAATTTTATAAAGAACGGACCAAGATTGTGGATACTAATGAGTACAACTCTCCGCCTAACGGCAAGAACCGTGTGAAGCAGTGGAGCAATTTGCTGAACATGGGAGAGACAGACCTGAAAGGTGCAGATTCGGCAATTCTTCAAGTCACCGACTGGGAACTCCAATAACAGGAATGTAAGGGCAGTAGAACCACCGTTCTTCTCGGTGACTGCGGTTCGATGATAAGTGAGATTAAGGAAGAGGGAGATGGGCTGAATGGATAACAACCAATCTTATCTCAAAAATAGATTTTACAAGGTAATCAGTCTAATGGTTATAGGTTTGCTGCTTGCCATGGAGTTGACCGGGTTTGTCTCAGCAGGAAGAGAGGGAAATGAGGAAGATCTTGCAAGCGAAGCAACTGCAGTTCAGGAAACGATTGCCCAGTGGATTTTTAAAGACAAAGGCGAGAACGGTGTATTTCCGGCTACAGACGGGGTATATCAGACGGCTTCATCCATTCGTGATGTAGGAACTAATACGAATGCGTACACCTATGAGTCAGGTGAGAACAGCGTACGCAACCAGGGGTGGCATGAAGGAACGGGCCTGAAATACTGGCTTGCCACGCTTTCTACCAAAGGTTTCGAAGGTATCTTCCTCTCTTCACAGCAAACTTCTTCAAGTACAGGACCCAGGGATTTTAAGGTGCAATACAGTATAGATCAACAGGAATGGACAGATGTTACGGGCGGCAACCTTGTTTTAGCCCAGAACAATTTTAATTGTTCCAATAATTCCTGCAAATTAACTAACCTCGCTTTGCCTGCGGGAACAAACAATCAAGATGTACTCTATATCCGCTGGGTGGTAAACTCTGCGAAAAGTGTAAGCGGGGGAACGGTGTCCAGCTCAGGCTCAAGCAGAATCAAAGATGTGATAATTAAAGGAACACGCAGCAGCGGCGAACCTGGGGACACTCCCACACTTGAGGTAAGCAAAACTCCCGCTTCAGGGGCTGCAGATGTTTCCCTTAACGCAGAGATCACAGTGAAGTTTAACAAAGCGATCAGTCTCGACAGTGGTTATCAAGTTGTAATCACGGAAAACAATCTCCCTCTTAATAACATTTCTGCTTCGCTCCTCGGTCAAGACACAGTCAGAGTCAGCCACCCTAATTTTACTGCCGGCAAAACTTACAACGTGACCGTCCCTAAAGAGCTTGTTAAGGGGACTGCGGATGGCCGGACACCTGAGAACGATATTACCTGGAGCTTTAAGACAAAGTCTCCGGATACCGGCATCAAAACACCAACGCTGCTGAACATGACTTTTAACGGGGACCCAAAGACAAGTATCGCCTTTGACTGGTATACAGCCGAAACCGTCAGAGGTACAGTAGTGCAAGTGGTGGAGGCCTCCAATGCGGGAGGAAGCGAGTTTCCGGAACAACTGGCAGCTTCTTATGAGGGCAGCTCAACAGTTATTGAAACCTTAATGACATCAGGAGACAGAAGTTCTAAAAAGTATAAAAAGTTCGCCAGCCACAAGGTTATTGCAAGCGGTCTTAAGCCTGGAACCCAATATATCTACCGGGCCGGTAACGGTGATGCGGACGGCTGGAGCGAGGCGGGTTCTTTTACCACGGACAAGGCGGATAATCAGGATTTCCATTTCCTCTATGTAACCGACACCCAAGGCTCAAGTAAATCGAATTTTGATCTGTGGCAGGATACTTTTAAGAGAGCTATTGAGAAAACGGTAGATCCCAAGTTTGTTCTTCTTACAGGGGATCTAACGGATGACGGTGATCTGGAGCAGCTGTGGCAGTGGTTCTTGGGTGTGCCGAAAAAGGAATTTGCCAATGTGCCATTTGCACCGATTATCGGCAACCATGAGATAGAAGATTATCCGAATAACAACTTCTATAACCATTTTAATCTTCCAAAAGATGTCGGGACGGGTGCTCATGACGGTTCGGTATATGCTTTCGAATACGGCGATGCCCTGTTTATGCAGATCAATTCCCAGTACGAAGGGGAGGTCAAGCCATACAAAGCGGATATTCAGTTCACCAAACAATTGGAATGGATGCGGAATCAGGTGGCAAAGACCGATAAAAAGTGGAAATTTGTCTCGATGCATAAGGGAGCGTATTCTTCAGGGGATAATGCTTCGGCAGAAAGCGACCGGGTAGAATTTTACCGGAAATATCTGATTCCTGTATTTGATGAGCTGGGTGTGGATATGGTTTTTGAAGGTCATGACCATATGTATATGAGGTCTTTTCAAATGCTGAACAACGTTCCGATTAAGAATGTCATTACCGATGAGCAAGGAAATGTGCTGAATCCCAAAGGGACCGTATATCTAATGGGCAACTCGGCAGCTTCGAAATTCTATGCTATTAATCCAGATGCAGACACTTTTTTTGCAGCAAAAAACGATCAGCCCAACAAGAAAATGTTCGTGGATGTTTCCATTACAAGCGACGTGCTGAAATTCACATCCTACACAGCAGTTAAAGATAAACCCCTTGCCGTCTATGATGCTTACAGTATTAAACGGACTGATGTCAAACCCGGCATTGTCCAAAATCCAAGCGCAGTAAGACAGTCAGGGAACCGTGCAGTTCTTTCTTGGAAAGCGCCAGCAAATAGTTCTGAGCCGGTGCGAGGTTACCGGATTTACGAGAAAAATGATAAAGTCAGCACAAACTGGAGCGTGTATGTACCGACGGTAAGCGGTCAGACGAGTTACAGCTATACATTAAACGGCATAGATTCTGCTAAAGCCTACAATTTCGTTATTAAAGCAGTGGGGACAAGAAATAACTCGCTTCCAGCAGAGGCAGGAATACAATGAAAGGATAGAGGAGGCGTTGACGGGGCTTAGGCATCCGTTAACGCCTTTTTTTAGTTGTTGAAGCTGTCCATTCCTCCTACGGAACTCCTCAGAAAGATAGCCTCACTTTTTACCAGATCATGATTCATTGCGCATTGGCGTGACTTTTGTTCCGTCAAAGTATAACGGCAGACCTTCGGCCAGAATCGGCAAGAGGGTTTGGGTTGGGTCCTACGAAACCTAGAATGGGGATGAAAAATTTAAGTGCCATCCATGCATAGACACCAGGTAAGCCGTGAATCAAAAATACGCAGATCCATGATAGTAAAGCTGCAGCCAAAATTGTACTACCTAAATACCCGAATGCTTGAATTATTCTTTTCATATTCGCACCTAACGTATAAGAAAGTGTCTAATAGTTAGACGAATATAACTGTAAAAATCACTTCAATTGCTAACATATCCGAGGCTCGATACGGTTATTTGGATAATACCACCATAGGGAAATCTGAAAAACAAACATTTGTACAACTGTATTTGTCTTGTACCGTTCTTTGAAGTTAGTAATAAACTATATCAATCTCAGAAAAGGAGTTGATTTAGTTGGCTAACAGTGATATACGTCTTACTCTTTGGTCGGGTACTAATTTTACCAATCGTCGGATTCGATTCAGACGTGGAGGAGTTGCGGTTCGTGATCTTGGAGCGTTTCGGTTTAACAACGTTCTCTCGAGTTTCCGTCTCAGAAATGTTGTGGAAAGCTCTCAAGTAACGCTTGTGCTTTTTTCGCGAATTAACTTTCAGGGATCGTTCCGTGTGTTCCGTGGCAGCCAAAACGTAGCGAACTTGAATAATTTTAACTTTAACAATGTCACATCTTCGTTGATATTGGTAGGACGTATCCTTACAAGCTCCGAAATTTCGCAAATTCAAAGAACTGGTAGAGCGCCTCGAGATGTCCTCGTAATAAGACAATAATAATGCAAAGGGGGCGCCCTAGGGCGCCCCTTTTTTACAAATATCAGTAGCACAGGTCAAGACAAAATATGCATAGAATTTAATATAAAATAAGAGAATAGGTGCTGCTCCCGCAAACAATCCTCCTTTAAACTAGTAACGTACTTAACAAAATCTGCTAGAGGAGGATTCAAATGCGCAAAAAGGTTATCGGGAGAATTTGCAGTACAGTTATGATTTGCAGTCTGCTTGCAGCAGGCAACGGAACGACCTACGCCGATGGCGCCAATAACTCTGATGCTCCTACCAACAAATCGGTCAAAAACGTAATCCTGTTTATTACGGATGGGATGAGCTTATCCGATGTGAACTTGGCCAGATGGTATCAGGGAGGGCAGGCGCTTGCGATGGATAAGTATTTCAGCGGGCTGGTGAGAACATATTCTACGGATTCACTGACCACAGATTCCGCTGCGGGAGCTACGGCTTATGCTACAGGCCATAAGGTTAAGAGTGAGACGGTATCCATACTTCCAGACCGAATAACGATGCCTTTCATAAGCGCAGTTAAGCCAGAGGACGTGAACAAACCTCTGCCTACCCTTATGGATGCAGCGAGAATGGCAGGGAAAAGTACAGGAACGGTATTCACTTGTGAATTAACGGATGCGACGCCGGCTACATTTTTAAGTCATGCATACACGCGTGACAATGCGCAGTCTATTGCAGAACAGATGGTCTATAGTGGTGTAGATGTTCTACTTGGGGGTGGTTCCGGGTATTTGGTACCCGGCAAAGAAGACATTAACCGCAAGGACGGAGAAGATTTAACCAAAGTTCTGAAATCAAATGGGTATGAATACGTAACGGATAAAGCAGGGTTAATGAATTCTAAAACGAATAAAATCTGGGGTCTCTTCAACCCCGAAGCACTGGATGCTGATTTTGACCTGAACCCGCAAAAGCAACCGAGCCTTGCTGAAATGACCAAAGTAGCGATAGAGAAGTTGTCGCAGAACGAGAACGGTTTTATTCTGATGGTCGAAGCAAGCCAGATTGACTGGTATGGTCATGATAACGATCCAGTGGGTATTATGAGTGAGACCTTAGCGTTTGATAAAGCCTTTAAAGCCGCTGTTGACTTTGCAGAAAAAGATGGCAATACAGCAGTCTTATCGGTTTCGGATCATGCTACCGGCGGACTCAATATGACGAACTATGATTCTACCAAAGACCTAATCTCCGTGCTGAAGAAAGCGAAGCATACCAGTTATTACATTGAAGGCAGTATTAATGAGAGCAATTTCAAAAAGGTCCTTGCAGATCATTATGGACTTAGTGATCTAACCAAAGAAGAAGCAGATCAAGTCAGATTGGGAATGCAGGATAACCTTTCGCCGGTCATCGGTAAAATTTTGGGGGATAAAATAGGTGTAACCTTCTCTACGGATGATCACACATCGGAAGAAGTTGGATTGTTCGCCTACCATCCGGCTAATTTTAAACCGACTGATTTCGTGAACAGCGGTGTAATCCAGAATACGGATGTGAATAAGTATATTCAAGAAGTGACCGGACTCAATCTGGCGCAGCTTCAGGATACACTATACGTATCCAGTGATAAATTCAAGGCCAAAGGAGCTACGATTACCCTAGATAAGACCGATAAGAATAATCCGGTGGTTGTAGTGAAAAAAGCAGGCCAAGTTCTCAAGCTGCCTATAGATAAAAATATTGCCATACAGGATGGCAAAACAACGAAACTAAATGTGCTGACGGTAATGATTAAAGATAAAGTGTGGATTTCGCAGGATGCTTTAGACTTAATTCTCTAATTCTTAAAGTTCATGTTGTGATCTGTTGCGTAAAAGTTAAAGCGCTTAAACTTGAAAACCCCTTTTTAAAAGGGGTTTTTGGGTTGAGATAAGAAATTTCGACTTGAATTGAGATGAGGAAAGCGAAGCTTTTTATCGTTTGATTGCAGGCTTTGTTCCATAGGTCATCAAGCGCCAAACCTTTTCTAAAGGGCCCATGGAGAAAAACTTGAACCAGATGTTACTAAAAATGATTTGAATCATATAAATCAGAACTGCGATGTAGAGAATATCTTTTGGTGAAACGACTTCTAGACCTATCATTGAAATGATTGCCGTCCCTATAATGCTTTGTGCAACATAATTTGTAAACGCCATTTGACCCACCCGTGATATGGGCTTCAGGAATTTCACCATTTGTTTATTTTCTAATAGTAGAAACAATGTTGTTAAGTAGAACAAAGTGGTTGGGAGAGATCCTAAGCCCGTAACTGAATCTACATTGCTGTTCCCACTTTGAGAAGCGTTCCAAATCCATAGTGAAAAACCAATGAACAACAGAAATGATACCATTTGAATCCCTCTAATTGGTTTAGACAATTCTTGTATGTGTGTCAGCCAACCTGACTTTGCGGTTAAAAAACCAGCTAAAAACATAATAAAGATTTGTATAGCGTCATTAGAAAAAATATCAAGGATAGATGATATAACTCCTAGAGTGGGTAAAAATATTTTTGTCACCAAGGAAATGATGTAAATGGATGTCATACCTACCAGCCATTTTTTAAGTGTAGAAACCGTTGTGTGATAAAAAGGGATCAGAAACAATCCGATAATGGCGTATGCGGGCAGAATGGTTCCCCAAAAGATAAATACATGAATGATTCCCAGCAGCAAAAGGATTAGTAAACGTCTAGCCATACGCCATCTGGGTTTATCTCCCCGGCTTTCGGCTCTTGAGGCGAAAATGTATAGACCTACACCAAATAGAAAGGAAAAAATAGAAAAGAACTTTTTTTGTACGAAGATGATTATCAAGCTATGGATGATTCCATTAATGCCACTATAGTCTGGTAAGGGATCTCCTTCCATAATAACTTTAAAGGCTCCAACATTTATAAGCAGAATGCCGAAAAGAGCAAGTCCGCGAATGATGTCGAGTGAAATGATTCTTTCTTTTTGCGAAATGGAGGGATTCATTAATAGTGCTCCTTTGAAAATATTTTTATTTGCCTAGGAGTTAGTATAAGTTGCGAACCTTACATTAAATTGATGCCAACATTACAGGATCCTTAAATTTGATAAAATGTTCCAACTCCAGTTGAATTAGAATCAGTTTTATGGTTAATATGAATACTAAATCATTTTGGGGTGTGAACTAGAAATGTCAGCATATACTCAACCGATCTTTGTGGCAGCGATCTTTTTTGTGGTTTTAGCATTTGCCTTATTTATCCCATGGCTCATTTATACCTATAGAAAATATAATTACCTTCCCTTTTCTACCACGTTAATTTCGTTTTCGTTTATCTTTTACTTTCTAGCAGCGTTATTTTTAGTATTGTTGCCGTTGCCGGAAATACGTAATACTTGTTCTCTTCAAAAAACGGGCACACAACATTATTCACTTATGCCATTTCAATTTATAGTGGGCACCTTTGGCAATAGTGGCATCGTGTTATCACAGCCAGCTACTTATAGACTGTTATTTAGCCAACCCTCATTCTATCAAGCTTTTTTTAATTTCTTGCTATTATTACCTTTTGGTGTTTATCTGCGATACTTTTTTCATGATAAAAAATATTGGAAGAAAGCTCTAGGCTTCACGTTCCTATTAACTTTATTTTATGAGATAACACAGGTAACCGGTATTTACGGGATTTATAATTGCCCTTATCGTATTTTTGATGTGGATGATTTATTGTTAAATACTTCTGGCGGAGTACTGGGGTTCTTTATTGCTCCAGCCGTGTTGGCGTTATTCCCATCAAAAAAGAAAATTAAGGAGAAAGCAGAAAGATTATTAGCTCTTGATGAAGTAAGAGGGATGTCTGTGTTACTGGCTGTTATTATTGATCTATTTATCAGCAACGTAGTAGTTAAAGTTGTGTTGAGTATGACCAACGTTAATATGGTTAGTGAATTTATTGCGAGCACAATTACACTTTCTGTAACCTTTTTTATTATTCCGATGATTTGGAATGGATCGACAATCGGTACGAAAATAATGCGTTATCACTATGACAGTAAAATAAGTCGAGTGGAAACTAACAAGCGATTATTTAAACGCTTTGGTGCCATTTACGCAATGTACTTCATAACAGTCATTGCGAATATTTTGAATAATGTGGAAATATCAATGGATTCTCCATTTTATAAGGCATCTATCTTCTTAACGCTAGGTGCTGGATTGACCTCCATTATTTTAACGATCGTGTTGTTCATCCATATTGTCTTAGTCGTGTTTGGCAAACAAAAACGCCGCTTTTACTTTGATGAAGCTTCTGATTTATATACAACCAGAAAAAAATGAATGCTATTCAATAGCAAAGGGATACTCCGTAGTCTTAAATGGCTACAGGGTATCCCTTTTTTTGTAGATTTAAGCTTGTTGTAAGGTTGGCATGAATTTGCTGTAAGGTTCGGTGCCTATAGTATAAGTATCAGCAAATTATGAGGTGAAATGAATGGAACCATTATTAAAAGTAGAAAACGTAAAAAAAGTGTACGGGAAGTTAAGTGCTGCTTACACAGCGTTGGAAAACGTGTCTTTTGACATTCATGAAGGTGAGTTTGTAGGGATTATGGGACCTTCCGGAGCGGGAAAATCAACCTTGCTACATTTGTTAGCAACCATAGATTCTCCAACAGAAGGAAAGATATATATGGAGAACAAGAGTATTCATGATCTGAAGGAAGCAGCTTTGTCAGACTTCCGGCGTGAACATCTCGGGTTCATCTTTCAAGATTACAATTTACTCGATTCCTTGACGGTAAAGGAGAACATATTGCTTCCCCTGGCGATTGCTAAAATTCCAGCGAAGAAAATTAATCACCTCGTGACTCAGATCTCTAAAGTATTTGGGATTGAAGATTTACTGGGGAAATATCCTTACCAAATCTCTGGGGGTCAAAAGCAAAGAACCGCTGCGGCTAGAGCGCTCGTGACAGAGCCAGCACTGATTTTGGCTGATGAACCAACAGGTGCACTTGACTCTAAATCAGCAACAGATTTATTGGAAAGCTTAAGTACTTTAAATGAAAATAACAATTCGACCATTATGATGGTAACCCATGATGCCTTTGCCGCAAGCTTCTGCCGCCGGATTATTTTCATCAAGGATGGTTCATTTTCAACAGAAATCTATCGTCGTGATCAGACACGCAAAGCCTTCTTCCAAGAGATCTTAGATGTTCATGCGGCCATTGGGGGTGAGGTAGATGACGTTATTTAGTCTAGCAAGAAAAAATATAGCCAGAAACTTCTCGCAATATTTTTTATACATTGCATCGATGGTGTTTAGTATCATCATTTACTTTACATTTGTGACCTTAAAATATAGTGATACGATAGCAGAACAGACGGCTTCATCCCAAAAACTGGGTTCCCTAATGAGTGGCGCGGCAGTCATTCTTATCTTTTTCGTGTTCATATTTATAGCTTATTCCAATTCATTTTTTATGAAAAAACGTAAAAAAGAAGTCGCACTGTATGCGTTGCTGGGGGTACGTAATCGTCAAATCGGTTTTATGCTCTTTTTTGAAAATTTATTATTAGGATTATTCTCTTTAATAGTAGGGATTGTATTTGGCTTCCTTTGTTCAAAAGGATTTATGACGATTTTGATTCATTTAATGGGTTATGACGTTGTAGCACCCTTTACTTTTTCAATGGCGGCTGCGATGAACACGGCTATCGTATTTCTGGTTATTTTCTTAGTGACATCATTTCAAGGCTACCGCTTGATCTATCAATTTAAGCTGATTGATTTATTTCATGCTTCCAAAAAGGGAGAAGTGGCGCCTAAACCATCTATGATAGTAGCTGTTCTTGGAGTGTTACTTATTGTCTTGGGCTATTGGCTTGCAATGCAGGACCTTTTCACTTCTAAGGTATGGGCAAAAATCGGATTTCTCATGACCGTATTAATTATTTTAACAACGGTAATTGTGGGTACATTTTTATTGTTCCACAGTGTGACTGGCTTTGTGTTAGCAATGATTAAGAAAAATGAAAAGTGGCTGTGGAAAGGCCTTCATGTAATAACCATATCGCAGCTGCTCTATCGTATCCGTGGGAATGCACGTACATTAACTGTGATTGCTGTGTTGAGTGCTACAACAGTAACTGCCGGTGGAGCGGTCTATAGCCTGTATTACAATACGAATGACTCGGCAAAAACGATTAATCCGAATACCTTTATGTATCAATCAACAGATGCAGAAATGGATAAACAAGTAAATGCTGTACTGCCAGCTACAAAATACGATGAAAATATCGATGCGCTATCCATTACGTTTCATACGAAAGAATTAAATTCACCATCCTCGTTCGATAGCTCTGATAAAAGAGGGTATACAGTTATCGATGAAAAAACATACAACAACTTAGCAAATGTACAGCATAAAGAAAAATTAAATGTAAAGGATGGTTACGCGGTTATTTTAGATATCGGATATGACAAAAGGTTCTCACCTATGTATACAGGAAAAACTATAACAACAGGCAACGGCCATCCACTCACATTCCAAAGCTTTAAAACACAAACCGTATTGAATGCAGGCACAGCAGGTATAACAGTTGTAGTCTCGGATGAACAGTATAAAGTATTACGGAATGATGGAGAAGTGCTACGCTATCGTGTTCTTGGGATAGAGGATGCCTCTGTGGATTTATCTGCAAAAATTGCAAACCATTTGCCTGAAGAAGCGCCATTTTCCAGTAGGCCTCAAGATTACCAAACAAGCTTGGAAAGTGTGGGTTCTCTACTTTTTATAGGCAGTTTCCTTGGGCTCGTATTTCTGGCTGCAACAG
Organism: Paenibacillus sp. FSL F4-0122; assembly: GCF_038002845.1. NCBI lineage: Bacteria > Bacillati > Bacillota > Bacilli > Caryophanales > Paenibacillaceae > Paenibacillus > Paenibacillus sp. FSL F4-0122. The sequence continues at coordinate 5,049,635 of NZ_JBBODI010000001.1, forward strand.
GCAGTATCATTTACTTTAAAGTTTTAACAGAGGCAGAAGAGGATAAAGCACAGTACAATATGCTGCATAAAATGGGTGTCAGTGCAAAAGAAACGCAGAAATCCATTGCGTCACAGGTATTCGTTATCTTTGTTGTACCGCTTATAGTAGGGTTATTGCATAGTGTAGTGGCTTTAAAAGCATTCTCTAGTCTACTGATGATAGATTTAGCAAAGCCAGTGTTGCTCTGGATGATTGCTTATACCGTAATTTACGGTTTGTATTATTTCTTAACCGTAGCTTCATACAATCGTATTATCACACTAAATAATAGAACAGAAGGATGATTGAGATGAAAAAATTTCTAATTACTATGGGTATTTTGTTTGTTATTGGGGTTGTAGGTGTCTTTGCTCTAGCAAAGATTGATTTCAATCGCATGAATGCCGAAAATTACTATTTACAAATTACAGAGGATGGGGAACCCCATGAATATAAACTGAGTGATGGTACAGTGATGACTTCCTATTCGTATACACTAGAGGCTACAAATGCTAAAGGTAATACAATTCCACTGGAATTTAATGCACAAAAAAATCTTCGTAAAGGCGCCTACTTAAAAATGTATGTAAAAAAAGGTGATCAAGTCTCCTCATACGATGAAGTGAAAGTAGAGGATATTCCGCTAAAAGCAATAAAAAACTAATAAATTGAAGAAGGGCTGTCTCCAATAAAGGTAATGGAGCACAGCCCTTTCCTCTGCCTAATGAGTAAGTAAGGCATTTGTATTATAAAAGTATAGTAATGGTGGTTCCGGTATTTTCAATGCTCGTCATATCGAGGTTCCCCTCATGAGCCCAAATAATGTCTCTTGCGATGGCCATTCCTAAACCAGTACCATGCTTGCTGGTTGTATTTGTACCCCGATAGTAGCGTTCGAAAACCTGTTCCAGATCTTTAGTTGGAATACCCTGGCCATTATCAGAAATCGAAATTTGGGTATGAGATTCTGGACCTGTATCCACTCGAATCTTCACCACGACATTTTCATCGTTATGCACCAGCGCGTTGTAGATCAAGTTAAGGATCGCTCGTTTTAGTAACTTTTTATCTACTTTATGCATTGCTTTAGCCACATTCGCCTCAAACTCTATCTGCCGTTCACCAAAGGTCGGGTCATTTAAAAGTTCAATCGTCATTTCTCGTAGAAACTGAACGAGATTCGCCTCTTCAAATTGCAGGGATAGCTGGTGATTACGTAAACGTGTTGTTAAATTGAGGTCATCTAACAGATCTTTCATATACATCGATTTACTTTTGATAATTGACGTGTATTCCTGTAATTCTTGGGCTGTTAAATCTGTGGCACTGTCGTTAATAAATTCTGCATAACCTTGAATAGAAGCAAGTGGTGTTTTCATGTCATGTGAAACATTGCTAATCCATTCCTCACGCATTTGATCGAGACGTTTACGCTCCTCTTCATGCCGATCGAGCTTTTCAGATAGTTCATTCATATTACGAAAAACATCTTCATAAACACCTTTGGGAGTAGGCATTTTCTTAAAACGTCGTTCCCTGAGCTGTTGAATACCCTCTATTAATGTATGAAGGGGTGCAGTTAACTTTTTCCCAAATAGAAATCCAATGATGATTACAATAAGCACATCAACGATTAAAAAAATGGAAAGAAAAACATTAACATCTTTGAAAATTTCAGCGTAGTCATAGGTCATTACGTAGCGGCCTATTTTAGGATTATTAATCCCTAAAAAGTAACTGAAATTTTGGGCTTCGCTGACAAAAACCGTCGTGCGTGCATCTAATTCTTTATATTTATACATTTGGACAATTTCAATAGGAGAATACTCTGTTTTCAATTCTTCAGGGGTATAAAAGGCTGCTGCTTGCTCCCCTTGGTCATTCAAGAATTGTACCCAGGCGCTCATTTCTTGTAGTTTTTTGAGACCTTCTTCGTTCACAACAGGTTTGCCAGCCTGCAGTTCTACGTATTGTGAAAAGGTTCGGCTAAAGGTTTCTGCAGATGCTTCTTCAGTGCCAAAGTTATTATTATTTACCTTTATAAAGAATAGGGAAAGGAACAAAATCGCGTTTACAATACCAACGATCACAACAATAGTCATAACCGATCTTAAAAAGCGGAGTGTCAATTTCCATTTCAACTAGTCTCACTCCTTGGTATGTAATTTATAACCTAACCCTTTAACCGTCAAAATAAAGGAAGGATTTGAAGGGTCGGCCTCAATTTTTTCGCGTAATCGCCGAATATGTACCATCACTGTATTATCGGAACCAAAAAAATCTTCACCCCACACCTGTCCAAACAAGGTTTCTTTGCTTAGAATCTGATTGGGATGATGCATAAAACAGCTCATTAAACCGACTTCTTTGGCGGTTAGCACGAGGACCTCGCCATTCTTTTTTAATTCTGTCTCATTGGCACTAAGCTCAAAGGGACCAGCTTGTAAGCTTTTCGGAGCCTTTTTTTCTTCTGTAAAGCCAGCTCTTCTCAGTTGTGCCTTTACCCGATAAGCGACTTCTTTCGGACTGAACGGTTTAGTAATATAATCATCGCCACCTATCGCCAGTCCTAACAGCTTATTAATTTCCTCGTCTTTTGCAGACATAAATAAGATGGGTGCATTTGATGTTTCCCGAATTTTTCTGCATAAGTCATATCCTTCTCCATCTGGGAGCATAATATCTAGCAATATAAGCTCAGGATTATACTCCTGGAACTTGTCCCAACCCTCTGCAACGGTCCCGGCAGTTACAACGTCTGGAACACCTTCTTTATGTAAAACAGCCTTCATTAGACGCGCTAAATCATCTTCATCGTCTATGATTAATACCCATTTACGACTTGCCATTTATTTCCCTCCAAATCCGTCTTTATGTACATTATTACATTATAAAGGACTCTTTATTTCTTGCGCAAAAAAATCGCAAAAGAAAGGCTTGCATGAAGATGGGTATTACTTAGACGAACATAGCAAAGCAATATTTGGTGATTTATTAAAAATTCATTCTAGATATAGCCAAATCAAGTAAGGAGGAGAAATTGTTACGCCCCCTGCCTTCTATGGCATTGATCTGCACTGTATATGGCCCTTTGAAGAAGTTCGCTAAAATGATGGAAGAAGGTGAGTTACTGTATTCGCTTGAGCTCGAAGAAGAACTTGCAGACAGCTTTTGGAATGCCATTAGATGGGGCAGCGACTTGCAAGGAGTGCAAGCAGCCTTAACAGGAACAACTGCAACCAATGCTGATTTGCAGAATATTTCACAGGATGACTTTGTACGTACAGCCGTGATTATGCTGGTCGGAATCTTAATTGTGCTAATAGTCATTACGCGCTCTGTGTCCAGTTCTCTGTTCATTATTGCTTCCTTGGTGCTAGTGTACTTACTTCTCTTGGAATCAGTGAAATCTTGAGCTGGATCGTTCCATTTTTCAGCTTCATTATGATTGCAGCCCTGGGCGTTGATTACAGCATATTCCTGATGATGCGGTATAACGAGCTTGAAGGGGATGTTGGATCACCTGCGCCGCGTTGATTCCTTCGGGCGTAATGACACTTATACAGGTAGCATTCGTATTAATCATTGCACTATTATTACTAAGTGTAGCGGCCATGCCGGTGTTCTTGACTGCATTAAAGCAGCTTGCTAGCAAATTAAATGGTTCAAGCAACGGTGCTACATCAAAGAATGTAGTTGACAAATCGAGTCATATTTAGAGGGCAGTAAAATTTAAAAATACATGCGTATTACGTATGCTGAGAACAATAGAAAGAATCTTCGGGGACCTTTGTGGTCCCTTGTTTCACCATATCAGAAAGTATATAATTATCGACTATACCTTACAACTTTATTACGCTATAATCAACGTAAAGTCACCAGATGACCTAAGAGTAGGATGATTTTAATAGATTAATTAATATTAGCTTTTGATATGCCGAAACGTATTTTGTTATTGTAATAGGTTGTTTATATTGTTTATGATATTAATAAAGGTGTTAATTAAATCTAGAGTAGGTAGATTATGAGTCTAAATGACAACGTATTAATTAAAATTCGTGATATGCGAGAGAGTTATACACCAGTTGAACGATTGGTCGGAGATTACATTTTAGAAAATACGGAAGAGATCCCTCATTTGTCGATTAAGGAATTGGCTCAATCGAGTAAGACAAGCGATGCATCTGTCCTTCGTTTCTGTAAGACGATGGGTTACAGCGGATACCGCAATTTTATTGTGAGTATATCGGCATCTTTGGGTTCTCGTGATGAGGATTCAAAGGCTCAATATACAGATATTCAGCCAGGTGATGATCTCTCGACAATTATATCAAATATTTCATTGAATAATTGCAAGTCCATTGAGGATACGCTTAGTGTTATTGATCGAAAAGAAATTACAAGAGCTGTAGAATTACTATGTCATAGTAAGCGAATTGTTTTCTTTGGAATAGGTGCTTCGGGACTCGTTTGTATGGACGGGGAACAGAAGTTCTCGCGAATTAATAAGATGTGTCATGCCTATACAGATGGTCATAGTCAGCTCACGGCAGCAACTTTACTTGAGAAAGATGATGTTGCCATTTTCATTTCTAACTCTGGAGCAACTAGTGATATTATTGATGCACTGGAAATTGCCCAAAAGAATAGAGCGAAATGTATTGCGATTACGAAGTACAATAAAAGTGAGCTTGCGGAGCGGGCGGATATTGTATTGAGCATATCCACACCTGAAATAACAATCCGCAGTGGGGCTATGGGCTCGCGTATTGCGATGCTTACGATCATCGACATATTATTTGCTGGTGTCGCAAGTGCTGAATATGAAGAAGTAAAAACCTACTTAACAAAAACGCATAATATATTAAAGAAAAAACTTAGAAATTAGGTTCTGATAGAATGAATGTGGAGGAAAGCATTGATCATGGATCAATGCTTTCTTTTTTTGTATTTCATTCACTTATTCGTGTACTAAAATGTACTACTTATCAATCCATGTCAGATTATCTACATGATGAATACGTTGATCTAATGAATATAATAAGTAGTTTAATTCAATAATTAATAGCTTGGCACACAATTATGAGGAAGAAAATGAATGGAATTGAAGACGAAACATCATCCGGTTGAACACGGATGATGTAACTTTATGTTTCGTTTGGAGCGATAATCAGCAAATAATACATTTTTTTAAATCGCTTTAACCTTAGAGCCATAGCGATCAAAGCAATTGTTAAAAATTTAAATTGCATCTTGTAAGCGCTTTATAAATGTGGTATAACATAGTATGTAAGGAATGAAATAAAACATCAGAATTTAATTTCTTCATGAAATTATATTTCAAAATCTATTGACGAAGCGATGGTGTTGTATTAGTATAAGAACATAATAATTGTAAGTTAATCTAACACGTTTTGTTAATTAAATGACAGATTAAGGCTGGGAAGAAGGAGGATGGCTATGAATGACTACCTTGCGGGATTGACAACAGAGGCTGTGAATCCAGACACATTAATGATTGATGAATGTACTACGGAAGAAATGATCCAGTTAATGAATCAACAAGATGCACTAGTCCCCAGAGCTATAGCTGAGGAGATTCCGCAGATTGCAAAGGCGGTAGATATTCTACATCATAGGTTGTCTAATGGTGGAAGAATGTTTTACATAGGAGCTGGCTCATCAGGAAGATTAGGTGTTCTGGATGCTTCCGAATGTCCTCCTACCTTTGGTACAGATCCTTCCTTGGTGCAGGGCTATATTGCTGGTGGTGATATTGCTTTGCGTACTGCGGTTGAAGGCTGTGAAGACGATATGGATGAAGGGATCGCATTAATCGAAAGCATTGGTGTAACAAACAAAGATGTACTTATTGGGATTTCGGCAAGCGGTAGTGCAAACTACGTTATTGCAGCTTTAGCGAAAGCAAAGGAACTTGGAGCAGCCACTATCGGTGTTTGTAACAACAGAGGCTCAAAGTTCGAACCCATTGTAGATGTTTGTATAACACCTGTTGTAGGACCTGAGGTCATTAGCGGTTCGACTCGATTAAAGGCAGGAACTGCTCAGAAGTTGGTGCTTAATATGCTGACAACATGCACAATGGTCAAGTTAGGAAAAACGTACAACAACTTGATGGTTGATCTGAAGGCTAGTAATTTTAAGCTCGTAGATCGCTCGATTCGTATCATCATGAACACGACTGGTGTAGATACATCAACCGCAGCAGAAACACTTGAAAAAGCATCTATGAACTGTAAGCTGGCAATTATGATGATTAAATCGGGGTTAGATGCAAAAGAAGCAGAACAAGTACTTAACACAAACGGAGGACGCTTGAAACAGGCAATCGCATCATTGGTTTAGGTGTGAAAAGTGGAATAACAGGATGGATGCTATTAATAATTGAGGAGGCTGTTTTCGATGAAAAAAAGATCACGTGGATTAACTCTGTTTTTGTCAGGAATCATGATGGTATCACTATTATCGGCTTGCGGAGGAAACGGAAATAACGCTCCAGCTTCTACAGATTCCGGTAACACAGGAACTAGTAACGGTGGTTCTGAGCCTAAAAAGGATACGATTACAGCACTTTTACCTCCGATATCAGCGAACTATCAAACACGTTTTGCTGATATGGAAAAAGAATTTAATACACTACATCCTAACTTGACTTTGAAAATCGAGCCAGCGAGCTGGGAAGATATGACGCAAAAACTTGATACTCAAGTAAATGCAGGTTCTCCTCCAGATATTGCTTTTATCGGTGCTTCAGGAATTTCGAAATATGCAGCACTTAATGTACTAATCGACCTTAACGGTGCCCTTTCTGATGAAGCCAAGGCAGATTATGACGAAGTTCCATTGAAATATTTCCAACTAGGTGACGCTCAATACGGCCTACCAGCGTATATGGAAATCCACACTATCGGTGGTAACAAACAATTCCTTGAAGAAGCCGGAATTGATTGGAAAAGCATTCAACAAAACGGTTGGACTTATGAAGAGTTCCGTAATGCAATTTCTAAAGGCGTAGTGAAAAATGATAAAGGTGAAACTACTCGTTATGGTTTCGTGTTCGCAACATCTGGTGTAGCATCTAAAGACTATCTAGCTATTCTTGCTAAAACTGCTGGTTTACCAGATTACTTCGATAAAGATCTTAAATATACGTATACAAGCAAAAACTTCTTGGGGCTACTTACATCTATTCGCGAAATGATCAACGATGGTTCTATGCCTAAAGAGCTAAGCTCTATCGATGCTGGTAAACGGTGGAACATGTTCCTAACGGGTCAAACGATGATCACAGGTAAAGGTTTATCTGCATTTGAAAACTCTGCTCGTCTAAACAATGAGAAGATTAAAGCGAACGATGGTTCAGCTGTTGCAGATTCTATTGAAGTTGATTATATTTCACTTCCAGTCCCAACATTCAACGGTGCCGATTATGTCCCTACTTCAATCGTTGATGGTTATATCGCACTTCGTGGTAAAAAAGCTCCATCTGAAGAGCACATCAAAAATATTGCCCTAGCAACGAATTTCTTGTCTTCTGGTTCAATTGCTGCTAACTACAGTAATGAGCTGTTCTTATCACCAATTACTGAATCTGCACGTAATGCAGAAGTACTTGAAAAATTCCCTCGTAACGAAGATAACGTTGCTGCAGGTAAAGCTATGATGGCAAAAGCGCTTCCGGCTCGTACAGATATTCCTACTGATCTGGCTGCTGAAGCATTAAAAATTGAAACAGAAGTTATTATTCCTAAACTACAAGCCTTACTTGCAAATGAGATTGCTCCACAAGAAATGTATGATGCAGTTAAAGCAGCTGCAATTAAATCTTTCGGTAAAGATGGTATTGTAGTTGACTAGTCTGTCGTAGGCTGACATGTGAAAGCTGTGCGTAGCTAGAACGTACAGCTTTCCTTCTAAATTAGCTAGAGCTTGTACTGTTTTTAGAAGAGAGGTGCGACCCAATGAATCAAACGTTGACTAAAAGAAAAAAATTGAAACTCGAAAGTGACTCAGGTTGGGGATACGCGTTTATCGCAGTAGCACTTATTGCGTTTTCTTTATTTACCGCATATCCAGTCATCAATGCTTTTATTATCAGCTTACAAAAATATGGTCCATTAGGATCCACTTTTGTCGGCGTGGATAACTTCGTTAACTCTTTTTCAGATGAACTTTTCTGGAAAGCGCTGAAAAATACGTTAGTATATACGCTATTAACTGTTCCGTTTAATATTCTTCTATCATTTTTAATTTCAATTTTGATTATTCCTTTCAAGAAAAAAACACAAACGATCTTTAAAGCACTATATTACTTGCCAGCCGTAGCATCTGGTGTAGCGCTTTCTGTTGTGTGGCTGTGGATCTTCGATCCGTTAAAATCAGGTATTGCCAATAAGCTCGTGAGTTTTTTAGGTATTGAAAATCAAAACTGGCTTGGTTCCAGTGCAACTGCAATGTTCTCACTTGTATTAATGTCATGGTTATCAAGTCATGGTACAGCAATTATTATTTATATAGCCGCATTACTCGCTATTGATAACAGCTATTATGAAGCAGCTGAAATTGATGGCGCGTCTTTCCTGCAAAAGCTTTGGTTTATCGTTGTCCCTTTCCTTAAGCCAACAACGCTATTCCTACTTGTTACTGGTGTTATCGGTTCCTTCCAAGTATTCCAAAACGCTTATCTTATGACAGGCGGTGGACCAGACCATGCAACAACAATGGTAGGTTTGTTAATCTTTAACAATGCGTTCACATATTTTGAGTTTGGTGAGGCAGCGGCACAATCATTAGTTCTAGCAGCGATTATCGGATTTATCTCATTCCTTCAATTCAAGTTTATAGGTAAAGATGTAGAATACTAGGAAAAGGAGCAGAATACTATGGGTTTGTACAACAATAGCTTAAGAAGCAAAGGGTATCTGTTTATACGTAATGGTGCAAACATTACGTTCCTTATCCTATTTGCCGCAGCTACCATATTCCCGATATACTTTATGGTCATCTCCTCGTTCGGTGATCCGGTAGAAGCTGGTGCAATGAGCTATTCTATCCTACCATCGAAGATTTCATTTGAATCTTATAAATTCTTCTTTAACTTCAGCCCACATACATGGGACTGGTTATTGAACTCCTTTATAGTGGCAGCGTGTATCACGGTATCTAACGTATTTTTTGCTACACTTGCTGGATATGCTTTTGCAAAAATGAAATTTAAAGGGAAAAACATTTTGTTCGCTATTTTGCTGGGATCTATGATGATTCCTGTTCAAGTCACTCAGGTTCCACTATATATTTTGATCGTAAACATTTTTGAATTACAAAATACGTACACAGCGTTGATTATGCCGAGCATAGTAACGGTATACAATATCTTCTTGGTTAAGCAGTTCATGTCCTCCATTCCAGGTGAAATTATTGAATCTGCTAAAATCGAAGGTTGTTCCCAGCCTAAAATCTTCTGGTATATCATTATGCCTCTATCTAAAACAATTATGGCAGTACTAGCAATCCTAACGTTCATGGCGGCATGGAATGACTTTTTCTGGCCGTTCCTAGTAACGAATACGATGGATATGCAAACCATTCAGGTCGGCTTGAAAAACTTTCGCTTTGCGAATACAACTTACTTTGCACCGATGATGGCGGGGGCAACCATTTCAGCAGTTCCAATGTTTATTTTGTTCTTCAGTTTACAAAAATACTTCCTTGAAGGGGTAACAGTTGGAGCGGTGAAAGGTTAATGGACAAACAATCAAAAGTTGATGCAACATACTTAGTTGGCTTGATGTCAGGTACATCAGTAGATGGTATTGATGCAGCAGTAGTTAAGCTTTTCCCATCAGCCGAAAAAGAGCATGGAGTAGAGATTGAATTACTGGCTTTTGAAAACACACCTTTTGAGGTGCAAGTTAGAAACTCCATATTTGAGCTTTTTGATCCCGCTAAAGCTACGATTGATAAGGTTGGCGCAATGAATATGTGGCTTGGCGAATTATACGCCCAAGCCACATTATCCGTTATAGGGAAATGCGGCCTTTCGCCTTCGCAAATATTCGCAGTAGGATCACATGGTCAAACAATCTATCATGCTCCGGAAGAGAATGTTATGGGCGGCTATAATCTGCATTGTACTGTTCAGATTGGGGATGGTGCAGTTATCGCCAATCGCACAGGAATTCCTTGCGTATCAGACTTTCGAGTTGCTGACATGGCAATGGGTGGACAAGGAGCTCCGTTAGTACCATTTACCGAATACTTATTGTTTAACAATCCAGAGAAAACAATTCTGATGCAAAATATTGGCGGAATAGGCAATGTGACTGTTTTGCCTGTAAATGCCTCACCGGATGAGGTATTTGCTTTTGATACGGGTCCTGGAAATATGATTATCGATGGCCTTGTATCGCAATTATTTGCACCAATGACCATGGATGTTGATGGCGAAATTGGTGCGGGCGGTCAAGTGATTGATGAGCTATTGAAATGGATGCAGCAGGATAAATATTATACGATGCCGTTACCAAAATCGACAGGCAGAGAACGGTTTGGCCAACAATACGTGGCACAAATTATTGAAATGATGAAGGTTAATAACTGGAAAGCGGAAGATGTTGTTGCAACAGCTACGTACTTAACTGCCTGGAGCATCGTCGATAGCTATGAACGGTATATTGCACCGCAGCATCAGGCTGAGCAATTGTTAATTGGCGGCGGTGGAAGCTATAACAAGACGCTTTTGCGTGATTTACAACACTTATTTGCACCGCATAACGTGCAGGTGCTGACGCAGGAGGATATCGGTGGTAATAGTGATGCTAAGGAAGCAATTGCTTTTGCTCTGCTAGCGTATTACACGATGGAGCGCTTACCAAACAATATCCCGCTAGTAACTGGAGCTTCACAGCCAGTAGTAATGGGCAAAATTTCCTGGCCCTATATTGGACGTTCACAGGAGGCTTAAATGATGCAAATCAGAACCTTTTCAATTGAAGATCACTCTGCAGTTGTAGAGCTTTGGAATCGTGAGGCTACAAAATATGATTATAAGCCATTTACAGAGCGAGAGTTTCAAGATACATTCATCGACCATCCTTATTTTGACGCTGACTGTATATGGGTAGGCTGTGACGAAAAAGGGATTGTTGGTTTTGCAGCTGGCTGCTGCGGTGACGATCTCCCTCTTGGAGATGTGGCGGGTTATATTACGAGTGTTATTATAGATACCCATGTGGCTTCTCTGGAGCTTTACGATGCTTTTCTATTGCGTTTAGAAAAAAGATTCCAAGAACTTGGGAAAAGACAAGCGGATGTATTGTTTTTCAACCCTGTTAAGCTGAAGTGGAGTATACCAAGTGCACCTCAGCATGAGCATAATAATGCCCCGGGCATCAGTAAGGACCAGCCATTATATGAAGCTTTAATTGCTAGAGGCTACGAAGATCGAGCGAGGCAATGCGGCATGTATTTAAGACTCGGAAGCTTTATAGTTCCCGAAGATATTTTAGATAAGGAAACCAATGCAAATAGCAAGGACTATTACATTACTTCCTATGTCCCTGATTTACATACAGGGCTTGAAGCAACGCTTGCTGCCCTGCAAAATCCGCAGTGGAAGAAGGATGTTGTTACTTATGTGAAGGTTGGCGCACCACTTGTAGTAGCTGTGTACGGCAACGAGGTTGTGGGCTTTGCGGGTCCAATTATTTCGCAGCCTGATGGAAGAGCATTTTTTTGCGGTATCGGAGTGCACCCAGAGCATGAGGGTCATGGCCTTGGCAGTGTATTATTTTTCAGAATGGTTGAAGCTTTTCAAAATGTGGGCTGTCAATATATCTCTCTATTCACTGGAAATAATAATCCGGCTCTTCGAATCTATCAAAAAGCGGGCTTTACTATTGAAAAACAATTTTCTATATTGCGGAGGGAACTTTAAAGATGAGCGAAAAATTCACAGTATTAGCAATTGGAGCACATGTTGGTGATGTGGAGCTAGCTTCTGGTGGTGTACTCGCTAGTCATAGTTTAAAGGGAGATCGCATTGTGACACTAGCGTTAACTGCGGGTGAACGAGGGGTCCCGGCAGGACAGGATATAAAGGAATATCGTCAGCAAAAAGTGAAAGAGGCACAGGTTTTTGCGGATATGCTAGGCGGTGAAGCCATTGTATTCGATGATTATTGTGACGGAGAGTTGCCTGACAATCAAGAAATTCGTATGGAGGTTTGTGATGTAATTCGTCGCGTGAAGCCTAACATTATTATTACACACTGGAAAAACAGTATGCATAAGGACCATGCGCTAACGCATCATATCGTAAATGATGCCCGTTTCTTCGCAAGTCTATCATCCTTTGAACGAGCGCTCCCCGCGCACTTTGCAGCAAGATTATATTACTCCGAAAACTGGGAGGATGCGGTTGATTATGTCCCTTACGTATATGTGGATTTCGATCAAGCGGCATTTGATCTATGGATAGATGCTTTAAGCAAGCATTGGTTTGTGACGAATAGCAAATCTTTCAAATACATGGATTATTATAAAGCACTAGCAGTTGTTCGCGGCTGTGAAGCAAGAAAGACATATGCAGAAGCATTTATGGTGCCAGCTGAAACGGTGAAGGTTAGGCAGTCTAGTCTTTGGTAACTATTCAACTAGCTAAGAGGGAGTGTTTCTATGTATAGCAGGAAACATTCCCTTGTTCTATCCATTTATGCGAAAAAGCAGCTAGGAGGCAGCTTCATATGGTGTTAAATGGGATTGATTCTATAACGAATTATCGTTATTTGTTCGAAGGTAAGCGCGTAGGATTGATTACAGCGCCGACAGGTCTTACGAAGGATTTTGCATCAACGATTACTATATTACATGAAAATTTTAATCTTGCTGCGATGTTTTCACCTGAGCATGGCGTTCGCGGAGATTTGGATGCAGGGGCAGTAGTAGACACTTACATGGATCCTTTTACGAATGTTCCAGTCTATAGCTTGTACCGTAAAGACTCCAAGCGTTTAACAAAAGAAATGCTGAATGAAGTAGACATCATTGTATACGATATTCAAGATGTTGGTGTACGCTATTACACATTTATTTATACGATGCTATATGCACTTGAAGATTGTGCAAATGCAGGTGTGGAATTTGTTGTTCTTGATCGTGTTAATCCGCTTAACGGGGTAACGGTAGAAGGGAATGTCTTGAAGCCCGGCTTCAAATCATTTGTTGGAAATTACGAGCTAGCCGTGCGATACGGCTTAACAGCAGGTGAGGTAGCAACGATGGCAAATGATCAAATGAATTGGAATGCATCGCTGCATGTCGTTCGTTTGGAAGGCTGGGAACGGAGCATGTCCTTCCCGGATACAGGATTAACTTGGGTTCATCCTTCACTTGGAATGCCACGATATGAAACAGCGTTATTATATACAGGAACATGTTTATTTGAAGGCACGAACTGCTCGGAAGGACGAGGCACAACGTTCCCGTTTGAAATGATTGGTGCTCCGTTCATTCAAGCGCAGCAATTGGCAGATGAGATGAATGCAAAAGGTATCCCGGGTGTGCTTTTTCGTCCAGTTTATTTCAAGCCAACGTCATCTAAACATTGTGGCGAGCTATGCGGCGGGGTACAAATTTACATTACAGATCTCCAAGTGCTGAGGCCTTTAGAAGTTGGGGTAACCTTATTATTTACGATAAGAGATTTGTACGAGCAATTTTCATTCCTGCCTCCTGTGAAGGAGGGCTCTCGCCCATTTATCGATTTGCTGGGGGGAGACAGCATGTATCGTACGGAAAATATGCAAGCTAAGCAGCTGCTTGAACAGTTTGCAGCGGAAAGCAAGCAATTTGCAGAAATAACACAGCAGTATCATTTATATCGCTAGAGGAAGGTGAATAATTGATGAGAACAATAGAACATATGAGCTTGCGCGAAAAGATTGGACAAATGTTCGTAACAGGCTTCCCTTCAACCGAGATCACTCCTGAGCTGAAGGAAGTTATTGAGCATTATAAAGTGGGCAATATTATTTTATTCTCACATAATATCGACAATAAATATCAATTAGGCCAGCTTGTTACTGAGCTGCAGCAATGGTACACGACACATACTGGTATCCCGGGTTTTATTACGATCGACCAAGAAGGCGGTCGAGTCACTCGTATGCCTAAAGACGCGACCAATGTTGCTGGAGCCATGGCAATTGCTTCTTCAGGACGACCTGAAAATGCGTATGCAGCAGGCAGAATGACTGCCAGAGAATTGAAAGCATTAGGTATTAATTTTAATCTAGCTCCAGTTATGGACGTTAACAATAGTGCATTGAATCCAGTCATAAATGTTCGTTCATATGGTGATTCTGTTGCAACAGTATCCCAGTATGGAATTCAAATGATGAAGGGTTTGCTCGATGGAGGCGTCATGTCCTCACTTAAGCATTTTCCAGGTCATGGTGATACAAATGTCGATTCACATATTGGCTTGCCTAGCATTGAAAAAACACTTGAGGAATTAGAGCAGCTTGAGCTGCTGCCGTTTAAGGCAGCAATTGAGCAAGGAGCTCAAGCGATTATGAGTGCACATATTTTATTTCCGAAAATTGAAAAATCCGGTGTGCCCGGAACTATGTCTCATACCATTATTACAGAGATATTAAAAGGAAAATTAGGATATAGAGGGTTAGTTGTATCGGATTGTTTAGAAATGGATGCGATCAAACGATACTATGGTACGGCAAAAGGAGCGTTAGGAGCTGTTAAAGCAGGTATTGATTTGGTATTCATTAGTCATACTCCTGAGACAGTGAAGGAAGCGATTCATTTGATCGAAGAAGCTGTAGCCACCGGTGATTTGGATGAAGCGCTAATTGATGCAGCTGTTACAAAAATTTTAGCTTATAAAGCACAATATGCGACGATTGAGGAGCTAGATTATGAACTAGTTGGCTGCGATGTACATCGCCGAGCAAATGAGCTAATGCGTACGGAAACGATCTGCCTCATTAAAGGTGAGCTCCAGCCCATTCATACCGGTGACGAGCAAGTGTTATTTATGGGTTCCTATTCATACCGCACCGATCTTGCGTCCAGCAGCTTGAATCAAGCTCTTAGCTTTCCGCAATATATGGGGGAGCATTTTAATACAGCTTATGAGATTATCGACATTGACCCGAGCGAGGAGCAAATCAACGCTGCGCTTCCAAAGGTACAAGGCTACAAGCATATTGTTATCGGCTTGTTTAATGCGCGTGAAAACAAAGGTCAGCTTGCGCTTGTTCAGAAGCTGCTGGCAGCAGGCTGCAAAGTAACGGCCATTACATTAGGTCGCCCGTATGATTTACCGTTAATCGAAGGCGAGTTCTGCGGAATTGCGGCATTTGAGTATACACTTGATGCATTCAAATCACTCCTTCCAATCCTAAATGGTGAGGTTGTACCCACCGCCAAGATTACGATACAGATGTAGATAAAAAGTACAACAAGGGGACATAGGTATGGCATTTATCGTTGGAATTGATGGGGGTGGCACGAAAACAGCTGTCACCATTACGCATGACCAGGAAGACTCTTTATTCACCTTTACTGTAGGGCCTATTAATTATAACGGTGGTGATGCTGATGCTATTGCCGCTTCCTTTGAGAAAATTTTTAGTCAAATGAAGCTCTACTGCAGTAATTTACAAGAAGTTGCTCATATATGTATAGGTGCGGCAGGAATAAGTAATCCGCTGGTCATCAATTTTTTGGAACAGCATGTGAGAAATAACGGTTATATCGGGCCATTAACGATTACTGGCGATCAAGAAACCGCATTATACGGGGCACAAAATGCAATGCAAGGCATCATTCTCATTGCCGGTACAGGATCGATTTGCTTTGGGGTCAATGAAAAAGGAGAGCAGCATCGCACAGGAGGTTTTGGTCATCTGATTGATGACGAGGGAAGCGGTTATAGTATTGGGCGCGATCTATTATCCGGATTAGTTCAAGTGGAGGACGGAAGAATAACCGATACGGTCATCCCAGCGATGGTATATGAGCAGCTTGGATTAAGCACTGTGAAAGAGATTATTGGCTTTGTTTATGATAAAAATACGACGAAAAAAGATATTGCGCAGCTCGCACCGATTATGACGACCGCATGCGAGAAGGGCGATGCACATGCAATAGCGTTAGCGGAGAAATGTGCAGCCAATCTATATGAGCTTGTTGTGCCTGTTATTGAACGGCTTAAGCTATATGAAAGTCCGATTGCGATTGCAGGAAGTGTGCTGCAAAAGTCTCGCTTTGTGAAAGAAGCCTTGGAGCGAAAGCTCGCACAGAGCTACCCGCAAACAAAGTTGATTTTGCCGATTAAGGATGCAGCCTACGGTGCTGTCCTGTTAGGAAGATCAAAAAAGAACAACGACTAGTTTTTGTCGCTATGGAAAAATAAGGGTGTGTCATAAGTCCGAGCAGTTGGACTTGCGACACACCCTTATTTTAAAATGGTAGGAATCAAAAATGGCTTAAAATTTATCAGTCAAATAAAACACGGCTTGTTGTTTCGGAAATAGAGCTTGAAGGATGTTAGCGTGCTCAGTACTGTCCTTTGCTGCGCCTGCTTCATTATAGCCGAACATGATATAAGTCATTAGCTCGCGTTCATCTACTTCTATTGAAGTATAGGGATTGGTATGATTACTAGCATCGGAAACAGAAAGCTGCTTTTGCTTATAATCCAAGTAGATACAGTCCTCATTACTGCGAAGTGCAATATGCAGCTCCTGGTCTGCAATTATGTTGCTACGGTTTAGGCGATCTTCTAATTCAGGTTGAAGCTTATGGAAAGTTGAACTGAGATTGATCATTTTCCACATCGCCATATTGATTTGAATTGAATTAGCTTGATGCTGTTGGTAATAGGAATATAGCTTATGGTCCTCTGGGAGCATCGCTAATATTTGCTTTGCATTTTGACGCAGCTGACATAAGGCATGAAACAAAGCTTCAACGCCGTTTTCGGCTTCGTTCAAATACAATAATTCATTAATAAATACTTGTTCAGTATCTTTCTTTTCAATGATGCCATAAGCGACGATTTTTCCATTTCTGCGAAGGAGCAAGCAGTCAACTTTCTTCCATTCCGGCCAGGTCAATAAATCATTCCAATACGTTCTACTTCGGATCACGGTGTAGGTACGATTCTTATTGAATTGTTCATAGATGAAACGGATATCATCAAGATAACAGGCTTCAAAAGGAATGATTTCATCACTGTTTTGCTGCTGCTCCAAACTTGCTGGTTTTTCAATTGCGAAAGCAGTCTCCGGAATAAGTCTCCAGCCAGCCTTTTCATAAAACGCATGCTTGCTAGCCAAAAGCAAGCTTATATCATAATCGGTTTCTTTCATATAGTTGGTCTGCGCATGAAGAATTTTGTGTGCAAGCCCCAGCCCGCGGTAATTTAGATCTGTACCGACACTCCCCATTGCACCTGTTTTCAAGATCGCTTGACCGACTCTGATATGAAACGGGAAAATTTGTACATTGGATGCAATCTTACCGTCTACCATCGCAAACCATGTTGTATCTGGATCATATGTGGTGTCGAGGTCTAATCTTTCTTGGAAAAAAGCTCGGCCTACGGAAAAGCATTCATCTAAAATATCGTAAATCTTTTCAAGCTGCTCTCTAGTTGGATGGTTCATTACGATGATGTTTGGTGTCGTCGTCATCTTTCATTTCCTCCTGCGCCGTAATGTTGGGATAAATTTAATAAATGAAAAAAAACGGTTTTTTTTGAAATTTAATTTCTTAACTTATAGTTTAATGTTGAAAAAAAAATTCGTCAATAATGGAACGTGTGGAATCATAGATAAACCGTTCAAGAACTTTTTGTGAAAAATCGGAAATATTTTCATACCAATGATTCCTGCATTTGTTGGAGCGGGTTTAATTGCGGGGAAGTATGATTTCGCAAATTGAGCTAGACTTAAATGAATTGCCAGAATCAGAGAAAAAGTAGCGGAGTACATTCTTGCAAATGCTAAAGAAGTGCTGCATATGACCATACATGAGTTAGCGACAAAAGCGGAGGCAAGCAGTGCGGCGGTTGTTCGTTTTTGCAGGTCGCTAGGAATAGATGGTTTCCCTGCACTGAAAATCCGATTATCAGCGGAAGTAGAAAATACGCCGTATGTTGGCTATTTTGATGTTGAATCGAATGAAACGGTGCATTCTATCATTGATAGTGGATGAAATGAAGCGTCCGATTTATCGAGCGATTGTAGAGAAATATCTTAATGGAACAAACCTGAGCAAGTACTATATTAAGCATGGAAGGACTTATTTATACTCTGACGAAGTAATCCGCACCATTGCAGATACGAGGCGAGTCCTTTACCTACACAGAATTTCAAACAGATGTACTTGCCATAATTCAGTTGTCAGATGAGTAGCTCTGCGTAGCAAAAAAACTGGATAAATTGTTAATTTCACCCCTATATTCACTAAAATCGATTATAATAAAATTTATGTTCAAGCCGATTACCTATCCTAAGTTAATAGGATAATCATACGCAAAAAGGCATAGTG
Organism: Paenibacillus sp. FSL F4-0122; assembly: GCF_038002845.1. Taxonomy (NCBI): domain Bacteria; kingdom Bacillati; phylum Bacillota; class Bacilli; order Caryophanales; family Paenibacillaceae; genus Paenibacillus; species Paenibacillus sp. FSL F4-0122. Next base: position 5,068,253 of record NZ_JBBODI010000001.1, read on the forward strand.
ATGAATCGCCTATGCTATAAGGGTTATAGAGTTTTCAAATACACACTTATGTATAAGAGGAGGCGAATGATATGACGATAATGCCTGTTATAGTAATGATCTTAGTATTTGTACCTGCCATTGTACTCATGGTAAGCATGCCTTATTTAACAAGAGAGACGATTAGTTTTGGGGTCACCGTCAGCCCTGTACAATTCCATAGTGAGCCTCTGCGCCAGATGCGGAAGTCATATGCTAGGATTAGTGCTACCTTACATACCATCCTATTCATTATTTGTATCCTCTGTCTAATATACGGTGATGAACATTCCAAGCAACCAAGTTGGATCATTGTCACTTATTCACTCGCCATGGTCGTAATCTCCCTAGTCATAAACATTAGCTATTATTTCAAAATGAAAAGTTTACTACCTATGCTGCCTATTGCTCTGGAACCATCGATCATGGCAGTGGACACTGGATTTCGGAAAAGAAACATTGGCTTGTCTAATAAATGGTTCCTCATTCATGTTTTAATTATTGTTGTTACTATTGTAAATGTGCTACGCAACTACGATCTGATTCCTGATCAGATTCCGATCCATTACAACAGCAGTTGGAACGTAGACGGCTATGCAGCTAAATCTTATAGTTCTGTGTTTATGCCTACGATCATGCAAGTGTTCATAACACTTTTGTTCATATTTGAGAATTGGAGTATTCGCAGAGTGAAGCAGCAGGTTCAACCCAATGATCCTAACCGTTCCATCAGACAAGACGCAACTTACCGCCGTACTTGGTCATATTTTATGCTTACAGCAAGCTTCTTAATAGTTATCCTGTTTTCCGTCGTGCAACTAAATATGATATCTCAGCTTAACATGAATTTCGCTATCCCTATTATCCTAATCATAATAGCCCTTATCATCCTATACGCCTTGGCCTTAACGTTCTGGGCTGGTCAGGGTGAAAGCCGCTTGGAGCGATCTGCCGATAGCTCCAATGTCAGACCTGTCCATGATGATGAAAAATGGCTATTAGGTATGATTTATTTCAATAGCAAAGATCCAAACCTAATCGTCAAGAAAAGGCTCGGAGTCGGCTGGGGATTAAATTTCGGTCACCCAGTAAGCTGGCTGTTTTGGCTCGGAATTATTGTACTGTTAGTTGTGGTGCGGTAACAAAGCTTGGAGGTTAATACTCACCGGAGTATAGACGAAGTTAGAGTTTCGAAACAGAATATTTACCGAAAAAAACGCCTAAAGGGTGTTTTTTTATTATCTTTAAGTGTCTCAGTAATATCTATTTTGAATTAAACTGCATATTAAAGAGTATTTCTCGTATTAATATCTCTTTGTTACAATCAGATTGTTATCTAAAGGAGGGTATAAAATGAACTATCGCAAATTAGGAACTAGTGGCTTACATCTAAGTGAGATTGCTTATGGTAATTGGATTACACATGGTGCTCAAGTGGACAATGATACTGCCCATGCTTGTGTTCGCGCTGCATTGGATGTAGGGATCACAACATTTGATACTGCAGATGTATATTCCGATACGAAAGCTGAGATGGTGCTGGGCCAAGCATTAAAAGGAGTGCACAGAGCTGATATCGAATTGTGTACCAAGGTGTGCCATCCCACAGGGACGGGACGTAACGCAAGAGGTCTGTCTCGCAAGCATATTATGGAGGCGTGCCATGCTTCACTGAACAGATTACAGACCGATTATATTGATATCTATTATGCGCATCGCTTTGACGCAACAGTATCCCTTGAAGAGACCTTTTTGGCTTTTTCGGATCTGGTGCGTCAAGGTAAGGTTCTCTATGTCGGGATAAGTGAGTGGACGGCGGATCAGATAGCAGAAGGTGCTATTTTGGCGAGGGAATTGAAGGTGCCATTGGTGGCTAGTCAACCTCAATATTCGATGTTATGGCGCGTGATGGAGACGGAGGTAGTTCAAGCTTGTGAGCGGGAAGGGATTGGACAGGTGGTCTGGTCACCGCTTGCTCAAGGGATTCTTTCAGGTAAATATATGCCAGGGCAACCATTGCCAGAGGGTTCTCGTGCTTCAACCGCTGCGGGCTCACCATTTATGAATAAATTGGCGGGTCAGTGGCTTCGGACTGAGGTGCTTGAGGCGGTCTCGAATCTCTCTTCCATCGCCAGTGAAGTTGGGTTGACGCTTCCGCAGTTGGCTATAGCATGGGTGTTGCAAAATCCACAAGTCTCATCTGCAATTATTGGGGCATCCAAGCCTGAGCAAGTAATAGAAAATGCCAAAGCTGCGGGAGTTCGTCTGGATAGGGAAGTTATGATGCAAATCGATAGGGTGCTAGAAGGACTCGTTGAACGTGATCCTAGAAAAACGGGCTGAATATTATATCATTCACCATTAATAACTTCTGAACTCATTTGTCCTATGATCTCTAGTAACGCGGATAAGGAGGCACGATCGCAATCGGTTCTCCAAGCGGCATAAAGGGGAATCGATGGTGTGCTTTCTTCAAAGGCACGAAATACGACACCTTCGCGCTGAAAAATAGCAACGGAAGAGGGAACAATAGAAACTCCAAGATTAGCAGCTACCAAATTTACAATGGTGTACATCTGAATGGCTTCCTGTACAACATTCGGATACATGTCGTGTTGGGCGCAGAAGCTCATAATGAGGTCATGAAAAGGAGCTCCTAAATGACGCGGGAACGATATAAACGGCTCTAAAGCTAAAGAGCAAATGGATAACACCGGTAATTGAGATAGGTGATGCTGCTCTGGCAAAACGGCAATAAGCGATTCATTGACTAAGGGACGATGGTCGATATGTTTGCCCGACTCTGTATAACGTACAAATCCAATGTGAATCGTTCCTTCATGTAAAGCCTGCCACTGCTGAGCAGACGTCATCTCATGTAATCTGAGTTGTACTTGGGGATAACGTTCCCGAAACATTTTTAACATATTAACCAATACTCCACCAGCTGCAGAATCTATAAATCCAATGTTCAAATGTCCGATAATTCCTTGATCGACTAATTGTGTTGTTTTAATAGAGCGTTCCAGTTGAGATAAAATGGATTTAGCCTCTTCTAGAAATACCGCCCCCGCTGGCGTGAGACGAACTTGTCTTTTGTTCCGTTCTAATAGTTTCACACCAATTTCATTCTCCAGAGCTTGAATTTGCTGGCTTAAGGGAGGCTGTGTCATATTTAGCTTCTCTGCTGCACGGTTAAAATGCAGTTCCTCTGCTACTGCGATAAAGTATTGCAATTTTTTTATGTCCATACTTTTCATTCTCCCTTGAAATGCTTCTTCAAGCAAGTATAAGGATCTTTGAAGAAAAATGAAAGGAATGACATGTCCTTTGAGGTGTTTTATTCGAGTGCCAAATGCGCTAGACTTGGAATGGGTACCCAGAACAATGATGTACTGTTTGATTGGTCATAAAGGGGGAGATCTACGATGATAAGAGGATTAACAACAGCAGGTTTGGGTGAGATTAGTTCCAATGAAGAATACATCAGACTTGCGAGCCAATTCGGGTTTCGGTCCATAGACGTCAATCCATTAGAGTTGGTACAGCAATATGGCAAGGATGGGGCAGTTCAATTGTTGGAAAGTCATGGCGTCATGCTAGGATCTTTTGGTTTAGAGGTAGATTGGCGCACGACAGAGGATAGCTTTAGGGAGAGTCTGAAATCGCTTACCCAGATGGCTGAGGCCGCTGCTGACTTAAAGTGCACCACATGCTGCACATATATTTTACCTTCGACTGATCTTCCGGTCGCACCGTTTATGATTGCAGCCACTAGACGTTTAAGACTATGTGCAGAAATATTAGGCGCTTATGGTATTTCGCTAGCCTTAGAGTTCGTTGGCCCTCATCACTTACGTACACAATGGGCAAATCCGCTGATCTGGACGATGCATGATACGTTGAACTGGATAGACACCATTCAAGTGAGAAATATCGGCTTGTTGCTGGATTCCTATCATTGGCATACAAATGGATTAACAAGTGAGGATCTGCTGAAATTACAACCGCATCAAATCGCGTATGTCCATATCAATGATGCTAAACCTCTGCCCATAGAAGAATTGCTTGATTTTGATCGATTGTATCCAGGGGAAGGGGCTATTGATCTTACAGGCTTCCTGGGAAGCCTTACAAAGATCGGGTATACCGGCGTTATCGCCCAAGAAGTGCTGGCACCAGCCTCCGCACACAGTTCATCTGAATTATTTTCCCGTTCCAAAGCAGGTTTCGATAAAGTATTCTCATTGCTAGAAATCTAAACACATCGAACTCTACATTAGAAGAAGCGTTAAGGAAGGAATCAACTATCTGCTCTATGGGATAGTTGATTTTTTTCCTCTAAACATAGGATTACATACGTCTATAGGCCTCTTAATATAGTATAATCATACTGTATTGCTCAAAGTTGGAGATAGGGATATAGCACTATTAAATACTATTGACGAATGAGGAGTCTATGAGAACTTCGGAGAATAAAATTAAGTTAAGTCATATGTTGTACATAGTAGTATTCATCTGCCTGCTGATTGCAATACGCTGGAGCTGGTACAATCATTTTACTCTGTCTAATCCTCCTGTAGTGGAGCAAGGTGTGCTCGATTTGCGGGGAGTAGACCTTGAATCACTAAGCTCTTTTCCATTGGATGGAGAATGGGAGTTTTATCCTGAACAATGGGTGAATGCCGCCAATGTGGATAGCGTTTTAAAAGGCCAAATGCTTCAGGTGCCGGGTAACTGGAGTACCGCATTTAATCCTTCAGAGCAAAAAAAGGCATATGGATACGGAACTTATCATATGCGTATTTTGCTAGATCAACCCTTGTCTGAGCCGCTAAGCTTTTGGTTCCAGTCCATCTATACTTCTTCTGAAGTGGAGATCAATGGAACAGTGCTCGCACGGTTTGGTGTGTTATCTGACGAGAAGGAAGAGCATGTTTATGTGACGAAAGCATTCTTAATCAGTTATACACCTACAGATCAGAAGCATCTGGATCTATTTGTTCGGACGTCAAACTATGAGTCTCCACTAAAAGGGGGCATAATTCGGTCCGTGGAGTTTGGCATTCAACATGAAGTAGACACTATATACTGGAATTCCATTGGCTTGCAGCTAGTCGTAGGGGTCATGCTTCTTCTACATGGGTTGTATTTATTGATTATCTATCTGATGGATGTACGAAAAACAGAGCTGATTATTTTTTTCCTCATGATGGTCGCTGCGGCTGTATCCATTGGGGTTGAACATAATGGACTAATGTTCCGGTTTCTTCATGTTGATTTTGCCTGGATGTTGAGGTTAAAGGTTCTTTCGTATATAGGGTTTTGTCTATTCCTTTTATTGATGGGAAGAGAACTATTGGGGAATCGACGGAAAGGCAAGGCGTTTTATAGTTACATCCTGTCAGTTCTCATTTTTACTTTATTTATTATTGTAGGTCCTGAAGAGGCAGTGTTATATATCATCGGAAAAGGGTATTACATGATCCTGTATTACGTTCCAGTGTGTTGGACGGTATATTATTTTTGGAAGATGGTATCCTTACGAGCTGAAGGTGCTCTATTTTTATTGTTTTCAGTGTTAGCAGTACTAAATAATATGTTGTGGGGGGCTGTCTACTATGCCAGTAGCTCACAATTTATGTTTTATCCCGTAGATTTAATAGCTGCCCTTGCCGCATTTTCCGCCTATTGGTTTAGGAGATATTTTCATCAATCCCATCAAAATGTGTTACTGAACGCTCAATTGGCGGAATCCAATAAATTAAAGGACCGTTTTCTAGCCAATACGTCACATGAGCTGCGCACTCCACTGCATGGGATTATGAATATTGCCCAAAGTGTGTTAACAAGAAAAAAACATGTGCTGGATGAAGAGAGCCAGCGTGACATGGAATTGCTAATTATGGTCAGTCGCCGGATGTCGCTTATGCTGAATGACTTGCTTGATGTTGTGCGATTGCAGGATAAGCGGATTGTGATGAATATAAAGGTCTTGCAAGTGAGGTCATTGGCTGAAGGTGTACTGGATATGTTACGCTTCTTAACCGGTGGGACGAAGGTAGAGCTTCGAATGTCTATAGATGAGAAACTGCCTCGTGTTTATGCGGATGAGGAGCGATTGGTGCAGATTCTGATTAATTTAGTTCATAACGCACTAAAGTACACCGAACAGGGAAGTGTTGAACTGGCCGCAGAACAAGTGGGTGGGGATGTATGGATACATGTTACGGATACAGGAGTAGGCATGGATGAAGCTTTGAAAAAGCGTGTTTTTATGCGCTATGAACAAGGGGCTTACGGTCAAGGCGGCATTGGGCTGGGACTAAGCATCTGTAAGGAGCTGGTCGAACTGCATGGCAGTGAATTATTGCTGCAATCGCAGCCGGGTCAGGGAAGTAAGTTCAGCTTCAAATTACCTGTAGCCAAAGGGAGCTTGCAGTCATCCATTCCGGATGTCTATGCAGAAAAAGATTCGGATCCATTGTCACCATTCAGCACGTGGATAACTGCTGAGAAATCAGCTATGGTGGCTGCCACCTATAATACAAAGGAAGTAGAGCCACTCTCGAAGCTCGATACAGACGCTGATATCATACATGTGCTGGCAGTTGATGATGATTCGGTCAATTTAAAAGTTTTGCAAAATATTTTATCAGATGGAGCTTATCGGATTGATACAACGACTTCAGCCCGTGAGGCGCTGGATATGTTGCATCATGAGCAGTTCGATTTGGTTATCGCTGATGTGATGATGCCGGGCATGTCTGGTTATGAATTGACAAGATTGATACGCGAGCGGTTTACGATGTATGAACTTCCTATTATTCTATTGACCGCCCGGAGTGAACAGGAGGATGTCTACGCAGGTTTCTTGGCTGGCGCTAATGACTATGTAACCAAGCCAGTAGATGCCATGGAATTGAAGTATCGTGCTTCGTCGCTCACTTCTATGAAGCAAGCAGTCAATGATCGTTTGAGAATGGAGGCTGCTTATTTACAAGCGCAGATCCATCCACATTTTCTCTTTAATACATTAAATTCGATTATGTCCTTGAGTGATTTTGACACTGTCAAAATGAAAGATCTTTCAGATGCGTTCACTACTTATCTGCGGATCAGCTTTGACTTCTTAAATGCAGGCAAACTTGTTTCGCTGTCGCAAGAGCTGGAGCTGGTCGAGAATTATGTATATATCCAGCAGCAGCGTTTTGAGGAGAGGCTGCAAGTTGAATGGGAAGTAGACGCGAATCTCCAGCTTCTAATTCCTCCGCTGACGATTCAGCCACTGGTCGAGAACGCCGTCCGGCATGGGATCTTAAGTCGGGCAAAAGGTGGAACCTTGTGTATTCACATCGAGACACATGCGGAGGCTGTTCATTTTATCATTGCAGATACGGGGATTGGAATGGATGAAGCTCAAGTCAGCAAGTTATTACAGCCAAAAAGTCTTAAGGATCAAGGAATTGGTCTCCTTAATACCGATCGGAGATTAACACAATTATATGGACAAGGCTTGAAGATTCAAAGTATTTCTGGGGTGGGAACTACGGTGTCTTTCATTATTCCTGATTAGGATGGTTGTAAAACCATCCTTTTCTGTCTAGCTGTAATTGAGTGGATGTGATTTGAATGATCAATTCTTCCACGGCGGATAAGGTTGCAACTATACAGACATTGGTTGTCCAAATGGTGTGGTTACTATGGCAAAGCCATATAGGAGTTACAAATAGGAGGAGCCCGGTGAGTTTATTGCCGTAGGTATGGATGCTTGCGTAAGTTTTGAATCTGCGAAGGGCAATCCCTATCGCTGTTAAGCGGATGACCGCGATCAAGAAGATCCATAGGATGAATTCGAGTGTGAGACTTAGAAGCGGATACAAAGTAAATAAGCTGATCCCGATTAGTATTGTGTCGGCAGCAGAATCCAGCTTTGCTCCGAGATGACTTGTTGTGCCTGATTTTCGGGCAATTGGACCATCTATCAGATCGGTGACTCCGCAAAGGATATAAATTGCAAGAAAGGGCGAACTTAGGGGCTCGAAGAATAACAGCATGATTGCCAAAATAATTCTGCCAAGTGTAATACAGTTAGGTATAACTTTCAACTTCAATCCCACCTTTGTTCATGACCTCATTTAATTCTATTGTACCAGAGGCAGAGTATATGCTATATGCTATATGCTATTTGGAAAAGGATTATAAGATAGTATTGAAGAAGTAGTGAAGTAGAAGTGTAGATTAGGATTCTAGTAGTAATTTAGGAGGGATTTTATGAAGCAGAATACAAACTTAAAGGTACATACATTAGCTGATATCGAACATCTGAAAATTCACGGCAGAACAACAGGTTTACTTTCTCCACTAACGTTATTTTGGACAGGCAGTGCGGTCGAATTAAATGTTAAAAGTTCTGAGCTATGGCTTGAAGTAGAAGCAGATTATGATGTTTATGAACCTTGGATTAGCATCCTGATCAACTCCGTTCCTGTAAGCAGACAAATGTTAGTAGCAGGCCGGTATTGGATTTGTGTATTTAGAGGCATGAATGATCGTGTTGTGAAAAATGTCCGTATTGTAAAAGATGTGCAGGCAATGAGTGGAGACTCTGGCTGCTCTTTGCAGATACATGCGGTGAAGATGGATGGGGAATTTCTGCCCGTTGCGGACAAACCCCACAAGATAGAGTTCATAGGTGACAGTATAACATCCGGAGAAGGAAGTATAGGTGCCAAGGCTGAAGAAGACTGGATTCCAATGTGGTTTAGCGCCATTAACAACTATACTAGTATGACGGCAGATGCTTTAAATGCAGAATATAGAGTTATTTCTCAAAGTGGCTGGGGTGTCCTTACTAGCTGGGATAATAATCCGCACGGTAATATCCCTGATGGTTATGAACAGGTTTGTGGTCTTCTAACTGGAGCAAAGAACGAAGCTTTAGGAGCTTTTCAAGAACACTCTTTTGAATCCTGGCAGCCAGATGTTGTGGTAGTTAATCTAGGAACAAATGATGGGGGCGCTTTTCAATCGCCAGAATGGAAAGATGAGGTAACAGGGGAGAGCCATAAACAACGCTTAAATGAAGACGGGACCTATCATGAGGATGATATACAAGCTTTTGTCGATGCCGCCGAGAAATTTCTGATGAAGCTTAGAAAAAATAATCAACATGCACATCTCGTATGGGCATACGGGATGCTTGGTATCCCCATGATGCCGGCGATCTACCGAGCGGTCGATGTTTATAGCAAGAAAACAGGGGACAAGCAGGTTTCAGTGTTGCAGCTTCCAAATATGACGGATGAGACCATAGGGGCAAGAAGTCATCCGGGAGCATTAGCTCATGAACAAGCGGCAAAAGAGTTGACGGGGTATTTGAAAGGGATTCTAGCGGGCGAAAGTTAATGATGAATTCATAAAAAAACAAGCCGGAGCGTAAGGAACACGCTCCGGCTTGTTTTATTTACTTTAGTCTATTTGGTGGATACAGACTTGAACCATTCGTTAACTTCTTTGGTGATTTGGTCACCACCATTTGCTTTCCAGTTGGAAACAAAGGAGTCAAAGGCATCTACTGGAAGCTTGCCGTAAATGATTTTGTTGAAGGTTTCCATTTCGGATTGACGAAGCAGATTCCATTTGGATACCATCGTTGGTGTCGCAGCACCAGTGAAATAGTTCTGTCTACGAATGTCTATTTGCGACATAACAACTTTTGCAGCGGCCCAGTTTTCCGGTTTACGGAACTCAGCCATTTGTTTTTCATAAGGAGTTACAGGTGTTTCACCATCAGCAAGTTTAACCAATGTCTTCATGAACAGATCAGGAATACGAGCCGGTCCAGTTAAGAAAGGAAACTCATTGGAGAAGTCTTTAATCTTCTCTTTATCACTAGTAGGCTTTCCATCAATCATGTCCCAATCGTAGCCTTTAGCAAAGCCGTATTCAAATTCACTACCAGCTGCAGGATTAGCTAGGTTATCAAGCAAGTAGTTGTAGTATAAGAAAATTGCTTCAGGGTGCTTAGCATCTTTGTTAATCATGATACTAGCGTTTACCCCAGAGTTCTGCCATTTGGTACCGATGAGTCCGTCTGGACCTGCTGGAACCGGATAAGCTTTGATCTTCGCTCCAGGTACATTTTTCATAAGATCGGGAGCTGGCCAGTCTGGAACCCAGTTTGCCCCTGGTAGAATACCTGCGGCGCCTTTTGTCCAGCTTTCAGCAGATTTACCTTCATCCCAAAGTGCGGAGTCTGTGTGAATATAACCTTTTTCCATCCACTCACTAAGCTTAGCAAGGGCTTGTTTAGCTCCAGGATTTATGGAACCGTATTCTAGATTGCCGTCGGCATCTTTATTCCATTGTTCTTCAATCGTACCGTAAGCACCGAATAACCAGTCTAGTTGGCCCATCCAGGTGTTTGTATTGTTTTTCAAAGAAATCGCAAGTGGGAAAACATCTTTAGGTGCTAGACCGTCAGGGTTTTCGTTCTTGAATTTGTCCATAATGATCTCAAGATCGGCGATTGTTTTTGGAGCTTGAAGGTTCAGCTTTTCCATCCAATCTTCCCGTAACCAGAGAAGGGTATCGTCATTATCGGTATATTCAAGGATCGGCATATTGTATTTCTTACCGTCTTTTGTGAATGGATACCAAAGTTCTGGGTGTGCTGCAGCATGATCTTTTAGAATTTTATTAGCATACTTGTCAAACAACTCATCGATAGCAATGAACTGACCGGAATCAATCAGTTGATTGGTCAACACTGCATTGGTTGGTACAGAAACGAAGTCAGGCAGCTTTTCGCCAGAAGCAATGGCAAGCTGAAGCTTTTGTCTGTATTGATCGTCATTGGCAGGATACCAAGTATCTTTATGCTTCATGCCCAGTGTTTCCAGCATCCAGCGATCGTGAACATTGTTTTCTTTTGTATCGCCTTGAACATATTTCTTCGGCATCAATACCGAACTGAACTCGATGGGTGGATCGTATTTACCTTTTTCAAAAGCAGCATCTGCTTCAGATAAACTAGTCTCAGACGATGTGGTATTGTTTTGTTTGGCGTTTTCATTATTTCCGCCGCCACTGCCACAGGCTGTGAGTGTGATAAGTGCTGTGACCGTTAACAACGACCACATTTTTTTGAACTTGATCATTCTTTAATTCCCCCTACTGTGTATGATCTTTACAAGTGTAACTTTAACAACTAGTCGGGGATGGCATCTATATGAGATTTTTAGTTTCGATAGGACTCTATCATGCTATTTATTATTGTCTCGATATTCCTGCGGTGTTACTCCGAACTGTCGTTTGAATACTTTTATAAAATAAGCAGGGTCCATATAGCCAATCTCCATGCTGATTTCATAGACTTTTTTAGAAGTGGTTTTCAGCTTATGGCAGGCCCGATCCATGCGCAGGCGCGAGATATAATCGCTTATTCCTTCACCCGTTTCAATCTTATAAATTTTTGATAAATGAGTCGGATGGAGGTTTACATGGTCAGCCAGAACCCGTAATGAAACATCTAAATGCAGGTTTTTGTCTGTGAAATCTTGAATCTTTTTCACATATTCAGACCTGATGTCCTTAATTTCGTTAGACGTTCCTTCTTTCAATTTGCTCAGGATGCTGAGGGACCATTTTCTAAGTTTACCGATGGTCGAGAACGCTTCACCGCTTTGCAACCAACCGAGATCGTCTCCCACTAAGTTAGCTAGAGTATGTCCATTTCGGTGTGCGAGATTCGTGAAGGATGCAGTGATTAAAAAACCTGCCTCCATGCAATGCTCCCACGATTCAGACCATTTCTCATCCAGCTCCGCGCAGACAGCGAGTAGTTTCTCTTCCGCAGCATCCCAATGCCCACTTTCAAGCAGGTGAATTAGTGTCGGCGGGGTGTAAAGGGCATCCAAAGGTCCTTGGGTGGTGGAAGGTTCAAATTCGCTGACCCGCATTACGAATTCGCGCTCGTCTCCCACGATCTGCCGGAAATAAGCTGTAGCCTGACGGAAACGGCTCGACACCTTCTCGGGAAACTGGAACCACTCGGTGATTACTATGGACAGGGAACCTTTCAGAAATTGCTTAACCTTATACTGAAGCTGTAAAGAAAGCTTTTCTAGGATGGTTTCTTTGCCGATGTCGGATCCTTTCTCTTTAAGCTGAAGCAGAAACACAAGATATCCATGTTCTTCTTTAACGCCCCAGACCTGCATGAATTCACCCATAATCTCTTCAGCCATATTGATGATGGCATATTCAATTAAGGTTTGATCATTATTGTTATAATGGCTAAATTCTTCTTCCATGCGTACAAGCATCAAAGCGCAATCGCCAGAATGGAAGGGCAAATCATAATTTACGAGCTTCCGTTCCCATTCGCCAGCTTGAAATTGATGACCTTGCAAGGCATCAAGCAGCAGTTGACCACGTAAAAGCGGCAGATTTTCCCGTAGGGTAAACTGGGTTCGTTTAAGCGAACTGATAAGTTCCCATTCTGTGTTCAATTGTTCGATGGCAGTTTTGACTGCACCGATAATTTCATCATCGGTAGGTGGCTTAAGCAAATAATCGACAGCATTATGCTGGAGTGCTTTTTTGGCGTAATCGAACTCCGAATGGCCTGATAAAATAATGCATTTAATCTTTTTATCACGTTTTCTTATCCGCTCTATTAATTCAATTCCCGTCATTTCGGGCATTTGGATATCCGAGATCACAATATCAATCGGGTTGGTATCGATAATTTGTAGCGCCTCACGTGCCGAATACGCTTTATGCACCTGTTCAATTCCTAGCGTATGCCAGGGTTTAGTCATGGCAAGATTATCTACCCAGTGCGCTTCATCGTCTACTATAATCATTTGCATGTTGTTATTCTCCTTGATGATTCTTAAATTTAGAATATTCATCCTCCGTAGGGATTTCCCAGATAATCTCTGTTCGGAAACCTCCAAGAGGGGATGGTTTAAAGGTTAGACAGGATTGATTACCGAACAGGTGCATGATCCGCTGATTCGTATTCCAGAGCCCACAGCCCATTTCTTCCTGCAATGGCTCCTGCATTTTACGATTCAAAGCTTCTAACTGCTCCGGATTCAAGCCAGGCCCGTCGTCATCAATATAAATCTTGCAGAAGCCGTTCGAAATCTCACCACTAATGCTAATCTCACCCGATGAATACGATTTGGCCACTCCGTGAATGACTGAGTTCTCCACAATAGGCTGAAGCATTAGACGTGGCACAGACTGGCTTAACATGTTCTCAGGGATTTCGATATGATAATCAATTCTGGCATTGCGCAGCTTTTGAATATCCAAATAGTTGACGAGCAGCTTGATTTCTTCATCCAGTGACGCGGTTTCCCGTTCCATTCGGGTAGTATAACGATAGTAAGCACTTAAATTATAAGCCATTGAGACAACAGCGTCCTCATCCTTCATCTGGGCCATATTGATAATATAACCAAGGCAGTTATAGAGGAAATGCGGATTGATTTGCGCCTGCAGCTGCTTAAGTGTAGCTTCGCGGGCACGGATTTTCTCATTGAACACATTCTCTATCAGGTCTTGAATTTGATGGGACATATCATTAAAGCGATGGAATAGAAACGAAAACTCGTTCCGGCCCTCGTTATGAAGACGTACAGAATAATCTCCACGCTGCACGCGCCGTAAGCCTTTAATTAGCTTTTTGATAGGGTACTGAACATTTCTGTATAGTAATATGGAAGCGGAAATTCCCATAACAAACAGCAAAATCATCGAGATATAGAACAAATCCTGACTGAGCGAAATGGGTTTTAGGATTTGATATAGAGGGACAACATCTATTAAATTCCAATCCAAATAGGAGGACTTCACAGAGCTGACCAGGTAGTTCTTGCCATTGAGTTTGACTACATCCTGCGTAGTGTTCTCAGGTGAGTGTTTATCCAGGTAACGAATGAGTTCTTCAGATAACTGCTTGTCCGCACTGCGATTCAGAATCGGAGAGTTCCCTTTATGATAGAGAAAAGGATCACCTTGTCCACCTTCCTTGTACGTATCCAGCATGTTCTGAATATTCTCATAACTGAAGCTGGCTTCAATCACCAAGTTGCTTCCCGTCAACATCCCCGGCTGAGCTAAGGAATCTGTATAGAACCAGTAGAAGGATTTTAGCTCGTCTTTAGATTCCAAGCTATGATCGCCATACGTCCATTTTCCACTCATATTTCTTTTTAAGTAATCCTCATCATACCCAAATGCTCGATTGTAGTTGGAGATGACATCTTTATTTTGCTGTGAATGTACGGCATATCTGGCAGGCCAAATATCTGCAACCCCGGATTGAAGCACCATCTTTTCCTGAATGACATACCGGGTTTGCATCTGATCATATCGATCAGCCCAAATGTTTAATCCGTTGAAGGCTCTGACATTTGGATCTCTAGAAAGGATAAGGGTGAAGTCCATCATCTGATTAATACGTGAATCAATTTGACTGGACAGAAAAGTGAGCTGCTTCGTATTGGACACCTGCAGCTCTTTACTCACAACATCGTAGGTGACGTTATTTGAAAAGGTATACATGATAATGATGGGGATGAACAAGAGTATGATCAGGCAGTTTATTTTGGCAAACAAACTAAACCGCGATTGTGTTAATTCTCTCAGGGATGTAAAGCGCTTCCAAATATTCATAAATGTACCCTCCAGATGATGTCCTAATAAAACCATATCAAGCCTAACAATGTTATATAGTCAAACCTGAGAAACGCCTGATACTATTTATAGCAGAGATCCCCATCACACACAAAATATTTTTTTTGGGAACAGGAGAGAGCTATGGAGGCTAATTCAATACAGCAGGTAGGCCTGGAAAATAAACCAAGTATAAAAAGAAAAAGAAAAAAAGGCTATAAACAACCATGGGTGCTCCACTTCATGGTATTACCGGCGGCAATTATGGTTTTTATTTTTTCTTATATCCCCATGTCAGGAATACTCATGGCATTTCAGGATTATAAGCCTGCATTAGGATTTTTTGATTCCGAATGGGTCGGACTTAAGCATTTCAGGTACATGTGGGAGAACGATTATTTCCTGCAAATTACTTGGAATACACTGTTTTTTGCTTGCTCCAAAATTGTTTTGAACCTGATTATTCCTTTTATATTCGCCTTGTTGCTCAATGAGGTAAGGAATATGGGTCTTAAAAGATCTATTCAAACACTCGTCTATCTACCGCATTTCTTGTCTTGGGTTACCCTTTCAGGAATTCTGATCGATATCCTAGCACAAACAGGGATCGTCAATCAGTTTATTTCGTCCGTTTTCGGCATAAAACCGATCTTTTTTCTAGGGGACGGCAACTGGTTCCGATTTACCATCATAGCCAGTGATGTTTGGAAAGAATTTGGTTTCAACACGATCATTTTCCTAGCTGCGCTATCCGGCATTAATCCATCACTTTATGAAGCTGCTGAAGTGGATGGGGCAGGTCGCTGGAAGCAAACGATGTATATTACCATACCAGCACTTATTCCAATTGCTATTGTAATTGCGACCTTGGCACTGGGCAATGTATTGAACGCCAACTTTGACCAGGTATTTAACCTATATAGTCCTTTGATCTATCAACAAGGGGATATCATTGATACCTTTGTGTACAGAGAAGGTCTTCTGAGCGGACAATTCAGCTTTGCGACCGCAGTTAATCTTTTTAAATCGGCAATTAGTTTAATTCTAATCGTTATTTCATACCGACTTGCCTATAGATTTGCAGGGTACAGAATTTTCTAGAAAGGATGACAACAAATGTACCATAAAACCCTTCCATATCGAATATTTAGCATATTCAACAATGTGCTCCTAACTATCCTTTCGGTGCTCTGCTTGCTGCCATTGTATCACTTACTCATGGTATCTCTTAGTGCGTCCGCCCCAGCCAATGCTGGATTGGTCACCTTTTGGCCAATTGGCTTTACTTTGGAGGCCTATGCAAAAACTTTTAACAACACTAATTTTCTTACATCCCTGTGGGTGTCGGTAGAGCGGACAATACTAGGAACAGCACTTGCACTGGTAGTAAATACGGTTGCAGCCTATGCTCTTTCTAAGGAAACTAGAGTTTTCCGGGCGCGTAATATCTATCTTTGGTATTTTGTCGTAACCATGTTGTTCAGTGGGGGTCTGATTCCGGGATATATCCTGATTCTAAAGCTTGGGCTGATGAATTCTTTGATGGCACTTATCCTACCTGGATTGGTTGCCGTATTTAACATCATTTTGCTGCTGAACTTCTTCCGTGGTGTACCTAAGGACCTTGAGGAAGCGGCCTTTATTGATGGGGCAGGACATTTTAAGACCTTTTTGAAAATATATTTACCAGTCTCCTTACCAGTCATTGCAACGGTTTCCCTATTCATGATGGTGGGTCATTGGAACTCTTATTTTGACGGTATAATCTATATCAGAGATTCGGATAAGCTGCCGCTGGCGACGTTTATGCAGACCATTATCGTTCAGGCAGATATGTCTAAGCTTGATCCGTCAGCCGTAGCTAACTTATCTCAACGTACCATACGGGCTTCACAGATTTTCATAAGTGCGCTACCGATATTGTTGGTTTATCCATTCCTGCAACGTTATTTTGTAACAGGGATCGTAGTGGGCGCTGTAAAAGAATAGTCAAAAAAGAGGGAGTTACTGGACTAGTCCATGTAGCTCCCTTTTTTTGTAGGTATGGCATGCAAAATAGACACCCGAGATGAATTGCGCCTTCTAAAATACGGTGCTATACTTTTGGCATGAAATATGCTCGGAGGTGGTACAGTGCTAATGTTGAAATGCCCATTAGCTAGAAGTTCCTCACGCAAAGCCTAATATAGGGCGATACTTTGCGTGAGGTGCGATGGATGGATATATCGCCCAACTTAATTTTATCGTTTCTATAAATGGGCTTTGCACCTTATGAACTTTTAATATAAATAAGGGGCTGAAAAGCGATGTGTACACCATTTATTAGAAACCATCAATATAACTTAATTAAGAAACAAACGAAATTTGTTCTGCATACCCTGCGAACCGTTGCGGATCGCAGAGTCTTGGAGACTGTAAGATATAGTGCTGCTACGAACATTATTGAGGCATTTCCTTCTCTTACGGAGAATCACATGCAGATGCTGGAACAAATATCGACCTTCGAAACTGCAGAAGATTTCCAGAGGTATCTTAGCGAATTAGAACCATACCTAGAGTCATATCCGACGATTACGCTGAAGCAGATTCAGAAGCTATTCCCTAAGAATAAGAAACTGAAAGTACCTGATCTACAACTCATCGACTATCGCAACATAACATATTTGAGTTGGATAGATATTGCCAGTAATAAATTATTCATTATCTATCCGTACGAAGGACAGTTCATTGGTATTGAGGGTAGAATCACACCAACGCACAAAAAAGGGTACTGCATGTTCTGTAATCGGCATCATGAGCTGGCATTCTTTTATGTTAAGACCAAGAATGTGAACGTTTCGCCGGATAATATTTCTGCTGTGGGTCAATACGTATGTCTGGATAATCTGGAATGTAATCGGAGCATAACCGATACAGCTAAGCTTGAGAGGTTCATTCTCTCTGTCCGCAAATAATGTTTAGAAAAGGCTCCCTTAGAGGGAGCCTTTTTTGTTAAAAGATATCGTCAGGATATAGACAATTCGTTTTATTGAAGCAATGGGGCGGGACATTTGTGGATATAATGAGAAAGGGGAGTTAGTAGTATAATTCTTCGTAAGATTCAGTGACTGAATGAATAATATAAGCGTTTACAAACAGAAAATTTGAGTAGTTATAAGAATAGTCAGAAAATTTCCATATGACGTGCTTTGTTACTTAAGCTATAATGAGGTCTAAAAAAGAAAACGGGGCGTTATAATGAATCAAATTAAGGGTAACAAAAATCTTCTCTCGGAGAAGGAGGAACGCTTCTCTTCCGCGGGCTTTATTTTTGCCGCCATCGGCAGCTCGGTTGGGCTAGGGAATATGTGGAAGTTTCCTTATATTACAGGAGAAAATGGGGGGGCAGCTTTTTTCCTTCTTTTCATCGTCTGTTTGGTGCTGATAGGGTTACCGGTGCTGTTGGCAGAACTGGCTATCGGACGCAGCGGGCGTGGTAGCGCGGCGACCTCTTTTATGCGGGCTGGAGGCGGGAAGAGTTGGTTTGCAGCTGGAATGTTGCAGGTGCTTGCGCCGTTTTTAATTCTCTCCTTTTATATTATTGTTGCTGGCTGGACGCTGAACTATTCGATGATTGCTTTTAATGGACAACTATTCAGCACTACTGATTATGCAGGCGAATTCAATTCGTTTGTCTCCGGATATATGCCGATCGTTTGGCAGGGGATAGCCATTTTAATTACGGCGGGTGTAGTCATCCTTGGCGTATCAGGCGGAATTGAGAAATTTAACAAAGTATTAATTCCTGGTATGGTCGTACTCCTTGTAGTGTTAATGATTCGCGCGGTAACCTTACCGGGTGCATCCGCAGGGGTATCCTTTTTCCTAAAACCGGACTTTTCAGTGTTGACAGCGGAATCTGCGCTAGTTGCATTGGGACATGCCTTCTTTTCATTATCGCTCGGGATGGGGATTCTCCTGACATACGGATCTTATGTTGATAAAAAACAATCGCTGGGTACCGCTGCCATCGCAATCGGTGCGGGAGATTTGTTATATGCTTTTATCGCAGGCTTGATTATTTTTCCGACGACGTTCTCATTTGGTATTGCTCCTGATCAGGGGCCTTCGCTGATTTTTATCGCTTTGCCAGCCGCTTTCTCGGCTATGCCTTTTGGTGCGCTCTTCGGCGGTTTGTTCTTTATCTTGCTGGCGATTGCTGCTCTAACCTCAGCTGTATCGCTGCTTGAAGTGCCTGTATCCTTCACAATGGAGCGCTGGAATTGGAGCCGGAAACGTTCGGTTTGGATTTTGACGCTGATCTGTTTCCTTCTTAGTATTCCTTTAGCGATGTCACTGGGAATGTTCCCGGAGCTAACGATTGGTGGCAAATCTCTATTTGATGGGCTGGATTTTATCACCTCTAACATTATGCTGCCACTTGGAGGTCTGCTGATTACCATCTTCGCCGGTTATTTCTGGAAAGGTGCAGCGGAAGCCGCTGGACTACAGGCACGCTGGTTCCGTGTTTGGCTGTTTATGCTCCGTTATGTGGCGCCGATCCTAGTGTTCCTAGTGCTGCTCCATACCTCGGGGATTATTTCCTTCTAATTCTGAAATTTATTTATTCAAAAATAGCTCTACGACCCTTGTTGGTTGTAGGGTTTTTTTGTGTTGAAAAGAGGGGATTAGATTGATTTTTAATTCCTACTTGACTAGGTGGAATAATTGGAATATAGTATAAAAAAGCTTGAACGGTATGGAAGGGAATGTAACTAACTAATCAATCCTTAACTAATAATTGTATACAATTATACAAATATATTATTGGGGTTCGGACCCCACATATTATCGATGAGGAGCAGTATAGAAATGGCCATACGATCACGAAGGTTATCAAAGGATAATACCTACTATGAATTAAAACAAAAAATTATTGATAGCGAGTTTGAACCGAATCAACCTGTAAATGAAGAAAATTTGGCGACCTTGCTCGGAGTCAGCCGCACACCTCTAAGAGAGGCGATACAGAGATTGGAGAACGAGGATTTTCTGGTTCGACAGCCAAATGGAAGACTGCGGGTAGCTTCAGTAACCCGTAAAGAGGTTGAAGAAATATTTCTTATTCGCAGCATGCTTGAAGGCTATATTGCAAGAAGTGCAGCTAAGCATGCCACAGAGAAAGATATTGTGAACTTAACGACGATGATTACAAAAATGAAACACTCGTTCCAGCTTGGTGATAATCAGAATTTTGTTACATATGGATTTGAGTTCCATGATTATTTATCAGAAATCAGCGAACTAAAAACCTTCGAGAAGGTTCTGAATCAATTAAGAGATCATTCGCTTCGTTATTGTCGATTCGTCTCTATGCATGGGGATTGGAACACACAAGCGGATGAAGAACATGATCTTATTTTACAAATGATCGCTGCTAAAAATGAAGATGGTGCTGAAAAAGCCATGCAAGATCATATTTTAAGCAGTCTATCGACTGCGCTTGATCGCATCAAAGGGATTGAAGAAAAGCTGGAAGCATAACGAAAGGGGAGTACATCACCTATGAAACCACTAAATGAGGTTGAGCAAGCTTTAGCTAATCAATTAATAGAGGTTCGCAGAAACCTGCATCGTGAGCCTGAATTAGCGTATGAAGAGTTTAAAACCACAACAAAATTACGGGAATGGCTGACCCAAGCCAATATTCACATCCTTGACTTGCCTTTACAAACCGGACTCATCGCAGAGATCGGGCAGGGTCACGGACCCATAGTGGCCATTCGTTGTGATATTGATGCACTTCCCATAGAGGAACAAACTGAATTGTCCTTTGCCTCAGAGATCCCAGGAAAGATGCATGCCTGTGGTCACGATTTTCACACGGCTACTATTTTAGGTGCTGCATTATTATTAAAGGCTCGTGAAAGTGAATTACCTGGAAAGGTTAGAGTATTGTTTCAACCCGCGGAAGAAACAGGGCATGGGGCGGAAAGTGTCTTAGCCTCGGGAGGACTCCAGGATGTGGCGGCTATATTTGGTCTCCATAATTCACCTGACTTGCCTACAGGAGCTTTTGGAACAAGAACAGGAGCTTTAACAGCCGGTGTTGACCGGTTTGAAATTACAATAAAAGGTGTCGGCGCTCATGCTGCTTATCCTGAAAAAGGTGTGGATACGATTGTAACTGCGGCTCAAATCATTACCGCTCTACAAACCATCGTAAGTCGTCAAAACAGCACCACGGAACCAGTAGTGTTAAGTGTTACCCGAATTAATGGAGGCTTCACATGGAATGTATTGCCGGAAAAAGTCGAATTAGAAGGTACAGTAAGAACTTACAATGAAGAGATTCGCCGCAATATTCCGATACAAATGACTCGTCTTATCGAAGGGATTGCTGCGGGAGCTGGGGCAGAGGCAGAGTTACATTGGTATCCAGGTCCACCCGCAACGATAAATCATGGGGAATGGGCGGACTTTACCAAAGAGATCGCCTCAGATTTCGGCTATGAAGTACATGATATTCCTCCACAGATGGGTGGAGAAGATTTCTCTTTTTATTTACAACAGATACCGGGTGCTTTTGTGAATATAGGATCAGGTCCAGCCTATCCCTTACATCACCCTCGTTTCGATGTTGATGAAGCTGCGATATTACCAGCTGCTAAGTATTTCGCTTTATTGGCAGAACAAGCGCTGGTGAAGCTGCAAAAGGAAGCTTAATCCTATATATGATTGAGGGGAATGGAAATGATTGAATTAAAGAATGTTTACAAATCGTTCACTCGGAAAGGGATCACTATTGATGCTCTTAAAGGAATCGATTTAAAGGTCGAAAAAGGCGATATATTCGGGGTTATCGGCTATAGCGGTGCTGGGAAAAGTACATTAATTCGTTTAGTCAATTATTTGGAAAGACCCACCAAAGGACAAGTTATGGTCGCTGGACGTGATTTGGGAACATACAACGATAAAGAGTTGCGTACCGCTAAGAAAAATATCGGAATGATATTTCAACATTTTAATCTACTAGAATCTAAAAAAGTATTTGATAATGTGGCGATCCCTCTAGTTCTCCTAAAAAAGAATAAAAATGAAATCCGCCAGCGGGTAATGGAGCTGCTAGAGTTTGTTGGATTAAGTGACAAAGCGGGGAGTTACCCGAGTGAGTTATCAGGTGGTCAGAAGCAACGTGTCGGGATTGCTAGAGCGCTTGCCTCGAATCCGTCTATCCTTTTATGTGACGAAGCGACCTCAGCCTTAGATCCACAGACCACACATTCTATCTTACAGCTATTAAAAAAAATCAATGCTGAATACAACATTACCGTGATGATCATTACACATGAAATGTCCGTGATTCAAGAGATTTGTAACAAGGTAGCGGTCATGGAAGAAGGCCGGATTATTGAGCAAGGAAGTGTTCTAGATGTATTCGGAAGTCCAAAACATCTGACCACGCAAAATTTCGTGAAGACGGTTATTCAAAATAGCATGACCTCTAGCGTGCGGAAATCTATCAAAACAGAACCCGGAAGTCAGCTGTACAAGCTTAATTTTGTGGGAGCAAGTGCCTCTGAGCCTATCCTGTTTGAAATGATTCGCTCCTGCGATATAAAGGTCAATATTTTATTTGCGAATACGACGGAGATTCAAGAAACAACACTGGGAACAGTGATCATTCAATTCGATGGTGAGGCAGCAGAGATTAACAATGCATTATCTTTCTTAACAAGAAATGGAGTCGGTGTAGAGGAGGTAGAATCTAATGTTTTCGACCACAGTAACAGGTGATCAATTTCTGCAGGCGATTATAGAAACAATTCAAATGGTAGGGTTCTCCTTGTTTGTTGGCTCCCTGATTGGGATCCCATTTGGGATATTGCTTGTCATCACTCGTCCGGGTGGGGTTTTGGAGAACAAAGCGCTTTACGCCGTACTAAATCCGATTATCAACATCATTCGCTCATTACCTTTTATTATTTTACTGGTTGCGATTGTGCCTTTCACACGATTGATTGTTCATACTTCAATTGGGACAAGCGCAGCGATCGTACCCTTGATTATCTATATCGCACCTTATATAGGGCGGTTGGTAGAGAACTCACTGCTTGAAGTGAATCCGGGAATCCTTGAAGCCGCTGAGGCGATGGGAGCCACTCCTTTTCAAGTCATTTGGTACTTTTTATTGCCAGAGGCGGTTGGATCCTTAATCCTGTCTCTTACAACAGCGACGATTGGTCTGATAGGTGCAACTGCAATGGCTGGAACGGTAGGGGGAGGCGGCGTGGGAGACTTGGCGATCGTATATGGATACCAACGCTTTGACACTGTTGTCGTAGTAGCCACCGTGATTATCCTCATTATTTTAGTGCAAGGGATTCAATCTTTAGGCAACACGCTAGCAAGAAAAATTCGCCGTTACTAGTTACTACATATTCTGGGAGGGACTCGACAGATGAGTGAATGGAGTAAGCAAGATCGTTTTAACGCATTATTATCAGGAGAACGGGCGGATCGTCCAATCGGAAGTGGTTGGCGCCATTTTATCGACAAAGAACAAACTGCAGATGATTTAGCAGAAACTACGATTTCTTTTACGAAAAAATATGATTGGGATTGGGTCAAGATTAATCCAAGAGCGACTTATCTGGCGGAAGCTTGGGGGAATCAATACGATTTTACGGATTATCAGACCGTATTTCCGAGACAGCAAACGACGGCTATTCCAACAGCGGCTAGTCTGTGGGATATCGATGTTAAAAAGGCAGTCCAGTCAGCCCCTTTGGCAGAGCATTTAGATGCGGTTAGAAAAATTCGCCAAGGGTTACCAGATACCCCGCTAATCCAGACGGTATTTTCACCATTAACAGTGCTGCTATTTATTGTAGGACGTTCTGCTTACGTTACTAAAACGGTGTTTGGTATTGAGCACCCGGTAACTTTGGAATCCTTGTTTAAAGAACATCGTGCGGCAGCACACCATGCGCTACATGCGATTTCCTTAACTTTAGCCGATTATGTACAAGAGTTACAGCAAGCGGGTTCTGACGGTTTGTTCTACGCAGTGACGGGCACAGCTCACCCAGGATTATTTGATGAAGCAATGTTTGATGAGCTGTCCAGACCTTATGATTCTATTGTGTTAGAAGCAGCAAGCTATGGAAAAAACATTCTTCATACTTGTGGAGCTTACGCCCAGCCTGAGAAGTTCAACGATTATCGGATTGACGGGATCAGTTGGGATACGATAGCCAAGGGGAATCCAGGGTTAGAGGCAAATCTCAAAGCTACTAAAGTGGGGGGAGTCGATCATGGGTTGTTTGCGGTAAACGATATTGCCCAAATCAAGCAGCAGGCTGAAGATGCATTAAAGTTAATGAAAGACCAGCCGTTTATTCTATCTCCAAATTGCGCAATCCCACTCAATGTGACGGATGAGGCGTTGGCACAATTTAAAAAATCTATATTGGAATAGGGGAAGTAAGTATGAAAAAGTTAATGTTAGTGATGATGATAGGTGTTCTTGCAGTGTTGACGGCTTGTGGCAATAAAGAGGCGGGGGATTCTGGAGATAAGAAAAAACTTACCGTTGGATTTGGTGTCGGAACCTATGAGGAACAATTCCGCCAATCGATTCTACCGATTCTAGAGAAACAAGGGTATTCCGTTGACATTAAAACCTTCTCGCAAAACATGCAGGTCAATCCAGCAATGAAGGAAGGCTCCATTGACGCAAGCATATTCCAAAGTACAGCTTATATGGAGGCTATTAACGAAGAAATCAATGCAGATATGGTCGGAATTGCTTATGTTCCAGGTGCTCCACAAGGTCTTTATTCTGTAAATCATACCACGCTAGACGATGTTAAAGACGGTACAACCGTAGCTGTTCCGAACGATCCGGTAAACCAAGAGCGTGCACTACGTATTCTGGAAGAATTGGGTTGGGTCAAAATTAAAGAAGGGGCGGGCGTAGCGGATTTCAATATTAATAGTATGGAACCGGATAAATATAATATTGATATTAAAATACTGGACCCAGCTCAAATCCTTGTCTCCCTTCAAGATGTTGATTATGGCGTTGTAAACGGTAATTATATTGCCAATTCGGACAGAAAGATTACGGATGCTTTGAAAATAGAAAACACACCTATGGAACACAGAATTATCGTATCGGTTAATAAAAAGGATGAAAATTCACAGTGGGCTAAAGATTTGAAAGCTGCTTATGAATCCAAAGAGTTTGAAGAATATATTCATGGATTAGAAAAATATGATGGTTTCATTCTACCTGAAGCTTGGGACAACAATTAATTAAGGAAGTGAACGGAGTGACCAAAGAAAAGATTCATTTTATTGGTGGCGGACAGATGGCGGAAGCGATCATCCGCGCATGTATAGCGAATAACACCTTGTCTGTAAATCAAATTAGTGTATCGGATATTAATGAAGCGCGGCTGCAGTTTTTGAATACCAAATATGGTGTAGATACGGAGAGTTCACAAGAGCATAACCTGTCTACAGCAGATGTAATAGTAGTGGCAGTTCGTCCACAGGATGATTTAACTACACTTGGTCAAATCGTACAACAATTCGCTACAGCTTCTGCCGCTATCGTATCGATTGTGGCGGGTGTGACGAATGATCAATTAGCTGGGTATTTTGGAGCTGAACGGTCCATTATCCGGGTTATCCCCAATACTTTAACCGATACAGGATATGGCTATAGCGGTGTAGCGTTAAATGCTTATGCTACTCGTGATCAAGTGGATCATTTTTTACTTGGCTTTGGAAAAGTACAATATCTGGATGAGGCGTTAATGGATGTTTTCACTGGATTTGGTGTGGCGGGTCCTAACTATATCTATTATTTCATTGAATCTCTCGTGGATGCAGGTGTACTTGCCGGACTGCCGCGTGAGCAAGCCTGGAAGGTTGCATTGGAGAATATGATGGGATCGGTAGCAATGCTGCAACAGACAGGGCTGCATCCACGACAGCTGCTGGATATTAATAATTCACCTGGCGGTGTCGGCATGCATGGCTTGTACGAATTAAACAACAGTGATTTCGCAGCGGGCCTGCAAAGAAGTGTTCTGGCAGCCGTAAAACGTACTACTGAGCTGGGAGTGAAGTAATCATGGCAACGATGAAATGGGATCATTTAGTTCACTATGTCAATGATTTGGCCAAACCGGTTGAGATCTTTGGAGCTCATGGATTGGTTGCTTTTAAAGGAGGATCTCATAAAGATTGGGGAACCTATAATGCCTTAAGTTACTTTGGGCTAACCTATCTCGAGTTTCTGGGCATTGAGAATCTTGAGCTGGCAAAGGCAACTGAACATAATCTAGTGGTGAAAGATGCAGTTGAACTTTTACCAGAACATGAAGTTCTAAGTAGAGTAGTTATCCGGACGGATGATATTGAAGAAGTAGCGGCTTCTCTGAAAGCAGCAGGCTTATCATTATCTCCAATTATCGATGGTAAGCGTCTAGATAACGAGGGCAGATTAATAGAGTGGCGGATGATGACCATTGCTGGTGACTTTGGGGGACTGGTCTATCCGTTCATCATTCAATGGAGCGGAACGGATACAGAGCGAGTGGAAAGATTAACATCATCTGGAGTCATTAAGCCTCATCCTGCGGGAGAAGTCGAAATCGTCCGTGCTGTATTTCATGTCTCCGATCCTGAAGCTGCAGCCAACCATTGGGGAACCATATTCGGACTGCCTGTTACGAAGTCAGAGGATGATACCTTCAGCCTTAAGATTGGCGATAGATCATTTGCTTTCGTGCAAGGAGACGAGAACCAATTCAAGCAGGTGGTTTTTGAAACGGATTCGTTAGAGCTGAAAGGGAAGACGATTCGGATTGGTGATGGGGAGTATGTTTTCGTTTAAGGGACTAGTATCTTTATAACTTTAGAAATAAAGACTTACTTGAAGGGATCGATCCCTCGAGTAAGTCTTTTTGCTATTCACCGAAGGTACTAATGATGCTGGCATTTTTTTGTTTTAATCAATTTGTAAGATTTATTGAATTCCATTATATGGTACGATATCCATGGTATAAAAGGAGGTGAAGATAATCGGTGCAGAACAAAAATACGTGGCCTATTTCCACTCCGGATAAGCTTAGTGTGGATCAAGCGCAGATAAAAAACCTTGATTATGCCTCTAAATTTATATTACTATAGACATTTTTATCTTGTCTGGCACTATGGATTTTGATAAACATAATGGATAAATTTAAATATTACATATGGAGGTAATTACGGATGAAAACTCACTATTACTTAGATTGGTTTTATGATAAGGGTTTTTCTGAGAAGTTAGTCAATGTGTTGCATGAGGATATAACAGACAGAAAATCGCTCGTTATGATTAGCGCTGAATCGTCTGATTTTAGTGATGAACAAGTTAATATTGATAGTGTTTTTGAAAGGACATGGTTTAATCAGGCTAACATTTATTTTGATGAATATCATTTCATTGATGACCGCACGCAGAAGGAAGATGCCCAGCGATTAATTCAAAATGCCTCTGTCGTTTTTTTATGTGGTGGAACGGCTCGCGACCAAAAGCACCTTGTGACGGAATATGAATTATCGGATTTGATTAAAAAAAGCAATGCTGTTGTAATGGGAACAAGTGCTGGTGGGATGAACATGTCTGATGAATATGTGGATGAATGCACTGTTTGTGAAGGTATGGCTCTTAATCACTTTTCTTTTGAAGCTCATTTTGATCATGATAACACCGCGATGATTGAGGAGCGTTTCCCTTTATCGAATAAAATGGATATTTATGTGGCGGCAGACAAAGATGGTGCTGTACGTGTGAAGGACAGCAAAATCGACATTATAGGCAATGTATATTTAATTTCTCACTCAAAGATTCAGAAATTGGCTGAGACGCTCTAATTATAGTTGAGTGGTTGTGACACTGAGGGTTAACTGAATAGTATTTGTTTTGAGTCCCTATTTGACAGCACCTTACGAGCAAATCGAGTTGATTACTATTTTGAATTTATATCATTCCAGATCCACGTAAAGTTATCGGATTCCGCGATTGTAAGGATATGAAGTTTCAAGTGAAGAAGCGTTTGATACAGTGAGAGGAGAAATCAAGTCTCTTTTCTTATGGACTGGGTCTAGAAAGGAGTGAATAAGCAATGGAGTGGAAAGGCGATGCAAATGCCAATAAAATAAGAGAGTCTCAGTTCACTGAGGAACTATCGGAGTCACAATTATCGGTTTTAGAATATGTTACGAATTACGCGCGAACTCGAAAAAGTGAAGCAGTTCAGACTATCCATGAAATTCTTCAAATGTCTAATGTGGATCGGGAAGAGTTTGAAGATGCTGTGGTCAAAATAAAGTCACATGCGAAGATTGCTCTACATTTCCATCCAGATCGACTAGATCCGGTAAAGAAAAGTGTTGCAGAGGCGCTATTGGAGCAAGGCGTGTACAAGAGCCAATTTGAGACCTTGTTATCCAGTGGTAGTGTATCAGCCTATCCGGGCGGTCAACGTGATTTGTGGGAGGAAAGACTATTTGGAGGGGCATACCAACAAGAGGGTGCTTCGAATAGCGAACGCCCTAAATATGGCGCTCTTGATTTGATGCGTCATTCGGATGGGCCAGCTCCGCGCTTTGGCTCCTGCTATTTCCTCCTATCCCCTGAGGTTTCTTATCGCAGTACATACACCTATATGGATTCGCATCAAAACCCTGTACAGAAAGGAACATTTGCAGAATTTGATGATATGATGGCGGCATTACTAGAGGAGATTTTCTTAAGAGATTCCGCTCTAGGGGAAAAAGATCTTCAATCACAAAAATTAGTCGACCATCTTCGGGTCAACCTCACAATGCCGTTTACAGACCCTTCAAAGGGTGAAGCTAAACGTAATCTTAACCACTATATTGAAGCGCAGGTTCATGGAAATATCCGTCTAAAGGAAGATGTGGAAATCTTAGTAGCCGATCCTTCATTCAAGGGCACTCCAACAGGGCAAATCCTGGAGCAAATATGTTTACAGTATGCCATCCAACTCTATTGGCATATGGGATTCGCGATGTGGGTAGACGAAGTGCCTTCAGATTTTAGAGGGCCTACGATGCCCTCCTTGGCTAAGCGTATTGCTCATCACGGTTATATTGATGCGAGCATGATTGGATCTGCTGCTATGCACTTAAAGCATGATCCTTCAGCATGGCGGGACCGAGGAACAGAAAAAGAAGTACTTCAAGAATTAAAACTCTTATGGCATGTTTTGGTACGGTACGGAAAGCCGCTCCGAAACTTTAAGTTGTAAGAAGCCTTGGTACGCTTGAAGTTAAGGCATTTAAGTAAACAAACAAATAAATAAATAAATAAGCAAGCGAATTTCCCTCCGTATGGGATATTTGACTTGTTATTGATGGGATGTTTGGGTGAATCAATAAAAAAGAGCTCATGCAATCTGCAAGGCTCTTGATAGATCAATTAATGCTAATTAACTTATAGCAGTTTCTAGAATGGTATCTTTAGCCAAGCTATCATAGAACATTTTTGTCAATTCTGATTGTAAAAAATCATCATTTAACAATTTTGCGAATAAATGTTTTGATTTTTTAGTAGTCAAAATTATTTTACTTTTATCTGCATTATATTGAAATTGTCCTTTGAGTGCAGGATAGTTGTCAGTGAAAGCAATAACGGATGGGGTCGGGATTTTATTAAGCACAGGTGAAAAACTTAAAACTTTCGTTAGTTTCCGCGAATACGATATATCGTCGATAAGTTCTTGTAATACATCAGGGTCTTCAAGCAGTCCTGATTGTTCTATTGCAACAATACATTCTTGGGCTTTTTTCTTTATTATTTCATGAAACCCAAAAAATTTTTCAAGTGTTGCAAGCTCTTTAATAATCAAACTATTGTCAATCATCAGAAATTCGAAATTAGTGTTAATTCTGACTATATCTTCTTCGACACTTACAAAACGTTTTTGGTCTCCAATACGTTTGAAAGTAAAAGTATTATCTTTTTTTATTAAACTTACAGGATAATGTTTCTTGTATAGCAAAAGATTATGGTTATTATTGGAAATTAAAACGACAATACCTCTGATTTGGTTTAATTCATCAGTTTTAAAATCGAATAAAGGAATGTCTTCATCCTCTATAATTGTATTAATTAACTTTATTTCTTCAGGTACCTCATCTAAATCGTATTCATAAAGTACCTTGGTTCGATCATCTGCATTTGAAATACTAATTAAATCTAAAGATTCTGTTTCTATTAATTCAGATTTGATTTTTTCAATAAATTGTTTAGTAAGTTCTTCTTGTGTTTCTCCTTCTATGTCTATGAAACGAAGTAGTGTATCTTGATCTTGTTTAAGTATGAAGTAAATCTCAGCAGTGATTAGTTCTTCATTTATTAGTGTTTCGCGTAACAATGTGACAAGTTCATTTATTATCATTGAATTAACCTCGCAAAGTATATTTTTTCGTCAAGTCTACGATATTTAACCCTACTACCAGCAACAATTTTATCTCTTGATATAACAATTATTCCAAGTCTGGTGCCGGTTCTAAAAGTTCCAGAGATTATATAAATATGAAATCCCAAAATTGCTAGTGTTGGATTAGCATAAAACATTTGGGTTTTTATGCAGATAGCACCTATGGCTATCAGTAGTAAAAATAAAATTAATACATTTCTTGTTTCTCCTAGATTAAAACTAATAAGAGGTACAATATAAGTTGTCAAGAAGGTTAGATGCTCAAAATTACCATCTTGCACTTCAATCACTGTAAAGGTTTTCATGCTACCTTGCAGTTTATATTTAAATCGACCTATAAAAGCAATCCCTATAAGAAGTAATAATAATGAAATTAAGGGAACTGAATTCATGCTGACTAATTTTTTAATTCCAATAAATTGTGCGTTTTTGCTGAAACTAACAGGAATATCAATGGTAGCTATGATAATTAGAAGAAAGAGAAGCCATAGCGAAATAACATATAATTCAATTTTATCCCAAGTGCTACTGAATTGTTGGCCGCTGCTTATAATTGTCGCCTCCTGCAGTTTAGTTGTTAGTAGTTACAAATTAATATAGTTTCATCTATTTTATATCATTTTCCAAGGAAAAAACATACAGATTTATGACTAAAGAACTATTTCTTGCAATAAATTGTTTGAAGAAGCTTTTGATAATGGTAAACCCTGTCTTCTTATCTATCATGCTTCGTAGTGTGACTGTAACCGACTTGTCATTGATGGGTTGGTCAAATATTACGGTTCAACTGTTGCTGGCAAGTGAAATCCATTTGGTGGGTTACATCACTTATGGTAAAAGCCGTTCCAAACGTGGACAGGTGGAATTGGTTCCTGAAGAAGAGCGAATTAAAGTCATGGGAACTCATGAAAAGCTGAAAACGCTGGAAGAACATGAAGCGATTATGAAGCGGCTGCTTAAGAATCGCATGTTGAATCCCAATTCAAGACGTAACATTTTTCCTTTGTCAGGTTTGTTTTATTTTGAGAAATGCGGTTCGCGGATGAGGTTCCGGGTGGGTAAGAACAAGAAGCAGGGGCAGCACTTGAGTGCATTGTGCTATCACAAGTATAAAGATGGCAGCAAATCTGAACGGCGTGGCAAGGTAATGGATGCTGAATTTTTCAATGCTCTGTATGATCGGATTATCCATATTGATCCAAACATTTTGCGGGAGATTGAAATGCATGGCAGTCGGTATAATGATACTCAAGTGATCATCGAGGTCAAAGCGCAGGATTTTAAGAAGCAGAAGCGAGCGTTGGACAAGCTGCATGAATCGTATGAAGAGGACATGATAACGAAGCAGGTATTTTTAGAGCGTAAAGCTGTTCGGTCACGGCAGATACAGAAGCTGGAGGAAGAGTTGAAGGATTTACGGAAGGTTGTAGTAGACGAAGGTAATTATCCGACTGTTGAGTAGATATATGAGCGAGTTGGTCAGTTTAGGGAGTTGTGGAGCGCTTCAGTGACGAGTGGAGAGAAGAATCGGACGTTGAAGAATTTGGTGGAGCGGATTGTGTATAATCGGGAAGGGAATAGGGTGGAGTTGACGGTTTGTTATAGGTGATGGTTCTTTTATTAAATCCAGTAAATAGGAATTAGTTTCGTATTTTCGTATTTTTTACACTAATTGTCTGGACTTGTTTTGACGATAAATACAAGGAGATGAAAAAATGGTTGACTTCATTGTCAATGATTTAATTAGAGGGGGAATGAATGTTGAAAGCTGGAAGCGAGTTTGAAGGTTTCGTTCATTATGTTTATGAATCAATTATAAGATTAGAAGATCGAAATACTATTATATCTAAAAATGCTGTAATTATTGGTCGCTCAGGTGTAAAGCATGAATTTGATGTTTTTTATGAGTTTACTAAGGCTAATGCACTCCATAAGGTAGCAATTGAGTGTAAGGATTATAATGTACCTATCTCTAAAGGCAAGGTAACTGAATTTCACGGCAAAATAAATGATGTTAATAATGTAACAGGTGTAATGGTTACAAAAGTCGGTTATCAATCTGGAGCTAAAGATTATGCTGAGCATTACGGTATTTCAATATTAACAATTGATGACTTACCAAATTTAATGCAAATTCTATCGTTGCAATTAAAGCAAGCGTTTCTTCCAAATGAAACAATAATTGGTCAACCTTTCTGGACTTTGATGGAAACAATTAACGGGGAAGTAACAGGGACCTATACATGCGCACCAAGTCATTCTTCTATCAAGCAGATTCCTCTTTTTTATTCAAAAAGAGTTGCACAGAAATTTCTTTCGTTGATGAATGATAAAAATTCTGTTGTTAGAGGAGTAAATCAGCAGCAGCTAAAGGCCATAATAACATTTTTAGAAACATCTAAAAAGCATAAAATTAACAATGATGCAGATTTTGTAATTCTTCCACTTGAGCCTATAAATGACCATGAGTGGATTGCATTGCCAATTAGTCTGGAAGAATTAAAGCAGGATTATGTACTAATATAACATTGTGGAGGTCCTTATAAAATTATGATAATTCTATGAGGTTTTTTTATATTATTGAATTTTTCAAATAGCTAAAAAATATTAAGTTCAAGTTAAACTTAATTGAGAGAATGAATTGTACTATAGGTTAGAAGAGTAGTTGTAAAGTTATTTTGAATTTCTGTTAATAACAAGTGAGGAATTTAATTCAGCAGTTATCCGATGATTTAGGGCCTGTACGCAAACTGTACAACTTATAGAAATGTAGTAAAATTGAAGCATGTCGCCATCGAACCGGATTGGGAGCAAGTCATGATCGATGCCACCATCGTCCCACGTCCATCAACATGGAGCGGGCGCAAAAGGTGGCAGGATGGTCAAGCCATCGGACGATCGCACGGAGGATTAAGCAATAAAATTCATGCCATGGTGGATGCGCTTGGCTATCTGCTGCGTTTTTTCGAATTGACACCAGGACAAGACCACGATTCGGTCACCGGCTACCGCCTTCTTCATGAACTGGATCTCTGCCCAGGCCAAGTATTAGCGGATCGCACCTACGATACCAACGCCATTCTGGAGCTGTTGCAAAGCCGTGCAATCACTCCGGTTATCCCAAGTAAACGCAATCGGCGGGTAAAGCGCACGTTAGATACTGAAACGTATAAAGAACGTCACTTGATCGAATGCTTTTTTAATAAAGTAAAAACTATCGCCGTCTGGCCACTCGTTATGAAAAAACAGCGAACATGTTCATGGCTTTTTTGACACTGCTTTCCATTCGTTTATGGCTCTAATAAGTTTGCGTACAGACCCTAGTAAAATTGAAAAAAACTTTGGAGGCACAAAAAAATGCCATTCACCAAATCTGATTTAGGAGCACAAGCCTCATGGAAAGGCTATTCTTCCCAAACTTTATATATTGCTGCAAGAGTAGTTGAGGATATGGACTCACTAGAATATTATCCAGAACAGCTTGAAGATTTACTGATTAAAAGTGATGGTAAAGTATCAGAGGTAGTACAAATTAAAGACTTAGGTTCTGATTTAAGTATATCAAGTCTTGCTTCTACTAGTGCTTCACTGAAAAATGAGGGTTTCTTTCGAAGAGTGTTAAGTTTGCGAAAGTCAGAATCGAAGAGGTTAGTTGCAAAGGTTGTACATTTTGGAGAATTAGGAGATGAACTTAATGGGTTTATTAATGGAGTCGCTACTTCTTTAGAGAGTATTAAGGATAAACTTGTGAAAAACCACAATTTTTTGTTAGATGAAGCTGAATGGATTACGGAGAGAATGGTATTTGAAAAAGTTGACAAAGAAGCTCTTCAACTTAAAATAGCAGAACAAATTAAAGGCTATATTCCAACAATGATTGCTCCTACTATTATGAGGGATTTACTAATACAGTATGTCTCAGATCTTTCAAAAGCCAAAGGATATACTTCAAAATCAATTTGGCAAGAAAAGATACATAAAATTGGTCGTGATATGGCTGCAATAGATGGATATTTCAGAGAATATGGAAGTTCTCTTATAAGGTTGTCCGATATTGAGAATTATAAAAGTTATGAAGAAATGAAATCAGAATATGAACAAGGTGTTTCTGCTCATCCTGCTCATATACGCTTTTCACTGGATTTCGAACGAATAAACTGGCTAGAAAAAATTGAAGCTGCGCTTGCTGAAAATAAAGCAGCAATTATTAAGGGGGCTTCTGGACAAGGGAAAACTTCGTTATGTTATAAATATTTGATTAAAAACTATGCTGAAGAACTTGTGTTTTGTGTAAGACAAATTCAAACACAAGGACAAGCAGAAAATCTAGTAAAAGCGATATTGGGACTATCTAATCATTCAACAACTATTATTTTATATATTGATGTCAATCCTGGACAAATACACTGGACTTGGTTAATTCGAGAGCTTCAAGTAAGAGGTGTTAAATTGCCTGTCATTATATCAATTCGTGAAGAAGACTTCAAACAGTCAAATGTAGACATGAACGAGGTAGCTTTTGAGTTGATCGAATTAACACTCTCCGAAGAGGAAGCAATGAATATATATTATAAAATAACAATGGATAATCCTCATGCCTCATTTCGAACCTTCGAAGAAGCCTGGCAGCAGTTTGGTCATGAAGGGCCATTGCTTGAATTTGTATATCTTCTTAACAATAATGAGAGTTTGAAGCAACGATTGAGTACTCAAATAGATCATTTAATTGATGAAGGTGTTGATGATACATGGTTGAATCTTTTACTTCTTGTCTGTTATGTTGGGAAACTAGATGGTTGCATATTGTTTGACAAAGCTATACAAGCAGTGAAATGTACAAATGCTATAGCCGCTTTGAAACGACTAAGTGATGAGTATTTAATTCGTAGTTCTTTGGATGGAAACTATATTGAATCGTTGCATTCTCTAAGAGCAGATATAATTTATTCAATTCTTCAAAATCGTATGGTATTTAAAGAAAAAGATTTGTTATTACAAAGCTTACCTTGTGTAGAAAATCAGTTTCCACAAATGCTTCTTCTTCATTATTTTACGAATAATGAAATTGATAGCAGAGTAATCAGTGATATTGCAAGAATACATTATGTTGATTGGGTTGCATATGGTAGAATTTTAAACACTATGCTCTGGCTTGATGTCAAACAATATGTTGTACAGAACAGGGAGGCATTTGAGCGTATTGTTGCTGAAAGAGGAGCAGGATGGTTGCCATTTGCTCCAATGGATATTACAGGAGAAATATTACCTGGAGAATTTGCAGCGGCAGGGCTTGTTCAATTTAGTGCTCAGATCCTTCCGTACCTTGAAGAAATTAAAAAATCCCTTCTTAGCTTCACAATTTCATATTCAATAACTGATAGATGGTTAGAACTATCGTCGATTCCGCAAGGACTTCCATCCAGTGACCTTGAATGGTCTAATCTTGGATACACATTATTTTGGGCTGCATTACGAAAGAAAAAAATTATAATGAATTTTTCAAATCAAGAAATACTATCTTTAATGAAAGACGGAAATGTAGAAAGTAAAATTGATGCAGCTCTGGGCTTTTATAAACAGGGATTTTTAGAACTATATACTATGAGTGAATTCGTTTTACGTGAAAGATTAATTCAGCATTATAATATACTATTTTTGGACATAGCTGAGTCTGATGTTCAATGTCGCTTTGTCCCACCGTATTTCAAACAAAATAATGAAGTTGAAAAGCAGGAGAACTTGAATCACTATTGGACTATGAATATGGTTAATCTTCTGAGTCGCTTGTATCCAGAGAAAGAAACAATTTCAGTAAAATTAATAGGTGTAGATTTATTAAGTGACTTAGGTATCAAACCCTTTGACTTTGAAAAAAAAATTACAAAAGAGCATCGTCCTGATCGATGGATTACCGAAGTAAACTCATGGCTTATCTCACGTATTGAACTAACGCATCGTCCCAATAACTGGATAAATTATTTAGATGAAGTTTATGTTCTTCGTAGGCTAATTACAGAAACTTTACGTGAGTTTATATATTTGGTTGATAATCTATATAAAAAACGTTATTGGGATAATGTAAAAGCCAAAAGAACTATGACGAAGATAGAATCGTTGAAAAAATCACTTCAAAAAGATTTTCTTCTACCCAAAACTATTCTTGATCCCTATGGTTTACATAGTGAAAGTCATGCATCAGATTCGATGCCACAATTTATCAATATATCTATTCAGCCTTATAAAAATTTCAGGAGATCCTTAAGAGATATGATCTCTGGTCTTCATAACTTTTTTAACCAGTTTGAAGATGTATTAGTTTCCCGAATTAAAAATGAGGAAATAAAGTCAGATTTATCGCTGAAAAATATATATGAATCATCTAAGGCACTGTCATCAGTGCAAAAAGAGTTCAGAACATTATTTAAAGCATATGTTGATCATAACTACTCTATTTTTGCTGATGAAGAAATTGAGGGAATGATAACAGCTCTGAATGTCTGGGAAAGTGTTTTAAATCAAAAACCTAGAGGTTTTATTTTATCGTACAACGCTAAACAAACGTATAAAAAATCAGAATCTTTTATATTTAATAAATTTGAGGAAGCTATAGTATCTTTAGGACCAAAAATTTCGGTGATTAATCAGGAAATGGAAGGGAAAAGCAGAGTGAAATTTGTATTGTATGAAGATTCCATATTTGAGACAAAAACAATTGAAGAACAATATAAATTGCTTTGTGGTAAACTTCATAAATCTTGGAACACTGCTGTGAAATTAAACAGTTCAAGATGGATATTAGAAACACATTGGCCCGAAATCGTTTTCGTACCCTTGTATAAAGGACTTCCGATATTAAGCGGTTTTGACATGCCAATGCATCGAGTTGTTGATATGTATGGAGATCCATCGTCTCCAATGTTTCCAGTAGAAATTCCTTTAGAGATATACTCTTTATTTGGTCTAGATATTGCACCATTTACAGAATGGAGAGATGCTATTGCAAATGTGGGAAGATTAAGGCTAATTATTTTACAGTATAATCAGGCCATAGATGAAATTGTGGATCACCAACATGGTCTAAGCGAAGGGTTTTCTGCTTATTTAAATACGCTATTGATAGAAATTGCAAAAATCTTCGGAGATTTTAATGGTGATTTCATACAAAATATTACTGCATTAAGCGATTATAAGGAGCCTGAAGTACTAGAATTATTAAGTATTATAATTAATGGTTTGAGTGATTTGGACATCATAGTAGAACACATTAGTTCGGTGCAAAAAATTGATGATATATCTGAAATATTACAAGAAGCAGCAACAGCGATGATTTTAGTAACACCATACCTGAAACACATTGAATAATCAAAAATAAGTGGGCTTGGTTAGTCATCGAGTAAAAATCACTTTCGTTCATGAGCCTTCCCCCACCTTTTTGGGTAAACTAACCCTAAGCAATACTTTACCCAAATCCAACACGAAACGAGGTGATACCCCATGACAACTCACAAAGTACCCAATAAATTAGCCAAGGAAAAGTCGCCGCATCTGCTGCAACATGCCCATAACCCGGTGAACAGGTTCCCTTAGTCAGAAGAAGCTTTTGAAATCTCCAAGCGCAACAACAAGCTCGTCTTCCTTTCTATTGAGTATATCTACTTATTGACCCACACGTACCTGTCATTGATGAGTAGTCTGTATGAATCAATGTTATTTAACTCCTCCTAATAAATATTGGTGGGAGTTTTTTTGCATGTGGAAATTTTCTCAATTTGGTAGATTTACAAAATATGGAATATATGCTATCTTATCTATGAAAGCGCATCCAAGAGATGGCATATTGAACTTTTATTTACCATATTTAACATAGAGAGGAAAGGTGAAAATGAAAAATTTGCTCAAGAAGGCAATCACAATGATGCTGGCATTTACTCTGCTACTTGGATTGATGACAGCGCCGCCCGTTCATGCAGACAACGCACTTTTCACAATTGAAAGCGAAAACGCTCAGCTCACCTCCGATCTTCAAGTGACGACCCAAATTTACGGACAGCCCAAACCCGGATACTCTGGAAGCGGATTTGTCTGGATGCAGAATTCCGGTACAATTTCCTTCACAGTGACTGTCCCAGAAACCGGCATATATACGATCTCCACACGTTATATGCAGGAGCTCAGTGCTGACGGCAGGCTTCAATCTTTAGCCGTTAACGGCGTTACGAAGGGTTCGTATATGCTGCCCTATACGACCACATGGTCGAATTTCGATTTTGGCTATCACAAGCTGAATCAAGGCAGCAACACTATTCAACTGAAGGCTGGCTGGGGTTTCGCTTATTTTGATACCTTCACTGTGGATTATGCCGATCTTGATCCCCTGGATGTGCAACCTGTCCTCAGCGATACTCAAGCGACTCCGGAAACTCAGCTTCTGATGAATTATTTAACGGAGGTTTACGGCAATCATATGATCTCCGGCCAGCAGGAGATTTACGGAGGCGGAAATGACGGCAATTCCGAGCTGGAGTTTGATTGGATTCACAATTTAACGGGAAAGTATCCGGCGATCCGCGGATTTGATCTGATGAATTACAATCCGCTTTACGGCTGGGAGGATGGTACGACCGCCCGGATGATCGATTGGGTGAATAACCGGGGCGGGATCGCGACAAACAGCTGGCATATCACTGTGCCCCGAGATTTCACCGCCTATCAGCTCGGGGAATTTGTAGATTGGAAGAAAGCTACCTACAAGCCGACAGAAACCAATTTTAATACAGCCAATGCGGTAGTTCCAGGTACGAAAGAATACCAATATGTACAACTGGCCATTGGGGATTTGGCGGAGCAACTGCAGATTCTGCAAAATAACAATGTGCCGGTTATCTTCAGACCCTTCCATGAGGCGGAGGGCAACGGTGGATTGAATGGAGAAGGTGCATGGTTCTGGTGGGCTTCGGCAGGCTCGGAGGTGTACAAGCAGTTGTGGGACCTGCTCTATACTGAACTTACAGAAACGTACGGTCTGCACAATTTGATCTGGACCTACAACAGCTACGTGTACAGCACTTCTCCCGCATGGTATCCCGGCGATGATCAGGTGGATATTGTAGGCTATGATAAATACAACACGATCTATAACCGCTATGACGGTTTGTCTGGTGTGCCCAATGAGGACGCGATTACCTCGATTTTCTATCAGCTTGTTGATTTAACGGGCGGTACGAAAATGGTAGCCATGACGGAGAACGACACCGTTCCAAGCGTTCAAAATCTGACAGAGGAAAAATCGGGCTGGCTCTATTTCTTACCGTGGTATGGTGAGCATCTCATGAGTTCCGCCTTTAATTATCCGGCTACCTTAACAACGCTGTACCAAAGCAATTATGTAATCACGCTCGATGAGCTACCTGATTTGAAGGTTAACAATCCAATTCCAAGTGCGTCTATCACACCTGCAAACGTCGAATTTGATAAAAATGCCTCCAATCAGAGTGACAAAGCCATCACCGTGAATTTAAACGGCAATACGTTAACCGCTCTCCGGGCAGGCGCAAATACATTAATAGAGACTCAGGATTATACCTTGAGTGGAAATACGCTAATGCTCAAAAAAGCATTTCTGGCGACACTGCCGGTTGGCGAGCATTCGATCATCTTTGATTTTAATAAAGGACAAGATCCCGTATTAAAAGTGAAAATTGTCGATACCACGCCAAGCGCATCCATTGCGCCCGTGAGCGCTGCATTTGATAAAGCGGCGAATCTAACCCAGGATATTTCCGTAGTCCTTACCTTAAATGGACACCAGCTTGCAAGTATCACAAATGGAAATTTCACACTTTTAGCGAGTCAGGATTATACGGCATCAAGCGCTGCTGTTGTTCTGAAAAAATCCTATCTTTCCACGCTTCCGCTGGGACAGAATACCCTAACCTTTCATTTTAATGGAGGAAATAATGCTGTTCTTACAGTGAACGTAACGGATAGCAGTGTTCCAGTACCCACTGGAGATTTGACGGTCCAAGCTTTTAATGGCAACACAAGTGCCTCCACTAACGGGATTTCACCCAAAATCAAAGTAGTCAATACCGGTGATTCAGCGATTCAACTAAGTGATGTGAAGGTCCGGTATTACTATACGATTGATGGCGAGAAAGATCAGAGTTTCTGGATCGACTGGGCCAGCATCGGAAATGCGAATCTAACCGGCAATTTCATTAAGCTGGCGACTCCTGTTGCCAGTGCAGATTATGTTTTGGAAATTGGTTTCACGAGTTCGGCTGGAACACTTAATCCAGGTCAGAGCGCAGAAATTCAAACCCGTTTCTCCAAAACCGACTGGTCCAATTTCAACCAGGTTAATGATTATTCGTTCAAGGCATCCAGCAGTCAGTTCATCAACAATGAACAGGTCACCGGGTATATGAATGGTCAGCTTGTGTGGGGGATTGAGCCATAAGCTTTTAATGAAAAAAGGTATCTTTGTGTAAAACAAAGATGCTTTTTTTCATTTTGGGAAAAAGCAGGGAGTGCAATGGGAGAACCATTTCTGAAGTAGCCAGATTGCTCGATGATCAGTTTCTGGAGAAGGAAAAGCTTGAATTGAGCGAGATTACCATCGACTGTGTTGGCTATTTGTAGAACTGGAGCAAAGAAATTTTTGTTAAAATTAGGGAGTTAGGTGCTTGTGTGGAATTTTTGTAGTCAGTCGCGATTCTCCTGAGTCGTTCCTATGGTGTGCAATGTCGCATTAATCCTGCTGCAATGTCGCAAAAGTACATGGAAATAGAGTATGAAGATAGATTATACTCACTTTATTGATCTGATAATGAAAATCATTATCATACATAAGGGGGAGTCAGCATGAAAAGAACAAAGAAGAGGCAAGCAACCGGTAGAAAGGTAGATGCTGCCCAAAAAGCAGGACTATTAATGATATGGATGATGGCGCTGGTACTTGTGCTAACGGCTTGCGGTACTGGAGGGGGAGCAAATGCGGGCACTGCCGCACTGCCATCTGCTTCAGCCGAGCCGTCACCTACATCTGAGACACAGGCTCAGACTGCAGCCTTCCCGGTTACCATCTCGCATATGAAGGGCGAATATACGCTGACTGAGAAGCCGAAGGTCATCGCCGCGCTTGATGTGAAATTCATCGATCAATTGTTAGCGATAGGCGAGCATCCGGCAGGCAGCGTTGTAGCTGGAGCGAAAGATGCAAAGTTTCCAGAATATTTAAGTGAACAATTGGGTGATGTGAAGGTCCTGGGCACACGCGATGAGCCCAATCTTGAAGCTATTGTAGCGATGAATCCGGATCTTATATTGATGACCGATTTTCAGGAGCAGGTGTATGACAGCGTCAGTAAAATTGCGCCCACAATAGTACTCGACTTCTATGAAGATTGGCGGGATACATCGGCTACCATCGGTATGATAACGGGCAAGCAGGCGGAGGCGAAGGTAGTGCGTCAA
Source organism: Paenibacillus sp. FSL F4-0122 (assembly GCF_038002845.1). NCBI lineage: Bacteria > Bacillati > Bacillota > Bacilli > Caryophanales > Paenibacillaceae > Paenibacillus > Paenibacillus sp. FSL F4-0122. The sequence goes on from NZ_JBBODI010000001.1 coordinate 5,109,946, forward strand.
GCCTACGAGGACAAAATCGTCGGACTGCGGGAGCAGCTGTCGGCGAAGCTGGGCGACGAAACGGTAGCTCTGATTCGCCCAAGACCGGAAGGTATTCGCGTACACGGTCCCGAACATCGGACCGGAAGCATTCTTTATGAGGATTTGGGATTGAATATCCCTGCATTCGTTCAGGAGATCAAAGATGATACCTCCGTTGAAATTTCGATGGAGACCATCGCTGATATTGGAGCAGATCACTATTTCCTGTTATCGGATGAATTGTTTGCCAAAGAGGCAGAGGCAATGGCGAACAGTCCAGTCTGGAAATCTCATGATGCCGTTAAAAATAACCGCGTATACAATGTGAATTCAACGCTCTGGATCGCTTATTATGGACCAATTGCCCTCAATATTATTGTAGATCAAACCGCGGAAGCGCTGTTGGGATCGCATTAAAATGGACAACTATCTGTCGTCTGCCACCTGGAAGCAAATGGCGGAGGAATACCGTCTGTGGGTAGGTGAACTACCTGAAGGCAACGTTCGTACAATTGCCCTTAGCCAGTTGCACGAAGAAGCTGCATGCCGCGAATATGTAAGCTGGCTTAAAGGTTATATCGGTGCGCCTGATATGCAGGTTGCCGCTTCCATGCTGGCCAAGCGGATCGGTTATCTGTGGATCGCGCCGATGCTGACCGCTATGACCCTTCATAACCGGGAAGTCTCCATCCCGCTGGAGAACTGCTTCCTCTATCATCCGGCTTCCCCAGCTTTTAAAGGGGATACGCGTTTTCCTTTCCTTGCGCTGAACGGGCTTCGAGCGACGGCGGCACCGGAAGACAGGGAAGCGTGGCGAGAAGAGATCGTAGAGGAAATTTTCGCGGAACGTCTTGCGCCGCTGCTGCACACGCTTGCTGCAATTGGTCCCGTCTCCATGGCAGTACTTTGGGAGAATATTATGGTACGCATTGCCCCGTTGTATTCTCCTGGAACAGGTGAATTTGGGCAAGAGAGGCAACGAATGCAAGCCGATTTTGCCTTCCTGACCCGGATAGCTCCCGGACAATTGTTCGGCGCAAGACGCAATCCGTTTACCCGGTTCACAGAGAACAATGACCTGGCTCCGGTTGCAAAAAACAAGCGTATCACCTGCTGTTTTTATTACAGGATGTCGGCGGAATATTGCGGAAAATGTCCGAAAATTGACAATGAGAATGAATCTCAATTAAAATGACAACAGCAACGCACTCACTTATGTTGCGGACGCGCTTTCACTAAAGCATGTAATCCTATTCGAGTGCGCCCGTTTAACAGAGGATGCTATTGTCAGGAGATGAGAGAAATGCCGCTGAAAGAACAGGCAAGTTTATGGAGTGATACAACGATCAAAATGCTTGATGTGCGTAGCGGTACTTTGCCACCCGGCGGCGTTATGAGCGAAACCGGATTAACAGCCAATGTGTTGCTGCTGGCAGGCGGCGGGGAAGGTAGGCTTGTGATGGATGGCGAAATTTGCCATATCCAGGCCTATTTCGCTTGTCACGCAGTCAAGGGATCAGCATTTACTTTGACTGCTGGATCAGAAACCATTCATTATACTGTTATTATATACAAGGCTTTTCCAATGTTGGGGGCTGCCCATGTTCTGTTTCCGCAGCGCAATCACCCATTACGAACTTCATTTGTTCATCGTCCTGTGCTCCTGGCTGAACTGCATCAGACTGCGGAACAAATCGAAGCCAAATGGAGCCGGGGCGAAGGGCTGGAGCGTTTCCATGCGAATGCGCTACTGCAAGGAATGCTTTACGAGCTTATTATGGAGTATGAATGTGGTCAGAAAGGCACAGAGGCGGATATGGTGGATGTTGTCGCTGCCTATATAGCGGGGCATTATCGTCAGGAGCTGGAGCTTAAGGAGCTGGCAGCGCTTGCCGGATGCAGTACAAGACAGTTACAGCGGCGATTCAAACAGGAGAAGTTACTAGGACCGATGGAATATGTAATCCAGCTGCGGATGGAGAGTGCCGAGCGGATGTTGCGTCATACGGATGCTCCCATCGGCGAAATTGCAGAAAAAACGGGCTATCGCGACATGTATTACTTTAGCAGGGCATTTAAGAAATATCATGGAGTTCCCCCGCAGATCTACAGGCGCACTGCCGCTTCAGGGATCGGTGCTCTCTCAGCATATTCTGGGCTGCCGGATCGCCTGGCCTCATCGTACGAGACGCTGCAAGGCCCGGTAATTTGTCATATGCGAGGCGAATATTGCGTCACCGCTTCTCCGAGACGTATCGCCGTACTCGACGTTCAATATGCAGACCATTTGCTTGCGCTTGGGATATCTCCGGCAGGGAGTGTAGGAACGGGCAGTGCAGCGTTAAAATTCCCCCAATATATCAGGGAAAGGCTTAAGACAACGGAAATGCTCGGAACTTATGAGTACCCGGACCTGCAAGCTGTCGAACGGCTGCGGCCGGATTTGATTGTCTGTACTGAGGTGCATGCTCAGCATTATGAACGGTTAAGCCGGATTGCGCCAACCCTAATGTTTCAACGGAATGAGAGCTGGCAGACGATTCTGGGCCTGTTCGGTGAATTGACGGACAAGCGGACAGAGGTGGAGCGTATTATTGCGGATTACCTGCGCCGAACAGCATTGCTGTCTGAGCAGCTTTCAACGGCGCTGGCGGGTCAGAGCGTGGCCTTGATCCGTCCGCGTGAGTCGCTGGTACGGGTGCATACTGCCTCCCATCGCACAGGTGCCGTGCTGTACCGGGATCTTGGTCTGCCAGCTCCTCTATTTGTCGCAGACACTTCCGACACGGCTTATCATATTACAGTTGATAGACTGCCGGCTGTGCATGCCAGCCATTATTTTTTACTTAGTAATGAGATGATGCAGGAGGGGATATCTGCGACAGAGCAAAGCGTGCGAGGGATGTTGGATTCCGATGAGCGGCCGTATATATACCCGGTAGATGCCGCTACATGGATCGGCTGCTACGGACCGACAGGTATCAATTACATTGTGGATCAGGTAGCCCGTACCTTGCTGGCCTGAGCGGTATCTAAGAGGATCCCCTAATTTCAGGCTATTTTTAGCCTAAACGTGAACAGCTCCTGTGATTATCACAGGAGCTTGTTTGTGCTGCGGATTATTATTTGTTGGGATAGCATTTAGAATTATCTGTCTGACCTAAAATATAGTCGATGCTTACTTTATAGAAATTAGCTAGCGTAATTAAAACGGCGCTCGGAACATCCAAATTTCCATTTTCATAGCGGGAGTAGGTGGCTTGTGTAATATGTAAAAGCTCTTCTATTTGTTGCTGTGTCAGATCTTTGTCTGCGCGTAAATTACGGATTCCTGTGTACAATGCTCATCAGCATAAGGATGAAATCCTTTGAAAACTGCGATATCTACTCATTCTTTTAATTTAACTTTAGAGTAAGGAGTTTTTTGGTTCGTTCTGTTTAGTAAATAGTCAGTACTCGTCTTATGATAATCTGCTAGCTTAATCAGAACGGCCGTGGGAATATCAACATCACCGCGTTCATAATTACTATAAATCCTCTGGCTGCATTGCAAATACTCTGCCATTTGGGTTTGAGTCAAATCTTTATCTTCACGTAAATCTCGGATACGTTGATACATACTAAACACCTCCAAGGCAAGCATATCTTAGCGAATTATTCGCTATTGATTTTTAGCGATAAATTCGCTAAGATGATTGAAGAGATGATTTGGGAGGGATGACTGGTGAGTCTTTTGGAGGATTTATATTACGGGAAAATCTGTCCAAGTGAACTTTTGTGTTTACGCGATCCCGAGTATATACAGAACTCCAAGCTAATCTCAGAGTTTATGGACATCCTAAAAGCAAAGTTATCTATAGAAGACTTTACTATGATTGAACAAGCCTTGGATCTGAGTGGCATGCAGAACTCTATCTCATCCGCTTCCGCCTATACTCTCGGATTCAGAACGGGGGCTGCTATGATAATAGAAGTATTAGAACATAAGGATGAACTTATACACTCTAAGGGAGAAGCTATGTCTTGAAAAAATAAAGATAGAGCTATTAGAGGGTAGAAATCGAGAAGAGGAGAACAAAAATTGAACAATATCATTCCAAACCGCATATGTTGATAGACGAACTTCTTCAGGCAGAAAGTTGGGGCATTATTCAAGCGAAGTTGGTTCCTGCTATTAAGGAAGCTATCGCTATGGGAGATGTTGAAAAACTCTCTAAACTTAGGACTAAGTTTCCATATTCTTTCGAAAATTCATTAAAGCATTTGAAAAAAGCGGAGCGGGAATTTATTCGAAACGGATGACGGAAGTGGGGGGAACCCCCTAACATCCGCTGGTTATATGAAAAAGATAATTTTGACGATCAGTTTTACCGTAGTGAGAAATTAAGCCAGTCGGAGGCGTAGTTGATATACCGATTAGCTCTCTTTCTTCGCTTAGGACGGATAAAAATATCGTTATCGGAAGCAGTGAAAAGGATATCATTGCAGCTATCCCTGAGGCATCCCGCAGCGAAAAGAAAGTAGATGGTGTTGTTAACTATTGGGTGAACGGTACCAAGCTTGACTAAGGATTCTATCATCCTTCCCTTGCCTTTGTCGTCAAAGAAGACAAGGTTGAAAATCTAGAGTTAACCAATTTACTTATTGATCCGAGTGATTCGAGTGAATAAAGAAGGCAGGCTCACATGGCCAGCCTTCTTTATTTAACTTAACAAGTCGACTTCTTTTTGAGACCAGCCGGATGCTCCAATTGCTTCATTGGCTACATAAATTCCCGTTAGAACTGATCCTCCTGTTTCTAAGCTACCCTGGTTGATTACCGGAAGCAGCTTATAGCCTAGGGTCTTTTTTTAGTGTCTATAAAATCGGGGCCTGACCATTATGGGCAGGGCCTTCTTTACGTTATTCCAGACCATTGACAATTATTGTAAAGATGGTGTATTGTAAGTGATAAGTAGTAAGTAGTAAGTAGTAAGTAAATCAAACGCTCACCATACGGAATAAATATCATCCTGTAAATACGAATTAATGGATAGGGGTGGATGGTTATGATGGATCTTAAATTAGCACCAAGTTTTTCATTGATCGCGCTTAATGCTCAGAGAAGTCTTCAGATGACTACTGTCAAGAAAGTGTCTTTGCGCTGCATGGCAGCAGCGGTTATATTGGAGCTTTACTTAGAGGGATGTTTTACACAATCTGAGAACAAGTTAACTTTGCACAAGGAAGCACTTGATCAATCTCATTCAACACTCTATAGAGAAACTGTTCTACAATCCTTACTTCATAATAGTGCTGAGGTGAAGGGTGACCTAAATTGGTGGTTAAAGAAGGCTTCGAGGAAGTCTAACCATCATTTAAAAAAGTTCGAAACCGCGATTTCAGATGATCTTCAAGCAATGAATTTGCTTGAAGATATACCAAGCCTGATAGGGAGCGACATATATTTTGATTCTGCTGAAGTTGAAATTAGAGCCTATCGCAGTAATATGGAGGCGTACACGAGCATTACAGAGAATATGCGGGCAGAGATTTTGGAAGAGGGCCCAGTTACGGACGAGGTCATTTGTATGCTATGGCTACTTCGTGAATGTGGATGTATGCAAGATTTCTTCTCACTGAACGAATTAGAACAGGTGAATATCAAACTACATGATCTATACCAAAGTAACTTATGGGCAAAGGCATTGTTTCCTATACAAATCCGCCATGGAATTGAGTTAGGCATCAAACGTTTTTTAGCATTGAAGACAAAGTTTGCGAAGACATTTATCGGCAGTAGTCTCAATCTTATCTTCCCTGCCCTAGAGCGATCACGAGCTGTCTTTATAGAAACAGAGTCTTGGTTTGATAATTCTAATCAAAGGTTAGACGCAGTTATTACAAGATTAATGTCCTATGGACATGAAGTTAAGGTGCTGGAGAGAGGATCGATTGCTACCCTTAAAATTGATAATTTGGTCTACGATGCGATCCCACATTTTGTAATGATGAAAGTGCCAATTCAAGGTGTGCGTCTTATTCCGAAGCGCCCGCTGTAAAGGAGTTGGTTATCAATGTCTAGACAACGATCCATGGAGAATATTATGGCGTCAGAATATGTATCGATAGGGGAATTAGTAAGAATCACAAATGCTCGTTATAGTACACTCAAACATTACACAGAAGAAGGCATGCTGCCCTTTGAACAGGCAGAGGAGAACTTAACACGCAGATATAAAAGAGAAGAAACCGTCGCGCGCATTCTTTGGATCAAAGAAATGAAAGCAAACGGTTTATCTATCCCACAAATTAAAGAAGCTTTAGGAATGAATTAAATTTCTCTTCACCTTGCAGTCAAATCTAAACCTAACTCCGCGGGAGCTTCCCCCCATACTGCGCGCGCAATTGCTGCAATTTATCCAGCTTGCTTAGACTACTGTCCCTGTTCGCTAATCCCACTCCAAGGATCAGATTCTCAATAATATAGGTGGGGCCAACCATGGAGTGGAACTCCCAAACCTCACCTCTCCCGGCATAAAGCACGATATCTGCATCTTGCGATCGCGGGTAGACGAGTCTATCTGTGATCAGGATGACCTGGTAATTTACTTCACGTGCATGGTTCAGTATGACTTCAATCTCAGGCAGTATTTGCACAAATCCAAAGACAAGCAAGACATCTTGTTTGTCAGCATGCATTAAGGTCTCTAGCAGCTCATGGCCGCTGGGGGCCATTTTTTTCATTTGAAGACCAAAACGCGCCATTCGATAGATCATTAGCTCTGCTAATCCGGCGCAAGGGCCAGGGCTGTATACATAAATAATCCGAGCTGTTGATATTGCATCTACTGCACGCTTTAGTACATCGTCGCTTAAATAGCGGCGTGTTTCTTGCAAATGATGTGAGCAATTGTCCAGCAGCAGTTGAGGGAGTGAGGTATCGTCTGATCGCTGCATGGCATCACGCATTTTTACAGAAGGTGTGGATTCAAAGCGGAAACGGAGCCGGTTTTTAAAATCTTTGGCATGTTTGTACCCCGCAGCTTTCCAGAACCGTGAAACAGAGGCGATGCTCAAATGCAGCTCGTCTGCCATTTCTTGTTCGGTCATGTAGACCACACGTTGCTCATTTTTTTGAATAAAGTCGGCAATTATCCGTTGATTAGGCGAAAAAGCGCGGTGGTTCCAATCTTTATACAATCTCTCAATCCTCCTATGATGATGCGATAGATAGAATATAACGTGCGAATATGTTGTAAATATTTTTACAACGTTAAAAATATTGAAAAAAATATTACTCTCATTTAACAAATGAAAAAAGCTGTGATGACATGGCCTTCTTATAATGAAGATAAATTCTTATTGGGAGGCCAAATATTTCATGAGCACGATAAAAACGCGTTACACACTGACTCAGTCACAAAAAATGATGATTTTTGTACTGTCGATGTCGCTTTACGGGTTGTCCAATATGTTTACCGAGCTAGTGCCTGGGATCAAACTGGGCCCGATTGAATTATCCATTGAATATTTCGCTTTCATTCCTTTGACATTATGTATGTTGTTTCACCCCTTATATGCGGCGGTCGGAGCAGCTGTTGGTGAGGTAATCTTCGGGGAATTGATGTTAGGCCAATTTGGAGGTTTAGGGGAGCTGGAGAAATTCATTACCTTCTCACTGGCGATGTATACCGCAGGCCGCATGGTATCTGATCCGAAGAATCGTAGACAGGTTGGAGTGGCTGCGATTACCGGCGTGGCGATTCACCAGTTTTTTAGCTCCGTTATAGATATTGTGAAGGTATGGGTAGGGGTAGAAGAGCTAGAGGCTGTTAAAGGGCTGGCTGAAAGCATCGTTGTAATTGAGGGAGTAGGGTTCCTGAATGATGTACTCTTCTCCGGCATTTTGTTCGCGCTAATTCCTACTATGTATCTGGTTCCGCGTTTATATGGAAAAATTGAACCATTGCTTGGCATGAAGCCGCGTGAGCGGAATATGAAATATGCAACAGGAGCGTGGCTATCTCCTAAGCTGGTCATTGCCGGAACCTTTCTAGTGATGGTAGCGGTGGGGTCAGAATTGTTATCGGAATCGGGCTGGAACTTCGGTGATTTTGAGCTTGCAGGAGCGGAATCGAATGAAAAGACCTTGATTTGGCTCAGTATGTTGGTAGCGGCTGTTGTAGCGGCAACGGCGATTATTACACTGCTTCGGCGTTCGGCACGAAAAAGACAGGAAGCGGGTCAAGCAGATGCGTAATACAATTCTTGAATTGAACAAAATTAACTTTACGTATCCGGGAGCTGAACAACCAGTACTGCAAGACGTAGACTTACGACTGGGAGAAGGAGATTTTATTGCGATCATCGGCAGTAATGGCTCCGGGAAATCTACTCTCTGCAAATGCTTTAACGGCTTAATTCCTCATTATTACACTGGTGATTTCAGTGGAGAGGTGACAGTTTGCGGCCAATCTGCGGATGGAAAAAGTGTAGCAGAGCTGTCCAAACGTATCGGTTATGTTTATCAGGATTTCGAGAATCAATTGGTAAGGCCGACGGTGCTTGATGATGTGTCTTTTACACCTCTGAATTATGGGTTTACGGATTACAAGGAACGGGGAGAGCGTGCGCTTGCGTTAACCGGACTTAGTGATTTGAGGCATGAATTCATTTGGCAGTTAAGTGGTGGGCAAAAACATCTGCTCGCTCTGGCCGGAGCATTAGCTATGGATCCGGAAATTCTGGTTATTGACGAACCCGTAGCCCAGCTTGATCCGCAGCATGCCCGTCATATCTATGATATTTTGCAGCGTTTGAATGAGGAGCATGGAAAGACCATTGTAGTGATTGAGCATCATGCGGAATTTATTGCAGATTATTGTAAAAATGTTGTCCTGATGGATCAGGGTAAAATGCGCTGGCAGAAGCCTGTGCGTGAAGCTTTGTCATCTGTAGAAGAATTGCTAGAGCTGGGCATTTACCCAACGGATGTGACCCGGGCGGCTTGGCTGCTACAGCCTGATGATCAGAAGTCAAAGCTGTTTCCCTTAAATGCTGAGGAAGGCAGTACCCGCATGATTCTTCGTCAGGATGCTAATGTGGAGACACTTCCAATCGGACGAATTCAAGAGCAGCTCCCCATAGCAGCAAAAGAAGAAAGTTCTATCGTTCAGCTGGAGAATGTCCACCTCTCTTATCGTACGATTCATAAGGTGCTGCATCCTGTACTGAATGGAATTCAGCTAGAACTGCGGCAGGGAGAGTCCATTGCTCTTATTGGCAACAACGGAGCAGGTAAATCTTCATTAATGAAGCTGATTGCTGGTATTGTCAGACCTACAGCTGGAACCGTAAAGGTTAAAGAAATGACGGTGAACGGGTTGCCGCCTGAACGTCTCTCCGGTACGGTAGCTTACGTATTCCAGAATCCGGAGGAAATGTTTATCGAGGATTCTGTGCGTAAGGAAATCGCTTATTATCTGAAGGCGCGGAAATTACCAGATACGGATGAAAGAGTGGATGAGATGCTAAAGGCGTTTCGCTTAAGCGAGCTGGCTGAACGGGATGCCCGACTGCTAAGTGGCGGGCAGCAGCGCCGGGTATCCTTGGCGATTGGTGCCGCGGTTAAACCCGCCATCATGCTGCTTGATGAACCGACAGCTAATCTGGACATTTCGACCAAACAAGAAATGGTACATGTGCTGGAGACGCTTCGTAATCATGTGAAGACGGTCGTCATCGCAACTCATGATATGCAGCTTGTCTCAGAATGGGCCAGCAGAATAATTGTAATGCATCAAGGGCGGATAATCGCGGATGGGACGAAGGATGAAATTTTCGCTGACGGCCTTCTTTTACGGCGTGCGGGTCTGGCTCAGACCCAATTGATGGAGCTAAGTCGTATGCTCGGTCTCCCTAGAATTTGCAGTAGCTTAGAAGAGTTTGTGAGTTTAGTGGAAAAGAAGGAGGTAGCTGCAATCCATGGAAGCCGTTAAACGGGCACTTGACCGTATATCTGTAGAACAAATCAAATTGGAGTTACTCGGGACCGCATATAACAGCAGCAGCACTTTTCTGGGCAGGCTGGACCCGCGAACCCTGCTGCTCTGGTATCTCTTTTTTGCCATCGTGCCTTGGTTTGTACATAACCGGACAATCCTGTTAGGGATGTTCGTGCTTATGGTTTTAACGACCGTCCTCTCCCGGGTCAGCCCTTATATTATTTTTATATTATGTCTCGGCTTAATCAGCCAGATTGGCTGGATGTTTATATTGTCACTCTTTTTCGGCGGGGGGATTGAATCCTTGCTGCCTATGCTGACACTGACGCTTAAGCTTTCGGTGATTTCGCTGGCGAGTATTACGGTTTTCTCAAGTCTTGATCCGGAACGACTTAGTGACGGCTTACTATCTTTAGGAATCCCTGATACCTTTGCGTTCAGCTTATCTTATGGCTATCGTATTTTGCCTACTTTACTGGAGGAATTCCATCAGATTCTACTTTCCTTTAGATTGAGAGGGCAACGACCGCTTCAACATGGAATTTTCTATTGGCGAACAATAACGTATTATTTGCGAATCGTGATTCTGGCATTTTACCCGCTTATGTTGAACACAGCTAAACGTTCTCGAACAACGATTGAAGCTCTTGAGACTCGGGGATTTAGCTACGGGCTTAATAATAAGAAAGTGAAGAAGATCAAGTTATCTTATTTGAAAATGAAGCGGTCCGACTGGTACTTTTTATCCGGATCCACTGCTTATGTCATCTTGATATTCTGTATTGGTTATCTCTACCCTGAACTGGTGTATTAACATAACTTACAAGCTCAAAGGAGACGAATTAGACATGATGAATATTGATCTGCATACCCATGGTAAATTATCTAAGAAATCTACGTTTTCCCCCGAATATTTTGCGGAGATGATGTTCGAAGCCAAGGCAAATGGATTACAGGCTGTAGCATTGACCGAGCATTTTAATACTTCTAATTTCTTTGCGATGTATGATGCGCTGGATCAGACTTATCCCTATAACGGGCATTATTACGATGTGAACGGACTTAAACTGTTTCCAGGCATGGAAGTGGATATCGCGGAGACAGGTCACATCCTGTTGATCGGACTAAAGGAGAATGTTCTAGCTGTCCGCGCTTTACTAGATGAGCATACACAGGAGGGGAATTTCATACCTTTTAAGCAGTTGCTTGATATGGCCGACGAACATAATCTTTGGAAAATCGGAGCCCACCCCTTCCGAACTTCTACGCCTTTACATCAACTGGATCCGGCATTGCTTCAGCGATTAGACGCTTTTGATTTCAACGCTAAGGATATTTACATGCAGGGGGTGGAGACTTATAAAAACTTGATCACGCCCTTTGCTGAGAAGCTGGGTGTGCCTGTGATTGCTGGCAGTGACAGTCATCAGTGTTTGCAGTATGGCAGTGTTGTGAATCGTCTGCAAGACTCCTGCTCAACTGTGGAAGAATTGAAGGAAGCTATCAAACAAGGAAACTATGTAATAGAGGTTTCTCCGTGTCTTCATACCAAAGTAAAAGCTTCGGTAATGATGAAAAAACTATTGAAGCAGTTAATTGGCGAAGCCCCCTCCAGAGATGAAGCGGAGTTAGGATATATGGCGTAGAAAGTAGAAGAGGGTTGTTCCATAAGCCATGAAATGATGAAATGGCTACTGGGACAACCCTTTTTGTTGTTCGCTGGATTTCATTACTTTTGCATGTACAAAGATAACTATCGGACACAGATGACCTTAAACGCAGTTTTATTCCGTATTTGGGATGCTAACGGACCGCATAGCCACTAATGGCACGAAAAACACCATACATGAATCTCTTTCAACGGAATAACGGCTCTGGAGTCCGAAACTCTGCTCAGAAGGCTGGGAATTTGCCAATAACGTCATCTGGGTCCTCAAATCTTAGAATGTATGAATTATCGTTTGTCTTTCGAATCTTTATTGCTGACTCGGGTGGGTCTGGTCACCCAATTTGTGCGATTCATCGGTTTTACAGTATCAATTCTTGAATTGGAAGGTTCCTTCGAAGGTTCTGTGGATTCAGTTTCAGTAGAAGCTGTACCCTCTTGATCTACGGTTTTTTTTCTCGATAGTCCTGTACCATCATGTTTGCCTCTGTTCCATACTCTTCCCTTACTCATACATACACTCCATTTCTATACGCTTATTCATAAACCATATCATATAAGGACAAGTTAAGGAAGAAAGACATAGCACAGATCGAAGAATTTTTCAAGTTATAAAGGTTACTGGAGATTTCATTTTATGGTGGCTATAATAGTACTGATATTGAAAGGAGAGTACTTATATTATGGCAATCAAGATCATAACAGACAGCGGTTCAGACCTGCCCCTTGACTACATGGAGAAGTATAATGTTTCCGTGATCCACCTACCGGTTCATTTTGGGCATGAGTTAATGCCGGCAGATACGGACACGAAAAGCTTTTATGCTCAAATGCGCGAATCCAAGGAGCTGCCTACCACAGCTAGTCCAAGTCCCAACGAATTCCTTGAGAAGTTCAAGCAAGTGGAGGAGGGAACTGACATTATGGTCATTTGTATGTCCTCTAATATTAGTAGCACTTATCAGACGGCTATGATTGCTATGGAAATGTATAAGGATGAAGGACATACCAATGCAATAGAGGTTATAGATTCCAAAAACTTCTCAGGCGGGCTGTCATTGATTGTCGGCCTGGCGGCACAGTGGTCCTTAACTTGTTCAAGCTTGCAAGAGCTCAAGGAAAAGGTACTTCAGCAGATAGAGGAAGTTAACGCTTATTTTACGCTGGACACTCTGGAGAATGTAATGAAAGGCGGCCGTCTAAGTCGGCTCTCGGGAGCCGTAGCGTCTGTACTCAATATAAAGTTGCTGCTCAAAATCAGCGAAGAAGGCACTGTCGAAGTAGTGGAGAAGACCCGGGGTCTTCCAAAAGCACTGAATCGTCTGCTTGCGCATTTGGATGAGAAGCAGCATGATTACGAGAAAGCGGTTATCGCTATTGTACACAGTAATTGTGAGAAGCTGGCACTCGAGATTAAAGAACGCATTTTACAAAAGCATCCCTTCAAAGAAGTCTTACTCTCTAGTATGGGTCCGGTTATGGGAACCTATGCTGGGGAGGGCGGAATTGGCGTAGCTTTTTAAAGTAGTGATCCTCACAATCCAGACAAATTACGATCGTACATGGGACGGTTTCCCGTGTGCGATTTTTATTTTATTCCTATGTGATAATTTAGCTATTCTTTAGATTGTGTTTAGGCTCTGTTAATAATCACAGAATATAGTTAGATGGGGGGATTATCATGTATACAATATTGATCGCTGATGATGAAGCAGAAATTGTGGAATTGCTAAGATTATATTTAGAGAAAGAGTACAACATTTTGGAAGCGAACAGTGGGACTGAAGCCTTAACGCAGGTGCAGAACCATAAAGTTGATTTGGCAATTCTGGATATTATGATGCCGGGTCTGGATGGACTGCAATTATTGAAAAAGATACGCGAGGTGCATCATTTTCCAGTGTTATTTTTATCCGCCAAAAGTGAACATCATGACAAGATTCTGGGTCTTGAACTAGGAGCCGACGATTATATTTCGAAACCGTTTAATCCATTAGAAATAGTAGCCCGTGTTGGAGCACTGCTGCGGCGTGTACATCATTTCGATGCGCAAGTCGTTGAGGAAAAAGAAGCTGAGCAGATCGTATTAGGTGAATTAATGCTGGATCAAAGCCAGTGTCTGCTCTATCGATCAGGTGAACCTGTGGTGCTTACTTCTACCGAGTACAAAATTTTGGAACTAATGATGAAGCAGCCTGGACGAGTCTTTACACGCAAAAAAATATATGAGGCCGTGTGGGAAGATTTCTATGTGTACGAAGATAATAGTATCATGGTACATATCAGCAATATCCGGGAAAAAATTGAGGAAGACTCCAAAAAGCCAGTATATTTAAAGACTATTAGAGGGCTGGGATACAAAATTGAAGCGCCTATGGAGCAATAGAGATCAACGACCTTTACAATCATCGCTGACGCTGGATTTTTTGTTGTTTATCTGTATTTTGTTTTTTCTTGTGATTGTATATTATTTGTTTATTAATCTTGATGTGACCCATATTTTTGAAAAAAATAAAATTGCTGATCCTGATTTGAAGGTGGAAGCTAGTGCTTATCGAGAAAATCTGGAGCATGGGGTAGAAACCAAACGTCTTCTGCGTAGCGGGGGATGGATCGAGGTCTTGGATCAAGACATGAAGGTCACCAAGGTTGTTGGAGAAAAAAAAGACGGTGTAACCCAATATACCAGTAACCAGCTTTTAAAAAGTTTGGAAAATGGAGAAGATCAAGCTTACTTTTACTCGTTGACCACGGTAAATGCTCAGAGCGAATCGGAGTGGCTGCTGCTGAAGCTGCCGCGGGAAGCTATCACCATCACCATTAATAGTGATCCCTTCGTGGCCTACTTTAATCATTCGCTTTCATACTACGTCTTTTTGGGTGTGGGAATGATTCTTTTGCTAATTATCGTGTACAGTTATTGGGTGGCGCGGCGAATCAGGAAACCACTGCGTATCATCACGCTTGGGCTGAAGCAGATGATTCAGGGGAATTATGATACTCGAATCGCTTTATATGCAGAGAAGGAATTTTCGCAAATTGGAGAGACTTTTAATTATATGGCAGACGTAATTGAAAAGACGACCAAAGAAAAACGCCAGGCAGAGGAAAGTAAGAAACGGATGATGGTTGATCTGTCCCATGATCTGAAGACGCCGATAACGAGTATACAGGGCTTTGCACAGGCGCTTGTAGAGGGTAGAGGCGAGGATGAAGAACGCCAAAAAAGATATTTAAGCTATATTTATAATAAATCCTCACAAGTTACTAAGCTGATTCAGAACATGCTGGAGCTGTTAAAAATAGATTCACCGGATTTCTTGCTACGAATGGAGCGTCAAGAACTGGGCGAATTTATTCGTGAAATCATTGCAGATACCTACGGAGAGATTGAACAAAAGAACTTTGTTTTGCATCTAAATGTTCCCGAAGAGGATGTGTTCTTGAACTTTGATGCGGAGCTGCTCTCGAGTGTGGTTCATAATTTGATCTCCAATGCACTGATCTATAATCCTCCAGGTACACATTTGCGTGTGGAGGTTATCCCTTTGGAGAAAGAAGTCACGATTGAAATCGCTGATACTGGAGTGGGTATTCCAGAAGAGCTGTGGTCCACAATGTTTGATCCGTTTGTTCGGGGAGATAAAGCGCGGACAGCTTCGGGAGGAACAGGGCTAGGTCTCTCGATAGCTATGAAAAATACAGAGAAAATGGGGGGTACGCTTCATCTCAGTCGCCGAAAGAAGGAACCTACGGTGTTCACCATCCGGATTCCGAAATAACGAGCTGGAAGACATCCAAATCAGAAGACGGGAGAGAAACTATGGCTAAACTGAACAATTTCATCAGAGTTTGTCTAGCGATCCTTTTAGTGTTAGGCATTGTATTTTTAGGCTCACGCGTAGATTTTTTATTCACACCGATCCTGTCTTTGTTCAGTGTCATTATAGTGCCTTTAATGCTGGCGGGTTTCTTTTATTACCTGCTGCGGCCACTGATCGATACCTTGGAGAAATATAAGCTGAATCGTTCTTTGGCGATTATCATCGTATATGTAGTTATTTTAGTGCTTCTGTTTGCTTTTATTATCGGTGTTTGGCCTTCACTTCGCACACAATTAGTTAATTTCGTCGATAATATGCCGAATCTCATTGCCTCCTTGAATCAACAGCTATTGAAACTAGAAGATAATGAATTTCTGTCTGCGTTGATCCCTGCTGATGCGAATCCAGCCTCCACATTGACGGATTATTTGAATAAAGGGTTTACGCTGTTAACGAATTACGTTTCAGGACTGTTCTCTTTTGTTTCGAATTTTGCGATCATTTTATTCACCTTTCCGATTATGTTATTCTACATGCTTAAGGAAGGTGGGAAATTCGGACGTAAGATTGTAAGTTTCTTCCCAAAGAAGTATCGTGAAGAAGGAACTACAATGATGACTGAAATCGACAGTGCGCTTAGTGGCTTTATCGTGGGCCGGGTGCTTGTTAATTTAGCCTTAGGCGTTCTGATGTATATTGGTTTCCTTATTATCGGCCTGCAATATGCATTGCTGTTGACTGTAATCGCAGTTGTGATGAACTTCGTGCCTTTTATTGGTGCGATACTGTCTAGTATCCCTATTTTCATCATCGGATTCATTCAATCGCCGTCTATAGCCGTCTGGTCCATCATCATTGTTCTGGTAGCGCAGCAGATACAGGATAATTTAATCGCTCCCTACATCTTTGGGAAAAAGCTCGATATTCATCCACTGACAACGATTATCCTGGTATTGGTTGGCGGGGATTTAGGCGGGATCATAGCGATATTGCTGATTATTCCGCTGTATATGATTGTTAAAATCGTCTTGACCAAGGCCTATTATTTGTTTGTCAAGCAACGACGGGTAGAGATAGAGGTAGAGGAGAGTCCTGATATCTCTTAAGGTAATAAAACATTATGGAGGGATTTCTATGAATGAAGGAACGGAGCAAGGACTAATTCATATTTCAGATGATGTGGTGACTTCGATCGTCGGGCAAGTGGTTCTGGACACACCGGGTATTGCCGGCATGTCAGGAAGCAGTATCTCGGACAACTGGGCTAAACGTCTAAGCGGTAAAAATGTAAAAAAAGGAATGTCCGTTGAAGTAAAAGAAGTGGATGTTGCCATCGATCTTCAGGTCATAGTTAATTACGGATGTGTGATTCAAGAGGTCTGCTATATGCTACAGCAAAATGTAAGAAATGCTGTTGAAAATATGATGGGACTGTCTCTAGTTTCCGTAAATGTTAAGGTTGAGAAGGTCGCTCTGCCATTCTAAGAATAGCCCATTTAATAGGCACCGTAATCTAGGCTTCAGCATAGAATGGAGCAAATCCATTTACGGAGGTCAGAACATCCATGTCGACATTTAACACTGGGCAGCAACAGAATGTGATTTATCAGGCCGATCCTGCTGTGATCCGGCACCTGCACGGTGTCCGTGATTCCTTACATCAATCTTGCAAGCCATACCTTAACCATAAGGTGAACGTACAGACAATTGATGGCTTTGTACATGAAGGCGTTATAGCCGGAGTAGATAATAAACACTTGTATCTGAACGTTGCGGCTAATGGGCAAATGCCCCGCGGGTTTTACAACCCTCATCAGCCTTATCATCCTCATCCGGGCCCCGGACCTGGCCCATATCCAGGACCTTATCCAGGTCCCCCATACAATAATAATGTGATTTTACCGCTTGTGTTGTTTGAACTGCTTGCTATCTCTTTAATCTAGTGCTTGGGTTTAATTGAAGAAGGACATGTGCAGGATTTGTGGTCATACGTTGACGCATCCCGCCAGGTCCTTTTTTTGTAGGCGTAAAGTATGTGTTAGAAGGAGGTGTTCTCATTATCACTTTAGGGATATAATGGGTACAAACTCTGGGAGGTGGCATATGATTAGATACCCTTTTTTGAAAAAGAATGCGACGATAGGCGTTACAGCACCTTCATCTGGAGTAGGCATTCAAAATGCAGAACTTCTTACACTGGCCTCCAGCCGGTTGAAGTCGCAAGGATTTAATGTCATTATCGGCGAAACGGCATGGAAGCAAGATAAGGCTAAATCTGCACCAGCCAATGTTCGAGGTCATGAGTTTAATGAGATGATCAAAGATGATGGAATTGATATCCTTATTCCGCCTTGGGGCGGGGAATTGTTAATTGAAGCTCTGGAATATATTGATTTTGATGCTTTGCAGGACAAATGGATCGTGGGATATTCAGATATAAGCGTCTTGTTGCTTGCGGTCACGCTGACAACCGGTCTGGCTACTGCTCACGGAGCGAATCTCATTGATTTACGGGGAGAGTATTCAGATGATACTACAGCCCTCTGGCAGGCGGTTCTAGAGACATCAGTGGGTGAGTCCATTGTCCAGCATTCATCTCTTAAATATCAGCGGGAATGGCAGCATGATGTGCCTTCGCCATGCGTTTTTCATTTGACAGAGGAGACCTATTGGAAGTCTCTAACTACAGATGCTGTAACGATGAAAGGACGTCTGTTGGGTGGTTGTATAGATGTAATTAGGCATTTAATCGGCACGCCCTATGGAAAGCTCCAGCATTTTCAGCAAGAAATGATTCATGACGAACCTATAGTTTGGTATTTGGAAAATTGTGAATTGAACACAGCGGATTTACGCAGATCTTTAGTGCAGATGAAGCTGGCAGGGTGGTTTGAGAATTGTTCGGGGATTATGTTTGGCAGAAGTCCAGCTAATCGGCCTGTGGATAACTATACTGCCGAGGATATCTATGCTGAACTTTCTGAAGAGCTTAAGGTACCGATCGTTTATGATATCGATTGTGGTCATGTCCCGCCGCAGGTTACTTTTATTAATGGAGCTTATGCAGAAATTGAAGTGGCAGATGGAGTAGGGACGGTAAAGCAATATTTCTATGAATAGCGTTATATCAAAAAGGACAACCCCTTGGGTTGTCCCTTTTACTATCATTAGTTCCCTGTATTTACAATCGCTGTGATTTCCTCATCCAGGTCCAGTCTTACATCTTCACGATAGGTGCGAACACCATATTCGCTGAGCATGTAACGCAGGATCGCTTCAATCATATTGGACTCCACTAGAAATTGACTGCGGCCCTGTACCCAAACCTCTGCAGAGTAACCGGTATCTTCTTCCCAGCTCAGTTCTACCTGAACATCCTCTGGGCGAACAGCCTTTCGTTCCGCCATGTGCAGACAGAGGGCATTGATGATCTCATCCATGCTTAGAACGATTGTAGACATTAGTAACGACCATCCTGTTCTTCTAAGCGGCGACGTTCTTTTCTACGACGGAAGAAGGACATCACGAGCATAACCAGTACATAGATAGCTAGCATATTAACGGCAAAGCCTAGGAAGTCACCAAAAGCTCCCATTCCACCAAACATTCCACCGAATAATAATCCGGCCAAACCACCGATCATCATGCCCTTCATTAAGCTGCCGCCGCTGAAGAATCCACGTTTCGTATTAGCAGCAGATCCTGCTGTGGAGCTTTTAGTGCTGTCACTTTTTTTGATGTTATTTGTTGTTGTTGATTTTTTTGGAGTTGTTGAATAGCTGCGAGTGCCGGATTTGAAACCGCCGCCACCTCGACGTGCATCGGCAAAGTCTGGAGCAGCCACTGCAAAAAATAGAGTGAAGGCCATTAGAATCATCATTACGCGTTTCATTGGTTTCATTTAGTACGAAAACCCTCCTGTGAGCATGAATTTTTGTGTATGGTCGGTAATACGCAGACATGCCCCACAAGGTTTCAATTTTATTTATCATAATTTATACTTTTATGCACAAAAAAAGCGTGGATCCAGGATCCACGCAAACAGCAGTTAGAGAGTCGTCATTCGTTACTTATACCCATCAGCGACAAGCTCAAGCGCTCCGGTTGCCGGATCGATGATCATGCCATGGATAGGTACATTAGGGGGAAGCAGTGGATGACGTTTAATCAGGTCCACAGTTTGAATTACCCCTTCTTCGACATTGTCAAACCCACGCAGCCACTTTGTAAGTTTGATTCCGGAATTTTCCAGTGTAGACAACACTTCTTCAGATACGCCACGTTCTTTAATGGAATTGATCATATGGTCCGCATTGAGGGAGGCCATACCGCATTCATAGTGTCCAACCACGATTACTTCTTCAGCATCTAGTTCATATAGAGCTACCATTACACTACGCATAACACTACCGAAAGGCTGAGAAATAACCGCACCAGCATTTTTGATAATTTTGACATCACCATTTTTGAAATTCATGGCTTTCGGCAATAATTCAACGAGTCTAGTGTCCATACAGGTGATGATCAGCATTTTTTTGTCAGGATAACGACTGGTTAAATAAGCTTCATAGTCCTTATTCTCTACAAAACTTTTATTAAAGTTAATAATTTCTGATACGTGGCTCATATTAGCTTCCTCCCTTAAAATCCTTGAATTGTACTTACGTTGCGCATATCTCTTACCATGATATTGTTGCCATAAATCTGAGAATCACTGACCAGCTTATAGGAAGAGAAACGTTCCTCTGCATCGAGTCGCATCTTGTCTTCATAAAAGATTTCCTGTTGCCGGCTTACGATAAAGGGAAGAGAATTCGTCTCTATCCTAGAATCGCCTTGCTCCACTTCTGAAACAATCAGTAACACATTAATTCCGTCACACCCGCAGCCTACCGTATCATAAAAGAGCTTGAAAAATCCTGGCTGATCTCCAAGCCTTTCCTTCAACTTCCTTTCTGCGAGAGGTGTAACTTGAATCATCATAGCCCTGTTCACGCTCCTTGATTTTTGTTCGAAGCATGCTCTGCTTCTTATGTAACTCATTAAATATTTAAAATTAGAGATGTAATCTCTGAAGTTGATTATACTCATTCAAAAAAGTATCATCAAGAGGAGTCTGTAAAACAGAGAAAGCAGGTGGAGTAGAATGGAACAACAAGTAAAGGAACGATGGGAACAATTCAGCGAGTTATTGGCAAAAATTAGTGGATATTCAGAGGCCATAGAATTAATGCACTGGGATTTGCGGACAGGTGCACCGCGTAAGGGAGTAGAAGTTCGTTCCGGTACGATTGGGATGCTGAGTGGAGAATTGTTCAGACTCGAGATTTCACAGGAGATGGGTGACTTCACAGCATTTTTCAGTCGTCCAGAAGTGTTGAGCCAGCTTACAGCTAATCAACAAAAGATCGTCAACGATTGCCGCAAAGAGTATGAGCGCAGTAAGAGTATTCCTTCCAAAAGATTTGAAGAGTACGCTGTCCTGTCTGCTCATTCCCAAACGATCTGGGAAGAAGCTAAGGAGAACAATGACTTTGCTACATTTGAACCTTATTTGAGCAAAATCGTAGCTCTGAAACAAGAGTTCATCGATTATTGGGGTGTAAATGGCACACGTTACGATACGCTACTAGATATGTATGAGCCTGATCTCACGGTAGAGAAGGTGGATGAAGTGTTCAGTCGCCTCCGCAGCCGCTTGGTTCCGTTAGTGGAAGCTATCGCTGTTTCACCTAATAAACCTGATACCAGCTTCTTGCAGCAGATTTTCCCTAAAGAGCAGCAACAAAAGTTTGGTAACTTTATTCTGAAGCAAATGGGCTATGACTTCGACGCAGGCCGCTTGGATGAGAGTGTGCATCCTTTTGCTACAGGGCTGAATCCAGGTGACGTTCGTATTACGACCGCTTATTTACTTGATAACGTGACTAGTGCCGTCTTCAGTTCACTGCATGAAGGTGGACATGCGCTTTACGAACAAAATATCAGCCAAGATTTAGTGGGAACACCACTGGCTCAAGGCGCATCGATGGGGATTCATGAATCTCAGTCGAGACTATGGGAGAATATGATCGGCCGCAGCCGTGCGTTCTGGCAACGTTATTACGGTGATCTACAGCAGCATTTCCCAGAGCAGCTTGCTAATGTAGATGTAGAGGATTTCTACCGGGCTATTAACAGTGTGGAAAATTCATTCATCCGAATTGAAGCAGATGAGCTTACATACAATCTGCACATTATTGTGCGTTACGAGATCGAAAAGCTTATTTTTAATGAAGGTCTATCTGTCAAAGATCTGCCTCAGGTATGGAATGCTAAATATCAAGAATATTTAGGTATTACACCGCCTAATGATGCGCTTGGTGTATTGCAGGACGTGCACTGGTCCGGTGGAGACTTCGGATATTTTGCATCCTACTCTTTGGGAAATATGTATGCCGCTCAAATCTTGAATACACTCCGCAAGGAGCTGCCGAACTACGATGAATTGATTGCTGCGGGAAATCTTTTGCCGATTAAAGAATGGTTAACAGAAAAAATCTACCGTTTCGGAAAAAGCCTGACCCCTTCGCAAATTATCGAACAAGTAACAGGTGAGCCGCTCAGTCCAGATTATCTGGCTGATTATTTGGAGGAGAAATACACGGAGATTTACAAACTGTAATCCAGTGAGGTCCGCGTGGTATAATAGAAAGAAAGCTTAGACGGAAGGATATGGATATGGCAAATACTCACACCTACACCCGGAGAGAAGAAGTCGCGAATGCGATTACGCACGGGATCGGAGCTGTATTAAGCGTCGCTGCACTTGTCCTGCTTGTTGTTTTTGCAAGTCTGAAAGGAACGGCATGGCATGTGGTCAGCTTCTCCATTTATGGAACGACAATGCTGCTTCTGTATCTCAATTCAACACTTGTGCATAGTCTCAGAGAGGGCAAGGCGAAGGATTTGTTCGAATTTTTCGATCACTCCTCTATTTATCTGTTTATCGCAGGCACGTACACTCCCTTTTTGCTAGTAGCTATTCGGGGAACACTTGGCTGGAGTTTATTTGGAGTCATTTGGGGGATCGCAGTATTTGGCGTTTTCTTCAAAGCGTTTTTTGTTAAAAAGTTTTTGTTCATGTCTACGGTATTCTACATTGCTATGGGTTGGCTGATTGTTATCGCCTGGAATCCTCTTTCGGCAGTTGTAGCGGACGGTGGTATGATTCTGCTGATGGCTGGCGGAGTGCTTTATACTCTAGGCACAGTTTTTTATGTGTGGAGAGGGTTTCCGTTCCATCACGCGATCTGGCATGTATTTGTTCTTGCAGGCAGTGTCACACATTTCTTCGCCATATTGATTTATGTACTGCCAATCCAATAATTTCAAGCGGATTTATCGCGGAAAATATGGATTTTTAATAAAGAAAGAGATGACAAGCAAAAGTGCTTGACATCTCTCTTTCTTTTAGGTATCATAAGGGACGTTGTGAAGGTGTAAAGTGTTTTTCCTTGACGAAGGGGTTGTCCTTAATGAGTCAGGAGAATAGGCTCGAGAAAACGAATCGTATCAATTTGCTTTTTGCCTTCTATGAACGACTGCTTACAGATAAGCAGCAAACGTTTCTTAAATATTATTTTCACGATGATTTTTCCTTGGGAGAAATCGCCGCTGAATTTGAAATCAGCCGCCAAGCTGTTTATGAGCATATTAAGCGGGCTGAGCAAGTCCTTGAGAATTATGAAGAAAAACTTGGATTATTAGTGAAACATGAGAGTCGTACTAAATATTTAGAAGAGCTGCGCAGACTGCCGGAGAATGGGATGCTGCCTGAGCAATATAAACTTCGGTTCGCGGAGATCGTGGATCGCTTGCAGAGGTTAGAGTAGCATGAAGGGAGAAATCTGCATATGGCGTTTGAAGGTTTAACCGGAAGATTGCAGAATGTGTTCAGCAAGCTACGCGGGAAAGGTAAAGTATCCGAAGAAGACGTAAACGAAGCTATGCGTGAAGTGCGGTTAGCCCTTCTGGAAGCCGATGTTAACTTCAAGGTAGTTAAAGAATTCGTGGCTAAGGTGAAAGAAAAGTCCATCGGCAAGGAAGTCATGGACAGCTTTACGCCTGGCATGGTAATTATCGACATCGTCAACAAGGAACTAACCGAGCTGATGGGCGGAAGCCAAGCGAAGCTGGCCAAGTCGAACAAGCCACCGACCGTCATTATGATGGCGGGTCTACAAGGGGCTGGTAAGACAACCACTTCGGGTAAGCTAGCTAAGCTGTTACAGAAGGGCAATCATCGTCCGCTCCTGGTTGCGGGAGATATTTACCGGCCTGCTGCTATCAAGCAGCTGCAAGTGCTGGGAGAACAGATTAAGGTTCCTGTATTCTCGCTTGGTGATCAGACTAGTCCGGTAGAAATTGCCAGACAAGCTGTACAACATGCGAAGGATAACGGACTGGATTATGTTATTATCGATACAGCAGGCCGCCTGCATATTGATGAAGAACTAATGGAAGAACTCAAGCAGATTCACAATGTTGTAAATCCTGATGAAGTACTTCTTGTAGTAGATGCTATGACAGGTCAAGACGCCGTGAATGTAGCCGAGAGCTTTAATAAGCAGCTTGAGCTTACAGGGGTCGTATTGACGAAACTCGACGGCGACAGCCGTGGTGGTGCTGCACTGTCAGTAAAAGCTGTTACCGGTTGCCCGATCAAATTCGCCGCTTTAGGGGAGAAGATCGACGCGCTGGAGCCGTTCCATCCGGAACGTATGGCTTCGCGGATTCTGGGTATGGGCGACATGCTGTCGCTGATTGAGAAAGCCCAGGCGAACATTGATACTGACAAGGCTAAAGAAATGGAACGTAAGATGCGTAATGCAGAGTTTACGTTCGATGATTTCCTTGAGCAAATGGATCAGGTGAAGAAGCTAGGCCCTATCGATCAAATTCTTGATATGCTTCCGGGTATGAACAAAGCCAAGGGCATTAAAGATTTAAAGGTCGACGATAAGCAAATGGGACGCGTTGAAGCCATAGTTCATTCTATGACTAAGGCGGAGAAGCAACAGCCTGAGATCATTAACCATAACCGCCGCAAGCGTATCGCAACCGGCAGCGGAACCTCAGTCGCTGAGGTCAACCGCCTCATCAAACAATTTGATGAGATGCGTAAGATGATGAAGCAATTCTCCGGCATGATGGGCGGAGGCGGCAAAGCCTCCAAGAAAAATGCCATGAAGCAGCTTAAAGGTCTTGGTGGTGGAAAAGGGCTGAAATTCCCTTTTAAATGATCTTGAATGTCTGTCCAACTAATGTTGGAAACTATTATAAGGAGGTGATTTTTCGTGGCAGTACGTATTCGTCTAAAAAGAATGGGAGCGCATAAAGCGCCTTTCTATCGTGTAGTGGTTTCCGATTCCCGGTCCCCTCGTGACGGTCGTTTTATCGAGGAAATCGGTTATTATAATCCGATTGAACAACCGGCAGTAGTTAAGATCGATGAGGAAAAAGCTCTTAAATGGCTTCAAACAGGTGCGCAAGCATCTGATACCGTCCGCAACTTGCTTTCCAAAGCAGGCGTGATGAAGAAGTTTCATGAGCTTAAGCAACAGAAATAATGACTGATTGCGAGGGTCCTCTATGGAAGAATTAGTTGGAGTAATTGCTAAGGCTTTAGTGGATCATCCAGAAGATGTGACGGTACGGGCTGTGGAGAAAGAACACTTGATTGTCTATGAGCTGTCCGTACATCCAGATGATGTAGGAAAGGTCATCGGCAAGCAAGGCAGGATCGCCAAGGCGCTCCGTACAGTAGTCACATCTGCAGCAGTCAAGAGCGATAAACGCGTAACTGTAGATATTTTATCTTAAATAATGCGTACAATGAGGGGCTAGGGATAGTATATCCCGGCTCCTTTTTGTTCAAATATATAGATGAAGCTTGTAAAGGAGAGGGTTATATGACGGAAGAATTAACCGTAGGCCGGCTTGTGAATACACATGGAATTCGCGGGGAGATTAAAGTATTATCCCATACCGATTTTCCTGAGGTTCGTTTCGCTAAAGACAAGAAGCTGTTCGTCATCCCTGCGGATGGCAGTGCAAAATTCGAAGTGACTGTAGAATCCGCTCGAGAGCATAAGGGTATGTTTATCGTTAAGCTTAAGGGATATACCAATATTAACGAAGTGGAAAAGTATAAGGGAAGTTTGCTTAAGGTGCCAAGTAATGATCTGGTTGATCTGCCAGAGAACGAATATTACTTCCATCAAATCGTTGGCTGTGAAGTTTATACGGATGATGCTGGAAATGAACCGCTTGGCACAATTACGGAAATTTTACAGCCAGGTGCAAATGACGTGTGGGTTGTTAAGCCTGCTAAAGGGCAAGACATCCTTATCCCTGTAATTAACGATGTAGTGCTGAACGTGGACATTGAGGCCAAACGAATTACTGTTCACTTGATGGAAGGACTATTGCCATGATCAGAATTGATGTGCTAACGCTCTTTCCGGAGATGTGCGAAGGCGTATTTAGCACAAGTATTCTTGGTAAGGCACGCGAAAAAGGGATTGTATCTTTGAATGCTGTGAACTTTCGTGATTTCTCAGGCAATAAGCACAACAGTGTGGATGATACACCGTATGGCGGGGGTGGGGGCATGGTACTGAAGCCTGACCCGATCTTTGCAGCGGTAGAACATGTATTGGGGATCGAGGCTAGTCCTTTGGAGAATGGTTCTGAATCTGCAGTCCCGACGCCTTCCTCTGTGAAGCCGCGCATCATTCTTATGTGCCCGCAAGGAAAGACGTATAATCAGAAGATTGCTGAGGAACTGGCACAAGAGCAGCATCTAATCTTTATATGTGGTCATTATGAGGGCTACGATGAGCGGATACGGGAGCATCTGGTTACAGATGAACTGTCGATTGGCGATTACGTGTTAACAGGTGGAGAATTACCGGCACTGACGGTTATTGATTCAGTAGTTCGGCTACAGCCAGGAGCGCTTGGAAATGAAACCTCTGCGATCACGGATTCGTTCAGTACAGGGCTGTTGGAATATCCTCACTACACTCGACCCGCTGAATTTCGCGGCTGGAAGGTACCAGATATGTTGCTGAGTGGCCATCATGCCAACATCGAAGTATGGCGGAGAGAGCAAGCGTTACAGCGTACACTTGAACGTAGACCTGATTTGCTCGAAAGTGCAGAACTAACGTTGAAAGACAAGAAAACACTGGAACGTCTGAAAAATGAAATCAAGCCGGAGTAAAATTTTAATAAAACAGGCATATTTTACGTCTTTTTAACGTATCTTACGTTAAGGAGGCGTTTTTGTTATGTTTACTTAAATATAAGAAGGGCTATAATCTCGTATTTTTTTTGCGTAATTTCCAAAACAAATGAGCATAGGTGCGTTGAACTCTTCTATTTGGGGTAATAGATAGAGGTGGCGTAATACTATATGCAGCTTACGATGCAGCAAGCTTAACTATTGAAAGGAATGAACTGAAGTGACTACGAAGACGCGTGAAGAATTCAAGCCTAGCGTGGACACGATCCACAAAGATGCGGAGCCGCTCCGCACCGTGAATGATATTATCGATTATTATACAAATCGCAAATCGTAATTCCCATTCGCCCTTTAAAGCTTGAACATATAAGATTAATAATTAAGTATGAATAAGCAAGTCCAATAAAACCATTAGAGCGTAGCGAACGAAAGTTCACTACATCTAATGGTTTTATTGTTCCTA
Source organism: Paenibacillus sp. FSL F4-0122 (assembly GCF_038002845.1). Lineage (NCBI taxonomy): Bacteria > Bacillati > Bacillota > Bacilli > Caryophanales > Paenibacillaceae > Paenibacillus > Paenibacillus sp. FSL F4-0122. Next base: position 5,137,196 of record NZ_JBBODI010000001.1, read on the forward strand.
CTAAGAGAGGTCAAACCCTGTAACTCTGATCAGAATGTAAACACCCCCTCTTCAAGGAGAATTAAAAACACTTTGGAAAGGGGGTGTTTGGTTAACTATAAAAATTCGTGGAGGCGCATTCTACTCTTTGCGAAAGAGGCGATATACTCCTGTAAGTAGAGCGTAAAGCGCAAAACATACGAGAACAGTAACTGCCCATGCATAGTTGCGAACGGTATAGGTAAGCGATGATAAAATAATAAAGATGGTAATACGCAGTACGCCTTCCTTAATAAACTGTTTACGTGCTACATTCATTCGATTGGCCTCCTTGAATGGATAGGATGGTACGGATAACAAGCCGGAAATATGTCTTTCCTTATATATAACCTTTGGGAATACAAAAAATGCAGGGAACGGAAAGTAAATATCGACCCAAACAAATGACCTATGTAACTTAGCCGTTACCGACCTGTACTCCTCACCATAGAGTATATCATTACGAATGAGGAGGAGTACACTAGTGGAGGCTTATTATAATTGCTTACGTTGTAAGAATAGAAGGGTACGCATCCTGACTACTGATGGCAGACAGCATGAAGGTGTGATTACAGATGTGGACAGATATAATGTTTACTTAAGAACAGGATCCAATGGACCTGTGCAGACTTCTGCATTTTTTGGTTACCCTTATGCTGCTGACAATATTTTAACTCTCAGCTTGTTCACGCTGTTGGCTATTGCATTAATCTGATACGATGATGTAAAAACAGACCGTCCGCTAATCCGGACGGTCTGTTTTTAGTGGTTGGTTACTCTACTGTAATTGCACCTATATCTGAGCTTAAGGACAACAAAGGACCTCCTCCGTTAACATCGCGTTTGCCACCCTCAACCCCCGTGATCTGGCCTAGATCACTTTTAGCCACCAAGCTACATTTCACGCCATCGGCTAGAACAGCATTGAGGCTACCTACATTTGTTGTCGCTTTAAGACGGCTATCACTCTTCATTCCGGCTATATCCATACGTATGCTTCCTGTATTAGACTCTAGAGTGGACTTACCGGTGATGTTAGCTCCTTCGATATCAATAGCTCCAACGTTGCTGACGATGCGGTAATTTCCGTCCAGATTGCGGAGACGAATTTGCCCGACATTATTGGTGATTTGATATTCATCCATACGGGTGGGGATCTCAATGGTATAGTTAATGCTAAAATCTGAATAACCGTATTTGTCTTGAGCCCAAGTCCATAAATCCTTCTTCGGATTTGATTTGGAATTTGTAGATACCTTCAGAGTATCGCCACTAACGTCTATTGAAATCTCAGCGTCATCCAAAATTTTCTGGCGGTCAGCTTTATGAGCGGAGCCGTTATGGGCTAAGATTGTCGCACTCACATTAATTTGATCACCCGTAGTTGATGTAACCTCTATTTCTCCCACTGCATTGTTCATGCTAAGCACTGAAGCAGAGCCGATCTCTTTAGATAAGGATAGTTCTTTGCTAATGCTGTTTGCTTTAACTTCGTCGGCCACCTTGGTAGCTGTATCCTGAACGGCTTGCTCCACGCTTGCAGCGGCTTTACCCAGCTCTTGCTTCACAGCCTCACCAATATTTTGCTGCACATCTTCAGTAATATTCTTTCCTAGTTCATTATTAGCGGATTGCCTACCCGGTAACTCTGTGCATCCTGCCAGAAGTACGATGGACAAGACGGCTACAGCTGCCATTACGCTAGTTGTATTACTCTTTTTCATTGAATAAAATCCTCCTTATTTTTGGGTATATGTGTTCTTCCCTAAGCGCTACGTTATGTACGTACTTCTGTAAGTATAGCCTATGGGGATTTATTGTAAAAACGGCTGTAGGCGGGTTAATATACTGGACCAAAGACTAGGTATTTAAAAAGTGTTCACTACACTTCAAATTTCAATTGTGCTAAAATGAAATATAGATCTTACGCTCACATTAAAATGAGTAAGGTACATATAAAAAGAGCGAAGATGCGCTCATATATAATCTTCAGCAGCTACTGAAAAGCGCTTTTTATAGTGAGATGTGCTAAGGATAGTTTGCGAATACGATATAGACCGTTGCCTTACTTGCATCACAGGGCGGTCTTTTTATTTTCTTACCTCAATTAAATCATGAAGAGCGGAGGGAGCCAGATGCAATATGTAGTTATTTTGCTTGTCTTGCTAGCGCTGGGTGTTGGGTATTATATCGTTCAGAAAAAGAAAACACGCAGCTCAAGCAATCCTTTGCGCACCACTAGCAGTAATGTGATCTCAATGGACAGTCATCGCAAAGCCAAACAGAGTCCAGGAGAGCAGCCTTGCTCTTCTTGCAAGAAGAAGAATGGAAAGTTGATCTTCTATGCTCAAGACAATGGAACCGTGGTCGGCTTGTGTAAAGACTGCCAGTCTAAGGCAAAAAAAAGAGATATGTTACCGTTATAAAATAGAAAAATAAGTTGTATTAGCCCGTCCTTTATGATATTATTAACTCTGTTGTGTGGAATACGGTGGTCCGCTGCGGATAATGAGGGAGAGCTCAGATCTCTCCGGAAGAGGCAAGAACACCTGTACGGAAGGAGGAAGTCCTTAATGAATATCCTACAAGCTATTACGCAAGAGCAACTTCGTAAAGATATCCCTAGTTTTCGTCCGGGTGACACTTTGAAGGTGCATGTAAAAGTTATCGAGGGAACTCGTGAGCGTATCCAGTTGTTCGAAGGCGTTGTAATCAAACGTCGTGGCGGTGGAATCAGTGAGACTTTTACGGTTCGTAAAATTTCTTACGGTGTTGGTGTGGAAAGAACATTCCCAATCAACTCGCCTAAACTCGAAAAAATCGAAGTGGCTCGTCGTGGTAAAGTGCGTCGTGCTAAGCTTTATTACCTTCGTGAACTACGTGGTAAAGCAGCGAGAATTAAAGAAATTCGTCGCTAGAATAGTGACAGAGGAGAGGGGCTTGAGTTCAAGCCCCTTTCGCTTTATTTTTTTTTGAAAATATAAGAAAAGCATAAGTTTTACGTTATACATTATTCTTAAATTTCTCGCATAAACGCTTACCGTCCTTAAAAGGACGCTGAGGGCGTTTTAGCTTGGTATACAATGCGTGTGACATATACGCTTGGGGATAAGCTTCTCCGAAAAGGCCTCCTGAAGGAGTATCTGTGGAGGGGTTTTTGGCAGGAGTTTTTTTGTGTTGTATAGTAAGAGTAGTATTAAGAGAGGACGGTGAACTATGCAGCAGGAACAAAGCGAAACTTTGGAATCAAGCGAGCAGAACCCACGTAAACAGAAAAATGAAGTGCTGGAATGGGTCAAGGCCATTGCGATTGCTTTAGTTCTGGTTATACTGATTCGCTGGCTTTTATTCAAGCCTTTTATTGTAGATGGACCTTCCATGCAGCCTAATTTCCATACGGGAGAACGTGTTATCGTTAATGAAATTTTATACGATATAAGATCACCGCAGCGGGGTGAGGTTATTGTATTCCACGTGCCATCTGAAGGCAGAGATTTTATTAAACGTGTAATTGGTGTGGCTGGAGATACTGTGAAAGTAGAAGGAGATGTAGTTACAGTTAACGGTGAGGTTGTTAACGAGACTTACATCCAAGGCGCTATTGATGCTGCGCATAGTAACAACGCTCTGTATAATAATAAAGATTTCCCAAATGAAAAATTCACGGATGGTACTGTACCAGAAGGACATATTTTCGTTATGGGGGATAATCGCTCGGATAGTACAGACAGCCGGATGATTGGCTATGTGCCGCTGGGTGATATTGTGGGTCGTGCAGATTTAATCTTCTGGCCGATAAAAGATATTACACTGATTAACCATTAAGTTGACAGAAGTCAAAGGAGGTGACGGCAATGGCCATTCATTGGTTTCCTGGTCATATGACGAAGGCTAGGCGGCAAATCGAGGATAAGCTGAAGCTGATTGATGTTGTTATAGAGTTGCTCGATTCCCGTCTGCCGCTTTCCAGCCGCAATCCGATGATTGACGATATTTTGCGGGACAAGCCGAGATTAATTATTTTGAACAAAGCGGATCTGGCGGATCCGGAAATTACTCGGAAGTGGCTGGCTTACTTTAAGGAACAAGGGCATGTTGCCCATCCTGTGGATGCATCTACTGGAACAGGCGTCAAGGAGATTCCGGAGCAGGTCAAGCTGCTGCTGAAGGAAAAAATTGATCGGCAGATCGCAAGAGGAATGAACCCACGAGCTATGCGCGCATTGATCGTCGGTATTCCTAACGTCGGTAAATCAACGCTGATTAATCGAATGGCTGGTAAGAGTATCGCTGCTACGGGTGACCGCCCGGGGGTTACTAAGGGCCAGCAGTGGATTAAAACAGGAGGTAATCTGGAGCTTCTGGATACTCCTGGTATCTTATGGCCGAAGTTTGAGGATCAAGACGTGGGTTACCGCTTGGCAGTGACGGGTGCGATCAAAGAAGAAATCCTGAACATTGAGGACATTGCTTTTTATGCAGTGAAGTATTTGGTGAAGGATTATGGTTCCAGATTTCAAGAACGCTTTGGTATTGAGAAGCTTCCTGAGGATCTTGAGAACCCTGATGAGATCGTCGCAGTTATGGAAGCCGTGGGCCGCAAACGCGGTTGTCTGATTAGCGGTGGACGTGTTGATCTGGAAAAAGCTTCACGTGCTTTGCTGCATGAGCTGCGGGCAGGTAAGCTTGGTCGTTTTACGCTGGAAACACCTTAAAGGCGTTTAAATGAATGGGTATGGAAGAGCCATCCGGAATTTTTCGGGGGCTCTTTTTTTTGCCGATTTGGATCAAATTGGAGTGGTTATTTGTACATGACCATGTGAGCTTTACTATGGTAAGCTGACTTATGTAGTTTATAGAATAAATTATAATTGGCGGTGACAGATTCGTGAGTACGATAGATATGTTGAGCTATGAAAAAGAGGGCTGGGAACAGTCTTATCGCCGTATAGCCGGCGTAGATGAAGTAGGCAGAGGTTGTTTGTTTGGGGATGTTGTTGCAGCAGCGGTGATTTTGCCGGAAGGGCTTATTATTGATGGCGTCAACGACTCTAAGAAGCTTACAGCGAAAAAAAGAGATGCCTTATTCGAGATTATTATGGAGCAGGCGATAGCTATTGGTGTAGGTTATGTGGATTCCCGCATGATTGATGAAATTAATATTAAGCAGGCTTCTCGTCTGGCGATGAAAAAAGCGGTAGAAGGTCTTAGTCATACCCCGGACTATATGTTAATCGATGCTGAAAAAGTAGATCTTCCGTTGCCGCAGCAGGCGATCATAAAAGGGGATGCTAACAGCCAGTCCATTGCGGCAGCTTCGATTATAGCTAAAGTAACAAGAGATAGACTGTGTGAAGGGGTGTGGGAGGAATTATACCCTGATTATGGGATTGCGATACATAAAGGTTATGCGACCAAGCTTCACAGGGAACAAATTACGGCGTTAGGTCCGACACCTATGCATCGGCGCAGCTTTATTGGGAAGATTCTTGCTGAACAGCAAACCCTTTTTTAAAATATCAGAATATAAAAGACGCCAAAGGCGCTTGAGCTTGGATAAATTCACCGCTCAAAAAAGTCGGATTAATACCGATATAGTAAGAAGAGAGAAAATGGAGGGAGGAGAAACGGTATGAATATCGGAACATTGATCCGCGGATTGCTCGGGGATAATAAACCGGGAGCGGCCAAGTCTTTGGAATTAAAAGAAGGGCAAGTTGTACGTGGTGTTGTTTTGTCTGTATCGGATTCGGGAAAAGAAGCCGTTGTGCAGATTCAAGGTACACCTGTTCGTGCGGAGTTGGAAACACCACTACTGCCAGGAGAGACCCTGAACTTGCAGGTTGGAGCACCCGGAGAAGGCGGATTGCCCGTATTGAAGCCGGTCTCCCTCGGCGAAATGGTGTTAGCTACGCCGCAAAACATGGGCGAGGCGTTGGAATCGCTTGGGCTTACTGACTCCAAAGCGGGTCGGGAAATTGTGTTGGCGATGCAGTCGGGTGGTATTCCGCTTACCAAAGAGACAGCGGCGATTCTGGATGCTGTAATGAGTGCGAAACCTGCGGGCGTGCCGACCTCAGAGTGGCTTGATGCAGCTGTCATTTCTGTAAAGCGGGGCCTGCCGGTTACCCCTGAAAGTGTGAAAGGATTGCAGCAGGCGGTTTTTGGTCCGCAGCTTCATCAGCTTTTGTCAGCGCTCGAAGAACAGATTACGATTTGGGCAGGTCAAGTCGCCGGTGAAGAAACAACAACAGCTGAAGCTAAAGCTGAAATGGGTACCCAAACCGGAAAGCTGAATGCTCCTGTAACGACAGGTACAGGCGCTGTGATTAACGGGGAAGCGGTATCAGCAGGTGATGCTGATGCGGAAATGGACCAGGTGGCGGTTAAAGGGACTGGACAACCTGTAAGTAAACCTGCTGAAGGTAGCACTGGTGTTACTACTACAAGCGGAAGTGCTGCTGCAACGGGAGGGGCAATGGGAGCCGGAGTTATTTCTGACGAACCTGCAATTCCTTTGAATTCAGTGAAATCAGAAATATCGGGAAGTGCAGCTGCGAGTACAGCTGAAGCTCCTGAGAATGAAACCGGTATTGTAACTGCCAAGCCACTGGTGCCCGAAGAGGCTGGTGAGGTTGTTCAGCTCTTGAAGAGTGGAAATACTGGTGAACCTTTGGCTGGGAAGACAACTTCTACGATTGCTGCCGGGACTCAGAGTAGTGCCGCTAACACGCAAGGGGACGGGATTGTAAACAATCAAAATAGTTCTAATGGGAGCGAAACTCATGGCAATGAAATGAGTCTAAATAAAGATAGAGCGCAGGGCAGTGTCAGTGGCGCGAATACAAGCGCCACTGGATCAGCTGGTGCAGATAGCCAAGCTGCTGCGGCAAACCAAGCTGGTGCAGCAAGCCAAGCTGCTGCGCTTAGCGGGGCTGCCCTGCTCGCGAAGCTGCAGGGCGTGCTCACCGAGCTGCGCGGCAGCATGCCGCAGCTCGCGAACGTTCCGCCCGCTGACGCGGCGGGACAAGATCCTGCCCCCGCGCCGGCAGCGCCGCGCGGGGAGACCACGGCTGCTGCGGCTTCGCCGGTGCAGCCAGACACCGCCCCACCCGCGGATGCGGAGTCGTGGGTGGGGCGGGTGTTGAAGCTGCTCGGTGCGGAGCACGAGCAGCAGGCCGTGCGCGGCGGTGCTTTGCCGGCCGCGGAGACGGCGCGAGCGGCAGCGGGGACAGCTGCAGCCGCGCTAGGCAGTGTCGGCGGGGAGCAAGCTGCCGACACGTTGAAGGGCGTGCTGCTGCAGCTTATGAGCAGCAGCGAGGTGCCGCCCGCGGTAAAAGATGCCGCGAGCGGGCTAGTGCAGCAGCTGACAGGCCAACAGCTGCTGCTGAATACAGACCGGACTGCTCCCTTCGCGCAGGTTACACTGTTCTTGCCGCTGCAAGGTCCAGATGGGCAGGAAACTGCATCGGTTCATATCCAGTCCAGGCGGGGCCGCAAAGGGGAGTTGGATGCAGCTAACTGTCGATTATGGTTCGATTTGGACATGAAGCAGCTAGGGCAGACATTGGTAGACGTGCAGGTTGTAGATCGAATCGTTAGTCTTAAGCTTCATAATGATCATCCGTGGGTGCTTGAGCTGCTGGAGACGCGGCGTGATGATATAAAAACTGCAGTAGAATCCATCGGTTATCAATTATCAGGTTTAAGAACCGAACCCTTGCCAGAATTGAATTTACCTAAAGAGCTTGCTGGTTCCAATACTAATAAGTTTGTTGATTATGTTCCTGAGGCTTACAAAGGAGTGGATTACCGTATATGAATGAGCCTGTACAGCCAATTTCACAAGGGCTCAAAAAAGCGGTCGCTCTCAAATATAGTCCCGGACAAAACGAGGCTCCTGTCGTAGTAGCCAAGGGACAAGGCGCGATAGCAGACCTTATTCTGCAAAAGGCTAAGGAGAGCGGGGTTGCTGTTCAGGAAGATGCAGCCCTCGTGGAGGTTCTTTCAAAGCTTGATCTGGACCAACAGATTCCGTCTGAGCTCTATCAGCTGGTGGCGGAAATCCTCAGCTTTGTGTATCAAAGCGATCGTTCTGCTGGTGAACGGGGACAAGAATGAAAGAGCCATATGTAAGAAAACACTATAACCGCAAAGAGAAAGGAACTGCTGCAGAGAACGGAGCTGTGCAGTACCTATCTTCTAGTGGATATATGATATTGGAACGGAATTGGCGTTGTCGTACTGGAGAGCTTGATATCATTGCGGAGCGTGAAGACTGTATTGTTGTTGTCGAAGTTCGTAGCCGCAGTGGAGAGCTGCTTCAGGGAACTCCAGAAGAATCGGTGAATGCTCGCAAAATAAACCAGGTTCGGAATACAACACAGGTTTATTTGCATATGAAGGGTTATGAGGAACGGCGGGTTTCTTTTGATGTAATTAGCGTCTTGTTAAATGACGATCTTAGCCTAGCTTCACTTAGTCATATTCGCGAGGCGTTTTAAGAGTAACTCACTTTTCTCATGCGATTCTTTATGAATTTACTGCTGTTCTGATAAAAAAGTCTTTACATACCTTCCGCACTGTGGGTCATTTCTCAAAAGAAATGGGTAAACATTAGGAGTAACTTTTTAATGTCATCATGAGGAGGGCTGTCTAGTGAAGAATAAACCTTCTGAAATGCAGGTTAGTTTTACATGCCAATATTGCCAGCAGAAGATTGAAGTGAAATTTAAAGCAGAGCCAATATCTGTCGTCTGTTGCGATAATTGCAATAAGACCTTCACGGTAATGCGGCCCACTATAGCGGAGGAAATATTAATAGATTGGGAAAATGAAGCGTTATTTCAAAAAATCCGGGCTGAAAAGTCGCAAAACAGCAATAGCAGTCTCTTAGCGCTTGTAATTAGAGTTATTGAACTGCTTACATGGCGTGACAAAGGCAATGGACAGGTGGAAGCGATCAAGGAGATGCGTGGCTGGCTTATTGACAATGAGGAGGCGCCTCCTTTAGCTGAACTGATTCAGAGTGATGTTAATAAACGTTCGAGTAAGCGGCGCGACTGGGAAAAGTAACATTAACAATAAAGAGGTATTCCGTCATCGCCTCATGACATAGAATGATACGTATAATTTCGTGAGAAATTAGGCGGAAAAGTCCTCGGGGCTCCGACTTTCCTAGGGTTTATGGGTAGTCGGAGCTTTTTTCATACATACTGTCATTAGAATAGGAACAAAGGGAGGGTGCAAATGGCTAAGGTTTTTTTCACATCAGATCATCATTTTGGGCATAAGTTGATCATTGATTTTGAATCCAGACCCTTCAACGATGTAGAGCAAATGAATGAAGTTATGATTGAAAGTTGGAATTCGGTAGTGAATCCGGACGATAAAGTATTTCATTTGGGAGACTTTTCTTTTTTTAATAAGGAGGCGACTCGTGCGATTGTGGCCAGGCTGCATGGATACAAAATCCTGATCCTTGGCAATCATGATCGCGGCCGCAGCCGAAGCTGGTGGCTTGAGGCAGGTTTTGATGAGGTTAGTGAATATCCTTTGATTTATAAGGATTTCTTTTTCCTCTCACATGAGCCTATGTACATGAATAAACATATGCCTTACGTAAATGTGCACGGCCATATTCATGGGCAAAAATATGAGGGAAACAATCATTTTAACATTTGTGTAGAGCATTGGAACTATAAACCGTTGACTTTTGAGCAGATTAGGGACTCGGTCGTAGTTAAAGAAGGAGATTGATGTAGGTCTTTAGAGATGCGCTTTCGCTTTTATGTAAAACTTGAATTTCTTATTCTAAAGATAAATTGCTCACAGATTGCGTTAGGACACAACTTCTATAATGTACTTAACAGCTAATATATATTTGGAAAATAAGGAAGCACCTTTTTTCTTGAAGCTATGACACCCCAAATTAGGGTGTATTTCAGGAGATGAGGTGTTTTTATTATGTATGGGAAAATGTTTAGCGCGTGTCTGTATGGGATTGAAGGGGTAATGATTGGTGTGGAAATCGATCTTGCAAATGGATTGCCGCAGACGAATATCATTGGCTTACCAGATTCAGCAATTCGCGAGGCTGTTGAACGAGTTAGGGCTGCCGTTAAAAATTGCGGTTACCGCTATCCACAGCAGCGTATTACGATCAATCTTGCCCCAGCTGACCTGCGTAAAGAAGGTTCCGCTTTTGATCTAGCGATTGCTTTAGGCATACTGATAACTAGTGGCCAGTTGATTATGCCTTCAGCTCAAGAGATGCTTTTAATTGGAGAGCTTGCGCTCGACGGCAGTCTGCGTCCGGTATCGGGTGTGCTGCCGATGGTTGAAGCAGCGCGTAAAAGCGGGTTTAAAGCCGTTCTGCTCCCGCAGGGCAATGCGGCAGAAGCCGCTTTAATTAGTGGCATGAATGTTTATACCCTCAACCATTTGCAAGCGTTAGTGAATGCTGCTGAACCTGTGGCCAGCTTTGGTCCGATTATAGATAAGCTAGTTCCTATAGAAGAATCTGAAGGATCACCACTTCCTTTTCCTGTATCCGTGAGTATGGGGGTGGGGGCAAAAGAACAACCTCCGGTGCTTGTTCTTTCTGTAGAGCATCTCAAATATAACCCTATATATTCTGATTCTGAGGCTGCTTCTTCCGAAGCTAATGAGATCATGGATGATTACAGTGATGTGCTTGGACAGCAACATGTGAAAAGAGCATTAACTATCGCGGCTGCAGGAATGCATAATATTATGCTCATCGGTCCACCTGGCACAGGCAAAACGATGCTGATCAAACGCCTTCCCAGTATCCTTCCGCAATTGTCGGACAGTGAGGCGCTGGAGGTAACCAAAATTTTTAGTGCGGCTGGAAATTTGAAGGATGCACACAACGGTTTGCTGCGAAGTCGTCCATTTCGTTCTCCACACCACACGATATCTTCTGCCGGATTAATTGGAGGGGGCGGTATTCCCAAGCCAGGTGAGGTAAGTCTTGCACATCGAGGTATTCTGTTTCTGGATGAATTGCCAGAATTCTCCCGGAATGTACTTGAAGTGCTGCGACAGCCCCTCGAAGATGGGGTGGTTACTATAAGTCGTGCCCGAGCTTCCTTTACTTTTCCTGCCAAATTCATGCTCGCTGCATCGATGAATCCGTGCAGCTGCGGCTTTTTTGGAAGCGGTATCTCCCAGCAAAATTGTACCTGTAGTCCTGCCAGGATTGCCCAATATCGGGCAAAAATATCTGGTCCTTTATTGGATCGGATCGACTTACAGGTTGATGTTCCCCGCCCGAAGGAATGGGATCGGCAGGGGCATGTTTTATCGTCAGCAGATATGCGTGCGGAGGTGTTGGCTGCTCAGGCCATCCAAGCTAAACGTTACAAACGACTGGCGATTTCATGGAACAGTGAACTTTCCGGTGCTTCCCTTCGGAAATATGCGAGCCTAAACCGAGAGAGTGCTCAAATGCTGTATGACATTTTGGAGAATTTAGGTCTAAGCATGCGAGCGCATGATCGGATTATTAAGCTATCCCGTACCATAGCTGATCTAGAGGGTGCACAGGATATTTCTTCTGCACATCTCGCGGAAGCTGTGCAATACCGTAATCTGGATCGGCAGGTAATAGCGGAGGAATAAAGATAAAAGAGCAGCGATTCCCGTTATGGGAGAATCGCTGCTCTATATTATGGACCGTTAGTTACGAACACCGCCGAATCATCATTATCCTCTGATGTTTACGGAACGGACCTAGAGGACGTTATTTGCAAGTTTTAGCCCTTGGAGCGTAGGTTCGGACTCTGGAGACGCTATTCCTTCGGAAGAAGGTTATATTGGGTGATTTTCATTCCAATAGCTTCCATGAGGTCCGATAGCATTCCAAATATGGGATTAAGTTGCGTTTAAGATCAACTGTGTCCGTTAGCTACTTCGAATGCGAAATGCCACGTATTCAAACGAAGGTTAGATCGTTTAGTGAATTTCACATACATTTTTCTCTATAATTTCTTACAGTACATTCAATTCTACTTCGATATTGCCACGAGTAGCACGGGAGTAAGGACATGCGCCATGGGCAGCTTCTACCAAAGATGTTGCGGTTTCTCTGTCAACGCCCTTAACCAGCACGTCAAGCTTAACCGCAATGCCGAACCCGCCATCTTCAACTTTACCAAAGCTAACAGTAGCCGTAACTTCGCTGCCTTCAATCTTCACTTTGCCAAGTCGAGCAACCATGTTTAGGGCACTGTCAAAACAAGCGGAGTAGCCAGCTGCGAATAATTGTTCAGGATTAGTGCCTTCACCACCGGCGCCACCCATTTCGCGTGGTGTACTGATCGTAAGGTTGAGTTTAGGACTTTCTGATTCTATATAACCGTTTCTTCCCCCAACCGCTTTAACTGTTGTTTCATACATCTTTTGTTGAATTGTCATCATAATAAATCTCTCCTATTCATTAATTAGTTTGTGTACAATCTAATTTATCACAATTAATATAAAAGTCAAATTAATTTTTTGCTATTATTATGATGTGTGAGTGAATTATGATAAAATAAAGAGATAAGGCGGGTGAATAAATATGAAAATGAGTGAAGAAGATATGCAGAAAATGACTACAACCCCAGAGCTGCTGATCGAGAATCAGCTCTGTTTTACCATTTATGCTTGCTCGCGTGAGATTACAAAGCTGTACCAACCGTACTTGGATAAGATCGGTTTAACTTACTCCCAATACCTAGTAATGCTTGTGTTATGGGAACGGCAGCAATGTACAGTGAAAGAGATTGGTGAGGCGTTATTTTTGGATTCAGGAACGCTGACTCCGCTATTGAAGCGCTTGCAAGCCGCAGGCCTGATTATACGTGAACGCTCGATGCAGGATGAGCGAAAAGTATTAATCTCACTAACGAAACAAGGCTGGGCACTCCAAAGTGATGCCGTGTGTATTCCCGGCAAAATGATGGAAGAAACGACACTGACAAATAATGAATCCATAGAGCTACTTGATCAGTTTAAAGACTTATTGAATCGTGTTCACGAAGCTAATATCCAAGATAGTAAAAAGTAAGCGCAGTAAGGAGTCAATGCGATCGTTCGCATTTCGGCATGAAATCAAGCGAAAAAATGTGTACAAATCATGAATATATTTAAGGTAAGCGTTTTAAAAACATGTTACACTATTCTGGGTTCCTTTGTATGGCATATAGGTAAATATAAGCTTAGTCTTATAGATTTACACAATGTCTCTTGCAGAAATAGTGCCATTCTTTTTACGAGTGGTAGATCAGTTTCTGCTGGTTCCGGAATAGTGCTGCATGTATAACATCAGCCTATCCCTAACCCCGCGGCAATCAAAACGGAAAGCGAGATGACGACAGGCTGCCTGTTTAGTCACCACGCTACTTTAGGAGGCTACCGCTATGAATATCCACGAGTATCAGGGAAAAGAAGTGCTTAAGAAGTACGGTGTAGCCGTACCGAATGGAAAAGTAGCTTATACAGTGGAGGAAGCGGTAGAAGCCGCAGAGTCACTGAGCACACCGGTTGTTGTAGTTAAAGCTCAGATTCACGCAGGTGGACGCGGTAAAGCTGGAGGAGTAAAGGTTGCTAAGAATATCGATGAGGTGCGTAGTTACGCAACTGAGATTCTTGGAAAGACTCTAGTAACTCACCAGACTGGACCGGAGGGTAAGGTAGTAAAAAGACTGCTCATTGAAGAGGGTTGTCAAATTGTTAAGGAGTATTACATTGGTATCGTAGTTGACAGAGGAACTGGCCGAGTGGTCATGATGGCTTCTGAAGAAGGCGGTACTGAGATTGAAGAAGTAGCTGCAACACATCCGGAGAAAATTTTTAAAGAGATCATTGATCCGGCAGTGGGTTTGCAGACTTTCCAGGCGCGCAAGCTGGCTTACAGCATCTCTATTCCCAATGAGCTGGTAGGCAAAACTGTGAAATTCATGCAAGCGCTATATTTAGCTTTCGTGGATAAAGATTGCTCTATTGCCGAAATTAACCCATTGGTAGTGACTGCGGATGGGAATGTGATGGCACTGGATGCCAAACTGAATTTTGATTCCAATGCCTTGTTCCGTCATAAGGATATTCTAGAGCTGCGGGATTTGGATGAAGAGGATTTAAAGGAAATCGAAGCCTCGAAGTATGACCTTAGCTATATTGCGCTTGATGGCAATATTGGGTGCATGGTAAACGGTGCAGGTCTCGCGATGGCGACTATGGATATTATTAAGTATTATGGGGGCGAACCCGCCAACTTCCTGGATGTAGGGGGCGGTGCAACGACCGAGAAGGTAACAGAAGCCTTTAAAATCATTTTATCGGATGAAAAGGTGAACGGGATTTTTGTTAATATTTTCGGCGGTATTATGCGCTGTGATGTTATCGCTAACGGTGTTGTAGAAGCGGCTAGTCAACTGGGTTTGACCAAACCGCTGGTTGTGCGTCTTGAGGGAACAAATGTTGGATTAGGCAAGCAGATTTTGGCTGGATCGGGACTTAATATTGTTGCTGCTGATTCTATGGCGGACGGTGCCCGTAAGATTGTGTCTCTTGTGCAATAATGGCCTGATTTAGGAAGCCAGTTATCGTATTTGACAATATAAGTAGGGATGTGACTTAAGGCATGAGCATTCTTGTAGATAAAAATACGAAAGTTATCACGCAGGGAATTACAGGATCAACGGGTTTGTTCCATACTAAAGGTGCGCTGGATTATGGAACACAGATGGTTGGAGGGGTAACACCGGGTAAAGGTGGAACATCTGTCAAAATCACGCTTGAAAATGGCAGTGAGGTTAGCCTTCCGGTATTCGATACTGTTGTAGCTGCTAAGGCGGCTACAGGCGCAACCGCTAGTGTAATCTATGTACCGCCAGCATTCGCAGCAGACTCCATAATGGAAGCCGTGGACGCAGAACTCGACTTGGTGATTTGTATTACCGAAGGGATTCCAGTGCTTGATATGGTAAAGGTGTCCCGTTATATGGAGGGGCGCTCTACTGTATTGATCGGACCCAACTGTCCGGGAGTTATCACTCCTGGGGAATGCAAAATAGGAATTATGCCGGGTTATATTCATATGCCAGGGTATGTAGGTGTTGTCTCGCGCAGCGGAACTCTAACCTATGAGGCTGTTCATCAGCTGACCACGCGTGGAATCGGGCAATCTTCAGCTGTAGGTATTGGCGGAGACCCTGTTAAAGGCTCGGAGTTTATT
Organism: Paenibacillus sp. FSL F4-0122; assembly: GCF_038002845.1. Classification (NCBI taxonomy): domain Bacteria; kingdom Bacillati; phylum Bacillota; class Bacilli; order Caryophanales; family Paenibacillaceae; genus Paenibacillus; species Paenibacillus sp. FSL F4-0122. The sequence goes on from NZ_JBBODI010000001.1 coordinate 5,152,458, forward strand.
GATATTCTGAAGCTTTTTAATGAGGATCCGGGTACAAAGGCAGTCATCATGATTGGTGAAATTGGCGGAACCGCAGAGGAAGAAGCAGCAGAGTGGATTCGTGAGCATATGACTAAGCCGGTTGTAGGGTTTATTGGCGGTGCTACTGCCCCTCCTGGCAAACGTATGGGGCATGCGGGTGCTATTATTTCCGGAGGCAAAGGAACAGCGAGTGAGAAAATTGCCGTACTTGAATCGTGCGGAATCAAGGTCGCTCCTACACCTGCCGAAATGGGCTCAACGCTTGTGAGTGTGCTTGAAGAACGCGGTATTCTTAGCGCATTTACAACGCATTAATTATTTTATATAATTGAAGGAATTCACTCTACGCGAGTGGGCTTCTTTCGTGTATAATTATTTCAGAGGTAAGCAACCTTTTGTTCCTATCTAAGGGATGAAAGGTTGCTTTTTTTGTTTTTTAACATAGAAAAATATTGAATTAAAAGAAAATATTGCATTCGTCAAATTCATGTTACAAAATAGGGAAGGCTAACCCTTCCATTAAAGGAGAGTAAGCTTATATGGAAGAAAAAGATCTGCTGTTTGGTTTTAATGAAGTGGAGGGGATTGGCTGGAAGAGTATCGACAAGATCCGCAGAGCCGGCTTAATGTCAGAACGAGCATTTTCCTGTAGTGCAAAAGATTGGGAAACGATCGGATTGAACAGAAAGCTGTCGAATTATCTTGCTTCCATATATACGTTAGAGTGGATCGCTAAAAGGCGCTTATTAATGGAAGAATGTGCAGTGAAGATGGTCACTGTGTTTGATGCGGCTTATCCTGTTTTGTTGAAGGAGACGGCACAGCCACCGTGGATCCTTTATTATCGGGGGCGTTTGGAACTGTTATCAACTCCTAGTGTGGCGATGGTTGGCACTCGTGTGCCAACAGCATATGGACGAAAGGTAGGGGAGATTCTCGCGGAGGAGCTTAGTGCAGCAGGTCTAACGGTGGTTAGCGGACTTGCGAGGGGGATCGATAGCATTTGTCATGAAGCGGCGCTAAGAAGCGGTGGAGGGACGATAGCGGTAGTGGCAACAGGGTTGGACAAAGTCTATCCAACTGAGAATATTGAGCTGGAGCGGCGTATCTCTCAAAAAGGGCTTGTCATCACAGAGTATCCTCTTGGAACTAAAAGTCATCCTGGATTATTTCCACAGCGTAATCGGATCATAGCAGGTTTATCACGGGGGACAGTGGTCGTGGAGGCTGACAGTCGCAGTGGATCACTTATTACAGCCGATGCTGCCTTGGAAGCTGGAAGGGATGTCTTCGCAGTTCCCGGACCTATCACATCACCTAAGAGCAGAGGGGCGTTAGAGCTTATCAAACAGGGTGCAAAGCTGGTAACCAGTGGATTAGATATTATAGAAGAATATACTTCTTATTTGCCGACAAACGTAATAAAAACAGGGAATAATAGCACTACCGAACAGACAGCAGACGACTTTATGATTGAAAAGAAATTGACAAATGAGGAGTCTCACCTATACCATATACTGCATCAAGGCCCTTTTATATTGGACGATCTGCTTGTAAGAACAGGATGGGATTTTGGACATTTGCATTCAGTTCTGTTATCTTTAATCATAAAAAAAGCGGTAACACAATTACCAGGAGCTATTTATAAGGTAATTTAATATAGAGGTGCGAGTGTTAACGAGGAGGAAGAGTCTATGGCAGATGCATTAGTTATTGTCGAGTCGCCTGCAAAAGCGAAGACAATTGGCAAATATCTAGGTAGTAAATATATTGTAAAGGCATCAATGGGACATATTAGAGATCTACCGAAGAGTCAAATTGGTGTTGAGGTGGAGAATGATTTCAGTCCCAAATATATTACTATCCGCGGTAAAGGATCTATATTGAAGGAATTGAAAGACGCTAGTAAAAAAGTTAAAAAAGTTTATCTCGCAGCTGACCCCGACCGCGAAGGGGAAGCAATTGCTTGGCATTTGGCGCATGCGCTGGATTTAGATAATACACAAGAATGCAGAGTTGTTTTTAATGAGATCACCAAACAAGCGGTAAAAGATGCTTTTAAGACACCGCGTAAGATTAATATGGATCTCGTGAATGCACAGCAGGCTAGACGTATTCTGGATCGACTGGTAGGGTACAAGATTAGCCCTCTATTATGGAAGAAAGTCAAAAAAGGTTTATCTGCTGGACGTGTACAATCCGTTGCCGTGAAGATCATTATGGATCGTGAGAATGAAATCTCCGCTTTTGTACCCACCGAATATTGGAGCATAACAGCCAAGCTTGGAATACGGGATTCCGTCTTTGAAGCTAAGTTTCATAAGCTGAATGGTGTGAAAAAAGAACTGAACCAGGAAAGTGATGTTCAGGAGGTTCTTGAAGCCATTAAGAACGCATCTTTTAAGGTGAGTGATGTGAAGGAGAAGGAAAGACAACGTCATCCTTCGGCTCCTTTTACCACCAGCTCCCTACAACAGGAAGCAGCCCGTAAGCTTGGATTCCGTGCCGCTAAGACAATGTCTGTTGCACAGCAGCTATACGAAGGTGTGGAACTCGGTAAAGAAGGTACCGTAGGTTTGATCACTTATATGCGTACAGACTCCACGCGTCTCTCTGTCACCGCTCAGGATGAAGCTAAAGAGCTTATAACAGCTAAGTATGGTGAGAAGTTCTTGCCAGAATCCCCACGGCAGTATTCTAAAAAGGCAGCTGGAGCACAGGAAGCGCATGAAGCGATTCGTCCTACCTCGGCATTACGCGAACCTGAAATGGTCAAAGAGTTCTTGAGCCGTGATCAATTCCGTCTCTACAAGCTAGTGTGGGAGCGATTCGTATCAAGTCAGATGTCTTCTGCCCTGCTGGATACGCTTTCGGTCGATATTGCTGCAGGTACTGCTACATTCAGAGCTGTTGGTTCGAAGGTTTCATTCCCCGGGTTCATGAAGGTTTATGTAGAAGGCAACGATGACGGAACTACAGATGAAGACAAGTATTTGCCGCCGCTTCAAGCGGGAGATGCTTTAAATAAGCAGGAGATCGAGCCTAAGCAGCACTTTACACAACCGCCTCCACGATATACGGAAGCAAGACTTGTAAAGACGCTTGAGGAGCTGGGTATAGGCCGTCCAAGTACATATGCCCCAACGCTGGAAACCATCCAGAAGCGTGGGTATGTGGCTATTGAAGAGAAAAAATTCATGCCAACCGAACTTGGCGAGCTTGTTATAGAGCAGATGGAGCAATTTTTCCCGGAAATCCTAAACGTTGAGTTCACGGCGAACATGGAAGGGGATCTTGACCATGTGGAAGAGGGCTCAGAAGACTGGGTAAAGGTTCTTGCAGAGTTTTACGAATCGTTTGAGAAGCGTTTGGTGTTCGCGGAAGAAGAGATGAAAGAAATTGAGATTGAAGATGAAGTCTCTGATGAGATCTGTGAGAAATGCGGCAAACCTCTCGTGTATAAGCTGGGTCGCTTTGGGAAATTCCTAGCATGCTCTGGCTTTCCGGATTGCCGAAACACGAAACCGATTATCAAGGATATTGGCGTAACTTGTCCTAAATGTCATGAAGGTAAGGTTGTGGAGCGACGCAGCAAAAAAGGGCGTGTTTTCTATGGCTGCGACCAGTACCCTGGTTGTGATTTCGTTTCATGGGATAGACCTTCTATAAAACCATGTCCATCATGTGGATCTTGGATGATTGAGAAACGTAATAAGCAAGGAACCAAGCTACAATGTACGTCTTGTGATCATACAGAGGCGGTTCTAGACAACGAAGAAGAATTAGCAGATTAATAGTCTCTATGGGAGGAAAAAAGACAGTGTCAGATACAGCAAAAGTAACAGTAATTGGAGCGGGCCTCGCAGGAAGCGAAGCCGCTTGGCAAATAGCATCACTAGGAGTACCGGTAAGATTATATGAGATGAGACCTGTAGTAAAGACGCCAGCCCATCACACGAATCAATTTGCTGAACTGGTATGCAGCAACTCCTTGCGTGCGAATGGATTAGGAAATGCTGTAGGTGTATTGAAGGAAGAAATGCGGCGTTTGAACTCTCTTGTATTAGGTGCTGCTGACCGACACGCGGTACCCGCAGGAGGAGCACTCGCCGTAGATCGGGACGGATTCTCAGGTGAGATCACCCATACTTTGCATAATCATCCGCTCGTTGAAGTCATAAATGAAGAACTTACGCATATACCGGAGGAAGGGATTGTTGTTATTGCAACGGGCCCACTAACTTCACCGGCATTATCCGCTGAAATAAAAGGGCTGCTGGGTGAAGAGTATTTCTACTTCTATGATGCAGCAGCACCGATTGTTGAGAAAGACACCATTGATATGAACAAGGTGTATTTGGCTTCCCGTTATGATAAAGGTGAAGCGGCTTATCTGAACTGTCCGATGACAGAAGAGGAGTTCGACGTGTTCTATGATGCGTTGATTTCTGCTGAGACAGCAGCACTCAAAGATTTTGAGAAAGAAATATACTTTGAGGGCTGTATGCCTATCGAAATCATGATGAAACGCGGCAAGCAAACAGCGTTATTTGGCCCAATGAAGCCAGTAGGACTTATCAATCCGCATACAGGTAAACTTCCTTACGCGGTTGTGCAACTCCGTCAGGATAACGCTGCCGGCACACTTTACAATCTTGTTGGTTTTCAGACCCATTTGAAATGGGGCGAGCAAAAGCGTGTATTCTCGCTGATCCCAGGTCTTGAGAATGCTGAATATGTTCGTTATGGTGTGATGCACAGAAATACATTTATTAATTCTCCTAAACTTCTGCACCCTACCTATCAGATGAAAGGCAAGGAAAGACTCTTTTTTGCTGGACAGATGACAGGTGTAGAAGGTTATGTTGAATCAGCTGCTTCCGGGCTCATAGCTGGTATTAATGCTGCACGGGCAGCACTCGGACAGGAAGGACTGATCTTCCCGCAGGATACTGTTCTAGGCAGCATGCCAGCTTATATTACTTCAGCCGATCCAGAGCATTTTCAGCCTATGAATGCCAATTTCGGTCTGTTGCCAAAGGTAGAGAAGAAGATCCGCAATAAGAAGGAAAAGAATGAAATGTTAGCTCATCGCGCTCTGGACAGTCTTGCCGAGTATGCCAACCGTACAGGACTCGCTTATTCGGAGCCGGAGGTTGTCGATAGCGAACAAAGCCCATCTTAAGGAGGTAACTTACAATCATGGTACCCAGCTTTCATGCGACTACAATTTGTGCTGTAAGACATAACGGACAGGCAGCTATAGCAGGTGATGGACAGGTTACATTCGGAGAGAGTGTTATTATGAAGACGACGGCCAGAAAAGTCCGTCGCCTGTACAGAGGACAAGTAATAGCAGGTTTTGCGGGGTCCGTTGCGGATGCTATTACCCTATTCGAAAAATTCGAGGGCAAGCTGGAGGAACATCATGGGAACCTGCAGCGGGCTGCAGTTGAATTAGCGAAGGACTGGCGTCAAGATCGTATTCTTCGGAAGCTTGAAGCTTTGATGATTGTTATGGATAAGGAAGGAATGCTCCTGATCTCCGGAAATGGTGAAATTATCGAACCGGATGATGACGTTCTTGCGATTGGTTCCGGTGGTAATTTTGCGCTGGCTTCAGGTCGAGCACTCAAACGTCATGCACCCAATCTTTCCGCTGCGGATATTGCTAGAGAATCGCTTCAGGTAGCATCTGAAATTTGTGTGTACACTAATTCCAACATTATTGTTGAACAATTATAGACTCAGTGCCATAGAGACAAGGAGGAATTCACGATGGTGAATCAATCGCTTACACCCCGTCAAATTGTAGCCGAATTGGATAAATATATCGTAGGTCAGAAGCAAGCCAAGAAATCGGTAGCTGTTGCGCTCCGTAATCGGTATCGGCGCAGTCTGCTAGCAGAGGAACTGCGTGATGAAGTCGTCCCTAAGAACATCCTGATGATCGGACCTACAGGTGTGGGTAAGACAGAGATCGCCCGGCGTCTAGCAAAGCTTGTTAATGCACCGTTCATCAAAGTGGAGGCTACTAAATTCACTGAGGTCGGTTATGTAGGTCGAGATGTGGAATCTATGGTTCGTGATCTGGTAGAGACTTCTATTCGTATGGTCAAGCTTGAGCGTACGGAGAAGGTTAAGGATCGTGCGGAAGAACTGGCTAATGAGCGGATCATTTCTATATTGGTCCCTTCCTCTTCCAAAAATAAATCACAAAAGAATCCTTTCGAGATGATTTTTGGAGGGAATTCTGCACAAGAGGACTCTAAAGAAGACACTGAGCAGGATGGAAGTTTAAGTGAACGCCGCCGTGGGGTTAGATTTAAGCTGTTAGCTGGTCAGCTGGAAGATGACATCATTGAAATTGATGTTGAGGATACAGCGCCAACTATGATGGATATGTTTGCAGGTCAAGGTAACGACCAAATGGGTATGAATATGCAAGAGATGTTCGGCAGTTTGCTGCCTAAGCGGACGAAGAAACGTAAGCTTCCTATTCGCGAAGCGCGCAAGGTACTCATTCAGGATGAGGCGGCCAAGCTGATTGATATGGATGATGTGATCCAGGAATCCGTGACTCGGGCTGAACAATCAGGCATTATTTTTATCGATGAAATCGATAAAGTAGCAAGTCAGGGAAAAGGGTCTGGACCGGATGTGTCGCGTGAAGGCGTGCAACGGGATATTTTGCCGATTGTAGAGGGCTCGACCATTATGACGAAATACGGTCCTGTGAAGACGGACTATGTACTCTTTATGGCTGCCGGAGCTTTCCATATTGCTAAGCCTTCAGATTTGATTCCAGAACTTCAAGGCCGTTTTCCGATTCGCGTAGAGCTGAGCAGTCTAACGTTAGAGGATTTCGTTTCTATTTTGACGGAACCGGAGAATGCTTTAACTAAACAATATGTGAATCTGCTTAAAACAGAAAATTTAGAAGTGGAATTCCAGAAGGATGCTATACATGAGATTGCCAAAATAGCGGCTTCAGTGAATCAAAATATGGAGAATATAGGTGCACGGCGTCTTCATACTATTTTGGAGAAGCTGTTAGAGGATCTTTCTTTTGAAGCACCTGAGCTGACTTTGGAGAAAATGGTTATTACCCCGGAGTATGTGCGCGAGAAATTGGCAAGTATAGCTCAGGATCGTGATTTAAGTCAGTATATTCTTTAATGTGACAAAAAAAACAAAAAATCTATGTATTTTGAATTTGGGCATAACGGATTAGATAAATTACAAATTGGTGTCGTGAAAACGTAAAAATATGTCAAAACATGCAATTAAAAAGAAAATAATGAGTTAAAAATGTAAATAAATAGTAATAAAGTGCTAAAAGCCCTGTCTTTTCTAAAAAGATAGGGCTTATTTCTTATTGTAATAATATACAAATTAAATGAAAATCAATGTATGTGAAAATGCTAAATGTTATTCATTGCGACAGCGTTCGACGGAATACCGTAAATTTTGAGTATTTTTCTTCTTTATTTGTCGAAAGCAAGCAGGTTTTTTGATGGAAGTTGTGGAATTCTTTTCATTATGATAGCTTTGAAAGGAGGAATTGTCTTGGGATTGCTGAATAGTGTCAGTTTTCAACGATTGCAGGGAGGCATTGATGCTGCCTATAAACGACAAAGTGCTCTAGCAAATAACGTGGCTAATCAAGATACGCCCAATTTCAAACGTTCTGATGTTTCATTCGAAAGTATCCTGCAACAACAGGAAAGTGGAATCCAATCTACACTTAGAGCGAAAGTTTCGGATACCCGGCATTATCAATTTGGCAGCAACACAATTGTTCCCGCTGCTGTTGAGAATACTGATGAAACTACCTCTATGAACAATAACGACAATAATGTGGATGTAGATCGCGAAATGGCGTTAAGCGCAGAGAACCAGCTTAGGTATAGTTCTTATGTTGAACAGATTAACAGCCAGATTTCGATGATGCGAGCCGTAATTCAAGGAGGATAAGAGAGTATGAACTTTGGTAGTAGTTTTGGGATCAGCGCATCTGCATTAACGGCTCAACGGTTGCGGATGGATGTAATTTCTTCCAACGTAGCCAACGCTGAAACTACAAGAGCATCCGTGGTTGATGGCAAGGCTGTTCCTTACCGACGTAAGTTGGTTGTTTTGGAAACGAACGAAAGTAATAAATTCTCGAATATACTAAATTCGAAAATGAACAATAGCAATGAAGGGGTTAAGGTGCAGTCGATCATAGAAGATACTTCACCATTGAAACCGGTATACAATCCGAGCCATCCTGATGCGGATGCTGAAGGATATGTCTATATGCCAAACGTAGACATTACCAAAGAAATGGTTGATATGTTATCTGCATCTCGTTCTTATGATGCCAATGTCACGATGCTTAATGCATCCAAGGCTATGGTAAGCAAGGCACTCGAAATTGGTAGATAAATGAATGTTAATTAACTTAAGGGGGGGGAAACAGTTGATACAGAATATATCTAATGGGGTTCAGGCTGTACAGCAGCTTGCTATGAAACCGACATCTTCCGAAGTTTCATCCACTCCTGCTAATTCGATGGAGAGCTTTGGCTCTTATCTTGAGGATGCGCTCAATAAAGTGGCTGATCAGGAACAACAAGCTAAGGATATGAGTAATAAATTTGTATTGGGAGAAGTGAACATTGACGAAGTGATGATTTCTTCCCAACAGGCTCTACTGAGTTTACAGTTGACTACACAAGTCCGGAACAAAGTGATTGAAGCCTATCAAGAAATTATGAGAACTCAAATATAATAAATCCTAGCTTAGTTTCGGATGGGGTGACACTGTGAATGAAAGATTTGCCCAATATCGGGAGAAGGTTCTCTTGTATTGGAACAGATTTAGTGGTAAACAGAAGATTTTATTCTTTTCAACATTGTTTATCATTCTAATAATAATCGTAGTTATGACCATGCAGCTTTCAAAAACAGAATATGAAGTAGCATTTCAAGATTTGGACAGTACGGATTCGGCTGGAGTAATGAAAGCCTTAGATTCAGCAGGTGTTTCATACCGATTAAGTCAAGATGGAAAGAGTATTTCTGTACCAAGTACAGAAGCAGCTCGGGTCAAGGTGGATATCGGTTCTCAGGGGATTGTTCAAGGTGGTTCTATCGGATATAAAGTCTTTGATGAAAACTCATCGATGATTGGTACAACAGATAGCGAGTTTAACGTGAAGTACAATAATGCATTAAACGGTGAAGTTGAACAGTTAATGAGACGCATGCAAGGGATTAAAGATGCAAAAGTGCTGATTAATTTGCCTAAAGAGACAGTTTTTGCCTCACAGGCTGATCAGGAGCAGGCATCTGCATCCGTTGTGCTTTCATTTGATCCAGGATTTAGACCTACTCAAGACAATATTGACGGGTATTTCAATCTTGTGAAAACTGCTGTGCCCAATTTGCCAATTGACAACATTACCATTGCAAATAATGAAATTGAATTAATGCCAACAGCTAAAGGTGGACAGGCTGGTGTCACAAACCAAGTTGAAGAAAACTTCGCTCTTCAGAAAAAATTCGAAGAAGAAGTAAAGAAAAATGTGAAACAATTCCTTAGCACTCTTACCGGTCCTGATAAAGTGGATGTTCTTGTGTTCTCAAAGTTGAACTTTGACAAGGAAAACCGGAAGGAAGATCTTGTTACCCCTGTGGATACAGAGAACATGAAGGGGATTGAGATCAGTTCACAGATAATTAGTAATTCGTATTCGGGTCAAGGAAACACGACTGGCGGAGTGGCTGGCACTGGTTCTCAAGATGTTACGGGCTATCCTTCTGATGCGGGTGCGGATACTTCTACCTCGGAGGAATCTTCTGAAACGAGGAACTACGAAGTTAACCGAATTACTAAAGATGTTATTGCTAGTCCGTATACTGTTAAAGACTTAACCATAAATGTTGCAGTTGAACCACCTTCAGGAGAAAAAACTTTAGATGATGCAACATCAGCTGCAATTCAAAATATTTTGGTGAATATTGTTCGCGCTTCTCTTGCAGATTCAGGTACTACATATACAGACGCTGATTTGACCAAAAAGGTTTCGGTCTACTCGCAACAATTTGGTGGCACCGATGCCAACACCGTTAAAGGTGGTCTCGCTTCTTGGATGATATGGGCTATCGGAGCAGCAGCATTGCTGGTTGGAGCAGGTGGAGGATATCTAATCTACCGGAGTCGTAAACAGACTGTGGAAGAGGAAGATGAAGACATTCCATTGCAGGTTCCTACTGAATTTCCTTCTATTAACTTGGAGAGCGTGACGAATGAAAGTCAAGTTCGTAAGCAATTGGAAAGTTTGGCCAAGAAGAAGCCAGACGAATTCGTAAATCTGCTGCGTACATGGCTTGCAGACGAACAGAGGTGAACTAATGGCAAAGGCTAGCCAGCAGGGACTTAGTGGCCGTCAAAAAGCTGCGATCCTGCTTATCACACTAGGGCCCGAGGTATCGGCGCAAATTTTCAAACATTTAAGAGACGAGGAAATTGAACAGCTGACTCTTGAAATTGCCAATGTTCGCAAAGTGGACAGCAGTGAAAAAGAGTCGATCATGTCTGAATTCCATCAGATATGCCTCGCCCAGGAATATATATCACAAGGCGGTATTAACTACGCTAAAGAAATTCTGGAGAAAGCGCTTGGGTCAACAAAAGCAATGGAGGTCATTAATCGTCTGACTGCAACATTGCAAGTAAGACCTTTCGATTTTGCACGAAAAGCGGATCCTAATCAGATTCTCAACTTTATCCAGAATGAAAATGTACAGACTATTGCACTTGTATTGTCTTATCTGCAATTTGAACAAGCTGCTGCAATCCTCTCCTCGCTTCCTCAAGAGAAGCAGGCAGAGGTGGCGAGAAGAATTGCTGTTATGGACAGCACCTCTCCGGAGGTAATTACGCAAATTGAACGTGTGCTGGAGCAGAAGCTTTCCGCTACAGTAACTCAGGATTATACAAATGCTGGTGGTATCGAATCGATTGTACAAATCTTGAATGGGGTTGACCGGGGGACAGAACGTACGATTCTGGATTCTCTCGAAATTCAAGATCCAGAACTTGCCGAAGAGATCAAGAAACGGATGTTCGTATTCGAAGATATTGTCAATGTGGACAATCGTTCGATCCAACGCATTATTCGTGATATTGATAATGCGGATCTACAGCTTGCTCTCAAGGTTGCCAGCGAAGAAGTACGGGATGTTATTTTCAGAAATATGTCCAAGCGTATGGCAGAAACGTTCCGAGAAGAAATGGAATACATGGGTCCTGTGCGGCTGCGTGATGTTGAAGAAGCACAGACTCGTATTGTAGGCACGATCCGCAGACTCGAAGAGTCTGGTGAAATTATCATCGCTCGTGGCGGAGGAGATGACATCATTGTCTAAGCTGATCAAACACTCCCAGTATGTTCCGGTTGATGTCTTTAAAAGATTGGAACAGGCCCGGCAATATGCGGGCCTAACTGAGGAGCCCGTTCCCGAGGAGACTTTAAGCGAGACTGACTATCATGATCCCGCACGTGAAGAGGCAGAAGAGACGCGTAAGCAAATGCTTAAGGACGCTCAGGATTTTGCTGAAGAGCAGGTTCGGAATGCATCTCTTGAAGCGGAACAGATTGTAGAGTCCTCGAAAGCGGAGGCTGAAGAGTGGTGGAAACAACGGCGTGAGCAGGATGAACATCTGATCGAAGCTATCAAAGCTGAAGCTCATCAGCAAGGTTATGAGGAAGGTGTTTCTCAGGCTGAGGAAGAGATGAAGCATAAGATTGCAGAGATGATGGAAGAAGCGCGTGCTGTTTTGACTGAGGCTTATAAAGCTAGAGAAGTTATTATTCAGGAAGCGGAGCCTTTTTTAGTAGAGTTAAGCTGTGATATTGCAGAAAAAATTGTGGACAAGCAATTAACGATAGAACCACAATTCGCAATGGACTTAATTCGCAAAAATCTGGCTCGTAAGCGAGAACAGGGTTTGATCTCACTTTGTGTATCCCCAGCGCAGTTCGCTTTTGTGAATGCTGCTCGGGAAGAATTATCACTAGCTGTTGATTCACAGGCTGAACTGCAAATCTTGCCCGACTCAACGGTAAAAGACCAAGGATGTGTTATCCGCTCTTCCTTTGGCAGCATAGATGCTCGAATCGACACTCAGCTCGCAGAGATCAAAAAAGAGCTGGTAAGAATTGCGCTGGACACCGATGAGCAGAGAAATGGGGAAGACGATGCTTAATAGCAACCGTTATAAGGAGCAACTTCGTAATCTCGATCCGGTGAGGATCAATGGGAAAGTGACGCAGGTAATCGGTCTAATGGTTGAATCGGAAGGTCCTGACGCAAGTATAGGTGATGTATGCTACATCTACCCTTCTAAAGGAAACAAACCGCTGCAAGCTGAGGTCGTTGGTTTCCGTGATAACAAGGTACTATTGATGCCACTTGGTGAACTGCAGGCGATTGGACCTGGTTGTGATGTAGTGGGCACTGGTAAGCCGCTTAGCGTGCAAGTAGGTTCTGAATTATTAGGAAAAGTACTGGATGGTCTGGGGCAGCCGCTTGATGGCTCTCTCATTCCAGCACGAATGCCACATAGCTCTACCTTTAATATTCCTTCCAATCCACTTAATAGACCGCGGGTGCAGGAGCCCATTAGTATCGGTGTGAGAGCGATTGACGGTTTGCTAACGATTGGCAAGGGACAACGGGTCGGTATTTTTGCTGGCTCGGGGGTCGGCAAGAGTACTTTGATGGGGATGATTGCCCGGAATACATCAGCTGACGTAAATGTTATTGCTCTGATTGGTGAGCGTGGCAGAGAAGTATTGGATTTCATTGAACGAGATTTGGGACCAGAGGGCTTGCAGCGATCCGTAGTAATTGTTGCTACCTCAGACCAACCTGCATTGATTCGCATAAAAGGTGCGCTTATCGCTACAACGATTGCCGAGTATTTCCGCGATCGAGGCCTTAATGTAATGCTGATGATGGATTCGGTCACCCGTTATGCTATGGCCCAACGTGAAGTTGGACTTGCAGTTGGAGAGCCGCCAGCCATGCGGGGATATACACCTTCGGTGTTTGCAAGCTTACCCAAACTGCTGGAACGTGCTGGTACAGGTCCTACAGGCTCTATAACAGCCTTCTACACGGTACTAGTTGATGGTGATGACATGAACGAGCCAATCGCAGATGCAGTCAGAGGAATACTTGACGGACATATCGTACTCAATCGAAACATTGCTAACAAAGGACACTTTCCAGCAATAGATGTTCTTTCCAGCATAAGTCGAGTAATGAAGGATATTGCTCCAGAAGAACAGATTGCAGCAGCGGAGAATGTGAAGCGCCTTATGGCCGTTTACAAGGATTCAGAGGATTTGATTAATATTGGAGCTTATCAGAGAGGCTCTAATGCTCAAATCGACGAGTCGATGGAATTTATCGACAGTATATGGGATTTCACCAAACAAAAGGTGAATGAAAAAGTTACGCTGGCTGAAGTTCAACAGTCTTTAATTTCACAGTTCTCAAGGAGTTGATTCGGTATTATGAGGTTTCATTATACTTTTCAAAAAGTCGTTGACTTGAAGGGCAATGAGAAGACACAGGCAGAATGGATGCTCTCAAGCGCGCTTGGAGAATTGCAGGCACAGGAAAGAAGCCTGGATGAACTCATCTTTCAGCGGAGTGCTATCATGCTATCCTTACAAAATGCCGCAGAGCAAAAGACACCTATGGTTAAGATTCGTGAAATGCAGGAGTATGTGGAATATCTGGATAAATGCATTGCCCGTAAGCATACGGACATTAGCCGTGCACATCAAGAAGTCCAGAAGAAACAAGATCAGTTAAGCACTAAGGTTTTAGATGAAAAAGTATGGTTGAAGGCAAAAGACAAGGCTGAGACATTGTTTCAGCAAAGTATGATTTTACGGGAACAAAACGAACTGGATGAGATGGCAACCGTCCGCTTCGCGATGAAATCCCTCTAACCCGGGAGGTTTCCGCTAGTGGCTAATATTGATAATGATATGGAACTTGAAAATGAAGGGTCAGCGGGGAAATTTGAGCGGTTCTTATTCTTAATGATACCGATTATATTCACGCTAGTACTGCTTGGAGTACTGTTGACGCTTTTTAATATGGACATTCGTAATAATGTACTTGAAGTTGCGAATAAAATTCCTATCCTGGAAAAATGGGTTCCTGATCCGCCTGCAGATCCTTCTAAACCGAAGGAAGAAAGCAAAAAGCAGGAAGTGAGCTCAGCGACAACGATTAAGGAGCTTAAAGCTCAGCTCGCCCAGCAGGAAGAAAACCTGAAGAAGGTTACAGATGAAAAAACTGCCCAGGATACCAAGGTTCAGGCGCTAGAGTCACAGATTGAAGGAATGAAGAAGGAAGCTGAAACCGCAGAGGGAAGCACAGAAGAAGCTGAGGATCCTTATCAGAAACAGGTTTCTGATTTGGCTAAGCTGTATGCGGGCATGAAAGCTTCAAAGGCTGCACCGATCATGGAGAATTTAACTACAGAAGAAATGGTGCAGATCTTCAGTGTCATGAGTAAAGCGAGTAAAACTGCGATTTTGGAAAAAATGGATCCGCAAAAAGCTGCAGATGTAACGATAAAGTTAAAAGAAACTACATCTTCGAGTGACATGGCGATTGCAGCTCTTCAATCTAGATTGAAGAAAGACGCCGGTACAACAGCAACTGCGACAACCAGTACGAATTTGGATAAGGAAAAGTTGAATCAGACCTTCAGTTCAATGACTCCTGCTAATGCAGCATCGTTACTAGGAGAAATGTACAAGATTAGCCCTGATAAGGTTGTGACGATTATGAATACCGTAAGTGATAGTGTTCGTTCATCTATTTTGGGAGAAATGACTAAAAATGATAGCGCGCAAACTGCGAAAATTGTTAATCGTCTGATGGGTGCTAAATAGATAGGGAAAGGAGGTGAAAAATAAATGAGTTTAGTCGTTCAATCGCTTGTGAGTGCAAACACAACTGCAGTAAATGGGAGTACATCGACTACAACGGGCACAACAACGACAGCTGCACCATTTGCTCAAACCCTGGTACAAACCATGGGAGGCAATGCCAACACCTCGTCGACTCCAGCTGAACCCCTATTGGGAAATCTAGCTTCTTTGCTGCAAGGCCTGTTAAAGGAAGTGCAGCCGACTGGAGAAGAGCAAGCAGGGCAAGACACTCAGAAGGGTGATCTCCTTGAAAAACTTGCTGCTGATGTTGAGAAGCTGGATGAAAGTATCAGTAGTGATCCTGCTCTGTTGGTAGCCTTACAGGCTTGGATTCTTCAGGTATCTGCACTTTTATCTGGAAGCCATGCCGCAGAGGATGGCACTGCTACAACGGAAGCAGAAGTGGCTGGAAGCTTGTCCCCATTGGCACAGAATGCTGATACATTGAGATTTGCAGTTCAAGACGACCTGCAAAGTTTAGTTTCTATGATTCAGGAAGCTGCAGTGAGTGGCAATGAGGAAGTAGCAGCTAAGGGAATCAGTTTATTGAATAATTTCACAGCGCTTTTAGAAGAGTCCTCCTCTAACACTAATAAAGGGAAGGGAAAGACAAGCAATGTGAATGCTGCTTCTGTTTCTTCCGTAGAACAGCCTGCTATCACTGAAAGCAAAAATAATCCAACGGATAAAACACTTCAGAATGTGAGCAATCGTTCCGGAGAAGCTGTTGTAGTGAAAAATGATACGGTTGCCAGCTCGCCAGTGACCTCAGGAACTGTGCAAGAAGCTGAAGCAGAGACTGCGAACACGCCGTTAATCAAGACAGGTGTAACCGGGGAAACGAAGTCAACAGAATCCACTCTAGATTCCACGCTAGGAATTACAGCTAACGAAGGGGATCATGAGGTTGTTACTGCGGGTCAGTTATCTCTGCGCGGAGGAATTACAGCACCCCTGAAGGCTGAAGTGCCAGCAACACCTGTTCCGGTTCAGCAATTTGCTCAGGAAATGACAGGTTTCATTACAGGCAAATTAGAGATTGTGCAAAAAGGTGGGATCGCTGAAGCGACTATATCCCTTTTTCCAGAAAATCTCGGACAAGTTGATGTTAAGATCACAATGCAAAATGGTCATTTAGTTGCCCAGTTCATGACTGAACATACCGGTGCTAAAGATATGCTGGAGCAACAAATGAACCAGCTTCGCGCTGCATTGCAATCTCAGGGTCTTCAAGTGGAGAAGCTGGAAGTTACGCAAAATAATACCCCACTTAATTCGCAATGGGGGCAGGAAGGACGCCAACCTAATTCCGGAAGTGGACAGCAGGGTAGACGTTCCAAAGAAAGCAGAGAGGAAGCCAGTGATGCCGTTCTTGCCGCAGAGCTGAATGGTGAATGGAAGGACTGGGTTTCAAATGCGGGACAAGAAGATCAGTCCCAAGGTGGATCTTTTTCTGCTAAGGCTTAACTCTAATAACAAACGAAAGAGAGGTGAGTGGTTATGGCGACAACAGTTCCGGTCTCTACTAAAGATCAGTGGAATTATACAACTCCCGACTCTAGTGCACGGACAACGGGTAATTCTACTTTAGGTAAGGATCAGTTTTTGAAGATTTTGATTACTCAGCTGCAAAATCAAGATCCGATGCAACCGATGGAAGATAAAGAATTTATTGCGCAAATGGCTCAGTTCACATCCGTGGAGCAATTGATGAATATCTCTACTCAGCTTAATGCTATGAATCAGTCCCTTGGATCTGTATCCGGGTTGATTGGTAAAGATATTACATGGACAGACACCGCCACAAAGCTGCCTAAGACAGGTAATGTTGAATCTATCGTTGTTAGCAATGGTATTCAATATGCGGTTGTGGGAAAAGACAGAATTGCTTTAACCGATATTACACAAATTCAGAATGCCGCAGCAACGCCAGAAAGCGGTTCTGGTACAGATAGTAATACTCCGGAGAATAGCGGAGGAAGCGGGGCGAGCATATGAGTGACAGGCTTACTATAGGCCAGCTGTATCCTGCGTCCCTGCATTCTACAACGTTACAACGATCTTCGCTGCCTAAGCAGTCTGTGGCGGGGGGAGCTTCTTTTGAGAGTTTGCTGCAACAGAAACTATTAAAATTCAGCAATCATGCTGCTAAGCGCCTAGAACAAAGAGGGATAGAGCTTGGAAGTGGTCAGCTGGATCAAATTTCATCTGCTGTGGACAAAGCTGCTGCTAAGGGAAGTAAAGAATCCTTGATATTAATGAAGGATTTGGCGTTTATCGTTAGCGTTCCTAATCGCACAGTAGTTACTGCTATGGATGGTAACTCGATCAAAGATAATGTATTTACACAAATCGATAGTGCAATAGTGATTTCATAATAGGCTGGTCCTAACGGAAAGCCGAGGCGGCCGCTGACCGACTGACGCGGTCCCAATTCACTTGGAAAGTTATTAGGACTCTATAATCTGGGAGGACATTAAACATGTTAAGATCAATGTATTCAGGGGTTTCAGGAATGAGAGGCTTTCAAACTAAGCTTGATGTAATCGGTAATAATATTGCTAACGTCAACACTATCGGGTTTAAATCCGGACGTGTTATGTTCAAGGATATTATGAGCCAAACCGTTTCTGGTGTTACAGCACCGGGTGAGGATGGTCAAGGTGGGGTAAACGCGAAACAAGTTGGACTAGGTGTTAGTATTGCTTCTATAGATACCCTACATTTGGCTGGTAGTGCTCAAACCACCAACAACCCAACAGATTTACGTATCGATGGAGATGGTTTTTTTCTGGTTAAGCTTACTGAGGATCAAGAAACTGCGTTTCTGACCCGCGCCGGAGATTTCCACATTGACGCTGCGCGTAATCTTGTTACCGCTGACGGACTTCATGTTTTAGATTCCGACGGTGGGCTCATTCAATTAGGTGACGATGTAACGGCGTTTTCTATCTCTAATGATGGAACAATTGTTCAGACCATGGAAGATGGAACGACTGGAGCTGGGGTGAAGATTGGTGTAGCCAAGGTTACTAACCCATCTGGTCTGGAGAAAATCGGAGGCAATCTGTATCGTATGACACTTAATGCGAATGCAGAAGGCGAACTAGTTCCGACTACAGCGAACAATACAGAAGATGGCACCGGGGCAATCATCTCTGGACAGCTGGAAATGTCCAATGTGGATCTTACCAATGAATTTACAGAAATGATCGTATCACAGCGTGGATTCCAGGCGAATTCCCGTATCATCACAACTTCTGATGAAGTGCTGCAGGAAGTAGTAAACCTGAAGCGTTAATTTAATCAATAAATTCTATATTTTCTTAAATGGTTCATGCGGAGTCGTGGGGGAGTTACTCCTCCCCCTATTTTGTTAGGAGGCCTGTTATGATATCGGTAACGAGATTAAATGGAACACCGATGTGGATCAATGCCCTACTGGTCGAAATGGTAGAAGAAAGCCCGGATACATATATTACGCTCGTAACCGGAAAAAGACTGATCGTTCTCGAAAAAGCCGATGAGGTTATTACGAAGATCCGGGATTATAACAGGGACATAGGCACATATGCTGCCACCATTAAAATCCAGTCAATGGAGGAGCTAACATGAAAAAGATGATGCCGTGGCTCATCACGATATTACTAGCGATTACTCTGATCGTGGTCGCCGCATTTTTACTAATGGACAGGATCTTTCCGAAAGATACGAACGAGGTAAGTGCTGCTGTTCAAAATGTGGAAACAAAACATTTAACTGCAGATGAAATCGTCGAATTGACGGCAGAGATCATTGATATCAAAACAAATCTTGCTGATCCCGATTTTATCCTTCAAGTAGATTTCGCCTTCCAACTGAGTTCTGCGAAATCAAAGGAAGAATTCGAAAAAATAAAAGAGATCAAAATCAAACCAATAATTATCAAGACGCTTGCAGATACCAAACCTGAGGACCTTAATGGAGCGAATGGAAAAGATCAGCTTAGCAGTAAGCTTATTAATCTGATCAATAAGACATTGACTGAGGGTCAAATTACTCAGATCGAAATCACCAAATTCCTTTTGGCTTCTGTGTAGCTTTATTCCTGATAATTCTTTGATGGGGGGGTGATTGAATTGGTTGATGTACTATCACAAAACGAAATTGATGCTCTACTTGCTGCACTTTCTTCAGGTGAGATGGACGCCGATGAACTTAAAAAGGAAGAAACTCAGAAGAAAATCCGCTCTTATGACTTTAAACGGGCTGTCCGCTTTTCCAAAGATCATATCCGCAGTCTTACACGGATACATGACAATTTCGCCCGTTATCTTACAACGTATTTTTCAGCCCAATTGCGCACCTTCGTTCAGATTAATGTCGTTCAAGTAGAGCAGCTCCCTTATGATGAATTTATTCGCTCCATACCGAAAATGACGATATTGAACATTTTTGAAGCTGAACCTTTAGAGGGCCGCATGGTAATGGAAGTTCATCCAAACATTGCTTTTGCTATGCTGGACAGGTTGCTTGGGGGCTTTGGAACTGCACCTTCTAAGATTAATGCTCTAACTGAGATCGAAACAACGATTATGGAGCGTATCTTTAGTAGATGTTTTGAGAGTCTGCAGGAGGCTTGGAAAACGGTGCTGGATATTCATCCGCGGATGGAAGCTCTTGAGACGAACCCGCAGTTCATGCAGATTGTATCGCCCAATGAGACCATTGCATTAATCTCTCTAAGTACCAAAATTGGAGATACAACAGGCATGATCAATCTTTGTATACCGCATGTCGTTCTAGAGCCTATCATGTCCAGACTTTCTGTTCACCAATGGTTTGTGACAGAGAAGAAGACGCGGGATGAAGATGAGCTACTGGCCATTAGAGCTAGAGTTCATAAAGCGAAGCTGCCGATTGTTGCTGAACTTGGAGAATCGAGCTTATCCATATCTGAATTCCTAGGGCTTAGTGTCGGTGACGTGATTTCTCTCAACAGAAACGTAGATTCTGGACTGTCAATTAAGGTAGGGGAGAAGCTTAAGTTCATCGGAAGTCCCGGAATGGTTAAAGATCGGGTAGCCGTGCAAATAGACGAAATTGTCAATGAAGGAGTTGAAGAATTTGACGAGTAAAGATTATTTATCCCAAGAAGAAATCGACGCCCTTCTGAGACAATCTGCGGAGGGCTCATTAGCTCCTACGGAGAAAACGGTAGATGACTATCTAACACCGTTTGAACAGGATGCTTTGGGCGAAATTGGTAATATAACGTTTGGCAGTGCAGCAACAGCACTTTCCACTTTACTAGGGAAAAAAGTAGATATTACAACCCCTCAAGTTTCGATCATTACACGCGGGGAGTTTGAAATTGCTTTTCCTAAACCGCATGTAGCTGTTCACGTTCAATATGTGGATGGGTTTCAAGGGATTAACTCACTTGTTATTAAGATTAGGGATGCACAGGTCATTGCCGATCTGATGCTTGGCGGTGCCGGCGAACCTAAGGATGAAGAGTTGAATGAAATTCATATTAGCGCTGTGCAAGAAGCTATGAATCAAATGATGGGTTCTTCTGCTACATCGATGTCTACGATTTTTAATCGTTTTGTTAATATCTCGCCTCCGGGTATCGACATTTTGAATATGTCCAGCGGAGAAGGAGTAGGCAGTCTGCCAGACGATGAAACCCTAATTCGTATTTCGTTCCGGCTTAAAATTGGCGATTTGATAGATTCTACTATTATGCAGCTCTTGCCTGTTCAGTTCGCAAAAGATATGGTATCCATGCTACTTGGTGATGTTAGTCCGGCAGAGGAGGAGGCAGCGGTCACAATGGCTGAAACACCTGCTATGACTAATTCTGCGGAGACACCACCTCCAGCACCTCCGGTGCAACAGGCGCCCTCACAGCCCGCAGGAGGAACGCAACCACCATATCCACCGCAGGGTATGCCAGCGTATCCAGGGATGCCAGAAGGCGGGTATTATTATCCTCCAGCGGGTATGCCGGCTTATGGAATGCCTGGGATGCCACCATACGGTATGCCACCGCAAGGGATGCCATATGGACAGACACCACCGCTTAATTCTGAGGCAAATCGCAATGTAAATGTACAGCCTGTGCAATTTGCAAATCTGAATGGTGGGGCCTTTGGTCATATTGATGAAAATAATTTAAATTTATTGATGGACATACCGCTTAGAGTAACCGTAGAATTAGGAAGGACCCAGAAGCAGATCAAAGATATTTTAGAAATGTCACAAGGCTCAATTATTGAGCTGGACAAGCTCGCAGGTGAGCCTGTAGATATTTTGGTTAACAACAAGCTTATTGCCAAAGGTGAAGTCGTTGTTATCGACGAAAACTTTGGCGTACGCGTTACGGATATCGTCAGCCAGTGGGACCGAATTCAGAAATTACAATAAGCATACTTAGGGAGGATTTTGTAAAAATGGCTAACCGAATTCTAATCGTGGACGATGCAGCATTTATGAGAATGATGATCCGTGACATTTTGTCGAAAAACGGATTTGAAGTAGTGGGCGAAGCTCAGGACGGTTCTCAAGCGATAGAAAAATTCAAGGAACTGCGTCCGGACCTCATCACGATGGATATTACTATGCCTGAGATGGACGGAATCGCCGCCCTGAAAGAAATCAAAAAAGTAGATCCGGCTGCAAAGGTTATTATGTGTTCAGCCATGGGCCAGCAGGCTATGGTTATCGATGCAATCCAAGCAGGAGCTAAAGACTTTATAGTGAAGCCTTTCCAAGCTGACCGGGTTATCGAAGCTATTAACAAAACGTTGGGCGTGTAGGATAAAGTCATGTTATATTCCGAAACGCTCGGAAGCAGTAACACCCTGCTGAATTTGTTTAAAGTTATTATTGTCCTGGCGATAATCATTGTACTTATAGTGGTACTGATTCGTTTTCTTGGACGACGTAATCAGACCTTTATGAGCAACCGTTCTATAAGAACGCTTGGTGCAATAGGGCTTGGACCTAATAAGTCGATGCAGGTTATCGAACTGGGAAGCAGTCTTTACTTAATCGGGATTGGTGAAAATATATCCATTTTGGATAAAGTCACCGATCCGGATGAGGTAGCATTGATCATTGCGGCATTTGAGGATCAGTCCTCTAACCAGAATAATTTCCTCGCACCGCTTATTGCCAAGGTAAAGGTAAAGCTGCGTGGGGAGGTTCCATCTCAGGAAATTGAACTTAGTGAAACATCATCTTTTTACGAGACTCTGCAATCCAAGCTTCGTTCTGCACCAGAGCGCAAAGAGAAAATGGAAGAGCTGCTTCGGGATGATGTTACTAAGGATGAGTCGAGGAATATATGAAAAAGAAGCTAATTCTTGCTATTCTGCTGTTCGGTATTATCAGTGTGGTTATGATGACGCCGATACATGCTGATCCTATACCTAATGTTAATATTCAGGTCGGTAATGAAGGTTCAAGCAGTGGTACCAGTTCCATATCAATTCTTCTTCTTGTTACGGTTCTGAGTATTGCTCCGGCGTTTCTGGTTCTTATGACTAGCTTTACTAGAATTGTAATCGTATTAGGTTTTGTGAGAACCTCGCTGGGTACTCAGGCTATGCCTCCAAACCAGGTGCTGGTAGGACTTGCTCTGTTTCTGACCCTGTTCATTATGTCACCAACGCTGGCCACAGTGAATGAAAATGCGTTGCAGCCGTATATGAAGGGGACAATCTCCCAGACTGAGGCTTTTGACAAAGCTGCTGATCCGATGAAAGAATTTATGTTTAAACAGACGAACACCAAAGATCTTCTGTTATTTATGAAATACACCGGTTATACCGGATCTACTAAACCGGCTACATACAGTGATATTCCACTGACGGTGATGGTGCCAGCTTTTGCAATTGGCGAATTGAAAAAGGCTTTTACAATGGGCTTCTTAATTTTCATACCATTCCTGATTATTGATATTGTTGTGGCGAGCACACTGATGGCCATGGGGATGATGATGCTTCCCCCGGTTATGATTTCATTACCTTTTAAAATAATGCTCTTTGTACTGGTAGACGGCTGGTACTTAGTCATTAAATCACTACTTCTTAGTTTTAACACCTGACCTAAAGAGGAGGCATGAGGGATGAGTACGGAGTTTATAATCGGGCTAGCAAGCCAAGCCGTATATTTAGTGCTGGAAGTCAGCGCACCCATGCTGATTCTTGGTCTGGTGGTAGGGCTAATAATCAGTATTTTTCAGGCTACGACACAGATTCAGGAACAGACGCTAGCGTTTGTTCCCAAAATCGTCGCAGTGCTATTGGCTTTATTGCTATTTGGTCCGTGGATCATCACGAAGCTGATTGACTTTACAAGCCAAATTTTGGGTAATCTCTATATGTATATTGGTTAATCAATGAACATGGAGACCATACTGCAAAGTTTACCCGTCTTTTTGCTTATTTTTTGTCGAATAACCGCTTTTTTTGTTGTCGTTCCTGTATTTTCTTCACAAGGGGTCCCGACAACCTTTAAGATTGGCATTTCTTTTTTTGTAGCATTGGTTGTCTTTAGTGCTAACGGAACAGGGCTTACGATCCCGCAGGATTTCAGTTATATTTTGCTGATTGCCAGAGAGGTATTAATAGGATTATTGCTAGGTTTCGTTGGATATTTGATGTTTATGGCGATTCAGACAGCAGGTTCATTTATTGATATTCAGATTGGCTTCGGTATTGCTAATGTTATCGATCCTATGACTGGAACGTCTGCTCCAATTCTTGGTAATTTCAAATATATGATAGCCCTGCTAATGTTTCTGAGCATGAATGGTCATCACCATCTGCTAGATGCTATTGTGTACAGTTATAAATGGGTTCCTATGAATAACGATTTATTTCTAGGCATGATTGACGGGAGTTTATCAGAGTTTCTGGTTCGAACATTTGCTCAGTCCTTTGTACTCGCTTTTCAAATGTCGGCTCCTTTAGTAACTGCGCTGTTTCTGACTGATGTTGGCCTTGCTTTCTTGGCGAGAACGGCTCCGCAATATAATGTATTTGTTATTGGGGTTCCGCTCAAAATCATTATAGGTCTTGCACTGCTTTTAGTGCTGATGCCTGGTCTGGCTGTGCTGTTTCAGAATCTCTTCGATATCATGTTCGAATCCATGGAGAATTTATTGAATCTCATGGGGAAGAGTCCGTAGGTGACCGTAAGGGGAGCGTATTATGCCTAAGACGAAGCGGTATAGACTGGATCTTCAACAATTCGCCGGTGAAAAGACGGAAAAAGCAACCCCGAAGAAACGGCAAGATGCTCGTAAAAAGGGTCAAGTAGCCAAAAGTGCTGAGCTATCCGGTGCAGTTGTGTTGTTATCAGCAGTAGTTAGCTTGATGATGTTTAGTGGTTTTATGAAAGAGCGCTTCATGAAGCTATATATGGATGTATTTCAGAATCAAATGACACTGGAGGTTACTCCTGAGAATATAACGCTGCTATTTAATCAATATGGACTACAAATACTGATTTTGCTAGCTCCATTACTTGGAATAGTTTTTGTTATGGCGCTGGTAAGCAATCTGGCGCAGGTGGGCTTTATGACCACGGGAGAGGGGATCACCCCTAAATTCAGCAAGCTTAATCCGATAAAAGGGTTCAAAAATATTTTCTCCATGCGTTCGTTTGTCGAGTTCCTGAAATCCATATTTAAGCTTCTAATTATCGCTTATCTGGTATATAGCACTTTATGGGGAGAAAAGAAGAACTTTGCATCCCTGTCGCATATCAGTGCGGAGGGGATTTTTAAATTTGCGGCCAAGCTGACGATGAGTCTTGGTTTGAAAATCGGGGCTGCCCTATTGGCTATGGCTTTTCTGGACTACATGTATCAGAAGTACGAGCATGAAAAAAGCCTGAAAATGTCCAAGCAGGATATCAAGGATGAATACAAAAAAATGGAGGGTGACCCTCTAATCAAAGGTAAGATCAGGGAACGCCAACGTAGAATGGCCATGCAGCGTATGATGCAGGAAGTTCCAAATGCGGATGTAATCATTACGAATCCTACGCACTTTGCTGTTGCGCTTAAATATGACGGTACCAAGATGGAAGCGCCGCAGATTATAGCAAAGGGTCAGGATTATGTAGCACTTCGCATCCGGGAGCTGGCTAAAGAGCACGGCGTCGTGACTATGGAAAACAAACCGCTGGCACGGGCATTATTCCAAAGGGCAGAGATTGGAGATGTCGTTCCAAATGATCTGTTCCAGGCTGTGGCTGAAGTGCTGGCATATGTATATAAGCTTAAAGGTAAGAGGAGATAAGGCGGGGGGGTTAGGACATTGAAAGCTAAAGATTTAACAGTTTTGCTAGGCATCATCGGGATCGTGCTTATGATGATTCTGCCTATCCCGTCCTGGCTATTGGACGTTTTGCTTGTTATTAACATCTCAATCGCATTAATTATCATTCTGGTTGCTATGAATACGAAAAATGCACTCGAATTCTCAATTTTCCCTTCATTGCTCCTAGTAACCACACTGTTTCGTCTGTCACTTAACATCTCGACTACAAAACTGATCCTGACTTACGGAGATGCCGGTTCAGTGGTATCTACTTTCGGTAGCTGGATCGCTGGCGGACAAATTGCTGTTGGGTTTATCGTGTTTCTGATCTTGGTAGTAGTTCAGTTTATTGTTATCACCAAAGGTTCAGAGCGCGTAGCTGAGGTAGGCGCTAGATTTACCTTGGATGCGATGCCCGGTAAGCAAATGAGTATTGATGCCGATCTTAACGCAGGCATGATTAACGAAACCCAGGCACGTGAGCGTCGTCGTAACGTAGAACGCGAAGCGGATTTTTTCGGAGCCATGGACGGTGCGAGTAAATTCGTTAAAGGAGACGCGATTGCGAGTATTATCATCTTGCTGATCAATCTCATCGGTGGATTTATTATCGGTATGATGGTTCACGGGATGGACTTTGCTACTGCGTTATCCACTTATTCTGTATTGACCATCGGGGACGGTCTTGTCAGTCAAATTCCAGCTTTGCTTATTTCGACAGCAGCCGGCTTGATTGTTACTAGAGCTTCTTCGGAAGGTAATCTTGCAGAAGAGCTGACAGGACAGTTGTTGTCCTATCCGAAATTGTTGTATATTGTCGCAGTTACGGTAGCTTTTCTTGGACTCTTTACACCCATACATATGATTACAACGCTCCCATTGGCCGGATTGCTGGCTTTTGCAGCCTACCGTATGGGACAAAATTTAAATAAGAAACAGATTGCCGAAGAGCAACTTGTTGAAGAGAAGCAGATTGAAGAGGTACGAAGTCCGGAAAGTGTCATTAATTTGCTTTCAGTTGATCCCATTGAATTCGAGTTTGGTTATGGTCTTATTCCTTTGGCGGATACAGGTCAGGGAGGCGATCTGCTAGATCGTATCATCATGATTCGACGGCAATGTGCCCTAGAAATGGGTCTTGTAGTACCTGTTATTCGCATTCGCGACAATATTCAACTAAAACCGAATGAATATGTCATAAAAATTAAAGGAAATACAGTTGGCGGTGGTGAATTATTACTTAATCATTACCTTGCAATGAGTCCAGGATATGATGATGAATCTATAAACGGTATTGAGACCATCGAACCATCCTTTGGGCTTCCAGCATTATGGATTGATGAATCGGTTAAAGAGCGGGCTGAATTGTCCGGCTATACTGTAGTAGACCCTCCATCTGTTGTCGCAACACATCTGACGGAGTTAATCAAACGTCATGGACATGAGCTGATAGGAAGACAAGAAACTAAGATGCTGGTGGACAACCTTAGGGATAATTATCCAGTGCTCGTCGACGATCTTATTCCTTCCGTATTGGCGATTGGGGATGTGCAGAAGGTTCTTGCTAAGCTGCTTCGTGAAAAAATATCGATCAGAGATTTGGTTACGATTTTTGAGACATTGGCGGATTATGGGACATACACCAAGGATCCTGATATTCTCACTGAATATGTTCGTCAGTCCTTGTCCAGACAGATTACCCAGCAATTCTCACAAGTAGGAGAGACGCTGAAAGTCATCACGGTGGGGCCTAATCTTGAAAAGAAAATTTCCGAGAGTGTGCAGCAATCTGAACAGGGAAGTTATTTGGCACTAGATCCAACTTCGACACAAACGATCTATCAGCGGTTAAGTGAACAGATTAATCGATTGCTGCAGACAGGGCAACAGCCAATAGTGCTCACATCACCAACCATTCGTATGTATTTGCGGCAGGTGATTGAACGAACGATGCAGGATATTCCTGTACTGTCTTATAGCGAGCTAGAGCCTAACATTGAAATACAAAGCGTCGGAGTGGTGAATTTATGAGAGTGAAGCGTTACGTGGTCGATTCGATGCCTGACGCCATGCTTTCCATTCGCAACGAGCTTGGGAGCGAGGCCGTCATTTTAAGTACAAAGGAAATCAAAATCGGCGGATTTTTAGGGTTATTTAAGAAGAAAAAAATAGAAGTTGTAGCAGCAGTAGAAAAGGCAGAGAAGAATAATGTTCCAAAAAAGCCGGCTGCGCCAGCGATGAACATTCCACGGAGTGCAGTACCACAGGCTTATCAAAAAGCTTCATCTGCTTCCACTACACCTTCTACACCTTCTATACCTTCCGTACCTTCTGTTTCATTAGAAAAGCCAGAAGAGTCACGGACGTTTGCAGAGATTGCTGCAGCCTTATCGGAAGCTATCAATGTACAAGAATCGATAGCCAAGCATCCGGAGCCAGAACCTGAGCAAAAACTTCCTGAATTAAATCTGGAAGATGCACCTTCTATATCAGCGTTGTATGAATCATTAGGATTAGAACAATCGCCAGAGGTTGCCACTGCTCTCGAAAATGATGTTCTTCGTGAGATTAGAGATATGAAGCTCTGGATGGAGCGAATTGCCAGACAATCCTCAGGTGGAAGAGAACTGCCAGACAGTCTGCAGGAGCTACGGGATCTTTTATTAGAGCAAGAAATGGATGCTGTGCTTGTTGAGGAATGGATCAGTAACATCTCGGAACGTTGGGTGGATGAAGGGCGTACTTGGGGACCAGAGAAATTTATGGGATCTCTTAAAGAACAGATTGATGGTTTCCTGACGGGACGAATTGCTGATGGAATTGCCCGGGATACTCAAATTGTATATATTGCCGGACCCACTGGAGTTGGAAAGACCACAACCATAGCTAAGCTTGCGGCAGAACAGCTATTTAAGCACGGACGCAAGGTAGGTTTTATCACCTCCGATACGTATAGAATCTCAGCTGTGGAACAGTTGCGAACCTACGCTGCTATTCTCAATGTTCCATTGGAGGTTGTCCAATCGCCAGGAGATTTGCAAAGAGCACTCTTTCGCTTGGAGAGTTGTGATCTAGTATTAATGGATACAGCTGGCCGAAATTATCGTAATGATATGCTAGTAGCCGAACTGCAAAGCTTGCTTGCGAAGGAATTGAGAAGTGAAACTTATCTTGTGCTTAGCTTGACCTCGAAAAGCCGTGATATGAAACTTATTGCAGAGCATTTCGGCAGATATAGGCTGGATAAGGTTATTTTCACAAAGCTGGATGAGACGGGGAGTTACGGCCCGCTCTTTAATGTCCTGAATGACTTCCCGCTTACCTTGTCTTATATGACCGATGGTCAAAATGTTCCTGATGACCTGCTTATGGCTACCAAAGGACAGCTGAGTGAGTTGCTTCTTGGAACAGGTGAACCATGATGGATCAGGCACAATCCTTAAGACAGCTTGTATCCAGTCAGGATTCTAAAGTAGCTGTAAGAGGGGGATCATCCGCCAGGATCATTACGGTGTGTAGTGGTAAAGGGGGCGTTGGTAAGTCGAATTTTACACTTAACTTCGCTCTAACTTTAAAGGCTATGGGCAAACGGGTTTTGCTGTTCGATGCAGATATCGGCATGGCTAATATAGATGTGTTGATGGGCGTATCGGCGAGATATAATCTTTATCATTTGTTAAAAAGAGAAGCGGATATCGAGCAGATTATTCAATACGGTCCGAATTCGCTCCCTTTTATAGCAGGTGGCTCTGGAATGGATGAGCTATTCACGCTTTCAGAGTCTGATCTTGATTATTTCACAAATCAGATAACACTTATCGCGGACAGCATGGATTATATTTTGTTCGATACTGGTGCTGGATTATCTAAGGAAACGATGAAGTTTATAACTTCTGCCGACGATTGCCTAGTGGTTACTACACCAGAACCAACAGCTATCACAGATGCATACGCATTAATGAAGGTTGTGAATCGTTCCTATCCTGAGACTTCCTTTAAATTGATTGTGAACCAGGCAGGTGATGAAAGGGAAGCCATAGCGACAAGCGATAAGATCCGAATGGCCGCCAGTCGTTTTTTGCAATTAGATATTTCTTATCTTGGTCATATAAGCTCAGATGCCCATGTAGTGCAAGCTGTCAAAAGGCAAACACCATTCACATTGGCTTTTCCAAACAGTATTGCTGCAAAAGATATACATCGGCTTGCTCTAAGTTATTTGACCATTGATTCTAAAAAGACCACAAAAGTCCAAGGGATTAAAGGCTTTATCCATAAATGGTTAAAGCGGAGTAAATAGTTGTTCTGAATTTGGGACAGAGGTGGAAATGATATGAAGCCATATAAAGTATTGGTTGTTGATGATTCGGCATTTATGCGCAAGATCATTTCCGATTTAATTGAAAATGACGCTGACTTTCAGGTGACGGCAACAGCAAAAAACGGTCGTGAGGCTATCGAAAAAATCAATGAGCTTCGTCCAGATCTGGTTACTATGGATGTAGAAATGCCAGAAATGAACGGCCTGGAAGCGCTGAAAATAATAATGGCCTCAGACCCTCTGCCAGTGATTATGCTGTCAGGGATCAATGAAGAGGGCATGAAGGAAACCATTCTTGCACTGGAATGGGGCGCTTTTGACTTTATTCGTAAACCTTCGATTACCAACTCTCAGGATATCATGGGAGTGGGAGAATCCTTAAGGGAACAAATGAAAGAGGCTATGATGGCCCGGGAGCAGCGCGAAGCACGTGCTTCTGCATTTAAGTTGCCAGACATACCGCCAGTAGAAGTCGCACCGCCAACTGTACCGAGAGTGATGCCCGGCAAACCCAAGGTAGAACCTAAAGCTTCACTCAAAAATGAAGTGAC
This sequence comes from Paenibacillus sp. FSL F4-0122, assembly GCF_038002845.1. Lineage (NCBI taxonomy): Bacteria > Bacillati > Bacillota > Bacilli > Caryophanales > Paenibacillaceae > Paenibacillus > Paenibacillus sp. FSL F4-0122. Next base: position 5,182,684 of record NZ_JBBODI010000001.1, read on the forward strand.
CAAAAAAACGCGGGTGAAGCAGCCGTTAGATCATACTGTTCCTAAAAGAGCAGCCAAACCATTAATCTCTACTCCACCACCTTTATCGGCAAAGAGTAATGCAAGGTCTCGAGTAGAGAATAACCCTACCCCACCAAAACCGTTGCCTAAAGTGGAAGTGTCTTCTGACGCTCCTGCAAATCCTCAGGTCCGGAAGTATGGGAGTAATGATCTGCAAAAGTTGGTTGCTGTGGGGTGCTCTACAGGTGGACCACGTGCTCTAAAGGTATTTCTGGAGAAGATTCCTGCGGATTTTCCAGCGCCTATTGTTATCGTGCAGCATATGCCGCCTAACTTTACCAAATCACTAGCTCAGCGACTGAATACCTTCAGCCCGCTAGAAGTGCTTGAAGCTGAGCAGGGGATGATATTGCAAAAAGGAGCTGCTTATATAGCACCTGGAGGCTATCATTTACAAGTTGTCCCATCCTCTAGAGGGCAATATGCGGTTGTACTCACAAAGGAAGAGGCGCGTAATGGCCATCGACCTTCTGTGGATGTTTTATTTGAATCATTGCTGCCGCTCACATCGTTAGAACGTCATCTGTTACTAATGACAGGGATGGGTAGTGACGGGGCAAGAATGATGAAGTCCTTATACGACTCTGGGGTAACCTCAACCTTTGCTGAAAGCGAAGAAACTTGTGTCGTATATGGAATGCCGCGATCTGCGGTGGAATTACAGTGCGTCCAGCACGTACTGCCTTTGCAAGAAATTGCTCCAAGGCTGGTGCAAGCTGTTAAATAACAGAAAAGCGAACTCAAAGGGGAGGTGCTCACTGATGGACATGAACCAATATTTATCCATGTTTATTGATGAGTCGAACGATCATCTGCAGTCATTGAACGAGAGCATGATGGGGCTGGAAGCGAATCCTGAGGACATTAGTATTGTACAGGTAATATTCCGCTCTGCGCACACCTTAAAAGGTATGGCAGCAACTATGGGCTTTGAAGATTTGGCTTCACTCACACACCAAATGGAAAATGTTCTTGATTTGGTACGCAACAACAAACTGCGCATGCAGGATTTCATTTTTGATACGTTGTTCAAAAGTTTGGATGCCTTGGAGTCTATGGTTGAGGATATTACGGGAGGAGGCGAGGGTAAAGCGGATGTTTCGTCTATCGTCTCCTCCTTACAGGCTATAGTCCGGGGAGAGATTCCTGTTGCGGGTGGCGAGGCAGCTTCTGTCTCAGGACCTGCTGCACAAGCGGTTGAAACCCCGATTCATTTAGATGAGTTTCAATTTTCTGTTCTAGAACAGTCGATTCAAGAAGGACATCAAGTATTATATGTGGACGTAACCATTCGCAAGGATTGTCAGCTTAAGGCAGTACGTGCATATATGGTGTTTGATCTTTTGGAGCGTTCAGGTGAAGTGGTTAAATCCTTCCCATCCGTTCAGGATATTGAACAAGAGAAATTTGATCAAAGCTTCTCTCTCTATTACATAACTCAAAAAAGTGCTGATCAAATTCAGGCTATGATTCTAAATCTGTCTGAGATTGACAAGGTATCGGCAGTAGCATTGGATCAAGATTCTCTGCAACAGCTGGGTCAGGAAGCAGCAGCAGCCTCTGAAGTGGCAGCCACGACTACTGAGGCGCCAGCAGCAGCTGCACCTGCCGCTTCTGCCGCTAAACCACTGCCAACCAAAGAAGAGGGTAACAAACCGGCAGCTCACAAAACAGGTGGGGCACCGTCACGTACCATTCGTGTAGATATTGAACGTTTGGACGTGTTGATGAATTTATTCAGTGAACTTCTTATCGACCGTGTTCGTTTGGAACAGCTGGCTTCTGAGGTTCAAAACGGTGATCTCACGGAAACGGTTGAGCATATGGGCCGGGTAAGTGGAGATCTCCAGAATATTGTAATGAAGCTGCGGATGGTTCCAGTAGATACAGTATTTAACCGATTCCCACGTATGATTCGTGATCTAGCCAAGTCACTAGACAAAAAAGTAGATCTTATCATCACAGGAGCAGAAACTGAGCTAGACCGTACGGTCATTGATGAAATCGGTGATCCGCTGGTGCATTTATTGCGTAATGCAGTTGACCATGGTATCGAATCTATTGCAGATCGTGTTGCTGCTGGTAAGTCGGAGACCGGAACGGTCTATTTGCGGGCTTTCCACAGTGGTAATCACGTCTTTATTGAGATCGAGGAAGATGGAACAGGGATTTATCCAGAGAAGGTTCTGAAATCTGCTGTGAAGAAGGGTGTTATAACACAAGAGCAGGCAGCCAGTATGTCGGATGATGAAGCTTTTCAGTTGTTGTTTGCACCAGGTTTCAGTACAGCAGAGGTCATTTCTGATGTTTCAGGCCGCGGGGTAGGGCTGGATGTAGTGAAATCTAAGATCTCTTCTTTAGGCGGCAATGTAACGATTTATTCGTCTCCAGGTAAAGGAACTAATTTCTCAGTGCAGCTGCCTCTTACTCTATCTATCATTGCTGCAATGCTTATCCGTTTAGGCTCTGAGAAGTATGCCATTCCTTTGACCTCCATAGTGGAAACCGGAATCGTGAAGCAATCCCAGATTCGTACAATTCATGGCAATAAAATGGTGGAATTCCGTGATTCGCATATTCCACTGGTTTCTCTTAGCCGTCTCTTTTCGGTGCCTGATTATGATGAGAGTACTGAAGAAGAAACAGAAATCGTGGTTGTGCGTAAAGGAGAAAGGCTAGTTGCCTTAGCGGTACAGGATTTTATTGGCCAGAACGAGATTGTGATCAAGAATTTGGGTAAATATTTGCCTGAAGTACAAGGAATATCTGGCGCAACCATTCTTGGTGATGGTCAAGTAGCACTTATTATTGATCCCAACGCTTTTATTAAATAACTAGGATAGAACAGGGAGGTTCATTCCATGGCTGAAGATATTAAAGTGATAGTGTTCAAATTAGGCGTAGAGGAATATGGAATTGAAGTTGAAAAGGTACAAACTATTGAGCGTATGATGCCCATAACTCGTGTACCTAAGACCTATTCATTTATCAAAGGTGTAATTAATTTACGTGGTGTTGTTATTCCTGTAATTGATCTTCGGGGCCGTTTCGGTATCGAAGAGGCTGAACACACCGATCAGACAAGAATCATCATCGTATCTGTTAATGAAATGGAAGTAGGCTTCATTGTAGACTCTGCAAATGATGTTATAGATCTGAACAGAGATTCTATTGATACACCTCCTGATGTTGTTGGCGGCATCAAGGCAAAGTATTTGGATGGGGTGGCCAAGATTGGGGACGAGCGCTTACTGATTATGCTCAACTTGTCAGAAGTGCTTAACAAAAGCGAAATCGTTCAATTAGAAAGCCTAGAGGGCTAACCTGTGGAACTATTTAAGCACTATAAGGATTTCAAAATGGATGTGCTTAAGGAAGTTGGGAACATTGGAGCTGGAAATGCAGCCACCGCATTATCACAGCTCTTGAACAAGCCGATAGATATGGCTGTTCCTAAGGTACAGCTCCTTAACTTTGAGGAAATTACTGATAAAGTTGGCGGAGCCGAAGAACTAGTATATGCGGTGTTTCTACGTGTGGAGGGTGAAGCTCCAGGTAACCTGTTTTTCATTCTGTCACCAGAAGCGGCAATGAACTTGCTTAGTCGTATTGCAGGCATTGAGCTGTCGAGTGATGAAGAGCTTGGAGAAATGGAACTTTCTGCGCTAAGCGAAATTGGCAATATTTTGGCAGGTTCATATCTTTCTTCTCTAGCAGACTTCACCTCACTTTCTATGTATCCAACGGTTCCGGCCCTTGCTATGGACATGGCTGGCGCCATCCTTAGCTACGGTCTGCTGCAATTCGGGCAGATGGGGGACGATGCATTGTTGATCGACACTACCTTCTTTGAGGGGAAAAACGAAATTGAAGGGCAATTTTTCCTTATTCCCGATCCGGAATCATTCCCGAAAATCTTCAAATCGCTAGGAGTTCCTTTTGAAAATGATTGAAGAACAAAGCATTATTAAAGTAGGGATGGCGGATCTTAACGTTGGCAGCCAAGATAGTTTAATTCGTACCACAGGTCTTGGCTCCTGCGTGGGATTAACATTGTTTGACCCTGGAAAAAAGCTCGCAGGGATGGCGCATGTGATGCTCCCATCATCTGAGATTGCTAGGGAAGGGCAGTTAAACATCGCTAAGTTTGCAGATACCGCAGTGCCGGAGCTCTTATCCCGTCTGCTAGAGCTTGGGGCGGTTCGGAGCCGGATCGTAGCCAAGATGGCCGGAGGTTCACAAATGTTTGCCTTTGCCGGGGGGAGCGACACCATGAGGATCGGGCCTCGTAATGTTGAATCTTGTAAACTAGCACTTGAAAATTTAAAAATTCCGTTAATCGCAGAAGACACAGGCGGCAATTATGGCCGTACGATAGAAATAGCCTGCAACACTGGTATATTGTTTATTCGCAGTGTGCAAAAAGGCGCTAAGGAACTATAATTATGAATATGATTGGAAACATTTTGATAAACTTGGTGTCGGGTTTGGTAGGTTTCATATTTACCTTTTTTGTAACCTACAGTAACAATGTATTGGGTACTAGTTTATTAAGAAGCCTAATTGCATTTATCATCTGGTTTCTGCTTGCTTTTCTCTTAAGATGGGTATTGGGTTTTATTATGATTCAAACATCGCCTCCGGATGAAGTGGACACTGGCGGTGAAGAACTTGGGGCGAAGCTGGACATCAGCACCCCTAATGAGGATGAAGAATTAATCAATCTACTAAAACCGAAGCCAGGACAAGGAAACGAAAATAGCGAGGGATTTAAGCCTCTTACACCTCCTAAGCTAGTTTCGATGAAGGATCCTGAAGAATTGGCCAAGGCCGTTCGTCACCTGAAAGAAGAATAAGTGAGGGCTGAGGCGGAATCGGTGATCTTATTGGAAGGTACATTTCGCCGCGAATGCTCGCTGACTAAACTTTGGGAAGGGTGAAAGCTATTGAACGAGCGTAAAGCTTCTCAATTGGAAACTGACGAGCTATGGGAACAGTGGAAAGAACACAGAGACCCTGAAGCCAAAAAGAAGCTGATAGAGAGTTATCTCCATATTGTTGATTATGTATCCAGTCGTTTGGCTGTGGGATTACCCAAAAATGTATCCAAAGATGATTTAGCCAGCAATGGGGTTATGGGACTAATTGATGCGATTGAGAAATTCGACTACAAACGAGGATTGCAATTTCAGACCTATGCGTCCTGGCGTGTGCGTGGTGCGATATTAGATTCATTACGCCAAAGTGATTGGGTACCTAGATCCGTTCGGGAAAAAGCTAAAAAAATCGAGGACGCTTATCAGCAGCTGGAGCAGAAGCACTTAAGGTCAGTTAGTGACGAGGAAATGAGCCAATACCTTAATATTAGTGAACTGGAATTTCAAAATATGTTGCAGGATGTGGCTGTGATGTCACTTTGCTCACTGGAAGACCCGATTCGTGAAGAGGAATCAGAGACCCGAATGTCCATACTGGTGGACGATAAAGCTAAGAATCCGGATAGCAAGGTAAATGAATTCTACTTGCGCGAAGCGCTCACCAAAGGTATTGAGAAATTAACGGTGAAAGAAAGGACCGTTGTGTCCCTTTTATATTATGAAGATTTATCTTTAAGTGAGATTGCAGAGGTCATGTCGTTATCTCCTTCAAGAATTTCGCAGTTGCATTCCAAAGCTATTTTGCGGCTGAGGGGAACGCTCGAGAAGAACCGTGATCTCCTTATGCAGAACGATTAACCGTTAGCGGTGACAAGGGGGAGCAAAATTTGATCGGTCAATATGCTTTGAATCAGTACTTGAGTATAACTTTTTCGGAGGACAAAGGGATCGCGTATTTGCAGTTCTCCAAAAAGGATGAGAATTTTTCCTGCTCATCTACAGAACTGGAAGCCTTCCTGCACAGTCACAATATTCGCTACGGTATCAAGAGTGATGTTGTCGAACGTATTTGTAGTCATCCTGAGGAGTTTTTTTGGAGTAAAGTTCCGATTGCTGCAGGTTATCCTGCTGTGCATGGCACGGATGGACGAGTTATGCTTACAGTAGATCTGGAAGAGGACCGCAAACCGCTTGAGAAAGCGGATGGTAAGGTCGACTATAAGGACTTGGTCCGGCTTCGTAATGTACTTAAAGGAAAGTTAATAGCTAAAATTATCCCTGCCCAGCCTGGAAAGCTAGGGATGACTGTAACTGGTGATGAGCTTGCTTTCAAGGCTGGAAAGGAAGCTCATTTTAAAATCGGGAAAAATGTACTCATTGATAATGACGGCACTTCGATGTACGCAGCGATTGATGGACTGGTCACGTTAACTGATAACGGGAAAATCAATGTGTTTCCTGTATATGAAGTGAATGGTGATGTCGATTACGGCACTGGAAATATTGATTTTGTAGGTACAGTCGTCATACGTGGGAATGTCCTTTCAGGCTTTACGGTAAAGTCTGCCGGTGATATTCGGGTTGTAGGCGGCGTTGAAGGTGCAGAGTTAATCTCTGGGGGCTCCATTGAAATTACTGGTGGAATTATCGGATATAACAAAGGCCAAGTTACCGCTGGAAAAAGTGTGAAGGTTTCTTTCATTCAAGATGGAAACGTAACCGCTGGGGAAGATGTAATTGTTTCTCAGAGTATTATGCACTCCAATATACGTGCTGGTAGAGATGTTATCTGTAACGGCTCTAAAGGTTTGATAGTGGGTGGAATCGTTCAGTCTGGAGAAAGAGTTGTAGCAAGAACTATAGGTAACACCATGTCCACTGCGACTGTGATTGAGGTAGGCGTGGTTCCAGAGCTTAGAAATGAGATTAACGAGCTTCGTCAAGAGCTGCGGCAGCTGCTGGAGAACGAGGATAAAACCTCTAAAGCTTTGTATCTATTAAATCAATTGGCTACTAACGGTCAGCTCCCTGCGGATAAAGTGGCGCTTCGCGTCAAATTAAATGCTACTAAACAATCCCATCAACGTGAAGAAAAAAGAATTAAAGAACGAGTGCTAGAGATAGAAAGAATGTTAGAAGATACAGGTAGAGCGAGAGTTGAGGTTATCAAAACCATTTATGGCGGTTCAAAGATCATGATCGGCAGATATACCCGATTTGTTAAGGATGCTACGGAGCGGGTTGTGTTTATTTACAGTGATGGGGATATATCTTTAACGCCGTACAATTAATCGGGCGGGCAGCATTTGCGGCCGGCCATTACTTGTGAGAGAAGGGTTAAGATGAGCCTAAAACCGGTGGAACTGCAAATTGCTTTGCCTCGCACCACGGAGGCGGGCAAGCTTCAGAATGAATCTCAGCAACGTCCTGCTATCGACCAACATCAATTGGCTGGGCAAAATGTAAAACAAAGTCAGGAATTGGCCATGCGGAGCACTGAAGTGGATGAGTCTTCTGAATCAGCTTTACGGGATGGCGGTGGAAAAGGCAATCCACATTCAGGTGGCAATTCTTCGTCAGATAAACATTCGAACCCGCCTGCAACCCGTGATGCTGAGCATCCTTACAAAGGCCAACGCATTGATCTAAGTCTTTAATAAGAATCTACATGAATCTACATCTGATATGTAAAAGGAGATAAGGCACTTGCAACCATGGGTTTATATTGTGCTAGTAGGTGTCGCCGCTATTCTTTATGCCCTTTTACTTCCCACACGTGTAAAGGAAGGAAAAGCTAATCAGCAAAGCCTCAAAGATGCAGAGGCTGCGCTTGAGCTATATATGGCAGACATAGAGCGCGAGAATGAGGAACTGGTACAATTAGTTAGTAGTATTAAACAACAATCGCAAACTAATCATAATGTACTGCAGGGACAGGTTAATGAATTACAGAGTCAAGTGGTAGAGTTGCAGAACAGCTCTTTAAAGCTAGAAGCACGAGTGGCCGAGGAAGAGAAGAGTTTGAAAGAACTTGCAGTGTCGGTTGAACAAGGTTCGAAGGTTAAAGTTGGTGTTAACGAAGATCCGTCTCTCCAAGCAGAGATGAGTTCAGTGTCGCCAGATGTGAAAGCGAAACCTATTAGTTCGATAAAATTACGTTACCCAAGATTGTTTGAACTGCATGAGCAGGGCAAATCGATAGACTCCATTGCCAAGACAGCTGGACTTCAGCGAGGGGAAGTGCAACTGATTCTGCAACTTGCCAAACAGGAGGAATCGGTATGATTAAGAACCGTTCATTCTTGTTCGGGCTAGGCACTGGACTAATTACTGGCGCTTTATTACTTCAATTAATGATCTCCGGTGGAGCGGCTCCACTTACCAAAGAACAAGTTCTACAGGGTGCGGAGAAACTGAATATGAAAGTCATCGATGAAGCTGCAGTACTTTCCTCAGGGGAAACTGAGAATGATAATAAAGAGGAAGTCACAGAGACCGGGGGGCCGACAGCAGAAAGCAAGGAGAATGTCAGCCCCTTTGCGCCGGCTGCTGCAGCCTCCCCCACGCCGGTAGTGTCACCTACAGTACCTGAGAGCTCTGATAAAGCCGTTGCGCCGAAGAAGCCATCTACGCCTACTGACGGCAAGGTTGAGCAGCCACAGGTCACTCCAAAGGCCAGTGCCGCTCCAACCGCTGTAGCTCCTGTAACGCCTAAAGTCACAGCAAATGCTAGTGTTTCCGTTCGAATTCCATCTGGCAGCACATTGACAGCAACAACAGATATTTTGGCAAAGGCTGGAGTCATTAAGGATAAGTCTACTTTTCTAGAGGCTGCAAACAAACGAAAGATTAATACGAAAATTCAATCCGGTTCTTATAGCTTTAATAAGGGAGAGAGTATTGACTCTATAATAGAGAAATTAATAACTTTAAAGTGATCGTTGCATACACTGAGATAATATGGTATAGTAATTGACGGTGTTAAAACACACGCCGGTTGATTTCGACAAGGGGTGCTTTCTTCTGAAGAAAGTCTTGCTGAAAGATGACGCATGGCGGAGGAGACACACAATAAACCAAACTTAGGAGGTGTGTGAAGATGGCAGTAATCTCCATGAAACAGCTTCTAGAAGCTGGGGTACACTTCGGTCACCAGACTCGTCGTTGGAACCCAAAGATGGATCGTTATATCTTCACTGAAAGAAACGGAATTTACATTATTGACTTGCAAAAAACAGTCAAAAAGGTAGAGGAAGCTTACAACTTTGTGAAAAGCGTCGCTGGTGACAACGGCACAATCCTATTCGTAGGAACAAAGAAACAAGCTCAAGATTCCGTAAAAGAAGAAGCAGAACGTTCCGGTATGTTCTTCATTAACCAACGTTGGTTGGGCGGAACGCTTACTAACTTCCAAACTATCCAAAAGCGTATTGATCGCTTGAAGAAATTGGAATCTTGGGAAGAAGACGGTACTTTTGAAGTACTACCTAAGAAAGAAGTTATCCTTCTTCGCAAAGAGAAAGATCGTCTTGAAAAATTCTTGGGCGGTATCAAGAACATGAAAGGTCTTCCAAGCGCGTTGTTCATCATTGACCCGCGTAAAGAGCGTATTGCAGTTGCAGAAGCTCGCAAATTGGGTATTCCAATCGTAGCTATCGTTGATACTAACTGTGATCCAGACGAAATCGACTACGTAATTCCAGGTAACGACGACGCTATCCGCGCTGTTAAATTGTTGACTGGTAAAATGGCAGACGCTGTTGTTGAAGCTCACCAAGGCGAAGACACAACTACTGCTTAAGTAGCGACTAGCACATACAAGAACTTAAATGAAAAGGGTGGTTGGCAGGTGGATAACCTCTCACTGCCCTTTTTTTAGGATAAAGGCCTCGAATAATGTAAGAAAACGACAATTACCTGGAGGGAATAAACAATGGCAGTTGATGCAAAAGCAGTAAAAGAACTTCGTGAAAGAACAGGCGCTGGTATGCTTGATTGTAAAAAAGCGCTTGAAGAAGCTAATAACGATATTACTAAAGCAGCAGAATTGCTTCGTGAAAAAGGTCTGTCCGCAGCAGCAAACAAAGCAGGACGTATTGCTACTGAAGGCGTTGTAGAATCTTACATCCACGCTGGCGGCCGCATTGGTGTACTTGTAGAAATCAACTGCGAAACTGACTTTGTTGGTAAAACAGATTCCTTCAAGGAATTTGCTCGCGATATCGCTATGCAAATCGCTGCAGCAAACCCTCGTTATGTTCGTCGTGAAGAAGTACCACAAGAAGATGTTGAAAAAGAAAAAGAAATCCTGAAAGCTCAAGCTTTGAACGAAGGTAAGCCTGAGAAAATCATTGAAAAAATGGTTGAAGGACGTATTGGTAAATATTACGAAGAATATTGCTTGCTTGAGCAAACTTTCGTTAAAGACCCAGACAAAACAATCTCCCAATTGTTGAATGAAAAAATCAGCACCATCGGAGAAAACATCTCGATCCGTCGTTTTGCTCGTTTTGAACTAGGCGAAGGTTTGGAAAAGAAAGTGGATAACTTTGTTGAAGAAGTTATGGCACAAGTTAATCAATAATAGCTTCATCATAAATATGAAGAATTGAATAAAGGCAAGCATCAGAAGAGCGGAACACGTACACGTAGTGTTCCGTCTTTTGCAGAAAGTGAGGGTATACATTTGGAACAGCCGGTATTTAAGAGAGTAGTCCTTAAGGTAAGTGGAGAGTCTTTGGCAGGACAAAACGGATATGGTATTGATGCCGACATGATTATTTCCATCGCTGAACAGATCAAGGAAGTTGTAGAACTTGGCGTTCAGGTTGCAATTGTTTGTGGCGGGGGTAACATTTGGCGCGGGATCGCGGGCAGCGCAAGCGGCATAGATCGCGCTACTGCAGATTATATGGGCATGCTGGCAACAGTAATGAACTCACTTGCTCTTCAGGACGCATTGGAGCAAATTGATGTGCCAACAAGAGTGCAGACTTCGATCTCGATGCAGCAAATTGCTGAACCATATATTCGTCGTCGTGCGATTCGCCACTTGGAGAAGGGCCGGGTTGTTATTTTTGCAGCAGGCACAGGTAACCCATTCTTCTCAACAGATACTACTGCAGCACTTAGAGCGGCAGAGATCGAAGCAGAAGTTATTCTGATGGCGAAAAATAAGGTTGACGGAGTATATTCTGCTGATCCGTTCAAAGATAGTACAGCTGAGAAATTCGAACAGCTTACTTATATGGATGTTCTGAATAAAAACCTCGGTGTTATGGATTCAACAGCTTCATCTTTATGCATGGATAACAATATACCGCTCATTGTATTCGCCATTACAGAACAAGGCAATATCAAACGTGTCGTTCTCGGTGAGAAGATCGGAACGATTGTTAAAGGGAGTGTAGATTAATGCCACAATCGGTCAAAAAAAATGCCGAAGAGCGTATGGACAAAGCGATTTCATCGCTGAAACGTGACTTGGCAACATTACGTGCAGGACGTGCAACAACATCGCTTCTCGATCGTATTCAAGTTGAATATTACGGAGCACCTACTCCAATTAATCAGCTGGCCAACATAAGTACTCCGGATTCCCGGACACTGTTGATTCAGCCGTGGGACAAAACATCGATGTCTGATATTGAACGGGCGATCATGAAATCCGATATCGGATTGACGCCAGCCAATGACGGCACCATTATTCGTCTTTCTATCCCTCCGCTGACTGAAGAGCGTCGGACGGACTTGGTTAAGCTGACTAAGAAGTTTGGTGAAGAAGCGAAAGTAGCGATCCGCAACATTCGCCGTGATGCCAACGATGATATTAAAAAGATGGAGAAAAACGGTATCTCTGAAGATGAGTCCCGTGGCCATCAGGAAGACATTCAAAAAACAACGGATAAGTTCATAGCCGAAGTTGACAAAGTGCTTGTCTCCAAAGAAAAAGAGATTATGGAAGTTTAATGATATTCAAGAGACTTAAGGCCCCTCCGTTAATGGTGGGGTTTGTCTCTTTCTGATAAGAGCTTGGAGGAAACGGAAATGATCAAACGGATTCAAGCGTGGCTGAGCCGTAAAGACAGGCAACAGTCAGTCGAGATTTCACCGGATAACATTCCCCGGCATGTGGCTGTGATTATGGATGGTAATGGACGCTGGGCTAAACGGCGCGGCTTACCGCGCGTTATGGGTCATCAGAACGGCATGAAGGCTGTCAAACGTGCTACGATCGCTGCAGACGAATTAGGTATTAAATACTTAACGATGTATGCGTTCTCGACAGAAAACTGGATACGCCCGAAAGAAGAAGTCGATTACTTGATGCGTTTGCCTGGGGAGTTTCTGGCGATTGAGCTTGATGAGCTAATCGAGAAGAATGTTCAAGTACGCATGATGGGTGACGCTGACGCTTTACCTTCATATACCCGTAAGGCTATGGAAGAGGCGGTAGCTCGAACAAAAGAGAATACTGGATTGATCTTAAATTTTGCTCTTAACTATGGTGGACGCAATGAAATAGAAGGCTGTATGCGCAGTTTAGGGAAAGATATCCAAGCTGGTATATTGTCGCCAGAAGAAATTACATCAGAGTTGATTAACAACAGACTATTAACTGCTGGTTTACCCGATCCTGATTTGTTGATACGAACAAGTGGAGAAATTCGGCTTAGCAATTTTATGTTATGGCAGATTGCCTATAGTGAATTGTGGTTTACTGATGTGTACTGGCCTGAGTTCGACAAAGAGCATTTGCATCAGGCCGTTGCTGAATATCAACGACGAACACGCCGTTATGGTGGACTGAAGTAGCTTGTTAGGAGATGGAACCTTTGAAGCAGCGATTGATTACCGGAATTGTTGCCGGAGTATTATTTTTAGGGTTATGTGTACTGGGAAACTGGCCGTATCAGGTTCTGCTTATTGCTATGGCTCTTATAGGTTTTTATGAATTTGTCAAAATGATAGGTATTCCTACGCTTTCCGGTACTACTGTTCTGGGTTACGCAGCTATTCTAAGCTTCATGATCCCATGGAATTTGCTTGGTGTTACTGCGCCGTTGTCCTGGGAGCAAGGGATTTGGATTCTGCTGTTATTGTTCCTTCTGGTCACCGTTTTTACTAAAAATAAATTAGATATTCGAGTAACAGCCTTGCTGTTTACTGGTATAGTATACATTGGAATGGGCTTCTCTTATATGGCCGTGGCTCGTGCATCGGATGACGGACATGGTTTGTTCTGGACTTTTTTGCTCCTGTTCTGCATTTGGGGCAGTGATGCGGGGGCATATTTTGTAGGCAGAAGCTTTGGCAAGAACAAGCTCTGGCCGGCCATCAGTCCTAACAAAACGGTGGAAGGTGCTGTTGGCGGGGTACTGATCTCGATGCTTATTTCTATCGTGTTTGCGCTGCTTGCTCCTGAACACTTGACGATAGGACGAGCGTTGCTTATTGGGCTTTCTTGTGCGATATTAGGACAGCTTGGAGATCTTGTGCAGTCAGCTTATAAACGTGCGTATGGCATTAAAGACTCAGGTACACTTTTGCCAGGGCATGGCGGTATTCTTGATCGATGTGACAGCTGGATTATCGTATTTCCATTCGTACATATTGTAATGCTTATGCCTTACTATTAAACGAAGGGAGAGAGAGTATAACTATGAAAAAAATAAGTGTTCTAGGTTCGACGGGTTCGATCGGCACTCAGACTCTAGATGTCATCGCAATGCACCCAGACTCTTTTGAAGTAGATGGCTTGGCGGCCGGAACAAATACAGCATTATTACTGGAACAAGTTCGTCGTTTTAACCCGCGTAGAGTCTCTGTGGCAACGAAAGAGCTGGCAGATGAGATTAGATCCAGCCTACCTTCTGGTATAGAGCTTTACAGCGGGAATGAAGGGCTTGTTGAAGTGGCGGCTGGCGGCGATGCCGAAATGGTCGTAACGGCTGTTATGGGAAGCGTAGGGCTTCAATCAACACTAGCGGCAATTGAAGCCGGCAAACATATTGGACTCGCCAATAAGGAGACATTAGTAACGGCCGGACATTTGGTCACTGATCTTGCTAATCGTAAGGGAGTTAAGCTGTTGCCGATTGATAGTGAGCATTCAGCTATTTATCAATGTCTCAATGGCGAGAATATCTCAGATATTGCCTACATCACTTTAACAGCATCCGGCGGCTCATTCCGTGACTTTACGCGTGATCAGCTTAAGGATGTGACGGTAGAAGATGCGCTTCGTCATCCGAATTGGAGCATGGGCGCGAAAATAACGATAGATTCTGCTACAATGGTGAACAAGGGCTTAGAGGTTATTGAAGCGCATTGGTTATTCGGTCTTCCGTATGAACAAGTGAATGTGCTGCTGCACCCGGAGAGCATCATTCACTCTTATGTTGAATTCCGTGACAGCAGTATTATTGCCCAGCTTGGCAATCCCGATATGCGTGTCCCGATTCAATATGCACTTACTTATCCAGATCGTTGGGAATCTCCGGCACAGCGTTTGTCGTTAGCTGAGATAGGACGTTTGACCTTCCGTGAAATGGACTTTGAACGTTACCCTGCACTGAAGCTAGCGATAGATTGCGGAAAAGCTGGTGGAACGGCGACTACTGCTTTCAACGCTGCGAACGAAATAGCAGTTGCTCGATTCTTGAGTCATGAGATCTCGTTCCTGCGTATTGAGGAGATTATCGGAGAAGTGCTAGATCGTCATAATAACGAGCATAATCCGAATCTGGAACAAATTGAATCCTGTGATAGACGTGTTCGAGAGCTGGCAGCTACGCTGTAGAACGTAGAAAGATCTCCTTTTAAAAATATAAGAAAGTATAAGTTTCACTTTATACATTATCCTTATATTTCTCGCGTAAACGCGTACCGTCTCCTTAAGGAACACTGATGGCGTTATTGCTTGACTGGAAATACTTACTTTGCCCTAAAAATAGGTTGGGACAGTTGATTCTCTTGTGCCTGATCGGAGAATAATGATAAATTAAGAGGACATACTTCGGTCTTACACCTAAAGGGGGATGATACGTTTGGAAATGGTTCAGGTCGTTTTTTTAACGGTGCTCATGTTTTTTGTACTTGTGACTGTACACGAATGGGGTCACTATTATTTTGCCAAACGCGCCGGTATTCTCGTGAGGGAATTTGCTATCGGTTTCGGTCCGAAACTGTTTTCTTATAAACGGAATGAGACTCAGTTCACTCTTCGCTTACTGCCTTTTGGCGGTTATGCCCGCATGGCTGGTGAAGATCCTGAGATTGTCGAGATTGGTTCTGGACAGACCATTGCGGTAAGGCTCGGACAAGACAATAAAGTTAAAAACATTTATCTGGATGCACTAGACACCCGTAGAAATGTTATCCGTGGTGAGGCGCTGAGTACCGATCTCGAAGATAAATTGCAGATTACCTTAGATGTGGACGGAGAAGTTACTACTTATGATGTTCATCCGCAAGCGATGATGATTAAAGGGACGCAACAGACACAAATTGCACCTAAAGATCGTCAATTCGGCAGCAAGACCGTGGGTCAGCGTGCGTTGGCTATCGTTGCGGGTCCTGTGATGAACTTTCTGTTAGCCTTTGTACTCTTCGCCATTCATTTGCAAATGGTCGGGATTCAAGTTGAAAATCCTACTTTTGTTAAGATTGGCGACGTCTCCGAAGGAATGCCGGCGCAAGAAGCAGGACTCCAAAAGGGCGATATCATTGTCTCCATCAATGGTGAGAAAATCGGTGCCGATTACAAAAAAATGATTAGCTTGACCTCGGAGTCCAAAGGTAAAGAAATGAACTGGACGCTGCAACGGGGAGAAGAAACCCTTAACGTTAAGCTAGTTCCTCGTAGTATGGAAGGACAAGAAGGCGGTAAAATAGGCATCACTCCTGAGCTACCTACTCGTAAAGCTGGTTTTGGCGAGACGATAACAGGTTCAGGAAAAGCTATGGTCGATACGACAGAAGCTATCTTTTTGGGCTTTAAACAATTGATCAATAAATTCAATATGGATGATATTGGAGGTCCGGTTCGTACGTTTGAGGTAACCGGTCAAATTGCTCAACAAGGTATTCAGTATCTTACATACTGGGCCGCTATTTTGAGTCTATATCTGGGGATATTTAACCTCTTGCCGATTCCGGCACTCGATGGAAGCCGTCTGGCATTCCTAGGTGTTGAGGCACTGCGTGGCAAACCTGTGGATCCGGGTCATGAAGGCATGGTTCACTTTGTAGGTTTTGCACTGCTATTTTTATTAATGATTGCTGTTACGTATAATGATATTTTACGTTTGATCAGCGGCTAATTTTCTTCGGGAGGCATTCCATTACATGGCTAAAGATAAACAATTCGTTACGGAAATCACGCCGCAAAGCGAGGATTTCTCACGCTGGTATATTGATGTTATTAAAAAAGGAGACTTGATGGATTACTCTCCTGTTCGTGGCTGTATTGTATTTAAGCCAGAAGGCTATGAAATATGGGAGCATATTCAGGAGGAAATGAACCGTCGCCTCAAGGAAACTGGGCATCGAAACGCTTATTTTCCAGTGTTCATTCCAGAGAGTTTCTTTCAGAAGGAAAAGGATCATATTGAAGGCTTTAATCCAGAGCTGCCATGGGTAACAGAAGCGGGTGGTGACGTACTTGAGGAACGTCTCGCAGTTCGTCCTACTTCAGAGACCATGTTCGGCCACATGTACTCTAAATGGATTCAATCTTATCGTGACCTTCCTGTACTTATCAATCAATGGGCGAACGTGGTTCGTTGGGAGAAACGTACATTACCATTTATCCGCACGACTGAGTTTCTTTGGCAAGAAGGGCATACCGCGCATGAGAATGAAGCGGAAGCTCGTGAAGAAACTATGCGGATGCTGGATAACTACCGTGATTTTGTCGAGACCTATCTTGCCATTCCGGTTATTACTGGACAAAAGACACCTTCCGAGCGTTTTGCCGGTGCGGTAGATACGTATTCTATTGAAGCGATGATGAAGGATGGACGCGCTGTTCAGGCTGCTACTTCACATTACCTCGGCACCAAGTTTGCCACAGCTTTTGAGATTCAATATTTAAGCCGTGACAATAATTTGGAGTATGTACACACTACTTCATGGGGCTCAACCACTCGCTTGATTGGCTCCTTGATTATGGTACATGGAGATGACCGCGGTCTTGTTCTGCCGCCTAAGGTAGCTCCAACGCAAGTTATTATGATTCCTATCGGACCTCCTAAGACCCGCGAAGCTGTGATTGGGCGGACGGACGAGCTGTTCAAGGAATTGAAGAATGCTGGCGTTCGTGTACGTGTGGATGATCGTTCAGATGTTACTCCAGGCTGGAAGTTTAATGAATATGAAATGCGTGGAGTGCCAGTACGTTTGGAGCTTGGACCACGCGACATGGAGAATGGCGTCTGCGTTCTCGTCTCACGTGTCACCGGTGAGAAGAAGGTTATTCAACAGGAAAACCTCGTAGAAGAGGTTCAAACAATGCTTGAACAGGTTCACAACGAAATGTTCGAACGTGCCCTGAAATTCCGCGAGGACCACTTCTATTCTGTGGATTCCTTGGAGGAAATGAAGGCTTCGATGGATGAAAAACGTGGATTTGCTCTAGCTGGATGGTGTGGTTCCGAAGAATGCGAGTCCAAAGTTAAGGAAGAGACAGGTGCGGGTAGCCGCAATATTCCTTTTGATCCAGCGGAGACTAAGCAAGTCTGCATTTGCTGTGGCCAACCAGCCAAGCATACTGTGGTTTTTGCAAAGGCATATTAATCTTTAGGCACCGATCAACAGTCTTGTAGTATTTTAATTTAGCTTCTGGAGAGAGGAGTCGGCGGGCCGTAAGAACCCAATGCTTTTTGAAACCAGAAGCTTTTTAAAATATAAGAATTTATAGGAATTCGCTATAAATTATCCTTATATTTTTACGAGAAACAGTTATCGTCTTTAAAAGGCGACAACATCGTTTCTGTTTATCATATTGTACTTTCACTGTATATCATGGATAGTTTTAACTGGGTTATTAAAGGTGGGAGGAAAGCATGGAACAAAACCAGGAGAGAAGAAAAAGGTTCGAGCTCTTGATGAAGCAGGGTGAAATTCCGCCTGCAATCATGGATCCCTACTTTTTAGACGGGTATATAGAACGTGTTGAGATCAGTCGCGGCAACCGGGACTGGCAAATCGTTATTACGAAAGAAAGTCTGGTTCCAGCACAGGTATATCGGACATTTAGCCTTAGAATGCGGGAGAAGCTACAGCATATAGCTAAAGTAAGCTTTTTGTTCCTATATGATGAGAAGGTTAGTAGAGCGGAGCTTGTCCAAGAATATTGGGGACTGTTTCTGGAGTGGGTGCATCGGGAGATTCCATCGGTAAACGGCTGGCTGACCCGCTCCTCACAGGAGCTTAAAGAGGATACTTTAATGTTAACGATGAGTGATTCCACTTCGATGGAGCTGGCTCGCAAAAAAGGCATCGATGGAGCAATTATTAAATTTTATGATAAGTATTTCGGTCTCTCCTTAAAAGTTAAATTACTAATGGCGGAGAACGAAAATAATAATGTTGAAGCATTCGAAGAATTTCAGCAAAAGCTTCAGCAAGAACAACGCGAGATTGTTGAGCAGATGATGACTGCTGTTGAAACAGAAGCTCCTGCTGATGATAGCGATCCTAATGAAGTAATTAAGCTTCAAGTGGGGTATGAAATTAAGGAACAGGCTGTGCCGATTCTTGAAATTCAAGATGAAGAGAAGAAAATTACAATTCAGGGTACCATTTTTGGTCTGGATCGTAAGGAGCTTCGCAATGGCAGTACCTTGTTCACTTTCAGTCTGACCGATTTTACGGATTCTCTACAAATGAAGATGTTCGCGAAGACTAAAGATGATCTGAAGGTTATGAGTCAGCTAGCTAATGGCAAATGGGTAAGAGCACGCGGAAAAGTAGAATATGACCGTTTTATGCAGATTCCTGAGCTCGTGATGATCCCTTCGGATTTAACGGAAGTTAAGGCACCGCCTGCACGTAAAGATACTGCTCCTAAGAAACGGGTGGAATTCCACCTTCACACTACGATGAGTACGATGGATGCGGTCACTCCGATCACTACCTATGTCAAAACAGCTGCCCAGTGGGGTCATCCTGCGATTGCTATTTCTGATCATGGTGGCGTTCAGGCTTTTCCTGATGCAAACCATGCAGCTCATAAGCATAAGATAAAAATGATTTATGGTGTGGAAGCTAATGTTGTGAATGACTCTGTGAATATTGTCGAGAATGCTCAGCCTTTGGACTTGAAGACAGCTACCTATGTAGTGTTTGATATAGAAACCACGGGTTTATCGATTACCCGCAATAATATTACGGAGCTGGCGGCCATTAAAATGTGCGAAGGCAAAGAAGTAGACCGTTATTCTACTTTTGTTAATCCGCATGAGAAAATCCCTTATCATATTCAGCAATTGACCAATATTACGGATGAAATGGTTAAGGATGCTCCTGATCTTGAACCAGTACTGCGTAAGTTTGTTGAATTTGTGGGTGACAGTATCCTTGTAGCTCATAACGCCAGGTTTGATATGGGTTTTATTCAGGCCTCGTTACGTAAAATAGGTGAACCTGATCTTCCGAATCCATCTCTTGATACGCTTGAGCTCGCTCGCTTACTATATCCAAGCATGAAGAATCACAGGCTGAACACATTAGCCGATAAATATAAAGTTCTTCTGGAAAGCCATCACCGTGCGATTGATGATACCATAGCACTCGGCGGTATATTAACAGGATTGCTCGCAGATGCTGAAAAGATGAAGGGCATGACCCGCCTTGATCGACTAAACGATTATGTGGGTAATGATCTTTCGAACACAAGACCGTTCCACTGTAATATTTATGCACTTAATCAAATAGGCAAAAAAAATCTTTATAAGCTCATTTCCATGTCACATACGGAATATTTCAAACGTGTACCTTGTATTCCAAAATCCAAGCTGGAAGAGCATAGAGATGGACTGCTAGTGATTTCCGGTTGTGAACGTGGAGAGTTTTTTGAAGCAGTACTCAACAAAACGACTGAGGAAGCCATGGAGGTTGCTCATTTTTATGATGTGCTGGAGATTCAGCCATTGACCATGTACATGCACTTGGTGGACAAGGGTTTTGTAGCAGGCCCTGATGAGCTTCGCGATGTAGTCCGCAAGGTTTGCGAAATAGGGGAACAGTTAAATAAACCTGTTATCGCAACGGGGAATGTGCATTATCTTGAACCCCGGGACAAGCTGTATCGTGATATTACGATTAATGGGATCACAGGCTTTAGTCCGCTTAAAGACCAACGCAAACCGGATGCACACTTCCGCACAACGGATGAAATGCTGTCTGAATTCGAATTTCTCGGTGCTGAAAAAGCGATGGAAGTCGTTGTCACAAATACAGTTGAGCTGGCGGAGCGTTTTGAAGAACTGGAGCTATTTCCAGATAAGCTATTTACACCAATTATTGACGGGGCGGACGAAGAAATTCGCGAGACCTGCTACAATACAGCCAAATCCATTTACGGTGAAGAGCTGCCTGAAGTAGTTATTGCCCGTTTGGAGAAAGAGCTTGCACCGATTATTAAATACGGGTTCTCTGCCAACTATTTGATTTCTGAACGTCTCGTAAAAAAATCAAATCAGGATGGGTATCTCGTAGGCTCGCGGGGTTCCGTAGGTTCTTCTGTAGTCGCTACATTTCTTGGGATTTCAGAAGTTAATCCGTTGCCTGCGCATTATATTTGCCTAGATCCCGAGTGTCGCCATAGTGAATGGTTCCTGGACGGTAGTGTGCGGAGCGGATTCGATTTACCAGATAAAGTCTGTCCGGATTGCGGTCAGAAGCTCAAAGGTGAAGGCCAGGATATTCCGTTCGAGACCTTCCTTGGATTTAAAGGGGATAAAGTTCCCGATATCGACTTGAACTTCTCAGGGGAATATCAGCCGAATGCACATAACTTTACCAAAGAAATGTTTGGTGAGAAAAATGTATTCCGTGCCGGAACGATTGGTACCGTAGCTGAGAAGACAGCCTTTGGATTTGCAAAAAAATACGAAGAACTTCACCAGAAACGTTGGCGTGGAGCTGAAGTTGGCCGTCTGGCGGCTGGCTGTACAGGTGTTAAACGTAGTACGGGACAGCATCCGGGTGGTATAGTCGTTGTTCCAGACTATATGGAGGTAGAAGATATTACGCCAGTACAATTCCCGGCGGATGATGTCAATGCTGAATGGAAGACCACGCACTTTGATTATCACGCCTTTGACGCGAATTTGCTGAAGCTTGATATTCTGGGTCATGATGATCCGACGATGATGCGGATGCTTCAGGATTTGACAGGTGTGGATCCAACTTCTATCCCGATGAATGATCCGAAAGTTATGAGCATGTTTAACTCTACAGATGCACTTGGAGTGAGACCTGACGAAATCAGATCACCGGTTGCGACCTATGGTGTGCCCGAAATGGGGACCAAGTTCGTACGTCAAATGCTTATTGAGTCGAAGCCGTCCAGCTTTGCTGACTTACTGCAAATATCAGGTTTGTCTCATGGTACTGGAGTTTGGCTTGGTAACGCTCAAGAGCTTATAAAGAATAACACGTGTAACATTAAGACCGTTATCGGTTGTCGTGATGACATCATGCTCTTCTTAATTTATAAAGCGGGAATGGATGCGAGCTTGGCCTTTAAAATTACCGAGAGTGTTCGTAAAGGTAAAGGTTTGTCTGACGAATGGATCGAGGAAATGAAAAAGTGCAAGGTCCCACAATGGTATATTGATTCTTGTCTGAAGATTCAATACATGTTCCCGAAGGCGCATGCTGCTGCATACGTAATTTCTGCAGTACGTACCGCCTACTTCAAGCTGTATCATCCTATTGAATATTATGCGACTTATTTCTCTGTACGTGCAGCAGATTTTGATATTGAATTGTGCTGTAAGGGGTATGAAGCCATCAACCGTCAGATCGTAGAAATCGAGCAAAAAGGATTTCAGGCTTTGCCTAAGGAAAAGGCTATGTTGCCTGTCCTTGAGATGGCTTTGGAGATGACGGCACGTGGGTTTACATTCAAAAACATTGATCTTTACCGCTCAGAAGCGAATAAGTTTATTGTTGATGACAAGAGTTTGATTCCTCCGTTTTCCGCATTAGCGGGAATTGGTGAGAATGCTGCTATCAACATAGCTGCTGCGAAAGATGCTGGCGAGTTCCTGTCTATTGAAGATTTCCAGCAGAAATCAAAGGCAAGTAAGACGGTTATTGAGCTGCTGACTGGCATGGGCTGCTTCCGCGGCTTACCGGAAAGCAATCAACTTTCCCTATTTTAAAGGCTTTAACAACACTTATTTCATGGCTAGAAAAGAGTGCTCCAAAGGGGGAGTCAAGGGCTAGCACTTGTCAGTCCAGTTTCCCTATGGTATAATTTCTTTGGTAATAATGAGATAAGTCCGTTGTGTAAAGAGTGGGGAAACCCACTCTTTATCTTTGGTATATAGCAAAAGACAAGTTCGTGGAGGTAATTTTCTTTTGAGCACACCCAAATCTAAAATTAAACAAACGGTAGAGCAGATGCTCGGGCCCTATCTCGACGACAATGGTTTCGAACTGGTGGACGTTGAATACGTGAAGGAAGGCTCCAATTGGTTTCTGCGTATATTCGTAGATAAAGAAGGCGGCATTGATATTGATGACTGCGGGATCATTAGCGAATATTTCAGTCAGAAGTTAGATGAGAATGATCCTATTCCTGAGGCATATTTCCTTGAGGTTTCCTCGCCGGGAGCAGAGCGTCCTCTCAAAAAAGCTGCGGATGTAGCTAAAGCGGTAGGTAAGGACGTGTATGTGACTGTTTATGAGCCGATTCAAGGACTCAAAGAATTTGAAGGTCGTTTGCTCTCGTTCGAGAACGAGGAACTGCTCATCTCCGCGGGCAAAAAAGAACATGTAGTACCGTACGCCAAGGTCGC
This sequence comes from Paenibacillus sp. FSL F4-0122, assembly GCF_038002845.1. Lineage (NCBI taxonomy): Bacteria > Bacillati > Bacillota > Bacilli > Caryophanales > Paenibacillaceae > Paenibacillus > Paenibacillus sp. FSL F4-0122. The sequence goes on from NZ_JBBODI010000001.1 coordinate 5,205,656, forward strand.
AAGTGCGAGATTGGCCATTATTTTTTAACGTCTTGAAAGGGGGGCCGGAAATTCATGAGTATGGAGTTTATTGAAGCAATGAATGAGCTGGAGAGGGAGAGAGGCATCAGTAAAGATGTGCTGTTTGAAGCGATTGAAGCGGCGCTGATCTCTAGTTATAAACGTAATTTCAATGCAGCACAGAACGTGCGTGTTGACATGAATCGCAATACAGGTGTCATTAAAGTGTTTGCCCGCAAGTTAATTGTTGAGGAGGTCCTGGATACAAGGACTGAAATCTCATTGCCGGCAGCCAGAGAAATTAACCCGCATTTCCAGCTGGAAGATATCGCTGAGCTTGAAGTGACACCACGTGATTTTGGACGTATTGCCGCACAGACTGCTAAGCAGGTTGTAACTCAACGGATTCGCGAAGCAGAGCGTGGACTTATCTATAATGCTTTTATCGACAAAGAAGATGATATCGTTACTGGACTAGTTCAACGTCAAGATATGCGGAACATTTACATTGATCTTGGTAAAATCGAAGCGGTTCTTCCGCTTAGCGAATTGATGCCAGGTGAAAAGTTCAAACAAAGCGAACGCATCAAGGCTTATATCACAAAAGTTGAGAATACAACAAAAGGTCCGCAGATTATGCTCTCCCGCAGTCATCCTGGATTACTGAAGCGTCTGTTCGAGCTTGAAGTTCCTGAAATATTTGACGGTGTAGTTGAGATTCGTTCTGTAGCTCGTGAAGCTGGCTTCCGCTCGAAGATTGCTGTGTATTCCCGCAATCCAGAAGTAGATCCCGTTGGTTCTTGCGTAGGTCCAAGAGGCACACGCGTTCAGACCATCGTTACTGAGCTTCGCGGTGAGAAGATCGATATCGTCCGTTATTCTGATCTGGTGCAGGAATATGTTGCGAATGCACTAAGCCCTTCCAAGGTTCTTGAAGTTCAAGTCTTTGAAGCGGAGAAGATGGCGAGAGTTATCGTTCCTGACTATCAATTATCACTGGCTATCGGTATTAAAGGGCAAAATGCACGTCTTGCCGCTAAACTTACCGGCTGGAAGATTGATATCAAGAGTGAAACTCAAGCGGAGCAGGAATACGGCAGACCGAAATCTTCTATTGATGAAATGCATCAGGATTCCGTCTCCATAGATTAATTAACCTGCTTGACGGGAGGCGTTTGGTATGAAACAAAAAAAGGTGCCGCTGCGTAAATGCGTTGCTACCCAAGAGATGATGCCTAAAAAAGAGCTGATTCGTGTGGTAAGAACGCCTGAAGGTGAAGTGCTGATTGATCTGACGGGTAAGAAGTCAGGCCGTGGTGCTTACATATGCGGCAAGCTTGAATGCTTTCAGCTGGCACAAAAGAACAAAGCACTTGACCGTGCATTGAAATGTCAAGTGAGTCCTGAAATCTACGCCCAGCTAGCCCGGGAGTTTACATCCGTGGAAGAGCAGTTTCTAGCAGCAAAGGATAGTGAGGATAATGAGTAAGGCGCTTTCTTATTTAGGGCTTGCCATGAGAGCAGGCAAGATAGTCACCGGTGACGAGGCTGTACTCAAAGCTGTACGGTCTTCAGAGGCGAAGCTGGTCGTTCTGGCAGGTGACGCTTCAGATAATACCCAAAAAAAGTTCCGTGATAAATGCGGAACTTACGATATTCCACTAGTAATCGCATTTCACCGGGATGAACTCGGTGCAAGTATTGGTAAAGACCAGCGTGTAGTACTGGCCATTACGGATAAAGGATTCGCGGAAATGATCTCCAAGCAACTCGGAGATACTGTCGGAGGTGGATTTATTGACTAAAGAAGAGAACAAAGATAAATTGCGCGTGTACGAATACGCAAAGTCACTAAACATGAGCAGTAAAGAAATTATTACTATTCTGAAGCGTTTGAATGTCCCCGTGAATAATCATATGAGTGTCATGGAGAATGGATCCGTGAACAAAGTTGAACAGTTCTTTAAGGATATCAAATCAAACGCTGCAGCCAAGCGGGATACCGGCACCAGCAGCCGGCCGGTAACAACCGGTGCGGTAACAGCCGAACCTCAAAGTGCTCAGAATGCCAACAAAAATCAACAGGAAAAGCAGGTAGGTATGAACAGTAACCAAAACAACAACCAATCGACGACGTCCCCAAGGCCCCAAAGCGGACAAGATTCCCGCAGAACACAAACAGGTTCAACGCAGAATGCACGTCCGCAACAAAGCGGTGCTCCACGTACTAACAGTACTAGCAGTACTAGTAGCAGCCGCCCGCAAAGCAGCACTACCGGCGGCAATCGCCCACAAGGTAGCAATACCGGTGGCAGCCGTCCGCAAGGCAGTAATACTGGCGGCAACCGTCCACAAGGAAGCAACACAAGTGGCAGCCGTCCGCAAGGCAGCAATACTGGTGGTAGCCGCCCACAAGGCAGCAACACTGGTGGAAGCCGTCCACAAGGAAGCAACACAAGTGGCAGCCGTCCGCAAGGACAAAACAGTGCACCACGCACTGACAGCCGTCCACAAGGTCAATCTGGCACAGGCGGAGGTTTCACACGCGGTGATGACAGAGGTCCTAAAAAGAACACAACTGGTGGCAGACCGAATAATAATCAAAGACGTTTTGATGATGGTAAAGGTGGTAACTACCGCGGTCGTGGTGGTAAGAATGGTCGTGGCAAGAACCAGCCAATGGTACACCGCGAGAAGATCGATAACACACCTAAGAAAATCATCGTTCGTGGCAGCATGACCGTTGGTGAAACAGCGAAATTGCTTCACAAGGATGCTTCTGAAGTAATCAAAAAGCTGATTTCAATGGGTGTTATGGCTACCATCAACCAAGAACTTGATATCGACACCATTTTGCTACTCGCTGCTGAATTTGGCGTAGAAGTAGAAGTGAAGATTCCTGTTGATGAGGACAGCTTCGAAACAGTGGAAGAGAATGACAATGAAGAGGATCTTCAGACTCGTCCTCCAGTAGTTACTATTATGGGTCACGTTGACCATGGTAAAACTACACTGCTTGATGCTATTCGTTCGACAAATGTGACTCTAGGCGAAGCCGGCGGAATCACTCAGCACATCGGTGCTTATCAAGTCGAAATTAATCAAAAGAAAATCACGTTCCTTGATACACCTGGTCACGAAGCATTTACTGCTATGCGTGCTCGTGGTGCACAGGTTACGGATATGACAATTATCGTAGTTGCTGCTGATGACGGTGTTATGCCTCAGACCGTTGAAGCTATTGCACACGCTAAGGCTGCTGGACTTCCGATTATTGTCGCTGTTAATAAAATCGACAAGCCGGGCGCAGATCCTGATAAGGTGAAGCAAGAGCTTACAAGTTATGAACTTGTTCCTGAAGAGTGGGGTGGAGATACCATCTTCGTTAACCTCTCTGCGAAACAACGTATTAACTTGGAAGAACTGCTGGAAATGATCCTGCTCGTAGCTGAAGTTAATGAGTACAAAGCGAACCCTGACAAACGGGCACGCGGTACTGTTATAGAAGCTGAGCTTGATAAATCCCGTGGACCAGTTGCTCGTATACTCGTTCAGAACGGTACGTTGAAAGTCGGCGATGCCTTTGTAGCAGGTAACTGCTTCGGACGTGTACGTGCTATGGTCAATGATAAAGGTCGTAAGATTAAAGAAGCTGGACCATCTACTCCAGTAGAAATTACTGGTTTGACTGAGGTGCCACAAGCTGGCGATCCGTTTATGGCATTCGAAGACGAGCGTAAAGCCCGTGCGATTGCTGATAGACGTTCTACTTCCCAACGTCAATCTGAGCTGAATACGAACACCCGTGTAACTTTGGATGATCTGTTCCAGCACATTAAAGATGGCGAGATCAAAGACCTTAACGTGATTATCAAAGCTGACGTACAAGGTTCAGTCGAGGCGCTTAAAGGATCCTTGGCTAAGATCGAAGTGGAAGGCGTACGAGTGAAGATCATTCACAGCGGTGCTGGTGCGATTACTGAATCCGATATTACGCTTGCAGCAGCATCTAATGCTATCGTTATCGGCTTTAACGTTCGTCCAGACGCACAGACCAAAGCAGCTGCTGAGCAAGAAAAAGTAGATGTTCGTCTGCACAACATTATCTACAACGTAATTGAAGAAATCGAAAGTGCCATGAAAGGTATGCTCGATCCTATCTATAAAGAGAATGTTATCGGTCACGCTGAAGTTCGCAGCGTGTTCAAAATCAGCAAAGTGGGTACCATTGCAGGATGTATGGTTACTTCTGGTAAAATTACCCGTAATGCTGAAATGCGCTTGATCCGTAGCGGAATCGTAGTGTTCACAGGTAAGGTTGATACTTTGAAACGTTTCAAAGATGATGCCAAAGAAGTGGCGCAAGGTTATGAATGTGGCATAACTTTGGAACGCTATAATGACGTCCAAGAGGGCGACATTATCGAAGCGTTTCTTATGGAAACTGTAGAGCGCTAAGCGAAGAGGTGAATATAGATGTCTAAAATTAGAGCAGGACGAGTGGGCGAGCAGATCAAGAAAGAGCTTAGTCAACTTATCCAAAGCGGTCTGAAAGACCCTCGAATCGGTTTTGTAACTGTAACTGGCGTAGATGTGACTAACGATCTATCGCAAGCCAAGGTATACTTAAGCGTGTTCGGGGATGAAGAGCAGAAGGCAGACTCGCTTAAAGCGATTGAGAAAGCCAATGGTTTTCTTCGCTCAGAGCTTGGCAAGGCCATTCGCCTTCGGCATACACCGGAGCTGATCTTCAAGATCGACGAATCTGTCGCTTATGGCAGTCATATTGAGAAGCTTCTTGGAGAGCTTCATAAGAACGATTAGAAATAAGTGATTAAAGTGGGGTTCAAAATAGCGTTATGCTATTTTGAACAACCTTTAAAAAGGAGACGGCGAATGCAGAGCTATGAACAAAGTCTCCAGCAGACCCGTGAGTTTCTGCTGGAACACGACGATTACCTTGTAGTGTCGCATGTTCAGCCGGACGGAGATGCAGTCAGCTCCACCCTTGCGGTGGGCTGGCTTCTCTCATGTCTGGGCAAAAAATACACTATGCTGAATGAAGGACCGATCCCGAAGCGAATGGAATACCTATGGCATTCGGATGAAATCATCAATATGGCCTCTAGTGAACCGCCCCGTCAATACAGCAACGTCATCTGTGTGGATTGTGCGGATTTTCAGCGAGTAGGGCTGACAAACCGCTATTTTGCGAATGAGGCTCTTATCCTGAACATTGATCACCATCCAACAAATAACGGTTATGGATTCGTTAATTTAATCAAACCGGATGCAGCTGCGACAGCGGAAATATTGTTCGACCTGCTGAAGACATTCGAGATCGAATGGGATATTGATATCGCCACAGCTATATATACGGGTCTGTTAACAGATACCGGTGGTTTTCGTTATACCAACACATCACCAAAAGTAATGGCAACTGTATCTGAGCTATTATCCCTTGGAGTTAACGGTCCTGAACTCGCTGAGACATTGCTTGAAGAAATGACGCTGCCACAGGTTAAAATATTAAATAAAGCCTTAAATACGCTGGAATTATCTCCTGAAGGAGATATTGCCTGGCTATATGTTACACCCGAGCATATGATCGAATGTGCTGCTGCTAATGAAGATTTGGAAGGAATCGTAAACTACCCTCGTAATATTCGGGGCGTGGAAGTAGGCATTCTTTTTAAAGTTATTCACGAACATGCGGTCAAGGTTAGTCTACGTTCTGCAGGTAAAGTAGACGTGGCTGCATTGGCGCAAACGTTTGGAGGCGGCGGTCATACCCGTGCTGCAGGTGCGCGTATAGAAGCTACGCTTGAAGAGGCAATAGCTCAGGTGCTTGAGGAGGTAAGACGTCATTTATGAGTGAACTAGAAGGTGTTCTGGCGGTTTATAAACCGGCAGGCTTCACTTCACATGATGTTGTAGCCAAGGCACGTCGTATTCTCGGCATGAAACGGATTGGTCATACGGGGACACTAGATCCCCAAGTGACTGGTGTATTGCCGCTTTGTCTGGGACGTGCGACTCGCGTTGTGGAGTATATTCAGGAGCTGCCCAAAGAATATGTGGCAACACTGAGACTGGGGATGTCCAGTGATACTGAAGACTTAACTGGAACCATTACGGAAACTGTAGATGAGGTTCATGTAACTGAGGAAGAGATTCTTGCAGTGCTTGCCTCTTTCAAAGGTGTAATTTCTCAGGTTCCTCCCATGTACTCTGCGGTGAAAGTGGATGGCAAACGTCTTTATGAATTGGCTAGAGAAGGCAAGACCGTTGAACGAAAAAGTCGTGAAGTAGAGATTTATGAAATCGAAATGACGGATATGACTTGGGAAGGTAATCATCCCGACATCACTTTCCGGGTATTATGCTCCAAAGGCACGTATATTCGAACACTTTGTGTTGATATCGGTCGTGCGCTTGGACTGCCGGGTGTAATGGTGAAGCTGGAGAGAACAATGTCGGCAGGAATTTCTGCCAGCCATTGTTTATCCCTTGAGGATATTGCCGCGCACAAGGAAGCCGGAACATTAGAAGATCATTTAATCGCTGCTGATGAGGCAATTTCGCATTTGCCTAAGCATACCGTTATGGATGAGAAGAAGAAGGCAGCACTGCAGGGTCAACGTTTGTCTTCGCGGTTCATTGCTCCAGAAGTGAAGACAGCAGGTCAAATTCGGCTATACGATCTTCAGGGATTGTTTCTTGGCATTTATGAGCTGGAAGAGACAGGTGCTATTGCCCCAGTAAAAGTGTTTGCACAAGCTTAAATCAATTTTACCAAGTGAATTGTAGGTGAGAAACAGCGTGAGAACCGTAACGTTAACCTATCCGATGTCGCCGGAGACTGCTGCCGAATGGGCACAACCTCAAGTGGCTGCTCTAGGGCAGTTTGACGGCCTGCATCGTGGACATGCCAGTGTCATTACATCCGCTGTGGCCTTAGCCCGTAAACAAGGTGTGCCGGCTGCAGTCCTTACATTTCATCCTCATCCCAAAGATGTTATGGGTAAGGGGGATTATGAAGGGTACTTGACGCCACCCTTTGAAAAGCAAGAGATTCTTGCCAGCATGGGTGTAGATATCCTGTATGTTATTGAATTTAATGAGCAGCTTTCCCGGGTTAGTCCACAGAATTTTGTCTCTGTTATGCTTTTGCCGCTACATATTGTAACTGCAGTTGTTGGCTTTGACTTTCGCTTTGGCTACCAAGGTGAAGGCGATGTTGAGATGCTTCGTAAGCTGGGTGAAGGTGTTATGAATGTGGAAGTTGCTCCTCCTTTTCTGCTTGAAGGCGAAAAGGTTAGCAGCTCCGGCATTCGCAAAAGTCTCCAAAATGGAGATCTGGGACTGGCAAACTCCTGGTTCGGACGTTGCTATCATCTGCGTGGTGAAGTGGGGCATGGTGAGAAGAGAGGCCGCACAATTGGTTTTCCAACTGCCAATTTGAAGCTCAGTGATCATTTTGTCATTCCGACCAAAGGTGTATATGCGGTTCGAGTCTTTTATAAGGATAAAGTTCTGTACGGGGTTATGAATGTGGGCGTTAAACCAACCTTTCATGAGGGTGTGTTGACTCCGAGCTTTGAGGTACATCTGTTTGATTTCGAGGGTGACCTGTATGATCAAGAGCTTAAGGTAGAATTGGTATCTTACATTCGTCCAGAACGGAAGTTTGACTCCATTGGGGCATTGATTACTCAGATTGGCGAGGATGCAGAAACCGCGAAGAAGATTCTGGAGTATAATTTATAGTCATCCCGGACAAGCCGTTTACTTTTGTTAATGGAGATGCTATACTAAGTAACGTTGCTGGCTTACAGCATCATAACCTTAGCTTGGTTGCACGTTCTCACCGACGGTGACGAGGCTAGTGGCGATTATATTGAAGGAGGTGAACAGGATGGCATTAACTCAAGAACGTAAACATCAATTGATCGACGAGCACAAAACTCACGAATCCGATACTGGATCCCCTGAGGTGCAAGTTGCTATCCTAACGGAGAACATCGTTAATTTGACTGACCACTTGCGTACGCACAAGAAAGATCATCACTCCCGTCGCGGATTGTTGAAAATGGTTGGACAACGTCGTAAACTTCTGGCGTATTTGAAAAACAAAGACATCAGACGTTACAGCGCCCTGATCGAAAGACTGGGATTGCGTCGTTAATTTTCCATAAGATTACTCTTAAAGCAGCCTGGTTGTATACCGTATGTCCTTCTCGGAGCGACAGCGGGACAGCTGGGTTGCTTTTTGAAAATTTAGGGAAAACTTAATATTAGGATCGATGAGATTATTCGCAAAAACGGCGGCTTTACTTTTCAGTAAGGCCCAGCCGTTTCTTCTTATATGCATACAGAATAGGTAGCCCCCCTTTGGGACAAGCCTTTCCAATTCATTTAGATCGATATGTGAACCTGCTATTTTAGACTGCGGGTCTACTACTATTCAAGGAGGTATTTATGGAAAAACGTGTAGAAATGCAGCTGGGTGGAAGACGCCTTGTGCTGGAAACGGGCCGCCTGGCTAAACAAGCAAATGCAGCTGTTATGGTGCGTTACGGGGATACTTCGGTATTATGTACCGTTACGGCTTCGAAAGAGCCTAAGGATCTGGATTTTTTCCCGCTTACAGTCAACTATGAGGAAAGATTATATGCGGTAGGTAAAATTCCTGGCGGATTTATTAAACGGGAAGGTAGACCGAGTGAGAAAGCGATTCTGTCAAGCCGTTTGACAGACCGTCCAATCAGACCACTGTTCCCTGAAGGATTTCGTAACGATGTTCAGGTATTGAACATGGTAATGAGTGTGGATCAGGACTGCGCACCAGATATTGCTGCTATGATCGGTACTTCAGCTGCACTTAGTATTTCCGATGTGCCTTTTGATGGACCAATCGGCGGCGTTGCTGTAGGTCGGATTAATGGAGAGTTTGTGATCAATCCGGATATGTCTCAGCAAGCAATCAGTGATGTTTATGTAGTGGTTGCTGGAACGAAGGATGCAATCATGATGGTTGAAGCAGAAGCGAACGAAGTGACGGAAGATGTGATGCTCGAAGCGATTATGTTCGGTCATGATGAAATCCGCAAGATCGTTGCAACCATTGAAGAACTGGTTAAAGTGGCTGGTAAAGAAAAAATGGCTGTGAAGCTGCATACAGTGAATGCTGACGTGAATACTGAGGTCCGTGCATTTGCTGAGGCTCGTCTGGTGGAAGCCGTTAAAATAGCTGAAAAACATGCGCGTCAGGAAGCGATTGATGTCGTTAATGATGAAGCGGTTGCGTATTTCGTAGAGAAGTACATAGAAGCACCGGAGCTTCTGAAAGATGTTAAAGAAGTCCTACATGATATCGTGAAGGATGAAGTAAGACGTCTAATCACACATGATAAGGTTCGTCCAGATGGGCGTAAACTTGATGAAATCCGTCCGATTGAATGTGATACAAGTCTGTTACCGCGTACACACGGTTCCGGTCTGTTTACACGTGGACAAACACAAATCCTTAGTGTTTGTACCCTTGGAGCACTAGGTGATGTGCAAATTCTCGACGGAATCGATCCTACTGAAACGAAACGTTTCATGCACCATTACAACTTCCCGCCGTTCAGCGTAGGGGAAGCTCGTCCGCTTAGAGCACCAGGACGCCGTGAAATCGGTCATGGAGCACTTGGAGAACGTGCATTATCCAAGGTTATACCTAGTGAAACTGAATTCCCGTACACGATTCGTCTAGTATCAGAAGCGATTGAATCTAACGGTTCTACTTCCCAGGCAAGTATCTGTGCCAGCATTCTGGCTATGATGGACGCTGGTGTGCCAATCAAAGCACCGGTAGCCGGAGTAGCAATGGGTCTGATCAAAGACGGAGAGCATGTCTCCATCCTGACGGATATTCAAGGTATGGAAGATCACCTCGGAGATATGGACTTCAAGGTAGCTGGTACAGCAGAAGGTGTTACAGCTATTCAAATGGACATTAAGATTGCCGGTATCGACCGCAACATTCTTCAGGATGCACTTCAGCAGGCTAAAGAAGGCCGTCTGTTCATCTTGGACAAAATGAATGAAGCGATCTCTGCGCCAAGACCTAATCTGTCCAAATATGCTCCGAAAATTATTATTATCAACATCAATCCGGACAAAATCCGTGATGTTATCGGTGCTGGTGGTAAGATTATCAATAAAATTATTGAAGAAACCGGCGTAAAAATCGACATCGAACAAGATGGCCGTGTCTTTATCGGTTCTTCAGATGAAGAAATGATCCAAAAGGCACGTTCGATTATCGAAGGACTAGTGCGTGAAGTACAAGTCGGAGAAATCTATGTGGGTACAGTTAGACGTATTGAGAAATTTGGAGCATTTGTTGAACTAATTCCGGGTAAAGACGGATTGGTACACATTTCCCAATTGTCCACTGAGCGCGTAGCTAAGGTTGAAGATGTTGTAGCTGTCGGGGATACAATTACCGTTAAAGTTACCGAAATCGACCAACAAGGCCGGGTTAACCTGTCGCGTAAAGCGGTATTGACTTCGGAAACTGGAGCTAAAGCTTAAGTTTCAATTGTAGAGGTACCTTTTCTAAAGTACCTAATAGCATAATAAAAGGAGACAGAAGCGATTGCGTTCTGGCTCTTTTTTTATATGAAATAAAGTAAAGTGCATCACTATCACGCCTCTTGCCTCTGTTCTTATGACATAAATTCCTCTCTTGTCTCATAGATTGGGACAAAGTGTCTTTGTATTCGTGTGGAACGGACTACAAGTCGTTTCTGCCGGGGAGGAAGTCGTCATGAAGACGGAAAAAGTGGCTTTAGTGGTTGCTTGTATTGCGATCGTGATAGGAATTGGCAGCACTCAGGGACCGGTAAAGGACATGCTTGCGCAATTGAAGCCGCAGGATGACCTAGCTGTGTGGAAGGATATTTCTAAGCCGGAGAACAATGATCTTCGGACACGGATTGAGATCGCCGCAGCCAAACTTAATGCCCCTCCAGTGAATGCCGTGGTTGATCGGGTATGGAAGGCGATTCCGGGTTATAACGGACTTGAGATTGATGTAGAGAGTACATATCGGAATGCTCTTTTGGCGCCAAAAGAACCTATAAAATTTGTGTATCGGCAGATTGAACCACAGATATCACTGAATCAACTGGGAGCTGAACCCATATATCGTGGAAATCCGGCCAAACCGATGGTATCGTTGATGATTAATGTGGCGTGGGGAAATGAGTACATTGTGCCAATGTTGGATGTTTTGGATGAAGAGAACGTTAAAGTTACGTTTTTTCTGGATGGGAGCTGGCTGAGTAAAAATCCGGAGCTGGCTAAAGAAATGCTAAAACGTGGTCATGAGATGGAGAATCATGCTTATACCCACCCTAATATGAGTACTTTAAGTCGTGCGCGAGCTACTGTAGAAATTGAGAAGACACAAAAGCTGTTAAAGGAATCGCTTGGAGTCACTAATAAATGGTTCGCACCCCCTTCTGGTGATTTCGATCAGGAGACAGTAGAAATTGCCAGCAGTTTAGGGCTCAAGACCGTACTATGGACCGTGGATACCGTGGATTGGCGTAATCCTTCTCCTGAATCTGTAGTTGCCAAAATCACAAGCAAAGCGGAACCAGGCACTCTAGTCTTAATGCATCCCACAGCCTCATCCTCCAAAGCTCTGAGGGCCATGATACGTGGAATCAAAGCAAAAGGGTTGCAGTTAGGCACAGTTAGTCAAACGCTCTCAGCAGAGCGGCTGATCCCCTCTAATGTTGAGTGAGAGCTGTATTTCTGGTAGGATTATAGGCACGTGTAATTAAATTAGATAGAACATGGCTATTTGCCAGGAGGACTTGAAGTGGAAAAAATAGTGTTATCCAATGGTTTACGAGTGGTAATGGAGAAAATCCCGACTGGCCGGTCCGTTTCTTTCGGAATCTGGGTAAAGACAGGCTCTCGGAATGAACACCCTGGAAACAACGGGATATCCCATTTTGTAGAACATATGCTTTTTAAAGGTACGGATCGGTACAGCGCCAAGGATATTGCTGAGCAGTTTGACGCCATCGGGGGCAATGTAAATGCGTTTACCTCAAAGGAATATACATGTTATTATGCTAAAGTACTGGATGAGCATCTGCCCATCGCTGTAGATGTATTAGCGGATATGTTCTTCCGTTCACGGATGGACGCTGAAGAGCTGGAGAAAGAAAAGAATGTCATCCTTGAGGAAATCTCCATGTGCGAAGACACGCCGGATGATCTTGTACATGATTTGATGTGTGCTGCTGCCTACAAGGACCATCCGCTAGCGTATTCCATCCTTGGCTTGAAGGAACGGCTGATGGAGATGAAGCCGGATGATCTTCGGGCGTATATGAAGGAACAATACACGATTGAGAATACGGTTATAAGTGTAGCCGGCAACATTAGTGATGGATTGATCGAACTGCTGGAACAGCATTTTGGTTCTTTTGATAATCATGGTACAAGTGCACCGCTGACTCCACCAGATTACTATGGAGAACTCTTATTTCACCGCAAGAAAACAGAGCAGAATCACATCTGTCTTTCCTTGCCTGGCGTACGTTCTGGCGATCCCTTGCAATATGCTATGGTGCTGATCAATAATGCCGTAGGCGGAGGGATGAGCTCCCGTATGTTCCAGGAAATTCGTGAAAAACGCGGATTAGCTTATTCGGTGTATTCCTATCACAGCTCCCAGGCAGATTCTGGTCTGTTTACGGTCTATGCCGGTACAGCGCCCAAGCAAACAAAAGATGTCATGGAGTTAATCAAGGAAATGATGTACGAACTTGCTACCAACGGCCTCAGTGAAGATGAGCTGAGAAAAGGCAAGGAGCAGCTTAAAGGCAGTCTCATTCTTAGTCTCGAAAGCACTAGCAGCCGAATGAACCGTATCGGAAAAAATGAACTTATGCTCGGAAGACATAATACATTGGACGATATGATCGCCAAAATTCAGCTAGTGACGATGGACAATATCAACAGTGTGCTGGACCATATGTTCGCGGAGCCGCTTTCTTTAGCGATGGTAGGCTCATCAGATAAAGCTATTGCAAATGTTAGGAGAGATGATCTTGTCTTATTACGTACAAATCAATAAACTTACTGGAAACGAGGATGTAAATCTTCCTTGTAAAATGTCGGAGCAAGCTTCCGGTTATGATCTTTATGCTGCAGTTGCGGGTGAAATTGTACTTGCACCAGGAGAGCGTGCTTTAATTCCAACGGGGATTTCACTGGCTATGCCAGAGGGGCTTGAAGCGCAGATCCGTCCGCGTAGTGGACTGGCCTTGAAGCACGGGATTACCTGCTTGAATACACCTGGAACTATAGACGCTGATTACCGCGGAGAGATCAAAGTACTCTTGATCAATCTGGGGCAGGAGCCGTTTGCTATCGCTCGCAATGAGCGGATTGCCCAAATGGTATTTCAAGCTGTTCCAGTGGTTAATTTGGTGGAAGTGGAAGAGTTGTCCGAAACACAACGCGGAGCCGGAGGCTTTGGTCATACTGGCAAATAAGATTGTTGATATAATTCATTTAAAAAGCTTACGAATTCATGCCCAAGGCATGATTCGTGAGCTTTTTTTGTTATGCAGAGTTAATTATCATTAAACATTATTTTCTTCGATTGTTATGCAGATAGCATTTTATAAAGTGCTATCTGCTACTCCAACTACATCCGATTTCCCCATCGAATAAACTCAGCATTTTCATTGGCGCTCTGCCACAACTCTAACCCTACCGTCAAATTAAAAACGAAGCCCCTATCGGACCTCAGCGCTCTTATTAACAACAAATCTTCTTAATTTGGCTGTTTTCGGACCCCAGTGTCACTATTGGATAAAAACACCTGATATCGAACCTGTTTATGTCGAATAAGAGCTCTCCAGTCCGAAACTCCTCCTAAAAGACAAAAAATACACAAATAGTTGCATCTCGGTCCGTAACTCATCAGCCGTAAGCCATCTGCTCATCAGCCATCAGCCATGCGTGCCGGGGATTTCATTTCCGCTCTTCACCCATTAACTATGCCCAGCATAAGATGCTTTATAGTCGATAGTGTATGTTGAAAGGAGCGTCATCCCTATGCTTACTGGCGTCAGGATCGTGTTCCTGGGCGGGGACGCGAGACAGCTTGAAGTGATTCGGAAATGTGTGGAATTGGATGCGACGGTAAGCGCTGCCGGGTTCGATAAGTGGGAGACCCCTAGCCCAGGGGTGAGCCTGGAACAATTGACGGTAGAGCTGCTAAGTAATGCAGATGTATTAGTGTTGCCTACGGTAGGCTGTGATGATGAAGGAAATATTAGTGCTCTATTTTCTTCTGAGCGTTTAACGATTCTGGAGGAGCATTTCACTGCGCTGCCATCCGATTGTTTAGTGTATACCGGTATGGCTAAAAGTTACTTGCGCGGGATGTGTACCAAGCACTCACTAAAGTTAATCGAACTGCTTAATCGTGATGATGTGGCTATTTATAACTCTATCCCGACAGCGGAGGGAGCGCTGGTAATGGCCATTCAGAACACGGATTTTACGATTCACAGCTCGAAATCAATGGTGCTTGGTTTAGGTAGAACTGGATTTACAATGGCTCGAAGTCTACAGGGACTGGGGGCTAGTGTAAAGGTTGGTGTCAGAAAACAAGAACATTATGCACGTGCTGAGGAAATGGGCTGGAAGCCTTTTATGACCAGTGAGCTGCTGCTTCACGTACCGGATGTGGATCTTATATTTAATACGATACCAAGTATGATCATCACCGCTCAGGTGCTCTCGCGGCTTGCGCCGCATTGCGTAATTATTGATCTGGCATCTGCACCAGGCGGTTGTGACTTTCGTTATGCTGAAAAACGTGGGATTAAGGCGATGCTGGCTCCAGGACTCCCTGGCATTGTAGCTCCAAAAAGCGCTGGGATTATTATGGCAAATGCGCTGGTACAGTCGATTTCGGACGAGGCTTTAATCAAGGGGGACGAATAAAATGGATTGGCACGGAAAAACAGTAGGGTATGCGATCACTGGATCTCATTGCACTTTTGCTGAGGTAATGCCACAAATTCAGCGCTTCGTAGACGGGGGAGCAAACGTAGTACCTATAGTTTCAGCATCTGTACTAGGAACAGACACCCGCTTTGGGACATCGCAAAATTGGTTAAAACAGTTGAAAGATATAACAGGGAATGATATCATTTCTACAATTGTTGAAGCGGAGCCGCTGGGTCCTTCCAAGCTGCTGGATGTGCTGACAATAGCACCTTGCACAGGAAATACAACGAGTAAACTGGCTAATGCCATGACGGATAGTCCCGTGCTAATGGCAGCTAAATCGCAGATGCGCAACGGACGTCCACTAGTTCTAGCGATATCTACAAATGATGGATTGGGCCTAAATGCCGCAAATATTGCTAAGCTTCTGGTGGCTAAACATATTTATTTTGTACCATTCGGTCAAGATAACCCTGAGGGTAAACCTAACTCGCTCGTGGCACGCATGGATCTTATCCCGGAAGCTTGCTATGCCGCTTTGCAAGGTAAACAACTACAGCCGATGATCATCGAACGGTTTCATTCAGCATAGAAAATTAACAGAGCTCGGCTGATTTTGTTGTGGACAATAAAAGGGGAGATGCACCAAATGAGCAATGAGAAGTGCCAAGATAACGTAGTGGAAACAGCTAAGTTCATTGCTATCAAAAAAATATAAGCAATATTGCTACCGTCCTCAGGTTCGAGGGCGGTACAGCCATTTAACAACTTACTTAACGAATAAGCTCACGTACCGTAATCTTTTCACGAATGATTAGTGTGTTTGCTTTGATAATAATGGGGGAATTATACATGGGTATTCTGGTACAAAAATTCGGAGGAACATCGCTATCCACACCGCAAGCTAGAGAACACGTAATCCGCAATGTCAAAAGAGAGCTGGCAAGTGGCTACAGTCTTGTTATTGTTGTATCGGCCATGGGCCGTCGCGGAGAGCCTTACGCAACAGACACTTTGCTGGATTGGGCCGTGCAGAACGGAGATGCACTTCCTGACCGGGAAAAAGATCTCCTGATGTGCTGCGGTGAAATTATTTCAGCTACTACTCTATGTGGGCTGTTGGAGAATGAAGGTATCGCTTCTACAGTATTAACGGGAGCTCAGGCAGGATTTCTGACAGACAGCAACTATGGCAATGCCAGAATTCTGGATGTACGTCCGGAACGCATTCTCCGTGAGCTGCGTGAGGATAAAGTGGTTATTGTTACCGGGTTCCAGGGCCAGACTGAAGCGGGTGATTTAACAACTTTAGGCCGTGGCGGTAGTGATACCTCTGCTACAGCACTTGGTGCTGCTCTTCATGCTGATATGGTGGATATTTATACGGATGTTAACGGGATACTTACAGCTGATCCACGGATCGTTGAAGATGCTAAGCCATTAACTTACGTTAGTTATACAGAAATTTGCAATATGGCTCATCAGGGAGCAAAAGTCATTCATCCACGTGCGGTTGAGATTGCTATGCAGGCACAGATTCCAGTTCGTGTTCGTTCAACCTTTTCAGAAGCTGAAGGTACGCTGGTTACGAATCCAGAAGGATTTAACGATATCCAAGCAGGGGGTATTGTGGATCGATTCGTTACAGGGATTGCTTATGTCAGCAATGTTACACAGATTTCTGTAGAATGCCCGGACGGTAACGGAACCGGAGTGCAATTGCAAATCTTTAAGAGTATGGCAGATAACGGGATAAGCGTTGATTTTATTAATGTAACACCTACGGAAGCTCTTTATACGGTTTTTGATGACAAATCAGAGAAGGCTATTTCTGCTCTGCAACAGCTGGGTTTGCGACCTAAGAGTTTATCGGGTTGTGCCAAAGTTTCTGTTATCGGGGGAGGAATTAACGGTGTGCCTGGTATTATGGCGCGCATCGTTGAGGCGCTTAGCTCGCAAAACATTCAAATTCTACAATCCGCAGATTCGAATACAACGATATGGGTGCTTGTGAAAAAAGAAGATATGGTGCAGTCCTTGCGTTCGCTGCATGCTATGTTTGAATTGCACCGCTGACAAGGAGGAATTCAAAGTGGATTTCGGAAGATTAATAACAGCCATGGTAACCCCTTTTGATGGGGATGGAGAAATCAACTGGGATGTAACTTCACAGCTTGTCGATTATTTAATTGAGGTACAGAAATCAGAGGCTTTGGTTGTCTGCGGAACGACAGGGGAATCGCCTACGTTAAGCGATGAGGAAAAGCTGCAGCTGTTTTCTTTTGTGCTGGAAAAGGCGAATGGACGTTGTAAAGTTATTGCTGGAACTGGCAGCAATAACACGAAACATTCCATTCATCTGACGAAGGAAGCAGAGAAAATAGGTGTAGATGGAGTGCTTTTGGTCGTTCCTTATTATAATAAACCGAATCAGGAAGGTCTTTATCAGCATTTTTCCACGATTGCTTCAGAGACTTCATTACCAGTGATTCTATATAATGTTCCAGGTCGAACAGGTGTAAGTATGAGCGTGGCCACTACCCTGCGACTTGCTGAGATTCCGAACATCATTGCTACGAAAGAATGCGCGTCTGTGGATCAGGTAACACTTATTGCCTCTGCTTGTTCAGATGATTTCCGTGTATATACAGGTGATGATGCCTCGGGTCTTGCCAGTCTGGCTGTTGGTGGATACGGAATTATAAGTGTATCTAGCCATGTGGTTGGTGCGCAGATGTCAGAAATGATTTACGCTTATTCCTCCGGCAATGTTCAGCTTGCTGGAGAGATTCATCGCCAGCTGTTCCCGATTTTTAAAGGAATGTTTGAATGCCCACAACCGCTGCCCAATCCATCAGCAGTAAAATATGCTTTAGGACTCAAGGGGATCCCTGTGGGCGGAGTCAGATTGCCACTTATTTCGCCAACGGAAGCGGAAGCGGCTTTTATTAAAGGTCTATTTCACTAAGAATTAATCATTGATGATGAACGTTCTAAACCGGCTACTCTATTGGGGGAGCCGGTTTTTGCATTTATATTTTTTTTCTGAAATATTGAGGCGAATTTAAGGAAAGAATTTGGATACGAGGCGGATGACTTGTCTTTTGCCAAAAAAATCATGTATAATGATCTTAAGTGACTGGGTGCGGTTAAAATTAAATATGCGGTAATCTTCCGTCAATGTAATACATTGTGAGACAGGATAGGTCCCAAGATGAGTCTGTTTAAATAAATGACATGTCTTCGCGCGAGGGGCGCGACGGTGAATTTTGACGGCGTTTGTCCGCTTCAATATGAACTTTACTGCCCGGAATCGGGAGCTTTCGCATTGCGCATTTTACAGATTTCAGGAATTTCCTTGTTGATTGGAAGTTATTAGCTGTTTGAAGAATGTGTTCAGCGCCGCTGAAATAATCGAAGTTCGATATTTACCAATAAAAGTATGACGTCCAACATCATAGGAGGGTTAGATTCATTTGTCCAAAAAAAACAACAACGATAAATTGACGATTTTCGCATTGGGCGGAGTCGGAGAAATCGGGAAAAACATGTATGTTATTCAATACGGAGCTGACATTGTAGTCGTGGATTCGGGACTCAAGTTTCCGGAAGAGGATATGCTCGGTATTGACATCGTAATTCCTGATATCTCGTATTTGACAGAGAACCGTGACAAGGTAAGAGGTATTGTGCTTACTCACGGACACGAGGATCACATCGGTGGTTTGCCTTATGTCCTGAAGAATTTGAATGTTCCAGTCTATGGAACAAGATTAACTTTAGGTCTTGTAGAGAACAAATTGAAGGAAGCGAACCTGCTGGGTGACACCAAACGGATTCTGATCAACGAAGATTCAGAAATTCAATTGGGGAACTCACTTAAGGTAACTTTCTTTAGAACCAACCACAGTATTCCTGATTCCGTGGGTGTATGCATTGAGACTCCGGAAGGAAATGTTGTTCATACGGGCGATTTCAAATTTGACCACACCCCAGTCAACGGTCAATTTGCAAATCTGCATCGGATGGCAGAGATTGGCCAAAAGGGCGTACTTGCTCTTTTATCGGATAGTACGAATGCTGAGAAACCAGGCTTTACCCCATCTGAGAAGAATGTCGGTATTGTGCTGGAAGATATTTTCCGCAAGGCTGAGCAACGTGTCGTTGTAGCAACTTTTGCTTCCAATGTGCACCGTATTCAGCAAGTGGTTAATGCAGCAGAATCTACGGGTCGTAAGATTACAGTAATTGGCCGTAGTATGGTCAACGTTGTATCCATCGCTTCAGAGCTTGGATATTTGAACGTACCTGACGGAATGCTGATCGAACCGGAAGAAATGAATAGAATGGCAGCAAATCGTGTCGTTGTTCTTTGCACAGGCAGCCAAGGCGAGCCAATGTCTGCATTGACACGTATGGCGCGTTCCAGTCATCGTAAAGTAGATATCCTGCCAGGCGATACCGTTATTATTGCGGCAACACCTGTACCAGGTAATGAAAAATATGTAGGCCGTACCATCGATGAATTGTTCCGTCTTGGCGCTGATGTGATTTACAGCGGTTCCAACTCCGGCGTTCACGTATCCGGTCACGGTAGCCAAGAAGAACTTAAGCTTATGCTCAACCTCATGAAGCCGAAATTCTTCATTCCGATCCACGGTGAATTCCGCATGCAACGCAAACATGCTTTGCTGGCAGAATCCGTTGGCGTAGATCCACAGAACATTTTCATCACTGAAATCGGTGAAATTGTTGAGATCCAAGGCGGTGCCGCTCGTAAAGCTGGTAAAGTAACGGCTGGTAACGTATTGATTGACGGACTAGGTGTAGGCGATGTGGGTAACATTGTATTGCGTGACCGTAAGCTGCTGTCTCAAGACGGTATCTTGGTTGTCGTGGTTACACTTAGCAAACAGAATGGTGCCATTGTTTCTGGACCTGACATCATTTCACGTGGTTTCGTTTATGTTCGGGAGTCCGAAGGACTGCTCGACGAAGCTAACCGAATTGTATCCAGTACATTGCAACGCCTGATGAGTGAAAAAGTAAATGAGTGGGCTTCCCTTAAAACAAGCGTAAAAGATTCGCTGGGCCGTTTCTTATATGAACAAACGCGCCGCAGACCGATGATTTTGCCAATTATCATGGAAGTGTAAGGAGAGTTTCTCCTTCAAAGAATATATAGCTAGGGCTGAGCCCCTTTTCCCCGGAAATATTGGACGGTTTCCTCGGGAGAAGGGGTTTTTGCATGTCATAATTACTTCATAAGCTGAAAATTGCATAAGGCAGCACCCTGAAATGTCATACTAAGGATTGTTAGTAAGGCAACAGCAGACTAGAGCTGCATATGACAAGGGAGAGCTGCGAAGATGAACTACATCGAAGGATCACATGGAGCAAAAAATGAGGAAGTTGTCCCAGGAGAAACTAATCCGAATCCTAATGAAAATATGCCGCCCACTGCAATGGGAGCGATTAAGGAGCTTGGACAAACGGTAGTCCCAAGTGGAGAGCCTGATATTTTTTGCTTAACGATTATTGGTCAGATTGAAGGACATATTGTAATGCCTCCACAGAACAAAACAACAAAGTATGAGCATATCATTCCACAGCTGGTGGCTGCTGAGCAGAATAAAAACATCAAAGGTCTGCTTATCATTTTAAATACGGTAGGTGGAGATGTAGAAGCGGGATTAGCAATTGCGGAAATGATTGCATCCCTCTCCAAGCCAACGGTAACCGTGGTCATTGGAGGCGGGCATAGTATCGGGGTGCCGATTGCAGTTTCCTCCACTTATTCGATTATTGCCGAAAGTGCAACGATGACGATTCATCCGATTCGTATGAATGGTTTAGTGATCGGAGTGCCGCAAACGTTCGAGTATATGGAGAAAATGCAGGAACGTGTCGTTAAATTTGTGACTTCCCATTCGCGTATTTCTGAAGAACAGTTCCGTGATCTCATGTTTAAGACAGGTGAGCTCAATCGTGATATCGGGACGGCTGTGGGGGGCTTGGATGCCGTTAAATATGGCCTTATGGATGAGGTCGGCGGGATCGGAGCGGCTCTAGCGCATCTCAACCGAATGATCGGCGGGGATTTCTCTGCATCGACTCCAGGAGGGATTACGCAATGACACTGTACACAGTAGTTGCAATGGAACAGGTGTGGGAGGGGGCATTTAACAATTATGCAACAACCCGAGAAGTGAGTGTGCAGGGCATGCTGATGCAGGTAGAACCGATGGAGGAAGGGCGTGCGCGGATCGTGAGATTATTGGATTGTCCACTGAACCGTTATCTAGATCCGGCGTTCTCTCCAGGTTCGATAATTACATTAACATAAAGATTCAATTTCTGACAAAAGAGAACATAGGTACGCCACGCCATTATATGGTATAATGTTGTTCCGGGGGTGGCTGGCGTGGCTAAACGAAAAAAGAAGAAGAAAAAAGCGCTGCTCGGCAGCGTTTTAAAATATGAAATATATGGAATTTTATTAATAACTATTTCCGTCATTGCACTGTCTGGTGAAGCAGCCGTAGGGCGCTCACTTTCAAGTATGGCGGGTTACTTATTAGGGAGATTTTATTTTGTGTTGCCGCTTGTCGGCATTTTTTATGGACTTATGGTTATGATCCATCGAAGATGGCCTTCCTCGTGGAACAGCAGGCATACTGGCGTGCTTCTGCTTCTGTTGTCTATGTGCCTTATGAGCACAATATCTGCAATGGAGCAGAAGCTTGGCCCGTTGTCTTTGTTACATCCTGGCAATGTAATGACACAAATACATAATGATCTTTCGGGATCACTTTCACCTGGCTCGAACGACAGCAATGTCTATATGCTGGGTAAGGATATAAGCGGAGGTTACATCGGCGGGTTGGAGTATGCAGCGCTGTTATGGCTTTTTGGCAGTCTGGGCGCTAAGCTACTTATGATCGTCATGCTGGCGATCAGCTTTATGCTAATTACCAACTTGTCATATGTGGAGATTTTTACGCTTTTGCGAGTGCGCTCGGTTAAGTTTGTGGAGGGGATTCGTCTCCATGCTGCAAATCGCCCGAAGGCGGTCCCAGTAGCGGCGAGACCATCTAGAGCCGCTGCTCCAGCTAAAGCTCGGCAGGTGAAGCAGCCTGTCTATGATGACGAGGATGAAGAAGACGAAGACGATCGGTATCTGCCTAATCGCAAACAACCCGTCCTTTTGAAAAAAATATCTGGCTGGTTCTCAGGCTCCACGCGTTCACAGGTGGAAGCAGATCCTGAGGATGACGATCAGGGTCCAATTGTGACAAGTGCTTCGAGCGGTCCGATTATTTCGGGATTAACACCAGATAGCCGTGTAATTCCATTAGAGGATATCGATCATGATTTTGACGATGCGGATCTGGATATTGAACCTGTGACGCCTATTATTCGAGATTTTTTTGAACATATCCGTTCAGAAGGTTTAAACGAAGAAGATCGGGAAGAGTGGAGTGAATTCTCACCCGCAGCTCGTGGTGAAGCAGCTAAACCTGCTGTAGCCGGAGCTAATGCCGTTAAGCAGCAGGCTACGGATGAGTCTGAGGAGAATGTAAGTATTGACTTGGAAGGCCTGCTAGGTGCTTCTCCAGATGGAGAGATTATTCCCGCTCCTCCAGCACCACCGCCACCGAAGCCATATAAGCTGCCATCGTTCCGTCTTTTAGCTAAACCTAACAATGGTGGCAAAGCTGGAGATCAGAATGATTATATGCAGACAGCCCGTAAATTAGAAGCAACACTTGAAAGCTTTGGGGTACGAGCTAAAGTGCTGGAGGTAGTAAGAGGCCCAGCTGTTACAAGATATGAGATACAACCGGATATTGGGGTTAAGGTTAGCCGTATTGTAAATCTGACGGATGACATTGCCCTTGCACTTGCAGCCAAAGACATTCGGATGGAAGCACCGATTCCGGGTAAATCTGCGATCGGGATAGAAGTTCCGAACTCTGAAGTGTCTATTGTTACCATGCGCGAAGTTATGGAAACACAGATTTTTCAGGAGGCTGAATCCAGATTATCGATTGCTTTTGGCCGTGATATTTCCGGCCAGACCATTATCGGCAATCTGGCTAAGATGCCCCATTTATTGGTGGCCGGTGCAACTGGCTCCGGTAAATCAGTCTGTATCAACGGGATTATAACAAGCATCTTATACAAAGCTAAACCTGATGAGGTCAAATTCCTCATGGTCGATCCTAAGATGGTCGAGCTGAATGTGTATAACGGAATTCCCCATCTTTTGGCTCCGGTTGTCACAGATCCAAAGCGGGCAAGCCTAGCCTTGAAGAAGATCGTAGTCGAAATGGAGAAGCGTTATGAGCTATTCTCCAAATCGGGAACACGGAATATGGAAGGTTATAATAAGCTAATGGCTGAGAATCCAGCGGCTATTCTACCGTATATCGTTGTTATTGTGGACGAGCTTGCGGATTTGATGATGGTTGCAGCCAATGATGTTGAGGATGCGATTTGCCGACTTGCACAAATGGCGCGGGCGGCAGGGATTCATCTAATTATCGCTACACAACGTCCTTCAGTAGATGTCATCACAGGTTTAATTAAAGCTAATATTCCATCCCGGATCGCTTTTGGCGTATCGTCCAATGTGGATTCACGTACCATTCTGGATATGCCCGGTGCAGAGAAGTTGTTAGGCCGAGGTGATATGTTGTTCTTACCAATGGGCGCATCTAAGCCTATTCGTGTACAGGGAGCTTTTATGAGTGACCAAGAAGTAGAGACTATTGTTCAATATGTCAGCAGTCAAGGTGAAGCCGAATACGATGAGTCCATCGTTCCTGAAGTGGATGATACAATCACTGAGGATCAGGAGCCACAGGATGAATTATACGAGCAAGCCGTACAAATTGTACTAGAGGCTAAGCAGGCTTCAGTGTCGCTGCTGCAGCGACGTATGCGGGTCGGTTATACCCGTGCAGCCCGGTTGATTGACTCTATGGAGGCTCGTGGGGTCATCGGTCCTTACGAGGGCAGCAAGCCGCGTGAGGTGCTGATGTCACTTGAGCAATATCAGCATAACAAGATCAGCTCCTAAGCTGTAGAAGCCCGTTGAAACCTTCAATAGACAGTAAAAGAGATGGCCACTTTATGAAGTGGACCATCTCTTTTTTTGTATCCTGAGTACTTATTTGACTCTTGGCGCAGCAAGCAAAGCTTCAACAATATAATCCAGTTGCACATTTAGAGAATAGATATCACTGTAATAACCTAAGCCAAAATCGATCTCCATCAAACGGCCTTCTTTCACGGCAGGGATATTGTTCCAAATTGGGTTTTGGGTCAGATCAGCCATACCATCATAAGAGGAGCGGAAGATATAGTCACCACTGTATTTGCCAAGGACTTCAAAGGATACGGATTCCCCATCCGCACCAGTCGCCGTATCTATTTCCTGTTGAATGATGTCCGGCGCCTTCATGCCTAAATATTCATAAATGATTTGTGAACCACGTCCGAATTGTTTGCTCGCTACAACTGCCATGCTGTTGTCTTTTCCACCTTCCATGATGGATATTGTGTGATCAAGAATACCAGCTTCTTGCAGCTTTTGTTTGCTGTCCTCAACTTTTTTATGGAAATCAGTAAATAATTCTTTTGCTTGATCTTCTTTGCCTACGACTTGTCCAATAAAGGACACCCGTTCTTCTGTTGACATTTTTTCATACGGAACTAAGACTGTTGGCGCAATTTGGTGAAGGGCTTCATAAGTTTCCTCTGACGGCACAATGATAAGATCGGGATTAAGAGCAAGGATTGCTTCAGGGCTAGCCTCAAACCAGGTGCCAAGCTTTTGCACATCTTTTAGCTCATCTTCAAATGCTGCACCCTCGGATACATCGGATACACCTATAGGTTTAATGCCGAGAGCCAGTACATCACCGAGCAAATAAAGAACTACAACTCTTTGTGGACTAGTGGGAACGGCAATGTCTCCTTTAACTGTGGAAATTATCCGGGTTTGTGCTTCGACAGCAGCTTTGTCTGTATTTGCCCCTGTACTTGTTTCTGCTGAGGGGGTGGGTTTCCCATTGCTTGATGCATTTGAATTTGTGGTTCCCGTGGAACAAGCGCTTAACACTATGGTAAAGCATAATAACAGGGTGAGCAGTAATGATGGTTTGGCATTTCTAAACATTGGTAATTCCCCTTCTCCGTTATATTGATAATGATTATCATAATCAATATAACGGAGAGGTTGTGTTCGGGCAATGTCAATTTGTGCACCTTGAGATGGCATATCACGCCAACTGGAGTGGGTGATAACTTTATTTTTGTATCGGACAGGGGAGATTCCGTAATATTTTTTAAACATTTTTCCTAGATAATAGCCATCAGGATAACCTACTGCAATTGCGATGTCATGCAAGCTAGCCTCTGTGTTCAGGAGCAATATTTTCGATTTTTCCATGCGGATGTTGATTAAGTACTGAGCAGGGCTAGTCTGCAGCTGTGTTCTGAATAATCTGGATAATGTTCTAGGGCTGCTGTTTACCGCTTTAGCTAATTTTTCAAGAGAGAAGGTTTCCTTATAATAAGTCTGCATATAGCGAATTGCTTGATCTAGCGGATCAGGTTGAATTAACTGTGTTTCCAGCGTATGCAGCTGCCTAAGCATCTCATAAATCCATTGATAAAAAAGTGTTTTGACATGCAGCCGATCCAAAAGCCCTGTTTTGCCCCAATCAGTAAACATGTTCTCCATCTTATCAAATAAGGGCAGTGGACTAGTAGGCGTGAATCCATATTGGAGATTAAAGGGATTATTGTGTTCCATGATTGCTTTTAGATTGTTGCGTGAGGCGAGTGAAAGGTTTGCTTTATATAAAATTAAGTAATACTCCAGTAGTTCCTCCGTGCGTAAAAATTGAATGTTCATTCCTTTTCCACCATGAAGGATATGAAAGTTGCTGATCTCGTGCGGGACCTCGTCAATTAGTATTTCGGCCTTGCCGTTTATGATCAACAAGAATGCACTTGAGGGCAGCTGATAATGTGAATTCAGATCACCTGATCGTTGAAAAGTATGGCGTATATCAATAATTTCTATTAATGCGTGGTTCCACAATAACATGTGGTCCTTTAAATTCATGATTAATATCAACTCCAACGTTTTCTTATTTCGATTATAGTTGATAATCATTCTCAATTACAATGAAATGCTATTACTTCTTTTTTAGTAATGCATAGGATGTCCTGACAGTCGTCATAATAACTTTAGCCATTCATGCAGAACTCACAAAAGAAAGGTAGAGCGAACCCCTATGAAGAAACATAAGTTGTGGATCTTTGCTTCTTTAACCCTTGCACTTGCTGCCGCACCGTTTGCAGGAATGTTGCTCCAGGGTAATGGCATAGTACAGACCAAGCAAAGTGCTGCTGCGTCATTTGTCCATGAACTAAATCATCCTGAAGAAGAGGCCTTGCCTGCCTTCAGCACGACTCCGATTAAACTCGGTTCTTCTGGTCAGGATGTTTATGAGTTGCAAGGACGTTTAAAACATCTGGGCTTTTATGAAGGGAAAATAGACAGTCAGTTTGGTCCGAAAACGAAAAATTCAGTAACGTGGTTTCAATGGAAGTTTGGAATGAAGTCTGATGGCATCGTAGGCGCTAAGACTAAGCTGAAATTGTATAACGCAACTAAGAACTGGAAGCCGACAGAGTCTGCTTCAGCAACCGGAAATAATACAGCAAACAACAACACCGGTAACAAAACAAATACAACCAATAATTCGGATTCAGCGTCTCTGTCTTCAGGGAATACGATGGGATTATCAGAAAATGATCTCAAAATCATGGCTAATGCCGTCTATGGTGAGTCGAGAGGCGAACCTTTCGAAGGTCAAGTTGCTGTTGCTGCAGTAATCTTGAACAGGGTAAAATCTCCGAGCTTTCCTAATACACCGTCTGGCGTTATTTTTCAGCCGGGAGCTTTTACAGCTGTAGCTGACGGGCAGATTTATTTGGAGCCAAATGAGCAGGCTCGAAAAGCAGTGCAGCAAGCGCTGAATGGCTGGGACCCTTCGGGTGGATGTTTGTATTATTTCAACCCTAAAACGGCGACCTCCAAATGGATTTGGACTCGTCCACAGGTCAAGACTATCGGCCAGCATATTTTCTGTATGTAGATAAGTAAAGAAGTAAATCCAGAGAGCAACCGGGAAGAGGCATCCGGTTGCTTCCTTACTTTGGAATGGTTTAGAATGGTTATTAATTCATAAACATGTTAATGAACAACTATCCACGCGGTAAAGGAGTTTTGGACTTGACTAATAATGTATTTCAGCATGGCAACGTTGCAGGTATGCGTATTCACGTGATGCCTACCAAGGCGTTCAAGACCTACGCCATCTCACTTTATGCCGGCGTCCCACTTAATGAGGATACGGTCACCCCTACAGCACTTGCTCCATTTGTGCTCCGCAGAGGTACCGCTTCTTACCCAGAGACTACTCAATTCCGCGAGCGTTTGGAGGAGCTGTATGGCGCTGGATTTGGTTTTGATATTTATAAAAGAGGCGATTATCAGATTGTTCAGTTTCGCATGGACACCATTAATGACTCCTTCGTGCAGAGTCAGGAGAGCTTGCTTGAACAATCCTTTGCTTTTCTAGGAGAAGTCCTGACCCGTCCATTGGTGGAGGATGGAAGCTTCCGTCCTTCCTATGTTGCAACAGAGCGTGAAACAGTGCGCAAGAAGCTGGAATCTATCGTAAATGATAAGATTCGTTATGCAGCGGAGCGCTGTATCGAAGAAATGTGCCGTAACGAGCCCTATCGTCTTCATCCACTGGGTCAAAGAGCGGATTTGGACCGGATTACCCCAAAAAGTTTGTACGAATCCTATAATTCATGGCTGGATGGAGCTATTTTGGATCTCTATGTAGTGGGAGATACGACTACTGAGGAAGTTGAAAAGCTTGTGCAGCATCACTTCGGACGCATTCAGTCGGAGGTGGGCTTATATAGCTCCAAGTTTGTCCCAGTATCCGTTAGCGAGGTAAGGACGGTAGAGGAGAAGCTGGATGTCAGTCAGGGCAAGTTGAACATGGGTCTGCGCACATCAATTACGTATAAGGACGATACATATGCGTCCGCACTTATGTACAACGGAATATTAGGAGGGTATCCACACTCCAAACTCTTCGTCAATGTACGGGAGAAGGCCAGTCTTGCATATTATGCTTCTTCACGCTATGACGGTCACAAGGGGATTGGAACGATACAATCAGGCATCGAAACGCAAAATTACAACAAAGCTGTTGAAATTATAGAGAAACAACTGGAAGAGATGAAAGCTGGCAACATCAGTGATCTGGAGTTAAGCCAGACCAAAGCCATGATCCGCAATCAGCTTTCCGAGATTCCGGATTCTGCTTTTGAGATGATCTCTTACGACTTCAACCGCCAGTTGTCAGGAAAAGAACGGACAGCGGATCAGCTGCTAGAAGAGGTGGAACAAATCGGTGCAGGGGAAGTAAAAGCCGCAGCGGAGACCTTTCAGCTGGATACGATTTATTTCTTGACAGGGAAGGAGGAATAGAGATGGAACAGATTCAATACGACAGACTTCAAGAGACCCTTTATCATGAGGTGATGGATAATGGGCTTCAGGTTTATGTATTGCCAAAACCAACATTCAAAAAAACTTACGCCACATTTGCAACTAAATACGGTTCTGTAGATAACCATTTTCATGTCGCAGGTGGAGAAGAGACCACTGTTCCTGATGGTATAGCTCACTTTTTGGAGCACAAAATGTTTGAAGAGCCAGAAGGCGATATTTTTGCCACTTTTGCCTCAAATGGAGCTTCAGCTAACGCTTTTACAAGTTTCGATCAGACGGTTTATCTTTTCTCGGCAACAGAAAACATAGAGACCAACCTTAGTACACTCGTTGATTTTGTGCAACGACCTTATTTTACGGATGAGAATGTAGAAAAGGAAAAAGGGATCATTGGTCAAGAAATCAATATGTATGCAGATAATCCAGACTGGCGTGTGTACTTTGGCCTTATTGAGGCGATGTATTCGAAACATCCGGTTCGGATTGATATTGCCGGAACTATAGAATCAATTAGTACGATTACGAAAGAAACACTGTACACTTGTTACAACTCTTTTTATCATCCCAGCAATATGCTGTTGTTCGTAGTAGGTGGTGTGGATCCGGAGAAGGTATTCTCCTTGATTCGCAGCAATCAGCAGGGGAAATCTTATGGTAAACAAGGTGAGATTAAGCGTATTTTTGAAGAGGAGCCGGAACAAGTCGCTACGAAGCGCTTGGAAAGTAAACTCGCCGTTTCGATGCCTAAGATTATGTTTGGATTTAAGGAAAAAGTTGATGGTCTTACAGGTGAAGCTGCGCTTAAGCGTGATCTGGCCACTAAGCTTATGCTTGATTTGCTGGTTGGCAGCAGCACAGCGTTGTACCAAAAGCTCTATGATGAAGAACTGATCTCTGACAGCTTTGGTCATGAATTTAATAGTTCAGAACAATATGCTTTTTCAGCTATGGGTGGAGATACCAAGGACCCTGATTTGCTTCTAAAACGAATAAAAGAAGAAGTGGATCAGATCTTAAAGTCTGGCTTTGCTGAGAAGGATTTCGAGCGGGCACGGAAAAAGAAAATAGGCGGATATTTGCGCATGCTGAACTCCCCTGAAAGTATCGCACATGAATTTACACGTTACCAATTCCGCGGTGGTGACCTGTTTGAAGTTCTGCCTATTTACGAATCGATTACTTTAGCTGAAGTAAATGAGCGTTTACATGCCCATGTAAATTGGGAGCAGCTCGCTGTTTCACTAGTGGTGAGTCCTTAAATGGCGCTTTTGGGAGAGAGCAACAAACCATTAGGAGAAATGACAGTTCTGGTGACAGGGGGCAGCGGGGGAATCGGTGGCGCCATTGCAGAACGGTTTGCCTCTGTAGGCATGAATATTGTTATTCACTACAAGCACTCACATGAAGCTGCTAATGATGTCGCTCGGCGTTGTATGGCCCTTGGAGCAAAGGTAATGACTGTAAATGCGGATATGAAGGATCGCAGTCAGATTGTACGAATGGCGGAGAAGCTTGAAAGTAATGGAATGCAGCCAGATATTCTTGTTAACAATGCCGGTAAATCTCATTACGGGATGCTGGCTGATGTGAGTGAAGAGGAATGGGACGATATTATGGCCATTAACTTGAAAGGTACCTTTATGTGCAGCCAGATTTTTATGCCGTACATGGTATCCCAGCGTTATGGCCGAATCATCAACGTTTCTTCCGTGTGGGGAATATCGGGAGCCTCTTGTGAGGTCGCTTATTCAGCCAGTAAAGGCGGAGTAAATGCTTTTACTAAGGCGTTAGCCAAAGAATTAGCACCTTCTGGCGTAACTGTGAACGCGGTAGCTCCAGGAGCGGTTAATACGAATATGTTGTCTAACCTACAGGAGGATGAGGTCCGGATGCTGGAGGATGAGATTCCGGCGGGACGTTTGGCTACTCCGAACGAAATCTCCTCATTGATTTACTTTTTGGCACTGCCAGAATCCGGGTATATTACTGGGCAGATCATTAGCCCTAACGGTGGCTGGATTACGTAATGCTTAACTTGGAGAAAAGCTCCAGCATAAGAAGCTATCGTCTGAGACATATTATAAGTGTTGTTTTTTAATCTCTCGTAAGGCGGCTTACAGCCTGTATGCAGGTGTTCGACCGTAAACATGAAGGAGGATTTAAGATGACACAAGACGATAGCGTAATCAAAAATTTTGACACCTGGAAGAAATTCCTAGGTAAACGGGTTGTACAGGCAGAGAAACTTGGGATGAGTCAAGACACAATCTCAAAGCTGGCTTTTGAAATCGGGGAATTCCTTGATGAAAAAGTGGATCCAGCAAACACTCAAAACCGTGCGATCAAAGAGCTATGGGATGTCGGCAACGATGAAGAAAAGCAAACGATTGCTAAACTCATGGTCAAGTTGGCGAAAGACAACGCCTAAGCTTGCGGAAAAGCTCCCCCTGTGGGAGCTTTTCTGCAATTATTACAGGACTGACCTTGCCTTTCATTTTTATTTTATATATCATTAACATGACCCGTGTAAAAGACCGCTTTGCCGGGGCAGCTTTTTTTGCTGTATTGGCAAAGGGTAGGGAAAAGGAATCTATGAGGTGTACAAGTGGAATATAAACAGTGGTATATGGAATACAAGATTCACAAGAACAGACCCGGTCTGCTTGGTGATATCGCTTCAATGTTAGGGATGCTGGAAGTTAACATTCTGACGATTAATGGAGTTGAAGGAAAAACTCGCGGAATGTTGCTGGAGACCAATGATGATGAGAAAATTATGCTGATGGGCGAAATGCTCAAAAAAGTTGATAATATTACAGTTTCAGCTCTGCGGTCTCCTAGGCTCGTGGACAAGCTGGCTGTGCGCCATGGGCGATATATTGAACGGGATTCAGATGATCGGAAGACGTTTCGTTTCACCCGCGATGAGTTAGGTCTATTGGTTGATTTTCTCGGTGAGCTGTTTAAAAAAGATGGGAATCAGGTTATAGGACTGCGTGGTATGCCCCGTGTAGGAAAGACGGAATCCATTATAGCTGGCAGTGTCTGTGCTATGAAACGCTGGACATTTGTCTCGTCCACACTGTTGCGGCAGACGGTGCGGAGTCAATTGGCTGAAGATGAGATGAACCCACATAATGTATTTATTATTGATGGTATAGTTAGTACGATCCGCTCTAATGAGAAACATTATAATTTATTACAAAATGTTATGAGCATGCCAAGCACAAAGGTTATAGAGCATCCAGATATTTTCGTACGCGAATCTGAGTACAGTTATGATGACTTTGATATTATTATTGAGCTGCGGAATAATCCAACTGAAGAAATCTTGTACGAGTCGTTTACGACGAGCTACAGTGATGATTTATAGAACACAAACAATGAAGAATACACTTCCGAGCATGTTTATTTATAAAGCTGGTTAAGGAAGTTTACATTCATAGAACTTACAGGAGGTGATGGTATGTCGGAACTGGGCCGGCAATTGAAAGAGGCACGTCTGCAAAAAGGGATGAGTCTTGACGATGTCCAGGAAGTAACAAAAATTCGCAAAAAGTATTTGGAAGCCATCGAGTCTGGAGACTACAAGGTGCTTCCAGGAAGTTTTTATGTGAGGGCGTTTATCAAAACGTATGCAGAAGCAGTAGGCATGAGTCCTGACGAACTGCTCGAGGAGCATGGGAACGTACCTGCACCACCCGCAGACACGACCATGGAGACGGTGATTCAAAAGCGCAGCCGTAGACCCGAAACCGAACGGAATGCAAAATGGCTGCCAACGGTGCTAATGTGGACATTCCCTATATTGATTATTGTAGTGATTTACATTTATGCTTCTAGTTTAAACAAAGCAGACCCTGATCAAGTTGATCAAACAAATATCACCAATAATGTGCAGGATCCTAATACAGCACAAACTTCTCCACCCGCATCAGGAGGCGGTGTTGTAGCGCCTACTTCCTCGGCAGGTGCTGAAGCAACTACAGAGCCAACTACGGAGCCTACGCCAACACCGACGCCAACGCCGACTCCTCAATCTATCACGGTTACACCAGATGGGAAGTCAGGCAAAACAACGAAATTTAAGGTCACAGCTCCTGCCGGAAGCGAAGTTAAGGTTGAGATTGTTGCATCCGGAGTAAGCTGGCTTGAAGTTTACAAAGGCGAGAACTCTAAAGGTGAAAAACTCTCCTTCGGAAATACAGCTGCAGGAGAAACTATGAGCTTCGTTCTTGGTAGTGAGGGCATGTATATTAAGTCTGGGTATTCCCCAGCAACTGAGATTACCGTAAATGGTCAAGTAATCACGGATGAGAAGACTTCTTCACGTCTCCTGCTTAATCTTGACGACGGTTCTGGAAGTGAAGGTACCCAAAGTGAAGGGACAGGCGAATAACAAATAGGATGTATAGACTTTGGCTTTAGGGAGAACATAAGACTGTTTTCAGTTTTAGCCAAAGTGAGGTGTACATCTTATGACAGTTAGCTGGATTGTAGCTGGCCTTGGGGTTGTTGTCAGTCTCATCGGATACTATTTGACACCAGGTGCTTGGGGATACGGAATTCTCGGATTCGGTATTGCACATATTGTGCTAGGAATTCTGGATATGTTTCGTAATCCGGTCCGAAGCAGATAGAAGCTGTAGAAATGAACGTCTCCAACGGCGTACTTCCGGTGGAGACGTGTTTCTACCCTTTGAATCAAACTCACTCGAAGGAAAAGCTCCACTTAGTGGGGCTGTTTTCTATGTCGGGTGAGCTACATAATGATTTATCCAAAATTAGACTTAATAGTACCATTCTCTTATAATAGTAGCAGACTAATTGTATAAAGGACGTGGAGTTTAATGAGTTCAGAATGTTCATTTGATATTGTATCCAAAATGGATATGCAGGAGTTAACGAATGCTATTCACCAAACAGAGAAAGAGATCGACAACCGCTTTGATTTTAAGAACAGCAAAAGCAGTCTGAAGATGGAGAAAGACGCACTTATAATCGCCTCTGAAGACGAATATAAGCTAAACGCTGTTATTGATATTTTACAATCAAAGATGGTGAAAAGAGGCATTACCCTAAAGAATCTGGACTTCGGTAAAGTAGAACCGGCTTCCCTGGGATCTGTACGTCAACGTTTAGGGCTTAAGCAAGGCATTGATCAGGAGAATGCGAAAAAGATTAATATTCTGATCCGTGATTCAAAATTAAAGGTGAAGAGCCAGATCCAAGGGGATCAAATTCGTGTAACCGGCAAGAGCCGCGATGATTTGCAGCAGATTATTCAGATTTTGCGTAAAGCTGATTTGCCGCTGGATCTACAATTCATGAACATGAAATAGAATTTTGTGCCCCGCAGTGCTTATTAGCACTAACAACGCGGGGTGCTTTCTGTTTTTTTGACACCTATTTATTGCTATAATATACTTGCTTAAGTAGAAATGGATTAGCCTGATTTAGGCAATTTGTATGAACGATTTAGGGGAGGAAAACTTCAGTGAATTTGCCCAACCGCATCACGCTAGCTCGTATTTGCCTGATCCCGATTATGATGTTTTTTTTACTGGTGGATTTCAGTTTTTATCCAGAACCGATACATTGGGGCTCGTTTCAGCTATCTGTTAATCATTTGGTAGCAGCTGTAATCTTTTTGCTTGCGGCCAGCACGGATGGAATAGACGGCTACATTGCTAGGAAATATAATATGGTCACCAATCTCGGTAAACTCCTTGATCCACTTGCGGACAAACTGCTGGTATCTGCAGTTCTGATTTCACTTGTGGAGCTGGGCAGATGCGATTCATGGATTGCTATTGTAATCATCAGTCGTGAGTTTGCAGTCACCGGACTTCGCCAGATTGCATTGCTAGAGGGAAAAGTGGTTGCCGCCAGCAAATGGGGCAAGATAAAGACGGTTGTACAAATTGTTGCGATCTCACTGCTGTTGTTGAATAATTTCCCATTTCAATTTGTCAGTATTCCTGTAGACGATATTGCTATTTGGGCCGCAGCGCTGATCACTATTTATTCTGGAATTGATTATTTTGTGAAGAATAAGGATCTGCTACAGCTGCATAATGCGTAAGAATGTAAGCTGGACATACAAGGAAGGGTAATAGGTGAAGCACCTATTACCTTTTTTGAAATCTAAAAGCAGTGTACCTACATTATAACTAGGAGGCGAAAGCCAGGTATGAAAGCGGAGATTATTGCAGTAGGGACAGAGCTTTTGCTCGGTCAAATCGTGAATAGTAATGCCCAGTTTTTGTCTATAGAGCTAGCTGCCATCGGGATCGATGTATACTTTCAAACTGTTGTCGGTGATAACAGCAGCCGCCTGCAGCAAGCCATCGAGATCGCTCAGAGTCGGGCCGACGTTATTATCTTTACAGGCGGAATTGGCCCCACTGAGGATGATCTGACTAAAGACGCACTGGCTGCATCGCTAGGTAGAACGCTCCACATTGATCGTTTGGCGATGGATCATGTACAACGTTTCTTTGATGATCGTAAGATCGTTATGACCGAAAATAACCGCAAACAGGCACTTATAATTGAAGGAACTACACCGTTGCCGAATGAAATCGGTCTTGCGGTTGGGATTGCTTTTGAGCATGAGAAGAAACATTATATTGTGCTTCCAGGTCCACCTCGTGAGATGAAACCGATGTTCGTAGATAAAGCAGTACCGTGGCTACAGCAGCACGCCTTGACGAACGAAACACCGCTTTATTCAAAAATGCTCAAATTTGCCGGCATCGGAGAATCACTGCTGGAGGACAAGCTCATTGAGCTGATTCGCAGTCAGACTGATCCAACGATTGCTCCGTATGCCAAAGAGGGAGAGGTAACTGTTCGTATTTCGACAAAGGCCCCTTCTGAGCATGAAGCTACAAAAAAGCTGGAGATACTGGAACAACAAATCAAGGAGATTTTGCCGGAACATTTGTATGCGAACATTGATGTGCCGCTAGAGCAATTGATAGTGGATTGGATGGCGGATGCCGGCCTGACCTTAAGTGCGGCAGAGAGCTGCACCGGAGGTTTGCTGATGGAGAGTATAACAAATATTCCAGGCAGTGCTTCGATGTTTGCCGGCGGAATCGTCTGCTATTCAAATGACTTAAAGAAAAAGCTGCTGAATGTGCCAAGTGCTTATTTGGAGGGACCCAATGCCCCTGGAGCCGTAAGCCGAGAAGTTGCCGAGGTGTTGGCTGACCAAGTGAGAATGATTGCAGACAGCGATTTCGGCTTATCTGTTACAGGTGTAGCTGGACCGGGTTATTCTGAACGAAAGCCTGTTGGACTTGTATTTATCGGCTTGGCTGAACGGGGACGTAAGACAGAGGTTTATGAGCTTAATCTTAAAGGTACGCGGGAAAATATCCGCTTACGAACAGTTAAGGCTTTGCTGTATCGTCTCTGGCGGAGACTTGAGGAACGCAAGGTGGAGACACCTCTTGAGGGTTCAGACTTGTAATGGGAGATTAGCCCAGTTATAATAAACACATACGGAAGAACCGTGGCACTGAGATTTCTTTGCTGCGGTTTTTTGTATATTTGCAGAGATTTTGATCACGATGCTTTCTCATGATCATAAGTCGTTGATGTCCGGTGAAGTGGAGAATTTAATTAACTTCTATCTCCGGAGGGAGGCTTACAATAAAAGGGATAAATAACGCCCAAGACAAAAAAAACGAATGTATGTTCGAAAAAAAGCTTGGCAAGACCTTAAAAACACGTTATTATATTACTATAAACAGTGAAGGAAGTGGTCTGATTGTCAGATCGTCGTGCAGCGCTTGATATGGCGCTTCGTCAAATAGAAAAACAATTTGGTAAAGGTTCGGTAATGAAACTGGGAGAATCCACGCATATGCAAGTGGAAGTTGTACCTAGCGGATCTTTGGCACTTGATATTGCGTTAGGTATAGGCGGACTTCCAAAGGGACGTATTATTGAAGTATACGGACCGGAATCTTCAGGTAAAACAACAGTTGCTCTTCATGCTATTGCAGAAGTGCAAAGACAAGGCGGACAAGCTGCTTTTATCGATGCCGAGCATGCGCTTGATCCGAAATATGCACGTAACTTGGGCGTAAATATCGATGAATTGCTGCTTTCTCAGCCAGATACGGGTGAACAAGCGCTGGAAATCGCCGAAGCACTTGTTCGTAGTGGAGCCGTTGACATTATTGTCGTTGACTCCGTTGCTGCTTTGGTACCTAAGGCTGAAATTGAAGGCGATATGGGTGATTCCCACGTCGGACTGCAAGCTCGCTTGATGTCTCAAGCACTTCGTAAGCTTTCTGGTGCCATTAGCAAATCGAATACGATTGCTATCTTTATCAACCAGCTTCGTGAGAAGATCGGTGTTATGTTCGGTAACCCTGAGACAACTCCGGGTGGTCGTGCATTGAAATTCTACTCCTCTGTACGTTTAGATGTACGTCGCGTAGAGAGCATCAAGATGGGCAACGATGTGGTTGGTAACCGTACTAAGATCAAGATTGTGAAGAATAAAGTAGCCCCTCCATTTAAACAGGCTGATGTTGATATCATGTATGGTGAAGGGATTTCCAAAGAGGGAAGTCTTGTAGATATCGGTACTGAAATGGATATCGTGAATAAGAGTGGTGCATGGTATTCCTACGAAGGCGAGCGTCTCGGTCAAGGTCGTGAGAATGCTAAGCAGTTTTTGAAGGAACATCAGGATATTGCCCTTATTATTGAGAATAAGATCCGTGAAGCAAGTAATTTATCCACTATTGTTGCTGCGCCGAATAATGATGAGATTGTTGCAGAGCAAGAGGAAGAAGAAAAATTGCTCCTCGAAATCGAATAGTATATTAAACAATAGGACGCCCTGTGATTGATTGTTGCAGGGTGTCTTTTCTTAACAAGTATTGAAAGTAAGACGATAACTGATCTATTGCTATGAGGTGACAAACAACTATGGTAATACAACTGGATTTTGAAGCAGAAGAACAAGATGAGCAGGTGTTATCTGATTTTCCTGAAGGAGAACTCTTAGAGATCACTAAAGTAGAACGTCAAAAGAAATCTGACCACCGTTATATCATACATTTCGGAGCATATAACATGACTGTGCACGAGGACGTCATGATTAAATATCGAATGATTACTGGTAATTCTTTTATGAAGGCTGATTTGGAAGAAATTGTTGTAGCTGATGAGCGTCAACGAGCTTATGTGGAAGGCCTCCGTTATCTTGAACGTAAACCACGCACCGCTATGGAAATGACTCGCCGTTTACGCCAGAAGGAAATAGGAGAGACTATTATTGCGGAAGTGGTGCAGCGGCTGCAGCAGGAAAGATTTCTTGATGACCCTTTATATGCTAAGCAATGGGCGGAGCAACGAATAGCGAACCAGCGGAAAGGGAAGATGTGGATTCGACAAGAGCTACGTGAGAAGGGGATTGACAAAACCCTTATATCGGAAGCTTTGGAGAATATTACTCCTGAACAAGAGCTGGAGAGTGCACTCGAAACAGGGCGCAAGAAATGGAATCTCATCCGTGGAGACGCTTCAGATAAGCGAAGAAAGACTGGAGCCTTCCTTATGCGCCGTGGATTCTCGGGCGATATGGTTCGCCAAGTGATCAATACTTTACTTGCGGAAGACAATTATGAAGGTGAAGATGAGGAGTTTTACTAGAATCACTGATTCTCTTGACATTAATGCGTATATCGACTCTCTTGACAATGTCTTTTTATAAATAATAAAATATAACATGAATCGGCATAAAATTAGAATCCTTTTTCCTTCCCAAAAAGGAGACTGTTTTAAACGGTTCACGTACAACTCATATGAAATGTAATCGCCGGATAAGGCGGGCAGTGTGCATGTGCAGCATGTGCAGTATGGCAATCGGTTGTTTACCGGTTTTTTGTATGGTGATGAACGGATAGTTAAACAACTGCACAATTCCCAGGGATATACCTTGGAGAGGAACCAACGAGGAGGTGAACAGATGCTGGAATCATGGATCTGGGTCATTATCGTTCTCGTTGTAGCTGCAATATTCTTTGGGTTCGGTTATTTTATTCGTAAATCCCTTGCAGAAGCTAAAATCCAAAGCGCAGAAAGAGAAGCCGTTGTCATCGTTGAGAATGCGAAGAAGGACGCTGAGGCGCTGAAGAAAGAAACAGTATTGGAAGCTAAGGACGAAGTCCATAGAATCCGTACTGAAGCTGAGAAAGAAACTCGTGAACGTCGGAATGAAATCCAACGCCAAGAGAGACGTTTGCTGCAAAAGGAAGAATCTCTGGATAAAAAAATGGAATCGCTTGAAAGAAAAGAAGAACAAGTAGCTAACAAAGAGAAACGAATTGATGAAACCCAACAGCAAATTGATGTTATTTACAAAAACCAAGTCACTGAATTGGAACGTATCTCCAATTTAAGCATCGAAGATGCAAGAAGTATCATTCTTAGCAATGTTGAGCAAGAAGTTCGCCATGAAACGGCACAAATGATCAAAGAAATTGAACAGCAGGCGAAAGAAGAAGCGGATAAGAAATCCCGTGAAATCATTACACTCGCTATCCAACGCTGTGCAGCTGATCACGTGGCGGAAACAACGGTTTCAGTTGTTACGTTGCCGAATGAAGAGATGAAGGGTCGGATTATCGGTCGTGAAGGCCGTAATATTCGTGCGTTGGAAACTCTTACAGGTATCGACCTCATTATTGATGATACGCCGGAAGCAGTTATTTTGTCGGGATTTGATCCAATCCGCCGTGAAGTGGCCCGTACGGCACTTGAGAAATTGGTGGCTGATGGACGTATTCACCCCGCTCGTATTGAAGAGATGGTGGAGAAATCCCGCAAAGAAGTGGACGAACGGATTCGGGAATATGGTGAGCAAGCTACTTTCGAAGTGGGCGTTCACGGTTTGCATCCAGATTTGATCAAGATTCTGGGGCGTCTGAAATTCCGTACAAGCTATGGTCAAAATGTATTGAAGCACTCCATGGAGGTTGCTTATTTAACAGGACTGATGGCCGGTGAGCTTGGGGAAGACATCGTGCTTGCAAAACGTGCAGGATTACTTCATGA
This sequence comes from Paenibacillus sp. FSL F4-0122, assembly GCF_038002845.1. Classification (NCBI taxonomy): domain Bacteria; kingdom Bacillati; phylum Bacillota; class Bacilli; order Caryophanales; family Paenibacillaceae; genus Paenibacillus; species Paenibacillus sp. FSL F4-0122. The sequence continues at coordinate 5,245,401 of NZ_JBBODI010000001.1, forward strand.
TATCGGCAAAGCGCTGGATCATGAAGTGGAAGGTTCGCACGTTGAGATCGGCGTTGAACTAGCGAAGAAATATAAGGAACATCCGGTTGTTATCAACAGTATCGCATCTCATCATGGAGACTGCGAAGCTACCTCGGTTATTGCTATGTTGGTTGGCGCCGCTGACGCATTGTCGGCTGCTAGACCTGGTGCTCGCCGTGAAACACTGGAAACGTATATTAAACGTCTAGAGAAACTGGAAGAAATCTCAGAGTCATTCGAAGGCGTTGAGAAATCATTTGCTATTCAAGCGGGCCGTGAAGTGCGCGTGATGGTACAGCCAGAGAAGATTGACGATGCAGAGGCATTCCGTCTTGCTCGCGATATTACGAAGATGATTGAAAGTGAACTGGATTATCCAGGACATATCAAGGTTACCGTTATTCGTGAGACACGGGCTGTTGAATACGCTAAATAGGCAATAAGTAGATAACATACGCTTCGGAAATAACGATATTTATGATCGTTTCCTGGTACATGTTTCTGCTAGGAATATAAGGTTAAAGGATAAGATATAACTTATACTTTCTTATATTTGATGAAAATTGGCCCCTAAGCGGGGCCTTTTTTCTTTTAAATATGAAGACTTATCCGTTAGATGAAGAGGTTAAGATTAGGAGGAGAGAAACATTAAAGTACTATTCATTGGAGATATCGTAGGTAGTGTAGGTAGGAAGGCACTTCGGGAGATGTTGCCCTCATTAAAAAGCAAATATCAACCACATATAATCATAGTTAACGGTGAAAATTCTGCTGCCGGTAGAGGGATTACTAAAGCGATCGCAAATGAATTTTTTAACTGGGGCGTTCACGGAATCACCATGGGTAATCACACATGGGACAACAAGGATATCTTCGAGTTTATCGACGATGAGGCCCGGATTATCCGTCCTGCTAATTTTCCTCCAGGAACACCAGGAAGAGGATATACGGTTGTTAAAGGTAACGGGAAAGAGCTGGCTATAGTTAACCTGCAAGGCCGTACATTTTTGCCTGCGATTGATTGCCCTTTCCGTGTGGGTGAAGAAATTGTGGAAGAGCTACGTAGAGATCATAAATGCATTCTCGTTGATTTCCATGCAGAGGTTACCTCTGAAAAAATCGCAATGGGCTATTTCATGGATGGTCGCGCATCAATTGTAGTTGGGACCCACACTCACGTGCAGACGAATGATGATGTGATTTTGCCAGGTGGAACGGCTTACTTGACCGATGCGGGTATGGTTGGTTCAAGTGAAGGGATTCTGGGTATGGAAAGAGATGCAGTACTTTATAAGTTCACTACACAGCTTCCAGCACGATTTGTTGTTGATGAAGGCAAATGGCAGCTTCACGGTTTATTTGCAGAATTAGACGAGAATACTGGCGCGGCTACCCGTCTGGAGAAAATACGGCTACGTGAAGATGAATGGGTAATGAGCTAGTAGTAGGATAAGATAAGTGATTTTCTGGGTAATTTCGCCGAATAAGGGTAAAGTGTGATATTTATTATATCGAAAAAGAGTATCTATTGTACCATTTTCTCCAGAGTAGTCCGCAAAAAGAAGGAATTATTTCTTCTCTCGCGAATAACATCTAAAGTAGTGGAAGAACACCATTATTTTCCCAGGGGAGGTACTTACTATGGATGTATTAAAAGTATCAGCTAAATCCAATCCAAATTCCGTCGCCGGCGCTTTAGCAGGTGTTCTTCGTGAACGTGGATCGGCCGAATTACAAGCTATTGGAGCTGGAGCACTGAATCAAGCAGTCAAAGCAGTTGCCATTGCCCGGGGATTTGTTGCACCAAGCGGAGTAGATTTGATCTGCATTCCGGCATTTACAGACATTGTGATTGATGGAGAGGATCGAACCGCGATTAAATTGATTGTAGAACCCAGATAATAGAAGCATAGAACGGATGAACCTGTTTACTTATGTAAACAGGTTTTTTGCTTTTGGTATATAGTCTGGCGTTTTTAAGCATAGAATCTGGAATAGGGCTGCATGAAAGCGAGGGCTTGGGATGAGAACCGATAAGCTACAGGTTGCGGATTTTCATTGTGATGTGCTGAGTAAAATGCAAGCATCACCGGATATGGATTTTAAAAATGATCCCCGGTTGGATGTTACCGGAGAGCGGTTGGTAGCGGGCGGTGTAGAATTGCAGATTTTTGCGATATACCTTTCGGCAAGTAGAGGTAGACCTAGCTTTGAGAATGTTTTAGGACAAATTGATTTGTTCCGGAAAAAAATATTAGGCGCAGAGAGCCTTCAGTGGCTGCGTTGGAAGGAGGAGGTAGGTAAACGAGCAGCTGGAGCACCTCCATGGGGAATGCTCTCTCTGGAGGGTGTAGACGGTCTAGAAGGGAACCTATTTTATGCACAGCTCTGCTTTGAGCTTGGCGTGCGGTTTTTGGGGATCACTTGGAATTATGCCAATTGGGCAGCGGACGGAGTATTGGAGCAGCGCAACGGCGGATTTACGGAAAAAGGGCGAAAGCTGATCGAATGGTGCAACGACAGTGGAATGTTGCTTGATGTGTCACATTTGTCTCAGGCAGGTTTTTGGGAGCTAGCCGACTTAAGCACACGTCCGTTTATAGCTTCCCATTCGAACGCCGCAAAGATCTGCGGGCATGTTAGAAATTTAAATGATGAACAGATTAAAGCATTAATTGCAATGGACGGAAGAATGGGCCTGACCTTTTATCCGTGGTTTGTATGTGATGATGGAAAAGCTCGTATAGATGATTTGTTTAAGCATATTGATCATGTATGTAGTCTGGGTGGGGAGAAACATATGATGTTTGGTTCGGACTTTGACGGCATTGACACTTGGGTAGAGAATATGGAGCATCCGGGAAAATACCCTGAGCTTGCCGAGCACCTGCTTCGTTACTATCCAGAAGCTTCCGTTAAAGGTTGGTTATATGAGAATGCGGTCTCCTACTTGCGTACAAACTTACCTTCACAGGTGTCTAAATCATGACAATCCTGTTCTAAAAGTATGAATTGTCGAAAAAAAGGCCCTCGTTATGATGTGGGGCTTTTTATTTTTGGTTAAGAAGATGTATAATGGTTAATGGCTTGTACAGATACTAGAGAAAATACAAGGAGTGACTTTACTATGAGTAAGACTGTACCCGTAGGTGTGTCGGCTAGACATATTCACCTTACGCAAGAGCATGTGGAGGCTTTGTTTGGCCCAGGATATCAACTAACGGAGTTCAAACCCCTCTCTCAACCAGGACAGTTTGCAGCAAATGAGCAAGTAGCAGTTATCGGCAGCAAAGGTAAATTTGACAAAGTAAGAATTTTGGGACCTGCTCGTCCGGCTTCCCAATTAGAAATTTCCCGTACTGACTCCTTCGCACTTGGCGTGAAAGCTCCAGTTCGCGAATCTGGAAATATTGATGGAACACCTGGCATTACGCTTAAAGGACCTGCTGGCGAAGTAGAATTGGAACAAGGCGTTATCATCGCCGCTCGTCACATTCACTTCCATACTTCTGAAGCTGAAGCTTGGGGCATTGCTGATAAGCAATTGCTTAAAGTTCGTCTCGGAGGCGATCGTGGTCTCGTATTGGAGAACGTAATTGCACGCGTATCAGACAGCTTTAAACTGGATATGCATATTGACACTGACGAAGCTAACGCTGCAGGTGCCAACAACGGCGATACTGCTGAAATCGTAGAATAGTCATCATAGTTATAGCAAAGATAAGAAGCGGGGGAGAAATCCTCCGCTTTTTTGTGCGTGTCTGATCCGCGTGCTGTAAGGATTGCGTGTCTGATCCGCGTGCTGTAAGGATTGTGTGTCTGATCTGCGTGCTGTAAGGATTGTGTGTCTGATCCGCGTGCTGTAAAGTTTGCGTGGTTTACCCGACCGCTTGTACATATCGGACTGTATCGCAGCTATTTCAGCATTTTGATCTATTTTGCCAAGGTATCGGACCGCATAGCTCTTATTGCCTTATATTTGTACTGAACTGGGCTTCGAAGGTGTGAATAACTGCATCCGAGTCCGATAGCATCGCCAAAAACCATGAATCCTCAAAATAAGGGCGTCTGAGTCCGATTGCTCAACAGGATCAACAGGATCAACAGGATCAACAAAAGATACGCCCCAGGATAAATTGAGGAGGAGTATTTTACGGTTAGCAAAATATTTCTGTAAGAGCAGAACGAATAGTATCCTGAAATGGATTTTTAATGAAAATTGGTGTGATGATAAAGAAAATCTATTATTATGTAACTTATTGTGTTATGATTATGGTTTATGACGTGACAAAAGGATTTATTGTTAAGAATATATGTATTAGAAATTAAGGAGACCCAATGACATTTAATGAACTGAATATTGTGCCTGCAATTTTGAAGGCTTTAAGCAAAGAAAACTATACATCACCTACACCAATACAGGAGCAGTCGATTCCAGCTGTATTAGCGGGTAGAGATTTACTTGGATGCGCGCAAACGGGAACAGGAAAAACAGCTGCATTTTCCGTGCCTATTATTCAATTGTTAAGCGAACAATCCAACCCAAACAAATCCAATAATGTGCGACGCATTCGCTCGTTGATTTTAACACCGACAAGAGAACTAGCGATTCAAATTGCTGATAACATAAAAGCGTATAGCCAATATACAGATATCCGCTCTGCTGCCATTGTTGGCGGTGTGTCACAGAAAGTGCAAGAACGTGCACTGAATCAAGGTGCCGATATTCTTATTGCTACCCCTGGTAGACTTATCGACCTGATCAATCAGAAACGTGTAGATCTGCAATATGTACAAATTTTAGTTCTGGATGAAGCTGACCGGATGCTGGATATGGGCTTTATCCATGATGTGAAACGAATCATCGCCAAAATGCCTACGAAGAAGCAAACTCTGTTTTTCTCGGCAACGATGCCAACTGAAATTTCTAAATTGATCAAAACATTGCTTGTGAATCCAGTGAAGGTAGAAATCACACCCGTGTCATCTACTGCGGATAGAATCAATCAATCGATCTATTTATTAGAGAACGGAAATAAGCAAAACCAATTGAACCTGCTGTTACAGGATAAATCCATCGTCTCAGCTTTGGTGTTTACTCGTACCAAACGTGGTGCGGACCGTGTTACCCGCGATCTGGCTAAAGTGAACATTTCTGCTCAAGCCATACACGGCAATAAATCACAAAATGATCGCCAGAACGCCTTGCGGAATTTTAAAAGCGGTGCGACTCGTGTTCTCGTAGCTACGGATATAGCTGCCCGGGGAATTGATATTGATGAGCTGTCTCACGTAATCAACTTCAATCTACCGAACATTCCGGAAACCTATGTGCACCGGATCGGTCGTACAGGCAGAGCGGGATTGAGCGGAACGGCAATTTCTTTTTGCGAAGCTGAAGAGCTTCCTTTCCTTAAAGATATTGAAAAATTGATTGGAAAATCGATTCCGGAAGTTAAGGATCATCCTTATCCGATGTCTCGTAAAACGCAAATGAAGACAGATCGTTCTGCGAAACCGTCAGGTTCGAAAGCAGCAGCTTCGAGACCATCGTCTTCGAGACCGTCGAATTCCAAACCAGCAACTGCTAAACCTGCGGCAACAAAACCGGCAGCAACAAAATCAGCGGCATCCAAACCAGCTAAAGCAAAACCTAAGTCTAACCCTCCATTGAAGCCAAAGTCCGAGTGGTTCACAAAAGGAAGACAAAAAACGAGCAGCAGATAAGTAAGTTTGAATGCGTATCGTTTCTATAGCAAAATAAAAAAACGTCAGAGTAAACTGAACTGCACCCCAATTGTTAGACACAACTAACATTTGGAGGTGCAGTTTTTTATGTTTTATGTCCTGATGATTTACAACAAAAAACAGCCGCTAAACAGTTCCTCACTGTACAACGGCTGTTGTTATTTCATTTATGCGGTTGCTTCAATTGTATTGTCCTGAACATAGGGGCTCAGTTCTTGCTGAAGTCCTGTGCTGATGGAAGTCATAGGGAGGCGAAGCGTATCCGAGGATAGTAGGCCGTTTTGGTTAAGCATCCATTTAATTGGAGCGGGATTCGATTCCTTGAACAATAGGCGGATGATCGGCAGTAGTTGTTCAAAGCTTTCTTTAGCGAAGTCCACTTGACCAGATGTAAAGGCTTCAAAGATACGAAGGCATTCTGCCGGATAAACGTTGGCAGTAGCGAGCATACCTCCAGCTGCTCCGCAGCTAAGCATTTCATAAAAGAGGGAATCATCGCCGCCAAGCACAGGTTTAGCACCTGTACGGACTAACTCTGTAACCATTTTTGTACTGCCTGAGCAGTCTTTTAAACCGACAACATTATTCATTTCTAGGATTGTACGTGCAGTATCTACCGTCATGGCGGTACCTGTACGACTTGGAATATCATAAGCCATGATAGGTATGCCTACTTCTGCTGCTTTGCGGAAATGGGCAATGATACCCTCTTGTGAAGGACGACTATAATAAGGTACGACTACTAGTGCACAATCAGCACCAAGGTTTGCAGCAATTTCCGTGCGTGCAACCGTAGAGGCTGTATCATTGGTACCTGTACCAACTACTAAGGGGATTGATGTGGATTGTAGAAGCTCACGGGAAGTGTTTACTAGAAGCTGCATTTCATTTACGGTTACAGTGGGCGATTCTCCGGTGGTTCCATTAACGACCAGACCTTGTATGCTGTTGTTAATAATGTTCTTTACATAACGCTGATACGAATCCAAATCAACTTCACCAGCAGCATTGAACGGGGTGACCACGGGGACATAAACTCCATAAATCTGTTGTTCTGTAAGCATAAATTATCGGCCTCCAAAATATTTTAATTCCTCTACATACACTTTACCATGGAAAGTAGCATCGTCGTTAGCTATAATAAATGATATGGATCATCAAAAATATTGATGTTAGGGTGAGGTAATGGATTTAACCTATTTACGAACCTTCCGCGAGGTGGCTAAACGTCAGAGCTTTACGCGAGCTGCTGAAGAATTGGGATATGCACAATCAAGTGTGACGATGCAGATACAGAAGATAGAGAAGGAATATGGAGTACCTTTAATAGAGAGGCATGGCCGTCAGCTGCGGCTTACCCCGCCAGGAGAAGAGTTATTGAAGCTGTTCGTGGAGATTTTGGATTTGTATGATCGTTCAAAAGAAACCATCGCCCAGCAAATCGGAGGAACGATAACTATTGGGACGATAGATTCTTTAGCGGCCTTTTATTTACCTCCTTACCTGCAGCAGCTAAGGACTAAATTTCCGAAGCTGGATATTCATCTGCAAACGATGCAGGAAGCTAATCTTCTTGCCAAAATAAAAGATGGCGAAGTAGATCTAGGCTTAATGTTGGATCGCACCACTGCGGATTCCATCCTTGAGCGTACGATCGTCAGAGATGAGCCGCTTGTATTGATAGCCCCCATTCATCATCCGCTTGCCCAGATGGATACGGTAACCCTAAACGATCTGAATAACTGTGAGCTAATAGTCTCGGAGGAAAGCTGTATTTACCGCAGTCTGTTCGAGAATTTGTTAAAAGAGCACGGGATCATATTCCGCATAGGTTTTGAGCTTTCGAATCTGGAGGCCATCAAACGTTGTGTAATGAATGGCCTTGGAATTGCTTTGTTACCAAAAATCGTGGCAGAGGAAGAAATTGAACGAGGAAGCTTGGCGGAGCTGTCCTTTATTCATCCCGAAATTCACTTTGATCTGCAGCTTCTGATGCACCCTAAGAAGTGGAAATCACAACCGCTGCAATTTTTAATCCAAATGTTGCTTGCAAATCATTAATTTATTCCCATCAGGATCTTTCACAACAAACCAATGCTCATCTTGAATTTCAGTTACTAGCTCTACACCGAGAGCCTTCACATAATTGAAAGAGGCTTGCAGATCATCGGTCAGTAATAAAAAAGCTGGTGTTGTAATGGGCGGTGTTCCTTCAGGTTCTAAGCCGCCCCACAACGGCATGGTATCCAGGATGATTCCAGTGTTTCCCTGCATAGGCAGCGGGCATAAATGACCGTTCATGATCTTACAATCTGTCTCTGGAAGCCCCAGGACTTGGCAATACCAGCGACGGGATTTTTCAATATCATGTACGGGAATGAATACACTGCCAATTAAGTTCTTTACGGGGCTTTTTATTGTGGAATTTAAAGCGGACATTGCTTGTTCATTCATTTAAAGACCTCCCAAATCCGAAATGGATAAACCTTTATTTGGAAATTATGTATCTAATCTATTTAAATCATACAATCAATAGGATTGCAAGGGAATTGTAAATGGTTATATTTTCATATGAAAGTAGCCAAAAAATTTGACATTGAAAATCAGTTTATGTTATATAAAAAGAAGAATTAGCACTCATCTAAGAAGAGTGCTAATCACGGAATGATGAATAATAAGGTTATTTTGAAAGGAGATTTATTTATTCATGGCCAAAAAAGAGTTTAAAGCCGAATCGAAAAGATTGCTGGAAATGATGATTAACTCCATTTATACTCAACGGGAAATTTTCCTGCGTGAACTGATTTCCAATGCAAGTGATGCGATTGATAAGATCTATTACAAAGCCTTAGCTGATGAAGGCCTGGTCTTCAATAAAGAGGATTATTATATTAAAGTGACCGCCGATAAGGCGAACAGAACCTTGACGATTTCCGATACAGGTATCGGGATGACACAAGAGGAGCTGGAGAATAACTTAGGTACAATCGCGAAGAGTGGATCTCTTGCTTTTAAGAAAGAGAACGAAGCTAAAGATGGCCACAATATCATCGGACAGTTCGGAGTGGGCTTCTACGCTGCGTTTATGGTGGCTGATGACGTTATAGTGATCAGTAAGGCATTAGGCAGCGACGAGGCCTTTAAATGGGAGTCTAAGGGCGCTGACGGCTATACCATCGAGACTGTTGAGAAGGATTCTGTCGGCACTGATGTGATTTTGAAGATTAAAGAGAATACTGAAGAAGATCAATATGATGAATATTTGGAAGAATATCGCCTGAAATCCATCATTAAAAAATACTCCGACTTCATCCGTTTCCCAATCAAAATGGACTTGAAGGAACAAAAGCCAAAAGAAGGCACGGAGAATGAGTTCGAAGAAGTTGTTCAAGAACAAACCGTAAACAGCATGGTGCCAATCTGGCGCAAGAACAAAAGCGAGCTGACTACAGAAGATTACGATAACTTCTATGCAGAGAAACGTTACGGCTTCGATAAGCCGCTTAAACATATTCATATCAGTGCTGATGGTGCTGTAGTGTACAATGCGATTTTGTTCATCCCAGAAAATACACCGTTTGACTATTACACAAAGGAATATGAAAAAGGTCTTGAGCTCTATTCCAACGGTGTGTTGATCATGAACAAATGTGCGGATCTGCTGCCTGATTACTTCAGTTTTGTAAAAGGTATGGTGGACTCAGAGGATCTTTCCTTGAACATTTCCAGAGAGATGCTCCAGCATGACCGTCAGCTGACTCTGATCGCTAAGAACATTAAGAATAAAGTGAAAAGCCAACTGCAAAGCCTGCTGAAGGATGAAAGAGAGAAATATGAGCAGTTCTATAATGCTTTTGGCAGACAGCTTAAGTTTGGTGTTTATAACGATTATGGGATGCACAAAGACACCCTTCAAGATTTGCTGATGTTCTACTCCTCCAAGGAGAAGAAGCTGGTTACACTGGACGAATACGTCTCAAGAATGCCAGAAGATCAGAAGTATATCTACTATGCTTCCGGAGAGTCGATCGACAGAATCGAAAAGCTCCCGCAAACCGAGCTTGTATCGGATAAAGGGTATGAAATTCTCTACTTCACTGATGATATTGATGAATTTGCGATCAAGATGATTCAGTCTTATAAGGAAAAAGAATTTAAATCCGTATCCAGCGGAGATCTGGGGATCGAAGCCGACGAAGCGGACAAGCCAACGGAAGCGGAAGAGAACGAAAACAAGGAGCTTTTTGAAGCGATGAAGGACATCCTGTCCGGCAAAGTGAAAAATGTTAAAGCTTCCAAACGTTTGAAGACTCATCCGGTATGTCTCTCTGCAGAAGGTGAGCTGACGATCGAGATGGAGAAAATTCTGAAATCGATGCCGAATGGCCAAGAGGTGCAAGCGGATAAGGTACTTGAAATCAACATCCATCACGAAGTATTCCAGTCCTTGAAGGCGGCAGCAGAGAACGACAAAGAAAAGCTCGGTTTATACACGAACCTGCTGTACAACCAAGCCCTGTTGATCGAAGGTCTACAGGTTAGTGATCCAGTTCAATTCACCAATGATATTTGCAAAATCATGAAATAATATGAAGTAACGAGACCATCCAATTGTATTATGATTGGGTGGTCTTTTTTATTTCAGCATTTCATTTTGTTGTGCGAAAAAGGTAGTAATCAATTTCAGAGTCATTATTTGTGCAACCGCTGATCGAATAGATAATTTCACCTTGTGTGCTTTTTTTACTCGTCACTTCGGAGCAGGTATCGGTTCTGACTCCTGTGTTGCTTCCACCGAATGCATCATTAGAGGTATCATAGCTGTAATTAATCACGTTACCGTCAAATTTTAAATCCTTAAATATGGGATCGCCTTCATCTGTGTAACTTGTAACGCGTATATTGTCTGCTTTTTTGCTGGAGAGATTCGTTATAAATTGCTCGAATTTATCGAGGTTGTACACTTTTTCCCAAGAAACAATATCCCCTCTACTGATGGCTTCTTTGGAAGTATAGGGCTCACTTTTAGGTACAGAATTGACTTGATTATCGGAGCAGCTCCATACCCCTGCTAGTAAAAGAACAGAGAGTGTAAGCAAATTTACCTTTTTCACTGAGGGACCTCCTTGTAACGTATTTATATAAAAGACGAAGATTAACTGGAAAAGTTACAGTGAGCTTGATTTTTCACATTGACAATAAACAACAAATTGAGTATTATTTTCTCTAACTTGAATATGTAAAAGCAAAGAAGAGAAAGAGTACCACGGCAATTCTTTCAACAGAGAGCTCCGGTCGCTGAAAAGGAGTAAAGAAAACCCTTGGGAATATGGTCTCAGAGCTGCGCATCGAAACCTTATGGGTTGTAGGCTGCGCCGGAACCTGCATCCGTTACAGTGCTAGGGTATAAACGTTAATTAACGTCGTACCTGAAGAGGTAAATGTCATGAGGCATTTATAAAATTAGGTGGTAACACGTGAGTAGAACTCTCGTCCTTTGTGGATGGGAGTTTTTTTGTTGTCTAAAAAAGGAGGAGAAGGTTAATGAGTAATGTGTTTATAGGTGGCGCTTGGCCGTATGCGAATGGATCTTTACATCTGGGGAGATTATCAAGTGTGTTGCCTGGGGATGTGCTGGCACGATATTTTCGCTCCAAAGGGGATAACGTATTATATGTATCAGGCAGTGATTGCCATGGAACACCCGTAGCGGTTCAGGCTGCGAATGAAGGGATTACGCCCGGAGCTTTTGCAAGCAGATATCATGAAGAGTTTCTGAAGTGTTTTGAACAGCTGGGATTTAGTTATGATCTATATACTCGAACGGATCAACAGCAGCATCATAAGGTCGTGCAAGAGTTGTTTACAAAGCTACTAGAGAATGGTCATTTATATAAAAAAACCATTGCGCAATGTTACTGCGAGGTGGATCAGCGCTTTTTGCCAGACAGATATGTGGAAGGGACTTGTCCGGTATGTGGCCAGCGGGCGCGAGGGGATCAATGTGATTATTGTTCTACCATTCTAGATCCTGCCGATTTGTTAGACAGAGTCTGCAAATTATGTGGGAGTACACCAATAGAACGGCCGACAGAACATTATTATCTTAGCTTATCTAATTTTCAGTCTGAATTAACGGAATATGTAGCGGAAGCACAATTTTGGAGAGATAACGCTATAAAACTGACCAAACGTTATTTACAAGAAGAGCTGCAGGACCGCGCGGTAACAAGAGACTTGTCTTGGGGTGTAGATGTTCCTGTGGCTGGATTTGAAGATAAAAAGATTTATGTTTGGATTGAGGCGGTAAGTGGTTATTTATCAGCCAGTAAGCAGTGGGCTGCACAGTCCGGAGGAAGCTGGGAGGATTTTTGGTTAGAGGAAAAAAGGAAGATAACCGCTTATTATGTGCATGGTAAAGACAATATTCCTTTTCACACTTTAATATGGCCGGCTGTGTTATTAGGAGCAGGAGGTCTGCATTTACCGGACAGGATTATATCTAGCGAATATTTAACCCTTGAAGGGCAGAAGTTCTCCACTAGCCGAAACTGGGCGGTCTGGGTACCTGATATTTTAGAGCGGTATCAGCCAGATTCTATTCGTTATTTCTTAATTGCCAATGGACCCGAGAAGCGGGACACGGATTTTTCCTGGAGAGAGTTTATTTATAGCCATAATGGAGAGCTGCTTGGAGCATTTGGTAACTTTGTGAATCGTTCATTGGCTTTTGTAGATAAGTTTTATGAAGGGAAAGTGCCGAATGGGCAATTGGATAAGGGGTGGAATGACAACATTGACCTCTTGTATCTCGAATCAGGGCGGCTTATTGAGGCTGGGAATATAAAAGATGCGCTGGAGTATATTTTTTCTTATGTGCGCAAGGCAAACCAGTATTTCGACCTGCAAAAACCATGGATACAGATAAAAGAGGATCAGGTTTCTTGTGATTCTGCAATATACACATGTGTGCAGATTATTGCGAACCTAGCGAATTTGTTACATCCGTTTCTGCCGTTCTCTTGTGACAAGATCAGGGGGTTCCTGTCGTTAGAACTACCGAATTGGCAGCCTTGCTCGGTACCCCCTTACCAACAGGTTACTGAATTACAATTATTGTTTGAACGAATTGATATTAACCGTATTAAAGAAGAAGAGGATAGGCTCGTTCAACAACAAGTGAATAAATAGAGCTGGTATTATCCATTCTTGAAACTCTCAATAAACTTTGAAGCCAATGATGACAAGTATTTATCCTTAATCCAGACGGCGGCGACCCGCGTGCGTAGTGATTCACTACTGATTTCTTTATAGATCAAATTACTGTTACTCGTTAATTCGAAAGCGGATTTGGGGATGATTCCGATGCCAAGACCAGCGTTTGCCCAGAGCAGTGTTGTCCTAGCATCATCATTCATGCAGAAAATCAGCGGATCAAAGCCGTTCTCAAGACATGTTTCCCGGATAAGCTGCTCAAAACGGCGGTAGATAATAAGCGGCTTATCCTTTAGCTCACCGATCTCAATAAAGTTTTCATCCGTTTTCCAGTCATACTCAGGTGTCATTACGGCAATCATAGGTTCAGCTTGTGTGTAAAGACATTCTAAATTTGTACCATTAAAGGGTGTCCTTACAATTCCGACTTCGACAATGCCTTTATTCAAGAGGTCAATGATTCTAAAGGTATTTCCTTCATGAATCTCAAACTTCACACCTTTATAGGTTTTGTGAAATTCACATAGCCGATCTTGAAGCAACGTAGCTCCAGAGGAAGAAACTGTACCAATGGCTAGGGTTCCTTTTAAACCTTTGACAAAATCAGTGAGCTCACGGGCAGTGGAATCTGCCAGCTCCAGAATTTGTTGGGCACGGTCCCGCAAAATGGCTCCAGCTTCAGTGAGCTGCACGCTGCGTGGACCTCGTTCCACTAGCTTTACACCGAGTTCTTCCTCCAGGAGCTTTAGCTGCTGGCTCAGCGGAGGCTGGGCCATTTGCAGTTTTTTGGCTGCAGATGTGATCTGTCCTTCCTCAGCTATCGCCATAAAATATTTAAGCTGTCTAATATCCATATAAAAATCCTCCGAACTTGAGATATGCTAATCGTATGGGAGCGATACGAATCCAATATTATTAATATGTGAGTAGATATGCCATAATCATAACTGTTCTTATACATATTTCAAGTGGTTAAATACTTCTTATGTTGGGTGTGGATAAATTTGTTCAAAATTGCAGTATATTTAAAGCCGTACAAAAAAGAAGCGATCATTGGACCGATCTTCAAACTGATGGAAGCGATTCTGGAGCTGATTTTGCCTACCATTGTCGCATTGATCATCAACAACGGGGTTGGCAATCATGACAGCGCCTATGTTTACCGCATGGGTGGCCTAATGGTGCTGATGTCACTGCTTGGCTTCGGCTGCTCCATGGTATGCCAATATTATGCAGCCCGGGCTTCACAGGGATTCGGTACGACACTACGCAATAAGATGTTTAGACATATTACATCCTTGTCGTATGCTGAACTGGATACCTTAGGTACGCCTACACTGATTAATCGGATTACCAATGACGTAAACCAGCTGCAAATTGCTGTGGCCATGCTGATTCGTCTAGTTATTCGTGCACCGTTTATCTGCATCGGGGCTATCCTAATGTCCATGATTTTGGATTTTAGATTATCGCTGATTCTAATAGCGGCAACACCGGTTTTTGGCATTATTTTATATTTTATTATCACCCGCAGTGCTCCTTTGTACCGAAAATACCAGCAGAAGCTGGATGCCCTTGCGCTCGTACTGAGTGAGAATTTATCGGGGATTCGAGTGATTCGTGCTTTTGCCAAAAGACGTACAGAAAAAGAACGTTTTGATGCCTCATCCGATGATTTGACTACTACAGCGATCCGGGTTTCGCGGATTTCTGCTTTGCTTGGGCCGATGACTACACTTGTAGTAAATGCGGCGATCATAGCTATTTTGTGGGTAGGCGGAATTCATATCGATGGGGGCCGATTGTCTCAAGGGGAGATCATTGCCTTCATCAATTACATCACTCAGATCTTGCTGGCGCTGATAGTGGTCTCCAACTTGGTTATTATTTTTACAAAAGCCTCATCCTCAGCGAATCGTGTGAATGAAGTGCTTGGTGTTAAGGTATCCGTGTCCGAGGAAGGAAATGCATTGATTGCAGAACCTGACCATGCTGCCCCTGCTATACAATTCGATCACGTATCCTTTGGGTATAATACGACAGGTGAATCGGCATTAGAGGATATATCTTTAGTAATTAATCGCGGAGAGACCGTGGGCCTGATTGGCAGTACGGGTTCAGGTAAGTCTACTTTTGTGAATTTGATCCCTCGTTTTTATGATGTGGTGCAAGGTGAAGTGAAAGTGGATGGTGTGGATGTCAGAGATTACAAGCTGCACCAGCTTCGTGAGAAAATAGGGATTGTTCCGCAAAAAGCTGTGTTGTTTACAGGAACAATCGCTGAGAATATACGTTGGGGTAAGGAAGATGCAACTGAGGAAGAAATCATGCAGGCAGCCTCTATCGCTCAAGCGGAGGAGTTTATACGTAAATTACCCGAAGGCTTGAATACGCAAGTATCTCGTGGTGGATTAAATTTATCCGGTGGACAAAAGCAGCGCTTAACCATAGCTCGTGCAGTAGTAGGTAAGCCATCGATTCTTATTTTGGATGACTCCTCCAGTGCGCTGGATTTCTCCACAGATGCGGCACTTCGTAAGGCTCTCAAAGAGAGCAGCCAGGAAATGACCGTGCTCCTTGTCTCGCAGAGGGTAAGCACTGTAAGACAAGCGGATAAAATAATGGTATTTGAGGAAGGGCGGATCGCCGGTGTCGGAACCCATGAGGAGTTGATGCGGGGTTGTGAAGAGTATAAAGAAATCTGCCTGTCCCAGCTATCAAGTGAGGAGTCGGGCCAATGAACAAAAACAACATTTGGAAAAGACTTATTGTATACACAGGGCATTATAAAAAAATAGCTATAGGCGCAGTAATCTGCGCAATACTCAGTGTGATTGCCAGTCTAATTGGCCCGTTGCTTATCGGCAGCGCCATCGATTTTATGATCGGGCCGGGAGAGGTTGATTTTGACGCCGTACTTAGACTGCTTTTGATTCTGGCAGGGGTGTATATTGTCGGCAGCTTTTTCGGATGGCTTCTTACCTACCTGACTAATCGAATTGCTTACCGGACTGTATATGACTTACGGCGGGAGCTTTTTGATAAATTAAATGTTTTGCCGTTGAAATTTCATGATAACCACCCGCAAGGGGACAGCATCAGCCGGTTTGTTAATGATATGGATGCGGTCTCTGATGGACTGCTGCAAGGCTTCTCAACACTGCTCACGGGGATCATCACCATCGTGGGGGCAATTGCACTCATGTTGTACATTAGTCCTTTAATGACCTTAGTTGTTCTTCTGTCAGCACCCGTTACATTTTTTGTGGCAAGATTTATTACGATGCGCTCCCAGAAGATGTTTAAGGAGCAGGCTAAAATTCTGGGCGGTCTCAACGGATATGTGGAGGAAATGATTGGCGGACAAAAAGTGGTCACAGCTTATCATTATGAAGACCGTGCACTGACCCAGTTTGAAGAACGAAACGAGACTTTGTACCAGACTGGCGTGAAATCACAATTTTACGGTTCCTTGTCCAATCCGACAACACGGTTAGTAAATAATATTACCTTCTCTGTTATCGCGATGATCGGAAGTGTTATGGTGATTCGCGGGCTTGTGACGGTAGGGGATTTGTCCAGCTTTTTGATCTTCTCCAACTTGTTTGCTAAGCCGTTTAATGAAATTACAGGTGTGATTACGCAGCTTCAATCGGCAACAGCATCAGCGCAGCGAATTTTCGCCATTCTAGACCTATCGCCAGAACCAGCTGATGAAACAGACGCCAAAATTATGAATACAAGTCAAGGAACGATTACCTTTGAAAAAGTATCCTTTGCTTATAATCCTGAACGTCCTCTGATTAATGATTTCAGTCTGGAAGTGAAACCAGGTACCCGGGTTGCAATTGTAGGGCAGACGGGAGCGGGGAAGACAACGCTGGTAAATCTGCTAATGCGTTTTTATGATGTGGATAGGGGTTCCATCAAGATTGACGGCGTGGATATCAAGACGATTACCCGGGACAGTCTGCGGCGTAATTTCGGGATGGTGTTGCAGGACACTTGGCTGTTTGGCGGCACAATTAGAGAAAATATTGCCTACGGCAAACCTGAGGCTACCGAAGAAGAGGTCATCGCTGCTGCTAAGGCTGCTAATGCTCATAGCTTCATTAAACGCCTGCCTGAGGGATATGATACGAAGATCAGTGGCTCAGGAGATAATTTGTCGCAAGGACAAAAGCAGCTGCTAACCATAGCACGAGTGATGCTCGTAGATCCACCTATGCTCATTTTGGATGAAGCCACCAGCAGTATTGATACGCTGACTGAGGTACGGATTCAGAAGGCTTTTCTAAAAATGATCGCAGGCCGGACCAGCTTTGTAATTGCCCACCGTTTGTCAACGATTCGAGAATCGGATCTCATTCTTTTCATGAAGGACGGAGACATTGTGGAGAGTGGTACGCATGACCAACTCCTAGCCAGCGGTGGATATTACGCCAGATTATATAACAGTCAGTTCGCATCAGCGTAGACTTTGCATTTAAAAAAAGAGCATTCAATCCCGAATTTGGGGGGAATGCTCTTTTTGTTGGGTGGGTAGTTAGTTTGGCTAAGCTTAGCTTAGCTTGGCTTGGCTTACCTTACCTTGGCTTGGCTTACCTTACCTTACCTTACCTTACCTTACCTTACCTTACCTTACCTTACCTTACCTTACCTTACCTTACCTTACCTTACCTTACCCTTGCGGACCGTATTGCAGCTAAATTGTGTTTTTGGCGCCTTTTTTCAAAGTAACGGACTGCATAGCACTTATTCGGCTGATTTTGCAGCAAAAAGGAGCGGATATGGCACAATAGCTGCATCTGAGTCCGAACGAAGTGGAAAAAGGCATGATTTTGTGAAATTAGGGCGCCTCGGTCCAATACGTAGGAATGGCAGCCATCGCCAAAGGTAAATTGCTTCTGTTCCAGTGTAGAATGCTTAGAAAGTAGTTCGCTTACGTGCCAAGGTAGTTAGCTCATCGTCCCCAAAGTAGTTTGCTTAGCGTTCAAAGTAGTTAGCTCATCGTCCCCAAAGTAGTTTGGATAGCGTTCCAAAGTTAGTTATCTCACCGTCCCCAAAGTAATTTGCTTAGCGTTCCAAAGTAGCTATCACATCGTCAGCAAAGTAGTTTGTTTACCCTTGCGGACCGTATTGCAGCTAAATAGTGTTTTTGGCGCCTTATTTCAAAGTAACGGACTGCATAGCACTTATTCGGCTGATTTTGCAGCAAAAAGGAGCAGAAATGGCACAATAGCTGCATCTGAGTCCGAACGGAGTGGAAAAGGGTGGGATTTTGCGAAATAAGGGCGCCTCGGTCCAATACGTTGCAATGGCAGCCATCGCCAAAGGTAGATTGCTTCTGTTCCAGTGTAGAATGCTTAGAAATTCGTTTGCTTAGCGTTCCAAAGTAGCTATCACATCGTCAGCAAAGTAGTTTGTTTACCCTTGCGGACCGTATTGCAGCTAAATAGTGTTTTTGGCGCCTTATTTCAAAGTAACGGACTGCATAGCACTTATTCGGCTGATTTTGCAGCAAAATGCAGTGGATATGGCACAATAGCTGCATCTGAGTCCGAACGGAGTGGAAAAAGGCATGATTTTGTGAAATAAGGGCGCCTCGGTCCTATACACCGTGGCACCAACGAAGTCGATTGTTTAGCGTTCAAAAGTAAATTGCTTACCCTTACGGACCCGGTTACTATTCACCTCGCGCGCTATAGAGTGGGAATTTCCGATAAAAATATTTGTGAATGAATGAACTATCTGGACGGGCTAAACGTATTATAAGAAACGTATATTGAAGACGACGAAGCTATAGTAAATATGGCTTGTCGAGAGTGTTATGAGATTGGAAGGGGAGTGGCAAGATGTTGACAATCAAACATTTTACCAAGAGCTACAAGGGTGGCAAGAAGGCGGTAAATGATCTGAATTTGGTGGTCGAAAAAGGTGACATCTATGGCTTTATCGGTCATAACGGTGCGGGGAAAACAACAACTATCCGAGCAGTGGTCGGAGTTTTAGATTTTGAGGAGGGAGATATCGAGATTGGTGGGTACTCCATTAAAAAAGATCCCTTAGCCTGCAAAGCGATTACTGCGTATATTCCAGATAATCCGGATCTATACGATCATCTGACGGGCATTCAGTACTTGAATTTTATTGGTGATCTTTTTAGTGTATCGAAAGCGGATCGGGAGTTATTGATAAAGAAGTATAGCGATGAATTTGAGATTACCTCTAATCTGGGGGATTTAATCTCCGCATATTCTCATGGTATGAAACAGAAACTCGCGATTATCTCCTCGCTTATTCATAAACCGAAGCTGCTCGTTCTGGATGAACCCTTTGTGGGACTTGATCCAAAAGCGGCACACACGCTCAAGAGAATCATGGCGGAGATTTGCAGCCAGGGCAGTGCGATCTTTTTTTCGACGCATGTACTGGATGTGGCCGAGAAGCTCTGCAATAAGATTGCCATTATCAAAGCGGGTGAATTGATCACTCATGGGAAAACAGAAGAGGTGAAAGGTGACAGTAGCCTTGAAGATGTGTTTTTGGAGTTGATTAAACATGATTAATATCTGGCGATTGACGAAAATTCAGCTGATCTCATCCTTTGGGTTAAATAAAGCTTTGCATACAAGGGATATGAAAGAAAGACGAAAAATGCTTTTGCTGAGCATCGGTATCTTAATAGGGATTGTCATGATGGCAGTAGTTTCATTTGGATATAGCTTCATGATAGCAGAGACACTTGAACAGATAGGCCGGCCAGAGCTGCTGCTTGCGATTATGATGGCTGTTACTTGCTTGATTGGATTTTTTACAACGATCTATAAGGCGAGTGGGGTATTATTTGGCTCCAAAGATTACGATCTCGTAATGTCGTTGCCTATCAAAACGAGCCATATCGTAGCAAGCCGTGTAGTTCAGCTCTATGTGCTGAATATACTGTTCTCATTGATGGTGATGGTGCCAGCAGGTGTAGTTTATGCTATAAAGGTAAATCCGGCAGTAGTATATTATTTATTTTTCATGATAACGCTGCTATTTATCCCATTAGTGCCGATCATTGCTGCAACAATTATAGGGGCATTGATTAGTTGGATTTCCTCACGTTTTAAAGGAAGTCGTTTAATAAGTCTCATTCTGACTTTTGCCGTAATCATTGTTATTATTTTGGGTTCAGGCCAAATGAATGGGAATGACCCGCAGTTACTTGCGGATATGAGCACACAAATTGCCGATCAAATCTTCAACTTATATCCTTTGACGGTTATGTATGTAGATGCTGTCTGCTCGTATCAGGTAGCTCCTTTACTATTATTTATAGGGATTTCGTTACTTTCTTTTATGTTGTTTACCCTTATTCTTGGCAGCAAATATAAAGCAATACACACAGGCCTTACGACTTCTTACTCAAAGAATAAGTATCAAATGAGGTCACTTGAAGTCTCTTCACCGCTTTACACATTGTATAAAAAAGAGCTGCGCCGCTATTTCAGTTCTTCTATATATGTGCTAAATACGAGTATCGGTATGGTTATGTTACTTGTCATGGCGATTACCTTACTGTTTGTTAGCTCAGAGCAATTAGGACAAATTATGGAAATACCAGAACTCTCTAACTATCTAAGCAGATTGGCGCCACTATTTGTTTCCCTCTTTGTTGCATTAAGCTGTACGACATCGAGTTCGATTTCGCTTGAAGGTAACCATATTTGGATTTTAAAAAGCGCCCCCGTTCCGACAAAAACCATATTATTAAGTAAAATCGTAGTGAATCTCACCATTACAGTACCGATTGTGATTGTTAGTAGTGTGCTTCTAATGATTTCTCTGGGCACAGGCTGGATGGAGAGCTTGTTATTGCTAATAATCCCCGTCCTATACGCTTGTCTTACTGCAATGGTAGGTGTGATCGTTAACTTGAAGCTTCCTAAACTGGAGTGGACTAACGAAGTCTCAGTAATTAAACAAAGTGCTTCGGTCCTTGTAGCGATGATTATAGGATTTATCAGCTTGCTGATTCCATTTGGTTTGAGTTTTCTTTTATCCGATCTAAATGGTAATCTCGTTATGTTAGGTATTGGTGTGGTGATATTTGTGGCATGTGGAGTGATGTATAGATACATTCAGTCCAAAGGAGAACTTTTATTTCGGGCTCTTTAAAAAAGGGCATTCCAAAAGCCGAAATCGGCTGCTGGGATGCCCTTTATTTGTGCCAAGATTTATTGTCGTGAAAAATCCCCTAAGCTCTACTGTCGCTCATTAGCTAACTGTTCAATTCCACTCACCATTATTTTTAGACCTGTATAGAACATCTTATCGGAGCCAATTTCATTAAAGATATTGTTTTCGTACATTCGTTTTATAACATTAGGTCCATCCCCTGATAAGTGCTCAAGCGATTGTTTAAATACCTCTCTAGCATCTCCATTAGGTTCATTTTTCATGGCTAAGTCAATTCGATCCTGCTCATATTTGTCCAATTCGAAAGAGATTACATAGTTTAACACGCAAGCAATTAAGGAGAATTTGTCACTATCGCTTAAAGGAAGATGATCCACGATCTGAAGCAAAGTATTCAGTAAAGATAGATAATTAGGTTCAGAAGGCAAGGTTCTCATCATCAGCTGAGCCGAGCAAGGATACTTATGTAAAACCCCGCGGATTCGATCTGCAAAATGAAAAAGCTGTTCTTGCCAATCACCTTCGAGATTCGCAGTTTCGAGGGCTTCTTTGGCGATCTCATTAGCCAGTGTCTGGAAAATACTCTGTTTACTCTTAAAATGCCAATAGAGAGAGGCGGCTTGTATATTTAATAGTTCTGCTAATTTACGCATACTAAATGCCTCTATGCCGATATCATCCAGCAGCTCCCAAGAAGCTTTTATTATATCTTGTTCAGTGATTTGCAGATTTTTGATTCTCATCGAAACGACCTCCTGTTACTGTCTTCTTTTATCATAAGCGAAGATGGATGGCTGGTCTACCATCGTTAGATTACCGGTTTATCTTACACTGTTAGATATTTTTATTTACAAGCAAATAAACGGGTGCTATATTAATCTTACACTGTTAGTTTAACGGTGCGATTTTTTAAAAAGGAGGCAGCGGTTAGCTATTTTATTAGTAAAAATTAAAAAGGATGTGTATAGACCCATGAGTAATCTACAAGTGGAACAATCCCAACCAGTCACCAAAGAATTTTCTATAAAAGCAATACTTCCCGTAATACTGGCACTTATAACAGGAATGCTGCTTGTTATGCTCGACAGTACAATTATGAATGTAGCGATCCCGCAGCTTGAAAAAACCTTTGATGCTAGCCTAAAAACAATACAGTGGGCCATCACGGGTTATACGCTGGCTTTATCCGTAATTATCCCATTGGCCGGTTGGTTCTCGGATAAGTTTACTGCCAAACGTGTTTTTTTAGCTTCGATCGTATTGTTTACCATAGGTTCTTTATTATGCTCAATGGCACAATCCACAACAGAGCTGATAATCTTTCGTATTTTGCAGGGATTAGGCGGAGGGATGATTGCTCCAATTGGTATGGCTATGTCATTCAAAATCGCACCTCCCGATAAAAGAGGTTCAATCATGGGATTGCTTGGACTACCGATGTTAATTGCGCCTGTTCTTGGTCCTGTACTGTCAGGATGGCTGTTGGAATATGCAAGCTGGCACTGGATTTTTCTGATTAATGTCCCCATTGGTATTATTGCAATGATTGTTGGAGTGAAATTTCTTCCGGTAATAGAGAAGGGGAATAAAGCTAAATTGGATATTTGGGGTGTGATTTTATCACCACTCGCTTTCTCCAGCTTGGTATTTGGGGTGCATAGAGGGGGAGTGGACGGCTGGGGGGATCGTATAACGATTATATCTCTTGCGTTCAGCTTCATTGCTTTAGCCTTGTTTATTTTCGTGGAATTGCGCCAAAAAGAACCGTTATTGGAACTTCGCTCTTTTCGATCTCTAGAATTTAGTAAAGGTATGATTTTGACCTGGATTAATCAGTTCGCCTTATTTGGTTCGATTCTGTTAATTCCAATTTTTTTGCAGCAGGTCAGAGGTTTTTCTTCCTTTGAATCGGGACTTTTAGTTATTCCTCAAGCTTTAATATCCTTTGCTGGCATGATTATTGGAGGAAAATTATTTGATAAGTATGGAGCTCGGCCCGTTGTGTTCTCTGGACTTGTGCTGCTGTCCACCGGACTCTTTCTTTTGTCACGTTTACAAAATGATACAAGTGTATACGTTATGATCAGTTATTTTGCCATTATGGGACTTGGCCAAGGATTAACTACTATGCAGCTCGGTACACATGTGCTTAAGGCCGCTCCGAAGGATTTGATCAGCCGTGTGACCCCACTTACTGCCTCTGCACAACAAATTGTGGGTTCCTTTGCTGTCGCTATAATGTCGGGCTTATTGACTTCGAATATAGCTACTCAAATGAGTCAAGGAAATCAGAAGCTACCTTTAGAGGCTATGGTTGCAGGATTCCACGACACGTTCCTAGTTTCATTGGGCTTGGTGCTGTGTGGTGTGGTTCTTAGTCTCTTTTTGCATAATCCGAAGAGCTGATCCTATCGTACTCTACCAATATTTTAGCGATGTTTATGGATTGTATCCTTGGTATAATTCAAAGATTGATAACCAAGGGGGAATCTCTTAACCCGTGAAGAATATATTTGCTAGATTTACTATAATGACCCTCGCTGTCGTGCTATACGCCGGAGTATTTATTCAGCATATATCGGCCGATAACGGGGTTCCTTTTGAGGATATAAACACTAGTTATGCAAAAAAAGAAATCATAGATTTATATAACCGGAATATATTAACTGGCACCTCGAATACTAAATTTTCACCTACTCAATCGATTACTAGAGCTGAATTTATTACAGTTCTTGATCGTCTGTTGAAGCTTGATCCAGCGTTGAGTCCGGTATCTCCTTATACCGACGTAGCCAAAAGCGCTTGGTATTACGGCTGGATACAGGCAGCAATTCAGCTTGAACTGGCGAACGGCACTTCGGCAACTACTTTTGCACCCGCAAAAGCAGTTACTCGGCAGGAAGCGGCTGTGTGGATAGCCAAAGCGCTAAAGCAAACAAACACTGCAACTACCGCACAAACCAATTTTAAAGATCGGCAACAAATTGCTAGCTGGGCAAGTGCTGCTGTAGCCAAGGTTAATGATCGCGGATTAATGAAGGGCGATAATAGCGGAAATTTTCGACCCACGGACCCGATAACCAGGCAAGAGACGGCAGTGCTGATGGATCGGGTGCTGCAACATACAAGCTGGGCGGCAGAGCTGGAAAGTGATCCGGACAAACGTATTGTTATAGGCTGGCAGTATGGTCTCACGACGTCACAATTTGAGAATCATGTTTTGCAATCGAACGTCAACACACTCTCACCACGTTGGTATTATGTTGGAAAAACAGGGACAGTAACGGATTCGACAGATGTCTCGCTGGTAACTTGGGCAAAAAAGAATAAAAGGCAAGTCTGGGCGATGGTTGGCAATCGATCGGATCAAGAAGCGACGCATCAAATGCTGTTGAGTACAACCGCAAGGAATACGGCAGTCAAACAATTAGCTGCTTTAGTGAGTAAATATGGATTAGATGGACTAAATATAGATTTTGAAAATGTAGCGGCCGAAGATCGTGTGTATTTGACTTCGTTTATTACTTTATTGGCCGAGAAAATGCATTCGCTCAATGTTATTCTGTCGATGGATGTATCCCCTGATCTTGGAACGGATTGGACAGAAGCTTTTGACTATGCTGCCCTAGGCAAGCAAGTGAATTACATGGTGATGATGGGGTATGATGAGCATTATGACGGGAGTCAAGTTCCGGGGTCCAATGCTTCGCTTTCTTATGATCAAAAGGCTGTGAATACAATCCTAAAAGTTGTACCTAGTCAAAAAGTTATATTGGCATTGCCCTTATATAATCGGGATTGGACACTGAACCAGAAGGGAACGGTTTTATCCTCTGAATATATTACGCTTCCGGAGCAAAATCAGATCATCAGCAGCTATGCATCGAAACCTGTGTGGAATTCTACTCTGGGACAATATGTCGCGAGCTACTCGAAACAAGCTATAAAACATACGATTTGGATTGAGGATGGGCGTTCATTAATAACTAAATACAACTTAGCGGTTACTAAAAAACTAGCTGGAGTAGCTTATTGGTATATAGGCGGAGAAAGCTCTGATATATGGGCTAGTTTAAGGAATGCAGAGAAATTTTTCGATTACACTTTTTAAAAATATGAAAGACTGGATGCGAATAGCCGCTTAGCTAATTGCTGTCCAGTCTTTTTATTGGGTTACTAAGTCGCAACTGCTAGAATGAGTTTGATTAAATCAGCCTCGAGTTACGTATTTTTTGAAGTTTTTTACCTTTAGAACTTTAACATTTTGAGCTAGAAGTTTCTTGTCACTAACGATCCATGTGTGATCTTTGGAGTTTTTTCTACGAACCGCAGCGAAGTTATACTTATTTCCTGCATAAATCTTAAAGCCCTGTGCAGCGCAATCCGCACAAAACTTAACACATTCACCTTTATTCCAATCTGGAAAAGAAATCTGCTGGAAGACATTTCGTTTTACGAGTAGGGTGGCACCCTGAACATTGGTTACCTGTTTATTTTCCATATGAAGATAACGAAGCAAAAGTAGCTTCTTATCATTTAAATACATATAGTGAGCTCGTTTTCCAACGATATCAGCTTTAGTTTTATGGAGGATGTTCATACTATCCGTTAAATAGTTGGCAGAGTAATAATCGTCGTCATCAAATTTAGCGATACAACTATAATTCGCTAAGTGCACACCAAAATTCAGACAAAACCCGAGTGAACGATATTCTGGTAGTTTATAGATCCGTACGTTTTTATGTTTTTTTGCAGCTTGTATATAATCTTCTATTCTCAAGCTATCATTATTTATGATCACGATAAGTTCTTTAGATTTGAAATTCTGTCGTTGATAGTTATCAAACATGGTTTTAATACAATCAATTCGTTTCGTACAAGTTAGAATAGACACAGCAGATGAAGTAGATTCAGCAGTTAACTTCATAACGGAATCTTTGGACTGCATCCAACAAAATTCCTGTAGTTTTTAATATTCCGGATGATCTTATGGTTAGCTATTAACGTACTATCACTGATAATCCATGTATGTTTTGAAGAGTTTTTTCTACGTATGGCAACGAAGTTATTTTTACTCGCAGAATAAACCTTATAACCTTTCTTTCTGCTTCTGCTGCAAAAGAGATCATCCTCACCTACGTTTTTATTAGGAAATTTCACATGATCGAATACTTTTCGTTTGAAGACGAGCGTAGCGCCAGGGAGATGGGTAACCGTCCGGTGTTCATCATTTGCAAAACGAAGAATCAAAGTATTTGAACCTAGTAAATACATATAGTGAGCCCGTTTTCCAAGGATATCAGCTTTAGTTCTTTGTAAGGTCAGATTACTTTCCGTCAAATAATGAGGGGCATAATAATCGTCGTCATCAAATTTGGCGATGGTATGATATTTGCATTTTGTTACGGCATAGTTTAAGCATGAACCGAGAGATTGATGTTCAGGTTTACGAAATATCTTAATATTTTTGTGTTTTTTAGCTAAGGTTAGGTAGGGGGATAGTGGAATTTTATTATTATTGATAATAATGATAAGTTCTTTATTTGCATATTTTTGTCTGCTGTAATTTTGAAATAGGTTGTTTAAATAATTATGGCGATTGGTACAGGTAATAATGGAAATACCTTGTTGGTTCGCCTTGTAGTGAGGTACAGCACTCATTTAACCAACCCCTCATATGCATTTTTGGGAAAAGTCTCATTTATACGATATGTCCAAGTTAGGATAGAGTCACGGCATATCAACCTCTTAAAAGCAAAATGGACTTGTTTAGAGAACACAAAACCCACAGTGATAGCTGTGGGTTTTGTAAGAGAGACACATCATATGAAACGCTTTGGATGTTTGTTCAGAAATAAGACTCAATGATGGAAATACCATTCTCAATTCTCGCCTTACTCTGCGTTAAATAATCTTTGGTCCAATCATCTAGGTTAGACATATCAAAACTCCGGTACATCCCTGTATATACAATAATCTCTCTTAATCGAAGAAAAAGAGGAATTAGCTTCAGCTCATTTTCTGAAATACTGTTCTCTTTAACGTAGCCTTTAAGAAAATGCTCCATAAAACGCTGACATTGAAGCTGCCTGTCCTCCATACTATCATCCCCGTAAACGTAGACTAGATAATACAGTTGAATGGCGATATCTTCTACAAACCAGCTGTACTGAGCTTCATCAAAATCAAACAAGGTCAGCTTACCATTGTGGACCAAAAAGTTGCCTACATTGATATCCCCATGGATGAGACCATAGGTATTTATATCAGCGTCGAGATGCTTTAGCCGATCCATAAGCGCCTTACAGCTTTCTAAAACGCCACTTTGGGATGAAGGAATAAACCTGGTTACATTCTGCAGGTAGTAGTTCTGATGCCACGCATGTCTTTTGGTGTGTGGTTTATAAGATTTTGCTAGTCTGTGCATTTGTCCAGTGATCATGCCACACTGCTCATAGAGCTCTACATCTTTCAGGCAGTCTGGGTAACCTATTCGTTTCCCTTGTGCTTTTTCAAAGGAAGATACCCTAAAGCACGAATCACCGATCTCTATTTGCTCAACTAAATTACCCTGAAGAGAACATACGGGTCTTGATACTGAAACGCCATGATCTGCTATGTATAGAATCCATTCAAGTTCAGCCGCCAACAAATCCTTACTACGTAGCGAGCTATGAGTAAATCTTAGAATATATTGATGGTTACTAAGTTGGTATTCATAAACAAAATTTTGAAATCCGCCAATGAACGTTAGCTCATCTATGGGGATACCATATTTCGTACAGGCGGCACTTACAATCTGGTCATTAAATAAGGACTTAATTTTTTGTTCCAAGGGTTCTACTCCGTTCTACATTACAATGATTTTATCGAATCGTTCTGGAGCTTTCCTGGATCTCAATAAGCAGCGGCCGTTCTTGTGGGTTGAGATTTGGGGCATGAATAGCCAGCATAAGTCTGCCCGTCAAATCACGAAACAACATCCCATGTCCGCCATCTTTGGCATAAAGAGGCTCAGGATCATGTTGCCAAGGTCCACTAATGTCACCGCTGATGGATCGGGCTAAACCCATGGCATAACCACCGGCTCCACTGCTAGACCACAACATAAGCAGCTCACCACTGCTAGTCTGATGCATAAAAGGACCGTCAGTTACGTACTGCCCTTCTTTGCCACCTACCGTCCAAGGAGCTTGTGAAGCCTGGAAAAGCAGCACGGGTTCACCAATACTAGCGCTTAAATCCTCCTTCAGCCGAACGGCATACATTTCTCCATCCGTCACTTCAATCCATTCACGGCAAAAGATCATCCAAGGTTTGTCTTCTTTATCTACATATAACGTTCCGTCAAGGCACTCCCAAGAAGCAGGGGTAATCGGATGATTGCTGATAGGGAGATAAGGACCCTCAGGTGTTTCCGCGCTTAATATTTGTGTCCCCCGTGGAACCCCATGTCTTTTAAAAGAAGCGAACATATAATATTTTCCGTTGTAGCGGTGAACCTCTGGTGCCCAGAAATGATGATCAGCCCAAAAATTAGGATCTGGACGAAAGGCAGCAATGGGTTCGGACCATTCCTGAAGATCTGAGCTGATATATACATCGAAGCCGTGAGGTGTGCCACTCCAAGCTGTTAGGCCATCTGTGGTGCCCCCAATTCACAAGCTATCATCTGCTTAATTTTACAATATCTTCATTAGGCTTGGAAGCGTTACTTCATTTGCTCGCCTTGTAGCAAACGTATTTTCATTACGCCTGGTGTACAGCCGTAGTTTTTTCGGAAGACACGTATAAAATAATTAGTCTCCATGCCCAGCTGAAGCGCAATATCTTGAACGGGGATCTCCACATCCTCCGTCATTAATTGCAGCGCCCGCTCCAGCCGCAGATTCTGCAAATACTTATGCGGAGTGACCCCGTATTCCTGCACGAATAAACGCTGGAAATGCTGCACGGAGTAGCCGACTGCTGCTGCAAGATTGGAGATCAGAAGCGGTTCTGTGTAATGCTCGTTGATCAGCCCGACGGCTGTAGTTAGGGCTTCATTTCGGACAGACTCGAAGGCTAGACGATTAGCGGAGCTTTGTGAACTCTTGGCAGGGCGCAGCATTAAGAGCAGTCTATAGAGCGTGATAGACAACTCCTGCATCCACATCTCGTCTTGCCGATTGGAGGCAGGAGAATTCACCGTATGCCAAATTTGGCCGATTTCTTCCCAGCATTGTTCAAAACGCTCCGGTCGATAAGGAGCAGAAGGGAGCAGTTCAAGCGCTTCCAGCAATCCTTGAGCTTGACTGCCTTGAAAACCGATAAAGCCAACATGCCACGGTTCATGAGAGGTAGGATAATATTCATGACCTCGATCTGGTGGGAAGGCAAAAGCCATCCCCGGTTCCAGTATGATTTCTGTGCCATTTTCCAGATCACGAAATAAACCGGTTCCGGTCCGGATCAAAAAGATTTGATACACAGGAAATCCTGCTGGGCGCACATGATGGAATTGGATATGACGACCTACAGAGTAGGGGGATAGGGGTAACGTTCCAGAGTCGCGTGGTAATTCAATCAGAGAAAAAGGCAGCAGGTTTATCACCTCATCTTCATTTTGTGCTATCACTTCGAGACTATATTCCTACTGATTGAAATGACTTTTCTTATATTATAAATAGTATAAATGATGATTCCTGAATTAGATAGCTTACGCTTCTAGCCTGTCATCAGAGAATAGTCCCATTCCATAAATGGGCAGAATTGAGAGGATGATCGTACACAATGAATAAAAAACATTCCCCGATAAGCAGTAAAGCTGGTGTCATGCTGCACGGTGCTGATTATAATCCTGAACAATGGCTTAAATATCCGGAAGTATTGCGTGAGGATATCCGATTAATGAAGCTGGCGGGCTGCAATGTCATGTCCGTAGGCATTTTCTCGTGGGTATCTCTTGAACCAGAAGAGGGTGTGTTCACTTTCGAATGGTTGGATGGTGTACTTGATTCTTTTGCAGAGAATGGGATTTACGCTATCTTGGCAACGCCAAGTGGTGCCCGCCCAGCATGGATGTCGCAAAAATATCCAGAAGTCTTAAGAGTGGAGCGTAACCGTGTTCACAATTTGCATGGCTTCCGTCATAACCATTGCTATACCTCACCAGTGTACCGTGAGAAAACTGCAATTCTAAATGCAAAGCTAGCGGAACGGTACAGCCAGCATCCAGCCATTATCGGGTGGCATATTTCGAATGAGTTCGGTGGGGAGTGTCACTGTGAGCTCTGCCAGGATGCTTTTAGAGAATGGCTGAAGGTGAAATATAATAACAGTTTGGATGAGGTGAATCATGCTTGGTGGGCTACTTTTTGGAGCCATACCTATACTTCATGGTCACAGATTGAATCCCCAGCTCCACATGGTGAGACACAAGTACACGGCTTGAATCTTGACTGGCGGCGTTTTGTTAGTGAACGGACGATTGACTTCTGCCAGCACGAGATCAATACGGTTCGTCCGTACAATCTAGAGCTGCCTATTACGACGAATATGCATATGATCGATGGTATTGATTACCGCGAGCTGGCCAAAATCTTGGATGTGGTCTCATGGGACGCTTATCCAGACTGGCATTATACCGAAGACGGTGACGATACTAGATTGGCAGCATGGGCGGCGATGCACTACGACTTAATGCGCTCTTTTAAAAAGAAACCGTTCTTGCTGATGGAAAGCACGCCATCCCTTACGAACTGGCAATCGGTCAGTAAGCTAAAACGTCCCGGAATGCACAAGCTGTCTTCCTTGCAAGCGGTAGCGCATGGTTCGGATTCTGTGCAGTATTTCCAATGGCGCAAAAGCCGCGGATCAAGTGAGAAGTTCCATGGTGCAGTTGTAGACCACAGTGGCCATTCCGAGACTCGAGTATTCCAAGATGTAGCGGAAGTAGGAAAGACGCTTGCGGGAATGACGGAAGTAGTGGGTACGTCCACTCCGGCGCAGACGGCGATTATTTTCGATTGGGACAACCGCTGGGCGATAAAGGATGCTCAAGGCATCCGTAATTCCGGATTACGTTATGAGGAGACGGTGCTGCAGCATTATCGTGCACTTTGGGAGCTGGGCATTCCAGTTGATATTATAGGCTCTGGAGATGATTTGTCTGCCTACAAGCTGGTTGTTGCACCTATGTTATATCTGATTAGTGAAGAGAATGGAAAGCGAATTGAGAAATATGTGGAGCAAGGCGGCACATTCCTCGCAACCTATTGGTCAGGAGTAGTTAACGAAACGGATTTATGTCATCTGGGAGGATTCCCTGGTCCACTGCGCAGAACACTGGGGATTTGGGCAGAGGAGACAGAAGGGCTGCACAGCCGTGATCTGAACGGGATAGTAATGGAGGCAGGTAATAAACTTAAGCTAAGCGGTGACTACGATGCGCATGAGATTGCTGAGCTGATTCATTTGGAAGGTGCAGAGGCTTTGGGGCATTATCGCAACGATTTCTACGCAGGCCGTCCAGCGCTTACAGTCAATCGTTTCGGTGAAGGAAATGCGTACCATCTTGCTACCCGGGTGAAAGAGACTTCATTCTATGTTGAGCTATACGCAGCGATCACATCTAAGGCAGGAATTACCCGTGCGATGGATAGTGAGCTTCCAGCAGGTGTGACTGCACAACTTCGCACAGATGGCGAAAGTGATTATGTTTTTGTGCAAAATTTCAGCGGCAGTCCGCAAACGGTAGAGCTGGATGGAGCGGAATACACAGACTTGGAAACAGGTCTTTCAGCTCCGGCCCTATTGAATCTAGCGGTGAATGGACTTGCGATGTTGAAGCGTAAAGCATTAGTATAATAAAGAGGCAGGACCTGAGTTTCAGGTTCTGCCTTTTTTTTGAATAGAATCAGTTCTTAACTCTTCCCATCATAATGGTGTTATACAATTTGCCGTCCGATAGAAGTTTATCTTTCTTTAAAATCCCTTCGATTTCAAAGCCAAGCTTTTGATAAAGCTTAATAGCATTGGTGTTCGTTTCCAGCACATTTAGGGTGATCTTTTGAATACCGTTAGTGTCAGCCCAGGCAATCGATTCGCCAAGAAGATTTTTTCCAATACCATATCCCCAATACTCCTGCAGCACACATACTCCGAATTCTACTTTATGAGCGAATCTTTTTAAGGGATAACCTTCGCATCTGGAGAACGCAACGATTTGATCATCCACTACTGCGACTAGAAAGAGGTTATTATTTTTCTCTGAATCGGCTTGAATAAGCTGTTCAAATCCTTCTTCGTCAATAAAGGCTTCGCCTGGTTCCCGATCTAAATTCTCAGTCTCTCCATCGATACGTACTCTTAATTCAGACAACACCTTAGCGTCTTTTGAGGCAGCAGATCTAATGCTGTATTGGATTCCATTCACTGTAGATGTTTGAGGATTAATGATCATATGTCCTCCGTGACGATGGTTGATGTTAGAATTATTGCTTCGATGCCCTCAATGATCCGAGTGAAATAAGCTGCTTCATGAGGCACAAAATGAGTCCGATCCACACTCTGTTGAATGTTGATTTTCTGCCCGTTTGAATCGACTTTGAAACCATTGATTTGTAGACTATGTATTTCTCCCTGCCAAAAGCTTCGGAAGTCCGCAAACTTTGTGATAACAATTCCTGCGACCTCTTCTTCTTGCAGCTTAAAATCGTTCAGTGGATAAGGATTGTTATAAACAAAAACATGCGCTCGTTCTTTATCGATTAGATTTTCTTTGATCATACAGTAAGGAATTGTACCTAAGGGAATCAGCTCATCAAAAGCTAGCTCCAAACCGAGTTCTTCTTGAACTTCGCGAATCCCGTCATCTACCGTTTCGTGTGTCAGCAAATGTCCAGCGGCCGTGATGTCCAGCAATCCTGCATATTCTTGTTTCTGCTCACTACGAAGCTGTAAATAAATATAGGGGATTTCTTGGGTTTTGTTTATAAACCAGCAGTGGAAGGTCTCGTGCCAATGTCCTAACCGGTGTACTTCTTCCCGTGGAGCTGTACCGATTCGGTGACCGCCTTCATCAAATATAGTAAGTATCTCATTATGCATAGAAAAGCTCCTTTGTGAAAATATCTACTACCTAAAGCCTATCATAAAAACGATCGAATTGCTTCATGTGCCTAAGTGATTTTTATTGACATCGTTAAGAAAGATATGTATATTTTTGGATGTTAATCAAAGGAGGAGTTAAATGAATTTAGTAGCCATGAAGCAGGAAGACTTGGACACTTTAAGTGATGAAAGGTTAGGATGGGCCTGTATGGAGCCTACCTTTCAGCTGATTCGCGGAAAATCGCCATCGACCAAATCAGATGTGATCTCGAAGCTCACAGAGGGACAACAAGCATTATGTATGTTCAGAGTGCTATATGGTCACAGCTGTAATTCTGATGGGGAATATTATGCTTGGATTTCCTACATGCAAGACCTGCCAGGGTATTGGACAGGGGTGATAGGAGGCATACGATTTTTTGACGATTCACCCATGATTCTTTTGCTTCAGGAAACAAAGACATTTCTCGAGGAAAGAAATCATCGACTGGGTAAAGAGTGGGCGGATGCAGCCATCACGGATCTGGATCGAGACCCTGAGCTGTTAGAAGTTATTAGTGGGTTATTTGAACGATATAAGAACCTGACACCAAATACGCATAGAATTATTGGCGATTATATTCGCACTCATCCAGAGGAGTTTGTAGAACTAGGGAGTTCATAATTATGAATATGAAGAAACGTTATGTATTTCTCGTACTTATTTTTTTATTGATCGAAATCCCAGTAATCATTAATCTCTACCATAGTTATAATTCATTTGAGAATTTAGTGTTGGATCAAATCGACGAAACAGAAATCACCTCTATCGAGATTGAGAAATCTTTAGTGGATGAAAAGGTAGTGATTGAAGATCCGAAGGAAATTGAAAAGATCATTTATGCTTTTTCAGATGTAAAATTGAGAAGAAGTAGTGCTTTGGACAAATCTACGGAGACCTACTGGATAAGTATTATTGTGAATAACAGCTTGAGGTTTGGCATGAATCTTACGGATACTAACTTCCTGTATGTGACGGATCTTGATAAGAAGGACAAATACAGTTCGGGAAACTTTAGAATGACTAGTGATTTTGATGTGAATTCCATTGCAAGCTTATTTAAATGACGCAGAAGGATCAACCACCACTGGTACTGAGATTTTCGGCCCCAGATGCCCCTATTTGCGAATTTAACGCCTATTAAGCAGGTTTTCGGACTCCAGCGTCGCTATTGCTCAGGAAGGAGCTTCTAATTAGCTTTTTTTGCACCAATAGCGGCTATGAGGTCCGGTAGCTATCCAAATAGCGGATAAAACGGTGTATAAGGTCAGCTGAGTCCTTTAGCTGCTGCGTATGCAGATCGGTTAGTTGAGTCCTTTAGCTGCTGCGTGTGCAGATTGTTCAGTTGAGTCTTTTAACTGCTGCGTATGGAGATAGGTCTGCTGAGTCCTTTAAGCTGCTGCGTATGGAGATCGGTCAACTGTGTCCTCTAGCTGCTGCATGTGCAGATCGGTCAGCTGAGTCCTTTAGCTTCTGCGTGTGCAGATCGGTTAGTTGAATCCTTTAAGCTACTGCGTATGTAGATGGGTCAGCTGAGTCAAAAAAATGGGTGCCCCTATGGGACACCCATTTTTGTATGGATTATCTAGCCATCCATCCGCCATCCACATTAAGAACGTGACCGTTCAAGTAGTCAGATGCTGCGGAAGCCAAGAATACGGCAGGACCTTTAACATCATCAGGCGTTCCCCAACGTGCTGCAGGGATACGGTCTAAGATAGAGTCCGAACGACTTTGGTCGGCACGGATTGGAGCGGTATTTTCAGTAGCCATATAACCTGGTGCAATTGCATTGATGTTCAGACCGGAGCCTGCCCATTCATTGGCAAAAGCTTTAGTAAGACCAGCAACCCCGTGTTTACTCGCAGTGTAACCAGGGACATTGATTCCGCCTTGATAGGAGAGCATGGAGGCGATGTTAATGATTTTGCCGGATCCTCTTTCCAGGAAGTGGCGGCCTGCAATTTGCGACAGAAGGAACACTGTGTTCAGGTTCAAATTGATTACATCAAACCAGTCTTTTTCACTATGATCTTTTGCCGGTGCACGGCGGATCATTCCGGCGCAGTTTACGAGAATGTCAACATGTCCGGTCAGCTCTAACGCTTGGTCAAAAGTGCTTTGCAGCTTGCTATGATCACTTAAGTCAGATTCGATACTAACTGCTTTTACTCCAAAAGCTTTTGCTGCATTTACAGTTTCTTCACTCGAATTAAGGGAGACTGATGCAACATCTGCACCGGCTTCTGCAAATGCAAGCGCGATTCCTTGTCCAAGACCTTGAGCTGCGCCTGTTACAATAGCTGTTTTACCTGCCAAGCTGAATAATGATGACATATAAATTACGCCCCTTTATTGTAAATGGATTGTTATTCCGGGTTTTTACCCGCATTCAATTGTAACGCCTGCACTGCGGAACTGTTCTGCCGTTTCGGGGGAGAGCCCTTTGTCCGTCAGGATCACGTCAACTTCTTGTAGGGAAGCGAAGGTACGCAGTGCAGTATGGCCGAATTTATGATGATCTACAACCGCGAATACCTTACGGGCTGTAGATACAAGGGCTTGCTTGAACTCAATTAAATCTCCTGTATAAATGGAGAGTCCATGCTCTATATGAATAGCAGTCGAAGAAAGGAATGCTTTTTGAATATTAAGCTTTTGTACATAGGAGACGGCTTCAGGACCAGCCAACATATTACGGACACGATAACCACCGGGAACGACCAGACGGATGTTATCTTTGGGAACCAGTTCGCTGATGATGTATACATCATTGGTGACTACCGTTAGTGGCATATTGTCCAGACGCCGAGCAATTTCAAGCGTGGTGCTACCGCCGTCAAGAGCGATAATATCGTCCGGTTCAATATGAGCAAGCGCACGCAAGGCAATCTCCGTCTTCTCGTCAGAGTATTTATCCAGCGGGTCCTTGGAGGGCAAAATACCAAACTGGTCGCTTTGTGCCAGCACAGCTCCGCCATGTACACGTACGATCAGTCCTTGTTCCTCCAGCCTGCTTAAATCCTCGCGTATTGTTTTTCCAGTAACCTGAAGCTTATCGCTCAGTTCATTCACCGTTACATCTTTTTGGTTCAGCATAACTTCCATAATCATCTCGTGTCGTCGTATCGGGTTCATCCGCCTGCCTCATCTTTCCGTAATTGATTTATCTCTATTGTAATTCTTTCATGGATACGGGGTCCATATCATCATATCTTTTATTATCGCCAGCCATACTCCAGATAAAAGTATAGTTATGAGTGCCGACACCACTGTGGATGGACCAGCTTGGAGAAATAACCGCTTGTTCGTTATGCATTACGATATGGCGGGTTTCGTCAGGTTCTCCCATCAGGTGGAACACAACGGAATCGTCCGGAAGATCAAAATAGAAATAAGCTTCCATCCGGCGTGGATGGGTATGTGCTGGCATTGTGTTCCACATGCTGCCTGGTTTCAGTTGGGTCATACCCATAACCAGTTGGGCACTTTGCACCCCATTTGTGTGAATGAAGCGGTGGATTGTCCGTTCGTTAGAGTTCTCCAGACCACCCATTGCACCGGATTCAGAATCGGCCAGTGTGGTTTTGGTAGTAGGGTAGGACTGATGGGCAGGAGCAGAATTCAAATAGAATTTAGCAGGCTTGGAAGCGTCTGCACTTTTGAAGACTACATCTTTAGAGCCTTGACCTACATAAAGACATTCTTTGAAATCTACTT
This sequence comes from Paenibacillus sp. FSL F4-0122, assembly GCF_038002845.1. Lineage (NCBI taxonomy): Bacteria > Bacillati > Bacillota > Bacilli > Caryophanales > Paenibacillaceae > Paenibacillus > Paenibacillus sp. FSL F4-0122. Next base: position 5,282,422 of record NZ_JBBODI010000001.1, read on the forward strand.
CATATTCTGTGCCATCTACAACCACGGAGCCTTTACCACCCACATTAATGATGCCCAGTTCACGGCGTTCCAAGAAATAAGTAACCCCAAGTTCTTTAAGGTCAGTAGTAAGCGCAACCTCTTCTTTTACAGGATTAGCTCCACCAACGATCATACGATCTTCATGGGTTAGGACAAGCTTTAGCTCATCAGGAGCAAAAATAACGGGAATGTGGAATTCCTTACGGAGGCGCTCAGTGTCAAATTGTTTTACTTCATTAGGATGGGATGCGAAACGTCTTTCCATTGAATGTTCAATCTCCTTTGTGTACATATTATCGTTCGTATAGGTACACTTTAGTATATTTATGTTCATTTTACAAGTACTAATCTTTTTTATTTCGTTTATTTATGTTTATTTATTGGTTTTTCCAATTGCAAAATGAACGGAAAGTGTGCACAATAGAGCTATTATGCTCGATTTTCATGAATGCCTGAAGAGGATATAAAACTGAAATGATGGAGGTTGAAAAGTAATGCCGGGGTTGAAAAATATCCAGAGTACTTATATGGAACGTCAGCAAGAAATTATTTTTAAAATAGCACTGGAAGCGGAGCAACGCCCTTTATTGGAAAGTGGACTCTGGTTCCATGATGATGTGCGAAATAACTTTTATTATGCTTCGTATCTTTTTGCAGCGGCTGTTGATGATTCTTTTGAGTTGCCTTTTGATCGTGAGCAAGCGAAACAGAAAGCACAGGATGTGTTGCTGGAGATCTTAATGCTTCAGAACCGACAGCCCGGCACGGAGTTATACGGTCATTGGCCGCTCGGTTTGAATCCGGTTCCACGAGATGCGTCACCACATGAGTTACCAGTGGAGCTTATGGGCAACCTGCTGGCGTATTTTTGCAAAAGATACGGAGGAGCATTAAATGCTCAACTTCGCATAGTTCTGAATACAGCGTTTGGACATATTTATCGCAGTGATTTCTACCGTAAGCCGGTGGTTACTTTTGGGCATCATGAAGCTAAATATACAGCTGCTAAGCTGATTTTTGGCACCATGTTTGCGGATGAAATATTGCTTGAGGATGGCCGGCAGAGTCTGAAGGATACGCTGGCATATATTCGAACTAAAGGGATGCCTGAATACGGCAGTCTTCCGTGGTTTTGGCATTGGGTGCAGGCATTCACCTGTGCCTTGGAACTTGTCCCGCCTGAGGATACGGAGCTTACTACGAGCCTTAAAGAAATGCTTGACCATTTATGGAATGTACGAGCTGAATTCTATCTGCGTGGCGCTTGGGTTGGAGCGCATTCTAGAGGTTGGCCGCATGATGTTCCCGGCGATGCTAATGTGCTTCATGATTATGTTCAGTTTGGAGATTTCCAGCTGCCTGAGATGATGCCGCGCACGGAGTATGCCGGTTTATTATTCTATCAAGCATCCGATGAAATATTAGCCGCAGCCATGAATCGCCAGACACCAATGGAAGTAAGGAAGATTACTCAGAAGGTTGTCCCAACGGATCCACAGCCGCAGCCTTTGCTTCATTCCTATGCTTATATTACAGCGGAGTTTGCAGCAGGCGGGATGTGGGAGCGGGTTGAGGAATTCGATAATGAGCAGCTTCGCTGGGCTTTTTCGTTACCTGTGAGTGGAGAGGGAGGCGCAAATCAGCTATATTTCTTCCACCCGGGACAAGGCTACAATGAGGGAGATCCCCGCCATCAAAGCCGTTATATGGAGGTTCTCTATCACAAGAATGTCATTATTTCTTTATTCCCAATCCCCCAGGGTGAAAAGAATACGATCATTGGTGTACTTCCCCAAGGGGAATGGAAACAAGAGCCTAACACATTGTACGGGCAGGTTGGTGAGACGTATGTTGTTATTTATTTATCTCACTCTTATCAGCTGCAGGAACGGTCCAGATTCATAGAGGTATCAGTCGCAGGGATGCCGGGTGGTGTGATCGTTGAAGCATTGGGCATTAAGAAAGCTGCCGAATGTGGTATTATTGGTTTAGAGGCTTTTGCCGCAGCTATGGCTCATAAAGAAAGGAATTTCGAAGTGGGAGAGGTATTAGCAGCGAATTATATCAACATGGATGGTGAAAGCTTAGTTCTGAGTATTAGTAGGGAGTCAGAGTTACCGCAAGCTCAGCTTAATGGAATTCAGATCTCATTAGATCATTATTCAGTATAAAAAATACACAATTGCTGTGATAAATAGTAATCCGAGTCGGCCTTTTTGGCCGGCTTCTTTAATAAGGAGGTACATGAAAGGATGTGATGCCCCATTGCACAGCCCGCAATAGATACCTAAGTATCCGTAAACGTGATTTTGTCCAAAATACTTATAATTGGGGTGAGCGACAATTTATCTGGATAAACTAGACCTAACGATTTGGTAATTCAATCCTCCCTAAGCACATTTCCCTTTAGAATAGCGGTATTAGGTTACTAAATAGTAATTAATTACATTAAACCCTATTTTTCTGAGAGACATTTGTCACAATAAAGGTTAATATCTAAGTGAGATAGAAATGATTGCGCTTACTTATTTTCTAATAAACCTAATCATAATGAATGCGAGGGATATAACAGTGATTGAAACTGAATTTCGTGTAGAAAATGACTTTCTAGGCAGTAAACAGGTAGATAAGAACGCTTATTATGGGATTCAGACACTACGCGCAGTCGAGAACTTTCCTATTACGGGCTATCGGGTTCACAAAGAGTTAATCAAAGCGATGGGGATTGTAAAAAAAGCCGCTGCGCTTGCAAATATGGAAGTTGGCCGTCTCTATCGAGGGCTTGGAGAAGTTGTAGTGAAAGCAGCAGAAGAAATCATCGAGGGTCAGTGGCATGAGCAATTTATTGTAGATCCTATTCAGGGTGGTGCGGGTACCTCGTTAAATATGAATGCGAATGAGGTTATTGCTAACCGTGCTTTAGAACTGCTTGGCCATGAAAAAGGAGACTATCGTCACTTAAGCCCCAATTCACATGTAAATATGGCGCAGTCTACAAATGATGCGTTCCCGACGGCAATTCATATTGCCACACTTTCACTGCTGGAGCAGCTGCTTGTAACGATGCACAGAATGCATGATGTGTTTGCGGTAAAAGCGGATGAATTCGATCCTGTGATAAAAATGGGTCGGACACATCTTCAAGATGCAGTGCCGATTCGTCTGGGTCAAGAATTCGAGGCTTATCGCAGAGTGCTGGAAAGAGATATCAAACGTATTGAACATACACGTCATCATCTGTATGAAGTCAATATGGGGGCAACAGCAGTAGGTACAGGATTAAATGCTGATCCTCGTTATATTGAATTGGTTGTAGAGCACTTAGCTGAGATCAGTGAATTGCCGCTCGTAACGGCAGATCATCTCGTCGATGCCACCCAAAATACGGACGCCTATACAGAAGTGTCTGCTGCCCTAAAAGTATGCATGATGAACATGTCCAAGATCGCTAATGATCTGCGGTTGATGGCCTCCGGTCCGCGGACTGGGTTTAATGAGATCTCATTGCCTGCACGCCAGCCTGGATCTTCAATTATGCCGGGCAAAGTTAATCCGGTTATGGCAGAGGTCATCAATCAGGTGGCTTTTCAAGTCATAGGGAACGATCATACGATCTGTCTGGCTTCCCAAGCGGGTCAACTGGAGCTGAATGTTATGGAGCCTGTGCTTGTGTTCAATCTCATTCAGTCCATCAGCATCATGAACAATTCCTTCCAAGTCTTCACAGACTTCTGTCTGGCTGGGATTGAAGCCAATAAGGAAAAGCTTGAGCGGGATGTGGAGCTGAGTGTCGGAATCATTACGGCTGTGAACCCGCATCTGGGGTATGAAGTGGTATCGCGGATCGCTAGAGAGGCGATTTTGACTGGGGAATCTGTACGGGAATTGTGCATTAAATATAATGTACTAACCGAAGAAGAGCTTAATCTGATTCTGGACCCTTACGAAATGACACATCCGGGAATTGCAGGAGCAGCTTTATTGCATAAAGAGTAGAATGTTCCGGAGGATCGAGCTTTTTGCTAGGAAAAAGCAAACCCCCGCCACCGTTTAGGGTGACAGGGGGAGATCCTAAATATGTTTATACTTATATGAATCTACTTCGCGATTGTCTGAAGTAGGTTCTTTTTTTTACATTTCAGGCTTAAAAGAAAAATAAAGAACGTAATAGACCGCGTTTTCTTGGCGGAGCCGTTAGCCTGGTAGTGGCAGTGGACTGGGAATTTTCATAAGAGGTGAGCGGTTTGCCGTTAGACACTTGCAACGGTTCTATGGATGCCGCTATTTGCTTGATCATTATTCGTAGATCCTCAAGCTCCTCACGCTGCTGTAGCAGTTGTATCAATACTACTTCGTCGGCTTTTTGATCGAGTGCACGTTCAACATTGTTGATGCGAGACAAGATATCCTTCATAGGCTCAGCATCTGTGTGCTGTAGTGGATTTTCCTGTTGTGATGTGGCAATTTGCTGCTCATTCGTGAGTGTGAGTTGTATACATTCCAAGGCTTCTCCGTGATTAATACGGTCTTTAATATGATTGAGCAGGCCGATTTGCTGCTCTGAGAACACATAATGGCCAAATCGGTCTTTTGGAAAAAAATCAGGGAACATGGCAGCCCAACGTTTAATTGTGGTTATACTAACTGACATCAGCTCTGCGGCATCTTTTGTTTTTAGAATATCCATTTCGATTCCTCCAGTTCACGTAGTCATGTTATGAGTAATATTCGTTGTCCAGCAGCGGCTCCCTGCACGGTTGACAAAGGTAGTGCGTATTCGCTAAACAAAGTGTAATTACGAGCAATCTCACTCTTTTGAATTTCACTATCTTGCTTTTCCATTCCAAATTGAGTACAGATGAGCCTGCTCAGGGGTATAATTGCATTAGAGGTGAAGGCGATGAACAGGATTGAAGATGAGGAACAAATGACTGAGGAGCAATGGCAGGCTATTTTGCAAAACGATGTTGCTTATAACGACATATTTTTTTATGCGGTGAAGACTACAGGAATTTTTTGTCGACCCTCCTGCAAATCCAAAGCACCCAATCGGGAGAATGCGTGTATTTTTCAGAATGCTGAACAAGCACTGGCAGCCGGATTTCGTCCTTGTAAAAGATGTAAACCGACAGGTGAGCGTCTTCCTGATAAGGAATGGGTAGCTTTGATGACTGAATACATTGATCATAATTATATGGCCCCCCTCACCCTTGAAACGTTAGCTGAGGTATGTCATGGCAGTCCTTATCATTTACATCGAACCTTTAAGAAAGTAAAGGGAATCACTCCTGTGGATTATATACAGCAAAAGAGAATCGCTAAGGCATCTGAGTATTTGCTTACTACAGAGCAGGCAGTTGCTGAGATTGCATTACGCGTGGGTCTGCCCAATACGTCATATTTTATTACTTTATATAAGAAAAAAACGGGGTATACGCCTACACAGTTTCGTCAGCTTAACAAACAGAAAGTAACGTTGGCTTCTGATTTTATTTTGGAGGGACCGAATCATGGAGAATAAAACAAATGCTATTCTATACTGGACATTATTAACCGATAAGGACTGGAGTTTTTATATTGCTGCCACAGAGAATGGGTTAAGTTATGTGGGTTCGCAGCAGCAACCCTTTGAGGAATTAAGTGAATGGGTTAGACGTCGTTTTCCGGGGAGTGAACTGGTGCAGGACGATGAGAAGATGGCGCCTTATGTGAGGGAGCTTAGTGAATATTTGCAAGGGAACCGGCAGAGCTTCGGCATTCCTTTTGATTATCAGGGTACTCCTTTTCAGCTTGCGGTATGGAAGGCGTTATGTGAAATTCCATATGGGCAAACCTGGTCCTATTCGGATATTGCCACACATATACAAAAACCAGCTGCGGTGCGCGCGGTAGGGACTGCCATTGGTGCGAATCCGATTCTGATTACGGTGCCCTGCCACCGGGTTATTGGTAAGAATGGGACATTAACAGGATACCGGGGTGGTTTGGATATGAAGACCAAGCTACTTCAATTGGAGAGAGGAGAGTATACAGCAGATATATGAAAATAGAGTCCAATTACACCTCCCCAAAAACCTTGCTGAATAAAGGAACAGGTTATCTGTCAGGCTACAGTCATTCCTTAAATCCATATACGGGCTGCACTTATGGCTGTTCCTATTGTTATGTACGCCAGATGCCTGTCTCGCTGTTCCGCAAAGAGGAGTGGGGGACGTGGGTAGATGTTAAACAAGAAGCGGCTGTGATTTTACAAAAAGAACTGCACAAAGCGAAGGCGAAAGGCCCCGTCTCTATTTTTATGTCGTCAAGTACAGATCCCTATCAACCGGTAGAGCACAAGGAACAGGTGACGAGATCTTTACTGGAGGTTATGGTACAAGACCCGCCCGATTTCCTATTCGTGCAGACCCGTAGTCCGCTGGTTCGCAGAGATATAGATTTATTATTACGTTTAGAGGATAAGGTTCGAGTAAGTATAACTGTAGAAACAGACCGTGAAGATATTCGGCAAAAATTCACACCAAGCGCTCCACCCATTGCGGCAAGACTGAAGACGTTACAGCTTCTGCGTGAAGCTGGCATCCCTGTTCAAGCTACTATAGCGCCAGTACTGCCAAGCAGTCCAGCTTTTCCAGCGACCTTAAGGGCTTTGGTGGATAGAGTCTGTGTGGATGACTATTTTATGGGCGACGGCAGCGGCGGCAAACGCACACGGAGATTAGGGATTTATTCCCTATATGAAGAGCTGCAACTGGAAGATTGGTATGATCCTGCAGCCTATCGCAGAGTGTATGAAGGACTTCAGCAAGTTTTTTCCGAAGAGGAGCTATTCTTGAGCCAGAAGGGGTTCGAGCCTTAATCTGAAACATGGTATAATAAATGAGAGCATTCATACTTAGTATTTAATATACTTAATATCCGTAATAGCTTATTGGAGGATTAGTGTGGCAAAAGCAAAGGTGGCCAAGCGGCCCACAAGAGATGAATTTGTGCTTGAGGAGTTAGGTAATCAGTTAGTTGAAGCTAAGCAAGAAGGTTCTGAGATTTTATTGACCGTATGGGGAAAAGAAGAAGAGGTACGCGGCATGATCGTGGAAATGGATTCGCGAACCGGGAAAGTACACCTCAGTAACCATGAAGAAATCATAAAAGTTCCTTTTATGGATATCATGCAGGTTAATTATCCCAGAGATTAATGGGCACGGCAGCAACAGGAGGTCCTGAAAGCTATATTAGCTTTGGGGCCTCTTTGATCATAAAGTTAAGGAATAGAGGATATTGAAAGGTAGGTCAACAATGCAAGTAACCAAAACCAACGCAATGCGAATGCTGGATGCCAAAAAAATCGGCTATAAAGTGTTCGCTTATGACAATGAAGATGGACTCATCCATGGCACGGCTGTGGCTGAGAAGATTGGAAAGGCGGCAGAGACGGTTTTTAAAACGTTGGTCGCTCATAGCGGTGCGAATCTTTATGTATTTGTAATCCCGGTTGCCGAAGAGCTGGATCTCAAAAAGGCGGCCAAAGCCGCCGGAGAGAAAAAAATTGAGATGCTGCCAGTGAAGGATCTGCAGAAATGGACAGGCTATATCCGCGGTGGTTGTTCACCTGTTGGAATGAAAAAGCTGTACCCCACGTTCATTGACAGCAGTGCAGAAGGGCTGGACACGATGGCTGTCAGCGCTGGGAAGATTGGCCAGCAAATGGACGTAGCCCCACAGTTACTCGCTGAGGTTGTGCATGCGAAGTTTACAGAACTAATCAAATAGCCGAGCAGCAAGCTGGCCTAAATATTCCTTCAATGCTAACCCTGTTGTGGAGATCGCTCCTGGGGAGGGACTGAACTTGGCGGGCTGCAGTGCAATATCAGCGCTGGCGATATAATCCGTAGGATAGGCTTGCGCTGTTAGCCCCGCATTCTTAAAGTGCAACATCGCTCGGGACATATGAAAACCTGAAGTAACTAGTATAGGTTTTTTAAGTCCGGTTTGTTGCAGGATGGCTGCGGTATTTACAGCGTTTTGCTTCGTGTTGAGGGATTGATTCTCGATCAGGATATCCTCTTCGGGTATGCCGAGACCCAGTAGTTGTCTTTGCGCGATATCCGCTTCATTACCACTGTCGGAGAATACTTGTCCGCCAGAAAATAAGATTGGCAGACCTGTCTGCCGATGGAGGCGAACAGCAGTAAGCAGGCGATTTGCTGCTGATCCGTATAAATTGCCCTCGCCATCTATATCCGGTGTACCAGAGCTGGCGCCCCCGCCGAGTACGACGATGACATCTCCTTGCAAAGTATTCGGCTGCGGATATTTCCGTTCTAGACTGCCGATCAGCGCATCGCTGACTAAGGGTGTCATGGAGAAATACATTAATAGTGTAACCCCGAGTAGAACTAGTGCTGGCCGGCGGTTTTTTTTCCATAACCAAATGACTAGACCTAGCAGAAGCACGATAAACAGGCCGGGAGGAAGCACAAAGCTGTATACAAATTTGATGATGTAAATCAACAGTATCAACCGCCTTCTAAAAATATAAGTTCAGGTTGTATTGTAACATGAGATTGCAAGATTACATATTTACACGCGTATCCTTATACAAAACGGATATTGCCGCAGCTATCAGGATCATCCCCATAAAAGCGGGTGCGGCATGACCAAGTGATACATAAATTTGACCTCCAATGACAGGTCCAATCATTCTGGCTAAAGCCTGAATAGATTGGCTACCTCCTTGAATCCTTCCTTGTTCACTAGAATCGACAGACTTGGAGAGCATCCCATTGAATGAAGGCCCAAAAATCGAATCCCCAAAACCAAATATAAACATTCCAGCGATAAAAAGCGGATAGTATGAGAACAAAGCAGATAGCGCAATGAGACTGTAGCCTATAATCTCCGAAACCATTCCAAGAATTGCTATCTGTTTATCACTAAGTTTCAGCAAAAGCTTAGGCATGATGAAACCCTGTGAAAGGATGTCTTGGAAGCCCATAATTGAAAACATCAGTCCGATTAGTGCAGGCTTCCAGCTGAAAGTATCCATTGTGAATTGTGAAAAAACAGCCTGTAAAGATCCGTTGGGTATCCAAAGTAAGAATGCTGAGACCAGTAGCCTTTTTAAGTTTTTTATGGACAATATGCTTGCAAGCTGTGTAAATGGATTCAGTCTTACCAAGGTAATTTCTTTCAGTCTATTGTTCTTGTCAAGGCTCTCAGGCATAAAAAAGAATCCGTAAACAACATTTAATAAAGTTATTATTGCTCCAAAATACATAGGTACAGAATAACCAAACTTGGCAAGTAATCCGCCTAGCGTTGGACCAATGACGGTGCCTACACCTACAACCGCACTCACCCAGCCAAAGTATTTGGTTCTCTGTTCTGGAGGAATGATGTCAGCAAAAAAGGCGAAGATAGTACCTATGCTTCCGCCGGTTATACCTTCTATTATGCGTCCAACAAAGAGAACCCATAACGCTCCTCCTATCCCAAAAACTAAGTATCCAATTGCAGAACCCAAAAGGCATACCAAAAGTAATGGACGACGCCCATATTTGTCGCTCAAAGCTCCAAGTGCAGGGGCTGCAAAAAATACGCAGACTGCATAAACAGAGGTTAGCAGCGTGACAACTATAGCCTGTTCTCCCGGATTACTTATATAAGGCTGCACTAAAAAGGGGACAACGGGCATGATGATACTGAAGCCTATTCCGCACAGAAACACAGAGATCAAACCGAAGATTAGAGCGTGTTTATCTACGGATTGTTCTGTGTTCTGTTCATTATGTGATCTGAATTTGAACATTAAATTCTCTCCTCAAAAGTTGATGTTTTGATTCCTTGGAAACAAATTTGGTACATCACCATTTTTATCACGGCTTTGTTTCCGTGTCAACAAAATATTGAACATAAAAATGCAGCCTTACTCATAAGAGCCCGGCTGCATGGAGTTTCATTTTCATTATTCGAATTTATTCGGATTAAAATCTATACCCTGTTTCTTTATTTCTGCATCCAAATGTCTACTATACTTTTCTACGAAGCTAAGCATACTTTCAAATTGCTCCTCAGTTACCTGCTCAAATACGGCTTTATCCCGCTCTTGGAACTCTTTGTGCAAGTCCTCATGGACGTTATAAATTACTTTCCCTTGCTCAGTAAGCCTAAAATAGATTTCTTTTTTGTTATCCGATTTTTGGTAGCTTTCGATGAGGCCCTTTTGGATGAGCTTCTTAGTTAATTTACTTATGGCACCGCGAGTCATATAAAAGGACTCTGCAAGTTTTGTGACGTTGGAATCTGCATTTTTTTCAATGTATTCGATGCAATGTACTTCAGAAGGTTTATAACCCTTAAGACTGTCTTCCATCTTATCCTTATTAAGCCAAACCATCTTGTTATATACGTCCCTGAAACCCATCATGACCTGTTCTTCTTTATTCATGGCCTGTCCTCCCAGCGCTCTTACATTAACAAATTATATTGATTTTTTGTTTCTATTTCAACAATATTAAAGTAGAGGATAGTTTGTTTTATTGAACTTTAGATAAAAATAAAAGGTGAGCAGTAACGGCGGAAGTCCAAACATTCCCCGCAGTTACGCCCGCCACCTTTTTAAGCTTAAATAAATTAATCTTAAGAAACTGCGGTTTCTTCTTAAGAAAGTTCATCCGCTTGAAGCTGCACCAAAGATTGTTTGTCTGTTATCATAAGATTAAGATGATTGGACAGCTGTGGGATGATTTCTCGAAGGTAGGAGGACTGCATAATGAAGAGTATCCGGGTACTGCTCGCAGATGATGAACCGGTGATTTTGCGAGGCCTAAAAAAACTGATTTCATGGGAGAAGCTTGGACTGACCATTGTTGGAGAGGCCAGTGATGGAATAGAGCTGAAACAACAGATCGAGGATTGTGATCCTGATCTGATTATTAGTGATATAAGCATGCCAGGATATACAGGGATTGATATCATCCGCGAGATTCATGAAGCTGGCAGAGCGGTGAAGGTTATTTTTATAAGCGCTTATCAAGAGTTTACGTATGCCCGTCAAGCACTGCAATATGGTGCGCTGGATTATTTGGTGAAGCCCGTGAACAAAAACCAGCTGGAACAGGTTGTGAGCAAAGCCGTTTCCCTTATTCGTCAAGAAACAGAAGGCGAGCGCAACAAAGAGAAGCTAAACCATTATGAACAGAGAAACCGCAGATTAACGATCGAAGAATTGCTCGACAAGCTGACGGACGGCAATAAGGGGACAGCAGACACCTTGCTTGATATGGGGATTATTGCGCTAAGTCGCTACGTCAGTATCTGTTTGGTAGAGACGGACGAATCGTCGGGGCAGCCTTCCAGATGGGAAGAACGCGAACGTAAGCTGATTGATTTTGCACTGTCTAACATTATTAAAGAAACCGTGGAGCAAAGCGATAATAGTTATATGTTCCGTAAAGGGGAACGTTTTTGTATCCTGCTTCAGCATGAGCATGCTGAGGAACCAGCGGGAATTGCCTTAGATCTCCATGACAAAATCACAAGTTTTCTGAAATTAAAGGTGACCCTTGGAGTAGGCAATCCTGTTGACGGTATGGATGATGCTGATGAATCTTATCGTCAAGCTTTGAAAGCGCTAAATTATAAATATTTTACAGGGCCTAATCGTGTGATTTCTGTTAAAGAGAGCAGGTATGAGAGTGAATCATTGATTCAAACTCCGCTGCATGAAATCCAGTCCGCCCTTGGGATTGCCATGAAATCACAACATAAAGAACAAATTGAGCAGGAGTGCCTGCGATTATTTCAGACGATCCGGCAGATGGCAGACGGAAATAGAAACCAAGCCGTTTCTACCGTATACAATACATTTTTGCAGCTTGAACAGGAGCTTATTCAATTTGGTGTGGAGGCAGGTCCATCACTTCAGGATACAAATCCGATTCTTGAACGATTGGCTAATTATTCTACCTTTCAAGAGGTGGAGGAAGATTTCCGTGTGCTTTTGAGCAAAATGTCTGGACAAATTGCCAGTCGCATGGGCAATAAGGAACTGAAGCAGCTTTCCCAGGTGAAGGCTTATATTGAGGAGCATTATCCAGAAAATATTACACTGGAATCTATGGCAGGGATGATGTTTATGAATTCCTATTATTTCAGCAGCTTTTTCAAAAAACATACCGGACAGAACTTTAAGAATTATGTCACTGAGGTGAGGATGAATCATGCCCTTCGTTTATTGTTGCAAAGCGATATGATGGTTTATGAGATTGCCGATAGTGTAGGCTACAACAATGCCCGGCATTTTAGCGATATGTTTAAGAAGAAATATGGCAAGCTGCCACAAGAATATAAGCAATCCTTCAAAAGCCAATAGTCAGATGGATAGCAAAGGGGATACCTTCATTCATGTTTATCTGGGGCCGAAGATCCAAAAGTATATTTGTTAAATTCTCCGCTTCCTTTTTATTAGTCGGCCTAATTCCGCTTTTTGCACTTAGCTACATTTCTGTGCAGACTTTTTCCGGATATGTCGAGCGTTACACAACAAGTAATTTGCAGCAAATGGTACTATATATGAGCTATAATCTGAATTCTGCCTTCAATCAGTACAATGAGGTCTCTAAGCTGATGTATACGGGACGATATGAAGGTTTTATCGAGAGTTATTCACAGAATCAAACCTATAATGTAAATGAGCTGGAGCAGATCAATACGATTCCTATTGAAACCTTTCTAAAAACAGTTCTCTACAGTGATTCCTACATCACCAGTGTTTATTTTCATAGGGAGTCAGACGATAAGCTCTACTATCAGGAAAAAGAAAACAGAGGGGTCAACTTTGATCTGCTGCCTTATCAAGAGTGGTTAACTAAAATGGCTCCAAATCCTTCACAAGTGGCAATTTTCCCTACCCATTCCGAAGAATATTACACAGGTTCAAAGCGCAGTGTGTTCACTATCGGCCGTACTTTAATTGATATTTCTGGGCGTGTCACCAAAGATCCCAAGATAGTAGGGACCTTATTTATGGACGTGGATGTTTCGTTATTTAATCAGTTCTTCAGAGAATTAAATCTGGGGGGACAGGATGAATTATTTCTGCTGGATGGCGACGGAAATGTATATTTCACGAATGAGACAAGGTCAGCGAATGGAGAGGCTTTTCGGGCTAAAAAGGACGAGGAGATGATCGTTCTCAGTGAAGAGATTCCTTTTCTTAAAGGCACGGTGACTGCCAGAATTCATCGGGCGAATTTATTCGATCAGCTTTTTTCAGCCCGTACGACGGTGTTTATAGCGATGTTTATTTGTGCGATTGCAATGATCATCATGGGCGTCTGGTTCTCAAGGCGGCTGGCTGCTCCGATTCGGAACTTAATTAAGCAAATGGCTATCGTAGAATCCGGTAATTTGGATACCCAGATGGTCGTGAACAGCAATGATGAAATGGGTAGACTTAGCCATGGTTTTAACCGAATGGTCGAGCGTTTACAAGCCTATATCGATGAAGCTTACGTTGCCCAGATCAAGCAGAAGCAAACGGAGTTAAATGCTCTGAAAAGCCAGATTCGTCCGCATTATTTATACAACACCCTGGAAGTCATTCGAATGAATGCGGTGGATAAAGATAATGATGAGGTCGCAGATATGATTTTATCGCTCTCTAACCAGTTGAAATATGTAATCGACTATGGAGAGGATAGGGTAAGCATACGACAGGAGCTGGAGCATCTACGGGATTATTTCTATATTATCTCTGTGCGGTATGAGAATAAATTTGAGCTTGTAGTCGATCTCTCACCCGAAGTGGATCTGAACTGGTACATTCTGAAATTGTCACTTCAGCCGATAGTTGAAAATGCTATCCAGCATGGCTTGCGCAGTCAAGGCAGAGGGACAGTTGGATTGACGATCGAAAAGAAAGATGAAATGTTGTTGGTTACGATCTATGATGATGGAATCGGTATGAGCAAGGAAAAGGTACAGCAGTTGGCTGAAACCTTGGAAGAGCCTAGTTCGCCTAGCAAAAATGTTGGACTAAAAAATGTACATGAACGAATTCGTACAGTGTACGGTGCAGAATACGGATTATCCATCAGCAGCCGGGAGCATATTGGGACATCGATTCTATTGTTGCTTCCGATTGTAGAGGACCCTTATAAAATCTCAGATTCGGAGAATGCGTAAAGGATGGACGATGAACGGAAGACTGCGGTCTTCCGTTCTTTTTTTACTTATTCTTAAATTCACCGCATATCCCGCTTAAAAAAGTTCATTCTAACTATTTATAAGGAATGCTATTCTATTAGCAACGGAAACGCTTTCGAGAGATGATGCGCACATCTTGCTTCAGTTTCCACGGTTCACTAAAAGGGGAGGCTATTATGATATGTACAAAAAAACAATGATGAAACTATCCGTATTGTTACTCGCCACTACAACAGTTTTGACTGCTTGCGGTGGAAATAATAATAATGCAGGGAGTAAGGCAACCGATACGCCAGCATCCGAAACGCCTTCAAATACACCGCAAGAGACCAAAAAAGAGGTTAGCTTTACGATAGGTTACGCCTCCGGAGATCCGGCCACCAAAAAAGCAATCTCAGATACGGTCAAAAAGTTTACAGCAGCTAATCCGAATGTCACTATTAAAGATTTGAGCGAAACTTCATCCGCTGCCTATCTTGATTGGCTTAAAACAAAGGATGCTGTGGGTGAATTCCCGGACCTGGTGGAAATGCGTGATACAGAAGTTTTTGCCGATGCGGGTAAGATTGTAGAGCTGCCTTCCGATCTGCTAGATTTGTTCGAAGCCCCACCACAAGTGGATGGTAAGGTGTGGAACGCACCGCTGCAAGTGAACGCTCCCCAAGGGATTATCTACAGCAAAAAAGCATATGCGGATGCAGGGATCACCGAGCTTCCAAAAACCTATGACGAATTCATCGCCATCCAAGAGAAATTGAAAACATCGGGCATTACTCCGATTGTAGTAGGTGGAAAAGATATTTTCCATATGGGTTTCTGGGTTAACAAATTCCTGATTGATGAGGTCTACTCGAAAGATGCAGATTGGAATTCCAAACGTACCGCTAAAACGGTCAGCTTCACAGATGCTAATGTAGTTCAAGGCATAACGGACTTCAAAGAATTGTTCAAGAATTATGTAGATAAAGGTTGGCTCAGCACGGGCGACAATCAGACCGCTTCGATTCTTGTTTCTGGCAAAGCAGCACAATTGTACTCCGGTACGTGGATGTTTACACAAATCGCTGAAGCGGACCCGAACTTTGAATTTGGCTTCTATGCTCTTCCTGACCGTGAAGGGAAAATCAATGTCATAGGTCTTCCGTCACCTGCAGGCTGGTCTTTATCGGCTGAAGCCGCTAAGGATGCAGACAAAACAGAAGCCATCAAAGACTTTATCCGTTTCTTCTTCGCCCCAGAACAGTATTCGAACTATTTAGCAACCATAAATGCGATTCCTTCAACAAAAGAGAAAGTAACCTATGACACAAGTGAACAAATGCAAGTGGCTTTGGATCTTATTGCTGACCCGAATGTAGTGAAATCCTTGGCGATCAATAACTGGTGGGGAGACAATCTAATCCCTCCACAGTTCCGTAACTGGTACTACAAACTGTTGCAGGATCTCGTGGTAAAAGATGGAGATGTAGCGAAGTACATGAAAGATGCGGATACAGAGTATGACAACCAAGTGAAAGCTAATCAGATGTAAGAGCAGCGCCTGATCGAGCAACCTCTGCTGCTGCAGAGGTTCTCTTTTTAACAAGCGCGGTCTTTAAGGGAGGGAGAGTAGCCATGGCTACATCCGCAGTAAATGCTGACAAGTCATTGATAGGCACTGAGCAGCAGAAAAAGAAAAAGAAAAAATGGCAGTCCTACGCTCTGCTGTTCATATTGCCATCATTTATTTTGTACACCTTGTTCGTTATCGTCCCTACGGTAGGGAGTGTCTATTTAAGCTTCACCTCATGGGATGGCATTAGCGACAACGCAAGGTATATCGGCTTCGCTAACTTTGTGGAAATTTGGAATAGTCCAAGGGTGCATAACGCACTGAAAAATACGATGATCATGACCATTTCACTTGTTGTTCTAGAGAATATTGCAGCAATTGCAATGGCTATGATGGTCGATAAGGTACGCTGGTTCCGGAATTTATTCAGAAGTGTATTTTATTTCCCTACGTTGCTTAGTGGGATCGTAATGGGTTTCGTTTGGGCGATGATCCTGAATTACAACTTTGGTGTATTTAATCAGATCCTGGAGTCTGTTGGACTCGGAAGCTGGATTGTGGATTGGTTGGGCAATCCTAAATATGCGATGCTGTCGATTATTTTGTCTACCGTTTGGAAAGGCGCGGGTTATTATATGATCATTTACCTCGCTGGATTGCAAGGCATTCCGCAGGAATTAAATGAGGCGGCCAGTATTGATGGGGCAGGGGGCTGGCAACAGTTCCGGCATATTACCTTTCCGCTGCTTGCGGGGTCAATGACTGTATGTATGGTATTATCCATGATCAGCGCCTTGAAGATTTTTGATCAGATTGCCGTCATGACCGATGGTGGTCCGGGCTTTGAGACGGAGACATTAACTTATATTATTTATAAAGTCGGGTTTGGTGAATTAAGACAAGGTTTTGGTACTGCACTGGCGATGGTCTTGTTCTTAATCATACTCATCATTACAGTCTTCCAAGTGAAGGTTCTCCAGAAGCGGGAGGTGCAGCTCTAAGATGACGATGCAGACACGCAAAAGAGTTGGGCAAATCGCACTTTTCATTGTTACATTATTAGTGGCTATTATCTTTTTCTTTCCTATTTTCTTTAATTTAATGTCAGCCTTCAAGAGTAATGCAGAGATTATGAAGGATGCAATCGCTTTTCCGAAAACCCTTTATCTGGACAGCTTTAAATATCTGTTAACCGAAACAGAGTTTCCACGGGCTATTCTGAATAGTCTGATTTTGACAGCAGTTTCTATTGCGGCACAGGTCTTGATTATTCCGATGGCGGGCTACGCAATTGAACGCAGAAATGCCAGATGGACTCGGTTCATGTTCGTTTACTTTTTAGCAGGAATGATGATCCCTTTTCAGGCGTATATGATTCCTCTGTTTAAAGAGCTTAGAATGCTGGGGTTATACGGCAGCCTTGCCGGTCCAATTCTAATTTATGTAGCCGGTGCGGTGGGCTTTGGATGCCTGCTGTATACAAGCTTTGTCAAAGGCATTCCTAGAGAAATTGAAGAAGCGGCGGAGATCGACGGATGTTCTCGTTATGGGATATTCTGGAAAATTGTTTTCCCGCTGCTAGGACCCGTCACAGCCAGTATGGTGGTCTTAAACGGACTTGGAATCTGGAATGATTTCCTGATGCCGATGCTGGTATTGCCTTCAGGACAGGCTAAAACTATGGTCGTGGAAATTTACCGTTATATCGGAGAATTCTCCTCACGTTGGGATATGATTTTTGCAGGAACAGCAATGTCGGTTGTACCTGTGCTGATTGTGTTTATCGCCTTGCAGAAGTATTTTGTTAAGGGGATTGCGTCTGGTGCAACGAAGGGTTAATTCATAAAAGGGATATATCCTGTAACCACTTAGTGGGCTGCGGGGTACATCCCTTTTTTTGTAAGCGAAACAATCACTAAAGCGTATTTGGATTCGCGGTTAAACGGCGGTAGCCCATTGGCGGGAGACCTGTCCAGCGTTTGAATTGCTTGCTGAAATGGGACACATCCCGATACCCCAGCCGGTGGGCGACCGATTCGACAGATAGGTTATTATCCATTAGCAGCAGTTTGGCGTGACGAATGATCAAGCGGGATAAATATTGTCTTGGCGACATGCCATAAATTTGGTGGAAAACACGATTGCAGTGAGTTGTACTGTATCCAAGCTTTGCCGCAATGTGCTCAATACCGCCGCCTCTTTCGCCTGTGCTTGCAGCGGTGGAGACAGATTCTTGCAGCAGTCCTTCGATCGCGTTAGCTAGAGCGACGGTATTTTCCGTAGCCTCTGTATCTGTCAGAAGGGGCATTTCCGAAAGTACCCAGCCGCTGAGCGCGGTTAGAAGTTGCAGCGAAGCATGCAATGTAATCAGACGATTTCTGTGTGTGTCCTTTGACTCTGACAGAATGGAAGAATTAATGATCACATCTAGAGCGGAACGAATGGCTCGCAGCTCCGGGGTATTCCCACTTAGACTAACAGCGTCTGCTGTTAATAATGCTCGCCGTAAAATCAGATCATCAATATCAAAATGCAGGCAGTAATAAGTCATGTCACGACTAGCATTCGAACCGAGGCTGCTATGTTCTACACCGGGACGAATGAATAAAATATCACCGCTTTGCTGGATAAAAGATTTATTGCCGACCGTCATATGTTGCTCACCCTGCAGTACAACGTTAATCTCAAACATGGGATGAGTGTGTACGGGATATTGCCAATCCGGATTTACTTTTCTCCAATGCGCGGCGAAGATATGGAAAGCCGCTTGAATGTCTGGAGCCATCTGGCCATCAATAGAATTATGAAAAGCGGGATCATTCGAGATCATTTCAATCCTCTTTTACTGTAAAGTTTGGCTTCATTATAACATAGGTTTTTGTTGATGTTTGATTTGCCCAAATAATAGAAGGCTTTAACCCTGTTGCACTTCCGGAAAGATCGATAACATGGAGATATAGCCCGGTAGTATCCGGGACCATGCTGGAAGGAGTGTTATTATTAATGTCGCATAATCAATTTTTTAATGCCCATCATTCACCGATCGGTGCATTTGCGAGTTTCACTTTAGGATTCAAAGGAGCTAGTGGAGGTTTCGATCTGGAGATTGGAAAACCACCTAGACAAAATATATTCATAGGATTAGAACGTGCTGATGGGAAGGGATATGACACACTGCCATTTCATGAGATCGGAGGAGAGGACGAGAGCAAACGCTATGATATCGAGAATCCGGATCCTAATCCTGACAAGGAGAATATTCTGTTCCCTTTTCAAGAGCGTGAGATTTCTAGAGATTTTCATGTAGCCACAGACGGCTGGAGTGCGGGTGATTTGACCTTCCGGATTCTGTCCCCCGTTCGTTCTGTACCCGATCCAGAAACTGCCTCTATAGAAGAAATGAAGGATGTACTGCTGCCTGCAGTGCTGGTTGAACTCGAAGTGGACAACACCTCATCCGCAACCTCGCGCCGTGCATTCTTTGGTTTTCAGGGAACAGATGTGTATAGCGGAATGAGAAGACTGGATGATGTATCATCGGAGATTACTGGCGTTGGCCAAGGAAGATTTATTGCAATTGCTGCGGAAAAAGGAACTGCAAAGTCCGCACTGCACTTCACAATGGAGGATATTCTAACGGAGGAGCTGCAGGAGAATTGGACCTTTGGGCTGGGACGAGTCGGTGCTTTGCTCATGGATGTTCCAGCCAGAGTAAAAGAAACTTACCGCTTTGCTATCTGTTTTCACCGTTCAGGTTATGTCACCTCAGGAATTGATGCTTCCTATTATTATAATCATTTTTTCAACAATATAGAGGCAGTGGCTGCATATGCATTAGCTAGATTTGATATCCTTAAGCAAGAAGCGGAGCAAGCTAACGATAGATTTACTCATGATGACCTATCCGCAGATCAAACCTTTATGTTAGCGCATGCGATACGTAGTTATTATGGCTCCACACAATTGCTGGACTACAAGAATAAGCCATTTTGGATCGTCAACGAAGGCGAATACCGGATGATGAATACCTTTGATCTTACCGTCGATCAGTTATTTTATGAGCTGCGTTTGAATCCTTGGACTGTACGTAATGAACTGGATATGTTCGTGGAAAGATTCAGCTACGAAGATACGGTGCGTTTCCCGGGTGAGGATACAGAGTATCCAGGTGGAATTAGCTTCACACATGATATGGGTGTAGCCAACGTAGTTTCACGTCCGGGATATTCTGCTTATGAGGTCTATGGCATTGATGGTTGTTTCTCACATATGACACATGAACAATTGGTTAACTGGGTGCTGAGTGCAGCAACTTATGTAGAGCATACAGGCGACCGGGGCTGGATGGAACGTAATCTCAGTATTATGGAGAAATGCCTGAATAGCATGGTAAATCGCGATCATCCAGATCCTGAACAAAGAAATGGTGTCATGGGGCTTGATAGCTCACGTACGATGGGCGGAGCAGAAATTACTACGTATGACAGTCTGGATGTGTCTTTAGGTCAGGCTCGTAACAATATTTATCTGGCAGGAAAATGCTGGGCTGCTTACTTGGCTATGGAGAAAATATTTGCAGAGCATGGGCGTGCGGAACAGTCCAAAACAGCAGGTGATCAGGCTGAAAAATGCGCCGCAACAATGGTGGCAAGTGTTACAGCAGACGGGTATATTCCGGCTGTCATTGGAGAAGGCAATGACTCTAAGATCATTCCGGCTATCGAAGGTCTTGTGTTCCCTTACTTTACAGGCTGCAAAGAAGCTCTTGATCGTAATGGACGGTTCGCCGCCTATATTGGCGCACTCGACAAGCATCTGCATGCGGTGTTACAGCCGGGAGTATGCTTATTCGAAGACGGAGGCTGGAAAATCTCCTCAACTAGCAACAATAGCTGGCTCAGCAAAATCTATCTCTCCCAGTTCATCGCCCGCAGCATTCTGGGATTGGAATGGGAGGAACGGGGAGCGGCAGCGGATCGTGCTCACGTAGCTTGGCTTACCCATCCGGAGTTGTCGATTTGGAGCTGGAGCGATCAGATTATTTCCGGTGAGATCACGGGCAGTAAATATTATCCGCGTGGCGTTACAGCGATTTTGTGGTTAGATGAGAAATAAGAGTAGATAGTTTCAATAAGTAGAAACGGAATATGCAAAAATACTAAGAGGGGGCTACCCCTCTTTTTTGCTGTGTCGACGCTCCCTCCTTGATTCAATCTACCCCCTACTGAAGGGTCTTCATTCAAGAATTAACTTGTCGATAGATCTAATTGCTGCTATAGTCATACTGACTTATTAAATGCGTTTAATAAGTCAGTATGACTATAGGTGGGAGAGCCATGGCGAGTGAGAAACGACTTCCTTCACTGCAAATGAAATCTGAAATTATCCGAAATATTCGAACAGCATTATTAGAACTAGGAAAAGCAACGAAGGCAGAGTTAAGCCATAAATTACAATATAGTTTCCCGACGATAAGTAAATTTCTAATGCAGATGGAAGAGGCAGGGGAAATAACGATCAGCGGTCTGGATGAGTCAAGTGGTGGAAGAAGGGCAATAAGATATGCCTACAATCCGAATTATCGGTTAGGTATGGCTATTTTTTTGGAAAAAAATGAAACGAATTATACCATCTATAATTGCATTGGTGAGGTAATCAAAGAAGGGAGTTTGCCCAGTATTCTTGAGGAAGATGTTAGTAAACTGGTCACGCTTATTGAAGATGAAAAAAAGGCCAATCCTAAAATCCATTCTGTGGCTATTGGAGTTCCAGGTGCGGTGAATCATGGGCAGATTTTTCTGATTCCGGGTTATGAGAAATATCAGAATTTAGATTTGAGAAAACACATAGAAGATCAACTATCCATTCCGACAATCGTGGAAAATGATATGAATGCGGCTGTAATCGGCTATATGACGCAACGAAATTTGAAAGAGAATACTTCTCTAATGTATCTGTATTTAGGGAAAAATGGTCCGGGAGCTGGGATCGCGGTCAATGGTGAAATTGTGCGAGGAAAGACGTTTTTTTCAGGGGAAGTTCAATTCTTGCCCCAGTATGACAATAGAAATTTCATAGAGGCATTAACTGGAGATCCTGGTGGATCAAATATGCAATCGAATCAAAGCGTGGATGCGATTAGTCGATTAGTGGCTACTATGACTTCTATTTTGAATCCGCATTATATTATTTTTTGTGAGGATGAATTAGCTCCAGCTATGCTTAATCAAATCGCTGAGCGAAGTGCCACATACGTTCCGAAGGAGCATCTTCCTGCGTTAGCGGTGAGTAACTTGAAGCGTGATTATCTGAATGGATTACAAAGTCTTGGATTAGGATTATTAGTTTCACAACAAATAGATGAGAACAATTAAGGAGATAACTATGGCAACTTTTTTTCTTATTATTATTTATTTAGCCTTTATTAGTTTAGGCTTGCCAGATTCATTGCTTGGATCCGCTTGGCCAGTGATGAGAATGGACTTAAATGCTTCATTAGGTACGGCTGGAATTCTTTCGATGGTCATTGCAGTAGGCACAATAGTGTCCAGTTTGATGAGTGGCATTATCCTTAAACGTTTTGGTACGGGGAAAGTGACTCTTGTTAGCTGCATCATGACTGCTGTAGCGTTGCTTGGTTTTGCATGGTCACCTTCGTTAGTGTGGTTAATTGTTGCTGCGATTTCACTCGGTTTAGGTGCGGGATCTGTAGATGCCGGATTAAATAGTTATGTTGCTACGCACTATAAAGCCCATCATATGAGTTGGTTACATTGTTTCTGGGGAGTGGGCGCCACGCTGGGTCCTATTATTATGGGCTCTTTTATCTCTGGTGAAGGTCTATGGCGGCAAGGTTATCTTACGGTTGCTTACATACAATTGAGCTTAGTCATTATTCTATTCGTTACACTGCCTTTATGGGATAGAGTGGCTGGGAGTAATAACCACCCGAATGCTGAAAGTGATCCCGAGTTCAATCATCCGGAGCTAGAGCATGCCGGAGAGAACACAAAACCTTGGAAATTAAGAGGGGTGAAGCTAGCGATGTTAACCTTTTTATTTTATTCTGCCATAGAAACGAGTATGGGGTTATGGGGGAGCAGCTTTCTTGTAAACATTAAAGATATTCCTGCATCAACTGCAGCGACATGGGTATCTTTTTTTTATCTAGGGATTACTTTTGGTAGAATGGTGACGGGTTTCATTACTTTTAAAATGAGTAATAAACAGCTTATTCGATATGGTCAACTCATTGCTTTAATCGGTACGGTGCTGTTAGTATTGCCGCTTCCAACTATAGTTTCACTTGTAGGATTTATGATTATAGGTTTAGGGTTAGCCCCCATTTTTCCGTGTATGCTACATGAAACCCCTGTACGATTCGGGAAGAGACATGCTCAGTCAATTATGGGCTTTCAGATGGCAACAGCTTATACCGGCACCACGCTGATGCCGCCTTTTATCGGCTTATTAGCTTCGAAATTCACGCTGGGTATTTTTCCTGCGATGATCGTTTTTTTTGCCATCGTTATGCTCTTGTGTACAGAAAAGCTTAATCATTACTCAGCAAAAGTAAATGTCGGTTAAATTTGAATTGAATATATTACGGACTAACCCTTCATATATATAGCTATAGGAGGGGGGAGCTGTACATGTGGTTGTTAATTATTATAGGTGTTGGATGTCTCTCCGGTTTTATATTGTTTAGAAAGAATATATTGGCCGCTGATCAAGAATATTTTCAAGGACCGGAGAAATTGTCCATCATCATCCCCGCAAGGAATGAAGAATATAATTTGCGTTTTCTGCTCGACTCACTCCAGCTCCAAACCATTACCCCCTATGAAATTATTGTTGTGGATGACTTCTCGGAGGATCGGACCAAGGAAATTGCTGAAAGCTATGGAGTTAAGGTTATTGCAAATAGCAGTCTCCCTGAGGGATGGACGGGCAAGAGCTGGGCAGTATGGAATGGATATTTGCAAGCCTCGGGCGATATTTTTGCTTTTCTGGATGCAGATATCCGGTTAAAGCCTAACGCTCTGGCCTCATTATTAAAAGCAAGGGAGCTATCGAAAGGTGTCATTTCGGTAGTTCCTTTTCATCATACAGAAAAGCTGTTTGAGAAACTTGCCTTAATTATGAATATGCTGGGGATCTTCACATTCACATCTATTTTTGAAAAGAATAACGCCAAAAAAGGATTATACGGTTCGTGTATTCTAGCTTTAAGGCAGGATTATGAAAAGGTTAATGGCCATCAAAGCATTAAATCTGAAGTGCTGGATGATTTGTCTTTAGGAGAGAAGTTTATCGCGGCAGGTGTTCCCATTAGGAATTTTATCGGTTATGGCTTAGTATCTTTTCGTATGTATCCGAAGGGGATAAAAAGTGAAATTGAAGGCTTCAGTAAAGGGGCTGTCTTAAGCACCTCAACGTTAAGCCCGCGGACGATTATTCCAATTGCACTTTGGGTGGTCGGGCTCATCATCTCAGAAACTGTGTTTATTTTTGCGAATACTTCTTGGGGATTGCCGTTACTTTTTGGTTATCTCCTTTATATGTTCCAGCTCTTTTATTTTATTAAATATGTAGGGGTTTTTGGCATCGTCATTCCAGTATTTCACGTGGTTGCTACTCTTTTCTTTATCTTGATTATGCTTTATTCGATATATCAGGTCGTTTTTCTGAGGCATGTAAGCTGGAAAGGAAGGCATATCCAGGTGGGAGGCCATAGGGACTAATGATCATATTGTGGGTCGCGGGTTTATTTTTGTCGGGATCTCTTATGTTTTCCTATTGGCTTGGGCTGGCGCGTAAAAAGAATTTAAAGGTCATAGGCGACGGTAATCCGGGGGCTTTGAATCTCTGGAAGTCATCTGGGTATAAATTCGGAATTTTTGGGGTGTTGTTGGATTTTTTAAAAGGATATCTGCCTCTTTTATGGGTAATGGGAAGCCATTATAGTCAGGGTTATTTCATTATTCCGCTTGCCTTAGCTCCTATTGCCGGTCATGCCTTCTCTCCATTTCTTAAAGGAAAAGGAGGGAAGGCGATTGCCGTAACCTTTGGGGTATGGAGTGCATTGACAGGATTCAAAGCCTCTTTAGCGTTAGCGGTCATCCTGGCAGTGTTGAAAGTGCTCGGCAGCGGGTACAAAAGCAGAGGAAATTCACCTGTCTCGGATGGTGTGCAAGTGGTTAGCGGAATGCTGCTCCTTTTTGTCTATTTGTGCATCAGTAAGTGGTCTGCTCCTATCCTATGGGTATGGCTTGGGAGCTTTGTAATCCTTGTGTATACGCACAGGTTAGAATGGATTGCATGGGTGAAGGAATATTTAAAAAGGGAGCGGGGGCATTGAAGTTACTTTTATCTCGTATAGGTTAATAAACAGGTTTCCAGCGATTAATTTCGGGGAAGCCTGTTTTTTTCGGTTTTATAAAGATGCGTTATCTTTAAACAGAAGATTTTATAATGGCTAAAGTTGGTGCATTTTAGTATCTTTAATTATAAATGCTTTCAATTTAGAAAGTTACAGAGATAGGGTTATGAACTAAAGGGGGGCTTGTGATGAAGATCGGCGGCAGACTAAGAAATGGAGGCACATTGTTTACCCATCTGATTTTTTCATTCACATTATTAGCCGTTGTTTTAATCGGACTTGTGGGCAGTTATCTGTATGTTCAGGCTAATCGCTTAATGGTGGATGAGATTGCCAGAGACAGCAAGCAACGACTGATGACTTCAAGTGATTTTGTGGAAAATACACTGCTGCAAAAATACGAAAACAGTATCCGCAACCGAGCAGTGTCTACCTTGTCGTTAGAGAATCAATCTATGCTGAATTATTTACTGGACAGTGAATGGGAAGGTAATACGAGCAGAATATTAGCTTTTCGCAAGGATCTCGAAATTTTCAAGCTTACTAATGAAGGCGTTTACAAAATATCCACATACTTCGAGAAAGGTAATTATATCATCGATAACAGCCAGTTTTATTCGAAGCTGGACAATTCTCCAGATGCTTCCTTCTTAAAAACATCAGTTACACCAGCCTTAAACCGCTGGACTTATAGAACGTTATCGGATAAAGAAGAGGTGTTGACTTACGCAATCGCCCTTCCCTATGGCGCTTTATCAAAAACATCAACCGGAACCATGTATATTGACGTTAGCTTAGAATACATCAATAAAATGATTTCCAGCACGATGAGCTCGCCGATGGAAAAGCTATATGCTTTTGATGAAAAGGGCAGCCCTATTATCCATACGGGCTCGAACGTCGAAGAGGGGCTTAAGACTGCTAAGCAATGGATGGAGTCAGCGGGGAATAATAAGGAAATTCATTATAATAAACGCGACAAATATGTGTTGTCTTTTAAAAATGACCAAACCTCGAATAATCAATGGAAATACGTATTAATACGGCCTATGAATTCATTTGTATCCTCATCAAAGCAGCTGAAGAGTCAAATATTTATCAGCTGTATCCTGGTATTGTTAATTGGGCTTCTATTCGCTTATTTGATCTCCAAACGTGTATATGTTCCTATGAAGAAGCTTGTAAACAATGTTCGCAGCTTTTATCATCCAGGCACCGTAAACTATTCGCAAAATGAGTTTGCTATTATTGGTAGTACAATCTCAAAGCTAGGTCAAAAAATCGAAACCTTAGAATCTAAAGCTAAAGTGAATGAACTAAAAAATCTGGTATTAGGTGCAGGTGTTGGCTCGGATTACTACGACTATTTACCTTTGCAATGTTATTACATGACTAGCTATATTCGTATAACCAAGGGAGATTGCGAGGAATTCAGGGCTTTTTATGAACAGCATGCTGCCTATAGCTTTTATAAATTCGTCAGCTTGAATACGCAGGAAGCGGCGATTATCTATTTCAGTGAGTTGAACAAGGATCCCGAAGAGCTGGAGCTTTTATTATTGAAGGAGCTGGAGCTTATAAAAAATGGGTTACCCGAGCAACTACACTTTGGAGCAGCGCTTGGATCGAAGGTTCAGGCACCTGAAGAAATCCCCTTTTCGTATCAAAATGCCTTACATGCCTATCGTTATCGGTTTATCTATGGTTCGGAAGCTATTGTGCGGTATTCGCATATCCCGCTCAACGATGTTACGCCACACTTATTCTCTTTTGATCTTTATAAAAATGCATTAAAGGCAGGCAATGACGTTACGATGAACAGGTTTATGGACGATTTCCAGAGGGTCCTGGAGAAAGGTGATGTCCAATTGGAGACGGTTGAGTTAGGCTTGCTTCAGTTGGTTACGGTTCTGTATCAGACCATTATTGAGCTTGATCTGCAACAAATCGTTTCGCCTTCCAGTCTGTTCGATGAGTTCAAAAAGGAAACGTTGGCCGAAACACTTGATTCCATTCGTGATTTATCAGCACAAATTACAGCTTATATTCAAGAGTCAGGTAATCACGCACATACGGAGATCATTCATAAATTAAAAATCTTTATCGATGATAATATTCAAGAGGATTTATCGCTAAATAAATTATCTGAGGTTGCTTCGTTGGCGCCATCGTATATTTCTACCTTGTTCGGAACCGTTATGAATGAATCATTCACTGAATATGTAACCCGAGTGCGGTTGGAGAAGGCGGCTGATTTATTAAGAGAAAAAAAGCAGCTGTCCGTGGCTGAGATTTCTGCTCAGGTGGGTTATCGTAACCCGCAATATTTTCACAACAAATTCAAAACACGTTACGGAGTTACACCGGTCCAGTATAGGAATGCAGGCAATGCAAACCATTCGAGCCATTCAAGTGCATAATTCTCCAATCCATGTGGAAAAGGCAATCGTCTCGCGATTGTCTTTTCTTTTGTTTGAAAAATTATAGCCCCAATAC
Source organism: Paenibacillus sp. FSL F4-0122 (assembly GCF_038002845.1). Lineage (NCBI taxonomy): Bacteria > Bacillati > Bacillota > Bacilli > Caryophanales > Paenibacillaceae > Paenibacillus > Paenibacillus sp. FSL F4-0122. The sequence goes on from NZ_JBBODI010000001.1 coordinate 5,310,081, forward strand.
GAAGATAATCTACTGATTTTAATGAATTTACAATAGAAAAAGCGCTTACAATGCCCTAACGTAAGGGGTGTTCAGACACAGTCTTAACGCAAAATCGTATTCGGAAGGAGAAAACAACTATGAACCCGGCAAGCACTGCTGGCATTCAAAAACAGGGAGAGAATCTTAAGCCGAAAGTCTCGAGGTGGACACATACTTGGCGCCAATACAAAAAAAACAAATATTTATTCTTATTACTAGCTCCCGTGATCATCTGGTATACCGTATTTGCTTATGGCCCGATGTATGGCATTCAACTGGCTTTTAAAGATTATTTTATTCGTGATGGAATTTGGGGAAGTCCTTGGGTCGGCTTTAAGCATTTCGAATATTTGTTCACAGCTTCACCCGACTTTTGGAAAATTATTAAGAACACGCTTATTATCAGTTTTTACCATATCATCTTTGGTTTTCCTGCACCGATTGTATTGGCGCTGTTATTTAACGAACTTAGGTTTTCCTTCTTCAAGAAGGTTGCACAGACGATTTCCTATTTACCCCATTTTTTATCTTGGATCGTTATTGGGGGGATATTGATCACTCTGTTATCTCCGAATTCGGGTGTGGTCAATTATATTATTCAGTGGCTCGGCTTTGATCCCATTTACTTTTTAGGCAGCGAGAAATATTTCCGCTTTACGCTCGTTATGTCAGGAATATGGAAGGAAATCGGCTGGGGAACAATTATATACTTAGCTGCATTAGCAAGCATTGATTCCCAAATGTACGAAGCTGCAGTTCTGGACGGAGCCAATCGCTGGAAACAAACGTTATTTATCACCATTCCTTCGATCCTGCCGGTGATTGCTATTCTGCTTATTCTTCGGGTAGGGAGTGTGCTGGATGCTGGCTTCGATCAAGTCTTAACACTTTATTCACCAGCAGTATATGGAGTGGCGGATACGTTAGATACTTATGTGTACCGGATAGGTCTGCAAAACTTTCAGTTCAGTCTAACGACGGCTGTTGGATTATTTAAAAATGTGGTGGGTCTTATCCTGGTGTTATTTGCAAACTTCATAACGAAAAAAATGGGGCAGGAAGGTCTTTATTAATGAATGAATGTAAGGAAGGAGTAACTACAATTGAAGCTATCCACTGGTGAAAAAGTATTCCAAGTCTTTCTAATCCTATTTGTAATCATTCTTTGTATTACGATGATTTATCCCTTCTTGCATGTGCTCTCTATATCATTTAGCACACCTGCGGAAGCCCTTCGGCCGGGAATTCATTTCTATCCTAAAGAAGTTTCCTTCTTTGCTTGGAAGCGTGTACTGACAACTGATACGGTCTGGCAAACGATGGGGAATACGGTTTTTCGCACAGTTGTAGGAACGGCTCTGACACTGGTGTTTCTGTCACTGGGAGCATATCCGCTGTCTCGCAAATATTTGCCGCACCGGGGATTTTATACAATGTTCATTGTTGTAACGATGTTTTTTGGCGGCGGGCTTATCCCTACCTATCTGCTAATCAAAAGTCTGGGACTTATAAATTCGTTATGGGTTTATATTGTCCCCGGCCTGCTCAGCACGTTTAATCTTCTGCTCCTGCGAAATTTCTTTATGGGTATACCGGAGGAACTGGAGGATTCAGCTAAAATAGATGGGGCTAATGATATGCGGATCTTATTTACGATTGTTATTCCGCTGTCGAAGCCTGTTCTAGCAACATTAGCCCTATGGACTGCAGTAGGGCACTGGAACGCTTGGTTTGATGCAATGTTATATATGCAGGATCAATCAAAGATTGTACTGCAGCTCTTCTTAAGACGGCTTGTTATTTCAGCCGAAGGAGATCCGATGTTACCACTTCCTACTAATGAGCAGGCTCCTGAAATGGTCAAAGCAGCTATTATTATGTTTACAGCGCTGCCTATATTAATGATCTATCCATTCCTGCAACGTTTCTTCGTCAAAGGAATTATGGTTGGATCACTTAAGGGTTAGAAGACTCAGAATGGTTTAAACAGTCCGCTATATCCGCGAGCTGTCTAAATATATAGATGAACAAGAAAAGGGAGGAAATAAAAGAATATGAGGCATACATCCAAGAAATGGTTGGAAATTGCTGCGATAGCCCTATCGGCTTCACTTGTCATGAGTGGTTGTGGCGGGAATGCGGCGAATAATAGCACTAACGAAGCTAAGCCGACGAATCAAGGTCAAGGGGGGACATCAGCAGCTGAAGCTCCGATTGAAATTATTTGGGCGAACAACTTTAATACGCCAGAAGAAGACGGTAACTATGTGCAAACCGAGCTAGAGAAGAAATTTAATGTAAAAATCAAAAATATTAAATTGGAACGTGGAACTTGGAAAGAACAATTTTCGGTGCTTCTAGCTTCTGGAGATATTCCTGATATCTTCCCGGTCGATGCAAACGAAACGGATATGGTGCAATGGGCAGATCAAGGGATCATTGCGACAATTGATAAGGCTGAAATTGAATCCCTGATGCCGAAATATGCAGCAGCATTGGATTCCGTTGATTCCGGGGCATGGGGCGTAGGCTTATACAACGAAAAAAACTGGGGGATCCCGAAAATTTGGCCAGGTGGTCTTGATGGATTTATTCCGGGCTATAATGAAGCGTGGCTGAAAAATATTGGCTACTCAGAACCACCCAAGACATTGGAAGAGCTTGAAGATGTACTCACCAAATTTGTTAATGAAGATCCGGACAAAAATGGGAAGAAAGATACTTACGGCTTAATCGGCCGCGGCAAGCTTCCAGAACAATTGTTCACAAGTGTGTTCTCAGCCTATGCTGTTTCCCCTTATCAATTCAAGAAGGATGCTTCCGGGAACGTAGTTTATGGAGGCGTTACAGAAGAGACACGATCAGCATTGGCGTTATTGAGCAAATGGTACAAAGCGGGTCTGATTGATCCTGAATTCATAACTAGTGATAATAACGAAATCAATATTAAATTTGCTGATCAAAAAGTGGGTATGGTGGATAACGGGAAGTGGGGCAATTTTTATAAAGAATCTGGGTTTGTCGCAAAACCTGGTCTAGAGAAAGGTCAAATATTCGTGCCTGGCAAGCCGTTTACAGCTCCAGATGGCGTTGCTTATTCATTCGCGTATGGTGCAAGACAGGCGCCAGTATTGTTCGGTGTTCAACTCGAAAAGGATGAGAAAAAACGCCATAAAATTATGGAAATTCTTGAATATGTGTCGACGGATTCCGAAGGTTTTCTGCTGACAGGTTTCGGTCAATTGGGGGTGAGCTATGATATGGAAGGGGACCTTGCCATTCCAAAAGCGGATGAAGAGGTTAGTGCTCCGAAGATGGGAGCGGGCAATTTCTATAATCCACTTAGCTCCACAGACACTTCAATGGAAAAACATACGGTAAAACAAGAATTGCTAGATTTGAGAGACAAGATCACTCCAGGTGTTACACCATTGCTTGATGTACTAGGCCCAGCGGTATTGACAAGCAAACCCAAGTATTGGGGCAATCTGAAGACGTTACAAGATACGTTTGTTATCAAGGCGATTACAGGAGAAGCGAACACGGGTAAAGATTTTGATAATTTCAAGGATAGCTGGCTAAAAGCCGGAGGTCAGGAAGTAACGGATGAAGTAAATAAAGTGTTGGCGGATCGTAAATAGAGCGGTTGCCCGCTGATTAGTACTGGATGATAGGCTGGAGCAAAAGCTTGCTCCAGCCTATTTATTAAACCCTTAAGAGAGTTGATTCTAAGATAACGGAGGTAGAAATGAGCGAATTAATTATTTATGAGCAGCCGAATGAAGCCCTGGGGAAAGACGATTTTACAGTAAGCGTAAGAGAGCCTGGTGGGGTATGGCAATCTCTGTTTGTTTTTGAAGCAAAGGTGGATATGCATCAGGTTCGGTCGACATCGATGGTTTATTTTGATATGGATGGCACGGTGGAGGTCTCTGTTCATTGTAAAAAACAACAGATTGAACAAGCGGTTATTCGCCCTTTGGCATCCCAAATCTCCTTTCAAATCGAAGAGAATACCCTTTTGTTCACATTGGAGCACCCGTGTAAGCTTTCCATTGAAATCAATGGAGAACGTTTTAGTAACTTGCATCTTTTTGCCAACCCCTTGGAGACAGCCCCTCCTAGACATGACGATGATAATGTAGTGCTTGTCCAACCAGGAATACATCAATTTGCGGCTATCGCAGAACAAGTTCAGCGTTTGTCAGAAAGGGCTAACGGGGAGCGTCAGACGATATATTTTATGCCCGGGCTTCATCAATTCGAGAATCCAATGCTGCATATCCCTTCTGGGACCACCGTTTATATTGCCGGAGGCGCGATCCTTTGTGGATCCATAATGATTGACCATGCTGAGAATGTTGTTGTTCGCGGCAGAGGTGTTCTGTATTTGGCGGATATGGAGAAAACGACTTATTTAAGAGGCGTTCAAATCCAGCATTCTGAACAGATTGAGATCGAAGGGATCATCACGCTTGATCCTCCGCATTACAGTATATATATCGGAGCGTCTAAGCATATTCGCATTCATAACTTCAAAGCTTTTAGTACACGCGGCTGGTGTGATGGAATTGATATGATGGCTAGCTCAAATGTGGATATTAAAGATGTGTTCTTGAGAACTTCTGATGATTGCATTGCCATTTACGGCAGTCGTGGAGAGTATTATGGAGACACACGCCATATCACGGTTAAAGATTCCATACTCTGGGCGGACGTCGCTCATGCCATACATGTCGGTATTCATGGTGATCACCAACATAATGGCGATTTTATAGAAAATATTTGGTTCGAAAATATCGATGTGCTTGAACATCACGAGCCGCAGGAAAATTATTGGGGCGTTATGGCAATTTGTGCAGGGGACAACAATACCATTCGTAAGGTTACTTTCAAAAATATCCGGGTGGAGGATTTCGAACTAGGTCAGCTGTTTGATGTCCGCGTGGTGTGGAATAAAACCTATAATCCGGTGCCAGGACGCTGTATCGAAAATATTGAATTTAGCGATATCCACTACAATGGGAAGAATACCCATCCTTCCCGTATATTCGGCTATGACGAGGAAAGAGGTGTGAAGGACATTTATTTTTATAATCTCCAGATTAATGGAGAGGTTATTGTCGACCTGAATAACAAACATTTTGTAGTGAATGAATTTGTCAGCGGTATTTATTTGCATTAAATCAGAGGATGTAAATGAATGGAGGAGAACAATGAATTCACTTAGAGGGCTACTCTTTGGAAAATCGCTTAAACGTATTTTTAGGATCACAGTTTCCTTAAGTTTGTTGGTAACGCTAGTGCCTTTATCAGCAGAAGGAGCCGCAGTAGAATCGACAGAGCTGTCGATAATTACGGATTACCAACCTGCCATTAATGAGGTTATAGATGAAAGCGGATTCAAACATCCGGGTGTTGGCCTGACCAAGGATATTCTTGAGAATATTAGGACACAGGTACGGGCGCAAAAAGAACCCTGGATCACTTATTATAATCAGATGCTTCTCTCTCCGGCAGCTTCAAGAACGGTCACTTCCAACAATCAGAGTGGTGCGGATCCGTTGAAACCAGCGAGCGATGCTTTTAATAGCCAAGGCTTTAATTCAAGATTTATAGCGGATGGGTTGAAGGCTTATACACAAGCTCTATTGTATGTAATATCGGGTGATGAGGTTTACAGAGCTAATGCCATGCATATTATCCGGATTTGGTCACAGATGGACCCTGAGAAATACGTGTATTTTAATGATGCACATATTCATACAGGAATTCCGCTTAATCGAATGGTTACTGCGGCGGAAATCTTAAGGTACACAAGTACTCAAACTGAAGAGCTGAAATGGACGGAACAAGATGTCGCTGATTTTACGAATAATCTTATTAATCCGGTTATTGAAACATTCCAACACACCAATGATCGTTTTATGAACCAGCATCTTTATCCGCTGCTTGGAGCTATGTCAGGTTATATTTTTACAGGAAATAAAGATAGGTACAATGAGGGAGTTGAATGGTTTACCGTCAATAAAACCGCTGTCGATCAGGGGCAAAATGGCGCGATAAAAGCATTATTCAGATGGGTTGATACAAATATTGTAACAGGGGAAAAAGTTAATCCTCCAGTAGTTCAGCATGTTGAAATGGGCAGAGATCAGGCGCATGGCGCTGGGGATATAACGAATGTAGAGATTTTATCACGTTTATTATTGGCTCAGGAAACAAAGGTAGATCCGGTAGAGGGGACTGTTTCTAGTGCGCCAAATGCGGTGGGTCCGTATGAATTTCTAGATCAACGGATTTTAAAAGCTGCCGACTACTTTGCGCAGTATATGATTGGCCATGATACACCATGGATTCCAGTGGCGGCACATACAGATGTAAATGGAAATCCAACGATTATCTATAAACACTTGGCTGGCGGTTACAGGGGGAGAATTGGCGGTAATGTCTATGACCTTTATTATTATTATAAATATACAGCTGGAATAAATATGGAGGTTGAAGCTCCTTACTTTAGCGAGATGTTTACTAAGAGATTGCCTTTCTATTGGGAGTCTCCGGATGGAGGCGGGGATTATTGGCTGTACATCCCTAAAGAAGCAGAGGGCGAGGGTACGCTCAATCTGCCGAAGGGGATAACGAATCCAGATTTGAGAGAACTAGAAGACCGGTACACGAAGCTTGATAGTCACTCCACCACAAAACAAGAAGGAGACACTACTTACGTTGAGATTACCGCAACAGATGAGGGCAGTAAAATTGCTTATGTGGGTGCAAGCAGCGGCGAACGAACCATTGCTTTTAAGATTCGGACTACTGGCATAGCAACCATGGAGGTGTTTGGCGATACCGTTACGCTGCCTGATACAAAGGGGCAATGGAGGTATATCCAGTATGCGTTCAATGAGTTCCAAGGCTTCAGCGATCTTGTCTATTTTAATGTGAAAGGAAATGGGACAACAGTCGATATTGACCATATTAATTTAAAAGCTGGGGCACAGCTTACCCCTCCAGTATTTACATCAGGGAAGGCACCGGTATCTTTATTTACCTATGAGGGATCTACAGCGGCAATTCAATTTGATTTCTCTGCGACAGACGCAGGTGCAACGGCTGTTGTTGCCTATCAAGCGGATCAATTACCTGAGGGCGCACTGTTTAATGAAACTTCAGGTGTTTTCTCTTGGTCTGGAGCACATGCGGGAACGTACTCCTTTGTAGTGAGTGCCTCAGACGGCACTTCGGTTACAACCAAGGATGTTACTGTTGTAGTAGCGAATGATCGGCATTCTGCCGTCAACGCTGTCATTTCTCCTTATCATGCTAATGTGCCTTACATTTCGGCAACGTTAGCTCACTATAAGCAAGTGCATGCTGAGGTAATGGATGTAATTACTAATGTCACTGACGAGGTCTTCTATCAGAAGTTATTTGACCTGAATCTTGCAGTGCAAAGTCTTAAAGAATTGACGCCTTTAATGAAAGATGGAAGTGTTAATTTTACGAATATGTTTGTCAGCTCAACCTTTGGTAATGCAGTCCCGAATCTGCTGGACAACACAAATGATAGTTTTGTGGGGTATTATACAGCGCAGGATCGGGCGCATTACATGGATTTAGGACCGGATTTTCAAATATCAGCAGAAAGCTTTGAGCTTCAGGTAAGAGCTAGTTTTCCGGAGAGAATTGGCGGCGTTGCAATGTTCGGATCGAATGACAAAGAAAATTGGACCCGCTTAACTCCCGGTTTGACAACAGTTACTGAAGAGATGCAGAGACTAGAGGTTCAAGCAGGCCTGGAGCATGAAAAATTCCGATTTTTGAAAATGGAAATGATAAAGCCTTCGAGTACTATGCTGGAAATTGCTGAATTTAGAATCTTTGGCCAGCGGTATGAGACAGTAAATCAATTAGAGTCCGTGTCCATTCACTCAGATCAAAGCTTAAAAAATCGGATTATTCCAGGGGATACGATTCAATTATCCTTTAAGTCTACAGAAATGATCCATAATGTCACGGCCAATATACAGGGTCAACCTGTTGCAGTCAGTTCTGTGGACAATATCAACTGGACAGCTAAGCTTGTGGTGAATGAAAATGTTCCATCAGGTACTGTGAAATTTAAAATCAATTATAAAACGGCAGCTGTAGAGACTATTTTTACAACAGATGGTTCTACTTTATTCATTGCAGATCAGACAGGGCTTGTCGCTAATGTGCTTGAGATAGCAAATCTAATCGATTCCAGTGGAAGGAATCCGGCTGATCTTTTGGCAACAGCAAAAGTTTTATTTGATAATAATTTAGGTTCTATCACGGATTTTCGTTTAAATGGCAGTGGTTATGGTGCCTATCTAACCTTTGACTTTAAAGAAGGTGGCCAGGCATTGCTGTCTAGGGTAGAAGTAATCGGAAGGCAAGATAATTATGCGGGCAGAATTAATGGAACAGTGGTGCAAGGCTCCAACGACAATGTGACGTGGACTACGATCTCTAATGCAGCCTGGAATACGCCGGAATGGCAGACGTTGACGATTAACAGCACAGAACCCTATCGTTATATCCGCATCACCAATGGAAACAACTGGTATGGAAACATGGCTGAACTACGTTTGTATGGTGATGTTAAAATCAATTCAAAGCTTGATGCGGTGTCCATTAGCTCCGACCAAAGTATCCAGAAACGAATTGTGTCTGGGAACACGGTGAAATTGTCTTTTAAAGCAAGCGATGCAATAAACCAAGTGAATGTCAATATTCAGGGTCAAGTCGCAACCATTGCTACTGTCGATAAGATCAATTGGACGGCTGAAGCGGTGATGGGCAATAACGTACAACCTGGACCTGTGAACTTTAGTATTAAATACAAGACAAAGGAGGGAATCGAGGGGCCGGAAAAAACATCAACTACAGATGGTTCATCTCTGTACATTCCCGATGAGACCGAGTTGATTAGTAATGTGCTTGCGATTACTAATTTAAGTGATTCCAGTGGGAGAACATCCACTGATCTCAGGAATGTTGCGGGATCATTATTCGATGGAAATGCAGGCTCAATTACGGATTTTCGGGTAAATGGCAGTGGATATGGAGGATTTATAACGTTTGATTTTAAAGAAGGGAATAGGGTTCAGCTGTCCAAGGCAGAGGTGCTTTCCAGGCAAGATAATTATTTTACACGAATCAATGGGACTGTGGTTCAGGGTTCGAATGATAATACAAGCTGGACGACAATCTCCTCTCCTGCAGGAAAAACGATGGATTGGCAGACCTTAAGTATTAGTAATGCAGAAGCCTATCGTTATATCCGGATCTATAATAGTAGTAATTGGTTTGGAAACATGGCAGAATTACGCTTTTATGGTGTAGTAAAAGGGGCAGATCATACAGCTCCGGTGACAATGGATGATGCGCCACAAGGTTGGACTAACAAGGATACGTTGGTAACCTTCACAGCTACAGATGCGGGCTCTGGTGTTGCGGTAACCTATTTCACAGTAAACGATGGCGAGCAGCAAACCGGGAATTCAGTTATTTTGTCCAATGAAGGAACACATAAGTTAGTTTATTGGAGCGTTGATAGAGAGGGTAATGTGGAACAGCCGCAGAAGACTGCTGTGGTGAAGATTGATCGGACCGCACCACAGGTGGTAATTAACGGAGAGATTTCCTATACCATAGAGCAGACATTAAACATCACCTGTAGTGCAGCTGATACTGTATCAGGCATCACTTATTCGCCATGTGATTCAACGCTCGCAGATGTAAAGGCGTATACGCTGGAACCGGGAACTCATAGTGTAACTGCGAAAGCCGAGGATGCGGCGGGCAATGTCGGGTTGGCAGAGCATTCGTTTAGTGTATATGCGACATTTGACAGCTTGTCGGCATTAACCGAAACTTTTGCAGCTGAGACGGGTGCTCCAGATTTAGAAAACGTAACCAACTCACTTTTGCAGCAGCTGGCTAACGCAAAAGAAAAAGCTGAGCAGCATGCTGGCGCAGAAGTTCACAGCTTGCTGGAAGCTTTTAATAGTGAAGTGAACCTCCAGAGTAATCAGGTGTTCACTTCTGAGCAGGCAGAGGTTCTAGTCCGTTGGTCACAATGGCTCCAGAATACAACTCCGCTTGCTGGTGGTGCCCCTGGAAAGCCAGTGTTATCTGACAATAATGGGCACGACACCGGGCTTCGAGATGGCAACTATGCCGTCACGATGAATCTTTGGTGGGGGAACAACGGTACCGAGTTTAAGCTCTATGAAAACGATGTGCTGATCAGTACCCAGATGCTGACAGACAGCTCACCGAATGCGCAGACATTGAGTACGGATATTGTGGGCAAAACAAATGGAACCTACACGTACACTTGCGAGCTGGTAAACAGCTTCGGCTCGACGATATGCGATCCGCTTACCCTTACTGTTATCGATGCAGTGCCGGGCAAACCATTAGTATCCCACGACAACTGGAGCGGGGATGGAACTTATGACGTTGTGATGAATATGTGGTGGGGAACCAATGGTACTGAGTACCGTTTGTATGAGAATGGAGAAGTGATCGACACCCAGACACTAAACACGGCTACCCCTGCGGCTCAGATGACAGTTACGAAACTTAAAGATAAAGCACCAGGTGTATATGAATATTACGCAGTATTAGTCAATGCATCAGGCGAGACATCTAGTGAGAAAATCACAGTAACTGTCAAGCCAAGAAACTGATCATAGAGCTGATGAAATAGGAAGGCCCTTTCTTCGGGATGACCGAGGGAGGGGCCTTTTTATAGCTGTAAAGGATACTATTGAGGGATTGAGACGTTGAATAACGAACGGAGAATTAGGGAATTCTGTAAATTGACATAACACCTATAGGTGTTATAATCAAAAGTGAACCCAAAAGGTGTTATATTAATTGAATGCTGGAGGCTATTTATTATGCAAACTCAAGAACCCTTACAAGAAATTCGTCAAACGATTTTACTAGATGCGCCAATAGAAAAGGTTTGGAAAGCTGTTGCCACGGCAGAAGGAATGGCAGCCTGGTGGATGCCTAGTACATTCGAGCCTGTTGTTGGTCATGAATTCATCCTGCATGCTGGACAATTCGGAGATTCTCCTTGTAAAGTAACCGAAGTTGATCCTCCGAATCGTGTTGGTTTTAATTGGGGGAAGGATTGGCATCTTGCTTTTGAACTGAAAGAAATCGAAGGGAAAACTGAATTTACCTTGATTCATTCTGGATGGGACCCTGAAAAAGTTACTGAATTTGGACAACCACATCCAATCGTACGCGGCTTTATGAACAGCGGCTGGGAAAAAATCGTCCAAGAAAAACTTCCTGCTTATATCGAGGCTTAATATGCCGGTTGCTGAAGCAGGACATGATGTATTTCAGGCGATAGCAGATCCTACCCGCCGCAGTCTGCTAAAGCTGCTCGCTAATAAGGAAATGTCTATAGCATCTATTACGGATTGCTACCCGATCAGCCGAACCGCTGTTAATAAGCATCTACAGGTATTGTCCGATGCGCAGCTTGTTAGCAGTCAGAAAGTCGGACGGGAGACCCGGTATAAGCTTCAGCCAGAACCTTTGCTGGAGCTGCAAGATTGGCTTGCCTTTTTTGAAGGTTATTGGGCTAATAAATTGTTTGCGCTTAAAGAATATGTTGAGGCTGACTCAGAGGAGAAGTAATAAACCGGGAGGCGTGAGATCGCGCTCCCCGGTTTTTTGTGTTGTTTAAATTCAGTTTATAAAAGGGAGTTACCATCACAATACAAACTAAAACGTTGGAGGAATTGTAATGGTAAATGAACGCAAAAAAATAATTGAGCCCAACCCTGGAGATTGGGCCGTCGAAGCGCGTGGGCTCGTCAAAACGTTTGGTGACAATCGCGCAGTTGATGAAGTAAATCTAAACGTTAAGGCAGGCACAATTTACGGTGTTCTTGGTCCCAATGGGGCTGGAAAGACGACGGTAATTCGGATGCTGGCTACGTTACTTCGTCCGGATGTGGGGTCGGCGCAAATCTTCGGGCATGATGTGGTAAAGGAGTCGCAGATTGTTCGGCAATTGATAGGGGTTACGGGACAATATGCTTCTGTGGATGAGTCACTTAGTGCTACAGAGAATCTGATTATCTTTTCACGTCTTTTAGGGTTAGGGCGGGTAGAGGCGCGGCAAAAGGCAGCGGAGTTGTTAGAAGAGTTTGGTCTGACGGAGGCGGCGAAACGGCCACTTCGAAATTTCTCTGGCGGTATGCGCCGACGTCTGGATCTTGCAGCGAGTCTGATTGCCCAGCCTCCGCTTATCTTTTTGGATGAACCAACAACAGGCCTGGACCCACGGACACGTTCGCAAATGTGGGATACCATTCGTCGGTTGGTGAACACAGGATCAACAGTGCTGTTAACTACACAGTATCTTGAAGAAGCCGATCAGCTGGCCGATCGCATTGCAGTTATTGATCATGGCCATGTCGTTGCAGAAGGCACCGTGGATGAGCTAAAAGCTTCAGTGGGCACCACCTCGCTGCACTTAAAAGTCCAAAATCTTAAAGATATCGCTCAAGCGCGCCGGATTGTGGAACATGTGCTGCATATCCAGTCTATTGTGCCGAATGAGGCTGGGAAAATTACTGCACCGATGGCGAACGCTGATTTAGTCACTGATTTGCTTATTGCACTCCGCGAAGCGGGGATTCCACTTGCGGAGATGAGTGTGCAGAAACCGACGCTTGATGAAGTGTTTTTGACGATCACTGGCCATGGAGTTACGGATGAGCCGTCCCAAGCGTCACAAGAATCAATTAATAAGGAGGCAGCAAGAGCATGAGTATGAGAACATCTACTATTAGTCCAGGTGCGACCCGACAATTGAAAAACCATACGAGCTTCAAACAATCTGTTCGTAACTCGTTAACGATGGCTTATCGCGGGATATTGAAAATCCGTCGCACACCCGAGCAATTGTTCGACGTAACGCTGCAGCCAATTATTTTCACACTAATGTTTACTTATATTTTTGGTGGAGCCATATCAGGAGATGTAGTGAGCTATTTGCCCGTTATTATTCCTGGTATTCTAGTGCAGACTGTAATCACGACCTCCATCGTCACTGGGGTCCAACTGCGGGAAGACATGGATAAAGGGGTGTTTGACCGCTTTAAGTCATTGCCGATTGCCCGAATAGCCCCATTAGCCGGAGCTTTGTTGGCAGATACAATTCGATATACGATCGCAACTGTGCTTACTTTTGTCATGGGCTATATTATGGGTTACCGACCTGATGGCGGTCTGGAGCATGTCGCAATTGCTGCGCTTTTGGTTATCGTCTGCTCCTGGTCGATTAGCTGGATTTTCGCTTTCTTTGGTGTGATTGCCCGAACCGCTTCCAGCGTACAAGGGATATCAATGATTGTGCTGTTCCCACTTACGTTTCTATCCAACGCCTTCGTGCCTGTAGATACGATGCCTAACTGGCTGCAATGGTTTGTCAAAGTCAATCCAATCTCGCATCTTGTGTCAGCTGTCCGGCAGCTTGCTAACTCTGGAACCGTAGGCTGGGATTTCGCTATCTCACTTATCGGAGCCGCTGTGATTGTTGCGATTTTTGCACCTATTACTGTGCGTGCATATATGCGCCGGACATAATTAGAGATGAAGAAACGGCAGAAATGCCGTTTTTTTGTGTTTTTTATTATGTTGAAAAAGCCGTGATCAAAGGATATCCCAAGATTACGGCTTAAATTTGTTGAGGAGGGACTTGCAAAGAGGCTTTTTAGAATTACTTATCTTTTTTAAAGAAGGTATGAATTAAATTGGAGACCGATCTATCATACAATATTTTAGCAGTTTCCTCATTTTGAATATGTCCACCCAAATGCAGATGAATGACGCCATGCAATGACGCCCATACCAGGTTAACAACAAGGAGAGGGTCTTTCTCATTAATAAACCCTTGTTCGATCGCTTCTGTAATAAGGGCTATCACTTGTTGTAGTGCCGTAAAGATAGCATGTAAGCTTTCCTCCTCCGGTTTGAATTCACTAAAGGCCCCTCCGAACATAACCATATAATAGCTGGTATGATTCCGTGAGAAATCCCAATAAGCTTGTCCAAGCTCGCGAAGATATAAATTTAGATTATCTTGTTTTGGAACCGCTTGAAAGGCAGCAGCTAATAATTTACACCCTTGCAAAAAAAGCTCCTTCGCTAAACCTTCCTTGTTTCCAAACAAGTTATAAATGATCTTTGTGGGACATTCCATTTTTTCAGCAACCTTGCGAATAGTTACACCTTCGGGTCCGGATTCATGCATGATGGCCGCAGCGGCTTCGATAATGTTCAGTCTTAATGTTTCCGCATGCTGTTGTTTTGCTTTTGGGTAGGTTGTAACAGATTGAGCATCTATAGAAGATATTTCGGACGATTTTTGCATGTAGTTTCACTTCCTTAGAACTTTACTTTAGCTTTTTTTAGATAGCCGTTATTTCTAAACCTTATTTTACTGATGTAGAAGAGAAATAGCCAATAATTAAATGTGTAGAACTTTATTTGACAACGAAACCTCACTTGGATACAATGATTCATATTGAAACACTGTTTCTGAATAGTCATTAAAGGGAGAGATGATAACAATGATTACAATTCAAAATAAATGGACGTTGATTACCGGAGCTTCTTCGGGTATAGGTGAAGCGTTTGCTCGAGAACTTGCAGCCAAAGGAAGTCACTTAATTTTAGTCGCCCGTTCTGAAGATAAATTGATTGCTTTAGCGGAAAAATTACAACGAGAATTTCAAATTCAAGCGGAGGTTCTAGTTGCTGATTTATCTCAAGAAGGTTCCCCTGAGAGGCTCTATCAACAATGTGTAGAACGTGGCTTGAACGTTGATATTCTTATTAATAATGCAGGTTTTGCTACGCATGGGCTTTTTGAACAACTATCTGGTTCGAGACAACATGAAGAAGTGATGCTAAATGTATTGGCGGTTGTAGATCTGACCCATTTGTTTTTGCCAGAGATGTTAAAAAGAAAAAGCGGAGTGATTATAAACGTTGCATCAACAGCAGCATTTCAACCTCTTCCTAATATGGCTGTATATGGAGCGACAAAAGCTTTTGTATTATCATTTACACAAGCGCTATGGGAGGAAAATCGGAAACGGGGCGTACAATTTCTTGCGTTATGTCCGGGGTCTACGGAAACAGAATTTTTTAATGTTGTAGGAGCCGATGAAGCTTCGGTCGGGAAACGAGATACTCCAGAAAATGTGGTTCAAGTGGCTATTCGTTCGCTTCAAGCTAAAAAAGTGTTTGCTGTCCCAGGATTTACAAACTATATTTCAGCTCAAATGTCACGTTTTTTCACACGTAAACAAATGCTTTATTTTGTTGGACGCATGCTCCGTACGCGACATTAATGGGTCAACGTATTCAAGCTGGTGTATTCCTTAGCAATGATTAACTATTTTAATTATAAAAAAACAACAAAACAGCGGTTCTCCCCAATATGAGAGAACCGCTGTTTTGTGTTTTGACTTGCTGACTTTGACTCCGTTCGCTTGAATTTACATCAACATCACTAACATCACCAACATCACCAACATCACCAACACCACCAACAACATCAACGTCAACATCAACGTCACCATCAACATCACCATCAACGTCAACGTCAACATCAACGTCACCATCACCATCAACATCAACATCACCAACATCATCAACATCTACAACAACAACATCAACAAAATTACCAATCGACTTCTAAATCACATCGCCGACTCATAATTGTCCACTGTGGTACGGACCCCAATGGTGTTATTAGTATGTTTTTCGCAGTTCCAGCGTAGTTTCGGACTCCAGTGCAGCTATTCCCTAGAAGGGGTTCTAAATATGATGTTTTGTGCGCCAATAGGTGCATTGAGGTCCGATAGGATCAGAAAAGTGGGGGATTTCTGCGAATAAGGTCAACTGAGTCCGATAGTACCTCGTCCAGGGTAATTAACTAACTAATGTATTAAGATTCAATAAAAAGGAAAACAAACCAGCGTTGGTTTGTTGCTACAATAGATATTTGGGCAAGTAAGGCTAACGGACCCCAATGGCGTTATTAGTATGTTTTTCGCAGTTCCAGCGTAGTTTCGGACTCCAGTGCAGCTATTCCCTAGAAGTAGGCTCGAATATGGTGATTTGTGCGCCAATAGGTGCATTGGGGTCCGATAGGATCAGAAAAGTGGGGAAGTTCTACGAATAAGGTCAACTGAGTCCGATAGTACCTCGTCCGCCAAAGTAAGGGGAGGTAAACACCCTCGCCCTCGCAAATAGCCTACTAGTAATTATCTAAGTCTACGCAAATAGCCTACTAGTAAACACCCCCGTCCTCGCAAACAACCTACTAGTAAACACCATCGTCCCCGCAAATACTACTGGCATGAACCTTCGTACACGTAACTCCGTATTGGAAGCTACGTCATGCGCAGAAAGCAATTGGATTTAATCAAAGAAGGTTCGGTCCTCAAATTATTTTGGCCTATTTTTCCATTAACTACTTCATCTGTCGTAGTAATTATGTTATACTGCAACTACTACGACAGATGAAGTAATCATGGGGGGATATTCTTGATCAGCAGTGATGTTATACGCGGCTACAATGATACGATGATCCTCTACATGCTGCTGGACGGGGAATCTTACGGGTACGAGATTTCCAAAAATATCAGGCAGTTAACGCAGGAGAAATATGTCATGAAAGAGACAACGTTATATTCTGCCTTCACCCGACTGGAGAAAAACGGGTATATAGAATCCTTTTATCTGGATGAGAGTCTTGGCAAGCGGCGTACGTATTATCGGATTACCTCGTTGGGTCTCGCCTATTACCGAGAAAAATGTGAGGAATGGAAGGTTACGCAGCAAGTTGTAAACCAATTTATCAAGGAGTGGTGATAGAGCATGGAGACGATCATAGTATATCTGGATAATATGTTTGCGGGTCTGCCAAAGAGTCAGGAACTGGAACATCTGAAGCAAGAGCTGCTATCCGGGATGGAGGAGAAGTACCTAGAGCTGAAGCTTGCTGGCAAGTCGGAGAATGAGGCGATTGGTATCGTCATATCGGAATTCGGCAATATTGAAGAGCTGACAGCGGAGCTTGGCATCGATCCAGTTGCGCCGGAACAGGCTATTCCGGTGCTGACGGAAGAAGAGGTTTACGCTTATGCGGCGGCCAGACGAAGCGCTGGATTATGGACGGGTATCGGCGTTTTTCTCTGCGCATGCGGAGTGGCGTTTTTGATCACTCTGGATACAATATTTGAAAATAAGGCTGTTATGAGTGATAAAGGTTCTATGCTGGGGCTGGTCGGAATGTTCGTGCTGGTCGCTATCGCGGTCGGGATGTTTATACACAGCGGAATGAAGCTTGATCGCTTTAAGAGTCTGGAGCAAGGTTTTCAGCTGCCTTACGCTCTAAAGATGGCGCTTCAACGGAGCCAAAGTCTTTATGCTTCGACTTACCGTCTTTCTCTGATTACAGGAGTCTGCCTGTGTGTGCTGTCGCCGGCTTTTATCTTCATCACTAGCTATGTCAACGATGACTATGCTCCCTATGGAGTCGCTGCTTTTCTGTTTATTGCGGCTGTAGCGGTGTTTCTGTTCATCTATTACGGGAATATCCAGGGTACTTATACGAAGTTGCTGGAGGAGCCGAATATCATTGCAGAGAAGCAGGAAGAGAACCGATTTGTTGGAGTTGTTGGGGCTGTGTTATGGCCTTTGGCGACGGCGATTTTTCTGTTCACGGGTTTTGTCTATGGGCGCTGGGACATCAATTGGGCAGTATTCCCAATTGCGGGTATCCTGTCCGGCATGTTAAGCAATGTTAATCATGTTCTGAACCGTAAAGATATCTCCTGATGGTGTTGACTACACTTGTACATTCCTGAACTAGATAGATTATATGTAAGGTATTCTACCAGTAGATTTGGCTGGAGAATACCTTTTTTTGTTGGATTTTAACAGGTGAGCTAAATGAGCTCTTTAATATTTTGACATTTAAATTTTAAGTACGGACTTGGACATATGTTGAGAGAAAGAGAATATGAATATACAACAATAATCTTGTTAAAGAGGCGACAATACATTAACTAGTTAGGAGAAATGATCGATGGAATTCGAACTGGGCAGCATTTTGAAACTAGTAAAACGTAGGCTGCTGTTCATTATTGTATTATGTATCGCTGCAGTCGGGCTCGCTGGTAGTGTTAGCTATTACGTTTTACAGCCGAAATACGAAGCGACAGCTTCTATACTTATTCAAGGGGACAGGCAGCAGAAAGCAATTAATGACATTATGGCCGGACAAAAGCTGGTCACTACTTACGGGGAGATCATTCGAAGCAGCAGGATAGCGGAAGAGGTCGTCAGAAAGCTGCAACTAAAAATGACAGCAGAAGAGTTACTCAAAAATGTTAAGACAAGAACCAATAGCGAGTCACTCGTAACAACGGTAATTGTGACTGATTCAAAAGCTCAACGGGCAACAGATATCGCGAATGGCTTCGGAGAGGCCTTTAATGCGAATATTCAATCGATTATGGGAGTGGAGAATGTTGTATTTCTCGACCGTGCCAAGGTTCCTTCTGATCCTGTCTCACCTAAGCCCGTCTTCAATATGGCTGTTGCCTTCGGATTGGCGCTGATTACCGGGATTGCAATCTCTATCCTCCGGGAATTGATGGAGAAACCCGTGAGAAGTGCCAAAGATATTCAGCTTGATTTGCAGCTTCCGCTTCTGGGAACCGTGGGCAAATTAAAGCCACGCAAACGGCGGAATAAAGCGAAAACCAAATCAGCAGAAGGAGCCACCAGTTATGAAGAAGAAAACGCCAAAATTATATTGCCTGGAACAACCGAAGTCATCTAGCGGAGATCAATTCCGAAGCATACGCTCCAATATTCGTTATACCCGCGTTGGTGGAGAGATCCGCTCTTTATTAGTCACAAGCTCGCTTCCGGATGAAGGAAAATCAACGGTAGCCATAAACCTGGCGATTGCCATGGCGGAAGCTGGTAAGACAGTTCTTCTCATTGATGGGGATCTACGTACGCCAACGGTGCATAAGGCATTTGATCTGCCTAATTGGATCGGGCTTAGCAGTATCTTAGTGGATCATACCCGCTTAGAGGATTGCATTATTTCTATTGAGGAAGCAGAAGGTTTGTCTGTATTGACCTCTGGTCCGATTTCACCAAATCCCGCTGAATTACTAGGCTCTGAAGGAATGAAGCGATTGTTTGCAGAGCTGAGCGTGCGTTTTGATACGATTGTCATCGACTCATCCTCTGTATTAATGCCATTTTCGGATGCCCTTATTTTGGCAACGATGACTGAGGGGGTATTGCTAGTTGTGAAATCCGGAAAAGTGCTCTTAAAGCACACGAGTTCTGCCAAGCACTTGTTAGAGCAGCAGGGAGCACATTTGCTGGGAGCCGTATTGAATTATCGGAAAAAGAGCAGGCGTTCCAAGATTCGTGGTGAAGATTTTGCCGAGTGGGCCTCTTCTTCAGGAATGGCCTGACGTCTATGTCATTTGCTTCTCTTCGTTATTTGCTCGGGAATATCACTTACGCTGGTGCTCAGTTTGTGATTGTGATCCTGCTGAATAAATTCGGGTCATCGGCAATCGTGGGGCAATATTCGCTAGGGCTTGCAGTTACTGCTCCGATCTTTATGCTGTCGCATCTACATCTTCGTTCCGTATTAATCGTTGATTCATCGGGGAAATACAGTTTTGGAGACTTTCTGGGTCTTCGGCTGATAACAACTGCCCTTGCGTTTACGATCACCGCAGGTTTTTGCATAATAAGTGGTTTGGATTGGAATACAGCATTGGTAATTTTCTTCATCGGTTTGTATAGAATCGTTGAATCAGTCAGTGATATTTTATTGGGCATCATTCAAAAGGAGGAGAGATTAGATCAAATCTCAATCTCCAGAATGGCAAAAGGGTTATTCTCCATTCTAATCTTCATCCTCGTATTTATCCCTACACAGAGCCTTGTTCTTGCCTTGTTAGTCATGATTATCGGATGGTTAGCGATAACGATTGGATATGATGCTCGTAAAGCGAGAATATACACTTCTCTCAGGCCACTCTTCAACAAAAGAAGCCTATGGAGTTTACTGATCGTCAGTTCACCGCTAGGCCTGGTATTGGCGTTGATGTCGTTAAATACGAATATCCCATTATATGCGATTTCCTATTTTAAAGGGGAGCATGACTTAGGTATTTATGCTTCACTCTCATATATGATTGTTGCCTGCAATGTTGTCGTCACCGCACTTGGTGAAGCCATAACACCACGTCTTGCCAGGTGGCACGCAGGCGGGAGACACAAGGAGTTTGTCACTTTACTCAGCCGAATGATAGCGATGGGTTTGGGGTTTAGTGCGGTCGCTTGTTTGATAGGGTGGTTGTTTGGCCACAAGCTGTTAACCGTATTATTCAGTTCAGACGTGGCAGGAGAGTTAGGGTTGTTTCATTGGCTGCTGGCGTCCACCATGCTGGTATTTATTTCATCCTACCTGTGGTACGCCATAACGGCTACCGGAAGGTACAAAGCCCAGATTCCATTGTTTCTGTGCACAGCATTCACTAATGGCTTGTGTTGTCTGATCTTCGTACCTCATTACGGGGTAGTAGGTGCTGCAATGGGGGCAAGTTCGTCGTTATTTGTACAGATGATTGGCAGTGTAGTTGTGCTGTATCGTGTCATCGGAAAGGTGAGAAAACGGGAACAATCGGAAGCGGCGGCATAAGTTCTTGTTTTATAGGAAAGTAGGAAAGTAGGGACTTGTATGACATCTGTATCTGTTGTAGGGAAGCCCTACACCATGCACAATTTATTTCTGTTTGCGGTCATGGGGTACATCATATGCCTTCCGGCGCAGATTGATTTTGGGGGAGCCTTCCGTATCGCACCGTCGGATCTCTTCTTAATGTTAGGTTTATTTGCCGCTGGATTCCATCTCAAATTGGACCGGAGGATATTCAGTTCATGGCATTGGGGCATGCTGTTCATTTTTGTTTTAGCTTCCTTTGTATCCATTTGGCGCAACGGCTTCATTACTCAATACGCCCTGCTGCAAAAAGATATTGGATTTATTCTCCTTTTGTTGACCTACATCATGCTTGTGCAAGCAGCAGATAGCTGGGAACGGTTATATAAAATGCTCCGATTTTTCCTGATCAGTGTGCTGCTCTTAAATGGTGTTGCCCTATTCGCTTTTTTCAGCGGAGTAAAGGTTCCGTTCATGGTGCAAGACGGGCGGTTGTCCGGCATGTTAATTGATCCCAATGCATACGGGGGATTGCTGGTGACGGCTTTTGCCATTCATATCATGACGAGTGGGGAGAAGATAAAGCTGCTGCGGGGATGGGTCAGCGTACTAGCGACGATAAGCTTAGCCGGGGGCATTATAATGACCTTCTCGCGCTCGTCTTGGATTGGTCTGTTCCTAGTATTACTTACACTTCTGATTACCAAACCGTCCAGACTGATCAAGATCGGTATGGGGTTTGGGGTGGCTTTTATAGCTCTGCTGCTGTATAAAGGCACCGCTTATCTAAATGTGCTGGAGTCTATGTCCAGCAGACCTTCCCAGATCCAGTCGCGTCTTGACATCATTGACAAAGCGGTGGATTGGATCGCACAAAGTCCGTTATTAGGCATTGGGCTTGGTTCCTATAATTACGAACTGCGCATTATTATCCACAACACCCCTATATGGTTTTTGACTGAATTCGGCTTATTGGGCTTGATTGTATATGGCGGATTTATGATTTGGTTCTTCATTGTGGGTATCCGTTCTTATCGTGCAGCAGATCCGATTCATAGACCAATTATTATGGCATTGCTGCTGTCCCATGCGGCGATGATTGGGTTATCGATGGGCATTGAGGCGTTATTCCAGCGGTATTGGTGGTTCATGATGGCGATGAACGGAGCTTGCATCCGGTTAACAGACAAAAACCTGAAAGGAGAGATGCCCTATCGAACCCAACACGTTGAAAGGCCAACTGGGCGCAAGCTTCGACAACGAGCAGAGCAACCTCAATAAAAGCTCAAGTAAGGACATCGGGAGTGTTCCAGCTGAGGAAGGCTTACAAGCAAAGGTTGCTTTTGTAGCCTCCATATATGGGCATTTCGAGAGTTTTCATTTACCTTACATGGCGTTATTACAGCAAAAAGGGTGTGAAGTCCATGCTTACGCTCAGCCGGGCGAAGCCAGACAGCGCATGGAACAGCGGGGAATTGTATGTCACGACGTACCTATACAACGAAGTCCTTTACAGTTGAAGAATTGGACGGCTCTGCGGATCTTAACGAAAAGCTTCCAAGCGGAAAAATTTCAGTTCGTCCATGTACATACACCAGTAGCTTCGATTCTCGGACGGATTGCAGCCCATAGAGCAGGTGTCCCTAGCGTATTGTATACAGCTCATGGTTTTCATTTTTTTAAAGGTGCTCCTTTTCTGAACTGGATGCTTTATTATCCGTTGGAGTATTTGATGGCACGTTGGACGGATGTACTGATCACCATTAATAGTGAAGATTATGAGCGTGCTCAGAAATTCCCTGTCCGAAAAAAAGTAACTTATGTGAGCGGAGTCGGACTTGATCTTCAGGTATACGGTAGCGGTGAGGGGGATAATGAAATTGCAAAAATGATGGGGGAAAGTCGTCACCAGCTATTTGATTTACCTAAGAGTGACAATGATAATCCTTCATTCGTTGTTCTCTGCGTCGCTGAGTTAAATGCTAACAAGAACCAAAAACAGTTGATCGAAGCACTACATCATTTGGGTGATCAAGCAAGCGATATTCATCTAGCATTCGCAGGTACAGGTCCTTTCGAGCAAACCCTTATAGAACTTGCTACACGGTTAGGGGTTAGGGAACAGGTACATTTTCTGGGGTTCCGAAGAGATATACCGGATTTGCTACAAGCGTGTGATGTTGCGGCACTTGTGTCCTATCGTGAGGGGTTACCCCGGGCGATTATGGAGGCGATGGCAGCAGGCAAACCCGTGATCGGCACACATATTCGGGGCATTCGCGATTTGATTGAGCATGAGTCAACGGGCATGTTGGTTCCAGTGGATGATATTGCCGCTACGGCAAAAGCACTGGTTCAACTGCGAGCGGACGCAGCTTTGACCGCAGCAATGGGGAAAGCGAATAAGGACAGGATTATTCGCTATGGATTGCCTGCGGTGCTTTGTGAAATGGACTCGATTTATATAGAAGCGCTGAATGAACCAGGGATAAAGCCATTTCCGTCTGAATTACAACCGGGTCTGACAGCAGATAGATAATTCATTCTCGCATATAAGACAACATACGAATAAACGAATAATTAGTTAATTAGGGAGAAAGAAGTGATGAAAATGCGGATCGTACGTTTAGTCATGTTGGATGCGGGAATTATAGCGGCTTCAGTGTGGCTTGTGTTTTTACTTCGGTTTGATTTTCAAATCCCTGAGCAGTACATGTGGATGCTTCCGTGGGCGATACTCATTCACATTATGGTGTACGCAGCGTTCTCATTTGGATTCAAGGTGTATAACAATATCTGGCGATACACCGGTATAGGTGAGTTATTGCAGCTGCTAAAAGTGAGTGCTTTAACACTCTGCGGAGTGGTCGCTGTCAATGTATCTGCGCATGTATTCGTCCCTTCCTATCGATTGCCGATTTCGATTTATTTTGCAGCGGGTTACGTATTTCTCGGCATTGCCGGCTTACGTTTAGTTAACCGCCTTATCAACGATAGATTCGAAACACTGGGAACAAAGGGTTCATCCGAAGGCAATCTGCTAATCGTTGGGGCAGGGAAAGCAGGCATCCTCGTTACCAAAGATATCAAGCATTCAAGATTTAAATTCATGAACCCAGTTGCCTTCATAGATGATGATATCTCAAAGCGCAAGCTGGAGCTTATGGGGTTGCCGATTGTCGGTAACCGTAACTTCATTCCCCAGGCAGTCGAGCAGCTGGATATTTCGTTCATTATCATCGCTTTGCCTACGGCTCCTCAAAAGGAATTACTGGAGATCATCGAAATCTGCAAATCTACCAAAGCTCAGATCAAGTTAATGCCTAGTATGACCGATATTTTGGACGGGAAAATGGCCATTAACATGATCCGTGAAGTATCCGTAAATGATTTGCTGGGGAGAAGTCCCGTAGAAATTAATACGGAAGAGATTCGTGAGAATTTGGGAAGCGAGTGTATTCTCATCACGGGTGCAGGCGGTTCAATTGGTTCGGAATTATGCCGGCAATTGGCTGCGTATCGTCCGAAGGAAATGCTGCTTTTGGGGCATGGAGAAAATAGCATTTATCTTATTGAACAAGAGTTGCGACAGTTATATCCCGATCAGATCATTCATCCCATTATAGCGGACATTCAGGATGTATCGCGGATCGATAACGTTTTTCAAAAGTTCCGCCCCTCCATTGTGTATCATGCCGCTGCTCACAAGCATGTTCCTCTTATGGAGATGAATCCAGTAGAGGCAGTTAAAAATAATGTGATCGGCACAAGGAATGTAGCGGAAGCGAGTGCTAAATATGGCGCTAAACGGTTCATCCTCATCTCATCGGATAAGGCGGTTAATCCTACCAGTGTTATGGGGGCCACGAAACGAGCCGCGGAAATGATCATTAATGATCAGAATTCCTTAAGTAAGACGGTTTTTGCCGCTGTACGTTTTGGTAATGTGCTGGGCAGTCGGGGCAGTGTCATTCCGTTATTCAAAAGACAAATCGAAAACGGCGGCCCGGTGACGGTTAC
The DNA here is from genome assembly GCF_038002845.1 of Paenibacillus sp. FSL F4-0122. Taxonomy (NCBI): domain Bacteria; kingdom Bacillati; phylum Bacillota; class Bacilli; order Caryophanales; family Paenibacillaceae; genus Paenibacillus; species Paenibacillus sp. FSL F4-0122. Next base: position 5,334,970 of record NZ_JBBODI010000001.1, read on the forward strand.
ACATATGGATATGGTGCGTTACTTCATGACGATACCCGAAGCGGTACAGTTGGTTATTCAAGCAAGTGTGCTGGCACAAGGGGGAGAAGTGTTTGTGCTGGATATGGGTAAGCCAGTTCGTATATACGATCTAGCGAGGGATTTAATCCGCTTGTCGGGTCTCGAGCCTGACAAAGATATTCCCATTGTGGTCACTGGCATTCGTCCTGGAGAAAAATTGTTTGAGGAGCTTTTGACTGAAGAAGAAGGGTTATTGGTCACTAACAACTACCGTATTATGATTAGCCGCCCGCAAAGTGTCTCCAGATCTGAACTGAATTTGGTGTTGGGGGTTCTGGAGAACTTGTGCAAACGGTATGAACTGATGCCAAGCAGTCATCAGATCAAAAAACTGCTAAAGCAGCTAATTCCAAGCTATTCGGGCTTTCAGGAAGAACCGCAGGTGGGCACACATGATCTTGAACGCATTAAATCCGAAGTTCATGCGGGAATCTGACCTATGAAGTCGACTAAGCATTCATGGATGACAAGATTATGGGGCAAGCGCGACAAGGCAATTACAGGTAAACATTCACGCATGCGGCGGGTGGGACGATACAGCCTGATTGTTATTCTTGTTGTGGTTGTAGTTGGGGGGATCTGGATTGGAGGGATATTGAATCCAGAGCATCGTTTTAATAAGGCGATTCTTAACCCCTTGACGATCCCTAGCTCTAATGTGGTTACGGACAATGAAGCGATGGTGCAATCGCTCAGCACACCAGCCCCACAAGCTCAAACGGATGAGCTTACCCTTACAACGTCTACACAGACTCCAACTGCGGTGACATCTCCAACAGACAAGAAAAGCTCATCCTTTAATGTAGTGCTAATTGGAACAGACACTTGGGGCGGAGAAAGCTCGCGGGCAGATACGATCATGGTTGCCCATGTGATGCCGGATCAACGGAAGGTGAATATCGTATCTGTGCCGCGGGACACGCGGGTTTATGTGCAGAATGTCGGTTATACCAAGATCAATCATGCACATATCGTTGGTGAGACAAAGGGTGGGAATCAGCAGGGTACGCTGACACTGATTCAAGCCGTTAGTGATTTTATGAATATTCCTATTCATTACTACATCAAGACGAACTTCTCCGGTGTTCGTGATTTCATCGATTCGATCGGCGGGATCGATATGCTAATTGATCAGGATGTGACCATCACTCCGGAGATCACCATCAAGAAAGGTGAGCAGCATCTGGATGGTGCCCACACGCTTTATTTAGCAAGGGAGCGCTACTCGACTCCGGAGGGTGACTTTAGCCGCCAACGGGAGCAATTCAATATCGTTCGGGCTGTAGCCAAAAAGCTATTAAGTCCGGAGCATATTCCTGATCTAGCTGGACTGCTACTGCGTGAAAAGAAAGACATTATTGATACGAGTTTTAGTGACAGTGATTTGATGAGCTTAGCTTGGCTATTCAAGGGAATGGATTCCGCGGATTTTGCTTACGAACAGATTCCTGGCCATAACAGCTCTGCTCTAGATCCGCTCGTTCGAACCAAAGTGTATTATTGGAGTGCAAATCCGGAAGAGGTAAAGTCACTTACAGAACGTCTTTTTACGGAATAAGAGAAAGGCGGGGGAAAGACTACCATGTATCGCCATATGAAGCGGGGCTTCGATTTGGTGGGAGCGATCGTTATGTTAGGTGTGTTTAGTCCGGTCATGGCTGTGGTGGCGTTGCTGCTTCGGATAAAGCTGGGAAGTCCTATTTTGTTCAAGCAGCAGCGGCCGGGAATGGGAGAAAGACCCTTCTACATCTACAAGTTCCGAACCATGGCTGAAATGTATGATGCGCAGGGCCAGCCGTTATCGGATGCTCGGCGTTATATCAAATTCGGCGGATTGATTCGAAAGCTGAGTCTGGATGAGCTCCCGCAATTAGTAAATGTTGTGAAGGGAGAAATGAGTCTGATCGGACCAAGACCTTTGCTCATCCGTTACAGCCCGCATTACTCTGAACGGGAGCGGCTGCGATTTACTGTAAGACCCGGAATAACGGGATTGGCGCAGGTATCTGGACGTAATACTTCGGAGTGGAAACAGCGGCTCTCCTATGACGTTACCTATGTTGAGAAGCTAAGCTTTAGATTAGATGCGTTGATCTTATGCAAAACTGTGCTGAAGGTGATCCGCCAAGATGACGTTGTGGCCAATCCGGGTGAGCATAGTCTGCCGCTCGATGAGTACAGAATGAACCAAAAGGAGGGGTCGGCATGAATTTGCGGTTTAGTCCGCTTCAGGAAGATGATATTCACCTTGCATGCCGGCTCTTACAGAGCAACTTGCCAGAGTCGGTCTACAATCAAACCATATTCGCCTGTGGCGGTTATCCCGAATATTTGAAAGCAGCATGTAAATGCGGAAGCCATTCAGCAACACTGCTGATTGGTGCCTATTCTGAAGAGCTTCTTATTGGATTCGCTGAATGGCGAAGAATGGAGCAGATGCTGGTTCTGAATAACTTGAATGTGGACGCAGCTTATCGAAAAGATGGCATCGGCGGCAAGCTTATGGCGTACGGGGAGACATTAGCCCAAAAGGATGGCATTTCGAAGCTGGCACTTGATGTATTTTCGTGGAATGAGCAAGCTCATGCTTGGTATTTGCGGCTTGGTTTTGCAGAGGAAGGCCGGACTTACTGGTATGTAAGAGATTTGGCTCCATCGATTGATAGGGATAGAGAAGCATTGGCGTACATCATAGATGATTATCCGATGGCAGAGGCACATCATCAAAAGTATGGATTCTCTTCTCTTAAGATTAGAACGAAGGAAGAGACTTCAGTTGTGGGCCGGTTAGGTGAACAGTATTATCGTATCCAACTGCAAAGTGGAGGGTGGAGTGGCTGCAATCTTTTGACAGACGTATTAATGGATTTAGACCGGGAGAAAAGGCTGCTGTTGCTTTCTTCAGATGCTTATTTGCGTGAGCGAGACCCCGGGCTAATCTTAAGCACTGAAAGTATACGTATGATCAAACTATTGGAGAATCAAGAGGTGTTGTATGAGTAACTTCATCGTGTTAGGCAGCTCTAGTTCAGCGGAATGGGATGCCTATTTGAACCAGCTAGAGACGAAGGATATCTATTTCTCCTCAGCGTTTTTTCGGCTGTTTGAGGATGGAGAGCATCAGCAGGCAGAGCTGTTTGTTTTTAAGCAGGGAGACCAGCTCATCATTTATCCTTACTTGCTTCGTTCCATAAGCCATCTTCCTGCTGTAATCCAACTGGGGCTTGAAGGTGATTGGTACGACATTAGTACACCTTATGGATACGGGGGACCGATATCGAATCTCCCTCCAGGAGCCGAACGAAGTGAGCTGTACCGGCAATTCAGTGAAACGTTCACGGATTACTGTAGAGAGAAAAAGATCATGACCGAGTTTGTAAGATTTCATCCCTTGATTGGCAACGCTACGGAATATCAAAGCGGTCTGACCACTGAGTGGAATAGAAATACAATATATATTGATTTGACTGTGGGTTCGGAGGCAGAGCTCATCCGGCATTATGGCAGCAATCATAAACGGAATATTCACAAAATAAAGTCTGCGCCCTTTACAATTCGGAATTCCAATCTGAAAGATCGTATTGAGTCCTTCAGTGAATTGTATTACGGAACACTAAATGATTTACAGGCGGATTCTTTTTATTATTTCCCCAAAAAATTTATAGAAGATACTAGTTATCTACTTGAAGGGAGAGTAGAGCTATTCGAAGCTATGGTTGGGGAGAAAACGGTGGCAACCAGCATCGTGTTACATGAACGACCGTGGATGCATTATCACCTATGTGGTTGGGATCGCGCCTATCTGCAGTGGTCACCTACCAAATTGCTAATTCACGCAGCAGCCAAGTGGGGGATGGAAAATGGCTTTGAACGTTTTCATCTTGGCGGGGGATATAAGGGGAATGACGACTTATTTCAATTCAAGCATAGATTCGCGACACAACTGGAACCCCTTGACTATTACTTAGGTAAACGAATTTTTTTTCCAGAGTTGTATGAGCGGATCATATCCTTTTGTGACACTAGAGTATCAGGAAGTTACTTTCCGCTCTATCGGCATCCAGATCTCGATATGATATGTATTCCATCTGGAGAAATCGGTCCAAATGGAGAAAGGAGCTTCGCATGAGCATTCGTCAAACAAGCATTCTGCCACGAATCTTGTTATCCCCGCCGCATATTAGTGGACGTGAGCAGGTCTACATGGAGGAGGCGATACACTCTGGTTGGATTGCTCCTATTGGTCCGCAAGTCGATGCGTTCGAGCGGGAGATGGCCGCCTACACAGGATCAAAGGGTGCACTAGCGTTAAGCTCTGGCACGGCGGCGATTCATCTCGCACTTCGTCTAGCCGGTGTCACACAAGGAGATTACGTGATCTGTTCAACGCTCACGTTCGTTGCTAGCGCCAATCCTATTTTATATTTGGGGGCCACCCCCGTATTTGTCGATTCAGAGCCTGAGACCTGGAACATGTGTCCGCTAGCTTTTCAGCGGGCCTGCCAAGATTTGAATGACAAAGGACTGCTGCCAAAAGCGGCTGTTGTCGTCAATTTATACGGACAAAGCGCAGATATGGAGCCCATTGTAGAAATAGCTGACCGATATGGAATTACCTTGATTGAAGATGCTGCCGAATCATTAGGTGCTTTCTATCAAGGCAAGGCCAGCGGAACCTGGGGCCAATTCGGAATCTATTCTTTCAACGGAAATAAGATTATTACAACCTCAGGTGGGGGCATGCTCGTATCCGACGATACCGAAGCCTTAAAACAGGCGCGCTTCTGGTCTACGCAAGCCCGAGACACTGCCCCTCATTATCAACATTCCGAAATGGGATACAACTATCGGTTAAGCAACCTGTTGGCAGCTATAGGACGCGGTCAATTAGAACTGCTTGAAGAGCGGGTTGAACGGCGCAGATCTATTGGCCGGCGATATAGGGAACGTTTAGGTTCCATACCGGGTCTTCATTTTATGCCGGAAGCACGCAATTGTCGCAGCACGCACTGGTTGAGTGCGCTGACCATCGATGAAGAAGTGGCGGGGTTCTCTTCACGACAACTTCTGTCATGTCTGGAACAGCACAATATCGAAGCTAGGCCTGTATGGAAACCGCTGCATTTACAACCCTTGTTCGAGAGCAATTACTACTATCCTTACAGTGAGGAATACAGTGTATCAGATAACTTATTTTCAACAGGTGTCTGCCTGCCTTCTGGAAGCTCTTTATCGGATGAGGATTTGGAACGTGTCATTTATGCGATAGAGACATGTAACCAATACCGTTGATTCATCTTATTTAGCCTTCCATCCGCTGGCAGCTGATCCGCTTTCCTTCACATACAAAGTGGCTTGTGCCGTGCCATCCGTTCGCATGGCCAGACTGCCAACTGGGGCGGTTACGACTCCCTCGGGCGAACCCTCCACTATGAACACCGCGGGCAACACTGCCCCGCCAGTGAGGCGAATGGCCCGTTTGAAGTTACCGTAGGTCGAGAACCATTCAGGAAGCGAATAAGGATTATACAAGGTACCTAGTGATGTGCCTTGCATACCGATTAGTGTTTCGAATTCTAGAATTCGCTTTACTTTCACTGCTCGGGTATCGAACACAGCTACATTATTGAGGCGCAGAGACGGTTTAGCTGCACCGTAAGAAGAGACTAGCACTACCTGATTGGTTCCGCTATTGCGGACGATCATATTGTCGACAGTAGCCATGACGTCAGACTCCGTTGTGAATAAATGCAAAGTACTGCCCGTTAAGTCCTGTGCATCCATCGTCCCCACATAAAGATCTCCCCCGTCGATTCGGACACCACTTGCTAAGGTGGAACCCGAGCCGTACATTCCTAACGAACCGATATGCAACCTTGGTTTACCTCCGGCAGCATTAAACGCTGCATAGATCGCAGGGCCTCCGATGCCATCGAACTTGGCGCTAGCGATATCAATAAATTGTGAATAGATCGTCTGTAGACCGAAGTTAGCTTTATGATCGGTGGAGCGGATAGCCAAATGATTGATTTTCAGCGTCAGTCCATAGGACAGTAAGGCTGGACTTACCGATCCGCTTACACGCATATCTAGTGAACCGATGTCGAGTGTCCAGAGTCTAGCGATAGCATCTGTAAGCCCTGCTGATAGATCGTTACCGAAACCAATGGTAGTCAAGGAGTCGAATCGCTGATAAAAGCTGCGCGTTCCTTTAAAGACGTCGGGTTCAAGATCGAGAGAGTTAGCGCCAGTAAAACCCGGTGCGCCACCGCGGCTATTATTCAGGACTGCTCTGTTGACATGAAGCTGGTCTACAAAATGGACCACAAAGTTCTTTCGTCCAGCAGTCTCACAGCGTGCATATCCGATGTGCACATTAACGGAGGGGATTTCTTCTGTCCCCCCAATGAAGATATTATCCCCATAGCAATCGTGAGAGTACACTGACTCTATCGTTATATTTTGCGAAGAAGAAATGAACAAGCCGTGAAGCTGATCGTTGACGGCTGTTTTAACAGTCGATGCACTTCCATCAATTTCAAGGGTTCCCGCGATTGTAATATTTGAGGCATTTAAGATGACTAGAACCCTAGTGTCTGAGGGTGGATTCGGGGCAAGCACAAGTTTGGAGCCGGCTTCAAAGCTTAAATTCGTTTTGGCCGGAATTCGAAGACACCACCAGTCGAGGACGGAGGGGTTACGCATGCGTCCCGAAGATACCTTATATACACCAGGAGGAAAGATTACTACTTTGTTTTTGGCGTTTCCCGCATTGATAGCATTTTGAATCGCTACTGTATCGTCCTTGATACCGTTTCCTACAGCGCCGTACGATCGGACGTTCACATAACCGTTAGTCTCAGGGTCTAATTTAATAGATGTGACCGCACCATCAGAAAGAATGGACGTAGTCACCGAGCTGTCTGGAATAGGGGCAGTAGCCATATACTTCACTCCTTTATACTTTGATTTTGTATTTTATGTGAATTTTTCGGGGAATGCACGGTACAAAGATCACTCTTAGCGGGCGAAAGGAGTTTTTTATTTTGAAGGTATTGGTAACTGGGGGGTTAGGCTTTATTGGGTCCCATGTGGTTGATCGGCTAATAAAAAAGGGCATAGAAACTGTGATTGTAGATAATGTATCCGGAGCCTCCGGTCTGACTTATATGAATCCTGCTGCGGTTTTGTATAAGTACGATATTCGGGATGAGACTTTGCATGAGGTTTTTAGCCTTGAAAAGCCAAACGCAGTCATTCATCTGGCTGCACAGATCGACGTCAGAGAATCACAGCGGAACCCGTTATTTGATGCGAATGTGAATATTGTTGGCACGCTGAATGTACTGCGCATGTGCGAGATCCATCAGGTTCAAAAGCTAGTTTATGCCTCATCGGCAGCGGTTTATGGGAACCCGGAATATTTGAGCATTGATGAGCAGCATCCCTTAAATCCCGAGTCCTGCTATGGTGTATCCAAAAGTGTACCAGAGTCATATATTCGGATGTTTGCCAGCTTACATGGGCTAAAATATACGATACTGCGTCTCGCTAATGTATATGGGCCAAGGCAAAGTTCACATGGGGAAGCTGGCGTTGTTTCCGTTTTTCTGGATCGTATAAAGCAAGGGGAGGATCTCGTTATCTATGGGGACGGTGAGCAGACTAGAGATTTCGTCTATGTGGAGGATGTGGCGCAGGCGTTCGTTGATGCGGTTCAGACCGACGGCAGAGTGAATAATGAGACGATGAATATTAGCTGCGGAATACCAACCTCGATAAATACGATGGTTCGGATATTAGGGGACATCACGGGTCGGGATTTCCTGACAACCTATGCGGATCCTCGTCCGGGGGATATTCTCCATAGCTATTTAAACAATCAAAAAGCCCAGGAATTATTGTCTTGGTTCCCTAACCATAACTTTCATACCGGGCTGGAAAAAACAATTACTGACCGCTTAAGTGTAGGAAGCGCAGTAGATCATTAAAAGCACCCATTGAAAGGGGCACTCCGCATGGAACGCAAAATGAACTCGGAAATGTTCGTTCTTCGTAGTGTAGCCTGCTTAAGTATAGCCCTGCTGCATGCTCTTTATCGGGTTTATGACGATGGAAATACACCTTGGGTAGAATCGGTGGGTTTACTGCTAACGTTTGGCACACCTGTATTCGTATTTATCTCCCAATTCGTGTTGTCATTTGCCTATCCCAATGAAATTCCAGCGAGATTTTGGGAGAAAAGAATCAAGTATATTTTATTGCCTTACTTTTTTTTCGGGACCTTGTATGCAGGACTAAAAGGATTGGAGATGTCGGGTAGTGACGGCATTCCTTTGCTGCAGGCTTTTTGGTATTACCTCTGGCGTCATTTGCTGATTGGAGATTTCCATGGCTATTTTATACTGATTATCTTTCAGTTTTATGCTTTATTCCTCTGGTTTCAGACGTATGCGAAGCGGCTTAACCCCCGCACTATTCTAATCGTATCGTTCCTTATTAACGTTATCTATTTGGGTTTCTTCAACTTTACTACGCCCGCAGATACGGCTGCCGCCCATTATTTCTGGGATAAAATGTACTGGATTTTCGCACCAGGTTGGATTTTTTACTTTACAGTAGCCTATTACTTGGGACGAAATGAGCTGTGGTTCCGGGAAAAAATAAAAAAGTTCCGCATAGCGGTATACACGCTCCCGGTTCTGACAGGTGCGCTTGTGCTGTTCGTGAATAGTCAAGGCTGGATAACGGCGCATAGCTCCAAAAGAATTGATATGCTTCTATTCGCCTTAAGCATGATTTTGCTGCTCTTCTCCGTGGCATCGAAAATGAAGAAAGTGCCACGTGTACTGGAATGGAGCAGCAGATACTCTTTTGGCATATACTTGCTTCATCCTTTGCTATTGGCTATATTCGTCAAGCTTCCAGCTTCATTTGGGTTGCAAAACCTTGGACTATTTAGTGTTCTGCTGCAATTTGTCGGTTGTGTGGTAGGCTCGGCACTTATAATGAATTTAGCGAATCGAATTCCTGGCGGAGCGTATGTATTCGGTCGGATCGGCGTAGGGATAAACCCAAGCAAACCACCGAAATCGCTGGATAAGCCGATAACTCCGAGTATTGGGAATGCAAACTAGCTTGGATTTGACCGGCCGCTAATCGTCTGTGTTTAGGTGATTAGTGGTCTTTTTTTTGTTTTTGCATTTATTGCGATTACTTCGCTAATTACATTGCTAATTACATTGCTAATTACATTGCTATTACATCGCGATTACATCGCACTAGCAGCATCCTCTCAATTCTCATTAAAAAAGCAAAATAGTTGTAAAAAGTACAATTAAGCTCTTATGCTCGCAGCTTTGGGGCAGTTTAATTGCATATTTTACAACTATTATTCTAGAATCCCGCCATATTGAGGCAAATGCTCGTATTTAAGTGTACAGAGTGCAACTAAATCCACAAAGGCTACCTTCAAAGCGTATATAGTTGCACAAAATACAATTAAACAAACTTCGTCGTAACCTCGCATTAGCTACACTGTGCGTTTGCGGTAGAGGCAATTAAACTAACTTCGTCGTTACCTAACATTAGCTACACTCTTGCACATTGGCGGCAAAGTCCCAGTATAATTGTTGTATTGTAGTCAGTTCACACGAGGTTTTGTTTGTTCGGACCGTATTGCAGCTATTTTCACTTTTTAGTTGATTTTACGATAGTTTCGGACTGTATTGCGCTTATTTCCATAAAAACACACATTATGGAAGCTACTTTACACGAATAGCTGCATCTAAGTCCGATAATTTAGCAAAATGAATGAAATTATTAAAATAACGGCTCCTCAGTCCGATCTATAGTGAGGGGGATCTAATTAGATGAACTTCGATTATAGTCGAAGGGAACTAAATTAGTTAGAATAATTAGGTAGTCCCTTTATGGTTTTTTACATCCAGAGAATAATGCATCGTGCAGAATATTAGGAGGAAATGAATAGTGGAACTTGGAGTAAGCACATTTGTCGAGACCACACCTGATGTCCAAACGGGTGAGACAATAAGTCATGCAGAACGACTACGTGAAGTAGTGGAGGAAATTGTACTTGCCGAAGAGGTGGGATTAGATGTATACGGAGTAGGTGAGCATCATCGGCATGATTATGCGGCATCTTCACCTGCGGTTGTACTGGCTGCAGCTGCTTCGTTGACTACTAAGATCCGGTTGAGCAGTGCTGTAATGATCCTGTCTTCAGCCGATCCGGTGCGTGTGTTTCAGGACTTTGCAACGCTGGACGGAATTTCGAACGGACGTGCGGAGATTATGATCGGCCGGGGTTCGTTTACAGAGTCTTTTCCTCTATTCGGATATGATCTGAAGGATTACGAAGAACTGTTTAATGAGAAGCTGGAATTGTTATTAGCCATCCAAAAGTCAGAAAAAGTGACCTGGAAAGGCAAACACCGAGCAGCTATAGAAAATTTGGGGATTTACCCGCGTCCGGTTCAAGATCCTTTACCGATTTGGATCGGGAGTGCAGGAAGTCCAGAGTCTGCGATCCGCACAGGATCACTAGGTTTGCCTTTTGTTTTAGCGATTATAGGGAATGTTCTACCACTGGATTATGCGTCACATGTACAGCTTTACAAAAAAGCAGCAGCTGAAGCCGGGCATGATATTTCAAAATTTCCAATCGCTTCGCATTCACACGGGTTCATAGCGGAGACTAATCAGTTAGCGCTGGAGAAATTTTTTCCTTCAACGCATGCCCGGACCAATGTGCGGGCGAAGGAAAAAGGAACACCTCCGTACCATCGTGCAGATTATGATGCAGCGTGCAGCTTAGATGGCGCCCTTTACGTAGGTGATCCAGAAACTGTCGCTAATAAAATCATTCATCTGCGCAAGCATGTGGGAATTACGCGATTCTTTTTACATGTGCCGCACGGTACTATGCCTCATGAGGATGTTATGCAGGCGATTAGACTGCTGGGCACCGAAGTGGCCCCACGTGTGCGGGAAGAAGTAGCGCGCTGGGAAGCAAGTAACCGGTAATTTAGTAAGCTGCGTCCTTAGGACGTGGCTTTTTTTGTAAGGTATACTGAAGAAATGAATAGCGTTTTATACAGGAGGGGCAATGGAAAAAAATCATTATTTATCTCAATTCAATTTGCTTCAATCGTTAGGACTGGAAGATCTAATTGAAATGGAAGAATTAACGCGAATAACAGTAGTCCCCAAAAATACATATATCCAAACACCGTCAACCTTTTCTGAAGGACTGTTTTTTGTGAAAAAAGGAAAGGTTCGCTTATACCAATTAAACGCAAACGGTAAGCAATTTACATCGGATATCCTCAGTGAGGGTAATGTTTTTGGTGAAATGGGTATGATTTCTTTTGGAACGAAGGAACATTATATTGAAACGATTGAGGAAAGCCATATCTGCACAATTGATCCTGCAAGGTTTGAAGAATTCATCTCTCACCGGCCTAGGTTTATGATGTCATTATTGCAAGTATTGAGCGACCGCATAAAAAGTATGAGTCAGTTAACTCAGAATCTAGCCATCGGAAATCTGCATGATAAAATATTGTGCGTTCTTTTAAAGCTAGCGGATCAGCATGGGGTTGAGCATGAGGATAATTGTTACAAAATTAATGTTCCTCTATCGCATCAAGAAATCGCTAATTTAATTGGAGCCAGCAGAGAAGCTGTAACAGTGGCATTGCAAGAATTGGTGAAAGCGGAGGTTATTCAGACAGGGTTCAGAACTATCTATATCCAGCGAGACAAGATTTTGGAAAGAAATATAACATAGCTATCGAGTTGTAAACGAGATTACAGCTTCATTTTTAGAAACAACGGTATCCTAGCTATGACATGAAGGTGATTTAAGCTTTCAAATCATAGTGAAGGGACGATTTCCATGGAACGCAGGAAGGGCGCTCGGAAGGTTACTGAAATTCCCGTTGAGATTGTAGAACTGCTGAATAAAGGATATTTACAGAGCGTGAATTTAACGGAATGGCTTGCTGTGGATCATCTTATATTGCTGGAAAATGTACTGAATGAGCTAGGTTTTGAACAGGAAGCTAAACCAATTTTACAAAGGCTGAATGCGTTATCGGAAAAGAAAATCATGAAGCTCATCCCGGTGATTTCACGTGAGTGGCAGCTTCTATTTGACTGTAAATCAGAGCTGGAACGTTCCCGACTATTTGCTGTGTTAGCTCATCATAACTCCGATAGTGTTCGCTGCTGGGCTGCTTATATCGTGGGGCAGAATCATCAATGGAGTCTAGTTCAAAAACTAATAGCAATCCGTCCTTTTGCAGCGGATGGTCATTTTGGGGTGCGTGAGATTTCTTGGATGGCTTTGAGGGAATCAGTCATTGCCGAGCTGGAAGCGTCCATTGAATCGTTAAAGGCTTGGGTTCATGACCAGGACGCGAATATTAGGAGATTTGCGGTCGAATTGACGCGCCCACATGGGGTATGGGCAAAGCATATTACAGCGCTCAAAGAAAATCCAGCGATTGCCCTACCGCTATTAGAACCGCTTAACTCTGATCCGGCAAAATACGTTCAGGATTCTGTAAGCAATTGGTTAAATGATGCTAGCAAAATCAATCCGGCATGGGTACAGCAAATTTGTGATGAATGGTTGAACCTATCAGGTACCAAGGAAACAAAGCGGATTGTAACCCGGGCTACAAGAAGTATTACTGATCAAAAATAAAATTAGTGCATCACTTTAGACTGGATAATCAAACGTCAAACACTATGGGCTAATAAGTGTTGGCGTTTTTTTATTATGGAGTTAACTTGGATAATTCAAGAGAAAGACTACTTCCTATTTATTATTTAAACCAAACTTCGTGAAAATATTTATATTGTTAATCCTCAGGTCATCTGTTATACTCAGAAACACCGAATGTTACAAAAACTAACACTAATTGGGAGGATTTTCGTATGAAAAAACAAATAATTCGTAATGTAGGCGTCACGTTATCCATGTTTTTAGTGGTGAATTCGTTATCCAGTGTCATGTATGCTAACACAACGAATGATGCGTATAAGCCAAAAACCCATGTTCTGAAGGCGAATTCGGAGACTGTTCGATGGGGGAATATTGGTAAGGGAGATCCAGCTCTGACTGTACATTCGGGAGACATCGTAACGGTTGAGGCTATTACACATCACTCTGGTGATGATTACGAGCGGATGATTAAAGGAGATGCGGGAGTGGAGGATATTTTCCACTGGATTGAAGGGGAGAAGAACGAAGCGCTCCGCGGGCCAGGCGTACATATTATGACGGGTCCCATCGCAGTAGAAGGTGCTGAACCAGGGGATGTGCTGGAAGTGAAGATTCTGGACATGAAGCTGAGACCTAATGGAAATGAACAATACGCTGGAAAAACATATGGCGTGAATGCCGCGGCGAACTGGGGTTATCTATACGGAGATATGGTGGAGGAGCCGAAAAAGCGTGAGGTAGTAACCATCTATGAGATGGATACGGAGGGTGGAACAGATTATGCAACAGCTGTATATAACTACAAATGGTCTGTGCAAACCGATCCGGATGGTCAAGTGCACCCGACAATTGACTACCCGGGTGTTATCGTTGACCATAAAACGATTGATAAGAATTTCGGTGTGCTAAAAGGTGTGAAAATTCCGGTGCGTCTCCACTTTGGTACAATGGGTGTGGCGCCGAAAGAAGCGGATGTTGTTGACTCCGTTCCACCTTCTTACAACGGCGGTAACGTAGATGATTGGCGGATTACCGAAGGTGCAACGATGTATTATCCTGTATCCGTAGCTGGTGCACTACTGTCGATCGGTGACCCGCATGCCGGTCAAGGCGATTCGGAGATTAACGGTACTGCGATTGAGACATCGGTCACTGGGGATATACAAGTTATTCTTCATAAAAAAACATCGCTTAACAACAAGCTGAAAGGTTTAAACTTCCCATTACTTGAAAATGAGAACGAGTGGGTCGTGCATGGATTCAGCTACGCTAATTATTTGGAGGAGCTGGGGGCTAGTGCTCAGACGGATATCTTTAAAAACTCATCCATCGACAAAGCAATGAAGGATGCCGCTCATAAAACAAAAGATTTTTTAATGGCTGGAATGGAATTGAGCGAAGATGAAGCATACTCTCTGATGTCGGTGTCAGCTGATTTTGGAATTACACAAGTGGTGGATGGAAACTGGGGCGTTCACGCCTTAATTGATAAAGGTCAATTCGGCGATTCCGAGCGCAAGCCCGTGGTTTTACGGAGCAGCTTTGAGAACTTTGGAGCAAAGGTTGGCTGGCAGCCAGCCACTAAGACAGTTACGCTGAGCTACAATGGCAATGTACTGGAGATGAAGGTTGGAGCGACAACGGGAATTTACAACGGAGAGACAGTGAAGCTTGTAGCCCCATTAAGTGTTGTGAATGAGAAGGTTGTGGTCAGCGAATATTTCGTGAACTTTTATAAAGCTAAGCTGGCTAAGACAGAGTAGGACGAAATAGCAATTATTTGATAATTCTAATAAAAATCCAGATGAGAAAAGAACCGTCTTTATAGGCGGTTCTTTTTCTTATATATTTAAGCCGTCTTGATTTTTGTGGCGTTTCAATAAAATTTGGCTTTCTACACGTACCAGTCCATCCAGACAATAGATTGATTCATGCATAAACCGTTCCATCTCTTCAAGATTCTCAACTAAGATGTGAATATGCAGAATACAAGGTCCTGTCATTTCGTATAATACAGCTACACGTTCGTTTTCTTTTAATACGTCGACGATATGATTCAAATGAGCAGGTTCTACTTCAAGTTCCAGGTAGGCGGAGATTTTCTTTCCTAACTTTTCGGCACTGATGACAATCGAGAACTGTTCAATAATCCCTTGATTGACTAGCCGATCAATACGGTCTTTCACCGCGACACTTGATAAACTGACTTCTTTAGCTAGATCAGTATAGGAAATTCTGCTGTTTTGGGCCAGCCGCATCAAAATATGGTTATCGATAGGATCTAGCATGCGGATTCGTTCACCTCTTTTTTCGTAATTGTATCAGAAAAAAAGTGGAAATGCCTAGTAGCGCTTTACAGTAGAAGTGTGTGACGGCATTCTCTGCTGAAGATAGTTGACATAAAAGAATTATTTCACTATACTGGCTGTAATCTTATATACGATATACGTTGAAGGAGCCCAGTAGTAACTTAGTCCCTGTTCCAGAAAGCCGGGGGTTGATGAAACCCGGTACACACTAAGCTTGCGAATTACACTTTGGAGTATCTCGGGTAACACCGAGCGGAATGGCGAACGATATCTCGTCAAGAGTGGTATCAATGGTATGCTTGAGCATAAGCGTTTCATGGGTGCAATCTGGGTGGTAACACGGTTATTCAATCGTCCCTATGTCTACAATAGACAAGGGGACGATTTTTTTGTTTTTAAATATAAGGATTTATAGGGTTCACTTCATCAATGATCCTTATATTTCTCGCTGAAACGGTACCGTCCTAATCAGGAGGGCAAAGCCGTTTCCGCTTGGCGGACTGATGTTTCATTATAGGATAACTACTAATTTTGAGGGGTGTAAGGCAATGAATATTATCGACGAACTAGAATGGCGCGATGCCATCAATCAACAAACAGATGCCGAAGGGCTTAGAGAACTGACCAATCAAAAATCGGTATCCCTGTACTGCGGTGTAGATCCAACTGGTGACAGTATGCATATTGGCCACTTGATTCCATTCATGGTGCTCAAAAGATTCCAGCTGGCAGGACATCGTCCGGTTATTCTAATTGGTGGGGCTACGGGAACGATCGGTGATCCAAGTGGACGTCAATCCGAGCGCTCTTTGCAAACGCTGGAGCAAGTCCAAGCCAACGTTGATGCACTTACAGCACAAATGAAAAAATTGTTCGTGACTGATGGCGACAATCAAATCCGCATGGTGAACAACTACGATTGGACGCATAAAATCAATGTTATCGAATTTTTGCGTGACTATGGTAAAAACTTCAGCATCAATTCGATGCTTGCCAAGGATGTTGTAGCAAGCAGATTGGACAGCGGAATTTCCTTTACGGAATTCTCTTACCAAATCCTGCAATCCCTGGACTACCTGCACCTGTTCCAGCATGAAGATGTGCAGCTGCAAATCGGTGGTTCTGACCAATGGGGGAACATCACAAGTGGCTTAGATCTGATTCGTAAAAAAGAAGGTTCTGAAGCGGTGGCATTCGGACTTACCATCCCGCTTATGCTGAAAGCCGATGGTACAAAATTCGGTAAAACAGCTGGCGGAGCCATTTGGTTGGATCCGAACAAAACGACAGCTTTTGAATTCTACCAGTTCTGGGCAAATACAGATGACCGTGATGTTGTGAAATACCTGAAGTACTTTACATTCCTCTCTAAAGAGCAAATTGATGCACTAGCAGAAAAGGTGCAAACCGAACCGCATAAACGTGAAGCGCAAATAACACTGGCTGAAGAAATGACCAGATTCGTGCATGGTGAGGAATTGCTGGAGCAGGCTAAACGCATTACTGCCGCTCTGTTCAGTGGAGATATTAAATCTCTGACCGCTGACGAGATCGAGCAAGGCTTCAAGGAAATGCCGACCTACGAAACGACATTGGAGTCCAAAAATATCGTGGAGTGGCTGGTAGATCTAGGAATTGAGCCATCCAAACGTCAAGCGCGTGAAGACATCACCAAAGGCGCAATTTCCATGAACGGTGAAAAAGTTAGCGATGTAGCATTTGAAGTTACAGCCAGCGAAGCCATCGGCGGACGTTTTATCATTATCCGTAAGGGTAAGAAAAACTACAGCCTGGTGAAATTGTCCTAATAATAAGAAGCCTTCCTTATGAATAAGGAAGGTTTTTTGTTGTATTTTAAGTATAGAGGGAGACTATTTGCATATTAAGTGAAATTTGAAAGGTGAAATCGTCAAAATTATGGTAAGCTTAGGATTCGTGTGATTTATGGATTAACATGATATTCTACAACTATAACAGAAAATTAGGAGTGGTAATTTGAGAAGACAAAAACCAATGACCATGGAAGAATTGATGAATGAGTTACAAGGACAGAAAACGTATCAAGAAGATCCCAATCACATCTCTTTCGAGAAATTGTTTAATGAAGCGTTTATGAGTAAGTATTCCAATTACAAAAGTTTCGATGAGTTTTTAACCAAAGGGAACTTTCAAGTAAAGACAGAAGAAGATGTTGCTGACATACCTGATGAACTCTTTGATCGTCATGTTGTTAGGGAGACGAAGTTTGCGGATTGGAAATCCATGTTGGAAACAGCAAATAGAGAATACGTCCGTAATTAATAAGACTTAGTCTCTAACTACCGTTAGTTAGACTCATCCACAAAGAAACTGCACACCCTTATTGCTTTGTTCCAACGGACAATGGGGAGTGCAGCTTTTTTATGCCCAGTTATTCGACCAGCTATGATGTTTTACTCATCGTTGACTTGCAGATCTATGATTTAATTGAACAAATAGGAATTAGGTTCTACAAAGATAGTATTACATAGGAGGGGCAGAATCGTATGACTGCATGTATACAAACCTCTAAGCAGGAGACCCTTCATGTCATGTGGAAAACCGTCTCAGAGGATTGTAATCTAGCCTGTGATTATTGCTATTACAGTACAGCCGGGGGACATCCTCAGCAACCGATCCGGGTGATGGATACGGAGCTTCTGGAGCGGTTTATCGCTCAGTACATGAAAAGATCATCAGGGATAGCGACTTTCTCTTGGCAGGGTGGGGAGCCATTATTGGCCGGACTTTCGTATTTTGAACAAGTGATTTCATTTCAAGCTAAGTACGCTCCGCCTCATACGATGATCAGTAATGCACTGCAGACCAATGGAACGCTTATCCATGAGAAATGGGCGAAATTTTTTAAACGGTATAACTTTTTGGTTGGGATTAGTCTGGATGGCCCAGAGCCTATTCATGATGCTCATCGTGTAACGGGTTCGGGGAAAGGCAGTTATAATCTAGTTATGCGTGGGATTCGTCATTTACAGAATGAGGGTGTGGAGTATAGTATTCTGACGGTGATTCATGAAGATAACGTGACGAAAACAGAGGAGTTGATGGCATTTTATCTAGAACATACCTTTCCGAATATTCAGTTTATCCCCTGCATGGATTTTGTTTCTCAGAAAAGTGATGTAGCGGGACGTTTCCGAATTACACCTGAACAATATGGAGTCTTTTTATGCCGTACATTTGACCTTTGGTACAACGGTGGGTATCCAGAGCTTCCTATTCGTATTTTTGAGAATATGCTTCTTGTATTCATGCATCGTGAGGCAGAGTTATGCGTTCACAACTCATGTTGCCCGAAGATGATGGTGCTTGAAACGAACGGGGATGCCTACCCTTGCGATTTCTTTATTGATGAAGAGCATAGGCTAGGAAATATCGGCCAAACTGACCTGAAAGCGCTGCTAACCAGCCCAGTATATGATGATTTTTTGTTAATGAAGCCCAATATGAATGAATCATGCTATAAGTGTGAGTACCTTAGCTTTTGCAATGGGGGATGTCCGCGCAACCGGAATTGGCTTGATGTTAATGATCGGACTGAGGTTGATTATTTCTGCCATAGTTACAAAATGTTCTACTCACACGCCTATGAACGCATGTTATTACTGGCGAACCGACTTAGATCGGAGCGGATGCTGGAGTACAGGAAAAGTGCAAAACCACTTCCAGGTCGAAATGATCCATGTCTCTGCGGAAGCGGGAAGAAATTCAAAAATTGCTGTCAGGCATTATAGCTTTGACTAGATAAGGTTGTCCCAACAGTCATGCAAAGGATTGGAAACAACCTTTTTGTTATGCTATAGAACCATATGATTTCTCGCCATTATTGCCGCACCCGTCACCACAGCTTCTTCTTTTAATATACCTAGGGAGAAGTGAGGTTGGTATTCAGGATAACGGTAAGTGTTTCTCTGTGCCACCTCCACCGCTGTTTGGAAAAACAACTCGTGAGAGTGAATGAGCGCACCGCCTAGAATGATGGTCTCTGGATGAAACAGGTTGATAACGTTAGCGAGCCCGATCCCGAAATGGCTGGCAGCTTGGGTAAATAATTCACGCGCATGTGGATTACCGTCTCTAAAGGCTTGTACCAATACATCATAAGTCAGCTTCTCAGGCGCCACTTTATATCTTTGGAGGATCAGATCGTTGTCCATTTTCGCCTCCGAGCGTGCACTTTGTTCTATGGCCTGCACAGATACAAATGCTTCCAGAGCCCCGTAGTTCCCGTCATGATTTAATCGGGGTCCATCTGTCTGGATGATCATTTGACCAATGGCATCTTCCATATCCATTGTGCCATGAACAATACTTCCATGCGACATCATCGCATAGCGGAGTCCTGCTCCAGCATGTACATAAAGCATATGCTGAATGTTTGCGTGACGGATAGACCATCGTTCCCCAAGCAATGCGGAATTGGCACCGTTGTCCAACCAAGCTTTGAACCCCGTCCGTTCCTCCACCAATTTGCAAATCGGAAGATTGTTCCAGCCCGAAGAAGGGAAGTGCAGCGGCTTTAGGATCAAGCCATGTTCCCGATCAAGTGGCCCCACAGCCCCTATTCCTATCCCGATGATTTGACTGTCCACTAACTGATGGTCCCGAAGGAAAGCGCGTATTTGATTACTGATATGATCTATAAATCTTTCAGGTGTGAATGCCTGATCCATTCGCCAGTGAACAATTGATTTTGGGTTCATTTGCATATCAAATAAACCAAGAGAAGAATACACCCTGGAAATCTCTAAACCGATTATATAACCGTAGAAAGGATTGATCTGGTATAAAATAGGTCTTCTGCCTCCGCTAGATTCTCCAAATCCGCTTTCTATCAGCAAGCTTTCTTCGGTCATCTCATCCAATATCCGCGTCATTGTGCTTTTGGTAAGTGAAAATGTCTGTAGAAGATCTAACTTGGAAACAGTGCCTTGTTCGGCGATTCGGTCGTATAGGAGTTTTTTTGGTGATGGAATTTGTGTCGAGCGCTTTTCCACGATATACCTCCAAGCTATATATAGGATGAACTTGTAAGATCGTTTTTTATATAGTTTGTATTTATTAACATGAATATAGTATAACTCATAAACCCTTGGTTGTATTTTACCGTTCAAAAAACTTAATTCCATTTTGGGAAAAAGTGATATAATGAAATTACGACAGATTATAAAAGGGTGGATTCCATGAGAACAACTATGAAAACAAATATGATACCGAATACAGACCTGAGGATAAGTCTACTGTTTCAGTTGTTTTGGGTATTTGTTCGAATTGGTCCAGTAACCTTCGGGGGAGGTTATGCGATGATCCCTATGATCGAAGGGGAAATTTCCGCTAAACGAAAATGGCTGGGTGAAGAAGAGATGGATGAAATTCTATCTTTAGCTGGGGCTGCACCTGGTGGTGTAGGTGTAAATGCAGCGGCATTCATTGGTTATCGTCTTGCTGGTGTGACGGGGGCGATTGCTGCAATCGCAGGGATAACGATTCCGACCTTTATCATTGTTTGTTTGCTTAGCGCCGTGTACTCCCAACTGGCCGACCAACCAAAAGTCATTGCCGCTATGAAAGGGATTAATGGTGCTGTTATTGCTTTGATCCTAGTAGCTGCATATCGAATGGCCAAGAACGCTATAATTGACAAGACTACCGCAGTTACGGCGTTAGTTATACCGGTTGTTTTACTGGTTTTCGGAATTAATCCCATTTACGTGATTGCAGTTGGTTTATGTATTGGGTTTGTATATCTGCAAATTAAACAGCTCTTAGGGCTCCAAGTTCGAACGGAGAAGGAGTCCTTGAAAGCTTCTGATGAAGAATCGAATTATCCGGAGTATTACATCTAGGGGGAAGCGATGTGATTTGGAATTTATTTTTCACTTTTATAAAAATAGGTCTTCTGTCTTTTGGAGGAGGGTACGCCATCATTCCGATGATTCAGCATGAAGCCATGGCTGGGGGTTGGTTATCCGAAGGGGAATTTCAAGAGGTAGTTTCCATCGCAGGGATGTCACCTGGTCCTGTTGCGACGAACAGTGCAACCTTAATCGGATATCGTATAGCCGGAATGGAAGGAGCGATTGTGTCAACATTAGGCATGGTTCTGCCCTCATTTTTAATCATCATTGTTATTTCTGTCTTCTTTTATCGGGTGAGGGATAGTCAATGGATTAAAACGTTATTTTATGGTTTGCGGCCAGTGATTACAGGCTTGATTGCCTATGCTGCGATTCGTTTTGGCTTAAATAGCGTGGAACATGCTTTTATTACTTGGCAGACCCTTGGCATGTTGATCATTGTATTCGCTGCACTTTATGGTTTAATGAAATATAAGCTGCATCCGCTCACCATTATCGTTGCTTCTGGCATTCTTGGGGTAGCTTTTTTTTAGACAGAGCCGGGACGATTCCAGATTGGAGGTAAATCATGTCAGAGAATATACGGGCATGTTGTTCAGCTAGTCGAAATCAAGTCGCGAAACAAGAATCTATTGATGTTTGTAAGGAGAACACAACGGTTCAAGGAGTAACAGGGGAAAAAGATTTCTCGGACATGATCCTTATCCCTGGAGGCACTTTTCTTATGGGGACGGATGATAAGGAAGGGTTCCCCGCAGATGGAGAAGGGCCGACTAGGAAGGTTACCTTATCTTCCTTTTTGATGGATGTAACGGCGGTTACGAACAAGCAGTTTGCTGCTTTTATCAAGGAAACAAACTATGTTACAGATGCGGAACGTTTTGGATGGTCTTACGTGTTTCATTCTTTTGTTTCCATGGAGACAGGGAAAAAGGTGACCCAAGTAGCCACTCAAACCCCCTGGTGGTGGGTGGTGGAGGGAGCGGATTGGTGTCATCCTGAAGGTCCGGATTCCCATGTAGATGAACGACTTGATCATCCGGCTATTCACCTATCATGGCATGATGCGGATGCATATTGTCGCTGGGCTGGTAAACGTCTGCCTACGGAAGCGGAGTGGGAGTATGCCGCACGAGGAGGACTGGTTCAGAAACGGTATCCTTGGGGGGATGAATTAAAACCAGGCGGAGAGCATCGCTGTAATATATGGCAGGGAAAGTTTCCCGATAAAAATCATGCCAGCGATGGTTTTGCAGGTACCGCACCTGTAAGTTCCTATCTGCCTAACGGCTATGGTCTTTATAATATGTCAGGAAACGTGTGGGAATGGTGCGCGGATTGGTTTACTAAGGACTATCATTTATCTTCCGAATCCGTGAATCCGAAAGGTCCAGTAAGTGGTGTCGCAAGATCGATGCGCGGAGGATCATATTTGTGCCATAAATCTTACTGCAACCGTTATCGGGTGGCGGCTAGAAGCAAAAATACTCCAGACAGCTCTGCCGGAAATATTGGCTTTCGATGTACGGCTGATTATACAAGTTAAAGCACTTTTACGACTACTACATAAGAAGGAGGAACTTCCTTGTCCTCTATCATCCATAGTCAGTTTGACATCAACGTGCTGGACGTCCTAAAGATTCAATATCAGAAGCGGATCCTGTTCGATTATGTCCAGTCTTGTTATACCGTCTCTTATATCCAAAAAGGTGAGGTATTGACGACATCCTCCGAAGGAGAATATGTTGCTTCTGCCGGAGATGTGATGATCCACCGTCCTAACGAGCCTTTTAATGTGATCTCCAAAACGGATGGTGTACATTATCTGTTTAATATTAACGCTAAAGTTAAAGACGGAGATGACTTCTTTAAGTTATTCCCTTTAGGCAAGGTGATTCGGGTCCGGGATCGAAGCGAATATGAGCGAAGGTTTGACGAGTTGCGGAGCCTGTGGTTGCAGGAGGAAGATGATTTCAGGAATGTTCAGGTTGGTTCATTGGCATTTTTTCTTCTTTATGAAATTATGGAGAGTACCAAGCTTGGCGGGCGACGTTCTTCACGAGATCCCTTTATCACGGACCGCTTTAATGAAGCGTTGCAATATATGGAGGAGAGGCTTGATCAGGAGATTAGTAGAGAGGAGCTTTCCAAGCTCTATCATATGAATCCTGTTTATTTTAGCCGGGCATTTCAGAAAATATATAAACTGACACCCATGCAAATGCTGCGAAAATTGCGGCTGCAGCAAGCTAAACAAATGCTGGAATATACGGATTATACAATCGAGCATATCTCCCAGAGATGTGGTTATTATGATGCTTCACACTTCAGCAAGGTATTTCGTGGCGAATACGGTAAGGGGCCGGCAGAGTACCGGAAAAGTATCGAATTTACAAAAACAAACATCGCTACTCCATAGCGGAGCTTTCCATATTCATTTACTCTTATAAGCATGAGCAGATCATTCTAAGCTGCCCGAATCGAGCGTAACCATTTCGATGAAAAGGAAAGGCAGGGAATAACTCATGAGAATCTTGTATTTGGATTTGGATTCGCTTCGCCCGGACCATCTGGGATGTTATGGCTATCATCGGAATACCTCCCCGAATATCGATTCAATCGCAAAAGAAGGTGTCACCTTTACCAACTACTATTGTTCAGATGCTCCTTGCCTGCCGTCTCGTTCTGCTTTAATGTCGGGGCGATTTGGCATTCATAATGGGATTGTAGGGCATGGCGGAACCGCTGCTGATATGCGTAGAGAAGGAGCAAAACGTGAATTCAATGACCGGTTGGGGATGGAGAGCCTTCCGGCTATATTAAGGCAAGCGGCGATGAAAACTGCATTGATCAGCACCTTCTCCGAACGACACTCGGCTTGGACCTTTAACGCCGGGTTCCAAGAAGTGTTTAATGTTGGTGGCAGAGGGCATGAGACGGCAGAGCAGGTGCTTCCAGTGGCACTTAAATGGCTTGAGGATAATGGGGAGTCCGAAAATTGGTTTCTGCACCTGAATTTCTGGGATCCGCATACACCTTATCGTACACCTGAGAGCTATGGTAATCCGTTCGAGAAGGAGCCTTTACCCGATTGGATCACGGAAGACGTGTTTGAGCTTCACCGAAATAAGAAGGGGCAGCATAGTATTGAAGATATGAATGCGCTCGCGAAATCGCATTATCAGCAGCATTTCAGGCATCAGCAGGAGATAGAGAACCGTGATGACCTGCGTGTTATCTTTGACAACTATGATGCTGGAGTTAAGTATCTGGACGAGCATCTCGGAAAAGTTTTTTCTAAGCTGAGAGAACTTGGCGTGATGGAAGATACGGCTATCTTGATCTCTGCGGATCATGGAGAGAGTCTGGGTGAACTAGGAATTTACTCCGAACATGGCACAGCAGACGAGGCGACTTGCCGTATTCCGATGATTGTTCGCTGGCCAGGGGGCAAGAAGGGAATCGTGGAGGAGGGGCTACATTATCACCTTGATCTAGGACCTACATTAGCAAGCCTTTTGAATTTGAAAGCGGCTGCTTCTTGGGATGGTGAAAGTTATGCAGGTACCATTCTGGAGGGGGATTTGGGAGGGCGTGAGTATCTCGTAATCTCACAATGTGCGCATGTGTGTCAACGCAGCGTTCGGTTTGCGGATTGGTTATATATACGTACCTATCATGACGGACACCATGGATTCCCGCAAGAAATGCTTTTTGATTTGAAGCATGATCCTTATGAACAACATAATCTTGCCGAAGTGCGTAAAGACGTTTGTATGGAGGCTGTCTATCTGTTGAATGAATGGCATGATAATATGATGGGCTCCATGGATTGTGATATCGATCCATTATGGACGGTACTTATGGAAGGTGGACCCTACCATGCCAAAGAGTATCTGAGCTCATCCTTATAGGCTGCTTAATAATATCCTAGTAAATGCGGCGAATGAAAGACATATGAAATGGAGGTTGCCCTGAATGGGCAACCTCCCTATTTATGTTCTCGCTTTTTGTGGATCTATTAAAGATCCGGGAAGCCTCAAAACGGTCTTCGTCCCGCTACCCTCCTTACTATACAGCAGAACGCCGCAAGGATCGCCATACTTAAGATTTAGACGATTATTGACATTTAGGAGACCGATATGATCTCCTGATTCTATATTCTTACCAGCCAGCAACTCCGTAAGTTGTTCCAGTCTTGTTGTATCGATGCCTACACCATTATCTTCTACCACGATTTCAAGCAGCCCCGCTTCGTTTTTCTCTACGGAGATCAGCAAAATTCCTTGTCCTTGTGCCTCAAGCCCATGACCAAGCGCATTTTCAACAATAGGTTGAAGGATCATTTTAGGCACGGGAATGTGTAACCATTCCTGGGGACACAACAGCTTGTAAGTAAATTTGTCCGGGAAACGGCCTTGGTAAATCCTCACACAAGATTCCGCGATTTTCAGCTCTTCCCCAAGAGTTACCTCCTCTTTGCCTTTGATGCTGTACTTGAGCATTGTGCTTAAGGCGGTAGTCATCTCGAAGATATCCCGATTTCCTTTTACGATCGCAACGCCCTTGATTGTATCTAAAGTATTGCTTAAGAAATGCGGATTAATTTGACTTTGTAAATACGAATATTCCGCCCGCTGCTTTTCCAGATCGGTCAGATAAAGTTGAGTTGAAGCATCGATTAATTGGTCCGTCAAATCGTGGATCCGTGTGGTCATATCGTTGAACTGTCGAGAGATGATTTCAATCTCAGCATAGCCCTTTAAATCGACCTTGTTGTTCAATATCCCCAGACTTCCGCCCTTTAATTGATTCATATAGCGCATAAGCCTAGACAACGGTCTTAAGAGATTCATCATAAGCACAGAATAGGGGATAGAGACGACCAGCAAGATTAAGGCTAGAAGAGCATAGCTGACCTTCTTCAATTTCTCCAGTTCTTTCATTAAATTATGGACAGGAACAGCGGTTATGATTTTTCCAGAGATCTCCGGTAAGCTAAAGGACTGAATTGCATATTTCTTTCCATGAACGGTCTCGACGATGGACTCTCCATCCCTTCCAGTTGCCCGAGTTTGAAACTGCTGGAGCATATCCTCCGGCTCATTGCTATTAGAGTAGATCATGCCTTTATCATCCATCATAAAAAAGCTGGTTCCGACCAATCGGGGATACTCAGAAATTTCAGTTTGAATGGCCTTCATATCTACAATAACTGCGAGATAGCCAATTTTTTCACCATATAGGGACGTGTCACCTGAAGCGAAGATGTTCATCCCGAAAAGCAGTTTTCTCTTGTCGATGACTTTGTCTGGAGGACTGTATCCGCGATAATGAACGATTCCATCCTCCTCAGCTGTTTTCATAAGATCGATAGCATATTTTGTTCTTCCTGCTAAGGAAATACGTGTGTTTGAGCTGCCGATAACAATAATATCTAAGATATCCGTGTTCATATTTCGGGCGATGCTCAACAATCCTTCAACTTTTTGGGATAGATCGTAGACTCGAAGCTTATCATTCTCGACTAGGAACTTTTGGACGGTCGAATCGTAACCCACATTCATCATCATGGAAGAAACGTTGGCATAGTTGTCAGAAATCCGTTGCTTGAGGAGGGAGACCAGCTCTGTATTGTATTGCGTATTTTGATTAATGATAGTTTCGCTTGATAGTTGGTAGACTCGTGAAACGATGATTGGGATAATGGCAACAATAAATAACCCGAATAGCAAAACCTGAGTTCGGATGGATAGTCTCTTAAATGTCTTCATTGTTTTGTTCCCTATATTGTGTAGGTGTCATTTTGAGATGCCGTTTAAAAATTCGTGTGAAATAGAAATAATCCTGAAAACCGCATTTCTCACCGATTTGGTAAATGGAAAGGTTGGTTTCGATCAGCGTTTTACAAGCGTATTCAATTCGTAAACGACTGATATGTTCGATGATGGTCTCGCCGACCTCTTTTTTGAATAATTGGCATAAATAATTTGGACTTAAAAAAAACTGATTGGCTAAATGCTGGATCGAAATTTCTTGATTGAAATGGTTGCGGATGTATAACATGATTTCTTTGACTTTGTGGTTTGAGATTCGTGAAATATCAGATTCGTTTCTGTTCATAAAAATATCAAGTGTCATAAGAATCAGATCATCGATCATAGCTTCAGCCGTGCCGTACCGATAATAGAGCTGTTCATATCCTTCAAAAAAACGGCCGCTAACCCGAGTCCCTTCCCGAGGAAATAAGTAGAGGATCGATGTATAGAGCAAATAGGCTTCTTTAATGGTGAACGTTCCCTCTTTGAATAATTTCTTTATCGATTCCATGGCTGCTATGAAACCGAGCCGGTCTTTATTATGAAGAATCCGGGAAATCTCTTTGAGTTTCTCGTCGATCGGTATTTCCTGCTGTGGATTCACCCGGTAACATCCGGGCATCCCCGTTGTGAACATACTGAAAGCAGCATGAGAGGCGGACTCTAAAGATGCATCCAATTGTTGTATATCCGAAATAGGAGGACCGATCCCGACTCCGCACTCTTGTACAACTTCTGTTTGTTCAAGACCCTGGAGGAAGACTTCGTATTGGCACTCTTCTAATAAGTATCCATACCTACGGCGGCTCATTGGGAAGACCAGGGAAGAGAACTGCCCGACATCTACAGGTGAACTTAACCCTTGGATAACAATGGGGATATGAGGGGTATCTTTCGACAAGGGTATTTTCTTCTCATCCAACCATAAGTTAATTCGTTCAAGATCTCCGGAACAAACCGCTTCATAAAGTTCGAAGTCGTGGATAGGTTGTTCTTTAACTGTCTTGGAATCGTGTTGCTGGGCTATTCGGTTGAGCATTCCTTCAATTTCTTCGATTTCAAAGGGTTTGAGACAATATCCGAAAGTACCATAATTCATCGCTTTTTGTGCATAAGCGAACTCGGCATGTCCGCTGAGTACGATAAAGATCGTATCAGGTGCGATGGCCTTGCCACGTTGAATGAGCTCTAGTCCATTCATAACAGGCATCTTGATATCTGTTAGAACAAGGGTGGGGCGAAGCGATTGAATTAATTGAAGGGCTTCTTGCCCGTTTTCGGCATCGCCGATTACTTCAAAGCCGTATTTCTTCCAATTCACTCCTGCTTTAATTCCTTCTACAATCCACTTCTCATCATCTGCAATAATCACTGAACGCATAAGTGAATCCCCCTTTCTTTATAGAGCTCTTAGATTTATCCTAGCGATTGTGGACCAAGGGGGGTATGGACTATCTTACGCTCACTATGTCCGATATTACGAGTCACGGGAAGGTCACCCGCCAAGGTGTGAAAAATCCACATGACCGGAGTTGTATTCTCTATACAAGAGAATTTACACTCCCGATATAATTTACCATATAAATCGCTTACAAGCATAACAATCTCATACAGAAAGGTGGGGAGAAGATTGGCTGATTCTGTAACCGCTCGAACGCCTAAGCGAAGCTTAAAAACTCTTGCTCCAAAGCAAAGTTTAGGGAAAACGATTTTACAGTACAAGTATTTTTACCTTATGGTTCTACCGGTGTTAATCTGGTACGCCCTCTTCAGCTATGCTCCCATGTACGGTGTAACGCTAGCGTTCAAAACATTTAATTACAGTGAGGGGATTCTGGGCAGTCCTTGGGTTGGATTGGAGAATTTTCAAACGCTGCTGACCGACCCCGATTTTCGCAAGGCGTTTTGGAATACGGTCATTATCAGCTTGATGAAGCTGGTCACTCATTTCCCGATGCCCATTATCCTGGCGATTGTTTTATATGAGTTTTCCAGGACAAAAATGAAGCGGTTTTTTCAGACGATCCTGACGTTCCCGCATTTTATATCGTGGGTTGTACTGTCGGGGATTATTATCAATATTTTAAGCAAAGACGGGATTTATAACCAGATCATCATGCTGTTTGGTGGAGATCCGAATTCTCCTCTTGTCGATGAAAGTGCATTCAGACCCGTTCTGTATATCACGCATGTGTGGCGAGAGATCGGTTGGGATTCAATCATTTACCTGGCGGCTCTGGCAGGGATCAATCCTGAGCTGTTTGAAGCGGCTGAAGTAGACGGAGCGAACCGGTTTCGCCGTTTGCTAAACATCGCATGGCCGGGTTTGAAAAGTACAGTCGCAGTCCTGCTAATCCTTCAAGTTGGACAACTACTAACCCAAGGTTCGAGCTTCGAGCAAATTTTCAACCTGTATAGTTCGCCGGTATATTCGGTTGCCGACACGATCGATACTTACATTTATCGGACTTCATTCACGATTGGAGGAGACTTTGGATATATGACCGCCGTGGGTGTCGTAAAGTCCATTATCAGCCTAATCCTTTTATGGGCGGCCAATACGTTCGCTAAGAAGATGGGCGAGGAAGGACTGTATTAATCTGCAGGAAAAGGGGAGAAGCAAGTGACCGACATAACGGTTAAAAAGAGAAAAAAGTGGAGTGTTTTCGATATCGTCGCATTCGTGGTGCTGGGGCTCCTAGCAATAGTAACATTTTTTCCCTTCTATAATGTTCTTATTATCTCTGTGGCAAAGTTCGAAGCGATTAGTAAAAGCGACTTTTATATTTTTCCGCTTTCGTTTGACCTGTCCGCTTACAAGCTTTTGCTTCAGGATATGAAGTTTTGGACTTCCATCTTTAATTCTGTCATCGTAACAGTGGTTGGCGTGTTGTTCAGCATGACAATCTCTGTGGCGGGAGCTTACGCATTATCCAAGCGGGGTATGCCCGGCAGAAACATAATGCTTAGCTTGATCTTGTTCACTATGTTTTTCAATGGCGGTTTAATTCCTTTTTACTTAGTCGTTAAAGATCTAGGATTCGTAAACAATATACTCGTCATGATCATCCCTGCGGGTCTCAATACGTTTTATCTAATCATTATGAAAAACTATTTCAATACCATTCCAGAAAGCTTGGAAGAATCGGCTAAGCTGGATGGGGCGAATGATCTGTACATTCTTTTCAAAATCATTATTCCAATTTCTGCTCCATTCATGGCGACTTTTGCTTTGTTCTATGCTGTGGAAAGATGGAATGAATGGTGGTATGCATTAATTTTTATCAGTGACGCGGCAAAAGCACCCCTTCAGATTTATCTACGGGAGACACTTATTACTTCGAATTCCTTGCTAAGCCAAATGGCACAAACGATGGCCGAGCAGGAGCAGACGGGGAAGGTCTACACACCTGCACTTCAAATGGCAGCGATTGTAGTTTCGAGTATTCCGATTATTGTTGTTTATCCGTTCCTGCAGAAGCATTTTAATAAAGGCATTATGGTGGGTTCAATAAAAGGATAAGAAAGATTTTAAATAGATTGATTCTATCCTAAAATAGTATAAAGGGAGGTTTCAAGCATGCATAGAAAGAAAATAATGACATTGGCATTATGTATAACTTTGTTGGCTTCAGTACTCACGGCTTGCGGTGGAGGCAATAACGGCAAAGGGCAGGCTGGTTCAAACGGTGAAACATCTCCGAATTCTTCTAACTCCACTGATAATCCTTACAAGGATCCAATGACTATTTCTCTTGGGTTTTGGGATGCGGATGCCGAGATTGCTAACCTCGAAAAGGACCCGATCGCTAAACAAGTGTTGGAGAAATTCAACATCACACTAAAACCTGTCAATTTGTCTTGGGATGACTATACCCAGAAGATTCAAATGTGGGCCGCCTCCGGCCAATTGCCAGACATTTTCGCGATCGACGCCGTCGGTACACAATATCAGCGCAAATGGGTGAATCAAGGCGTTGTTAAAGCGCTCCCGGATCTTTCAAAGTATCCGAATCTTGCAAAATACTTCGAATCGCCAGATATTAAAGGATTAGGAGTAGATGGAAAGTATTATACTGTACCTCGCCGGATGTTCCCGAGTGTCGATTGGAGTGCACTGGACCGTATGGTTTTCTATCGTTGGGATCTTGCTCAAAAGGCTGGGATCACCAAAGAACCAGAGACATGGCAAGAGTTTGAAGCCATGCTTGATGCAATCGTAAAGTCGGATCCGGAAGGCAAGCATGTTACTGGTCTTACGACGACAACTACCAAGATGCTGGGCGGATTCTTCTGGTTGTATGGCAACCCGGTTGCTACTAGTGATGGAAGCGGCAGTGATTTTAAATGGATCAAAGAGGATGGAAAGTTTATCCCTGCTGTATTCTCTAAAAATGCGCTGCCAGCGCTGCAAAACATGAAGAATATGTACGAAAAAGGATTGATCGATCCAGACATCGCGCTTGTTAAACCAGCAGAGTCCTATGACAATTTCGTAGCAGGCAAAGCAGCTGCTCTCCTGAGCGGTGGAGGTTTCATAAATTTAAATAGCGATATGTATGAAAAACGCTGGAAAACAGCTTATCCGGATAAGGATATGACGGAGAGCGTGAAGGCGCTCAAACCGCTTATCGGTCCTGATGGTGAACGTTCACATGCCATCTTTAAAACATACTGGTCAGAAAGCTATTTCAGCAATAAGATTGACGATAAAAAGATGGATCGCATCATGGCACTCTATGATTATGTGTTGTCTCCTGAAGGCAAGGATCTGTTGACTTATGGCATCGAAGGTGTAGATTACAAGCTCGAAAATGGGCAGAAGGTTGTCATTGAAAAGGGTTCGTTAAATGAGAAGTATCCAGCTAGCAGATTTCTGAAGAATTTGGTGGCATATGAAACTTCAGATAGCTATAACATGGATAACCCGACGATTGCTAACGAAGGAATCCGCAAAGAAGCTGTCGATTACATCGACTGGATTCAGAATAATACGAAGGTTCCAGAATATGATATTCGGTTAACTTATATGTCCACCCCAACAAAGGATAAATTTACTGTGCTTGACCATGATGATTTGCTTAAGATCATGCTTTCCAAAGAACCTGTTGAGAGTTACTGGAATAGCATTGTGAACGATTATAAGGCAAAAGGCCTTGATAAAATGATTGAGGAAGTAAATGAGAAGGCCAAGGAACAAGGTATTGAATAATGGATAAATAGAGAAGATCCGGGCGGAAGTAGCCCGGATCTTCCGTTTAATTATTTGAAGTATGGCTTAGACGGTGCGGCGCTACTGACCGCATACTTATAAGATTGGGAGGGTAAAGTTTATGAACCTTAGCATTCACTTGACAGGGTTAACTGAGAAACAGCTAGCAGCTGTTTCAGAAGTAGCGGGAATATTGAGTATTCGAATGGAACGCTCAGGGATACCAGTGAATTGTAAGAAGCAAGGGAAGGGCATTCGAATATCTTACGATGAGGCTCAGGTCACCATTGTGTATGAAGAGGAACATCAGTTGATCCGGGCACTCAGCCGATTTCTTGAGAACATACGCCGTGGAGAACGAGTTGAAATTAATGAACGACCGGTTTATGAACAGTTAGGCTTCATGGTAGACTGTTCGCGAAATGCGGTTCTTAACTATGAAGGATATAAGGAATTGATCCGGCGTTTAGCGGTTATGGGATATTCAACGGTTCAGTTGTATACGGAAGACACCTACGAACTGGAGGGATACCCTTATTTCGGCTATTTGCGAGGCCGATATACAGGAGATCAAATTCGGGAGCTGGATCAGTATGCCGCGTTATTTGGCATAGAACTGGTTCCTTGTATTCAGACCCTGGCCCATCTCGGACAAGCATTGAAATGGCAGGCACATGCACCGCTTGTGGATTTCCAGGATATTCTCCTTATTGATGATTCCAGAACTTACAAGTTAATTGATCGAATGTTTGCTTTTATGTCGGCTCATGTAAGCAGTCGCCGCATAAATATCGGGATGGACGAAGCTCATATGATGGGACTTGGTAAATACCTGGATAAGCATGGGTATCAGGATCGATCTTCATTAATGTTAAAACACTTTAGCACTGTTATGGAGATCGCCAGAAAATATGGTTTCCAGACGATGATGTGGAGCGACATGTTTTTCCGTCTGGCCAGTTCCGGAGAATATTACGATGCTGAAAGTCCAATTAGCCCTGATATTGTAAAGCTGATTCCTGAAGATGTTACCTTGATCTACTGGGATTATTATTCGGAAACGCAGGAGAAATACGACGGGATGTTAAGCAAACATAAGCAGCTGAATGATCATATTGGATTTGCAGGTGGTGCTTGGAAATGGATGGGCTTCGCGCCAAACAATGAATTCAGTCGCCATGTCAGTCTGCTGGCTCATGATAGCTGTGTTAAGCATGGAATTCAAGAAGTGTTGATTACCGCATGGGGAGATAATGGCGCTGAAGCTTCCGTTTTCTCGGTTCTTCCTACCCTTCAACTTTGGGCGGAGCTGAGCTACACGGGATGTTTCGTGGAGAACCATGTCAAAGAAAGATTCAGCAGCTGTGTGCAAGGCAATTATGATGACTTTATGGCACTTGATGCAGCCAACCTGGTTCCGGGTAATTCGGCTCCGGGGGGATGTTCTATCAATCCGGCTAAATACTTGCTTTATCAAGATATTTTGTGTGGTTTGTTTGATCGACATGTTATTCCTAACGCGTATTCGAAGCATTATCAGCAAAGTGCAGAAAAGCTCGAACAGGCGATCACTCGCAATTCGCCTTGGCAATCCTTATTCTCTGTACAAGCCAGCTTGTGTCGCTTGCTCGAAATAAAGAGCGAAATCGGGATTTCTATACGCGACGCTTATCATCGGGGGAATTTAGAGGAATTGGCTCACTTTGCCAAGGTGACTTTGCCACAATTATCTGATTTGGCCAGACAATTCATGGACGACTATCGAGTGCAATGGGAGCTGGAAAATAAGGTATTTGGTCTTGATGTTTTTGATCTTCGTATGGGAGGAATGCTTGAGAGAATCAGAACGGCGATTCATCGAATCAATCGTTATGTCGAAGGGAACGTGGAGCAGATTGCTGAATTAGAAGAGGAGCTTCTGACGTTCGACGGTCTTGTTGACGAGGGCGACCCCAGGACGATAAGTGCGAATTTATGGCACACGATTGCAACACCATCCGTGATCGCTGGGGTTTAAGGAGGGGGTGAGGTTATGATTGATACTAATCTGGACCATCAAAAGGGCACAAAGCAGCCCAACCTTTTGCTTATCACCGTAGATCAGATGCGTTTTGATTGCCTGAGCATTATGGGACATCCCGTCGTTGAGACACCCAACCTGGACGCTCTGGCATCAAGGGGGATCTTATTTGAGCACGCTTACTCGGCTACCCCCAGTTGTATTCCCGCCAGGGCTGCTATCATGACAGGAATGGGGCAAAGATCACATGGGCGGGTTGGTTATCGGGATAAGGTTGAATGGAATTACGCCCATACGATTGCCGGAGAGCTTGCTCAAGCTGGTTATCATACGCAGTGTGTTGGCAAGATG
This sequence comes from Paenibacillus sp. FSL F4-0122, assembly GCF_038002845.1. Classification (NCBI taxonomy): domain Bacteria; kingdom Bacillati; phylum Bacillota; class Bacilli; order Caryophanales; family Paenibacillaceae; genus Paenibacillus; species Paenibacillus sp. FSL F4-0122. The sequence goes on from NZ_JBBODI010000001.1 coordinate 5,369,389, forward strand.
CATGTGTATCCTGCACGTAATCTATGTGGATTCCATAATGTGGTGCTTCATGATGGATATCTTCACTACAATCGGGATAAGAGCAAAACGTTACAGGATGAACACTATGATCAAGTGGATGATTATTTGCAGTGGCTGCGAAGACAAACTAATGCTAACTCGGATATCACTGATTTAGGCCTTGATTGCAACGCCTCAACGGTTGCCCGCCCCTGGCACTTGCCGGAAGCGATGCATCCCACGAATTGGTGCGTGACCGAGTCGCTAGACTTTTTGCGAAGAAGGGACCCTGGGAAACCATTTTTCTTATGGTCTTCCTTCGTTCGCCCGCATTCCCCATTGGATCCGCCACAATGTTATCTAGATATGTACAAGGACTTGGAATTTCCCGATCCTCCAATCGGAGACTGGGTGGACGAGAGTGCGGCCTTAAACGGAGCTAAGGATCCAACTTCTTCGTTCACTAATTTGCCAAAGCGCAGATTGGATCGTGCCCGTGCGGCGTATTACGCGCTAATTACGCATCTTGACGACCAAATTGGGAGGTTGATCAATGGGCTGCAGGAGTATGGAGTTTTAAATGAAACTTTGATTCTATTTACTTCTGATCATGGTGAAATGATGGGGGATCACCATTACTTCCGCAAATCTCTTCCTTATGAAGGAAGTGCTAAGATTCCTTTCATAGTGTTTGATCCGGGAGAAACGCTTGGACTTCTTGCAGGCTCCCGGCCTGATTCCATTGTAGAGCTTCGCGATATTATGCCCACATTTCTTGAAGCTGCTGGCGTCCAAATACCAGTTCCAGTAGAAGGGCAAAGTGTGTTGCCGCTGTGCAGGGGAGATCAGACATTATGGCGATCTTATATTCATGGGGAACAAGCCTATGGAGAAAAGTCCCACCACTTCTTAACGGATGGAAGAGAGAAATTTATTTGGTATTCTCAGACAGGGGAAGAGCAGTATTTTGATCTAGCGGCAGACCCCTCAGAGAAGATTAATGCGATAGGCTGTACTGATAAATTTGAGCGTATAAAAGAGTGGAGAGAGCGTCTTATTCACGAGCTGGAGGGACGAGAGGAAGGGTTTGTAAACAACGGCGAATGGATTGCCGGACGCCCAATATCTCATATTCTAAAGGCATCCCAATTGGGGAAATAATCATAACATAGGGCAACCAGAACTCACAGGTTGCCCTACGTCTGTTACGGATATAAAGAAAGGTTAGTGAATTTACCAGCTACTCCGGCGTTCAGGCAAAGGGTCCTGATCTTGAATCATTCGATGGACGAGCAATTCAACCATCGAATGGCGAATATCACTATAATCGGGATCTTCAAAACGATTGGAGTTTTCATGAGGATCCTCTTTCAAATCATACAATTCACCGTAGGTCTCACCTGCGAAAATCACCAGCTTATAACGTGTTGTACGCAAACACTTAGCGTTAATGCCGCGGTCATGAGCAATATAAGCGGTCAGGGCAGAATTGCGCACATGGGACTCTCTTCCAGCCAGCACCTCCATCTGTGACACACCTTGAATTCCGTAGGGAGTTTTGAGACCTGCGGCTGCAAGCAGTGTGGGGACAATATCAACATGTTCCATCAAAGCAGGGACCCGTTGCCCGGAAGCAATCCCAGGACCGCGTACGATCATCGGGATTCGTGTTAACCCTTCATAAAACCACGGCCCCTTGTAAATTAGTCCATGGTCACCGAGCAGTTCTCCATGATCGCTGGTAAAGAGGATGACTACATCATCGTACATTTCTTTTTGACGCCAAGCTTTTATAATACGTCCGATCTGCGCATCAATGAAGGTAATCATCGCATAATAATTTCGGGTGAGCCGTTTCATATGCGCTTCATCAAGAGAATGCTCCTCACCGCCACCAGGCCAATATCCTCCCTGACTCTGACGCAGCAGATGTGGAGGACGAAGATGCACGTCATCTGCTTCTCTGGCTGTAGATGGAATGTCAGTGTCAGCGTACATATCCGCGTAAGCTTTTGGAGGGTCAAAGGGGTGATGTGGATCGACGAAACTGGTCCATAAAAATAGCGGTTGCTCGGTTTTGTGGGCGAGGATAGCATCGATACTCCGTTCAGCAATCCAATAAGTCTGATGCAGCTCCGGAGGGAGTTCGCTCTCCCACACATCGTTTTGAGCATTAGAAGCTCTGTAATGGTCCTTGCTGAAACGCTCTGCCACTTCAGGGTTACGCTGTCTAAGCCACTCCATATATTCCCCGATACAATTATCTTCCGTAATATGATGTTCATCAAATCCGTAGTACGTTCCATCGGAAGCTCTTCCGCGGTCACGATAAGCAGGCTCTTCATATTCTTGTGAAAAGTTCCCCTTCATCTGAGGGCGGAAATGCATCTTTCCTATACCGATGGTTTCATAATCCGCTTTCTTTAAATGATCGCATAAGGTAAGTTCGTCTTCTCTGAGTGTGGTACCGATATTCCAGGCACCATGAACATGCGGATACCTGCCTGTAAAAATGGAAGAACGTGAAGGCGTGCAAACGGGACTAGCGCAGTAAGCGCCAGTGAAGAGTGTGCCTTCCGAAGCAAGCTGGTCAAGTTCAGGTGTCAGTACGGAAGCGTTTTCGATACCTAGTGCGTCCGCGCGCATTTGATCTGTGGTAATTAACCAAATATGAGTTCTTTTTGACATCCGTAATAACCCCCTATGAATATAGTGTATAGCATCACAAAAGCCCCTAGCAACCAATGAATACTCCATATATTTCATTAGAATCGTCCATATGGGTTGATATTTTTATTACCTATAATTAAATAGTCTATCTCAATGTTGGAGGAGAAATTATATGCGGAAGTTATCCATATCAGGGGATCATTTTATATTGGACGAACAACCCATCCGGTTGCTTTCTGGTGCGCTTCATTATTTCCGGATCGTTCCGGAATATTGGCAGGATCGTTTGCTGAAGCTGAAGGCTTGTGGATTGAATACTGTTGAAACCTATATTCCTTGGAATTTACACGAACCAGAGGAGGGGAACTTCAATTTTGCTGGATTTGCTGACATCGAGGCTTTCGTTAGACTTGCCGGAGAGCTTGGTTTGCACGTGATTTTGCGGCCAAGTCCTTATATTTGTGCGGAATGGGAATTCGGTGGATTGCCAGCTTGGTTACTTGCGGACAATAACATACAACTGCGTTGTAATGATAACGTCTATTTATCTAAGTTGGATGCCTATTTCGATGAGTTGCTTCCACGTCTGCGGCCCTTGTTAAGCACTAACGGTGGGCCTGTGCTTGCCCTTCAAGTAGAGAACGAATATGGAAGCTTTGGTAGTGATAAGACTTACCTGAATGATCTAAAGGCAGGAATGATCGCCCGCGGCATGGACGTTCTGCTGTTTACTTCAGATGGAGCTGAAGATCATATGCTCCAAGGCGGTATGATTGACGGAGTGTTCGCCACTGTAAATTTTGGTTCACGGGCAAAGGAAGCCTTTGCTAAACTACGTGAATATCAGCCTACGGGACCGTTGATGTGTATGGAATTCTGGAATGGATGGTTTGACCACTGGATGAAACCGCATAATACACGCCCCGAATCTGAAGTAGCGGAGACTTTGGATGAAATGCTGGCTTTAGGAGCCTCTGTTAACTTCTATATGTTCCATGGGGGGACGAATTTTGGATTTATGAATGGGGCAAATCTTTTTGACAAATATGAGCCCATCGTAACCAGCTACGATTATGATACGCTGCTGGACGAATCCGGTAAGCCAACTGCAAAATTCTATGCAGCACGAAAAATAATTGAGAAATACGTAACGTTACCGCCACTGGAATTACCGCCGTTATTAAAGTCACAAGCTTATGGTAAAGTGTTGATGACAGAAGCAGCACCACTGTTCACTCAGTTAGACGTTTTGTCTACCCCAGAACATAGAGCATGTCCCGAGCCAATGGAGAAACTGGGTCAGAATCATGGGTTCATCTTATATTCGACGAGGATCAGTGGACCCCGCAGCAGTATGGAGCTCGTCCTTCAAGAAGTACGTGATCGTGCGCTTGTATTCGCGAATGGGGCCTTTGTCGGTACAGTTGAACGCTGGGATCCGCGAGGAATTCCATTAGAGGTTCCAACGGAGGGACTGCAGATCGACATCCTTGTGGAGAATATGGGGCGTGTAAATTATGGCCCGCTGCTTTGTGATCCAAAAGGCATAACCTGTGGCGTTAGACTCGGCTATCAATTCCTGCATGATTGGACCATTCATTCTTTGCCTTTAACCAATCTTAAGGGATTATCATTCACACCGATAGATTGCGAGCAACGTCAGCAGCCTACTTTTTACCGGGGGAGCTTTCAAGTCAGTAAGTCTGAGGATACTTTTTTGCGGCTGGACGGATGGAGTAAAGGTCAGGTTTTCATAAACGGCTTTAATTTAGGGCGCTACTGGGAGCAGGGTCCAACTAAAACACTATACTTACCAGCGCCGCTTCTGCGTCAAGGTGATAACGAGCTTATCTTATTCGAACTACATGGCGTAATGGAGCCAGTGGTTACTTTTGTAGATACACCGGAGCTCACATGATATTTAACGGTTGAGTAAGTATCATGATTCTATAGTACGGGTCTGATGATTTTTAATATATAATCAAAACAGCCCAACAATTTATAGGAACTGAAAATGCACGATTAGGGTGGGTTAGAGGAGGATTTTAAATGAGCTATGATTTGATGGCATTTGAGACGTCTAAAGCACCGCAAGAGAGAGCAGCGTTTATGGAGTGGTATGAGCAGCAAGTGCAGTGGTCGGAAGACCATGCCTATAACGATCCATCGGTTTTATCGGAGGCGCTGCAACGCTTTTATAGTGAGTTGTCTGAGCAATTTCCTAATATGAATGTAGAGGACGAGATTTTTGAGGCGATGGAGGAAGCCGGAACGGATAACCGGTTAACTGACTACTCGCTTGGCTCATCCGTCATCTATGCGGCTTTTGCGTATTCCGTAGCTGACGAAGCTTATACGGCGATGCGGGAGTTGGCTATAAAACATAAAGTTGGATTTTTTGATGTAAGCAGCAACGAAGGTGATATTATTTTTCCTTGAAGCAATATGATTTAGAGTGTAGACAGCTGGTTGCTCTCCTAGTTGTGAATGAAGGGGCAACCAGCATGTTTTTTATCTTCTTTACTCTACTACAGACGGAATAATACACTCCTTAATCAGAGGCCAGCGGTCACGAGGCTGAAGTGTGAATTCTGAGGCGATGGTTACGACAAGATCCTTTTCTGGAATGCAGCAAATGACATTACCACCATCACCTAACGCTGAGTAGGTGTAAACCCCGTCTTCTTCGCGTAGCCACCACAAGTAACCGTAATGATTAGGGTTCATCGCTGTTGATTCCTCAATCCATGTCTCCGAAATGATCTGATTTTGCTCCCATTGTCCACGGTTCAAATATAATAAACCAAAACGCGCCATATCGCGTGGAGACAATGTAAGTCCCCATCCTCCTGTGGTGATACGATTTGGGTCTTCCACCCACCCCTTCACATTTACCCCAAACAAATCATCGAACCCAAATGAGCTCATCTCATAATCCGGGATTTCATTCATTCCGATAGGTTTAAATAAACGTTCGTTGGCGAACTCACGGGCACTTTGACCAGTGCTGCGCGTGATGATGGCAGAAAGCAGATGTGCTCCAGCGGTAGAATATTTGAAATCCCCAATTGTTCCTTGTTGGCCTAGCATATCCAGCGTATATTTTACCCAGTCAGGCTGCATACACATTTGCTCCAGCGGTTCGTGCCAATCTGCAAAAGCATAAGGTGCGGTCATCGTAAGGAGATGGTGCAAGGTGATTTCTTGTTTTTGCGGATCTTGAGCAGCGTTTGGAACATAGTCCGGGAAAAACTCCAGTACCTTTTGATCTGCATTGTTAATAAAGCCAGCATCTATGGCAATGCCTATGAGCGCGGATATGATACTTTTTGTTACAGAGGCCACATGATGTGTGTCATTCGGGCCAGCGCCATTATAATATTTTTCATAAGCGATAGTTCCACTTCTTATCACAACAATCCCGTTGATATTGCTATACTCGGATTTGATCCTTGATTCTAGTTCTGAAAGCATATCAGCATCCATTCCCAAGTTTGCGGGGGCTGAGATTTGCCAATCTGAAGTTGGATAATTGTTTTTGAGCATGAAAGTAACTCCTTTATGAATTTTTTTTCTTTACTGGAAAATAGACCTCGGTAACCAGATCCTCAGGCACAGCGGCTTGTATCGGGTCCGTTACATATATTTCATAGGGCGAATTCACCATTTCATAACCTTCATTTTCTATCCATTCTCTCAGCTTTGCATAGACCGAGGTCAATTCTGAATAGGCGCCTTTAAGAACAGATCTCGCACAAAGAGCATCAGGCAAATCTCTTGTACCTTTTACAACCTCTTTTATGGGGAGAGCAAACTCTGTATCATTTCCGGCTGGATTATATTCACGGCTGTGATAAATTGTTATTGGCGTACCGAGCAAAGTGAGTTTTTCAGTGGCGATTTTTTCATAAAGCCCGCTAAAATAATGTCCATAACCTAGCGCATAGTCATCACTGCTCAACATCTGACGCGTAAAAAGAATATTCATAGGCTGAGTTTCAACAAGCTCTACTTTTATCTCATTCAGGTAGGACATCATGGGGATACCTTTCTCCAAATTTAATACATCACTATTGATTTGTTTTAAGGTGTATTCATAAGAACTTATTTTCTCCTGTATTTCTTTTTTCTTCAGATTAAGGGCTGAGTAGAGCTTCTCTTCTGAACGATCCTGTTCCCATTGCAAAATGTCTCTGATTTCTTCCAGCGAGAAATAATAAGCTTTTAGACGATTGATAAAAAGCATTTTTTTAAGTTGTTTGATGGAGTAATACCTGTAACCGTTCTCAGGGTTAATCTCATCGGGATGAATTAATCCGATCTCATCATAATATCGAAGCGTCTTCGTAGAAACTTCGCATATCTTCGAGAATTCTCCAATCGACAGCAAAAAGTCATCTCCTTTTTTCGTTTGAATTAAGCTTCATAGCCAAAACATCGATGTTTGGTTCTAGCTCTACTTAACACCTTACCCTAAGGTCAAAGTCAACAGCAAAATAGTAAACCGATTCCAAGGTTACGACAATATATAGGTGAATGGCCATTCAGAAAGGAGTAGCCAACGGGGCTACCCTTATTTATTAGAGTGTATCATTTTAGATAAAGCCTTCAAATATTTCCCATAAAACTTCTAGAACATGTTAAGATTTTCACAAGAAAAGATTATAGGAATGGAGAGGAGAACATTTTGTCTAGAAAAAAATACGTATCTTTATTCGTTTTGTTTATCGTCCTGTTATCGGGATGCGAAAAAAACAATGCCGATATATCCAATAATACAGATGTAGATGTAACTGATGATCAAGAATATAACTTGCTGATTACGAATAACAGTCCGTTATTTTTAAAAAGTGTAGTTGTTACCGTTGATGAAGGAAATAACGTTCAAATTAACTCTTTGATCGACAGTAATATTAAGCATGGTGGGGTAGCAAAGTTCCCCATAGATAATGGAAAGCATTTATTTAAGGTTACACTCAATCCGAAAGATAATTACTCGGTCAGTAAAGAATTTAAGGAAGAATTTAAAGCAGGATAGATTGTTGAATATCAGATCCTAATAGAACAAAACGAAGTATCTATTCAAAAGATTAAGGATATTAAATAGCAGACTCAATTATAGCAATGAAAAAGCAGGTGGACTTGCCACCTGCTTTACCGATCACCACACTTTAATATAATTTTTGCCCTTATTCAAAAGTGTAAGAGGTCCTAAAGTGCTTTTATGTTCTTTCTTTTTATCCAGAAAATCTGTATCCAGGATTATATTGCTGCCATCCGGATTCTCAAACTCGGCATCCACGATGCGCACCCGCGGCAAAGTCTCAGTTGAATGTACCTCACCTAAGAAGTTAACGAAGCTTTCAGGCAGATCAATAGAAAGGAATCCTTCATCTCCTTGATCTACAATAAAGAAGTCTGGACCAAAGCTTTCCTCAACCAGCTTTACATTCTCTCTTTCGAAAGGCTCAGCACCGTTTAAATAAGCGTTGTTATTAATGAACATAGGCTGTTCAACGAGTTCAAACTCCTCAAGATCACCGTGTAACTTATGGACATTCTCGATATACTCCGCCAAAGAGGTGGTGTAGTTATTGAAATGTGATGTTCCCACGCCTGTCCATCCGTCTTTTCCAACAATGATATTGTTGTAGAACCGATCGTCCCCACCATAAATAAGTGAGAAACCGGCAATTTTTGTACTATGCGGAAGATGATATTGCGTGGACCGATTTAGTACCTTACGATGAACCAGCCTGCCGCCGATCAGATTGTTGATATAGGCTCCACCTTGGGCTACATTCTCCAAAGCATGTTTAGCTGTCAAGATATTATGGTCAACAATGTAGGGGCCATGGCTTACTTCTATAAACAAATCCCGGTGATTTTGATAGAACAGATTTTTACTGATTCTTGTCCCTTGGGTCTGCCAATCCAGCCATAAACCTAAAGTACAATCGTGAATCCGGTTATGGTGGATGTGAGTATCGATCGGTGCGTGAAGCTTGATCCCGGCAATTTCGTGGCCCCAGAATTCCCGTTTTATCGCAATGTTGTAAATATGGTTATGATGAATTTCGCTGAAAATACAACCTAAGTGGCCGACGATGGCATTTTGGCCGCAATCATAAATGGTATTATGGCGGATAAGATGTGAACCGATCGATTCTTTGCTCCAGCCCTGACGCTCAGCAGTAAAGACGGATTCAAGCTGATATTGATATCCGGGTTTGTCTTTTCGAATGGTACGGTAATTATGGCCTGTGGAAGCTTCTTTGCCGATACTGATAGCGCTGCATTTGGCATCGTGAATGATATTATTTTCAATAATCCAGCCTTTGCTCCAGTTAGTGCCCAGCAGTCCGGGCTGGTCTGCCGTTGGAGGTGCCCAAGGTGTTGCCGCATGCGCCATTTCAAAACCTTTTACAGTAATATAATCAATCCCGGTTTCTTCAGGGTAGAAACAAGATCTGCGTACATTGATTTCTACCAGTTCTTTGTTCGGGTTGGCACCTTGGAAATTAGCGTAAATCGTGGTGTGGTCAGGGCTTACTTTGGCAAACCAAACATAGGTCGTCTGTTTTGGATTTTGGACCGGAACCATCTCATGTGTCCAGAGATCCTTGAACTCCAGCTTTTCGACGGGAGCTGCCAGTTGATCATACTGACTGACCTCATAAAAAGACATGCCATTTAGATATACATCGCCTAAGTGTCTTGTCTCCTCTATAGTGACGAGCCAATCGCCAGACACTTCCTCAACATACGGATTAAAGCTGCCAAAAAACGTGTTCGGCAAGATCACTTTCCAAATATGATTCTCAACCTGCTGCCAATCTTGTATATGTTCAGAGCCTTTTATGACAACCTGCTCGTCTTCAGCGGCTTGATAAATAATTCTTCTTTGTTCGCTTAATCCTTTGTATCTCGGTTTTACCCATTCGCGATATATCCCTTCATGAACGATAATCTTGTCCCCAGCCACAGCTGCTGAAGCCGCTTTATTGATGGTTAAAAAAGGATCATGTTGAGTACCTTGACCTTGATCTGAACCAGTTTTTGATACGTGATATTCCATTGTCCTATAACCTCCGCTTGGTTGACTTTATCCAATATTATAGGAAATAACGTTGTTAGTTCTATACTTTATATAGTACACTTTAAGACAAAATTAGTGTTTTCGTGAAGGAGAATCTACTTGTGGCCCTTTTTTGAAAAACATGGTGTCGGCGAAAAAGATTACTTTAAACTCATTCCCTTGAAAAACTATCATTTTCCACTTCATTTTCATCGGGCATTTGAGATTATTTATGTCAACGACGGGCAGTTATCTATCACCATTGATGGGAAAAGCTATCAGGTGCAGAAAAATGATCTGGTTTTTATTTTTCCTAATCAGATGCATGAATTTGAGACGATTGATTTTTCGGAGATTATGGTAATCCTCTTCTCCACAGAATTGATAGGTGATTTTCACATGAATTATAAAAGCTTTATTCCAACTGACAATGTTCTCCATGCTGTGAATGAACCTGATTGTACAAAGCTGGATTCAATTTATAGCCAGAAAAGTTTCCTGTATGGTGTATGCGCGCAGTTGATCTGTCAGACATCATTTGCTCCAGTCAAACAGTCCCCGCAAACAAAGGTGCTCTATAAAATCCTGCTTTTTGTAGAACAAAATTATTCTGCCGATTGCACATTAAAAGCTGTAGCAAAACATCTGCAATATGATTACCCTTATTTATCAAAGCTATTTGTCCAGCTGATGAAAATGCCCTTCACAGATTACTTGAATCACTATCGTATCTCACAAGCATGTTATATATTAAAAAACTCGAATCTGACTATTGGTGAAGTTGCCAACCTTTGCGGCTATAGTAACTTACGGTCATTTCATCGGAATTTTCAGAAAATCACCCATCAATCGCCGAAAGGGTATCGGGTTTCCAATCCGCCTGATAAGAAAATGAACTAGAAGACTTTAAGAGGGTAGGGAAGAGGATAAAAAGAACTCCAAAACCACGAGTATAGTGGTCTTGGAGTTCTTCTTTTTTTTATTGTTGCATCATAATTCTGTAAATCAGCATGGCTGCTTCGGCACGTGTGGAATGGGCAGTTGGTGTAAGCTGCTGCTGAGAGTCTCCTTTAATGAGACCTGCTGATACCAGCGCCGCAATATCATTTGCCGCATAATTAGAAATTTGATTATGGTCAGTGTAGCCGTCTAATGCAGAGGAAGAGGTCGTATTCGATTTCCATACCTCTGCAGCCTTCAATGCCCTAGCTGCCATAACAAACATCTCTTGTCTGGAGATGGAATCATGAGGGTGGTAAAGACCGTCGGTTTGGCCCGTAACGACCCCTAATTTCTGAGCAGTCATAAGTCCCTCATAAAAATAATCGTTAGGTGACACATCAGCAAAGCTATTTCCTTCTGCTGCGGATAGACCTAAAGCTCTAACTAATAAAAGTGCGAAATCTGCACGTGTAATAGTCTGTTCGGGTCTAAACTCTGTTTCCGTTACACCATTAATGACACCTTTTGATGTTAGTACTTCTACAATAAACTTCGCCCAATGAGAATCTGTTATATCCCTGAACGTTTTGTGATTGTAAACGGCGGCGTATTGTCCAGATGAATTTGTTGTTGAGAAAATAGCTTGCTTCTTATCTGAATCATAATTCCCGCCTAATACCGGTTGGATGACTCCGTACTCATTGACGTTCCACACTACAATAAAGGTGTTGTTCAATGGAGGTACAGCTTCTAGATAAGGAAGCCCAATTTGTATGGCTGAATTTAAGCTCTCTAATTGAACTGTTGTACCATCCAAAAGTAGCTCGTAATCAATAAGCAAACGTTCACCCAATCGCTTCTTTAAACTTCCTGTTGTATCGACAGATTTGAGGAGCAAAGTAACTGTCTTCACATTGTCCAGTGTCTTCGCCGGGAATAGATTATCCGGAAGTACAAAGGTAGCTAGTGTTGTATTGATCTCAAGCTGCAATGTGGAAGTTCCAACAAGAAATGCAGCGGCAGGGAGAGTGACTTCAAATGAGCTATCATCTGACGATTGTTCCTCTGCAAGCTGAATTCTTAGGATTTTATGGCCTGCAGAATTAGGTTTGGCTAAAGCGATAATCTTTTGTAAGGAAGATTCAGTCAATATCGCACTAGTTTTTCCTCCATTCATAGTAGTAGGTATCTCAATCCTTACGCTACCGTCCAAATGGAGTATAGTAGTGGCCGAATCTCCAACCGATGATCCGGAACTGCCTGAGCTCGGGGCAGCCGTCGGACTTGGAGAAGCCGTCGGACTCGGAGAAACAGTCGGACTCGGAGAAGCCGTCGGGCTCGGAGAAACAGTCGGACTCGGAGAAGCCGTCGGGCTCGGAGAAGCGGTCGGGCTCGGAGAAGCGGTCGGACTCGGAGAAGCCGTCGGACTTGGAGAAGCCGTCGGACTTGGTTCCGGTCCATCAAAAGGAATGAACTTCAAGAAATCGCCCCAGATTATATTCCCGTCGGCATCCCGAGAGTAATTGACTACAGGATTTAAGCTGACAAAGTTAGAATCGGTCAGTTCTAAACCTGATTTATTCGCCGATCGCGTACCGTCAAACATGAAATTATTGTCCGCAGCTAAAGAAGCTGGATATTGGTCTTTTGCAATGTTGGCAGTTCGGTAAGATAAGAAACCGTCAATCGTAAAGTCAGCAGTAATGTGATCATAAGTGGTGAAGCTTATATTACCACGCATATTGTTAAATCCGATGTTGTTGATGGCGATCACACCTGGATTACTATTGCTTGTAAAACCATAAGCGCCATTACCAAAGGCGATTGAATCGCGAATGGTATGTGTGACATGAATGCCTTCGCCACCAAGCTTGAAGCCATTTTTATCACCGGCACCTACGGTTCCGTCTGTTAAGAACCCATTGTTGAAGGCGGCGCTGTGCTCAATCAGCACTGAACCTATCGCTCCTGAGCCTGCTTTCGTATATAAGTCCCAGCCATCGTCGATATTGTTATGCGCCAGACAACCTCTAAAAATATTACCAACACCCGCAGTCAATTTTGCCGCAAAGCCATCGGCATTATTGTCGGATGGATCACGGTTGTCGAAAGAGGTACTGTTGAGAATTAAGTTGTAGGAAGGCCATTCACTGAGTTCTATCGCGGTACCATCTGTTCGGCTGATTTGTAGACCAGTGTCACCATTCGCATAGAAACGGCTATTTTCAACGATGTTATAATTGCCTCCCACTGTAAAGCCCTTGGTATTCCCAGCTGAGCGAGTGAAATCAAGTCCCTTCACATGCCAATAGTTTCCGCTCAAGAGAACGCCTTCTGTTTTTTTGTCAAAATCAAAGATAGGTCTTGCTCCTGGTGCTGCTTCTATATACTTTTTGGCGGAGGCTTTACCATCATTGTACTTTTTAATCTCAAGTGGTGATTTCCGCACATAACGACCCTCAAGCACAATAATATGCTGACCTGGTTTAACGAAATCAATCGCAGTATCGATATCAAGTGGGAGATTGATCGTTCCATCTCCGGAGCTTGATCCGGTGGGCGATACGTAGATCTCATCATCTTCGTTATAACTTTTTAGGGTGACGGTAAAGTTGCTGATAATCTTCTCATAAGAGGTCAAATACTGAGTATCATCTGGTAAAAAAGTAATACTAAAGTTCGTATCTCCTTGATCAAGAAGTCTCGTGGGAATAGAAAGACGTTTACCAGCTATTGCCTCGATATCCTGAGCGATGATCGTAGAACCTTGCTTCAACGTCACCGTTCCGTTGACATTAGAGCGCACAATCATTTGGTAAGCTGGATCTGAGGTTTTACTTAGTGAAAGTATATTTAAGCTAGGTGTGACGGGAATCGCAGGTGGTTCTATTTTAGGAGAATCTGTAGCTGCTGAAGTGACTGTTAATTGAATATTGCTTACATTAATTGTGGCTAAACGAGCAGCATAGAATCCGACGTACATTTTTGAATCCTGTACGCTAAGAATGTCTGGTGTGAAATGAATAGCTTGCTGGCCATTATTGAGCTGTCCTGTAAAACCACTATTCGTCTTTGCTAACGTTAAATGGTAAGGTGCTGCAGGAACAGTATTGGCAGGTGCCGGACGTTCTTTTTGAAGCATGATGGTTTGAATCCCTTTACTGCCAGTCCCATCCGTTTTTTCAACTCCAGTGCGGACAAAAAGCTGTGTGCCCAGATCGCTTTTCGTCCCGCCGCTATAACCACCGAGGGCAGCTATATTAGATGCAAAGACGCTAGAATTTCCTTGTGTGCCGATGACGTCACGTGCCATAATGCCAAAAGATTCTTGCCCGTCATATGGATTTTTTGCAAAAGCCAACACTTGGACATCCGCAGACAGCACGAAATTATCTTCCGAAGCATCTAGCTCGGTGTAATAGAAGGTAATGCCGTCATGATCTTCGGTGACTTTACCGCCGCCTTCCAAAGCGATCAGCTGGGCGGATCCATCCTCGTTGACAATCGTCTGATTGTTAGCAGCTGAAGTGGACTGACCGAATTGAATGCTTTTCCAAATGGGATCCATCTTTTCTTTTACTGTAACGGAATACGTAATGGGCTTAATAGAAGAATCGGTAGGGAGTATACCAATTTCATACAATCCAGCTGCCTGATTGTCGAACTTGGAAGTGTCGAGCGTATAGCTGTTTAGCTTCTCTCTATCTGAATTATCATACACTTTGGATACGAGCAGATTTTTGCTGTCAAAGTTGTCGTTAATAAAAAAGGTAGTTTTAGGATAGCTGGTGACTTCGATGCCTACTAGTTTTTTAACGTTGACCTTAACTTGAAAAGAGGTTGTTAAGCCTTTATGCGTAATTGTGATTTTTTTATCGCCAGATGTCGTGGTGTCGAGAGGAGAGACTTTGTATTCATTGTTCAACAGCCGAATCTGTGTACCATCACTGTAATGAGCATAAACCACAAGTCCTTCTAGTTTGAGGGAGTCACCGATATAGTAGAGTGTTTGTTTAGGTTCATTTCGAATTTCTAAAGCGGATAACGTCGCTGCTTTTACTTCCACATTAAAGGTCGTTGTGATTGCCGGCGCCTCTGTTGAAGTAACGGATACCGCTGTGGAGCCTGATTGCGTAAATAGATACGGTAATAAATCGCTGACCGGTTGTCCGTTAATGGAGAGGGAATAAAGATCACTGGTCAGTTCTTTGGTCAAGAAGCCGTCATTATAATTGGCAACAAGAACAAGACCTTCTGGATCGAACGTATCCCCTGGATAATAAACGGTTTTAGCTGGATAATACTTCACTGATAATGAGGTCATAGATAATGGAACGATTTGCAAAGGAATGCTCACGAAAGCACCGTTGTAGTTAATGGTTATGATATTTTCTCCAACCTTGCTGCTATCAAAGCCTGTAACAATATAATCCGTAGAAGACAAAACGGCCTCACTCTCATCAGAAAAAATAGCCTTAACGACTAATCCAGTCAAATCAAGGGATTCACCAACCAGATAAGTGGTTTTCGTCATTGCGCTGGTATCAGCGGTTAAGCTGGTTACGATTTTGGATTCAAGCTGGATGTCTATGTCACTGAAAGTAACAGTTGCATCTCTAGCTACATAGATTCCGGCAAAAAGAGTATCTGTGAACGTATCGTCCAGAGTTATGATTTCGGTCTGATCACCCACACTTAATCGATAAGTATCTCCTGTTTTTTTAATACTTAGCGAATATACAGCTCCTGCGGACGGGGCCTGGATATCGCTAAAAGGATTTAACTTCACTTGGGTGTCTTTTTTATAAAAACCTTTCATTACCTGATCCAAAGCACCCACCGCCGCATAGTTAGAAGTGGTTGTGCTTGTATCTCCGTTCGTCCCAATACTGTCGCGGAGCATAAGACCGAAGGATTTCTGGTTAGGTGTGCTGACAGTGCTATTGCTATTAAAAGCAATCACTGAAGCGGTCGCTTTCAGTTCAAAGTTCGCATCCACAGGAATCTCTTTCGAATAAAAAGATATTCCCTCATCGCTGCTGGAGATTTTGCCGCCGTAAGTCGTCATCGTTACAGAGGTTGGACTTTCAATTATAGGCTCGGGGTTCTTAGTTGGACTAGTGTTGCCTCCGAAGGCGCTGAAGCCCCAAGGTCCTAACTCGATTTGACCTTCTTGACTGAATTGAATATTACGGAACGTAACCGTAGTATTTCTAGCGGTGTAAAGGCCCGCATATTGAATGGAGCCGTCAAAGCTTTCGATCGTTTTGGTTTCATTGCCGATGCGGACAATATACAGATTTCCGGTCTTTTTGATGCTTAATTCGTAATTCTCTCCTTGGGCAGGGCGATTAACGTTATCAAACACGTACCCAAGTTTCTGTAGGCTTGTATTTTGCAATTTGTGAAACGCTTTCATTTCTTGATCCAAAGCACCCACGCCGACGTAATCTCCAGAGTAGGCTCCGAATTGGTTATCCCACACATTGCCGCGCAGCATTATTCCGAAGGAAACTTGGTTATTGGCTGTCCAAGCATCCACGTGAGCCGTTGCCTTCAACTCAAAATTAACACTTGGATCAACCTCTTTAAAGTAATAAGCGATACCTTCCGTGCTGCCCGATACTTTGCCTCTATCATTCGAGCTTCGCAGTGTAGCTGATCCATCCGTGTTCTCCGTAATGCCAAAGTTGGCTGCAGTAATCTTGTCTTGCCCCCCAACATCACCAAATACGCTGCCTTGCCATTCACTTTGAATGTTAATCATTCCTTCATAAGGATCAGGTGCTTCCTCTGCAAACATCGATAACGGAAAAGAGGAGCACAAAAGCAGGAAGGTTACGAGCATGGCTAACAAACGTTGTTGTTTTCTCAATGATTAAAACCTCTCCTTATATGATCGATTTTGACCAAAGCTAAGCTTGATCATCCGAAATTATACGTTATCACTAAAGCGTACAGCTATAATCAATACGCCATATAACGCTGTTTATGCAGTAGGAGAGGGAGAATCTGAGTTAATGACACCCGGTTTATGCCTTTGCTTCTGCTACTTATGTGGAGTTTTCGGAGCTTGGTGTTGGTGGTTAGCACGCTGGCGTGGTGGTTACGGGCACCGAAACTGCCGATAAGTACGTTCGCAGTGGAAGTCCGCGATCGTTTGAGCGAAAATTACGCCCGCCATTGGAGTTACGGACCGTAATGCAGCTATTTCGCATAATTCGCTCATTTTCCCTGAGTTCCGGACTGTATAGCTCTTATTGAGCTGAAAAAGTGTATCTGAGGGGTGCTTTTGAGTAAATAGCTGCAACGGAGTCCGATAGCGTGGCGAAAACGAGGATAATTGGCAAATAAGGGCTATGCAGTCCGAACATAGGGAGTTGAGTGGTTACAGACTTAGGTATTCTACAAAATGCTTAGTTTGTGGAAAAATCAAAGCCAACACACGGGCTTGGCTGTGGGTAATTCCTTCCGCGGTTGCCGTTACGGACCGTAATGCAGCTATTTCAGCTAATTCGCTCATTTTCCCTGAGTTTCGGACTGCATAGCTCTTAATGAGCTGAAAAAGTGGATCTGAGGGGTGCTTTAGAGTAAATAGCTGCAACGGAGTCCGATAGTGTGGTGAAAACGAAGAAAATTGGCAGATAGGGGCTATACGGTCCGAACGTAGGGAGTTCAACTGGCGAGAGTGTATTATTGGATGGCAAACAGATTAAAACTGGCTTACAAAGTGAACCAAATCATCTAAATATTGCTCAACAACAATATGTCGTGGGAAAAAGACTGCGGTCAAATATGTTCTTAATGGTGATGAGGCATTCTTTTTTGAGAGCATAGAGTGATCAGCATCAGGAAGATAGAAGACGGAGAGTAGGTTTTTAGGAATTTTTTCACGGTAAATACGTTCGGTTTCCTCAACATCTACATTTATATCTTGCCCGCCAAGAACTAAGTGGACAGGAGTAGTGAAGTTTTTTAAATCCTCGCTCGCATCTGACTGATAATTTTTAGAGAAAAACCCCCATTTTTCTTTGGAAATTAAATCGTCCGATTGTGCAATTCGCAAGTAACTTTCATATGACGCCTGTTCCTTAAGTAGCAGTAGGATTTGCGCGTTATAATCTTCTCTCTTTTTTATCTCCTTTTCCGAAAAACCTTCTAAAATCATCTCTTGTCTGGTATTGTATTGTCCTTGAGAAATCCATTGAATGGCGGGGGATACAAGAATACTGAAGGCGAGATCAGGCACTTTTTTAACAATCTTGGGAATCACCCAGCCCGCCTGACTTGCTCCCCACAAACCAATAGCTTGAGCATCAATCATAGGTAAGGCTTTAGCCCAGTTAATCGCATATATAGTTTCTTGTGCTCTATCCTCCATGCTTTGCTCTAGCCAGTTCCCTGAGGAACCCCCAATACCTGGTTTGTTAAGAGATAAGGAAGCATATCCGGCAGAGGCGAGCTTTTCCCACAAAGGTTTATATCCATCATCGTAAGTATCATTAACTGGGCCATCCCCATGAACAAAAACTACCAGTCCGACGGTTCCAGAGTAGCTTTCGGGCAGAACTAAGGTTCCTGTTAGTTGACCTTGAGGCGTATCAATTTCAATTTTTTGCTCAGTCATTGAGAAAGAATGTTGCTGTAGTACGAACAAGACCGCTGCAATTAACAACGAAATGGTAATCATCCAGACAGTTAGCTTAATTTTCTTTTTCATTCATTGATCCCCCAGATTGTAGCGATGTTTTTCTTGTCATGTAATGCCAAATAGGCTCTTTAAAAAGTAAATGTCTTACCGCGCTATAGTTAGATTTATGGATCTCAAAGTTCAACTGCTGGTACATATTAATGGCTCGTTTATTCTTGTTAGCAACATGTAGCGTTAATTTTTCAACCTCAGAATGACTGTTTACAAAATCCGCCGCCCAACCCAGCAACTCTTTGCCAATTCCCTTATTACGGTGACTGGACCGAACAGCCAAATGAGCCACATAACACTCTTTTGCTCTAGGTTGATAATCCAAAAAATATAACCCAAGGATTAACTTACAAACATTTAAGTATCCAAATTTCTTGAATAGCTGCAAAAAGGGAGCCCGATTCAGTGGTTTAATTGATCCTTTTTTAAGGGAGAGCGTATCCTGCCATTTTAAGTAGATAGTGCCAACCACTTCTCCGTTTTCATAAGCGATTATTTGTTTAGATGATAAGGAAGTAGAATCTTGTTCCCAAAGTCTTATAAGTAGATCAGCAATTTCATTGTCCTCGAGAGAGAGGAGAGAGTGAAATTTCCCATGAAATGCATCTACCAATAGCCTGCTTACAGCCTCACGATCTTGTTCCTGGTAATGGGCGATGATAACCTCGTTTGTACTCATTTAGTAGTATCAGCTAGGGCATGCTCGATTTGAATTTGAAGCTCATAATGAAGCTTGTCGTTGTTAAACATGGATAGGTATGATTTCTCCAGAATGATGATTGGTCCCAATACCATGTAGTGATGCCCATTTAAAAAGTGTTCCAGCTTGGCAATTTCATGATCTACATCCTGATCGTCAGTTACAAAAAATGCTTTATAGAGATAGCACCCTTTTTCTAAAAAAATGTCAGGGGCGGGAGTTGTTTCAATGGTTTCAAAGCATAAGGTTACTTGTTCAGAATCGTATACATAATGCAAATCTGTTTCAAATAAATGATGGTTCTGCGGTCTTTTTTCATATAAACTTCGTGCAGTTAGTGTTTCGTTATCCTCTAGCACCAACCACTTTTTCAGATAACGATTGTCCACATGTTTAATTTGATAATCCCCCTCCATGTTGCCATAATCTGCATGCTCTTTTAGTACCTTTTGTATAAATTGTTGCAGCATTATTAATTGGTTTATTTCTGAGTTGATTTTGTTTAGCGATTTCTCTAACAGCTGTTGGTAGTCATTCGTTGCGGATTTATTCATACTTTGGTTAATGGTACTGACAGGGATGTTTAATTTGCGGAGCAACAGGATATGTGCCAATTGATAGATCTCATCGATGCCGTACATCCGGTACTGATTATTGTCTATATAGGATGGAAACAGGATTTCTTTTTCTTCAAAATATCGAATCTGGTGGATAGATACATTCATAAGTTTTGATAGTTCTCCAATTGTAAGGTACGGATTCAAGGGCGGTGCTCCTAACTGTAAGTTATTTGATAAAATAACTATAAACCTTAGGTCAGACCTAAGGTCAAGCGTCGATTAAAATACGGGATAAGCAGAGCACTTTTTTTCTAAATAATGATTAGTAATAGTAATGGGTGGTATTGAAAAAGACATAGATTTTGGAAGGACAATGCGGGGGTGCAACGGATTAGATTCATGATCATTTTTTTGTATAAGCCTTGCTGGTATGACCTTAGAGTTGCCATTACGGACCGTAATGCAGCTATTCGTACATTTCCGCTCGTATTCCAAAAGTTAGGGACTGCATAGCTCTTATTAGCTGCAAATCGACTCAAAATGGGGTGGTTATGAGCATATAGTTGCAACTGAGTCCGATAGCGTGGCGAAAACGAAGATAATTGGGAAATAAGAGCTATACGGTCCGAACGTAACTTTGTTAATCAAACCAAACTAATCAAAACAAACTAATCAAATCAAATCATCACATTCTAAGCTGATAGCTTCGATTCCGTTCTTTTCCACCGACGATCTCTAGTAGCTGCTGTTCAACTAACTCATGTAAAACACGTCGGGCATGACGATTAGTGACTCTAAGATGATGGGTGAGTTCAACAGGTGTGAAAGGACGCAGAAGACGTCTTGCGAAACGAAGTGTTTCAGCTTCTAACCATGTTAATGAAGAGGGCACGTCTGAAGCCATGAATTTGCCGATGAATGCGAGTACTAGTTGTTGACATAGCTGAGGCTCGTCCGTGATTGAGGGATAGGCGATGGATAGGAAGGTCCAACCGTCTAGCGATAATAAGGAATGGCGTCTACATAAATCTTTGAATCGTCGTACATCAAGATCTCTAGCATGCGGACCGTAGCCTTGAATCTCAATTCCGCCCTTTGCTCCACCTGGCATATAGGCCAGATCAAGATAACGATAACCATTGTTGAAATCGCGCACTTCCCATTCGGGGAACAAGTAGTTGAAGTTTCCTACAGCAGGAAACCATACCGCACGTAGAAATTCGACTGTTCCATAGCCCAACCCTTTTGCAAGAAGCTCCTGTCTGCGGGGATTGTTCTCCTTATTCAAGTTGATCTGTAACCATTCCTCTAGTTGCTGTTCGAATCTGAACATTTTGTGTATCCTCCTTAAGTAATTTTTTTTGAAAAAAGAAAAAGCCGCTCCCATACAATTCCTCCTGAGCTCAGCCCAGGATAGAGATTGTATAAAAGCGGCGTGTTCTTCACGACCTATAGTTGCTATTATAACGAGTGCTGAAGATTTCTTCAATGAGTTACTGTGTATAAAGATGACGAATCTGATTAGGTTTTAGTTGAAGGAAGCTAGCATGGTGAACGAGCTGAATTTGCTGAAGTTACTAGTTACTCTAAAAGCGGATTCTTCCCCCGCGCGGCCGCATGGCTTTTCTAGGACGATCATCATGTGGTTACTGATCCGCAAAAATGGATTACGTGCTCTGCGCAATATCATTATTCATTTTCGAACGTTGCGGACCGTATTGCAGCTATTCGTACATTTTCGCTCGTATTCCAAAAGTTACGGACTGCATAGCTCTTATTAGCTGCAAATCGACTCAAAATGGGGTAGTTATGAGCGAATAGTTGCAACTGAGTCCGATAGCGTGGCAAAACCCTCATTTTTCAGCAAATAAGGTCTCCTGAGTCCGCATGCGTGCGGTGTAAGTATTCAGAGTTCCCAACGACGTCAGAATTGTCTATCTAGTCCAAGTCGTCAGATTATCATTGTGTCCATGTCTTCCATGTCCCAAAGTCGTGTAACTCCAGCATGAACGGACCGTATTGCAGCTATTCGTACATTTTCGCTCGTATTCCAAAAGTTACGGACTGCATAGCTCTTATTAGCTGCAAATCGACTCAAAATGGGGTAGTTATGAGCGAATTGTTGCAACTGAGTCCGATAGCGTGGCAAAACCCTCATTTTTCAGCAAATAAGGTCTCCTGAGTCCGCATGCGCGCGGCAGATACATTCGAGTTGCCAAAGTAGCACAAGTCGCCCAACTGGTCCTTTCATTTCGTCATTAAACTCATCATGTTCATACCGTCGTCCTACTCATCGTGCTCACACCGTCATCCTACTCATCATGGTCATATCAGACCATCTTTTCATACAAGTCCCGCTTTTTCAGAAAAAAATCCTAATAAAGGCCCATTACTTTGTCGAATTGTGAAGGAAATTAGAAAATTTTATAGAATTATCTATGTTCATCTAAACTTTTTACTCTACATCACGTGTTGCAGGATGGCCCTGGTGATTGCTGCAGCTTTACTCTTCCATAAAAGGGGCCGATACGATGCTCAAAAGGACATTACTTATCTATCTGATTGGTTTAATTTTATTATCTGCGATTCCTCTATCCATTCTTATGGGTCACGATAAACAAGGAAGTCACCTGCAAGTGCAGCATGGAGTCATGGATCTCGCGGCTTGGGATTACGAACAGGATAAGATTATCAAGTTAGATGGTGAATGGGAGTTTTATTGGAACCAGCTATTAACTTCTGAGCATTTTAGGGCGGGTAGCGCAGATATACCTGATTCTACAGCTTGGATGGAGGTGCCCTCCCGGTGGAACGGCAACATCGTTAATGGAAGCCCTTTACCCGCCTTCGGTTCCGCCACCTATCGGATGGTTCTAAAAAACCTGCCTGTAAGCGGGGTATTCGCCTTGAAAAAAACAAATATCCGCTTTTCAAGCAGGATTTTTGTTAATGGACAGTCAGTTATTGAGGATGGAAATCCTGCTGCTAATGAAGCTGATTATCGGTCAGGGAATATCCCGCTGATTGGGCTTTTTTCGTCTGATAAGGGAGATGTAGAAATCATAATTCAAGTCTCCAACTTCGATTATGTAAATGGGGGCATTCCGGTTTCTTTATCCTTTGGTGAGGAAGCAGCAATGATGGAGGTTCAGCAGAAGAGTACGGCCCGTGAATTTAGCACCGTTGCTATTTTAGGCACACTTGCCCTTATCTTTTTTATCTGCTTTGGGGCAGCGTCCTTATACCGTAAGCAGGATTACTCTTTACTTGTATTTGCTACTATTTGTTTGCTGTTTGCGATATATCATGGGTTGATCGGCGAGCGTTCACTCTTACTCTTTTTCCCTAAACTTTCGTTCATAGTGCTCTACAAAGTAAAGGATATAAGCTCCATCTCCTGCTTTATTGTGCTCGCAATATTTTTTTACCAAATGCACAAAAGCATAATATCTTTAAAATTTACTCAAGCCATAACGATTGTTTTAGGCAGCTTTATAATTCTGGTCGCCATCCTGCCGATTCGTTCTTACACGGTCATTTATCCGTATGTGATTATTTTATATGAGCTGATGTTAATTTGGATGTTATGTAGAGTGGCCACCCTGTATATCAGAAGCGCAGAAGTAAATAGAATCAAATTGCTGCTGATGTTTATGGCGATTCTAGCTATTAATCTATATTCCATAGACATTATTTTGTTTGCTCTTTCTATAAAAGAGAACCTTTGGCTCGGGCAGTTTTACATTGTGGCTTTTAATATCATCATGATCGTGCTGATTGTTCTACGTTTTTTTGAAGCCTACCATACCATAGACGAGATGAAAAACCAGCTGATCGGGCTGGATAAAATTAAAGATGAATTCCTTTCCAACACCTCACATGAACTAAAAACACCTCTAAATGCCATAGTGAACATTACAGCTACGCTGCTGGATGGGGTTGAGGGTCCAGTTAATGAAAAACAAGCGCAGAATCTAGCGATCGTAATAGGGAGCGGCAGAAGATTAACACATATGGTAAATGAACTACTTGATTATTCCAAAATGAAGTATGGAGACATCACATTATTCAAAAGCAACCTGGATTTGAAAGCCGTTGTTGATTCCGTCATTGGTATTCATTCTTTTTTGCTCGGAGAAAAGTCGATCCTGCTCGTTAACAGAGTCGCTTCGAATTTTCCTATGGTGAATGCAGATGGCAATCGTCTGATTCAAATTTTCCACAACTTGGTTGATAATGCGATTAAATTTACGGAACAGGGTGAAATAGAGATTAGTGCCAGAGTTATTCAGGAGTGGGTGGAAGTACGTGTGGCAGACACAGGTTTGGGTATCTCACCGGATATGCAGGAGCGTATTTTCAAAGCTTTTGAGCAGGTGGATGAGGCGGAGATTCATAGTCATGGTGGAACAGGGCTCGGATTAAGTATTACTAAGAAGCTAGTAGAACTGCATGGTGGGAACATAGCTGTGGAATCTACAGTGGAAAAAGGTTCGGTGTTTATTTTTACACTTCCACGGTGGGATAAAGCGGTTAAGCCAATCTCGAGGCCAACCCTTAAGGCGGCACATTCTTATAAAGAATTAAGTTTCTCCCATGGTAGTTATCCCCTTTATATCAAAGGCGAGATCAATGAGCCCATTTTAGTAGTGGACGATGATTTTGCCAATCTGCAATCTATGATCAATCTGTTTAAGCTAGAGAAATATTCTATTGTGGTTGTCAATCGCGGGCAGATGGCACTTGAGGAGCTAGCGAAAAACACAGACTTTTTTCTGGTGGTACTGGATATTACCATGCCGGACATTTCGGGTTACG
Organism: Paenibacillus sp. FSL F4-0122; assembly: GCF_038002845.1. Taxonomy (NCBI): domain Bacteria; kingdom Bacillati; phylum Bacillota; class Bacilli; order Caryophanales; family Paenibacillaceae; genus Paenibacillus; species Paenibacillus sp. FSL F4-0122. Next base: position 5,393,859 of record NZ_JBBODI010000001.1, read on the forward strand.
AGGTTCTGCAAAAGATTAGAGAGAGATTTACTCCTTTTGAACTGCCTGTGTTAATGCTGACGGCCAAGAACAGGGTGAGCGATATGAAGATGTCCATGGATAACGGTGCAAATGACTATGTGGGAAAACCTTTTGAAGCTGAAGAGCTAATGGCACGTGTTAAAAGTCTGACCCGATTGAGAGCTTCCGTGAAGACTGCCAAAGACGCCGAAATTGCTTTTTTACGATCCCAGATCAAACCTCATTTCTTATACAATGCTCTGAATTCAATTGCTGAACTATGTGTGGAGGAACCTGAGAAGGCCGAAGAGTTGACACTGCAGCTGTCCCAGTATTTGCGAAGCAGCTTTGATTTCAAACAACTGGATTCACTAACGAGTCTGGAGAATGAACTTGAGCTGGTAGAGGCTTATATCAATATTGAAAAAGCACGCTTCGGTGCCAGATTAAATGTGGAATATGATGTGAGAGTGAATACGGATTACCGGATTCCTCCGCTGATTCTACAGCCTTTGGTCGAAAATGCAATAAGGCATGGCCTAATGTCCAATTTGCGGGGTGGCACGGTAATTATATCTGTAAAAGAATTAGAGAATTCTGTGATTAGCTTTATTGTGGAGGATAATGGATCTGGAATGAGTGAGCATAAATTGAAAGAAGTAATGCAGTCAGATGTAGATAAAAGAGGGGTGGGGCTGTGGAATATCAGTCAGCGCATCAAGCTATTATATGGAAAAAATATTCATATTCAAAGTGCTGAAGGATTAGGCACAACGGTATCTTTTGAAATTCCAATACAGCAGCTTAAGCGGATGGGAGGTTGAGGCATGCTGCGAGCGATTATTGTAGATGATGAGGAGTTATCGGTAAAACGCCTGAAGCGGATCTTATCGCAGAGCGGAGAGATTGATGTCTATGAGACGTTTTTGAATCCTGCGGAAGCTTATGCTTTTGCGAAGGCCAATCCGATAGATGTAGCTTTTTTGGATATTTCTATGCCTGAGACGAATGGGATGAAGCTTTCTAGCCTTTTGCATGAATTGGATGAATCGATAGATGTGGTTTTTGTAACCGGATTTGATGAGTATGCGCTGCAGGCTTTTGACCTGAGTGCAGTGGATTATCTTTTGAAGCCTGTAACTGCGGAGCGGTTGTCTAAGACGTTAGAGAAACTCAAAAAAATAAATCGAAATACAACGGCTGAGCCTACGTTAGAAGTTTTTTTATTTAATGGTTTAAAAGTGTACCGCAGAACGCAGAACAGAGAGCTAATCAAGCTGAGAAGTCCAAAAACAGAAGAATTATTTGCTTTTCTGGTTAGTAAAGGGACGGTTAGCCGGGAGGAAATTATCGACACGTTGTGGAGCGGATTGGAGCCTGAAAAAGCGTGGAAGAATCTGAACTCGACGCTGTATTATATTCGAAAAGCAATCGGCGCCAATTATATAAAAGCTAGCAGGAATGAAATTCATGTAGTAGAAAGCAGCATTTATTGTGATCTGTATGAATTTGAGCGATTGTTAAAGCAAATCAGGCAAACCTCTGAAAGACATGTTGAATGGATGATTCAAGCAGAAGGTTTATACACAGGAGCATTACTCAAAGGAAAAGCCTATGAATGGGCCAGTGGCAGGACGCGCAGACTCGAGCATGAATATATAGGATTGCTAGAGCTGGCTGCAAGATTTCATTTGGAGCAGAATCAGCAGCAGCAAGCACTGCACTATTTTGGAGAAATATTAAAATTAGATTCCTTGCGAGAGGACATCTATCATGAAATCATCAACTTATTAATTGAATTAGGGCGAATGAATGAAGCACAGCGGAAATTTGGTCAATTGGAAGAGATGCTGCAGCAAGAGCTTGGAACAACACCCGATCCTAAACTTAAAGCGTTAATGAAACAGAAGTTATTGTAATGGAAGGAACCTTCGAAAGGATGGCTATCGAGGGTTCTTTTTTTGTTTATTTTTTGTTTATCTTAATTTTGTATAATACTCTCGATTATTGTCGAATTAAGGACATGATTTATGCTAGAGGGGGAAATAGAGTTTGAAGCCATCATTTATGAAAATAGGCATTAGTATTTCGTTATGTACTGGACTTGTGGTGCAGGGGGTAGGTCCTATGCAAACTCCAATCATAAGTGCAAAAGCTAGTTTCGGTTGGATTGAGAATAGCCCAGCTATAATAACGTCGATCAATGAAGATGACTATTCCAACGCAGGAGTTGAGGTAGCCAGCTTTTTGACAGGAAAAGTATCGGATCCAGCGTTAACAGGGATTGCTGTAGTAGCTTTAGATAATACCAAAGGGGCCTGGCAGTATTACAACACGGTGGGACGAATTTGGTATAATATCGAGCCGGTGTCGAACAGTAATGCTTTTCTGCTGCTGAAATCGGAGAAAATCCGTTTTGTCCCGGCGAAAGACTGGAACGGAACGGCATCCATTAGCTTTAAGCTATGGGATACAACAGCATCCGGTTATCAAAATTATCAAAAAAATGCGAATACCACAGTATCTGCCGCGTTCAGCTCAGATCCGGGTATAGCCGTAATTACTGTAAATCCAGTGAACGATGCACCTTATCTGACAGAACTAAATGGTGGGGACTATCTTAGTTTTGACGGTAACGGGGATTATGTGACCTTCCCGGATCAACGGATTTATGGGAATTCTTTTACAGTTGAAGGATTTTTGAAGGTAGATGCTTTTCAGACATGGATGAGATTTTTTGAATCATCGATCGCAGAGCAGAACCACAATATTTTTGTAGGTTTTAATGGCAAACGGATGAATTTCACTGCCTACACTAATAAGGGAGATATTAATGTCACTGAGGATTTCCCGATTTCTAAATGGGTTCATGTCGCAATTGTTTATGATCACAGTCAGAAAAAGGGACGGATTTATTGGGATGGTGTACTTAAGGCAGAAGGGGCCATGGATTTAAGTACAGTAGGAAACGTTGCACGTCCGAATAACTGGCTTGGAAAAAGCACGTGGAGACAGGACGGAGATTATAACGGCGGAATGAGAGACGTTAGGTTCTGGAGTAAAGCCAAGACCCAAAGTGATATTGTTCGAGAAATGAATGTCGACTTGACAGGCTCGGAGCCTAATCTGGCTTTAAACTATAAATTAGCGAATAGCAATGATGGGAATGTCGCTATTAATACCTCTGGTCTTCCCCTTAAGAACGGTACAATTACTGGGGCAACCTGGAAGCAGGACACAGGTTTTATGGGGAATACTACAACCGATAAAAACAAGTCGGTCTCACGATCCTTTAAGGTCCTCGATGTGGATGGAGATGACCTACAAGTATCAGCTACTTCCTCGAATACGCTCTTAATTCCGAATAATGGACTGAAAATAAGTGGAAGTGGTGAGCAACGAACTTTAGAAATAACACCCGCAGCGAATGCTTTTGGCACCAGTGTGATTTCTGTTAAGGTAAGTGATGGAGCATTAAGCAACACCTACACTTTTAATGTGACCGTGAACAATACGGGGGATGTAATCGTAACCGGAGTGACCCTGGATAAACCATCACTCAGTTTAACGGAAGGAGAAGCAGGAGACACGCTTAGTGCCGTAATAGCACCTATTAATGCCACGAACAAAACAGTAAATTGGAGCTCTAGTGATGAGACTGTTGCAACCGTTGTAAACGGGGTGGTAACTCCAGTTGGCGTTGGAACAGCGATCATCACGGTAACGACTACTGAGGGAAGTTTTACAGCTTCGTCTGTAGTAAATGTGAGTGCCCCAATCCCGCCCGTTGTGGACGTAACTGGAGTGAAGCTAGATCAGGAGACACTGAATTTAACAGCTGGTGAAGCTGATGGACTCCTAAAAGCAACAATAGAGCCTGCCAATGCAACGGATAAAGACGTGATCTGGAGCTCGAGCGATGAAACTGTAGCGACCGTTGTGAACGGAGTAGTAACTCCGGTTGGAGAGGGTACAGCAGTTATTACGGTAACGACGAAAGATGGAAGTTTTACTGCTTCGTCTGTAGTAAATGTGAGTGCCCCAATCCCGCCCGTTGTGGACGTAACTGGAGTGAAGCTAGATCAGGAAACACTGGATTTAACAGCTGGTGACGCTGATGGACTCCTAAAAGCAACAATAGAGCCTGCTAATGCAACGGATAAAGACGTGATCTGGAGCTCGAGCGATGAAACAGTCGCGACCGTTGTGAACGGAGTAGTAACTCCGGTTGGAGAGGGGACAGCGGTTATTACGGTAACGACGAAAGATGGAAGTTTTACAGCTTCGTCTGTAGTAAATGTGAGTGCCCCAATCCCGCCCGTTGTGGACGTAACTGGAGTGAAGCTAGATCAGGAAACACTGAATTTAACAGCTGGTGAAGCTGATGGAATTCTAAAAGCAACAATAGAGCCTGCCAATGCAACGGATAAAGACGTGATCTGGAGCTCGAGCGATGAAACAGTCGCGACCGTTGTGAACGGAGTAATAACTCCGGTTGGAGAGGGTACAGCGGTTATTACGGTAACGACGAAAGATGGAAGTTTTACAGCTTCGTCTGTAGTAAATGTGAGTGCCCCAATCCCGCCCGTTGTGGACGTAACTGGAGTGAAGCTAGATCAGGAGACACTGAATTTAACAGCTGGTGAAGCTGATGGACTCCTCAAAGCAACAATAGAGCCTGCCAATGCAACGGATAAAGACGTGATCTGGAGCTCGAGCGATGAGACAGTTGCGACCGTAGTGAATGGAGTAGTAACTCCGGTTGGAGAGGGTACAGCGGTTATCAAGGTAACGACGAAAGATGGAAGTTTTACAGCTACAACCACAGTTAATGTAGCCGCTCCTAAGCCACCTGACGTTATCGTAACTGGGGTGACTTTAGACCAGACAGAACTTAACTTAACGGTGGGTGAAGGCGAGGGAACTCTACAAGCGACAGTAGCACCTGCTAATGCAACAAATAAAGGTGTGATCTGGAGCTCGAGCGATGAGACAGTAGCTAAGGTTGTTTATGGAGTAGTAACGCCGATTGGTGAAGGAACAGCCATCATAACGGTAACGACGAAAGATGGTAGTTATACGGCTTCTACAACCGTTACTGTGAAGGCACCTGTTAAACCAGTTACAGCACCTGGAATTCCAACATCCGTAACTGCAACTGCAGAGAATGGTCAAGCAATCATCACCTTTATCCCGCCGGTGAACGATGGAGGCAGCGAAATCACAGGATATATTGTAACTGCTAATCCGGGAGGTTTGACGGTTACAGGAACTGGAAGTCCTCTGACAATCAGTGGTTTGACGAATGGAACAAGCTATACCTTCACGGTACAGGCAATCAATAAAGCTGGCATCAGCGAATCCTCTGCTGAGTCCAATGCAGTTGTTCCTAGCACTCCATCTGGTGGTGATGTTGTTGTTCCGTCGCAACCAACCCCATCACCAACTCCGGCACCTGTGGTAAATGCTGTTTCCATTCTAATCAATGGTAAAGCGGAAATAGTGGGAACCGCAACGAATGGTAAACGGAATGAGCAAACGTTAACCACCATTGTGTTAGATCAGAAGAAGCTAGAGGACAAGCTCGCCACTGAAGGTAAAGGTACGGTAGTTTCTATCGGTGCAAATAGTAAATCTGATGTTATAGTTGGCGAATTAAATGGACAAATGGTTAAAAATATGCAGGGTAATCAAGCGATTCTTGAGATTAAAGCGGGAAATGCGACATTTACACTGCCTGCTCAACAAATTAATATTGACGCTTTGAACGAGCAGATCGGCAAGTCGGTAGCTTTGCAAGATATTAAGATACAGATTGAAATTAGTGCTCCTACAGCCGATAAAGTTAAAGCTTTAGAAGCAGCTGCGCAAAAAGGATCCTTCTCATTAGTTTCCGCGCCAGTTAATTTTACGGCTAGAGGTATCTACGGAGATAAGAGTATTGAACTTTCCCAATTCAATACGTATGTTAAACGTACCATAGCCATTCCTGAAGGGATGGACCCGAACAAGATTACAACTGGAGTGTACGTTGATTCCGAAGGTTCGGTACACCATGTTCCTACTAAAGTGGTTGTAATTGATGGCAAATATTTTGCTACTATCAACAGCCTAAGCGGAGGTACTTACTCCGTAATCTGGCATCCGCTTGAATTTAGTGATGTAGCTAATCACTGGGCAAAAGAGGCAGTGAACGATATGGGCTCCCGATTAGTCATTGAGGGAACAGGTAGTGGTCAATTTACTCCGGATCAAGCCATTACCCGTGCAGAGTTTGCGGCGATTGTTGTACGCGGTCTGGGACTTGAGATGGAACAAGCTGCAACACCATTCTCAGATGTAAAGACCACGGATTGGTATAACAGTGAGATCAACACGGCATTTACTTATCAATTAATCAATGGTTTTGAAGATGGCATGTTCCGCCCTGATGAACATATTACCCGTGAACAAGCGATGTTAATTATTGCTAAAGCGATGAAAATTACAGCGCTACAGACTAAGCTTTCTGTTCAATCGGCTGACGTTTTGTTAGCTCCATTTACAGATAGTAGTGAGGTTTCTAACTGGGCAATCAGTGGAGTTACTGACACTTTGCAGGCAGGCATTATCATGGGAAGAAGCAGTAAAGGGCTTGCTCCGAAAGATGATATGACCAGAGCTGAGGTTGCAGAGATCGTGAAGCGGCTACTTGAAAAGTCGGATTTAATCTAATCTACTGAGCTCCAGAATTGTGATCATTAGAGGATTCGTTCAAAGAACATTGAACGAATCCTCTTTTCTTTTTATGGCTTAGCTCGTTTATACGATAATTAATCATTAATGATGTATTTCAGACAGCACAATCAGGCCATGCAGAACGGCTGAAAGAAATCCTGAAAGCTCATCCGCACCTTGCGAATATGGAGAATAATATATTCGATAGTGATGGTTATACTTCCTTACATTCTGCTGCTTTTCATACGGATAATGTAGAACTAATAGAGTTGTAAATCGAACATGGCGCCGACATTTCTGCTAAAATAAAAAGTGATGAATCTGCATGGTCGGTTGCGATTAAGCAGAGTAATCAAAATGTTGCAGAAATTCTTCGCGGAAAAGGAGTAGTCTTGAATGAAAATCACAGTGGCTGATAAGAATGATTCAACGGTAGCTATAATCTCTGGTGAGGAGATCATAATCAATAATGTAAGGGATGCCTTAGACTTAATGATGAATGTGAAATACCAAGGATGCGATAAAATGCTTCTGAGGAAGGAACAGATTACGGATGATTTTTTCGAGCTAAAGTCTGGAGTTGCTGGTGAGATTGCACAAAAATATACAAACTATCAGATGAGAGTTGCTATCGTAGGAGAATTTACAAGCTATAACAGCAAAAGTCTGAATGATTTTATTTACGAATGCAATCAAGGCGATAAAATGTTGTTCAAAAGTACTGAAGCTGAGGCTTTAGCGGCCCTACATTTATGCAAATCGTGGAGATGATCCAGAGAGGAGTTATATCATGGATGAAAGTAAAATCACATATGAATCGATCGATGCCTATATTTCCGGGTTTTCGCTTGAGGTTCAGGAAATCCTTAATACGTTAAGAAAGGTGATAAAAGAGGCGGCACCGGAAGCAGAGGAAAAAATAAGCTATCAGATGCCTACTTTTGCATTACACGGAAACTTGGTGCATTTCGCTGCTTATCCCAAGCATATTGGATTCTATCCAACTCCAAGTGGAATTAATGCTTTTAAAGATGAATTATCAGGCTATAAAGGTGCTAAAGGTTCCGTTCAATTCCCTATTGATAAGCCTATGCCTTATGAATTAATTAGCAAGATTGTAACCTTCAGAGTCGCTGAGAATCTAAAAAAGTTGAAGCAAAATAAGGTCTCTACTGGTATGAAATAGAGAGGTCCATCTGGTCAGGGCTGGAAGTGTGCATCCATTGTTGATGTTCTTCTTGATGCTGGTGAACATTGGATCCACTTCCGAGGCACTCCTGCCTCTTTTTCCTCATTTCGGACGTCGTACAAACGCCAGTATGATATCCTGGGCATAGTCCCCGAACCCACTTCCGAACAGATTTAGTCCTCGTTTATTGAGTGCATCCTCCCGAATTTCAAAACGTACACGAATAGGTTCATTAAACGCCAGCTTTAAAGAGCTGATTGTAGTGGAAGATGAGAAAGAACCATTACAGCTGCTGCCCGATTCCGAGACACTCCATGTAGTAAGAGCTCCATATTCAGTTCCACTTCTCCAACGTTCAGGGGTCAGTTTCCCTTTGCGGTTCCCGAAATCGGAGGGACAGGTCCAAGTCCCGACTAACTGGTCATTGATGGATAAGCTGATATCACTGGCCCAATCCTCTCGAAATGAAGGGGCTTCTGAGCATACTTCTGCCGAAATGCGGATTTCGTCCAACTCGACGCCTGGAGGCAGGGGGTTGGCAAAATAGTATTCGACATAACCGGCTTCTGCGAACCATAAGAGAGAGGCATCGACTCGTTCAGGCATGTAGAATGCTCTTGGATCATCCTGGGAGCCAATGACGCCACCATCTTTTCTGGCCATCCCGCAGGACGGTTGTATGGAGCAGTGGGAGAACATTCCGATGGGCATATGTATTTCCTCAGTTTGATGCAGCCCATCCCCTAGCTTTGAAGGGAGATCGAGTTGAATAGAGCGACAGGTGACCGCACAGATTTTTTCGCGATTTGCTCCTTGTGTAGATGAGATAAGATTAACCTGTTCTAACGTCTGCACATTGATAGATATCGTTGGCTGAGCTACACTTAACGTCTCAGCTAATTGACTGACACTCATAGGCTTCTCTCCAAGGGCTTCAAGAATGCGGACGCGGACGTCACCAGACAGTGCTTTAGCTACATCTAAAATGCGTGACGCGGGATAACGTATCGTTTCTTGTGAAATATCATTCATCATATTTGTTCCTTTTCGTATAGGATGGGTTGAGGTTATTGTACAATGAAGATCGAGTATTGTAAAATCATAATAAACATTGCGAAAAACATATACTGGTGCTAAAATGGGCTCAACTTCTTATTTTGAAAGGCTGTGCTCGCCATATGACAACTTCTATATTAGCTTCTGAGACACTTGCGATTCCTCGTTCTGAACACCCTCATCCACATTGGCAACGTCATGAATGGATGAATTTGAATGGGCAATGGTCATTTAAGTTTGATCCGAACAATGAAGGTATGAAGGCGTTATGGTACTCCAATCCTGAAATCGCTTACGACTCAATGATCACTGTACCTTTTTCTTGGGTAAGTCCCTTATCCGGAATTGGCTGCGATCAACAAGGAATAGGCTGGTATCGCCGCACCGTGAATGGGCAGGCTGTTGACCAACAAACACGATTGTTTTTACGTTTTGGGGCAGTAGATTATTCATGTGATGTGTGGATAAATGGAGAACATGTAGGTTCACATCAAGGTGGATATGGTTCATTTGAATTTGATATTACACCTTACTGGGCAGCTAATTGTGAGAATAATATTGTCGTAAGAGCTGAGGATTTCGATCATGCTTATCAAGCGCGGGGCAAACAAGGATATGGAGAAATCCGTGGAATTTGGCAGCCTGTATGGCTTGAAGCACGTCCCGAAACTTATATGAAAGATGCAAAGTTTGTGACCCGTATAGATGGACAGGTGAAGGTAACTACAAGAATAATTGCGCATGAAACGGGTTCGGCAGAGTTTACGCTGCAATTCGCTGATCATTCTGTTGTTCATACAGAGAAGCTGCAGCTTATAGCAGGGGTGAACGAATGTAAGCTGTCTATCGATGTTCCCAATCCGCATTTGTGGAGTCCAGAAAATCCTTATTTATATGAAGGTGAATTGCAGCTTAGTGGATCGTTTGGTACAGATACAGTCAGCACTTATTTCGGAATTCGCGAAATTCAGACTGCCCGCTTTGAAGATCGTGATTATCGGTGGATCACCTTAAATGGTAAACCGATATATTTGAACGGTACTCTTGATCAGTCCTATCACAAGACAGGGTTTTTCACCTATCCAACGGATGAAGACATGCGGGATGAAATTTATCTAATGAAACGTTTAGGGCTAAACATGGTGCGAATTCATATTAAGCCCGAAGAACCCCGTAAGCTGTATTGGGCGGATAAGCTTGGCATTCTTGTTATGGAAGATATGCCTTGTTTCTGGGGTAATCCGGATGACAAGGCCAGAGCCTCCTATGAGAGAGAAGCCCTTGAGGTGATTGAACGAGATTATAATCATCCATCTATTTTTTCGTGGGTTATGTTCAACGAGACCTGGGGTTTGAAGACAGATGCTCAGGAGGCTAGCCTCACAAGTGATGTACAGCAGCAGAGTAGTTATCTTAAAGAGACACAGGAATGGGTGCGGGAGAAATATCGCTGGGCGAAGCAGCTTGATCCGACTAGAATTGTTGAGGATAACTCGCCGTGTAATTATGATCATGTGGAATCGGATATTAATACATGGCACTTTTACATTAATGGTTACGAGCAGCTGCAAGCCCACTTAAATGAGGTTGTAGATAAAACATTCCCGGGATCGGAGTTTAACTGTATTGGCGGCAACGTACAGTCTGATGCCCCTCTAATGAACAGCGAATGCGGTAATGTGTGGGGGATAGAAGGTGGTGCAGGGGACAGTGATTTGGCATGGCATTACCGCTATATGATGAATGAATTCCGGCGGCATGATAAGCTATGTGGATTCGTATTTACTGAATTCCGTGATGTTACGAATGAGTTCAATGGTTATTACCGGCTAGACGGGAGCGATAAGGATTTTGGATATGGGGATTTTGTTCCCGGGATGACGATTGCGGATCTGCATTCCCCAGATTTTATCGTGATAGATGCTCCTCCATGCCAGACAGTAGAAGCAGGGCAGAGTGTTAAAGTACCTTTGCTAGGTTCCAGCTTCGCGGACAGCTATCACGGTCATAATTTGAAGCTGAAATGGGAACTGTGGTACGACAATTTGGGGACTCGGGTCACTGCGCAAAGTGGACATATGTCTGTGAAATGGGATAACTTTGGAAACACTATACTTCCTTCTTTGAACATTACAATGCCTGGTCAGGAGGCGGCTGCAATACTTGCTGTTTCTCTGATTAATGAGAAGGGTGAAGCGATCACGCGGAATTTCATTACTTTTGATGTAAGAGGCGGTAATAACACTGTATTGTTTAAAGGTGAAGGAGAATTTATTCAAATTCCAGTGGGAGCTTATACCGATCATAACTTTAAGCATCAATGGGATGCTATCCAAGGATCTAAGATCAATGGTGCTGGGCAAGGTCAGTATGTATACGAGGTTACACTGCCAGATGCAGCAGATAAATCAATGATTGGTGAGATCGAAATCATCTTCGAAGCAAGTGCTAAACGATTGCTGGCGCGGCATGTTGAAGGTACGAAGCTTAATGATATGGGCCTTGATCTTATGCATGGGGCAGATGCGAGGGTGGAATATAATCCGAATACGTATTATATGACGGATGAAGAGCGTCATCCTTCCCGAGTGAACGTTCTGGTGGATGGGCAGCGGATTGGTTCTTTCTATTTACCGGATGATCCGGCTGATAGCAGAGGGATTTTGTCTTGGCATTATCAGCCAATAGCGAATAAGCTGGATGAGGCTGGATCTTATGGCTACCTATGCAAGGCAAGTGTACCGGGGCAGTTAGCAGCGAAGCTGGATCGCAATCGTGTTTTCCGTTTGGAGCTGCAAGCAGAGGACGGCGGGCTAGCTTTGTATGGCCGTAATGCAGGTCGTTATCCACTGGACTTGTTGATTCGTTATCGCTAAATAACCTTAATATGAAAAAAAAACAATCCCAGCTAAGAAGCAGGGATTGCTTTTTTATCGGTACTGCAAGGTATTATTAAAGTTCTTTATCATTAATGCTGTTTAACCAGCTTTCAATCTCTCCAATGACCGAACTAATGCAGCCATCTTCAAAAGGTGAAGTCAGGCCCGCAAGTTCAACCAGCTTGATAAAGGATTTGCTTCCTCCAGCTTGACATAATTCTAAATAATCACTCCAAGCGGATTTAAAATCTTCATTTGAACGTTTCCAGAACTGGAAGGCACATAGCTGTGCTAGTGTATAGTCAATGTAATAGAACGGGGAGGCGAAGATATGGCCTTGCTTATGCCAAAATCCACCTTGTTCCAGATAAGCATTACCTTCATAATTGCGGTGCGGCAAATATTTTTTCTCGATTTCTCGCCATGCTTGCTTACGTTCAGCAGGGGTTGCTTCAGGATTGCTGTAAACAAAATGCTGGAATTCATCTACAGTAACTCCGTAAGGAATAAACTGAAGGCTATCTGCCAAATGATTGAAACGGTATTTGTCTGCATCCTCTTCAAAGAACAATTCCATCCATGGCCAAGCAAAAAACTCCATGCTCATGGAATGGATCTCACAGGCTTCATAAGTAGGAAAAGCATATTCAGGTACATTAATATTTCGGCTTTCATACACCTGGAAGGCATGCCCCACTTCATGGGTCAAGACATCAATATCCCCTGAGGTTCCATTGAAATTTGAGAAGATAAAAGGTGCTTGGTATTGGCTGAAGTAAGTACAATAGCCACCGCCTTGCTTACCTTTTTTACTTACTAAATCCACTAGATTGTTATCCAACATAAAAGTAAAAAATTCATCAGTTTCCGGAGAGAGCTCTTTGTACATCTTGGATCCGTTAGCTACAATCCAGTCAGGATCTCCTTTAGGAGTGGCATTGCCAGTCTTGAAGCTGAAGTTCTCGTCATAAAACTTCAAGGCATCCAGACCTAGGCGTTCAGTCTGCCGTTTCTTAAGCTGTTGGGAGACGGGTACGATATGCTCCAGAACTTGTTTCCGGAAGTTGGCTACCATGTCGGCGTTATAATCGGTACGCATCATCCGGTCATAACCTAGCTCAACAAAGTTGCTGTAACCAAGCTTTTTAGCAATGCGGTCACGGACTTTAACTAGCTCGTCATAGATTCGATCAAAGTCACTCTCATGTTCAGACATAAAATCATATCTGGCTTGTGAAGCACGTTTGCGCATATCGCGGTCCGTGGACAATTCAAATGGAGTAAGCTGAGTCAGTGTCCGTTCTTCGCCTTCGAATGGAATCTTGGCGGACGCGATAAGCTGAGCGTATTCTGTAGAGAGTTTGTTCTCCAATTGTAAATCTTCGATGATTTCTGGACTAAAAGTACGCAGAGCTACTTCTGCAAGCTGAAGCAGCTGCGTGCCCCATTCTTGTTCGAATTCGGCTCTGTATTTGGAATTGACGAGTGCTTTGTAGTAGTCCGTTATGTATTCCTGAACGATAGGACCAATCTCGTCCATGAATTCCTGTTCAGCCTTGTAGAATTCATCTGTTGTATTGATCGAATGGCGAACGCTAACCAATGTCTGCAGGGTGTCAAACTCATTGCGAAGCTTGTTAATAGCGGTAACGGAAGCCTTTTGCACTTCTAATGGCTCGGTGTCATTGAGATCTTTAAGCAGGTTGTTAAAATCCTGTTTGAACTTCTCTACATCCGGGCGCTCATAGCGATAATCATTAAATTTCATTAACTATTCAACTTCCTTTCTATACCAGATAGTCTCTATTATATATTCTGAACAGCAATTTACGATAGACCTGTGTTAGCTGTTTTTGAATAAAAAAAGAACAAATGGACAAAAGTGTAAAAACTTGTTAGATGAAATACGGTTTGATATTATCTAAGAATATAGTAGAAATGATATTTATAGCGATTACTTAGCCTTTATTTAACCAGCATTCACTGAATACGGGTTATCTCTGTTTATATACGAAGTTTTGTATTTTTCCACTTTACATCCTTCCTCCCTCTTTTTTTGCTGTAGCCGCACAACTGTCGACAAACTTAATATATCATGATATATTATTATGTATAAGATGAAAAAATTAGAGTCAGGAGATAACGAAAGTCATGAGTGAGACAACATCATCCAAACCGATGTATGAAAAAATATTTGATGAAGTGAAGCAGCTTATCGTTAATAAATCCTACGGACAAGGGGAACGGGTTCCCTCAGAGAAAGAACTGGCTGAAGCCTATAATGTTAGTCGGATTACGAGTAAAAAAGCTCTGGAAATGCTCGCCGCGGAACAATTAATTGTGAGAAAACCGGGGAGAGGTTCATTTGTGGCAGATCCAGCAGTCGATTACATGGAATCAGCGATATCTCCGGGGACGGTCTCCGACGGAACTGTTTTCAATTCCTTTAACCATGAGGAAAAGACGATCGGTCTGGTTATTACCGACTTTGGCAACAGCTATGGCACAGGCTTAATTTATGGCATGGAGCAGGCTTCACGTGACAATGATTGTTTTCTGGTTTTAAGAAGAACGTTTGGGGTGCCGGAGAACGAAGAGAAATCTATTCAGAAGTTGCTCAGCTTAGGTGTAGATGGTCTGATCATTTTTCCGGCTCAAGGCGAATTTTTTAATGCGGAGATTCTAAAATTGGTGATAGGACGGTTCCCGCTAGTTCTGGTAGATCGCCATTTAAAAGGAGTGGCAGCAGCATCGATCAGTACTGATAATATGCAGGCTGCACTCAAAGGTACGGAGTATTTATTTGATCTCGGGCATACTCATATCTCCTTTCTCTCTCCACCTCCAGCGGATACCACAGCTCTTGAAGAGCGGGTAGAGGGATTTATTCAAGCGCATGCGGAACGGGGAATAGCTGTAGACAAGGGATTGTGGGTCAGCGATTTGACCTCAACACTACCGGATTCCTTCAACGATGAGAATATTGAACATGACATTTCACGGTTAATTTCTCATTTGCAAAAGAATCCAACAATAACGGCGCTTTTTGCTGTGGAATATAATATTGCGCTGCTGGCTAGAACAGCGGTCCAACGACTTGGGCTACGGATTCCAGAAGATATTTCGATCATTTGCTTTGATAGTCCGCCAACTCCACTCGGTTCGGGTTATGCATTTACCCATTTACGGCAAAATGAAGAAGAGATGGGGCGGCTCGCAGTAGAAAATGTATTGCGAATTATGAACGGGCAGAGTGTGTCCAATAAGATAATGCTGGAAGCTGAGTTGATTTCTGGTGAATCCACAAGCTCCGCTAAACAATCCATCTCTGAATAGATTTTTGGCTTATTCTCCAAATTAAACATATATTAGTTGTTATAAAAACCTATCCTTTTGGATGGGTTTTTTTATTGTTTTAGATATATATTTATCATTACAGGTGTATTGATATATTATTATAATAAAATAAACATATTGACATACTAATTACATGACAATATACTAATCAATGAAAGCGCTTCAAAGTTAAAAAGAAAAAGGGGGTATTATAACTGAAAGCAACTAGAGAAATACCCGAGTCGATGCATAAACTGGCATCTAGCGTAAAAGCACAGCTGAGTGATCGCCCGAAATTAGCCGAAATGTTCGAGAAATGTATGGCTAACACCTGGAACACAACCTTAAAACGAATGCCAAACGGAAGCACTTTTGTTATTACCGGAGATATTCCAGCGATGTGGCTACGGGATTCCGCCGCACAGGTCAGACCTTTCTTAATCCTTGCCTCCGAAGATGAAGAAATTGCAGACATGATTGAGGGACTTGTACGTAGACAATTTACTTACATCCAGCTTGATCCATATGCTAACGCATTCAATGAAGAAGAAAGTGGGCATGGCCACCAAGAGGATCTGACGGAGATGAGCCCGGGAGTCTGGGAAAGGAAATATGAAATTGATTCGTTATGTTATCCAATCCAACTGAGTTATCTGCTCTGGAAGAATTCGGGCCGTACTAGTCAGTTTAATGAGTCGTTTGTAACAGGCGTAGAAAGAATCATAACATTATGGACTACCGAACAGAACCATGAGCGCGATTCAAAATATCTTTTTCAACGGATGAACTGTCCGCCCACGGATACGTTAGCTCGAGAAGGCAAAGGGACGTTGACGGCTTATACCGGAATGACTTGGTCTGGATTTCGTCCTAGTGACGATGCCTGTGAATATGGGTATTTGGTTCCAGCCAATATGTTCGCGGTGGTTGTTTTACGATATGTGTGTGAAATTGCCCGTGAGATTTTAGGTGATCAGGAGCTGGAAAAGAAAGCTAGAAAACTATCTGACCAGCTCAATAAGGGAATAAGTGAGTATGGAATTGTAGAACATCCAGAGTTTGGGGCGGTCTATGCCTATGAAGTAGATGGTCTGGGACAGGTGAATATTATGGATGATGCAAATGTACCGAGTCTTCTCTCCATCCCTTATTTGGGTTATGTGACTGCTGATGATCCTATCTATAAGAATACCCGTGAACTTATTTTAAGTAGCACTAATCCCTATTTTTTCGCAGGAAAAGAGGCTGCTGGCATTGGAAGTCCGCATACGCCAAATCGGTATATCTGGCCCATAGCTTTAGCGATACAGGGAATGACATCTGTCAGCATAGAGGAACAGGAGGTCTTACTTCATCTGCTGGAGAAGACGGATGCTGGAACTGGATTTATGCATGAAGGGTTTCATGTGGATAATCCTGATGAATTTACACGTCCATGGTTCTCTTGGGCAAACATGATGTTCTGTGAGCTTGTACTCATGCGCTGTGGTAGGCAAATTAAGCGCGGTTGAGACCAACAAGGTTTTTATAATCGACTCTAAAGGGGATAGAGAACATGAAAAAATGGCTGGTTACCTCCATTGTTTTGGTAATGACTACTACACTTGCTGCGGGCTGCGGTGGTAATAACGGATCTGCGGACAAAGAGACCGGAAACACAAGCAAAGCTGGGAGCAGTACCGGGAAAAAGACAGAGCTTACCTTCTGGGGAGATTGGGGCGGTGAGGGGCAGAAGCAATTCGAGACCATGGTGGATGCTTTTAATAAATCGCAGGATAAAATTCACGTAAAATATGTGCTGCAACAGGATATGATTACCAAATTCCTAACTTCTGCGACCAATGGTGGCACTCCCGATGTACTGTTTTGGGACCGTTGGAGAACTTCGCTGTATGCTCCGAAAAATGTACTGCATCCGGTAGATGAATACTTAACGCGTGACGGCATTTCCGAAGATGATTTTTACAGCGAATCGCTACGGGAGCTTTCATACGATGACAAATTATATGGGCTGCCGCTTACGGTAGATGCACGTGCTCTTTTCTATAATAAGAAGCTGCTCGCAGAGGCTGGACTTCAGCCTCCAACAACTTGGGATGAACTAGAGGCAGCGGCTACGAAGCTAACCAAATGGAATGGAAATAAATTGGAGACCGCAGGTTTTTCTATGGGGGATTTGGGACTTTTTAATATGTATCTCCAACAGGCTGGCGGCACCATGCTTACAGAAGATGGAAAGACCAATTTTAATAATGAGCAGGGCAAGCAAGTGCTTGAGTTCTGGGATCGATTGATGAACAAGGATAAGGTATATAAAGTAGGGTTCGAACTTGGACTTGGTGAAGGGCAAGATGCTTTTGTCACAGGTAAAGTGGCTATGCTGTATTCCGGTCCGTGGATGCTCAGCACCTATAACAAATATGGTAAAGATCTGGATTATGGAATCGTTCCTCCTCCGGCCGGACCAAATGGTGATAAAGGCAGTGTCATGGGTGGATTTGGTCTAGTGATTCCAGAAGGCTCCAAACATAAAGAAGAGGCATGGGAGTTCATCAAATGGTGGACAGCGAACAAGGATAACGCGTTGCTCTGGGCTAAGACGAGTCTAAATCTGCCGGGTTATAAGCCATCGATGGAAGATCCATTTTTCAAGGATGATCCAAAGTGGCAGCCGTTTCTGGAAACGCTGGAGTTCGCTAAGGTTCGTCCGAACCACCCTGGTTATTCCGTGATGGAGACTGATGCTTTGGCCCCTAATTTGCAGCTTAACCAGCAAAACAAGATGAGCATTGATGAGACCTTAAAGAAATCACAAGAAGAGGGCGACAAAATGCTGAAGGATAATGAAGTAGTGAAGTAATAAGTAAGACATTTGAAGTGAAGGGAGGTTTCGCCTCCCTTTTGCTTAGGAGGGGGTAGCTGAAATGGCTTCCATCAGAAAGCTAGAGAAACATCAGGCGCGGACGGCTTATCTGTTTATTACACCCACGGTATTGCTGTTTACAGTTTTCACGGTCATCCCCGTGGTAATGGCGCTATATTTAAGCTTTACCAACTACGATGTACTTAGTAGAAACGATTGGATCGGTTTTGATAACTATCGCCGTTTGATAGAGGACAGTTTGTTATGGAAAACATTCCGAAATGTATTTCTGTATTCCATCATTTTCGTTCCATTTAATATTCTGATTTCGCTTCTCCTCGGGATTCTACTTAGTCGATCATGGCGTGGGGTAAAGTTGTTCCGCACACTGAATTATCTGCCTACCCTTACATCCGCTGTTGCTGCAGCTACGGTATGGATCTGGCTTTTGCATCCTGAATTTGGTTTGGTTAACGGATTGTTGTCTTATGTTGGGATTACAGGTCCGGCTTGGTTATCCGAGACACGAACGGCGATGTTGTCCATTATTATGCTTACCCTCTGGCAGTCAGTAGGTTCTAATATGATTATCTACTTGGCAGGTCTGCAAGGCGTGCCTGACTATTTGTACGAATCTGCACGGCTGGACGGTGCTAATAAGCTGGCTTGTTTCCGGTTTATTACTTGGCCGCAGCTGCGACCAACGACCTTTCTTGTCAGTACGATGTCAATCATTGGTGCGTTGCAGTTGTTCGACCAAGCTTTTGTGCTGACGCAGGGTGGTCCGGCGAATATGACAAAGACCCCGGTTTATCTGATCTATCAGCAGGGCTTTAATCAATTGCAAATGGGGTATGCGTCTGCACAAGCATTTGTGCTTGCTGTGGCGATTCTCATATTCTCACTTATAAACATGCGGATCACAAAGGCGGAGGAGTCCATTGTATAAGCCGGGCTTGCCATGCAGAAGGGGGATAGAGGTATGGATACTAGCGGAAGTTCGTTATTAAAAAGAAGCTTAAGTAAATCTATCTATTATATAGTGTGCATTGTTATTGCCATCGTAATGTTTCTACCTTTTTATTGGAGTGTTCTTACATCCTTGAAGCCTGACGAAGAGATATTCGCCATGCCCATCCGGTGGTTTCCTTCACATTTGACCTTAGAACACTATCGTAAGGCATTTACTACGGTTCCGTTTGCGCTCTATTTCTGGAATTCGCTTGTACTTGCAGTAGCGGGTGTACTGGCGAATCTGTTCTTTGGTTCCATCAGTGGATACGCGTTTGCAAAGTTGAATTTTAAGCTCAATAAGCCAATATTCCGCGTGCTGCTTGCGGCGATGATGATACCAGGCATTGTGACGATGATCCCCACGGTTTATGTTATGCGCCATATTCCTCTTTTTGGAGGCAATGATATTTTTGGTAGCGGGGGTAACGGGCTGATGAACTCATTCTGGGGGATTATTCTTCCGGGCGCTTCAGGAACCTTTGCTGTGTTCTTTATGCGGCAATTCTTTCTCACCTTGCCTAGTGACATGATGGAAATGGCCCGGATCGAAGGCTGTGGAGAGTTTAAAATATTTTGGCGGATTTATTTGCCGTTGACTAAACCAGCGTTGGCTACTTTAAGTATCTTTACCTTCCAAGCGGGCTGGAACAGTTTCTTATGGCCGATGATTGTGCTGAATGATCCCAACAAAGCAACGATTCAAATGGGACTTCAAGCTTTTTCTTATAATTTTCAAACAGACTACGGTCCAATGATGGCTGGTGCGCTAGTAGCGATCTTGCCGATATTGGTGTTGTTTTTAGCGCTTCAGCGTTATTTTGTACAGGGAATAGCCTTTAGTGGTATTAAGGGTTAATGCAACAAAAATCGAACCAGGGAGAGAGTCTATATGAACCAATTGGAGATAGGGATTTGGGAGGGACGGGCGAATCAAGCACAAGCTGCATTGGATTCATTATTCTGGAATGAAGCGATCAAAATGTACAATATAGAAACACCTTGTCCAAATGGAGAATGCAACACGATTTTTCATTATTGGTGGATGGCTCATGCTGTGGATGTATTGGTAGATGGACTACAGCGGACTAGAGAGAACTGGTATGCCGAAAGGCTTTCCGCACTTCATGAAGGTCTGCTTCAGCGAAATGGTGGAGTATGGCCAAACGAGTTGTATGATGATATGGAATGGATGGCTCTCGCGTGGCTTCGTGCATATCAAGCAACAGGAGTGGAAGGTTATAAAGATACAGCCCTTCTTTTATGGAATGACATTCAGACAGGCTGGAACGAGCATATGGGCGGTGGGATTGCTTGGCAGAAGTCACAGTTGGATTATAAAAATACACCAGCCAACGCACCGGCAGCTATACTTGCGGCACGCTTGTATCAAGCTTTTGGTGAAGCTAGCAATCTTGAATGGGCGTTAAAAATATACAGATGGCAAAAAGAGCATCTGGTAGATCCGGCAACGGGTTTTGTATGGGATGGCATGAATCGCACTGGCAATGGCCAGATCGATAAGGATTGGAAATACTCCTACAATCAAGGCGTCTTCATTGGCGCAGCAGTTGAACTGTACCGTATTACTAAAGAGCAAGAATATTTAGAGGATGCTCACCTAACCTTTGCCGCCGCAGCCCATGAACTTGCTGACTCTCAGGGAGGTGTGCTGCCAGATGAAGGGAATGGTGATGCGGGACTGTTTAAAGGGATCCTGATTCGCTATACAGCTGAATGGGTTAAAGCTGATTCTGCAGCAGTTGATGCTGTTGATTTCCTGCGTGCGAATGCAGAATGTCTCTGGGAACAAGGAAAGTCAGAGGACATAGTGTTGTTTGGCACAGATTGGACTTCGTCCTCTGCTGGTGTAATTCAGCTCAGCTCCCAGCTTAGTGCGATCAAGCTGCTGGAGAAGATGGCTGAATTAACTAAGGAACAGGTTTGAGGTGAGTTCTTAATGACACAAGCAAAGGAAGCCATAGAAGCGGTCAGTTGGCAGGAAAAGTCCGAGTGGTTCCAACAATGTCTACTACGTAATTATTATAATGCTGAGACTGGGATCATGAACCAATGGTATCCCAGAGAGTACAACGTTGCGGGGGAAAACTTTTATTATTGGTGGCAGGCTCATGTCATTGATATTTTAGTAGATGGTTATGAGCGTAGTGGAGATCCTGTGTATTCTATGAGAATCAAGGAGCTAAGTCAAAGTCTGCAAGCTTATAACGGGGGGACATTCAGGCATAATTACTATGATGATATGGAATGGACAGCATTGGCGTTGCTGCGTGCTTATCGGGTTACAGGACATGAAGCCTATTTAAGTGCTGTGCTTGATCTATGGGAGGATATTAAGACGGCTTGGAATGAACAGTTGGGTGGAGGTCTGGCATGGAAGAAGGATCAGCTCGATTATAAAAACACACCTGCCAATGCACCTGCCGTCATCCTTGCAGCCCGGTTATATGAACTTTTTCATAAGCAAGAGGATCTGGAGTGGGCACTCCGTATCTATGAATGGAATAAGACATATTTAGTGGATTCTGCGACTGGTTTTGTGTGGGATGGGATGAATAGACGCGGGGATGGCCAGATCGATTACGATTGGGAGTTTACGTACTGTCAGGGAGTGTTTCTAGGCGCTGGCCTAGAGCTTTACAAGAATACGGGTAATGTTCATTACTTAGAAGATGCGAATCGAACGGCTAATACTTGTATTGATCGGTTATGTGATCCGGTTAATCTGATACTGCCTGATGAAGGCATTGATGATACGGGTTTGTTCAAGGGTATTCTGATTCGTTATTTGGTTCAGCTCTGTAAAGAATCTCCTGAAAATATCCGTATTCGCGAGGTCGTATTGGCCAATGCAATGCAGTTATGGGAAAAAGGTCTCGATAAACAACTGGGTCTGTGCAGTTCATCGTGGGAAGTGAAACCGGAGCTTCCGGTTCAGCTGAGCATTCAACTCAGCGGCTTGATGCTGCTGGAGGGTGCGGCGGCACTGGCGAACGAGTAGCATATAAAATATAAAGACACCTCAAGAGAGGTGTCTTTTTGTTGTTTGAATAACTATCTACAATTAGAAGATTCGATGCTTCCAGCCATTTAATTTAGCGATAGCCTCAATATAATAGTAGTCTCCATAGATCAGGGATACATCAATGAAGGAATCGCCACTGCCAGTTCCGTGCAATAAAATCGCTTCATGCTCCGGCTGCTCCCAGGTTGCGTAATTTTCAGTCAGTGAGCGCAGAATTCGCTCCGCTGCATTTGCATATAGACTTTTTTCGCCTAATGGTACGATATCTGCAAGCTCTAATAATCCTGAAGCGGCTATAGAGGCTGCGGAGCTATCTCGGAACATCCGTGTGTCATCCTCTAGGCGGAAATCCCAAAAAGGGACTTGATCCTCGGGTAAAGCAGAGATGAAATAATGTGCGATCCGTTTAGCAGTGTTCAGGAAACGTTCATCTCCAGTGTGGCGATAAGTATTGATGAAGCCGTACAGTCCCCAAGCCGTTCCACGGCTCCAAGAGGACTCAGCCGAGTAGCCTTGACCGCCAAAATTCTCAATATAAGCACCTGTCTCTGCATCAAAAGAAATAATATGTTTGGTGGATCCATCCTCACGTATGCCATATTGCATCGTCGTCTCGGCGTGGTTAATTGCAATATGCTTATATCGGGGATCACCTGTCACTTTGCTGGCCCAGAACAGCAGGGAGATATTTAACATACAGTCGATAATTACCCAGCCGTATTTATCTTCATTCCATGCGCGGATGAATTTACCTACAGGATTATAGCGGGCAGCGAGGAAATTCGCCGCTTCAATTCCTCTGCGCAGGGCATCTTCGTCACCTGTAATTGTATGTTTGATTACAGCTGTCGGTAGGAATTGGAATCCCACATCGTGATGCATCTCAACCGTTGGTTTAATAAACCATTCCTCCAAGGTACCGTCCCAATGCCAAGCGGCCTCCTTGTAAAGGTCTTTTCCGGTCATATCATGCATGATCCAGAGGAGTCCAGGCCAGAACCCTGTAGTCCACCAGTCTGAACCGATATCATCAAATTTGCCATCTTTTCCGGCGAAATGCGGGCACTTATCACCGATTTGCTCTATCATACGTTCTACTTTTGTATCGAGTCTACCCATGATCTCTTGCCAATAAGGGTTTGTCATTATTACTGCCTCCAGTGTATTTAGGATGTTATGAGTATAGCTTTCTAAAGCTCAGGAAAGTTGTGTTTTGATATAAGGAAATGTTTGATTATTGTCATGTTGTAACAGGCTTTTAATCTATAACTGACAAAATACAAACATTTCTGCATAACACATTAAAACTTTATCGGAGTTGGAAGCGATACAATCTAAATGAACAGGAGGATGGTAAAGTGGATGATTTACAAGTATATAAAGCACCTAAAGATTTCCCGGGACGTGAGGATTATAAGGTCAGAGTACGGCAGCCTGAAGGAGAATGGCATAGCTTGTTTATTTACGAGGTTAAGGTAGATATGCATGAGGTACGTCCTGCATCCATGGCTTATTTTGATCTGGAAGGTACAGTAGAAGTTGAAGTCACCTGTCTTTATACGGAGATTGATTGTGTGAACATTGCTCCGGCTTCGCGAGAGGTCACTTACGAACATCATGGAAATACCATTTTGTTTAAGCTAACGGGTCCGCAAAAGTTATCGATTGAGATCAACGGTGATATTTTTCGGAATCTCCATTTATTTGCTAACCCTAAGGAGAAGGATGCCCCTCAACCAGAGGATGCTAATGTCCTAGTAGTCCAACCGGGTATACACCGGAAACCTGATCTTTTACGTCTGCTGGATAATACCGCTGCTGATCCTCGTGAAAAGAGGAAGGTGCTTTATTTCGCTCCGGGCACACATTATATAGAAGAAACAGTATTGCCGGTCCCTTCGGAAACCACGGTGTATCTTGCCGGAGGTTCTGTGCTTGTAGGTTCCTTGGTATGCGAGGGAGTTCATGATGTATCCATTCGTGGTCGCGGTGTAATTTATCTTGCGGATTTTCATCGATTCTCGGCCTTTCGAGGGATACGAATTGTTTTTTCACGATCTATAAATGTGGAAGGTATTACCGTGATTGATCCGCCACATTATAGCATTTTCATCGGGCAGTCTGAGCAGATTGTGATTGATAATTTCAAATCGTTTAGCACTCGCGGTTGGTCTGATGGCATTGATATCATGTCTAGTTCTGAGATTAGAATCCGGGATGTTTTTATGCGTAATTCTGATGATTGTATTGCTATCTATGGCTCAAGATGGGATTTTTATGGGGATACCCGCAATATTAGCGTTCATGATTCTATTCTGTGGGCGGATGTTGCTCATCCATTGATGATTGGCACTCATGGTGACCATGAACGGAATGGTGACGTAATTGAGTCTATTGTTTTTGCGAATATTGATATCTTGAATCATCACGAACCGCAAGAGAATTATTGGGGGGCACTGGCGATTAATGCCGGGGATCGAAATAAGGTGTGTAATGTTCTATATGAAAATATACGTGTGGAACGTATTGAGCAGGGGCAGCTAATTGATGTGCGAGTGGTCTATAATAAGGACTACAATCCAGAGCCGGGGACAAGCATCCGGGACATTACATTTCGAGACATCAGCTATAGCGGGAGGGCGAACCCTTCACGAATTTATGGATATGACGAAGAGAGAGCTGTTGAAAATGTGACCTTTGTCAATTTAAGGATCAATGGTGAACTGATGGACGCCCCCCGCCCAGAGCTGATAGATATTAATCATTTTGCTAAAAATATACTCTTCGTTACTGAAAAAAATACGGTTGTGTAGATTAGATCTAATTACTTTTTCTATATTTTAATGGAGTCGTCCCTAGGACTCTTTTGAACAGTTGATTGAAATAAGAGGCATTTGGAAAACCAACAGTGATTCCGATTTGCTCCACAGGCAGGTCTGTCGTTCCTAACAAGCGGCAGGCCTGTTTGATCCGGCGGGCAGTCAGATAATCAACAAGCCTTCCTCCGGTTTCCTGATGAAAGATTCTGGAGATATAGGATTTGGACAAGTGAATCTCCTCAGCCAACTGATCCAGATTAACCTCCTCATGATAATGCTCTTCGATAAAACTCATGATTTTCTCAGAATAGCGCAAGGTTCGCCGTTCTCCTGATTGGAATACATGCTGATCTTCAGTTCCTATACTGCTCAATAATTGAAGAATTAACAGTGAAATGTCTTCGGTATCCTCAGTCAGACTGACTTTTTTATTGTGATTATAATGCTCCAGAATCCACTCCACAGACTCAACGTGGTCCTTAAGATCAAAGGCACAATGTGTATTTTTTCCTTGCCAAAGCGCTGTGAATAAAGCCTTTCTTTTCGCAAAACCCTCCAGCAGGTGCTCAGCAACATGTGGATCAATGTAGAAGATGGTTCGTTCAAAAGGACACTCGGGAGAAACCTCAGAATAGATCCGGTGCAGCTGATAGGGCTGGAAAAAGAATAACATTCCCCTGCGAATATCGTACATCTGCTGATTCACAACAACGTTTCCCTGTCCGCCATACACGAACATGACTTCGCAGCATTGATGCCAGTGATAATAACCTTTGTAATAGTCGTCGGTATATATTTTATAATCCCAAATCAAGGTCTTGTGTTCTTCAAAAACAACAGGTTCGAACAGCTGCTTCATAGGCCCTCCAAGATGACAAAATATAAACATTTTCTTATATCCCATTATAACTTTAATTATTATGAAAGCGATACAATAAATACGTTAAACTATGAAAAATCCGGTAGTGGAGGGTAACATTATGACGCGAAAAATTGTTAATCCGGTGTTGGCAGGTTTTCATCCAGATCCGTCTTTTATTAGAGTAGGGGATGATTATTATATCGCAACATCTACTTTTGAATGGTTTCCAGGTGTAGAAATCCATCATTCCAAGGATCTAGTCCATTGGCATTCCATTTCACGTGTTCTGACAGAAGCCTCACAAGTAGATCTGCGTGGTAACGTAAGTTCTGGTTCCATTTGGGCACCAGCGCTTTCTTATGATCAAGGCGTGTTCTATCTGCTATTTACAGATGTGAAATCTCGCAAAAGTGTATATAAAGATCTGCATAACTATTTAATTACAGCGACTGATATCATGGGTCCGTGGAGTGAGCCGGTTAGACTTAATGGCAGCGGGTTTGATCCATTTTTGTTCCATGATCTGGACGGGACCAAATGGCTGCTTAATATGCGTTGGGATTTCCGTAAAAATCACAATAACTTCTCTGGCATCATTATGCAGGAATATGACCCGGAGACTGGCAAATTAACGGGACCTATCCATGAAATTTATAAAGGGACACCTATCGGAGTGACCGAAGGTCCGCAATTGTACCAGAAGGATGGGTACTATTACTTACTGACAGCTGAAGGGGGCACCGGCATCAACCATATGGTTACCTTAGCTAGAAGCCGAAGCCTCACAGGTCCTTATGAGACTGATCCGGATTTCCCGATTATGACCACGGCGCATGATCTGACCTACCTGTTTCAGCAAGCAGGTCATGGATCGCTCGTAGAGACTCAGAATGGGGACTGGTACATGGCACATTTATGCACACGTCCGATTCCGGGAACGTCAACGATGAATCCGTTAGGCCGGGAAACTGCTATTCAACGCTGTGAATGGACAGAGGATGGCTGGTTGCGATTGGCCCACGGAGGGAAGCTGCCTGCATTGGAGACAATGGCTCCTGAGCTGCCGGTATTCACTTTTGAGGAGCTGCCAAACAGAGATGATTTTGATGGAGAGGTTCTTGGATTTCCATACCAAAGCTTGCGTGTGCCCTTTGATGAATCTTGGGTTAGCTTGAAGGAACGCCCAGGGTTTCTTCGTCTGCGCGGTAGAGAGTCGTTAGCTTCACTGCATGATCAGAGCTTAATTGCCCGGCCGATTCAACATTTTGAATGCTCAGCTACAACCTGTCTGGAATTCAAGCCGGATAGCTTCCTGCAAATGGCTGGACTAGTCCTCTATTATGATGACAGTGATTACTATTATTTGCGTGTTACCGCAGATGAGATCCGTGGAACTAGTTTGGGCGTTGTGCTGTGTAGAGGTGGCAAATACGATGAGATTTCCTCTATGCAGCTATCTGTGAAGAATTGGGATCGTTATTATCTAAAGGCGGAAATTCATGGACGTGATCTGTTGTTTTATGCCTCTCCAGATGGGGTGAATTGGACAGCTGTCTGTACTCCCTTAGATTTTGGCACGCTTTCGGATGAATATGGCGGTAAGCTCGGCTTTACCGGTTCCTATGTCGGGGTATGTGCTCAGGATTTGGATCAGCAAGCGAAGCCGGCTTATTTTGACTATTTTGAATATAAAGCTTTATAGGTGTTCAAAAAAACCATAACATTCTTCATATTCTATTTTAGGATAAAATGTTAATTTTTACTTATCTTACATAGAAAGGGATGTTTGTGATTTTGAAAAAGACTTATAAAGTCGTATTAACCTGCACACTCTTGCTGAATCTGGCCCTGTCCTCTGCTGCAATGGCCGCACCCATCGACGTCGACGTGAGTAATTTGAAAGAAGTCCAAACTTCTGGACCGGAAAAGGTTTGGGTTGGAGAATGGAAAGGCGACGATACGATTATTGTGGACACACAAGGAAATGTTACTACTGTTGGAGAACTCAAAGAGTCTTCAAGCTTTGTGCCCCCAGCAGATGACAACCTTATAAATAATGAATTGTTGGCACCGGAGCTAATAACACCTACTTTTGAACCTGATTCTCCGCAAGCAACCCTATCTTCCGCTTATGGTCATGCATGGCCGTATACAGCCGAAAATAGCTATGGAATTAACTGTTATGGTTATGCCTTAAGATTTCCAGGGGCAATCAACCCTGGTGATGGAGACGGGGTCTCAAATGTCAGAGATCCTGCCTATTTTACTAATGTGTATTATACTGCTGGTCTTGTGGTTCAAGATGGCAATACGAATCCTTTATATTTTAAGCCGGGTTGGCGGATACTTCCGGGCCGAACTGCAGCGATTAATTCCGATGAACATCGTATTGCACTTAGAGTGGGGTGGATCGACTCAAATGGGAATGGTAAAGTCGATATTCCTGAGGATAACGTTGATTACCACTTCATGCTTCAAAATAGCTCAGGTTTATGGTCAGAGAAACATGGACATCAACCTTCTCAAAACACAGCAATTTCAGATCCTAGCAATTTCGTCTGGAGCAATGGCTCTCATTATGGTTTTTACAATAGCGTGACCGTTTATATTGCTGCAAAAATATTTTAGAATTTCATAAACATTACGTATGGAATAGCGATAGTCTTTTTTTGAAGATTATGGCTATTCTTTTTTAGTTTCGAATTGTTTATGGGATTATGTATACACTTTTTAACTTTGGTATGATACAATTAAATTGTACACAAATTAAATAAAGGTGGTTATTTTGATGGTATGGGTAGCTAATATTATGGTCGGTGTTGTTGCGTTAATACATATCTATATTGTTTATTTAGAAATGTTCGCTTGGTCAAAGCCAAAAGGGCTTCGAGTCTTTGGAATGACACAGGAAGTTGCGGATGCTTCTAAAACTCTGGCCGCGAATCAAGGGTTATACAATGGATTTTTGGCGGCAGGTTTAATTTGGGGATTGGTTCATCCGAATGTAAATTTCGGCCATCAAATTGAAATCTTCTTCTTGGCAACAGTTATTGTGGCGGCATTATATGGCGGACTGACGGTGAAAAAGTCTATTTTGTTTATGCAAGGTCTTCCAGCCTTAGTTGCATTAATCCTCGTGGTTTCGATTTAAGATAACTTAGAAGTAATGGACTTTAGTAGGGTTTCTACTCGCATACATGCGTGGTGGAGCCCTTTTTTGCGTAAGATCAAGAAATTATTGGGAAAGGTTATGCGCTGATTTAAATGCAGAAATTATGAATAGGTGTACTAAAGAAACAGCAAAGAAGTGGTAGATTAATATGTTTTAGGTAAAGGTGCGGCCTTTAGATAAGATGAAAGGGGGACTTTAGCAAACCTATTGCATGCTTGTGTGGGCTGAAAGAGTAGACGAAATGGCGTTTAATCTGAAAGTTCTAGACTTTAAAAGTAAAACCTTATCATAAAAAAGAGCTGCTTCCCAGCAGGGATCACCTGTCGGGAAACAGCTCTTTTTATGTGCTGGTTAAATGAGGATCTTATTTAATAGATGCTGTATAAATCGCTTCTACAGATTTGGAGAGGAGCGCGTTAAACTCTTCTTCTGATTGTCCAGCGCTTAGTCCCTGCGATAACGCACGTGAGAAGCTGGCAATCAGCCCTTGATTATGGGCGAGCTTATCGTTTGCTTCTGCTTGTGTGTAACCGCCTGATAAAGCGACAATTCGCAAAACGTGAGGATCATCCATTAATTCGCGGTAGAAATTATTCTCCGTTGGAATGGAGAGCTTAAGCATGACCTTCACGTCTTTGCCCAGCGTAGACAATTGGGCCGATAGTTCTTCTTTTAGCAGCTTCTCTGAAGCTGTTTTATCAGCAGTGTGGATATCAACTTCCGGTTCGATAATAGGAACGAGTCCCGCTGCTAAAATCTGCTTGCCGATTTCAAACTGCTGTTCTACCACCTTTTTTATACCGGCAGGGTTAGCCTCTTTAATCACCGAGCGCATTTTTGTACCGAAGATGTTACGTTCGTTGGCCCGCTTCAGAAGATCATTCAAGCCGGGAATAGGCTTCATTAGTTGTACTCCGTCCTCAGGGTCGGCAAGCCCTTTATCGATTTTCAGGAAAGGCACAATACCTTTTTTCTCCCATAGAAAATCGGCAGTATATTGACCGTCTATAGAACGATCCATTGTGTTCTCAAATAAGATTGCACCCAGTATATGCTTAGAATCAAATGCAGGGCTCTTGATAATGCGCGTTCTCATCTCGTGAACCAACCCATACATTTGATCTTCATTAGAGTAACTGTCCTCTGCAACACCATATTGCAGCAGCGCTTTTGGTGTACTGCCACCACTTTGATCCAAGGCAGCTATAAATCCCTGTCCCGTCCGAATTCGTTCCCATTGCTCCATATTCATGAAAATTCTCCTTCCTTTCGTGAACTGAATGAAAATTCTTATGTTCATTAACTATAACACTTAATGTACCGGCTCTAAACAAATGGTATTGTAAACTCGGCTGGTAACTAGTTCGTCATGAGTAGTTTTGAATCTGCGATATAAGGACTTCTGGGTCCGGCTGTTCTATGAGGATGACGTGGTATCGACGTGTGTGGTCTTCTGAGTCCGGATTAGCCAAGATAGACGATACTACATCATCGTTCGGACTGTATTGCAGCTATTTGGTGTTTTTGGAGCATTATTCAGAAGTATCGGACCGCAAAGCTCTTATTGCCAAGTTTTTGCTCCAAAGAAGAGTGGATTTGGTCGAATAGCTGCATCCGAGTCCGATAGCAGGGCAACATGGCCTAAATCTGCGAAATAGCGTCTCCTGAGTCCGGACCGTCGATGGCGAGGACGAGTAGCCTCAGCAGACGATTAAGAATCGACATATAGCGTCATCTGAGTCCGGATTAGCCAAGATAGACGATACTACATCATCGTTCGGACTGTATTGCAGCTATTTGGTGTTTTTGGAGCATTTTTCAGGAGTATCGGACCGCATAGCTCTTATTGCCAAGTTTTTGCTCCAAAGAAGAGTATATTTGGTCGAATAGCTGCATCTGAGTCCGATAGCATGGCGAAATGGGCTAAATCTGCGAAATAGCGTCTCCTGAGTCCGGACTTTCGATGGCGAGGACGGTAGCCTCAGCAGACGATTAAGATCGACGTATAGCGTCATCTGAGTCCGAACCCATAGTTAGTGTGGACATAAAGCCTCAACTGACGAGTACGAATCGACGTCTGAGGTCACCTGAGTCCGGACTAGCCAAGATTGACGATAATACACACCGTAACGGACTGTATTGCAGCTATTTAGTGTTTTTGGAGCATTTTTCATAAGTTTCGGACCGCATAGCTCTTATTGCCAAGTTTTTGCTCCAAAGAGGAGTACATTTGGTCGAATAGCTGCACCTGAGTCCGATAGCATGGCGAAATGATCAAAATCTGCGAGATAGCGTCTCCTGAGTCCGGACTATCGATGGCGTGGACTTGCAGCGTCCGCATACGAGAACGAATCGACGTTTGAGGTCATCTGAGTCCGGACTAGCCAAGATTGACGATAATACACACCGTAACGGACTGTATTGCAGCTATTTAGTGTTATTGGAACATTTTTCATAAGTTTCGGACCGCATAGCTCTTATTGGCAAGTTTTTGCTCCAAAGAGGCGTACATTTGGTCGAATAGCTGCATCTGAGTCCGATAGCATGGCGAAATGATCAGAATCTGCGAAATAGCGTCTCCTGAGTCCGGACCATACATGGTGTGGAGAAAAAGCCTCGGCAGATGAGTAAGCATCGACTTATAATGTCCCTGAGTCCGAACCCATAGTTAGTGTGGGCATACAGCCTCGGTTGATGAGAACGAATCGACGTTTGAGGCCACCTGAGTCCGTCCCCTCCATGGTGTGGACATGCAGCCAACGCAGACGAGTGAGAATCGACGAATAAGGTCTGTTAGGTCCGATCTCGCAGCAGTCGGAGATGCGGGTAAACATAAATGTTACTCCAAGCAGAAACTAAAGACGCTCTATGCGAACTTTAAAGTGATCCCCCAAAGCGCACACCTAGCAAACTTCAAGACATTCACAGGGTTCACCTAGCAAACCTCAACTCGTTCCCAAAGGTACTCTTTACAACATATTGTCCTCTTGGGAGACTCCAAGTCATTCCGAAATGCTGAGTGAAAATTCCTTCGAAGTATTCTCTGATAATATTCCTCGAAGTAGTCACTTTTTATGCTTAATTCCCAAACTTGGAATCAAATCGCATAGTCTTCTTCGAGGCGCGACAGACCAATCCAGTCAATTACTTAAAGTTAGTTTGAAACACAATGGAAGGATGATCACATTTAGGCGACTGGGAATTTTGATCATGTTATAAACAGCTTTGTATGAAGAATTTTAAATCAGAGTGTGTAAAGTTAGAGCACCTAAACCCATGCTGGGAGCGGGTTGTTAACTTGCTCGCGGATTATTTCCTAGTAATTTAATACGAATAATCCAATAAGATAATTGGTGTGACATTAATCATAATTACCAATTTGAAGCTTTGTGAAAATAATAACTTTTCGTAAATGTCGAAATGAGGTTGACGAATAAAAATATCAGTCGTATGATTGATTCTACTGAGTATGCTAGTAATTAAAAGTAAGTTAATAAATAATATATAATAGCGGGAGGAATGAAAGTGGAATCATCAACATTTGTGCTTTTTGGCGCTACAGGAGATTTAGCAAAACGTAAAATCTATCCTGCACTATATAACCTCTTTTTAGATGGTCAAATTTCAGGTCCTCTCTCAGTGATTGGATTAGGAAGAAGAGAAGTTTCAACCGAAGCTTTCCGTAAGCAAGTCCTGCAATCTTTGCAGACATTTTCTAGACAACCGGCAGTTGAGTCTCCACAGTTGCAGGTTTTCTTGGAAGCTTTTGAATATAGCGTTCTAGATGTAGGTAATACAGAGGATTATTTGAAGCTCCTGGAGCATGTTAAACGTCGTGAGCAATTTTTTAACATTCCGGAGAATCGGATGTTCTATTTATCGGTGGGTCCTGAGTTTTTCAAGGAAATTGCCGCCAATATTCACTCCAGTGGTCTGGGATCGACGAAGGGCTGGAAGCGTCTGATTATTGAGAAGCCTTTTGGTACAGACTTGCAAACAGCAAGAGAGTTAAATGACAGCTTGAATGCCGTATTTGCAGAAGAAGAGATTTTCCGAATTGACCATTTCTTGGGTAAACCAATGGTTCAGAATCTGGAAGTTCTAAAATATTCAAATCCTGTACTTAGAGCACTGTGGAAAAATCGTTATATCGCAAATGTGCAAATTACGGCGAGTGAGATTGTTGGCGTTGAAGAACGGGCAGGCTATTATGATAAAGCTGGGGCACTTCGTGATATGTTCCAGAACCATATGCTGCAATTGCTCATGATGATGGCGATGCAGCTTCCAAAAGGCAGTACACCTGAAGAGATCCGCGGGAAGAAAAGATATGTCATGGAGCGCCTCATTCCGTTAAGTAAAGACGAGGTTAATCAATACGTTGTCCGCGGACAATATGCTGAAGGTGAAATTAAAGGTAAATCTGTTGCAGGATACTTAGATGAACCAGGAATTAGCCAATCCTCACAAAATGAGACGTTTATTGCAGCGCGTTTGTTTATAGATGATCCATTGTGGAATGAAGTTCCGTTCTATATCCGTACCGGCAAGAGAATGAAAGAGAAATCAACAAGAATTGTTATAGAATTTAAAGAACCGTTTAATGATAACAATAACAAAAATAAAGGGAATGACGTTCCAAATCTACTCATCATCGAGATCGGTCCAAATGAAGCCATTACGCTTCAGTTGAATACGAAGGATCAGTTGCAGAAAGGGAAACTTGAACCTGTCCTCGCTACTTATGAAGCCGGAACTTCAGACGTACCAGAAGCTTACGAAAATCTGATCTTTGATGCGCTTCGTGGTGACGCCACTTTCTTCGCTCACTGGAAAGAAGTCGAGCTGTCATGGCAATGGGTTACACCAATCCAGGAAGCTATGGAGGAGGGGCTAATGCCACTTCATACCTATGCTTCAGGTTCTTATGGTCCAAATGCGGCTATGGAGCTTTTGGGTGAAGACCGCTGGTGGTTTGATGATGCAGATCAGGAGTCAGATGTTCTCGACGCTCAAGCAGAAGTTGCAGCAGCGCAGGAATCTATACGGCCAGGGGCTTAAGCCCCTGCCTGTTTTTTTTGCCAATTTAGCTAAAATACATCATAAGAATCTATAAATCGGAGGGAATTTACATGAAAGTAGGATTAGTTGGGTTAGGAAAAATGGGTTTTAATTTGGGTCAAAATTTGCTGGATCATGGACATGAGGTTGTTGCTTTTGATCTGAATGCACCTGCTGTAGAAGAAATGAAAGCTAAAGGCGCTAGTGGAGCAGTTACGCTTCCTGAATTGGTGCAGCAATTGGAAACGCCAAGAATCATTTGGATCATGGTTCCGCATCAGGTCGTTGATTCTGTAATCGCTGAACTCACTCCACAATTGTCTAAAGGTGATATCGTTATTGAAGCAGGAAACTCGCACTACAAGGAATCTATTCGCCGGTATGAGGAATTGAAGGAGCACGGAATTCACTTTATGGATGCAGGCACCTCTGGTGGTATGGAAGGGGCGCGTAATGGCGCTTGTTACATGGTTGGCGGAGATCCCGAAGCTTGGGAAGTTGTGGAGCCGATTTTCCGTGATACAGCTGTAGAAAGCGGCTTTTTATATGCTGGTAAAGCAGGTAGCGGCCATTTTCTAAAAATGGTGCATAACGGTATCGAATACGGCATGATGGCTGCGATCGGTGAAGGTTTTGAGGTTCTGGAAAAGAGTGAATTTGACTACAACTTTGAGGAAGTAGCTCGGGTGTGGAATCACGGCTCTGTAATCCGTTCATGGCTGATGGAACTTGTGGAACGCGCCTTCTCGAAGGACGCTAAACTAGATGAGATCAAGGGCATTATGCATTCGTCTGGTGAAGGCAGATGGACGCTTGAAACCGCCTTTGATTTACAAGCGGCGACTCCGGTTATCGCAATGGCGTTATTGATGCGTTACCGTTCCCTAGAGACTGACACATTTACTGGTAAAGTAGTAGCTGCACTGCGGAACGAATTCGGTGGACACGCTGTGGAAACTAAATAAGATTGGCCGACTCTGAAATGAGTGTTTACAAGCTCGAATTTCCCGCAATTTATGTTGCGGAGAAATTTGGGCTTTTTATATTAAGGGGAATAGATAATGGGAAGTATAGATGGAGTACGAATTTAATGCAGTTTACATATTTTAGGGGTAGAAGGGTAAGTTAGGAAGCAAGGGGGAGATTTCATGCAAAGTGGAATTCGTGAGCGACTTCATTTTCTAAATAAATTTCTGCATGCGCCCCGACAATATGGTAGTGTGACTCCCAGTTCACATTGGCTGGCCCAGACGTTGCTTGATCCAGTGCCTTGGAACCAAGTGCATTCTATGGCTGAGTTAGGTGCGGGGACTGGTGCAATCACAAGGTTTATTCCGCGTGGAGAAAAGACCGGTATGAATGTTCTTCTATTTGAAATAGATCCTGATTTTCGCAGTCAATTAAGAGAGGAATTCCCCGGATGTTTCTGCAACAACGATTGTCTCCGGCTGCGTCTTGCGCTTCATAACAGCAGTCTGGAGAAGCTGGATTGTATCGTGAGTAGTTTGTCTTTGATGAATTTCTCGAAGCCAGACCGCACCAGGTTTATGGAACAGATCACGTCTTCTTTAAAAGAAGGAGGGTGGTTTATAACCTATGAATATTTTCCGCGGATGAAAACAGAGTTGAGCCAGCATTTTGAGATCCTACACACGAAGTGGGTGCTGCTGAATTTTCCGCCAGCGCTTGTATATATTTGCAGGAAAAAAACCACAACGCAAGTGAAGCGCGAAAATCCCAAATCAACCGTCGACGTGGTCCCAATCTCTCAGGTTTATACAAAAAGATAATCATCTCCATACAACAAATGCCGTCACCCATTACTCATTGGGGAACGGCATTTTTAATTGGGCGCCGAAGGCGTTTGAGCCCGATTAATAGAGAAGCTCGATATTCTCTTCGTTCAGGCGTTTCAACCAAACCTCAGAAGGCTGGCGGTCTGTGATCAAAAAGTCGATTTGGCCAAGCTCGATCAGCTTCGTAAAGGCGGTCTTATCGAATTTGGTGTGATCGGCCAGGAGTATGACCTTGTTAGCTTGACGTAGCATATATTTCTTGAGCTCACACTCCGGTTCATTAGAATCTGTGATGCCTCGCTCCATATCAATTCCTTTACAACTGATAACCGCAGTGTCCACATTGTATCTTTGAATGGTGTCATGTGCTACAGGACCCACGAGTGACATGGATCGGTAACGTAAAGAACCACCGGTAGAGATGATATCCATCCCTGAATTCGAGAACTCATGCAAAATATTAATCGAGTTCGTGATAATGGTCAGATTGTTTTTATTGCCAAGCAGTTTTAGAAACTCAAAGGCTGTGGAGCTAGGATCCACCATTAACGTATCTCCATCATTGATTAAATCGAGCGCCTTGAGGGCGATTCCCCGTTTGATATCTGTATTCAGCGCATTGCGTGTAACAAAAGGCAAATCCTCGTTCGTGTGACGATTCAGCATGGCCCCGCCATAGGTTCGGCTCAGAATGCCATCCTTCTCCAGCTTCTCCAAATCTCTGCGTATCGTCTCTTCTGTAACTTCAAACATCCGGCTTAGATCAGAGACTAATACTCGTTTATTCTGATGAACAAGATCTATTATTTTTTTGCGTCTTTCAGCTGCAAGCATAGGGATCACCTTTCCGAAATCTGTATATTCCTTAATCTTAGCTCCAAATATCTGTGTTTTGCAATAAAATCAACGTAGAATCATGTTTGTTTTCCAGTAATATTCACAAAACGGATATAAAACAAATAAAAACAACATAAATAATATTTAAAATGTTGACAACAAAGATTCGGGAGCATACGATGAAGGAGAAAAGAAGTCCTGTAGTGGTAATTAGATTTGAAAGATACCAGAGCCGGCCCAGTTGCGATTCAGAGGCCAGCCTGAGGCGCTGCAGCCGGAATACTACGCTCTAGCTTGCAGAGTTGTGTGTAAAACTTTGGTGTTGATAAATTAACTTTAGGAGGCTGGTCAAGCAATGAGCACGCATGTGTATTATGTTCCATCGATCAATATTATGGGCAAGGGATGCTTGCAGGAGATTGGTCCATACATCCAAGAACTTAAATTAAAAAAGGCGCTAGTAGTTACGGACAAATTCCTTATGAAAAGTGGCATTGCTGGTAAATTGCTGGCGGTATTGGACGAAGCGGGGATTGAATATGCCATCTATGATGAAGTGAAACCCAATCCGACCTGTAAAAATGTCCACGATGGCGTTGATTATCTCAAGTCGCAGAATTGTGATTATCTGATTTCCATCGGCGGTGGATCACCACAGGATACTGCCAAAGCCATTGGTATCATTGCCACAAATGGCAGTCATATCAAAGAATATGAAGGTGTACACAAGTCTAAGCATAAATCACTGCCGATTGTCGCCGTGAATACCACTGCTGGTACTTCGGCTGAAGTGACCATTAACTATGTAATCACAGACGAAGATCGCAAAGTGAAGATGGTTATGGTAGATAAAAACAGCCTTGCGACGATTTCAGTCAACGATCCTGAGCTTATGGTTGATAAACCAGCTGCACTTACCGCGGCCACGGGTATGGATGCACTGACTCATGCGATTGAAGCGTTGGTGACGCCAGGAGCTTATCCGGTAACTGATGCTACGGCACTAGCCGCAGTGGAGCTTATTTTTGCTAACCTGGCTCGTACTGTGAAGAATGGCCATGATATCGAAGCGCGTGAACAGATGGTATACGCGATATTCCTTGGCGGATTGGCTTTCAATAATGCGGGGCTTGGTTATGTGCATGCGATGGCGCATCAGCTGGGCGGCGTATACGATCTGCCGCACGGCGTATGTAACGCGATGCTGCTGCCTTTTGTGGAAGAAGAAAATGCCAAATATGTGCCTGAGAAATTCAGATCCATTGCTAAAGCGATTGGACTTAATGTAGAGAACCATACGGATAAACAATGCGCAGATTTCGTAATTGAGTCGATCAAGGCGTTGTCTAAAGAAGTAGGGATTCCAGCCAAATTATCCGAGCTTGGTGTAGAAGAAGTAGATCTTGATCTTCTGGCTGAAAATTCGATGAAGGATGCTTGTGCACCAGGGAACCCTTTTATTCCTACTAAAGAAGAAGTTATTACACTGTTCAAAAAAATATTATAAATCACACCTTATCATAGGAGATTGTTTATGAATAATCACATCGCCGTTGACATCGGTGCCTCAAGTGGGCGGCTGGTGCGCGGAATATTGCAAGAAGGTATTCTTTCCTTAGAAGAGCTTCATCGCTTTAGCAATAGCTTTACGGAACAAGAGGGTTCCTGTTTCTGGGACATTGATTATTTAGTAGAGCAGATTATGATCGGGCTTCGGAAGGCTAAAACCGATGGAATTACTACCTGTACGCTCGGTATTGATACATGGGGTGTAGATTATGTGCTGGTAGATGCGGAAGGGAATCGTGTTCAGGAAGTATACGCCTACCGCGACCGCAGAACGGATCTGGCTGTGGATCAGGTGGCACAGCAGCTTTCACCACAAACCGTCTATGAAAAGACAGGAATCCAGCAGTTATCCATCAATACCTTGAATCAGTTATATGTTCATAATGAAGAAGAGTTAGCGCAAGCGGATCAAATTTTACTTGTACCAGATTATCTATATTACCGACTGACTGGCCGCAAGATCAATGAGGTTACTATTGCATCTACAACACAGCTGTTGAATCTGGAAAGCCGGGATTTTGACGATGACCTATTAGAATTTTTAAATATCAGGAAAGATCAATTTGCAAAATTAACTGAGCCTGGTGTAGTGGTTGGTTCTCTTGACGAAGCTTTAATCCAACAATATGACCTGCCTGAATGCCAACTGATCTGTGTGGCTTCCCATGATACGGCCTCAGCAGTGCTAGGTGCTCCACTTCAAGAAGGTTCAGCTTATATCAGCAGTGGAACTTGGTCTTTACTCGGTGTAGAAAGAACGGAGCCTCTAAATTCTCTACAAGCCATGCAGGCTAACTACACCAATGAGTGGGGAGCCTACGGAACTTATAGATTCCTCAAAAATGTAATGGGCTTATGGCTTATTCAAGAGGTTCGCAGATTACTGAACAATTGTTATAGTTTTGCGGAGCTTGCAGAGCTTGCACAGGGAGAAGAGGGGTTTCGCAGCCTGATCCCTTGTAATGCACCAAGGTTTCTTAATCCATCCAACATGATAGAAGAAATCCGCAGTGCCTGTATGGAGAGTGGGCAGCACGTTCCTGAGACACCTGGACAGTTAGCACGTTGTGTTTTTGACAGCTTGGCGTTATCCTATCTAACTTATTTGGAAGAGTTGGAGGAGCTGACAGAAGGTCGGATCGAGGGATTGCAAATTGTCGGCGGCGGGGCGAACAACCGGCTTTTATGCCAACTAACAGCTGATGTTATCGGCAGGGAAGTAAAGGCTGGACCAACGGAAGCGACTGCTCTAGGAAATATAGTAGTGCAGATGATTAGCACAGATTCCATTGCAGACATAACTGAGGCAAGAGCTATTATCGAACAATCTTTTGAAATAACATCCTACATTCCGCAGCCGATCAAGCATTTTGATAACATTCTAAATCGCTGGAGAAGCCTTCATCTGTCCAGAGTGAATGAGCTTATCTAAGCGAAACAGACATTGCACTATTTTAGGAGGATAAACAGCATGGATCAGAGCATTATCACTAGCTATAACGAAGCCAAAAAACTATACGCCGCCCACGGTATTGATGTGGATAAAGTGCTGGAGCGACTCGCGCAAATTAAAATTTCCATACATTGCTGGCAGGGTGATGATGTAAAAGGTTTTCTTTTTAAGGAAAAAGAACTAAGCGGGGGCATTGCGGTAACGGGAAGTTATCCGGGCCGGGCGGGTACACCAGATGAACTACGTCAAGATTTAGAAAAGTCGTTATCTCTTATTCCTGGTAAACATAAGGTTAACCTGCATGCTATTTACGCAGATACAGATGAACCTGTAGATTTGGATGAACTAGAGCCACGACATTTTCAATCCTGGGTGGATTGGGCGAAGGAGCAGGGCTTAGGGCTTGATTTTAACCCTACTTGTTTCTCACATCCGAAAGCAGCCGATGGATTCACTCTCAGTCATTCGGACGCGGAGATTCGGGATTTCTGGATCAGACACTGTAAAGCTTCACGTACGATCGCTGAGCATTTTGGGCGGGAGCTGGGTCAGCCTTGTGTGACGAATTTTTGGATTCCAGACGGTTATAAAGATACGCCAGTAGATCGGCTAGCTCCAAGAGTACGTTTAAAAGAGTCGCTGGATGAGATTTTTAGTCAGGAAATAGATCCGCTTTATAATATGGATGCCTTGGAAAGTAAACTGTTTGGAATTGGCTCTGAAAGTTATGTGGTTGGCTCTCATGAATTCTATATGGGTTATGGTTTAACAAATGGAAAAGCAATCTGTCTGGATGCGGGACATTTTCATCCTACAGAAGTGATTTCGAATAAATTATCTTCGATTCTGATGTTCAGTGAGCAGCTGCTGCTGCATGTTAGCAGACCTGTCCGCTGGGACAGTGACCATGTGGTAACGATGGATGATGAGCTGCTGGAAATCGCCCGTGAATTAGTTCGTGGGGACTTACTTCCTCGTACGAATATTGGATTGGATTTCTTTGATGGCAGTATCAATCATCTCGCGGCATGGGTCATTGGCACCCGCAACACTATTAAGGCGTTGCTGCGTGCGATGCTGGAACCAGTGGAAGAACTTAAGCAAATCGAGCAGTCCGGGGATTATACTTCACGTCTTGCTCTGGTAGAAGAGTTCAAATCGTATCCGTTTGGAGCGGTCTGGGATTACTACTGTGCATCACAAGGTACACCGGTGCGTGAGCAATGGCTTACTGAAGTGAAAAATTATGAACAGGACGTTTTGTCTTTAAGATAAAAGTGGATACGGAGAGCAGCAAATACAAAGGAGAGAATAGACTATGAGTACATCCTTGTTAGAGTCAAAAGGTTATATTGCCAGCAGTGAAGCTCCATTTATTCAGGAAATGTCAGAGATCACCCGTCATATGTGGGAGCTTGGCTGGGATGAACTGAATGGTGGGAATGTCAGCTATTTGCTGGATGAGAATGAGGTGGCTAAGTATATTAATGTACTGGAGCCGTTGCGCACGATCAAACTCACCTTTCCGGTAAAAGAATTAGCAGGCAAGTATTTTATCGTAACAGGTTCGGGCAAATATTTCAGAAATGTGATTAAAGACCCTGAAGCGAATCTGGGTGTGTTAAGGGTTAGCGGCAATGGCGAAAGTGTGGAAGTATTGTGGGGATTGCGGAATGGGGCAGTTCCTACGAGTGAGCTCGCTTCGCATTTTATGAGTCATATTGAACGCTTGAAAGTAGATCCCACACACCGTATCGTGCTGCATACACATGCTACAAATGTTATCGCGATGACCTTCACGCATGATCTGGACGAACTAAAGTTTACCAAAACACTATGGGAAATGTGCACAGAGTGCCTTGTTGTTTTCCCTGATGGGGTCA
Source organism: Paenibacillus sp. FSL F4-0122 (assembly GCF_038002845.1). Lineage (NCBI taxonomy): Bacteria > Bacillati > Bacillota > Bacilli > Caryophanales > Paenibacillaceae > Paenibacillus > Paenibacillus sp. FSL F4-0122. The sequence continues at coordinate 5,435,408 of NZ_JBBODI010000001.1, forward strand.
GCGTTATTCCGTGGATTGTTCCGGGCAGCAGTGAGATCGGCCGTGAGACTGCCAAAAAAATGAAGGATCACCGTTTAGTCATCTGGCCGCAGCATGGGATTTTTGGCACGGGCTCCACCATGGATGCTACCTTTGGTCTAGTAGAAACGGTTGAAAAGGCTGCAACGATCTACAACTTGATTGGCGGTAGAGAAATCAAACAAAAGATCACAGACCAACAGCTATGGGATTTAGCTAAAGCATTTGGAGTTACACCTAAAGCGGGGATTCTTGAAGTCTAGAGAGTCATTATAATTTGGTGAAAACCGGGCATTCGTAGATTCTGCGAGGTCCGGTTTTTTTTGTCTTTTTCTTAAAATTTGCATTTCCCATCTTTTGGGTAGATAATAAGCTTACTTAAAGTAATCAATTAATAAATTGGAGGTAACATATGAATACAGAGCAACTATTTTCACCTTTTCAAGTGGGGAATCTTGCGCTGTCGAACCGATTTGTAATGGCGCCGATGACACGCGCGCAGTCTCCGAATGGTGTGCCGGGAAGCAATGTTGCCGCTTATTATCGTAGACGTGCAGAGGGTGGAGTGGGATTAATTGTTACTGAGGGTACTGCGGTAAATCATCCAGCGGCTGTCAGTCACCAAGATATTCCTAATATACATGAAGAAGCATCTTTAGAAGGCTGGAAGAAGGTTGTGGAAGAGGTTCATGCAGCTGGGGGCAAGATCATCCCGCAGCTTTGGCATGTGGGGATGGCGCGTACAATCGGCGAGTATCCTAACGTTGAAGCCCTTCCTGTAGGCCCTTCGGGTCTGAATTTAGCAGGTGAGCCGGTGACAGAGCCGCTGACCACAGAAGAGGTTGAAAGCTTAGTAACAGCCTTCGCTCAAGCGGCGGAAAATGCCAAAAGCGTTGGCTTTGATGGCATCGAGCTGCATGGCGCTCATGGGTATCTGATAGACCAGTTCTTCTGGGATAGAACGAATAAACGTACCGATCGTTACGGTGGCGATTTGGTAGGAAGAACAACATTCGCTGTCGAGATCATTAAAGCATGCCGTCAAGCGGTTGGACCAGACTTCCCAATCGTGCTGCGCTTTTCCCAGTGGAAGTTGGGGGCGTATGATGAGAAGCTGGCGAAGACTTCAGAAGAACTTGCGAGTTTCCTAGCACCGCTTAGCGAAGCGGGTGTAGATATCTTTCATTGCTCGACCCGACGCTTCAGTCAACCTGAATTTGCTGGTTCTGATCTTAATTTAGCTGGGTGGACTAAGAAGCTTACCGGGAAGCCGTGTATTACAGTGGGCTCTATTGGCCTGCAAAGCGATTTCTTCGCAGAAGATAAAGCTCAGAAGCCTGCGGATAATATCGATGAGTTAACTGAAAGGTTCGCTCGGGAGGAGTTTGATTTGGTAGCAGTGGGCAGAGCGCTTATTAGCGATCCAGCTTGGCCTGCCAAAGTACAAAGTGGAGCGATAGACGAAATCATCCCATTTACTCCTGAAGCGACGAATACTCTTTACTAAAACTAGCAGAATATACAATGACTATTTTTTTAGGTAAGAGGTTGTGTAACTGTTTCAAGAGTAGTGTATCTGCTTATAATAGTAGCATACCCCCCTTAATATGATAGAACTTGACCCTGCCAAACGTTGGCGGGGTATTTTTTTGTCGATATGCAACGCTCCTTTACATCATTAATAGACCGGGCACTTCTATGTTAGGCCAGCATTATGTTATAATTTTAAATTAGCAAAGTATAAAAATAATTGTTGAACAATAGAGGACGTGAAAACAGCATGACAAAGGGGAACCACAACTCACCGGACTTAAAATCCGGCAAGGGTTCTAAGGATTATTCGAAATATTTTGATTTTAGTGATGCAAAGGTAATTAGTGAAGAAGAAGGTAAGGTTACTTACCGGATTAAAGGAAGAAATGTGCAAATTAATAGTCAGCCTGACTATAAAGAAGGAAAACGGCGCGGCAAGGAAGAAATAGAAGTGCATTATGATTTCGAAATTCCTGAAGAAATGCAGAATTTCGGAGTGGGCAAATATTATCATATAACGACTTATGGCTGCCAAATGAATGAGCATGACACGGAAACCATGAAGGGCCTATTGGAACAGATGGGCTACCGCAGTGTCGCTGACCGTAATGATGCGGATCTCATTTTGCTGAATACTTGTGCGATTCGTGAGAACGCCGAGGATAAGGTATTTGGAGAGCTTGGACATCTTAAGAACCTGAAGATCGAGAAGCCGGGTCTGTTGTTAGGGGTATGCGGTTGCATGTCCCAAGAGGAAGGCGTAGTCAACCGGATTATGTCAAAGCATGGCTTCGTGGATATGATCTTCGGTACGCATAATATTCACAGGTTGCCACACCTCATTAAAGAAGCGGTATTTAGTAAAGAGCTTGTGGTTGAGGTATGGTCCAAAGAAGGCGACATTATTGAGAACTTACCGAAGAAGCGGGAAGGCATGCGCGCTTGGGTGAACATTATGTATGGCTGTGATAAGTTCTGCACGTATTGCATCGTTCCGTTTACACGCGGTAAAGAACGCAGTCGTCGTCCTGAGGACGTCATCGCTGAGGTGAGAGAGCTTGCGCGCCAAGGCTTCAAGGAAGTAACGTTGCTGGGGCAGAACGTAAATGCTTACGGTAAAGATTTTACGGATATTGATTACACCTTCGGTAACCTGATGGATGATATGCGTCTGATTGATATTCCGCGCATTCGCTTTATGACATCGCATCCACGAGATTTTGACGATAAATTGATTGAGGTTTTAGGCAAAGGCGGCAACTTGGTGGAGCATATCCATCTGCCGGTTCAATCGGGAAGTACTGCCGTTCTTAAGAAAATGAGCCGTAAATATACCCGGGAAGCTTATCTGGAATTAGTACGCAAGATTAAGATAAGTGTGCCGAATGCTGTATTAAGTACCGATATTATCGTTGGTTTCCCTGGGGAGACTGATGAGCAATTTGAAGATACCCTATCGCTTGTGCGTGAGGTTGGGTATGATATGGCATATACGTTCATTTATTCTCCACGGGAGGGTACACCAGCAGCCGCTATGGAAGATAATGTACCGATGTCGGTGAAGAGTGAACGTCTGCAAAGATTAAATGATCTCATCAAGGAGAACAGCCGGATCATTAATGACCGGATGCTGGGTGAAGTTGTAGAGGTGCTGGTAGAAGGGGAGAGTAAGAATAACTCCGAAGTCCTTTCTGGCCGTTCCCGCGCTAACAAGCTGGTCCATTTTGAAGGTCCGAAGGAGCTTATCGGCACATTTGTAAACGTGAGAATTACAGATACCAAAACATGGTACATTAAAGGGGATATTGTGGTTGAGGCCGCAGCTGTTCATTAATCACATACGAATGGGGAGATGACTAATGAGTACAGAAGAACAACGGTTGAATAAATATGGAATGAAGACTTATAATACCCGTGATCTGATCGTTCGCGAGGATATTATGGGCAAAGCTAAAGAATTAGCGTCATTAATCTCAACCAGCGAAGAGGTTCGCCATTTTCAGCAGGCGGAGCAAAAAATTCTTAATCACGAGCGTGTGCAAGGACTGATTGCAACCATTAAGAAAAAACAAAAAGAAATCGTAGCCTTCGAAAGCTTCAATAATAAAGATATGGTCGCCAAAATTGAACGTGAAATTGAAGTGCTGCAAGATGAGATCGACGGTATTCCTGTCGTCAATGAATTTCAGCAAAGCCAGAGCGATATTAATTATTTGCTCCAGCTGGTAATTTCCGTGATTAGAGATACCGTTTCGGAAAAAATAAATGTGGAAGCCGGCACCGAAGCGCCTCCGACCACATGCGGATAACCCACACTCAGTTCAGGGGGCGGATGCAGATCCGTCCCTTTATTTCAATATAAGAGGTAGAAGTAAGATTCAAGAATATACATAATCCTTATAATTCAACGACAAGGTCGTTTCTCATATAGTCTTTTTTGAAGGATAATGTAAAATAATGGTATTTAGCTGTTGATTTATGAAGAACATGTTTGGTACATTTAAAGATACGAATAAGTAAAACTACAGCTTCGGAAAAGGATGGGGCAATTATGAGCGACAATGGGGAATTAACCTATAACGCCAAAAAATATCGTACACCGGATGGTGTTCCGGCCGACATTGTAATGTTTACACTGACCAAACGCGAACGGAAGACGGTCACTAAGACGCTGCCTTTACGTGAATTGAAGGTAATGTTAATTAGACGGAAAAAATGGCCATGTGCAGGCATGTGGGCTCTACCAGGCGGATTCTGTCAGGAAGATGAGTCTATTTATGATGCTGCAACTCGTGAGCTGAAAGAAGAGACCGGTGTCGATGGAGGTCACTTAGAATATCTTGGAGTTTATAGTACACCTGGCCGCGACCCTCGGGGATGGATAATCAGCCATGCCTTTTTCGCCTTAGTAGAAGAGTGGATGCTGGAACAAAGACAAGCTTCCGACGATGCGGGTGAAGTGGGTTTATTTACGTTGCAGGAAGCGTTAGAAGAACTGGAGCTCGCTTTTGACCACCATGAAATCATCAAGGATGCATACGTACGTATCCAACAGCAAATGCTGCAGACAACGATAGCAAGACAGTTTTTGCCTAGGCATTTTACGCTAAGTGAGCTTTATCAGGTGATTCAGACAGTAGTGCCGGAATTTAAAGAGCCAAATTTTATTCGTAAAATCACGTCAACACGCAGCCGTCAGGGTATATTAAAAGAAGTGAGAGATGAAGAGGGCAATGCACTCAGCTCCAATCAATACTCACAACGCCCGGCTCAGCTGTATATGTTTACAGATCACGAGCCATTGTTGTCCATTTATACGTAGTGTCTTAAATCAGGGGAGGGACGATTCTCATGAGAGCACTAATAGTAATTGACTTTACCAATGATTTTGTCAATGGGAATTTACCGGTTGGGCAGCCTGCAATCGACATCGAGCCAAGAATCAGCCAATTAACATCTGAGTTTGTCCAAAATGGCGATTATGTTGTAATGGCTGTAGATTTACATGAAGACAATGATCCTTATCATCCTGAGAGTAAACTGTTTCCACCTCACAATGTACGAGGGACTAGAGGGCGGGAGCTTTATGGAAGTTTGAAAACTGTTTATGAAGCTGACCAGGATTCCATCTATTGGATGGACAAAACTCGATATAGCGCTTTTAGTGGAACTGATCTGGAAATTAAGCTGCGGGAACGTGGCATTACTGACCTTCATTTGATTGGCGTTTGTACAGATATATGTGTTTTGCACACTGCGGTGGATGCATATAACAAAGGTTTTATTATTACTGTGCACGAAGATGCGGTCGCCAGCTTCAACGCGGATGGACATAAATGGGCACTAAATCATTTCCGGGGAAGTTTAGGAGCAGACGTTGTTAAGGCATAATACTATAAAAAACATACACATACAGCAACGTGGATATTAGGAGATGAGGACTTGAAGAGAGAACTTGCGCTACATACAGATAAATATCAGATCAATATGATGTATGCTCACTGGGTGAATGGAAGCCATAAGCGAAAAGCTGTATTTGAAGCTTATTTCCGCAAGTTACCTTTCGGAAACGGCTATGCCGTGTTCGCAGGATTAGAGCGTATCGTTGGGTACATCGGCGGTTTGCGTTTCACCGAAGATGATATCCGTTACTTGTCGGAGCAAGAAGAAAATTACGCTCCCGCTTTTTTGGAAGAACTGCTGCAATTTCATTTTCAGGGCAATGTTTATTCGATGAAAGAAGGGGCGTTGATTTTTCCGGATGAGCCACTAATCCGTGTGGAAGGGACGATCATGGAAGCGCAGCTGGTGGAGACCGCCATTCTGAACTTCATGAACTACCAGACGCTGATCGCTACGAAGGCTTCCCGAATTAAGCAGGTGGCTCCGAATGATATTCTGCTGGAGTTTGGTACCCGGCGAGCACAAGAAGCGGATGCGGCGGTCTGGGGCGCTAGAGCGGCTTATATCGGCGGCTTTGATGCAACCTCTAACATGCTGGCAGGTAAAATGTTTGGCATCCCTACCAAAGGTACACATGCGCATTCTTGGGTTCAGAGCTTCAGCAGCGAGCAGGAAGCTTTTGATGCTTATGCCAAGGTGATGCCTGATGAAGTTACACTATTAGTTGATACCTTCGATACGTTGCGCAGTGGTGTGCCGAATGCGATTAGAACCGCCAAAAAGCTTGAAGCTCAAGGTAAAAAGATGATCGGTATCCGCTTAGACAGCGGTGACTTAGCCTATCTATCCCGGCAGGCGCGGAACATGCTGGATGAAGCTGGGCTCGATTATGTGAAGATTGTGGCATCCAATGATTTGGATGAGAATACAATCATGGATCTGAAGCTGCAAGGTGCAGCCATCGACACGTGGGGCGTAGGCACCCAATTGATTACGGCTTCGGATCAACCCTCTTTGGGTGGGGTCTATAAGCTGGTAGAAATTGAGTCCGCAACGGGAGAAATGGTACCGACGATCAAGATTTCTTCTAACCCTGAAAAAGTATCCACGCCAGGCAGCAAGGACGTATTCCGGATTATCGGGAAAAATGGCAAAGCGCTAGCAGATTATATCTGCTTCCCGGAAGAGGAAGCTCCGCGCAACGGCGGTCGGGTGAAGCTGTTTAATCCGCTGCATCCATACATGCACAAGTATGTGGAGCGTTATGAAGCGCTGCCTATGCTTGAGCCGATCTATGTGAACGGCTTCCAGGTCTATACTTTGCCGGATCTGAATGAAGTTCGCCGTTACCATCGGGAGCAGAAGGATCTGTTCTGGCCGGAATATCTGCGTAAGCTCAATCCTGAGGTGTACCGGGTGAATCTGAGTGAGAAGGTCTGGACCAACAAGCAACAATTGATCGCGGAGCATATTCAGCCGGAGATCGAGTAGATTTTGTAGTTTCGATGGAAAGAAGCATGGGAGGATTAGATTCCCGTGCTTTTTTGCGTTTGGATGAAGCCGACGTTTGGGTGAAGCTTGCGTTTGTTAACTTCGAACGCCGCGAGTTTATTTCTGAAAGTATATTAAGCCAGCTTGTCTGCGTATATCTGATTTGGCTTTCGTTGCATTTTGTGCAGCAGAACACTAGTTAAAGTATATCGACAAATTACCATAAACCCAAAAGAATAAGTAAATCCTGTAGAATGTGGCGAATCCGGTGTAAGTAGGCAAATCAACGGTATAAATCCCGTAGAATGAGGCGAATCCGGTGTGAGGAGGTAAATCAACGGTATAAATCCCGCAGAATGAGGCAAATCCGGTGTGAGTAGGCAAATCTACGGTATATCTCCCGCAGAATGTGGCGAATCCGTGTGAGTAGGCAAATCAACGGTATAAATCCCGTAGAATGAGCCGAATCCGGTGTGAGTGGGCATATCAACGGTATATATACCGCAGAACGGGACGAATCCGGTGCGAGTAGGCGAATCAACGGTATAAATCCCGTACAATGAGCCGAACCCGGTGCGAGTGAGCAAATCTACGGTATAAATCCCGTAGAATGTGGCGAATCCGTTGCGAGTAGGTAAATCAACGGTATAAATCCCGTAGAATGAGGCGAATCCGGTGCGAGTAGGCAAATCTACGGTATAAATCCCGTAGAATGAGGCGAATCCGTTGCGAGTAGGCGAATCAACGGTATAAATCCCGTAGAATGAGGCGAATCCGGTGTGAGTGGGCAAATCAACGGTATAAATCCCGTAGAATGAGGCGAATCCGGTGTGAGTAGGCAAATCTACGGTATATCTCCCGCAGAATGTGGCGAATCCGTTGCGAGTGGGCAAATCTACGGTATAAATCCCGTAGAATGAGGCGAATCCGGTGTGAGTGGGCAAATCAACGGTATAAATCCCGTAGAATGAGCCGAATCCGTTGCGAGTAGGTAAATCAACGGTATAAATGGACCTCTGTCAAGAAAGTGGACAGTCACGCAACAGACATTCTAGTCAATTGCTCAGCAAAACGAACTGGAGAAAGATACCCCAGCGCGCCTTGCATTCGCTTGCGGTTATAATAAAACTCAATATATTGAAAAAGTGTCTGGTAGGCTTGCTCCTTAGTTTTGAATCGTGGATTACAATAAATGAGCTCCTTTTTCAAAATGCTGTGCCACGACTCGATACAGGCGTTATCATAACAGTTACCTCTGCGGCTCATGCTGGACTCCATGCCATACGCTTTCAACTGCTTCGTGTATTCATGAGAAGTATATTGAGAACCTCTATCGGAGTGATGTAATAGACCCTTTTCCGGTTGTTTAGCTTCGTAAGCATCTTGTAAGGCGCCCGAAATCAAGCTAGTTTCCATATGGTTCTCCAAGCGCCACCCCACGATTTCACGCGTGCAAAGGTCCATCACACTAGCCAGGTACAAGCGCCCTCCCCGGCAAGGAATGTATGTAATGTCGGTAACCCATACTGAATTGGGTTTGAGTATTTTAAATTGCTGGTTCAGCGTATTTGGGGCAATCGGATGGTCATGATTGGAGTCGGTGGTCTGTACGCGATACGTTTTGGAGACAATGGAGCGAAGCTTCATATGTCGCATGTACACACTCACCGTGCGTTCGGTAACGGTATAACCTTCTTGATGCAACAGGCGGGTGATCTTCGGACTCCCATACCGCTTTTGATGGTCTGCAAAATGATACTGAATTCGCTTCATTATCGCAGCCTTACGAAGCATATGCGTACTGTTTTTTTCTGTCCGCCACTTGTAGTACCCGCTCCGTGACACATGTAGGGTCATGCACATCTTCTCCAAGAGAAACTCGGAGCGATGTTTTTCAATAAACTGGAATCTCAGTTCCTTGGTTTGCTGAAGATGTGCACTGCTTTTTTTACGATCGCTAATTCCTCTTCCACATCGGCAATCTTGTTATCTTTTTCTTGAAGTTGACGTTTCATTTCTTTCAACTGTGCCTCGAGTTCCCGTACTCGATCCAAGCTAGCTGCCGGTTCATTTTTTAGTTCTCGATACTGGCTCATCCATTGATGCAGGGTACTTTTTGGGATGTTGAGCTCTTCCGCCAAGTCGCCCACTGTCTTTGTTTGCTCTTGAATGAACTGCACTGTCTGTTTTTTAAATTCTTCGTTATACCGTTGTCGATGTTCTCCCATGTGAACACACCTCCGTGGACTCATTATCGCCAGTCTGTTAACTACTGTCCACTTTTTATTCTAGCTTCAAAATCCCGTAGAATGAGGCGCATCCGGTGTGAGGAGGTAAATCAACGGTATAAATCCCGTAGAATGAGGCGAATCCGGTGTGAGTAGGCAAATCTACGGTATAAATCCCGTAGAATGAGGAGAATCTGGTGTGAGTGGGCATATCAACGATCCCATAAGAAAAGGTGTATCCCCGTTCTACGCGATCGCGAAGAATAATGGATACACCTTTTTTCATGTAAGTACGAGATATATAGTTTAGTTCTTCTTCCGGAATTTCGCGAATGACCAGATGGTAAGCATCAGCAGGAAGCCCAGACATGTGCCTATGCTGATCCGGTTCTGAGTGTCGAAAAGGAAGGAAATCGTAATAACCGACAAACAGATAAGTGTCAAAATCGTTATATAAGGAAAGCCCCAGACTTTAAAGCTTGGCTCTTTAGGATAGGTTTTCCGCAGCTTCAGCTGTGATAGACAGATGCTGATCCATACCAAGCTTACTACGAAGCCGGGAACAGCCATCAGCAGCCGGAAAAGTCCATCCTGTGCGAAGTACGCTAACATAGAACCAACAAAAAGAACTATAGCGCAAAGTTTAAGACTGTTGATCGGCACACCTTTTGCTGAGGTCTTTGCTAAGCTACGTGGAGCTTCACCCTGTGAAGCCAAAGAGTGCAACATCCGTGTGGCGCCATAGATACCGGAGTTAGCAGCAGAGAGCACAGCTGTAATCAGTATGAAGTTCATAACATGGTCAGCACCCTTAAGTCCTGTAGCTGCTAAAACCTGCACAAAGGGGCTGGTATGCTCGTTAAGCTGATTCCAAGGAATTAACCCACAGATGATCAGAATTGGAATCGTATAGAACAGAATAACGCGCAAAATGAAGCTTTTGACAACTCTAGGCAACACTTTTTCTGCATCTTGAGTTTCTGTTAAAGTTAGTCCAATCAGCTCAGATCCGCCGTAGGAGAACATGACGACCAGAAGGGCAGAGAAGATAGGTGTCCAGCCTTGTGGGAATAATCCGCCATAATCCGTAAAATTACTTAAATAGGGAGTCCCTTCAGACATAGGCAATAGCCCAAACAATAATGCAGCTCCCAGGATAATAAAGATGATAATCATAGCTATTTTGATTCCTGCTAACCAAAACTCCGTCTCTCCATAACCGCTTACACTCATCATATTGATGCCAATAATTAAAGCACCACTTGCTAGACTCAGTAGCCATAACGGAACATCCGGTAACCAGTATTGCAAGAAGCTTCCTGCCGCCAGCACTTCGATCACGCAGACAGTCAACCACATGAAGCAATAGAGCCAACCCACGATAAAGGAAAGCCGTTCTCCAAAAGCTTCGCGAATGAATTCCTTCATATTTTTGTTCGGGTATACCGTGGCCATTTCGGCAATTGCACCCATAACGACTAGTAGCAGCAAGCCTGCCAATACATAGGAGAGAACAACCCCTGGTCCAGCAATGCTTATCGTCTCAGAGCTTCCTTTGAAAATCCCCGTACCGATTACGCCGCCCATCGCCATAAAGCTGATATGCCGTGGAAGCAATTTTTTCTGTAATGATGCTTCGTTTGACTTCACATTTAATGCCTCCTAAGTAGGTTCAAAAAATTACACCAAGAATCAGTTTATCCTGAAATGGACTAGTTGAAAAGTATAAATGATACACATTTGTAGAAATAGAGGTGATTTTTCATCGGTGTGTGATATTTATCATGAACAATGTGATGAATTTAACATCTTAATTTTTAATTTTATTGCTAAATGAAAGTAGATAAATAAGCTTAGGCAACACTTGGAAAATGCAAGATTTGTCACTTCGCGTCTTGCGAAATCAAGTTACAATCGTTGAAAAAGTCAAAAGGATATTATACTAGATGACATTCTGAAAGGGGCTATGTCGGTGGTACAGTTACCAAAAGTGAACGAGCTCGGATTTTTTGAGATTCGTCTGGAGTCAATTGGAGGGTTGGGTGCGAACCTGGCTGGTAAAATGCTTGCGGAAGCAGGCGTTGTCGGTGCTGGAATGAATGGGGTCAGCTTTTCGTCATATGGTTCGGAGAAGAAGGGATCAGCGGTAAAAGCGCATATCCGGTTTTGTGATTTGAACACACCTATTCGTGACACGTCTCCGGTTGAGCGCCCGCATGTTGTTGGGGTATTTCACGAAGCACTAGCAAAGACAGTTAACGTAATTAGCGGAATTTATGAACATAGCACAGTATTGGTAAACTCAGCAAAATCGCCGGAGGAATTGAAATCCTCCCTGAATATGATGGCAGGAACTATTGCAGTCGTTGATGCTACAACTATCGCCTTAGATGAGAAAAACCGTGTTAATATGGCGATGCTGGGCGCGTTGTTCCGGATGTGTGATTTCTTGGACCCTGAAATTATGAAAGGCGTTATAGAGAAATCACTAGGCAAAAAGTATCCACAGGCAGTACAGTCAGCGCTGACTACTTTCGACCGTGGATTTAATGAAGTTAAGTTTATGCATTTTCCACTGCCTGCGGGCGTGACAATGCCTGAATTCGTGCGGTCTGATATTTCCGCATTGGGTTATGAAACACAGCCTATCGGCGGTACCATTACGAATCCTGGGAGCAGCTTTTTAAAGAACTTGAGCATTTCTCGCTCCGGTTTGCTGCCTCATTTTAAGCAGGAGGATTGTATTCATTGTGCGCAGTGCGATACGGTGTGTCCTGATCTCTGTTTTGTTTGGGATGAGCAGCCTGATAAGAAGGGGCGTCCACAAATGTTCCTGCAAGGTATTGATTACCAATACTGTAAAGGCTGTTTAAAATGTGTAGAAGCTTGTCCTACAACTGCCTTGTCAGGCGAACGTGAGGAAGAAGGCTACGCAGAGAGTCATACGGTCCGGCATATTTTTGATCTCGTTACTGAGGCCTAATTAACGGAGGAAAGGTGGAATACACGTGGCTATAGATTATGAAAAAGAAATAGGCTCTGCTAAAGTAGAGCAGAAATTCCTATATGAATCCGGCAATGAAATGGCAGCTTACGCTGCTCATCAGATTAATTATCATGTAATGGGGTATTTTCCGATTTCTCCATCGACAGAAGTAGCGCAATTTCTTGATACGATGAAAGCGAACGGCCAGCATGATATTATGCTGATTCCGTCAGATGGCGAGCATAGCTCTGCTGGAATCTGTTATGGCGCTTCAACGGCTGGCGGACGTGTATTTAATGCTACCAGTGCCCAAGGTTATATGTTCATGCTTGAGCAATTGCCTGTACAAGCTGGTACGCGTATGCCTATGGTTATGAATCTAATCTGCCGTTCGATCTCTGGACCGCTGAATATTCACGGGGATCATTCTGATTTGTATTTTGCCCTGAATACAGGTTGGCCAATTTTAATGTGCCGGGATCCACAATCTGTTTATGATATGAACCTAATGGCATTGAAGCTTGCTGAACATGCTAAAGTTCGTCTTCCGGTAATGGTGGCTTCAGATGGATATTTCACTTCCCACCAGAAGCGCCGCGTACAGGCCTTTACTCATCGGGAGGATGTTCATAAATTTGTTGGAGCACAACCTCCAACAGGTTTCACCGATACTTTAGACCGCAATAATCCGGTAACCGTTGGCCCTTATATGAACGAACCTGACTATATTAACAACCGTTATCAACAGTCCGTAGCTATGTACAATGCGGGTGAAGTTTTTGAAGAAATCGCGAAGGAATTTGCTGAGTTAACCGGACGTTATTATCCAATGATCGAGGAATATCGGATGGAAGATGCTGAAGTAGCAGTATTCTTGATGAATTCTGCCTCTGAGATTATTAAGGATGTTGTAGATCAGCTTCGTTTGCAAGGAATCAAAGCCGGTGCAATCTCGCCGAATATGATCCGTCCTTTCCCGCAGAAGCAAATTGCTGAAGCGCTGAAAAACGTTAAAGCAATCACCGTTGGTGACCGCGCAGATTCTGTTGGCGGACACGGTGGTAACATGGTCAATGAAATCAAGGCAGCCCTGTTCACATATGGCAACACTACGACTAAAGTAATAAGCCGTATTTACGGTTTGGGTGGTAAGGACTTCTACGCAGAAGATGGTCATGCATTTTTCCAATTAGCAATTGATGCTGTTGCTGCAGATCGAGTAGACATACCATTTGATTATTACGGCCACAATCCGGGTACACCAGATAAAGCTCCACAACGTCTTCTGAAGCCAATGGACTTTGACTCACTGAAGACAGGCTTGATCACTGTGAAACAGGATGAAGCAACGGGCAAATTAAGCGTACGGATTCCGCCGCTACGCAGCTTGACGAAGAAACCTAAACGGCTCTCCCCAGGGCATGGTGCGTGTCCGGGTTGTGGGATTTTCTCAGGACTAGAGACTTTCTTCAAAGGGATTGAAGGGGATATCGTCGCACTTTATCATACAGGCTGTGCCATGGTAACGACTACGGGGTACCCGTATTCCTCCCATAAATCAACGTTTATCCATAATCTTTTCCAAAATGGAGCGGCTACCTTGTCCGGTGTCGTAGAGATGTTCTGGGAACGCAAACGTCGCGGTGAGCTGGATGGACTAGGGCTTAAAGAGGACTTTACGTTTGTTATGGTAACCGGAGATGGCGGCATGGACATCGGGATGGGACCGGCAATTGGAGCTGCACTGCGTGGTCACAAAATGATTATTGTAGAGTACGATAACGAGGGTTACATGAATACTGGAGCACAGCAGTCCTATTCGACACCACTGGGTCACCGTACTTCAACCTCCAGTATCGGCAAGCAGCAGCAAGGTAAAGTGACTCAGCATAAAGATACAGCACAAATTATGGCGGCTACTAACATTCCTTATGTCTTCACGGGTTCGGAGGCTTATCCGCAGGATCTGGTGAAAAAAGCGGCAAAAGCACAGTGGTACGCACAAAACGAAGGTTTGGTGTATGGTAAAATCCTGATCGCATGTCCGCTAAACTGGATGTCTGATGATAAGGAAGGCACTAACATCGTTTCATTAGCTGTTGAGTCTTGCTTCTTCCCGTTATATGAAGTAGAGCATGGTTCTACGAATATCACATATAATCCCGAAGACAAGGGCAAACGTGTCGAGCTCTCAGCATGGCTGAAGACAATGGGTAAAACTCGTCACTTGTTGAAACCTGAGAATGAGCCAGCTTTGCACAGCTTCGAAGAAGAAGTTGAGCGCCGTTGGAATCGTCTCAAGGCAAAACACGAACATCCTGACTTATAAGATGTGTTTATCTCCAGCATATAAAATATGAAAAAACCCGGCAGATTTGTCTGTCGGGTTTTTTGTGGTTAGGGAGCATTTGCGCGTAAGAAACAGTTTTCGGACACCACTGACCTTAAACACAGTCTTCTTTCCCATTTGGAATTCTAACGGACTGCATAGCAGTTATCTGCCCTAAAAACTCCCAATATGAACCCTTTTTGAAGGAATAGTGTCACTGGAGTCCGCGAAACTTCTGAAAAAGCTAAGAACCGGCAAATAACGTCATTTAGGTCCTATGTGTTAAAGACTTGGTCATTTACAATTAGAATAAAGTCCAATTCCCTTTTACTCTTGCATGTTGTTCTGCCCTAACCAGAAGATAGCGGGTACAAATGACAAGACAAGAACTACCTACGATTAAAGCGCCGAGAGCCCACCACCAGCTAATCCCGATATTATCGTATAACGCCCCGCGCACGAGAACCAGACTATATGTGAGTGGAAACAGAAGGGATAGGCCCGTTGCCCATGCTGGGAATACCGCTGGTGGAATACGAACCCCACCAAACAGCTCCATTGGTGCTTGAAAGATGTAATAGATTAGCCCTGAATCCCTTGAGAATAGAGATATCGCACACAGCAAAGCTCCCCATATAACCGCTGATATCATGATAAGTACTAATACAGGCAATAAGGCGCCCCAGTTAACAGTCGTTGCATCCGCAAGAAAAATGAAAGTCAGGATGGAGAAACAAGCGAACATCCATATTCCGTGAAATAGTGAATATATGGAACGTCCATACAGGAAGGCCATTTT
This sequence comes from Paenibacillus sp. FSL F4-0122, assembly GCF_038002845.1. Taxonomy (NCBI): domain Bacteria; kingdom Bacillati; phylum Bacillota; class Bacilli; order Caryophanales; family Paenibacillaceae; genus Paenibacillus; species Paenibacillus sp. FSL F4-0122. The sequence continues at coordinate 5,450,695 of NZ_JBBODI010000001.1, forward strand.
TGACGCTGGGGTTAGGAACACTACCTCAAGTGTGCCCCCTTTGCGTTCTTGTTCGAATAACCATGCGGCTTGCACAACCGTCCAGTATAACTGAAAGACGAGATATCCGCTCAGCAGAAAAAGGGGAATCCGTCCATCTGGTATTACTTTTGAGAGTGCTGATCCTGCTCCTGTTCTAAAGGGCTGCATAGTAAAGTAGGTGGTTAAAAAGGTGAGCGCCGGCCAGAGTAGAAGTGAAAAAAACACTGCGCGTCCCTTAACTCTATTTCGATGCTGCTTAGTGATCTCCGCGCTAAGGGTAAACCATAAGCTATGTAAGTTCATGATACCCTTCCTTCCGAAAGGAGGATAATCGCATCCTCCAAATTAGGTTTTTCGGATGCGAAGCTTTTAATGCTAAGCCCATGCTCCGTAGTCCATGGCAGCAGCTCTGTAATGATCCTATCAGCCGAAGGTGTCTTTACAGAAATGCGCTGCAGTCCATCATTTCGAAGTTCAAGTTTTTCTGTTGCGCAGACACCCATTAATTCCGCAGGCTGAGTATATGTTCGTAGATGCTCTAGTAGCTTGGGACGAAGTGATTCATGCCAGCCTGTAACCTCTAAATGAGCAGTTTGCGAGCCTGCAACCTGATGGACAATCCGCTCAGGTTTGTCACAGAGCAGAAGCTCGCCTCGATTCAGTACATAAACCCGGTCACAGAGTTCTTCGACCTCCTGCAAATAATGGCTGGTCAGAAGGATACCCTTTCCACTGTCCAGTGCAAGCTTTCTTATCGTACCGCGAAGCTGCCTGGCAATGGGGGCATCAAGGCCAAGTGTGGGCTCATCTAGAAATAAGTATTGTGGATCGTTGATAAGTCCGCGGGCGATTTGCAGCCGTTGCTTCATCCCTTTAGAATATTGCTCAACGGGTTGGTCAGCAGCTTGGGTCAAACCTACTTCCTCCAGAAGACGTTCTGCTTCTCTAGCGATTTGAGGGCTGTTCATTCCATAGAGTTTACCGAAGTATTGAAGATTCTCTCTACCAGTGAGTCGCCAGTACAACATTCGTTCTCCTCCGGCGATCATATTTACTTTTTGCTGAATGGCCTGTCGATTCTTGTGCAGTGACATTCCATCGACTTCAATACTGCCTGAGGTTGGCTCTAGGAGAGTAGAGAGCATACGTATTGTAGTGGTTTTTCCAGCGCCATTTAGACCGAGAAGACCTACGATTTCCCCCGCAGCGATATCTAAAGATAGTGATTTCACTGCAGTCACTGATCTTTTTTCCGAACGGAACCAGCCCAGTCTATGTTTGCTTTCGTAAATTTTAGTAACTTCATGCATGTTTATCAATGGTTTTCACCCTCCAAGGTTTTAGAAACGTTCGAACAACCCGCGCTCTATGCGCCGATTTGTCCATTGACCAACCGTTATGTATACAACACTAAGTAGTATGATAGGCAATGCATCAATTAATCGTATTGATTCTCCAGTTAGCAGCGTGCCTCGTAGCAGTTGTAGCGCATAGGTCAATGGGAAAATCTCACCTATAGCCTGCAAGTAGTCAGGCAAGTATTGCCTTGGAAACTGAAATCCACATAGTAGAGCAGTTATCGTAAATAGAGTATTTTGAACAATGAAGGTGTCCCTTGTATAAAGCATAATGCTTCCTAGCACCAGCGCCATCGCATAACATGATAGTAAAAACAGCAAAATTCCCACGAGGAGAGATATAAAGTGAACAGAGGGGAGCCGAAGTCCTGCCAAAAGGCCAAAGAAGAGAACCACCAGCAATTCCGCCCCGCTTCGATACAACTGCTGGACTGCGTTTCCTAGAAAATAACCGCTCCGGCTTGAAGGGGAGAGCAACAGTGCCTCAAGTGTACCTTCTCTCCATTCGGTAATAAGTGCCCTGGATACATTCATCATCATACTGACGGAAAATATACTGAGCATACCTCCAATAATTACATAGGTCAGATAGTCATCACTGCCACTATAGATAGCGAATTTTGAATCTATATCCCCATTGATTAGATACACATAAGAAAAATAAGAGATGATGACTAGATAAACTCCATCAATAATGTGCCCGAATGTAAAGGTCCAGGGAAAGGCTCTAAGATTAGATTTTTGGTTTCTTTTTAGAGTTGCGATAGCGATATGCCACAACTGTACTCACACCTTTCATTAACCTTATTGTTCAAGGTACTGCCTTTGCAGAACGAGAAGATTATCAAAGACTTCTTTGTTCACTGAATAAAATAAATAATTCCCTTTTCGCTGTGATTGGGTAAATCCTGCTTCACTTAGTTGTTTTAGCTGTTTAGAGACCGCAGCTTCAGAAATACCCAATATTGGCGCAAGCTGCTTGGTACAATGTGGATTTTTCCACAGTAGTTTCAGAATTCGCATCCGCGTATCATCACTTAAAGCTTTGAGTTGGCGCAACAGGTCACTCGGCGGTCCTTCACTAAAGGCAAGACCGGGAACATCCACCGTGAGTGGTAAAAATAAAGTATCTTCGTACCAGCCAACAAGCAGATGCGGAAATATGAAAGTAGAAGGAAAAACGTACACTTGTCCAAGCTGTTCATAAGAAAAGTAATACGTTACTGCCTTTTGAACTGTTAGAGTCCCGTTCTCTGCGAGGAGGCGTGGGTGGAGCGTATTTAGTGCCTTTTCCGGGGATCGACTGGCTAAGTCTTGAAACTGAGCGGCTGAGATGTTCATAAATGGTTCAATATAGTCCCATTCCTGCCCGAAATAATCATGTTCGTATGTAATTAATGTTGAGATTAACAGCTTGCGAACACTAGCCAGATTGTTTATCAGGTACTTCACGTTTCCACTCAACTTCATCAGCGAACGCTTGCCTTCAGATTCATTCAGCCATTCGACTAGGGTACTTAGTGCAATTTCTTGATTCATAAATAGATACACTAGCTCTGCATCCGGAAGTTTTTTGAGTAGGGTGATTCCTTGATTGCAAGAAATAGGGACACCCATACGGTCCGGTAAATCTAGCAGAGCGATCCAACGGTCTGACAACTGCCCAAGTGTGTGGATGTTCTCCTGTAGAGCAAGAGGCATCCTTTTCTTGAGCTCCAGAGCCCATTGTAATCTTGTTGGATGGTGTTCTGGTTGATGGAAGACATGCAGACTGCATAATAACTCATGAAAAGGACTGACGACCGTTTTGATCTTTCGATTTAAAGTTTGGAGTGAGCTCATCTCTTTCCTTTCCGATTAACTGTTTGGTTAATCAAAAACCACTTTCGCGTAAAGTGTTCAAAATTATAGGGGGAATGGTCAAGTTTGTCAAATCTTTTATACAGAAAAAAGCGAGAGCACATCCCCATGCGATGGACATGGATGATGTTTCTCTCACTTATAGGATTCTTTTGATAGAGTTATGAAGTAGAGTTATCTTCTGCCTCTAGGCATCATGGAGTTATCGCACATGATATCTTTAACAGAATAGGTGTAGCAATGACGAGGAACTGGGACACAGTGATGGCGTCTAACGATTTCTACCGGGTGAATAACATTCACAACTTGAGGGTGGTAGTAATCTTGATAAACCACCTTAGGTGGGTCAGTGACAGTTTGGGCCGGGCATTTTGGACATCCTTCTGACATTTCCTTCAGCTCCTTTGTGTGTGAACTTACCGTATTATACGCACAGAACAAAGGCATGCTTGGTTATTTGTCTAGTTTATAAAAAAATGGGTGGGATTATTGTTTGTATATCTCTCGCATTACATGACGAAGCTCCGGGATAATGAGCCGTTCCATAGCCAATTTAACGGCTCCAGTGGAGCCAGGCATAGAAAAAACAGCTGTGTTGCCAATCGTACCTGCAATTGCCCGGCTAAGGATTGCCGCCGAACCAATGTCCTCTGTGTAGCTTAACATTCGAAAAATCTCACCGAAGCCCGGTAGCGTTTTATCAAGCAAGGATGAAACTGCTTCGTAGGTGGTATCACGGGGAGAGATTCCTGTTCCACCTGTCAGCAACACGGCCTCAACTTCAGTGTGATCAGCGTTTTTATAGAGTAGTTCACGAATGTCCTGATAGTTGTCTTTGATAATGGTATGACCAATAACTTCATACCCGGCAGCCTCGAGCATGGATTTGATTAATGCTCCACCGGTATCTGTTTCAGTAGTTCTGGTGTCTGAGACGGTAATGATGTAGCAGGAAACGGATTGTGGTGCTTCCTTCCGATGTTCTTCAACGGATGACAATGAGATCAGCTCCTAAATTAGAGATGTTCTCATGATAGGGTATGGGGAAGGCAAAGACAAGTTTTGTTATCAATCGCTATTCTTTTGAGGTTATAGGTGTGCCGCTTGCGTGCTTTGGCATCATGTAGTAAACTCGCTACCATACCCGTAATTTGCAAGGAGCGATGAATCATGGAACAGGTTGTACCTGTGTATATATTGTCAGGATTTCTGGGAAGCGGCAAAACTACCCTGCTGCAGCGCCTGCTGGAACATTGGAAAGATCAGGGCTTGCGCCCGGCAGTAGTGATGAATGAGCTGGGTGAAGTGAACCTGGATGGGCTGCTGGTTGAGCAAACCGTTCCTATGGCAGAGCTGCTCGGCGGCTGTATCTGTTGTTCTATCCGAGGGGATCTTAGCACAGAGCTAACTACTCTTATCAGGAAGGAATCACCTGATGTGGTTGTTATTGAGGCCACAGGTGCGGCGAACCCGTTGGAAATTGTAGATGGTGTAACCGAAACTTCACTGTATCAAAAAGTCGAGCTAAAAAGCTTGATCACCGTCGTTGACGCCGCGCATCTGCTCGAATTGTACCGTGCGCAGCAGGGGGCAACCTATCGACTGATGCAGGAGCAAATTCGCTGCGCATCTGTTTTGATTCTGAATAAAACTGACCGTGTCTCAGCAGATGAAGCGGAAGAGATCACAACTGTTCTGCGAAAATGGAATTCTTATGCACCGATTATGCCAGCGGAGCGTTGTGAGATCGACACAGAGGAGCTCCTGCGTAGTGCAGGTGGAGTTCTTACGGATACACTGCTTGAAGAGAGCGACAGCGAAAGCCAAGTGCATGAGGAAGCTCAACTACCTTTAGGAGGCACCCATGCTTCTCATGATCACGTGATGGCATACACACATTACTTCAAACGACCTGTCAACAGCGAGACCTTTGAACAGTTCGTCAAGGAGCTTCCGCGGGATGTTTATAGGGCTAAAGGCATTGTGACCTTTAATGACACCTCCAGTCGTTTTCTTTTTCAATATGCTTACCGTGAAGCTGATTTTATGAAAATCACACCTCAAGGCGAAGTCCCAGACGTAGCTGTATTTATCGGGGAACACTTCTCATCCAGTGAGTTACGCACGAAGCTGCTGGAGATGGAAGGACGTATTTTAGTTCGGCCTGGCACGATCAAAAGAAGCCTGTAATCCGTTCTGCTTCAGAAGAAGCTGTGGTTCATTCCTAATCTTGTAGGTTAATAGTAAGGCATACCCATTAAAAATGCAGGAGGTTGAAGGCTATGACCCGAATTCAATATCAGGAGTGCATTGACGCTTGTCTCGAAAGTATGAATGCCTGTAACTACAGCTATGTCTCAAGCCTAAAAGAATATGATCTTGCATCACTTCGTGAGAGCATGCGACTCGATCGTGAATGTGCGGATATTTGTTCTTATGCCATTCAAGCAATGACCCGTCAAAGTCCGTTTGTATCTGGAATTCTAAAACTATGTGCGGAGATTTGTGAAGCATGCGCAGATGAGAGCAGCAAGCATATACATAATCACTGCCAAGAATGTATTAATGCCTGCCGTAAAGCTGCAGAGGCATGCCGTTTGATTAGCGATGCTGTTGAGGTATATGCGTAAGATCGTATAGCTTAACTCTCATATATGAACTAATAGCCAGACTGTTGCTGTAGAAATATAGCAATAGTCTGGTTTTTTATATCCAGGTCTGTTTGATTAATGCTACTGGTAGAAAAAAAGGGGAGGAATACTGGATAGAAAGGAAGTTTTAGAAAGGGCTGCTATGGCAGTTCTTTCATTTTTTTGATTCCTAGAAGAGGAAATTCGTAGGGAACCGGAGAATTAACAGTAGATATGAAGGGAGAATGTTAAGTGGCGAACTTAGTAGATCGTAACTTTGCCAGCGGTAGTATAGATGTTGCTATTCCCCTGATAGAATTAGAACAGATCAGTAAACAGTATGGACGCCGACCCGTATTGGAAGATGTATCGTTTACTATTGAAAAGGGGACTGCAACTGCTCTGATCGGACGGAACGGATCCGGCAAAAGTACGCTGTTGTCAATCTTAGCTGGACTGGTCCATATTTCCTCTGGAAAGCTGAGTTGTAAGGATTCAAATCTGAGAATTGGTTATGCACCTGAGATGTTTCCAGGGTTGAAGCTGACCCCAGAACAGTACTTGCGAAGTATGGGACAGATTAGCGGCCTTGCGCCAGTCCTGATCGAGCAGGAGCTAACAACGTTATTTCAACTTTTTAAGCTTGAGCACTTTCGCAAGCAGTCGATGCTAAATTTCTCCAAAGGAATGCTGCAAAAAATTAATTTGATTCAAAGCTTGCTGGGGAGTCCCTCGTTGCTGCTTCTTGATGAACCTATGTCGGGCCTTGATCTCCCCTCAATGAATAAGTTAGCTGAGCTTCTTATTGGTTTGAGAAATAAGGGTACTGCTATAGTCTTCTCTGTACATGAACCCCAATGGATTGAATTGCTTGCGGATCAGGTTCATGTCATACATGAAGGGAAAATTGTAAAGTCAATTCAGGGGTCAGAGAAGCTGAACTTTAAACCCTCTACATACATACTATTGTCTAATCTGTCGATTCAGAAATTGCAGCAATTGAAGGAAATGGCAGGTTTCATTGCAATAAATACGTTTAAGGATAGTTGTAACATAGCACGTACAGCGTTGACAGTAACAAGTTCAGAATCAGATACTTTTTTGCGGGTTATCTTGGAGTCGGGTGGTTCAATACAATCGGTAGAACCTCGCGGAGGATCGCATGACTTAGAAAAATGGATGAATCCTAGGAGTTGAACCAAGGGGGGCTAACGTGTATCCGTTTATCGTTTACATGCTGCGAAGTTATACTCGATCTCAGCGTTATTTCGGCCCGTTAGCGGGGATTGTGATTGCAGTCTTGATATTGTATTCTTATAAGCCCAATCCAGTTATGAATAGCTATGCCGCTACAGCAGTAATGCTCTTTATAAGCTGCGCTTGGATGAGTCTTAGTTTTTTGAATCATGAGCACGCTGTTCATCGGCAGATTGCAGTTGTTCACATGCGAAGTGCGGCAAAACATAGTGCAGGTAGTATCTTAACGCTTGCATTTCTAACGTTGCTGCTAGATATATTGATTGTCCTTTATCCTTGGGTAACAGGTCATTTCGCAGAATCACCTGGGGCATATCGGTTAATTCTAGCGCTTATAGGACATGGATTGTTGGGTATGCTTGGTGTGGCTATTGCCCTATTCTTTCAATCTTCTTGGATTCAAAAAGGCAGTCACGCAACAGGTATGTTATTAGCTATCGTTGTACTATCACTGGGTGGAGCACAAATCAGCGAAAGTTTGCCTGGTATATTTCATTTTTTGATCTGGTTGTTGCCGCCAGTAACTCCTGTAATGGAGGCCATGATGAAAGCTGATACATTGTCATTAGCGGAGTTGTTAGGTTCATTTGCACAAGCATTAGTATATATAACACTGCTTATCGGTTTTTATTTGTACAGATCAAGACAGAGGGATTACAACAAAACATAACTTGTATAGATAAAAGGAACAAGGATACAGAAGTGGGGGAAAAGATGAAGGATACATATGTACCTGAGAGTGAACAATCGAAAGAGTTATTCGCCTATTTTGGACTGGCAGTTTATTATGGACAGGCCCTCGAGCAGCAGCTTACCAACTTGCTATTGCTTACTAAGCTATCACAAGGAAAAACGCCAACAGAAGCAGATCTGACAGACCTTTATCAGCGAAAACTCAGCAATTCACTCGGCCAACTCATCAAAGAAATCCAACATCATTTTCCTTTCTCGGAGCAAGAAACCGCTCAGTTGGAGGAAGTGTGGAAACAACGTAATTACATCGTTCATGATTACTTTAAAGAACGTATACAGGAAACCTTTACGCCTGCCGGAAGGGCTAAAATGATTCGGGAGCTGAAACGATTTAAAAATAAGGCTAGTAGACTTGAAGTTAAACTGCAAGGCTACTGCACAGAAATGTTCACGAAGCTTGGGTTAGAGGAGGAAAACTTATTATAATAATCCTTCTAAGCCGCAAGCTGTTACAATCTCTGGTCTAAAATGAACCGATGAAGCTCTAACACAGCGAGAGAGTGCAGTTAAAGCTTCGCCTAATGCCGGAATCATCTCCGGTGTTAGGCTTTCTCCAGGCTCCCACCACCAATTGTTAATATTCAATGTTTGGCTCTTCTTATCCATCACCGGTTCAAATCTGCCAACAAAACGATCATTATATAATATTGGCAGTACATAGTAACCATATTCTCGTTCTATTGCCGGCTTATAGACCTCCCATCGGTAATGAAATCCGAATAATTGCCGAACCAACTCGCGTTCCCACAACAAATTATCCAGCGGAGCCAAAACAGCCGCAAATGAATCACGTGGTTGAAGCCCAGTCTCTTCGGATTCTTGCAGCATCACAGACTCCAAGGTTGGAGCATCTATACTGCGGATATAAAGCGGAACCTTAATCCCCTCGATCCAAACTTCTCTGAGACTATCCTTCTCCAGCAATCTCTGAATCGCCGCCGCACGCTCTTTGCTCTTCAGTCCGGATATGCCCAGCCATCCGTCTCCAGATTTATTCCATAACAAGCCGATACTTCCTATTCTACGTAACACATACCAATCGTGAAATTGTTCTTCCGTGACATTTGGATCGGCTGAACCCAGCAGCTCTGAGGGTAACAAACGTTCAGCGAAATCATAATATCGCCGGGTATGTACACGATGGTGGACAACAATCTCTCCCCAAAAGTACATGCTTTCCATTGCAGCCCGTGATAATCTTGTCGGAGCCCAAGCCCAATCTACTTTTTCCTTTCCGTCTAAATCCAAAGAGGAGAGGGGTCCACGCTTCTGAAGCTCTTCACGAACCTGTGCTACAGCGACCATTACAGGTTCATTAGCCTGATGGTGGGAGGCAGCAGCTGTTCTTCTGCGCTTAAAATAAGGCCAATCCTCTGTACAATAAATAGACATGTTCTTGTCCCAGCCATCAACGAGCAACCTGTCTTTATACAGAAGCTCTTGGACCAATTCTGGCGTAAATCCCGGAATCCGTGCCTGGAGGACCAGCTCATGATTATGGCCGGCGATATTAAGGGGGTCATATTGGATGCAGCCTACGTGACGAACATAGTCATAAATACTAAGTTTTCCAGAAGGGATAGCTCCAGCAGTTAACTTTTGATGAGATAGCAGAAAAAGCCTGGCTTGTTTCTTAGTCAAATTATAAGTAAGCATCGTTTGCTCCTCCAAGGTTATGTATTAATTTCCATAATACAGAACATCTGTTCTAAGATCAAGCAGGAAAAAACCCTGAATCACAGTGAAGTGACTCAGGGTTGTAAATTACATTTTCTCAAGAGAGGGTTGCAAGTTTCCGAGTGCTGGACGGTTGCTTGCGCCAGCGTTATCGTCAGAGCTGTTAGCAGCGGCACCTACTTGCAGCTGGTACATACGGAAGTATCTTCCGCCAAGCGCCATCAGTTCATCGTGGCTGCCGCGTTCTACGATCTCTCCGTGATGCAGGACTAGAATCTGATCTGCACTGCGAATCGTGGATAAGCGGTGAGCGATGATGAAAGTGGTGCGTCCTTTTTTGAGAACTTCCAGCGCATCCTGAATGACGCTTTCCGTTTCTGTATCGATGTTGGAGGTAGCTTCATCTAGAATAAGAATAGCTGGGTCAAAGGAGAGAGCTCTCGCAAAAGAAATCAATTGCCGCTGACCCGCAGATAAAGTACTTCCTTTCTCAATTACCGGTTCATCAAATCCTTGTGGAAGATGAGCGAGCAACTTATCCGCACCAACCTCACGCAATGCACGTTCTACACGTTCACGTGAAATTCGTTCATCCCCTAGGCTGACGTTCGAAGCAATGGTGCCCGTGAAGAGGTACGGATCCTGCAGCACGATGCCCATGTGATTCCGCAGCCACTGCTTCGGAATATCCGTAACCTTTTGACCGTCAATCGTAATATCGCCTTTTTGTGGATCATAGAACCGGAACAGCAGATTGATGATTGAGCTTTTGCCGGAACCCGTATGACCTACAAGAGCGACAGTTTCACCCGGGCGTGCTTCAAAGGAGATATCGCGAAGGACGTAGTCTTTTTTATAAGCAAAAGATACATTCTTAAATTCCACTTTTCCTTTGTAGCGTGGCATGGAGCCGTCAGTAACATTCTCTCCAGGTTCATCCATAAGCGTAAACACACGTCCCGCAGATACCATAGAAGTATCCAGGTTCGCCAACTGGTTCACCATACCTGTGATAGGCTGGAACAAACGTCCGAGCACATCGACAAAGGCATACAGAACGCCTAAGGATACAAAGGTTGAACCAGTAATACTGCCATGTCCGAAATACCAAAGCACCATCACAAAAGAGAGACTACGAAGTGAGTTCACCAGATTGTGGGACGTGAAAGCATTCAGATTTAACATTTTATTCTGATATTTCAAGTAATCATCGTTCAGGTTCTCAAATTCTGCACTAAGCTGCTTCTGACGGCGGAATATCCGGACGATTGACATCCCCTGAATCGATTCATTAATAATGGCGTTAATTTCACTTAGACGTGAGCGAATGATCGTATTGTATTTGGTCGCAATTTTGCGATAGAGCACGATCCACAGCACAAGAATAGGTACAATGAACAAGCTGATCAGACCCAGACGGACATCAAGTAAGAACAGAGCGATATATACGCCAGTTATATTGATAATACCGGTGCTGAAATTGGAAAGGACGGCAATGAATAGATCCTTAATCGCCTCGGTATCATTTGTAACCCGCGACACTACCTTACCAGCAGGCAAATTGTCAAAAAAATGAACGGGTAGTCGCTGGATATGTGCGTATACATCTGTCCGCAGCTTCCGGATTACCTGATTCGCCGAAGATTGCAGCCAGTAGGTTTTTCCGAATTCAGCAAAGATGGAGATTACAAGAAAAATAGCATACATTCCGACCAACTGATAGATTCCAGGAAGCTCAGGTTTGTAAAAAGCGAACAGCTCATTGGCCGATAGCTTAACCGCCGGATAGATAACTTCGTTATCACCACGGGTGATATGCATCTCTCCATCGATGAACTTTCGTTCACCGTCAGGCTGTGTTACAGCTTCGTTAATAAAATAAAAACTTCTCCCTGCTTGAAGAACACGAATTTCTTGGCCTTTAGTTTCACCAGGCTCAAAGCGATCGCCGCGTTTGTATAAACTATTGTTATATTCAGCCGCCTTATCGGGAGACGTGGTGCTGAAATAGGGCTTCTCGATGGCCAGCATGTGATTGTCGATCATGCTTTTGGCTATAAATGGACCTGCCAGCTCTGCCGCTACCCCGATTGAAAGCAGCAGAAGGGCTGCGATAAAGGTTTTCTTTGCGGTCAATGCATATTCCAGCAGGCGTTTGCCTGTACTTTGTGTCAACCGTGACACCTCCTAAAATGTTTTGCGTAGTCGTAGCTCGTTTATTTATGGTTGTAGTTTAATCATTCGATAAGTTATTTTCGACTTGCTGCCGATCATATTGTTCACGGTACCAGCCATTCAAATCCAACAGCTCCTGATGTGTACCTCGCTCAACGATTTGTCCGTTATCCAGTACAACAATCATATCGGCATGTTGGACGGCGGAGAGACGGTGAGTAGAGATTAATGTGGTTTTTCCGGCACGTTCATTCCGGATATTGTCGATAATCTGAGCTTCCGTACGAGCGTCAACGGCTGATAAGGCATCGTCCAGAATAAGAATATCAGGATTAGCGATAAAAGCTCTGGACAGAGAGACACGTTGCTTTTGTCCACCGGAGAGAGATACACCACGTTCACCCACCAGAGTATCCAGACCATCGGACAATGTGCCCAGGTCGTTCTGGAAAGCGGCAGCTGTAATGGCTTGCATAATCGTATCGTCATCGGCGTTGTCTAGACCAAACTGAATGTTTTGCCGAACGGATTTGGAGAAAAGAATTTGCTCTTGCGGAACATAACCCATCCAGCTATGCAGCTGATCCAGGGAAATCTGTTGAATAGGCACGCCAGAGATAAGGATCTCTCCATTACCTGTCGGATATTCGCGGAGCAATTGTTTGAGCAGTGTAGATTTCCCGCTTCCTGTACGCCCGACTACACCTAATGTCTGCCCTTGGTTCAGGGTTAAGTTGACATGGACTAGATTGTCTATCGTCGAAGAAGGATAACGGAAAGTCACATCGTTAAGCTCGATTCGAGTAGGGTGGGGAACTTGAACAGGATGGGCAGCATTTTGAACATCGGGTTTGGAGTTTAACGTCTCGTCGATACGTTCGAGGGAAGCTCCACCACGCTGCATAATGTTGATCAATTCTCCAATAGCGAACATCGGCCATACAATCATACCGAGGTACATATTAAAGGAGACTAGATCACCCAGTGTGATCTGATTGCGGAATACAAGGTAAATCCCATAAGTAAGACCAATAATGTAGCTGAGTCCGACGCAGAAGCGGATAGTTGGTTCGAAGAAAGCATCGACACGAGCTACGGCCATATTTTTGTTGTAAACATCTTCAGTAATATCCGAGAAACGTTTTTCATCAAGACGCTCTTGGACATAAGCACGGATTACGCGTACACCAGAGACAGATTCGAGCACTTGGTCATTCATATCTCCGAATGCATCCTGCGCTAAGCTGTATCGATCATGAATAGCTTTACCATAAAAAATCATAGCTATTGCAATTAGGGGTAATGGTAATACTGCTGCAAGGGTCAATTTCCAACTCACGAGAAAGCCCATCGCAAACAGCACAACCGTGAGGTAGATTGTAGAATCCACCAGTGTAAGCATCCCGAATCCTACGGTAGCTGAGACGGCTCTGATATCATTGGTTGCCCGGGCCATGAGGTCACCAGTTCTATTTTTTTCGAAGAACGAGGGTGTCATAGTCATAAGATGATTCATAAATCGGGAGCGCAGCAGGCGCTCAACAAGGTTGGAACCTCCGAAAAGTTTGTGCATCCATATGTAGGTAATCCAATAAATAACTAGCAGCAAAATAAAGATCATGCCGATATATTTGGCAAGCGAAGCTGTAGTAATCGAACCGCGTACTATGTCGTCAATGGCATTGCCTAGCAGACGTGGAGGGAGTAATTCAAGAACGCCTACACCTATGAGTAATATGAGTCCAATCAGGTAACGCCTTTTTTCTCGGCGAAAAAACCAGCCGAGATCGCGAAGAACAGAGAACAAGTAAATCCCTTCCTTTCAGGTTGTAATGATTGCTTGTGATGCTGATAAAAGCGCAAGTGATTATCTCTTCAGCAAACAAAAAAGGCATATCATCCGAAAACGGACGATATGCCTGTAATTTACAGCTATCATGCGCACGGTGCGTTACAGCACCAAGCATGTGAGAGACCTTCAAGAACTAAAGTTATACGGTCCATAAGACTCGCAAAAACTTCAGGATGGCTTAATCACTTGGGCTGCTTCGGTATTCGGTTGAGTAAAAATTCCAACAATAGTAAAATAATATGGCTGTAACTTCGTAAACACCGCGCTCACCCCTTTCATTAATTTGGTAATAACTAGAAGACGTTTAGTTATGTTCAGAGTTTATCATCCGGTTCGCGAATTTGTCAAACTTAATTTTAAATGGATTGGGAAATCATTAATTGCATAAAGTTGTTTGAATATCGACTTATTTTCGTTATGATTAGAATATACAAAGGAGCTGAGAGAAATGAACATGGAAATTAGTCAAGCAGCGGCAGCTTGGTTTAAGAGAGAATTGGACCTTAAGAATGGAGACTATATTCGTTTATTTCCCCGGTATAGCTCGGGAGGTGGACTTCACCCCGGTTTTTCGCTGGGCATTGCTACAGAAGCGCCTGGGCGTCCAGCTATTCAGGTCAAACAGGATGATATTGTGTTCTACATGGAGGAGCAGGACTTGTGGTATATGGAAGGTCATGACCTATCTATCGTATACTCTGAGTCAGAGGATGACATTGAATATAAGTACGAACCAAAGCCGGTATCCGGCGAAGTGCAGGTATAGTTGTCTTAATGATTGTTTATTTTAATCAGGAAAAGCCCTTGCCAAAAGGCAGGGGCTTTTCAAATGCTGTCTTTAAAAATGAGGGTATTCCAGTTGGAAATACATAGGTGTTATCAGTGCAAATTGCGAGAGGTTTCTTCCTCCAGAGCGAAGTCGAAGTCGTCAATATCGTACACCTGAACTGGAACTCCACCCTCGATGATCCGTTGAATCAATTCAAATTGATCCGTTAGGATAGGTACTTTCTCACGTTGTGAGGACAGCAGAAGCTCTGTTTCGATGGGATCGAACATCTCACCGTAGACAGCGGTATCCATGCTGTTAATGATGGTGATTTTGGATTGCCCGCCAAGGAGAATACCTGAGCTTTTCGCCCATGGCACTGCTAAACAGCGGTTGATCTTCTTCGCGTTGAGCGGTTCTTCAAAATAAGCAATGAGCTCACTAATCTTCAACTTAACATGCTTGTCGTCGTCCGGACGGTTCATCAACGGATCATCGCTGTCTCGCAGTTCGTATAGTTCCATCACAGTAGTATAAGGCACTATATATTCTACAGGGCTGCTCGATACGAGAAGCTGGCCGTAAATCGCCATCATGACGGCTTCCGTCACAAATTGTCTAGACATCGTTATCCTCCTGAAGTTCGGTACTGCAATTGTACTTATGATCTAAAATTATAAAAACACTGTAGAGAGCAAAAGTCAACTGTACTTAGCAACTCACTAAAGAGAAGGGAAAGAATATTCCTGTGAAGCAATGGAAATCATATTTTACTTTTGTACGACCTTATATGAAATTGATTGTGTTTACGCTGTTTATCGGCATGATCAAATTCAGTATTCCGCTAACACTGCCAATGATTCTGAAATACGTGGTTGATGACCTCCTAATGAACCCGAGCATGGGGATTGAGGAACGGGTATCGCATTTGATGCTTATTCTGGGTGGT
Organism: Paenibacillus sp. FSL F4-0122; assembly: GCF_038002845.1. Lineage (NCBI taxonomy): Bacteria > Bacillati > Bacillota > Bacilli > Caryophanales > Paenibacillaceae > Paenibacillus > Paenibacillus sp. FSL F4-0122. The sequence continues at coordinate 5,465,996 of NZ_JBBODI010000001.1, forward strand.
GCCTTAATTTTATTTGTTATCGTAAGAGGACCCGTGGAGTATTATCGCCAATACTTTGCTCAGCTTATCACAAGTAAAGTGTTGTTCGATATGCGAAATAAGCTTTACAGTCATTTACAGCGGCTGTCACTGCGGTATTATCAGAATACCAAGGTGGGAGAAGCCATCTCCAGATTTATTAACGATGTTGAGCAGACCAAAAATTTGGTCGAAGTCGGCATGATGAATGTATGGCTCGACACGTTTACGCTAGTTTTTGCTTTGGGATTTATGTTTTATTTAAATCCGGTGCTGGCGCTCGTGTCTATCTCGGTATTGCCTTTTTACGCAATTGCTGTTAACAAATTGTATAAGCGGCTTAAGCTTTTAACGAAAGATCGTTCCCAAGCTCTGGCTGGCATTCAAGGTTATCTCCATGAACGGATTCAAGGGATATCAATTATCCGCAGCTTTACGATGGAAAAAGTGGATCAGAAGCAGTTTGAAGACATCAACGGTAACTTTCTTAAAAAAGCGATGGCGCAAACCCGCTGGAACGCTATGACCTTCGCAATTATTAATACATTAACGGATATAGCACCTCTTTTGGTCATCGGATATGGTGGTTATCAGGTCATTCATGGCAATTTGACAGTAGGTACCTTTGTAGCTTTCTTTGGCTATCTGGACCGGATGTATTCTCCGCTGCGAAGATTGATTAATTCCTCGACGGTGCTTACACAAGCCTCTGCTTCTCTTGAACGGGTGCTTGAGCTGCTGAATGAGCCTTACGATATTGTAGACAAGCCGGGAGCAAAAGTGCTAAAGGATGCACGTGGTGAGATTGCTTTTCAGAATGTATGGTTTAAATATAACGAAGAGAATGATTGGGTCTTAAAAGATATTAATCTGAGTATTCAGCCCGGACAGACCATTGCGTTCGTCGGAATGAGCGGTGGAGGAAAGTCCTCCCTTATAAGCTTGATCCCGAGATTCTATGACATCAGTAAAGGCAGCCTCCAAATGGATGGTTATGATATACAGGAATTAACACAGGAAAGCTTGCGCAGGTCTGTCGGTATGGTCTTACAAGATAATTTCTTATTCAGCGGATCTGTGCGTGAGAATATTTTATTCGGTAATCCTAACGCCACGGAAGAAGAGGTCATTTCAGCAGCGAAAGCTGCCAATGCGCATGATTTTATTGAGCAGCTGCCACTGGGTTATGAGACAGAAGTGGGAGAACGTGGTGTTAAGCTATCCGGAGGACAGAAGCAGCGGGTTGCTATCGCAAGGGTATTTCTCAAGGATCCGAAGGTTCTTATATTAGACGAGGCTACTTCGGCGCTGGATCTGGAATCGGAGCATTTAATTCAACAAGCGCTGCAGTCCCTTTCTTCGCAACGTACTACACTAATTGTAGCGCATAGACTGTCAACGATTACTCATGCAGATCAGATTGTCGTACTTGAGAATGGTGAAATTACTGAACGGGGTACGCATGAACAGCTGATGTCGATAGAGGGTAGTTATGCGCGATTATTTAACGTACAGCATTTAGACGCTTAATATGTTTTGAATAATTAAACACTTTAGTGGTCCTCTCGAAAGAGAAGGCCACTTTTTTTGAATTCCAATCAGGCTTGTGGCACACAGTAACTTATACTATGGCAAAAATTCTACAGGGGACTTGAGTCTTTTCGGTGATCATGTGCGTCTAAAGCTTATAAACATCATGAAAGGAAGTGAGGAACGTGAATAAAACCACGCTTGAGGAAAAGGCGATAGCTGGTGATGAAGACAGCTTTACTGTTCTTATTGACGGCATGCAGGAGCGTTTATACCGAATGGCCTACTCCTATGTGCGGAATCAAGAGGATGCGCTGGAGATTGTGCAGGAGACCGTCTTCAAAGCCTATATCTCCATTCATAAATTGAAGCAACCGCAATATTTTAAAACTTGGCTCACCAAGATCGCTGTCAACTGTGCGCTGGACTTTATCCGTAAATCTAAAAAAATCGTGTATATAGATCAAGAGCTAGGAGGCAGCTATGCTCCGAAATCTAGGGAAGAAGTTATGGACTTGCATGAAGCGCTCAGCGGCCTTGATGAAAAATCAAGAATGGTGATTGTGATGAGATATTTGGAGGACTTGCCCATAAAGGAAATTGCAGAGGTTCTAGATATGCCCCTGAGCAGCGTCAAAACCGTTATTTATAGAGGTTTGGAAAAATTAAAAATAAGTATGGAGGAGAGTGAGAACTTTGGATAAGCAACTAGAACGTCTACAACAAGCCTATAATGAGATTGAAATTCCTAAAGAACTATCATTCGCTTCTCGTAAAGGAATTGAAAGAGGGAAAATCTATAAACAGAAAAACAGTTCTTCAAAACGTGCCTTGAAATGGACAGGATCAGTAGCTGCTGCTGTATTGATTTCTTTTACGGTGGGTGTAAATACGGTTCCTGCTTTTGCGAGTAGTATGGATCAAATACCGGTTCTAGGTAAGCTGGTCAGTGTTCTGCAATTTACGGAGGGAAGCGCAGGAGGGGGAACCATTCAGGATGGAGTAGATGTGAATTTTATTTCGGTCAAACAACTGAAGAATAGTGATCAATTGATTTTGAATTTTGCAAATCCGGATGAAACTCAACAGATGGCAAGCTCATATAACGTAAAGTTTACGGAAAATCCGGCAACAATGACGATTACAGTAAGTGGGGCCAGAAAATTCTCAGCAGTCAAAGATCTGGAGACATTAAAACAAAGCCGATATGTTCAGGATGCTTATCCACTAATTACACTAGATGATTCGGCCATTCGGTTCAATGTCACACTTACGGACTCGGTTGCTTATGAGGTGAAAGAATATAAAGAGCCAGCACAGGTAGTGATTACGTTAAAAGAGAAAGGAGACGAAGCAAAAGGGGGCTCTGTATATTCCTTAAGAACGGTCTCACAGCCTTCTGGTGAGGCGCTGGGTATGGCTGAAGAAATGTTATATGGGTTAGAGGATATGCGGATGTTAAAGGATCAGAAAGGCTTATATCTCGTGGAAGCAGGATATTTTAATACAGAAGAAGAGGCTTTGAAGCAGTTGCAGAAAATTAAGACAGAGTATGGCGTTGAAGATTTATTAGTCGTTGAAAAAAGAGCAGCACAGCAAATTCCGCAGTCCATTTCTCAGGTGGAGGAATAATGAAGAAGAAGGTTCAAAAAAGGCACAATAAAAAAAGACCGCCAAAAGCGGTCTTTTTGTGCTGTTCTATTACATTTTGCCGATCATAAGTGATAAAATGCCGGCTGCGATCAGCGGACCGACCGGAACGCCTTTAAATAATGCAACCCCGATCACTGTGCCAATCAGCAGACCCGCAACAACTGTGGGTTGGTTGGTCATGAGCGTAGCACCGCGGCCTCCAAGAAAAGCGACGAGAATGCCGATAGCGATAGCAAGCAAGGACTTCCAGTGCAAGAAGGATTGACCGACTGTCTGCAACGATATTTTGCCGCTGGCTAATGGGGTCATGACCCCGATGGTCAGGATGATAATCCCGATGGTTAAACCGTATTTTTCTAGCCAAGGAAAGGTTTGCTGCAGGCCAAGTACTCTTAGCAGTAATAGGACGACCATTGCTATTGTTACAGGGGAATTGCTGCTGATAATTCCAAGCGCTGTAAGTCCAAGCAAAAGCAAAGAGGTCATGTCCATCTTAATGTTTCAACTCCTTAGGATTAGAACTTTCTTTTGACACAATGTGATCTGCGATAAGCTTACCATGCCCTCTTCCGGTCTCAATAAACACTTCGTTAGCATTGCGGCCGGAGGCGATTACTCCAGCAACATACAACCCTGGAACATTACTTTCCATGGTAGAGGTGTTAAAAGCAGGCTTATCCATGTCGTCATCCATGATCACACCCGCTGAAGTGAGGAGGGTACGGCTAGGACGGAAGCCAGTCAAGGCAAGAACGAAATCATTATCCAATGCTTTCTTGTCCCCCTTATGATCCGTAACAATTACTGAGCTTGCAGTAATTTCAGTGACACGCGAGCCTAAGTGCAGAGTGATTTTCCCTTTTTGCACCATGCCTTCAAAGATTGGCCGAACCCAAGGTTTAATATTCTCTGAGATGCTTTCACCACGATATACCATATCTACCGTAGCTCCTACACGCATAAGCTCCAGCGCTGCATCTACTGCGGAATTACTGCCGCCAATTACAGTTACCTTCATTCCCGTGTAAGGATGAGCTTCACCGAAATAATGAGTAACTTTAGGTAGTTCTTCACCTGGAATGCCAATCATATTCGGCTGATCAAAATAACCTGTTGCTATAACTACATTAGCAGTGATACGTTTCTGATGCTCACCACGCATATTTGACGTATGTACGGCAAAGGTTCCATCTTCAAGCGGCTCAATGGATAAAGCTTCTTCATAAGCGGCGATCTCTAGACCATATTGCTCAGCGGCTCGGCGATAATAGACAAGCGCTTCGTGACGGTAAGGTTTGTCGTTGGTCGAAGTGAACGGAACATCCCCGATTTCTAATAACTGAGCCGTACTGAAAAATTGCATATTTGTTGGATACAAATAAATGGAGTGTACAATAAAGCTTTTTTCAATGATAAGGCTGGACAGGCCTTGGCGTTGGCATTCGATAGCTGCCGAGAGGCCGCAAGGACCTGCACCGATAATAATGACATCTTTCATAAAGCGGGTTACCTCCTGATTGTTACTATCTTTTCTTTAAATCCTACCCTAAATTCATGAATTTTTCCATAAGAGCAGATTGAGTATAATAACCATTGCAAGAATAACGTTGATTATTATATAATTAGATATATATCTAATGTTTCAATTTATTGTGAAATTCTAGGAGCGTGAACCCAGTGCAGTTGGAGAAAATCGTGAGTTATCATAAAGCTTTAGCTGATCCAACGCGTCTTCGCTTATTGTTGCTTCTGTCCCAAGGAGAAATGCACGGGCAAGCGCTGGCTGAGAAGTTGAATTTATCGCAGCCTACAGTCACTCATCATGCGGCTAAATTACGTGAAGCGGCTCTAATAAAAGAAAGACGCGACAAAAATACAGTTTATTTTAAGTTGAATCCGGAGTTTATCAATAATGGTGCTGAGGCTTCACTGCAGTTTATTTTTTCGAAAGGAGCTGAGAATATGGAAGAGCAATTACCTGAGAATAGTCTTCAGGATACTGTAATTCGTAATTTTTTCTCTAAAGATGGCCGGCTGCGGCAAATTCCAGCACAATACAAGAAGAAATTGATAGCGCTTCAATACATGGTTGAGAAGCTGGAGCCAGGAGTTGTTTATACGGAAAAGGAAATCAATGAGTTTATTAAGCAGTTTCATGAAGATTTCGCCACTATTCGTCGTGAATTCATCATGCATCAGTTTATGTATCGTGAGAAGGACAAGTATGAACTAAATCCTCGAGAAGTATGGACTCGGTGGGAATATGTCAAATAATGATCTTTTAAATATTAACATTCTGTGTCGATTTGAAATGTACTGATTAATTATTCGAATTTCGAATAAAATGGAATTGTAAGCGTTATCTGAGACATATTTAGAAAGGAGACTTTCGTTATGTTATTTAAACGCACAAAAAAGCAACCCAAATCAGATCATGTAACCGTCACATTACCCCAAGTGAAACAGGCGATTCGAAAGTTCGAAGAAGATATGCCTGGACCTATTAATAGAACAGCATTAATCTTAGAGGACAAAAGAATCGATATGAGTCGCCTGAAACGTTATTTGGGTGGAATACCCGAACGGAATTTCTATATGTCACGAGAGACCTATGAAATTTTCGAGGAAGAAGACAAGTTAGTGCCGTATTATCTGGATTTAGTTCAGGCTGCTGTAGACAGTTATATTAGTGATACAGGCAAGCTACCGTTGCTTGAAGACACCTGGTTGCCAGAGGTTCATTATCGATTGTTATCTACAGAAAGTTATCTAAAAGAAACACCTCCTTTTCCGCTGTATATTACGGATGAAGAAATGATGCTGACCCATCGGGCAGAGCATTTCGAGTAAAGGAATGACGCAGATACGAATCTTCATAAAGACTGTTCAGTAAAAGGGAAGCCATAAATCCTTTTTGTTGAATAGTCTTTTCTTTGTCTCTTAAGGCATAGTACAATTACATTCTGTAGGTTAGGTTTGAAAATTAACAGCATGTAAGGGGAATCGCTTGATGAAGGAAGTACAAGCTATTTTATTTGATCTGGACAATACTTTAATGGATCGCGACTATACATTTCGCAGCTTTAGCACTCAGTTCGTGCAGGATTTTCTTGGGCATCTGAAACCTGCGGAAGCGCAGGCCGTGATTGAGGATATGATCCACAGAGACGCTGATGGCTATCGTGATAAAGACGGATTTTTCTTAGAACTTAGTGAGATCCTGCCTTGGGAAAAGCCTGTGACGGCTGAACATATCCGGGCGTATTATGATGCGAGCTACATCAATCATGGCGCAGTCATGGAGCATGCTTTGGAGGTTCTGGAGTATTGCGTGGAGCGTGGATATACTTTGGGGCTGGTCACCAACGGTAAAAAAGAAATCCAGAACACCAAAATCGATATTCTCGGCCTGCGAGAGTACTTCAATGCTATAGTTATATCTGGAGAAGTTGGCATTGCGAAGCCTGATCCTGCGATTTATCAATTGGCACTAGACAAGCTGGGTGCCTCTGCGGATCAAACCTTGTTTATAGGGGATCATCCGGTAAATGATATCTGGGGTGCAGGTAAGGCTGGCCTTGAAGGAATTTGGCTGCAAAGGAAACATCCTTGGGACGATCAGCTGGACATCCAACCTTGGAAAATGATCCGTGAGCTGAAAGAATTAAAGGCTATTTTGTAATCTGGAAAATTTGGGGTTGACATTTTACTGCTGCACCAATTATGATAACAGCATCTTAAATTTCGGAAGGAGACGATGTTTTATGACAGTTTTAAATGTAATGAACTCAACTGTTGTGGATACGTGTCTTCCGGGAACAGCTGCTGCTGAATAATTGATTCGTGCAGTTTAGCAGGTAAGCTCAATTACGCTTATTAGAGCCGCCGGGAACCGTATAGGGTCCGGTGGCTTTTTTGCGTGTGTAGAAAGATTGGATTTGGTGTAATAAATCCACATGTCTATATACCGCCGCCGGAGTCTTTATTTCCGGCGGCTTTTTGTGTTCTCGGAAAACGCCAAGGGGCAAGAAAAAACATAAACATATCTTTTAGGAGGAAATGAATGAATAGCATAAAGCAATATGGTTGGAATGAAAACTGGAGTACAAAATGGAATGAAAAGTGGAGTCATGCAGAGGATAAACAATTTATACCCGGGAGAATCGTTGGTGATTTCGGCAGTAAGTACAAAGTGTTAACTGATGTAGGAGAGACGTGGGGAGAGCTTGCCGGGAAGCTGAGACACACATTTGTAGCCTCGGGTGATTTTCCTGCCATTGGAGACTGGGTAGCATTAGCAATGCAAGATGGCGGCGAGCATGGAATTATACATGGCGTATTGCCCCGGCAGAGTGTGATCTCACGCAAGGTCGCAGGAAATACACAAGATGAGCAAATTGTTGCCTCCAATGTAGACACGTTATTTCTGGTCAGCGCGTTGAATGATGACTTTAATGTTCGCCGGATGGAGAGATATCTGATCATGGCTTGGAATAGTGGGGCAAATCCAGTTATTCTACTCACTAAAGCGGATCTTTGTCCGGATGCAGACAGTAAAATCGCTGAAATGGAGAGCGCGGCTCCCGGAGTATCAGTACATGCTGTTAGTGCAATACAAGATGAAGGGCGCGAGAAGCTGCTGCCTTACATTGGTGAGGGTCAAACAGTAGCTCTAACGGGCTCCTCCGGTTGTGGGAAGTCGACAATGGTCAACTGGCTATGCGGGAAGAACCTTCAGATTACTCAGGATGTTAGAGAAGGGGATAGCCGCGGACGTCATACTACTACCCACCGTGAACTGTTTGTTTTGCCGGATGGGGGGATTATCGTAGATACACCGGGGATGCGGGAGCTGCAGCTCTGGGAAGATGAAGGTGGTCTTGATCTAGCCTTTAGTGATATCAGCGGCCTAGCTACTAAGTGCCGGTTTAGTAACTGTAGTCATGAACGCGAAGAGGGCTGTGCTGTACTTGAAGCAGTCCAAACAGGTGAACTGGAAGAGAAGAGACTAATCAACTACCGAAAAACACAACGAGAAGTATTGTACCAAAATAATAAAGAAGCCAAGCTTAAGAGAAAAAGCGCAGCTTCCACTAAAGTGAGTTCATCCAGAACCAGAGGATACGGATGGCGTAAAGAGCTGGATGAATATTAAAAAGAATTGATATAACGGCATAGACATTGGAAAAGGGCGCCCCTTAGCTTTTGACAGCTAAGGGGCGCCCTTAATTATTGAATTGAATCTAAACGGTTATGGTTTAGAAGGATGCAGCAGTTTCCTTAGCCAGTTGCAATCCGTTTTCAATGATTTCAGCGGATTGTGCTGGAAGTTGGTTGTGGCCTTCGATGATTACTTGTGTAATATCTTTAATTCCCCACAGGTTAAGGTTACCAACGATGAAGTTTACTGCCATTTCAGCACTTGCTGCAGGACCTTCAGAGTAGATACCGCCTCTTGCATTCAGAACGATTGCTTTTTTACCTGTCAAAAGACCAACTGGACCTTCAGCAGTGTAAGAGAATGTTTTACCAGCTTGGCAAAGGTAATCTACATAAGTGTGCAATACAGCAGGTACAGTCATGTTCCACAGTGGGAAACCGAATACTACCTTATCTGCAGCGATGAACTGATTTAGATATTTATTAACGATAGCGGCACCAGCTGCTTCTTCAGGTGTTGCTTCGTATCCTTGAGCGGCTTTATACATACCAGTGATCAGGGTATTGTCGTAGTATGGAAGTTGCTCTGCGAACAGATCAAGCTCAGTGATTTCATCTTCTGGGTTGTTGAGCTTGTAGCTCTCCAAGAATTCATTGTAAAGCTTAACACTTACGGATTGTTCTGCTGGACGGTTGTTTGCTTTAATAAATAGAACTTTAGACATTATGATTTCTCCCTTGCATGTGTGTATTTAATATTAACTATATTTAATATAGCATGTAATCTTTTGTTTGTAAATTATTTTTTTGTCATTGAAATTTGTTTATGCTCAAGGAGTTTGAAAAAATGAAAACAAGGTTAATAGGTGATACAAGAGAAACAGGAAATAATTTCCTGTCTCTATAAGTTCCAGAATGATCTAAAAGGAGCGATTGACATGTCCATCGATCGGTTTATCATTAAAAAATTGGACAGCTGTCACGAAGAGCATACGCGTCAGAATTTAGTGAAGCTATTTAGACTTCGAATCCAAAAAGCTGAAAAAGCAGAGCAGAAGAATTACAAGATCAGCTGATAATTGCTTAGCTCTTCCTAATAGTAGATTTTTCGCTGAATGAGACAGAGTCCTTGGGTTAAAAAAGTCCGTAAATATAGCAGAGCAGTGATCCTCCCGTTAAGGGGGGATCACTGCTCTGCGTTTTTAGTCTTGGGCAGATTGTTTCAGCTTAGAATCAGCAAAGGAAGCTGACCGACCACAAACGTTACTTTGGCAAGTGACATTGTAGCGTCAGGTAACCCGCTACCTCTAATCTGCTGACAAATGCAAAGTCATTTGTCGAGTTACACACTAAGTCACCTTCCAAGTTATCCTCAGCGGCCAACGGACTCAGATGACGTTATATGCGAAATTATGGGCATTAGAGCAGAGTTTCGGACTCCATGAAGCTAGAATAAAAAGTGGACAGTAGTTAACAGACTGGCGATAATGAGTCCACGGAGGTGTGTTCACATGGGAGAACATCGACAACGGTACAACGAAGAATTTAAAAAACAGACAGTGCAGTTCATTCAAGAGCAAACAAAGACAGTGGGCGACTTGGCGGAAGAGCTCAACATCCCAAAAAGTACCCTGCATCAATGGATGAGCCAGTATCGAGAACTAAAAAATGAACCGGCAGCTAGCTTGGATCGAGTACGGGAACTCGAGGCACAGTTGAAAGAAATGAAACGTCAACTTCAAGAAAAAGATAACAAGATTGCCGATGTGGAAGAGGAATTAGCGATCGTAAAAAAAGCAGTGCACATCTTCAGCAAACCAAGGAACTGAGATTCCAGTTTATTGAAAAACATCGCTCCGAGTTTCTCTTGGAGAAGATGTGCATGACCCTACATGTGTCACGGAGCGGGTACTACAAGTGGCGGACAGAAAAAACCAGTACGCATATGCTTCGTAAGGCTGCGATAATGAAGCGAATTCAGTATCATTTTGCAGACCATCAAAAGCGGTATGGGAGTCCGAAGATCACCCGCCTGTTGCATCAAGAAGGTTATACCGTTACCGAACGCACGGTGAGTGTGTACATGCGACATATGAAGCTTCGCTCCATTGTCTCCAAAACGTATCGCGTACAGACCACCGACTCCAATCATGACCATCCGATTGCCCCGAATACGCTGAACCAGCAATTTAAAATACTCAAACCCAATTCAGTATGGGTTACCGACATTACGTACATTCCTTGCCGGGGAGGGCGCTTGTACCTGGCTAGTGTGATGGACCTTTGCACGCGTGAAATCGTGGGGTGGCGCTTGGAGGACCATATGGAAACTAGCTTAATTTCGGGCGCCTTACAAGATGCTTACGAAGCTAAACAACCGGAAAAGGGTCTATTACATCACTCCGATAGAGGTTCTCAATATACTTCTCATGAATATACGAAGCAGTTGAAAGCGTATGGCATGGAGTCCAGCATGAGCCGCAGAGGTAACTGTTATGATAACGCCTGTATCGAGTCGTGGCACAGCATTTTGAAAAAGGAGCTCATTTATTGTAATCCACGATTCAAAACTAAGGAGCAAGCCTACCAGACACTTTTTCAATATATTGAGTTTTATTATAACCGCAAGCGAATGCATGGCGCGCTGGGGTATCTTTCTCCAGTTCGTTTTGCTGAGCAATTGACTAGAATGTCTGTTGCGTAACTGTCCACTTTCTTGACAGAGGTCCACCAGCGCAGCTATTTAGCTTTTTGAGGTCGATAATTAGTGATTTTCGTGCCAATAGTGACTCTGGGGTCCGATAGGATTCCAAATGAGCCAAAAAGCTGCGATTAAGGTCAACTGAGTCCGAAAGCATCCAACAATGAGTCCAATAGCAGTCAGCTATGTGACTAGTCAGTAAACAGCAATTCAATTTTGCTATATAGCAGTCCCAAGTCGAACCAAAGCAAACCATGCAGAACTCAAGCAGAACTCAAGCAGAACCAGACAGAACTAAGGTCGCATACTTTAATAGTAGAAGCTATGTATGTGTAAATGGTATCTAATACAAATGATGGCTCGGATTTAGATCAAGATGCTAGAGGGAGCTCCAAAATGGTCAAGAGTCCCAGCGGCTATTATAGTGTTAAGTGACAACTCCCTGGAATGTCATGTAACCCGCTATACATACATCTGCACCACCGAGTAATAAACATCCATCGCAGCCAACGGACTCAGATGACGTTATATGCGAAGTTATGGGCATTAGAGCAGAGTTTCGGACTCCAGCGCAGCTATTCAGCTTTTTGAGGTCGATAATTAGTGTTTTTCGTACCAATAGCGACTCTGGGGTCCAATAGGATTCCAAATGAGTCAAAAAGCTGCGATTAAGGTCTTCTGGGTCCGATAGCAGTCGGCTATGGGGATGGCCGGCAAGCAGCAATCTAAAATGTGCTATGAAATAGCACAAAGCAGTACAAAATAGCACCAAGCAGAACCAAGGTCGCTGATTTTGATAGTAGAAGCTATGTATGCGCAAATGGTATCTAAATCAAACGGAGTGTCATTTTGGATCAAGTTTAGCTTCAAAAAGAAAACGAGTCTAAGCAGCAATTCTTAGTTGCTTAGGACGCTCTTTATTAGAAGCGTAGGACTGCAATGTTGTGACAAAAAAACTACCCCTCCATTAATAGAGGGATAGCGCCAATGAATCATTTTCACTGTAACTGTGCAATATAGCTTCAGAGCCTTTAATTTCGATACTAATCAGAGAATTGAGGCATTTCTGGAGGGCACTTTTGCCCTTTTGAATTTTGAGCTCCAGCGTACTGTTAAGTAATCTAAGTACTTTTTGAGTGGGCTGTTTATTTTCTGTTGTGAAATACACAGGTACAAGTTTGTTCTGAAATGTGATGAGCATTCTCATTTTGAAATCACCTCGCTACAAGTATTTCATGTTAATGATCATACCCCTTGTTTCTTAATTTTACCTTAAAATTAGCTTATGATAACATAAAGATTGCTAGTTTAATATACATTTATATGTAATACAGGAAGGATACAATAATGTGAATGAGAAAGAACGAACGGATTTAACGGATTTAACGGAATTTTTATTTCCAGATCGCGTAACCGACCAAGTAGTATTAAATGAATTGTTAAATACTGCGCCTACAGCAGAAAGGATAGGTAGATTCAAATATAGAGAGAAGGAGAAAACTAAAGATCTGTGTTTGCAAATACATAAGGATAAAATACTAGCCTACTGCAATAATACACCGGACTCTCCTCCGTGTGTGCTGAAGAGCAGAGATGAAACAGAGAGCTTTTGTCTCGAGTTGTTCGAATGTGAGAGAGCGATGGAGCCCTTTGCTCACGGGATTCCGGCGTTGCTAATGTCAAAAAAAGGTTTGAGGAGCTGAAAAAAGGCTCGGATTCCTCTACGGTTCACAGTCTCTCAGAGTGTTTAGCTGCAGAGACAGGGGATGACGTCCATTCCAACCATCTTGCACGAGTGATGAAATGCTTCGACGCAGAGGGAGAATTACGACTTTGCATTTCTAGTGATAATGGCTGGAAGTTTCAGTATGCTAGCTTCATAAGCGATCATTCAAGTGGCTGGTTGCTGCGAATGAGCAGCGATCCTTCCCAAGACTGGATTGTAGCTCTTCCTATATCGAAAGCACAATTATGTAGTTCAGTGGCAGAGTGGGTATTAGATTCCTCCTCTTTTCCTACTTCACAATAACCGTTGAATAGGGAGGAAGAGTAAGCTGATCTGAATTTAAGGTCACTTTGTCAGCAGTTGTCTTTTGGATCTTGGTGTAAGAGATACCTTCGACATTTGGATGAAGCGTAATGATTTGTTCATCTCCAGTTAGGTTATGAACAACGAGGACTTGATCCTTTGTTGTTATACGTTCGTAGGCCATTACCCCTACATTGCCAGAAGTGTAGTCTCGAATTCCGCCATCACGGAGCGCAGGGACTTCGTTTCTTAACGCAATGAGTTCGCGGTATCTTTTAAGCAGTGAGCTGCTGTCGTTAGTCTGGCTTTCGACATTAATGCTAACATCATCAGCGTTATTGCTGCCGACCTCCCAAGTAGTCTGCCCCTCACCCTGATCCGCTGTCATCCATCTCATGGGCTCACGAATTCCTTCATCTGGTTTTACACCAAGCATTCCTATTTCTTCACCATAATAAATAAAAGGATTTCCAGGCAAGGTTAACAGCAGGGCTGCTGCCATTTTTGCATGATCCAGATTGCCGTCTAATTGACTCATGACTCTGTTTTGATCATGATTTGTCAAAAAAATCGCATCGGTAAAATGGCTCTCAGATATTTTGGAGTACAGATTATACGTACGTTCCAGCGTAAAGGCAGTCCCGCTGTCTTTTTCAGTTTTCACGGAATTAATAAGAGTCTCCGCTAAACCAAAGTTAAAGCTGGAGTCAAAGGCTTGATCCAAATAAGCCCCTACGGTGACTGCAGAATTCTCCCATACTTCACCAACAATATAAGCTTGAGGATTCACTTCATTCATCGCTTTGCGGAAATCCTGCCACCAAAATACATTTTTATGGGTTGTGGCTTGGCTTTTGTCGGTTAGAAGGTCTTCGTAAATATGTTTAGCAGCGTCTAAACGGAATCCATCAACCCCTTGTTCCAGCCAAAACTTGCCGATATCCTTCATTTCATTACGAACTTCCGTATGATCAAAATTTAGATCAGGCATGCCTTCCCAAAAGCCACCTAGATAATGACTACCCAGTAAAGAGTGCCATGCATTGCCACTACCAGCGGCACTGGCTCCATTCGCAGGACGTCCTTGATCTTCAGCCCATATGTACCAGTCGCGATATTTGCTGTCCTTATTTTTAGCGGAATCTACGAACCAAGGATGTTCTTTGGAGGTGTGATTCACGACCAAATCCATAATTACTTTAATCCCACGTTTATGCGCCTCCGTAACGAGCTCCTGTAAATCCTCAATCGTCCCATAATCTGGATTGATTGCACGATAATCAGTCACATCGTAACCATGATAGCTTGGTGAAGGGTTGATAGGCATAAGCCAAATCCCACCGATCCCCAGATCGTCTGTGGTGTCAGGATTTCCGTCATTTAAGTAATCTAATTTTTTGGTAATCCCTTTGAGGTCACCGATGCCATCCCCGTCAGAGTCATAGAATGAACGAACAAAAATCTCATAATAAACCGTTGAGGGTTGTTCGTCAGTAGTTATCGTTTTTGCAGCGGGAGTTGTTGTAGTATCCTGAACAGTATTTGCTTTTGGCGATGGAAAAGGGGAGGCAGAGGAAGAAATATTGTTATTATTTCCTGAACACCCGGAGAGCAGAAAGGCAGTTAAGCTAAGACCCAAAAGTCCGTTTATTGTGTGTTTTTTGGTGATAGGTGTTGCTCGTTTATCCATATAAAATAACCCCTTCTGCTGCAATTTTCCTATAAAGGAAATGGTAAGCGCTTTAATTCTTATAGTACTGTAATCAAATCCTCAGGTAAAACGTTTGCACAGATATAAAAACAGCAAATCCAGTGATATTTATCCATAAATTCAATAAAAACTGCTGATATCATGGATATTCTTTTAATTCCCCACGATATTCGGGATTTTAACCTTTCAGTAGGCATGTGCATATGCTTTAAGCAAGGGCGAAGGACCCGGTAAGAAAGGAGAATGAAGAATGAAGATTCGGAAAAAGCTGTCATTGTCGCTCATGATCATTACTTTATGCTTTTCAGTACTTGCCGGTTGCGGCGGAAAGTCAGAGACGGTAAAGGTGAAGATTGGGGAGGTTACCCGCTCTGTCTTTTATGCACCCGAGTATGTTGCCTTGACTCAAGGTTTCTTCAAAGATGAAGGGCTGGATGTAGAACTGCAGACGATTCCCGGTGGCGATAAAACGATGACTGCATTGCTCTCAGGAGCTATTGATGTGGCGTTGGTTGGTTCAGAAACCTCCATTTACGTGTATCAGCAGGGCTCGGATGATCCGGTCATTAATTTTGCACAGCTGACTCAAAGGGATGGAACATTCCTGTTCGCCCGGAAGGCTGATGGAGATTTTAATTGGGATAAAGTGAAGGGCTCTACCTTCCTAGGTCAAAGAAAAGGCGGAATGCCACAAATGGCAGGCGCGTTTACTTTATCTAAAAAAGGAATTGATCCTGCGAAGGATATTACCTTGATCCAAAATATCGATTTTGCTAATATTGCCGGTGCATTTGCTTCAGGTACTGGTGATTATGTGCAGCTGTTTGAGCCGCAGGCCTCTATCTTCGAACGAGAAGACCGGGGAGCTGTAGTGGCATCGTTTGGGGTAGAGAGCGGTTATTTACCTTACACAGTATTCATGTCAAAGAACAGCTATATAAGCAAAAATGGGGACACCGTGCAAAAGTTCACTAATGCCATACAGCGTGCTCAGCTTTGGGTGAAGGAACATAGTCCTGAAGAAATTACGGATGCCATAATAACTTATTTTGATAAAACGGATCGTGACATTGTGATTTCTGCTGTAAAACGCTACAAGGAACAGGACACCTACGCCATTAATCCGATTGTTGATAATGAAGAATGGAATAATCTACTAGATGTTATGGATAACGCAGGTGAACTTAAAGAACGTGTTCCAGCAGAAAAAATCGTGAACAATACTTTTGCTGAAAAAGCTGAAAAGACCATAAAGAGCAGTGGCTCTAAATAAGAGAGATAAGATCCTAAAAGGATTTTGTTAACTATAAGGAGGGGATGACCTTGCTTCCAGTAGTGCAATTAAAGGGAGTAACGCATGCCTATCTCGGCGATCGGGAAGCTTCACTGGCCGTTGAGGATCTAAATCTTAATGTCGAGCAAGGAGAGTTCGTCAGCTTAGTAGGCCCAAGTGGCTGTGGCAAGACGACTCTCCTGTCGATTATTGCCGGACTGCTGCAGCCCTCTGAGGGTGAAGTATTCGTAAATGGCCAACCCATTCTAGGCCCTTCACCTGAGGTTGGATATATGCTGCAGCAGGATTATCTTTTTCCTTGGCGGAGTATTCTTGACAATGCCGTGCTTGGACTGGAGCTGACCGGAAGCTTAAACGAGGAAAGTCATAAACGGACTTTGGAGCTGCTGCGCGAGATGGGATTAGAAGGGAAAGAACAGGCCTATCCTTCTCAGCTATCCGGAGGGATGCGGCAACGGGTGGCTCTTGTACGAACATTAGCTACCAATCCAGGACTGCTGCTGCTAGACGAGCCGTTCTCGGCACTTGATTATCAGATCAAACTTCAGCTGGAGGATTTAGTCTCAGAGACCTTACGCAGCCGGGGAACCACGGCTATTTTGGTCACGCATGATCTGTCAGAAGCGATTGCGGTCAGCAGTAGGGTTATTTTATTGCAGCGAAATCCAGGGAAGATTCGTAAAGTTTTTCCTGTTCCGGAGCTAATCCGCTCAGCCCCACCGCTGTATGCGCGTGATCAGCCAGGGTTTGCGGAGCTTTTTCATGAAGTATGGACAGAGATGGAGATCGCAGGGAGGGAAAGCTAATGAAACGAACAGAGCAAGCGGGAGTTTTAGCTTCCCGTGAACTGTGGCTGCAGCAAATGCATGTGGATTTCAAAAAAGAAAGCAGCGCCAGCGTAATCAGGTAATTGCTGTAAGAAGCAGTCTGTTGCTGCTGTTCTTTGTGCTGTGGGAAGCGGGAGCAAGAATGGGCTGGATTGATGAGTTATTGTTCAGCTACCCGACAAAAATCTTCAAGCAGATTTGGCAGGATATGATCAGTGGAAGCTTGTGGCCTCATTTGGGGATGACGGTAGGAGAGACTGCGGTAGGGTTTGTTCTGGGAACCTTGTTAGGAACGCTGCTGGCAGTGATTATTTGGTGGTCTCCGTTTTTATCAGCGGTGCTTGATCCGTTTATGGTTGTCTTTAACAGTATGCCGAAGGTGGCCTTGGGGCCGATTTTTATCGTAATGTTCGGGGCGGGTTTCACCGCTATCGTTGTAACAACCTTATCGATTACGGTGATCATTACTACACTTGTTGTTTACAATAGCTTTTGTAGTGTGGATCCTAATCTAGTGAAGGTGGTTCGTTCTTTTGGAGCTTCTAAAGTTCAGGTGTTTTTTAAAGTGATTCTTCCGGCATCTTTTCCAACGGTTGTCTCTACCCTAAAGGTGAATGTGGGTATGTCATGGGTCGGGGTTATCGTGGGAGAGTTTCTAGTAGCAAAATCTGGTCTTGGGTACCTGATCATATATGGATTCCAGGTGTTTAATTTCACGCTTGTGATGTCCAGTCTGCTGATTATCGCAGCCGTAGCAACGGCAATGTATCAACTGGTAGTGTATCTGGAGAAGCGCTTGTTATACCGGCGGTAAGTCTAATGTAACGTTGTGTCCGTACACAAAATCTTGTAACATGTCTATATCTTTACCTATTAACGGTTAGTGCTTTTAAGGAGAGATAGGGTTATGGGATTTCGTGTGATTAAAACAGCTGCTGCGACGTTAATGTCCGTTCTTCTCGCGTCTGCAGTAGGCATACCCAATGCACAAAGTGCAGGGCTTTTAGCCATTTTGGGTGTGGAGGTTACCTTGAAAAGGAGTTTCCGGACGATAACGGCGCGTTTTTTGGCCTCGCTCGTGGGACTCTTTTTTGGGTGTATTTTATTTTGGATATTAGGATTTCATTACTGGGTGCTTGGACTATACGTTCTGGTTGGCTTTCCGATGATTGTGAAGTCCGGCTACAAGGAAGGGATTGTCACTAGCTCTGTTATTGTGTTTCGTGTTTTTGGACAAGCTGAGTTATCGCTTCATGTGTTGTTGCAGCAAGTAGAGCTTCTGGCCATAGGTCTCGGTTCAGCGGGGGTGGTTAACTTGATTTACATGCCACAGACCGGGGGAGTTATTTATGGAATCCGCAAGGAAGTGGATAGATACTTTTCAGTTATTTTTACTCAGATGGCCCGTACTTTGCGTGAACCTGCGTATATGTGGGATGGCAAAGAATTAATTGATGCGGATAATGCAGTGCAGCGGGGACTGACTGCCGCTACTCGTGAGATGGAGAATCATGTGATTCATCCTGATGAAGCTTGGAATGTCTATTTCTATATGCGTAAGGAGCAGCTGGAATCGATTCAAAGCATGATGCAGCTGATTTCTCAAGTATATCGCCATTTACCGCATGGAGAGATGGTAGCTGAATTGTTCGACCAGCTTAGCGGAGATGTTTTGGCTGAAGAATATACAGGCCGCACGGAACATTTGCTGGAAGAGCTTGAACAAGAATTTGAAAGCATGGATTTGCCGGAGACACGTGAGGAATTCGAAGTGCGATCAGCGATTCTGCAGCTTTGCAGAGAATTGGCACTTTATTTGAAAATTGCGAAACGCCATAAAATACCGGTCAGCTATAAGCCTGAGAAACGTTTGCTCACCCGGAAAAAAGCTTAAAATTAGGCTTTAATAAAGTGAAGTATTAACATTCGCCCCTGAAATCACGATAAAATATGTATGAACTAAAAGTTGATCTCCGAAAGGGATTAACAATTATAGGGTGAGTTCAAATTCAAGCAGGAAATTCATATACGAATTTTCCGCATTGGCAGGTGAGGCGTATGGACAAAGATATGGAATCATTTATCGGAAAACAACTTGTAGCTAACCTCTTTAATGACAAAGGAGTATTTGTTTTACCCGCATTGACTTTATTGAGTGCTGAACATATTAGATTAATTCGACAACATAAGATCACTCTGGAATCTCATGACGTCGTCCAGCTGGATAGCGCGGAATTTTTCCAGCTTGCAATTGATGATTGTACAGCTGCGATTGAGAATATTTTTGAACAGATTCGTCATAACAAAAATAAAAGAATTCCTATGCTGGAAGTTAGAAATGAAGTGATTCCGTTTATCCAGCAGGTAAGCGAAAAGAATGACTTCTACGGAGTATTGGCTGCTTTGCAGACCAAAGATGATTATACATACAGACATAATGTAGCCGTGGGCATAATATCTACCTTGCTAGGCAAATGGCTGAAGCTAAAGTCTGAGGATTTGAGCATGTTGACCATTGCAGCGACTCTTCATGATATCGGCAAAATGAGAATCCCGGATGACATATTAACCAAGCCCGGTCCATTATCCGACGAAGAGTTTCAGCTGATGAAAAAGCATACGACCTTTGGGTATGAGATGATCAGGGATACGGTAGGCACAAACCATACCCAAGCGCTAGTAGCCTTACAGCATCATGAAAGAATGGACGGCAGTGGTTATCCATTTGGTGTGCTTGGGAACCGGATTACTGATTTCAGTAAAATCGTTGCTGTGGCTGATGTGTTTCACGCGATGACCTCCGACCGTTTTTATCGCAAAGCGGCTCCTTTATACGAAGTATTACTGCAAATGGAGGAGAGTGTGTTCGGTAAGCTCGACCCTTATATTTGCAGAGTGTTTATTAATAAGTTAATGCAGTCAATGCTAGGGAACGAAGTGGAATTGACAGATGGGCGAAAAGGAAAAATTGTTATGATTCTTGCTACAGACCCTTTGCGGCCACTGGTGAATATTGATGAGGATTTTATTGACTTAAGCAAACATAGATCGCTTGGAATTGTGCGGGTAATCCCGCAATAGCTGGTGTTTTAAGGTTTTTTGAGGGGTCAGGAATGGCTCTGGAACAGGTTGGACCATTTTTGGAATCTACTCATATATGTACAAATTTTGAAATAAAATGAACTATGAGTCTCCTGAAAAAGCCTTCTTGAGGGCTTACTCAAATTTATTTATAGTCTAACAATCAACAAATGCCTAGAACCTGCATACACTTGATAGTGAATGATTGTATGGAGGAGGTTCAAAGATGTCATTAAGCCATAAACGTCAAACAAGGGAGATCATTACGAAGGCAATTTGCGGCAAAGGTCGTAAGTTCTCTACAGCAACCCATACCGTGACTCCGCCACATCATCCGACTAGTATTTTGGGGGCTTGGATTATCAACCACCAATACGAAGCGGTTGCCGCCGGGAACGGAATCGAAGTAATTGGTACTTATGATGTAAACATCTGGTACTCGTACGACAAGAACAAGCAGACCGAGGTAGCAAAGGAAACAGTCTCTTATGTGGAGCTCATCCCGCTTTCCTACCTGGACACGAGACACCGCACTTCAACAGTTGAGGTCTCTGCGGAGGCAACGCAGGAACCCAACTGTGTAGAAGCGGGCGTATCGCCAGGCGGAGGCAGTGTGACACTTCGCGTAGAGCGCGAATTCGAAGTGGAGTTGGTGGCTGAGACCAAAGTCCGTGTGTATGTCACTGAGCAAAGTGATGATCCAGAAGACAAGGATTATGATTTTGAAGGTGATAGCTTCGATTACGATGATCTGGACCCTGACAATCTGGATGATGAGCTGTAAGGAAGGATACGCCGCCGTTAACTGAGTATCAATGGGTTATGGTCCATTATATGTAGGGAGTGCGGCGGCGTAGAGGGCGAATGCCCTCCTTTTTTTATTTATTTTTAGGATGAAAAAAGGTTCACGCTCGGATGGAGGCGCTAAAGAGTATGAATGAAGGTCTTAAGGTGTATTCAGAATTGTCTGTGGCAGAGAGAGAGTCTAGATTGCTTAGAAGCGGAGTTGAAGCAACGCTGACGCCATCTGTAAAACGTTTTGTCGATACATATGCTTCACACGCTACTGAGAAGGGGCACAGGCAGTGTTATAAGATATTGGTTTATCATTTGACTGTGCTCCACATCTCTTTGCTTGGAGCGGGTCTTGGAATGCGTGTGGCCACCGATAATTATAGCGAAGCTGTGAGCTTTGCTAATGCCGAGAGCAATACCACGGGAGGCCGAGTGCGGGGAGAGCTTCGCGGGGTGATGAAATTGCTCCAGCGGATTGCTGTCCGCACGCTGTACAGCTTGGGGCTGGATAGCGGTGAGGTCCTGCTGAGGGCAATGGGGAACCGGAGGTATGTGGTGGAGGGAGTCACTCCACTAGTAAAGACCTCCGGGCAACGATTGCCCGAGCCTTATCGTTCCGCAGCGTTAGCGCTGGAACGAGAGCTGGCTCTGGAGCAGCCGGGCCGCAGCGGCTTGCTGATGGGTATGGACCCGGAGTTCATCATCCTCCGGGAATCCACCGGCCGCGTCGTGCCTGCGTCGCGGTACCTGCCCACGGACGGCGTCGCTGGCTGCGACGCCGGACCTCCGGGAACGCGCGGCGCGTTCCCGGTCGCCGAGCTGCGCCCTCAGCCGCGCGGGGAACCGCGCGCACTGCTGGCGCAGCTGATGTCCGCCGCGGCGCTGGCGGACCGGCTCATCGCCGACCGCTCGCTGCGCTGGCGGGCGGGAGGCATGCCGCTGACGGGCTGGGCCCTCGGCGGCCATCTGCACTTCAGCGGCGTGACGCTGACGGCGCCGCTGCTGCGCGCGCTCGATAACTATCTCGCGCTGCCCATGCTTCTGCTCGAAGACGTCCGCGCAGGGGCGCGTCGTCCCCGATACGGCGTGCTCGGCGATTTCCGGACTCAGCCGCATGGCGGCTTCGAGTACCGGACCTTGCCGAGCTTCCTGGTATCCCCGGTCATCGCTAAAGGCGCGGTCTATTTGGCCCACCTAATCGTGAGCCATTATGAGGACCTGACGCAACGCCCGCTCGACCGGGAAGACCTGCATATCGCCTACTACAGCGGCGATAAACCTCCGCTGCGCGCCGCAATCCCCCCATTGCTGGCGCAGCTGCGTTCCCTAGGCGGCTACGAGATTGCCGCCCCCTATATCGAGCCTTTATTCGAATATATTGCCGCTGAGCGGACGTGGGATGAGTCGCGTGATATACGTGAGTTATGGTGCAGCAAAGTAAAAATGTGATATTTTACTATTTGGTCTACATGTTAACGATGGTCCATGAACCGATATCTTGAAAGCCAAGTCGTTTATAAATAACTCCGGCATGTGGGTTGTCATAAAAGAGGCATAATGACTTTCCTTCATGAAGCAGGTCTGCACATAGCTGTGCCATTACGCGCGAAGCAAGGCCTTGCTCTCTGAATGCTTGATGTGTGGCAACCCCGACAATCATCGCTGACATGGAATTTTCCGCTGAAGTTGAAGCTGTGACAATGACCTTATCTTCCCGTTCCATATAATACGTGCGGCCGGTGTTGCTTTCCAGCGTTTTACGCAGGCTGGTTCTTGAACCATTCCGGCTGCTTTCAAATTCTTCAATGGTATCGGTGAGTGCGCAAATCGCTTCTACATCCTGAACTGTAGCTTTTTTGATAGGCTCAGCTGAAGAGAAGGACTCACTTATTTTATTGTTCATATCTTTTAATTCAGCAAAATACAGCTGTTTTACTTGTTTGAAATTAATTTCCCCGTCAAAAGCCTTCACCACCTCTGAGGCTCCGGAGATCATATGCATGTCATTATCCTTTCGGATAATCTCAGCGAACCCCTCGACATCAAAAGGGCCATCTGCATAAGGAAGGTAGCTTCTATAGAAGCGTAGCAGAACGGCTTTTATCCGCCCGTCAGCTGGATCAATCTCTCCCCACAAATCCATGAAATCCTGTTCAAACCCAAAATTCTCCACATCGCCAATGATAAATAAATTAAGCGCCGGCTCTTTCCGCAGCAACGCCATCAGCAGCTCTTGATCATCCTTCGTTAGCTTTCGTATCATATTGTATTCTCCTTTGATTTTCATATGGGCTGACGCTCTGTGCTAATATTTTACAATATTTAAAAGCAGAAGAATATACCTCCTGTAAGTGTTTGTCTGATAAGTATTCTAGTCTTTCGTTGTACTAATGTGAGGTTTCAGGGTAACTTTGTCCACCAATTTTCTGTTATAATGGGGGACAGCATTAAATAGGCATGGAGGTTGACCATGGCACAATATACGCCGATGATAGAGCAATATTTAAAGGTAAAGGAAGGGGCTAAGGATGCCTTCCTATTTTTTAGACTGGGCGATTTCTATGAAATGTTCTTTGAAGATGCCATTTTGGCTTCCAAGGAGCTTGAGATTACGTTGACAGGCCGCGAAGGCGGGGGCGAGGAGAAAATCCCTATGTGTGGAGTGCCTTACCACGCCGCCGAGGGATATATTCAACGCCTGATAGAAAAAGGATATAAAGTCGCCATTTGTGAGCAGTTAGAGGATGCTTCAGTCACGAAAGGCATGGTGAAGCGGGATATTGTACGCGTCGTGACACCAGGAACCGTGATGGATGGAAAAATCATTGCTGACAAGAGCAACAACTACCTCGTTTGCGTTACCGAAAGTGACGGAATGATGGCATTAGCTGCCTGCGATTTAACAACTGGTGAGCTATATGTTACTTCGGTATTATCTGGAGCCGAATGGCTGCGTGATGAGATTGGCATCTATGAACCGGCTGAGATCATCGGAGACGCTGCACTGTTGGAGATTCTGCGAAGCGAAACGCCGCTGTTAGCCAAACCTGTAGTTTACACCCCTTGGGAGAAACGCGAGGAGGAGCTGGCACGTCGTCAGTTCGGTGAAGCGGCATGGGTACGTCTAGAGAAGGAACGTGGACAATGTCTGGCGCTTCTGATCTCTTATCTGAATGAGACCCAGCGGCGTTCGTTAGGGCAGCTTAGTCAGATTTCTCCTTATGAACCAGGCAATTATATGATTCTAGATCCATTTACACGCCGGAACCTTGAACTAACCGAAACGGTTCGCGAACGCTCCAAAAAAGGATCCTTGCTCTGGCTGCTGGATCGAACGGAAACGTCGATGGGCGCCCGTCTGTTGCGCCGTAGAATTGATAAGCCGCTATTGCAGCGAGCTCCGATCGAACGGCGCCTAGAGGCTGTCGATTATTTGTACAATCAGTTTATCGTTCGCGAGGACCTGCGTTTAGCGCTTAAAGAAATTTATGATTTGGAGCGGTTGGTGGGTCGTATTGCTTTTGGCAGCGCCAATGGCCGTGATATGAATGCCCTGAAATTATCGCTGGCGCAAATTCCTGCATTGAAGGAATTATGTATGACCTCCGGTTCAGCTACTTTACGAGAGATCGGTGCAAGCATGGATGAATGCGCCGAGCTGCGAGAGGACATTGACCGTGCAATCGTCGAGGATGCCCCGGTGTCTGTGCGCGACGGTGGAATTATCCGTTCCGGTTATCATGAACGTTTGGACGAGCTTAGGGAAGCTAGCAGTAACGGTAAACGTTGGATCGCTGAACTGGAGGCTAAGGAAAGACAGGCCACTGGCATTAAGTCACTGAAGATCGGCTATAACAAAATCTTCGGTTATTTCATAGAGATCACCAAATCCAATCTGGCTGCATTGCCGGAAGGACGTTATGAACGCAAACAGACGCTTGCTAACGCAGAGCGTTTTGTCACACCTGAGCTTAAAGAGAAGGAAGCACTTATTCTTGAAGCTCAGGATAAAATGACGGATTTGGAATACAGCCTCTTTACCGAGCTGCGTGATCGCATCAGCGGGCAAATCCCCCGCCTGCAAAATCTTGCAGAAAAGGTTGCCGAGATTGATGTGTATCAATGCTTGGCGGCAGTTAGTGCCGAACATCGTTTTGTGAAGCCAGTCCTTTCGGATGGTTATGATCTTCGGCTTGAAGGGGGCCGTCATCCCGTTGTGGAGGCGGTGCTTAAAGATTCCGCGTTTATTGCAAATGGAAGCACGCTGAGTAAGGAAGCAGGTAACATTCTTCTAATTACAGGTCCTAATATGGCGGGCAAAAGCACCTACATGCGTCAGGTGGCGCTGATCTGCATCATGGCTCAGATTGGATGTTTTGTTCCAGCAAACAGTGCTGAAGTTCCGCTTATAGACCGGATCTTTACTCGTATTGGAGCAGCTGATGATTTGATCGGTGGTCAAAGTACATTTATGGTGGAAATGGCTGACATCCAGGTTATGACAGAGAAAGCAACAGCTCGCAGCTTGATTATTATTGATGAGCTGGGAAGAGGTACCTCGACCAGTGAAGGTATGGCCATCGCTCAGGCGGTTATTGAATATGTACATGATGTTATTTCTTGCAAAGCTCTAGTTTCGACGCATTTTCATGAATTGGCTCATTTGGAAGGGAGTCTTAAAGGACTTCGGAATTACTCTATGGCTGTTCAAGAGAGCGGCGATAAAGTAAACTTCCTGCGCAAGCTAGTTCCTGGAGCGGCTGACAGCAGCTATGGGATCTATTGTGCACGTCTTGCGGGTCTTCCTGAAGGGATTATTGACCGAGCTTATGGTCTCTTACAGAGCATTGAGCAGGCAGCCCATCCTGGTGGTACTGAACTTCATTACGGGGGAAGCCTCGAAAGACAGGCGGCTGTAAGAGAAGTTGCTAGCACATCTTCCGTGGCGCAAGCCGTAAGTGTCATCACTGAGGCACCTGTAGAAAATGAGGTTGTTCAGTTGTCTATCTTTGGTGAGGAAGAACCACGCAAGAACCGCAAAGGTAGTGCACATCAAGTAGCGGTAACTGAAATCCATGAGAATCCCGCGCTAAAAGAGTTCATTTCTTCTGTGCGTGACGCTGATCTTATGAATATGACGCCGCTGCAGGCGATGAGTCTGTTGAACGAGCTGAAGATGAAGGTTAAGGATCTGCAATAAAGATTTTATAATAATTGATTGCCTAAATAAGAGGTGAATGAAATGGCCAAAATTCATATATTGGACGAGCATATTGCCAACCAGATTGCTGCGGGTGAAGTAGTAGAGCGGCCAGCTTCTGTTGTAAAGGAGCTTGTCGAGAATGCGATTGACGCTGGCAGTACAAGAATTGAGGTATCGGTAGAAGAGGGGGGCTTGCAGAGCATCCGCGTTAAAGATAATGGCTCTGGGATTGATCCTGAAGATTGTGAGACCGCCTTTTACCGGCATGCTACAAGTAAAATTCTGAATGGCCGTGATCTATTTCAAATCACAAGCTTAGGCTTCCGCGGAGAGGCACTTCCCAGTATTGCCGCGGTATCCAAGGTATCGCTTCTAACTGCAACTGCCGATGACGGCAAAGGGCGCCTAGTAGACATTGAGGGTGGCAATCTCATACGAAATGAGGACGCTCCTTCCGGCCGGGGAAGTGATCTTGCCGTTCGTGAATTATTTTTTAATACGCCGGCAAGGCTGAAATATATGAAGAGTATTCAGACGGAGCTGGGCCATATCTCAGATGCCATGTACCGCATGGCGCTCGCTCATCCGGGGATCTCTTTTACCTTGCATCATAATGGCAATCAGCTGCTGCATACGCTCGGAAATGGTGATCTGCTGCAGGTCATCGCAGCTGTTTACGGAACCAATGCCGCCAAAGCAATGCTGCCGATTACGGCAGAAGACTTGGATTACCGGATTTCCGGATATATTAGTCGTCCAGAATGGACTCGTTCCAATCGAAATGCAATCACTACTATTGTCGGTGGCCGTTATATTCGCAGTAATGGTCTGAACGCAGCAATCATGCGCGCTTATCATACCTTGCTTCCGATTAACCGTTATCCGCTATTAGTTCTTGAACTGGATATGCACCCCTCTTTGGTAGATGTCAATGTACATCCAGCAAAACTGGAGGTTCGATTTAGTAAAGAGAATGAGCTTTACACCTTTGTTGAGCAGGAGATCCGCAAAATACTGCTGGGGCAAAGTCTGATTCCACGTCCAAGCAAGGAAACAATCGGACCCAAGGGCAGCAGCTCCTTTATCCAGGAGCAATTTGCTTTTTCCAAAGGGGCCGTTCCACCGTCATCTTCGACTGGTGATGTGAAGGATACAGCTCCCACGGGATCTGCCAACTTCTTAAGTGGACTACAGTCATCGAGCCTTGACCGTAATTCCCGTGATTTTAGCAAGGAAGGTCAGGCGGATCATCAGGTGGCTCGCGAGGTGGCTCCAGCTTACGGGTCAGGCTATCCGTCTTCATCTTCGCAGGGGCGCCAAACTAGTGCGAATACTAGTTATTCCAATAGCTATCGCCCGCAAGAAACCTCAATGTCGCAGAAGCAGCTCCTTTCGGTTGAGAAGCTATGGGCTCCACCACAACAAGAAGAGCCTGGACTTCCGGCCTTTCCTGAGCTTAATTATATAGGTCAGCATCATGGGACGTATATTATTGCTCAGAATGATGGAGGGCTTTATTTAATCGATCAGCATGCGGCACATGAACGAATTAATTACGAATACTTCTATGAGAAATTTGGTCGGCCGGAGGATGCCTCACAGGAGCTGCTACTGCCGATTACGCTGGAGTTCACGCCTTCTGAAAGTCGCCAGCTTAGTGAACGTCTACATTGGTTTCAGCAGGCCGGGGTATACCTTGAGCACTTTGGCGGACAGACCTTTCTCGTTCGTTCCTTGCCCTATTGGTTTCCTGAAGGGGATGAGAAGGCGGTCGTTGAAGAAATGGCGGAGTGGGTCTTAAGTGAGCGTATGATTGATCTTGCGAAGCTACGAGAAAAGTCATCGATTCTGTGTTCATGTAAAGCCTCGATTAAGGCCAACCATAAACTAACAGAACAGGAAGTGGAAGCTCTGTTATCCCGACTTGCAGAGTGCAAGCAACCGTATACTTGCCCACATGGACGGCCGATTGTGATCTCTTTTTCATCCTATGATTTAGAGAAATTGTTCAAGCGGGTTATGTAATTATACATTTTTTGAAATTTGTTGAGAGCAAGACTGGAGGCACCATGATTATAACTACGGGGTATAGCCCGATAATGGAAATAGTAGAACGCGCGCAAAGCCTTGCGGAGAGAACGGGTTGTAGTTATGCTTCACGTGAGAAACTCTCAATTACAAGGATGGTTGAACATTACGGAGATGAGGATATTCTGATTCTATCTCAGGACGCTGTTCGACTACACCGCTTAGGAATGGAGCCTATGGAGTTTCATCCAAGCATGGGCTTCGTTCGCGCTAAACGAATCCTAAAGGGTGAGATCGAGCCGATGCTTGTTGCTGCTCGAATGCTTCCCGGAGATAGCGTATTGGATTGTACAGCCGGATTAGGAGCCGACTCCTTACTGTTTGCTGTGCATGGTGGTGAGTCCTCGGAGGTTACCGCTTTGGAGAGCTCATTACCGCTGTACGCACTGCTCAGTGAAGGGATGTCTCATTACACCTCTGGGCAAGTAAAGGTCAATGAGGCTTTACGCAGAGTTAATGTCGTGCATAGTGAACATTTGGATTATTTACGGTCTCAACCAGATCGAAGTGTGGATATTGTCTACTTCGATCCTATGTTTCGCGTGCCTCTGACGGGTTCTGCCTCGATTTCCCCGCTGCGGCAATTCGCTAACCGTGCAGCCTTATCGACAGAGAGTGTAGCAGAGGCGGTTAGGGTCGCCCGTAAGACTGTTCTTTTAAAAGAAAAGGCTTTGAGTGGCGAATTTGAACGCCTAGGGTTTACTGAGCTGCTCCGAAGCAACTCCAAAACATCGTACGGGGTGATACACATTGACAACTAAAGAAAGGCATAAGGTTCTAGTGCTGTTAGGACCAACTGCCGTAGGCAAAACCCGGTTAAGTCTGGAGCTGGCAGCAGCTTATAACGCTGAGATTATTTCCGGCGATTCGATGCAGGTTTATTGTGGTATGGATATTGGTACAGCTAAGATTACACCCGCTGAAATGAAGGGAATTCCCCATCACCTGATCGATATTCATGATCCGCAGGATGCGTATTCTGCCGCTGAATTTCAAGAGCAGGGCACTAGACTTATCGAGGAGATAAGCGCTAGAGGGAAGCTTCCCTTTATCGTAGGGGGGACTGGACTGTATATTGAGTCTTTATGTTACGGCTTTCAGTTCTCGGAAGCAGTGGCTGATGAAGCTTTCCGTAAAGAGCAGGATCAATTTGCGGAAGAATATGGAGCGCTTGCACTGCATGCCAGACTCGAGGCGGTTGATCCAGTCAGCGCAGCCAAACTTCATCCTAACGACCGTCGCAGAATTATCCGTGCACTGGAAATTCAACACCAGACAAACACTACACTTTCCGCTTCTCATGCTGCTCAAAAGAAGGAATCACCCTATGACTTATGTCTCATAGGTTTGACAATGGACCGGAAAATACTATATAAACGTATTGAGGACCGAATTGATAGCATGCTGGCGGATGGTCTCGTTGCTGAGGTGAAGGGACTGCTGGATAACGGTTACAGCAGAAGCCTTGTGTCCATGCAGGGATTGGGTTACAAGGAAATTGCCGCTTACCTGGCGGGAGAACTGACGCTGGAAGAAGCTGTGATACTGCTTAAACGCGATACTCGCCGATTCGCCAAAAGACAGTTGTCATGGTTTCGCCACATGAAGGAAATCGAGTGGATCGATGTCGAAGGTGAACAAAACTTTTCTGAGAATTTCTCAAAAATACGTGGTATAATAGCAGGAAAGTTTCTCTCAGGTCTTGAATATACTTCTGAACAATCTAATTGAACCATTGGGGGTACGTCATATGAACAAGTCCATTAACATCCAAGATACATTCTTGAACCAACTACGCAAAGAAAATATCCCTGCTACGGTATATCTGACCAACGGTTTTCAAATCCGGGGAATAATTAAAGCATTCGACAATTTTACAATCGTCATTGACAGTGATGGACGCCAGCAAATGGTGTATAAACACGCAATTTCCACGTTCACACCACAGCGTAGTGTATCACTGATGCAAGACAGCAGTAGTGAAGAATAATATTTATCAAAAATGAATTGAAACCTTTCTTGTTTATAAATCGTTTGAATAGAGTGTGAGAGAGCAACCTGTGAAGGTTGTTCTTTTCATTCATGGCAGACCATTTATGTTTATTTCCGAAAGGGAGTCAGGAGGCATTATGTCTAGAGACGATACATCCAGGACGAATCACAATAGAGATAGAGGATCGTCCAGTTCCAAATCAAAACCAAAATCAAAACCAAAAAAGAAAAAGAAATTTTTGACGAAGAAGCGTGTGCTGTGGAGCTTGTTCTTCGCTACGGCATTAGCCATTTTTTGTGCATTAGGTGGATATCTGTTCATTATGCTAAATGGTCAAAAGCTTCTGCTTGAGAACCAAGATAAGCTAACAGTGAATGAAACTACTAAGGTATATGACCGCAATGCTAATTTAATCGGCGAATTATCACTGGAGAAAAGTGATCCAGTAGAGTATGAAGAAATTCCACCGTTATTGGTTAATGCTTTTGTAGCCACAGAGGATAAACGTTTCTTCGAACATTCTGGTGTGGATTTATGGTCGATTGGCCGGGCAGCAGTAAAGGATATCGCCGCACGAAGTATGGTAGAGGGCGGTAGTACCATTACTCAACAGCTCGCCAAAAACATCTTCCTGACACGGGACAAGACGTTTTTCCGTAAAGCAACTGAAGTGTCTATTGCCGTAGCCCTTGAGAATCAGAAATCTAAAGAAGAGATCATTACGATGTATCTGAACCGGATTAACTTCGGGGGTACAATTTACGGAATTAAAGCAGCATCAGTAAGATATTTTGGTAAAAGTGATTTGAGTCAGCTTAAGGTCTGGGAAATCGCGACATTGGCGGCGATGCCAAAAGGCCCGTCTCGTTACAACCCGCTGCGTAACCCAGATCTTTCGAAGGAACGGCGTGCAGTAGTGCTTCAGCTTATGTATGAGCAAGGGTACATAACGGAGCAGGAAAGAGACGAAGCAAAAGCCGTAGATTATAACTATAAGCCGCCAGAAAAGAAACAGCGTTATCAAGCATTTATTGATTTTGCAGTAGATGAGGCGGAAGAAAAATTTGGATTGTCAGAAGATGATCTGAATATCGGCGGATACAAAATTTACACTACCATGGATAAGCATGCTCAAGAAACGGTTGAAGATGCTTTTGCAGATAGTGATAATTTTGAAAAGAGTGTAGATGAAGAGTTGGTACAAGGCTCAATGACGATTGTGAATCAGGAGAATGGCAGCATTGTCGCACTCCTTGGCGGACGGAATTATGAGAAAAAAGGCTACAGTCGTGTAACTGGCAGCCGTCGTTCTCCAGGTTCTGCTTTCAAACCAATTGTCTCTTATGCTCCAGCGCTGGAATCTGGGAAATTCACCATGAATTCAACGCTAAGCAATGAGAAGCAATGTTTCGCGAACTATTGTCCAACCAACCTGCACGGATATTCTAAGAGCATCAACATGAGTGATGCCATTCAGAAATCAGAGAATATTCCTGCTGTTTGGCTGCTCAATGAAATTGGTGTGAATACCGGATTTAAATTTGCCAAGAAACTAGGCATTGGATTGGAAGACGAGGATAAGAACCTCTCGCTGGCTCTTGGAGGCATGAGCAAAGGAACCAATACGCTGGAAATGGCGCAAGCCTACAGCGCTTTTGCAAATGGCGGCGAACTAAGAGAGGCTTATTCCATTAAATCCATCTCTGACAGCAGTGGTGAGACGGTCTACAAAGCGAATACAACGCCTGAGCGTGTGATGAGTAAGGAAACGGCTTATCAAATGACTGAGATGATGCAGAAGGTCGTGGAGAGCGGTACGGGTAGAAAAGCTAGGATTGACCGTCCTGTGGCCGGTAAGACCGGTACGACGCAAAGTGGATATTCTGGAATCAGCTCGAACCGTGATGTGTGGTTTGTAGGCTACACGCCGGAATGGACAGCAGCAGTCTGGATGGGTTATGACAAGCCAAGTAAAAAGCATCTGCTTAAGAACAGCAGTCCGCTTGCCGCTGCTTTCTGGGGTAAGGTCATGGAGGAAGCGCTGAAGGATGTTCCTAAGAAATCCTTCCCGCAGATCGATAACGAGATTGCCCCTGAGCCTACAGAAACACCAGAAACAGCTCAGACCGTTACTGGACTATCAGCAGCATATGATCCTTCTACGATGACTGTAAATCTCAATTGGGAGGCAGTTCCTATTTCCGGAGTTGAGTATCGTATTTATCGTAGAGAGACATCGGAAGCTGAGTTTGGCTCACTGTTAAATACAGTGACTACCAGCGCAGGGGATTTTAGTGCACTGCCTGGTTTGGTTTACGAGTATTATGTAACCTCTTATGACCCTGCGCTGAAAGTGGAGAGCGAACCATCCAATGTGGTTAGTGTATCCGTGCAGGATGAAATGCCGACCCCTGAACCAACCATAGATCCTAATCTTCCAACCCCGACCCCAGAGGAAGGTGGCAACAACGGAGAGAATGGAAATGGTGGCAATAACGGAGGCGGCAACGAGGGTGGCGGAAATGACGGAGGTACAGGGACGATCCCTGAAATCACCCCGCCACCGCCAACACCAATGCCGACTCCAACTCCAGAACCCACTATCGGTGGAGAAGGTTCCGGCGATGAGAGCGGGAATGTGTCCACAAACCCTGATCCAGAGGCGGGGTTTGTGAACGGAGATTCTTCCGCTCAATAAACGAGTTTGAATTTCAAATAATAAGCTTTATCCATGGCAGCCCAGCTTCGCTTTATTTAAAAAGCGAAGCTAGGTTGCCGTTTTTGTTAGGTTTAGAAGAAAAATTTCTTGTATTTTGCGGGATGTTTTGAGTGTATCCTCTAAATGTGTTAAGCTGAATAGACCATACTGGAGAGGGTAATTTCTATGAAACGTAAATTCGGAGACCGGGCCAACTGGCGCCGGATTACGCGTCGCCATTTTGCCTGCCGCTATGTGGAGAGCCGGGAATTCAGCGGATATATTACGCTTTATACCATCTACGGGCTGAAAGAACCACTGTGGAAGAGCTATGGACGACATACATATCGTATTGCAGATAAAGGTTATTCCTGGCTGCAATATTTTCCGAAAGACAGTCACTATATTGTGACGGCTATGTTCGACGAAAAACAAAATATTGTTCAATGGTACATAGACACCTGTAAGGTGCAAGGCGTCACTGACCAAGGTGTGCCTTGGTTTGACGATTTGTATCTGGACGTGGTAGTACTTTGGAACGGCGAGGTGTTTTTGCTCGATGAGGATGAACTGGAGGAAGCACTGGAGAGGCAAGATATCTCAGAAAGCGATTATAAGCTAGCCTGGGAGACTGCCCATACTATTTTACGTGGCATCGATGCTCATGCTTTCCCTTATTTCTCTCTCTCTTTGAAACATCGTGCCGAATTATTTCATCATGGAGAATTCAGGAGGAAATAAAGATGGAATGGTACGTTTATGGAAGAGACTCTTCCCCGATTCGGATTGTTCCCAAAAAACGCCGAATTTGGTCTAAACGAACGTTGCTTATTGCTTTAATGCTTATTGTTGTAGTTGGATTGTTGTGGTGTGCGTACGCATTGAGGAATATCAATAAAGCCGCAACGACAGATCCTATGCTCAAAGCCGATACAGGGATCATTCTTGGCATGTCGATGTGGGGAGATGAACCTAGCCCGGGATTGAAGGAACGATTGGATTACGGGCTTAAGCTTTATCAAGAGGGGATGTTCTCGCATTTCATAGTTTCTGGAGGTTTGGATAAACCTGATCTTAAATATACCGAAGGTCAAGGCATGCGCAATTATTTAGTAGCTCATGGAGTTCCGGATAGCGCCATTTCTGTTGAAAATAAAGCTACCAGCACTTACGAGAATCTTCTGTATAGCAAAGCCATTATGACAAGTGAGGGATTGTCTTCAGCAATTATTATTACGCATACATATCATGGATGGCGTTCACACGAAATCGCGGACGAGCTCGGTTATGTGAATCCTGAACTGGGACTTACAGAATCCACTGTTCTGTCGATGACAAGGCATAAGTCGCGTGAAATTCTAGCCTATACGAAATGGAAAATCCAGCAGTTGTTCCTGTAATTGTTCCCGAATATCAGAATCTTCTAATAACGCCTCCTATTCCGGAAGAGACTTGATTAGAAAAGCCAGCCCCCAAATGGATTAAACTCTAACTGGGGGCTATTTGTTATTTGTATATCAAAAATAATGGGAGTGTAAAATGATAAAAAAATAAGCGTTTGCTTATGGCTTTTATGTATTTCGGTCATTCTATCCTCGTGTACCATCGTAGAAGATGCGAGAGATAGCAGGGAATCCAATGTCGAAACCCCATTCTTTAAAACAAGTGCATGATGTCATTCAGTTATTGCATATAATGCTCTAACGAGGTGATTACAATGGGTGAAGAAAATTTAAGAAAGATAACCATTAATGATTCCAGAATGAATATAACTTTCAAAAATCAAGACCCAACAAATATTACGAATGAAACATTGGAGAGCGCGCTGGCTCAAAATAATCATTTAGAATCTACAAAAGAAATCCTGCAAGAGCTTCATGAGCTTATCGGTCTTGAAAAGGTGAAGGATCTTATATATGAAATTCATGCGCTTATCCAAGTGGAAAAAATGAGACAAGAACTGGGGTTAAATGTAGTTAATCAGGTTTATCATATGTTGTTTAAAGGCAACCCCGGGACTGGAAAAACAACTGTAGCAAGGATCGTTGCCAAGCTGTTAAAGAATATGGGCATATTAAGTAAAGGTCAATTAATCGAAGTAGAGAGAGCGGATTTAGTGGGGGAATACATAGGGCATACAGCTCAAAAGACCAGAGACCTTGTTAAGAAAGCTATGGGTGGCGTATTATTCATTGACGAGGCTTATAGCTTGGCTAGAGGCGGAGATAAGGATTTTGGGAAAGAGGCAATCGACTGTCTTGTAAAGGTTATGGAGGACAGGAATGATGATCTCATCATTATCTTAGCGGGTTATCCAAATGAAATGGAGATGTTCATGGAGGCTAATACCGGGCTTCCCTCACGTTTTCCAATTCAACTTGATTTTCAGGACTATACAACAGATGAACTGATATTGATTGCACATAAAATGGCAGCTGAAAGAGACTATATAATTACTCCGGAAACAAACGGGAAACTAAAAGAGTTAATCCTTAATGAGAAAATTATTGAAGAAAATTTTAGTAATGCGCGGTATGTACGCAATATCCTCGAGCAGGCAATTCGCCATCAAGCGGTTAGATTAATAAGCAGACATGTCAAAATATCCAAGCAATCTTTGATGGAGATCTTACCGAGAGACCTTGTTCTTCCGGTCGATGATTATTCAAAAGGGGAGAGTATAATCTCTTAAATAAATTGACACCGGCTAAGTTTATACGTGCTTAGTCGGTTTATCTTTTATAAAAGATTGAAGATTATCATAATGAAAATGCTGACAGCATGGGGAGCCGTTCCATTATCAGCCTATATTACCAATGAAACTTATGATAAAATGTTTTGAAGTGCTGTGAATGAACAGTTTCATCTGTATAACATCAGCAAGAAGTGAAAAACTGATTAAATGGTACACAAAGATTCTATTACCGTCATAAGGAGCATGAATAAATGGCAATAACTACGCATGATACAGAAACGGATATTCAAGATCGGGCGATATTGGTCACTCTCGTCACAGATAAAATTAAACGTACCGGTATTGACCCAGAGCTTTCTCTGCAGGAATTAGTACAGTTAGCAGAAACAGCAGGTGTTGAAGTCCTGGATGTGTTGCGTCAGAATAAGGAAACACCGGATTCAAAATGGTTTATCGGGAAAGGTAAGGTAGAAGAGCTCCGCATGGCCGCTGATGGTCTTGGAGCTAATACGGCTATTTTTGATCAGGAATTATCTGGAGCGCAGGTACGGAACCTTGAAGAGTCTTTGGATCTGAAGATTATTGATCGGACGCAGCTCATTTTGGATATTTTTGCTGGGCGGGCCAAAACGAGAGAGGGTATTATTCAAGTAGAGCTGGCACAGCTGTCCTATCTTTTGCCGCGGTTATCCGGTCAAGGCAAAAACTTATCCAGATTAGGCGGGGGGATAGGAACCAGAGGTCCAGGTGAAAGTAAGCTTGAGACCGATCGCCGGCATATTCGCAATCGGATTACGGAGTTGAAACGCCAGTTGGATGAGGTAGTTAAGACCCGTGAGTTGCACCGTGAACGCCGTCGTAAGGCAGGGGCAGTGCAGGTTGCGCTAGTCGGCTACACAAATGCTGGTAAATCGACGCTGCTTAAGCAGCTTACGGATGCGGATGTTTATATTGAAAATCAATTGTTTGCTACGCTTGACCCTACTTCACGTGTGCTTCAGCTAACGGGTGGCAAAGAGGTAGTGCTTACGGATACTGTAGGCTTCATTCAGAATCTTCCGCATGATCTTGTGGCATCTTTCCGCGCAACGCTGGAGGAAGTCAATGAGGCCAATCTGGTGTTGCATGTAGTGGATGCCTCATCTCCAATGCGTGAGGAGCAGATGGAGATTGTGCAAACTATTTTGCAGGACTTAGGGGCAGCCAGCAAACCGCAAATAGTGCTTTTTAATAAAATCGATCTATGTGAGCCTGAGCAACTGGAAATGCTGCCAACCGGCACAGGGTTTTTGAAGATCAGTGCGTTTAACCCTGAGGATTTAACCCGGATTATCGAAATTATCTCTGATGAATTGGCCGGAGATATGCTGAATTTTCGAATTCCTGGAGACCGTGGCGATATTTCTTCCCTGCTTTACAGAGTAGGTGAGGTTCTGGAAACCACCTATGACGAGAACGATGTTATCTATAACGTCCGTCTTAATAAAGAGGATTATGATAAATGGGGTTACATGCTTGCTGATTTTGTGGACCAACCGTAATCTTCTTTGTTCCCCTAAAGTGGAAATGCTTGTAGTATAGGTATAAAATAATAGCTAATGACAAAAAGCGTCAGGCAACTGTCGCTTTCTGTCATTATGATGGCAAGTAAATGTAAGGAGCGAATAAGAACTAATGGCAGTTTTTGCAGAAGATATTTTAGGAGCGGCAGAGTCCGCAGAAGTTGAAATCGAAGGTGCAGTCAAAGCTCTTGATCGAATTGTCGATAAGAATCAATGGAAGGTTATAGAAGCGTTTCAACGTCATCAGGTCAGTGATTATCATTTTGCGGGTTCAACGGGGTATGCTTACAACGACCGTGGACGCGAAGTGCTGGATCTTGTCTATGCTGACGTTTTTGGTGCGGAATCAGCTTTGGTGCGCCCGCATTTTGCTTCAGGAACACATACCATTTCAACAGCCCTCTTTGGTGTGCTGCGACCAGGAGACGAGCTTTTATACATCACAGGTCGTCCATACGATACCTTACACAAGGTGATTGGCCAAGCAGGAGATGGGACAGGCTCACTCGCAGACTTCGGAATTACATATCGGGAGGTTGCCCTTACCGCAGAGGGTAAGATTGATTGGGAAGAGGTAACTCTCTCTATCAATGAGAAGACTAAAGTAATTGGAATTCAAAGATCGCGTGGTTATGATTGGCGTGCTTCCTTCACAGTAGCCGAAATAGGTGACATGACAGCGAGAGTGAAGTCATTGAAACCGGATGTTATTGTGTTCGTTGATAATTGCTATGGTGAGTTTACTGAAGAGCTTGAGCCTCCACAGGTTGGAGTGGATCTAGTAGCGGGTTCATTAATTAAAAATCCTGGTGGTGGAATTGCTGAGACGGGTGGATACATCTGTGGGCGCAGAGATCTAGTAGAGCTTACAGCGTACCGTCTTACAGCTCCTGGTATCGGCGGCGAAGTAGGTGCAATGTTAGGAACTACCCGCGGGTTATACCAAGGACTGTTCATGGCTCCGCATACAGTTGGACAAGCCCTTAAAGGCAGTATTTTTGCGGCAGCTGTATTTCAGCGCTGCGGGTTTGAGACGAAACCAGCGTGGAATGAACCTCGTACAGATTTGATTCAGGCGGTTTCCTTTGATGGACCGGATCACTTAATTGCCTTCGTGCAGGGAATTCAACGTGCTGCGGCGGTAGACAGCCATGTAGTTCCAGAACCATGGGATATGCCGGGATATGAACATCCTGTCATCATGGCGGCAGGTACGTTTATACAAGGTGGTAGCTTAGAGTTATCGGCAGATGCGCCTATCCGTGCGCCTTATATCGGCTATATGCAAGGGGGATTAACCTACTCCCATGTCAAATATGGCGTTTTGATGGCACTCCAAAGTATGCGTGATCGAAAATTACTGTCAGAAAATCTTACACACCATTGACACGCTGTATTAGGAAATGTACAATGAGATCAGAAAAAGATCATTGGAAGGTTGGATGAGTCATGGGTGATGAAATCCGCAGAAATATGGCATTATTTCCTATTGGAATTGTAATGAAGTTAACTGATTTATCTGCAAGACAAATTCGTTATTATGAACAGCACAGTCTAATCGTACCTGCACGTACATCTGGGAATCAACGTTTGTTCTCTTTTAATGATGTTGAGCGCCTATTAGAAATTAAGGCCTTGATTGAAAAGGGTGTTAACATTGCTGGCATCAAGCAAGTAATGAACCCAGTCTCTAAGGAATCCGAAGAAGCTACTGTGATTACCCCTGACACAGAGGTTAGACGTAGAGAGCTATCAGATTCGCAGCTTCACCGTTTGCTGAAGCAAGAACTAGTTTCCGGTAAAAGACCGGGACAGGTATCGCTTATTCAAGGTGAGTTATCCCGGTTTTTTAATAAATAATAATATACAGAGTTTTGAAAGGGAGAGGATCACGTGAGCTTTTCTAAAGAGGATATTTTACGCATTGCCAAGGAAGAGAATGTTCGTTTCATTCGTCTGCAATTTACAGATCTGTTAGGTACTATCAAGAATGTAGAGATTCCGGTTAGCCAATTGGAAAAAGCACTCGACAACAAAATGATGTTTGATGGTTCCTCCATTGAAGGTTATGTACGGATTGAAGAATCCGATATGTATCTCTTCCCAGATCTTGATACTTGGGTAATCTTCCCTTGGGTGACTGATAGCCGTGTTGCACGTCTGATTTGTGACGTGTATATGCCTGATGGTACTCCATTTGCTGGAGACCCACGTGGTATCCTGAAGCGTTGTCTGAAGGAAGCCGAAGAAATGGGCTTTACAGCGATGAATGTTGGACCTGAACCTGAATTCTTCTTGTTCAAAACAGACGAAAGAGGTAACCCAACTACAGAATTGAACGACCAAGGTGGTTATTTCGACTTAGCTCCTACGGACTTAGGAGAAAACTGCCGTCGTGAAATCGTATTGACCCTTGAAGAAATGGGCTTTGAAATCGAAGCATCCCACCATGAAGTGGCTTCCGGCCAGCATGAAATTGATTTCAAATATGCTGACGCGATCACTTCTGCTGACCAAATTCAAACCTTTAAGCTCGTTGTGAAGACGGTTGCCCGTCAACACGGCTTGCATGCAACTTTTATGCCTAAACCTTTGTTTGGTATTAACGGATCGGGTATGCACGCTCACCAATCCTTGTTTAATGGCAAAGAAAACATGTTCTACGATGAAAGTGACAAGCTAGGTCTGAGCAAAACTGCACGTTATTATATGGCTGGTATTTTGAAGCACGCTCGTGCTTTTGCAGCGATTACTAACCCAACAGTGAACTCTTACAAACGCCTTGTTCCTGGTTATGAAGCACCTTGTTACGTAGCTTGGTCTGCAAGTAACCGTAGCCCGATGATTCGTATCCCGGCTTCGAGAGGGCTTAGCACACGTGTTGAAGTTCGTAATCCGGACCCGGCAGCTAACCCATACCTCGCACTTGCTGTTATGTTGAAAGCAGGGCTAGACGGAATTAAGCGTAAGCTTGATCTTCCAGCCCCAATTGACCGTAACATCTATGTGATGTCTGAGGAAGAGCGTATTGAAGAAGGCATCCCGAGCTTGCCATCCGATTTGAAAGAAGCGCTAAGCGAAATGATCCGCAGCCATGTAATTACCGAAGCTCTCGGCGAACATGCGCTGGCTCACTTCTACGAGCTGAAAGAAATCGAATGGGATATCTATCGTACTCAGGTTCACGAGTGGGAAAGAAACCAATACATGACTTTGTACTAGAACCTTTAAACCCTTGACACCTTTGGTGTTGAGGGTTTTTTTGTTTGGGCAAAATAGTGGTTTTGTAACCATCAATGATATGTCTACGAAAAATGCCCGCGAAATGCCCACTAATAGCTGAGGTTAAGGTTATTCGAGGATGTTTTACAGGTGAATATCAAAATTGGCATATTGTTGATTAACAATTTTAACGTGTAAGAAGTTGTTCATTTATCATAAATAATGGGATATGATTTGATATAGAAGAATTAAATGCAGAGACGGAGGAGTGAATTTGGATATAGTTTGGTCAAACTTAATATTAACTTTGATAATTTTCGGGATATTAGTGGTTTTGATTTTTAAAGGTATAAGTTTATTAGTAAGAAGTTATAAATCAAAAAAATAACTCTTCAGACGAGTCTGCATAGTCATGACAGATATTGGTTATATTCCCGCATCACTCTGACTTTAAAAGGATTTATCAAAGAGTGTTGACACAAATCTGAGTTACAGATCATTAAGGATGGCGATTTACAGAACCACCCCGCGGTTGGCTGTGAGTCGCTATTTTATTATTTTTGTATATTCTAAAAGTGTTAAAGTAAAAGTGATTGTAAATTTTTTTCACTTTAATTGATTTATCGTCCACCTTGCTCTTGCTCAGTCCAATTAACCTTATAAAACCGAGAAGAACTAAGATCTCATGGGTCACTTTATGGAATCTGGTGGCATTAATTAAGATAGTAGGTGCCCGAATCGTCCGGGAACAATTTGAATTTCGAGCACAACTCCATAGCTGTCAATAAGAGTGAGTCGATTGAATGAAATTTTTCAATCCGTAGCAATAAAAATGAAGAAAAGATTTGAAGAATAAGAGGATACGTTAGTCATGTGGGTAATAACTATTATAGTAATAAGGAGGTGCGTAATGAAAAAAATATTATTAACTACAGTTACTAGTATTCTTCTGTCTGCCTCAATTCTCGGTGCATGTAGTAACAATAAAACAACAGACGAGGCAAAACCTACAGCGTCAAGTGCAGCGACAATGCCAGTTGTTGAAGCTACAAGCACTCCTGAACCTTCTGCTACTCCTTCTATGGAGGCGCAGGAGTCCGCCAGTCCGGAGGCCACTTATCCTCTAGCATCCGATCGACCAAAGACCAAAGCATTTGGTGAACAGGAGGGAGGGGTCTCAGGGCAAGAAGGTACACTTGGGCAAGGTGATGGATATTCCCTGTATGTTTTTCAGGGTTTCACACTAGACTCACAGTCTGGTCGTTTATCATTAACTGAGGATCCAACCTATTATGCCGAAATTGAACACTTGCCTGCCGGTTACGATCTCACAGCTTTGAAGCAACAGGGACAAACCGAGCTTTCTGCAATTGGTAAAGCAAACGACCATAGCGGGGAACTAATTGAACATCCTCTAGGTTTTGCAGAATTATATCTGCAGGCTACCAGTGATAAGGGGATAGAAGATTATATGGTCTGGAAAAATCAGGCGGGGGAAGCTTTTCTTTTTCGGATACACAATCCTAAGGGTGATTCGTCGAATAACTTTGCACCTTGGGTGATGGTTTCACTGGCAACACTTGAACTTGAAATGAATTAAGTGTAAACAGAACCGAAGGGGGTGTATGGAGTAGAAGAAGTGTGCCATAACCATAATCAAAAAATGGTTGTTGGCACACTTCTTCTTCTTTTTGGTACCTTACTTCATTTGAACGCCAATTTCCATTTGCTGAGGTTGCAAATTTCGCGTATGAGCCCGGTATAGGACCCAGCAGACCTTATATGAAGCTTTATCCCACATTTTGGATACTAAAGGACCCCATAGTCGCTATTGGCATTAAAAACACTCAATATGAGCCTCATTCTTAGGAATAACGTCACTGGTGAAGCTAGAATAAAAAGTGGACAGTAGTTAACAGACTGGCGATAATGAGTCCACGGAGGTGTGTTCACATGGGAGAACATCGACAACGGTACAACGAAGAATTTAAAAAACAGACAGTGCAGTTCATTCAAGAGCAAACAAAGACAGTGGGCGACTTGGCGGAAGAGCTCAACATCCCAAAAAGTACCCTGCATCAATGGATGAGCCAGTATCGAGAACTAAAAAATGAACCGGCAGCTAGCTTGGATCGAGTACGGGAACTCGAGGCACAGTTGAAAGAAATGAAACGTCAACTTCAAGAAAAAGATAACAAGATTGCCGATGTGGAAGAGGAATTAGCGATCGTAAAAAAAGCAGTGCACATCTTCAGCAAACCAAGGAACTGAGATTCCAGTTTATTGAAAAACATCGCTCC
Source organism: Paenibacillus sp. FSL F4-0122 (assembly GCF_038002845.1). Taxonomy (NCBI): domain Bacteria; kingdom Bacillati; phylum Bacillota; class Bacilli; order Caryophanales; family Paenibacillaceae; genus Paenibacillus; species Paenibacillus sp. FSL F4-0122. The sequence goes on from NZ_JBBODI010000001.1 coordinate 5,508,556, forward strand.
GAGTTTCTCTTGGAGAAGATGTGCATGACCCTACATGTGTCACGGAGCGGGTACTACAAGTGGCGGACAGAAAAAACCAGTACGCATATGCTTCGTAAGGCTGCGATAATGAAGCGAATTCAGTATCATTTTGCAGACCATCAAAAGCGGTATGGGAGTCCGAAGATCACCCGCCTGTTGCATCAAGAAGGTTATACCGTTACCGAACGCACGGTGAGTGTGTACATGCGACATATGAAGCTTCGCTCCATTGTCTCCAAAACGTATCGCGTACAGACCACCGACTCCAATCATGACCATCCGATTGCCCCGAATACGCTGAACCAGCAATTTAAAATACTCAAACCCAATTCAGTATGGGTTACCGACATTACGTACATTCCTTGCCGGGGAGGGCGCTTGTACCTGGCTAGTGTGATGGACCTTTGCACGCGTGAAATCGTGGGGTGGCGCTTGGAGGACCATATGGAAACTAGCTTAATTTCGGGCGCCTTACAAGATGCTTACGAAGCTAAACAACCGGAAAAGGGTCTATTACATCACTCCGATAGAGGTTCTCAATATACTTCTCATGAATATACGAAGCAGTTGAAAGCGTATGGCATGGAGTCCAGCATGAGCCGCAGAGGTAACTGTTATGATAACGCCTGTATCGAGTCGTGGCACAGCATTTTGAAAAAGGAGCTCATTTATTGTAATCCACGATTCAAAACTAAGGAGCAAGCCTACCAGACACTTTTTCAATATATTGAGTTTTATTATAACCGCAAGCGAATGCATGGCGCGCTGGGGTATCTTTCTCCAGTTCGTTTTGCTGAGCAATTGACTAGAATGTCTGTTGCGTAACTGTCCACTTTCTTGACAGAGGTCCATGGAGTCCGAAACCATGCTCCAAAGCCTGAAAATAAGCAAATAGCGTCATATGGGTCCGAAAGTCATGGCGTGTAGTAAAGGGATTTAATGTTAAAATATCTTATATATAGATAACTAATTCTTACCTGCAAAGGAGTAAGTTCATGCAAATTTTTATTTACATAGGCTTGGGCTTTTTTATAATTTCAGGTATATGTGTTGGAGCCTTCACGACAGGTACACAACAAAGAGGTAACTTTTATTCGGAATCTAAGCAAGACCGTAAAGCTAAAAACAAAGTAGCGAATGGGTCTGCTTTAGGTGGTCTTATTTCATTAGCTATAGCTGGGATTCTTTATTTGTTGTAATTGAACGCAAAATATAAGGAGGAGGAATGTTGCAGATGGTGAAGATTTTTAATGAAAATACGGTCTCATTTACTCAAAAACAGTCCCCGATCCCAGAGTTTGCTTGGCATACGAGTGAAAGATTAGCTGAAATGGTGGGCTCCAAGCATTTAGTTTTTGATATCAGATCTTTAGATCCTGATAAATATTCTTATCCTTATCATTTTCATAGAAATGCTGAAGAGATATTTGTGATTTTAGCGGGAAAAGCGATGTTAAGAACACCCGAGGGTTTTACGGAGGTTACGGAAGGGGATGTAATATTTTTTGAAATGGGACCGGAAGGGGCGCACCAGCTTTATAATCATACGGATGCACCATGCAGGTATCTGGATCTCCGAACGAATCAGGGAATAGATGTTTGCGAATATCCAGACTCTGGAAAAATCAACATTTTGCCTTATCAAGAAATCTATCAAGCGGATGAACAGGCGGATTATTATAAGGGTGAAGAGCATGTAAGGGAAAAATGGAATGGGGGAGCGTAATTGATTAAAGATCGTTGGTTTACAGTAACGGAAATTGATCCGACCACCTATGCAATCAGTGAATATGGACATTGGGAAAAGGTGCATTCTTTTTTACTCTTGGGGCAAAAACAAGCCGCGTTAATTGATACGGGATTAGGTATTGATAATATAAAAAGAATAACGGATCAGTTAACGGATTTACCTATCGCTGTCATAACTACACATGTGCATGCAGATCATATTGGCAGTCACGGACAATTCGAGACAATCTATGTTCATAAAGAGGATGAGGATTGGCTGATTAACGGAATAAAAGGCTTGTCCCTTGCCCAGATTCGAAAGGATATGAGTCGAGACATCACCCTTCCTGTTCCTGAAACCTTTGATCCTAACACCTACATACCTTTTCAAGGGAAACCAACGGCTCTTTTACAAGAGGGGGATGTGCTCGACATAGGTGGGCGCGAAATAGAAATTTACCACACACCAGGTCATTCGCCAGGTCATATCAGCCTATTTGATCATGCCAACGGATATCTGTTTACAGGTGATTTATTGTATGACGTTACTCCAATCTATGCTTTTTACCCTTCGACTAGTCCGGTTGATTTAGTGGCATCCTTAGAGAAGATTACAGAAATTCCAGGGGTTACCCAAGTATATGGCTCTCATAATACGCTGGGTTTAGATCCATCTATTTTACAAGAGGTCAAAAAGGCAGTTCGTGAGTTACGTGAGCAAAAAGTAGTGGCACATGGTACGGGTATTCACCAGTTTGATGGGTTTAGTGTGCAATTTTAGGTTCTTTCTATTTCGAAATCAAATGAGAGGTATGGCGATAACAACTTAATTATTCAGATACGATTGACCTGAAGAGTGCATGCAATTGTTGTACTTGGGAGTAAGCTTCCTTGTACTGGTTGTCGGATTGTTGAATAGGCAATAAACCCGGCAAGAAGGAAATACAATACACAGGCGTTTCTTTGCTGTTCATATATATTTTAAGCGTGAGTTCTTCTATCACATTAGCTTCTTCATCAGCTTCCTTAAGGACGTTAATATCTGCACTAGTTGCAGTTGTTTTGCTGTTTTGTTGTCTTTTGGAGACTTTTGAAAGGGTAAGTGCGTTAACCACAATCTCGGATCCCATTACATTATCGAAAGAGTATAGCTTTGCTACTGCTTTTTTGTTGTTCTTCGGATTTCTGGTGCCTATTGCTAATTTTTTATTAGGTTCGTTAAGTGCGATCAAGTGAGATTGATTGGGGGGAATGAATGTTTTGGTGAAAATGATGTTAAAGGATGCAGCCGCATTAACTAGCATAGAAATATCAGATGAAGTGGATAGCGTTTTCAATTTTATAATGGCGGCACTTAGAATTAAAACAACTCCTAAAATAGCAAATAAGTACACTAAGATAATCAGCATATAATCACCTCCCAGTTATCTCATTAGACTCAAATTGTTGCTTATTGAAAGATATGCCTGAATGATCCCCACTAGTATCTTTTAAAAGGGAAATTCGTGGAATTATAGGATCGGCTTCGGAATTAGCCCAAAAAAAGCACCCGGAGAAACCTGCCGATTCTGCAAATGGCGCAAAATTGGGGGTTGCTGCAAGGGTGCTTTTTAAGGTAAGTATGTAACCTATAGAAAATTGAAGGCAGTGATATGATCGGTATAAACAATCAGCTGTTTGTATTCGATCGGAGTCCCATAACTAGCATAAGGTCTTACAGTAACGTCATTGAGGACAACAAAGTTATAGCTGAAATTTTTATCAGGGTGTTCTGCTCCCAAATAAGATATGTATTCGTCTACTATTACATCATCCATCAAAGATTTTAAATCAAATACATCCTCTTTGTTGGAGACGGCTGGAGAGACGATTCCCTGAATGCTGCCAAAAGAGGTGAGCAAATTCACTTTTTTTCCACTAGCTTGTTCATCATTTAAAAGTAAACCGGACAGCTTACCCAGTGCATCGACTTTAAAATCGACGAGGGTTCTAATTTTTGAGTTATTCAAAACTAAACACATCCTTTTCAATTTGCAATCCTGTTAACAATATTCGACATATAATCACCAAACTCCTAGTATGCTAATGAAAAAATACTTACTTATGTAATGACCCCCATTCTGTATATGGTGATTTGGGGGCTGTGACGTCCTCAGCGAATTCAATTCCTTATCGTTACTCGTGTTCCTATAGGGACGATAGCTGCGAGTGTTAACACATCCTCGTTGTACATCCGGATACAGCCGTGGGATACCTCTTTCCCAATGGAGGAAGGATCATTCGTTCCATGAATCCCGTAGTGTGGTTTAGACAGTCCCATCCAAAAGGCACCAAAGGGACCGCCTGGATTGGGTTGTTTGTTAATAATCGTGAATTCTCCCACTGGGGATTGGGTTAACATCTTACCAATGCCGACAGGGAAACCTCTAATCACAATATCATTGTCCAGAAGATATAACATTCGTTGGGTCAGATCTACAATAATTCGGTAATTTGGCATTATGCACAACACTCCTTTCTAATTAGGATATGAGCAGAACGCCTAAACGGTTATTCATAGAAAATGCCCATTTTAGCGAACGAGAACAAATGTTCGTTAGTGGTTGAGAAAGCAAAATACACAGAAAAAAGGCTGTTCCGCATTTGCGGAACAGCCTTTTATGGTAGGAGTGCATACTTAGTGGATATCTCGAAACAATCCGATGACTCTTCCGAGAATAGTTACGCGATTAAGGCGAAGAGGCTCATAAGCTGGATTCTCCGGCTGAAGCCGTATATGATCACGTTCCTTGTAAAAGGTCTTAACGGTTGCTTCATCTTCTTCAGTCATGGCTACAACGATATCTCCGTTGTCCGCTGTTTGTTGTTGGCGAACAATTACATAATCACCATTCATAATGCCAGCATCCACCATACTATCACCCATAACTGACAGCATAAATACTTTGTTGTCACCTACATAGTGAGTAGGAAGTGGGAAGTAGTCCTCGATATTCTCTGTAGCAGTGATAGGTACCCCGGCGGTAACTTTACCTACGACAGGAATCCGTGAGATGGTCTGGGCGAATTGGTGAACATTCTCTGAATCCTCTTGGCCTAGTAATTCTATTGCACGTGGCTTCGTTGGATCTCGACGAATAAGTCCCTTCTTCTCAAGCCGGTCCAAATGACCGTGAACTGTGGAGCTGGAAGCAAGGCCAACAGCTTCTCCAATTTCCCGGACGGAAGGTGGATAACCCTTGCTGCGGACTTCGCTTCGTATAAATTCCAGGATCGCCAGCTGGCGACTTGAAATCTTTGACATTGGAATCAACCCCATATAGTAATGTTTGGGAAAATTATAACATAGAACTACCGTTCGCACAAACATAAGTTCTAACTATTATAAATATTAATCTGCTAGAGTTAAAAAATGGTAGACAAATGATAATAAAATGTACCACTTGAGTCTCTCGAAAAAAAGAGAACAATTGTTCTGAAATAGTATTGAACAAAACACATGTTCGTGTTATTATGAATTCGAAAGTAAGAACAAGTGTTTGGAGGATGATAATTATGCTAAAATACAGTACATATCGCAGCATCTACGATAAGGCCCCAGTGGTTGAATCTTTAGGACATAATGACGTTGCCCGTAATTCCGCTAAGGTGAAAGAGATAACGGAACGTTTGCTAGGAGGGATGATTTCGTTGTTCCGTCAGGACTTCTTTATTAAGTTAATATTGATTATCGTGCTAGTATTTTCTGGCCTAACAGTAGTGGGAAGTGTATTTGCAGGATCGACGACTATAATGAAGGAAGAGAAGCGGATTGTGGTTGAACGTGGAGATACACTATGGAGTATTGCCCTTAAGAATAAACCGGCTGATATGAAGACAGTTGTTTATATAGAAGGAATTAAACGTTCAAGTGGGATTAAGAGTAGTCAAATTAACGCTGGAGACATACTTACTTTACCTATTTATTAATTTTCTGAGAACATAATAGAATGACCAGTAGAGCTTGCAGGGAGTAGACCTTGACAAGCTCTTTTTCTCATGGCAGAGTTAGAATTAATTTATAGGGGGAGGGAAAGTATTGAATATTGATGAGTTGGTCGCGCGAATTAACGAATTGGCACGCAAACAGAAGAGCGTAGGCCTTAATCAAGAGGAAGTGGCGGAACGCGCCAAGCTTCGTGAAATTTACCTGGGGAATATCCGCAATAACTTCCGAGCACAATTAAATACTATTGAAGTAGTAGATAACGATGAGCATGAACAAGGTAACAAGGGGCTTTAACATTAGCTCGCTGTTCCTTTTCATAGATATTTCAGGATGACTAGGGGGAACGCACATGGCCCGTTCTTGGGAAAGAATGGTTCAACGCAACACACAGCAAATCAACAAGCAAAGAAAGAAACAAGGCAAGGATACGATTTATGCCTCTAAATCTCCTACCCAGAATGCCGAAGTCTTTAAAGGTCGCAACATTGCATTTCCGGTAGTGTTAGTGATACTTGGCACTATGTTTTGGGTAGTTGGTTCTATTGATCAGGCCAAAGGAAACGGCATGCTGGCTAATTGGTTGGGAGTAGTACTGTACTATTTGCTGGCAGCGCTATTGTTCTTCCGTCGTCCGTACTTGAAGGTGGAAAAAGCAAGACTGTCTACTATTAAATTCAATCGCGAACGCGGGCTTCCAGCTGCAGATATTGAGAAAATCACCCTTTCGCGTGGAGCTGTAGTCATTAAGCACAAAGGGAAACGTACGAAATGGATTTTCACAAGACTTATGAATCGCTATGATACTAATGCGATGAGTACACGATTAGAAGCATTTGCTAAAGCTCACAACATTGAAGTAGTTCACGAATAGAACTAGACCAGTTAAAGGGAGAGGGAGACCTGTAATGCCAATTTCTGCTGTACTATTTGACCTTGATGATACATTGCTGTGGGATGATCGGAGCGTCGAAGAAGCATTTCGTTCTGCTTGTGAAGCCGCCGGGGATACGATTGATCCACAAGAACTAGAAGTTGCAGTTCGTAAGGAAGCAAGTAGCTTGTATGAATCTTATGAGACGTTCCCATTTACAAAGATGATCGGAATTAATCCATATGAAGCACTCTGGGCTAACTTTACGGCAGGTGAACAGCCAGAATTCCGTCAATTGGAGCAGCTTGCACCGGTTTATCGTAAAGAGTCTTGGCGTCGCGGACTTGCAACCTTAGGGGTGGAAGACGAAGCACTAGCTGAGACCTTGGCAACTAAATTCGCAGCAGAGCGCAGAAAACGTCCATACATCTATGAAGAAACAATGCATGTACTGGAGCAGTTACGGGGTCAAGTGAAGCTTTTGCTACTTACGAACGGTTGTCCTGCACTGCAACAAGAAAAACTAGATGGTGTGCCAGAGTTAATTCCTTTCTTTGATCATATTGTGATTTCCGGAAGCTTTGGTAAAGGCAAACCGGATAAGGAAATTTTCCTGCATGCTTTAGAGCTTCTTGATGTAACTCCTGAGCAAGCGGTTATGGTCGGCGATAAGCTTACAACGGATATCCGTGGGGGGCTGGCAGCAGGGTTGACCACGGTCTGGATTAATAGAAAAGGTAGAGCACCTAGTCTTGATATTCATCCGGATCATGAAATCAATCACCTTGAGGAGCTTCTTCCACTAGTTCAATCCTTGTAAGATATACAGAGCTATTAGCTCCAACATAAAGACTTTATAAAAGCAGCGAGTTTCTGAGATCCTAAGAAACTCGCTGCTTTTCTGTACATACATACTAACATAAGGATTTCATTAGATTTTTAAGTAAATGATTTAAGTCACAAGTCTAATGCGGAATTGATGCAAAATACTGAAAAACCAATAATAATGTGTATAATAGATGGAGATGTATAACATGAATTGGTAGATTTTTATTATTCGATAATGATTGGGAGGGCTCCAAATGATGAGATCGAAGAAATTAGTCGCTGTATTATTAGGTGCAACACTTCTAGTACTAGGTGGATGTTCTTCAAATGGAACCAAGCATTCAGAAATACATAACATGAATATGAACATGTCTATGGAACCTATCAAAGTCGAACTACAATGGAGTCCTGAAGAAGTTGTTGTAAATCAAAAGGTAACCTTTGAAGCTGTGGTGACCCAAGATAACGAGGCAGTAGATGATGCAAAAGAGGTTCTGTTCGAAATTGTGAATAAAAATGATGAGGGACAGAAAATAGAGCTTAAGGGAAAGCTAATAGGTAAAGGAGTCTATCAAGCAGAAGGGACCCTTGAAAAGGAAGGACAATATAATGTCACTTCACATGTGACAGCCCGGACACAGCACTCTATGCCTAGCAAAGAGCTGTCTGTGAAACCATGATTCAAAGGTTCACAACGGTTGCTGAGCAATAACAGATAAAGCAGAGTGGAAAGGAAGGCTTTTCGAAATTCCTTTATTCTGCTAAACTTACTCTAATGTTTTACTGGGGGGACTATTAGTTGGCTAAATATACACTTGAGGAAAGCTTACAACAAAGGATTTTGATCCTTGATGGCGCAATGGGCACAATGATCCAACAGGTGCCTCTTACTGGAGAAGATTTTGGTGGCGATGAGCTGGATGGCTGTAATGAAATGCTGGTATTAACACGTCCAGAAGTCATTCAGACGATTCATGAGCAGTATCTCGAAGCAGGGGCTGATCTCATTGAGACTAACACATTTGGTGCAACCTCTGTTGTACTAGCTGAATATGATATTCCTCAGCGCGCACGTGAGATCAATCTAGCGGCAGCAGAGTTGGCCCGCAGAGCAGTAGACAAATATGACACACCTGACCGTCCGCGATACGTCGTGGGGGCTATGGGTCCAACAACAAAAACGCTCTCAGTAACTGGAGGCGTTACTTTCCAAGAGCTAGTTGATAGCTATGAGGAACAAGCAGTGGCATTGATCGACGGTAAAGTAGATGTTTTGCTGCTGGAGACCTCTCAAGATACACTTAACGTTAAAGCTGGAAGTATTGGTATTCGTAATGCTTTTGAAAAGACTGGCATCACATTACCGGTTATGATTTCAGGAACAATTGAACCAATGGGTACTACACTGGCGGGTCAGAATATTGAAGCATTTTATATCTCATTAGAACATCTGAAGCCTATCTCTATGGGCCTCAACTGTGCGACTGGTCCAGAGTTCATGCGGGATCATATTCGTTCGCTTTCGGAGATCTCCTCGGCAGCCGTGAGCTGTTATCCAAACGCAGGATTGCCGGATGAGAATGGACATTATCATGAATCTCCAGATTCTTTAGCTCGCAAGATTGCAGCCTTTGCTGAAAAAGGCTGGCTGAATATTGCGGGGGGCTGCTGTGGAACGACACCAGAGCATATCCGTGCGATGAAGGAAGCACTTTCCGAATATCCTCCACGCCCGCTGGCAGGTAATCATCCACCTGCACTTTCAGGTATTGAGCCTATCTATATTGAGAACGACAACCGTCCTTACATGGTTGGTGAACGTACGAATGTACTTGGCTCTCGTAAATTCAAACGTCTTATCGTCGAAGGTAAATATGAGGAAGCCTCAGAAATTGCCCGAGCTCAGGTAAAGAGTGGGGCACAGGTTATTGACGTGTGTGTACAAGACCCTGACCGCGATGAGATTGAAGATATTAAGCTTTTCTTAGAACTGGTTGTGAAAAAGGTTAAAGTACCTCTGATGATCGATACTACCGATCCTAAGGTTATTGATTTAGCTTTGCAGTACTGCCAAGGTAAGGCGATAATTAACTCTATTAACCTTGAAGATGGTGAAGAAAAATTCGAGCTGGTGACGCCGATCATTCATAAATATGGTGCAGCTATTGTTGTGGGTACCATCGATGAGACGGGACAAGCAATTAAGGCGACAGATAAACTGGAAGTGGCTAAACGCTCCTATGACTTGCTAGTGAACAAGTATGGTTTAGCAGGAGAAGATCTTATTTTTGACACGCTGGTGTTCCCTGTAGGAACCGGAGATGAACAATATATCGGTTCAGCAAAAGAAACGATTGACGGCATTCGTTTGATCAAGGAAGCACTTCCAGGTGTTCATACGATCTTGGGCATCAGCAACGTCTCCTTTGGATTGCCGGAAGCGGGACGTGAAGTGTTGAACTCAGTATTCCTTTATGAATGTACAAAAGCTGGATTAGATTATGCGATCGTAAATACAGAGAAAGTGGAGCGGTATGCTTCCATTCCTGCCGAAGAACGTCATCTTGCTGAGGAACTGATTTATAATACGAATGATGAGACGCTTTCTGCTTTTGTAGCTGCTTTCCGTGGTAAAAAAGTAGAGAAAAAAGAGAAGATTTCCAACCTGTCACTTGAAGAACGTTTAGCCTCCTATGTGGTTGAAGGTACGAAGGAAGGACTCATTCCTGATCTAAATGAAGCATTGACTAAATCTGGTCCGCTGGAGATCATCAATGGACCGCTGATGGCAGGGATGTCGGAAGTCGGCCGGTTATTTAATAATAATGAATTGATTGTTGCTGAAGTGCTGCAAAGCGCTGAAGTGATGAAGGCTTCTGTGAATCACCTAGAGCAGTTTATGCAGAAGGATGAGACAGCGGTTAAAGGAAAAATTATGCTGGCGACCGTAAAAGGGGACGTACATGATATTGGTAAGAATCTAGTGGAGATCATCCTCTCCAACAATGGTTATCAGATCATTAATTTGGGTATAAAAGTACCACCAGAGACCATTATCGAAGCCTTCCGTCGAGAAAAAGCTGATGCGATAGGATTGTCCGGGCTGCTTGTAAAATCTGCTCAGCAGATGGTGCTCACCGCTCAGGATTTACGTACAGCTGGGATCGATGTTCCGATTATGGTTGGCGGCGCAGCTTTGACCCGTAAATTTACGAAGACCCGTATTCGTCCAGAATATGACGGCCTAGTATTGTATGCTAAGGACGCTATGGACGGGCTGGATATTGCCAATCGGCTTATGAACCCTGAAGAACGGAAGAAGATTGCCGAGGAAATTCGTGTGGAGGCAGAAGCAGCGGTTGCGGTTGCGCCTAAGCAAGAACTGCCGAAACTAACCAGAGCAGTGCGTTCCAAAATATCTCCAGATGCACCTGTTTTTGTTCCACCGGATTTAGAACGCCACGTACTGCGTAACTATCCATTGGGGCATATTATCCCCTATGTGAATATGCAAATGCTGCTGGGTCATCATTTGGGGTTACGGGGTTCTGTAGAAGCCCAATTAGCTGCTGGAGATCAGCGGACTGTTGAACTGAAGGGTACCGTAGACGATATTCTCCATCAAGCGATGCTAGAGGGTACCATTACTCCACATGCTATGTATCAATTCTTCCCTGCACAATCGCAAGGGAATGATATTATAGTGTATAATCCACAGAATACGTCCGAGATCCTGCATACCTTTACTTTCCCAAGACAAGGGGTAGAGCCTCATCTGTGCTTGGCGGACTTCTTGAAACCTGTTGACAGTGGTATTATGGACTATGTTGGATTCCTAGTTGTAACAGCAGGTCACGGTGTACGTGAATTGTCTACTCAGCTGAAAGAAAGCGGAGATTATCTGCGTTCACACGCCTTGCAGTCGGTTGCACTTGAAGTGGCAGAAGGACTGGCAGAACGTGTCCATCATATGATGCGCGATACTTGGGGTTTCCCAGATCCGGCGGATATGACGATGAAGCAAAGACATGGGGCAAGATACCAAGGGATCCGTGTTTCATTTGGTTATCCTGCATGCCCGGATTTAGAAGATCAAGGTCCACTGTTTAAGTTGTTATCTCCGGAGGATATCGGTGTTCACCTTACAGAAGGCTTTATGATGGAGCCCGAAGCTTCCGTTTCGGCTATGGTATTTGCCCATCCAGAAGCGCAGTATTTTAATGTAGAGAAGCTGTAATTCTTTCATTTATATACCTGGTCTGTAGGGGATTGTATCCCTTTCAGCGGAACCTCCCGTAACTGGGGGGTTTTTTGCTGGAAGAAGGTCGTTTAGAATTGAAAAGAGATGGTTGAGCCAATAAGTAGAAGGGAGGAAAAAGAATGGATTTATATTTTTTAGGTACTAATGCAGGTGTACCAACGCTACAACGTAATGTAACGTCCGTTACATTACGACTGCTGGAAGAACGTCGCAGTATTTGGATGTTCGATTGTGGGGAAGGTACACAACATCAGGTTCTTAGTTCACCGATTCGGCTAGGAAAGCTGGAAAAACTATTTATTACCCACTTGCATGGTGATCACCTATTTGGTCTTCCAGGTCTATTATCAAGTCGTGGTTATCAGGGAGGGACAGCGCCGTTAACGGTGTACGGCCCCCCTGGATTAAAAGCATACCTAGAGATCTCCTTAGCTGTGAGCCAATCCCGAATTCCTTATAAGATTGAGATTGTGGAGCATACAGGAGGAACTATATTCGAGGATGATGGCTTTAAAGTTGAAGCTGCATTACTTGAGCACCGCATTGACAGCTATGGCTACCGGGTAACGGAAAAGGATAGTCCCGGAAGCCTCAATACGGAATTGCTTAAGAGTTATGGTTTAAAACCGGGACCGATTTATGGGAAATTAAAAAAAGGTGAAGATGTTGTTACGGATGAAGGTGTACGAATCTGTGCTGCTGATGTTGTCAGGGAACCTAAACGAGGACGTATTGTTACTATCCTTGGGGATACAAGACCTTGTTCGGGAGCCTTAGAACTCTCTCTTAATGCAGACCTTGTTGTTCATGAAGCAACCTTCGCCCATGATCTGGCTGACATGGCGTATCAATATCATCACAGTACAGCGCGTCAGGCTGCAGAGTTAGCAAAAGAAGCCAAAGCAGGTCAGCTGTTGCTGACTCATTTCAGTTCTCGTTACAGCTCGCATGAAGAGTTAATTCCTTTGCTTGAGGAAGCTGAACTCATATTCCCTGAGACATTATTAGCTGAGGAATTTAATGCATATCCGGTACCTCGCAGACTAAATGGGCAATAGGGGGAATGATTATTTTCCGGGAAAGCGCAGGAAATGACAGTGCTATGCTAAAAAATGCTGGATGGGACGCTTGTTCGATTTCATTCGACGAAGTGTGTTAGATTTAAAGTAATCACGGAGTAAAAGACGAACGAATGGCTGGACATATTGCCGAAAATCAGTAGGTGATATCTTCCACCTAAAGGGCTTGAGTATGCCTGTAAATCCAAGCAGGGCAAAGGCTGCGAGTTTGTTAATACTATTATTTATTTATTATATTAATTAAATTTATTATGGAAACTGAGGGGTTAGTGATGGAACAAATTGAAGGATTATTGATTGATCTAGACGGTACATTGTACCATGGGCATAAAATGATTCCCGGTGCTGATCTGCTGATAAAGGCTCTTCGTGAATCGGATATCCCTTTTTTATTTGTTACCAATAACTCATCGCGTACGGCAGCTAACGTTGCTGCCCACTTAAGTGGAATGGGAATTGAGGCGAAAGCTGAGGAGGTATGTACCTCTTCTATGGCAGCCGCACGTTACATAGCTGAGGAATCACCTGGGGCTACAGTGGCGATACTTGGAGAAGAGGGACTGCGTATGGCTTGCATTGAGGCAGGGCTCCAAATCGTCACAGAATCCCCTGATTATGTGGTGCAAGGTATCGATCGTTCTTTTAATTATGCTTCGTTAGCTCAAGCTTCGCGTTGGATTTTGAGCGGGGCAAAGTTTGTGCTCACCAATCCAGATTTAATGTTACCATCAGATGATGGGGTTATGCCGGGTGCGGGTACGATCGGTGCAGCAATTGAGGCTGCCAGTGGTGTGAAGCCAGTAGTGATCGGTAAGCCTGAATCGCATCTGATCAAATATGCGACAGATCTTCTGAAAATTCAACCTGAACATGCTGCTGTTGTTGGGGATAATATGCGTACGGATATCGCTGCCGGTGTTAATGCGGGCTGTCTTACAATCCTTGTTCTTACCGGATTAACCACTACAGAGAATCTAGAGCACTATAAAAGTATCACAGGGATCACTCCCGATGAAATATGTGCCGATTTAGCTGAACTTAAAATGTTTCTCGGTGTATAATAGCTAGGGTCTTATTACTTCACCAACTTAGAGGGGACGATGAGTATGCCAGAATTGCCGGAAATGGAGAATTATAGACAGCTGCTTAGCCAGCGTATTATAAATGTTCCGATAACTAATGTAATTGTGAACAGAGAAAAAACAATTAACATGGAAACAGAAGCTTTCATTGATGCCTTGATCGGTGCGCGTGTTGTTTTTGTAGAACGGCGCGCCAAGTACATTTTGTTTCATCTCCATGATGGACGAAGATTACTATTGCATTTAATGCTGGGTGGATTGCTTTTTTATGGTTCAGAAGAAGAGCGGCCGGATCGTAATACGCAAGTAGAAATCGCATTTGGTGATCAGATCCTTTATTTTATGGGCCTGCGGTTAGGGTTCTTACATTTAGTATCCGTGAAGGAAAGCGAAGCAACGATGGGTAAGCTTGGACCTGAGCTGCTGGATCGACGGATGACGCCGGAACGTTTTGCAGGAATATTAAAAGGGCGGCGTGGTGGGTTAAAAAGTCTGTTAGTGAATCAGCATGTAATGGCGGGTATTGGAAATTGTTATGCGGATGAGATTGCTTTTGACGCAGGGCTTCTGCCTTCAGTTTTAGTACAAAATTTATCACCTGAAGCCATTTCCCGCCTGTATCAAAGCATTCAAAAAGTATTAACTGATGCGACAGAGATCGGCGGATACATGGAAATGCCGTTTATGACTGGTGACACGGTTACGGGTTCCTATAATGATCAATGTAAAGTCTATGACCGTGAGGGCGAGCCTTGCCTACGCGATGGGGGAACGATTATCAAAACAGAGCTGTCTGGACGCAAGGTATTTTATTGCCCAGACTGTCAGCATGAAGCCTAAACCCAAAATAGGGGCTCATGTCAGCATTCGTGGTGGATATGGGAGAGCTGCCCGATTGGCTTGGGAGAGCGGTGCAACAAGTTTTCAATATTTTCCGAAAAATCCGCGCAGTCTGAAGTTAAAGACGGTTGATATTCGAGATACAAGGGATTGTGCACTCTTTTGCCAAGAAAAAGGGATCACCTCTATCGCCCACACCCCTTATGCAATCAATATGGCTGCGAATAGGGATGACGCTACCCCTCGAAAGGTGTATGTAGACTCCCTTCTTAATGATCTGGAAATTGCTGAAGCCTGTGGTTCCTTAGGTATTGTTGTTCATTTTGGACATTTTGCTGGAATGGAGCCGTTACAAGGCTATCAAAATATTATACAATGTATGAATGAGACGCTGCAGTCCTGGGAAGGTAACGCCAAGCTGCTAATTGAGAATCAAGCGGGCAACCATGGTACCGAAGGGATTACACTTGAAGAATTGGTGAAGGTTCGTGAGCTTAGCCAGTTTCCCGAGAAGATTGGATTTTGTCTGGATACCTGTCATGCTTTTGCAGCAGGAATTTGGAATCCTGAGCATACGGAAGACTTGCTTGAACGAGGAAACCAGCTTGGATTTTGGCCGCATCTTGTAGCTGTTCATCTTAATGATTCTAAGTTTCCCTTTGGTTCAAGACGGGACCGGCATGCTGGAATAGGAAAAGGTTTTATCGGCGAAAAGGGTCTTGAAAGCTTAATAACTTCTGATCCATTACGTAAAACATCTGTTGTTTTGGAAACTGAAAAGGGTCCAGATGGCAGTCATCGGAATGAAATAGCTACTGTTCGCAGTTGGTTTGAAGCGGGGGCTAGAAAGTGATTCATATCTATATGGACGATCTCCGTAAAGGTCGGCTTGGATTTGCTTTAGCCCGGACAACAGAAGAATGTCTTCTGATGCTGCGTGAGTGTGAGGTCGGTATTTTATCGTTAGATTATGATATGGGACCGGATGATTATTCAGGTGGGGAAGTGGCTAGACGGATTGTTCTGGAAGGACTGTACCCCTGTGAAATCTATCTACACACCTCCAGCGTTTTAGGGAGAAAAGAAATGTATGAAATCTTATACACGGCTAAACCTGAGGGGATGCGCTTGTTTAATGGTCCCCTGAGTTCTGATAAGCTTCATGATATCGCTGGGGAGACGGGACTAAAATGAAGGAAATGAACGAAGCGGATTTACTGGAGATACTCACGAGACCGGGAGAACCGCTGGTAGTGTTTTTGCATACTCCGCTGTGTGGTACCTGTAAGGCTACAGAACGCATGTTGGAAGTGGCGGCACATCTGTTGCCTGCTGAACTCCAAATGGTTGCTGGAAATGTGAACATGTTGCCTAATCTGGTACAACAATACCGTATTACCAGTGTTCCTGCTCTACTAGTGGCTTCTGCTGACCGGATTGAGGATCCGCATATTTATTATTCAATGGTTTCAGTTGAGCGGATTCTGGAATACATAAGGAGTGTTATATCATGATCATTTCATTACAACATTTATCTCTGCGCAGAGAAGAAAGCTTAATCTTGGACGATGTGTCCTTAGAAGTTAAGGAAGGCGAAAACTGGGTCATTTTGGGACGGAATGGTTCTGGCAAAACAACAATTTTGGAGATTATGACAGGTTATTTATTCCCGAGCAAAGGAACTGTTGAGGTATTGGGGAATAAATATGGTCAATGTGATTTACGCGAGGTTCGTAAAGAAATTGGTTATATTGGTCCTTCCTTAATGGAGAAGATGTCTTTAAATGATCCGGTGTGGGAGGTTGTCGCTACAGGAGCTTACGCTTATTTGCGTTTCTACGAGAGCATTCCACACGAAGTGAAGGAGAAGGCAATCCGCTTGCTAGAGGATATGAATCTGGGCAATATGGCACTTCATCCTTTTGGAACCTTGTCACAGGGAGAGCGAAAAAAAGCAATGCTGGCAAGATGTCTTATGGCTGACCCCAAACTACTGATTATGGACGAGCCTTGTGCAGGTCTTGATCTGTACGAAAGAGAAAAAATGCTGGCTGAAGTAGATAAGCTGAGACAACGTAATGTCTCCGTTGTTTATGTAACTCATCATGTGGAAGAAATTGTCCCGCTTTTTACACATGTTGCTTTAATTCGCGACGGTAAGCTAGCTGGTTCCGGACCGAAAGAAGAAGTATTAACCAAAGAAATGATCTTGGCCACCTATGATATTCCTGTTGATGTAGAATGGGATAGCGGTCGTCCCTGGATTAAAATTAGACCTGGAGGCAAAACGATTTGAACGAATTAAGACATGATAACGAAGAGCAGACCACTGCTCCGGAAGAAATAGTGTACTCCCGATATATTTGTACAGCTAATCACGGCTTTGCGCCATATGCTCAGGAAGAGCTTCGGCGCTTGTTCGGCGCAGTGAAGAGTACGCTGCTGTTGCCGGGAGAAATCTTTCTCGCCACCCTGCAGTCTGAACCCGAGGAAGTATCACGATTGCTCACACAGAATCTGCCCATTTTCCTTCGTCATATACAGCCTGTGCAGTTCCAGGATGAAGGAACCATGGAAGCACTACAGCGTTTGGCTGTGTATTTAAGCCGCCGCAGTGAGCTAGAGGGGGAGAAAGTATCCCTAAATGTTCGTAAAGGGGATCCTTCCTTCTGGCAGGAAAGTCCGGGCGAACTTCGTGAATGGCTGCAGGAGCAATTGCAAAGCTTGGGTGCAGAATTTACAGTACAAGATCCGGCATGGGTCATTTCTGTCTACGCAGACGGGAATGCCTTATATGCAGGAGTGTCCAGACCAGAAGAGAATCTATCCGGCTGGAATGGCGGTGCAATCCGCTTCCGCAAGGAAGACGGACAAATCTCACGTGCTAAGTTCAAGCTGATGGAAGCGGAGAAGGAGTTCGCTATTCCTTTTTACAGCTTCCGTAATGCGCTTGATATTGGCGCCTCTCCAGGGGGCTGGACTTCTTTCTTGCTGGAGCGTGGGATGAAGGTAACAGCGGTTGACCCTGCTTTGATGCATGAATCGCTGCGTAATTACCCGGGTCTGAAGATCCTGCGCAAAAATGCCGGAGAAGTGAAATTCCGCGATAATGAATTTGATCTGCTTGTATGTGATATGAGCTGGAGTCCTAAGCTGATGGCAAAGCTTGTAACCGGGCTGCTGCACAGCCTGTCACCAGGCGGAACAGCGATTGTGACCGTAAAGCTGATGCATAAGAAACCTCTAGCGATGATCAAAGAGATCATTGCAATGTTTGAGGGCGAACGTATGCAGATTCAGCGGGCTAAGCAGCTGTTTCATAATCGTGACGAGATCACGCTTTATATGATTAAATACTAGGTAAGATCCTAATTTAAAAATCTTAAGGGAAAGCATCCCGTTATTAACGTTATCGTAATCTGCGGTAACAACGTTAATGGCGGAAGCTTTCTCTTTTTTTTATGTGAAAAAGGGGGAAGTTCAGTGAATTTTGCATCGAAGCTTGGGGTAGGGCAGATAATGGACGCCAGATACAGAATTATTGACCAGATTGGAACAGGTGGAATGAGTATTGTTTATCTTGCGGAGGATCTGCGTTTAAAGGGGAAACGTTGGGCTGTAAAAGAAAGTGTTAGCTCAGCAACGCTGCATTCGGACATTGAAGCGGAAGCGGAGATGCTAATGGGGCTGGATCACCCGCGGCTTCCACGTATTGTTGATTACTATCTTTCGGATAAAGAAGGGTATTCTTATTTAGTCATGGATTATATTGAAGGGATAACTTTAAGTCAGCTGATGAGGGATAATCCCGGACCTTTGCCTTGTGAATTCATCCTACAAATTGCTAAACAGCTTTTAGAAGTCCTGCAATATTTGCATGGTCATCATCCGCCCATTGTTTATCGTGATTTAAAGCCCTCCAATCTTATGTTAACTAAGCAAAAAGAATTAATGTTAATCGACTTCGGAATCGCTCGAAATTTTAGAAAAGGCATCGCTGAAGATACGGTGAAGCTTGGTACAGTAGGATTCGCGGCTCCTGAGCAGTATGGGAATGGGCAGAGTCAACCGGTTTCTGACTTATATGGTCTTGGTGCGTTGCTTTTATATATGGCTACCGGAGGATTATGCAGCCACTGGGAGTCAGGAATGGAAAATAAGTTGCGTGACCAAGTTCCCGCAGCTTTTATTCCGATAATAAGACGTTTATTACGGCCACATCCGGAGGAAAGATATCAGGAGGCAACAGCTGTTATTCAAGCACTGGTTCACGTGGAGGCTGATATGGATGAAGGTAATCATTCAGCAGTGTCTGTACCCCTAGCAGTTGATAAACGGAAAGCTAAAGTGATTGCCTTACTTGGAGTAGGGCCGGGGCTTGGAACAACACATACTTCATTTGCGATTAGCAGTTATCTGGCACAGATTGGTTCAACAGCTTGGGTTGATCTATCACCGGATTCATCGGTTTATGATCGCATGCACAATTTGCTTGATGTGCAGAGCGCTTCAGTTCCTGCTGAGAGCTCTGAGTCTGTATTTTCCTGGAGGAAGGTTCATTACTGGAAGCGACCTCACCATGGGGATGTAGCAGAGCTTATGAGAGGGGCTTATCAATTTGTGGTATTAGATCTGGGCACGGGTGGATTTGATGGAGCGCTGGAAGAAATCAAACATAGCGATATTCCCATTCTAATTGCTTCTGGCGCAGATTGGCGACTGGAGGAAACTTTATTATGGATTAGGAGGAAGGGGCTGCAGCCTGAACGGGATTGGAGAGTGGGTTTACCACTTGCTGAACAGCAATCTGTTGAACTGTTGCGAAATTCTTTAGGTATAGATAGGGTTTATAATTTACCGTGTCAGCAAGATCCATTTTTACAAAAAGGGAAGTTGGCAGATGTAATTGCTGAGCTATTAGGGGACATTAAGGGCGAACGAAACGATGGAAAACGCCGTGGTTTTTTCTTAAGATAGGCTATTGGGACTAACATTTAATTCAGTGTTCCGCTAAAGTGTGATAAAATATATATTTATACGTGATTTGATTTACGCATTATTTAAGTATAGACAGGAGCTTGCGGAGAATTTATGAGTTTACTTACTGTAGAAGACGTTTCCCACAATTTTGGGGATCGGACGTTGTTCAAGAACGTGTCTTTCCGGTTGTTACCAGGAGAACATGTTGGAATTGTTGGAGCAAATGGCGTTGGTAAATCGACGCTAATGAATATTTTGACAGGAAAGCTTTTGAAGGATAATGGTAAAGTAGAATGGACCCCTCGGGTGCGTTACGGTTATTTGGACCAACATACGATTCTTACACCAGGAAAAACGATTCGCGATGTTCTAAAGGACGCTTTTCTGCCACTGCTTGAGTTAGAGCAGGAAATGCTGAAGATCACAGAGCAGATGGGTGATGCTTCGCCTGAGGAACTAGAAGTACTACTGGAGCAGATGGGGGACATTCAGGAACAACTGGACATCGGAGATTTCTATCTGATTGATGTAAAAGTGGAGGAAATGGCAAATGGTTTAGGCCTGTCCGTGATTGGGCTTGATCGTGATGTAGCTTCTCTTAGCGGTGGTCAAAGAACCAAAGTACTGCTGGCAAAGCTTTTGCTTGAGAAACCCAATGTACTATTGCTTGATGAGCCTACCAACTATTTGGATGTTGAGCATATCGATTGGCTGACCAACTATTTGAAACAGTACCCATATGCATTTATATTGATTTCCCATGACACTGAGTTCATGAATAAAGTCGTTAATGTCGTTTATCACTTGGAGTTTGGTAAATTGACCCGTTACACGGCGAACTATGAGAAATTCCTTGATATGGCGGAGATGAACAAAAACCAGCATATCGATGCCTATGAGAAACAACAAGATTTTATCAAAAAACAAGAGGACTTCATCCAACGGAATAAAGCGCGTGCTTCAACCTCAGGCCGGGCAAAAAGCCGTGAGAAGCAGCTTGATCGTATGGACCGAATTGATCGTCCTGAAGAAGCTGCTAAGCCGACCTTTAAGTTTAAAGAGAGCCGGGCAAGCGGCAAAACCGTATTCGAAGGAATTGATTTCGAGATTGGTTATGATCGTCCGCTGCTGCCACAGCTAAATATGGTCATTGAACGTGGGGAGAAGATTGCTATTGTTGGCTGCAATGGTGTAGGTAAATCTACACTGCTGAAGACTATTCTGGGAGTGATCCCAACATACAGCGGCAAAACCTATCTTGGGGATTATCTGAACCCTGCATATTTCCAACAAGAAGTGAAAGCAGCTAGTCTTACGCCTATTGAGGATGTCTGGAATGAATTCTCCAGTTTAACTCAGAACGAAGTTCGTGGGCATCTGGCTCGCTGTGGTCTAAAAAATGAACATATTACACGTCCGCTTAGTATGCTGAGCGGTGGGGAGCAAGCGAAGGTGCGTCTTTGTAAGCTTTTGATGCGTGAAAGCAACTGGGTACTGTTCGATGAACCTACCAATCACCTTGACGTTATTGCTAAAGCAGAGCTGAAGCGCGCTTTGCAAGAATATAAAGGCACAGTCCTGCTTGTATCCCATGAACCTGATTTCTATGAAGATTGGGTTACGAAAATTTGGGATGTTGAGCAGTGGTCAGCTGTACAAGTATAGAATAATCATAAATCCGGAGAATAGCAGACATCCTGCTGTTCTCCGCTTTTTGGATATGGGGAGGAGATAATGTATGTTTCATAACGCCGGGCGAGAAGATCGATACTCACGACAGATACGTTTCGCGCCATTTGGTACTGAAGGACAGCAGGGGCTCGCAAAATCAAAAGTGCTTGTGGTTGGTGCGGGTGCGTTAGGTACAGGGATTGCAGAGACATTGGTCCGCTGTGGTGTTGGGCATGTCCTTATCGTTGATCGCGATTATGTAGAGTGGAGTAACCTGCAGCGGCAACAGCTGTATACCGAGATGGATGCACAGGAGCGAGCTCCGAAAGCCATAGCAGCCCAGAACAGACTGCAGCAGATTAATTCTGAGGTTGTCATAGAAGCGCATGTTATGGATGTGCGGAAGGAAGAACTGGAAGGACTCATCTCAGGGGTGGATCTGATTATGGATGGGACCGATAATTTCGATACACGTCTCATCATTAATGATATTGCCCAAAAGAATAATATCCCTTGGATTTATGGAGCTTGTGTAGGAAGCTATGGAATTACATATACGATTTTGCCTGGAGAAACGCCATGTCTTCATTGTCTTTTAGGTACAGTCCCACTAGGGGGAGATACCTGTGATACAGCGGGTATTCTTCCACAGGCCGTGCAATTGGTTACTGCAAATGCTACAGCTGAGGCGTTAAAGCTTCTCGGTAACCGTAAGGACCAATTAAGAAATAAACTGCTCACTTTCGATGTATGGCGTAATGAACATCAAGAAATTGGAGTGAAAAGTGCCAAAAAGGAGAATTGCCCTTCTTGTGGGACTCATCCGATCTACCCTTATCTAACAGCCTTGAATACGGAACGAAGTGATGTGCTTTGTGGTAGGGATACCGTACAAATCCGCCCTGCCCGGCCGCAGAGCCTTAACCTGCAGGAAACAGCCAGCCGCTTGTCTCGTTTAGGAGACGGTGAGGTAGAGAGCAATCCTTATCTAATTTCCTTTAAAGAAGGTCCTTACCGGATGGTGATCTTCGCAGATGGCCGGGCATTGATTCATGGGACGAAGGATATTGCCGCCGCCCGTAGCTTTTATCATCGATATTTCGGTTAAAAAGCAAGATAAACTGATCTTCAGACCATTTCCTAGGAATGGTCTCTCTGCTTTCCGGGGATTCTATATCTATTAATGGGATGCTGATGCATGTCTGATGGATACGGGGGATCTTTGTGAGTGAGCAACTGATATGGTATATGTCTGAGGGAAACGAAAGAGGAGTAGAAGAGCGAATCGCTATAGAAAAAGTGTTTAATGATATCGGTCTGCAAATAACAAAAAGCGAAGATCCCGAAGATCTTCGCTTATCCATTTCTGAAGTAGAACCGGTATTGCTGCTTGCTGATTTAGGCGAGGTGGGAACATGGGAAGGATGGAAAATCATTTCCGCAGTAAGAGATGAGGGAATGATTCTTCCGGTCATGGTGATTTCCGAAGAGTTATCGGGTAACGGAGCGGTTGCGGCCTTTTTAGCCGGGGGGAATGATTTTATGTCAAAACCACTACATACCGGTGAATTCAAATGTAGAATTCTAAATTTATTAACCCTCACGGGTCGGCGTCGAAATTTAAAACATCTGTTAAAGGTGGATGGTTTAATGCTCGATCCCAGCCGCAGGCTGGTCACCCGTGAAGGGATCGAGCTTAAGATGACGCATAAAGAATTCGATCTTCTATATTATCTCGCTGCGAATCGAGGGATTATATGTTCCCGCGAGGAAATACTCAAACAAGTATGGGGATATCAATTCCATGCAGATACCAATGTTGTAGATGTATACATCAGGCATATCCGCTTAAAGATTGATAAAGGGTACCGGAACAAGTTAATTCACACTGTTCGCGGAACAGGATATGTAATGAGGGTGCCCGAAGGCAGCACCACATCCTGAGACTTATTCTCTTTTATAGAAAAGACTCTACTATAGAGCTGTTGTTTACAGTACGCGGCGAGCCTTTAGATAAGTCTTTTTCCATGTACCAGAATTAAGATCAGAAACCGTAACACCTGGTTTACCGTAAGTGTGCAGAATTTTACCGTTTCCGGCGTAAACAGCTACGTGAGTTACATTTTTACCAGTTGCTCTGCTGCCGCTAGAGAAGAATACAAGATCGCCCACACGAAGGTTTGCTTTGGAAACAGAAGTTCCTACTTTTGATTGAGCTGCAGCTGTACGGGGTAATGATACATTATACTTTTTAAAGATATGTTTCATAAATGAAGAGCAATCAAAAACCTTAGTAGTAGAAGTAGATGCTCCGAATTTGTATGGAGTTCCCATATAGTTTTTCCCGAAATTGACAACGCTTTGTCCTTTGGACACTGTAGCGGCTTCGACTTTAGTTGCGCCTACGCCTGTTGCCATCATTGTTCCTAAGCCCATCGTAGTAACCATTCCTATGACAATCGCTTTTTTTATCCATTGTTGTTTATTCATGTTGTAAGTACCTCCAAAGTTAGTATATCAATCTGTCTTGCTGTGTCTTGTCTTGCTTGCCTGATTCGTAGTATAGCAGGTTATCTATGTCATAAAATTTGGTAGAGCAGCAATAAAGTGAGGCTGGGCCTGGGTTGTAAACGTTTTATTAAAAATTCATTAAAAGTTACAAAAAATTAATAACTTGATATTTTGGACAATAAAATAAGCCGTAAACCCCTTGATATATAAAGGATTTATCGGCTTTTTGATTTTAAAACAAAAGTTACAAGGATGTTTCTATATCACTATGTATTTAGTCTTTGCTCTGGATAATCAGCAATAATCCACTACGTATTCTAACTGTTCCAGTGGAGGAAATCAGTTTGTTGCTTACACCTAGAGATTGGCCTAGCTTTAAAGTGGCGTCATTCAAAGGATATTGAAATCCTTCTAATGTAATCCCTGTTACTTCAGGAGTTAATGGAAGCAAAGATACATAGGTGTAGCCCAAATCTTCAATGACTGTTTGGGATCCGGTAAGTGTCACATAGTTATTAGAATCCATGACGTAGCAATTGATTTGACGTTGCAGAGCCCTTGTCATCATTTGAATGCTGGCTAAGGAGTGGTCAATTCGAGTGCCTGTAACTCCTAATAGTAAAATAGAATCAGGTTGCTGATTCATCGCAATATCGAGCGCCATCTCACTGTCGGTTAAATCCTTGTTTACGGCATCACAAGTGATGGTTTTTTTACTTTTGGATTGAATATCCTGAAAAGCTTCAGGCGATACAGAATCAAAATCACCTACTGCAATATCTGGTATATATCCATGTGAGATTAGGAATAATGCACCCCGGTCCGCACCGATAATAAAATCTTCTTCATCTAATAGAGCGAAATAATCCGGAGATAGTTCTCCACCGGCAAAAATAACGACACGTTTGGATGGCATAACATCCATTCCTCCTCTAAAACTCTAGTTGGTTATCCTGTCCCAGTATAATGCAGATTGAAAAGTTGCACAATTGACCAAGACAACGCTAAAATGATAGTGTGCGATTTTTTATGTGCATAAATTCATATTTACTTATGTTTTAACAATTGGGAGGTGAATGAAATCGTAAACGTGCTATTTGTATGTCTGGGTAATATTTGTCGCTCACCAATGGCGGAGGCAGTTCTGCGCCATAAGATTGATGAACAAGAGCTTTCACATAAGATTCTGGTTGACAGTGCGGGAACTGGAGATTGGCATATTGGTAAGGAACCGCATGAAGGGACTAGACGTATACTTGATCAAAACATGATTAGTTATGCAAATATGGCAGCGCGTTTGGTCAGTAGCGAGGATTTTCAGAAGTTTGATTATATCGTTTGTATGGACAAGTCTAATGGAGAGAATGTTCGAAAGGTTCCTGGTGGGGAAGAGGCTAAGCTTTTGTTCTTCATGGATTTATTGCCTGAGGAAGAATTGAGAGAAGTGCCAGACCCTTATTTTACAGGGAATTTTGAGCAGGTATATGATTTAATCAATGCAGGCTGTGACGTTTTGCTTGAAATGGTGATAAGAGAAAAGCTGTAACCCGGTTGGGTTCCAGCCCTCTCTGATTAGTATTAAAGTAAATTAAGGAAATTCGCTGGATTAAACTGTAAGCGCAAACACGGCTGAAATCTACATACGTTCTTTAGATGTTCATTTTTTGCTTCTATCAATAAGGCATTATGTGTTTAAAAAATAGAGTAGAGATTCAGGGAGTTCCTTTTGCCAAAAGCCCCAGAGATGACGACCGTCTTTCTCACGGTAGGATACGGTAGCTCCACGTGCTTCAAGCAACGCTTTTGTTTCTCTGTTCATCTGAACAAAATCGTAGGTCCCTGTATCAGTCTGGTAATCTGTTTCCTGCAGTCCAACGACCATATTAATGTTAAGCCAGGCGAGATCTTCTTCTTTTGCCAGCATGGCTTGTGATTCGGGATAGAATGCACCGGATAGGCTGATGATACGTGTGAAGATAGCTGGATAAGCAAGTGCGAGATGGAGGGAGACGCTGCCTCCAAGGGAATCGCCGGCTAAGATTCGTTCTTCGGGTGTACGGCGTACGGGATAATTTTTTTCAATGAAGGGAATAATCTCTTCGGAAAAGCAAGATAGGTACTGCTTGAATCGGCTGCCGAACGGAGCGTATTCTTGAGTCCGAACAGCGACGTTAACTTCTACACCGACGATAATGAAGGGCTCGACATCTTCTTCTATAATAAGTTGTCCAGCAAGTGTAGCAATGCGTCCAAAGTTGAAAAATTCTTCTCCGTCTTGGCAGTACACCACGGGGTAACTGAGAACTTCATTGTAGCCTGGGGGCAGATAGATACGTAATTTACGTTCCTCCTGCAGATGTTCACTCCAAAGCGTTTCTTTTACAATTGTGCGTTTCAGAAAAACAGAATCGCTCATCGTTGTCACGTCACCTTTCTTGTCGAATTTTGCAATACACACAGGGTTACGCTAAAATTATTAAATGTGTAACTGTGTTATTAATCATTTACTTGTTGGAAAAGTGTTAAACTGTTATATTAAATTATCTCACCTGTTATACATACAAAATTTAAAGGAATATAAATTTTATAAGTATTTCTTTGACGAAAGTAACTAAACAGGTGTATAATAATATTATAACAGAGGCAGCTGATATTCAAATTTTTTTATTGAGGTGAAGATAATGAGTAAAGTTCCTTATGAAGTGTATACAGAGGACGTCGAGGCTCTATCGGTACTTTCCCCGGATGGAGAAATTATCAATAAGGATAAGATGCCAGATTTAACTGACGATCAACTGAAAGAAATTATGTATCGTATGGTATTTACCCGTACTTGGGATGATCGTGCAGTAAACCTTGGCCGTCAAGGTCGTCTTGGTTTCTACGCACCGGTATCCGGTCAAGAAGCTACCATGATTGGTAGTGAGTTCGCTTTGGAGAAAGAAGACTTCTTATGCCCAGGCTACCGTGATATTCCGCAGCTAGTATGGCACGGACTTCCATTGTACCAAGCTTTCTTATATTCCCGTGGTCACCAACATGGTGGAGCTATTCCTGATGGTGTTAATGTATTGATGCCACAAATTATCATTGGTGCGCAAATCCTGCACGCTACTGGTATTGCTATGGGCTTCAAATTGAAAAAACAAAAGAGTGTTGCGATTACTTACACTGGTGATGGCGGTTCTTCAGAAGGTGACTTCTACGAAGGCTTGAACTTTGCTGGTCGTTTTAAACTGCCTGTAATCTTCTTTGTTCAAAACAATGGTTACGCGATTACGACTCCGTTCGCTAAACAAACGGCTTCCAAATCGATCGCTCACAAAGCGGTTGCAGCTGGTATTCCAGGGATTAAGGTTGACGGTATGGACATCTTTGCAGTAATCAGTGCTGTACGCGATGCTGCTGAACGTGCACGCAACGGCGAAGGTGCTACATTGATCGAAGCTGTAACTTACCGTTTCCGTCCACACTCCCTTTCTGACGATGCAAGTAAATATCGTTCGAAAGAAGAAGAAGGACAATGGAGTGAAAAGGATCCAATCGCCCGTCTTGCCAAGTATTTGGAGAAGAAAGGTCTTTGGACTGAAGAAGATACACTGCGCGTGAAAGATGAAGCGAAAGCTACTGTTAACGAGCAGATCAAAAAAGCTGAACAAACCGAAAAAATGACAATACCTGGCTTGATCGACAGCATGTTCGAAGTAACACCTAAACATCTGGAAGAGCAAAAAGCCGATTTTGAATAAGGGGGATATCAGGCAATGGCACAAATGAATATGAAAGAAGCGATCCGCGACGCGATGCGCGTTGAACTGAATCGTGACCCTAACGTTCTTATCTTCGGAGAGGATGTTGGTAATGTAGGTGGCGTTTTCCGTGTAACAGAAGGTCTGCAAAAGGAATTTGGCGAAGATCGTATTTTTGATACACCACTAGCTGAGTCCGCTATCGGCGGTCTGGCATTTGGTCTTGGTGTACAAGGCTTCCGCCCAATTGCAGAAATTCAATTCGTAGGTTTTATCTTTGAAGCTCTGGATCAGATCGTTGTTCAAGCGGCACGTCTGCGCTGGCGTTCTGGCGGTAAATATAATGCTCCAGTAGTATTCCGTACTCCTTTTGGTGGCGGAGTTAAGGCTGCTGAGCTTCACACTGACTCACTCGAAGGTTTGATCGCACAAAGCCCAGGGATTAAAGTTGTAATTCCTTCAAACCCATATGATGCTAAGGGACTTTTAATCGCGTCTATCCGCGACAATGACCCTGTATTCTTCATGGAGCACTTGAACCTTTATCATGCATTCCGTGCTGAAGTGCCAGAAGGTGAATATACAGTTGAACTTGGTAAAGCGAACGTAGTACGTGAAGGTTCTGACGTTTCGATCATTACTTACGGGCTGATGGTACATACAGCTACCAAAGCAGCCGAGCAACTCGAAAAAGAAGGCGTTAATGTTGAAATTATCGACCTTCGTACTGTAAGTCCGATCGACATCGACACTATTGTAGCGTCTGTGAAGAAGACTAACCGTGCTATCGTGGTGCAAGAAGCACAAAAGAGTGCGGGTGTAGCTGCTGAAGTTATCGCACAAATCAATGAAAAAGCTCTACTGCACTTAGAAGCTCCTGTGCTTCGTATCGCAGGTCCTGACACTGTATATCCATTTGCACAAATTGAAGATACATGGCTTCCAAACCCAGCGCGTATTATTGCAGGCGTGAAGAAAGTTTTGGAATTCTAAATATTTTTACGAGAAACAGTTGTCATCCATATGGATGACAACGTTGTTTCATCTTATAAAGTTTAAATCATAAGGTTAGTCCCAATTTCACGAGGAGGTTTTCAAAGTGGCAAAGTTTGAATACCGATTTCCTGAACTAGGTGAAGGTCTGCATGAAGGTGAAATCATCAAAATGCATATCAAAGCCGGTGACAAGGTAACGGATGATGATATCGTAATGGAAGTTCAAAATGACAA
Organism: Paenibacillus sp. FSL F4-0122; assembly: GCF_038002845.1. Lineage (NCBI taxonomy): Bacteria > Bacillati > Bacillota > Bacilli > Caryophanales > Paenibacillaceae > Paenibacillus > Paenibacillus sp. FSL F4-0122. The sequence goes on from NZ_JBBODI010000001.1 coordinate 5,537,395, forward strand.
GGCGGTAGTTGAGGTGCCTTGCCCAGTAAACGGTACTGTATTGGAAGTTCTGACTAAAGACGGTCAAGTATGCCGTGTCGGTGAAGTAGTGGCTATTATCGAAGCAGAAGGTGACGTGCCTGATCAAGAGGGTGCTGCTACTGAAGCTCCTGCTGCTCAAGCGCCAGCTGCTCCAGCATCTAACAAAGCATCGAATTTTGAATATCGCTTCCCTGAGTTGGGTGAAGGTCTGCATGAAGGTGAAATCATCAAAATGCATATCAAAGCCGGTGACAAGGTAACGGATGATGACATCATCATGGAAGTTCAAAATGACAAGGCGGTAGTTGAGGTTCCATGTCCAGTGAATGGTACTGTATTGGAAGTTCTGACTAAAGATGGCCAAGTTTGCCGCGTAGGCGAAGTTGTTGCTATTATCGCTGCTGAAGGCGACGTTCCTGAACAAGAAGGTCATGCATCTGCTGAAGCTGATGCAGCAAAAGGAAGTGCAAACACTACTTCTTCCCCTGCAGCAACAAGCCCTGCTGATGCTAAAGAAGGCGGATCTGCAAGTGTAACACCAGCTCCTGACCGCGATGTATTGGCTACACCAAGCGTTCGCAAATTTGCTCGTGAGCAAAAAGTGGATATTTCCAAAGTGAACGGAACTGGAAAAGGTGGCAAAATCACTCGTGAAGACGTAGAAGCCTTCTTGAAAGGTGGTTCTACACCTGCGGCTCCTGCAGCAGCAGCGGCGTCTGAAGCTCCTAAGGCTGCTAAGACCGAAGCTAAAGCAGCACCTGCAGCAGCTAGCGGTAACGTTAGTCTTGAAGAAGAACGTGTACCATTCAAGGGTATTCGTAAGGCGATCTCCAACGCAATGGTTAAATCGGCTTACACTGCTCCGCACGTAACCATCATGGATGAAGTAGATGTTACTGAACTGGTAGCATTCCGTACGCGTATGAAACCTATTGCTGAGAAAAAAGGCGTTAAGGTTACTTACCTTCCATTCATCGTTAAGGCTCTTGTTGCAGCTTCCCGTCAATTCCCAGCACTTAATGCTATGATTGATGAAGAAGCAGGCGAAATTGTCTACAAGAAATACTACAATATCGGTATCGCTACTGATACACCAAACGGTTTGATCGTTCCAGTTATCAAAGACGCTGACCGTAAGAGCATTTGGATGATCGCTAGCAGCATCACTGACTTGGCTGTTCGTGGCCGTGACGGTAAATTGTCTGCTAACGAAATGAAGGGCAGCACGATCTCCATCAGTAACATCGGTTCTGCTGGCGGTATGTTCTTTACTCCAATCATCAACTTCCCTGAAGTGGCTATCCTCGGAACTGGCCGTATCAGTGAAAAAGCAGTTGTGAAAAATGGTGAAATCGTAGTTGCTCCAGTAATGGCGTTGTCACTCAGCTTTGACCACCGTATTATCGATGGTGCGACTGCTCAAAACTTTATGAACTACATTAAATCGCTGCTCAATAATCCTGAGCTGCTGGTTATGGAGGTATAATTATGGTAGTAGGAGACGCTTCACTAGATATTGATACATTGGTCATTGGTGCAGGTCCTGGTGGGTATGTGGCGGCAATTCGTGCCGCCCAGCTCGGCCAAAAAGTCCTCATCGTGGATAAATCGGAACTCGGCGGTGTATGTTTGAACCGTGGATGTATTCCTTCTAAAGCCTTGATCGCTGCTGCACATCAATTTGAATCTGCACAGCATGGTGAAGTTTTCGGCGTTACAGCTGAGAATGTTAAAGTGGATTTTGCCAAAACTCAAGAGTTCAAGAACAGCGTAGTTAAAAAAATGACTAGCGGTGTGACTAGCTTGATGAAGGGCAACAAAATTGAAGTATTTAACGGCGAGTGCATGTTTATCAGCGACACAGAAGCACGTGTGTTCAATGATCATGAATCTCCACGTTACCGCTTCAAACACTGCATCATTGCTACAGGTTCCCGTCCAATTGAACTTAAACCTTTCCCATTCGGCGGACGTATTCTGTCTTCGACTGAAGCTCTGGAACTTCCAGAAATTCCGAAGAGCATGATCGTAATCGGTGGTGGATACATCGGTGCCGAGCTTGGTCAAATGTACTCTAAATTTGGCACTAAAGTAACAATCATCGAAGGTTTGGATACTGTACTTCCAGGCTTCGATAAAGATATGACTCGTCTTGTTGCGAAAAACATGGCTAAAACTGGCATCGAAATCGTAACTAACGCTAAAGCTGAAAGTGCTGTTCAGAACGACAAAGAAGTAACCGTGAAATACTCTGTTGGTGGCGAGTCCAAAGAAGTTACAGCAGATTACTTGCTTGTTACTGTAGGTCGTCGTCCTAACACTGACGGTGAACTTGGTCTGGACCTGATCGGTCTTGAGCTCGACGAGCGCGGATTGATCAAAGTTGATCACCAAGGACGCACAAGCATTCCTACCATCTTCGCTATCGGCGACGTTGTTCCAGGTCTTGCTTTGGCTCACAAGGCTTCTTACGAAGGTAAAATCGCTGCTGAAGCAATCGCAGGACTTACATCTGTTGTTGACTACAAAGTCATCCCAGCTGTTGTATTTACAGATCCTGAGTGCTCAAGCGTTGGTTTGACTGAGAAAGAAGCAAAAGACAAAGGCTACAAAGTGAAAAGCGGCAAATTCCCATTCGCAGGAAATGGTCGCGCAGTATCTTTGAACAGCCCAGAGGGCTTCATCAAAATTGTTGCTAACTCCGAGAACAATTTGGTACTGGGAGCTCAAATCGTTGGTATCGAAGCATCCAATTTGATCGCTGAACTTGGTTTGGCAATCGAAATGGGCGCAACGCTTGAAGATATCGCCTTGACTATTCACGCGCATCCAACCCTTGGCGAAATCGTCATGGAAGCTGCTGAATTGGTTGAAGGTCACCCAATTCATGTAATGAAATAATTTTTCTCCAAAATTGCTCTAGCAGGCAACAGAAAGGCGGACGCAAATGCGTTCCGCCTTTTTTTGTGTTTTCCACTTTTTTGAAAAGAGATATACTGGAAGGAAGAGTAATTACCTAATCTGTAATTCATGAATATAGGGAGGTTAAATGATGAGAGCTGATAAATTAAAGCCTGGAGATGAGCTGCGGATTATCTCTCCTTCCAGAAGTTTGTCATTAATCGATGCTCAGCAAAGAAAAATTGCCAAAGAGCAGCTTGAACGGTTAGGTTTTCGGATATCCATTTCAACAAATTCTTTTGAGACGGATGATTTTGTTTCCTCTTCTATTGATTCGAGAATTGAGGATTTGCACGAAGCCTTTTTAGACCCCAAAGTGAAAGGAATATTAACGACCATTGGAGGCTTCAATAGTAACCAGCTGCTGCGTTATATAGATTATTCAATCATTGCGGGGAATCCAAAGCGTTTATGTGGTTATTCGGATATTACTGCACTAAGTAATGCGATTTATGCTCAAACAGGATTAGTTACATACTCCGGGCCGCATTTTTCCACATTTGCGATGCTCCACGATAATGAATATACCATCGAATATTTCCGCAGGCTGATGATGGACAATAAAGAAATTCTCGTGCAGCCTTCCAAGCATTGGAGTGATGATGAGTGGTATCTGGATCAGGAAAACCGGATATTTATTAAAAATGAAGGTCCATTCATTATCAATGATGGGGAAGCGAAAGGAACGATTATTGGTGGCAATTTATGCACTTTAAATCTTTTGCAGGGAACAGAGTATATGCCTAGTTTAAAGAATTCTATTTTGTTCATCGAGGATGATTATGAGTCAGCACCTGCAACCTTTGATCGAGATCTGCAATCCCTAATTCATCAGCCTGAGTTTGAAGAGGTCAAAGGGTTGGTGATCGGCAGATTCCAAAAAGAATCGCGTATGTCAAAGAAGCTGCTAACTACAATTATCCGCTCGAAAGAAGAATTATCTGATATTCCTGTGATCGCAGACGTGGACTTTGGACATACATCGCCGATGATTACCTTTCCTGTGGGTGGACAAGCAAACGTTCGTGCTTATGGGGCCAGAGTGGAGCTTAGGATAGCGGAGTAGAGATACACTTGCTGAACCAATCCTTTATAATTGAATATGTAACCCGATTATTAAATATATTTAAAAATTATCTTACCTTCTACAAAATTCGGATTTTTCAGATATAATATATGAGGTGTAATATTACGGAGGTGCAGTACATTGACGAATGAGTTAGAACAAACCTATTTGAATTTTTTACGATATATTTTAGATCATGGTGTAAAAAAAGAAGATCGTACAGGAACTGGTACAATTAGTGTTTTTGGTTATCAAATGCGATTTGATTTATCAAAAGGGTTCCCGCTGTTTACAACAAAACGTACACCGTTTCGCTTAATTGCAAGTGAGTTATTGTGGTTTATTAAAGGCGATACCAACATTCGTTATTTATTGAAAAATAATAATCATATTTGGGATGAATGGGCTTTTAAAAGATGGGTTGAATCAGACGAATATGTTGGCCCAGATATGACAGACTTCGGGAATCGTTGTTTAGTTGATGAAGATTTTAATCAAGTGTATCAAGCAGAGATGAAATCATTCTGTGATCGTGTCTTAGAAGATGATGAGTTTGCTGCGAAATATGGTGAGCTAGGGAATGTTTACGGTAAACAATGGCGGAATTGGACATCTTCTACTGGTGAATCAATTGACCAATTACAAGACGTTATTCATCAGATCAAAACAAATCCTGATTCTCGGCGTTTAATCGTGAGCGCATGGAACCCGGAAGATGTTATAAATGCCGGAACAAAAGGAAGTAAAGCTGCGTTACCGCCCTGCCACGTTATGTTCCAGTTCTATGTTGCAAATGGTAAACTAAGCTGCCACTTGCTGCAACGCAGTGCTGACTCCTTTCTCGGGGCAAACTTCAATATTCCATCTTACTCATTACTTACGCATTTAATTGCATATGAATGTGGTCTAGAAGTAGGTGAGTTTGTATACAGCATTAGTGATGCGCATATCTATTCAAACCATGTTGAGCAAGTGAAAGAGCAATTATCAAGAGAATTAAGAGCATTGCCTACCCTGGTTATTAATTCACAGAAGAAATCAATTTTTGATATTGAACTGGAAGATCTGGTCATTGAGGGGTACAATCCGCATCCTTCGATAAAAGCGCCGATCGCAGTATAACGTAATTGTTATAAATTAAGATTCGCAAATATAATTTCTGGCAGCGTAGTTTTTTAATTTAGTATGAAGGAAGGAGGGAACTTCATGAGTATTAGCTTAATATGGGCAATGGGTGCCAATCATGTCATAGGAAAAGATAACGATATGCCTTGGCATTTACCGCTGGATTTTGCTTATTTCAAAGCAGAAACATTGGGCAAAAGAATGCTAATGGGCCGCAAAACATGGGATTCGCTCGGAGGCAAGCCCTTGAAGGGCAGAACGAGCCTAATTCTAACTAGGGATACTGATTATTCAGCTGAAGGTGCAGTGGTTCTACACACGCTTGAAGAGGCTCTCAGCGAGGGTAGAAAAGAAGATGAGCTGATGGTGATCGGTGGTGCAGAAATTTATCGCTTGATGCTGCCGTATGCTGAAAAGCTAATGTTGACGCAGATCGATCAGGATTTTGAAGGAGATACCCGGTTTCCTGAGATTGACTGGAGGATGTGGAAAGAGGTCTCCAATATCAAGGGAATTCGTGATGAGAAGAATCCGTATGATTACCGTTTCCTTGTTTATGAACGTACGGAATAGCAATAAAACGTTTTCTCTGACATAACATGTGAAATAGTACAAATAATCAGTAGATTTATCCATTACTGTGCAAAAGTGATGAATGTTACTATAATTAAAATTAGAAATGATTATGTATAGGTATAGAATAGAATGTGCAGGTACTTCATTGCGTTGCTGACAACCATACGAAGCCGCAATATGCTACAATGTACTATACTTCAACACGAAGAGAACGGATGGGGGAAACGTAAACATGTCTACACCTACAGGTTTTATGGAGTATAAACGGCAGCTCCCAGGTGATCGGGATCCTGAGCAGCGGGTAAAGGACTGGGAAGAATTCCACCATCATTTATCCGAGGACGAGCTTCGGACACAGGGCGCACGCTGTATGGATTGCGGAACCCCCTATTGCCATACAGGTATTGATATGGCTGGCGGGACCTCAGGTTGTCCAGTACACAATTTAATTCCGGAGTGGAATAACTTGGTGTATCGTGGACTCTGGAAAGAAGCACTGGAACGTCTGCATAAGACAAACAACTTTCCTGAATTCACAGGCAGTATTTGTCCCGCCCCATGTGAAGGCTCTTGCACAGTGGGTCTGATCGGACAGCCGGTAACCATCAAAACAATTGAACTTGCGATCGTTGATAAGGGTTTTGAAGAGGGCTGGGTTGTACCTAATCCTCCTGAGAAACGGACTGGCAAAAAAATTGCAATTGTAGGCTCTGGACCTGCTGGACTTGCCGCGGCAGCACAGCTTAACAAGGCTGGACACACTGTAACTGTATTTGAGCGCAGTGACCGCATTGGCGGACTGCTGACATATGGAATACCTACTATGAAGCTTGATAAAAAAGTTGTACAACGTCGTGTAGATTTGCTGGCTGCTGAAGGAATTAACTTCGTGGTGAACACTGAGATCGGTAAAGACATTCCGGCTCAGCAGCTTGTTGATGAATATGATGCGGTTGTTCTGTGTGGTGGAGCTACTAAAGCACGCCGTTTCAACATTGAAGGTAGTGAGCTTAAGGGCGTTATGTATGCCATGGATTATTTAAATGGAACGATCAAGAGTTACTTGAATTCCAATCTGGAGGATGGTAACTATGTATCCGCTGAAGGTAAAGATGTAATCGTCTTGGGTGGAGGGGATACAGGTTCTGACTGTGTTGCCACAGCACTTCGTCATGGCTGCGGCAGTATCACTCAATTTGGTACACATGAAAAAGCGCCTCTGCAACGGGATCCGATTGCTAATCCTTGGCCGCAATTTCCGAATGTGTACAGCTTGGATTATGCGCAAGAAGAAGCGAAAGCTATTTTTGGTGATGATCCGCGTGAATTCTCAATCATGACCACTAAATTTGTTGGGGATGAAGAGGGGAACTTGAAGGAGCTTCATACCGTGCAGATCCGCCGGATCGTGGATGAGACAGGTCGTAAAATCTATCAGCCCGTTCCTGGAACAGAAGCTGTATATCCTGCTCAACTCGCTCTTATCGCTATTGGTTTCGATGGACCAGAGCAAGATATTGTTGAGGAGCTTAAACTGGAGACCGATCGTCGTACCAATGTGAAAGCACGTTACGGCAAGTTCAACACGAATGTGGATAAGGTGTTTGCTGCTGGCGATATGCGTCGTGGTCAAAGTTTGGTGGTCTGGGCCATCAACGAAGGTCGCGAAGCTGCACGTGAAGTGGATAAATATCTGATGGGTTCAAGCGTTCTTGTCTAAGCTTTAATTTAAGAAGCCGTTTCACAAGCAGTTTACCTGCTGGAGAAGCGGCTTTTTTTTTGGAGCCGACGCTTGACGGAAATATTATTTTCATATAGATTTAATACAATATTTAAATGACAAAAGCATTGACCAAGGACTTACGATCCTAGAAGCGTTAGAACAGAGAGGGAACTCACCGGCTGAAAGGTTCCTCAAATACGTGTGGATGGTATCCTGCCTGGGTAGCTGCAGCGTACAACCGCTGCCGGAATCGGCCGTTATTCGATCGAGGATCGCCATGTAGACTATGTATGGGTTGGCGGTTAAATAAGGGTGGTATCACGACACATTCGTCCCTGACGAATGTGTCTTTTTGCGTTTAGAGCGTTCATTTTTTAGGGAGGGTACAAATATGCGTCAAAGTAATCTTTTATTAACAACTCTGCGTGAGGCACCTTCAGAGGCGGAGACAAGCAGTCATCAGCTACTGCTGCGTGCGGGATATATTCGCCAATTAGCAGCGGGTGTGTATACTTATTTACCGCTTGGAAGACGTATTTTACGGAAAATAGAAGCGATTGTGCGGAATGAGATGGATTTCTCTGGGGCTCAGGAGGTATTGATGCCATCTATGCAGCCTGCGGAGCTCTGGAAAGAATCAGGCCGATATGAGGTATACGGTAAGGAGTTGATGACGCTGCGGGATCGTCATGAGCGGGAATTCATACTAGGTCCTACACATGAGGAAGTAGTAACCACGCTCGTACGGAATGAGATCAGCTCTTATCGTAAGCTTCCTATTACCGTATATCAGATTCAGACCAAGTTCCGTGATGAACGCCGACCACGTTTTGGACTGCTGAGAGGCAGAGAGTTTTTGATGAAGGATGCTTACTCTTTTGATACAAACATGGAAGGTCTCGATAAATCATATATCCAAATGTTCGAGGCTTATCACCGGATATTTGAGCGATGTGGATTGAAATTCCGTGCTGTCCATGCGGATTCCGGTGCGATTGGAGGCGAGGGCGGCAGTCATGAATTTATGGCGCTGGCTGAGATTGGGGAGGATACGATTGCTGCATGCTCCGTTTGTGATTATGCGGCCAATCTGGAACAGGCAGAGTCCGTGCGGCCTGCAAAAAATGAAGTTGTCATGCAAGTACCGGAGATAGAGAAGTTCCTCACTCCTGATTTGCGCACAATTGAGCAACTAGAGCAGGAGCTAGATATCCGGCCAGAGCAGATTATTAAAACATTAATCTATGAAGGTGACGGACAGATTTTTTCTGTTCTGGTCCGGGGAGATCATGAAGTCAATGAAATTAAGGTAAGTAAATATTTAGGAATGAATGAGATTAAGCTTGCTGACTACGAGGCAGTGAAATCCTTAGCCGGTGTAGAGAGTGGATTTGTAGGACCTGTGGGTTTAACGCTGACTGTCCTAGTAGATGCAGCAGTAGCAGATATGACCCAAGGGATTACAGGGGCGGGAGAAAAAGATTATCACTTCCGTAACGTAGTTCCAGGTAGAGATTTTGCGCTTGAGCATGTGGGGGATCTACGGAATGTAGCAGAAGGTGAAGTTTGTCCGCATTGTTTGGAGGGTGTTTTGCATTTTCATCAAGGGATTGAAGTGGGTCATGTTTTCAAATTAGGTACTAAATACAGTGAAAAGCTAGGCGCTTCTTACTTAGATTCTTCAGGCAAAAGTCAACCTATGATTATGGGCTGTTACGGAATTGGTATCTCACGGCTTTTATCCGCTATTGCTGAACAGCATCATGATGAGGATGGATTAATGTGGCCAGCAGCATTGGCACCTTATCAGGTTCATATCTTGATAATGGCCGTCAAGGATAGTGAGCAGCGGACGGTTGCAGAAGGTCTCTATGATCAACTAACCAAGCTTGGCATTGAGACGCTGATCGATGATAGGGATGAACGCGCTGGCGTGAAATTTAAAGATTCAAGCTTGATCGGGATACCTTTATCAATAGTTGTGGGCAAGGAAGCATCTCAGGGAAGAGTAGAGTATCTGGAACGAAACACAGCGGAGAAAGAAGTCTTAGAAATTATGGAAGCTGTGTCTCGGATCAAAAAATTCTATTCACCGCTGATATAAATGATCTTTTTAATCTAATGAGAGTGCCAATGATCAGGGCACAAGAGTGCTGCTGGTAATTTCGTGAGAGTATTGCCTTTTGCCGCATTGATCTGTGCCTGGGTGAGAAAGAGAGCTTCTGCTAAATTAGCACCTTTGAGGTCAGTATCGCGAAAGTCTGCTCCAATAAGGTCTGCACCTCTGAGATCAGCATCCCTAAGGTCTGCGGCTATTAAATAGGCTCCTCTCAAGTTGGCACCTCTAAGATCAGCTCCTTTGAGCTTTGCTCCCATAAGGTCGGCACCTCGACTGAAATTCTTCGTGGATTTTTTTAGTTTACGACGAGCGTCAGTTCTTACAATTTCACTGACCTGCAACAGTAACATATTGATTTTTGCTCGATGAGCGGAAACATCCACCTTTATAAGAGCTTCAGGATTGAGTAAGGTGAGCTGTTCTGTTTCATCGAGAGCTGTTTGCAGCTCAGTATGGATTGTACGGGTTATTTCTAGGTTCAAAGATTCATGTAAATACCAAAGCAGCTCGTGCAAATGCCACATAATCGGAAATACCTCGAACATCTGCTTCGCAGTTTTCGGCTTTTTCCTCCAGTCTTCTCCAGCATAAGTGACTTGAGAAATCTTTTGCCCAGCTCCAAAACAGTCATAGACCGTACAACCACGGTAGCCTAATTCTCTTAGCTCTGTATGTACACCACAGCGAAAGTCCGACTGTAGATTGTGACACGGCTGTCCAGCGTCTTTGTCTCTAGCGAAATCTACGGAAGCAGCAAAAGGTAATGCGGCACAACATAAGCCGAAGCACTGCTCACAATCCGCCTTCAGGGCAGAGAGGCTTCGATCAGAAAAAGGTTCTGTAAATCTGTGATTCTCATACAAGGTTTGTTTCCCTCCGATACATGAATACGCTTATACCAACTTATTTTAAATCAAACGAAAGACTATGAAAAGTCCGGTCGATTAAAAAAAACCGAGGTTAATGTTATAATAGAGTACTGGACCTATTTTGGACTTAAGAACGAGAAGGTAAGGAGCGAATGTTTTTGAAGACACTTATTATTGCGGAGAAACCGGACATGGGGCGGAATATCGCCGCCGCAATAGAACCAAAGGCTAAAAATTACCGTTCCTATCTTGAAGGGGAGCAGTACATTATTACATGGGCAATAGGGCATCTAATAGGATTGGCTGAGCCGGATGCATATGATGTAAAATACAAAAAATGGAATATTAATGATCTTCCCATTATTCCGGACCAATTCAAGCTGGTTCCTAATGCGCGGACCATTGATCAGCTGAAGGTAATCGGAGAGCTGGCTAAACGAAGCGATCTGCTAGTAAATTCTTGTGACGCCGGGCGGGAAGGCCAGCATATATTTTCGCTCATTCAGCGGCATTTGAAGCTTGAACATCCTGTGAAACGGCTGTGGATTTCCGATTTGACACCAGAGACAATCCGCAAAGGATTTCAAGAGCTAAAGGATGGGGCGGAGTACGAGAATCTAACAAAAGCGGCAAAAGCGCGCAGTGAAGCCGATTGGCTAATCGGTATGAACGGATCACGTGCATTTACTACGAAACATAATGTGCTGCTGTCGGTGGGGAGAGTTCAAACTCCAGTACTTGCACTTATTTATGATCGCCAGAAGACGATTGAGGCGTTCTCATCCCTTAAGTTTTTTGAGGTAGAGGGCCATTTTACACAAAATGAAATGACTTATAAAGGTATGTGGCAGGGTGACCGGCTGACTGATGGTGAGAAGGCGGAGGCGCTGGCTGCCAAGGTCAAAGGAAAACCGGGACGAATTGACTCTTATGAGGTTAAGGAAACGAAAGAGTATCCGAATAAACTGTATGATTTGACGCTGTTGCAGCGGGAGGCGAATGGGAAGTACGCTTTTTCCGCTAAAAAAACACTCGATATCGCACAAGCGTTATATGAAAAGCATAAGGTGATATCCTATCCGCGGACAAATTCTAACTATGTTACAGAACAGAATATTCCGGAGATGCATAAGACTTTATCTGCGCTCCAAGGGACGGCTTATGATGAATGGGTGAAAGGCGCGAATCGTAATCTCGTTCATAAAGGAAATAAATTTATCTGCAATCCCTCGAAGGTCGAGGATCACCATGCGATTTTGCCTACATATCGAAAAGCAACAGGGCTTAGTGCGGATGAGGGAAAGCTGTATGATTTGATTGTGCGGCGATTTTTGTCACAGTTCTATCCGGCTGCGGAATATAAAGTGCATACGGTTATGACTGATGTAGAGGACGAAAAGTTCAAAACTACTGTTAAGGAATTATTAAGCCTCGGCTGGAAGGTCATTTACGCGGACCAGAAAAAAGACAAAGCAAAGTCGTCCAAGGGAAAAAACAAAGATGATGAGGAAGACGAAGAGATTGAAGTGAATGAACCGTTCGCAATCGCTCCGGCAGACGAGGTGATCTGTAGTGACGCTATCGTTAAAGAGAAAGATACACAGCCGCCAAAACACTATACGGAAGGCACGCTGCTTAGAGCAATGGAAAGTGCCGGAAAGCAGATTGAGGACGAAGAGCTTCGGGATGCTATGAAGGATTCAGGTCTAGGTACTCCAGCCACCCGTGCTGCAACTATTGAACGGCTTAAGAATGTCGGATACATTGAAATGCAAGGTAAAAAAATCGCCATCACGCAAAAAGGACGAACGGCTATTGAACTGATACGTGGAGCGGGCATCGAGCTGTTGACTTCACCTGAAATGACCGGCCAGTGGGAACGTCGCTTGAACGAGATATCCAGAGGAACGGCGTCGGACGGACAATTTATGGAGAATGTAAAAAGATTCGCCTGTATGATCGTGGACAAGGTTCGTGTGCAGTCTCGGGCGTCCAAAACTTCTTTTGAAGGGGAAACTCCTTCTGTGAATACAGGGGCTAAAGGTCGGAGTGGTGGAGGTACATCTCGTAAAACTAGCGATAAACCTGCCGCGCCAAGAAAACGTAAACCAGCTAACGAAGAGGAATCAGCAAATTCAGGTCCGAAAATTATCGGAAACTGCCCGCGTCCTGGCTGTGGCGGGATGATTTTTATGGGTAAAAAAGGCTACGGCTGCTCTCATTACAAAGAAGGCTGCAAATTCGTGATCTGGAAAGAGAACCACGGGCGTACCCTTACAGATACACAAGTAAAGGCATTGATTGAAAAGGGCCGTACGGGTAAGCTGAAGCTTGCGAGCGAAGACGGCACCCCGCTGGAAGGGAAACTTGTGCTTAATAATATGGATACGGGTCAATTAACAGTGGAGTCATAGTCTAACTGGAAGTTTGTATGGATCATGGGTGATTACATCACATTTGTATGTACGAAGCCACTATCGGACACAGATGACCCTAAACGCGGGAATACGTCCTTTTTGGACTGCTATCGGACCGCATAGTCGTTATTGGCATGAAAAGGGGTATATATGCACCGCTTGCGGGAGAATAGCAGCACTGGAGTCCGCAAACTTGCCCCAACGGCTATAAATTCGCCAATAGCGTCAGCTGGGTCCATAGTCATGACTATTAGTCAGACTCGCCGTATAGGGGATTTGGTTTCGGTGACAGCTGTGGGTGACCATATCTTTTACACATAAAATTCATTAGTAAAGAGTGTAGGACATACCTATCTTAAACGGGATGTAGTAACTTGTGCGCACAAGATATTATGATTACGTAGGGGGCTGATCTTCACTCTTTTTTTATCCTACGGGATAAATTCAAAGGTTACATTTTGATAGGGCAGTATAGTCACTACTAGAATGGAAGGAAGGATGACATCATGGGAATGCGTGGATATTACTTCGCAATGGATGACAACCTAGTGCAGCAAATTATTGCAGGCGACATTGCATTGAAGAGCTTGAAAATAGATGATTATCCCGGACTGGACATTGATAGATCCTGGGAGGCGATTCACTACTTGCTTTGTGGAGCTATTTCCGATGGAGATGCCCCTCTTGGCTATGTTGTTCCGCTGACGTCAGACAAAGGCATCGATTTTGGCTCATTCGGGGCGTTTTCCTTACGCGCTGAGCAAGTTGCAGAAGCGCTTCAGGCTATTTCTGAGCTGGATGAAGCGCAGCTCCGCTTGCGGTATGATTTCCCGGCCATGGTCAAGGAAGAAGTATATCCTCTTGAACCTGATATTGTTTCAGACGAGGATAAGGATGCGTTCTTTGCCTACCTGCTACAGCATTTTAACGATATCCGGCGCTTCTACAGCCAAACTGTAGCCGAGGGCAAAGGTCTCATCTTTTATATTTTCTGATTCTGACCAAAAGGCGATACACGTCTCCTGATTCCAATGAGCGCGATAAAAAAAGAACCTTGGACTGCTGAAGATTATGACGATTAGAGAAATAAATGACCAATGCGGGAAACAGTAGGTTCAAGTAATCGATGAGACGAAGAGGGGGAAACGGAAATGAAGACGATCAAGCGCATGATGGACCACCTGTACTGGGCGGACGCACGAATCTTGGAAGCGCTCGAGGAGAGTGAGATGAAGAACAATGACCTTCTGAAGCTGGTTCGGCATGTCGCGGTTGCGGAACGAGTCTGGCTGTCCCGATTGCAGGGCAAGGGCAGTGCGCAATATTCGTTGTGGGAGGAAGAGGAAGACCTGAGAGTGATCCGAACGATGTTCGAAGAAAACGCCGAGCAATATCGTGTGTATATCGAAGGGCTGGAGGAATTTGATTTGGACGTGATGATCGACTATGCGAACCAGAACGGAGTCCCGTTCCGAACGTCCGTCCGTGACATCCTGTCGCAGGTCATTTTACATGGGCAATATCACCGGGGACAGATCAACCGGGCACTGCGGATCGAATTGGCAGAGCCTGTCCAAGTCGATTACATCACGTTCGCGAGACTCTAACAGGGCCTAATCATCACCATTACCCGGAATGAGATGGGCATTGAACTAATCCGATATGATCTAGTTTACTCACGCAGGCTCATGAATTCGTAGGATTTTACCTTTAGCTAAATGTGAGATAAGAAGGAAATTGAGGAGGCGGTGGCTTGGAACAACTGTAAGGGCATGTGATTTTCACTCCCATGTCTCAACGGGTCCGAGCCCTTTTGTTTAATGCCTCCCGATACTCCGTGCTTCTTGTCCATCCTGCGAATGCATGACACGCTTAAGCTGCTTGCGGAAATACTTTGACAGAACGATAGGGTTATACACCGACCACTAAATGCAAAGAGGAAATCTGATGAGATTCCGAAATAGTAGGACCAAAACGTTTGAATTGTCATTGAATGATAACGTTGATATTTTCCAGGGCGATTTAAGGAACAAATATATCCTCTCCTCTCTTTTCCGCAAGTAGAATCAAGTAATGCAAATTCCATTACTCTACAATGACTATAGAGTGGTTGAAACGAGGTGAACAGACCATTTGTACGAGTGGCACAAGCAAATCCAAATAATCGTTAATGAAATTGACGAGTGTATTAAGAATCGTAACAGTGAAGCAATAACGCTACGATTTCTTTCTCACAAGTTAGGTTATTCCGAATTTCATACTACGAGAAAATTTAAGGAAATATCGGGAATGCAATTTAGGGATTATCTACGGCATAGAAAATTAGCCTTCGCACTAAAAGAGGTTCGGGATAGTGAAAAGAGCATTTTGGATATTGCTTTTGATTATGGTTTTTCATCACATGAAGCTTTTACCAGGGCTTTCAAGGGAACATATGGTGTAACTCCAAGTGAATACCGGAAAAAGCCTATGCCTGTCGCCCTTCGTACAAAAATAAACTCTTTCGACCGCTACTTTTTCGGATTTGGAGAGATTGGTATGATGAAATCTACAGATGATCTTAACATTTATTTTGTAACCATTCCCACTCACAAATTTTTGCACATTAAAAACTATGAGAGTAATGGGTATTGGGATTTTTGGCAAAAGCAAAGTCTTATTACAGGACAGGACTGCGAAACAATTTGCGGCTTACTCGATAGTATCAAGGGCAAATTGGATGACGATGGCGGGAGTGAATCTAACGGTGGCAGCGGTCAGATTATGGCTTATATTAATGACCCGGATGGCAGACTCTGCGATTGGGGTATTCCACGTACAGAGTGTTTTGGTGTACGTCTTCCTTTTGATTATAAAGGTGAAGTACCTCCACAAATGCTTATGATTGATGTTCTCGAAGCCGAGTATATTGTTTTTGATCATGGGCCATTCAATTATGAGCAGGAAAATCATAGTGTAGAGGAAAAGATGGAAAGGGCAATGGCAGCTTTTAATTTTGCAGACACTGGTTACTGCTTTGATACTTCCCCTGGGAGAATCCATTACGTTTATCACGATCCGGAGCGGTTTTTGAAGTATATCAGGCCAGTAGTGAAGTTGACCTCCAAGCTAATCGAAACAGATTAAGCAGGTGCTATGTGTTGATGAAGAAAATAAGCAGACTGTAGTGTAGTCTCCGCAATCATATAGTCGCATGATTAGTTGGATTATCTGCTTTAGAAGCAATATAAGTTTAGAGATCCCTATTGTTGTTTGAGTTATTGACAGAATATTCCTATTATCTTATATTAAACTTAATTAATAATTACCAAATGCGATGAAGAGGACAATTAGATCTGGAAACGCCGTTCAGAGAACTGCCGGTTGGTGCGAGGCAGCGGATATCCGAATCAAAAAATCACCTCAGAGCTGTCCCCCGAATTATAGTAGATGGGACCGGGATTCTACCGTTACAAAGAAGCATCGTTGTTGGACGATGGCTAAGAGGGCGTTTATTATAAACGTCAATCAGGGTGGTAACGCGGAGCAACTCCGTCCCTAATGGGATGGGGTTTTTTGCGTCTTCATTAATTAATTATTAAATTGGCAGGCGAAAAATCAACAAACTGTAAGAAGAACGATTAGTTCGAAAAATCTGGAAAAACGTTGAGCAGATGAAAGGGTGATATTGCAATGCAATTCAAGTTGTATACGGATGTGCATGAGTTTTACAATGATACCTATGGTATGCTGATGCGTCATGAAGCACAAAATTTGATTCCTCTTGGCAATATCATAATTGGGCATGAAGGAAAAGACAAAACAGACTGGCGTGACCCTGTAAATTGGCTTATGGTAACTATTTCAGATTCTAGGGGCATACAACTTACCGCCATAATGACACCGCCACACAATATTACGCTTTATGCAACAGACAACATAATAAACCCAGAAGCTATAAACTGTCTGATAGATGGGCTGAAAGACCGTGAAATTCCAGGTGTGATGACCGAAAAAACCTTGGCAGAGTATTTTGCCAAAGAATATACCTTGCGCAAGGGAATATCCTTTAAAACAATGATGAGCCAACGTATATATGAACTTACTGCAGTAAATCCAGACATTCAAAAGGTTGGTATCGTTCGATTGCTAGATGAAAAGGATATTCACTTTTTCCCATACTGGGCTGAAGCATTTTATGCAGCGGGGAATTATGGTAAAACAGAAATGTCCATCCCGCAAGATGCAGACCCTTACCTCTACCGAATAGCATCGAAGAAACTCTATATTTTAGAGGACAACGGGATACCCGTATCTATGGCAGGATATACAAGGGAAATGCAGACGGCAATTGGCGTGGCATTTGTTTATACCCCTCCATATGAGCGCGGAAAGGGTTACGCTACTTCAATTGTGGCGCAAATAAGCCAACTTGCATTGGATAAAGGGTTTATTAAGTGCGTCTTATATACGGACTTAGCAAATCCCACATCTAATAGCATCTATCAAAAGATAGGCTATATGCCAATTTGTGATTCGCTTCAGTTAAAATTTGAATAGTAGAATGATGCGGACAGAACTTCTACTACTTTAGAAAATAAGAGCACAATATTCACTATACGACGGCGCGTTTTGGTGATGTAGGTTCAACAGATATGCTTGCAGCTGCAGCTGTAGGTGCCAAAAGAATTCTCGTAGAGACAGGATGGAGTAAGCAGTCTCTGGAAAATTATCGTCACACATGGTATGAGCTAGCATCAACAGATTTTGTTGCAAAGGACCTCTTGAATTGAAGAGCTTGAAGGTCGATTGATCGAGCTTTGGGAGAAATATAGAGTTACAACCAAATCCAACTGTATAACTCCAGGGTTGACGAGTTATAAAAAAATGAGTTGACACAAAAGTAGTTAGGGACCATACTACATATATGAACAACAATAATAAAAAAATAAACGACATTGAGGCTATTCCCTCGCTTGTACAATCCAAGCGTCAGATTGATCGTTATAACCTAGACATAGACGCACAGGCTATACTCGTCGCGTCTAGGCTAATGGCAGCGGGAGCCATGCTTGGACACGCCTCTGAGATTCATTTCTCTAGATTCGGTTTATCAACAGGGCGTTATCGTTTATTGGCAGATCTTGAAGATAACGAAGGAGAAGAGTTGCCTTCGCAATTAGCGGAGCATCTAGGCGTTACACGTGCTACAGTGACTGGTCTTATCGACATTCTTGAACGAGATGGGCTAGTATCTCGGCGATTAAGCTCAGACGATGGCCGTCAGAAATCAGTCGTTTTAACGGAAGAAGGAGCGAAGAAGCTCCGTGAAATGGCTCCTGAGCATTTCGCTCGGTTGGAAGCGATGGTGGGGTTGCTCAACATCGAAGAACGCAGCGTATTTCTCGACTTGCTAGGTCGAGTTACACAGGGCATTTCAGCACTTACGGGCGAATTAGGCTCGAAACCAAAGGGAAACATCAGTAATGAGTAGAATTGGGCTAGTGAAGCTAGCCTTTTTTTACTCTTATATAGTTAGGTGCCTAATTATAATTTACTGAAATCAATCGTTGAACTATTTCAAAGAAGAAGGGAGCAACTAAATGAACCAGATGAAATACCCGAATCAGACAGATGATGTTTACAGCATCAAGGCTGTTGGTTCCAAGAAAAAGACTTTTGTACTATGGCGTGAAGTTGTAATGGCCTATGCTGCTCCTGCCATTATGGCAGGTATCGGGGGATTGGTTACTGTAGATAGGGGGCTTCAAATAGCGGCATTGACTACTATTGGCGGTGCATCGGCCTTGATGGCCTTGATGATTGGACTTTTGTTGCACAGCCGAGTGGGCCGTTTGCGATGGGTCATCGGTGCACCTCACTTGGTTGTGGTAGGGGTATTCGCAATGGCCGGGTCCTCATTTGGGCTATACGCTGCATGGGTGACATCTGTTGTAGTAGAAATTATGATTCCGAGTAATCACTTGGCCTGGGTAAATCGTGTCTGGATCGATTTCCCATTGTCTGGATTCATAGCGAGCACGATAGTGACATGGCGGTGGCGACTTGCCTTCACAACTAATTTTTCATCCAAAAGGAGAAGATAAAAATGATAGTTATTATCGGAGCAACAGGTACGATTGGAAGTGTGCTTTTGGAACGTTTGGTTGATCTTGGCGTACCTGTCAGGGCGCTGAGCAGAGAGCCAGAGAAGTTGCGTGATCAAATCGGAGAAAAAGGCCGATTGACTACTGAGGTCGCAAGGGTAGATGCTTCCGATCCTGAATCGCTGCGACGCGTGTTTACAGGTGCTAGTCAGCTCTTCCTTGCCATGTCCAACAGTCCAAGACAAATCGAATTGGAAACCTCAATCATTCAGATTGCCACCGAATCTGGAATCAAACACATCGTAAAAATATCCAGTCCAGCCTTTGAGCAGAGCTCTCCAGTGGCAGTGGCGGGCTGGCATCAAGAAATTGAGAACACGTTGAGGGAATCGGATATCACCCATACCGTATTGCGCCCTTATGCGTTCATGCAAAATTTAATGCGCTTTGCACCAACAATCACAACCCAAAATGTTTTCTTCGGCTCTATGGGTGTTTCACCGTGTAACTTTATTGACTGTCGCGATATTGCAGACGTTGCCGCAGAAGTTCTGACCAACGACAAGGTATCAGGCCATATATATACGCTTACTGGTTCGGAGATTTTCAGTTATCCCCAGATCGCGAGTCGACTATCTGCCCTGCTTAATCGGCCGATAAGTTACATCAACATGGAACCTCAAGTACTACTCCGTAATCTTATTGAGCATGGGAATCTGCCTCCTTGGCTCGCGAACCACGTTGTGGAAATTCAAACCATGTCTAGGATGGTGCCAGAAAGTCCAAATGACACTGTGAAGCGTTTACTTGGCAGAGATCCACGCACACTAGACGCCTTTCTACATGAGTGTGTAGATAATTTCCGGTAGAGGCGGAGTCCACCTATTCTGATATTTGTATCGATAGCAGTATTTTATTCCGATTCCCATATCTCAATGGTTCAGAGTGTATCCCAAAGGTCATAAAATGACTGCTGGGATACACTCTTTTTATTATGTTCTATGGAACTCATAGAACTTGTTCTTCTATAGCGTTTATAACAGCATTACAAGAAAAAAGCTAAAAATCGTCAATAAGTTAGTGTTATTTACGAAATAACACTAAAAAAGCTAATAAAATATTAACGAAAAATTCATATTCAACAAATAAGTTATATTAATTATAACGAGTTATGCTAACTAACGTAACATTTTTTCTTGACAATCTTTGTGGAAAATTTTAGAATGTAAGCGATTACTCTTAGTTTTCTAGGTGAAATTCAAAAGAAGACATTCGAAAGTTCACAAAAAAACATCTGAGTTTAAATTTAGGGGGGCAAAACATGAGAAGGTGAAGGATAACATCATAGATAACAAGAAATAAAATGTTATTTTTTAGATTCATGACTATGTACGAGGGGGTTCACTTGAGGATGAAAAAAAAGAACGCGTTCTTAGCTCTACTTCTGTCATTTTCTTTGTTATCTGTGACTGCTTGCAGTAATTCCTCTAATAGTGCCAATGAGAACGGTAAAAATGCTGCAGGCAATAGCAATACTTCGGTAAAAGCAACCAGTGATGTGGGTCAAACGGCAGTTAAGAATGAAGGTGCTGCTGATCTTGAAATTAAGGCAGGAAGTTCGGTAACCGTTTTCAATCCAAAGATCCCGACGCTTGATCCTACACAATGGCAAGGACAAATTCTGGTAGGGCAAGGAACTTTGCTCGAAGGGCTTTATGGCTACAATCAGGATAATGAAATCGTTCCGAAAATTGCGACAGGTTATACCGTCTCCGACGACAAAAAAACTTGGACATTTACCCTCCGTAAAGATGCCAAATGGTCTAACGGCGATCCTGTGACCGCCCATGATTTTTATTTTTCTTATATGTATCAATTGGATCCAGCTAACACAACCGCACAACTTTGGCTAAGCGTGCTTAATTTTGTGAAGAACGGATATGCATACCATGCCGGATCTGTAAGTAAAGAAGAAGTTGGTCTAAAAGTAGTTGATGATTACACTCTGGAAATTACGACCACGCTGCCTCACGCGATTCTGGGTGATATGGTTCTTTCCGGGTCGATGCCTATGAATCCTAAAGCGGTCGAAGCGAACCCTGGTAAGTGGTTTGAACCGGGGAATTTTGTGAGCAATGGCCCTTACATGGTTAAATCTTTTACACCAAACGGTGAACTCGTCATGGTGAGCAATCCGAATTATGTAGGTGCAGCTGGCCAGCTTAATCACGGCAATGTAGAGACCATCCATGTTCTTCCGGCAACAACCGTGCCGGTGGAGGATTATATGTCCGGCCATGCGGATGTTGTTCTAATCCAAAGCGCGTCTGATTTACAATACGTGAAGAAAACGGATGAGCTAAAGTCCCAGTTGTATACTGCAGCGACTTATGCGATCAAATATTTGCTCTGGAGCAACCCGACAACGGAATCTCCATATGACAAAAAAGAGGTGCGCCAGGCTATCGCCAAAGCGATCCAACGTAAACCGATCGTAGAATCGGTGCTGAACGGCATGGGCGGGGCGACCAATATCTTTGCTTCACCAGGTTGGCCAACGGAAAAACTGGAGCAAGGACTTCCGGAAGATCTCGAGGCAGCCAAACAATTATTGAAGGATGCCGGTTATGAAGGCGGTAAAGGTCTGCCAACCTTATCGCTGTATGTTGGGGTCAAGCAAGTAGATGCTCAGGGTGAGCAAATCGCTTTGGCGTTAGGTCAATTACTGCAACAAAATCTTGGTATCAAAACAGAGCTAGTTCAGCTCAATGAGGCGCAGTTTAACGCTTATCAGTACAGCGGACCTCAGGGCGATGCAAAACCGGGCTTTATTCTGGCGTCGGGCGCAACAAACTGGAGTGAACCAGGAAGTTTGGACATGGGTGCAACGCAGCAACTATATTCCATAGGAACGCTGGATGCTCCATTAGAAGCTACGAAACAATTCGTGGATTGGACCAAGGAAACTTATTATAAACCGGCCATTAAAAAATATGGAGATCCGGACAATAAGAACGCCGGTGTGGAATGGAGCGACTGGGCAGCATTAGAAAAAGCTGCCAAAGAGGATATCGCCTTTTTGGATAAATGGACAGCAGAGCAACCGGCGGATTGGCAGCCTTATCTGAAACAACCGGGGCTTCCAACGGCCGCTGAACAATGGCAACAGATTGTAGATCTTTGGAAAAATGCTAAAAATAACGATGAAAAACATGCCGCCTTTGTAACCGCTTGGACCTTCGTAGCACCAAACGCGCCAGGTGGCAAGTTGAATCAAAATGCACTTGATGTACAGGTATACTACAACGGTTATCAATCCGATACCTTAAGAGATTTGAGAATGTGGCAAGCGCAATTCGTAAATGCGCTGACCGTCGAAGACGCTGCTCCTATCGCGGCTAAGGTAGTTAATAACCTGCTAGAAGAAGCTTATGCTATTCCGTTGTATTATCAACAGCAATACTTCTTGGTAAAACCCGGCATTACAGGAGTGCAATCAAATCCTTGGGCATGGGGCAACTTCTATGGGCTGCATCTTTTATCTGTAGAATAATCCTAAATGGGTTGAATAATTACCAATCGCGGGCGCCAATTATGGTGCCCGTGAATCGGTAAAGGAGGGTCGGATTTGACCATATTGAAATTTATTTCAAAGCGCATTTTACAAATCATTATCACTTTAATTTTGGTCATTTCAGTCAGCTATACCATGATGTATTATTCACCTGGCGGTTTCATGAATACGAATACCATGGCTACGGCACTGGCTCCGCTGCAAGGGCAAAACCCTGTTCTCTATCAGCAAGTCATGGACCAATTTCAAAGCCGGTATGGTTTAAATTTACCGCTGTGGCAGCAAATCATGAAGTATATATGGCATCAATTAACCTTCGATTTCGGTAATTCGATGCAGAATCCGTCTTTGCAAATTGCGACTCAACTGAAGCAGGCTTTGCCGATCAGTACACTTTTGGCATTTGGTTCTGTTGTTCTTTCGGTAATTATCGGGGTTCCGCTTGGCATTATTGCAGCACTCAAACGTAACACTTGGATCGATTATGTTGTAAGCACCATCTCATTGACGGGTCAGGCCATTCCGGCATTTGTTCTCGCGGTGATTATGGTTTTGTTATTTGGTGTTGTGTTTCAAGGGATTCTGCCTGTAACGGGATGGGGTCACTGGAGGCAAGCAATTTTGCCGATTATTTGTTTATCTGCGGCAAATGTCGGTGTTGTGGCCAGATATATGCGGGGCAGTCTGATCGAAACCATGAGGTCGGATTTTATGCGGACCGCAAAAGCTAAGGGCGTCAAATATTGGCCGATGATTTTTAAGCATGGTGTCAAAAATTCGCTGACAGCGATGATAACCGTCATCGGACCTCAATTTGCTTTTACAGTGATGGGCACGATCTGGGTGGAGCAAATTTTCGCCATTCCAGCGCTTGGTCAGGTGATGCAGACGGCATTTACCAGTTTCGACTATCCGCTCGCCATCACATCTGTATTTCTGCTGGGATCCATGATTATGATTATGAATTTACTTGTTGACATTATTTATGCCTTTATTGATCCGCGTGTCAGATTATAAGCGGCACAGACTATACGAACCTAGGAGGGGGAGCAATTGGCTGGCACAGTTGCAGCAACTCAATCGGATGTAGCTTTGAAGAGAAAAAAGAATCTTCAGAGATCCCAGTTTTATCAAGGTTGGAAGCGATTTAAAAGACATCGTCTTGCCGTTATTGGTTTGGTCTGGGTTGTCCTTTTTTTGATCGCGGGGATTATCGGACCTTGGGTGGCTCCGTATGATTATCGCACGGGAGATTTTTTGGCCATCAATCAAGGGCCGACATGGCAGCATATTTTTGGCACGGATAATGTGGGGCATGACATGTTCAGCCAGATTTTGTTCAGTGTTCGAAGCGCTTTGATTATTGCCTTTGGCGCGACTTTGGTCAGCTTCATCATCGGGATCATATTGGGCTTATGGGCCGGATTGCGCGGCGGAATTGCCGATATGATTATTATGCGTGCTGTGGATTTCATGATGACCTTGCCGGGATTTTTGTTCGCCTTGATATTAGTCATTATGCTGGGACGTGGGTATTTATCTTTGATTCTAGCGATTGGGATTCCGGGCTGGGCGGGGTATGCGCGCTTGATCCGAAGTCTGGTCCTGAGTATGCGGGACGGGGAGATGGTGGAAGCGGCAAGAGCGTTAGGCGCATCTCAGGCGCATATTGCTAGAAGGTATATGTTGCCGAATGTTATCGGCAGTATGGGTGTCTCTCTTGCCTTCGGGATTCCCGGTGATCTCATCCAGATTGCAGGCTTAAGTATTTTTGGCATGGGGCTTCGGCCGCCAATCCCTTCATTTGGGAGTATGATTGCTCAAGCCAGTGAGAATATTCTCGGCTTTCCGTGGCTGCTGTATTTTCCGGCAGGTATCTTTGCAATAACCTTGCTTTCGTTTCTGTTTGTAGCAGACGGTCTCCAGGAAGCATTCAGTCCGAAAGGAGGCAATTAATATGGGTGAACCGCTACTTTCTATTGATGACCTTCATGTGAAGTTCTCCCGCAGTGAAGATGAAGTTTATGCCGTAAACGGCGTTAGTTTTTCAATCAATGAAAATGAATCCTTGGGGATTGTTGGTGAAAGTGGCTCCGGCAAGTCCGTTACATTGATGTCATCAATTGGGCTCATTCGCGAAAATGGAAAAATAACATCGGGGACAGCTCAGTTTAATGGTAAGGACTTACTTAAAATGCGTCCCAAACAATTAGAAGATATTCGTGGACGTGACATCGGCGTTGTTTTTCAAGATCCGATGACCAGCTTGAACCCGATCATGCGTATCGGGGATCAAATAATGGAAGCCATGCTGACGCATCAATATGCAAACCGGAAGGAAGCTTTTGACCGAACCATTCAGCTCTTGCATGAAATGGGGATTCCGGATCCCAAATCACGGTTTAAAAGTTATCCTCACGAATTTTCCGGGGGTATGCGCCAACGTATCATGATTGCTATTGCTTTGGCATGTGAACCGCAATTATTGATTGCCGATGAGCCAACAACCGCGCTTGATGTCACTGTGCAGATGCAGATTCTTGCACTATTGCAGGAATTGCGCAGAAAACATGGGATGAGCGTAGTGATGGTAACGCATGATTTTGGCCTTGCGACCAACTTTTGTGACAAAATCATCGTGATGTACGGGGGCCAAATCATGGAGAAAGCCACTACGGACAAGTTCATAAGTGAGGCGGCGCATCCCTATTCACTTGGATTGAAACGCTCCATTATCGAAGTGGGCCACAAGGGAAAAGAAATAATGCCTATTCCAAAGACGGCAAAGACACTTACACAGACATTGACCGGCTGCCCATTTGCCGATCGTTGCTTCTATACAACTGAGCGGTGTCAGAATGAGGTTCCCAAGCTTCGAGATTTTAGCACCGATCATCAGATCGCCTGCCATCATGCTGAGGAGGTCGCTTCCTATGCCCAATAATCCGCTCTTGCGCGTAGAGAATGTCTCGAAAACTTTTCGGGTACAAGGAAAAAAGCTGCATGCCATCGAGAATGTTTCTTTTACTCTGGAAGCAGGGAAAACATTGGGGCTTGTTGGGGAAAGTGGCTCAGGAAAATCAACCTTGGGGAGAATGGTTTTGCGTCTACTCGAATCTGACAAAGGAAAAATATTTTTTGAGGACGTTGAACTATCAAAGGCAAATAAAGAGAAGCTGCGGGCGATGCGCCGTGATATGCAAATTATTTTCCAGGATCCCAAGGCGAGCCTTAGCCCGAGAATGACGGTAGGAGACGCTATTGAAGATGCAATGGCTATCCACAAAATTGGAACTAAA
Organism: Paenibacillus sp. FSL F4-0122; assembly: GCF_038002845.1. Classification (NCBI taxonomy): domain Bacteria; kingdom Bacillati; phylum Bacillota; class Bacilli; order Caryophanales; family Paenibacillaceae; genus Paenibacillus; species Paenibacillus sp. FSL F4-0122. Next base: position 5,563,231 of record NZ_JBBODI010000001.1, read on the forward strand.
GTAAGCCGGCATGAGCGTGTGCTCGAACTTCTTGAGCGGGTCGGTTTGCCTTCTGAAGTCCAATACGCTTATCCGCATGAACTGTCAGGTGGACAGTTGCAGCGGGTTGGAATTGCCAGAGCGTTGTCACTGAATCCCAAATTGCTTATTTGTGATGAACCGGTGTCCGCATTGGATGTATCTATTCAGGTTCAAGTCATTCAACTACTAAAGGATTTGCAGAAGGAATTTAACCTGACTTATATCTTTATTTCGCATAATTTGGCAGTAGTGGAGTATTTGAGTGATGATATCGCGGTTCTTTATTTAGGAGAGGTGGTTGAGCAGGCTCCGGCGGATGAATTGTTCAAGAAACCTACGCATCCTTACACGCAGGTTTTGCTAAATTCGATTTTGAAGATTCCGGATAGTGTGGAGCAGAAGCAGCAGATGGTGTCGATTCAAGGCGAGGTGCCATCACCGCTCAATCCACCAAGTGGCTGCACTTTTCATCCGCGGTGTTCTTTTGCCTCGGATGTATGTATGGCTGTCAAGCCTGAACGGAAAATCGTGTCAGAAGGCCATAGCGCCGTGTGTCATTTGGTAGAATAAGCAGTGGCTTAATTAAGTTATCAGCAGATGACTTCTGTATATCACAGAAGTCATCTTTTTTAATTCATAGACACAAAAAAGCCCTGTAAGAAGTCACTTTTTTCAAAGTGAACAGCTTATAGGGCATAGTTTAAAGACTACTTACTGCTTGTCAATCGCTGCTGCTAACCCTTCATAGGAAGAATCCTGAAGCAGCACTCCATTTACCATAAATTTAGGAGTGCCGTTCACTCCGTAGGAACCAGCGATCTTAAAGTCTTCTTTTACATCGAACATATAGGTATGATTCTTGAGATCTGTTTCAAATTGAGCGTAATCAATGCCCTCGATGTTATTCTTAACAAATTTCAGAATGAATTTTTGAGTGGCCCAAATTTCGCTCTCATCGCCTTGATTAGCGTACAGCTTATGAAGGTATTCCCAGAACTTCTCGTTACTTTGCTTGTAGATGGCTTCGCCGGCGCTAGCAGCAAGATAAGAGTCCCGGTCCAAAAATGCAAAGTTCATGAAGAAAAGTTCCACTTTTCCGGTATCCACGTAGTCTTTAATAAAAGTATCCAGATACTTTTCAGTCCACATTTTGCAGGCGGGACATTTGAAATCTGCGAATTCGATAACTTTAACTTTGGCATCAGGACTTCCAAGATGAGGTTGCTTCTCATATTTCAGCCCATCAACGACAATGCTTCCCTTTACGTCGGTGTAGTTGGGTAGATCTGCTGTATCATCAGTCTTATTGCTTAAGATGAAAACAATTACAGCGAGAAGGATCACAACAACGACACCTAATATCATGGGAAGCAAAGGTCTTTTGGTCTGAGATTGTTTAGCTGACACTTTCTTATTCATATCTCACCTCCTAGACAATATAGGAATACTATAAAAATAGTATAATCATCCAGTAGGTAGTGTAGATATGTCATTTGTAACAATGCTACGTAACGTTGTAGCTAGATTATTAGTTTTTGAATTTAGCGGCTGAGCGAATGACAGGAGGCACCTCGTGGATGGACGAAATAGTCATCACGGCTTGCTGCATCTCTTGCTCCAGTTCGATAAGGTTATAGCTCCATTCATTTTGTTGCTTCAGGTAGATACTGTTAATGCCTGCGGTAACTGCGGGAAGTACATCTGTACGTAACGAGTTGCCAATCATCCAGGTACGTTTGCGGTCAAAGCTTTGGGTAGCCAAAATATTTTCAAGTGCCTCAACATTTTTATGCTTCCGAATATAGATACGATCGTCAAAATAAGCATCCAGCTTCATTTGTTCAATTTTACGTTGCTGAATGGTGTCGTCCCCGCCAGTATACAAGAATAAATGGTGACCCTCTTGCTTCAGCGTATCGAGTGTTTCAACCATGCCAGGGTAAGCTTCAATTTCTTGGTCATAGACGCTTAGACCGAGCTTGTGTAATTGCTGCTCTTGAAAGCGATCTGTCGGACGGTTATATTTGGCGCAGAAATAACGGTAGGTGGCGATTAAGGATTTAGGGAAGTTGTCGCTGGCCAGGCCACTTGTGTTGACGGTATCAACATCAATTTCTATTTGCTTGCTGCGTAATTCACTGGTGCTTGGGCCAAATTCATTAAACCAATCAGTCATGAGCTCGAAATATTGCCCTAAAATTAAATCGAAATATTTGTTGCAGTGAACCAGCGTATCATCTAGATCGAAAATTACCTGTTGAGTTGTGTATTTCATATCTCTCACTCCTTGGATCTGTATCTGTATAGTGTTCTATAGGTGAATATAAGATTCTAGAAACATTTGAAGCTCAGAAGCGCCGTCTGGACGGATACTGAAGCGCTCGTCTTGTTCCCCGCGAAGATGGATACGGAGTAAACCGGCTACGCGTAGGATCATTAGGTGATGCATAAGCATTTCTCTGGATTGATTTAGATCGGACTGCATCTCCCATAGAGATTTGGGTTCATGGGCGACATACCGAAGCAATCGGAGTCTGGTTGGATCTGACAGCGCCTTGGTCATGCGCAATAGCACCATCGGTGGCTCATTTTCATCTTCCAATGGCACATCTACAGGATACTGTACAATCACCATAGTTTTGTAGAAGCAGTAGGTGTTAATTGGTCGATTATGAACGGTAGGCAATAATACTATAGTCTTAAGATCCCGTATATCCTCGAAAACTACACCACCGGATGCATATTCAATTAAAGAAATAGGGTCCATTTTGCTTTCCAGCATTTTTTTCTCGGAGGCATCTTCAATTAATAACGGTAAAATCTTGTGTTCTACATGACGAAAATATTGCTCATACCAGAGTCTTAGAAGCGGACTATAGCTGCTCTTGATCCGGGAAGCTTCATCTATGGTGAAATCATGAATTAACGGTGCGATCTGCTGATAACACTCTTCTATAGAAGCTGAATCCAGATCATCCAGAAAATGCAGCACTGACGTTGCGGGCCCTCGGCTGTAAACCCAAGCATATAACACATCATAATCCGTAAATGGCCACTCCGCAGCTTGCATGAGAGCTGTTACTTTATGAGGAGTAATGCGATCTTCCACATCACTTACCCAGTGGGGACCGAGGTCTAAATTGGAGATCCATTTTCTGGTTACATATATCATAAAACTGTCCAGCAGTTCATAAACCGGCGATACGTCGATTTTTAATTCGTAATCCATGTAACATGCACCCCCAGAAATCCGTAACTTCTACATATTATCTCTTGTTTTGAAGAGGGTTGTCCACTATAATGTTCGGTGTTTGCCAATTGGCGTTACATTACATCATTGTTTTTATTATAGGGGGATATCATCCGTGTCAGACCGGCTTAAAGTATCTATACGAAGTAATAGCAAAATGACTTTCATGATTCTTATTACAGCTACTATAGCCGCGGGGCTTAGCCAAGGGCTGTTGCTGCCCATTCTATCCATTCTTTTGGAGCAAAAAGGAGTCTCCTCGTCACTGAACGGACTGAATGCTGCTGCCCTATACATAGGATCATTTGGGATGACCTTGATTGCTGAACGTGTTCTTGGAGCGGTTGGATTTAAAAAATTGATAGCTGGTGGGATTAGTTTAGTCTTAGTAAGCTTGCTAATGTTTCCTTTTTTTACTGGTATCAAGGTATGGTTTGTATTGCGTCTGCTTGTGGGTGTGGGCGATGCTGCGATTAATTACGGGGCCCAGCTTTGGGTTCTGCTCATGACACCTGCCGAGCATCGCGGACGTAATCTTTCACTATATGGCATGTCCTATGGTCTGGGTTTCAGCTTGGGTCCACTTGGGATAAGTCTGCTGCGTTATGGACAGGCAGTGCCTTTTATTGTTCTCGCATTTCTATTTTTGTTAGTCTTAATTCTTGTGACTACAATTCTGCCGGATTCCCGGCCAGATAAAGCGGAGAGTGGTGAAAGTCAGGTTCGCCGTTTCGGTCGTTGTTACAGCTTAGCCTGGTTCGCTTTAATTCCAGCCCTTTTATATGGCTTTATGGAAGCCAGCTTAAATAGCAGCTTTCCGGTATATGGTCTGCGTATCGGTTACAGCACAGATCAAATTGCAGCGTTATTGCCTTTTGCGGGGGTCGGAGGACTGCTTCTGCAGTTTCCATTAGGTCTGTGGAGCGACCAGTTTGGCCGCAAGCGGGTACTGATTATTGCCGGGATCGGAGGCGGGATCGCCTTCACTATGTTGCCGCTGGCAGGTGACCATTTTACGTTGACAATGGTGCTTCTGATGATCGCAGGAGGACTAGTGGGCTCCTTTTTCTCATTAGGGCTAAGTCTGGCCGCGGATATTTTGCCACGACATCTACTGCCTGCTGCCAATGTGGTTGCTTCTTTCCATTTTAGTATTGGCAGTATTATTGGGCCCGGCATTGGTGGTTTGTTGCTGCAAGTGGGCTTAAGCGGCGGTATTTTTGCCCTGATGGGTGGTTTATATATCGTGTTCGGCTTGCTTGGGTTATTATTCTCGCCACAACCTAGAAATTGAGGTAAGATAAGAACGAGTGCTCGCATGGAAATTGAACTCACATTCAGAGTACACTATAGATTATAGATGAAGACAGGGAGAGGCTGAACTATGATCACAGTTGAACACTTAGCCAAGGCAGTTGGGGAAGATAAAAATCCGGTCCTGCAGGATATAGGATTTCAATTAGAGCCGGGTGAGCTCGTAGCCATACTTGGAGCGAGTGGGAGCGGTAAGACCACTTTATTACGCTGTTTAGCGCTGCGAGAGAAGTGGGACAGAGGGAATTTTAGAGTGGACGGTACGGATATTATGGCGAGTGCCTTTTCCGGAAAAAGAAAAATTCGCCGGGAGTGGGCTTACCTGGAGCAGAATGCTGAGCTCAATCCTAACCGAACAGCGCTGAAAAACGTGCTGATCGGCCAGTCCGCACAGACGCCAATGTGGCGTATGGTTACAGGGATGGTTCGTTCAGATGATTATATGGGTGCGATGGATGAATTAGATGCCCTTGGACTTCTAGATAAAGCGAAGATGAAGACTAGCCAGCTAAGCGGTGGTGAACGTCAGCGTGTAGCGATTGCTAGAGCATTAACTCATGGTGCCAAAGTAATTCTAGCGGATGAACCGGTTACGGGTCTTGATCCCAAATCGGCAGAGAGTGTATTGGAAACTTTGCGCAGACTATGTAAAGAGACGGGGCTTACCGTAGTGACGGTGCTGCCTATTGAACTGGCTGAACGTTTCGCTTCACGTATATGGGTACTAGAAGATGGACGAATTAAGCATGATATAAAGGGACGTAGATTAACGTCTCAGGAACGCGCGAATTTGTAAAGTTCGGACACGGATAAGGAAAAGAGTGATGAGGTTGAGTATAAAAAGTCTTAGGTGCCTGGCAGCTGCAACACTGTCGTTATCCGTACTTTCGGGTTGTACTTTCATCAGTGATCCCGTTTCGAAGATGAAAGCTCCGCAGCTGTCTGCTGACAAAGCAACACTTATGGCTGCTATTAATTCACATATTCCAGCGGGTACGGAGTTGATCCGTCCGGTTAATGATGAGAGCTCAATTTTCACAGAGGATCTCAATAACGATGGAATTATGGAGTCGTTGGTGTTCTATAGAACGCCAAGCGAAGCTGTAGAGATTCACGGGATGATCTTAGAGAAGCAAGGAGATGCCTGGGTCAAAAAGCTTGTTTTTGATGGGGATGGAACTATGCTGGAGTCCGTCGATCTGAAAGATATGACAGGTGACGGGAAGCTGAATATCATTACAGGTTATTCACGTGGGGAAGAAAAAGGCCTCGTCGTGTATAGCTATTCCAGCGGATCATTGGAAGAAGTGCTTTCACTTCCTTACACCAAATATATGATTGATGATCTTAACAAGGATGGAATTGAAGACATCACCGTTGTTTATTTTAAAAGAAATGAATTTGCAACCATTTCGATCTATCAGTACAATGATGGCTTTAAGGTGCTCGATAAGATCGAGGATATCGATCCGTATTTTTTTAATTATTACAATATTGTCGCAGGAAAGATTGCCAAAGATAAAGAAGGAATCGTATTGGACGCTTCGGTGGATTTCCAATCCGCCTACAGTTTAATTGTTCTTATGGAGCACAACAAACTGCGTGTGGTTTTGCCAGGTGATACGAGGACTTACAAAGATCGTCTGATTGCAAGCGAAGATATCGATCATGATGGCATTATTGAAGTTGGATTGCTTGAAGCGCCAAAAGGATGGGAGTATTTCGACCCCGCAGATATTCCTTATTTCACCTCCTATTATAAATGGGATGGAAAAGATGGCCTAACCTTTGCAGTCCAGCTATATCGTGATCCATCGGATCGCTTTACTATTAATTTTGATCCGGAGCTGCATGGAAAGGTAAGTATTGATACGAAATCTGTTCTGGATAAAAACCTTAAGTTCATCATGACTGATACCGGAGAGACTTTTGCGGAGGTTTCCTTCTTTTCTCCTTCGGAATGGGATAAGGCTAAGAATGAAGGCTGGGAGCTGCTTGGACGGGATTTAGATAAAGTCATCGGCTACCGTGGTGAGCTAGAACAAAGTACAACTAAAGAAGGAAGCAATAAGATTGCCTCCCCTATTGAAAGGAAGGGAATAGATGAGTAAAGTTCTGATATTGGAAGATGAAGAGTCCATTCGCAGTTTCATAGTCATTAATTTGAAGCGTAATGGTTTCGAAGTGCTGGAGGCTGCTGACGGGAATGAAGCATTGCATAAATTAACCACTATACCTGATATTGATATTGCGTTATTGGATGTTATGGTTCCCGGCATTGATGGATTTGAAGTTTGTAGACGGATTAGGGAGACTAATGAACGCTTGGGAATTATTTTTCTTACCGCCAAGGTTCAGGAGCAGGATAAAGTTTACGCTTTGTCCGTAGGTGCAGATGATCATGTTAGTAAGCCATTTAGCCCAACAGAGCTAATTGCGCGTATTCAATCTTTGCTGCGCCGAGTAAATGTGCATCGTGAACAGTCGGCCAAGGTTTCTTTTCATTCGGGGCCTTTCAGCTTGGATCTTATTACCAAACAATTCAAACGTGATAATGTAGCCATTGAACTGACGCCTACGGAGTTCTCTCTGATTCAATTCTTTCTTGAAAAAGAAAACACTCCGCTTAGCCGCGATCTTCTGTTGGATCATGTGTGGGGCAAGGAGTATATGGGTGATCCCAAAATTGTAGATGTAAATATCCGGCGCTTACGCCAGAAGATTGAGAACAATCCTTCGGAGCCGGAATTTTTGCAGACTGTATGGGGGCACGGATATAGATGGAAAGGCCAAGGACAATGATTAAGAAGGGGATGCGCAGACAGATTGTTCTGCACTACATTCTTGTAGTTTTTTTGGCGCTTCTCCTCGTAGAAGTTATCTTCCTGCTGGCCATCAGAACATATTATTATGACAGTGTATACAGCAAGATTAAGAATCACATTTCCGTTTCAGAGTCGTTTTTTCAAAAAAACATGATACCAAGCGATAATAGCATCTATCTGCTACAAGAAGTACTGGAGAGGTTCTCATTGAGTAAGACGGAGCTGGAAATCTTATCGCTAAATGGGGATATCATCACTAGTTCCACTGGCTTTCAGCCGGATCGGACCATTACGACCAGTGATGTACCAGAAGCCGTTGGCGGCAGCGTTGGGCGCTGGGTAGGGCGTCAGGCAGGCACGAATGAGAGCGTAATGGCGGTTTCCAAAATGCTGCAGATTCATGGACAGGATAAGTATGTCCTAAGGTATATTACTTCACTAGAAGAAATCAATAATGATTTGCTTAATCTTACCTTATTGTCTACTGCTATTGCTGCAGCTGTTATGGCTGTAGTTGTTGGTTTTAGCTTCGGACTGGCCAATTCGATTGTGAAACCGCTGAATAATATTACGGCAGTTTCAGCCCAGATGGCCAAGGGGAGATTCAACGTACGGATTAAGGGAGACTATAAATTTGAGATTGGTGATTTGGCTTCAACGCTGAATTATATGGCTCAGGAAATTGTGCGCAGCAATCAGATTAAGGATGATTTTATCTCGTCCATTTCTCACGAGCTGCGGACACCTCTTACAAGTATCAAGGGCTGGAGCGAAACCTTGGTTTCCGGCGGGTATGATCCGGAGGAGACAAAACTTGGAGTCAGCATCATCTCCAAAGAAAGTGAACGTCTGATTGGGCTGGTGGAGGAAATTCTCGACTTTTCTAAGCTGCAGCAGAACCAAATGAAGCTGTCGATTGGGGTTGTAGATGTAAAGGTACTGCTACAAGAGACGATACTGAATGTTTGGGCTAAAGCGGAAAAGAAACGAATTCATCTGCTGCTGGAATGTGAAGACGCGATCTTTGTTAAAGGGGATGCCAATCGATTAAAACAGGTATTCTTGAACTTGGTAGACAATGCAGTGAAATTCTCACATGAAGATTCCAGTATTGAATTGTCAGCAAAGAGGCTGTCTGCTACAGAAACAGCGATTATGGTACGAGACAGCGGGATAGGGATTAGTGAAGCGCATATCTCCAGAGTTAAGGACCGTTTCTTTCAAGTGGATGCACTTAATGGAGGAACAGGCTTGGGGTTAGCGATCTCACAGCAGATTGTAGAACTTCATAATGGGACACTTGATATGGCAAGTGAGCTTGGAAAGGGAACGGAAGTAACCGTCATCTTGCCTCTTACTGAACCACAGCCGGAAGTTAACTCAGATGAGGTAACTCAAATTACAGCTACCTTTCCTGAATTAGATGATTGGGAGACGTGACCTGAGATGGGGATAACGAAGAATTCGATCCGTATAGTTCGTGGAGAGCCTGATCGGGTTAACGACATCTTGAGGCTGTTGCAAGAAGCGGCAGGATGGATGGAGCGTAACGGGATTAACCAATGGACACCCGGACAATTTAATGAGACCGATATTGCAGGATATTTCGCTGACAGACATGTTTATTTAGCCCTTGACGATGGGGCTGTAGTTGGCATGTTCACGTTGCAATTCAGTGATCCACAGTACTGGGGCAGTAAAAATGATGAGTCCTACGCTTATTTGCACCGATTGGCTGTGAAAGACTCCCACCGCGGCCGAGGACTTGGACAGCAAATGCTTAAATATGCAGTAGTTCTAGCCAAAGATCTAGGCTGTAAGAGTCTTAGGTTTGACACTGTGGCACATAACATTAAGCTCAATCGTTATTATCAGAGCATGGGTTTTCACTACATGGGCACTAACGATATGGGAAATGGTCGTTTAGTGAACTTATATGAACATTCTGAGGAGAGTGCTGAGTCAGACCGTCTGATCCTCAGGTTTATATCAGAATCTGATTTTGAACACTTAAAGCGCTGGAGTGTTTCTCCAGAGTATCTGAAGCAGTGGGCAGGACCTTCGCTTACTTATCCTTTAGACGATGAGCAGCTTGTTAAATACTTAACGGATGCTAATCATCCAGGCTTATCCGATCGCCTTATCTTCTGTGCAATTCAGGAAGCTACGCAGCAGGTAGTGGGCCATATTAGCTTTTCAGCCATTGACCGGGTTAATCGTTCTGCACGTATCGGCAGGGTAGTAGTGGACCCTGAGTTTCAAGGTAGAGGCATTGGTAAACGGATGATACAAGAAATGCTTCGAATTGGATTTGAAGGTCTGGACCTGCATCGTCTGTCTCTAGGCGCTTTCGATTTCAATACAGCTGCCCTGAAAGCTTATGAAGCTGTTGGCTTCAAGCGGGAGGGTGTTCAACGTGAGTCCGCTTTATTCGGAGAGCATTATGTAGATTGTGTGGAAATGAGCATATTAGACAGAGAATGGACGGCTAGCCGTAATTCATAAGATCATTAATTCTTTACAACCGAAGGGGCTGTTGCTCTGGTCATGATCGACCAGGACAACAGCCCCTTTTTATATAAAGTATTTTTCTATATAATGGTTGTTATGAAGGAAGAACTTCACGCAAACGTCCTGTCTTCTCATACACATCCTGAAACAGACGGGAAGGTTGGTTTCGGACCGCCGGCTTGGCAGCCACAGTCTCATGTGGTCCAACGACAACGATATTATTTATGCTTCCCTTGATGACTGCGCCATCCTTAATGATTGCCCCTTCACCAATAATGGCATTCTCAATCAATACTCCACGTCCAATGCGAGCTCCAGGCATAATAACACTTTGTTTGATCTGGCTCATCTTACCGATTTCTACCCCATTAAAGACTACAGAACGTTGTAGACTACCTTCTTGGGAGCAGGATTCATTCACGAGAGAGTCCGTTGACGGGATCTGTACACGTGGTTTATGAACTGCAAGCTTAGTCCGGCGAACCCGACTATACATAGGCCAATGAGTCTTGTCTAACTTCATGCCATTGTCTTTTTGCAGAAGGTCCATATGTGCTTCCCAGAGACTGCCGACTGTACCTACATCTCTCCAGTAACCCTTGAAACGGTAAGCGAATAAATCATCATTCTGATCCAGCATGGTAGGAATAACGTCTTTACCAAAGTCATGGCTGGAATTAGGATTAGCTGCATCCCGCAACAAGTGCTCCTTCAGATAAGCCCACTCGAACAGGTAGATACCCATTGAAGCAAGATTACTTTTTGGTACTTTAGGTTTTTCCGCAAATTCGGAAATTTTCAGATCATCGTTTACGTTCATTACTCCAAAACGACTAGCCTCATCCCAAGGAACCTCCATTACGGAGATAGTTGCTTTTGCTCCTTTTTCAATATGATAATTCAGCATCTTACGGTAATTCATATGGTAAATATGATCACCGGATAGAATGAGCACATGTTCTGGGTTGCGGCTATCAATAAAGTCAATGTTTTTATAAATCGCATCAGCAGTTCCTGTATAACTGTCTCTGCCTTCAACACCTGAAGGAAGCAATGTGACACCTTTATCCTTTTGACTAACTAAGCCCCAAGGCTCACCTTCACCGATATGATTATGCAAAGAGTCAGCTTCGTATTGTGTCAGAACACCTACTGTATCAATGTTCGAATTTACACAGTTACTTAGCGGGAAATCAATAATTTTATACTGTCCACCGAAAGGGACTGCAGGCTTAGCCATACTGGAAGTCAAGGGAGCCAATCTGCGGCCTTCCCCTCCTGCCAATAACATGGCGATACAATCTTTTTTGTTGTTCATTTGTTATCCCTCCCATTATTTTGTCAATGCTTGTAATATAAACTTACGACAAGCGCTTGAAACGACATAGGTGAAATATATTGCTTTGTAAACAGAAAAATTACAATTAATATTTCTTTATCAGAAAATCTTTTCTTTTAACATCAAAACATTTTCAAAATGGTAATATTCGGGTAAGGTAATAGGTACAAGCACATTGAAAAAGGTGGTGTAGAATTGGCTGAAAAAGCAAAAATCGAGACCCTTCCGTCAGCTGCTGATATCTATCTGTTCCATGAGGGCACCAATTATCGCAGCTATTCTATGCTGGGTGCACACACTGCCGCTGAAGAAGGCGTTACCGGTGTGCGCTTTACCGTGTGGGCTCCTCATGCGACATATGTAGGACTAGCTGGTGATCATAATGATTGGGACGGAACACAGGGCGTGGACTCGTTATATAAGATACCCGATTCAGGATTTTGGAGTCGTTTTTTTCCGGGAATACAGCCGGGAACTTTTTACAAATACAGGATTCTTGCCTCAGATGGATCAAGTTTCCTAAAAGCGGATCCTTTTGCTTTCAAAGCCGAGGTTCGACCGGCAACGGCTTCGGTAGTAGCAGAACTGGATGGCTACCGCTGGGGAGATGCAGCATGGCGTCGGAAAAGCAAAGCGCCTTATCAACAACCAATGAACATTTATGAAATGCACTTCGGTACCTGGCGTCAAAAAGAAGATGGAGAGTTCTACACCTATCGGGAAATGAGCGAGCTCTTAATTCCTTATTTGGTGGAGATGAACTATACACACGTGGAATTTATGCCGCTGGCAGAACATCCATACGATCTATCCTGGGGTTATCAAGGGACGGGGTATTTTGCGGCAACCAGCCGTTATGGCGAACCCCATGAGTTGATGTATTTGATCGATCAGCTGCATCAGGCAGGTATCGGTGTGATTTTAGATTGGGTTCCAGCTCACTTTGCCAAAGACGCACACGGTTTACGTATGTTTGATGGAGCGCCACTTTATGAATATGCCGATCCAATGTTAGCTGAAAAACCAGGCTGGGGGACACTTTCGTTTGATTTCAGTAAGCCGGAGATTTCTTCTTTTCTTATTTCTAATGCGCTGTTTTGGTTTGAGTATTATCATATCGACGGAATGCGTGTAGATGCGGTTACGAGTATGCTTCGATTAGATTTCGAAAAGCGGGATCATCAATATCGGCGGAATGTTAATGGTGGATTGGAGAATCTGGAGGCTATCAAATTTATCCAGAATCTGAACAAGGCTATCTTTCATTATTTCCCAAAGGCATTGATGATGGCTGAGGAGTCCAGTGCTTGGCCGGGGGTTACTGCACCAGTGCATGAAGGGGGCCTTGGCTTCAATTACAAATGGAATATGGGTTGGATGAATGACACGCTAGGCTACATAGAACATGATTTTGGTGGGCGCCCTTATCATCATAATTTACTTACGTTCCCAATATGTTATGCTTATGCCGAAAATTACGCATTGCCGCTATCGCATGACGAGGTTGTCCACGGCAAGAAGTCTTTGTTAGACAAAATGCCGGGTGCTTATGAACAGAAGTTTGCAGGGCTCAGACAGCTGCTGGGATATCAGATCTCACATCCCGGTAAAAAGCTTCTGTTTATGGGTGGAGAGTTCGGTCAGTTTATCGAATGGAAGGATCAGGAGCAGCTGGACTGGCTGCTGTTGGATTATGAGAGCCATCGTCGTATGCTTGCCTACACGGCTGCACTTAATAAACTGTACCGCTCCGAAAAAGCGCTGTGGGAGCTGGATCATGCTCAAGAAGGTTATCAGTGGATTGATGCAGATGACAATGATCAAAGTGTGATTTCGTATAAACGCCGAGGGAAGAAACCAGGAGATACGCTGCTTATTGTCATCAATTTCCAACCGGTAGAACGGCACAATTATCGTATAGGCGTGCCACGGGCTGGGACATATGAAGAGTTCTTTAGCTCCGAAAATGTAGAGTACGGCGGTTCCGGATTGCACAATGTCCCTCAAAAGAGCGTTAAGCTGGAATGGCACAATCAGGTGAACAGCATAGAGCTGACTCTTCCGCCCCTTAGCTTCCTGGTGTTTAAAAAAACGTCACGAATGGGTAAGAATAAAGAGGCAAAAGAGTTATAGATCTAAGTACGAATAGAGAATCCGTACAGTTTAAGGGGGAAATAATCATGAAAGTTTTATTTGCCGCAGCTGAAGCCCATCCTTTTGTCAAAACGGGTGGTTTGGCCGATGTCATTGGAGCACTACCTAAAGCGCTGAAGGCTGCCGGGGTAGATGTACGAGTGATTTTGCCTAAATATCGTGGGATTCCTGACAAGTTCACCGCTCAAATGGAGCATTTAACGGAAGTGTATGTCCCAATTGGCTGGCGAAAACAATACTGTGGAATTGAACGCATTATCTATGAGGGTATCCCCGTTTATTTTATCGACAATGAGTATTATTTTGGGCGTGATGGAATTTATGGTTATATGGACGATGGTGAACGGTTTGCGTTCTATAATCGTGCAGTACTGGAGTGTCTGCCGGCCATTGATTTCCAGCCTGATGTTCTGCATTGCCATGATTGGCACGCGGCCGTAATTCCAATGCTCCTACAGGGGCATTATCGTCACAATCCATTTTACAGTGAAATGCGGAGTGTATTTACAATACATAACCTGTTGTATCAGGGAGTGTTTCCTTATGAGGTACTTGGAGAGCTGTTAGGTCTGGATAGCAGTTATTTTGGTAGTGTGGAGTACTATGGTAATGTGAATTTCTTAAAAGGCGGGATTGTATTCAGTGATCGGGTCACGACCGTTAGTCCGACCTATTCAGAAGAAATTCGCACACCTTATTATGGTTACGGCTTGGATGGTTTATTGAACGCACGGTCAGATGTTTTAAGTGGTATTGTGAATGGCATTGATACTAAAAGTTATAATCCAGCGACAGATTCCAGCCTTGTCACCCGTTATCGTTCCAATTTAACCAAGAAGACGGAGAACAAAGTAGCCTTGCAGGAAGAGCTGGGATTACCAGTAGATGCTAATATCCCAATGGTAGCTATGGTCACGCGTCTTGTGGACTCCAAAGGCTTAGATCTGCTTACCCGAGTGCTGGATGAGCTGCTATATCACGATGATATTCAATTTGTGCTGCTTGGAACTGGTGATGAATCCTACGAGCGTTGGTTCAAGGAAGCAGCATGGCGTTATCCGACAAAGCTGTCTTCACAGATCCTATTTAATGATGCACTCTCACGTAAAATATATGCTGCCAGCGATATCTTCCTTATGCCGTCCAAGTTTGAGCCATGTGGCATCAGTCAGCTGCTCGCTTTGCGCTATGGTAGTATACCCGTTGTACGTGAGACAGGTGGCCTCAATGATACTGTGCACGCTTATAATGAAGAAACCGGTGAAGGCAATGGCTTTACGTTCAGCAATTATAATGCTCACGATATGATGTTTACGCTGCGCCGGGCACTTTCTTTTTACAAGCAGCCTGAACATTGGAAAAAGATCACAAAAAATGCATTCGCGGGAGATTATAGCTGGAATGTATCCGCTCAACAGTACATGGACATCTATGATGATATAACAAGATAAAGTTTAACAAATTCTGTAATGGGTTAATAAGGGATTGCACCCGGGAGTATGGTAAATACTCTGGGAGCAGTCCTTTTTTTATGACAGAAGGGAATGAATAATCGAATGATTTAGCTAGTATAGGGGATAGTAAAAATGTATAAATCTTGCTTCATCGTGAATAAAAACGGTTTTTTAGTTGTGTATTATAGAATTACCCTCATAGAAATCCATTAAAAGGAAGTTATTGTCACAATTATGCCTTTGCATATTCATGCGTTCTGATTTATAATAAGTCAGTCATTGGGTCAACTTAGATTTTTTCATATGAATAGGGGAGATATAGAAATGAACAAATGGGGTAAACTTAGTTTAGGAATGGTATTAGCGGTAGGTCTGCTCTCAGGCTGCGGTCAAAATAAAAATGATAATGATACCGCTGCTAGTGGTAATGCAAATTCCGGTGCAGTTACTAAAAAGCTGATTATGGGAACAAGTGCAGATTTTCCTCCGTACGAATTCCATAAAGTAGTGGACGGAAAAGATACCATCGTAGGTTTCGATATCGACATCGCTAAAGAAATTGCTGCTGACATGGGCGCTGAGCTTGAAGTTAAGGATCTGCCTTTTGATTCACTGCTTAACGAATTGTCCAGTGGACGTGTAGATATGGTGATTTCCGGTCTTAGCCCGACTGAAGAACGCAAAAAAGCGGTTGAACTCTCAGATATTTATTACAAAGCAGAGCAAGCTATTGTAGTGCGCGAAGCAGATAAAGATAAATACGCTACTATGGACGCGGTGAAGGGCACCAAAATTGGTGTACAGACAGGCTCTATTCAAGAAGAAATCGCCAAAGAGATTGAAGGCGCAAAGATCACTTCTCTTGGTAAAATCTCCGAGATCGTTCTGCAATTGCAATCTAACCGTATCGATACAGCAATTATTGAAGGACCTGTAGCCAAATCTTTTGTTAAGAATTTAGCGGGTCTTGTAATTACCGATGCTAAGCCTGAAGTAGAAGATGATGGATACGCAATTGGTATTAAAAAAGGCAATACAGAGCTTCTAGATAAAGTAAATGCAACACTTAAACGTCTAGAATCAGAAGGTAAGATTGATGAATATGTAGCGGCAGCCAGTGAGCTTGCTGAAAGCACGAAGTAAGGAATGGAGATTGTTTTAGGTCTGCTGAAGTAAATTGTATGTGTATTACAGAAAATAGCGGAACTTTGCTATTTTCTATTTTTTTGGAGATAGGGGGATAAGATATTGGATATTACTTTATTTAGAATGGCTTATGATTATCGTGATCTTTTCTTGACTGGATTACAATATACCTTGCTTCTTGCTGTTCTTGGTGTCTTTTTTGGCTTCATTCTTGGGATTATCGTCTCTCTACTACGGATGTCAAAATGGAGAGTGTTACGTTTCTTAGCCACTGCTTGGGTTGAATTTTTGCGGGGCACTCCAATGCTTGTGCAACTGTTTCTCATCCATTACGGGCTGGCGACGTTTGGGATTGAGTTTACTCCGATTCAGTCCGGGGCGATTACACTCTCCATTAACAGTTCTGCTTATCTGGCAGAAATATTTCGCGCCGGGATTCAGGGTGTCGATCGTGGACAAACGGAGGCCGCACGTTCACTTGGAATGAAACAAGGGATGACAATGCGTCATATTGTACTTCCTCAGGCACTTAAAAGTGTACTTCCGGCAATCGGTAATGAATTCATTACCATTATCAAGGAATCATCAATTATTTCATTTATCGGAGTAACGGATTTGATGTTTCAAGCTCGTACGGTTACAACGATTTCGTATGATGGTATGACACCACTCGTGATTGCTGCCTTTATGTATTTTGTTCTAACATTTACGCTTTCCAAGATCCTAGGTAGACTCGAAAGGAGGCTGAATACCGATGATCGCCGTTAAGAACCTGCAGAAGCATTATGGAAAGCTGGAGATTCTCAAGGGAATCGATTTGGAGATTAAAAAGGGTGAGGTTGTCGTTGTAATCGGGCCCAGTGGTTCGGGAAAAAGTACCTTTCTGCGTTGCTTGAATCTATTGGAGCAGCCTACAGGTGGAGAGATCACTTTTGAAGGGGAATCGATCACCTCAAAGAAGCATGATATCAATGCAACGCGTGAGAAGATGGGGATGGTTTTTCAACAGTTCAACCTTTTTCCGCACAAAACCGTTCTGCAAAACATTACACTCGCACCGATTAAAGTAAGAAAACAGCAACAGGCTGTGGCCGATAAATTCGCAATGGAGCTCCTCAAGACTGTAGGGCTTGAAGATAAAAAGGATGTTTATCCAGCTCAATTGTCCGGTGGACAGAAGCAGCGGATTGCGATTGCTCGTGCATTAGCCATGCAGCCGCATGTGATGCTTTTTGATGAGCCTACCTCAGCGCTTGATCCGGAAATGGTAGGAGAGGTACTTGAGGTTATGAAAAAGCTTGCCGAAGACGGAATGACAATGGTTATTGTTACACATGAGATGGGCTTTGCCCGTGAAGTGGGTGACCGCATTCTGTTTATGGATGGCGGGGTAATCGTTGAACAGGGTACTCCTGAACAAGTATTTGGTAATCCTACACATGCTCGGACTAAGGATTTTTTAAGTAAAGTATTATAAAGAATTCGTCAAAACGGCCCTGGACAAGTATCCGGTGGCCGTTTTGTTATAGGGTCCTGAGGGTAATGTGGGGATATATCGCTGGGACTGAGTTCATTTATTTATGTAAACCATGTATAATAGATGGTCAGTCAATCAACAGGAAAAGGAGTACATACATAATGAGAGATGATCTACGCCGGATAGGCATTATTGATATTGGTTCGAACTCCATTCGTCTTGTAATTTATGATACAACGCGCGAAGGAGGCTATAAGATCATCAAGGAGTGTAAGTACTCCGCTCGCCTTAGTGAGAAGATTACGAAGGAGAATAGTCTGGAACAAAAGGACATGGAAACGATTGTTCCGGTCTTGCGGCAGTTTAAGGAAATCTGCAATGCTTTTGCAGTGGAAACCATTCGGGCGGGTGCAACGGCAGCTATTCGTAATGCAGCTAACTCAAGCGAAATAATAAGCTTTTTGTCACAATCTTCTTCCATTCCGATTGAGGTGATCAGTGGCCACCAGGAGGCATATTATGGCTTCTTGGGTGTTATTAATGCCTTTAATGTTGAGGATGGTTATGTCATTGATATTGGTGGCGGGAGTACTGAAATCACTCTTTTTTGTCAGCGGCGTTATCAACACAGCATTTCTTTCCCGTTTGGGGCAGTAAATACCAACCTAATGTTTGGCCAAGGTGGGAATTGGAGCGATGAGCAGATTCACAAGCTGCAGACCTTTGTTCTGGGCAGGCTGGTTGAGCATGATTGGCTAAATGCCAAAGCTGGGCTTCCTTTATTCGGTTTAGGAGGGACGGTTCGTTCTTTGGGGAAGCTGGATCAGAAGACACGAGCATACTCATTGCCTAACTCCCACGGTTATACGATGACCAGTGAGACAATCGAGCACTTTATGAACACCCTACCTTCAATGCCTTACGAAAAACGTAAGGATTTAGATGGATTATCTAAGAGTCGGGCGGATATCATTGTATCCGGGTTGATTATTTTCCATACGGTGTATCAGTATATTGGGGCGAGTGAGGCGATAATCAGCGGGGAGGGACTCAGAGAAGGTTTGCTGCATGATCTGTTGGAGCCGGAGCAGCCAGTGCGTGATAGTGCTTTAGAATATAGCTTAAACACGATTATTCGCTTTGATATTCATACCTCTAAACGGTATTTAGATCATATCAACAAGCTAGCGCTCAGCCTGTTTGACGCATTTAAAGATGAATCGAATAGAGCAGAGCACGAGATGTTAATCTATGTGTCCATCATGCTGCATCGTACGGGAACGAATATTAACTATTACCAATCCAAACGACATACTTTGTATTGGTTGATGAATTCACCGATTCGTGGACTTACCCACCGTCAGCTTATTCTTTGCGCTATGATTGCCTCATACAGCACAAAAAGCCGGAAGCAGAAATTGTCCCAACAACATAAGGACATTTTGCTGCCATCCGACGAAGAGTGGATTCATAAGCTCGGATCGCTTGTCCAGCTTAGCATTGCGCTGGACAGCACGGAGATTGGAATTGTAAGCGGCCTGAAGGCCAATCTGCACGGCAATACGCTTCATCTAGACTTAGAGGGCGCATCGTCACTGCTAATTGGCCTAGAGGACATTGAGAACGCGATAAAAGCATTTAAGAATGCTTGGGCGGTGAAGGTAAAACTCGGCTTCCCTTCCAACGTGTAACATCCATTGCAGCAAACTGGCTCCGGAAAGGGGCCTTTTTGTCGTCTGGTTGTTCGTAATATCCATTAGCCTGCAAGAAGCTGGCTTTAACATTATCTTGTAGAGACAACTCTAGAATCTTGACGATCTGTTTACGGATGCCGCTGTCTCTGACAGGACACATCAGCTCAATCCGGCGGGTTAGGTTTCTAGTCATCCAGTCGGCACTGGATAAATACACCTCAGGTTTGCCGCCATTTTCGAAATAATAGATCCGGGAGTGCTCCAGAAAACGGTCTACGATACTGCGTACTGTAATGTTTTCACTTAAGCCCTCTATTCCCGGACGTAGGCAGCAAACCCCTCGCACGATTAAGTCAATGGAGACACCGGCTTGGGCTGCGCCATATAAATCGTCGATCACTTGCTGATTAGAGAGTGAGTTCATCTTGGCGATTATGCGTGCGGGTCTGCCTGCCCGCGCATGTTCAGCTTCACGCATCATTAGCTTTTGCAGGGATAAGCTCATATTCGTTGGCGCTACAATGAAGGAATGCCAGTCAAAATTAGCCGAATATCCAGTCATTTGATTAAACAGCTCGGAAGCATCCAGTCCGATATCGCTTTGGGCGGTGAATAGACTGAGATCCGTGTAAGCCTTGGCTGTACTGTCATTATAGTTTCCTGTGCCTACATGCACGTAACGACGCAGTTCAGGGCCTTCCTGGCGGACAATCAAGGTCACTTTGGCATGCGTTTTGAGTCCGATCAGACCATAAACGACATGACAGCCTGATTTTTCAAGCTGGCGTGCCCAAGCGATGTTCCGTTCCTCATCAAATCGGGCTTTTAACTCTACAACCACTGTAACTTGCTTGCCAGACTCCGCAGCATTGGCTAGTGCAGTGATAAGTGGAGAATTTCCGCTGACGCGGTATAAGGTCATTTTAATAGCCATCACTTGCTCATCTTCTGAAGCTTGAATGATAAAGTCTGTCATCGCATCAAAAGACTCGTAAGGGTGGTAGACTAATACATCCCGTTCACGCAGCACCTCGAAGAAATCCTCGTTTTCTTGAAATTCAGCAGGGTAGACCGGCTCAATAGGTGGATAGTTCAAGTAACTAAAACCTTTTAAGCTTCCGGCAAAATTACGAAGAAAGCCCAGATCGAGCGGACCTTCTATTTCAAATACGAAGTCCTCCAGCTCAAATTCAGCTTGTAGCTGCTCAAGAGCATAGGGATGGATACCTTTTTGTACCTCCAGACGAGCAGGCACCCCGCGACGACGCTTGCGCAGCTCTTTTTCGATCTCTTCCAGCAGATCCTCGGCACCTTCCTCATCGATTGTAAGATCTGAGTTACGAGTCAAACGAAACTCACTAACCGCAACAGGTTCGTAACCGCTGAATAAGGTTTGAATGTGATGGCGGATCACATCTTCAATAAATACAAATTGTCTTTTCTTACTATTAGAGCGGTGTGGAAGAGGGATACATCTTGGCAGATTCGAAGGAATTTGCAGGATAGCAAAATAAGGCTCCTCTTCAAGGCCATTCTTACGAGTAAGAACAACAGCTAGGTAGATAAACTGGCTGTGCACGAGTGGAAACGGCCGGCTCTGATCAACAGCCATTGGCGTAAGTACAGGATAGATGATATCCCGGTAATACTGTTCTATGGACTGCTCTTGGGCATGGGTAAGATCCTTATAATCCACAAATACGATGCCTTCTTTATGCAAACTCCGCGAAATATCACGGAATGTCCGGTATTGATCGGCAATGATTTTGGTTACGCGTTTGATGAGGCGTTTATACAGACCGGAAGGGGTGTAGCCTGTGAAATCTTTTTTAGTATAACCCGCCCGGATCTGATCTTGAATTCCCGCTACGCGAACGCTTATGAATTCATCCAGATTGCTCGAGACGATTGCCAGAAATCTGGCACGTTCCATTAAAGGGTTATCAGGGTCCTGCGCCTCCTTGAGTACACGGCGGTTAAATTCGATCCAGCTCAAATCCCTATTGAGGTAAGCAGTGGCTGGACTGCTTTGGTTGTTTTTAATCTCTTCTGTATTCATGGGACCTCCAAATATGCTTCGATGTCTGTATCTCAAATCTATTTATCATATTCTATCATTTTACTATTGGATGAGGCACGAAATGTTAAATCTATGTAAAATCTCAAAGAATATTATTTAATTATCTTATATAATAGGATATGATTGTCGCTGATTAGTTAACATAATGAAAATTATGTTAACTAATCAGCGGATCAAAGACAATAATTAAACATGTTATTTCAGAATGGTAACAATTACATACGCATAGGTTACAAAATTGTGATATATTAAGTCCTGTCAGTTTTACAAAAGACAACAATACATCAGGACATCACACAAGATGTACATAAGTACAGGAAATGTACACGAGCGTATACGGAAGTCATACCGCTTACGCCCATCTAAAGAGGAGGCATTTATGAAGAACAAGTTCAGAACCATTAAAACCCTTGCTGCAGTTATGGGAATTAGTGCATTGCTGCACACCGCTCCTGCTTTTGCAGACAGCGTTCATATTGCAAAGGAAGGCAATACTTTCTATACTCTTTCTCAACAATACAATGTCGGTGTTAATGATCTAATGAAAGCTAATCCAAACGTTGCAGCTCTTAATATTTACGATGGACTTAAAATAACGATCCCTAGTAAAATGCAAGCAGAGTCTGTAGCTACGACAGAAACTCCAGTGCTTACCCCAAGCCTGAATGTTACTCCAGAATCAAAAACAGTTGAAGCATGGGGCAAGTCATTTAACTATGAGAAAACGATACAAGTTAAGGCTTCTGCTTATTCCTCAGCGGCTAGTGAGAATGGAGGCTGGGGTGCGGTTGATTATTTTGGAAACCCACTTAAGCTAGGAACCATTGCGGTTGATCCAAGTGTAATTCCTCTTGGAACAAAAGTGTTGGTTACCGGCCATTCACACTCAGGATTGCCTAAAGAAGCTTTTCTGGCTACTGCAACCGATATGGGAAGTGCCATTAAAGGAAACCGCATCGATATCTTTATTCCAGGCAGCCAAAGCTTTGTAGCGGATTTTGGTTATCAATATGTACAATTATACATTGTTAAATAGCTAGATAAAAATATAGAGATTTATACAGAGATATGGAATGGTTTTAAATAGGTTAAATAAGAAACGGAGGGAGTCCTTAGCGGCTGCCTCCGTTTCTTATTTATTTATTTATTTTTAGAGACCTGCAGCAATTGAGGCACGGTAACGAAAGAATAGCCGCGTTTACGCATAATCGTGATTACCTCAGGTAAAGCCTGAATCGTTCCACTAAGATCACTACCCGGCCCACCTCCACCATGCTGAAGGATAATTGCTCCTTTTCCTGCATTAGCTAAGATGTTATTTCTAACTTGAGTTTTGGAAAGTCCCTTCCAGTCCAACGAATCCACATTCCAATTTACGAGCTTATAACCATGATTTTTTGCCCATCTCAATTGTTGCTCAGAGATATCTCCATAGGGTGGACGAATCAGGCGAGGTTTATATCCGGCCAAGGTTTGAATAATGTTCTCGGTCTCAATGATCTGTGATCTGAAATCATGCATCTTCAGCTTCACAAACTGAGGATGGTCATAAGAGTGATTTCCAATAGCATGTCCTTCTCTAATCATCCGCTTCACTAGAGCAGGATGTTTCTCAGCTCGGCTTCCTACCACGAAGAAGGTTGCTTTGACATGATATTTTTTAAGAACATCTAGCAATTGGGGTGTAAACCTTGGGTCAGGCACATCGTCAAAAGTTAAGGCGATGACTTTATTCCGAGGACCGCTGGTCTTAAAGGTCTCGGGATATTTGTGTAATAGCTGACTCAGAGACAAGCCCTTAGTGTTCTTATTGTTGCTGCTCGTTGAATTATTTGTAGTAGAAGTTCCCGCAGATATCGCCTTGTCTTCGTCAGTGGTCTGCGTACTTTTAATTTGATCCTGTGAGGACTTCTGATTCTGAGCTGGAGCTGAAGCAACCTCTGCTGAAGAGGTTGGAAATAGCAGGACAATGATTGATCCTAATACTACTAGCAGTTTCTGGACTCTCCGTTGATCATACATCCCCAAATGCCTCCTTTACTACCTGATCATCACCATATTCTTCATTGTTATCTCCATTGAAGGATGAATTTATGCCGTTTCTTCAAGGTCTCTGGTAAAGATTTCTTGCACACACTAATGCGTGTATACTAAATAGAACGGGATATTCCCGGGCCAATTATAGACAGGTGGAAGGATGGGGACAAGGATGTCAGAATTGTTTGCACCTTATGAATTGAAGGGTTTAACGCTGAAAAATCGTATTGTTATGCCACCTATGTGCCAGTATTCGGTGGATAAAGAGGATGGCATCCCCAATGATTGGCATTTTGTTCATTATGTAAGCCGTGCTATTGGAGGTACTGGTCTAATCATTGTCGAGATGACTGGAGTACATCCGGACGGTAGAATAACGAACCGGGATACAGGGATTTGGAGTGATACGCATATAGAGGCGTATCGTAAGCTCACAGATAGTGTACATGCCTATGGAGCAAAAATAGCCATTCAACTAGGGCATGCCGGACGTAAAGCGGTCGATGCTGAGCCGCCGGTTGCACCTTCTGCAATTCCTTTTGATGCTCGTTCTAAGCAGCCACAGGTGCTTTCTAAGGAAGGCATCCTTGAGATGATAGAAGCCTTTCGTGATGCCGCTCGTAGAGCTGTGGAGGCAGGATTTGATACTGTGGAGATTCATGGTGCGCATGGTTACTTAATTCACCAGTTTCATTCACCTCTGTCCAACCTCAGAGAGGATGAATATGGACAAGATCCTGCACTTTTTGGAGAACAAGTAGTTGCAGCAATCCGAGAAGTAGTGCCAGTAGATATGCCCTTGATCATGAGGGTATCCGCGAAAGAATATGTTGATGGTGGATATGATGCTGCCTATGCCCTGGAGTTTTGCCGCCGATATAAGGATGCTGGAGTGGATATGTTCCATGTGTCTTCAGGTGGTGAAGGGCCCATTGGCTCTAATGGTGGACCTAATGCGGGCCCAGCCTACCAAGCAGATCTGGCAGAATATATTCGCAGTGGATTACAAGTGCCAGTAATTGCGGTAGGACGGCTTGAAGCCTATTCTGAGGCACAGTCCATCATTGCAGAAAAAAGGGCGGAGCTTGTAGCTATTGGCCGTGGGATGTTAAGTGATCCTTATTGGGCTTTACATGCTGAAGAAGCGCTTGGTGGCGTACATGATGTACCTAAACCTTATGAACGTGGGATTTGGAAAAGAGGCTAGACCGTTTTCGATGTGAAGTTTGTCACAGATTTTATGCTCCTTCTAAGGCAATCTTAATAAAGATAAAATTTGAAGGAGCTTGATAACGTGGGGACGGTTCTAAGTAACGAACGGCTGACAGATGGTGTGTATCACCTTAAGGTAGAGACGAATAGTGGCGGAGCAATGGGTCAATTCTACATGTTACGGGCATGGGGAGCTTACCCCATCCTATCCAGACCCTTAAGTATACATGAAGTACACGAGGATAGTGTTGAATTTCTGTATCACGTAGTTGGGGAAGGTACGGAGATATTCTCACGGCTGGGTTCAGGTGATTCGGTAGAGCTTGAGGGCCCTTTTGGAAATGGATTTCCACAGGTCGAAGGGAAGGTTGCGCTCATCGGCGGTGGGATCGGAATTGCACCGCTTTATTATTGTGCGAAGCAGCTTCCGGGGAGTGATATCTTTTTGGGCTTTAGCCGTGAAGCTTACCGGACAGAAGCGTTTCGCCCACTTGCAAGTGAGCTTGTAGTCGATGTTGGCGGTTTAATTTTGGATAGTGTGGATTTCAGCCAATATGATCATGTCTTTGTCTGCGGCCCACACCCTATGCTTAAAGCTGCTCAACGTAAAGGCATTGCTGCTGAAGAAGCAGGCATTAGAACGAAAGTATACCTTTCTCTAGAGAACCGAATGGCTTGTGGGATTGGAGCCTGTCTGGTCTGCAGTGTATCCTGCCGTGATGGTCAAAAGAAGGCCTGTGCAGACGGACCTGTGTTTCTTTCTGAGGAGGTGATTTTCCATGACTAAGTTGAACACAACAATTGCTGGCGTTCATTTTAAAAATCCAATTATAATGGCCTCTGGAACGTTTGGTTTTGGCCGTGAATATGGCAAGCTGTATGATGTGTCTCTGCTGGGTGGAATCTCTGGCAAGGGGTTAACCCTCAATCCGAAAGCGGGGAATCCCGGCACTCGTGTATATGAGACAGCTTCTGGTATGCTGAATAGTGTGGGACTCGAGAATCCGGGTGTAGCTGCATTTATAGATAAAGAATGCCCTTATTGGGAAACACTCGATACTGCTCGTTTGGTCAACCTGGGTGGAGGCACACTTGAAGATTATGTTCTTGGTGCTGAGATGATTCAGCGGGATGCAGATGCTCGTGCGAGTGCAGGTAAGACAGCAGTGGACATGATTGAATTGAATATTTCTTGTCCAAATGTTAAAGAGGGCGGCATTGCGTTTGGGATCCAAACTTCAGAAGCTCAAAAAGTAGTACAGGCTGTTAGACGCGCAACTAAACTGCCCCTCGCTGTAAAGCTGTCGCCGGGAGCCGAAAATATCGTTGAAATGGCACAAATGTGTCAGGAGGAGGGAGCAGACGCTGTCTCACTCATCAACACGATCTCAGGAATGAAGATTGATGTCCGCCGCAGAAGCAGTGTATTCAATAACTTATATGCTGGATTGTCTGGACCTGCGATTAAGCCTGTCGCTCTTCGTATGGTGCATCAAGTTGCACAAAACGTAACGATTCCCGTGATCGGAATGGGTGGCATCACTTCAGCAACGGATATCATCGAGTTTATTATGGCAGGTGCTGCAGTTATCCAAGTGGGAACTTATAATTTCATGAACTTGCGTGCAGGTAGTCAGCTAGTTGCAGAGCTTGAGCAATTTATGGTTGAAGAAAATATTCAATCACTAGAGGAAATACGGGGCATTATATAAAGTGAAGTAGTGAGGGGAATACTATTGACTACTAACCAGATTGATCCTGAGGATATTGAGCTGAAGGCGACGACTGTCGGACGTGATCTCTTGCTCTTAATTAGTGGAGGTGTTCGGCATATTGGTGCTACGAGTACTGCTTATCTGGAGGGGGAGCAGGTTAAAGTACTGACTTCAGCGGTTCCTCATCATAAAGAGCACACGATAAGCGAGCCCATTGCGATCAGAGTAGCTGAAGCGCTGAACAAGACGGTCACAGTAGTGATGGGGATTCATTATGACAATCTCACGAAAGAAGGTATTATGGAAGTCGTGGAAATTGTGAATTTAAAAGTAAATCAATATTTAGCGCAACAAATATGAAACGGTAGTGACAATTCTACGTAAAAGATAGCATGTGAGGAATTAAATTATCTTTTGGAGGAATGAAACCATGTCTATATTTAAAAGATTGCGCGATTTAACCATGTCTAATGTGAACGCGATTATTGACAAAGCAGAAGACCCGATTAAAATGACAGATCAATACATTCGTGATATGACCGAAGATTTAGAAGATGCAGAAAAAGCTGTAGCGGCGCAAATCGCCATTGAGAAGAAATTCAAACAGCTGTATGAAGAACAAGAAGCGCTTGTTAACAAACGTACCCAACAGGCTCATGCAGCAGCTCAAGCGGGTAATGTTGACCTTGCTCGCCGTGCTCTGGAAGAGAAAAATGCTGCTGAAGCTAAACTGGTAGAATACAAAGCAAGCTTTGATCAGAACAAAGCTTCTGCGGATAACCTTCGTGGCAAGCTTGAAGAGATGCGCAAACAGCTTACCCAAATGAAGAACAAACGTGAGACTTTGGTCGCACGTTATAACGCTGCCAAAGCTCAAACCGAGATCAACAAAGCAATGAGCGGATTTAGCTCCGATTCAGCGTCTGCAGGTCTCAAACGTATGGAAGATAAAATGCTGCAAGCAGAAGCTCAGGCTGAAGCCAGCAATGAGATGAGTTCAGGCAATAAATCTCTGGATGATGAATTCGAGAAGCTGAACAAAGATCAAGCGGTTGAAGATGAACTGGCGGCTCTGATGAAACAATACGAGAAGCAATAACATTTGATCTTTAGCCGGTTCACGGCTGGTGTTCACAGGCGAAGGAGAGACAGAAATTCGTTTCTTCTTCGCTTTATCTATGCTTATGAAAGGCATGCAAAATGATTAAGCGGGGGCTATAGAATGGATCTCCATATTCTGGTGTCCATGGTCGTGTGGACGGTGAGCGGCGCTGTGTTGCTGTTTGTACTGATGTATATAGATTCACTTTTTACTCGTTATAACGATATAGAAGAGTTAAAGGCTGGAAATATGGCGGTGACTACACGGTTTGTAATGAAGCTTCTAGCTCAGGCCTTCATTTTATCTTCATCGATAGCGGCTTCCAATAGTTTGCTAGATGCGTTGCTGATTTCGTTAGTATCATTTTTACTTTTGTTAATTCTAGAAAGAACGGTTCGGCTTCTACTAGCAAATTGGGGGAAGCTGGATCTGGATCATGGTACACAGCTTGGTAAAATCGGATATGGCCTGCTATCAGGTTCACTGCAAATTACGGGTGCTTTAATTATTACTGCCTTTATGTAGGAGGAACGATCAAGTTGAGTATGTGGAAACGTATAGGTAACCTTTTCTCTAAGCCAGCGCCTCAGGAAGTTCAAAAAAGTATGCTTAATTTGTCTCCCGGAGACATTTGTGAAGTATCGCTTGTCACCTATGAAGTCACTGGCCGGACACATAATCGGGGCCGTAATGCTGTAGTTCTGACCCTTAGAGATGGAAGCCAGATAGCTTATCTTCATATAGAAGAGCGGGAACAGCTGCAATATGGATTGTACAGACCTATCGATGGGCGGCTTGATAATCCTGCTGAGGTTCCAGCAACTCTTGAGCTCGATGGCTATACATTTTTCCTGGAGGAAGAATATGAAGGTTTTGTCGCTGTTGCAGGTCAGACGCCATTTATGA
Organism: Paenibacillus sp. FSL F4-0122; assembly: GCF_038002845.1. Classification (NCBI taxonomy): domain Bacteria; kingdom Bacillati; phylum Bacillota; class Bacilli; order Caryophanales; family Paenibacillaceae; genus Paenibacillus; species Paenibacillus sp. FSL F4-0122. The sequence goes on from NZ_JBBODI010000001.1 coordinate 5,591,468, forward strand.
ATGGTGGAGAGCAGCATGTGTGGCAATATCAATCAGATGATTCACGTCTACTGCGTGTAGAGTGGCAACATGGACGGTTTATGCTTTATGAAGGGGAGAAAATAATCCCTGGGGATGTAAAGGTAATTAGAGCATCCTAGCCTAGTAGAGAAGTAATAGATCACTATACCGGAAAAAATATTGTAGAAAAGGCTGCTGCCCATAAACATGGATGGTGGCCTTTTGTGTTTATAATTTTACTTCAAGAGGTCTCATGTTAAAATAATACCTATTACAGCAAAAATCGACGTTTCAGAGCGGAGGTCTTTATGAAGGATAATAAATTTCAGCGGGAAGCGCTGCAAGTCAAAGAAGCTCAGGCCAAAATAATCAAATATGCCAATCCGCTAGAATCAGAAGACGTATCGCTAGATGAGTGTTGTGGACGTTATTTGGCTGAAAAAGTGATTGCTCCACACCCATTTCCTGCGTTTAATCGATCTAGTATGGATGGATATGCGATTATCGCGGGGGATACCCGTAACTGTGTTAATGGACAAGTTGTATGGTTAGAAATTGTGGATAATATTCCGTGTGGCGCAGTGCCTGCGGTAGATATAACTCCGGGAACAGCCGCAAGAATTATGACTGGTGCACAAGTACCGGTTGGGGCTGATGCTGTGGTGATGCTGGAGGTCACGGAGAGACGTGAAGAGGAAGGAAAGACTTACGTTGGAATTCGAAAAAAACTAGAAGCAAACAGCAATATCACACCTCAAGGTTTCGAATTAAGCCAAGGTGATCTTGTATTGCCAACAGGAAGGTTAATCTCTGCGGGGGATATAGCTGTTCTTGCAGCGTTTGGATTACATACCGTGAAAGTCTATCGTCGTCCCAAGGTAGCCATCTTTGCCACAGGAACAGAGCTGCTGGAAGTGCATGAGCCGCTGGAGCCTGGCAAAATCCGCAATAGTAACTCCCCTATGCTCGAAGCTCTAGTCAAAGAGACAGGGGGTGTTCCAGTAATGTTAGGCGCTATTGTGGATGATCTGGAGCTGGCTAGAAGTAAAGTACAGATGGCGCTGGAAACTTATGATTTTGTGATCACAACGGGTGGCGTTTCTGTGGGGGATTATGATATCATGGGCGACTTGGTTCGTGAACAAAGTGGTAATATGTTGTTCAACAAAGTGACGATGCGTCCAGGAAGCGTAACTACTGCTGCGGTTAGAGGTGGTAAGCTGCTGTTAGCTTTATCCGGGAATCCGGGGGCTTGTTTCGTTGGGTTTCAACTGTTTGCACGGCCTGTGATTTCACTGATGCAAAGTGCTTCTCAGCCTTTTTTACCGGAATGGAACGTTACACTCGGTACAGATTATAAAAGAGTGAATAATTTTACTAGATTTGTGCGAGCTCGCTTAGAAATAAAAGACGGCAGCTTGTTTGCTTATCCGGCACTCATTGATGAATCTTCCGTAACGGTCACGATCAAGGATAGCGACTGTTTGATAGTTGTACCCCCAGAAGAAAAGGGGCTATCTGCCGGAGATAAGGTAACGGTGATCAAGCTGCCAGGAGAGATTCGGGGCTAGATGTGGATGGTACTCTGCCCATCGATGATGAACAAAATTTCACCGCAGGTATTGGAGTAATTAAAGGTATTTGATATCCACGCACGCACAGAAATCGCCATAGAATTGCTAGGTCAACGGTATTATTTCCAACATTTCAACATATGAAAAATTCACAATAGATAAGCAAAAAACAGCATTCCTGCTAACCCAATAGTCGCTAACAACCGGTTTTAAAGGGAGGGTTACCCCAGAAATTAGAATAAGAAAACCCACTTACGTACCGTAAGTGGGTTTTTAGTGCAACAATAATCGGGTTAGGGGTGCCCGCCGAATGTAATTCAAATTTGAAGAAAAGCGAGAATGAAATGTCCGGGTAGACGACACAATCATAGCAATTCTCCTTTCGGAAGAGTCGCTGCTCTGCTGGTTGGAGTTATTAGCCTGCGCCAGTGCCGAGATTAATCACCCACAGATGCTTAAGGACTCAGATGATCTTATTTGCATATTTATCACCTTTTAAGCGGGGTTTCGGACCTCAGCGTCGCTATTTCATAGCATGGAGCTCATATTTGCGTATTTCAGGCCAATAGCGACCTTGAGGTCCGTTAGCCACCCAAATATGAGATAATCCTGCGTTTAAGGTCAGCTGAGTCCGATAACAACTCTGCACTAGCGAAGAGCGGCTACTCATCCGAAGTATGAGCTCCCTTTGTGATGATTAATTATCGACACGCCGCTCGATCGCCTCAGACATCGTTTTATCCGTTAGATGAGCGTAGATCTCAGTTGTCTCGGTGGATGCGTGCCCGAGCTGTTCCTTCGTTTTATAAATATCATTTTGCAGATAATAATCTGTTGCAAAAGAATGACGCAGCTTATGAACCGTAAGATACGGTTTACCAAAGCGTTTAGCGTACTTAATAATCATTTCTTGAATCGCACGTTTGGTCATACGTTTGCCTTCTTGACGCCCGTTAGGGAGAGAGATAAATAAGGCCTTTTCTCTCTTGGGTGTTTTGTAGCGAGATTGGCGCAGACTAAGATAAAGAGCTAGATCATCTTTAGCTTGCTCTCTAAAATAGACGGGTGTCTTAAACGTTTCGTCATTATTCCCTTTGCGGGTGACATAGAGCAGCTTGTTGTTAATATCCAAATCGTCTACGTTTAGATTGACTACCTCAGATACACGCAGGCCAGAGTTCAGAATCAAGCTGGCAATACAGGCATCACGCTCGTGATTCAATTGAAACGAATAATAAGCCTGTTTGTTGCCTTCCACATCCCGTCCATACCCTTCATAAATGTACCCCACAAACTCCAGTAATTCCTCATCTTCCAAAATCTTACCCTTTAATTTAGCGGCAGTGTCTTTTGGCTTATGTGTTCGTTTGACCTCAACCTTAGCCATAATGTTTCGCTTAAGCAATGGATAAAAGTTCTCGTCCTCAGCGATTTGACTTAAATAATGAAATAAGGAGCGTAATGCAGATAGTTTACGGGATACAGTAACACGAGTGTTCGTACCTTCGGCTCGGGTAGTTAGATGCAACCGATATCCGACAATACTGTCCATAAGTAGGGTTTCCAATTCTAGAAGCGTGATCTCGGTATTTGAGCCGGCTTGGGATAAGCCCTCTGCCCGCAACCAGCCGAAAAAAGATTCATAATCCCGGATATACTCCAGCAGTGTGGAGGGGGAGAGATCAGGTCGTTTATAGTCAATAAACTGCTGAACGAACCAGGGCATGAGGGGGAGCTTTTGATCAAGTTTTTTACGGTCATCGTTCTTTTGAACGCTCATGTGATTCACCTTTTTCCATAGATTGCATAAAATCTCTTCCTTCTATCTTAACATGTTTTGTCCCAGATTGGACTTCGAATGAAGGGAAAACTAGGGCCGAGCCTTGCTCCTGATGCCGCTAAGCTTTATGATGTGAAGTAAACATAAATGTCAGAGGTGCACATAATGAAACTTGAAATTGAGCTGGTTCCCAAAGAACGTAAGCATACTATAAGCAGATTAATGCAGTTCTACCTATATGATTTCACCCGTTATTTAGAATTTGATGTCAATCAAGACGGGGTATTTCCAGCCTATCCGGGTCTAGAAGCTTATTGGAGTAGCGGAAATAATAAATCAGCGTATTTGTTTAAGGTGGACGGGCATATTGCTGGTTTTGCTTTGGTGGACAGGTTATTGCGTAATCCTGAAGGCCAGTTTTATATGACTGAGTTTTTTGTGATGCAAAAATACCGCCGAAGTGGTGTAGGAACATGGGCTGCGCATAAGCTTTTTGATATGTACCCTGGTGAATGGAAGGTTTCACAAGTCCGTGCGAATACGCCCGCTCGTGATTTCTGGCATAAAGTGATCGGGGACTATACCCATGGAGAGTTTCAAGAGCGCTTTAATCCACAACAAGGCAATCCCAGCCAATACTTCAACACATTAACTATTAATCGAATTAAGAAATGAAAATCCGTGTGTTTTCGGGTTTTTCTTAAAGAAGGAGTTTACCATTAACAGCAAATGGAATGGAAAAGTGGTGCTAAGCGAGTGAGAGCTAGACAGTGGAGGATGACCAAGAGAGCGTCAAGACGGACGGCCAGGAAACTGTATTTTTTTATATAACTGGCTAGCTATTAAGAACATATACGAATTGTAAAGTAATGAGCATCTAATGCTCTCTACTATAGTTAACATAACATTATTTATGTTAACCAATTAAACCATTCACCATAAAAAGGGTCGTTGGTTTATTTTTTGTGTTCAAAATACCCAGTCAGTGAGGGCAATATTGCATATCTTATGATGTACTCAATTACAAAGGAGGAGTCAACAATGGGCGAATTTGCAGGAGGATACGGTGGTTTCACTTCCACAGGAGCTATTCTGGTTCTGTTTATCCTGTTGGTTATCATTACTAAAACCCTCTGTCTGTAATCCTTTAACTTCACAAATTAAAGGTTCCGTCAGTCTAAATGACTGGCGGATTTTTTATGTCCAGATATGTAGATTGGAGGAGGGGAATACATGTGACTAAGGATATTGACATAATACTAATCCAAAACATATATTAAACAGTGTTCAAAGATTAAACAGTGTTCAACACATGAGGAGACAAATTTATGACTAAAGAACAACGAAAAGTACGTGAGCGTGAAGAAATGAGGAATCTAATCCTGCAAAATGCAGCTTTATTGATTGCTGAAGAGGGAATAGAGAAGCTCTCTATCCGAAAAATCGCTGAGAAAATCGAATATTCACCGGGAATTATTTATCATTATTTTAAAGGCAAAGAAGAGATTATCGAGAACTATTTGCAACAAAAATATACGGATATGCTTACTGAGCTTCAGTCTGTGCAACAAGAGGTACAGCAGGAATTACCTCCAGATACACTTTTAAAACGATCATTGGAGAAGTTCATCAGGATGTCTCTTTCCACGGGTGTAGAATACCGGAATGTCATGCTAAACGATACGCCGGCTGTTCTTAGTTACACAGCTGTTCTATTTAGAGGAGCAGCACAGGAGCGTAAAGCGATTGGGATGCTCTGCCAGGGCCTGTTCAGATTTGAAGCACAGAAAAACCGTGAGGAAGCTTTCGTAGAACTCACTGCTCAGGTGATATGGAGTGCAGCGTTCGGTTTAATTATGCGTTTGCTTGTCGAAAAAGATCTGCCTGATGATCAGGTCGAAGCTCTGATTTCATGTCATTTGGATTCAATGGTTGCTATTGCCTCCAGGTAAAATCTAAATATTTTCATGAAGGGAGGGGGAGGTTGTTATAAAACATATAAGGAAAGTCGTAGTGCTGTCGGTGTTGATTTCGGTTATTGCAGTGTTTGCAACAGCGGTTGGGTTGTTTTCAGATGGGATAAGTGATGGAACAAAATATACTTTTACGTCAATATGGGGCGAGGATGTAAAGCTTCAGGGGTCAGGAGTGTACAGCCATGATTCTGTCTCTGCGGCGGCACAAGCTAAAGCACAGGATGGAGTTACATTATTTCTTGCCATACCTTTACTGCTCAGTTCGCTCATCATGACAATTAAAGGCTCGATAAAGGGGAGGATGCTCCTTACGGGCACTCTGGGGTACTTTTTATATACTTACGCATCCTACAGCTTTCTGACGATGTACAATTCATTGTTTTTAGTTTATGTGCTGTTGTTTTCTTTAAGTTTTTTCGCATTCATCCTAGCCTTATTTTCTTTCGATAAAGAATCCATACATACTTACTTTAAAAACAGTTTACCTTCTAAAGGAATCGGCTTTTCACTAATGGTTATTGCTTTTATGATTTTATTTCTCTGGCTAGGGAAAATACTGAATTCACTACTGGGGGGAATACCGCCACAAGGGCTAGAGCACTATAGTACGTTGGTAATTCAAGTTTTGGATCTTGCGATCTTGGTCCCATTAGCAATTGTAACGGGGATTATGGTCATTCGTAGACAACCTTTTGGGTACCTACTGGCAACTGTCGTTGTTTTCAAAGGAGTTACATTACTGCTAGCAATTACGGCAATGCTGGCGGCAATGATCTATAGCGGTGTGGCTGTGTCTATAGCCGAGTGTGTAATTTTTCCGACGATGGCTTTAGCTATTGCTGCTTGTATGGTTATTTTGTTAAAGCATGTACGTGAACCCTTAAGATAATAAGTGACCAGCGAGCGGAAGGGAGCGATTAGAATGAAGACAATAATTATGTTTACCTCGAAATATGGGTGTGCAGAGAAAGCGGCTTATTTATTAAAATCTCAACTGGGCGAAGAAACCGAAGTAGTTAATTTGATGCATGCTAAAGAGCCGACACTGGAACGATATGATACGGTCATCTTGGGAGGTTCTATTTATTATGGGAAAATCCAAAAACAAATGACTGATTTTACAGCAAAATATCAACATGAACTAGGGAAAAAACGAGTAGGATTGTTTATTTGTGCAGGAGCAAAAGGTGAGGAGGCCTCACAAGAATTGAAATCTGCGTTTCCAGAAGTGTTATATAACCAATCGGTGACGAAAGAAGTTTTTGGAGATGAGATCTATGAAGAGAAGCTAACTTTGCTAGATCGGTTTGTATTGCGGATGGTAAAAGGAAAAAATAAGAACGTAAATGGGTTGTCAAAAGAGACGATAGAGCGTTTTGCGCTTGCTATGAAAAGGCAGTGAAAGTGAGTGGACAAACGAACTGCTGAACGTACTTCAGGTAATAGTTAACATAATTATGATTATGTTAACTATAATCTTGACATTCAAAAAAAGTAGTCCTTCTTGTGAGAAGAATTTTACTTCCTCATATCGAGTCTCTGTTCATCGAAACATGAAAACCCTACAGAATCGTGCAGAAAAAGTCGGGAAGGTAAAAACCTTCTCTGATAACCTATAATTAACGAGGGGAGGCAACGTCATGGATACGCTGGTACAACTGAACAAAGCAATAAACTATATTGAGGAGAACCTAACAAATCAAATTGATTATCAGGAGGTTGTGAAAATAGCCTGCTGTTCGGAATATCATTTTACTCGCATGTTCTCATTCCTAGCAGGCATTACTCTGTCGGAATACATCCGGCGTCGACGTCTAACCTTGGCAGCACTCGAGCTTTCACAAAGTAATATCAAAATTATCGATGCCGCTCTGAAATATGGTTATAATTCGCCTGATTCCTTTTCTAGGGCTTTCCATAGCATGCATGGGGTAAATCCTTCGGAAGCTCGGGTCCATGGACAATCCCTTAAGGCGTTCCCTCGGATGTCGTTTCAGCTGACTATCAAAGGAGGAAATGAAATGAATTACCGTATTGAAAACAAAGAATCTTTTCACATCGTGGGCATAAAAAAACGGGTACCAATCATTTTCCAAGGGGTCAATCCGGAGATTGCGTCGATGTATGAAGGGTTGACGCCGGAAATGATTGATGAGATGAAGAGATTTTCCGATGTTGAGCCCTCAGGGTTTATAAGCGCCTCTACAAATTTCTCTGAGGGGCGTATGGAGGAAAAAGGAGAGTTCGATCATTATATTGGCGTTGCCACTACGAAAGACGCATGGAATGGCTTGGATCAGCTGGAAGTGGCGGCCTCCATGTGGGCTGTATTCACAGTCGTCGGCTCTTTTCCGAGTGCGCTACAAGAGATCTGGGGGCGAATATATTCGGAATGGGCTCCGTCATCGGGATATGAGCTAATTAAAGGGCCTGAAATTCTTTGGAATGAGCACAAAGATATCACATCGCCAAATTTTAAAAGCGAAATATGGGTGCCTATCACTAAGAAATAAAAGAGATTGGTTGGATTAATGAGACTGAGAGCTGAATATCCTTTCACTACGAAGCTGCCGCGAAAAACATTCCGGCAGCTTCGTCAAGCTATAGGCAGGATATTTCGAAAATGTTGTAGAAGTACAATTGGTGAGTCGAATGATTTTTGGAATGTAGTAGATTTCAATTTTTATGATTCAGACGAAGATTGAATCAATGAATCCTTCTATTTTAAAGGAGTACTTATGACGAACGAGAAGCTTTTGGACTTACTAGGCAGTTACGATATCCAACAGCCTGAGATTATTTTCTTAAGGCATAACGAGAACAGAACCTATCGTGTTAATGACAGAACGGGAAAATCATATTTACTCCGCATTCATGACCCTTTTATAGATGACATGAAAGGTCTGCAACATACATACGGCGGCATTCTTGGAGAATTGCAAATGCTTGAGAAGCTGGGAAGCTGGAGCAGCAACGAAATACAGACTCCCGTAAGAAACAATGAGGGTGAACTTATTACGATCATTGAATACGAAGGTGAACTGCTAAACTGCTCCGTCCTCACCTGGCTGGATGGAAGAGACATGAATATGAATGATGTTAACAATCTTGAACTGGTAAAAGAACTGGGATCGCAAATAGCAGAACTGCATACTTTTTTTCGGCAGTACGAACATACAGGTATGGAGATTCGACCGAGTCAAGGTAAAGCTTATAATGAACGGATGATCCGTGTGATTCATTCGGGTGTGAAAAAGAATTTATTTACGCCTTCTGATGCTAATGTCATTGAACAAACGCTGCAATTGATCAACTCCCGGTTAGATGACCGTGGCGGGGAGGCTGGCCCTGACCTTATTCATGGGGATTTGTGTATGGGTAATATCATCATCACAACCGAAGGAGAGGTGCGCTTCATCGATTTTGGCTTTTTCGGTAACGGTTATGCCTTACTTGATGTAGCCATGGGAGCTATGATGCTGCCATCCGATCGAAGAGATACTTTCCTAAAGGGTTACTACAGAGAGTACGAAAATACAGCGAATGATCTACTTCAGTTGGAAGGTTTAATGTTGGTCGCTATTATTGGATATTACGTCTTCCAGATGGAGAATGTACATGTTCATGCCTGGATGCGTGAAAGAATGCCCAAATTATGCGCTGAGTATTGTCGCCCCTTCCTCAATGGTGAAAGTATATTTTATAAAATATGAAATGGAATGTTCATGGTTGAACTAACGAGGAGTGGTAGGTTTGATAAAAATTGATTATATCCGTTTATCACCAAACGTGTTATCAAAAAAATAGTAAAATAATACTGTTAAGCGCGATGGCTGTCGATGAGCATTTATTTCGATTATATTATAACAAGGAATGAAAGGGGGAATGGTGTTGATTGAACATAGCAATCTTGAAGAATTTCAAGATCCGGTAAATTACGATCTTGAATTTGACGGTGAAATGGACAAATATCAGTTCTATCTTGAGCTTGCTAGATCGAGTCCTGGGGAAGTGTTAGAACTTGCTTGTGGTACAGGCTTAACAACGATCCCCCTCTCGAAAGCCGGTATAACAATGACCGGTGTAGATATCTCTTCAGCAATGATTGCATATGCGCGGTTGAAGGCGAAAGGGCTGACTGTTACTTTTATGGAAGGTGATGCCCGTACCTTCGAATCGGATAAGCGATTTTCGATGATTTATTTGACTGGTAATGCATTTCAGGCATTTTTAAGTGATCAAGATCAAAGCGATTTGCTCACGACCGTTCACAAACATTTACAACCTCATGGAATCTTTGCATTTGAGACCCGTAATCCGGAGGGAACGGATTTATCCGATCAAGAGGAGACAGAATGGGGATCATTTATTGATAAGGATGGAAATAACGTCAAGGTATCAGGCACACAATGTTACGATGCTGGCCAGCATATCATGCATTGGGTCACGATGCGTGATTGGGGGTATAAGCGAACGACTTCCCGGATTGCTTGTCGGTTCACGGATCCGAATACGCTTCATTCTTTATTAACCCGTCACGGCTTTCGCGTCGAACATCAATATGCTGACTGGAATAAAACGCCGTTTTCTCAGTCATCTTCATCTATCATTAGCGTTTGTAGGAAATGTTAGGAGAAACGTAATGCATTGCAATAGAACCCCCCCTCAGATTGAGGGGGATTTTGTTGTTCCTAAGTTTAGCATACTTTTCGCATTAAGAATTCAATCGGTCCGCGGGACATTCTTTTTCTCCACCTATGTGAGAAGATCACACATGTATCGGATGAAGAAAGAAGTTCTGCTCAATAAATAAAAAAGAAGTCGACCCTCTCGTTGGTCGGCTTCTAATTGTTCTATTGCGCGGTCAGGATTTGTGGACCTTCAGCGGTGATGGCGATCGTATGCTCGTATTGGGCGGCGAGCTTGCGGTCCAGTGTCCGGGCGGTCCAGCCGTCCTGATCAATTGTCATGTTGTAGGTGCCTTCAGTGATCATGGGCTCGATCGTGAATACCATGCCTTCCTTGATGCGGGGGCCTTTGCCGGGCTTGCCGACATGCATATAGGTAGGCTCCTCATGCAGGTCACGACCGATGCCATGAGCGAGAAGGTCGCGCACGACGCCAAAGTTGTTCGATTCGGCATGCTGCTGGATTGCGCTCGTCACGTCTCCTAGCCGATTGCCGGGCTGTGCCTGCGCGATGCCGAGGTCAAGGCACTCCTTCGTGACGCGCATCAGCTTCTCAGCCGCCGGTGAGATCTTCCCGACCGCATAGCTCCAGGCTGAATCGCCGAGCCAGCCGTCGAGCTCCGCTACCGTGTCGATCGTCACGATATCGCCTTCCTCAAGTGGCTTATTTGTAGGGAAGCCATGTGCAATTACGTCATTGACGGAGGCACAGGTCGCATATTGATAACCATTGTAGCCCTTCGTATATGGTTTGGCGCCGTGCTTCAAAATAATATCCTCGAATATGCGCTCAATCTCGTTCGTTGTGATGCCCGGTTTGATGAGCGGGGCAATTGTGCGATGGCATTCGGCCACAACCTGGCATGCCTTGCGGATGGCTTCGATTTCATACTTGCTTTTTAAGATGACCATGTTTGTTTCAGGACTCCTTTGTAATGGCTTGTATCGCGAGCTGGGCGATTCGATCGATGTCCAGCTCGGAATTGCTCGCATAGTAGTGCAGCCCGCAGCAGCCGACCAACACGGCAAGCATAAGGTTGATGCTGTCGTCTTCACGCTGCATAGTCGATTGGAGTGGAACATACAGCCTTTCCATGAATCGTCTCTTGGCAGGGTACCGATCTTTCTCTGGCAAGCCTGTAAAATGTTCCGCTGCCATTTTGTAGACGAGATATGCGCGGGCATCTGACTGCCACAACTGGAGTAGCGTCTTGCAATACGTTAACAACTGCCTGTCGTCAGGGTTGTCCCGGCTGATGTTCGCCCATTGAGTCAGGGTTTGCTCACATCGCTCGAAGCCGCTGCTCAGCACATCTTCTATTAGTAAATGCCGGTTGGGGTAATAATGGTATACCGTGCCATAACCGAGACCAGCCTCGCGGGCGACGTCGCGAATATCAAAGCTTCCGCCCGTACGGAAGTAGGTATGCGCGGCGAAGTCCAGGATCTGTTCTCTGCGCTGCATGCGTATGAGCTCATTTTGTTCTTTGGTACGGGGGCACATGGGCGCGTTAACCTCCTTTTTTAATATAGACCTGCAAATTTGTCAATATAAAGAGTGTAACGCATGAGGGGGAGAAATGCAATTATCTGTTGGCGTTCGATGAAAACAAGTATTAGACTGAATAATAAAGTGCTTACCGGGTAGACAATCCTGAGATACGTGTTCGCGTTGAATCGCTTCGTCAGCAGCAAGTTCAAGTGCCGACACCGAAACAAATTAAGCGGGAGATGGATGAAAACAACAAGGACGCCATCATTGCGTTGTTAAAACGAAAGATGAAGAACTCGAAGAAGAAAATAAAAAGTTGCGAGAACAACTTAAGTTTTCCTATGCGGAGGTCTATCAAAGGATTTGAGGGAATGACTGTTAGCTTATTTAGCTTACGGGCAGCTTAGTTTAAGATCATACTCGGTGAACTGTATCATAAATAGGGGCAAGTTTAACCCTTGAAACCAGTGAGCTAGGATCAATTTCGTTTCGAGTTAATGTGAATAATAGCCATTATTTTTAAATATGCGACAAAAATTGCATTTGAAGAAATATTATTGTATGATTTGGTGTGTTAAAAATTGGAAAATTTAATCGTCATTGTGTGGACAGTACGGATACTACTTCAGCAGTTAATTATGGCGTAACCAAAGTTTCTTATACTTATTAACTAAGGAGAAGCAGCCTTGCGTAAGAAGAAATATGTTAGCATAGCCTCAATTACATTGATTGTGATTATGGTCGTTCTATTCTTCAGTATGAAAAATGTTCTTTTCGACGGCTCTTCTAACAAATCAGAGGAACAGGCCGTCACAACAACCAGTGAGATGATTAACGAGACAGAGAAACCAGCTGCCACAATAACGAATAAGGGAACCAATGAAAAGAAGAGCGTAACCGCGATGGAGGCACTGCGCCTTGGGTACTCAGAGGCGAATAAGCTTACGGAAGAAGAGCCATTACTTATTAACATAACAAGCACGGATGACACTTCTGTTTCCCAGGAACGAACCGATGGTTCGGATGGAACAAGAGATGCTTGGAATCTCGAATTTGGCAGCAAGAAAGGGAATGTTTTTATTTATATCAAGATCGATAATGGAATGGCCATTAAGACTGATGTGAAAAAGCACGATAAGAATTTACTTGTAAAAGGACAGTATGCGATATCTGATATTCAAATCGATTCTTCCGATGCAGTTAAACAAGCTGTTGAGAGACTGGGGATGAAACCAGGAAATCCTGCTATAGCAGATGACTGGATCAAGGGGTATCATTTTACTATCAGCAGGTATAATACTGATCCTAACTCCTCCAAAACACGTCTGCTGCTAAGAGTTATGGGTATCTCGCCAAATTCTCCTAATCGTGAGAATGACAGTTTGAGAATGAGCGCTTTCTTTGATGTCAAAACAGGCGAATTGATGAGCGCTACCGAGATGACAGGCTTCGACAAGGATGGGAATACCATGTGGAAGAATATTGAGCTTAAATACTGATGACGGCATAAATAAATGAAGAAGGAAGATATTTTCGTAAAAATACAACATATTACCCAATAAAGAGTTATTATTGATGGAACTTACCGTGCGTTACTGCTCATGAGCAGACGCATGGTAAGTTTGTTTTTGTGTAAAGGCGTTATTAACTGTCTACTTGGTAAAGTCTATACGCATCACTCAAGTTTATTGAACTGGAAATATCCATTCTTCCAGGTGATGTATATGCTGAGTATATTCTTTAGTCCCCTGAACGGCGGTTAGGTCAATTGGAACCTAGCGGATCAAAGAAAGAGCATCCTGCAAAGGATGACCCAAAAACTTACCGTTACAAACAGCGCGGTGAACTGTATCACAAGTTGTGGTAAAGTAGATTGTTGGGTTGAGCTAAGAGCAGCAATGTTAAAAATTGCAGATTGTTGTTTATAGATTGCTAAGTGAGGATTGAAAGGCTGGAAGATCGATGAATAAAGGGATGCAGGCGATTCGCAAAGCTAATAATTTTGAGCGATCCTAATAAAAGATGAGGTATATGTGATGCCAAAAAACGATAATATGCTGGCAATCCTATGGATGCTGAATTCGGGTGTTAAAATGACCGCAAAACAAATATCCGAAAAGTTAGAAATAAATATAAGGACAGTCTATCGGTATATTGATGCGCTAAGTGCCAGTGGAGTGCCTATAATATCCGACACTGGTCATAATGGCGGGTATAGCTTACTGAATAATTTTATCAGAGCACCTCTGCTATTTGATATTGAAGAAAAAAAAGCACTTCTTCATGCTGCTGTTTTTGCAAAAGAAGCCGGATACCCTTTGAGTGAGGCATTAGGTAATGCGACATCCAAATTGAAAATGTATTCGAATCAGGAACAGGAAAGTGTTCTCAGCCGTCATTTAGCCGGATTTGAAGTTATAAACCGTAGGGGAGACCCTTCTATTCAGCCAGTATTAGCGGAATTGGAGCAAGCTGTAGCAAACGAATTCTCTGTAGAAATTGATTATCACACACGCCGTGATGATCAACCCAAGACTAGGGTGATAGATCCCTATGGAATGGTTTACTGGAACAATAAATGGTATATTGTTGCATTTTGCCATCTGAGAAATGAGATCCGCAGCTTTCGGGTAGAACGGATTTTACAAATCAAGCGTACTCAAAACATATTTAAACGTTCCGAAGCTTTTTTGGCTCGGGAATTTTTTTTGCGAAATCTATTACCTGATTTAGTCGGCAAGGACGGGTTGATTGCTTTAATTATCGAAGGTAGATCAGAGGCGTTGGATGACTTATGCCTGCATTGGTTTTTGGGGCATCATCTGAAAGAGCGTACATCAAATCAAGCAATCTTTTTACTTGAGGAAAAATCAATTCATACCTATGTTCCTAATTTTCTCTTATCCTACGGGAAATCCATTCAAGTAATCGAACCACAGAGTTTGAAGGAAAAACTTGTTGGTGTTGTGTCGGAGTTAATGGAATATTATCAACTTTAATAACTTCACTGACAGCGGATGTCAGTGAAGTCATTTTATAATGACGATAATCATTGATTACCGATGGTTGGTATCACTAGATGAATTGTAAAATAAGGAGAACTTGCAAATGAATAATACGGTATATCTTTATGTGTTTGACACAATGGCAGACTGGGAAATAGGCTACGTAACTGCCGAACTGAAATCGGGAAGATATTATAAAAAGGGGCTGGTCCCGTCAAAAATAGTTACCGTGGGAATTGATAAGACTCCAGTAACTACAATGGGCGGATTGAAAATACTGCCTGACATCAAATTGGATGAGTGCAGCATTGAAAGATCAGATCTATTGATTTTACCCGGTGGAGATACATGGACAGAAACCATTCACCACCCCCTCTTAAAAATCGCTGAAAGGTGTTTAAGGGAAGGTATATGGGTTGCAGCGATTTGTGGTGCTACAATGGGACTTGCCCAGACAGGATTGCTGAATTCACGTGGGCATACAAGCAATGATCTGGAATACCTTAAAATGATCTGTCCCACTTATACAGGAGAAAAGTATTACAAAATGGAGTCTGCTGTAACGGATGGAAAACTGATCACAGCATCTGGAATAGCTCCGTTGGAATTTTCTGCACACATCTTGAAAGCTTTGGATGTGTTTTCTCCAAAAACATTAGACGCCTGGTATAGCCTTAATAAGACTAATGATTCTAAATATTACTATGAGTTGATGAATTCAATACAATGAAGGTATCAGCATTTAAGGAAAAGTGAAAGTGTGTTGTATATATGGATATGGACAAGATGCCACATGAGTAACAATGCGACTTAAAATATTCCTTCCATAGGAATCCTAATGGAGTACGATAGTTAAGCATAAAGGGTTCCACATATTAGTCATGTATAATATGTGGAACCCTTTATTATATCTGACTTTCCTAAATCTAGATCTTGATTAATTGAAAAAATAAAGTTGTAGACTGCACGCTGGCATTAAGTTGTTTAAGAATACATTTGGATAAAGTGGGAGATATTACTGAAAACTTCTCCAGATGGGCGGTTATTATGAAAAAAATACTGATATCATTTTTGGTGATACTTATTTTTTCCACTGTTACAGTAGAGGCTGCGCCTGAATACGCAAAATGGGGCAAAATTGCAGTAGAGGAAACACAAAAACGATACAATGCAGTCATAATTGATTATAAGCACATTGGTCGTACTGAACTAACACCTAAAAAGTCTGAAGAGAAATTCAAACTATGGATTAGAAGCAAAGCAGGTAACGAGTTTGGGGTTTTTGTATCAATCCAATTTGACCCATCAACTGATACAATCCAATCGATTCAGTTTTCTGAAACTAATCGTTAGATTTAATAAATCTCGCTATTTACGCTAATGGGGCACGATAGCACAATGACAACAGGCTGCCGAGATCATAGGCAGCCTGTTCAGCTAACGGGCAGAATAACGTGATGTAGGTGTGTACTTTAAATGAGAAGAGTAATAGAGGTGGATTAAAGATAGGACTTTATTTTCCAGTCCAAGACTGCCGCTGGTTTTATAAGGCGCCATTCTAAAAACCCTATTTTCCTCGGACATTACCTCCACAATATCAGCAGGGACCACGATCTTTGAGAATTTCCATCGTATGACTAGTTTAACCTCTAATTGAACTATCTTAATCCCAGGATGAAATCCCTGCAAAATGCTGTGAAATAACAGCATTTTATAAACTAGAACTAAGGACAGCTTACCAAAAAGGACTAAAATTACTACTTTGTTCTATAATTTCAACATATGAAAAATTCACAATAGAAAAATCAAAACCTATTCCTCTCCCTAGCTACAATTCACTAATTCAATAAGTTCTACGCCCCCACAAACAAAACCCATGAAAAAGGATACCCAACACCAACCTCTATGTTTACACAAGCTTTTTTTCTATTTTTATTGCTAGTTCCATAGCTTGTAGGGCATGGTCTAACTCGATTATGGATGAAGTACCCTCCTCTAAGCATTGGAGAGCATGCGTAATACTCTTTTCAAAAGGATTAGCTTGTTCTATCAATAGTTGCTGTTTACCTGCAGAGGTATATTCAATTAATGATCCTTCAACCGTGCCGTTCATGTCGTCACTTTCTTGATAGACAAGCTTTCCTTGTTCAAAATAAGCCTCATACCCCACCGAAAAAGGATAACCAGCTGGCATTTGTGAGGATACAACGATCTCTGCGGAGACATTCGTTTTCTGAAAATGAGTACGTACTAAAGCTTGTTCACTTCGTCCACCATCGGTTCCCCACACTGAGTATTCTTCTAACGATCCAAGAAGCCAGGTTACAAAATCAAGTTCGTGAATCATCAGATTTGTGGAGATAGAATGAAGTCCGAGATCACCCCACAGAGGTGCCGTTTCTCTTTTTAAGGTGAAGGCTAAGAGCTTTCCATATTTCTCTTGATGAGTGGTTTCGTATAAATATTTGTACGCAGGATCAAATTTAATAAATTGGTTCACGAGGATTCGTCTGCCATACTGTTGTTCTGCTTCCTTCATCGCAAGGGCATCTTCATTGTTAAAGCATACAGGTGTTTCACAGAATACATGTTTCCCATGCTTAAGCGCCTCAACGGCAAACTGTCTATGTAAAGTTACGGGCAGACAGATATCGATCACATCAATTGTGGGTTCAAGCATGATATCCTCTATATTTGTGGTAATCTCAACGCCTAACGCTTGTTTTAAATTTTGCAGCTTAGCTTCATTTCTACCATAAACAATAACTTTGTCTACACGCTCATTTTTCGTCAATAATTCTGCATGATAAGCTCCGAACCCTGTTCCTAAAACGGCAATTTTCATATGTTTCAGCTCCCTTTATGTAATGAACTAATCATAACCTCTTATTGTTGACAACATCATGGCAAGAATTTTGAAGTATACTTGATAAAAAAGAAAAGCTCGGAGGTTCCCATGCGCTTGCATCGTTTGATTGCTATTTTATTATTAGTGGAGTCGAGAGGGAAAATGAAGGCCAATGAACTAGCTCAAGCCTTGGAGACTTCTGTACGTTCAATCTATAGAGATATTGATGTACTAGCTGAAGCTGGAATTCCTTTGTTGTCTATGTCGGGGCCGAATGGTGGTATCTCTTTAATGGAGGGATATACAGTTAACCTGAAGCAGTTACATGGTGAAGATGTAATCAATCTATATTTAACAGGTATGGGCATCTATTCTGGGGGACATTCTGAATCTGGTCTTAAGCTGAAGACGACGCTGTTGAAATTAGAAAAAACATTGCCCGCATCCTATCAACCTGACATTCAGAAAGCGCAAAAGCGCTTTTATTTCGATGACACACCATGGTGGACAGAACGAATAGAAATCCCCTGTCTGGAATCTATCCGGACAGCCGTTTGGCGATCTCAGAAACTACAGGTTAAGTACCAAAAGGTTAACGGAGAAGTATCGTGCAGGAAATTACAGCCCTATGGTCTTGTGGTGAAAAAAGAGGAATGGTATCTTATAGCCTACTGTGAAGAAGCTAATCAAATCCGAACGTTTAAATGTGAGCGAATTGTCTCTACGCAGCTTGTGGAAGAAGAGTACTCTATACCTATGGATTTTTCATTAGAAGAACACTGGAAGCAGCAGGGACTGGTTTTTAAGCAAGCGTGTAAAGAAGAAGAGGTCTATCCTGTTGTGATCAGAGCTGATAAGAGAACAATGTCTTCTTTATCTCAGCTAGAGATCATGGAAATGAGAGAAGAAGGGGATGCATTCATTTTAAAGGTGAATATGTTTGGTTATGAAAGTGCATGTGCTAATGTCTGGTGCATAATAGGTCATTCCGAAATCATGGAGCCCTTAGAGCTAAGGCAATATGTAAAAGGCCAGCTGAGTTTTCTTCAGGGAATATATGATTAACCGTTTTTTCTATGTAAAAGAGACCGTAGCTATTGCATATTCTGCAAAGATACGGTCCCTCTTTTCTGATAAAAGAATTAATTCATATAATTTGTTTACATAATAATGATTATGTTAACCGAGATGAGGATGATCCAATAAACAACGTATTGAATTGGAAAATCATCCTTTTATTGCTCTATTTTTAATACCAAGTGTTAATTTCTCTCTGGCAACAAGTCTTTTGTGCGCTACGAGAAGAAAAGGAAGACCAAAAGCTGTTGTTAAAGCCAACGGCACAAAGATCGCAAGGCCATTCTGAGCGCCATAATGGTCTAACAACACCCCACCGAAGATAGGTGCCATAACACTCCCTAAATTATTAAAGCCAATCGTACCAAAGTACGTCCCTTTCATTTCAGGTTTGGCAATCCGATCGATTAACATATCCATCATCGTAAAGAGTAAGACTTCCCCTATAGTGAACAGAACTACACTGATCATTAGTAGAGCCACACCACCAGCAAGCCCCACTAAGAGAAGACTAAGTGCAACGCAGATATTCCCAAGTATTAAAGGGACAATCGGTGGAAATTTACTTGCCGTACGTACAATGGGATACTGCACTACTAACACGGTTATAGCATTCAGTGAAAGCATATAGGAGAACAATTGCCCCCCATTGGTGAAATGCGTGTTCATCGCTAAATATTGAGCCATTGTTGAGCCGAAGTGACCGTATCCTAACACACAAAAGATTGTACCCAGCAATACTGGCAGGAACACACGGTCTTTTCCTGTGATTGTCAAAGCTTCGAGTAAACGTGGTGCTTGAGCTTGTGTACGGGCGGGCATGCTTGAACGATGTGCCTTAAATTGCATGAATAATACAATTCCGTATGCAACATATACGATTCCGGCGATTAGAAAAGGAAAAGTTGATTCCGCAGAGCCGAGCTGTAGCCCAATGATCGGACCAAATACTACACCAAGATTAATTGCTGCATATCTAAGATTAAAGACAAGCAGCTTGCTCTCGGGTGGTGTAATATCGGACAAAAGTGCCCGTGAAGTAGGCTCGAATACTGATCGACATAAGCCATTTAGGGTGTTTACCAAGAAAAATACCCATAGATGCTGAGCCACTGAGAATCCGAAGAAGACGGCTGCCCAGCCAAATACCGAGATTAACATCACGATTTTGCGGCCAACAATATCAGAAATATAACCGCCATAGAAACTAGCCAATACGCCTGCCAGCGAGCTAACCGCGACCGTAATCCCTGTTTGTGTCGGGGAAGCTCCGAGAACTTGGGTCAGATAGATGGATAAGAATGGGATGCTCATCGAGGTCACCAGACGTCCGAACATGGTGCCGATGATAATTGTCCAGGCTAGAGGGTGAATGTGCCTTAGATGCTGTTTCATAATGATTACGATCTCCTAGTCTTATTGCTCTAATATTGTTACTGCATATTCCTTGTTGATTTATGTATAATTATAATGATAAAAGGGGGAAGGAAAAGTGTAAGAAATACATTGACCGTTTCACCTTTAAAGGAGTGAACCATTTGGACCAGATAAGTAATCATTTTTTATGTTTAGCAGCAGGCGTTACTAGTTCGTTCAAAGTGAATGAACCTGTTCCTGTGACGATAGATTTATTGGCTTCGATCCTAATTTGCACTCCACGCAATGTTAAATTCGTTCTGCGGAAACTGGAAGAGCAGGAATATATTCTATGGCAGCCGGGCAGAGGCAGGGGGCATATCTCTCAACTTACTTTTTTAAAAAGTATTGATGAGGTGTTCGAGGATAGCTTTCAGGAGTTAGTCAGTAAAGGCAAGATAAAAGAAGCTATCGAATTGATGAGCAGCGATCAGGTGACCGGACCCTTAAAGGAACGATTGTTAACGATGTTAAATAAACAGATGGGTTTTCGTAGTGAAGCAGAGTCAACCTCAGGGCTGGACGTCCTGCGGATTACCCGTAACCGGCATAAGGAAGTACTGGACCCTGCTTATGTATACACCGCTTTTGAATCCTATTTGCTGGGTCAGATCTATAGCACACTAGTTACTTATGAAGCAACGACCGATGCCTTTCTTCCTGGTTTGGCCCATATGTGGGAAGCTAATGAGGAGCATACAAGTTATATTTTCTACCTCCGCAAGGGGGTACGCTTTCATCACGGAAGAATTATGACCTCGAGAGATGTAAAAGAGACGCTACAACGGCTTATTGACTTGAATAGCCCTGCGGTGAACCTTTATAAGGATATCGAACGAGTAGAGGTTGAAGGAGATCATCGAATCCGGTTTGATCTGTCTCGTCCAAATCTCTTTTTTCTGCATCTGTTTAGTTGCATTCACATGTCCATACTCCCATACGATATAGACATCACTAGTGAAGTGATCGGTACAGGTCCTTACCGTTTAATGGATCTGAATGAGGATGTATTGGTGCTCGCAGCTTTTGATTTTTATTTCGGAATTCGGCCGCTCCTGGATCGTGTTGAGATTTGGTATTTGCCAAAAGAGGCTTCTAATGAACGCCAATACCAGCTGCCAGATCCTGAACATGGAGAACTTTTACCTGATATCATCAGCAATCACAGTATAGATTACCCGGCCTTAGGCTGTAGATATATTCTGTTTAATTTTCATAGAGAGGGAATTCATCAGCAGCTATGGTTTCGTCAAGTGATCCGTATCCTTTACAGTCGAACGGCTTTAATAAAAGAGTTGGGTGGCAATCGTATCACTCCAGCAGATAGCTTTTTGCCATGGGAGAGCAGTAAGAGAGAGCTTGTAGATCCAACTTTGGAACATGCCCGAGCGCTTTTAGCGGAAAATGGGTATCAGGGAGAAGTCATTACTTTAGCAACTAAGGATAAAAAAGAAGAACGAGAAGAAGCGTTATGGCTCCAAACACGCGCTGCCTCCGTTGGTTTGCAAATTAAATTATACTTTTTCAATGAGTTTAAAGCAGATCATATACAGACAACAGCCGAGATCCAGCTTGCTGAAGAGGTTTTAGAAGACGATTGGCAATGGGGAATGATTAACTACTTTAATAATAAATCTAATTATTTATTTTCTTTGCTTAGAGAGGACCAGATTTCATTGTTTTCAAAGGTGTTAGGTCCTTTCACAGAATCTCCAAAGGATGAACGGGTGAAGCTGCTGAATCAAACGGAGGGAATTTTACGAGACAATTATTGGGTGCTGCATGGCTGTCATATGAATAAAAAAGCTCAGCTAAATCAAAGCTTGTTTGGTCTGCACACCGGTTCCTTCGGGTTTTTGGACATCTCCAAGTTATGGATTAAAAATAGGCTTTAAGGTTTTCTTTTGTTATACTTTCCAGGGAGGCTGTATCGATAGAATCGAATGGTGCTCTAGTTGGATCAGATTTATGAATAGTAATTTAATTGTAGCCATGGAGGTGAACTCGTTGGATTTTGCTCAGATCCGTATGGACCGAGACAAAAGAACGGTCGATACTTGACTCTTTTTTTGCCATTCGGACCTGTTTAGCGGATAAGCTAAGCGGTCTTTTTATTTGTTTAAAATAAGGTGAAAAAAGGGGAGACTTACATGCGTTTTCTATTCGTGGGTGCAGGAGCTATTGGTGGTTATTTTGGAGGGCGTCTAGTTCAAAAAGGGGAAGATGTAACTTTTCTAGTCCGTTCTACTAAACAAAAGCAGTTAGAAGATGAGGGTCTGGCAATAAAAAGTGTGCATGGTGACTTTCAGACTCCCGTTCGTACGATTACATACGGGGAGAAGGCAGAGCCTTTTGACTGTATTATTATTGCAGTGAAGGCCTATCATTTGCCTCAGGTGATGATGGATCTAACCCCTTTCGTCGGTGAACATACTATGATTCTCCCGCTCCTTAATGGGTATAAACATTTTGGTATTTTGCAGCAGCATTTTGGAGCAGAAAAGGTATTGGGTGGTCTTTGTTATATCGAAACAACGTTAGATTCGAATGGAGCTATCATACAAAGTAGTTCTTTCCATAGTATTGTGTTTGGTGAATGGGCGGGTGGGGAGTCAGAACGGATGCAGAAACTTCTCAGCCATTTGGATAAAGCAGGATTCACTGTGATATTAAGTTCTGATATTCAACGCGAAGTGTGGCAGAAATATATATTCGTAGCTAGTTTAAGCGGGATTACAACTTTAATGGATAGCTCGGTTGGACCTATTTTAGCCTCACCTACAGCTCGTGCTATTTATGAGCAGCTTCTGAATGAGATCGTGAGGATAGCGCAAAGTGCAGGTATGCCTGTTGGACCAGATATGGTGTCGGTCACGATGCAAAAGATGGATTCGGTCCTGCCCGAATTCACCTCCTCTATGCATAGGGATATGCTTAAACATCTGCCAGTGGAAGCTGAGCATCTGCATGGTGCACTTTTGGCGATGGCTGTACCTGGTCAAGTTGCGTATCCCATTCTCGAAACCGCATATGCCCGTTTGAAAGTTTACGAAAGCGTTAATGATATGAGATGATCTCTATAAAATGACTGTAAGGAGCTGGACGATTATGAAGGAACTGAATCAAAAGATAATGACTTTTCTAATGTTCGAAGGGAAGGCTGAAGAAGCTATGAATTTCTATACTTCTTTATTTGATCACTCCGAAATCATCAGTATTAAACGTTATGGAGCAAATGAAGCAGGCCCTGAAGGGAGTGTCATGCAGGCTACTTTTTCATTACATGGACAAGTTTTTATGTGTATAGATAGCTACGTGAAGCATGGATTCACCTTTACTCCAGCGGTATCCTTATATGTGAATTGTGAAAGTGAAGCTGAAATTGACCGCGTTTATGAAGCATTATCCCAGGGTGGACAGGTGCTCATGCCACTAGGTGAATATCCATTCAGTTCGAAATTTGGCTGGGTGGCGGATCAATTTGGCGTGTCTTGGCAATTAAATCTTCTGGGGAATGTGTAAACGATTGATGTGTTGCACAGACAGATAATACGCTGTATCACAAGGGGCCGAGGTCGACTATAAATGACGAACTCGGCCCCTTAGTGTCAGGCAGCGGAAAGGTCTGAGGACTCTTCTGATTTTAACTCACGATTGAAGCCCGCTTATGACTAATGTTGAAATTCTCTCGGCGACTTCTTGTTGATTTATAGTATTATTTCCTGTTACCCATTGATAGACACCCTCATGGATCATTTGTGCGATGATCGGTACATAAAAGCTTTTCACGTTATCTGGGTAGAGATCTCCTAAAGCGCTAGATAAGTGAACCTTCAGCTCATTTATAATCTTCTCTTTCAATTGAGGGACAACCATCCCTATATAACTGCTGCGGCAACTTAAAAACTAAATCTTATTTGATTAGCAAGTCGCTTTAATGGCGGCTTGTTATCTATTTTCGAATACTTGTCTCCCATTAGAGTAAAGGAGGAATGTAGGGTGTCCTTTAATCCATATCAAGTATGTCCAGTGTTTGAAAGTGAAAGGTTCGTATATAGACTGGTTCAAGAATTAGATGCTGCTGATTTATTAGAATGCTATTCAGATGCTGATTCCATTCCGTTGTTCAATAGCGATAACTGTAATAACGATTTTAACTTTCAAACGATAGAAGAGATGAATCGGTGTATTCGATTTTGGCTGGATGAATATGAAGGACATGGTTACATTCGCTTTAGTATCGTAGAGAAGAATAGTGGTAAGGCTGTTGGCACTATTGAATTTTTTGCGAGAAATGAGGGCGTTGAAGGGGTAGGAGTAGTTGGTGTCCTAAGAATCGATCTGATCTCAAGGCTGGAGAATGAAGGTAACCTTAATGAGATCCTCTCTTTGATTGAGAGGGAGTTCTATGATTGTTTTGGGGTTGATGCGATGATTACGAAGGCGATTCCTAGCGCTGAGAAAAGAGTTATAGCACTATTAAATAGTGGTTATGCAAAAATTGAGGGCGATACGCTGGTGTCATTCAACGACTATTATATGATCTCGAGGGTTTCCGGTTAGGAGTCGAATCTAAAAGTACATAACTGAAAAGAGGAAGTGAACCTGAAAGGGTTTACGTCCTCTTTTTGGAAGATTGGACTTAATTACATTGCTGAACAACGGTTGTGCTTTCATTAGTAATCGTGACTTTGGAATGACCTGATAAATATTCGGTATAACCGCACACGGTTTGTTCTTTAGACTGTCCGTTAGATTTGGTGTATCGAAGATATATAGCACCTTCACCATTTAGACTCAATTTTGGTTTGAATTTTTTCTTTTGTCCTGCTTTTATTGGACTTGTATACGATTTCTTTGAATCCGAACGAATTAATCCTACTTCGATAGAGCTAATATCAACATCAGATTGATTATCTACGATGACTGAGAAGCTTTTAAACGGACTCAGAAGATTTGATATCGTCCCTACGCCAAGAACAACTCCACAAGCAATCAGAAATATCGTAATCCCTATAAAAAATCGTTTTCTCATCTTTTGTCCCCCTATATAAGTAAGACAGGGTTTACTTAAAAAATGTTACATCAAGGAGAAGTTATTTATAACAATTAATTACCAAATGTAGCGTGGACATGCATGTTATTATAAATATATTCCATATTAATGATTTGAAAAGGGGTTTTGCATTGACTACTATTCGTCATTTTGAACAAGGTGACATGCCATTACTTGGGGAACTTTATAACTCGGTATCTACAAAGGGGAATGTTGTTTTTTGGTGGGTTGGTAATGAGGAAAATTGGGAAAATGTATATTGCGCTTTCGAGGACGGTAAAATGGTGGCCAAAGGCCAAGTGAGCATCATCAATATTGTGCCGCCCGACCGTTCCAAGGATAGCAGACATTCGATCTACCTGAACTTAAAAACAATACCAGAACGTGAAAGTGATTTTGATTTATTAGAAAAAGTGTATCAGTCACTCTTATTAAGAGCCCTTGAATTAAAAGAAACTTTATCAAAGGATTACAAAACCACTCTTTGTATAGGGAACGATTCGGCAGAGGTCTTGAATACTCAATTTTTCGAAAAAGTGAAGGGCTTCTCTCATTATAATAGCTTATTTAAGATGAAACACAATCTAAGTGATGGTTTGTCCGAACCCACTCTGGCTAAGGAACTTGAATTCGCAACCTGGAATATGGAGACGCCTGAAGAAGACGAGCATTATTTGGAATTAGAAGCTGAGATTTGGCCGGAAACTCCGCTAGGGAAAGAACGGTTAGCTGAATTCAAACAAAATCCGCTCTGGACATCACTTGTTGTTCGAGAAGGGGAGAAGGTTGCGGGTAGCTTAATGGTCTGGCAGGAAGAGAAGGGCGGCTATATCGAAAATGTATTTGTACTTGAACCATGGAGAAGATCCGGAATTGCTAAGTACATGCTTTTTCAAGCATTGAACTATTTTAGAACCCACGGACTGGAAGAGGCATGCCTGATGGTGCTTACGGAAAATGATTCAGCATTACGGCTATATGAATCAGTGGGATTTATTCTAACAAATGAGGAAAGACGATATCGGATTGAGCTATAAAAGTTATTGGAGTGAAGGATTACCAAGCAAGTGCGATAGCTTTTTTATCGAGCCTAGGTTCGAAGTTAAGGTCGCACTTTATTTGGTAATCCGCTCTGTGAATCATCTGCTAAATGCTTTCATGCCTTTTGCTTTCCATCACATTTCTTACATACGTTAAGTTTTTCACCTGAAATGCCTTTCCCGAAGTACAACAGCTTAATACGTGTGCTGCCACAGATCGGACATGTTCCTCTGGCACGGGAGGGAATGCGCCAAAGTGCTTTGCCGCGTTTGTTTTTAGACATGATTTGACCCCACCTTTACTCTTAATACTCCATCTTATGACCAAGAGGAACTTAAAGTTCGAAGAGTGAAAAGAATAGAAAATCAGAAGAAAAAGGGCTGAAAAACACTCTCAAAAAACAGCGTATAACTTAAATTATACGCTGTTTTGATTTTAAGGCGTTTTTTTAGGGGGAATGGGGCACTTGGACGAGTAAAACAGGTGGATTTTAAAGGGATATTTTATAAATAACGGATGTCGATATCTTTGAATCTTCCCGATGACATTTTAGGCATTCTGAATTGCAGAGAACCTTGCTTATAAGTGCCTCTGCTTTGATCTGGAATGACGGGAACTGGCAGCTGAATAATCTCGCTATGATCTTTTCCTAAACCTGTTAATTTAATTTGTGTGCGATTGATTTGTGCCCATATACTTTCGGGGTGGATTCCGCTCGGAATACGAATTTTGGTAATCAGGTGATTATGAGTGTCGATATGCTCAAAGCTTAAACTTGAGGTTTCGTTCATAAATGAAGAGGAGGTCGCTGCAGTTGCTTCTCGGATGACTTTTTCGACATACCCGTCAATTTGGTTAGGATCCAACTTCCACTGCTCTTCAAGAGCTTTCAAGGATAACTTTTTCTTAAAAAAAGGATCTTCATTCATCCAATCTAAAGGGTTCGTCTTATTGGGACTCATAGCTCTGCGCCTCCTACGGTTTTTATCCATTGTATGGGCGTTTGACTTATTCAGTGACATCTGGGCGAATATCTACATAGAATAGCTTATCATTCCGAAAGGAGGAGTGGTTTGGTGGTTTCAATCATCGGCAATATTAAAATCAATAGCGTAGGCCCCAGCTCCACAGTCTTAGTAGGAAATACGGCATCCGTTATCCTGAGCAGCAACTCTAAAATTTATGCCGGTGCCAACTCCTTCTCCATAGGTGACTCCATAGGTACGAATATAACGAATAATGCGGCCAGCAGTACAAATACGATGGATTCAGATGTGGTGGATCAAGTATCACCTCCTTAAGGGTGGGGTTTAAATGAACATTACGGTATATCAATGCATATCGATCTATAATCTAAAAATCGGCACTATCTCTAATTCCTCGGTACTTCAGATTGGTACATCGGGACGTATCAATTCTTTGTCTCATAATTATGAGACCTCTGGAGCACCATCATCGCCTTCAACACCTCTAGCGGAAAAAATGGATTCACCCCTTGTGTCCTTGCCGCCAGCGGCAGAACTATATACACAACTGAATTAGGCTCTTTGTCCCCGCATACAATAAACCATAGGAGGGGGTTGTATGCATCCGTATTATGCTCAGCAGGTTTTTAATACACTAAGATTGCAAGCGGAGAAGATCCAACAGCTAGAGAAGCAACTTCGAGATTTGCAAGGCGATGTAGATAGCATAAAGAACAATAAATCTGCAAGTATAGGTCCTATTAATTATCATTTTGAACAATTAAAAATCGAAAAGCTGGAAGGCACTTTAAATATAGGCATTACACCGAATGAGGGGAACAATCTGGATGAAGCGATGATCAACGGTAAACCTATTGGAGAGCAGGAGGTAGGTACAACTGCCTTATCGGATCAGATTCGCCCACAGATTCTGAAGTATGTGCAAGAAGAGGTTCCCTCGCAATTTTCACGTTTAGAAAAAGAGAAGAATTTAAGCATTGATGAGCAATATATCCAAATGGTGACTCAGGATCTGCTGAATCAGATGGATGGACGGATTAACGAGTATGTAAGCCAACTCCCAGCCACAGAAGAAGGGCGTGGATACACTGATGAGGAATGCGCTTCTATTGTAGAGCAAATCAAACGAGATATCGTTATGGCAGTAGAGCGGCATTTGGAAATAAATATAACCGGAAGGCGGGAGACGAATGAAGATAACGGTGATCAATAGAGATATTA
Source organism: Paenibacillus sp. FSL F4-0122 (assembly GCF_038002845.1). Classification (NCBI taxonomy): domain Bacteria; kingdom Bacillati; phylum Bacillota; class Bacilli; order Caryophanales; family Paenibacillaceae; genus Paenibacillus; species Paenibacillus sp. FSL F4-0122. Next base: position 5,619,628 of record NZ_JBBODI010000001.1, read on the forward strand.
GTGTCAATACAGTGAAAGTCGTTTCGATCTCGGGTTCATCAGTATTTTTAGTAGGGGATACTCAATCCATTCATTGCTCCTCGGCGTTTGACAGCGTAATAGAATATACTCACAGCGCTCCAGATCAAGTCAAAAAAGGCAGTTAACCTATGCACACCTCACGCATACAAGATGTCTATATCAACAATCTGTCTGACAGTTCTATTTTTATATGTGGATCTGTAGGCCGGGTTCAATCTAAATTCCTGGGAAGCAAGGAGAATTACCTTTTTAACATAAAGGAGATTAATAATCGCACGAAAGATACTACACTTATAGACATTCCTATCCCTGTATGGACAAACCAAGGGAATGAAGTGGATGAATTTGTGATATTAAAGGATTCCGCGGAATCAACAATTAATATACAATATATCAAAATTCTATCGATTGGGTCTGGCACGACCTTCCAGATTGGAAACAGCGGGTCAGTTCATCTGGAGAGTCGAACCATTGAGTTTAAACGAGAAGTGGCTGCAAAAGATAAGGAGTAACAACAACTATTTTAATTCTTTTGGCAGAGAAATTGCGAATATATTGTGCTCCGTCTGGATGTAGAGAATACCATTCGCACTGAATAGTTTGCCGTATTGTTGTGCTCCAGTTTTTACTTTGCCAAGCGCTTTTCCTGTTTCTGCATTTATGATAAAGAAATATCCGTTCTCATAGCCGGCGTATAGCCCCTTACCCATAGATTGAACGCTTAACGCAGGACTGTCCGGCCCGTTGAAGTTAATAATGCGATTATCGTTCATTTGAACGGCAGTGATCTGTGCATCCTTTTGGAAAAAAGCCATGTTATTTACTGGACCAGCCACCCAATTTCCGTACTCCTCATAACTTTTGGGTTCACTCGCTGTTTCTTGACCTAAGGTAAAGCGGTATAGTGGATGCCCCCCCCATTGGTCTAAACCTCCATCGACTGTATATAGATACGAGCCTTGAAGTGATGTAAAATAATTACCGAGTCTACTGACATCTTCGAGCGGTTTATAGTTCTTTTTGGTCTTCGCTTTTCCAGTTTTAACATCAACATGTACCAAGGTCAACTGATAGCCTTTAAGAGGCTCGTTAGAGGCATTATTTGCAGCATTTGCTTGTTCGCGGAGTAATAATTCACCATCCCGGTAAGCAACAAAGCTATAAAATCCCTGAATTCTCCATAACCTCTTGCCTGTAGCCGGATCGAGCCCGAAAAACTGTGTACGCCTATTATCAACAGTACTGGATACTACCAATACCCCGTTATATAGGCCGTCGATACTTCCTACATACATAGGGATGTCTTTATTCTCCCAGATTTTTTTACCAGTAACCGGGTGATAAGCTGCAATTCCACCATGCTCGTTCCGGAAGTACAACACTCCGTTAACTAACTCCGCGAAAGCACCGATTTCAATCGGATCTTTGGCAGCCTTAACCTTCCAAAGCAATTTCCCCGTTTGGGCATTAACTTTTACAAGATAACCCTCATAAGTGATAAAGAAAACCGAGTTATTCGTTATAATCTCAGGATTTGTTCCGTTTTTGTAGGACCATTTAACTTTGCCTGTACTGAGATCGGCGGCCTTTAGTGTCCCGCCTGATGAATAATAGAATAATCCATTTGCAGTAGGGGCCTGTTGGCTATAAATCCCTTGACCATCTGCCTTGTCGTGCCATAAGGGTTTAATTGTGGTGATAGAGTCGACGGTTGTTGAAGAGGAGGCAGGGGTTGTTACTGCTGCTTGAGCACCAGGCAAATATACACCAGATACGAGCAAGGAGGAAGATATAACGGTCTTTAGGATAAACGGTACATATTTCACGATTTTAGCTCCTTATAGATCATTTATAATATATTGACGCAGGGAATGGATATTTGTTTCTCAATTGTAAAAATACACTTGTTAACATAATAAATATTATGTTAACAAGAAAAGACGAATCAGTTTCGCACACAATTCTTGTGAGAACCAATTCGCCTAGTAAAAGAATATGTCAACAGTTGATTTGTTTAGAAACCTTCACGAAGCCATGTAGTCGCTAACTTGATAGCTCCTTTTTTAGCATGAGTCTCGGCTAAAGGATTCAGCATGACAAAATCATGAATGATGCCTTGGAAGCGGACAGCCGTAACATTCACGCCAGCTTCCCGCAATTTGGCGGCATAAGCTTCACCTTCATCCCGTAGCACATCTGCTTCACCAGTAATAACCAGTGCATCTGGTAAATCCCGTAGCTGCTCTAGGTTAGCCCGAAGAGGAGAGGCAGTGATTTGATTTCGTTCCTCAGGGTCAGTGGTATACTGATCCCAGAACCATTTCATGCCGTCCCGCTGCAAGAAATAACCTTCGGCGAACTCATGATAGGATTCAGTATCAAACGAGGCATCCGTTACCGGATAGAATAGTAGTTGTTTCGCTATCTTCGGTCCACTCCGTTCTTTCGCCATGAGAGTAATAGCAGCTGCCATATTCCCACCGACGCTGTCTCCGGCTATAGAAAGCTTGCTAGTATCTAATCCGTGCTCGCTTCCTTTTTCAGCTGTCCACTGGAGTACAGCGTAGATTTCTTCAATAGCTGTAGGATATTTAGCTTCTGGGGAGAGGCTGTAATTTGGGAAAACAATAGCGGCCTCCGCTCCGACAGCTAGTTCACGGATCAAGCGATCATGGGTATGGGCATTCCCAAACACCCAGCCTGCGCCATGAATGTACAGGATAACAGGCAACGATGCTGATGAGGAGCTTGGGGGACGAACGATTCGTATGGAAACATCACCGTTAGGTCCACCTGGCACCATTAGATCTTCAATATCAACTTCCGGTTTATATATATCACTGGATTGTACGCTATCTACCGTTTCACGACCTTTTTCTGGCCCAAGGTCAGGTAGAAAGGGAGGTTTCGCATTATCATCGGCAAATTTTTGAGCTGCTGGCTCAAGAATGATCTTAGTTTTGTTTGGCATGATTTATCGTCTCCTTTGACTGGTCATAGTCTAGTATACCCTCTTCATTCCATAACCATCTAAGCAGCTGCTGAAACGAATGCCAGTTTACGACTAGTTAGAGATTTGACACTATTTGCACATTTATCGCCTATTGAGCACGGTTTCGGACACCAGTGTAACTATTCCTTTGGGAGAGGTTCAAACGCAGTTAGAGCCTTACAACACCTTTTGTTGTTTCTCATGCATTCCACGACTAATTTCCTCAGTGACACTTATCCTCTGTTTACTTTTATTACGGATAATCCAAACGAACACCAAAGTGATGAGCAGCGGATAGCCTATCGCCCAACCCGTAAAAGGAAACACAGCAGCTGTTGCTAAAAAAGAAATCCAGCTTATCGTCACACCTAAGCGACTTCCTTTGAGCAGGCGTATCCCTGCGGCACAACCTCCGATATAGGTTAGGATAAAAGTAGCGTTCGGAAACTGGATCAGAGTGGTGATGGAGATGGACCCGCTGCCATACAGTGTCATCACTGTTACAAAACAGAGCAGAAGAAAAGCTATGCCACCGATAGGGGTATGGTATAGTTTGGATATTTTACCCATCCATTTCGGTGCGGAGCCTTGGCGCGATAAAGCATAAGCCACACGTGAGGCAGCTCCTGCATAGGCAATAATTGTGGCTGTACAGATGAACAGACCGGTAAGTCCGGCGATAAATCCTCCCCAGCGCCCAAGAGGCTGACTAATAATCCAGACGAGTGATGTGCTTGCTCCACCTTTGAGGTAGCTTTGTGTACCAACAGTTGCTAGTGCGGAGAGAAAATATAGAATCCCTACTATAATAGCGGCGATGGTGACCCCTTTAACGGCGGCACGCTGTGGGTCCTTGAACTCCTCAGATAGGTGTGAGACAGCTTCCCAGCCAATAAAACACCAGAATAAGATTGCTGCAGCCTGGCCAATGCTCATCCATCCATGTGGAACAAAGGGAGTGAAGTGTTCGACTTCCATGCGGGGCAGTGCAGTAGCAAAGGAGAAGACCAGCACAGCAACAATCGCTATTACTACCGCTATCTGTACCTTTCCAGCGACCTGCATGCCAATCCAGTTCGTAATCAGACCAATGACCAGCATAATAGCGGCGATAGTAATTCTCGCAGATTCGTCCCAGCCCATAGCGGCTGTCATATAACCCGCTCCAGTCAGTGCAGCAACAGGTGCACCAATCGGAACGGACATCAGAAAAAACCATCCCACCAGTGAGCCAGCTTTTGGACCAAAAGCAAGCGTTACAAAATGGGACACGCCTCCAGCGTTAGGGAATTTAGCAGAGAGCAGACCCATTGATAAGGCCATCGGCAAAATCAGCAACGACATAAATCCCCACGCCAGTAATGAAGCGGATTCCTTCATGTTTTTTTATCCTGCTTTCCTTGTCTTTTTTTCTAGAGTAGCAGATAATAGATCCATTGGAAAAACAGAATTTTTGAATAGTATCCATTCGATATTCCGATGGTTCATTTTCATTTAGGGGGAAATTCATGGAGTCACGTCATCTTTTTACCTTCTTAGTGGTAGTGGAGACGGGCAGTTTTACTAGAGCAGCACAGAAGCTCGATTATGCACAGTCCAGTATTACTGCACAAATCCAAGCATTAGAGTCTGAAATTGGCCAGCCATTATTTGATCGGATCAGTAAAAAGATTATTCTAACCGACGCAGGCCGTCGTTTGCTTCCGTTCGCACAGGAAATATCCAGAATGCACAATTTAGCACAGGACGCGTTACGCTCGGATAGTGAACTAACGGGTTCTTTGCGGATTGGGGCTCCTGAATCTCTGGCTGCTTTTCGCTTACCAGGCATTATTAAGGAGTTTCGTGCTAAATATCCGCAGGTGCAAATTATTCTGAAGCCTGGAGCTTGCTGGGAACTATCAGATTTTGTCCGTTCGGGTGAACTGGATTTAGCGTTCTTATTGCAACCTGAGACGGAAGATAAAGATTTAAATATAGAAACATTAGTACATGAGCCGATGACGCTGATCGCAGCGCCAGATCATCCCTTATTAAACCTTGCTGAGGTAGAACCCCTTCATTTAAAAGGAGTGACCATACTTCATACCGAAACTGGCTGTTCCTACCGGACTTTATTTGAACGGCATTTGAACAGTTACGGTGTATTTCCTGACCCCACGTTAGAGTTTTGGAGTATCGAGGCGATAAAGCAATGTGTAATGGCTGATCTTGGCATTGCCTTTCTTCCATTAATTACTGTAAAAAATGAACTGGCTGAAGGCAAACTTGCCAGATTAAATTGGAATGATGATTCACAGCGTGTGGCGACGCAGATCGCCTATCATCATAAAAAATGGAAATCGCCCGTGCTTACGGAGTTCTTACTTGCAATAAAAAAACATGCTGAGCAATGGAGAAGTCTAATATAGATCAACATTAACAAGGAGGCTCTAAGGCATGAATGAGTGGTGTGAAGACTACGAAGAAGGGCTGGAGGCCTTTCTCATCTGGATGAAGGATGCCGGGTACACTCCCTATACGCAAAAATCCTATTTAGTAGATGTGAAACAGTTTTTAGACAGTCTGAATGGTAAAAAGCTTGAGACAGTGAAGAAGCTGCATGTCATTTCCTTTTTGACCTCTGTCCGCGAACGTGGAGTGAGTGATGCCACTCGTAACCGGAAGCATGCTGCGATTAACTGTTTTTTCAAGTCATTGATCGAGCTGGAACTACTACAGAACAACCCGGCAGCCGGAATTAAGAAATCCAAAACGGAGATCAATCGTGAGCCGGTTTACTTAGATGAAAGTGATCTGGGGCGGTTTTTATCTTCTATAGATGGTAAATACAAAAAGCGTAATTTAGCAGTTTTTTTGTTGATGTCCTATATGGGGCTTCGGGTGGGGGAAGTCCACACGCTGAATTTGAGTGATTATAATGTAGAAAGACATTCCCTCCGTGTGTTTGGGAAGGGGCGTAAATGGCGTAATGTGCCGGTTCCCGAGGATGTAGTGCCTTTTCTCGACTCCGCGTTAGCAGAAAGGTTAGACCCTTGGCGCAGTAAAGAGGAAGCGATGTTCATTTCACAAAAAGGACGCAGGTTGTCTATCCGAGGCATTCAGCAAATCGCAGCAGATACCTTCGATCGTTTCCAAAGGGATGTGCCAGCAGCACAGCGACGCCCGTATTCAAGCCATAAGCTCCGACATTCTTTTGCAACCATGCTGCTGAGAAAAGGGGCAGATCTGCGTACCGTACAGGAACTGCTAGGTCACTCCTCGATCCAGACTACAACCGTATACACACATATCACGAGTCGTGAGAAGGAAGAGGCCATGTCTAAATTACAAATCCAGCTGTGATTGAAAAGAAAGCAACCTCCTTAGAAAATCGATAACAAAAAATAACTTGTTATTATAACGGTATTGATTTATTCTAACAGTTATTAAGAGTTTTATAGGAGGTCCTAATCGTGAAGAATGTTTTTCTAAAAGGGATGACTTATGGCTGGGGATCAAAACGAGGTGAATACCGTACAGAATATGCAGAAGATTCGATGAGAAAGCTGGCAGAGACAGGTAGTGAATGGATTGCCTTATCTTTTTGGACATGGCAAGACACTGTGCATTCAACAGAAATTCATTATGATTACGGTTACACGGTGACTGATCGTGATCTCACACATGCGGTACAACTGGCAAAACAGCTTGGTCTTAAAGTTTGTCTTAAACCTGTAGTGAATTCGAGGGATGGCATTTGGAGAGCTAGGATTGGATTTCCGGAAGAGGGAGATGTTTATTGGGCAGCATGGTTCCGTTCTTATACTAATTTCATTAAACACTACGCAGAGTTGGCGGAAGAACTTGAATGTGAGATGTTCTGTATCGGCTGCGAAATGGTCGGCACAGAGTCTAGAACTGCGGAATGGAGACAATTGATTCAAGAGGTCACCAATCTTTATACAGGGCCGATCATTTATAATGCCAATCATGGCAAAGAAGAAGGAATCGAGTGGCTGGATGAGGTGGATTTTATCGGAACCAGCGCTTATTATCCGGTAGCTTCAGTGCCGGGAGATTCTTATGAGAATATGCTGGCTGGTTGGGAGCGGCAGAAACCGCGGCTTAAGTCACTCTCTGAGCGATTTGGCAAGCCTCTCGTATTCATCGAGATTGGCTGCCGAAGTGCTCATGGGTGTGCCACCATGCCATGGGACTTTACATACACAGACTTACCATATTCAGAAGATGAACAGGCCAACTTCTATCGCTCAGCGCTGGAAGCATTCTGGAATGAACCTTGGTTTGCCGGTTACTTCTGGTGGGATTGGAGCACGAAATTGTATGACTTAGAAGAGGCTTCCATTGACCGTGGTTTTGATATTTATGGCAAAAAAGCCGAACAAGTTCTCAAAGAATACTATAAGCAAACTATCACTAAATAAATTGATAAAAAAGATCCGGAATTTCAGGTGAGCCTGGCCTGCTAAAGGATCTTTTTGTCATTGGCAGGCTAAGTTAATTCGTGTTATATTAAAAACCGTCCTTTTCATAGTGGAGGCAACGCTCCACATATAAAAAGGACGGTTTCTTGTGTCTTTTGTAGTCAAAAAGGGCTGTTTCCAGCCAGATTCGCTTACAATTCTAGCTTAGCTATTTCTGCTTTTAGCTTCTCAGCGGATTTCTGGAATAAAGCCTGTTCGGTTTCATTGAGTGGGAGGTCCAGTACCTGTCGAACACCCGAGCGATCTACTACGCAAGGTGCACCGAGATAGACATCCGAAACCCCGTTATAGTTATTTAATAAAGTAGAAACATTCAACACGGCGCCTTCATTATGAAGAATGGAGACTACAATTCGGTCCAGTGCAAGCGCTATTGCATAAGAGGTTGAGCCTTTGGCATCAATTATTTCATAGGCTGCATTCTTGGTATCTTGGAAGATTTCTTCGCGTTCTGCTTCGTCAAAACCAAGATCAATCCCAGCTACATTCGCAAGACTCCAAACCGGAAGCTCTGAATCTCCATGTTCACCGATGATCTGTCCGTGAATACTGCGAGGATCGATTTCTTTGTGAAGACCGATCAAATAGCGAAAACGAGCACTATCAAGTACCGTACCAGAACCAATTACACGTCTGCGGTCAAACCCGCTTATTTTCAAAGTCGCGTAAGACAGAATATCTACAGGGTTAGTCGCAATAAGTAGAATGGCATGTTGGTTATACTTTGTAATTTTTTCAATGATATCTTTAAAAATTGAAATATTTTTACGAAGCAGATCTATCCGGGTTTCTCCCGGTTTTTGTGATGCACCGGCAGTTACTATAATGATATCTGCTTCACGGCAGTCTTCATAAGTACCAGCCCATAACTTCACACCACCGACAAAAGGCATGCCGTGATTCATATCCAGTGCTTCGCCAAGTGCTTTCTGATGATTAACGTCAATAAGTACGAGTTCGGGCATACGTCTACGTAACAATAATGTATAGGCTGTAGTTGTACCAACTGCTCCAGTACCGATAACTACGACCCGATTGGGTTTTGGGGGGGCCATGTCTCCATCTCCTTAATATTTCAAATTTTTGGTTTCAATCTTGTCCATCATAATCGTTAACGGTAGTGTTTTCAAGCTGATCTTATTTAATGCATTACCCTAATTAAGGCCATACTAAAATGTGATTTTTATTTCATTATCTTAGCAAGACTAGACAGGAGAGAATGTAAGGATGGATTTATTTCGTAAAAAGGCTCTAAACATACCCACAAGTTCTGAGGGGACGCAGTTAAACAAGACGTTGGGTGCCCTGGATCTAACAATGCTTGGGGTAGGAGCCATTATCGGCACAGGTATTTTTGTAATGACAGGAGTTGCCGCAGCAGAACATGCAGGTCCTGGTCTTATAATTTCTTTTTTACTGGCGGCGTTTGCCTGTGTGCTCTCGGCATTATGTTATTCGGAATTTGCTTCGACCATTCCTGTTTCCGGGAGTGCTTATGCTTATAGTTATGTAGCCTTTGGAGAACTATTAGCTTGGATCTTAGGCTGGGATCTCGTCTTGGAATACGGAGTTGCCGCAGCGGCTGTAAGCAGTGGCTGGTCAGGGTATTTTCAGGGGTTATTAGAGGGCTTTGGGATACATCTCCCAACCGCACTATCGGGGGCTTATAATCCGGAAGCGGGTACAATAATAAATCTGCCTGCAGTAATCATCATTTTGTTAATTTCCTATTTACTGACTCGGGGAACGAAAGAAACGGCACGTTTTAACGCCATCATGGTCTTTATCAAAATAGCAGTGGTGCTTCTATTTATCGTAACTGGATTTTTCTATGTGAAGCCAGAGAATTGGACTCCATTTCTCCCCTTTGGGTACCATGGCGTGATCAATGGCGCGGCCACAGTGTTTTTTGCCTACATAGGTTTTGATGCGCTAGCAACCGCTGCAGAAGAGGTGAAAAGACCCCAACGCGATTTGCCGATTGGAATTATTTCATCCCTTGCTATCTGCACTGTCTTGTACGTTCTTGTCTCACTCGTATTAACAGGTATTGTTCCATATACTGATCTCAATGTTAGTGATCCTGTATCTTATGCGCTTCGCTTTGTAAATCAGGATATGATTGCCGGTCTGATCTCTGTTGGAGCCATCGCGGGAATGACTACAGTACTCCTCGTGATGTTATTCGGTCAAACCCGGCTGTTATTTGCCATCTCACGTGATGGCCTACTGCCAATAAGTTTATCTAAGATTAATGCTAAAACACAGGTACCTGTACGAAGCACATGGATGGTAGGCATCTTAATAGCCGTGTTAACGGGTTTCATCCCACTGGACCGGTTGGCAAATCTGACAAGCATAGGAACATTGTTTGCCTTTTTTGTAGTGTCTTTAGGGGTAATCGCGCTTAGATATATTCATCCGGATTTAAAAAGAGGGTTCAGAGTTCCATGGGTACCTTTCATTCCGCTGTTAAGTGCGGCAACTTGTGGTATTTTGATGTATAATCTAGGAAGTGAGACATGGATTGGTTTTCTAATTTGGACAGTTGTTGGACTTCTAATCTATGCACTATACGGCTATCGTAATAGTAATTTGAATCATAAATAAGATTCAATCCATCCGAGAGGAGAGAGGTTATTGGCATCTAAGATTGCTGGATTGAAGGGAATAAGATTAATATTGATGTTGATTTTGTTAGCGTGGGTGGTCACGGCTTGTTCATCTCCTCCCCCGGAACCTACTCAGCAGCCCCAGCCGACAGAGGCACCTGAAGAAGGACAGACGATAACCCTGATTACTCCAGACGCGAATCATGTTGACAATGATAGTGCTCCGAAATATCAAATTCAGACTCGTCTTACAGATTTTCAGCTGCTTAGTGAAAGTGAAGGTCTGGCCTGGGGGGTTACCAAAAACGAACTCCGGTTGTACTTAACCCGGGATAACGGAGCAACTTGGGCTAATATTTCACCAGCACCAAATGTGCAGTTCCTCTCCAACCCTGTGTATGGGAAGGGGATTTTCTTCACGGATCCATCTCATGGTTGGATTATAAGAAGTGCTTTTGGAGCGACAGAAACGATTGTGCTGCGAACCACAGATGGTGGCCAAAGCTGGAAAATCTCATCTTTAGGAGATGTGAATACAGTATCCTCTGTATATTTCAACTCACCCAAACGGGGTTGGCTGATGACCTCATGGAACGCTTCTTCCAATAAAGAGAACAAGGCACTTTTTTCAACGACAGACGGTGGGGCCACTTGGGAAGAAGTGATGCAGAATGAGCAATACAATCCGAATTTCCCTAATGATTCGATACCGTTTGCCGGCGTCACCACTGGAATGATTTTTCGCAATAGTACACATGGATTTGTGACAATGCAGACAGGTGCTCTTCCCAAAATCTTTATGACAAAAGATGGCGGTAAGAGTTGGAGCCTCGGGCCAGCTTTTCTGGTTAACGAACGTTTAGAGGATTGTGACCGAGTAATTACGGGCAAACCGGAGTTCTTCGATACCAGTAAGTCTACTGGTTGGATGTCTGTTGGCTGCCAAAAGGATAAAGAAAAAACAATCGCCTACCATGGATATTTTACGGCTAACGGTGGAGCAAACTGGAAATTTGCATCCTTTGGATTGAACGCACAAGCTGGTGTCAATCGTCAAATTGCTCCGACGTTTTTGAACTCACAGATCGGTTGGACCATACTTGGCGACACCCTTTACCATACGGTGGATCAAGGAGCTACGTGGTTGCCCCTTAAAGAGAGCAGTGTACTGCGATCTAAACTTCTGGAATATCCGGAGATTGTAAAGCTGCAGTTTTTTTCCACTGAGGTGGGGTGGCTTTTGATTGAGAAAAAAGAGGACAAGCGCTCGATACTGTTACAGACTACGAATGGTGGTATCAGCTGGCGCGTAATGTAATAAGGAAAAAGAACCTGCCTGTTGGTAGGTTCTTTTGTTGTTAGCAGAGTGGGGGTTTATTGTTGTTTGTGAATGATTGAATATAAGGAAAAAACTTATTTAAAATTTTCTTTATAAATGTGAAAAAAATCACATGACATTTAAAGAATCCTGTGATATATTTAACACATAGAAAACAAGTTCAAATTTTCACAAACTCAGACATCGAATAGGAGAGATTACAATGAAAACATTCGAAACAGATTATATGACAAGAAACCTTTTGCAACTTTGCTACAACTGTGATGACGCTCATCTTTGTGAAACTGAAGAACAATGCAGAGCTTGCTGGGCTGAAAATGGAATGTTAGATGATCAGACAGACGAAACTAAGAAATTGCTAGACCTAGTTCATGCTTAATTTAATTACTGAAAACTCTGTATAGAGACCACTCGAATTCTTGATTTTTAAGAAAACGAAGTGGTCTTTTTGCATCTAGTCTCACTTATTTAATGCTTTCTGGACTAGATGAGGCATATACATGTACAGAAGTACCCAGAACGCAGCAATTAGGCTGAATTACAAGGGGAAGAAGGGGGAAACTGTCATGGGAATGGGCCCGGATCTTTCGTGGATGTTTGATTTTGCCGGAACGGTGATGCCGATCTTTATCGTTGTTATGATTGGTATTCTTGCTATATCAGCAGGCAGGGGCTTGCTTCAATGGGGCAGGAACAATGGCTCACCCATACTAACAATCCCTGCACATATCGTTAGCAAACGGACTGAAGTACGTCAGCAGCAGCTTCAGGAAGAGAATGGCTCAACTCGTACGAGTACAACTTACTATTTAACGTACGAGCTGGAAGGCGGCAGTCGCATGGAATTTAAAGTAGATGGCCATGAATATGGCTTGAGCGCAGAAGGCGATAGAGGAATGCTTACTTATCAAGGAACTAGATATCATGGATTCCAACGACAGCCACAATACTCAACTGCGGAGTAGTCATTTGTTATATAAAATCAAAGCAGCGATCCCCATGCTAATGGAGGAGCGCTGCTTTGCGTTTTGGTTATGTACCATTCAAGCCCACTGATCCTGTAGCTCTCAAAGCCCACTGATCCCGTAGCGCTCAAAGCTCACTGATACTATAGCTCTCAAAGCTCACTGTAGGTGCGATCATCTATTAAGTGTCAGATATTCATTACCCTCTTACCTTACGGACCCAGATGACGTTATTTGTAATTTCACAGCCTTTTGAGCCTAGTTTCGGACTCCAATGCAGCTATTCATTAGAAAGATGCTTATAATCGGTGCTTTGCGGGCCAATAGGGGCTTTGGGGTCCGATAGAATCCCAAAAGTGGATTAATATCGCGAATAAGGTCAGCTGTGTCCGATAGCGCCTTCTGAGCGGACGTTGACGTGGATGCTGTTGCTGACGTTGAAGCTATTGCTGTTGCTAACAAGGACATCGACGCTGACGTGGACATTGTGGCTAACACCGACAACGATTCCAGCACCGATTCGACGCTAAAACCGACGCCGACTCTGATGCTGTACTGACGCGCTAACACCGACGCCGACCCTGATGCTGCCACCAACATCGACTCAGACGCTAACGCTGTCGTTAACAAGGACATCGACGCTGACGTGTACATTGTGGCTAACACCGACACCGCCCCCCGACTCAGACGCTAACGCTGTCGTTAACGAGGACATCGATGCTGACGCTGACATTGTCGCTAACACCGCAGCTGCCCCCGACTCTTACGCTGTAACGCGAATGTAATTGGGCAAACGCAGCTTAGAGTATAGATAAAGGGGATTTGCTGAGTGGTTAAAAGGAAAAATCCCTACTCTAAAAAATAGGCGGGAACTGTCACCTCTTAGGCGAATGCACATACTATACAGCATGCAGTTAAGAACGAGGTTGCTACAAGAAGTGACCCCAAGGAGGAGACAGCGTGGCCGTCATCAAAACGAACTCGGAAGATGTGAAGGTGCTGGCGCGGTTGATGAGAGCGGAAGCTGAGGAAGATGGAGAACTCGGTATGCTCATGGTCGGCAATGTTGGCGTCAACCGGATTCTTGGCAATTGCTTGGACTTTAATAACATTCGGAATGTGAATGACATGGTCTATCAAAGTCCAGGAGGTTTCGAAGCGCCGCAGAAGGGATACTTCTATCAGCGAGCCAGAGAAGCAGATATCCGTCTAGCCAAACGTGTAATTGCTGGTGAAAGAACCTGGCCAGCTACCAATGCTTTGTGGTTCTTCAGACCCGCAGGTGATTGTCCTGCAACCTGGTATAACCAACAAAACACTGGCCGCTTCAAAGCCCATTGCTTCTTTACTCCGACCGGAGAAGATTGCCCGACTGTATTTATCGGCAATTAGCTTAGTAACTGTGCAAAGAGAATTACTCAATAAAATGAGTAATTCTCACAGAAAGTTAGTGTGAGTTTCATTTGTGTCCAAAGGAGTTTATGCTCCGATAAACATTTAGGAGGTTTCATTAAATGATCGTTCAACCTTACCGCCCCGTAACTTATACCATCGGTAGTGTCTCTTCTTCAGGTATGCCAATGTCTTCCGGAATGCCGATGTCATCAGGAATGCAAGGCATGGGCAGCATGCCACCTCAAGTAAGCAGTGGTAGTCCAATGACGCCAGGGGGAGTAGTAGTTCAGAATCCACCACAAACGTTCGAACAATCCTACATCGAGAATATTTTCCGCCTGAATTTAGGAAAAGTAGGTACGTTTTATTTTACTTATGAGAACAACAAAGACTGGAATGCGAAAGTTTACAAGGGTGTGCTGGAAGCGGCAGGCCGTGACCACATTATTATCAGTGACCCTGCGACTGGCCAACGCACCGTCTTACTTATGATTTATTTTGATTATGCTACCTTCGATGAGCCCCTTACTTATCAATACCCAGGTGTAATTGGCAATCCTCCAACGATGAGAAATTGTCGCTAAATGTAATCCATCTTCGATGAGAAGAACTCCAACGCCAAACGGTTAGGAGTTCTTTTTATTTGTGATTAATTTATGGAATAATCTTGATAATCACTGCCCATTTTATTTCGAAAGGACACGCATGCTTGCGGTTTGCCCCAATATATTAATATAATAAAGTATATATTCAAAAACGTGATTCTAGACTGGAGATGAAACCATTGGGAAATTGATACTGAAAGGAACAAACGGCGAGCATTTTGCCAATACTCTGAAAAAACGAAGGAGGTGGGCCTATCCATCCATGTACGGAAAATGGTGGATAGGAGTATAAATTGAGCGACCCTTTACCCGGTATATTACATGTTGGTCTTATTATTTTGTTGGTATTGTTAAATGGATTTTTTGTTTCAGTCGAATATGCAATGGTGAAAGTGCGAAGTGGTAGAATTGATACCCTGATTGAAGAAGGTAGTAAAAAAGCTTTTAATGCAAAAAGCATTGTCAGCAACCTGGATGGCTATCTCTCAGCCTGTCAGCTCGGCATTACATTGGCTTCTCTTGCATTAGGGTGGCTGGGTCAACCAGCTATAGCTAATCTTATAGGGCCTTTATTAGGAAGCATAGGTTTAGGAGAAACTGCTGTTAATGTTGTATCTTTGGTTATTGCTCTTATGTTCATTACTATCTTGCATATCGTATTAGGTGAGCTTGCACCTAAGACCATTGCTGTTAACAAGGCTGAATCTGTCCTTTTACTAACAGCAGGACCGATGAATGTATTTTACAAAATCATGTATCCAGTGATATGGATCGTTAATGGGCTGGCGCGTGGTTTACTGCAAATTTTCCGATTAGCCCCGGCTTCAGAGCTGGGAACGGCGCATACGGAAGAAGAAATTCGTATTATCATGCAGGAAAGTAACAAAAGCGGCTTTATCGATAATACTGAAATGGCTTTGGTTGACAATATTTTTGAATTTGTGGATACCATGGCTCGGGAGATCATGATTCCGCGGACAGAGATGATCTGTCTGAATAATCATGTTTCTGCTGAGGAGAACCTTGAGATTGCCTATGATGGCATGAGGACACGTTATCCCGTCTGTGATGGTGATAAGGATCATATTTTAGGCTTCATCCATATAAAGGACTTAATTAAGGATCGCCCGCAAAGTTATCAGAAATTAATTCGTCCAATATTAACCGTGCCGGAATCCATTCAGATTAGCGCTTTGCTGAAAGTTATGCAGCGTGCGAAGACACAAATCGCCATATTGATCGATGAATATGGTGGAACTTCAGGAATGGTGACATTGGAAGATATCATGGAGGAAATTGTTGGAGAAATTCAGGATGAATTTGATGAGGAACGTCCCGGTGTTGAGAAGCTTGGCGAGGATGAACACTCCATTGACGGTTTGATGCTTATTGAAGAGATTAATGATCTTTTGGGTCTTCATATGGAGACTGAGGATTACGATACGATAGGCGGCTGGCTGTATTCTAAATTGGAGGTTAATCCACCTCAAAAAGGGCAATCCGTAGAATTTGATGATCATCTATTTATTGTAGAAGAGACTGAGAATAAGCGAATTTCTCGAATTAAGCTATTGCGGTTACAGTTATTGAATGAAGAAGCTGGAGCTTGATGGAATTATATATTTTTAAAATAAGAGCAGCGTTTCTCCTTTTGGAGTCACGCTGTTTTTTTTGACTATACTGTTTGCCAAAAAGAGATTAATAATTATATAATTTTAAATGTATATGATAAAAACTACATTAGTCCCTAGAGGACAGAAAGGAATTCTCCTTGAGTAAACCTAAAAAAAGTCCAAATGTTCCCCAGTTGAGCAAACAAGAGAAACGACGGGTAGAACAGGAGCAACAGAAGCAGAAAACGAGAATTTTAGTTATTAGTTCAATAGCTGTAGTAGTTATCATTTTTGTTGGATTGTTTATGTTAGCTTCGAAAGATGCAGCAAAGAATGTCTCTACAGGAGAACCGGTAGAATTCAATTACAGTGAGCTACCTAGGATTGGTAATGAGGATGCACCTGTTAAGCTTGTTGAATTTGGCGATTTCAAATGTCCAGCTTGTTCCCAGTTTGCTGGCTCCATGAAACCGAAAATTGTTCAAGATTTTGTCAACGAGGGAAAAGCAGCTCTTTACTTTGTAAATATGGCTTTCGTTGGTCCTGACTCTGAGACAGCTTCACTAGCTGCATTGTCTGTATACCATCAGAATAAGGATGAATTCTGGAAGTTCTATGATGCTGTATATGCGCAGCAAGGGGATGAGAGCGACGAATGGGCCACTGAGGATTTCTTGATAAGCCTTGCTGAAAAAGAGAAATTAGCGATCGATTACGATCTTTTGCGTAAAGACATCCAAGAGAAAACTTATGCAGATGAGCTGAAGAAAGACATTCAGTTGGCAACTGACGCAGGCGTGACAACTACGCCTTCGCTCTACATTAATGGAGTGAAAACGGCTGAACCTTTCGATATTGAAGCGATTACATCTGAAATTAACACCGCCGCAAAAGCAGTGGAGGCAAAGTGACAAAATTCCTATCTTTTTGCAAGCGTAACTGCCTCTATCTGGCCTGGTTTGTCTCTTTGGTTGCTGTAGCTGGTAGCTTGTATTTAAGTGAAGTCTTGAAATATGAACCTTGTAAGCTTTGCTGGTTTCAGCGGATTTTTATGTATCCGCAGTTATTTTTGTTGGGAATTGCTACTTTCCGTGGAGATAAGCGCATCATTCCTTATGTGCTTCCATTAAGTTTGATTGGTGGCAGTATCTCAATCTATCATTATGCGGAACAGAAGATTCCAGCGTTAAGTAAAGTTCTACCTTGTACAATTGGTGTTCCTTGTAATAAAGATTACTTGAACTACTTCGGATTTATTACGATTCCTTTGTTAGCTTTAATCGCTTTTGCTCTAATTAGTCTCCTTCTTTGGTATGGACGTAAGGAAGAAGAAATGATTGAAGTAGATGCAGAGGAGAGCTTAGGATTTTAGTTTTCGCTTTGGAAGTTACAAAAAAGCTGAAAAGGTATTAAAATCACGGGCTAGAGGGATAATTGAAGATAATGAAAGAGAGCATCCAATAAGACGCTATATTTGAGCTTATTGGATGTTTTTTCATTCTTTTTTCATTTTTTTCAACGCTTTACTGTATGCACTTTGTAGACTAATATTAGACCTTGTGAGAAGTTGAATATGCGCTGAATTTTCTTAGGAAAAACGGGGGAACCAAACTTGGCATTCATGCCAATGGGGTGAATCGGAACCGGGTCGAACAGACCTGTACCGTAGGGCTATAACCACAGCCCGAATCCGCCAGCTAACCTCGTAAGCAAGGTGGGAAAATGACCATGCATAAGCATGCGGATCATTTCCGTATGCTTATTTTTGTGTCTGCATTTATGAAATCCACCGATGAAAACAGCGCACGGAAATTCCGTTTCAGCTCCCAAAGAAAGGAACTGTATCCACCATGGTAAGCAAGGTAAAACGACTATTGATCGGACGTCCGATGAAGTCGAATGAACTCGATCATGAAAAGTTATCCAAGGTTAAAGCACTGGCTGTCCTGTCTTCTGATGCGCTCTCGTCTGTAGCCTACGGAACGGAACAAATTCTGATTGTACTGGTGGCTGCCGGGTTTACTGCCATCTGGTATTCCCTGCCAATTGCATTAGCCGTATTGGGCCTGCTGGCCATCCTGATTTTATCCTATCGGCAGACGATATTTGCTTATCCGCAAGGAGGCGGAGCTTATATCGTAGCCAAGAGTAATCTTGGTATTCCGACAGGGCTGCTCGCTGGGGGTTCATTATTGGTGGATTACATTCTTACCGTAGCGGTTAGTGCCTCGGCAGGGACGGATGCGATCACATCGGCTTTTCCAAGTCTTCATAATCATACTGTTCTCATCGCTGTATCTGTTATCGTTCTATTAACTATCATTAATCTTCGCGGAGTGACTGAATCGGCTTCGTTCATCGCAATTCCAGTGTATTTGTTTGTGGTTTCGATTGTTGTTCTGATTATCTCCGGTATCGTTAAATATGCAATGGGTGGCGCGCATGCGAATGTTCCTGAAATAGGCAGCGCCGTATCTAATGTAAGTTTGTTTCTACTATTAAAAGCGTTTAGCTCTGGTTGTTCAGCCCTAACGGGGGTTGAGGCCGTATCTAATGCGATCCCAAACTTTAAAGCACCGGCTGAGAAAAATGCAGCCAAGACGCTAATGATCATGGGACTTATCCTTGGCTTTATGTTTACCGGAATCACTGTGCTGGCGTATTGGTATGGTATTGTGCCAGATGAAAAGGCTACGGTTGTCTCTCAGATCGCTGAATCGACCTTTGGCCGTGGCGGATTGTACTTTTTCATTCAAGGGATTACAGCAGTGATTTTGTTCTTGGCAGCTAATACAGCATATTCAGCGTTTCCGCTGCTTGCCTTTATGTTTGCAAAAGATAAATATCTGCCACATGCATTTATGGTCCGTGGTGACCGCCTGGGCTTCTCAAATGGCATTATTTTTCTAGGAGTTATGTCTATCATACTTGTGGCTGTATTCCATGGGAATACGGAAGGTTTGATTCCACTTTATGCGGTAGGCGTGTTCATTCCTTTTACCTTATCCCAACTGGGGATGATGGTGCATTGGATCAAAACAAGACCTGCTGGATGGGTGAAAAGATTTGTTGTAAATACCATCGGTATGCTGACTACATTGACGATTACGCTTATATTTATCATTACTAAATTCTCGAGCGTATGGATGGCATTCATTTTCTTACCTGCTGTAATGTTCGTGTTCCACCGTATTCATAAGCACTATTTGAACACTGCGGATCAACTGCGTATATGTCCGGCTACTGATAAACCTATAATTAAAGGAAGTACTGTAGTTGTTCCTGTTGCAGGGGTTACACGTGCTGTATTACATTCCATCAGCTATGCGAAGTCTCTAACAGATAATGTTGTTGCTGTGTATGTAGGCTTTGATGAAGAAGACATTCATAAGATGGAGCAACGGTGGGAGGAATGGAATCCAGGCGTACGCCTGATTGTACTTCGCTCCAGATATCGTAGTATCATTCGTCCGTTAGTGAAGTTTATCGATACGGTTGAGTGGAAGACCGCTGCGACGGATCACATCACGATTCTGATTCCACAGTTTATTACCAAACATTGGTGGCAAGCCGTGCTTCATAATCAGACCAGCTTTTTAATCCGCTCGTATCTAATGAATCAAAAGGACGTTGTAGTAGCGACTGTCCCTTATCATTTAAATAAATAAGTAGAAGATTAAAGATGAGGTTATATCCGGAACGTTCGGAATATAACCTCTTTTGTATTTTATATGAAGGAAATTGTTGCAAATCCACAGAATTTGAAATTTATATGTTGACACAGAGAATGAGAATCAATATCATTTAAAAGTGAAGCAGAGGTAAAGGTCACCTTTGAATATCAAAGCAGTTACATATAGGAGGGTTTTTAATGTTTTGGCTTAACAGAAAAAGATCAGGAAGCATGAAAGTGACAATGAGCGGACTAATAGTGATGACGCTAATACTTTCCGCTTGTGGAAATAATAATGCTGAAAGTTCATCAAATGCAGGAACAGCGCCTACAACAGCTCCTACAGCAGAATCTACAGAGGCACCTGCTGCTCCTAAGACATTAACAGATGCAATGGGCCATGAAGTAACGATTCCGGCTAATCCACAGCGCGTCCTGGGTTCATATTTGGAAGACTCATTGGTAACTCTGGGTGTGACTCCAGTAGCTCAATGGTCAGTTACAAATGGCGTTCAGGATTATCTGGCCACTGAATTGAAGGATGTTCCTACAATTAGTTACGATCTTCCGTTAGAGGCTGTAACCAGCTTTGCTCCGGATCTTATTATCATCCCATCGGAGTCTTCTGTTCAGAACGGGATTTACGATCAGTTGAATAAGATTGCACCCACTTATGTAATTGGGGATGAACTAAATCAAGATTGGCGCAAATCTTTGCTCAAGATTGGTGAGATTTTGAACAAAACCCCTGAAGCAGAAAAAGCCATTAAAGATTATGATGTTAAAGCAGCGGCTGCGAAAGAACAGCTTGCAGGAGCTATTGGACAAGAGTCCGCGGCTATTCTATGGTTGGTGCAAAAAAACTTCTATATTGTAGACGAAACCCGCAGCAGTGGTGCTGTATTATATACAGACCTTGGCGTAAAGCTTCCTAACTTAGTAACAGAGATCCCAGTAGGAACAAGAGCAACTTGGAATCCGATCTCGCTAGAGAAGCTTTCTGAGCTGACTGCAGATCATATTTTCCTTGTAAATAGTGATAAGACTGAGGGTTCGGAGATCTTAGATAGTGCAATTTGGAAGGGCATCCCAGCTGTAAAAGCTGGAAATGTGCATGAAATGAGCTCAACAAGCAGCTGGCTTTACAGTGGTGCGAACGCTGGCAGCAAAATCATTGACGATGTGCTAAAAAGTCTTGTGAAATAAAAGTCGTAATTCACCATGAATGAGACTGATCATTTCGGTGGGGAAGGGCGTGCAGATCAAGTATCTCGGGATACAAAGATCTGCACCATTTTTTTATAAACCAATCCCATAGTACGGAAAAATCGTTCCTGCAATTGTACAACATAATTTTTTTTGCGATAATGAGAATGATTGTTGTTATCATATAAACCATTGTAACTATTGAATAAGGAGACAACCCATGGTTTCACCCTCAGATTTCGCAAATCGTATTAACAATGAACCCAAAAAAGCTCTACATACCCGACCGGCAGCTGCCATTGGTATTCTTATTTTTGGACTTGCTGCCATTGCCTTCGGATTGGCACTTTCGGTCTCAGTGGGTGCGGCAGATATCAAGTTAGCTACAGTATGGGAAGCTATATTTCATTTCAATCCAGATTTACAAAAACATCAGGTGATTAGAGAACTGCGATTTCCACGTGCTATTGCTGGCGCCTTAGTCGGTGCTTGCTTCGCAGTAGCAGGGGCTATCATGCAGGGGATGACAAGAAACCCGCTTGCGGATTCAGGGCTGTTAGGCTTGAATGCAGGAGCAGGAGTAGCGCTGGCAATAGTATTTGCTTTTGCACCCTCACTCTCATTCACTTCACTAATGTTGTATTGCTTTATCGGTGCCGCTGTGGCCTCTTTTATCGTATTCGGAATCGGTTCGCTTTCTTTTAATGGCCTGACCCCCTTGCGATTGACACTAGCAGGTTCGGCAGTTAGTGCTTTATTGGTTGCTATTAGTCAGGGAGTAGCTGTTCTTTTCAACTTATCTCAGGATATAGCCTTCTGGTTAGCCGGTGGGATGGGGGGAGCTAGCTGGACTCAGATCAAGATTATATTCCCTTGGGTGGCCGTGGCCTTAATTGCAGCGATGATGTTATCACGATCCGTTACATTGCTCAGCTTAGGAAGAGAAGTTGCGGTTGGTCTGGGGCAGCGGACAAGGTTAGTTCAGTTGGCATGTATGATTGTTGTGGTTATCTTAGCTGGAAGTGCGGTTTCAACGGTTGGCCCGATTGCTTTTATAGGACTAATTATTCCACATGTTACACGTTATTTCGTTGGAGTGGACTACCGCTGGATTATACCTTGCTCGGCTGTTCTGGGGAGCTTATTGATTATCTTTGCAGATATTGCCGCAAGAATGATAAATGCACCGTATGAGACACCGCTAGGAGCCTTAATTGCCATCATCGGCGTACCTTTCTTTATTTATTTAGCGAGTAAGCGGAAGGGGGAGCTGTAATGCCCAAAATAACCCTTACTCCAGATGAAAAAGAACGCCGCACACGCACCATAACGGTGTTATCGCTCCTTGCTATACTGATCGTCGTGGTGTTTATAGTCAGTATGAATACAGGGTTTATGCGTCTATCCCCACTGGAGGTATTACATACACTGCTGGGTGATGGAACACATCAGCAAAAGCTTATTTTATTTGATTTCAGATTACCCCGCATCGTAATTTCATTGTTAGTTGGAGCGGGCTTTGCAGTGTCAGGCTGTATTCTACAAAGTCTCGCACGTAATGCACTCGCTGAACCGGCTACGCTGGGCATAAGTGCTGGTGCAGGTTTTGCTGTAATCATTTTCATCTCGTTCTTTCCGGCTACAACCGCAGCTCCGGTATTTGTCTTGCCTCTCCTAGCGCTTGGTGGGGCTGGCCTGACCGCAGCTTTAATCTATATTCTTGCCTACCGGAAGGCAGATGGTCTGTCTCCTACAAGGCTGATCCTTATCGGGATTGCGGTCGCTGCAGGAATCAATGCTTGCCAGCTTGTATTGGCACTTAGGCTTGATCCTAATAATTATCAATTTGTAGCTACTTGGATCGCCGGGAAAATATGGGGTGGGGATTGGAGATTCGTCCTTGCTTTGCTGCCTTGGATCGTGATTCTGTTACCGTTCGCCTTCTATAAAGCCCGGGTTCTAAATGTATTGAATCTAGGGGACCATACTTCATTAGGTCTAGGAATGCGTGTGGAGAAGGAACGTATTCTCCTTCTGGTAACAGCCGTAGCGCTTGCCGGCTCCTGCGTCGCAGTAAGCGGAGGTATTGGCTTCGTCGGCCTGATAGCACCACACCTGGCTCGCAGGCTCGTGGGACCCCGTCATCAGGTGTTATTACCTGCTAGTGCTTTGACAGGGGCGCTTCTTATGATTACCGCTGATACCATCGGCAGATGGGTGTTGCAACCTGCGGAAGTTCCGACTGGCATTGTGGTTGCGATTATTGGCGCACCTTACTTTTTATATTTACTCGCCAAGTCTAAAGCGTAAATTAGTTCATACTTAGGAGCATAGCTCCATAAAACTTTTAAGGGAGTTGTAGATCATGTCAGAACGTTTGAATACAGAAGAATTAAGTATTGGGTATGCAGAGGCTACTATAGTTAAAGGATTGAACTTGTCTATCCCTACGGGAAAAATCACTGCACTAGTAGGTGCTAACGGCTCCGGTAAATCTACAATCCTCAAAACGATGGCCCGGATTATGAAGCCGAAGAGTGGCACCGTAATGCTGGACGGCAAATCGATCCATAACTTTTCAACTAAAGAGGTTGCTAGGCAGCTAGCGATTCTACCGCAGAACCCAACGGCTCCTGACGGTCTGACGGTATCTGAGCTGGTCAGCTACGGTCGTTTCCCTCATCAAAAGGGATTTGGCACGATGACCGCTGAGGATCGCAACATCATCTCCAACGCCATCTCTGTTACGGGCATGGAATCTTTTCATGATCGCCCTATTGACCGTCTCTCAGGTGGACAACGTCAACGCGCATGGATCGCTATGGCGTTAGCTCAAGAAACAGATATTTTATTCCTTGACGAGCCTACAACCTTCCTAGATATGGCGCATCAGCTCGAAGTTCTCCAGCTATTGCAAAAGCTGAATGAGGAAGAAGGCCGTACCATCATCATGGTCGTGCATGATTTGAATCATGCTACTCGTTATGCGCAGCATATGGTAGCGATTAAGTCCGGTACTGTGGTTAGCGAAGGCTCACCTACTGAGGTTATGACACCAGATGTATTGCGGGAAGTGTTTGGAATTGAAGCGGATATCGTTCCGGATCCACGTACGGGTGTGCCACTGTGTCTTCCTTACGAGCTTGCTGCCTATAAAGCTGTGTAATTTTATCATCTAAAATCATACAACGAACAGGCTCCCGTCATTGACAAGGGAGCCTGTTCGTTGTTACAGTTGTGGTTGCCTACAATTTCATAATAACTCTTTAAAATAGATCAAGGACCATCATTTATACATGGTTAAAGGAGCATAAAAACATGAATATTGACAAAATTCAAGATGACCTAGAGCAGTTAATGACTGCAGGAATAGTGAAAAGTCATGAGAATTTAAAAGATCACGTGTACACTAAAATGGGCGGCAAAGCTGATATTTTGGCTGCACCAGCTACTTATGATGAAATTCAAAAGATCGTTACATATGCAGAACAAAATGGGATAACCCTTACGGTACTTGGGAATGGCTCCAATGTGATTATCCGTGATGGAGGTGTACGTGGGATCGTTCTGCAAACGGCAGGACTGACCGAAATGGGAATTCGCGACAATCTCTTATATGCGCAATGTGGTGCCAAAATAATTGATGTTTCCAGATATGCACTTGATAAGGAGCTTACGGGTCTTGAGTTCGCCTGTGGCATTCCAGGAACAGTTGGTGGAGCGCTCTATATGAACGCAGGTGCTTATGGCGGTGAGATCAAAGATGTCCTGCATAGTGCACTAGCTATAAATAAGAACGGGCAATTGGTAACTCTGCAAGGTGATGAGCTGCAATGGGGTTACAGAAAAAGCGTGTTCGCAAGCGGTGAGTACATTGTACTTGAGGCCAAATTTGCTATGACTTCCGGTGATGTTTTAACGATCAAGGCAAAAATGGATGAACTAACTTATTTACGTGAATCGAAGCAACCGCTTGAGTATCCATCCTGTGGGAGTGTATTTAAGCGGCCTCCAGGCCGTTTTGCAGGTCAGTTAATTCAAGAGAGCGGCTTACAGGGTACAAGAATCGGCGGTGCTGAGGTATCCAAGAAGCATGCGGGATTTATTGTGAATGCAGATAATGCAACAGCCAGTGATTACATCGGGCTAATCCACCATGTAAGAGCGACTGTGAAGGATAAATTCGGTGTAGAGCTGGAAACTGAAGTGGAGATCATTGGAGAAGAATAAATGATAAGCAAAAAGAGCCCGCAATCGCTGTGGGCTCTTTTTGCTTATCATAATCATGTTCGTTTAATCTACTGAAAGGGTGTAATTAGCTCTGTCCGTAGTTATTTCTGCCTTGCGGTCGGCTAAGTCTACGATTTGAAGACCTTCAACAGCTAAATCATAAGTGGATTGTGGCAGGGATACCAGTTCACCATCGGCGTTAAGTGTGCTGCCGAAACCTCTTAATATCAGTGCACTTCCAAGATATTCATCAATAACATCGTCTGCACTCCGGAAATCTACGGACTCTAAATTGAAATGAACTTTATCCAAATCACGAAGTTCTTTCTTTTCAATAGCGATTGTTTCATTCAAATGATTGTTAAGCCAATCCATAAGCTGCTGTATACTTTGTTCCATAAAATGCTCCCACCCTTAGCTCGAAGATTATTATGAATAAGTTACCCTTTTCTTAGGATTTGAATCCTTTTTTTTGCCGCATCTTAATTAACCATATGAATAATTCATGTCATTAAAAAGAAATCCACAATCAAATTGGCATTGGTTTTGAGCTTCCTAATCTCTACATACGCAGGTCTATCCACGTTAATCTGGAGTGATTTGCTGATCTG
This sequence comes from Paenibacillus sp. FSL F4-0122, assembly GCF_038002845.1. NCBI lineage: Bacteria > Bacillati > Bacillota > Bacilli > Caryophanales > Paenibacillaceae > Paenibacillus > Paenibacillus sp. FSL F4-0122. The sequence continues at coordinate 5,645,377 of NZ_JBBODI010000001.1, forward strand.
TATAAGGTAACAGTAAAGAGTAGAACTTGTCAGGAGCGGGCTACCCATGGTATAGTTCAAGACGCAATATGCTTTATGCTTTAAGAAGAAGTCTGCACTAAAGTTGTGCAGGAGAGGTTCGCGAACTCCCTCTATAAAAAACTAAGAATATATTAAACAGTACAAGCGGTTGCTGTCCTTTATCCGGACGTTGCTTCCGTTTCTTCTTAGTGGAGCCAAGTTTTCGAAATCTCGTTCTTCTTTCCATTACCGGCCAAGGCCGAAGGAAAAGAGAGGGGTTTTTTGTCGTGTCAGAAGGAAGATTGAAAGAGGAAATGCAAGAAGTTACTTTGCTTGGTAATCAGGGAACACAGTACAAGTTTGGTTATGATCCAGACATTCTGGAGGTGTTTGATAACAAACATCCCGGACGTGATTATTTTGTTAAATTCAACTGCCCTGAGTTCACTAGCTTGTGTCCTGTAACGGGTCAGCCGGATTTTGCCACGCTGTATATTTCGTATATTCCTGAACAAAAAATGGTGGAATCCAAATCATTAAAGCTGTATCTGTTTAGCTTCCGCAACCATGGTGACTTTCATGAGGACTGTGTCAACATTATTATGAATGAACTGATCTCACTGATGGATCCGCGTTACATTGAGGTATGGGGCAAGTTCACTCCGCGCGGAGGCATTTCAATTGATCCTTATTGCAACTATGGAAGACCGGGTACGAAGTATGAGGCGATGGCGGAACACCGCTTAATCAATCACGACCTCTATCCAGAAAAAGTGGACAACCGCTAAATTCCAACTTGTGATAAGGAGAGATTCATATGAACAAAAAAGCACTCGTCGTATTCAGCGGCGGACAAGATAGCACCACTTGCCTGGTTTGGGCATTGCAGCAGTATGAGGAAGTGCAGGTAGTTACCTTCAACTATAATCAACGTCATGCGGCTGAAATCGAAGTTGCAACAGAGATAGCAGCTAAGTTTAATGTAAAACAGCATATTCTTGATCTGGGGCTGCTTAATCAGCTGGCACCCAATGCACTTACCCGTCAGGATATAGATATCGTGGCTGGGGAAGGGGATGAGCTTCCAAGTACTTTCGTCGATGGACGGAATTTGTTGTTTTTATCTTTTGCCGCTATATTAGCTAAACAACTGGGGTACTCCCATATCGTCACTGGGGTTTGCCAAACGGACTTTAGCGGTTATCCGGACTGCCGTGATGTTTTTGTGAAATCATTGAATGTTACGCTGAACTTATCTATGGACTATGAGTTTGCGATCCACACTCCCCTAATGTGGCTGGATAAAAAAGAAACGTGGAAAATGGCCGATCAACTGGGGTATTTTGATTATGTTCGCGAACACACACTGACCTGTTACAACGGTATTATTGGCAGTGGCTGCGGTACTTGTCCAGCCTGTCTATTGCGTCAGCGTGGTCTTGAGCAATATGAGGCGGAGAGAATGGAGGCCGGTTCTTAATGCTTAACGAGGTTTCAGTCTGCAAAATATTTACGTTCGATGCGGCACACCAGTTAGTGGGACACAAAGGGAAATGCAGCAATCTGCACGGACATACTTATAAGCTCGAAGTAGTGCTTAAGGGCAAACCTATGGCCGCGGAAGGCCACTCGGATGAAGGCTTCGTCATTGATTTTAGCGATATCAAAATGACAGTACAACAAAGCCTTGTAGATCGTTTAGATCACGCTTTTCTTGCTATGGGAAATGAACCTGTGTTAGAGACGTTAACGAATACGGGCTCCAAAGTAGCCTTATTGTCTTTCCGCACCACAGTGGAGAATATGTCTTCATATATTGCCTACAAGCTTAAGCAAGCAGGGTTGCCTTTATACTCGGTAAAGCTATGGGAGACTCCAACCTCTTGGGCAGAGGTGCTGGCTGAAGACGTTCCGGATGAAGGGCCATCCTACCGTTTGTATGGAGGCTGTGACTGTGAGTAAGATTCCTGTAATTGAAATGTTCGGTCCAACTATTCAAGGCGAAGGTGCGGTAATTGGAGTGAAGACGATGTTTGTCCGCACCTATGGCTGCGATTATCGCTGCGGCTGGTGTGACTCCGCTTTTACTTGGGATGGTACGGCTAAGAATAAGGTTCGCATGATGGAAGCAGAAGAAATCATAAATGAATTATTGGCGTTAGCTGGCGATAATTTCGACTGTGTTACGATTTCAGGCGGTAATCCTGCCTTGATTGGTGAAGGAATGGGTACCTTCATCAGTCTGCTTCATGAGCGTGGAATAAAAGCAGCGATAGAAACTCAGGGGAGTAAATGGCAGGATTGGTTCAATGACGTGGATGTGCTGACAATCAGCCCTAAACCCCCAAGCTCAGGAATGACAACGAATTGGGAAATGTTAGATAACATCATGAGTAAGATGGAGAAACTGGGTCGTTCTACGCATAGCTTGAAGGTCGTAGTGTTTGATGATAATGATTTTGATTATGCGAAAAACGTTCACCAGCGATATCCGAATGTGCAGCTCTTTCTGCAGCCTGGTAATGATGATGTCACGGAAGAGGGCAACATTTCTGCTCGACTTCTGGGAAGGCTGGAGTGGTTGTTTAATAAAGTAATCGTGGATTCGGATATGAACAAGGTTCGTGTACTTCCACAGCTGCATGCATTGATCTGGCATAATAAGCGTGGCAAATAAAAGATTGATGAAATCGTCCGGGTATCTGCTTACAGATGCTCGGTTTTTATTTTTAACATTTGTAACTTCTAGTAGGTAGATAGTCTGTCCCAGTTTCTGGTATGATTTTGAAAAAAGCTCTTGGAGGTTATTCATTTGGAACAATCAACAGCATTATTAATTATCGATGTTCAAGAAGCCATGTTCTCCTATGAACTAAAGCTGTACGATGAAGAGGGTGTGATGGACAGGATTGTCTCCCTTCAGCAAAAAGCTCGATTAGCAGGTACTCCTATTGTGTATATTCAACATACCGAAGATGAGGAGTACACAAAAGGTACACCCACTTGGCAGATCAGTCACCGCATCACACCGCAGGAAGGCGAAGTTATCGTTGAGAAGCCTACTTGGGATGCTTTTCACCGAACGGAATTGCAAGATGAACTCCAAAAGCTCGGGATCACGAATCTGGTGATCTGTGGGATGCAAAGTGAATTCTGTCTGGATACGACAATAAGACGCGCATACAGCATGGGATATAAAAGTGTACTGGTTTCAGATGCTCATAGCACCTTTGATAATGGGGTTCTGAGTAGTAGGGAGATCGTTAAGCATCATAATGCGATAATTGGAGGTAGATTCGCCCAGTTACGAGCTGAAAGCGAGGTTCAGTTCTAGATGAATACACCCCAGGCTGCCATGAAGCCTATTCAGCGTTCTCGCCTTAGATTGTTTGCTGGCAAACGATATTTTATTTGGAAAAGATATTTGAAATGGTACACTGGACGAAGCAAAATAGCGAAGCAGCGTACGGATGAAACATTATCTTATGCAGCTATGACTCATGCTACCCCGTTATTAAGAAGTCTTCGGAATGTAGATATGCTGCTTCAATACAATAAAATTACTAACTTACGGCTGGCAATTGCGAAGCTGGATGGACTTGTTGTGCAGCCGGGGGAGACTTTTTCCTACTGGAGAAGTATTGGTAAGCCCACTAAACGAAAAGGGTATCTGGAGGGTATGGTGCTTCATTATGGTGGTTTTCATTCCGGGGTTGGAGGAGGCTTATGCCAGTTGTCTAATCTGATCTATTGGATGGCACTGCACACACCACTTACCGTTATTGAACGGCATCGTCACAGCTATGATGTATTTCCAGATGAACAACGTACACAACCTTTTGGAAGCGGGGCGACCTGTTCTTATAACTATTTGGATCTTCAATTGAAAAATAACACCGCTCAAACGTATCAACTAAAGCTCTGGCTGGACGATAGCCATTTACACGGGGAATGGAGATGCAATGAGCAGGCGCTTTATGATTATGAAGTATACGAAAGTGATCATAGGATTAGTCTAGAGCCTTGGGGCGGATATATACGCAGTAATAAGATCAGTCGAAAAGTATATACCCGATCTGGAGATCTAATTGGAGATGAAGCTGTAACTGATAATTACGCACTGATGATGTATTCTCCGCTTCTTCATGGATAAGAGGTTAGGGCTTAGGGATATAACATAGAAAGGTATGAACGTTATATCTCTAGACCATCTCCAAAGGAGCGGATTAACAGCATGAAAGCACTAACCTACCAAGGGAAGAAAAAAGTGAAAGTTAAAGAAGTAGCTGATCCGAAGCTTGAGAAAAAAGATGACATTCTTGTTCGGATTACCACTACGGCGATTTGTGGCTCGGATCTGCACATTTATAACGGAGAAATTCCAGGTATGCATGATGATTATGTTATTGGTCATGAGCCGATGGGGATTGTTGAGGAAGTGGGACCTGACGTAACTAGAGTCAAAAAAGGTGACCGAGTCATCATCCCCTTTAATGTCGCCTGTGGGCAGTGTTTTTTCTGCCAGCATGAGATGGAGAGCCAATGCGACAATGCTAATGACGCCAAGGACACAGGCGGTTATCTTGGTTATTCCGATACTTATGGCGGTTTTGCTGGCGGACAAGCTGAATTGCTGCGGGTACCTTATGGTAATTTTGGGCCTTTTGTAGTTCCGGAGGATGCAGAAATGGAAGATGAGAAAATTCTTTTCTTATCTGATATTGTGCCTACTGCTTGGTGGGGAATAGAAAGCGGGGGAGTGAAGCCGGGAGATACGGTCATTGTTCTCGGCTGCGGGCCCGTGGGACTGCTAACTCAAAAGTTTGCCTGGATCAAAGGAGCCTCTAGAGTCATTGCTGTTGACCATATCGGCTACCGATTGCAACATGCGAAGCTGACCAATAATGTTGAAGTTTATAACTTCGAAGAGATCAAGGACATTGGGGCTCATTTGAAGGAGATCACTCATGGGGGCGCAGATGTGGTTATTGACTGTGTGGGTCTAGATGCCAAAATATCTGCCTTGGAGAAAGTGGAAACGGTTCTGAAGCTGCAAGGGGGCTCGCTCAGTGCATTCAGAATGGCCGCGGATATCGTACGTAAATTCGGAACCATCCAGCTTGTAGGGGTCTATGGACTTAATTACAATATGTTCCCGCTGGGTCAGCTATTTGAACGAAACATCACATTAAAGATGGGACAAGCGCCGGTGATTCACTATATGCCGTTGCTGTATAAGATGATTAAAGAAAATAAATTTGATCCTACAGATATCATTACGCATCGCCTGCCAATTAGTAAAGCGGAGCATGGCTATGACGTTTTTAGTGAGAAAAAAGAAGATTGCATCAAGGTTGTTCTGAAGCCCTAGCCTTTTAAGAAGCATGAGCTTTCGTCAGAAATGACATTGCTTGTGCTTTTTTTAGTGAAATCTTATGAAAAAAGATGCATTTTTTCACGGTCTGCGTTAAATTAACATAAGTGACTTAAGATATTGAAAGGACGCGTAACATGTGAAACTTAAAAAACCGCCACTTCCGATTCCACTATTAATGTTGATAGGGATTGTGGCCATCTCTTTTTCCGCCATTTTTATTAAATGGTCTGATGCACCTGCATCTATACAAGGCATGTACAGATTATTATTTACCTCACTGCTGATGCTGCCTTTTGCAAGACCCTATAGTGGAGCTGCTTTTGCTCTAAGTAAAAAAGACTGGCTAATGCTCATCCTTTCAGGCGCAATGCTTGCGCTGCATTTTTTGCTATGGATGGGATCATTAAAGTATACTTCGGTAGCTAGTTCAACAATGATCATGGCGCTGGAGCCTGTATTTATTATGCTGGGTGTTTATTTTTTGTATAAGGAAAAGACAGCTCTGTCTGCTATTCTAGGGCTTGGCATTGCAATTGGCGGTGTCGTGTTTATCGGCTGGGGTGATATTGGAATCTCTGCAGATAATCTTAAAGGTGATCTATTATCGGTCGGAGGCACTGTCGCGGTAGCTGTACATATGCTGATCGGTCAAAAGCTAGTGGTGCGCATGCCCTCTTATTTATATAGCTTGATTGTCTTCTTGTCAGCCGCTGGCGTGTTCGCCGTATACAATCTGTTCATGGGGATTTCCTTTTTTAATTATCCGGCCAAGGAATGGGGAATCTTTGTATTGTTAGCAGTGGTGCCAACGGTGTTTGGCCATATTTTGTTTAATTGGTTACTACAATATGTATCTGCGACTACGGTTTCAATGAACATTTTAGGAGAACCAGTGGGTGCCAGTATCTTAGCGTATTTACTCTTGGGTGAACAGCTAACAACCTTACAATGGGCAGGTGGGCTGCTCGTTATGATTGGACTCGCAGTATATTTGTACGCGGGAAGAAGGAAAACTATCCGGATGGCTGATGCCATTCAGAATGCTTCATAACAGATATTTTACACATAAAGGGGTAGCAATGGATGGAAGAGCAGAATCAATATTCAAATAATCAGGCAGAAAAAAACGCTGTGCCAACAAGCGAAGAACTATGGAACGAAGATACTTATACCGCTTGGGTAACTCGGTTTGGTACACCGTCAGAAGCAGCTGCAAAATTAATAAAGGAACCAAGTGCAAAGCTTTACCCGCTCCTTTCTTTTTTTGGAGAGGTGAAGGGGAAGAAAATGATGAATTTAATGGGCTCAAACGGAATGAAGGCCGTGGCACTCTCATTACTAGGTGCGGAAGTAACGGTTGCTGACTTCTCGGAAGCCAATGCGCGATATGCGGCTGATCTTGCCCAAGAAGCAGGGGTACCACTAACCTATATCGTCTCAGATATTCTTAAGCTGCCAGAAGACGTCCTTGATGGTTCATATGACATCGTCTTCGCGGAGTTAGGAATTGTTCATTACTTTACCAACCTTACACTATTCATGGAAACAGCTCGCCGATTGCTTTCTCCTGGAGGCGTATTTGTACTCCGCGATTTTCATCCGGTAACGACCAAGCTTATTTCCTCGAAGGGATCTACTGCGAAGGTACGCAAACACAAAGTAAACGGAGATTATTTTGACTCATCATTGGAAGAGAAAAAGGTATCCTATTCCAAGTATTTGCCTTCCACAGGTAAACCAGCAGGTGAACAAGAGCATAGTGTTGTGTATTGGCGCCGCTGGACACTCGGAGAAATTGTAACCGCAGCAGCTAATAGCGGACTAGTGATCCGCCAATTAGTAGAAGAACCTAATCTATCTTCCGACGTGTATGATAAGGGAATTCCTAAGACCTTCACATTGGTGGCTGGAAATGGCGCAAGCCTGTAGGAGGGTTCGCAGACATGTGATTTTTAGGGTATAACATTTGTGCTGAACTGAGGTGCTCTCGGTTCAGTTTTTTTTGTGTAAAACATAAAATTTTAAACTTTTTTACGGAGATTATTCCATTACAATGGCAACTTATAGGGAATACAATGATTTTACATTCCGGATTGAAAGCGATTACTTTAAGGGTTAATGCATTCTCAAAGAATTTGAGGTGGATATCAAAATGAACGAAGTGTTGCTTCGTATGGAGGGAATCAACAAGTTTTTCCCAGGTGTTCATGCTTTGAATGAATGTCAATTTGAGCTGAAGCGTGGGGAAGTTCATGCGTTAGTAGGAGAAAATGGCGCTGGCAAGTCTACCCTTATGAAGATTGCGACAGGTGTCTATTCCAAGGATACTGGTCAAATGTGGTACAAGGGAAATGAAGTGGAGATTGTTAATACCCGTGAAGCACAGGAGCTTGGAATTAGTATCATCCATCAGGAATTGAATTTAATGCCTCATCTTACGGTCGCCCAGAACATTTACATTGGACGAGAGCCGCGAAAAGGTCTGAAATGGTTCGTTGATGATGTGGAGATGAACCGAAAAGTTCAGGTACTGTTTGATCAAATGAATCTGAAGCTGGATCCCAGAGTTTTGGTATCAGACCTGACCGTTGCTAATCAGCAAATGGTTGAAATCGCTAAAGCCTTGTCTTTCCAAGCCGAGGTATTGATCATGGATGAACCAACCGCCGCGTTAACAGATACAGAAATTAACGAGTTATTTCGAATGATTGAGCAGCTACGAGATAAAGGTGTGGGAATTATTTATATCTCTCACCGCATGGATGAATTGAAGCGAATTACAGACCGCATTACAGTTATGCGCGATGGTTGTTATGTTGATACCGTTCGTACCGATTCAATAACGATTGATCAGATCATCAGCATGATGGTTGGACGTGAATTATATCAAACGTCGAAACCAACGATTGCGAAACAGACTCAGCAAGTTGTCTTAGAAGTTCGGAATCTTTCTAGAGGGCATGCGTTCAAGGATATTAGCTTTCATCTGTATAAAGGTGAGATTTTGGGCTTCGCTGGTTTAATGGGAGCTGGACGTACCGAGGTTGTTCGTGCCGTATTTGGTGCCGATCCCATCGATGAGGGTGAAATTATGCTCCATGGAAAATCGGTTCGTATACGTCAGCCACATCAAGCGGTACAGCATGGTATTGGGTATTTGTCCGAAGACCGTAAACGTTTCGGACTGCTTGTGGATATGGATATCAGCATGAATAATGCGATTGCCTCCTTTTATAAATTCCGTAATTCATTTGGCTGGATGAAGGAGCGGGAGATGCGAAGCTCAGCGGAGCAGCATGTTGAAGCGCTAGCCACCAAAACTCCAAGTGTAGGTCAAAAGGTTAAGTTTCTGTCCGGAGGTAATCAACAGAAAGTGGTCATCGGCAAGTGGTTGACTAGAGACTGTGATGTACTCATCTTCGATGAGCCCACACGAGGTATTGATGTAGGCGCGAAAAGTGAAATTTATAAGCTGCTGGATCAGCTTGCGAGTCAAGGGAAGGCGATCATTATCATTTCTTCAGATCTTCCTGAGATTCTAAGAATGAGCCATCGGATTATCATTATGTGTGAAGGGCGTATAACAGGAGAACTCCCCGCAGAAGAAGCATCGCAGGAGGCGATTATGAAATATGCGACGAAACGTTCATAACTGTTCAAGAGTTAACCGGAGGTGTCAGGACTATGAAGATCGCGGATAAAGAGATTAGTCAGCCAGCGGGTATGAAGCAAACGGGAGGGCAATCCGGATTCAAACAAAAATTATTGGCATTTGCCAGTCTGATCATATTGGTCATCGTATTCTCTTTATCCTCCAGTAACTTTTTTCAATTCTCAAATCTTGTCGGAATTCTAGTTTCTACAGCTGTAATCGGAGTATTAGCGCTTGGAGCTACCTTTGTTATTATAACGGGTGGCATCGACCTCGCTCTGGGTACTGTAATGACATTCTCATCTGTTATGGTTGGAGTCATTATTACCTTCTGGGGTCTGCCCGTCCCGTTAGGCATTGTAGGTGGGATTCTGGCTGGAGCACTGTGCGGCTTCATCAGCGGTTTGATGGTGGCGAAGATGAACATCCCACCCTTCATCGCCACTCTGGCGATTATGATGGTCACCAAAGGCTTGTCGCTTGTCATCACAGGAGCCAAACCCATTTATTTCAACGATGATCCGATCTTCGCCAAGATCGCCATGGGTAAAATGATCCCCGGTATACCCAACACCATCGTTATCTTCTTATTACTCGGTATGATCGCAAGCATAATCTTGTCTAAGACGATTATTGGGCGTTACAACTTCGCACTTGGCAGTAATGAAGAAGCTACTCGCTTATCAGGTGTGAACACAGTCAAATGGAAGATTATTATCTATTCCATTACAGGGATCTTTAGCGGAATCGCAGGTATCCTGATGGCCTCACGTCTGAATTCAGCACAGCCATCACTGGGCACCGGTTATGAACTAGAGGCTATTGCGGCAGTGGTCATTGGCGGGACTTCCTTAAGTGGAGGTGTAGGTTCTATTCTAGGCACGATTATTGGCGCACTGATTATGAGTGTGCTGACGAATGGCTTGCAGATTATGTCTGTTGCTCAGGAATGGCGGACGGTCATTGTCGGTGTTGTAATCATCATTGCGGTTTACGCTGATATTCTACGCCGCCGTAAGCAATGAACTTGGTATGATCTCCATCCGGAGTGATATACAAAGCAAATGACGAGGGGGAAGATTCAAATGAAACTGCGTCGTAGAGGGTTTATCATGCTTGCCTGTCTGTTATTAGTCACTACATTGCTGAGTGCATGTAACAACAATGATAGTAGCAAGAGTGCATCCGGTTCAGACAAACCGTACATTCCAGTCATATCAAAAGGTTTCCAGCATCAATTCTGGCAAGCGGTGAAGCAAGGAGCAGAGAAAGCTGCTAAGGAATTTGATGTTGAGATTACCTTCGAAGGTCCAGAAAATGAGAGTCAGGTGGATAAACAAATTGAGATGCTGCAAACAGCTCTCGACAAGAAGCCAGCAGCAATTGCGCTAGCCGCACTAGACAGCAAGGCTGCGATTCCTTATCTAGAAAAGGCAAAGGAAAATAAGATTCCGGTCATCGGCTTCGACTCTGGTGTAGACAGTGATATCCCTGTAGCAACAGCAGCGACTAACAATAAAGCAGCAGCTGCTTTGGCCGCAGATAAAATGGCTGAACTGATTGGCAAGAAAGGTAAAGTGGGCCTTGTCATACATGACCAAACGAGCAGCACAGGGCAACAGCGTCGCGATGGCTTCTTGGAACAAATGAAAGCAAAATATCCGGATATTCAAGTGTTAGAGCCGCAATATGGGGGTGGAGATCAGTTAAAGTCCACAGACCTTGCGAAAGCGATGATGCAGGCAAATCCGGATCTGAAAGGAATCTATGGCTCTAACGAAGGTTCTGCTGTAGGTGTGGCTAATGCAGTAAATGAATTGCAAATGAATGGTAAGATCGTAGTCGTCGGCTTTGACTCTGGCAAGCAGTTGATGGATGCTATCCGCAGTGGTGTTGTGGCTGGCGCTGTTACACAAGACCCCATTGGTATTGGCTATCAAGCTGTGAAGGCAGCTGTGCAAGCGATTAAAGGGGAAGCGGTTGAAAAGAACATCGACACGGGGTTCCACTGGTATGATAAAAACAATATGGATTCTGATGAGATCAAACCTCTACTATACGAATAGAGTTTAATAATAGAGGTTGCCTCACGCAGGCGGCCTCTATTATGCTTATGCTGATAAGTTCAAAGTTGTGGAGGTGTTGGATGTACAAAATAATTCTGGTTGATGATGAAGATGAGGTTCGTGAAGGGATCAAACAGAAGATTACATGGAGTAAATATGGGTTTGAGCTGGTTGGTGATTTCGATAATGGCCGAGATGCGCTGGAAGCAATCGAGCAGCATCGGCCTGACGTAATTATTACTGATATTTGTATGCCTTTTATGGATGGACTGGGATTGGCCAGAGCTGTGATGGATAGGTACCGGGATATGAAGGTCATTATCGTCACTGGATATGAAGACTTCGAATATGCGAAGCAGGCCATAACACTGAAGGTGACTGAGTACTTATTAAAACCGATTAATGCACGTGAGTTTGCTGAATTTCTAAGTAAGATGAAGCAGGATTTAGATGAAGAGCATCTACAAAAAGCGAATTTAGTTAAGCTTCGTATGCAACTTAATCAGAGTCTTCCATTGCTGCGGGAACGATTTTTGGAGCAGCTGGTAACTACTCGAATGAAAAGCGAAGAAATCGAGAATAAATTGAGTTATTTTCATATTCAGTTACTGGGTCAAGTGTACCTTGCGCTCGTTATAGATATAGAACTTGAGAAACGAAGCCAGGACCTAGCTTTTGATGCAGAGCTACTGCGTTTCGGAGCCTTTAACATTGTTCAGGAGCAGCTTGAGAAAGAGCAAGACGGAGTGGTATTCCAGACGAGAGATGGAAAAATCGCTGCGATAAGATCCGGCAATTCAGAGACGTTAGAAGTAGCAACGCAGCTTCTTGCAGAGCAAGTCCAGAGTAGCTTAAATAAATATTTGAAGCTGTCATCAACCATAGGCATCGGTAGAAAATATAATACTTTGCAACAAATTCCACTATCCTTCCAAGAAGCGGTCTCCTCCATAGAATATCGTTACCTTTTAGGCATAGATAAAGTTATCTCCATACAGGATCTTGAGTTTGGCAAGGGATTGGATCAGGCGCATTTCACCTCATGGGAAAAGCAATTCATATCCGCTTTAAAGACAGGTAAAGCTTCTGCTGTATCGGAAATTCTATTGAAGTGGTTTCAGGAGCTTAAAAGTAATACCTCCTCTATAGAAGGCTGCCGTAGCAGCATCTATCAGCTGCTGGTTTCTTTGATGAACTATGTAGTCGACATCGGCTTCCCAAATACAGTAGTTGTTTCGCATAATATGTTTGCAGAGGTTGCTGCGCTTAAGACTTTAGATGAAGCTAGAAATTATTTGGAGAGGACTTGCCATGAGCTGATACTTAAACTATCGGCACAGAGAACAACGGTTCGGACTTCTCAGATGCAAGCCGCAGAAGCTTATATTCGCGAGAATTATTGTAATGACAGCTTTTCACTCAATGAGCTGTGTAGCCATATTTTTATGAGCATCAGTTATTTCAGTGCAACTTTTAAACAGCATACTGGAGAAACATTTATAGAATATCTGACTCGACTCCGTTTGGAAAAAGCAAAAGAACTCCTTACGGTCACACAGTTGAAGACATATGATATCGCTGCCAGAGTTGGTTATGCTGATCCACAGTATTTTAGTGTTATTTTCAAACGTAATGTAGGAAGCACACCGAAGGAATATCGACACCGGCAGAAGGAGAATCTCTCTCTATGAGATCACAGCGCTTTTTCCGCAGCCGAAGTATTCATACTAATATTGCTGTCTCCTTTTCACTTCTTATCCTCTGCACAACTATTGTCCTGACTTATACTTCCTATCGCCTGTCCTCAGCTGCAGTCAAGGGCAATTCTGTAGCCTACACTTCACAATTAATAGAACAAGTAAAACTGAATATCGAGAATTACATTGGCAATATGGAGAGCATAGCTGCTCTGGTGTTAACTAGCAGTGATCTAGAGAAATATATAAAAGGCTCGAAATTAGATGAAGAAGAGGCGCTTAAGGATAAACTGCTTGCCAGTCATTATCTCCGGTCAGTCGTTCAGTCCCGCTCGGATATTTCCTCTATATTATATGCAGGCTCAGATGGCATGACCGTTTCGGATCGACAGCATGCTGTTTTGAAACCGCTTCCTGAACTAATAGCTCAAGATTGGTATCAAAAAGCTATGAATCAACTAGACGTTGCAGTTTCTTCCTCTCATGTGCAGCACATCTTTCAAGATGAATACCGGTGGGTAGTGTCGATAAGCCGAAAGCTCTCGAATGCGAATGCTGTGACGGAAGCGGATCAACAAGGTGTACTGCTCGTAGATCTCAATTACAGTGTAATTAATAATCTATGTAAACAAATCGAACTGGGAAAACGCGGTTATGTTTTTATCGTCGATCCCGCAGGTAGCCTTGTCTATCATCCACAACAGCAGTTGATCTACTCCCAGCTCAAGTTCGAACAATTGGAGACGGTCCTTGGGATCAAAAATGGATCTGTTACGGTTAACACGGGGAATGACCAGAAACTGTACACTGTGGACACTACCAGCTTTGGCTGGAAAATAGTTGGAGTCACTTATCCGGATGATTTGGTCGCGAACAAGCAACGTATGCAAGGAACCGCCGCCTTATGGGGAGCAATTAGTTTGATTTTTGCTATGGCTATATCGATATTTCTCTCGTACGCACTGACCAAACCGCTGAAGAATTTGGAGCTGAATATGAAAAAAGCGGAACGTGGAGAGTTCGACATACGCGTAGAGATTGAGAGCACGAATGAAATCGGCAAGCTTGCTCGTACGTTTAATCTTATGATCATGAAGATTAAAGAGTTAATGGGTCAGATCGTCTTGGAGCAAGAGATGAAGCGTGTCAGTGAACTGAAGGCGCTGCAAGCGCAGATTAAACCTCACTTTTTGTACAATACACTTGATTCGATTATTTGGATGGCAGAGACAGGAAAGATGGAGGAAGTGGTGGAGATGACTTCATCTCTATCCAAGCTGCTCCGTTCAACAATTGGTGAGGGTGAGGAATTGATTCCGCTGGCCAAAGAATTAGAGCATATTCGGCACTATTTAACGATTCAGAACATGCGTTATCGTAATAAATTCACTTATTCCATAGAGATACAAGAAGATATCCTAACCTGCAGCATTTTAAAAATGGTACTTCAGCCTTTGGTTGAAAATGCGATCTATCACGGCATAAAACATAATCCTGAGCAAGGGCACATTCTGATCCGGGCAAGACAAGAACAGAACGATATTATCGTACAGATCATTGATGACGGTATTGGGATGGATGAAGAGCAGATGGGTAAGGTACTGCTGCAAAAATCAGATTTCAAGACTGGCAGCGGTGTAGGTGTCGCAAATGTGAACCATCGTGTCCAGCTGTATTTCGGTGTGAAATACGGTTTGTCTTTTACAAGCGAGATGGAGGAAGGAACGACGGCCACTTTACGAATACCTGTAATTTATGAGGAGGAGAGTCAATGAGCGCATTACGGTCAAAAATTGGCCTGTATACTCTGTTGCTGCTCTTCATTGTTACTTTGGGTTCATTAGCCTATCGTATGTTTGCAAATGAGCTTGACGCAAAGGTTAGGACCATTATTTATGTGCCCAAGACTATCGATAGCAGTATTGAATTCTGGGAAGTGATGAAACAAGGTGTGGCAACAGCGGCTAAGGAGTTCGGTGCAGAGGTTCGCACGGTTGGAACGGATACAGAGCTTGATGTAGATCAACAAATAGAACTGTTGGAGCAAGCAATTAAGGAGAAGCCTGACGCCATTATTTTATCTGCTACGGATTATTATCGCCTCATTCCAATCGCGGAAAAGATCAAATCAGCTGGCATTACGCTTATTACTGTAGATTCGGGCTTGAGCGGTGGTGTATCAGAGAGTTTTATTGCTACGGATAATTATGAAGCAGGACGTAAGGCAGGGCAGGAGTTAAGAAAATATATCGATCCAGAGGATAAAGTCGCCATCGTTAACTTTGTACAAGGCTCTGCGACAGCAATAGAGAGGGAAAGAGGAGCTCGTGACGCCCTTTTAGAAAATGGAGTTCATGATGTGCAGCCTACATTATACAGTGATGGTTCCGTGCGAAAAGCGTATCAGTTAACTATTGATTTGCTAAAGGACGAGCCAAATTTAAAGGGAATAATCGGTCTTAATGAACCTTCTACACTAGGTGCTGGGGAGGCGATTATGGATATGGGATTTCAGGACAAAGTGAAATTGTTTGGGTTCGACAATTCTAGCAAT
The DNA here is from genome assembly GCF_038002845.1 of Paenibacillus sp. FSL F4-0122. NCBI lineage: Bacteria > Bacillati > Bacillota > Bacilli > Caryophanales > Paenibacillaceae > Paenibacillus > Paenibacillus sp. FSL F4-0122. The sequence continues at coordinate 5,660,723 of NZ_JBBODI010000001.1, forward strand.
GAGGTGAAGCTCCTCGAAAAAGGGATTTTGCTTGGCACGGTCATGCAGAAGCCCTTTAATATGGGGTACTTAGCTGTGAAGACGGCGATTGAAGCTGTTGAGGGTGAGGAAGTGGAACAGATAATAGACACAGGCTCCGTGGTCATCACGAAGGAGAATATGTATTTAAGTGAAAATGAGAAATTAATGTTTCCTTTTATAGAATAAACAAAGGGTAGCTCCTTAAACCATTCGTGGATTTAGGAGCTACCCTTTGTTTAAGGGGTAAGAGACTCAACAAGGTCAACAAAGGATTGCTGCAACGGTGTTAAAATATGATCTTTACGCCAGCCGAGCACAAACCCGCCGCTTTCAGGCAAAATCCCTGGTAGGTTGGCATAGCTAAGCTTGCCTAGCTCAATCTCAGCTTTAACAGCCGCTTTAGAACATATGCCAACACAGTCACTCCCGCTAACTAGCTGCTTAATCACTTCTGGAGAATTCAACTCGGATCGGTTCCATAAACGGATTTGATTGAATTGTGCCCATTGATCGGCATACCCCCGTAAACAAGATCCTTGCTCATGCTGAATCCACGGCTCATTGGCAATTAGTTCAGGTGTTAATTTCTTTAGGTCTTCAAATGGATGACCAGGTGCAAAAATTAGGACAGGTTCATCACGGACAATAAGCTGAAAATCAAAAGATTCGTCCTGCCAATCCGAAGTATGTAAAATGGCCATCTGAATATCCCGACTACGGAGACGTTCACGTAACAAAGCATCGCTTTGAACAGTCAAGGAGTTGTTAATCCCCGGATAGAGTTTCATGAATTGGATTAACACATTAGGTAAAATATAAGTTGCAGGAATAAAACTGGCTTCCAGCTCTAATGTTCCTTTTGAGGGAGAAGAAAATTGTTTGACTGTACGCTCAGCTTCTGCTGTGAGGGAAACGATTTTGAGGGCGTATTGATAAAGGGCTCGCCCAGCATCCGTAAGCAGCACTCTTCCGCTGCGGTAAAGAAATAGAGGAGTTCCGAGCTCAGCCTCCAGATTCTTCATATGAAAAGAAACAGTAGGCTGTTTAAGGCCTAATTCTGCGGCTACATCGGTTACCTTTTTATATTTTTCAATCAGAACTACGATGTTCAATTTCATAATATTCATGACTTTCCTCCACATAATGCTAAGTTGGATTACAAATTATATCTCCATTATAGATTATATCTATACAGATATACACTTTATATTGGTATTTTTTTCGTTCACTTTACAAAGATAAGAAGTTTCTCTAACGAACGAGCTCTAGAATAAGAAGAGTCAGAGGGGCCAAGAAGTCCCGGACAACATATAACATATGCGTTTGATGAGCTTTTACAGTAACCATGCATATGGGGGCCAAGCTCCACAACACCATGTTAAAGCTTTCGAAGCCAGTTTGGTATGAACTGATCAGGGAGCCATGCTAACAAACCATTTAGGAGGAGACAAAACAATGCAATTCAAAAAATCATGGATCATGACTTTGGCTTTAACAAGCGTACTGGCACTATCGGCTTGCGGTAACGGCGGGGCAAACAACACAGGAGGAAACGCTGCAGCAACTAACGAAGGAAGCGGCGGCGCTGAAATAAGTGGTTCGATTCTGGCTTCAGGTTCAACAGCATTACAACCCTTGGTTGAGCTGGTAGCAGAGAATTTCATGGATAAAAACACTGGCGTGGACATTCAAGTTCAAGGCGGTGGCAGTGGTACTGGTCTTACTCAAGTTGCTGAGAAACAAGTAGATATCGGAAACTCTGACGTATTCGCAGAAGAAAAATTAAAAGATGCAGATGCAGAAAAAGCAGCAGCACTCGTAGATCATCAAGTAGCAGTAGTAGCGATCGCAGCAGTATCTCATCCTGATGCTGGTGTGGATAGCTTGACTAAACAACAACTGGTGGACATTTTCACTGGTAAAATCACTAACTGGTCTGAAGTAGGCGGAGCGGATCAAAAAATCCAAATCATCAACCGTCCAGGCAGCTCCGGTACTCGTGCAACCTTTGAAAGCTTTGCACTTGGAACCAAAACAGAAGATATCCCAGGTTCGATTCAAGAAGATTCCTCCGGTACGGTTAAGAAAATGATCGGTGAAACTCCAGGGGCAATCGGATACCTTGCTCTTTCTTACCTGGATGATTCCATTAAAACACTTAGTCTTGACGGTGTGGAAGCATCTGTTGATAATGTTGTTTCTGGTAAATACCCAGTGTGGGCTTACGAGCATATGTACACAAATGGTGAACCTAACGCGACAGTAAAAGCATTCCTCGACTTTTTCTTAACTGACGAAGTGCAAACTGGTGAAGTTGTTGAACTTGGATACATCCCAGCTGTTAAAATGCAAGTTGTTCGCGACGTTGCAGGAACTGTTACCGCTAAGTAATTAAATTCTAGGCAATGTTATTGATTAGAATCTCAAGTGATTAGAGGCGGATACATCTGCCTCTCTTTTCACTTTAGAAAGAGGGAGCAATTGAGGGTGAAACTAAAGAACTCACGATTCGAAAAACATCATATTGAAGATTTTGTTGGACGTACTTATATGTCCTTCTGTGTATTACTGTTGATAACAATCATTGTATCGATGGTATATTTTGTAGCGTCTAAAGGAATTTCAACCTTCACAAGTGGTGATGCTACAGTTTCTGAATTTCTATTCGGTACAAAGTGGTCGCCAGAAGCGGATACGCCTTCCTTCGGAGCTTTTCCATTTATCTCGGGTTCCTTTCTGGTTACTTTGCTTGCCGCATTGATTGCTAGTCCACTTAGCTTATGCGCTGCGTTATTTATGACTGAGATTGTTCCAGGGTGGGGCAAAAAATTACTTCAACCTGTTATTGAGCTTTTGGCAGGGATTCCTTCGGTAGTATATGGTTTCATCGGATTAAGTGTAATTGTACCGTTTCTACGCAACAACCTGCCGGGCCAAGGCATCGGGGTAGCTGCAGGCGCGCTTGTGCTCTCGGTAATGATTCTTCCGACGATTACAAGCGTGGCTGCAGACGCGCTGGCTTCATTGCCGCAAAACTTAAAAGAATCTTCCTATGCGCTTGGTGCCACCCGGTGGCAGACGATTTCGCGGGTGATTATTCCAACAACCTTTCCTGCCATAATGACAGGGATTGTATTGGGAATGGCTCGTGCTTTCGGTGAAGCACTCGCTGTACAAATGGTTATCGGGAACGCGCCATTCGTACCAAAATCACTCTTTGAGTCAGCTTCTACCTTGACCAGTGTGATCACACTCGGTATGGGGAACACGACCATGGGCTCACCTCACAATAATGCACTGTGGAGTATGGCACTGGTTCTCATGCTGATGACTTTCGTATTTGTCTTCTTTGTGAGAATGCTTGAAAGGAGAAATAAAATTTGAAGCCGAGAACCGTAAATAAAATTGCCACCAGTCTTATTGTATTTTTCGCGATGCTCATCGTTGCCATTCTACTTGGACTTTTGGGATATATCCTCTTTAGAGGCTTAAGCCATATCAGTTGGGATTTTCTTTTCTCCGCACCGCAAAAGATTCGTGCAGGTGGAGGGATCGGACCACAGCTATTTAACTCCTTATTCCTGTTAGTACTGACACTTATTATTACAGTTCCGCTTGGACTGGGTGCCGGTATTTATATGGCGGAATATGCTCGTCCCGGTAAGATTACCGGCTTTATTCGCTTGATTGTTGAAGTATTGTCATCTTTCCCTTCCATCGTAGTCGGCTTGTTTGGTCTATTGCTGATTGTTAACTATTTCAATCTAGGCTTCTCCTTAATCTCCGGTGCATTGGCATTGACGGTCTTTAATCTACCACTGATGGTGCGGATTACGGAGCAAGCTTTTCGTAGTGTTCCAAAACAACAAAAAGAGGCTGGTTTTGCATTAGGATTGTCCAAGTGGAAAATTGTTACCTCGGTGTTGTTTCCGGTAGCATTACCTACAATTATTACAGGTACTATCTTGTCCGCTGGCCGTGTCTTTGGGGAAGCAGCTGCGTTGATGTTCACAGCAGGGATGAGTAGTCCAAGATTAGATTTCACTAACTGGAATCCACTTAGTGCGAATTCACCACTGAATCCCTTCCGTCCAGCGGAAACGCTGGCTGTCCACATTTGGAAGGTCAACAGTGAAGGTCTAGCTCCAGATGCTGCACAGATTGCCGCGGGAGCTTCGGCGGTGCTTGTAATTATGGTGTTAATCTTCAATCTGGCAGCACGTTATTTCGGAAGATTTATTTATCGTAAGCTTACAGCTTCAAAAAGAATGAACTAATCATACAAATTAAAGTAGAGATGTAGGAGGAGTAATCGATGGGAACGTCGGCAACAGCAGTGCGTGAATCTTTTCAAACCGAAGACCTGAGTATTTTTTACGGAACATATGAGGCAGTAAAGGGGATAAGCCTTCCATTTGCTGAAAATACGGTTACTGCACTGATCGGCCCATCCGGCTGCGGTAAATCAACCTTTCTTCGTTCTTTGAACCGGATGAATGACGAAATTTCTGGCTCAAAAACAAAAGGAAGCATCTGGATTGATGGAGTGGATATTAATGCTCCGGGTACGGATGTGATTAAGCTGCGTCAGAAGATCGGGATGGTATGGCAAAAGCCAAATCCGTTCTATAAATCGATTTACGATAACATCGCTTTTGGACCTAAGTATCACGGCATTAAAGGCAAAAAGGCTCTTGATGAGATTGTTGAGAGCAGTCTTCGCAAAGCAGCATTGTGGGATGAGGTAAAGGATCGTTTAAAAGATTCAGCACTTGCACTTTCCGGTGGACAACAGCAGCGCCTTTGTATTGCTAGAGCGTTGTCGGTTAACCCGCAAATTCTGCTCTTGGACGAACCAGCATCAGCTCTAGACCCGGTCTCCACAGGTAAAGTAGAGGAGCTAATCAAGGAGTTGAAAGAAGAGCTTCGCATCGTTATTGTGACACATAATATGCAGCAGGCAGCTCGGATCTCTGATTATACCGCATACTTTTATCTAGGCTCCCTTGTCGAATATGATAAGACGGATAAAGTCTTTACCAATCCAGAGAATCAAATGACGCAAGAATATATCATGGGCCGATTCGGCTGAAGCTGTGAACATCGTTCTTTCGGGAACGGTGTTTTTTTGTGAATTCAAGAGTTGTGATTCGAATGGTTGCCTATTATTTGCAAAAGGCAGAAAGATGCTGTATCATTTGTGATAATGATTATCATTATTACTATATTAGGGAGTGGATCTTATGACGCAATCTCAACAGACTCAACAGAATAGTGTGGCCGAAATAATAAAAGAACGACGCTCGATTAAGCTTTTTAAAAAAGATCCACTTCCACAAGGCCTTTTAGAGGAATTATTAAATGTAGCGGTATGGGCACCGAATCATGGTGTGCGTGAGCCGTGGAGATTTATTGCTTTTCAAGGGGAAGGTTCGAAATTCCTAGCTGAATCTGCATTTGCTTTTGTAAAACGTGCTATAGCTGATCCAGAAGTGGCTGCTAAACGTAAAGAATATATCTCGAATATTCCGTTAACAGTAATCGTAGTGATGCCTGAAGATCCTCGGCAAAGAGAGTGGGACGAGGATTTTGCAGCAGCGTCCGCACTAGTACAGAACTTCCAGCTCGCAGCTTGGGAACAAGGTGTAGGAACGATTTGGAAGACTGATCCATACATCAACAACCCTGAATTCCGCACTAAAATTGGTGTGAAGCCCGGTGAAAAAATTGTAGCCATGATCCATGCCGGATATCCGGAGACTGTACCTGACAGCCGTCCACGCACAGACGCTTCGGAGCTGCTGAAGATCGTAAACTTCTTTCCAGAGAATGGCGTAGTGGAATAAGGAAAGTCGAAGGCATTCGTATATTAAAAGCGGAAAGATCATAAACATCGAAAAAGCGTCGAAATATCAAAAAGATCGAAAGATCAAAGGCATCGAAAGATCAAAAGCATCGAAAGATCAAAAGTATCGAAAGATCAAAAGTGAACTGTGACCCGTAAGATGGAAACTTTGAAAAAAGTGACCCTCTTACGGGTCATTTTGTGTTTTAATCGAAATATCGAAATAACGGAGGAAGCCTTCATGAATAACAAAACAAGAGGAAGCTCAAGGATATTCAACGAAAATGAGATCAAACAACTAGAGAACAATCCAAATGTAGAGAACGTGACGGAAAAGAGTATTACCTATTCACCAACGTTTAAGTTGGCTGCGGTTAAGGCCTATAAGGAAGGCCAAGCCCCAATGGAGATCTTCCTTAGCGCAGGATTTAACCTAGATATTATCGGTCGCAAGAAGCCTAAGCATTGCCTAACCCGTTGGCGTAATACATATAATGCTCTGGGAGAGGCTGGACTACTAGAGGAACAACGAGGAAAAGGATCCCCGGGCAGACGACCGACAGGGGAACTTTCTACCGAGGAAAAGTTAAAACGTGCAGAAGCACGAATCAAGCTTCTGGAGATGGAGAACGACTTCTTAAAAAAGCTGGAGGCGCTCGAAAAGCAGAAGATGCAGAGGAAACGTTGACCCCCTCCGAGCGCTACGAAATTATTAACCAAACGATACGTAAGCACGGTCTGCAGCGAATGACGCGTTATTTGTGTAAGCTAGCTTGTGTGAGCTTAAGCGGATATTACCGTTGGCAAGTCGCTGAGGAAGCAAGACAGTTGCGAGAGAAGGCAGACGAACGAGACGCTTTCCTTATCAAGAAACACTATGACGCTTTGAATGGTAAAGCTGGAGCATTGGTCGTGAAGATGTGGCTGGAACGGGAGAATGGTATCATCATGAATCATAAAAAGATTCGAAGATTAATGCGAAAATATAAGCTTGTTGCTACGATCCGGCAAGCAAATCCCTATCGCAAGATGGCAAAAGCCACACAAGAGCACCAAACATGTTCCAACCTACTCAAGCGCCAGTTTGACCAAGGAGAGCCTGAGAAAGTGCTGCTGACGGATATTACCTATATGCATTATGGTAATGGACAATGTGCTTATTTATCCGTGGTGAAAGACGGGGCTACGAGACAAATTTTAGCTCACTACCTCTCTTCTTCATTGGCTATGCCAATTGTAGAACGAACACTGGAGAAACTACTTGAACGACTGGATGGCAATATTCATCCAGAAGCCCTTTTGCATTCGGATCAAGGAATGCACTATACTCACCCTAGATTCCGCCTTCTCGTACGCGAAGCTGGGTTTACACAGTCCATGTCACGGAAAGGGAACTGCTGGGATAACGCCGCCATGGAGAGCTTTTTTGGCCATCTGAAGGATGATTTGGAGTACAAGACATGTATGACTCTCTTGGAATTACGAACAAAGGTTGATGACTATATCGCCTACTATAACTCCGAGCGATATCAATGGACATTAAAAAAGATGACTCCCGATGAATTCAGGAGTCACCTATTAATTGCTTCTTAAAGGTCTTCTTTTTTCAACTTTCCACAAATACGGTCACAGTTCAAAGTATCCTTAGGGATGCTTTTTTTTGTTACTTTGACTAGCGATAGTAGGGTGATGGCTGATGGCTGCTGATCACTTGTCGCTGCCGGTTCCTCTGCTGATGTGGCTCAACCTTCTACTTACTTCCTAGTGATCTTTGCTGACCTCCAGCGGGCTTCATACAGACCTCCTACAGGCTCCCTAGTGATATCCTACTGATCTCCTACTGATCTCCTACTGATCTCCTACTGACCTCCTACTAACCTCCTACTAACCTCCTGCGGGTTTCCTACTGATCTCCGCATCGGACCGTATTGCAACTATTTGAGCTTTTGGAGTCATTTTGCAGAAGTATCGGACCACATAGCTCTTATAACCATATAACTGTGCAGAACTGGTGTGGTTATGAGTAAATAGCTGCAACTGGGTCCGATAGCACGTCAATTAGCTGCAAATATACGAAATAAGGACTCCTCAGTCCGATGCAACGGCGAATAAGCGAACTAACCCCAAACTAACCTAAACTAACTAAAGAACCTCATGTTGCGGACTGTATTGCAGCTATTTGAGCTTTTTGAGTCATTTTGTAGAAGTATCGGACCCCATAGCTCTTATTACCTTGTAAAGGCGCAGAATTGGTGTGGTTTTGAGTAAATAGCTGCAATTGAGTCCGATAACCCGCAGAAAACACTCGAATTTGCATTATAAGGTCATCTGTGTCCGAACTATTGGCAAAAGTGTGCTTACATACTAGCCAAGGCGGCGAGTTAGGCATCGCAGCTGACTGGGTATGGACTCAGTTACAATCACTCTTCACCATTTGATCCAACGGTGGGGAGAAAGTATTCCTGACGGAGAGGGAATGGAAAATGAAGTCTGGATCCTAAAATGACACGTCGATCCTAAAGTGAAATGTTGATCCCAATAAACAAATGTAATATATAATGTACATAATGACCGATAAAGATTACAATGATGGAAAATGGAATGCATCACAAACATTAAAGGGAGGTTATGGAGTGGGAGAGAACAAAAACATCAAGTTAAAGCTGGCAAGGATCCAAAAGAATCTTTCCCAAGAACAGTTAGCGGAAGTTGTAGGGGTTACACGGCAGACGATCGGCCTGATTGAAGCTGGTAACTATAACCCGACGATTAAGCTGTGCATAGCCATCTGCAAGGCGTTGGATACGTCATTAAACGATATTTTTTGGGAGGATTAGTTGTGAAAGGGCCAAAGATTAAAGACGAACGAATTATCACAGAAATTCAGAAGTTTAGTACGCACGGATTATTGATTGTGTTAGTGGGATTTATGATCAGCCTTTTGGTAAAAGTATTTATCCTGGAATGGGACATCAAATATTGGGTAGATACTTTTGGGATTATGCTGTTAGGTTGCTTGTATGTTACCGTTCGTTGTGTCAAAGATGGGATATACCTGCTGCCGAGTAAGGAAGGAGAACTCAGACGGTTTAAGAAGATTCATTTAATATCGGGTGTTATCAGCACGCTTATTTGGGCCACGCTAACATTTTTGCTTGATTTTAGAGAAGCGGGAGAAGTGGATATTAGAAAAAATATATCGAGTACTCTCGTGGGGGCGGTTGTTTTTTTCATAGGGATCACTTGGGCGATGTGGTACATAATTAATAAATCCAACAAAAATGCTGACAAAAACATTGAGAGTTAAATATTAAAGATTAAATATTAAAGATAACAATCTCTTGCAAAACTAATATCATTAGTTTATATTTAAGCTAATACCATTAGTTTATCGGAGGGGTAAGGATGAGAGTAACACGTGAAGGTCATTTATTGCAGTTGACTTGGATGCCAAATTTTTTTCCAGTGAATTGTTACATTATTGAGGAAAAGGATGGATTAACTTTGATAGATGCCGCTATGCCATTTAGTCTAAAAGGAATTATGGATACTGAAGCGAAGCTAAATAAGAAGCTTACACGTATGATCTTAACGCATGCGCATGATGATCATATTGGGGCACTGGATGGACTAAAAAAGCAACGTCCAGAGGCTCAGGTGTACATCTCTGAGCGAGATTCGGCATTACTACGTGGAGATCGTTCGGGAAGGAGAACCTCAGACCCCTATTAAGGGAGGCGTGCCGAAGAAGATAGCTACCAAGCCAGATGTCCTTCTCCACGAAGGGGATACCATTGGATCATTAACAGCGATTCACACTCCAGGACATACCCCCGGCTCTATGTCTTTCCTTGATTCACGCAGCGGTGCTGTAATCGTTGGGGATGCTCTTCAGACCTTCCGGGGAACTGCGGTGGCTGGAACCATCATCCCCCTGTTTCCTTTTCCAGCAATGGCTACATGGAATAAAGCTCAAGCTCTGAATAGTGCGATTAAGCTTCTAGAGTTATCTCCAGCTTTACTTGCTGTTGGTCACGGCAACTTACTTAAAGCGCCAAAGCAGGAGATGGAGAAAGCCATACGTAAGGCACAAATGATTCAGGATAGGAGTAATTAAATGTCACCTAGAGCAGGATTAGATCGTCACACACTAGTGATTAGAGCAGCAGAAATTGCCGATGATGAAGGTATAGAAGCCGTTACCTTGGCTGCATTAGCAGGTAAACTAGGTGTTCGTTCCCCGTCATTATACAATCATATAAATGGACTGCAGGATTTGCGGACTGGGCTCGCCATTTACGGATTAGAGTTATTATTTACAAGCATGTCGAACGCAGCTGAAGGATTAAATGGAGATGCTGCTGTACACGCGATGGGCCGGGCATATGTGGATTTTGCTAGGAGTAGACCAGGTTTGTATGAGACTACACTACGAGCGCCTGAGCAGGAGAACACGGAGCTTGAAGCGGCTGGTGAGCATATTTTGCAGTTTATAATTCAGGTGATGAAGAGTTATCAATTAGGCGAAGAAGGAGAACTTCATGCCGTAAGGGGATTACGGAGTATCCTGCATGGATTCGCCTCATTGGAGCAAAAGGGTGGATTCGGTATGGCGCTCGATACTAACGAGAGTCTAACCCGCTTGATTAGCACTTTTATAACCGGAATTGGAAATATGAAATCTGATTAAATTAGATCTAGGAGATGATGAACAAATGGGTCAGGAATATGAACAAGGTAGTGTCACCACTTATGGGGAAACAGCAGAGGTTATTGCGAAATTGGGGATTTTACCGCTTGCTGCGCTCATCCCCGGGCACCCGTCTTTAAACGGCTTAACTAAGCCCGAGAATTGGCATACTGGAACAGATTTAGATCCGTGGTCATGGCGTGCGCAGTTTCCAGGTGAGGGCCTTGCAGGATACGGAAAGTTTATCAAGAAAAAGGCTATTTTGGTCTCAAGGGAGTGGTTCCCGGCATTTGTAGCAGCAGCAGGCAGTACCAAATCTATTGAAGAGCGGTATAAGGATGGGTTGGCTAGTAAAGAAGCTGTGACCTTGCTGCAGATTGTTCGTGAACATGAAGGTATTGATACACGTAAACTTCGGGCAGAGGCTGATATGAAGGCAAAAGAAAAGAAAACAGCCTTCGATAACGCGGTTACTGAGCTGCAAGGATCTTTAGATATGGTGATCTCAGGCATCAAGCAACGCCTGAATGATGAAGGTGAAGTAAATGGTTGGAGCAGTACCTCGTTCGAGACGGTCAGTCACTGGATGTCAGATAACGGTTTATCCGCTTTTGAAGGGGATAGAGAAGAGGCCATAGCTTGGATACAATCGAAGATGAACGGGGTATGGTCGCCTACAGCAATAGCTTGGACAAACAAAGCATTCTCATGGAATTAATAAAAACGGTTAATCACTGCTCCATAGAGAGTGATTAACCGTAAGCGTTTTCCAATAAAGTTATATCCATCACATTAAGGTTCCAACATAGGCGCCAAGTAAGCAATCAGGAAATACAAGAATCCAAAAAGCAGCATAACATAGGCAGTGTATTTAATAGCATTAGATGCAACAATTCTTGAATCTACCGGTGGTTGAATTTCTAGCTGTTCTTCTTCGATGCTGTCAACTTCTTTGGATACTGGGTCTCTCAACATGATAATCCCCTCCTTGGAAATTCAATCCTTAATTGTATTGTGACATATTTGTGAACGGAAATCAACAATAGTGTGAACAAATACTGAACATTTATTCAAATTTGGGCATTTTACCACCTGAAATGTTGTTGTTAAAACAAAAACAACCCGCTTACTCTCTAATTAGAGAGCTAAGCGGGTTGTTTGAAGTTGGTTCTATCTAGGATCTAACGGGTGTTGTTTAAGCCTTAAGCCCAATCCCCATTACGGAAGATAGGTACTGTTGTTCCATCATCGTTAATTCCGTCAATATTCATTTCAGGAGAGCCCATCATAAAGTCAACATGGGTATGGCTTTGATTCATTCCTTTTTCCAACAGCTGTTCCTTAGTCATCGTAATTCCTTCTTGAATTGTGAAGGCATAAGCTGCACCTAAAGCCAAATGACAGGAGGCATTCTCATCATACAACGTAGTGTAATAAAGAATACCGCTCTCAGAAATCGGAGAGTGGAAAGGTACCAAAGCAACTTCACCAAGATAGGAAGAGCCTTCATCCAGCGCGATTAGTGATGCCAAAGTTTCAGCGCCTTCTTCAGCAGTAAAATCAATCACTTTACCGTTCTCAAAGGTCAGCGTGAAGTTATTGATTAGATTGCCGCCGTAGCTAAGTGGCTTAGTGCTGCTCACTTTACCATTAATACCAGACTTCAAAGGGGCAGTAAACACTTCTTCCGTAGGAATATTGGCTAAGAAAGGGACGCCCTTACCGTTCACAGCTCCTGCCTGACACCAGATGTGTCCTTCCGGCAACTCAATAGTTAAATCTGTACCAGGTGCTGTATAGTGCAGCTTGCGAAACTTACTTTCATTCAAGGAAGAGCAACGAGTTTTGAGTCCATCTAAATGGCGGCTCCATGCTTCAATAGGATCGTCCTGATCCGCACGTGTGGCTTTAAAGATGGCATCCCATAACAGTTCAACCTGCTGCTTGGATGGAGCGTCAGGGAACACTTTTGCAGCCCAAGAGGCTGATGGGAAGGCAAGACCACTCCAGCTCGCATGATTTCCCATTAAGTACTCACGATATGGCGCTAGGGTCTGCCCAGAGATACGCTGATTATCGGCAATTCTTCCAGGTTCAACGCCTTTTAAAAGATCCGGGTCAGCAGAGATAATGGTTAGAAATGCGGCTCCCTTTTTAGCAAGATCCTCTAATTCATCGGCTTGCCACTGCGGCGGCTCCAGGAAGGAATCGGATGGAGCAAGATCATATCGTGTACGTAATACAACTTCATCACTATAATTCACCTTTACAAGTCTCGCGCCGGCTTCATAGGCTTTACGAACCACAAGTCGCACAAGCTCTGCGGATACAATATCTGCATTCACAACGAGTGTCTGACCCGGTTGAATATTAACGCCAATCTTCACGGCCAGCAATGCGTAATTCTCCAGCTTTTGCTTGAAATCCAACATAGTTTCTATTCCTCCCAATATCCTGTATCTCTTGTGTGCTTAAATTAGAACGCCCAGTTTCCATTCAGGAAGACAGGTTCTTCAGTTCCATCAGCAGTTATCCCGTAAATGTTCATCTCAGCTGACCCGATCATGAAATCCACATGGGTTACACTATTGTTGAGGCCATGCTCAATTAACTGCTCTGGATTCATATCTTTACCGCCTTCTAAACAGAAGGCATAAGCCATACCTATAGCAAGGTGATTAGAAGCATTTTCGTCAAACAATGTGTTGTAATAAAGAATGTTGGATTCAGAAATAGGGGATTTATGAGGAACCAAGGCAACTTCCCCTAAGTATTTCGCTCCTTCATCCATACTAATGAGGTGCTCTAGCGCTTCTTGACCTTGCTCAGCAGTAACACTTACAATACGGCCGTTCTCAAAGCTAATAGAGAAGCCATCGATGATGTTGCCGCCATGACTAAGTGGCTTTGTGCTTCTTACAGTGCCATTAACACCAGTCTTTAATGGTGCAGTGAAGACTTCTTCGGTAGGCATATTGGCTACAAAAGAATGACCTTTTGCATTAATGCTGTCTCCTTGTGCCCAGATATGGCCTTCAGGAAGCTCGATGCTAAGGTCAGTGCCAGGTGCTATGTAATGCAGCTTTTTATATTTTTTTGCATTGAGTACATTCGCTTTTTGCTCCAAGGTGTTAAGATGTTCCTGCCATGCAGCTACTGGATCTTCACGGTCAAGACGCACGGTGTGGAAAATGGCTTCCCAGAGTTTATCTTCACGTTCTTCGGCTGGAACCTCAGGGAACACTTTATCCGCCCAAGCTTGACAAGGAACAGCTACAATACTCCAGCTAACTTTGTCGGACATTTGCATTTCACGATATTTGGTGAGGGCAGCTCCACGTACTTTTTGAAAATTGGAGATACGTACTGGATCAATGCCTTTAAGTGCATCAGGATCTTCAGCGATCACGTTAAGGATAGCCGCACCTTTTTCGGCGAATTCAGTCATTTCACCTGCGTACCAAGTAGGAGGCTGAGTAAATACCTCTGGCGCAGCGTGTTCAAACTGTTGGCGTGTAATGCTCGCATCACTCCAGTTCACCTTAACTAAACTTGCTCCGATGGCATATGCCTTAGCGGTAATTAGACGTACGAAATCAGCGGCAAGAATCGGTGCATTCACCACTAGAATTTGCCCGGGTTGAACATTAACACCTATTTGTACAGCTAAATCTGCATATTTACTAAGCTTAGCCTGAAAATCAGTCATTGTAATTTCCTCCATTTACTAATAGTTTAGTACTTTACAAGCATTGTACTAAATTATTAACCGCCGGATGAAAAAAGTCAATTACGTGGAATTTACAGAGCAAAGAGAAGGAATTACAATCATTTCAATGATATACTGAAAGGGTAGCTGATTTGATGATAGGAAGGAAGATAAGTGGATGAATTTAGAGATCGTAAGTGCTGAAATGAGCCGTAAAGAAGATAAAAGTTATGTAGGGAGGACTGTATTCACTCTCGAAAATCATAAGGCTCCATATGAAATTACTTTCTTCAGTACAAGAGGAACGGAATGGGATTACAGTCTAAGCTTTGCGGGTGAGCCTGGGAGTGAGGAACAGTTCTTAGAAACGGATGCATTGCTGGAGAATGACGATGATGTGTACAATCAGTTGCTGGATGCGGCACTTGATCAACAAGAAATCGTGGAAGAATAATACTATTATTGATATGACGCCAGCGGCATTATCTGGTAGCCGCTGGCCATATCATGACTATCCAATCGTTATCTTACCTTCTGGGTAACGATACAGTTCTTTACTACCTTTTGGTTTCAAAGCATAAGCAAGTGTAAGTGGTCCAGTCCGGCCCATAAACATCAGGATAATCACTAGAACCTTTCCTGCCGTAGTCAGTTCCGGAGTAAGGCCCATAGATAAGCCTGAGGTTCCAAAAGCAGATACAGCTTCAAAAAGTACAGTTAGAAATTCAGCGCTCTCGGTCAAGGATAATAACATCGTAGCGATGACAAGCAGCATAAGAGACATTAATGTGATGGTAAGGGCTCTATATACATTTTCTTTAGCGATCCGGTGGCGAAACATTACAATATCTTCTTTCCCCCGTAATCGTGCAGCTACCGCAGTAACCAGTACGGCGAATGTAGTGATCTTAATTCCTCCACCCGTCGACCCAGGTGCAGCTCCGATAAACATCAATAGAATCATCAGAAATTGTGTGGATTGCCGTAAAAGTGGAACTTCAATGGTGGTGACACCACCAGATCGCGGAGTTACCGCTTGTAAAAAGGTCGCCCAAAACTTTCCGCTTGCACTCAAGGGCTTCAGCGTAGAATTATACTCCAGTAAGAAAAACAGCCCCGCACCAATAATAATCAATATAAGAGAAGTCCAAAGAACAACCTTTGAATGAAGAGTGAGTCTTCTGCGTTTAGGAAAGTCCATAAGATCAGACAGAACGATAAAACCAATCCCTCCAAGAAATATGAGGCTCATTGAGGTGAAGTTAACAATGGGATCATTTACAAAACGAGTAAGTCCGCTAAAGGGTCCATGAATATCACCGAAGAGATCAAAGCCTGCATTATTAAAGATAGATATACTATGAAAAATCCCATAATATGCTGCTTTCCCAAAGGGCATATCCATCATAAACCTTCCAGCAAACAACACGGCACCCGACAGCTGAATAACAAGAGAATAGATCAGGACTCTACGGATTAAGAGTACAATTCCCTGCATCGAATTTTGGTTCATAGATTCTTGCAAAAGGATTCGCTCTTTCAAGGATATCCGTTTATTAAGGACCAAGGTAATCAAAGTAGCCATCGTTACAAAGCCTAACCCTCCGATTTGAAATAAAATGAGTAGAACAACTTGTCCGAAGGTAGTTAGCTGAGTTCCCGTATCAATGACTGCAAGACCTGTAACACATGTGGCTGAAGTCGCCATAAACAAGGCATCGATAAAGGATATTTGTCCGGATGTTGAGGAGACCGGGAGACTAAGCAGAAAAGTCCCGGCAGTGATAAGGATTAAGAATCCTAGTGATAAAACTTTGGGCGGGGTCATTTTAAAACCACCGAAGTTCAGGTTAGCCAATGTAATTCTCCTGACGTACGTGATATTGGAGTAATGCTCACAGAATTATAACACAACTTACCAGCCCTTCCCTAAATGGAGGGAGGTAATTGACATATTTTATCGAATTATTCTAGAATAACACCCTATCCGTCAACTTTAAAGAGGAGGCTTTCTTAATGATGATAAGTCCGATTCTGAATCAGATTGGTGCTGTTTTTATTCCGGTAAAGGATATTGAGAAATCTAAACAATGGTATTGCCAATTGCTTGGACTGCCACTAGATGGAGAGGTATTATTCGGCCATTTATATGTAGTCCCTATGCAGGGACCGGACATCGTTTTGGACAGTAAGATTTACACCGCTGAATCTGTTCTAAACATCCCTTCGTTTCATCTAAACACCGAGGACATTGATGCTGCTTATGATTATGTAAAGGCCAACGGAGGAGAGATTCTGACGGATATCGAACATGATCATTGGTTTAATTTTAAAGATCCCGATGGAAATGTGATTATGGTCTGTCGTTGTTAAGCGTTATATAGAAGGGAGTAGACGAATGATAAGAGAAGCTGTGCCCAAAGACGCTATCAATATTGAAGAACTATACCGGATTTTGCTGCCTGAGCATCCAGCTATTCATGTATCCCCTGAGCGACTGAAGCAGATAGCAGATCATCCGGATAGTTTTCTTTATGTGTACGAAGAACAAGGAATAATTGTCGGGTCGTTACATCTTCATTTTTGTATGGATGCTTTGTGTGACGATAGGCCCTTTGCTGTTATAGAAAGAGTTATTGTGGCTGAAAAAGTACGAGGAAAAGGGTATGGCGCAATGCTAATGAGACATGCCGAGAATGTAGCAATCTCCAAGGGAGCCCTTAAGATTATGTTAGCAAGTGCTGCAAAGAGAGAAGAAGCGCATCGTTTTTACGAGCATCTAGGTTATGATGGCAGCTCCAGCAAGTTGTTCAAGAAGTATTTATAGTTATTTACGATTGGAAGTGATGATATGATGGTTACACTTAGAGAACTGGTGCCGGAGGATGCAGGTGAATTGCTTCGACTTCAGCATCAGTTAGACCAGGAGTCCAAATTTATGTTATTGGAACCGGATGAAAGACAAGCTAGTCTTTGTCAGGTCAAAGAAATGATCGAAAGCTTTCTGGTAGCAGAAACTTCAATTCTTATAGGGGCAGAGGTTGACAATCATTTGGCAGGTTACTTGTCTGTTAGAGGTGGAAGTGTTAGACGTAATAGACATAGTGCGTACATAGTGATTGGGATTCAGAAACAATATCAGGGGAATGGGATTGGAGCTGGCCTGTTCCGTGAGATGGACATCTGGGCTATGAACAATGGGATTGTTCGTCTTGAGTTATCCGTCATGACCCATAATCAAGCTGCTTTGGCGCTATATATCAAGAACGGGTTTGAAATCGAAGGGACGAAGCGGAAATCTCTTATTATCGATGGTGAGTGGGTGGACGAATATTATATGAGCAAAATTCTCCCAAAAGAAAAAAGGATAGAGGATCAGATTTAATCTGATGACCCTATCCTTTTTTTTATGAATAAAGGTTATGATTTCGTAATTTATGATGATTCAGTGTTGCTTGATTGTTCGATAACAACTTCAACCTTGCGGACACGGTATCTGTTCATCTCGCGGATGGTCAATGTTACATGGTCACGAACAATACTTTTGCCAATGGCTGGATCTGTAATATGACTATATACCCAACCTCCAACTGTAGTCACTTCTTCATCTTCGAAATCAAGCCCTGTAAGTTCCTTGACCTCTAACAGAGATACTTTACCATCGAACAGATAGTTAGTATCGCTTATTTTTTCGACTTCTCTGCGTTCATCACCGTCAAACTCGTCACGGATTTCACCAACGATTTCTTCCAAAATATCTTCAATCGTGATGAGACCGGATGTTCCACCATATTCATCAAGCAGCAAGGCAATATGCACACGTTCCAACTGCATACGAGTTAGAAGATTCTTGACTGGTGTAACCTCAGATACTGTCAGGACGGGTTGAATCAAACTTTGGAAATCAAAATCAGGATTGTTATCATACTGCAAATAGAGCTGTTTTGTATTGATCATCCCGATAATATTATCCTTGCTGCCTTGTGCCACAGGGAAACGAGTATATTGCTCCTTGCGGATAATTTCGAAATTTTCTTTCAACGAATGATTGGTAAAAAGACATACCATATCGGTTCGCGGAACCATGATTTCT
This sequence comes from Paenibacillus sp. FSL F4-0122, assembly GCF_038002845.1. Lineage (NCBI taxonomy): Bacteria > Bacillati > Bacillota > Bacilli > Caryophanales > Paenibacillaceae > Paenibacillus > Paenibacillus sp. FSL F4-0122. The sequence goes on from NZ_JBBODI010000001.1 coordinate 5,679,081, forward strand.
TTGGCGAGCATCTCATCAAAAGTAAAGATTCGGTTAACATAGCCATATTCGGCTTTATTGATTTTCCCGCTTTCGTAACTCTCGGACAAGATCAAACGAATCTCATCTTCACTATGCGCGTCTCCATGCTCACTAGCTGGTTTCATCCCAAAAAGACGAACAAGCATATTAGCGGAACCGTTCATGAACCAAATGAGAGGGTACAAAATTCTGTAGAACCAAATAATCAGCGGTGAAGTAATTTGACCGATTTTTTCCGGAATGTTTATAGCTGCCGTCTTCGGAGCAAGTTCTCCGACAACGACGTGTAAGAATGTTGCAATGATGAATGCGAGTAAAAACGCAAGAGGGTGACTCACACTAGAACTGATATTGGCCCAGTCGAAAATCGGAAGCAATAACTGTTCGAATGCAGGTTCTGCCAGTGCACCAATACCCAGCGCAGTGATTGTAATCCCGAGCTGACAAGCGGATAAATAGCCATCGAGATTAGCGGATACCTTCTGTACTGCTAAGGCATTCTTCTTTCCGTCAAGCACCATTTGACTGATCTGGCTACCTCTAAGTCTCACCAATGCAAATTCTGTTGCTACAAAAAAAGCGGTTAAAATAATCAAAATAACCACCAACGTCAAACTAAGTCCTATACCCATATAATCTTTACCATCCCTTTCGTTCCTAAAATAGGTTATACTCATTATTATGAGTTCTTATGAACTATTCTACGAACTTTTCAGTAAAATATCAAATGGTGGAGGGAAACAGATATGGAATCATTTGCATTGACTCGTGTGGAGATGTCCAGTCTACTGCTCTCATTGACCGGATTGTCAGACCGGAAACCGCTGAATATCCTCCAAGAGGCATGGGCAAAGTTTCACCGTGAAGAATTACAAAAGGGGACTTCGTTACCCGCTTTTTTATCAACCAATGTTCCACCCATATTACAAAAGATCATTAAAGGCGGCCATGTAAAAGGCTTTTCACTTGGTGAAATTGCTTCATTGGGCCATCTTATAGAGTATTCCACATTGACCGTCACAGCTATGCAAAATTGGGTCAAGCGCGACTTCAAGGAATATCTCGGTTCGCCTAAAGAAGGAAAGAAATATTCGGTTAATCAGGCGGCGCTTTTGTTTATTATTGATGATCTCAAATCAGCCCTTAACTTTGAAAGTATTCGCCAATTGTTCCAGCTAATGTTCCTAAAGCCGGATCGCGATGATGATGATCTAATTGAACCGGCCAAGCTGTATTACGCATATGCAGGGCTTTTTGAGGAGATCAAAAGCAATCCATCGATTCAGACGCAATGTAAAGTAGATCAAGTGTTGCACAAGGAGTTCTCTTGGAAAGAAGATACCTCGTTAAAAAGCTCTATAGATCGTGTAATTAACCGGCTGACACATTTGTCGAGAGCGCAGAGAGAATCCGTTCGTAATATGCTGCTTATCGCCACAATTTCTGTGCAGACCTGTTATTTTCAATCGCTGGCTAGGCAATACTTTAATGCTGCTTTATTTCTTGATTTTTGAGCACTTCAATTTTAAAATGTATAAGTGAAACAATCAAAAGTAAGTTTTATTACTTAGCAGGTTGAAATAAGGGGGCTTCGAAGTGAATCAAATGACACTGCTGCGGAATCCGAAACAAAGGAAATTACTCTTCAGCGCTGGCTTGAGCTGGATGTTCGATGCGATGGACGTCGGAATGATTTCTTTTGTTGTAGCAGCTTTAGCTAAGGATTGGAATCTGGGACCGGAGCAGATCGGTATATTGACTAGTATTAATTCCGTCGGTATGGCAGTAGGTGCTGCAGCGGCAGGAATATTAGCAGACCGCTTTGGTCGTAAACCGGTATTGCTGTGGACACTCCTTATTTTCTCGGCGGCAAGCGGATTATCTGCATTTGCAACAGGCTTTGCGATCCTCTGTGTGCTTCGTTTTATTGCTGGGTTTGGTCTTGGCGGAGAGCTGCCTGTCGCTTCTACCTTGGTCTCAGAGAGCATGCCTGCTCAGGAGAGAGGCCGTGCGGTTGTGCTTTTGGAGAGCTTTTGGGCAGTCGGTTGGATTGCATCTGCATTAATCGCGTTCTTCATTATCCCTGATTATGGCTGGCGTATAGCTTTCGGAATTGGGGCTGTACCTGCACTCTACGCTTTATATCTAAGACGGGCGATTGATGATTCACCGAAATTTGCTGAGATTAAAAAGGCACCCGTTTCCTTAAAGAAACGAATCGCTACCGTATGGTCGCCAGAATATCGCCGTTCTACAATTATGTTGTGGATTTTATGGTTTACGGTGGTGTTCTCGTATTATGGCATGTTTCTATGGCTGCCTACAGTTATGGTACTTAAAGGCTTCAGCTTGGTCAAAAGCTTCGAGTATGTGCTTATTATGACGCTCGCTCAGCTGCCTGGGTATTTTACTGCCGCTTACTTTATTGAAAAGTTCGGACGTAAATTTGTCCTAGTCATCTATATGCTGTTCACTGCGGTTAGCGCTGCATGGTTCGGAAATGCGACTACTGAAGGAATGCTGATGGCTGCCGGAATTTGTTTATCCTTCTTCAATCTTGGCGCTTGGGGTGGCATGTACGCTTATACGCCAGAGCTGTACCCAACGGCTATTCGTTCCACAGGTGCTGGTTTAGCGACGTCCTTTGGCCGGATTGGGGGAATTATCGCACCTTTGCTGGTAGGGGTTCTAGTAGGTAAATCTATGGCGATTGGCTCGATCTTTATGTTATTTTTTGTAACGATTATTATCGGTGCATTAGCGGTATTGTTCCTTGGCAAAGAAACAAAGGGAACCGAGCTTCTCTAAAGTGTGATTCTGCATTACATACTTGATGTTAATCTATCAACAGTGCTAAAATATCAAGAAGAAACGATGTTGTCGTCCTGTATGGACAACCACTACTATTACGTAAGAACAAAACGGTTCCTTCACAGTTGTGAACAGGACCGTTTTTTTACATTAATCCTTATTTATAAGGACGGAGCGATCGCACATGAGTAATGATAGGAAGCAGCCGCATTTCACAGAATTAGTCTGGGAAAGTACGGAACAAAATGTACCGATTCCGCCGCGAAATTCCCCTGAACCGCTGTTGTCTAAGTCATCTTCAACGAATAAAGGCAAAACGAATTCATCCCCTGAACCATCATTACAGCTGCAGCTTTGGGATACAGAGATGGAAACGCCGGAGCCTGTGACTACCACCGAAGGGCAGTTCGTAACAAGAGCGAAGGAATTGGTTGATAAAACTGAGGATTCAGCGCTATTTGTTCCTTTTAAGAGTTACTGGCCTACATATGGCCATATGACAGGCACGCAGAGCAGATGGTATTTCTATTGGCGGAATGAAGTTAGACAAGGCAGATATCTGAAAACAGATCTTTCTTATATTTTTCTGCATGTATATGAGCTTATTAATGGTGTGGGGTGGACTGATCCTTATGATGGCTATAGGCAGCTAAATCAGATCTGGGAAGCTTACCGGGAAAGTTATAAACGCTTGGATCAATATCTTGGCGGCTGGATCGCGGACTTCTCTTTTGTACATCACTTGGATGTCCCGCTTTCTATCATTGTGGCTCGTTCACGTGGTCTTGCAGGAGATCTGGCGGAACTTGAATTAATGAGAGGCTTGACCGCAGCGCCTGAGCAACTAACCTTTGCAGTATTAACGGCAATGTCGGACTATGATATTAGTAAATCCAAGTTCTACATCGGAGAAGGCAAAGAAGCTCTTGAACAATACATTCCGCAGGTCGTGGCGTTAATCAATGCTTATGTCACCCGGAAACACGGCTCCAATCTAGTTGAAATGTTTCCACCTGGACCAGCGGTGATGCGGGAGCGTTATTTATTCCGAAGTGCCGTATATGACATTTCATTATATGGCTATTCTGTTCTTATACCGGTTGTACGTATTAGTAAATCTCCACCACTTCGCAGTCTGATTACCAGGCTATTTCGTCTGACTGAGAATAAACTACGGGAACTGATGGGCTACCGCGGACGACTTAAAGGTGTTAATGTGGATGCCGATATGGACGATTTGATCACTCGTTTTCTAAAGCGTGAATACCTTAAAGAGACGCAGGAAGACAAGGGACCGGCAGTCGTCATAGATCCGGAGAAGCTAGAACGCCTGCAAAGTGATTCTGAAATTGTACGGACGATGCTTACGGTTGAGAATATGGACGAGCAGGAAGATTACGAGGATAGCGAGATCGATGTAACTATCGATGAAATCGGTCCAATAAAAGACAGCAAGGAAGAATTGTTGCCTGTAGATGTGATTGAAGAAGCTCAAGTGGTTAACATAGGGTCGGAGGCAGAACAGTTTGCCAATGCTTTAAATCCACTACAACGGGAAGCACTGCTTGCTCTTTTGGATGAGGATGGAAGTCAATCTATGCTGAAGCTGGCTGCTGCCAATGGCACGATGTCAGAGCTTTTAATTGATGAGATTAATGAAATCGCAATGGATATTCTCGGTGATCTGATCATTGAGGGGGAAGACATTGTTGAGGAATATATCTCTATGCTGCGCAATATTTAATGAGGTGAACTTTGGATGAGTGAATTAAAAATACCTAAACGAATGACAACTGCGCTAGTCAATTCGTTGACGGCTGGTGTTGTTCCGCGTATCGGACTAGAGCATATAGCCGTTGGCCGCCGGCCGGAGATTGAAGCCATATTAAGAGATATGGAGAACATTGCAGAGGGTGGGGCAGCTTTTAAGCTGATTACAGGCAAATTCGGCAGCGGCAAAAGCTTTCTGCTTCAGATGATCCGTAATTACGCGATGGATCGTGATTTTGTAGTAGCAGATGCTGACCTCTCCCCTGAGCGCAGATTAGTGGGAACCAAAGGACAAGGCCTAGCGACTTACCGGGAGCTAATGAGCCATTTATCGACCCGCACACGTCCAGATGGTGGAGCGTTGGAGATCATACTGCAAAAATGGATTATTACGCTACAGCAGTCCGTGATGCAGGAGAAGGAATATGGACCTGATCACCCTCAGCTTGGTGAAGAAGTAGAGAAGCGAATTTACGCTGTAGCCTCTGAAATGCGTGGTTTGGTACATGGTTTTGATTTTGCCAAAGTACTCGCCTCTTATTGGAATGCACACAAGCTGGCTGATGATGACCAGAAACAGGATTCGCTTCGCTGGTTGCGTGGAGAATTTGCAACTCGGACAGAAGCCCGCAAAGCGCTTGGAGTTGGCGTGATTATTGATGATGATAATTGGTATGACTATATGAAGCTTTGGGCGGAATTTACCGCGGCTATTGGCTATAAAGGTCTGCTGCTGTTTATTGATGAAGGTGTCAATCTCTATAAAATTACGAACAGTATTTCCCGCCAGAGCAACTATGAAAAGCTGCTTACTATGTTCAATGATACGATGCAGGGGAAGGCAGAGAACCTTGGGATTTTTATAGGGGGAACTCCGCAATTTGTGGAAGATGGACGGCGTGGATTATTTAGTTATGAGGCACTGCGATCGAGATTGGTTGCAGGCCGGTACGGGGCGGCGGGTCTGAACAATTATACTGGACCTATCATTGCACTGGACATGTTATCACACGAGGAAATTCTGGTACTGCTGCAAAAGCTTAAAGGGATTCACGCCCTACATTATGGTTATGAAGCGCGTTTATCACAGGAACAATTGGTTCATTTTATGGAGGAAGCGGTTGGAAGATTAGGGGCTGAGGAACTCTTGACTCCACGGGAGGTAGTTCGTGATTTCATGGATCTGCTGCATACGCTCCACCAGCATCCGGAGATTACTTTTGAACAGCTAGTGGGCGAAAAAACAGCTAAGCCAGCTGAGACCGAGCAAAATGAACTGGATGGGTTCTTAGCGGAGTTTGAATTATGAGTGATAATCCGTTCTATAGGCTGGCACCCTTCATTAAAGAGTTTATTTATAAGAACCGCTGGGAGACTTTGCGTGAGGCACAGGTGGATGCCTGCCGTGTGCTTTTTGATACCCCGCATCATCTGCTGATTGCCTCAGGTACCGCTTCAGGTAAGACAGAGGCAGCTTTTTTCCCTGCGCTTACTGAGCTGTATGAACGTCCTTCCGGTTCGGTTGGCATTTTGTATATCGCCCCTTTGAAAGCTTTGATCAACGATCAATTTACACGTTTGAATGATTTGCTTCGCGAAGGCAACATTCCGGTGTGGCACTGGCATGGAGATGTACCACAAGCCGATAAAACAAAACTGGTGCAGAATCCTTCAGGCGTGCTGCAAATCACCCCTGAATCGCTTGAAGGATTGTTGATGAACCGCCCGAATGCTATTCCAGCGTTGTTCCATGATCTGCGTTTTATTGTCATTGACGAGGTGCATGCCTTTATGGGAGCTGACCGGGGGATCCAGGTGTTAAGCCAGCTGGCGAGAATTTCACGAATGGCGGGATGCCATCCTCGCAGAATCGGTCTATCTGCTACGCTGAGCGACTACGCATCTGTCACGGAGTGGCTAGCGGCAGGCACACGGGAGAGCGTTGAAGTGTCCGCTCCACAAGGCGGGCGTAAGCTCAGGTTAAGTGTGGAGCATTTCTCTTTCCCGGATGCACGGGATGAGGTGCAGGCGGAGCATTTAGAACGTGCGAAGCAGTCTTATTACGATTTTATTTATGATCATACGCATCTGAAGAAGGCGTTGATCTTCACCAACAGCCGCTCAGATGCGGAGACGGCGACCCTAGAGATGCGGAGAACGGCCGCGAAGCGTGGTGAACGGGATGTGTTTCACGTTCACCATGGCAGCATCTCCGCGATGCTGCGTGAAGAGACGGAAGCCGCGCTGCGGCAAGGCACCGGACCGGCTGTTGCCGCAGCGACATTGACGTTGGAGCTGGGTATTGATCTGGGCGAGCTGGAGCGAGTGCTACAGGTTGGCGCTCCCTATAGCTGTGCTAGCTTTGTGCAGCGGTTAGGCCGCTCGGGCAGGCGTGGAGACGCTGCATCCGAGATGATCTTTGTCACGCCCGAGGAAGAGGACGAGGAAGCTCAGCTTCCGGCGCGGATGCCGTGGACACTGCTTCGAGCGATAGCGGTTATTGAGCTATATGTGCGCGAGAAATGGGTTGAACCCCTGGTCGTGCGTCAGCTGCCAGTTGGACTGCTATACCATCAGACGATGAGCATTTTGAAAAGTATGGGTGAGGCCGAACCGGATGATTTAAAAGAAGCGGTTCTGAGTTTGCCTTCGTTTAAAACCATAGATCCTACTGATTATGATATTTTCATGACCTATATGTTAGGCATGGGACAAATTGAGAAGATGGACGAAGGCAGCTTGATCATCGGGATGGCGGGAGAGAAGATCGTGAATAACTTCCGCTTCTACGCGGTCTTCAAAGATGATGAAGAGCATGTGGTCTATAACGGAACTGAGGAAATCGGATCGATCACAACGGTTCCACCACCAGGCTACTGTTTTACTCTGGCAGGTAAGCTTTGGAAGGTAGAAGAGGTGGATAATCGCCATAAAGCCGTTTATGTGAAAACCTCACGCGGCAAAGTAGATACGTTGTGGCTTGGTGCGGGTGGGGATGTACATACACGCATCATGAACAAGATCCGTGAAATCTTAGGAGCCACTTCATTGTATCCGTATTTAGCTCCGAGTGCGGCTGCGCGGCTCGAACGAGCTCGTCGTTTAGCGAAGGAAAGCGGAATGCTTGTGCGATCCGTTATGCCGGCGGGTGGAGATTCTATGTTCATTCTGCCCTGGGCGGGCAGTCGGCAATTCCGCACGCTGGAGCGCCTTCTGAAGAACAATCTGAAGAGCCCTCTGGGACTGCGTTCTATCGTTCCGATGGAACCTTATTATATGGTTGTTGCGGGTAAAACTGATGCAGAAACGCTGGAAGCAGAGATCATTGCCGAAAGTATGGCTGCCACAGATCCATTATCATTGTTATCACCAGATGAAGCACCCTACCTCGGAAAATACGATGAGTTCATCCCGCATGAGCTGCTGCGCAAAGCTTTTTCCTTGGATGGATTAGATGTCCCGGGTCTGATTGAAGTTTTAAAGCAGTGGCAGTAACCTAATTAACCTTGGGCAGTAAACACCGAAAATACTCTAAATTGCAGACGCCCGCATAAGCGGGCGTTTTGTTATGTCCGGATCCATGGTGATATATGAACTTTCCTTAAGTTTCAAATGTTGCATAAGAATAGGGTGGAAGGAGAATAGTACTAACAGATTCCTATAGAGGATGATTGCGATGTGGCCTAAAATAGTCTCTTATATTCCGGACTGGACAATTTTTATGCAGGCGGCGATTACGCTGCTCTTTCCCGTAGGGATTTTTTATCTTTACAGGCATTTGTATTTTTATGTTGGAAGCGGACGCTCTAAGGAAACAGAGGCCAAATCACAGGATGCGGAACTGAAGAAGAATGACAATCGGGAAGTAAATCCGCAGCCTCCTGTGTCTACTGCTTTTACTCAGGACTATGATGCCGATCTGACAGCGATAAAAACGGCATTGGGGGAGAACAGTGATGTACATTTTCGTGAATTCTCAGTTAAAGGTATTCAGGCACGTGCCGCATTGGTCTATGTAGAGGGGATGCAGCACGAAGAACTGATCAATCAGCAGGTGCTGCAGAATTTGATGTTTGCCGGCGAAACGCAGGCTTCAGAAGGAATATACAACTACTTGAAACAGAATATGCTCCCGCTAGCTCAGCTCAGTGAAGCCAAGGATTTAGACCAGCTGCAGGAGTTTGTCCTATTCGGATACACTGCGCTGATTGTCGAAGGCATGTGTGAGATGTTGCTGGTGGGTTCTCCGCATGGAGCAGTGCGCTCGATTACTGAGCCGACCTCAGAGGCTTTGCTGCGGGGGCCTCGGATTGGCTTTACCGAGGTGCTCAGTGAGAATACCTCTATGCTGCGGCGCCAAGGGCTTAATAAGAATCTGGAAATGAAAATGGTTGAAGTAGGCAGCGAAATCAAGAAGAACCTGGTTATCGCTTATATGAAAACCATTGTAAATCCTGATCTGCTCCAGGAAGTGAAGGAACGTATCTCCAAAATTGATATGGACTTTATTCTGGAATCCGGCTATGTGGAACAGTTGATCGAGGATGATTATTTAAGCCCGTTTCAGCAGACACAGAATACGGAAAGACCCGATCGGGTAATTGCTTCCTTGTTAGAGGGAAGAGTCGCTATTTTGCTGGATGGCACACCGTTTGCACTCGTTGTTCCAGTGACGTTCAGTATGCTTTTGCAGTCTCCTGAGGATTATTATGAGCGCTGGATTCCGGGTACACTTTTGCGGATACTCCGGTTTTGCGCATCATTTCTGGCTCTGTTGGCTCCGGCGCTGTATATTTCCTTTATCTCCTTTCATCCGGGACTGATTCCTACACAACTGGCGATCTCCATTATCGAAACACGCCAAGGTGTACCCTTTCCTGCATTAATTGAAGTGTTGATTCTGGAAATTTCCATTGAAATCTTGCGTGAAGCTGGAATCCGGCTGCCGAAGCCCATAGGTCCGGCAATGGGGATTGTCGGAGGTCTGATCATTGGAGATGCCGCGGTACAGGCTGGTATTGTGAGTCCGTTTCTGGTAATTGTTGTAGCCGTGACAGCGATCTCTTCGTTTTCCATACCGATGTACAGTGCGGGGATTACTCTCCGGATCTTACGATTCGCAGGCATGTTATTTGCGGCGGTCCTGGGCATGTTCGGAACCATCCTTTTCTTCCTGCTTATTTGCAGTCATCTGACTCGGCTTTCAAGCTTTGGAGTTCCTTACGTCACCCCTATTTCCCCTTTCCGGTTAAGTGACTGGAAGGATTTGTTCGTTCGTGCACCGTTATCGATCATGAAGCGAAGACCGGAGATGCTGAAGACCCAGAAGAAAAAGCGCAGGTCCTAGAGAATGTATTCTTAGCAGGAGCAGAGGGGAGACCACAGTGTTCAAACGAACTGATGACAAGATCACAACCTCGCAGGCTTCCATAATCTTGACCAATTCAATGCTAGGTGCGGGAATTTTGACTTTGCCCAGAAATGTTGTTAAGGCTGTACAGACTCCCGATGCCTGGATTTCAGTAGTGCTGGGAGGTATCACCGTATCTTTGGTGATATTGGTTATGGTGAAGCTTAGCCAGCAATTTCCAGGGAAGACTGTCTTTCAGTATTCTAAAAGAATTGTTGGGAATCTTCCAGGCAGTGTAATGAGTACAATATTGATTCTGTACTTTATTGTGATAGCGGGTTTCGAAATCCGCGTTTTGGCGGAAGTAACATTGTTTTTTCTTCTGGAAGGGACACCGATCTGGGCGATTGTGATGCCGTTCATCTGGGTGGGCACTTATTTGGTGTATGGTGGGATTAATTCCATGGCCCGCGTGTTTCAGATTGTATTTCCGATCAGTATTTTTATCCTGATAATTTGTTATATCTTAAGTACCAGAATATTTGATATCCAGCATTTGCGTCCTTTTCTGAGTGAAGGTATGATCCCGGTGATCCGAGGCATGAAGTCGAGCATCCTGATCTTTACCGGTTGTGAGGTTGTGATGACAATGACGGCCTTTATGGAGCATCCACAGCAAGCAGTCAAGGGAATGTTGGTTGGTTTAAGCATACCATTTGTATTATATTTGGTTACTGTTGTAATGGTTATCGGCGGCTTATCTATTAATTCTGTAATCTCCAGCACCTGGCCGACGATAGATTTGGTGCGGAGCTTTGAAATTTCAGGGTTCTTTTTTGAACGATTTGAATTTCCGTTGCTGGTTATCTGGCTGATGCAGATGTTCTGCAATTTTTGCAGCTTTTTCTTTAATGCGTCACTCGGAATCTCCCAGGTGTTTCACCTAAAGATCCATCCGGTTATGTTCGCTTTAATGCCCATCATCTTCATCTGTACGATGATCCCTCAACGCATCAATGATGTCTTCAGTCTTGGTGATGCGATTGGCTATATGGGTGTGCTGATCTTTATATTGCTGCCACTGTTATTGTCGATTGTATTAATCATTAGGAAGAAAGGACTCAAGCAGAATGTTTAGACAGCAGGTTATTCGCTTACTATTGGTATTTATGATTCTGCTTACGCAGTCCGGCTGCTGGAGCAGTAAGGAAATTGAAGACTTGAGTGTTTATACGGGATTGGCGCTTGACAAGGGGGAACCCCAAACAGTCGAAAAGAAATTTGAGGAACTCGGAGGAAGTTACCTTAAGCATAATAAATTGACGGCTACGGTACAAATTGTGCCTGAAAATGTAATTGGAAACTCCGGCAAAGAAGGTGAAACACCCAAAACTCATTTCCATAATATTTCAGAGTCTGGAGATTCCCTGCTTGAAGTATTCCGCCAGATTTCGATCCGCAAGAACCGTCCGATTATAGGCCATCACCTCAAGGTTGTTGTCATATCCGAGAAATTGATACAACAGGAGAAAATCCGACGGCTAATGGACTTTCTGTTGCGTGATAACGATATTCGCCCTAGCTGCCTCATCTTTCTTAGCCAAGGACGTGCGTCTGATACGCTAAACACGACAGCAGAGGAGGTTCCTTCTTTTCGTCTGGAGGACATGGTCCATAACCACTTCAGGACTAGTAAAGTTATGAAGGGCATAACATTGTCGAATCTAGATGCATTGATGTATTCGAAGCAAAGCTTTGTTTTGCAGAACGTTATTGAGGCAAATGGTGAGGTGGAGTTTTCCGGCGCCGGTATTATCAAGGGAGACACAGGATATTGGATCGGCAATCTGAACCAACAGGATGTGGAGAGTATTGCCTGGATCAAAGGCGATGTTAAAGGCGGGAGCATCAAAACATATGATCAGTCAAACGAAGCAATTACTTATGAGATTAAATCAGTCAAGAGCAAGATTACACTGAAGGAGACTGCTGATGAGAAGTTTTCCTTTCATGTTGCGATTGAGTCTGATGGACGTCTTATTGAGCATTGGGATGATAATGAACATTCCGCGGAAGTTGCCTATTTCAAAGAATTGGAGAAGATATTCGAGGAGAGATTGACCGAAAAAATTAATGCTCTTATTCACAAAATGCATTCCACCTATAAAGTAGATGTGGCAGGGTTCGGAAATTGGTTCAGCATAGAAAAACCGCAGGTTTGGAAAAAGGTCAAGGATCATTGGGACGAGGAATTTATTCGGATGCCATTAACCTTTGATGTAAAGCTTAAAATCACCGATTTTGGTTCCACGACTGAATGAAGGGTTCACTTGATAAACGTGTTAACTCAAAAAGGATCTCAGCAGCCGATGATGGCTATTGAGATCCTTTTCGTGGTTAGTAAGTAGAAGCTGCAAAAACAAACACAACGACGAATAATATAATAATTGCGTACATCAGCGTGCCCACAATTCCACATACCAGACCTGCAATCGCTAAGCCTTTGCCTTGTTCATAACGATTACGGATTTCCTTCAGCGATAAGGCGGATAGAATAATCGCAATAATTCCTAACAGAAAACCAATATAAGGCACAACAATGGAGAGGATTCCCAAGACAAAACCAGCGATTGATTTGCCATTCGTTGGTGCCGGAGGGGGTGGAGGCTGATAATAGTTCAAATTGTCGTTTGGTGGATAGCTCATTAAAATCACCTCCAATAGAAATTGTTATTGAATGTAGTTAATCCAGTGCTCTAGCTGCACACAAGGGACAAGTCCAATAGATTCAGCTAGACGAATGGACGCTTGATTTCTTTCAAGGACGTGATAGCGTGGAATAAAGCCTCGTTCTAACGTTTCTTGTATGGCTGTGCGAACTACCATTTTCGCGTATCCGTATCTTTGAAATGCTTCTAAAGTATGTACAGCGCCGATTTCCCAAATCTGCTCTTCATTGCGGAACGCTAGGCAGGTACTAACCGGATTGTCGCCCTGAAAGATTGAAACGGAAAACGCTCCTTTTTGGAAATATTCCTCAATTTCTTCCTTATTGTAATGGTTAGCAGCCCAAAGTGGAAGTAGTCTGTCGTCAAATGAATGATTGATTGTTACCTCTTTGTCCTTAACATACCTTAACCCCTCAGTTGTGCTGTAAGAGAAAAACCCCCGAACTTTTTCTAAAGAAAAATGCGCAGACAGTGCCTCTTGGTACTTCACATCCTGCAGTTTAAAAACAAGCTTCGCCTCTGTGGGGAGCAGCGTTAGTAATGCTGGAAATATATCGGGGCAACTGTAATCCAAAAATACGATGTAATCCGCTTGAGGATATACCCTATGATCATATGCGTATGCTGTGGCTGGAAGAAGTAATACAATACCCCACTGATCACCATGCTCAACTAGATGTGTTTCCATGACTTCGTAGAAGGAGGTTAACATTTTTAACAAGCTTACATTCTTTAAGGGGTTCTTTTGTAGTTTGTTTATGATTTGTTCGTTCTGGTGCACACCCATCCACTCCTAGCTCAGATTTATATATTTTACTATAAATTGTACTTATGCAGATATTTATATTTTTGCTTTTACTAATCATTAATCTATTGAAAAAAGAAGGTTGACAGTGACTGATATAATATATTAGGGAAAATAAAGCTCGCTGTTTGAAGCAGCATACGTGAACGGAGGCACATAATTTCATGACACAATCTATCACAGGCGCTGCTGTTCGTGTAGGAGAAGGTCTATCTAAGCAATTCATCCTAATTCTAGCCATTGCATCAGGACTAAGCGTGGCAAATATGTATTATAATCAGCCGCTCCTAGCTGAGATAGGACGCACATTTAATGCTTCCTCTAACGCAGTGGGATATGTATCGATGCTTACTCAAATCGGCTACGCGCTGGGAATGTTATTTTTTGTTCCACTAGGTGACATTCGTGAACGCAGAACACTGATATCCGGACTTCTTATTGCTGTATCACTGTCCCTAATTGGTTTCGCTACCGCACAAAACCTCACTTGGATGTATATCGCGAGCTTTGCTATCGGCATAACTACGGTGGTGCCGCAGGTCATCATTCCTCTCTCGGCTGAGTTAGCTTTACCGGAGGAGCGGGGGAAGGTTATAGGTACAGTAATGAGCGGATTGTTTTTTGGTATTCTGCTAGCAAGAACAATATCCGGAATTATAGGGGATATGTTTGGCTGGAGGGCGATGTACTGGATTGCCGCAGTAGTTATGTTATTGCTATCCCTTATTCTTTATCGGCTAATCCCGGCAACGAAACCAGACAATAATTCTTCGTACTCCGATCTGCTGAAATCAATGGGGCAACTGATTCGCAGATATTCGACGCTTCGTGAGTCATCTTTAATTGGGGCTTGCATGTTTGGCGGCTTCAGTGTGTTCTGGACTTCTCTAGCTTTCTTTCTGGAAGGAGAACCTTATCACTACAGTAGCTCAATCACAGGATTGTTTGGTCTTATTGGTGTAGCAGGTGCTGCTGGTGCTCCATTTATCGGGAGGTTAGCAGACAGAATTGCTCCCAAAAAGATTGTAGGAATCCTACTGTTAATTACATTGATTGCTTACGGATTTTTTGGTTTAGCCGGATTTACAATCTGGAGTTTGATTGCAGGAGTTATTATTCTGGATCTTGGGGTACAGGGATCACAGGTCAGTAACCAAACACGGATATACGCACTTGAACCAGCGGCTCGAAGTCGTATAAATACTGTTTTTATGGTCAGCACTTTTACAGGTGGAGCGATTGGATCCACGCTGGGAAGTTTTGCATGGCAGCATTGGGGCTGGAGTGGCGTCTGCTTAATGGGGGGAACGCTTGTTGTAACCGCTCTATGTATATGGATAGTCTATAGAGTGATCGAGAAAGAGGATATACCGGAGATTAGCTAGAAACGTATTATATTACCTTTTATTATACCCGGGAGGTGTTTGATCATCGCTGAGAAGACGAAAGTTATAGAGGTTGTCCCGTATAACCCAGAGTGGAAGGCAGAATTCAATAGATTAAAAGAACAGCTCTTATCTTATGTCGGAGATCTTATTATTTCTATCGAGCATGTGGGCAGTACTTCCATTGAAGGGCTGGCTGCTAAACCTATCATCGACCTAGATCTTGTGATGGAAAGCTACGATGTACTCCCACAAATCATCGAACGTTTACAACAGCGTGGTTATAAACACCAAGGGAACTTGGGAATAGAGGGCAGAGAAGCTTTTCAAAGACTTCAGGATGACGGGTTTATGAAATATCATCTGTATGTTTGCCCTAAGGATGGAAAAGGCTACTTGGAGCATATCGCTTTCAGAGACTATCTGCGATCGAATACAGCAGCGCGTCAAGCGTATGCAGAGGTCAAACAGCGCCTGGCAGAACAACATCGTTATGACATTGATGCTTATTGTGAAGGAAAGACAACGTTTGTTACCTCTATTTTATCTAAAGCCATGAAAGAAACGTAAGAAAGATCAATCATTTGCCCGTTCGAAGATGATTTCGAAATTCACTTGGAGACATGCCGCTCCACTTACGAAACTGCTTGGAGAAGTATAACGCGTCATTGAAACCGACCGAGGAAGAGATCTGGTCGATGGTCAGCGTTCCTCCTAGCAGTTTTTTTGCGTTATCCATACGAACCTTTAATAAATATTGTTTGGGAGACATGCCGATCTTTTGTTTAAAGACTTTAGAGAGGTGCGCTCTATGATAGCCTAGAGACGATGCCATATGGTCGATACTGATCTGTTGATGAAACTGCAGAGAAATCCAACGGATCGCTTGATCGATCTGACGGTCGATAACATCCGGTAATTCTATCGATTGAGAGGGAAGCGAACTTATGTTTGCAACGCCGAATTTGTGCACTAGCAGCCGCAGCCAACCAGAAGCTTCTAAGCTCTCCAGTCGAGGATAAGCAGATTGCTGAAAGGATAAACGAATATGTTCATAAATCTTATGTATCTCTATTAAGTTATCTAAGTGGACTATTGGATTGTCCCTTGTAATTCCAACTTCCTGTAGTAGCTGTTCAACCGCTTCCCCTTGTAAGGCCACCCATACATATGTCCACGGATGTTCCATGTCTGCCTGATAGCTAAATAACGCCCCCGGAAAAATAACAAAGGTATCCCCCTTACCACATCCCTGCGAATTACTACCACTTTGAAAAACACCTTCACCATCAATTACTGTATGAATGAGATAGTAATCATGAACAGAGGGACCCATTTTATGTCCAGGAACGGGTTTGCCTTCTCCGCTGAATAATACAGATAGGTCATGATCATCGGGAGCCAGATTAAATCCTGCTGTAAAATGATAATGCTCTGAAGCCATTCACTTAGAACCTCCCTAAGATTGCCTTTATAATACATTTAGATTATAGGATTGAATACACGAATGCAACAAACATCCATATATCTCTTGTATTTCTCCATACTCATTGGGACCGCTCTCATTTATAGTGATTAGTGAAGAGAGCAGACGGTTATGATCTGACATCCTAGTGTTTATAAGGGAATTATAGTTTACTCCTCTCCATAAAACTGCGATGTCGACACCGTTCACCTCACCTATAAGGAGGAATATTTCACATGTCTAAAATTACATTTATCGGAGCGGGCAGTACCGTATTTGCCAAAAACGTGTTGGGAGATTGTATGAGAACGCCAGCCCTGCAAGGGTTTGAACTTGCCCTGTATGATATTGATCTACAACGCCTTAAAGACTCCGAGAATATGCTAAATAATATAAAAGAGAGCAGCGGCAGCACTTGTGTTGTGAAATCCTATACGGATCGTAAAGAAGCTTTGCGTGGAGCTAAATATGTCATTAATGCAATCCAAGTGGGAGGTTACGATCCTTGCACCATCACAGATTTTGAAATTCCGAAGAAATATGGCTTGCGGCAAACGATTGCGGATACGGTTGGCATAGGCGGGATTTTCCGTAACCTGCGTACTATTCCAGTGATGCTGGACTTTGCTGCGGATGTACGGGAGGTTTGTCCGGACGCACTCTTTATGAATTATACTAATCCTATGGCAGTTCTGACCAATGTGATGAATACCTATGGCGGTGTAAAGACGGTTGGATTATGCCATAGTGTGCAGCATTGTATTCCGGGCTTGTTCGAGCATCTGGGTATGGATCAGACAGGTGTTCAGGCTAAGATCGCTGGGATTAACCATATGGCTTGGTTATTGGAGGTTACTAAAGACGGCGAGGATTTGTATCCGGAAATTAAACGCCGTGCCGCTGAGAAGCAACAAGAACATCACGGAGACATGGTCCGTTATGAAATGATGCTTAAATTTGGTTACTACATTACGGAATCTTCGGAACATAACGCAGAATACCATCCTTATTTTATCAAACGTAATTACCCTGAGCTTATCGAACGGTTTCAAATTCCACTCGACGAGTATCCACGCCGCTGTGTAGATCAAATTGAACGTTGGCAACAAATGCGGGAAGAATTGGTTAATAACAAAGAACTTAAACATGAACGTTCGCATGAATATGCGTCTTATATCATGGAAGCCATCGAAACTAATGTGCCTTTCAAAATAGGTGGCAATGTTATGAATACAGGTCTTATCACCAATTTGCCAAAAGAAGCATGTGTAGAGGTCCCTTGTATAGTAGATAGAAGCGGAGTAACTCCGACCTACGTGGGAGATCTGCCTCCGCAGTGCGCCGCACTAAATCGTACAAACATCAATACACAACTGTTAACGATCGAAGCGGCCATTACCCATAAGAAAGAGCATATCTATCACGCCGCAATGCTTGATCCACATACAGCAGCTGAATTGTCGATGGATGACATTACAAATATGTGCGACGAGCTGATCACAGCCCATGGAGACTGGCTCCCGGCGTATAAATAAATTAACTAGTTAGGACTAAGGAAGCCTGAGAAATCAGGCTTTTTTTGAATATATTTCTACGAGAAACGATTGTTATCTTTAAAAAAAGACAACGTCGTTTCTTCTTGCTTATCTGTCTAGGACAACTGGGGTATATCGGAATACACATATATGGATTATCTAAATGTGGAGGTGATCCTTTATGATCGTTGAAAGCTATACCTTAGCATCGTCCACAGCTTTTGCTACCCCTTATTATGTGATTAGAGGTGAGCTTCCTGGTCCTGTCTTTATGGTGGTGTCGGGGATACATGGGAATGAGACAGGAAGTATTCGTGCCGCACAGATCATTGTAGAACGTTTTAACCAGAGAAGGTTGTATATACACCGGGGCACGATCATTGTAGTTCCTCTATTGAATCAAAAAGCTTACCGCAAACGGATCAGAGGTGTACCTGATTTAAATCGCACCTTTCCACGTTCTAGCAAAACAGCGGCAAAACATCCATTAGCTTCAGCTTTGCTACAGCTAGTACTAAGATATCGTCCCACCTGGTTTCTGGACCTTCATGAAGCAAATGGGTTGTCACAAAAAAATCCGAAGCGACTTGGCCAGTCGATCATCGTCACTCCGGGAAGCCGAGGAATAGGTACAGCAAAACGTGTCATCAAAGGCATTAATCGAACGATTCCCAAAACCGCTTATCATTTTAATATCCGTTTACGGGAGCGCCCCGGCTCCTCAAGGGCAGCCGTTACCCGTATATTAGGAGCTAAAGCATTTACTGTGGAAACCTGCTGGAGCCTTGATCGTGACCTACGGATTCGCTATCAGATAGATATTGTTAGCCGTTTTTTAAAAAGTGCTGGATTATTGTGATGAAGAAAATATCTGATAACTATGTAAGCTGGTTCTTAGATCCTAGGAATCAGCTTTTTTGCCGATACAAGAAAGGTAATTGACAACATTGAGTATAGTGTATATATTACATATATACAATGATAACACATAAACTAGGAGTGAGGGCACAATTCCATGAACATATTGATATCCAACACTTCCGGTGAACCCATCTATGCACAGATTGTCAGCCAGATCCGCCAGATGATTCTGCAAGGAGAGTTAGTGTCTGGCACCCCATTACCTTCTATCCGGCTATTAGCCAAAGAGCTGCAGATTAGCGTAATTACAACGAAACGAGCCTATGAAGAACTGGAGAGAGAAGGGCTTATCAATTCAATTGTGGGGAAAGGTTCCTTTGTTTCTGGTGCAGATCAGGAGTTTATTCGGGAACAACGGCTACGGATTATGGAGAACAAAATGAAGGGGATTATCGACGAGAGTAAAATGCTGGGGATTGATTTTGCTGAGTTTAGTGAGATGTTGAAATTGCTTTATGAGGAGGAGACAGAATGAAAGAAGTCATTCAATTGGACCAAATTTCTAAAAAATATGGCCATTTTAGCCTATGCGAACTTACGTTCGGAATCAAAGAAGGGTATATCACGGGGCTAATTGGACCGAATGGGGCAGGGAAAACAACATTAATTAAAATGATGATGGGGATGGTGTTTCCTGATCACGGCAGCGTCAAGATTTTTGATCAAGAGATGTCTATCCATGAAGCAGAGAATAAGGATCGGATTGGCTATGTCTCCGATGAGAATTACTTTTACGATCAATTAACCATCGATCAGATGAGTAAGATTATTGCTCCTTTTTATAGTCGTTGGGATCAAGAAACGTATAGGAAATACATAGAGATGTTCAAGCTTTCCCCGCGGAAAAAGATTAAGGAGCTCTCCAAAGGAATGAAAATGAAGTATTCGCTCGCTATTGCCTTATCACATGGTGCAGATCTGCTCATTATGGATGAACCTACTGCAGGACTTGATCCTATATTCCGAAGAGAGTTGCTTGATTTGCTTAGTGAGCATATCCAGGATGAGAAGAAGTCTATTCTTTTTTCAACGCATAATACGACTGATTTGGACCGGATCGCAGACTATATTGTTTTTGTGAATGAAGGGCGCCTAGTATTTAATGAAATGAAAGAATCTCTAGCCAACAAATACATGCTGGTAAAAGGCAATAAAGAGTTGCTTGATCGGGATGTACGAAAATGGTTCATCGGGCTTAGAGAGACGGAAGTTGGTTTCGAGGGTCTTCTGAACAATCGCTCTGAGGGGGAACACTTCTTTAGGGGTCATGCCATATGCGAAACACCTACTCTGGAAGAAATCATGTATTTTACGGTAAAGGGAAACACTTTGTATGTTTAATCTCTTTTTGCTGATTCGAAAAGACTTTATTCTCCTGCGGAATTTTATCCCTATATTTCTCTTGAGTATCTTGTTTATCGCATATGTTCAACTGGATAACTCCAGCATGTTTGCTACATTTCAATCTTTACTGTTGCTCGTATACTCCTGTTCTATGGATGCACAGAATAACAACACAAAGTTTGTTATAGGGTTGCCAGTAAGACGGCAAGAGATTATCTTGGCTAAATACTTATCACTTGTTCCTTATTGTTTCATCGGTTTGGTTTGCTCTTTAGCTTTGTTACTAATTTCCTTTTCATTTGGATATTCCATTAGCCCGTTTTATTGGATAGGGGTATCTTTAACATTACTGATGATTCCTTTGACTGCGTCTATTTATCTGCCGATTCATTATTGGCTTGGTTCCAAAAACTATTACTTCAATATCCTTTTTAATGTAGTAATAACGATTACCACCCTAAACACTGGATCTTCACTCTCAAATTCATCCTTTTTCTTAACAATTACCCATTTAAAGCTGCAGGATCATCTGGTGCCGATTGGTTTGACAGGGATTGTTTATCTATTCATATTGTACTGCTCTTATAGGATTTCACTACGATTGTTTAGCAAGGAAGAGTTATAAGCTAAGGAGGACGTAAAGTGTATAAATCATTTTTTTTAATTCAAAAAGACTTCATTCTTTTGCGTAAATTTCTGATGCTGCTAATCCCTTTCTTTATTTTCATAGCATACTCAAACTATCATAGCTTCAGTTTATTTACGGTAATGCCACCTATGCTGTTATTGATAAGCTCCTGTTCAATGGATACTCAGCAGATGACGCAACGGTTTCTCGTTAATCTCCCTGTACGGAGACAAGAGCTTGTCCGTGCCAAATATTTTTCGATCCTTCCGTTTGCTCTTGTCGGGCTGGCAGCAACGGCCTTTACCTATCTCCTGATTGTTGTGACAGGTAAAGCCGTAACCCCTCATTTTTGGCAAGAGGTTGGTATTACGATATCCATTTTCCCTCTCCTTGCGATGCTTTATTTACCGATTCATTACTGGTTAGGGGCAAAGGGGGCACAAGTGGTTAATCTTGTATTTATGATGATTGTTATGTTTGGCCCGAACGTGTTTAGCTTTTTGATCCAGTGGATACCTGATGTGAACAGATGGCTAAGTTTTGGAGTGAAAGGTACGGTCATTCCCTTTATAATCCTAGGGCTGGCTTATATATTCTTGCTTAGCTGTTCATATATCATTTCTCTGCGGATTTTTGTGCGGAAAGATCTTTAATTCGAAGGATTTGAGATTTTGAATGAATTCATATACCATTGTCACTACAAAGATAAATAGTAGGGGAAGGGTATACAACCAATGCCTAAAATGATTTATAGCTTTCGTACAAAAATGATTATGCTGCTGATGGCCAGTATGCTTGTATCCGGTGGAATTACCTTTTCAATCTATAAAATTCTGCAGAGATATTATCGATCAGAGGTCTTATTAGAAAATCCATTGACTAAAGTTCGCTACTTGATGCGGGATATCGGTGATGTTAATGCGTTTTTGATTATCTTCATTCCTTTGGCCATCTTATTCTTTTTTATATTTACTAAACCATATGCAAATTATTTCAAGGAAATCTCGAAAGGGATCCATCAGCTGGCGTCGGGTGATTTCTCGGAGCGGGTGGATATCCCTTCTAAAGATGAATTCGGCCTTATTGGCCATGATATCAATCTGGCTATTGATCATCTTCAGGAAGCTATTGAGCGGGGAGACTTTGCGGAGAGCAGTAAAGATCAACTTGTGTTAAATCTGGCACATGATCTGCGTACTCCACTTACCTCAGTTATAGGTTATTTGGATTTTATCCTTAAGGACAATGAATTAACGCCAGAACAGACCAGACATTACACAACGATTGCTTATACTAAATCTCAACGTTTGGAAAAATTAATTGATGAGCTATTTGAAATTACAAGAATGAACTACGGTAAGCTTACGCTTGAGAAAACCTCGATCGACCTTAGTGAGCTTCTTTTACAATTAAATGAAGAGTTATATCCCGTTTTTGAGAAAAATGGTCTTACTTCCCGCTTGGATGTAACCCAACCTCTGAAGATAGAGGGTGACGGTGAGCTGCTGGCACGTGTATTTGAGAATCTTCTCACTAACGCAGCGCGATACGGAAGCGACGGTCAATTTATTGATATTCATGGGTATTTAGAAGAAAACGAAGTCGTTATTGAGATTATTAACTATGGAGATTGTATTGATCCGGAAGAGCTGCCGCGTATTTTTGATATGTTCTACACCGGGGATCGAGCGCGAACGCATCCCACAGGGAGTACGGGACTGGGCTTATTTATCACTAAAAACATTGTGGAACAACATGCTGGAACAGTTTCTGCACAAAGCAGTGTAGTGCGGACGATGTTTGAAGTGCGGCTTCCACAAAATAATTGAGAACGAAGTCAAGTGTTGACTGGGCAGGAGTAAAAAAACAAGATCTACGTGATCTTGTGGTTTTACTCCTTTTTTAATGGTTTGGTCAGCAGACAGGATGAACGTTACCGGACATTTATTTGAAATTTTTAATAAATCGTGATATTATTAGCTTGCTAAGTAATTTGTATGGCAGTACGGAGGAAATATCTGTGATAGAAGATGAGATAAGGGAACTACTGGATAGAATATCAGCGGAAATGCGTAGAGATTATGCAGAGCTGCTTAGAGAACTTAATCTTCATGTGGGTCAAGAACAGTTATTATGCCGGTTATGGAGAACAGATGGAATGACACAGATACAGCTAAGTGAACGCTTGAATTGTGAGCCTCCAACCATAACGAATATGGTGAAATCTCTTGAAAATCATGGGTTTGTTGTTCGAAAAAGAGATCCTGAAGATGGCAGAGTTAGCCGAGTGTATCTAACCCCAGCCGGACGTAATCTCTGCGAACCTGTGGAACAGATCTGGAACAAACAGCTGAATAAATTACTAGCCGGAATTATACCTGAAGAACGTTTATTATTAAGAAGACTTATGAAACAAATGGCTGATAATTTAGCTTGAATCTGGAACTAATCGCCATAACCGTTAGTAAGCTAATTAAAACTAAGAAAAGAGGAACATAGATGATTACAAGTTTGACTCGCATCAATGAATTAGCTAAGAAAGAACGTGAAGTAGGTCTGACACAAGGCGAATGGGTTGAACAGATCGCTTTGCGTGAAGACTACCTGCGTGAAATTCGTGGACAAGTTCGTAATAGTCTTTCTGGAGTGACAATTTTAGATCCGGATGGAAACGATGTAACCCCTGAGAAGCTTCGTGCAGCGCGTAAATAATCAATGAACTAATAAGTGGAAACTACACCTTTAGATAACGTTAGATTAGCCTATGGTTAATCGACGGATAACTAAAGGTGTTTTTTTGTTATTCCAATCTTAACAGAAGCTTAAATCGTTATCATTAGGGGCTGTTGAAAGTTAAGAATCAATTAAACTTGCGTTACACAGGATCTAAGACTGGATTGATAGAATGGAATAGACAAAAGATAAGGGATAACAAGAAGGGGTGCAGAAGTTGGAGAAACTAAAAGAAACATCAAGGAAGGAAATGAAAGTATGAAGAAAACATTATTAATTTTACTTAAAGTAATAGTCGCTATAGTCCTCCTCCTAGCACTTTTTCTGGTCATCGTTTTTACAGTCAATGTGATCAGCAATAAAGTGGAGAAAGGAAAAATAGAACCCTATGGTCAGCTTGTACCTGTCGACGGGAAAAAGATGAATGTAACCATACAAGGGCAAGGCAAGGAAACGGTCGTGTTACTCCCAGGGTTTGGAACCGCATCACCCGTAATTGATTTCAAACCACTTGTAGATGAACTGACTCCTTTCTATAAAGTTGTAGTAGTTGAGCCGTTTGGTTATGGACTAAGTGATGTCACCACAAAAGAACGAACGGTCGACAATATAGTGAGTGAGCTTCATGAAGCTTTACAAGAATTAAAGATAGATCGTTATATTCTGATGGGACACTCTATAGCAGGAATTTACGGACTGGACTATGTGAACAAATACGAAAACGAAGTTAGTGCATTCGTAGGCATCGACAGCAGCGTACCCACACAAGGGGGCAACGATGAAGAATTTCCATCAGGAACCTATAAGCTGCTTAAAAAATCAGGATTTATGCGATTGCTAGTAAAACTCAACCCGGATCAAATCGTTACACCAAGTGATGATGAGGAAACTAAAGAACAAAATAGAATGATTTCACTTAAAAACATGATGAATCCTAATATCATCAGCGAAGCAGAGCATTTTAAAAGCAATTTCAAAGCCACGGAAACATTAAATTTCCCTAAAGATCTTCCTGTTATTTTCTTCCTAGTGAAAGACAATACGGATGTTCCAGGCTGGGAATCCCTGCATAAAGAACAGATTAAAGACTCCTTACACGGGAAATTGATGTTGCTTGATGGGGAGCATTATTTGCACCATACCCGATCTAAAGACATTGTCGAGAACTTTAGAAGCTTTCTGGGAGAGATAAAGTAAAAATGAATGAGAAAAGCCTGCTAATACAGGCTTTTCTTTTTTTATATTTTCAAATAAGTGAATCCTTTAGAAAAAAATGATAAATTTATCAAAGCAATTATGGGCACTCTATATCCTAATCTTTATAATAGGAAGGACTGCCAGAGTATGTGCGGAATAGCAGGAATATTAAAATATAATGGACAGCCACCACATGAAGAAACCTTAAAACAAATGACAGGGGTTATGAATCACCGAGGTCCCAATCATGAGGGAGTATGGCTCGATTCTCGCATTGGACTTGGTTTTCGCAGATTGTCTGTAATTGATTTACGTGATGGCAATCAACCGATGACGAATGAAGATCGTACTCTTTGGATTATTTTTAATGGTGAAATCTATAATTATAAAACACTACGAGATCAACTTAAGCTAAAGGGACATCACTTTCAGACGCAATCAGATACAGAGGTCATTGTGCATTTATTTGAGGAATACGGCAAGGACTGTGTCCATCATTTACGTGGAATGTTTAGTTTTGCGATTTGGGATCTTAAGGAACAATCTCTTTTTGCTGCTAGAGATCATTTCGGGATCAAGCCTTTTTATTATTACAAAGACGAAAATAATCTTTTATTTGCTTCGGAAATTAAAAGCATACTTGCAGTGCAAGGGGTACCCAGAAAGCTTCAGTATCAAAGTTTATTCAGCTACTTAACTTTTCAGTATGTCCCGCATCCTGATACGATGTTTGAACACATTCATAAATTAGGACCTGCAGAGCGAGTATTTGTTAACTCGGAAGGTGAAATGAAGATCGAGAAATATTGGGAACCCCATTTTCAACCGGTAGTACGATCTTTAGCAGACTACGCAGAAGAAATTCAGTGGAAATTGAAAGAGTCTGTAAACCTTCATTTACAAAGTGATGTGAATAGAGGATGTTTTTTGTCCAGTGGAATTGACTCTACAGCTATAGCTGCAATGATGAGAACAGAAGAATCCACCAAAACCTTTTCAATTGGATTTGAAGGGTTGAACAATGAAACAATCATTGCAAATCAAACAGCAGCCAAACTGGGGACAGATCATTATTTTCACATCTTATCGCAAAAAGACTTTTTTGAAAGTATCCCGAAAACGGTCTGGCATCTAGATGAACCTGTAGCGGATCCTTCTGCCATTGCACTCTATCATCTAAACCAGCTTGCCAAAGAACATGTTACGGTTGTCTTATCAGGGGAAGGTGCTGACGAATTATTCGGAGGATACAGAATCTATAGAGAGCCAAATGCTTTAAGACCGATAACCTGGATGCCTAACTTTATAAAGGATTCGTTACGAAAATCATTATCCGTATATCCCTATCATTTTTATGGAAAAAATTATTTGCTTCGGGGTCTGACACCTTTAGAAGAACGTTTTTTCGGTAATGCGAACATCTTCAACAAAACCGGTAAGATGAATTTGCTCCACGAATCGGTACACGCTCAGCATAGCTTTTTACATCCCGCGGATATCGTTAAGCCTTTTTATGATAAGACAGCTCACCTAGACCCTACGACAAGAATGCAGTTTATTGATATGAATTTTTGGTTACCTGGAGATATTTTATCAAAAGCAGATAAGCTATCCATGGCACATTCATTAGAATTAAGAGTCCCATTTTTAGATAAAGAGGTTTTCGAAACGGCTAGTAAAATACCTGTATCCAATCGGATTGGGCAAAAAACAACAAAACTTGCTTTGCGTAAAGCTATGGAAGGAATCGTTCCGGAAGCTATTGTGAATCGCCCGAAACTAGGATTTCCCGTCCCCATTCGTGATTGGCTCAAAACTCCAATTTCAGATATAATGTTCGAACAAATACGATATAGTGGCATTGAAGAAATATTCAATATGAATATCATCGAAGAGATGTTTACCCAGCATCGGAGTAATAAAGGCGACTATTCGCGTAGAATATGGCTAATTTACATTTTTTCAGTATGGTACACTCTTTTTATAAAAGAAGATCTGAAGCAATTAAATAGTGCCGTATTGTAATGGGGGAGTGATTCGTTGAATATTGAGGAATATGCATGGAATAAACATGAACAGCAATTAAGAGAAACTAACATGTTTACTTATACTAGTCCAAAGATAAAGATTATAGATAACCATGAATTAAGAAATCGGCTTGAAGAAACGCTTGAAGAGCTGCCGCAGAAGTTTCTGGCCAAATGGGCTTTGAAAGTAGCAGCTGAGCACCTGGATCATCTGGACCAGCAGCTTGTAAATGACCCGCGGATTGATTTAGGTATAGAAACGCTAGAAAAGCGTATAACTGGTGAGATTAGAGCCTTTGATTTAAGAAAAGTTGGATTCATAGTCAATGAATTGGCCAAAGAGTCCACAACCGAGGCTAGTAAGTATGCTGCCCGTTCTTTTGCACAAGCCATAGCAACTGGACATATGCGAGGACACGCTATGGTTTGCAGTGACTATGCAGTAAAACTGGTGAATTACATATCAGATCATTCTTCAGTTGCAGAGGCAGCTACTAAAGAACGGGAAAGACAATTAAGGATAGCTGAAGAGTTGCTTTGAAATTAAAGCTTTAAAGATGAACATGTATGAGGATGATTATAAAAGTTAAATAATGGTAATAGTCAATTTATATAATCAAGAGTTATGTAATCTAATGCAACAATAAAAACATTATCAGCACTTAAAGTTTTATGCGAGACTTGATGAGCTTTAAAGCTTAATACTCGTTTAAGATAAATCGATTACTAAATAAGAATCAATTGCTTATGAAAGGGCAGTTATTTTGAACAGGTTTGAACATTGATTAGATAATCATTAATAGACAGTAAATTGGCAATAATTTGCATCAAATTGGTTGGTTCCTTTAATTTATATACTACTTCCTCACAAAACCCGTATTTTGTACATATGTCACTAAGATGCATTCTACTTAGATTATACATAGATCTATATGGATTGTGTCACAATCTAGGGGTTTATATTATTTGATCTATTTATCACTTCCTCTTTTGAGTTCCGAGCAATAACCACATCATTAATTAGAGCCTTGCGATTTCGACTGGCCATATCAATTGCTCAGAGTTTCATCAACCACTTATAGGACGGCACACAAATGCATTCAAAAAAACCGTTGAGCTGGTTCAACGGTTTTTTTGAAATTCCTACAAGGCATCACATCCAAGTTAAACATTGAGCGATAATCACCCTTTGTTTATATGCGCTAATAACCGGTAGCGAAGCCAGATAATCTTCTTCACTTATTGCACACAGTATGTACTAATTTCTTCTTTTTTGAAAAGATTAGATAATAAAGAACTTTGCTGCGTTCTATAGATATCCCCAAAAGTCCCGACAACAATTGTAAGTCTCTTTTGAAGAGTACTATTATTATTTAACTAATCACCGGAAAACGAATCATAACTGTCGTACCACACCCTACCCCGCTGCTAATGTGGACAGTACCTTGATGTTGATCGACGATCCAACGTGCGATCGATAGCCCTAGACCTGCTCCATGATCCCCTCTACTTCTAGAGGAATCTCCCTTATAAAAGCGATTAAATACGAGTGGTAATTCATGTTCCGAAATACCCACTCCGTTATCCTTGACGGTTACAAGAACTGATTTCCCCTGCCTCACTCAAGATCGATTTGCCCATCCGCCTGCGTAAATTTAATGACATTGTCCAACAAAATCATGAACAACTGTATGAGACGATTCTCATCTCCATTCATGAGCAATTCCGAGCCTTCGACATGAAGCTGTACCCGCAACTGCCTGTAATCCATTATTGGCTCCATTTTTTTGGCGATCTCTTTAATGATCCCGTCAATACGAACAGGTGTGCATGAGATAACTTCCTCATGTGAATCGCCTCTTGCCAGAAGAAGTAGGCCGTCTACCATGTTGCTCATTCTTTTGGTTTCTTTCAGAATGACTGAAATTGGAGCACTTTCTTCCTCGATCGTATGATCGGGATGGCGTAACAATATTCTACTTCGGCTACGGTACTTAAAAGGGTAAAGTTAACGGGTGGCCGTTAGCTTAATAAAAAGACAGCCGATCATCTAGACGGCTGCTATCGTGTATGGATTGATCGATCATTCCCCGTAAGCGTAATGATGTTGCTTCAGTCTAAAATAACTGCAATCATATTAACCTGCTCCGTAATTTATAGCGAGGTTACGAACTTCACCTCCGGAAAACGGCTATCCGGTCCTTTCATTAAGATTCCGTCTTGATTTTTCAGATACATATCGAAGAAATTCAGCATATAGGTATTGGTAACGGAGTCCGCTCTATCGGGCTCAATCTTTCCTGTAATGCCCAGCATTTTGAAAATCGGAGAAATGAACTGTACGTCGGTAAAATTCAAATGCTCCGTATTTTCGATATAGAGGACTTGTCCCCCTTCGTCGACCGCTTTGCGCATCCGTTCTAGCTCTAACTTTTTATCTTCCGTTACTTGATCCTCCCACTCTCTGGTTGAGCCTATACGGTTAATTTCTGCATCCGTGTAGACCCGGTTATCCATCACCATTTTTAATTTTTCAAAATAGCTTTCCGAGTTGAGGAATAAAAACGGTTTTTGCAGTCCCTCTCTTTCACGCAAACGATAAAGCCCTCCATCTAGGTCTATGCCAACCGCGATTCGCGGATCGTAAGAAGCGTCATAAGCCGTTGCTCCACCGATAGAATGACCGAACACCCCGACATGGTCGAGATCAATCCAGCCTTTTAGATGACTTGGAATCTGCCCCGATTGGATAAGTTCGAATTGGTCCAGCACAAACACCACATCGTCGGTTAAAACTTTGCCTAACTTGTCGCGATTTCCGCTTTCCGTCCGATAATCATGGTCAGGCGAGAATAAGTCGTTGGTTGTGCTGGTCGTGATTCGACCGTCCGGAAACTCGGTTGCAGATGTGTTGTAGGTGTGGTCGATCATTGCCACGATATATCCGTGACTCGCGAGATATTCGGCTTGCGACGTGTGGAGGAACCTAGAAGAGCCGTTGCCGGGATTCCCAAGGATCAGTGGGTATGAAGTCTTTGCCGTAGAGATTTCCGCTTCCGAATATGCATGACTGGATACGTACTTCAGGTGTTGAAAAGTAAACCCGGGAAGACCATAGTTCGCGGCCATATAACTTAAAATCCGCGTATCGGGAATAAAAGCAGTTCGCTTGCCACTACCAGCTTGAGTCGGATACCATACCTGAACCATCAATTCTCTTTTACCCTCTCTTGCTTTATCAAAAATCTCTTCCCTATTGGTATCCACAAAATGAAACGTTTGCGTTCCTACCTTAAATATGCCTGTCAGTTCAGGGAGTTTAAACACAGGAAAAGTATACATGAGGACCGCTGTTCCGACCAGCATGATCGCTATAGCGGTATAAGCTGAACCCAACAGGAATCGAGGGATTTTTTGGAAACCGCTTTTTTTAAAATAACTATAACTTGAAATGGCTAAAAAAAAGACCGTTATGCAATATGATAAAAACAGCTGCACTCTGTATCCTTCCACCGTCCAATGAATGACCAGTAAAACTGCGGCGATCCCGCTTGCAACGAATACTGGAATTATACGCTGACCTTTTTTTAATACAACTGTTAATACAAACAAACTGATGTTTGACAAATATAGCAATAATTCAAACAATCTCATCTCAAGTCTCCTTTAAAAAAAATTTCATTTTCATTTGTTCAAATCATTCCTGCCTAGCTAGCCTAACCTCCCCTCCTTTTGCTGCTTCAGTATAAAGACGGTTTCTCAATCCAAAATGTATCAGTTTCGTTACTGTAAACTGCTTATTAGCTAATGAAAAGGCAGCCGATCATTTGACCGGCTGCCTTTTCATTTTGATTGAGCTATCGTTTATCATTAACTAGCTTAATGGATCACATTTGTAGTTTAATGCAACCTACCACTTATTCCCTTAATCTCCCTTTACTTCATTATCGTTCGGAATTAATTCATACAAGGCACGAACATCACAACCGATGGAATCGGCGATCGATATGGCAATTTTGAGTGGCATCACTCTTTTGTTTTCAATAAAGTCGTAAACTCGTTCCGGTTTAAAAAACAAGTCTTTTGCCAGCCATTCTGCTGACTTTCCGGATTCCATCAATCGTTCATTCAGTAAGCAACGTCCTAGTTCAAATTTCAAGAAGCGATGACCTCCCGTATAAGATAATACTTAACCTTAAGCGTTGTCCATTGCCAGCATGAATATACTTCATAAAGAGTCCTATAACGATGAAATTCCCCATGCGTCTGCCCAATTGTTGGGCGAGTTCCATCGCGGGCCTTCGTTTCCCGTTAGTTCAACCGTGTCAGACTCCGAAGAACTCTTTTATCTTCAGCCAAGACTCATACCAAAATGTTTTCGATTTATATGGTATGGCGTTCTCTATCTGTTCCTCATTTTTTATTATAAAAACTGCATTATCTGTGGCTTTCAAATTATTTATCTTGGCTGTCTTTTCTATATTGTTCCTCTCTTCTATCTGCACACTCCGCTTATCAACCGAAGTTTCAAACGAATTTTCCTGTTCACGATTGAGATATATGATGCATAATAGCACTGTGTAGAAAATCTGCAAAATCCTCATTGCTATATTGATTAAAGTAGTTATTGAATCGTACATCGAATTTATAAGTATCGGCAATGCAAGCCAGTAGCTCTTTATCACATGGCATGAATTGCATTAGATTTTTTTTCCACTCCTTGATTAATCGCTGAACTTCATCGGAGGAAGGATGCTGATCGACACAAGACGCAATTTGCTTGAATACTTCCTCCATCGATTGAAAACGTTCATCTATTTCATCTTGTGATAGTTTATCCAACGTTTCATTAAACACATTATACGCTTCTGTTTCACCATAGATGAATCTCGCCTCATTTGCATATTGTTCTTTTAATGGCAAAACGGAAGAATTGTTGAAAATTTGCAAATTACTAATATCATTCCCCGAAACGTATTCTTCGAGAGCAACCATGATGGTTTCTAGTCTTTGTTTTCTCGAAAATAAGGTTTGTCTCTGCTTCTTTAATATTTGATTCTGTTCTTGCCTGGTCAGCTTTAAAATGTCCGCAATTTCTTTCAAGGAAAAATCCAATTCCTTTAAGAACAAAATAGTTTGAAGTTTTTCCAAACTGCTTCGATCATATAAGCGATACCCTTTTTCCGTCAGATGTGTCGGTTTAAATAAATCAATCCTATCGTAATAATGCAAGGTCCGGCTTGTAATGCCTGTAATCTGAACAATATCTTTAACAGCTAATAATGGTTTCTTCATCCCAAAATCCTTTTACTTCGTCTAGTATTTGAGCAGCAGGTGTTATTGTGGCCTCAAAGATTGTTCTTCCTGTTTTTCTTAAATAATATTGGATTAAATAATATCCGCAAGCGTAGCCAGCACTATAAGGCATATTGACCGGTTCAAAGTTTTGAAGTTTGGCGATCTCGTCACCGTAAAGATACGGAGCAAATTTATCAAACCCTGTTAATTGCAATTGCTCTCTAAGGACAGGCTTTATGCGCCTGTTAAGTGTGTCTGCGTTTGTTTTCGTTACCCAAGGGCCGAGCAATTCTTCGCCAAACATGAACATAGCATAGTTTTCAGCTAATCCTTCACTTACAATGAGCTCGCCCAAATTAACGGTGTGATCCCACTGAATAAATTGATATCGCACATTATGGTTGCACTCGTGCGCCAGCGCAGCCTTCATTCGAGAAATCGTGTACTCATTTGGCAAGAGTGTACCCCAGATAAACCCGGGAATGCCCCCAAAGCCACTATATCCTTCGTTTATTGTTAAGGCACTGCTTTCAGGATTCCCTAGTTGAATGGTAAACAAATATTCGGATACGGGGAGACTTATTTCATGCTCTATAAATAGACGGAGGCTTTTCCTTACCGCGTGCTCACACTCTAACCAAAAAGAATCTGATGAAATCAACTCTACCTCAGATGAAATCTGCTGGGTAATCTGATCAGGGGATCGATGCATTATACTATTAAACGTAACAACGTCAAAACCATTCCCCTCTTCAGCTCTAAAAGGGATCTGTTGAATTTGCCATTGTTTCATAAAGGGAGCCATCATTTCATTTCTGAATAATTCAAGTTTTTCCTCGGGCGAAGCTTGGGCAACTTTTTGATAAATGTGGTCTGAACGCAATGTTTTTATGTTCATATCTCTCACTCCTAGTCGTCTATAGTGAGAATTATGCACTATGACCTAACGTCATAGTCAAGTAATTTGGATCAAATACTGATAATTAGGTACTTTTATCGCCAGTTATATAAGTTTCTTCCCAGATGATTCTCCTTTGCCCTAATAATTATGATTACACCGTTGAATCAATTGTTAGATACGAATTTGCAAAAGGTTACAAACAATTTCGTTGATATTTCAATATAACAGAAACTGATCGTATGGAATGTCGCTCCGTACATATATAAGCAATAACGCCCTATCTCGTGCTCTATAACATCGTCCACCTTAAGAGTAAGTTAGGTCAGTTTTTATGGAGTATATTGTGTAAACAAGCTTATGCGCGCTTTTTTATTGTTATAGAACATATGGATTTGGTTTGAATGACAGACTCATTCTTTAAAATAGGGCGTAATCCCTCTTGAATATAGGTTCTCCACTAACTTGAAAAATTCTTCAGACGATAAATCCTTTTGACGCTGGAGCCAAAGACGAAACAAAGAAAGAGCAGTTGTCAGGTAAAACTCAATGAAGTATGGCGTTAAGGATTGGTTTTGCGGAACGTTTAATCCTAATTGATCCAAAGTGATTTCTTTCTTTAAGCGTTTTAAAAAACGGGCACTTCCATAATCACCCAAAAGGGCATTAAGAACCAGGAGATGTTCTTTTTTATCCAGACAATTGAGCGTATCTTGAACCGTATCCTTCGATAGCTCTTTATTCGCCAATTCTTTTTTCATGTCATTCAATAAGTCATTTTCAACAGAGTCTAACAATTCGTAAATGTCAGTAAAGTATTGATAAAAGGTGCTGCGGTTATATCCTGACTTATTCGAAATTTCCTGAATCGAAATTTTTTCAATCGGCTTTTGGCTATATAACTCACAAAAAACTTCTACAAACTTTTGTCTTGTTTTCTCCGTTATTTGGGGTTGCTTTTTCATGTTACCCTCCTACTAGTGAATAAGAATATCATCCGACAAATCATAAAAAACTGATGGTTGATCAAGGAATAATGAAGATTTATAATCACATCATACAACATGTTGTCGGATAATTAAAAGAAAATGCTAATAAGTAGGGGTGGTTTAATTGTCAGCAAAACAAGATAGAATTTTAATTTTTGGTGCAGGTGTCATCGGGAGCATGTACGCAATTAAGCTTATTGAAGCAGGGTTTGACGTTAGCCTGTTTGCACATTCGAATAGATATACATCATTAAGAGAAAATGGCCTGCAGTATATAGAAAAAGGTACAGTTAGATCGATACAAGTGAATGTCATTGATACGCTCGAAAATGACGATGTATACGATTTTATTTTCGTTACCGTTCGTTATGATCGGTCGGAATCAGCATTGTTAGCGCTAAAAGATAATCAAAGCAAAAATATAGTTACGATGATTAGTAATTCAATTGGATTTTCTTCGTGGCTGGATATCGTAGGGGATAGACTTTTACCAGCTTTTCCTGGCTTCGGCGGACAGATTAAAGATGGAGTATTGCATACTCGATTTCTACCAAAGTTTATAGCGGCAACTGCATTTGGAGAAATTAATAGTGTAGTGACAGAACGCATAGAAAACCTCGCAAAATTATTTAAGACAGCAAAGCTTCCCTACGTTATTAAAAAGGATATGCAAGCGTATTTAATCACACATTCCGTATCAGATATTGCCATGTTGAGTTTTTTGCATTCTGAGAATAAGATAATTGACAAAAAAACAGCCAGAACCAGAAAGACGGCACGCAAAATAACAGTCACTTTAAAAGCGTATCTAAGGGCAATACAAAAAGCTGGCGTTTCAATTGATCCATCAATGCTTAAAATGGTGCTGAAATTTCCAAACTTATTTTTGGATCTTTTCTTTATGACATGGCTAAGAACTAAAATGGTTAGGGATATGATGTTGCCGGATTATGCGAATAATGCTAACAATGAGATTGTGCAGCTGAGTAATGATTTAATGAAATTTTTAAGTCAAAATGATATCAAATCGGAAATACATGTTCAGTAATTTTTTGTTAAAATAGTATGGTGATTTTTAATTTATTTTCATTAAATCCTTCAATTGGGGTTAATCTAAATATGAAAATCGAAATATATAGTTTTTTCGTAACATCCTTGACTAAACTAACGGGAAACGATAATTGAGCAACAACAGCGGCAGTCTAAGACTTTATTTATCAAGTCTTTTTCTGTCGCTGCTTTATTTACTGGACCCAGTCTAAGACTTTTTTTCACAGAACACCATACATATCCACATATCGCACTAAAGAATCCCCAGTAATAATCAAAACTCATAAACGTTCCCCTCCCACTTTTCCTAACTTGCAATCCATTAAGTCCAAAACGCCCCATGATAATCTCTCCCCGAAACGCCCGCCACTCTCATTTCTATGGCTTTCATCTTCACTTCTACGGAGTAGCCCACTTTGGTTACCAACACAAAAACACCTCTCAAATGATCCCCCTATCTTACGACTGGGAAGAACTTTCTTAAAGGTGTTTTGATTTGACTCACGTTATGGCCGAGTGCTCTATTTTGGTTTTTCTATCGCTTTAAAGTCAGGCTGAATGTTTAAATAACTCCCAGATGCCCATTACCTCCGTGATGGCGCGATCAATCGTTGCAAAAGGGACTCCGTCCCTTGCTTGTGTAGATATGCCATGCATGAAGGTATCAAAGACGGTAGTCATCATCGAGACATCTATGGACGAAGGAATTTCACCAACATCTATGGCACGCTGGATGCAATCTTGCAGGTGGCTACGAATCTGCTTTCTTTTTTCAGCAACAATTTCACGAATATGATTGTTTTTGGAGGAGCATGTGCTAGCTGACAGCACAATCAAACAGCCATTCGGATGATCGCTATCCGTTTGCATTTTTGCGGTACGTCTTAAAGTTGTTTCAATTGCTTCCCGAGGAGTAAGCGTGTGATCCGCAAGACTTTCCGTGACTCGTCCAAAAGTCCCCATATATTGTTCAACAGCTTCTTTAAACAGGGCTTCTTTTGACTCAAAGGCCGCATAGAAACTGGCTGCTGAAATATTCCCCATGTCCGCTCGAAGTTGTAGCAACGAGGTTGCTTCGTATCCTTGTTCCCAAAAGAGCATCATCGCCTTTAAAAGCGCTTCATCCCGATCAAAAATGCGTGGACGTCCAGTTCTTGCCATAAGAGATCCCCCCCTTGTTTTTCTTAATTATATACTAATCGATCCAAAAGTTATTGACAAGGTGTGAAAGGTTGAATAACATAAGGAATGATCGATCCACAAGTCGATTAACTTTTCATATCTGCCTAGAAGGAGGCTCATAGATGTCTGATTTATCTTCTAATCGTTTCCCATGGTTGGGGTTGTTAGCCTTAGCTGTGGCTGGTTTTATTGCAATTATGACTGAAACCCTTCCCGCGGGGTTGTTGCCGCAAATCAAAGAAGGGCTACAGGTGTCGGAAGCATTGGCTGGACAACTTGTCACATTGTACGCCATTGGTTCGATGGTTGCCGCCATACCCGTGGCAGTACTGACTGGGGGGTGGCGGCGGCGTCCGCTTTTGCTTCTATCGATTATCGGATTTCTTATCTTCAACACTATTACAGCTCTCTCATTGAACTATGTACTAACACTTGTCGCTCGCTTCTTTGCCGGAGTAGCTGCCGGTGTTTTATGGGGCTTGATTGCCAGTTATGCTCTACGTATGGTGCCTGATCATCTAAAGGGAAGGGGCATGGCTGTAGCCATGATTGGAACACCCATTGCTTTATCCCTTGGAGTTCCTGCCGGTACGCTGATAGGAACCTTAATGGGCTGGCGCTCGGTGTTCTGGTTGATGTCGTTGTTGGCGTTCTTGCTAATTTTCTGGGTGCTCTGGAAAGTTCCCGATTATCCGGGACAGTCGGCTGATAAACGCATTTCAGTATTCAAAGTTTTACTCACACCTGGGGTGATTCCTATCTTGGTTGTGGTTCTTACCTGGATGCTGGCACATAATATTTTGTACACCTATATCTCTCCTTTCCTGGATGATATGGGGCTAGAACCCTATCTCGGACAGATTCTACTTATTTTTGGAATTATGGCACTGGTGGGAATCTGGGTGATTGGGATTTTCATTGATCGTTGGTTGCGTCCGTTGGTTCTCATCAGTCTTACCGGATTTGCTCTGATATCTCTTGTACTAGGACTTTGGAGTGAGCATGGTACTATTATCTTCATTTCTGTTGCGCTGTGGGGGCTGACATTCGGTGGTGCGGCAACATTGTTGCAGACGGCACTTGCCCAGGCTGCCGGGAAGCAAGGTGTGGATATCGTGATGCCTATCAATACAACGGTTTGGAATCTGGCTATCGCCGGCGGTGGGATATTGGGAGGAGTCCTTCTGAATCAATGGGGTACAACCTCCTTTCCTTGGGCACTCCTGCTTCTCTTGCTTCTTGCTCTGTTTGTTGCCTGGCGTGCTAAAAGGTATGGATTTCGCCCATCCCAGAGCCGTTAAGTAATCCGATTGCCATCCGTCTGCTATTGACTGTGAATTGTTCTTGCACGATTGTGGCAATCATTCATCGATTTGCGCCACTGAAAATCATAAAATGCAGCACCAAAAACCATAAATTATATCAGATCGATATGTGAACCTGACGGAATCATGAATTTCGTCAGGTTCTTTTTGTAGTCTAGTCTTGTAAATCAAAGCAATCTAAGTAAACATAAAGGTTTTATATTACTTAGTATAAGTATACTTTACTTTTGTTAAAAATAAGTTTATAATTTGCTTCAAGAGGTGATGGTCATGAAGAAAGATTTTGGTGATTCGATATCCAATAAGGTTTATGAATATCGTGTACTTGCCAGAATGTCTCAGCAAGAATTAGCAGAGAAAGTCGGGGTTTCCAAACAAACCATTTTCGTAATGGAAAAAGGGAATTATGTTCCAACTCTTCTATTGGCTTTTCGAATTGCCGATTTTTTTAATGTTGATGTAAACGATGTTTTTACTTATTTGAAAGGAAATGATCAAAATGAAAATTAAGTCTATTTCTGATATCCATAACGCAATTTTTCACCCTTTAAAGTCCTGGGCTGAGCAATCTACGGGAAATTGGAATATTCTCATTGGAGTCGGTTTTTTACTGCTCATGGGTAGTGCGATTTTTACCTATGTATTTTATAAGAAGATTGGGCAAGACGATGAACGGACAAATAAAATCTTTTTGAAAAGCAGTTACTTTATGCTGTTGACAATTATTCTATGTGACATGATTTTTCCTAAAGAGTATATGTGGAACATCTTTTTCTTGTTCAAATATGCGCTAGCATTTTTAGCTGGTGGAATTTACATGGCCATCCAGTATAAAAAGGATTTGTCGTAAGGAAGGGTCGCAGAGCGAGGGCCAGCTAAGGATGGGGATTAGACAATGTTGATAAATATACTAACTAAGTGATATGGAAGTTCAATAGGTGCAATCGGGTTGTAAAATAAATTGCTAAAATCAAAAATATCCTTTTATGTTCCTTCCCCCCTCTGCTTCTAGCGGCAATGTTTACATGTTCTTGTCCTTTGATCGCGACAAGAACATGTATTCATAAATCAAAAAAAACCGCGCTCTGCCCCTCCTCTTATCAGACTATTATATCGGTGAGTGTATACAAACCATGTAATGCTTGCTGTTAATAATGCTGACGAAATCAAGGCTGTAAGAACACTATATGTTTGCCAAATAAGTATCGTTGACCAATCTAATGCACAGCACATTATACACAGGGCAATCGTAGCAATCAGCAAAATAGCTGTTACGATTATTCGCTTTTTTGTCATTGGCTGCCGCTCATTCGTCTTCCTTCTGCGTAATCCTAAGAGAAAGAACAGAACGGCCAATAAGCAAAAAATAATTGTGGTAGACGATAAAATGATGTCCAAAAGCTGTGTGCCGCTTATTTCATATGACTGCGTTAGATTGCCGTCTAATATATCTTTAACTTTTAGTACAATGCTTCTGTTGATATTTGCGCCGTTGGTCAGCAAGCAGACGGCTGTTCGTTCATTTGGCAGTATGATCACTTCGGTTCCAAAATTGGGATTTCCCCCGGGGTGCTCTATAATCGTTTGGTTGGCGTTTACCGTCCAGCCCGCCGCATAATACATTTCGTTGACAGCCGGAACAGACATATCACCCTGATGTGATTTTTCGATAACCGTATGGAATATTTCGGGTATGTCCTTCACAATACCCATCTGTATGCTCATCCAACGCGCCATATCTTTTGTACAAGAAATGATGTAGCCTGCGGGTTTATTCCCGGAATAATCCGGTGCGTTATATGGAGTTGTCATAAAAAAGGAAGAACGGTAGCCCTGTGCCAACTGTCCGGTGGCTTGAGCATCTTCTTTATAAACATACGTCTGGTGAAGACCTAACGGCTGAAATACCTGTTCCCTCATAAAGTCTTCATAGCTTTGTCCCGACACAATCTCAATAACCAAACCCAATACGTCATAATTAACGGTTCCATAGCTATACTGTTCACCGGGAGGGAACGCCAACCCAGCATCTACCAGCTTTTCCACAGTCTTTTGCAGCAAATCTGGTGTATTGCCTTGTGGAATATTTTGAGAATGCCTACTATTTGTTAGGCCGCTAGTATGGTGAAGAAAGTTATTGAGTGTAAGGCTTGTCATATCAACAGGTTTCCCTTGATACTTTAACGTAAACCAAGGTAAATATTTTTGGACAGTGTCAGTCATTGACAGCAGCCCTTGCTCCTCCAACAGCAGAATGCCCATGCCGGTAAAGGCTTTACTGACCGAGGCCAACTCATATAGTGTATTTTCACTTGCAGACAACCCACTTTTACGGTCTGCATACCCGGAAGAAAAGTAGAACATTTCATCATCAGCAAGTATCGAGATTGACATTCCCGGCACACCTGATATACGACGGGCATCATCCAGCAACGCGTGTATTGCCGCAGATTGCGTATCTGACAACGACGCATAACTTTGTGTTGCGAATCCTGAGATTAATATAAGTATCGTTATCACACAAACAATAGTCTTTTTCATAAACTCTCCATATCGAAAAAATTATGCGAGGATAATATAAACAACCCGTAGTACGCCTTATCCACCTAATGTATCGTTCCATTTTACTTAATGCTAGACGTTCAATAATTAGATTACAATTGTAAACTTCACAGACCCATGTATATTATTTCTTGTTTCGCAAAAAAGACCCCTCTGATTGCTTACCGGAAAGGTCTCCTTTCTTTTATAAAAATTCCACCCTATTATGATAAAGCTCAGCGTAGGCAAGTTTCATTAATCTTTCCATGTTACCTGCCATCCATATGACTGAAGTTTAAAGTATTTACTAAACTCCGCGACTACGGACTTCGCATTCTCTTTCGATGTTGCATGAAATATAGTTATATCGACTATATTACAGTCTGAAATTTCCTCCAAACCTTTAAGTCTTGATGCATCTACTCCAATCTGCTTTAGACTCATACAATTTTTGAGTATTGTTAAATCTCCAACCGGATAAGTGAACTGCTTTAATTTCTTCAATTCTCCTATAACCTCTATATGTGATTCATCTATTGCACAGCTATCTGTCTCAAAAACCGTAAGATTCTTTAAAGCTTTTAAGAATGATAAATGTGGTATTGTCACTTGTTTGAGCTCTAGTTTTATTAACTTACTAAGGTTTGAAATATAAAGCAGGTCGCCAACCTCCATTTCTTCTAAACTTAGTTCCTTCAAATTTTTTATAGTTCCTATTAATTCCATTTCAATTGAGTTCATTCTACATAATCTCAAACTCTTTAAATTCTTTATATCTTTCAGTTTATGTATATCTTTTAATGGAAGTCCTATTAATGTTAGCTTCCTTAACCCATCTAAAGAAACCAAGTACTTCAAATCAGACTCTTTAAAAGCTTCTGATCCTATCACAAGTTCTGCTAAAGAAGTCAACCGTTGAAGTACATCAAAATTAGTAATTTCATCCGCATGTATAATAAGTTCTTTAAGATTAACCATATGGGTTAAAATATCCAAAGATATTGCTCCGTATTTTTGAGCTTGATCAGCTCTAATAAATACCATTCTCTTTTTTTTCAATGTTTTTGAAGATACAAAACCACTCTCAACATCGTCTTTAAAATACTCTTCCCAAAATCCGCTTACAGGGATAAGGCTGTTCTCTTCGATATTCCAATTAGTCAAAGCTAAAATATCATCTAACAAACTTCCATTTTCACGAGATAATATGATTACATCATCTTCTTCACGAATACCAATACTATTATTTCTGAGGCTCGAATCAATAAATTCAAAGAAATGCCCCAAACTTTCAGCAATAACATAGGAAAAATTAGAATTATGATCAATCGTAATAATTTGCCCATAAACGCCTTTATTTCCGGGGTCTAAATCTATTGCCAAAAATGAGCCACCACCATCTTCAGCAAAAGGAATCCAGCCTTCTCTGTAGTTCCCATCTTTTATTACATCTGATTTGCTGGATATAATATCGTATGCTGATTCCAAAAGGGACTTCCAGTTGCTTACTATCGATTCAATGTTCATCCAACCAAGACCAGCCATAACACCAAAAATCTGCTCTCCTTCTCCATTAGAATTCATGTATAACTTTCTGAAATCTTCTGGAAATTTGCAGTTCATCATGCTCTCGAAAAGATCTATTTCTGATTCCTCAAGTGCTGGATTCAGTAATTCCTCTACATTTGGTATATGCGATTTTAATGTCTCAATAAGTAAACACTCTTCTTTTTTATTAGCTAACGACATATAGTGGCCCCCATTCTACAGAGTCATAATAGTTTCAGTAAACATCCTTGGTTGATCATCAATCATTTTGTTATGATTCATCTTCAACAGTTCTATCAATAATTAATTCTATCTTACATATGGAGCATCTATTTCCCAATTTAGCAATATCGTATCATGAATTTGTAAATATTGTTGTATTAAGTCATATACAAAAACCTAAGAGTCATCTTAGGGGTTGATTTTATCTCTATATAAACTTCAATCACAACTAATTTTTCACCCTATTTATGGTACGGTTCAGCCCGATTTGTCCTCACCGCGGGATACATCTGTTCCAAGCTTTCAGCCACGTTTAGATTCTATTGTGATTGTGCGCCCTGAGTCTGAACCAGCTGATCTTCTCAACTGCTGTGTTGCGGTCCCCATCTGCAGTTTCCGGGCAATCTGCTTGTTGCGCATTCCTCTGATACCTTCAATAGTCCTCCTTGCTTCATTTAGAGTTATATATACTGGTTTTCTCAAATTAATCACGTAATCTAGTGCTCCGAATAATAAAAAAAGCCCGCAAGCTAGGTACCTGCGGCTTTGAATTTTATTTAGGATATGTTGTAATTTATTATTATCTCTCCCCTCCCCAACAAAGCCATAGCCCCCTTTTATGGAGTTGCTTGTGGAAGCTACAGCAAAGGCTATACGCGTTGAATCGTGGCTATCACGACCCCGGCAAATCCAATGCCTAACTGCACCAGTATTTCCGTGCTCCTAGGAGGACACGCTATGCGATTTTCAAGTGGCAATCGCCTCTTTCTGTTCCTTAGCTTTTGGGAATCCTTGATCTACTCCTTGTTCTCTACGACTATCACGCAAGAGCTCGTACGTCACATACACCGGTCGCCCTGTTCGTGGTTCCAGCATAATCTCGGCATCAATGGCAAACACCTCACGCAGCGTTCGTACCGTCATTACACGCTCTGGCGAACCATGCTCCACCACCTGGCCCTCACGAATCGCCACCATATAGTCGGAGAAGCGTGCTGCCAGATTCAGGTCATGCAGCACCATCACAATCGTCACCTGTTGACTGCGATTCAGTTCATAGAGCAGTTCCAGCACTTCAAGCTGATGCGCCAGGTCCAGATAGGTGGTGGGTTCATCCAGCAGGATCAGATCGGTTTGCTGGGCGAGAGCCATCGCAATCCATACGCGCTGACGCTGACCGCCAGATAGCGTATCGACCTCACGATGCTCAAACGCTGTAAGCTGTGT
Source organism: Paenibacillus sp. FSL F4-0122 (assembly GCF_038002845.1). Taxonomy (NCBI): domain Bacteria; kingdom Bacillati; phylum Bacillota; class Bacilli; order Caryophanales; family Paenibacillaceae; genus Paenibacillus; species Paenibacillus sp. FSL F4-0122. The sequence continues at coordinate 5,722,082 of NZ_JBBODI010000001.1, forward strand.
AACCGATAGGGCCCAGGCTACTACTTGCTTATCCTCTTTGGAGAGCTTGCCGAAGCCCCGTTGATGTGGAAAACGCCCATAGGCGACTAATTGACCGACCGTCAAACCGCTTGGTGCGGTCGGCGTCTGCGGCAGAATCGCCATCTGCTTGGCCACTTCCTTGGTGGACAGCGTGCGGATATCTGCACCATTCAGATAAACCGTACCATTATTCGTCTTAAGCAGCCGACCAACTGCCTTTAGTACGGTTGATTTGCCGCATCCATTGGGACCAATAATCGAGGTAATCTGTCCACGCGGAATCTGCAAGTCCAGTTCTTGTACGATAAGCGTGTCATTATAGGCAATATCGATTTGTTGCGCTGTAATACTTTCCATGACGTCCTCCTAATTGGCCTTCGATAGTAAATAAAGAAAGTACGGAACACTGATGACCGTAATGACAATTCCCGTCGGCACATCTCCCCCCAGGCTAACCGTGCGCGTAATCGTGTCAGCAAGTACCACGACTAATCCCCCGGTCAGGCTGGCAGCGGGAACGAGCAATTTGTGATCGGGCCCGACCAGTTTTCTTGCCATATGCGGAGCGATCAAGCCAACGAAAAAGAAGCTTCCACCTACGGCCACACTGCCAGAGGATAAAGCAACCGCAGCGATCGACAACCCCAAAAACTGCCGCTTCACGGCAAGACCCAGCCCTACTGCCGTCTGATTGCCCAGATGGAGGGTGTTGAGTATGCGAGACTTGTAGAAAATATAGCCGAGTAAAATCAAGACCCATGGTCCCAGTACGGAGATATAGCGCCAATCAGCGCCCCATAAGCTTCCTGCCAGCCAGTGCAGCATGAAATCCATCTGCGAATCATTCAGCTTGAGTGTCAGGAAGGTGGTCAGCGCTTCATACCCGCTTCCGAGTGCGACCCCGGTTAAGATCAAACCGATTGGTGAGATATCTCGCCCACGGCGATACGATAATAAGAAGATTAATCCCACCGCCAACAATCCGCCAACAAAGGCCAGTAGTGGCAGAGCAATAAAGGAGCCCTTTCCTGTTGATGCGATGAATACGACAAAGAACAGGACAAACAAACCTGATCCCGAACTAATCCCCAGCGTCCCCGGACTAGCCATGTCATTGCGCAGCAAACTCTGCATCACGACCCCAGACGCTCCCATTCCCAGACCTACCAAGATCGACAGTGTGATTCGTGGCAGGCGAAAATCGAACACGATCAGATTTTGCTTGTCTGTACCGTTTCCCAGGAGAACATTCAGCACTTCTAGCGGTGAAAGATTCATTTTGCCAGAATTCATGCTAATGACAGCAAACATAAGGATGAGCACCATAAGCACTATATTGACGATTATGCCCCTTTGCACCGTATAACGCTGCTTGATCATTCAGCTTCCCTCCTTTGCTTGCGAGCCAGGAAGAGAAAGTACGGCACACCAATGATAGAAAATATAATGCCAATCGGTGTTTCGAACGGCTTATTGATCAAGCGTCCAGCCAGATCGGCCGACACGGTCAGCAACGCACCATATAGCGCAGCTGCCGGAATAATGTAACGATAGTCGACACCGATCATGTATCGCACAATATGTGGGGTAATCAGACCAACAAAACCGATGGGGCCAACTAAGACAACAGCCAATCCAGTCAGCACGAGCACGATAATCGTCGATAACCCCTTGACAAGTCCGCTACGAATACCGAGTCCACTTGCCACATCATCCCCCAAACTGAGCAGTGTAACAGAAGGAGATAGCATCAGCGCCAGCAGCACACCTCCAACAAATAGCGGTGAGATAATTAGCAATTCCCCCCACTTGACCCCCGCTGTACTGCCTGCCGTCCAAAATGCCAATGCTCGACCCAGGTTATAATTGATCGCTAAATACTGACTGAGTGCGCCAAATAGCATGGAGATGGACAGTCCTGCCAGTACCAGCCGCTGAGGCGTCATCCCGCGCTTGCCGAGTGACGCGATGAAATAAGTGATCCCGGTCGCGAGCGCTGCTCCCAGACAAGCAAACAGCATCATCTGCCCATACGAATAACCCGGCAGAAAGGCCAGGCAAAGAGCAATCGCGAATGCTGCCCCAGAGCTGATCCCCATCAGCCCGGAGTCGGCCAGCGGATTGCGCGTCGTTCCCTGCATAATAGCCCCACATACCGCAAGGCTGCACCCGACGATCAGATCGGCTACGGTACGCGGAAGACGTAGGGTTTGAATAATTTGATGCTCAGTGAGCGTTGGATCAAATCGGAAAATAGCCTCCCATGCAGTCGCTAACCTCATGTCGGCGGCACCGAAGCTAATCGACGCCGCCGACATGAGAACCGTTAATCCAAGCCCTACCACCATGTACATGGTGAAGTTCACCGCCCCACGGCGTTTTTGTTCAGGCTTGTTTTTCATTACGTTTTCCTTTCCTTACCTACTGACAGTCATATTTGTAAATTGGAGTACTTCTTAATACCTTGTCAAAACCCTTATTGAGGCATTGCCAGCAATTGTTTGATAATATGATCAATCAATGCACTGGAAGTCATTATATCCGTGGACCAAGATAGCGATGTACCCACCGTTATGATCCGATTATGTTGCACAGCAGGTAGTGATTTCCAGACCGCATTATTAGTAGGAACTTCCGTATCTCCTATAGCGATTAGATAATCCCCTATGTAAGCAGCCAATACCTCCATAGAGATATCTCCCCAATATTTATCTGCGTCAATAATATCAGTTTGAACTTTTGATGGTGCCTTCATTTTAAGTTCATTATAAACAAGCTCGCCAACCGCATGTTTGGCTCCAGCGATGTAGTTACTTTTATCACTGAATTCCCCCATAGTAATCGTCACGTCTGAAAGACCTGCATTCTGAAGGGCTAACTTCGCTTCTTCGATTTTTCCGGCATAAGCACTCAAAACAGCCTTAGCCTCTTCCTGCTTGTTCAAAACATCGCCAATAAAATGTATACGCTCTTCTGTAGTCATATCACCATAAGGGACATAAATTGTTGGGGCAATTTTGGATAAATCTTCATAATTTTCATCACCCCATGCTAAAATGATCAGATCAGGCTCAAGAGTCATGACATCTTCCGGCTCCATAGCTATTTTAATGGAGTCTGTAATCTGGTTAGCAAAAACAGCCTCTTTCCCGTCCCTTGCTGCTCTCGCCACACCTAGAGGAGTTACACCCAGGGCTACCACATCACCCACTAAGTAATCGACTACAACACGCTGAGGGTTGTTAGGCACCTTAACGTCACCCTTTACTGTGGATATCGTTCTCGTCTGCGAGACTGCTTCTGAAGCAGTCGTCTCTGATACTTCCGGTTGTGTCTGTGCAGGGTTTGGATTTACCATTCCCCCGTTATTCGATGGCGTTCCCGACGCACATGCCGACAATAACAGCATCAAGCTCATCGCCGCCGCCAAGATCATTTCTTTACTTCTTACTTTTCCAAACATGGTTGATTCCCCTTCTCTATAAGACTGGACTAGACCTGCTAGTTCCCTCTCATAGTAAAGAAAATGAGAATCATTATCAATACCATCAACCTGCATGGATAGTGCGTTTATTTTCCGATAATCACTTGGTGTCATCTTGTAATACTTCTTAAACATCCGAAACAGATTTTTCTCATCTGCAAAACCAGATCCTGTTGCGATCTCTTTAATGGTTGCTTCTGTATGCTTCAAGTCATGGCAGGCAGCTTCAATCCTTCTCTGAATGAGGTACTCCTGTAAGCTCATGCCTTCCTTCTTTTTGAACAGCCGCGTCAATTGCCCGCCACTGATCCCAAACATATCGGCAATTTCTTGAAACATAATCGGCTGCATGTAATGTTTATCGAGGTATATCTTGGCAGAACAAGCCGGATCTGGCTGGAGATACCGAATCTCACCACTCTCAAAATCTCTGTAGACCCCATGAATCAATTGATATAGAAAACTTTTGGCCTGCAGCTGATCCATCGCCTTGCCGCGGTTCCAGCCATTCATCATCTGTTGAAACCAATCGAGTAGCAAGATAGGATTACTTGGTGTATAACCAAACTGTTGAACAAATGGGTTCACTTCCTCCAGTAATTGCTGCAGGTGCCTCTTGAAAAAAAGAGGTAATTCTGCTTTATAAAACACCATAAAGGTCTTCACATTCTCCCCTATAGGTGAAATACTGAGCAGGCTCCCCTTCCCTCCGTGAACTAAACCAAAGCGTTCCATTCCAAATGTGGTTTCATTCAGTTGAATTTGTGCTTCTCCTCCACATGCATAGATAAACATGCTACTAGGCATTTTATACTGCTCCAACGGGTATTGGGACGCTACATTCTGAAAACGCACGTCTATTAATGTAATGATCGAACGTGTCCAAATATGGGCCATCGTATCGATTATCTCCGGTGTAAATACCTGGCTTGCTGCTGCTTCGTCTTGCATCTATCTGCGCTCCCTCATCTCACTTTTTCCATTTTATATATCACCTATCAATTGATATTGATTATCAATATCATAATTCATGAGGTAAGTATATCATCATTAAGTGACATTGGGGACAGGGGCCGAATAAATGTATAGAATCCTTATCTAGGATGCTTTCATGAACGGTCATCGTTGCATCAACCCCACCTTTAAACACAGATATCGTAAAAATGAACGTTTCAGCGGGCTTCCGCTTCGAGAAATTTAGAAGAACATCGAATCGGCAATCACAAGTTCTTGCCCTGAACAAAAGACAAGAACTTGTTCCAATAAAAAAACCGCGCCCAGCGCGGATTCCAGTGAGACTATGTTCTTGTCCTCTGATCGGAGAATCGTTTCTCAATCTCAGCAGAAGATATAGTTTACAGCTAAATATCACGAAGCAGTGAAGTATTAAGCTCCGCTCTCCCCAAGTAGCCGCTGCAGATAACGGGGCGGTTAATGATTTCATACATTTTTTTAAGATCGGAAATGTACTCTTGGCTCCAAGTTTCAAACGAATCGAATTCCGCCATTGATATTTGATGGTACTCCGGGGAGTCGGTTACCCCCGTTAGGACCTCATATGCATAAATATTGTCACCAAACTTTCCTACAGATTGGTATCTACCTGTTTTCAGGCGGATATAATCGGTATATCTCACGGTCTTCCCTCATCCTTTCATTGATTTCATCATGTCTATTTTCTTAATCTTGTATAAATCTAACTCCGCAGCAACTCGTCCCGCGCTTCCGTCAGTGCGAACCCCAGCAGATTTCTACCCCGCCATTTCACGGGATTCTCCGCATCTGGATTGGACTGGCCCATGCCGATCCCCCAAATACGGTCCCGCGGGCTAGCCTCCACAAGGATGCGGTTCTTCGTCGAGTTAAGATAATCGTTAAGCTTCGGATTCTGCGAAAATTTGGCCAAGCTGGCTCTTTTGACGATACCGTAACATTCCTTATCCCAAATATCTTTGTCAAAGTTTTGGACCGCACGTCCAAAAGCCTTCATCTCTTTTGGGTGCTTAGCTTTAAGGATGGACTCCAGCATTTCGTCATCGCCGAACACCCTTGCCTTTTCGGCCATCATAAACTGCTCGGCGCAGGAGTACTGCGTTCCCTCTACCGTGAACGGGCACATCCACCATTGGCTGAAGCAGCTTTTATCGACGCTCCCGTCCTTAGGCGGTGTATGTCCCCAAAAAAATACGAATTTGAACTTTTTTCCTTCGTTATATACTTTTCTTAACTCATCGATATTGTAAATCATCGTTAACCCTCCAAATTTCTCCGATATAAGCGGGATGGCCTATGCCCCGCATTTTCGGTATAATGATCGGTCTCCACTACAAGATCTGCAACTTTACGCCGGAAGGCCGCCTTCAACAGCTCTTTATCCATAATTACCTCATACACCTGCTGCAGTTCCGTCAAGGTAAAAAGCATCGGCATCAAGTGCAGTGCAATATCGGTATAATTCACTTTTCCCCGCAACCGATCAATCGCGCATGCTATGATCTTCGCATGGTCGAAGGCTAATCCGTCATTCGATACGATCTCATAATCCGTGCCAGTCGATGTAGTCTTCGCTGTCATAGTCCTTGCCACGACCGCCGAAAGTTCTTCTTCTTCACTGCTTAGTTTGAGTTCGTACTCCAGCGTCTTGATGTATCCGTCCTCAATCAGCTCTTTTTGCTCCCGCAGCGGCCGATAGGATACCTTGAACCAGGCGGCGTCTGCTGCATCATCTCCTGCCTTAAGCTCCAACTTGTCGCTGTTGATCAGAGCCATATAGCTGCAGCTTATCACCCAGGTTCGTGGGTCGCGCCCGATATCACTGAACGTATACAGCTGTTCCAGATAAATGTCTTCCACACCGGTTTCCTCGCATAGTTCCCTTACTGCTGCCTGCTCAGTCGTCTCATTCGGCCGGACAAAACCGCCAGGCAGAGCCCATTTGCCCAAGAAGGGGTGAGCCCCCCGGCGAATAAGGAGGACGCGTAGCTCTTTTTCCGGCAGTTTGCGATAACTGTCAGCATCCTCTTCCGTCACAGTGAAAATAACCATATCCGTTGTCACTGAAGGCCGCTCGTAATCCCCTGCTCTGTATTGCTCCAAAAATTCGCGTTCCATAAGACCATCCTTATCCAACAAATCCAAGTGGGTACGCCTCCTTTATATTTGATTTAACCGTTCAGCTCTCCGAAATAGTTTCCGTAGGGCTCGAACTTTGCCAACACTTCATCAACCTTGCGAATACGTTCCTCCAGGCTCCCCCGCAGCGTAATATAGGGGATCCGCCGCTCCTTCAATTCCGCGATAATCTGTTTATGAAACACATGCCGCTTCTGATCCCCACTGCGGTCCCAAGTATCGTCGTAAGGAATATCGTCAGCGCATAGGAAGAACAGATCATAACGTTGCGCGTTCTCAAGAGCGATCCGGGTTAACAGCTCTGGGGCCCGGCCGTGGTAATCCAGGGCGAACATATACGTCGTGATCGCATTGGTATCGACGAACAGAACCCGGTTCGCCTCAAGTATTGCCTGTTCTTCGCGCTCGATATGACCCACCGCGATTTCATCGAACGCTTCCAAACCGATTCGGCGGTCCACCTGATGTTCGGTCCAATAATCGCGTCCGTATTCGTTTGCGAACGTCGTGCAATATCGCCGTGCCAGCGCTTCGGTGATCGTCGACTTCCCCGTCGACATCGCTCCAACGAACACCACTTTCGTGATCAAATCCCGGTACACGATATCACTTACGAACTCCCTGTACTTATATGGATTGGAACGGACCATCGTCGCTGAGATCGGAACCCGCTCTCGGGCTTCATCCACCCGCCGGTCTATTGCACCCAAAGAGAGACTCATATGTTTGCCGTAGAACTCGCTCGAGTAAAAATGCGTTACTTGCTCTCCGTTCAGCAAACCGAGTATATACTGTTCTTCCCGAATCTCATGCTCCCTGTCATCCGAATACCCGTCCGGACCGTCCCAAGCCTCGATTACCCGGACTTCCGGATAGAGCCTGCGAATCCAATTTGCCCGGACATGAAGCGGGATCGGGGTGACCGTCGTTTCGTAAATGACCAAGATCAATTCATCGACTTCTTGTAGTGCCGTCTCGATCATGAACTGATGGCCTTTATGCAGCGGGGCAAACTTCCCCAGTGTTAGTCCAAGCGTTTTCATGCCGCCACCTCCTTAGCCCCTTTATTCCAAATATAGTACCCGTATACTGCGTTGACCAGATACGCGCTCCACATCACGATCATCAGCAGGCCTTCTCCGCTACCCTCCAGCATACGAATCACCCACAATAGCACCGTAAAGAGATTTAGCACGATATAGACCAGCCATTGTTCCTTGAATCTTCTAACCATTAAGAAGGTCGCCCCAACAGACAGCACCGTCGTAGTAGCATCGATGTAAGGCGAGTTCTGTCCCGGAATGAACGAAAGACCAAATCCGAGGAGCAAGCAGCCGATTACACAGACCATCCCAACGAGGAGCAGTCTTCTAAGATCCATCTGCCTCATGGTCAGCCTACCATCTTCTTGCCGATTACTTTTCCACATGTAGAAGCCAATGACATTCATTGGAACGAAGAATAGCAGATTGAGCATAACCTCTCCAAACAAACCGTTAATATAGGCCAAATAAGCGTAACCGACTGTATTGTACATGCCGAAAACATAGCTCATCAGGTTGCCCTTCGCCGCAAGCACCACGCATAACACCCCAGTAATAAAAACCGTAAATCCGAATAAAGAGTCCTTTGTTATCACCGTAAACCCGACAGCGATTGAGGTAAACAGTACCAACCACGTAATTTCGAACAGATTCCAGCTACCCGCCACCTTTTTCATCTTGCATCCCTCCGCTTTTTCGACTCATTCATAGAGTGAAAAACATAAGTTTTACTTAGTATCATTTTGTTAATAACATATTGTTACTATCAAAAATAACAGAAAATCCTGCGAAGGGCAAGTAAATTCTTCCTATTTCTACAGACAGGTACTTATTCATTTGTAATGGTTCGTTATAGGATCAAGCATAAGCCCTTTGCTCTAGGGATAATTGAACTCCTCGCCAGTAAGGTATGCGTTTGGAAGTCCAGAAGGCTTCTCAACAGAACTAACTTTAATTGTGTGAAAATAAAAGAAAACCCCTAATAAAAGGGGTTTCCTCCAATCTTGTTCAACTAACGTACCAATAGGTGAACTGTTTTTTTAGGTATGTATTTTATAATTCTCACTCTATAAGGTTTACTATTCCGTCTTTATACTTAAATAAATAATCACCCTCTTTTTCTAAGAGAACAGGTAAATATTGAGCTACCATTTCAGCAATTCCTAAATTACTTGGGTTCAATATCCAATCAATTTGTTTCCAATCGAGAATACCTTCTCTCGTTATTTGTATGGGCTGATTTCCTAAATTCTTATCTACTTCGAATAAGTACAGATACAATCCATCTTTTTCCTCGCCATTTTTATCCCAGGTAATGATACCTTTTGAATAGTATTTGCTTACTTTAATACCCGTTTCTTCTAATACTTCACGTTTTGCACCATCATCAGCATTTTCGCCTACTTCATTTTTACCGCCAACACCGTTCCACACGCCCATAATTGGTGGTTTTTCACGATTCAACATTAAGATACGGTCGTCACTCTTTAAAAAACACACATTATATTGAAACACGAAATCATCTCCACAATTAAATTGTGCACTACATCAGATAAACCCGTCTTCGGGTTCACCAACATCAAATCCTAATACTTTTGTCGCTTCCAATTTAAATCTCTCTATCCAAGAATTCCAATCACCATTACTCATCTGTGCATAAAATGATAATCCACTTGGCTCTACTGAGGCCAAAATAAAAATATCATCATCTTCCTGCCCGAACCAATAGGGAATTCCATTTTTATATCCTATCCAACCTGGCATACTCTCATATATATTAGTTACTTTATCCCAGACTTCATCTGATAGGTAATACCATATATTTAGATTGCAATTTTGAGAGGTTAGGTTACTCATTTGTGTCCCTCCTTTAGCCAAGATCTATTTCAGATCCTAGCTTCACTTATCTCTATATAGCATCAGCAACTTATAAGAGTCAGCAGCTCTGATAGAATAACTCTAAGCTCATGCTCCGTCTGCTCTGACTTCACGGCTTTTTCCAGCTTTGCTCGACTTCCAAATATCCGGTATAGAACCTGCTCCCGTTCATATATTTCTTTAGGCGACACCTCTTGAAGCAGCACTTCTGCTAGCTCGGCCCGATCGATCACGAAGTTTTTGACAGATCTTGCTTCCTCATTTCCTGCTAGCAGAATGTCTACTAGGACTGGTATAAGCTCAGCCTCTACACCGTGCGCATCAATAAAGGCCTCCGCATAACCATCTTGTATCATTTGGTGCTCCGTATCTACCATCTCCATATAACGAGAGACGAGTGAAAAATATTCCTTGCTATACAATCCTAATCCGAGTACAGCATAGGTACCAGGCATGACCGACTTTTCACCCGGATTTGTGTCCTTGTACCACGCAAAGGGCTCCATAGCGATATTCGCATACGCAGCTAGCTTAGGATATAGAGCCGGATATGCGAGTGCACCAGCAAAAAACTGATGAAGACCTGATTTAGCCATTTTTTTTAGAGGAAGATAGTTCTTTTGTTTGCTTTTAAGCTTCAGGTAATATTCCTTCGGGAATCCTTGCTGCAGCAATTCGGTAATGTGATCTAATGCTTCTCCATAAGCTGTTTCCTCCTCGGTCAAAATCCGGACTTCAATGCTCTGGGTTACATCATTATTATCAACTTCAACACGGGTTCCTTTATATACTGGAGTGAATTTCCCGCTTCCCCCCTGAATATACTCCGCTGCGCGTTTTGAACCAAGCTGGACAGCAAGTTTCAAATATTGTTCCCGGATGTCCGGTTTCGTTTTTCCAATTTGCAGAGCGGTATATACAAAAAAGGAAAGTTGATCTGCATTCGGATCCATAAGCGCCATATTCTCTTTAGGTATCCAATCCATTCTAAAGCTGCCTGTACGCACAAAATGGCGAGGAAGAAAAACATTCTGAATCCAATCATCCATAGCCGAAGTATACTGGCCAGTCCATTCGTCTAAGCGTCCCCTATTACTTCTGAGCTTGTCGGACAAACGCTCTATTAATGGGCCAACCGCATTCTCTTCCTGCTTCAAAAGATCAGGATTCATCAAGTGATGAGAAAAGAAAAACTGGTCATCAACACTCGGCAATACCGGAAGATCAGACATGATTTTGGATGTTATAAACTTCTGTAATGATTGGCGGAGTTCGTTCAGCTTCTCTTCGTTTACCAGATGCACGCAAAGCGTTAAGTCTTCGTCCTCCATTTCAAAGGAAAGTACGATCTGGAATCGGTAATCAAAAAAACGAGGACCTAGTTTATCTGATAAAAAAAGCTCCTCCACTCTCTTGCATAATGCCGGGTAAAGTTCAGATCTAATTAATTCATCCGTGAGCTCGGCGATATAAGGACCTGCTTCGATTTCATAAGAGCTGTCCGTCCAATCAAGCGGTTCTTCAACATCAATATGTATTTTTCCTTCACGCCAAGCTACTTGGAGATAATCCTTTATCCCAGCCTGAAGCGGACGATTGCCTATGAATTCATTTATTCTTATAGTCTCTTTGTTATATATGGTCATCATCTCGCTCCACACATCGTTTAAAAACCTCTGTACTGCTGCGTTCATTCCCACTCCTCCTCATAGTTAATGCTAATAGAACTTAGTACTCCTCATGCAGATTGAAGACGGAGCAGCAGTTGATCAACCAGATCTGTCTCTCGCAGCTGGTTGATCCAGCGCTGAGGGATATGCTCATAGCCATATCGGATTCCCGCAAGACCGCCTGTGATACAGGCCGTTGTATCCGTGTCGTTGCCTAAGGCAACTGCTCGTTTGACGGCATTTTCGTAGGAAGTGCAGGTTTGGAGGATCATACATGCACTGAACAAGGAATCCACGACATAACCAGATCCTTCGCCATAGAATACTTTATCAGGCTGAATGTTCTCTTCAAGCTCCCGTTCATGCTCAGGCATCTGCTGGTAGATCTTTCGAAGCTTGCTAAGAGCAGTTCGGTAGCACAGATTGAAGTCTTGCTTTTGCAACAGTTCACGTGCAATTAACACATACAAGGCACAACATACCTGATTACAGATATGTCCATGAGTTACAAGGCATTGAGTATGTGCGTTTTGAACGAGCTGCTCGTCTGTTCCTTTATGCCACAAGGCAAGTGGTAGCACGCGCATCAGCGCTCCATTCCCTTTCCCATCAGGAACCGTATTGCCACTCTCGTAAGGGGACATTCCATGGTAATAAGTAGTCAGCGTACGACTGGTTTGTATCCCAATATCAAAAACTTGTTGGGCTACTGCCCATCTACCTTCGTGATACCAATCGACCAATTTGTCTGCAAAATCAGTTAGCTCCAGTGTACCTTTATCGATCAGACTCTCCAGCAGACATAGTGCCTGCGCACCATCATCCGACCAGGTGCCTGCAGGGACATCTCGGTAGGTGGGCTGAAAGCCCACAGGAGGAGTAAACTCAATATGCTTCAGAGGTGGGAGCTGCTCCGCTGATCTGAATTCATAGGGGACACCAAGAGCATCTCCAATCAATAAGCCGTAAAGCCCACCCTTAATTTTATCCCACATGTTGTATTCTCCTTATCACTAGATATAATTTGGATCAAGTTGCCTACAAATATATAAGCCTACCCTATCAATATTTAAACTGTTTTGCATCATCTAAATAAAAATTGAAAAAATAAGCTTCCAATGAACAATACGATAGTAATCTAAGCCTATTTTGAAATCAATACATAACAAAAGATGAGGCTGTTTTTAAAAATCAACAACCTCATCTTTTTTATGAATCTTTCCCGAATAATTACGTATCTCTACTTAAATAACCAATCAAGTTTTTCTGCGTATTCGCAATTTACTTTAGTCCCAGTAATTAGTTAGGGTGAAGTGCCCGGGCCATCGCATCCATATAGCCCTGAACAGCGCGCTGACTCACTTCTGTTTCTGGAGCGAAAATTTCGAAAAGGTGAAAACAACCGGGATACAGGTGGAATTCAACATCTACACCTGCTTGTGCAAGTCGTGCCACATACTCCATTGTCTCGTCTCGGAATAGATCGAGCTGACCTATACAAGTATAGGCTGGCGGCAAACCTGCCAAGTTCTCCGCTCTCGACGGTACTGCATAAGTAGATTCTCCTCTGCCAACGCTCTCCTCGCCCAGGTACATGTTCCAAGCTGCTATGTTGTCTGTTCGGTTCCAGATTGCGCCTGCTTCTGTAATCTCATGACTGGACGGTGTGATGTTACGGTTGTCAAGCATCGGGTATAATGGCATTTGGAAAATAAGAGAGGGTCCTCCTTTATCACGCGCCATCAGCGCGAGTGCTGCTGTCAGTCCGCCACCACCGCTAGCACCGGCAATTGCAACCCGATTCACATCAATGCCAAGCAAGGCTGCCTCCTCCGTCATCCATACCAATCCAGCATAACAATCTTCGATCGCCGCCGGATAAGGATGCTCGGGAGCAAGCCTATAATCAACCGATACGACAATACATTCAGCTGTCTGAACAAAACGTTCGCATAATTCGTCGTCCATATCCGGATGTCCTAACACGTATCCGCCCCCGTGAATCCATAGCATGGCAGGTAACAAGTCATTCGTTCGCCCGGCAGGTTCATAAATTTTCACCAGCATCTCGCCTCCATCCCTCGGGATTTTGCGACTGGTTGTGTTTACATGCTCTGATCCTTTCACGGATGCAGCTGACACTAAGCTCCTGCTCCACTCTAAATTCTTCTCCAATTCAAACCCAGGAAATTGTGAATAAACCTCTCTTAATTCTGGTAGTATACGTGTTTCATTACTCATGATAATCCCTCCAAATAAAATAATGAATTCGTTCGTTTACGTTTTATTCATAGATAATCCTTATCCCATTTGAGCTTCCCACTTGGCAATTTCCTCTCGTACTCGCGGCGCAACCTCTGTACCGAGCAGTTCTATAGCCCGCATAACCAACTCATGCGGCATCGTACTTAAGGGAACATACATCATGAATCGTGTAATCCCTACATGCTTACGCAGATGGATAATTTTTTGGGCGACTGTTTCCGGATCCCCTACATACAGCGCACCATCAAAGCGTCGGGCAGCATCATAGCTGGAACGATCATAGTACGCCCACCCCCGTTCTTTACCGAGCTTATTCATACCGTACTGGGTAGACGGAAAAAAGAGTTCTGCCGCCTGTTCCGTATCTTCTGCAACAAATCCAATGGAATGTGAACCTACCTGAAGCCGCGAAACATCATGTCCGGCATGAGCTGCCGCCTTTTTATACAGTTGTACAAGCGGCGCAAAATTGGTTGGGTTTCCACCGATAATCGCCAGGACTAATGGCAGACCCAGAAGTCCTGCACGTACGGCAGACTCCTGAGTACCGCCGCTACCAATCCATACGGGTAAAGAGTGCTGAACAGGGCGCGGGTATACACCCAGATTATTTATCGCTGATCGATGTCCTCCACTCCATGTTACTTTCTCAGATTCCCGTATTTTCAGAAGCAGCTCAATGTTTTCATTAAATAAATCCTCATAGTCATGCAGGTCATAACCAAAAAGCGGAAAGGATTCAACAAAGGAACCCCGGCCCGCTATAATCTCGGCACGTCCATTGGATAAGCCGTCCAGCGTGGCAAAATCCTGAAACACACGGACAGGATCAGCTGATGAAAGGACCGTCACAGCACTCGTCAATCGAATCCGCTTTGTTAGGGGGGCCGCAGCAGATAACACCACTGCTGGTGATGAAGCTGCATAATCTTCACGATGATGTTCACCTATGCCAAACACATCTAGTCCTACCTGATCCGCAAGGACGATTTCTTCGACGACTTCACGTAATCGTTGTGCGTGACTCATCACAACTCCGGTCTCAGTATCTGGCTTTGTTTCTATGAACGAAGTAACACCTATTTCCATAGTTAATCTCTCCTTATATTTTCTCTTGCAATTTGTCCGACATCATCGGTGACAACCCAATTTCTTAAGAAGAATGCTCAAGACAACGGATTAAAGCCGTCCAATCCAACTCACCATAACCATTGGCAATTCCCTCAGACAAGTGATGGTGGATAAGCTGACCTAAAGGTAGAGGAGTTTGAACGGACTTCGCTGCCTCAATAGCCAATGCAACATCTTTTAACCCAAGCTTCATTTTAAAACCGGCCGGTTCAAAGCGCTGTTCGCTCATGACCGCTCCATAGTTCTGATATATTGGAGACTGAAAAAGAGCATTTACAACATTCATAAATTGGGACGAATCAATACCGTGCTTTTCTACCATTAGCTGCACTTCCGACAAAGCTTCCAGCATTGAAGCAATTAGAAAGTTAACGCCAATTTTTACAACGTTCCCTTCTTCGCCGTGATCCCCAATCTCTACTATCTCTTGACTCATTGCTGTTAAAATGGGAAGTACCCGTTGTCTTGCTTGTTCCGGACCAGCTAAAATAATACGCAATTTAGCTTCTTTAGCGGCATCTGGGCGCCCCATCACCGTGGCAGACACAAAGTGTTGCTTTCGCTCCGCATGCGAGACGGATAATTTTCGAGCCAGATCTACGCTGATTGTACTGGCAGAGATGTGAATTCCATTTTCCGATAATCCATTCAGAACACCATTCGGTCCCTCGACGACCTCCTTCAAAGCAGCATCATCAGAAAGCATGGTAATTACAAGATTGCCTTCTTTCACTGCCTCTAGCGGTGTTTTGGCATATCGTGCTCCCTGTTTCATTAAGGGTTCAACTTTTTCAGGGGTCCGATTAAAGATGACTAATTCATAACCCGCTTTCAATAGATTTTGGGCCATTGGTAGCCCCATATTTCCAAGCCCAATAAACGATACTTTCATTAGACACCTCTCCTTATTTTGATGGGCTTCTCAATAACGGAATGATCGTTCCGAAATAATCAAAAAAAATATAGTCTAACATATACTCTTCAATTATCACCTTCATAATATGGGAAACATGATAACGGAACGATCGTTCCAAAATAATTAAAAAAAATTAGATTCCTGCAATTACAAAGCTAATCATCTCTTTTGCACGTTCCGGGTGCTGATCTGCTTTGGCCATAATATTTATGCTTTGATGTAAATTCAGCAATAAATAAGATAACACTTTGATATCAGTCGTTTTATCAATTTCTCCCCGTTGCTGGCCCTTTTCTAAAAGGTCACAAAAAGCTTGCTCTAATTCCAAAAAACTAGTCTTTATCAACTCATTAATTTTTTCATCTGGCGACTCCAATGTTGTAGCTACATTCGTAACAAAACATCCGCCCGGCAGGCTGGTATCGTATGCTGAAGCAATGTGATACTCAAAAAATTGAAGAATTCCATCTCTAACGCTTGATGCCAGTTCAAGAATAGCCTGCTTATTGAAATTCCCCTTTTTATAATGCTCAAGGGCATCTGTATACAAGGTTTGCTTGTCGGAAAACGTATCGTAAAGGCTGGATCTGCTAATGCCCATCACTTCTAGTAAATCTGGTATGCTAGCCGCTTCGTATCCTTTTTTCCAAAACAATAGCATGGCTTGATGCAGCGCTTGATCTTTGTTAAATTCTTTTGTCCTAGCGATAAGTAACACCTCCCGTCATTGAAATATAACATATCTGAACTGATCAGTCCAGAAAAAAGTGAGCAGAACTTTCGCTCATGATTCTTTGCGATATTTGTACATTTATTTTCTATTATTAAAATCCTAGACTATGTCATTAATCCAGACTATTCTTTTGATTTATAAAATAAACGGACACTCATATTGGTGTCCGTTCTTAGATGAAATACTTATTCATTGAATTGCTCAAAAACATCTTTTATTCAAACATTAATGTTTGTTGCATATTGATCTAGTTAAATGATCATATCAGCTAGTTCAGAGTTAGGCATCTCGTTTACGGTAAAGTACAATGGCTGCTGTAATAAAGACCAGTGTCCATAACATGGAAATACCTGTCCCTTCCATTGGTGTAAGGACATTTATTTCATCGGAGGAAGGCGGCATAAACATATAATAACCTGCTGTATCTGGAAAAAAATATTTAGTATTGTGTAGAAAATCTTTCGACAATGGACTGACAATGAAGTAATAGCCAAGCAGTACCACTAAAGCAGGAGTAGTTCGTCTTAATAAAGCACCTATAGCTGCACTGAGAAGTGTGGTTAAAGTTAGATAGCCTGTTGCACCTGCTAATGATTTTTTCATTTCGTCTATTCCAATCACTACTGCTGTGTCTTTCATCATGATAAAGGTATATAGTACACCTGATGCAATAGTAATAGACGCCGCAGGAATGGTTATAATGGTCAAGGCCAAATACTTGGTAGATAATTGAAACCCACGCCAAGGTACCGTAGTTAGAGTAGTTCGAATCTGTCCCCCTGTATACTCCGAACAAGTAGCTAATATACCAAGAATAATGAACCCTGCTTGTAGATATCCCATAGAAGCAAGTTCTGTATTCAGTATATTTTGCGTTCCTGCTGCCCCTTGTAGACCAACAGAAGTAAAAGCTGCGGCTAAACCTAAATTAAGAAGGAATGTAACCAAAAGAGTGAGCCATATCAATGGTAATGTAACTAATTTATCCAGTTCAGCACCAAGGATTTGTGTTATCTTTCTACTAGATGAGACACTCATGCTGCTACATCCCTCCTATGGAATACAACAGCTGCAACAATGAAAACAACGACTACCCAGGCAAACATGACTAAACCGCCTGTGAAGGGGGTGTGAAACCCGTCGAATAAACTGCCTGTGGACGTGTTGTCCGTAAACATAAACATTTCAGCGCCAGCCCTATCTGGTAAGTAAAACGCCAACTTTGTAACCCTATACAACAGGACACTAAATGATACAACGGATGAATTTATTATGAGCACAGCAAGCGGGATGATGCCATTCTTAGTTAGAAAAGTAATCCCAAGTGCTAGAAGAGCAGTGAATGTCCAGTAACAAACTGCACCGATAAGTCTGGACCATTCAAATGCAGGGGCATATTCACCAAGAATAAGATGCGTTGCTGACACAGTTGTCATAATAGCAGCAATACAAAGCAGTATGCTGATCACAGTCACAGCGCATGCTTTTGCCAGCAAAAAATGAATTCGGGATGAAACAACAGTTAAACTCGTTGTAATCTGTTGTCCTCCACCAGATTCACTGCTCTCTGTCAAATACTCACTGCTGACAGCTAGCACACCAAGAATAATAACACCTTGCACACCAAGAGCTAACCCGATATAGCCAACTTCCGATAGCCGTGTGCTAACTCCAGCTATAATCTCCTCTTTTTGTGCTATGCTGTCCAAAGCAGCAATGGCCGCCGGAGCAAATGCTCCAATAAGTAAGGCTAGCCAAATGCCTGGCAGGGAGATCAATTTAGATAGTTCCGCGTTGAATGCCCTCATACAACATCACCTGCATTTTCAGATGTCAGGGCAAAAAAGGCTTCCTCTAGCGTGGAATAGTTACCTATTACTTCTTCCAAAGTTCCATCTGCAACGATGGTTCCATGCTTAATAATCACCACATCATCAACCGTCTCTGCAAGCTCTCCCATTAGATGACTGGATAATAACACCGTATTTCCAGACTTAGCACGTTCACGTAAAAATGTCCGAATCCAACGAATTCCTTCTGGGTCGAGCCCGTTTACGGGCTCATCTAAAATCAATATTTTTGGATCACCAAGCAGCGCAGCTGCAATTCCAAGTCTTCTCCCCATACCAAGAGAATACTTCCCAACTCTTTTTCCAGCGGCATTAGTAAGACCTACTATTTCCAAAACTTCCTCGACACGTGAGTTAGACAATCCTGCGGCACGAGCAATCCAACGCAAGTGTGCCCGTCCTGTTCGCATACGATGAGCTCCAAATCCATCAAGTGCGGCACCTACTGTTGCTAGAGGATTATGTAGTTCTGCGAATGGCTTTCCATTGATTAGCGCACTCCCTGAGGTGGCACGATCTAACCCAAGCAGGATACGAAGCGTAGAGCTTTTACCTGCCCCATTTGGACCTAAAAAACCAGTTACTCTACCAGGTCTAGCTTTAAAACTGATACCTGATAAGATTTCCCCAGTTCCGCGATGTTTGACTAAGTTATTAATTGTAAGCAACCATAACACTTCCCTTCTGTTATGGTTCTAATTATAAAGAAGCAAAGTTACATCTCGGTTATCCTGCTATTTACTTCTGGGTTAACTTTAGGTTAAGCTCTCTCTACCAATAGCTACTCTTGTGCCATCTTCATTTGATGTAAAGTCAGCTTTCAGTTTCATTTTTTTTAACATATAATTTGAAGTCGATAAACCAATCCCCGCCCCACGCTCATAGGATGAGTTATCCATACCTGGACCTCTGTCTGCAACAATGATCTGTTCTTTTTCTACATCAACCCCAATGCTTACATATTTCCCCTCTGCTGCATGTCGAAGAATATTCTGAAATAAATTATCAAGAACCCGTGTCATCCATTTAGGATCTGCTTCCCAATAAAAAGTCGCCTCTGTCGGTAAATCAACCTCGATCTGGATTTCTTTTTCTTCAAATACAGGATACCACGCAGCAACAGATGCTCTTACTAAACGTCCAATATCTGTTGAAGTGGGCTCAAAAGGATGTTTTCCTGATGTAAGCAATGTATAGGAAAGTAAATCATCCATTAGATCTCCGACTCTAGTAATCGTATGGTTCATCTCTGATAATGAGTTTTGTCCTTCTAGACTCAATGATTCTTTATTTAATCGGGTGACATGTCCTCTCAAAATGGTAAGCGGTGTTCGTAAGTCGTGAGATAAATTCGCGATGAGTCGATGTCGTAACAATTCCTCTTCATGTTCTCGCTTGCGACTGTCTTCAAGCTGTTGAATCATCCAATTAAAAGAACTGCCTAACTGGTCTATTTCATCCATACGATCACTTTGAACAACTATTGGTTTAGGAAATGAATTATGATTAGCGGAAAATGACATGACATCCTGTAAGCGGTTAAGACGTTTACGAAGTCTCAAGAAGAAAATCCAAGAGATTACCACAAATGCGACAATAATAAAACCAAACAAAAGAAGTACAACGTAAAAATAATTTAACTCATTCAGCTCTTCTTCATTAAAAGGAGACTCAATGAACGCAGATAAGAAAATAAGTATGATCGGAGGTAAAAAGATAAATAGAAAATGTCCTTTTAGAAAACGACGAAATAATGATTTAGTCTGTTTCATAGTTTCACCCGATAGCCTATTCCCTTCAACGTTTCAATAATCTCTGGGGAGTCTGGATGACGTTCCAGCTTTTGACGCAGTCGATGAATATGTACCATTAATGTTTTATCACCTGTGATATAAGCTTCTTCCCAAATGGCTTCATAAATTTGTTCTTTTGGTAAAACTTGATTAGGGTGGCGTAAGAAGTACATCAAAATATGATGTTGTTTCCCTGTCAATATAATTTCTTCTCCTGTGTGTTTGTCAAATACCATTTGAACTTCTGGATCTACTTCAATATATTTCCCTAATGAAATACGTTCGGAATGTGTTCCGCCCTTTCGACGGATTAGTACTTCTAATCTTGCCACTAATTCATCCGTATGGAATGGTTTCGTTAAATAGTCATCAGCAAATTGTAACCCTTCTACCTTATCATCTATCGATGTTCGAGCAGTTAACAGCAAAATAGGAACAGCAGGAGCTGCCTTTTTTAATCGTTTTCCCACAGTAAATCCATCTAAACCGGGTAACATAATATCCAAAATAACAATTTTATGCTGATTTACTACTTTTTCAGCTCCTTCACCAGAAAGCAGCCACTGTACTGAAAATCCTCGTTGTTCCAATTCTTCCTTTACCCAACTGCCTATCTTCTCATTGTCTTCAATATATAACACGTTTCTTTTCAAGTAACATCCCTCTCTCAAAATCGAGTTCACTATTAGACAGATTAACACAATCTAAAGAATTGTTTCCAGTTAAGACAATTTTATTGTTCGTGCGGACTTTCACCGCCAAGTTATCGTCCATGCCGGGCGCACACTAGAAAACCCTCTAACATAGCAGTGCATGTTAGAGGGTTTCGAGCGTAGCTGCTAATTTTAGGAAATACTACTTCATGATACTAATAGATTTCGAAGTATTATCGAAGAATAGATTTGCACCAAAATACTCAGCAATGAAACGTAATGGGAGCATAGTACGACCGTTTACAAGTTCAGCTGCTACATCCATTCCTGGTGCAAGTTCACCGATCTTAATCGACAAAGTCTGACCTTTCAAGGTAATCATTACGGTTTTCGTAACGTTATCCCAGCTTACATTTGCTCCTAAGCTCTCGGCAACGAAGCGCAGTGGGACTAACGTTCTGCCTTTAACTACCATCGAAGCAACATCCATACTCATTTCGATTCCGTTTAATTTATACCCTGTCTTCCCTAAAGTGAATTCCAATTTCACAGGTTCAGGCTTGGCTGTAACGAAGATATAGCCTAGTCCTTTTGCCTTGAAGGTAAATTTACCTGTCTCATGGTCATAGTTGCCGCCTAAACGCTCCATGTTACCGTTCAATCGAAGCATGACACCGCATAAGATGCTAAGATCGTTTGTCGACAACTTCTCTTTTGACAGATCGAAGGTTACGGGTATAAGCCCTGTATAATCCGTTATTTCCCGGCCATCCACGAAGATCTTTAATTCATATCTCCGCCCTATAGCTCCGTCTCTTTCATCTACAGGTTTAATGACAACCTTCATCCGCTTTCCTGTATTCAATTGCTTCAACAATTCAGCGGACAATTCCACAGATAAGGTGTCATTCGTAACGATTAGCGGTTTGTCAGCTTTAATAATCGCACCGATCGTTTCGCTTTGAACTTCAAGCTCATCTTTTCCGGCTGACATCGTCAATGCAATGGAATTGCCCTTCTTCAGCTGCTCTTTGATTGTAGCATCCATACGATCCGCTACTGATAACTCTGGCGAAGGAGCCGGCGTACTGCTGTGGCCATTTGAATTGCCGCCATTGTTATTGCCATTATTGCCACCACTGTCATTTGTAGTAATTACAATAGTTAACTCTATCGTATCCATGCCAGCATGATTGGAAGCCGTAATACTGAATTTGTAAGTTCCCGCCTCAGTAGGCACGCCTGAAATAACACCCGTAGCTCCTTCTAAATTCAACCCAAAAGGTAAATAATTATCGCTTACTGTCCAAGTAATCGGTTCGTCGCCGTATACTGCTAATGTTACCGTATACGGTTGTCCAACTTTGCCGTTTGGCAAATTCTTAGTGATAATCTCCGGAGCTGTAACAACTGGCTTATCCTCTTTAATCTCGATGCTCAATACTCGCTCATCTATACCAAAGTCATTCGTTGCTGCAACAGTGAATTCGTAATATCCTGTCTCTTGAGGCGTACCCGAGATAACGCCTGTTGCTTCATCTAGGTTCAAATCTACTGGAAAATCTCCTCCCTGGACCTTCCAAGTAATCGGTTCGCTGCCATATACCGCTAGTGTTATCGTATACGGTTGTCCAACTTTGCCGTTTGGCAAATTCTTAGTGATAATCCCCGGAGCTGTGTCAACTGAGACATCTTCAGTGATCACTATATTGAACGGTTTTGTGTCACTGCCTGCGTCATTATTTGCTTGAACTTTGAACGTAAATTGACCCCACTGATCCGGTGTACCAGAGATAACACCTGCATCTTCATCCAAGCTCAATCCTGATGGTAATTGACCCTCTACAACGGCCCATTTGATCGGCTTATCGCCTTCAGTCGTAAGAACTGCCGAATAAGGTTGTCCGACCTTGCCATCCGCAAGCGAATTCGTCGTAATCGTTGGTGCCGTACCTGCGTCTTCAACCCATTTCGCATATAATCCAATATCCCTTGTAACAGGATCAGCAACGAAATTCCAGGCATCGTTTAATCCTGTATCTTGATACCATCCGCCGAAAACAGTCTTTTCTTTTGTCGGCGCTGTTGGCTCGGTAATTGTCCCGCCCATATCAGCGAACTTCATCGCAACTTCGCTGCCACCATTGGAATCAAAAGTTACCGCATAAGGGTTGTGCGCGCCGATGGAAGGCGTTCTTCCGCTAAGTGGATTGCCGAAGAAGTCTGTTCTCTCCGTCATATGAGGCAGAGCGTTCGCCCGATCCACATATGGGCTTACAATCTCGGCACCTGCACCATAGGCCAGGTTATTACCATCAGCAAGACGGAACCCGTTCATCGCACTGTAATCAAGCTTGGCATCCACTGTTCCGCTGTTGGTAATCCAATGTTCCGGCGCAGATTTATAATCATTTAATATAGAATTTAGTTCCTCTTCCGTTACATAGCGGTTGTCTGTTGCTGTTACGCCTGCACCTAGATATCCGCCTCCACCTGCGTTCATGCTGCCAAAAAGATTAGCCGGATATACAATGTTGTTCGTAAAACGTCCGGCTGCAAATGGAGCTGATGTTCCCCCGCCTTTCAGACCAACCTGGTTGTTTGCCCCAGTGTAGGCAAATATATTATTTTGGAAATAAATGTGCAAGTTGGAGGCTGTCGGGTCAAATACTAAAGAACTGCTATTCTTCAATGGCGTGACGATAACATTGTTATAGTATAAGCCACTTAATTCCTCGCTCGTTGAAGAACCTCCTGCAAGCAATATTAGACTGTTAAAGCTCTTGTTAAAATCGGGGCTGCGGCCGTCGTTCACGCTAATATTATAGCGAACGATATTGCCCTTGGCAGCGTTCATCTGTAAGTACCAACCACCATAGTTATTTCGGCTGTAATTGTATTCATACACATTGTCCTGACAATAGTTGTCAATGTCCCAAGCCATACCGTCATTACTTGCATGATAAGGGTTATCCACAGCTTCATTATAGCGGAAGATGGTGCCTTTACTTGCCATAATCCACGCTGCTGCATAGTTTTGCGAACCTAGATATGTTGGTGTTGTATTATTTGGACCCCAGTTCGTAACCAGATTGCCGCTCTTATCGCTTAAATAGCTATAACCGTTGTCTGTGACCACATTTCGTTCCACAAGGGAGTTGTTCCCGCCGGACATGACAATGCCATCTCCAACCGAACTAGAAACCCAGTTGTTTCTAAACACAGCGTTGGATGCCCAAGGATAGCTTGAGTTACTCCAAGTAATGCCTGTGTTATTAGTCCCTGGATTGCTTGGCCCGTAGGCATTATTGCGAATACCTTCGTTATCACAACGAAGGGTTTTGTTGCCTTCAACCAATATATCTATATAACCATTAATAATGATGCCGCCGGATACCTTACTTGCTCCATTTGCTTGGTGCAGCCCATTAACATCATGAACATAGTTATCTCGAATGACGATTCCTTGCATACGAGCATCAGCATAATCTTGAATATTAAACTGACCTTGTCCCAGCTTGGAAATCCGTGACATTACAGCGATACCGGAACGGCCGTCACCTGCCGCATTGCCGATGTTCGTTACTTCAATTCCACTGACAGTCCAATAGTTAACGTCATATAACTCAATGGTACCGTTTAAGGAAATGCCAGATGGGCTCGACGCTGTTCCTCCACCATTAATTACCGGGCGTTGGTTAGGGTCGGTCGTATTATATTTTGTAAGCGTAATCGGATTTCCTTCCTCACCATTGCCACGCAGTCTGATTTGTTCATTCCATACGCTATTCGCATCCAGATAAATAGTTGAACCTGGCATAAATACATATTCATTAATTTTGGAGATTGATTTCCATGCTGTAGCCGGTGTGCGTCCATCTGCATGATCGTCACCGTTATTGGAGAAATAATAATCACGGACTTCAAGGGGTACAATGTTCAACTCGAATGTGATTTCGGCAGGATACAGATCAAGTCTAACGGTATATTTCCCCGGTACGATATTATTTCTTGCGAATGATTCTTTGTTAATTTTCAATACATTACCGCTAACCGTATAATCCACATCCCGCTGCAGTGTTACAGCGCCGATCTCCACTCCAGCTAGATCTGCTAAATCAGGATTTACGGTGATATTATAGTCGTCCAGACCCATAACATATGTGCTGTCTTCCAAGTGGCTATACTCTTTGGGCAAAAGCTTTAGCGTAATAGAAGATGTTCCGGTTTGGGCTGTTATTCCACTATCGATAACATATACGTCATCGATAAAGTGCCTGTTCTGTATATCCTTAACCGTTCCAGCCTTGTTGCCCCAGTTCGTAGCAAGCTGCAATGCATCGATCTTGGAAATATTGTTCTTAACTGGAGTATCAAAATTTCCGCCAGCTGTTGTTTGCCTTTGAATGTCTTGTCCATCGATTTTATAGGTTGTTCCTGTTGATGTAACGAACCATTGAAATTTATGCCAGCCTTCACTTCGCTGGACATCTACAGGATAGAATCTCCCGGATGAACCAGGTCTGACTGCGTAATTGGTCAGATTTGCCGTCCAGTCACCATCTCCATTGCCATAATTTATTGCGATATGTTCATTGGACGATGGGGTTAAGCCAAAGACAGCGTGGTCATTGGAAGCCGCTCTGCCATCATCATAGTACCAAGCAGTAACGATTGTTGTCTTACCGGTTGCAGGGGCGTAATTATAGGTACCTGGAACAGTCGCCACCTGACCGGCGCCGCTTGATGTCGCGGCCTTTCCTCCGGTACGGGACATCACATCGCTGTGAATATATCCGTTCGCACCATTTGAAAATTTCTTCTCCCCTTCAAATCCATCGTAAAATTTAGTGTCAGCCTTATTGAAGTAATCAACGCTCACATGTACAGTAACTTCTTCGTTCCCTGTCGGAATATAACCTTTCTTAACCGTCACGAATCCGGCATCATCAACTTCAATCTTATTCTTGTCTTGATCCGCCGGACTGAAGCTGATGTTATCAGCAACGAACACATCAGCTGTGTCAACAATTAACCGCGTTCTATCCCCTGCCCGTAATGTATCGTTCTGGCGAATTAGCACAATGTTCGCTGAATATTGTGCACTCTCCCCTGATTCATCAGAGTCCAAGAATCGTGACGTTGCATTGCCGTTTGCCTTTACTTTAAAGGTATCGTTTAAAGTCGGAGACAAAGCCGTATCATTGCTTGTCGCTGCAATCGGGCTTCCATTAACCACTCCATTACTGAAGAGTTGAACCGAATAGGCAGATGCGTTAGCGACGCGATCCCATGTAGCGTATGTGCCGTTCCATCTGGCATTTGCCGGTGAAGGCAATTTCTCGATTTTCAATATTCCGGATGCTGCAACTTCTTCACTGATATCTCCCGCATTATTTATGACAATAGCTGTAACAGTGTAGTTGCCCACTCCCAGTGCCCTTGCATAGGGCAGAACATGATGCCTTTCATGATTGTTAGGCTGGTCGGGCCCCCCATTTTTCGATAAATAATAACCAACAGGTCCACCGTCTTTGAACAGTGTTACAAGGGTATCGCCGTAATTGGAAGCGCCATTATAAATACCCGTATCCGAGTCAAGCGTTGGATTAATTGGTGCATTCACCTGCGTATTGGTGGTTATCAACAACGGTACAGCATGGGATTTCACCACAACTCCCTCTGCCGAGGACACTTCGCAATAATAAAAATTGCCTTGTTGTGAAGCTGCGTCCACATTGGAAAGTGTTAATACTGCCTTATCAGCTCCGCTGACTTTTGTCCCGCTCAAGCCAGTTTCGTCATCAGATACATACCATTGATAAGCAGTAGCAGCGGCTGATGCCGTAATGCTAAATGTTGCTGTCTCACTTTGTTTCACTTCTGCCCTTGTTGGCTGAGTGATTATTTCTAAATTTGGCAATCCGCCGGGAGGTACCAAATTCACTGTTAATGTTCTGGTACCTGTTGTTGTAGCCACATCTTTTACAACATAAAAATCGTCAATTAGATGTTTATTTTTAATATAAGCTTTGTTCCCTGACTGGCTATTCCATCCTCCAGCTATTTTAGGCTGAATGGTTGTACCACTCTTCATAGCTTTGTAAATATCACTTTGCGCTGAATCGGATATTAATGTTCCGTCTATTTGTAACGTCGCACCATTCGGTGTAATAAGCCACTCGAATTTATGCCAGCCTGTGGAACGTAAAGCCCCGCTATCTTTCCAACGGTTGCCTGCTGTACCCGCTGATGATGGTTCATAAGCCCAAGAATATTTCGTCGGGTTATGAATAACATCAGCCTCTGAACTTTGATAGAATGTCCCGGCAAAGGTGGCATTTTTGCCATCTACAATAGCAAATTGCGTTCTATCCGTCGCAGTCTTCTCCTCATTAGGATACGGGTCAAAATACCATGCCGTCATCTTATAATTGCTGCCAGCCGGCAATGCCACGTCTTGGGCTACCTTTTCATTATTCGTATCATCCGAAGGTGTAATCGCTTTCAATCCAGAGCGGGACTGTGCATCGGACAGCGTGAATGACGAGCCTAATTTGCTCATAGATGTCATCGGACCATTGTTGTTCTCGAAGTCCTCCATGAATAACACTTCTGAGTCAGGGTAATAACCTGCCGTGGCCGTGATTGTCACCGGGACGCCCGGGGCACCTGGCGACGCAAATGTATAACCGTTAGATAAAGTAATGTTACCCTGATTATTAACAGTTAAAAGATGCGAATTGCTGGAATCATAACTTACCTCGTCAATAACCGGTCCTTTAACCAGACTGCTTAAAGGCGAACCTTTATAGGAAAGATTTACCCTGCCTGCCTGACCTGCGGCTTGTGTCAATTCTAGTACAACGGAGTCAAAAGATTCGCCCCCTCCCGCAGCTAATACTTCAGATGAAGGCGCCAAGCCGAACAGACCAGGGAATGCCAACGTTGTTGCCGTAACTATCGACAAAGCTTTTTGCATCCATTTCGATCGTATCATTCCAAAATTTCCTCCCTTTGAAATTAATAAATTTATACTTTATAAAAAATCTGTATCTATGGAAATCTCAATAGACATAGATTTTTATAAACTTAAAAACTAACTATTCTAGTTCACTACTAATTCACTGAATCGATTACCGTTATACACGATCTTCAATTTATTCGTATTTGTAATTAACGCTCGCAAGTCAGATTCCGCCCATTCGTATATAATGGAATCTTTCACTTCTTCCAGTTTAAGCTTGGTGATTTCCGGTTTTGTGATTAATGTGGCAATGACATCCTCGTCCATATATTTACCGATTACTGTCTCACCTACAGAAGCAGCAGCTAATGACTCCCAGAACTTAAGAGACTCGGTATCTTCTTTGGATATATCCAAACGATTTAGCACTTTCTCTTCCTTGGCCTGCCCCGTTGTCGCTAACGCAGCCGTTAATTTATCAGCAACACGAGTATATTCCGCACTTTTTGATGCATACTCAACTTGTAACTCCGCGTTGCTCATTTTCGTTTTCTTAACCTGGGTTTCTACCAAATCCGGCCAACGGGCGCCACTTAAATATTGCATGTATTGATATAAATCAAACTGAGGCAGCCCATAGTATGTCTCTCCTGAATCATCCATCTTAGCTCGCTTAACATTTTCATCATCCATGTCGGATTCTAGCTCATCAAAGCTTTTATAAGGGGCGATCCCCCGCTCATCTGCAATAAATTGCTCCTGCTTGGTTTTTAGCAATGCAGTCATCGCAGAATTTTTGGCGTATTCAGAGGGGGTTTCATGATTTTTGCCGTATTTACGTGTCCAGAAGCCCTCATCTACTTGAGCCCCATAAGATCTGAAGAAATAGTCTGCTGTTACAGCTCTTTGCTCTGTTACATAGAAATGAAATTCTTCCTCTGTTACGGCATATCCATCTACTGTAAATATCCAGTTTTCAGGCAGCTCCGCCTTTTTGTTAGTTAAGCCCAACATGAGTAAAGCAAGAACAATCAGAGCGGTAAACAAGATAATCACTGTTGGTTTTCGTCTTGTAATCCCCATGACAGCCCCCTTTCCAATATTCAACCTAGCTTTGCATGAAAGCCATGACAGTGAAATTCTTCCCCGTTGCAGGAGAAGTTCCCAAATTTAAATGGTTAGACATTATTGTAAGTTTAGCCACCCCCTAATGTAAGCGCTTATTTAGACTGAATTAGAACAAATTTGACTTATAAAAAACAGTCCTGGATCGCTTTTAAGCGTGTGCTAGGGGATCAATATCATATAAAGGAACTGTCGTTTGATGTAATCGCTTTTATTTGTGTATGTTAATTTTTAAATTTTATTAAAAACACCTAGACACGGCGAAAATAGTTGTGATACATTTGTGAATAAGTAATGCTGTTTGGCTAGTAATTTGTAGCCTGTAGGTGAAAAGTGACTTTGAGGATGCGGTGATTTCCTATTGAAGCGCATATCTTCAAATCTCTTTAGCATATAAGTGAAGTGTCACTTCCGCCCTAAAGTTAAAGCGCTTAAACTTTATAGGCTTAAATAACATCTATTGTTAAGCGTGTTACTTTGGAGATCAGACTATAGGGAAGGAGGATTCATTGACGTTAATTAAAAACCGTCACTTAAGGAGAAATTTTTGTGCACTCATTGAAATCGACCTCGGGCACAATGAAAGTGTTAATAGTAACGTTGAGGATGCGATGATTCCCTAAGGAAGCACGTATCTCCAAATCTTTTTCAGCATATAAGTAAATGTCACTTCCGCCCTAAAGTTAAAGCGCTTAAACATTATAAGCGTGTGTAGCACTTATTGTTAAGCGTTTTACTTTGGAGATCATTCTATAGGGAAGGAGAATTCATTGACGTTAATTAAACTAACCATCACTTAAGGAGGAATTTTTATGTACTCATTGAAATCGACCTCAGGCACAATGAAAGTGATGTTACTTGTTATGCTTTCGGCGGTTATACTTCTATCGACATTAGCCGCACCTGCACCGCTTCAACCAAAAGCTCATGGAGCGGGTGAATTGAAACCGTTTCCTCAACAAGTCAGCTATCCGGGTATCATTAAACCAAACCACGTCAGTCAATCCTCGTTGAACAGTTCAGTAGCTTCCTACTATGACTACTGGAAGGCTACTTATCTTAAAAACAACCTGTCCTCGCTGCCTGGAGGATACTATGTAAAAGGTGACATTACTGGCGAAGCGGACGGCTTCGATCCGCTAGGCACATCGGAAGGCCAAGGATACGGTATGGTCATTACCGTGCTTATGGCCGGTTACGATACGAATTCTAGAACAATCTATGACGGTTTGTTCAAAACGGCTAGAGCGTTCAAGAGCTCTAACAACCCGAACCTGATGGGATGGGTAGTAGCAGATAGTACTGGGGCTCAAGGGCACTTCGGTTCGGCAACAGACGGGGACCTCGATATCGCTTACTCCCTTATTCTAGCTGATCGCCAATGGGGCTCGACCGGAACGATCAATTATTTGGCTGAAGCCAAAAAGATGATTGGCGCTATTAAGCTTAGCAATGTGACAACTAACAACAGGCTGAACCTTGGTGACTGGGATACGAAGAGCGCCTTGAATACCCGTCCCTCCGACTGGATGCTCAGCCATCTACGGGCTTTCAATGAAGTAACTGGAGATTCAACTTGGCTAAATGTCATCAACAATCTGTATAACGTATACAGCCAATTTACAGCAGCTTATTCGTCTAGCACAGGTCTGATATCGGACTTCGTGGTAGGCAACCCGCCTAAGCCGGCTCCCCCAAACTATTTGGAAGAGTTCCCTGAAACAAATGAATACAACTACAATGCAAGCCGTGTACCACTTCGGATCGTAATGGATTACGCCTTGTACGGAGATACCCGCGGTAAGGATATCGCTAATAAAATGGTGGTATGGATCAAAGGAAAAACAGGCAACAATCCGAACAATGTGAAGGATGGTTACCAACTGAACGGTTCGAATCGCGGTACTTATGCAACAGCGGTATTCGTAGCGCCTTTCATCTCCGCAGCGACGACTACCAGCACGCATCAAGCTTGGGTCAATGCCGGTTGGGACTGGATGAAGAACAAAAAGGAAAGTTACTTTAGCGACTCCTTTAACATGCTGAACCTACTGTTCATCTCGGGGAACTGGTGGAAGCCTACCTACAGTGCAGCGGATGCACAAGCTCCCTCGGATCCAACGAATCTGACCGCAACAGCAGCTTCAAGCAGCCAAATTAATCTGAGTTGGACTGCTTCCACAGATAATGTCGGTGTAACAGGCTATCGGGTTTTCCGTGGCGGCGTGGAAGTAGGCGCACCTACAGACACATCCTTCAGCGATACCGGACTTACCGCATCGACAGCTTACAGCTATACGGTGAAAGCTGTCGATGCCGCAGGCAACCTGTCTGCTAACAGCAATACCGCAACAGCAACTACAAGTGCAACTTCTCCTGACAACACCAACCTTGCGCTAGGTAAGACAGCGGTAGCCAGCTCTATCGAAGGTGCAGGATTTGAAGCTTCCAAGGCAACAGACGGCAACTCCACTACCCGTTGGGCGAGCATGGAAGGAAGCAACAATGAATGGATTTACGTCGATCTGGGTGCAACCCAAAGTGTGAACCGCGTCAAGTTGAATTGGGAAGATGCTTACGCTAAAGGCTACAAAGTTCAGGTGTCTAACGACGCAACAACATGGACGGATACTTACGTAACAACGACCGGTAATGGTTCTATTGACGATATTACATTTACCGCAAATAGCGGACGTTACGTCAGAGTGCTGTGTACTGCTAGAGGGACCGTATACGGATATTCAATATTCGATTTCGAGGTTTACGGCTCTTAATTGAACAAAGCCTGGCGGATATGAATCCGTCAGGCTTTGTTACTTTTGCTTAGGGTAGCGACGGTTCTATAAACCGTATTATCACTGGATGTGCAGCTATATGGACTTCATTTCGATTATAGGAGAATAAGAACCATTTCCATTGCGACATTTGCTCGTATCTCTTTATTAAAGATTAAATATCCCGAAATCTGGATGCCTCCCTCCACTCTCATATCCTGATCTTGATCATTTATTCGATTTATCGTTCGCAACAAGGTTGATTTCCAGCAACCGGAGGGGCCGATCAAAGCCGTAATTGATTTTTCAAGGATGCACATAGTTATATTTTTTAATCTGGCACATCTCACGTTCAAAATAATACGGTTGGCTGAAATCGCCCTGCTGATCTAGCATGAGCAGTATCGTGTAAATATCACCCAGTTGTGAGCTTTGAAAGATTAGATTAAATACGATCGGATGCTCCGGCATATGTTCCAAAAATGTACTGTCTTCTTACATCATCGTTTTACAAGTGATTTGCATAATTCAATACTAAATTCCTAGAAATAAAAAGCCGAATGGATCGTTCTCATCCACTCAGCTCATAGGTTTATTTTACAATAATCTGTATAGTATCACTTTCCGTAGTTCCACTTCCATTCATAAACTCACAGTGATATTGATAAATGCCAGGAGTTTTCCCTGAGATTTGTGTAATGGCCGATTGAGCACTTGGTGTTTGTGAAGATAAAGATTGCGTTTCAATGAGTTCGCCATTTTCATATAATCGATATTGTGCTGCGTTCGTGCCCCACCACATATTAGCAGTAATGTTATAGTCCCCATCTTGATCCCAGTTGTCACTAGACAACACAGGTTTGCCGGGATTCGCCTCAGTCACGGTGACGGTGTGTGGATCACATGAAGTCGTTCCATACAAATTCGATAACTCACATGTATACACATAGGTTCCATTCGGCTTTCCTTGAATAGGAATAATGGAAGTCTGGGCAGCAGGCGAAACATCGGCCAGTGACTTCGTTTGGATCAATTGGCCATTCTCGTACAACTTATACAGTGAGCCATTGTTTCCCCACCACATATTCATCGTAACTTCGTAATTGCCATCATTTATGCCTGTGGCAACACCGCTATTATTCGAAAGTGCCGGTTTACCTGGCACCCCATTTGCAAGCAATTCCGGGCTAACGGAATGCCGTTCGAACTTGACTGCATCAGCCCTCGTATAAATCATATCGGCAGGTAGAGTTGGCGGATCTACCGTTGTCGGAGTAACCCTGGTTAGACGAACATACTCGCTGCCGTCTCCAGTAAAGTCGAACGTTCCTAGATTAACCCAACCTGAGGAGCCGACGGTTGCATCAATATACGTGACCTCGGTAACCGACTGATGCTTCACTTCTACTTTGACATAATTATCGTTTGCCGTCGTATGGACGAGCTTGTAGATGGAGACCGTATATTTCCCCTCTGGGAACTGGCCTTTCCACGTCGCTGATGATCCTTGCACGGTAGAGTAACGGGACTTAACCCCAATTTTGTATCCGGCTAAATTGCTTTGGCTCCAAGATCCTTCTGTCGTGTATAACCCAGTCGTATTCGTGCTGTCGACAATAACCGTTAAGTCCCTGATCGCAATTGTCAAAGACGGCGTTGTTAAGGTCACCCCGTCAATCGTTACAGTGGCCCATACCTCAATATGATCCGTTTCTCCGTCGAGACTTAGAAGGGTCAACATACCGCTACTGTCCACTTCAGCCAGATCGGTTCGATCAACGAAATATTGCACATTTGCCTGTGATAGATCACCAATCAGACCGTTATCCAAATAGCCGGTCACGCTTAGTTGTGCGGTTTGAGTCATTTGCAGTTCACTCCGATCCGACAGGATCACCACAGACTCCAATTGCGGCATACTGTTTGGATCGACCCACATCATCGCATCGGCAACTACCCGTGACTTGTTGGCCTTATTGGTTAACTCGACATATCCGCTATCGCCTGCTGCAAAAGGATAATCTCCCAGGTGCACCCAAGTCCCATTGGCCGTTGTCTCATCAACGGTAACCGTCTCGGAGCCTCCACTATAATAAACGGTAAATGAGGCATTCGTTGCCCAATTTTCACTTGTAGCGGTTATTTGCGGAAGCTTGTAATACACACTGTAAGTAACACTTTCCGGCAGCTCAGGCTGCCATTTAATTCTGCTTGTCGCTGTGCCGGCAGCCGATTTGGCGTACACATAGTTATCATAGTAATAGTCGTTAGCGGTTGTATCCCGTATCCAGACGCCTTCTGTCTCCGCCTCCGTATTATCCACAATGATCGATGAACCCTTCTGCCAATCCGGTTGAACCGGAGTTTCTTGTACCTGATCAGGCAAATAGAGTGTCCGCTTGCGAGTCTGTTTCCCGTCCGATTCCACATAATAAGTGAAGGTTTGGGATAAATCGTTTACCCGTATCGACCATTCCATCGGATAAATCGTATCTGGAATCGTCGTATACGTCGCCCCGCCATCCAAGGAATAATGGATCGTCGCTGGTTTTGTCGTTTTTGCCTGCACATAAGCATCATAGGCCGTTTCGTCGGGCTTGACGATCAGCATACCTTTAACCGCATCTATAGGGCTGTGGATATCGAAGAAATAGCTTGCCTCCGATGTATCAGCAGTTCTGACCTGGTGCAGCGGCACATCAATGTTGAGTCCTTCTACAATGATAGCGGTTATTCCCTTGCTTGAAACCGTGGCTTGAATGATTCCGCCACTCATAACCGTTTGCTCTGGTGTGCCATTGTCGCGGATGATGGTTACGGTATAATCTTGTGCCGGGTTGAACCCAATGATTTGCGCATTCAATTCGATAGGAGTCTGGACTTCAGCTGACGATTCGTTGCTTAACCCGATGTAGAATTTATTCCCGCTCTCTCCCGTTATCCAGTTCAATTGAGGATGGTTGGTCTTAATAATCCCCTTGGGCATCCAGAGCCAAACGTCGGAATTACCGTAAAAATGACCTGGTTTATTTCCATAGAGGTGATATTTGAACCATAAAAAATTAGTTTCAAATACAGTAGGGAATGTAATACTACCATTCGATTTCAACGATTGTTCGCTGATCAAATAATCCATCGTTTGCCCGAGTTGTCCCGGTATATGGTGATAATAGATAGATGTAGCCCCGCTTGGGCCTTCCAGAGGAAACTCTGGTTCAAGTTGGCTAACGGCGAAGCCCTTATAGTAATAACCTGGATAACTGGAATACCGACCAATAACCGCATTATGAGCAATATCCTGCAGCAGTGTATCACCTGTATAGAGCGACAATCTCAGCATGAATGGAGCTTCCTGAGCATTCATCCGATAATAGCCAGTTGTACTTCCCGCTTCAAACGTCAATCCATTGGGAGAAACAAGCTCACTATCCGCTTGTACGCCTCCGGCTACATCTTCTGGGAGCTTGATCCGAGGATATTGATATTTACCACTTTCCGGCCAATGGAACGACTCCGCGTAATTATACGTCTCAGGCTGCGGAATCGTAACGGCACCTTCAGGAACCGGACGAGCAACGAACATCGTTGCATACCGTTTGGCTTCCTTATAAGCAGCATTCAAGTATTTGGGATCCTGAGTTTCCTCGTAAAGCTCCAAGATCTCCATCCACAGCTTGCTATAATAATAAATGAACTCATTTTTACTCACATTAACAGATGCAGGCGTATCAATATGCTGCATGATATAGCTGTCGGCTGCATCCTTGGCAGCCTGTAAATAATGCGCATCTCCCGTCATACGATACATCATCAGGGGCTGAATGACAGGACCGCGGTCTTTCTGGTCAGGATCACGCACGAGGTACTCTTCCTGTGCTAGCGCCCCAATTCCTGCCGAAGTACCCATCATCTGATTGACAGCGGCTACGCTTGAAAAATCAAACGGCAAGGTTGCCATTTTCCATAACGACGGCACACCGTATACTGGCTTCTGCGTCGGCGACCAACCTATGCCATTTCGCGATAAGCCATACTGGACGGACGGCAATGCTCTCGTATCGTAAAGCTGGTCATCCCCAGTCAAATAGTAAGCCCCCAAAAGAACCGCATTCGAGCTTGTTCGAACGCTATCCTCGTTTTCGATGTCAATGAAGCCCTTGGCACGGCTCCACCACCCGCTGGGTGACGGGACATAATCAACAGAGTCATCTCCTTGCGGCTCTATCTTAAGTAAATCGATCATATTGAACATCGCGTCAGTAAGCGACTGATCTGATACATTCTCACGGTATGCAGAATAACCGTACTCTTTGCGAAGAATATCCGCGTAGGACTCATACAAATTGCTTTTTTGAGCGATTAGTCCCATATGAAATTGATAAGTGCTTTCTGCGTTCATTTGCGAATAGGTCCCTAATTGAGGAGCATACAAGATTGGCTGCACGCTGCCTTCGTTGTTGACAAGGCTCATGCCGAGCCTTTGCTTCGTAACACCTCCCGTCGGTTCAAATTCAACCGGAAGCTCATCCGACGGAACAAATACCCCATACGTCAATGGATTCCCCGAACCGTCATTCTTCTCAACCAGACTCATCGGAGCGCTCAGTTCCCTTAAGCTTGTTGATTCCACTGAACCTACCATTTTGGCGTGTGATCTGAAACCATTTAACACTTCATTGACACCTGAGATTTGCTCTGTTGTGAAGGACTGATAACCGATTACATAATTGCCATCCCTGCGAGGTGTAAAGGCGAAGGAAACATCAGGTTTGTCCCCTGACATAGACCAGTTCACTTGTAAATCGTAATCGCTTTCATGTGATGAATCGGTTAATATCGCCGTGTGGCTGTCGGGGAAGTCGATCTCGTCGAATGTAATCCAGTGTTTGTTCATCGTATCGTAGTAATTGGTACGACTCCCCGCATTCCCATCCAATAAGACCCATTGTTCTTCAAGTCTTTCTGATACATTATTGACAGGTACCCAGTTCTCCGTATCCGCGTCCTTGTAGAACAAATCACGAACGATGGATTTGCCACCATCCCAAGCTGCTTCATAGAAGGTTGCTTTATAGCCGTCATTCTCGATGCTGCCTTTTTCCGTGTAACTGAGATTCGCCAATGTACGGCTGCGCAGCGGAGGCAACGGGGGAGCCTGCTGCCGGATATTCCCTTCAAATTTGACCGCATCGGCCCGCGTAATGATCTTTCCGGTCGTAGGTTGTGTTCGAGTCAGTCTGACAAATTCGCTATCATCACCACTGAAATAATATGACCCCAAATCAACCCATCCGGCCGATGGTCCCGACGAGGGTCTCAGATCCATAAACATGACATCCGTAATCCCATTGTGAACAATTTCGATTTTAACATTACTGTCTGCTTTGTCCGCCCAATCAAGCTTGTTGAATGAAATTTTCGCCGTCCCTGCTTCTAATCGCGGATTCCATGTGATGCTTCTTCCTACTGCATCGGTAAATTTGGAACTGGAATTATTATATCCCTTCACTCCCGTACTTGTAGTCCAATCAGGAGTGGAGAATCCGTTATTTGCGTTATTTACATCAGTGGTGACGACATCATCAATCGTGATGCTTCCATCATCAATGATGATCGTCTTATGAGGTTCTTTTTGCTGAATATTACCTTCGAACTTGACCGCATCTGCACGAGTAAGTATCGTGCTGGTTGTGCTGGTAGACCGAGTTAATCTAACGAATTCGTTACCCACTCCGGAAAAATAGTACTCTCCCAAATCAACCCATCCCACAGAAGCGCCAAATGAAGGTCTCAAATCCATAAAAAGAACATCCGTCGTTCCATTGTGGACGATTTCAATTTTCACATTGCTATCTGCTTTATCTTCCCAGTTAAGCTTGTATAACGAAATTCTCGCCGTTCCCGCTTCCAATCGTGGATTCCATGATATCGTTCTGCCTGCTGTACTCGTATATTTGGAACTGGAGTTATCATACCCCTTCACCCCTGTACTTGTGGTCCAATTCGGTGCCAAATATCCGTTGTTCTCGTTACCCACATCAGGTGTCACAACATCATTGATCGTGATGCTCCCGTCATCGATGATAATCGTCTTATACGGTAAGGTCTCTGCATAAGCGGTCCTTATTCCGTCTAGGCTGAAAGGAACTAATATCGTCACGATGAAAACGATTAAGAAAAACAGCTTCCTTTTTATCATACAACTCACAGCCTCCCTTAAGTTGATAACGCTTTCAAAATAATAAAACCCTCCTTTGTTCGAAGATCATAAAGAAGCGATCAGCCGTATCCTTCTGGCTAATCCCGCTCCGTCGTTTTTATCATAGCATGTCACAGAACTGTGAAATTTCTTTGATTTCAAGAATTTCTTATAAGATTTTAAGCAAGAAGAAACGACTTTGTCTTCCTTTAAAAAAGAGACCTACATCATAACTGGCCGCTCAACTGCAGTCAGTATGAAATAGGTCTTTCAATTGGATAAAACCTTTAGATTAATTATAATGGCGGCTGCACCAATAACAATTTCCCAAGCTGGATCACCGTTTGATCATACCAATCTGGATGCTGCCGAACATGCTCAATACTTCGTTCATTTCCGCATGCCTCAAACACAGCCGCTTTGTCTGTGTTTTCGGTATCGACTTCGAAGCGAACTGTATGTTTCCCATTCGGGAGCTCTGGCAAGAATACATACTGATTACGATTATGATCGTTGTGTAGTGTGAATCGATCGACAATAAAGGGTTCTCCACCATCCACCGACACCTTCAATCTGCCAGAATCAGGCCCCCCGATATCGAATAATCCGATATGGGTTCCCTCGAACTGCACCGTGATAGCCTCTCCAGGATCGACTGCTCGCCATAGGCCGGGGAACAACCAATTGTACTCGCGCACTAAAGCACAATCATCCGGAGTCATGTAAGACCATCCTGCGGAAAAATCGGTAAGACTATCCAGTGACAGCATGGTCGCATACTCCCAAGGATTAGCCGGAACCAACGGATTCTGAGGTAAGTGATGTACTGACCTTCCCGGATGATCTTGAAGTTCTCTAATTTTCTCAAATGACCGGGTGATCGTATCCGTGTAAATCTGGTGTCCTTCAGGAATAGTCGGATGGATCGAATCATGCGTAAAAACAACGGCTCCGGAAATGGACACGTCTTCCCTTGAGGTAAAAACGAGTTTTCCCTCCGACACCAAGTGACTGACCTCTACGCCTAGATGAATCGAAGGAATGCCGTAATAGTCGGCCACTTCCTCTTGCATTATAGCCCCCTTCTGGTATTCCCCAGACTGAAATAAGGCCACATCCCGCTCCTTCAGCGTATAAACGAACAGGATATCGGTAAACCGGTTCCGCTTGCGGATCTGACGGACAATCCCTTCGATACGCGCCTTGGATTCGGGATCGCCGCCATCGTTACCAACAAATTCAACAAATACTAGATCAGGCCGATGACGCAGTACATCTGTCTCCAAACGGGCACAGCCCAAATCCGATCCTGTCCCATCAATGCCTGCATTCACAGAGCGGATATCCGCCTTAGGATATTGCTTACGAAGCCAATCCGCCGTCATGACCCTGTAGCCTTCAGAACGTGTATTACTGCCGCCGAAATAGACGATTGTTACGGTATCCCCATTTTCCAATTTTTGAATTATATTGGGGAGCCCTTTACGAGGGAATAATTCCTTCATCGTGACTTCACCTGACCTCATTTATCGATTTTAGGAGCAAACAATTTTACAGCAAACACTTCGAAATAAGGCGAACCATAAGTTGCGCAGAAATTAATCCGGATTCGGGATACACGTTTCTCATCCACCTTATGTTTATTCAAGGTGAGATAATTCCCACGAGTTATGATTGTCCTATCGGTTCCGTCTTCTAAGGTCAAGGTCATATCATAATCTTGAATAAGGGACTCGATCGGATCGTTGAAATGCTCCAAATCCAGCTGTGAATTAAAAACAAGATGGATTTCGTCCAGATTTTTGGAGCTTGTAAAACAGAATTCCAACCATTCCTGTCCTTTCGAATGTTCAGAAATCCAGCCGTTCGGTTGGCCATAAGGTCTGGAGTAGCCATTGACAACATTCTCAGGACTATACATATTCTGAGCTGGCATCAGGTCCTTAAAGCAAATGCTCTTATTGAATTTCTTCAGCCTGGACGGCTCTTCCGGCCTATAATGGAAGCTGACCGCACCTGTCAATTTCTCTTCATTACCGTATATGGCAAGGCTCGCCGTGCCCTCCAATATGATGTAGATTTTGTCGTCATCCGGTTTCTTGCAGTCCAAGTCTAGCGTAATCCAGTCGTCATGACCGGCTGTAATAACCAAGTGGTAGTCTCTCAACTCGCTGGTTGGAATGTAATTTTCCTTCCGTTCCCCGCCAAACAGCTTCACATGTAGAGTTTCCGAATACTTGGACCTATTTTTAATTTTGATCCGTACGCTTTCAGCCACGGATGTCTGAATCGGCAAGACCAAACATAACCCTTTCTCCAAGGAAATCTCTTCGGTTGGATGAAGATTGTCATAACTGCGCTGAGACGAGGCACGAATAGTTAATCCGTCAGCGAAGTAAGGATCCAATTCTTCTTGAAGGCCTACAATGGTTTGCCCGTCTCGAAGCAGTAGCGCCTGCAGCTCCCCCATATGAGCTTCGACTATGGCCGCGGGGTCTACCTCATATTTCGAGCACAAAGAAGCAGCTGTTCCAACCGCCTGCCCCATACAACCGCAGGTTGCCATAACCCTTGTAGATCCGAAAGCCACATGGGTAGCACTTATATTGCGACCAGCGAACAAGAGATTAGGAATATTTCGTGAATATAAACTGCGGAAAGGGATATTGTACAATCCGGGCACGAAATTCCAAGCTGTAGCCGGCCCCTCATCGTAGATGCCCTTATTAGCATGTAAATCCATATACCATCCACCGACGGATACAGCATCTTCGAAATGCGGCTTTGCTGTGAGATCGTTCTGAGACAACATGTGATCCCCAATAAACCTCCTCGACTCCCGCTTTCCCGGGATCGGGCATACATAATCCAAGATGAGATTGTCTACATCATCAAATTCACCGCTATTTTTGAGATAATCCCAAATCCCGTACACCAATTTCCGCAGTTCCAACGCGATGTCTTCATTATTTTTGATAATATCCATATGTCCGCCGTATTCCAGCCACCACAATCCGCCAAGCCCGTTGATTTTTCTTGGAAAAGCCCGATGGTTCAAGCCTTTTCTGATACTATCGAAAAAGGCCAACTTCGTAATATCATACGCAAAGCCAGGTCTTTTGTATGGAACGGAATATCCTACGTCACGGGCTTGAAACAGGATCGTATCGCCCATGGTGTAATGGTCCGCCACTTCAGGAGCCAATTCTTCCTTGTATTCATGTTTCGCTTCTCTCCCCCATCGGAAGAGAGCACCTGCCTGATATCCGACAACTCCATCTCCGGAGCAATCGATATAGGTTCGGCTTTCAAAACGAAATTTCCTTTCGGAAGCCAATTGAAGGCCCTCCACCCATTTAATTCTGCCGTTCTCCATGCCCGTTTCATGCACGCATGTATTCAGAAATAGAGAAATGTTAGGCTCAGCATAGACCATATCCAACAAGACCGTATCCGAAAGCGAAAGCATCAGCTTCTTGTTGTATAACGGATTATAGTGGAAAATCTTCAACTTGAGTTCTTCCACCAACCCTCCTTCGCGTGCATAATAGGATGGACTGTTTCCGAGATATGCCGACCCGTTGATATGAACCCTGACCTCGCTGCTCGCATTTCCCCCAAGAACCGGTCGATCATTAATAAGTGACACTTGCAGCCCTTGGCGTGCGGCAGCAATGGCAGCGCATATCCCAGCAATACCTCCGCCGACGACGGTTACATCTGCTTTAATAAGCTCCATTTTGATAACCTCCATGATTAGATCCTTCTATCATGGTAATCCTTTTGCTCCCTTTTTTTTTACATGATTTCGCGAAAAAATCACACATTTTTTGCAACCTTAATTGGATTCATACCGTGTCATTTTTATCCGATATTGCTTAGGAGTATCACCCGTATATTCTTTAAATAATTTGCAAAAATAACCTTCATTCACAATTCCTACTTCCTCGCACAATTCCAATATAGAATAATCCTGAACATTTAACAGCTCGAGAGCTAATTGGATTTTTTTACGATTGATGTAGCTGATAACGCCCTCGTTCATTGTTTTTTTGAATAAGCTGCTAAAATACGATGGAGCTAAATTCACTTCCTCGGCAATCGCCTCGAGCGTTAATCGCTGTTTCAGGTTTTTCTCTATAAACCGCATAGCACTCATGATTTCTATACGATGCAAAAGTTGGCCAGCGTGTACATATTCGAAGGTAAAGTCGCCAATATAGGCAAGCTGCTCCCGAAAAGCTAAAAATTCTATGGGAAACTCTGCTACTTCCGTGGCTAACTTGTTCCCCGATTTAAACTTCACAATAATGTCCCTGTATAAGTCTCTTAACATAGGCGCCATGATAGACTTATGGATTTTATGGTCCTTAACAAATTGGTTCAGATCAGCAAATGCTTTCTCAAGCTCTTCCTTGGAAACCTTTCTTTTCACCCCAGCAAGAAAATCAGCCAGTTTCTGCTGAAATTCTTCTTTTCTGTCATTATGGTAATGGAACCGATGCATGGGTGTTTTTACTACTTTCTCTGTATGATAATAGAAATCATCACTCACATTTTGTGCTTCCGTGTAAGCTTGTTTGATGGATTCCCAGCCTCGGTGCTGACCTCCAAAAGCGACAGATACCCTTTGATTCAAATATTGATGCAAATGGGAGACGATCTGCCCCCCCAGTGTCTGGCAATCATATTCCGTTTCCAGATCACTACGATTATTTTCCCAGGAAAGAAAGCCAATAAAACGATTATCGGATAGATCCGCAGCTACACCACTGCCGCCATTCATCACCGTTTCTTCGATTATATTTGTAATCGCATACCGCAAGATGTTTTGATCAGACGCTGAATAATCGTTTCGGAAACTTTCATACATATTCATTTCGACAATGAAGCAGCGATAGTTGGCTTGAAAAAAATGGAACTGCATGCGATTGGCAAAATCCGATGCCCGATGAGAAGGAATTTCGCCTCTGATAAGCTCGTTAAAAAATTGCTTGCGGACTCTATATTTATTTTCAAGCACGGATACGTTTAACGATTGAAATTCCGCTTCTTTTTTCTTTACCTCATTTAAAATCCCGGCTGCCTTATCTAAAGCTCGATCCAAATCCGCGTCCCTGAGCGGAACCTTAACAATGTACTCCAATACGTTGGCTTGAATAGCTCTCTGGGCGTATTCAAAGGATGAATAAGCGGTCAAAAGAATGAATTGGGTATGGGGAAGCTTTGGCTTTAGCTGCTCAATCATGGAAATCCCATCCATTCGCGGCATAACGATATCAGATATCACGATATCCGGCTTAAGCTTTACGATCTCCTCTAACCCCTTCAGCCCATTATTCGCTTTTCCCACTAAATGAAATCGCCTATCCCTAAGGGAGAGCTCGTGAAAAAACAATTCCAATCTCTGAATGATTAGATCTTCATCGTCAACAATGAAGCAGGTGTAGTCTCTCATCATCATGCATCTCCTTTAAACAAGCCTGCTGGGAATAAGGCGCGAACCCGGGTTATTTCCTTAGGTATGCTTATGATTTGGAGCCCGAATTGTTCTCCGTAGTGAAGTCTGATTCGGTCATGAATATTGTTTAACCCGATTCTTTTTCTTTTCAATTCCACATCCCCCGGTTCTGAAATTAAAAAATGCTTTATTTTATCAGTTGGAATTCCCTCGCCCTGATCAACTACTTCTATGATGACATTGCCGCCCTCCCTGTACGCATGAATAGTAATAGGGCCTTCGATCCCCCCACCGTTATAACCATGGAAGATACTATTCTCCACAAGGGGCTGCAGCAGCATTCTAAAAACCGGAAAATCTATTAGCCCTGCTTCGATATTTTCGATTAAGTGGAAGTTTCTGTTATAGCGGATGTTCTGGATCGCGATATAGTCCGATACATTTTGCAATTCCTGACGCAGTGATACCTTCTCCGAAGCGTCGGCTATCCCATATTCCAATATTGAAATAAGAGACTCAATCACCACATCTACTTTCTCTATTTGTTTGAGTCGTATGACATTGCTGATAGAACCAAGCGTGTTATACAGAAAATGAGGGTTTATTTGAGACTGCAGTACTTGAATTTCCAGCTTGCGTTCAAGTTCATTATGAAGCTCTGCTCCCCGAATCAGTTCCACAATTTGCTGCAGCATACGATCGAATGCTCGGGAGAGATCTCCAAACTCATCGTTTCGGTTAATCGATATTGTAGTTGTGAGGGAGCCTTGCTCCACCCGCTTCATTTTTGTTTTGAGTGCATAGAGCGGGTTCCTTATATATTTGGCAATAAAGAAGGAAACGAACAGACTTAAGAGAAAACCTGCAGCTAGAAGCTCTATATAATAGGTTTCCAATCTGGATAAAGCAGCTTTCAAGCGTGATTCATCGTTGATTGAGATGATGGTCCAGTTAAATTTTTCAGTCGGTTTTTTCAGAAGGGAGACCTGAATCCCCTCCTTGGTGTGCAGTTGAAGGTTTGTTTCTGTAGTATCCAGAATTTGTTCCGCTGACGTTTCACCGATTGAAAAAGTATGATCTTGAACATTCAGGGGGCCTTTATTTTCCGAAAACCCGGCAATGATTTTTCCCGATGCCGTGATTAGAGCCAAATTCATTTGTTCTTTTTTATTAATCTTGAACAAGGTTTCTTCAATGGCATTTAGATCTAAATCTACCGCAATGGCCATAGGAAACGGAGCGCTGTTCAGATATCGGACCATCGTAACTGTCCAGCCGGAATATTTAGATTTGTAAGGATCACTGACAAATGTAATCCTTCTATTCTTGTCAGCTGCATCAAACAATGGTTCTCTTTCAGATAAAGGTTCATCAAATATTCGGGTAGGTGTACTTCCGCCTAGAATGGATAAATCGCTTTTGATCAAATAAATATTACTGACGTAATT
Source organism: Paenibacillus sp. FSL F4-0122 (assembly GCF_038002845.1). Taxonomy (NCBI): domain Bacteria; kingdom Bacillati; phylum Bacillota; class Bacilli; order Caryophanales; family Paenibacillaceae; genus Paenibacillus; species Paenibacillus sp. FSL F4-0122. The sequence goes on from NZ_JBBODI010000001.1 coordinate 5,766,625, forward strand.
ACTGTTGAGTTCATACAGCTCTCTTAATTGCTTTTTAATCACGTCCGGATTGTCAATGTTGGCTTTCACCGATGACTCGACCGAGAACAGCATCGTCTGGAAGGAGGAAAAATTAACTGTGAAATACTGATCAATCTTATCAAGTATTTGGTTGGTGTAATAAATGTCAGAGGTTCTTATTTCCTTTTGGACATAGCGATAAGACAATTGACTTATCAAGATTATGCAGCTTAATACAAATGCAAACACGATAAAAAATAGTTTTAAAGGCAAGCTGATTCTTCTTCGCATCGATCATCTTCCTTTTAAATCTGTAATAAACAAATAATAGCATATGATAAGAAGAAACGCCTTCGGCGTCCTTTTTAAGGACGATAAGCGTTTCTTCGAAAAATAGAAGGATAAAGTATAAAGTAAAACTTATACTTTCTTATATTTCAATAAAGAGAGGGGCTAATTATAGCCGCTCTCTTCGTTTAAAAGATAAGAATTTATATGCTTCGCGCATAAATGTTCCTTATCTTTCTCGCTGAAACGGTACCGCCCTTTAAAAGGACGGCGAAGCCGTTTCTACTTGATTTACTTGATTAAGCCTGCTTCTTTAAATTGCTTGATTACTGAGTCTTTATACTTCTGCATGTCAAACTTAGTTTCCAATGTATTGAGGAAATTGTCCCAGTTCGAAAGAGGCTCTTTGCCAGTCATAAATTTGACCAAGCTTTCATTAATGTAACGTTGGCGGTCAGCTGCCAATGAATCGTTCGGGTCTTCAGTCAATAAATTCCCGGGCAACGTAGCCGCCACGTATTTCTGATTGTTCTCAAAAGCTTCTGCCGTCTTAGGATTCTGGAAGCTGAAGTACTCAGCATCATCACCACGACGCGGCATTCTATAATGATCGACCCATAAGTACTTTTCTTTCATTTCCTTAGATAATTCGGAGGTTTTATTTTTGATCTTGCCGTCTACCAAATCCCAATGAATCCCTTTAATTCCGTATGCAAAATTCGGATAAGCTTCTTTGTCCGTAAAGAGATAATTCAGCATGGACAAGATCCGAATGATTTTGTCCTTATCCGCTTTCTTGGATATGGCCCATGAATTGCCTTGGAACGATTTTCTCTCTACAATTTGATCACCATAAGGACCTGTCATTGGAGGAATAACGATCCATTCCGGCACCTCTCCACTGATTTCTTTCATTTTTTGCTGATAATCTGGTTCCAGCCTGCGGGCATCCCTTATCATGAAGCCAACTTTACCCTTAAATAACTTTTGGTCCAATAAATCGGGAGTATTCATCGTCACCCAGTCTGGATCTACAACTTTAGCTTCCATCATTTTATTGATATAAGCGAGTGCTTCTTTCATTTTTGGGTCGGTAAACAGGAACACTGGTTCATTGTCTTTCACATCAATGGCTGAGGGAGGATTGACACCAAACATCCACATCAAACTATCGAAGCCGTAGGTTTGCAGATTACCTTCTTTATTCATTCCACCTATGAATCCGTACGTATCATTTTTGCCATTGCCGTCAGGGTCTTTCTCTGTAAAGGCTTTCATAACTTCAAATAGCTCGTCAGGTGTTGTTGGCACTTCCATATTCAGCTTTTTCAGCCAATCATTACGGATAAAGAAGCTTCGACTAATACCGTTTACGTTATCATAACCTGGAACCCCAATGGTTTTTCCCTGATAGGACATCGCCTCCCAGGAGTCGTTGCTAAAACGTTTCTGCAATTCAGGAAATTGATCCAGATACGGTGTCAAATCCGCAAGAACGCCTTGGTCATAATATTGTGCGAGATCAGCCCGGCTCTTTAAGAAGATCAAATCTGGAATATCTCCGCCAGCAATGAGCGTATTTAATTTAGTCGTTGCTTGCCCTGATTGAGGAATCAGCATTTCCAAGTCGATATTTACTGCTTTCTCCAACATTTGGCGTTGGATATCTTCTTCACGGGGAGGAATAGGAGCAGCAGCATTGAAAGTTCCTTGGTTAAACATCGAAATTTTCAATTTGGTTTCAAAGGGACTAGACTGGCCTTGTGAATTACCCGAAGCTGTCGATGTAACCTCTTTTTGTTCCCCACAGCCTGACAATACTGTTCCCACACCGACCATTGCTGTCAGAATAGCAAATGTAATCGCTTTACGTTGCATAATGACCTCTCCTTTGCTTCTATATTATCACGGTTTCCCCGTAACAACTCAGGTTGGAATATCTTTTTAACCTTTAACCGATCCCAAGAGCACACCTTTGGTAAAATGCTTTTGCATAAATGGGTAAACGATCAAAATCGGAACTGTAGTCACGACAACTGCTGCCATTTGTATAGCGAACGTACTAACAGCTCCGGTATTGGCAAGCGAATCAGCACTTTGTGTTGCGACGTTAAGCAGGATGTTGCGCAAGATCACTTGAAGCGGCATTAAGTTGGAATCATTGATATAAACAATAGCATCGAAGTAACTGTTCCAATGCCCGACTGCGTAAAATAAAGAAATTGTGGATAGGACGGGCAAGGACAGAGGTAAGATGATCCGCCATAGCGACTGAAGTTCACTTGCACCGTCTACCCTCGCTGATTCCTCGATTTCAGCAGGCAATTGCTCGAAAAAGCCTTTAATGATCACCAGATTAAATGCACTAATGAGATTTGGAATAATCAATACCCACGGGCTGTTTAGCAATCCCAGAGAGCGGACTAGTAAATAAGTCGGAATTAATCCTCCCCCAAACATCATCGTAAAGACAATGAATAGTAAAAATGGGCTGCGACCTGGCAAATATTTTTTGGATAACGGATATGCCGCGATTACCGTAAAGAACACATTGAGAGCAGTGCCCACAATCGTTCGAAACAATGTAATTTTATACGCCTGCCCAATACCATGAGAAATAAATACTTCTTTATAGGCTAGAAAGGTAAAGGTTTCTGGTATAATAACAATTCCTCTTCTTAGCACTTCCGATTCTGGCGTTACTGAAACAGCAACCACATATAGAAAGGGTAGTAAGCAAAGTAGAGCTAGCAAAATAAGAATAAAATAAACGAATGCTTGCCAGACCTTTTCTCCGATTGTCAAATTGATCATTTTGATAACCACCTCACCAAATTTGCCCATCGAATTTTTTGGCGAGCTTATTCGCTGCCAACACTAAAACAAATCCGATGACCGCTTTAAATAATCCCACAGCAGTAGCCAAGCCAATCTTAAGTCGCTCGAGCCCTTCACGGTATACCCATGTGTCGATAATGTCGATCTTCTCCTGATTAAAGCTGTTGGCAAACATGAATATTTGGTCAAAACCAGCATCCAGAATATGGCTTAGTTTAAGGATCAGCATCAGAATCATAACGCCTCGAATGCCGGGAAGTGTTACATGCCATAGCTGTCTCCACTTGGAAGCGCCATCAATTCTAGCCGCTTCATATAAGCTTGGATCGATTCCTGCTAATGCTGCAAGGTACAATATCGCTCCCCATCCAATATCCTTCCATATTTCAGATAAGATGATCAGCAGTCTGCCCCAGGCAGGTTCCGTTAGGAATGAGATGGGTTCAACTCCAGTTTCCTTCAAAATCATGTTAAAAAGACCATCCCCTGGGGCTAATAATGCCACCATCATTCCATAAACAATGACCCATGATAGAAAGTGGGGTAAATAAGTGATCGTTTGTACGATTTTCTTAAACCATTGGGTATAAACTTCATTGAGCAGCAAAGCAAGTATGATAGGAGCTGAGAAACCGAACAACAGCTTATACAGGGATATGATAATCGTATTTCTCATGATGTCCCAGAAATAAACGCCGTTCATAAAATCTGTGAAATTTCTAAATCCCACCCATGGGCTATCCCATAGTCCCAAAGCCAGATTATAGTTTTTAAAGGCAATAATGATTCCCGCCATAGGAATGTATTTGAATGCGGCAAAGTAAACTAATGCCGGGAACAAGAGAGCGTACATCACTTTATACTTTTTTATCGTCCTTATCCATGAGTTCCGCTTTTTGGGGAGGGGAATGGCGTCCGCTGCCAATTTTGCTTGCATATCATCACCTCGTCTTTATTTGTATTTGTATAATAGCATCCCCCTATTGGATAAATTTCTGTAATTTCAAGAATTTCTTATAAGATATTAAGTAAGTACAGCCCTGGATAATTCCAATGCAATAGGCATGATTGTCTTGATTTAAAGCTGTACAATAACTCTGGCTCGAAAGTTTCAGTATAGACCAAATACAATCCTGAGGTCCCAAACAAAAAAAGCCCTAGAAAAAAATGGGCTTAATTTAATGAGTCTGTTTTTATATAATGCATCCACGTATTTTATTTTCCATTACTAAAAACTACATTCATGAACAAAAGTCATCCTCCAGCGTAAGTTTAGAGTTCTCAATATATAAATCAATAATGCTTATGACTAGGCCAAAATTCCTTTAACAAACAATGAGACACTATGCTTGTAGAACTCTTCCTCGGTGACGAATTGGGATTGATATTGCCGGTGAATCAGCTCGCTCATCTGAAATCCGTAACACATCGAGAGAAAAGACATTGCGACAAGACGCTCATCCTGCCTGGCGATAACTTTTTTCTTCTGCAAGCGTTCAAAATATTCAACCAGCAAGGAGTGAAGCTTCGCCGGCGGATCGGCCAGCACTCTGTCTAATTCGGGAAGCATTCCTTTGTCGCGGATGCCAATCAAAATGATGTCCGCATTTTTATGGAAAAATAAACGGTACTGCTGACTTACATTCAGCAGATCGACTTCCGGATTATCGGTCGCTTCCTCTTTTAACAGCTTCTCAAATTGCGGAATATCCGAATGTCTTTGAATGATGGCTTCCAATATCCCTTGCTTGCTTCCGAATTGCCGGAAAATCGTAGATTCATTTACTTTAGCTTCCGTTGCAATGGCTTTGGTGCTTACACCCCGATAGCCATTCTTTTTGATGAGACGTGTCGCGGCTTCAATGATTCTGTCTGAAGTTTGCATTGTTGTTCTCCTTTTGCATATGTTAATCCTATTCTACTACAAGTTTTGCAGTCAGGTACCACTTGCGTGAGCATGCTCTTTTACTATCATATCGCATAGAATAAATGCAAGCAAGTTCTCGCTTGCTTTTATTCTTTTCATTCTCTATAATAATGACTTAGTCAGTATGCCTTATCCTAAAAACATATACGTAAAGGAGAATTTTTATGAAGTATGGACGTATTATCCAAAAACCTCGCGTTAAATTTTTTGAAGTCGCAGATGGCGTCTTTGCTGGTATTTCGCCGTATCGTGGGATCAGTTGGGCCAATGCCGGATTCATCAACAAGGGTGATGGGTTGGTGTATGACACGCTCTTCGATTTGTTCCATGCGCGGGAAATGCGGGAGGCTTTTATGGAAGTAAGCAACGGCGGCTCTCCCGCATATGTGGTGAACTCGCACTATAACAGCGACCACGCCTGGGGAAACAAAGTGTTTGAAGATGCTTGTATTATTATGCACAAGGAAGCCTCCAGAGAGCGTCTCACCGAAAATATCGCTTGGATGGACAGCGTCATCAGAAGAGGAAAGAATTCTCCGGAATCGACTCCGGGTGAGCGGTTTTTTGCAGCGGAATTTGAAGGATTCGACCTGGAAGGCGTAGAATGGGTGCTCCCGAGTATTGAGATAAAGGACGATATCAACATCCGTCTTGGCGATACAGAAGTTATGATTCACAACGTAGCTCCAGCCCATTCTGATAGTGACTTACTGTTGTGGATGCCAAAAGAAAAAGTGCTGTTCGCTGGCGATGTCGTGTTTAATGGTTGTACGGCATACAGCGAAGAGGGAACCCTCAATTGGGTTAAAGTGCTTGATCGCATTATTGATGAAATTAAACCCGAAATCGTTGTTCCAGGGCATGGCGCCATTTGCGGCTTGGATTTCGTGAAGGAACAGAGAGACTACCTCTTGAACCTGATCAGCGAGTTCAGCAAGCATTACAATGATGAAATCGATTCCTTATCCCTGACCAAGCAAATTGATATTTCCCGCTTTCTTCATTGGATTCAGCCAGAACGCTTGTATGTTACAGTGGATATCCTATTGAAAAGCAAACGAGGGTTACCACCCCTTCCAATTTGGAACGAGGTGCCTGCTAAGCTGGAAGACATGAAAGCTTTTTTGGCTGCAAAATATGACAATCAGATCAAGCCATGGGACCCTATGAGTGTTTGGCAAGAATAGCAATTTACAGCTAACCTATGAAAACAAAAGAACCGCCCTGTCGCAAATGATGCGAACAGCGGCCGTTCTTTTGAATTGTTCCACGGAATTAAAAACGGTGCTTAGAAACGATTGTGATAAAAAATGGAGAAGGACTATGACTTACTAGAGGGTATCCCCTCATTTGGATTGGAGAAGATTCCCGTTGTTGTTGGACTTATTATTCCAAATAACCTTCGACAAGTTTCATCAAGGTTTCTTTGCTTACCTTATTCAAGTCTCCTTGTATAGTATAGGCGTATTTCACCTTTTTGTCTGGGCTCTCGTATACCCATTTCAGCTCGTGCCACTGCGAAGGACCAAATTCTGTATGCAGCATTTCTACACCCTTCACTTGAACCTTCTCCTGCTTAAATTCAACTTTCTCGTCAATATACGATGTCGGGTCGCTTTTCCCGCTCAGATTATTGATCATAACCCCGATTTTATCTTCGCCATTTTGATATGTAACATTGAGAAGAGAAAACTGATCTGTCATTTCAACAGACATCATTGCATAGCCCTTATTGGACTCTTCCGCCTGTTTTCTCAGCTTTTCTGCCATTTTCTTTTTTTCTTCCGAAGAAGGAGGATTCACTTCCTGAGCATTTTTAAAGATTACGTCCGCCTTTTGGAAAGTATAATTTCCATTGATGTTGTCTGCGATCTTAATGGATTTATCCGTAATCTTATCGCGCAATTGAGATGGATTGTGGAAGATAGTCAACTTTGTTCCAAGATCTGTTTGATGATTCGGGTTATTGGCAACCATATAGAACAGCCCAGCTTCCCCGTTCTTTAGCACCTTTTCCTTCAGTTCAAAAAATGCCTTGAACCGCGCTGCCTCATCTTTCGATTCTGTTTTTACGTAATCTTTCGTAGATTTAGTTTCATATACGACTTTTCCATCTTTATTCGTCAAAGAATGATATTGAACAGCCGCATAACCCGTGGAGGCCATTAACATCATCCCTACACACGCAGTCAGAACAACTTTATATTTCATAAAAAACCGCTCCTTTTCTTTTGGCTTAGCATGTAATATTCTCATTACTCTTCCTGTCAAGTCGGCGTCGGGAATGCGCGGGTTATCAAACAGTTTTTTCAAATCCCGATCCCTGTCCATATTCATACACTCCCACTCCCTTCACTTGAGCATAATACTTTCGAAATTTTGCAGATGTACGTTCGTACTTTTTACGAAGGCTGGCGCTGTTTTTACCGAGAATCAATCCGATTTCTTGATAGCTTTTATCTTCGACACATCGTAAGATTAACAAATTACGCTCTTCTGACGATAATTTTGCCATGGCTTGATGTACGGATTCATCAAAATAGTTGGCTTCAATATGCAAATCGACTTCATTATTTTCTTTATCATCCTGGTAAAAGAAAGGCAAATATTTAACCAACTTTCGCTTACGGATGATGTCTATACATTGATGGTAGGCAATCTTGTATATCCAGGCGCCAAAATCGATCTGATATTGGGTATATTTTTTCAAGGTGCGGAAGGTCTTCAAAAATACCTCCTGTGCGTTCTCCTCGGCTTCGGCATAATTGCCCAGCATGTGATAACAGTAGAGAAAAATCGGTTTTTGATAAATCTCCATGATTTTCTCGAATTGTTCTGTGTTCCCATCCAACACATCTGCAATGATCTGATTTAACTCCGTATCATTCAAGCTGTCTCCCCCCTTTCACTCTATACAACGAAGAGCTCGACCCAAAATGTGACAGCAATAAAGATCATTACAATCTAAATCGAGCTTCGCAAGGAGCTTGTGTGGCCCTTTTCCGTTGGAATGTTTGTCCTTTTTTCGGCATAAAAATATCCCCTCCAAGTGTCACTCGAACCTCCATGATAACATGCAGGTTTTTTCGAGTGTCTACTTGAAGGGGATAATACCAAACAAGATCAACCTTTAGTTTTTATCTTAACCATTTTTTGAATCAATCGTGCATAAACCATCGGAATCTGAGAAGTGACATTTGCAACAAGTTGATGTGTTTGGTCTATATTTACACTTCAACTTCTCCGATCATTTGCTGTTCGATTTGTTTCATCTCATAAAAATAGCCTTTTTGCCCCATCAACTCCGAATAGGACCCCGTTTCGACTACCCTGCCTTGGTCCATGACCACAATCTGGTCCATCTCTTCCAATCCGGTTAGCCGATGACAAATCAGGAGAAGCGTATCATTAGCCGCCTGTGCGTAGAGATGCTTCAATACGTGATGCTCTGTCACATAATCCAGCGATGAAGTTGGTTCGTCCAGAAGCCATACCCGTCCTTTGCGGAGCATCGCTCGCGCCATAGCCAACCTCTGCTTCTCGCCGTCTGACAGATTCTCCCCTTTTTCATACACCATATCGGTCAACGATGTATCGGGCAGCTGCATTTTAGCTAGCACATCCAACAATTGTTCGTCAGCGTGTTCTTCTCCATTCAGCAGCAGGTTGTCCCGAATCGTTCCCCGGAAGAAATGACTTTGCTGAAATACCACATTAGCCGTTTGCCAAATGCTCGTCTCGTCCAGTTCCTTCACCGAAATACCGTTTAATCGTATCTCGCCAGCCGTTGGTGTTCGCAGTTTGAGCAGCAATTCGATAATTGTTGATTTTCCTGACCCACTCGGCCCGACTATTGCCGTTTTGGAGCCAGGTGAAATGTGCAGGGACATATCCCTGAGTGCCGGTCTCCACTCCCCTTCATATTGAAATGTAACATTGGATAGTTCCATCGTAACAGCATGATTAACAGGCAATGTGCCACTTGGTTGCGAAGACTGCTCATCAAAAGTCTGAACTGTTTCCGTCAGTCGTTTGGCTGCGTGTTCGCTATCCTCTTTATACGCGGGTAATGTGGCCATAGCCGTCGCTTCTTCAAATACGGTTTGTGATGCCATAACCAACATGGCAAGAAATACGCCTGCAAGCGCTCCTTCCATAATTAAATAGGCGCCGAGCGTCAGCACTCCCCAGGAAACGAGAAATGTAACAAAAGTGTGCATCGATTGCCCGCGCAGCAAGTGCCCGGCTGCTCGTTGCTGTTCAGTTGCCAATACAGCGGAAGCATGCTGAAGCTGCTCCTCCCTTTGTGCCAATTGACCATATACTTTCAAATCCCGGAAACCGTACAACACTTCGGTAACTTCCGTGGACAGCTGCGCCCTCTGCTCACGAACGCGTCCATGTGTTCTCCGCTGCCCGAGTAACACAATTCCCGGTACAACGAATGCCGTTACCAGCATACCTATTACAAACAAAACGGCAATCCAGATCGAAAAGGTAGAAGTAAACAGCACCGTAGCCAAAAATACCATGACGACCATGATCGGAGGATAAGCGACTCGCAAAAAATAATTTTGCAAACTTTCCACATCCCCAACGATCCGCGCAAGCAGATCCCCGCTTCGATTTTTGTTCAATATACCAGGCGTTAAAGGAATAAGCTTGGCGAAAAAGGATGTACGTAAACGGCTAAGCATGGAGAAAGTCGCCCGGTGAGAATACAAGCGTTCTCCATAACGACTCGCCGCCCGAAGCAGACCCAGCAGTTTGACCATGGAGGTGAGTACAATTAAAGTATAAAGCGGTGGCGCAAATACCGTTTGCGAAATCAGATACCCGCTCGCAGAAAAGAGTGCCACACCGGCTATGCCGGCAATAAATCCACCCAAAATCGAAAGAATGATATCCTTGCGCTCCTGAATCATCGCCTTTGACAGAACAGCCAGTTCATTCATGAGGATATCCCCCCTTTCCGCTCTACATCAATCATCTCGGCATACTGAGGCAGGCGCTCCAGAAGCTCGTCATGTCGTCCCGAGTCCACCAACACTCCATTGTCCATAAACAAAATCTTGTCGGCTTGTTGAATCGTATATAATCGGTGAGCCACCGTAATCATCGTAGCCGTTTTTGCCAGTTTGGCTATGGAGCGTTGCAGTACCCGCTCGGTGTGCAAATCCAGTCCAACTGTGGGTTCATCAAACAAAATGATAGCAGGACGCTTCAAAAAAGCGCGTGCTAAGGCAAGCCGCTGCTTTTCCCCACCAGACAGTCCCCGGCCTCCTTCACCAACAAAGGTATCAAATCCATGCTCTAATTGGGCTGTAAGCGCAGCGAGTCCGGCTTCCTCCCCCGCCCGCTCAATTTCAGCTCTGGAGATGTTTCCACCAGCACCAATCGCAATATTTTCAGAAAATGTGCCTGCAAAAATATACGGATGCTGTGTAATGTAGCTAACATGTTCGAACCATTCGGTTTCATCGTATTGCGAGAGTGGACTTCCATTCACCAGAAGCGTACCCGATTCTGGTTTCAGCAGACCGGCAATGAGATGTAGCAAAGTCGTTTTGCCGGAACCGCTTTTGCCAACAATCGCAATGTGTTCTCCTGGGCTAAGCTTGATCCGCCCCGTCTTAAGCTCGAAAGAATCTGGAGCATACTGAAACCGAAGTTGGTCAATTACGATAGACGGTGGTATTAAAAGGTCTCCAGAATGGGCAAGTTCCAGTTTGCTTATTCTGTCGGTCCTATCCCCGACCTTATCTATGCTGTCGATCTCGTCGATTCCATCGGTTGTTAATGCTCCTTCAATGCCATTAGCGTCCCTGCTCTCCCCTGCCGTTTCCTCAAGCATCTGTTCCACCTTACGAACCGCACCCATACTTGTCCGGCCGCTGTGAAAGGCTGTTCCCGTATTCTTTAACAGGTTGTAAAACTCGGGAACGAGCAGCAAAACGAAAAAGGCAGTGTGGAACGTCATAGCTTTGAAAACAAGCAACTGGATGGCCAGTTCGAGAGCCACAATACCAATGCTTAGCATCACGATTGATTCCAGCATGAATGTATTCGTAAACGCAATCTTCAAAATACCCATCGTGGCATCACGATAACCCAAGCTACTGCGTTCAATCTCCTGTTGCTGACGGTGAGCCCGTCCAAATATTTTCAATGTCACCAGTCCTTGAAGAGAGTCCAGAAACGTCCCTGAAAACTCAGCGAGTTGCGCATATTTTTCTTCGGATTTGTTCTTCGTTTTCAGCCCTACCAAAATCATGAACAGCGGGATGAACGGAGCAGTAAACAATAGAATGAACCCCGTGTTGGCATGTTGGATAAATGTAACGACCAAAATCAGAACCGGGATGATAGCAGCTTCCATCATACGCGGCATGTATTGACTGAAATAACTATCAGCCTCATCCACAGCATCCAGAGCAATACTGACCTTCCCTCCCGTCTGTCCACTAAGGGTTGAAGGCATGGAAGCATGGGTCAAGTTTTGCAGCACGGCTGCGCGCATATTTGTCTTGGCAGCAGCTGCCATATGCAAGCCAACAATACCGTTTCCATAAGACAATAGTGTGCGTACAGCCATAATAGCCAGAAGTATACCGAGCAACAGGATAACCGATGAAAATGAAGCTCTCTCCACAAAAATCCGTTGGACTGCTTCAGCAAGCAGTCCAGCCTGACTCACAATAGCTATACCAAGCCCGAGCGAAATGATTGCGAGGAGAGCCATGTTTTTCCTTTGTGAAGACATTTGTTGAGAAATCAAACTGGATTTCCTCTTCACAGATCACACCTCCTTTATATATAGGCTTGTAGGGAAACCTCAAACATGCCGTAATGGATTAATCAGCTTTATTTTTTCCCTTTTACATAATCCGCATCAAACAGGAAGAGTCTGAAGACCAGAATAAGGGATGGGATCAACAGGCATAGACCGCCGATAAACACAATAACTAATGCTAAGCCCATTGCCGGTGAAGTTGCACTGCTCTGAATCGTGATATACGGATCAAGAATATAAGGGTATTGCCCAATTCCATAAGCGAAAAAGGCACAGAAAAATTGCAACATGACGCATATAAAAGCTAATCCGTAACGGCGTCCGTTATATAATAGCCACATCGCGATCATGAAGAAAGCAACGGAAAGTGCCAGCAACCACCATAAATCCATCATATTTTGAAAATGCCGCTCATTGTGTTGACCCAAATAGATAAATGCTGTAAGTGCGAGGATTATCGTCGGTGTGCTCCAAAACAGGGCGTAGTTGCGCATCAGCTTCAACGCGGAATGATCCTCTGCCCGAGAAGCGTAAAATGTCAGAAATGAGCCGCTAATGAACAAAACGGACACAATTGCCAGTCCAACGATACTCCACGATAACGGATTGGTAAACAGCGCCCAGTAATCCAGAGAAACCGTCTCCCCCTGCTTCACGATAAAGCCGCCTTCAGACAAAGTTAGCGCCACTGACAACGATGCTGGAATAAGCAAACCTGTAGCTCCGTACAAAAAAAGATATACTATGTTTTTCTTGGAACCGTAATTTTCAAAAGCATAGAATGAACCGCGAATCGCAAGAAGAATCACTGCAATGCTTCCCGGAACAAGTAACGCGGAGCCATAATAATAGGCTGTGTCCGGAAAAAAACCGACGATGCCAATGTAGAAAAAGATAAAAAATACATTTGTAATTTCCCAAACGGGTGATAAATAACGCGAAATCAGACGATTAATGAGATGATCCTGCTTCGTTAAACGGGCATAAAAGGCGAAGAAGCCCGCTCCGAAATCAATGGAAGCTATAATTAAATAGCCGTACAAAAACAGCCAGAGCACCGAGATGCCAATCAATTCGTAACTCATCATTCAGTGCCCCCCTTTTCCGTAGATTGATTAGGATGATCCTTCATCCATTTCTCCATCTCAGCTTCTGCCGGATTATTGTTGAACAAGCGTCTTAGCACGATTACACACATACTGCCGAGAACGATGTACAAGAGCAATAAGGTGAAGAATATAATTCTTACATTCGGTGAAGACGTGGCCGCCTCCTCAACACGCATATATCCACGGATAATCCACGGCTGTCGGCCAACCTCTGCATAAAACCAGCCCAGCTCAACAGCCAGAAAAGCGAGGGGTGCGCTCAGTGCGATGATGCGAAGCATCCACTTGTTAAGCTCATTACGCTTTTTCCAGAACACAAACAGAAAATATAGGAACGAAATCGCGAGCAGAGTAAATCCGATTCCGACCATTAAATCAAACAGATAATGAACGAGAAGTGGTGGCCATTCTTCCTTGGGGAATTCCTCGAGCCCCGTCACCTCTGCATTAAAGTCTCCAAAGGCCAGGAAGCTGAGCAGCTTCGGAAGATGAAGAGCCCCTAGAACTTCATGCTCTGCATTCAGCCATCCCAATAGAACCAAATCCACACTGCTACTCGTCTCAAAATGCCACTCTGCCGCTGCAAGCTTCTCTGGTTGATGCTCGGCCAAAAACTTGGCGGACACATCACCGGCTAACGTGTTCAGCAAACCGAATAGTAAAACGACCGCCATCATGAGATTTAAAGATTTTTTGTGGTATGCGGACACACCTTTTCTCAGCATCGCGAAGGCTGCAATCCCGGCTAACAAGGCAGCTCCTGTCAAATAGGCCGAGCTTAATACATGGAACACTTTGGAGAACGTCGCCGTATTCAGCATCGCTTGCACCGGGTTAATCGCTGTGAATTGGCCTGCTTCCATGACAAAGCCTTCAGGCTGGTTCATGAATCCGTTCACCGTCGTAATAAAAACGGCAGACATGCCTGCCCCGGCGACAATCGGTATCGTCAGCAGCCAATGGGTATATGGATTTTTGAACCGATCCCACGTATACAAATAAATGCCCAGGAAGATAGCCTCGAAAAAGAACGCGAACACCTCCATGAATAACGGAAGTGCAATGACATTCCCAGCCAGTTTCATAAAATTCGGCCATACCAGGGCCAGCTGTAGTGAAATCGCTGTACCGGTCACAACACCAACCGCCACAGAAATGACAAATCCTCGAGACCACCTCTTTGCCATAAGTGTATAATGGGGGTCTTTCTTCCGGATCCCGATGAACTCTGCTATAGCGATCATTAGCGGTATACCGACGCCAATCGTCGCAAAAATAACGTGGAACCCGAGAGTCAAGCCTGTCACTAGCCTGCTCCATAGCACCGTATCAATTGCCATTCTTTACTGCTCCCTTCAAAACTCTGTTCATTTTTCGTCTTAAGTTGATACTTATGATTAGGCCCGCTAACTGTAGGCTGCATTCAATATCAGGTTTAGCAAGGCTCAGCGACATCGTTTCCTGTTCGTTTTAGTATGACATTCCTCGTTCTTTGCTATGTAAAAAGAGAAAAATTTCACAAAGCAAGAGTTGGCGAACCTGATTTACCTGTTACTGAGCAGTCAAATTAATAACGTGGCCTAATAATTAAAGTTATCTTATCTTAAATTTTAAGTATTTCAATCATCGACATCTCTTAATCCCTAAACGTTCAAGAAAGGGACAAATCTTTCTAACAACTCAGTGAATAACACAAAAAGCACCCGAAGGAGCTATTGATTGATTAGCGTATATGTGATGTCACAAGTTTCCTCCTACTTCGATGCTAACAAAAAAACGAAATTTTCTCATTTTAAGCCGTAATATACCCCCTTTTTGCAACAAAAAAACACTGACTTAAATCATCAGTGTTTTTTGAATTCAAGCTAATGTCATCTTCGTCATGACAAATCTTGAACTGCCACTATCATTTAGTACGACCGTAGAAAAAAGAATACCCATCTGACTTCCCGAGTTTAGTCGTCTCCGTTCCGTCCACTAGCTTGACCGCTTTCAGCAACGATACAATTTGCGTATGCATTAGCTTTGCATCAAATTTGTCCATCTCTCTGTTGTCACTATCCACGAGCAGATAGTCGGGCATTGGAATGAATCCAATCACCGGTATCCCTGCTTCAAATAAGGGCTGACTCTCTCCAAACTCAAACTTGTTATGTCCACGCAATAATACAGTACGTGTGCTATCTGTCTTTTCAATAGCCTTCAGCCAAATGGCTGCCATCATTTCATTGCCTGCATACGTATATTCTGTACTTATTTGTCCAGTTGGACCATAATGACCCGTATCATCGTCCTTCCACTCCATGCTGCCTAAATGCTCAACCGTAATTCCAGCTACAGCTTTTAAATGACCATTCTTGCCATCCCACAGCTCTCGATGCCCCTCCATCCAGGTGGAAGTTGCCTGAGAGGACCCTTTGAACTCCGGTAATCTAAAATGTCCTGTCACAAAAGCGAAAATCATCGTACGTTCCGGCTGCTCCTGCTGTAAGTAACGAATCATAGACAGCATGCCCACAGCGCCATTCTCCTCCACTACATTTATCCCATCCGTATGGGTATTTACGATAATCGCTTCGTCTTTATTCTTACCGTCAATTTTCACATAAAAGGATTCTGTTGGGGCATCTTTTTGAATTTCCGCTTCTAAAATAACCGTACCTTCTTTATGCTCCTGAGCTGCGCTGATCACCTTTTTCCCTTCCGTTTCATTAACCCAGATTGCAGGGATTCCTGCATAATCGGTGGTAAAAGGCACATATTGCTCTTCAACCTTATCGTCAGATACCCCTTTCCAGACTAAAACAACAGCTTTTACGCCCATTTCCGTCGCTTGCTCCAATTTAGCTTCTTTTAAAGCTGTAGTGAGGACCAGATCGCCTTCATTTGGGGCAATTTGGTTGTCCATTGGAGATGAAGCCCGCATATTCATAACGATCCCACTTGGAAAATTTCTAAAATTCTCAATTTCAATGACAGCAATTTTTCCACTGGCCTGGCCATATTCACCACGCTTCGTATACACCAGCTCCCCTGTCACACCTTTTTCGTCAGTTTCCCCGGAATAGGGAAAAGCTGAAGAGACATGAATTGCCTGCTGATCAATCATTAAAGCACTGTTCTTTTCTTCCCATCGGTCAAAAGTATAGCGATCACGATATACTTGCAGCCCCATATCCGTTACCTGCTGCTCCAGCCAAGCAATAAACTGATTGTGACCCTCAGAGCCGGTTGTACGGCTTCCAAAAGAATTCATTACTTCAATATCTTTCAGCATCATTGCTGCAGAATCCAATTTACGTTCATCGATCGTCATAGCCGCATCAGCTGATAATGCCACAGGTGTTGTAATAGGTTTTGCATAGATTCCAATCCCCCAAAGTGCAGTAACGATAAGTGCAGTAATGCTGAATAACACTTTACGAACGGCTAGAAACGGAGTGACTCTTCTGCTCCCCGATTGCCCAAAGAGTCCTCTACATATGCCCGCTACGATCAGCAGCAGGATAGAAAGCGCAAGCAGCCAAAATTCTCTTGTTAGTAAGAATAGCCCTTCTGCCACCATCACACTAATAAAAACCACATGTACCTTCTCACGTTTCTTTAAAAGTAAAAAAGAGATGCCTAATTCTGCTAACAAAAAGATAATGGTCACGATCGAGATTACCGTTTCTTTGCCAATGAATACCGTAGCACAGAGTGCTAGGATCAAAAGCAGGACCGCTGACAATCGTCTATATAAGATTTCTAACATGACGCCCTCCCATTTTAACTAACGATTATTTTGACATTACATTTGTAATGCCTTATGGTTTTAGCATATTGAAAAGACTCATGAAAAACAATGAAACGAACATCAGAATGTACAAACGGAGGGGAAATGTCATCTCAAATCATGAATTATACAGTCCAAATACCTCTCAGCATCGTTCCAATAAAGAAACTAACCGTTTGACAAGAGAAGCCATCTGCACGGCATTAGTCTTCTTGATCCAGGAACAGTCTTTTAGTAAAATCACCATCACCGATATTGTGAAGCGCGCAGGGGTTTCTCGAACGGCCTATTACAACAACTATTCCTCCAAGCAAGAGATCCTGGTGGATTTGGTCGATTCGCTTATTTTCGAAATTAATCAAAAACTCTTACCTTACACCAATGAATTAACAGGCAAAGCTAAAGAACCTCAAAAATTTATCAAAGTGCTTTTCGAAGTTATTTTTCAGCAGCGGAACATCTACAAAGCACTGCAAAGCGCAAAGTTTGATGATGTAATTCTGGATTGCTTGAATGAAATGATGCTTTCTACTGCTCATGACAAAAGCGATGAGAATGTGTACCGAATATACTTTAAAGCGGGAGCCCTCTATAATGTTCTCCTTAAATGGATACAATCAGACTTTGCAAAATCCATTGACGAAATGACCAAAATTTGTCTTGAGGTATACCATACTCCAATGTCCCAGGAATAAGGTTTAAAAATCGTGTTTATAAATGAAAAAACAAAGAAACCACGGAACCAAATTCGGCTCCGCAGTTTAATTATCAACCCTACTATTGAATTTGAATTTGTTTCATATACTCTTTGAATGCCTCAGCGATTTCTTTATATTTTGTATGATGCAGATAATGTGAACCTTCCATTGGGATCATTTTGCCCTGTGCGGATTGTTTGACTTGCTCCTCATGCAGTGGAATCCACTGTTTATTGTGCTCGTTATTCGATTGAACGAAGAGAAGCAACGGCAAGTCATTTGGCATTGTGATTTTTTCTCCATTTTTGAAATTGGAACCGAGGTGGCTCAGTTCATTCATCAATGTTGGGTTGGTCGCGACTTGATTTGATATCAAACGCATCTGTTCTTTGGTATGCTCATCGAATGCAAGCGATTCATACGGATCTCCGCTCACTTTTTGGACCAATCTCATTAGCCCTGATTTTTGAAGAAACTGCATGGCTTTCAAAGGTAGTTTGACATCCATTCCGGGTTGATTGGGAACGCTGCTATCGATGCCGACAAAAGCAAGAACTTCATCCGGATAAGTATTCACATAGGTCGCTCCGTATAGTCCCGCGATGGAATGTCCCATTAGAATGTAACGGTCTACACCCAGTTGCTGCAAAGCTTCGTGAACCTCACTTACTATATTCTCAGTCGTTCTTTCCTTCTCGGTTTCATCGCTCAAACCATAACCGAAAGGCTCGACCACCACGACTTTGTAATTAGGGGTAATCTCATCGATCAGCAATTTGAAATCAAGTGCAGGTGTCGGGGTTCCTTGTCCTGGTAGGAGTACAACCGTTTGTTCTCCGCTGCCTTGAATAAGCACATTCATCTTTTTCCCATCCACATTGACATACTGGCCATACGATTCGATTTTCTTTTTCTCTACCCCGTCGCTGATTGCATCAACGATAAAAACGATGCCCATGAACAACACTAGCGCCCCTACAATACCTCCGATTATTTTTAACCATAGGTTCCGTTTCTTGTGGCTCTTAGTCCCAGTTGTTTTTATTTCCACCTTATTTGCCACGTTGATCTCTTCCCTTCCTTGTCCCTGTATCTGAAGTGCCGCCTTGACGACATATTCAAAGTGTAATCAATCAAGATGTACTCTTCGTGACGACAATATGAACGGAATATGAACAAGCCAAAAAAGAGGTTTTAGATCAACATCAAATCGGAAATGAAATAATGTTCTTGTCCTTTACTCAAAAAGCAGCGCCTCTCATTTAGAGGATCGCTGCTTTTTATTGTTACTTCATTTAATTATGTGTAGGTTCTCACTATTATATTATTTTTCAGCACAAATCATGAACATCGGTGTTGACCGGTTTAAGACTTGCTGTTTCTCATCCAGTACTTTGGCGTTCAAATTCTCTTCAGCAAAAATAGTGGTGAATCCTTCTTCCTTGAGAGTCCGTATATCCCATTCGGGACGCCACTCTCTGGTCAGTGGCAATACAAGACTCAGACGGTCTGTCTCCTCTATGTCCTTATGATGCGGGAGCTCACCAAAGCCCTTATCTACATAGACTTTCTGATCCTCTACTCGCTTTTGCTGCATCTCTTCGTCCCAGAGATGGCGATTCCAGTTGGCATCAAAAACCAGTAGCCGTCCCCCAGGCTTAAGTACTCTTTTCCACTCTTTGTAAGCTGACTGCGGATCGGTAAGGCTCCAGGTAACATTGCGGCACACGATCAGATCGAAATTCTCCGCAGCAAAGTCAAGCTTGTGCGAATCCATCTTGCGGAAAGTAACGGTGACACCTTCCCGACTGGAGTGGGAACGTGCTTCTTCCAGCATATTGTCGGTACAATCGATCGCAGTAACCAGATGCCCGGCACTTGAGAGAATCACAGAGAAGAAGCCAGGCCCGCAGCCAATATCTAGAACCTGCAATCTTTCCTTCTGTGGTGCGTTAGCGAGGATAAGCTTCAGCCAGGCCTCCCGCTGGAATCCGTTCAGTTCCTTCTGAATGCCTTCGCTGTACAGCTCAGCTTCGCTTTCCCAATACATTTCCACCTCTTGTTGTATACCCATTTATCATTCACTCCTTCTTGGCAAGTATCATGAACCGGTTTACATTCTGGTAACCGTATTTCAAATAATCTAGCGGCATCGCACGGGCAGGGATAAAGTTTCGGTGAACATCTATGGTTCGGAACCCGGCCTGTTTCAGCGCTGTCTCGTCAGCTTCAGGCCGTAATACATTAACAAATGGCAACTCGCTTAGCAGGCTTTTATCTTGACTGCTTCGCTGGCGGATTCTTTGTTCTGTGAGCAGAATCAGCGTCCAGGACAAAGCATACCAAAGTTTACGGAATACAGTCTTGCTCTCTTTATATAAATAGTTGCCGTCAAAAATAATCAGAGTCCCGCCCGGTTTTAGAATCCGGTACCATTCAGCATAAGCCCTCTGTGGATCAGGCAGCGTCCATACTACATCCCTGCAGACCACTGCATCAAAGCTATTCTCTAGCTCCATATGCAAGTCGGCAGCATCAGCGACATAAGCTGGAACTTTGTATCCATAACTCTCAAAATTTCGTGAAGCTCTATCTATCATTCCCTGAGAGGCATCCACCGCTGTAGGCAGATGACCCATCTGTGATAAGAGTATGGAGAAAAAGCCAGGTCCTGTTCCCACATCCAGCACCTTTTGCTGGGGAGTTGTTCCCAACCCTTTAATAAGCAGCTGTTTCCAGAGGTTTATAGTTTTTTTACTGCGGAATTGAGTCTGTATGACTTTGTCATAACTCTCCGAGCTTGATGTCCAGTATTTCGAAATCTCTTTTAACATCATTTTTCTCCTATGTCGAGTAGATTCCAGAAGACCGGCATAAAGGTGGAGTACCCCGGTTTAAATCCAGTCACTCTATTATTAACTGCCAAGATATCGTCAGGGAAATAAATAGCTGCAAACATAGCCTCCTGATACAATTTGGAAAAAATGGAGTCATATGCGGTCTGACGTTCCTGAATATCGGTTGTTCCTACTGCTGTGTCAATTTGAGATTCTAGTGCAGGATCAGACCATACCACAGCAGATGCATCAGCTGTTTTATGAAATAAGGAGAGCAAGAATGCATGCGGATTATAGGCATCGTCATAAGTCCGGTACATAATTAGATCATAGGCTTTGCTTGTCCATAAGGCATCGTAATAGGCATTCGGCTCAAGAACCTGAAGATTCACTCTAATGCCAATCTCCTTTAACTCAGACTGAACCAGTTCACTGATGGACTTCCATTCGGGATATTCAGCCTGCTGCAGCACGAAATTAAGCTCAAGCTGCGCTCCGTCCTTCTGTACCATTCCATCTCCGTCCGAATCCGTGTAACCGGCAGTTGCTAGCAGCTGCTTCGCTTCCAGCGGATCGAAGCCGTACCAGGTATTATTGGATTCCGTCACATAAGGAACCGTCAACGGGAACAGACCTTGGGCTTCACTGCCGATACCGTCCATAAGATCATCGACAATGCTTTTTTTATTAATTGCCAAATTGATAGCTTTGCGCACATTCAGATCTTGAAGTGCGGGCGTTTTGTAGTTAAAGATCAAGAAATGAGAGTTTGTTCCTTGTGATTTTTGCAAGGTCAGTGAAGAATCCGCTTCAATCACTGGCACGCTTTCGACTGGAATCTTTCCCATTTGTCCCCCGGCAATGTCAACATCTCCAGCTTGCAGCGCTAGTACTCTGGACTGTGGATCAGGGATTACCTTTAAAATAATTTTCGACAGCTTCGGCATTTCTCCCCAATAATTCGGATTTCTGACGAGTACGGCTTCCTGATCTGTTTTGTAGCTCTCAGCCATCCATGCGCCAGTTCCAATCGCTTTGATGAATTTACCCGTAATATCTCCTGCGGGTTCCACAGCGGAAGGGCTGATAATTCGGACCGGTCTTGCAAAGGATAACTCGGTTAAGAAGGGATAATACGCTTTGTTGAATGTCATTGTAATCGTATGTTCGTCCACAACAACAAGGGATTGCATCGCAGTTGCCACATTTAACGAATTGGCTGGATCCTTAATCCATCGTTCGAAGGAGAATTTAACCGCGTCGGCATTGAACTCCGTACCGTCAGAGAATTTGACGTCATGGCGAAGATGGAACGTATATACTTTCCCATCTTCTGAAATATCCCAAGACTCCGCAAGCGACGGCAGTATTTCGCCTTTTTCACCATACTCCACTAACCCCTCATATATCATCGCGTGCACATTCATCGAACCATCATAGGCACCGGCATCCAATCGGTCTATACCGGCATCGGACGATATAGCAACAGTGACTGTCTTGTCCTGAGCTTCAGATCCTTGTGCAGCTTCATTATTGGCGGTATTATTGGCTCTAGCCGTAGAATTGCTGTTATTACTGTTACCGCAACCTGATATCACCATAACTACCACAAGAAGCATAAAGAATAACGATTTTGATAATAGGCTTTTTGTCTTAAGGTTCGTTCTCATTCTTGGTACATCCTTTCTCTACTTAACATCATAGGAATGGCTGGGTTGCCACTCTGTGCCCAGTCTCTTCTTCCTTAAGCGGGGGTCCTGCACGGGTACCGAAGAGAGTAATGTTCTTGTATAAGGGTGGTCTGCTTGCTGCAACATAGTTGCACCTGATTGCTTCTCTACTATTTCCCCTTGACACATCACTGCCACACTGTCGCAAAAACGATTTACAACTGACAAGTCATGTGTAATGAATACATAGGATAATCCCAGCTCATGCTTCAACTCCTGCAGCAGACCCATCATTTGCTTTCGCAGGGTGACATCGAGACTCGAGAAAGGTTCATCACAGATAATCAGCTCCGGCCGCAAGGAGATCGCTCGTGCAATTCCGACCCTTTGCTGCTGTCCGCCGCTGAGTTCATGCGGATAGCGGTGAATATGCCGCCGTTCAAGTCCCACAAGCTCAAGTGTGTCTGCTACCGTGGCCCTGCGGGCTCCAGCCTTCCTCTCTCCATAGTTTCGAAGAGGCTCCCCGATAATCTGCTCTACCGTAAACAACGGATTAAATGAAGCCAGACTGTTCTGAAACACCATCTGCATCTTCCTGCGGATCATGCGCATTTCGCTGAAGCTCCAGTCCGTATAATCCTCGTTCCGGTATATAACTCTTCCGGAGGATGGTTTCTCCAGTCCCAGCAGAAGTCTGGCCAAAGTGCTCTTACCACAGCCACTTTCCCCCACTAATCCAAGGGTTTCGCCGCTCTCCAGACTGAGAGACAGGTTGTTGACGGCATGAACACTTCTGGCATTACGTGTGAACCACCCCCTTTCCATCCCATATTTCTTGTTCAGGCTTACCGCTTCCAATAACTTCAAGATCACCACGTCCCTGAAAAATGTAATATTACCGTTGTTATCTGCACTCCATTAAGTATTTAGTATAGGGATGCACGGGATTAGAAAAGAGTTCAAACACATTGCCTGATTCCACGATCTTCCCGGACTTCATCACATATACATAATCTGCAAGCTCCGCAACAACGCCTAGATCATGGGTAATTAATAGGATGCCGACATTGTTCGTCCATCTGATTCGGTCCAGCTCTTTAAGAATCTGGGCTTGAATGGTTACATCCAATGCCGTTGTAGGCTCATCTGCAATTAATAATTTTGCACCGGATACCAGTGCGATGGCAATCATTACTCTTTGACACATACCACCGCTAATTTGAAAAGGATATTTATTGAAAAGTAAATCAGGATCGCTGAGCCCTGCTTGCTCCATCTGCTTCATGGCAAGTAATCTTGCTTCTTTTCCCGACACCCGCTTATGCAGTTTAATCGTCTCCGTGATCTGCCTGCCAATAGTAAGTACCGGATTCAGCGCGTTCATAGGATCTTGAAAGATAACAGCCATTTCTGTTCCCCGAAGCTTCCGTAACTGACGGCTGGAGCACTCACGAAGATTGTTACCCTTAAGCCAGATTTCTCCACTCTCAACTAAGCCTGGAGAATCTAATAATCCTAATATGGACATTGCCGTAACACTTTTACCGCTGCCGCTCTCACCTACAAGTGCGACAATCTGCCGGGATTTCACCTCGATACTGACATCATCAACTGCCGTAACTTTATAACTGCCTGTGTGAAAGCAGGTGCGTAAATGACTGACCTTCAGCAGTGGAGACTCTGCCATCATGTTCTGGCCCCCCACTTCACTGCAGAATCGAAAACACGCTCTGGTTGTCGCAAGCCATCTCCCAACAGATTAAAGCCCAGAACCGCCAGCATGATCATCATTCCCGGAAATAGCATCAACCGTGGCTCCGTTTGAATATAGGCACGGCTGTCGTTCAGCATTACTCCCCATTCCGGTGTAGGCGGCTGAGCTCCCAAACCCAGAAAGGACAAACCCGCAATGGAGAGCATAATCGTACCCACTTCCATAGAAGCAAGAACCAGAATAGGCCGGGCTGCGTTCAGCAGAATATGCCTGAAAATAATTTGTAAATGAGAAGTGCCTGACGCTTTGGCCGCTGTAATATATTCACTTTCCTTGATTTGAAGGACCATGCTGCGTATCACTCTGGCATACCCCGTCCACCAGACAGCAGCAAATGCAATTAGCAGATTCTTCATACTGGGACCTAGCATGGCTGTAATCGCAAGGGATAGGATTAAGCTGGGAAAGGCAAGCAATATATCTATGATCCGCATAATCAAATGATCGATCTTGCCGCCAGCGTAACCCGCCAGTAAACCAACAGGGATGCTAATCGCAAAAACAACGATCAACACCATAAACGAATAATTCAGGGAGGTTCGGGTCCCATAGATTAATCGGGATAAGACACAGCGTCCCAGATGATCCGTACCGAGCGGGTATTGCCAGGAAGGCATAGCCAGTTTGTGTTCCATGTGAATCTGCAGCGGATCGGAAGGTGAAAGCCATGGGGCAAAGAGTCCAACGCATATGAACAAAAGTACTATGCCCGCTCCTAACCTTGCTCCCTCATTCTTAAATAAGCTAATACGAAATATGACAATCCGCTCCTTCTAAATCGTCACCGCAGCCTGATTCGCGGATCCAGCAGCAGATGTAATAAATCCACTGTCAAGTTAATCAGGACAACGACAACAGCCATCCATAATACGTAACCCTGAATGACAATATAGTCTTTCGCAAAAATCGCCTCAATGGCATACTTACCGATTCCCGGCCAAGAAAATATAGTTTCAACAATAACGGAACCGCCCAATAGCCCCGCTATGTTAACTCCAAGGAGGGTAAGACTCGGAAGAAGCGCATTACGAAGTGCATGCCGAATGATTATTCTCCATTCCTGCAGCCCCTTAGCTCTAGCTGCTGTGATGTACCGCTTGCCCAAAACGTCTAGAAGACTGGAACGAATCAAGCGGATGTAGACTCCTGCCATTCCAAATCCTAGTGTGAGGGCAGGTAGAATGACACTGGATACCCCATCCATTCCCATCACAGGAAATAGCTTAAACTTCACCGCACCATAATAAATTAGGAGCAGACTTAGCCAGTATCCCGGCATTGAAACACTGAGCAGTGCACATACTCTTCCCAGTCGATCAAGCAATTTACCCGGATATAGTGCAGATCCCACTCCTATAGGCAAGGCAATAAGAATAGCGGACAATACGGAACAGGCACTGAGCAGTATAGTTGCCGGAAAGCGACTCATTAGCTCTGTGAATACTGGACGACCGCTGCTGTAAGATAGGCCTAAATCGAGATGGGACACCCGGTTCAACCAATGAAAATATTGCTTATGTACAGGACCATCCAGACCAAGTGCATGTCTGGTCACCTCAATAGCTTCCTGCGTGGGTTTAATGCCGTCAGCACGCAGCATGATCTCCGCTGGATCACCTGGCGTTAAGTGCATCAGCGCAAAGGTAATGCAAGAGATACCGAGCAGCACGGGGATGAGCTGCAATAAGCGTTGCAACAAGTATCGATTGATGGCATTCAACTCCAAGATCTTAATCGTAATAATTACGATTATAGCATAATCTTTTTAAATTAATAGTCTTAATTTGATTTATTTCATGTAGGACATAAAAAAATCAACCCATATTAAATGAGTTGATCTTTAAACATTTGGCCTCTGCACAGTCGCAACTTTTTTTTGCAATAATATTGTCAAATCCTTAATAATCATGTCATTATAAGTAGGTTCATATTAAAAATAACAATAAAGGAAGTGTGTATTTGAATCGGTTCAATTTAGTCCTCATCTATGTTTTATCCATCATGATAGCTTTTCTTTTAGGAATTTACGTGGCCCCTAGCGTTGAAACACGCTTGAATGGGCAGAATGTGGCAAGTAATCCCGTTATCGAAGAAATACCACCTAGTACCGCAGATAAAGCTGCTATTGCTGCTGAATCCAACACTACTGGGTCCAATTCTATTGAATCAGATCCTACTGAATCAGATCCTACTGAATCTTCACCTTCCCCGGAAGCCGTTGTCTTGGAAGATATGCCTTCGGACGATGATACCGGACCCGCCGGTGATGAAGCTGAAGATCTGCCAGCAGCAGATACCCCATCCGGGCAAGGGATTGGTGCGCCATTAGAATTCAAGTATAGTACGAACTCTGCCGATGCTGTTAAGCTGACCTGGGAAGCTGACAACTTAACCGGTAAAAGGATCAATTATTACACAGCCCACATCAGCACGTTTAATCCAGTAGGCGATCCTTCCAATGATCAGCTGAACGGCAAGAGCAGCTTTTCGCTTAAATATGTGGGGCCGGTTGAGCCCAATGATACTTTATTTATTTTCAGTGATTTTACATATCAGAATACAATACATACGATTATTATTGACCAGCTCACACTTCAATATGATGATGGTACTATCGAGACCTTCGACTATGGTTACGAAACTACCGATGATAGCGGCCTATAATCCATATGATTTGCAGCCCTGGTGCGAACCAGAGCTTTTTGCGAGGCACAATGAACTAATGGTAATGTAAAAAACGAAGAGCGGCCTGGAATCCGGCGCTCTTCGTTTTTACTGTTATTGTTACTGCCATTCAGTTTAGCGGATGACCGTTACCTTGATCGTATCACTGGCAGTTACTCCCGCCGCGTTGACCAGCTCCGCCCGATATTCGTACACACCGGCAGTGCGTCCGCTGATGGTGGTTGCTGCACTTTGCGCCGAAGGTGTATGGGCATTCAGCGGCTGTGAGTCGATGAGCTCCCCGTTCTCATATAGGCGGTACTCTGTAGCGTTAGTTCCCCACCAAAGATTCATCGACACCTTATAGGTGCCATCTCCGTCCCAGTTATCTTCGGACAGAATCGGCTTGCCCGGCGCAGAGTCACTTATGGTGACCGTAAGCGAATCGATCTTGGTCGTGCCATATTTGTTGGTTAACTCCGCAGTGTATACATAAGTGCCGTTCACCTTGCCATGAAGCTCTGTGCTTGCCGTCTGGGCAGCCGGCGATACATCCTTCAGTGTCTTAGAATCAATCAGTGTGCCGTTCTCATAGAGTTTGTAGCTCGTGCCGTTATTACCCCACCATAGGTTCATGGTGACCGTATAGTTACCATCACTAAGTCCATTAGCATAGCTGCTGTTGGAGGAAAGATCAGCCTGTCCTGGCTTACCAGTCGCAATCACCTGGCCGCCAATAACCTGGAAAGTATAGCTCTTTTCAGTCGTATTGCTGGCCGCATCCTGCACGGTGTATTTCACGGTGTGGGAGCCGGCCCCTAAATCGGCGGCGCTCAGGGTCTGGCCCTCGGCAATCGTTTTCCCATCTAATAGAAGCTGTTTCGAGGTGACACCTGACAATACATCGTCAGCAGTCAATTCAAAGTAAAGCTGCGCTCCTTCTTCTACATCTCTCACCTCATGGCCGGATTCCTTCAGTTCGGCAACCGGTGGAGCCGTATCAATATTGAGGTTCAACATCTTGGGATCTTCCGCTTTGCCTTTTCCCGGCACAGCATGGTATGTCAATGTATGCCGCCCGTCTTCCTTCAGGTCCACAGGTGTACTGTACTCAGCTTCCTTGTTGCCGTTAAGCGAGTAATAAATATTAGCTGTATCTGTATTAACCTTCAGGGTAACGGTGACCGGCTGGTTAAACCAGCCGGAAGCATTAGGCTCGGTAGACAGCGTCGCCGTTGTCACCGGAGCCCCCTCTTCTTCTGCTGCGGCGAAGTCATCGAGGCTTCTCGGCTTGAGCTGGTAGATGCCTTTAAAAATTGCGGCAACACCTGTGATATTAAGTTTTTGTCCCTCAGTATAAGGGAAGATATCCTTAGTAATGCCTGTCCGGGCATCCACGCGCACATGATTGCTTGTCCCGTCGGCGTTGACTGCGTCGAATTCAAAGGAGCCGCTTGGCGTAGCGTTGATAATGTTCGCCACTGTCACACCGTTCAGTTGAACCAATTGGCCTTGGTTGGCATCATTCACCATGTTCGCCGCAATCGGCTGCGGCAGTGCCGCCGTGCCCGTCTTCGCAATTTGTACTGCTTCGGTCAGCTCCAGCTCTGTGTTGTACAGTGCGGTGGACGCTGTTACCTTGACCTTATCGCCCACGTGGAAGCCGCTCTGACTCTGGAAGACATAAACCCCACCGGTTCCATCTTGGAGATAGAAGGACTGTCCGCCAAAGATACCCGGCTCGGTCGTCACGGTCCCCTCCACCGTTACCAGTGATCCGGCTGCCTTAGACCGGGAATCGCCGATAGAGATTGCAGCCGGAATGGGATCTTCCTCAGCCGGAAGCGGTTCAGCAGGAACATTGCCCAGCGTCACCGATTCAGTCTTGAGGTTTGTACTGTTCTGGCGGAGGCGCAGATTGGATGCAGCTGTGGTGCCCGGCTTGATCTGAATCGTCAGGTCCTTGTAGGCATGACCGTTCTGATCAGCCGTCAGATTGAATGAGGAGCTATAGCCGTAGCTGCTTGGCCAGGTGCCGTCGCTGTTCTGAATCTTGGCGATTTGGGCGCCGCTGCTTACCTGGTAGACACCTACCTGGAAGCCGGAAACGCTTGTGCCTGCTGGAAGATTATCTGCACTCACCCGAATCTGAAAATTCTGTGCATTTGGCAGCACAGCCTGGTGCGTGAAGTTATAAACCGCACTTGCAGTGGCTGCCGGTCCGCCGTAGGAGCCTGCTTTGAAGGTGCTGCGATCATACCATTTGTAGCCAGCATTAGGTTGAGCCCAAGGCTCCGGCTGCGGCTCAGTGGACAGCGCTGGCTCCTCGAAAGGCAGCAGTGCTGTAGGCTGATCTAGCATCAGGCCATTCACCTGGGTGAAATCCGTATAACTCTCCTGCTCAGCGAGCCAGTTGACGGTGTTAACCAGCAGTGTGGCATCGTCCACTTCCTTGAAGCCATCGTAAGTTGTTTTCTTGGTGCCGGTATCTTCGCGCAGGTATTTCGGTGTTGCATCCTCTACAGGAGATGAGTCACCGATGAAGGCTGCCTTGCCGGCGCCTTTTTTCGCAACTGCCACATAAGGACCTTCTGCCACACCGCCGCCGTTATAGACCCCCTGGTCTACGGCATTGGCCCAGGCAGCATTGGTTTGCGGCAGGTAGACGATACCTTTCGCACGGGCTGGGTTTAGAATGGCCAGCGTGGAACCGGCATGCATAGCTACCGCCGATACGCCCGTTGTAATGCCGAAGGCTTGATCGGGAGCCACGATGTTGGTTGCGTTAATGTCGCCAAGCGCATTGTAGCGGAAACGGACACCGAACTCGTCCGCCAGCCAGTCAGAGCTAACCACACCCTGCATGGCTGCAGAAGCGACCTCATCGGCATTCATGCCTTTGGCTGGATTGTCCCACGCTCCACGGCGGTAGCCGTTGAAAGCTTCAGAACCATCCCAGCGGTTTTTGTTGCGGTCGGCGTTATAATGGTCGCCGATGAAGAAAATACTGCCGCCATCCTCCACATATTCTGCCATCGCAAGCTGCTCGCTTGCTTTGTAGGGCACGTTGGATTCGGCGACGATGTAGACATCATAATCGGAAAGATCACTCAAAGTAATTGGAGTCGTCTTGCGGAGTTCTTTGACATAATAGCCTTCCTGGGCAAGGGCATTCCCAAAGTCTGAAAAAGCGCCGTCAATCACCCAATCGGCTGCTCCCGCAGTCTGCTCATGGGTGTTGTCAAACAGGATCTTCTGGCCTGCATGCTCATTGACCACTTTGGCCTCAATGTACGGTGCAGGATCGTTTGGTCCTTCTGCGAATACCGCCGAACCGGCTCCGAACGTGAACAGCTGAAGTGGTACGGCCACCGCCACAGCTAGAGTGCTGTTCATCAGCCTCTTTTTCCAAACTGAATTCTTCTCCTTCATACCCTTCCTCCTCAAGAAATAGTCCGGTGAGTAATTACCATAAATACCCACCTGCTTGACATCTACTATCCTATCTCAAAACAATTAAAAAAAAGATAGATTTATGTAAACTGCTGTAAAAATTATACTTTTGGCCTATAAAACGGGTCGAATATAGAAAGGGTATTATGAAAAAAGTCACAGTTGCTGAGGCTCATGATGAAGGATTGGGCTATCGGGATATTAGTACAAAAAAAAGCGAAACGGATAAATGCTCCGTTTCGCTCTCTCCTAAGTTACTGATAACCAAGTAACAAATTCACAATCGTATCAAGCTGAAGCTCTAATGAAAAAGGGTCCTCCATTACGAATTCATCATGATAATTATCGCCATACAAATAAACTTTGCCATTTTTCACTGCAGGGATGCCTTTCCATATGTTACTTTCCATTGCTTTATTGGTTGCATCCGCATCGCCATTATATACAAAAACATAATCACCTAAGTATTCTGGAAGCACTTCAAGTGAAATGGATTCAAACCCCTCCGCCATATTTTTGGCACTTTCTGTTGGAGGCAGCTTCAGCATATTGTATATAGTGGAAGAACCATAATTTCCTCCCTTTGCCGCTAAGACGTACACGGCCTTTTGTGAAAACTGAACAATCGAAACGGTTTCCCCTTCCTTGATAACCCCGGCAAGTTTCGACTTTGCTTCAGCTACTTTCAGTTCATATTCCGTAATCCATTCTTCTGCTTCTTTTTCTTTTCCGAATATTTTGCTTACACTCCTAAATTTATCAAGCGGCCCTGCTGTTTTTAACCCCTCCCAATAAGGCAGAAAAACAGTGGTCCCAATTTTCTCATATTGTTCTATGTTCTCATCGATCGAACCGATAATTAAGTCCGGATCTAGCATCGTTAATTTTTCCAAATTTAAAGGAAAATCCCCTAAATCCTCAATTTTCTCGATCGTTTCTTTGGGTATGTCCGCTTTTTCCATCCACCCTTCATCCAGCATAAACGTTCTTGCTCCGATGGGTATAATTCCTAATTTCAATAAATGCCCCATATATTGGTCAGCCGCCACTCTTTTCGGCTCTGCTGGTACTTCCACATCTCCCTTAGGCGTTGATACTATTCGAGTGTTCGTACTTTCTTCTGATGTTGCTTGATTTACGGTTCCATTCCCATTACTTTGTTCCTTCGTAGCAGTACCCGTCCCGCTTGAGCAAGCACCTAATAATAGAGAACTGCAAAGCAGTAAAGCTGCCGTCGTCTGAGATTTTGTCATTTTAAACATAGGTAATTCCCCTTTTTCCGTATTATGATAATGATTATCATTATTAATATACTGTTGAACGATGGGTTCAAAAATAGAGGATGTGGGGAAGTTTAATGGACTTTCAGCAACTTTAGGCCGCTGAAACTCTCTTGTTCTAAAATGTGTAGGGGATACACCTTTTCTTTTCTTGAAAATTCGGCTGAAATAATATACGTCTTTATAACCAACACTTGCTGATATTTCCCCGACCGAAGCATCTGTTGTCATTAAAAGCTCCGTTGCAAGTTCAAGCCGAAACCGAATTAAGTAATCAATCGGACTCATACCTGTGTGCTCTTTAAACAAGGATGACAAATGATAAGCACTGAAATTAAATACTTCCGCAAGCGAATCTAATGTAATTGGCTCCGCATAGTACTCCTGGATATAGGTGATTACCTGGACTGCAACACTTGTTTGTTTCACTTCAGTCTCTTTTCTATGTAATTCTTTTAAAACCTGATGAATGAATTGATAAAAAAGTGATTTTACATTGAGTCTCTCTTCTTGCTCGTTCCATTTTTGATACATCAATTGCATTTTGTTATAAAGTAAAATGGGTGCATCTGGGGAAAAACAATATTGTGTTTGGAACAGATCCTCCTCTTGCATCCATGCACGGTAATAAATGATATAGTAAACAAAATTCTTGCTTGTCGGAACAATATTAAGGGTCGCTCCTTTCCCGCTATGCAGGACTTGAAATCCTGTAAAAGAAAATTCAGACTGATCTAATTGAACTTGAGCGCTCCCTTGTACCGAAAGTAAAAATATACTGGCAGGAATCTTATATTTATGAAGAATTTCGCCCCGAACCCTTTCAATACGGCGCACATCCAATAACTTGACCGTCGCTTGGTCCCAAAGCAATATTTGATTGCTTTTGTGCATAATGACTACCCCTCCGTTATCTGTCTAATACTCATCATAAATGATAACCATTATCAATAACAGTCAAGATATTTAACTTAATAACAAAAATCCGATTGCCCTAAAAGGTGCAATCGGATTTTGTAATATAATTTTATTGTTCAGACGCCAATTGCAGAAAATGATCTGCAGCCAAACGGACAGCCAGGATACTTGCGCTATTGAGTGAGTTATCAAAGATAAGTACATGATTGTTTTTCACTGCTTCCAGTGAGTTCCACACGTTCGAAGTTTCCTTGTCCTTGATGGCTGCCTTTGCGATATCCATATCATGCTGGATAATAATATAATCTGGATTCATGCTGTATATTCCCTCCAGAGAAAGTGCCCCTCCCTCTTCAGGATATCCCTTTGGTGGCAACAACCCAAAGCCTACAGTTTGATTGTAGTACATCGTGTTTTTAGAGCCTTGAGCATTAAAATTGGCTTTTCCGTCGACCCGTAGTAAAGCAAATGTTTTATTCTCAAGACTACTTAACTGTTCTTTTGTTTTTGCAATCATTTCTTGGGTTTCCTTAATGGCTTGTTCCGCTAATGTCTCTTTACCAACAATCTGAGCACACAGCATCGCCGTTTTTTCCCAGGTATCGGTGTAGTCAATTAAGATGACTGGTGCAATCTTATTCAACTCTTCATAATTGCTATCAACAGAACCCTTGAAGGTTACAATCACATCTGGCTTTGCATCCATGATCATTTCCAGGTTCGCATTGCTGCTGCCCAAATCAATAATTTCAGCAGTTCCAGCATAAGGCTGTAAAGTAGCAAAATCCTTCATCGCTTCCGCTGCATTGGTTGATGCGATTGGAGGAGTATCTAGAGCAAAAAAGTAATCTAAATACAAGGGATGCAAAACCGCTATACGCTCAGGACGTGTCTTAAGCACCACTCCATTGTCGCTGGCATCCGCAATTGTTCTAGGCCATCCCGCTTCATCGATCTTGCCGGCTTCCGGTGTAGGCGTGACTGAAGTTTCGGAACATCCAGCCAGTAATCCTGCAAGTATAATTAAGGATGCAATCCATCCATATAGTCTTTTCATTTGGCTCCCCCTTGAGTTGTTATCATTACTGTCTGTATAAATGCTTCATTAAATCACGGTTTTTCTGCGTGAACAGGTCATTATGTGAAGACACCATCCCGGACGAATTTGCCTCCGGTGTGATGTATTGTTTGGCTTGGTTTACCGCATTGGCAGCATCCTGGAATGCCCCCGCGATCAGGTGCAGTTTCCCATCATGATGTAGAACATCACCTGCCGCATAAATACCCGGCACGGATGTCCCGCTCGTTACTGATCCTGAAATCTGGTGTTCCCACAGATCCATTTTAATTTCACTGTTCACCAGCAGTTCTTTGTCGCGCTCATAACCGTGATTAATGATGACCTCATCGACAGACAGCTCAAATGCCTCTCCGTTGTCATTACT
Organism: Paenibacillus sp. FSL F4-0122; assembly: GCF_038002845.1. Lineage (NCBI taxonomy): Bacteria > Bacillati > Bacillota > Bacilli > Caryophanales > Paenibacillaceae > Paenibacillus > Paenibacillus sp. FSL F4-0122. The sequence goes on from NZ_JBBODI010000001.1 coordinate 5,800,094, forward strand.
TTTCAGCAGTACAGTCCCTATTCTTTCGTGATCCGGTGTGGCAATCAACTTTTCGATTGAAGTATTTAACAAGCACTCTACGCCATTGTTTGGCAAGCGTGAAATATCGGCTTCATGCCCCTTTAAGTTCTCTTTCCGGTACGTCAGAAACACCTTTTTGGCAATCGGAGCCAGTTCATTCGCCCAGTCAACAGCAGAATGGCCGCCTCCCGATATTAGGATAGTCTTCTCTTTAAATCGGGCAAGTGACTTCACCGTATAATGCAAATTTGTGATTTCGAATCTTTCGGCACCCTCGATTTCGAGCTTGACCGGCTTCAGAATGCCTCCTCCAATGGCCAATATCACAGTTTTAGTGAAATGCTTCCGGTTTGCGGCGGTGTGTAAAATAAAGTAACCTGCTTCATCTTGCGAGATGGATGTGACCTTTTCATTAAAGGCAACCTCCGGTTGGAAAGTCATCCCTTGAGCAACCATTTGTTCAATAAGTTGTGAGCCAAGAATAGGCTGTAAGCCTCCTACGTCCCAGATCATCTTTTCCGGATAGACATGCACCTTGCCGCCAAGCACAGGTTGGAATTCTATAATTTTGGTTTTCATTTCACGGAGTCCGCTATAAAATGCAGCAAATAATCCAGCCGGACCGCCGCCAATAATCGTAACATCAAACAATTCCTCTTCATGCATCGTTCAATCGCCTCATTTCTCTTTTTTAAATCCCTAAATGCTCACGGAAAGTGCTTCCAGTATATTCACTCCGGAATAAACCTCTTTCAACCAGCTCCGGTACCAACTTCTCAAAAAACAACTCCATAGATTGTTCCGAGCCGCCTGGCAAGGCGATGAAGCCATCCATAGCCTCCGCATCAAACCGTTCAATAATATCGTTCAGCACATCCTCTACTGTCCCGACAGATACCCAATGTGCAGATCCGACAACCTCCGGCCTGTCCAAGATTTCTTTCACTGTAGGCTGGTTTTTGATAATATACCGCCGTAACAATTCGGCATGAGTCCGGCTGCGGACGGCCTGACTGGAATCGGGTAATATATCGTCAGTTACTCGCTTATCTAAGGGATAACCGCTTAAATCAAGACCCATCACCGATTTGAGCGAAGCATGTCTGCGTTCAAGGCTTAAATTCGCATGTGCAGCCTTATGTAATTCAAGTGCTTCTTCGCGCGTATCGGCCAGGAAAAAATATAAGCCCGGCAAAACTTTGATAGCATCCGGATCACGGCCCTGCTCAGCCGCTCTTCTTCTCAGATCATTCCTTAGTTCCACTCCCGATTCGCTATCCGGCATTGCCGCAAAAATAGCATCAGCTACAGATGAGGCGAAATTCCGTCCAATGTCTGAAGCACCAGCTTGAAATAGCGGCGGTGTTCCTGATTTGTGAGCAGGAAAAGTAAGCGGCCCTTTTACACTGAAAAATTCCCCGGAATGATTAATGGCAGTCACTTTATCCTTATCCGAAAACATACCTGACTGACGGTCGATAACAATCGCTTCATTCGGAAAACTCTCCCAAAGCTTGCGTACAACATCCGTGAATTCCATAGCCTTGGCATATCTTTCTTCCGGTGACGGCATAGGTGAATCGCTGAAATTATTGGCACCTTCAATAGAAGTGACAATATTCCAGCCGGCGCGTCCATTGCTCAGCCAGTGTAAGGACTGCAATTGCCTTGCAACAACATACGGCGGATTAAAAGTAGTGGAAATCGTCGTTACCAGTCCGATCCGCTCGGTTTCACGAGCTATCGCTGCAAAAAACAATGCAGGGTCGGGGCTGCCGAAATTTGAGGAGTCTGCTAACATCTGCGGGCTAACATACAGATAATCAGCCCTGAAAAGAAAATCGAGCTTTGAATTCTCAGCCATTTTTGCCAAATCAATATAGTAATCAATAGACTCCATCTTCTCTACTCCGCTATCCGGGTGCCGCCAGCCGTCTCCTTTCATCCAGGTTGCATTTAAGGACAGGCCAATACATAATTGTCTTGGTCTTTTTTCTGTCATATCTACCAGCCTTTCATTTATAAATCAATTTACTGATAATGATTCTCAGTTACAAAGGTGAGTTTATCAAAAATTTAAATAAATTCAAATGTACAAATCTCAAATCCAGCATGCATCATTATTTAATCTAAATAAAAAAAGTCTGCACTTCTGGCTTATCACCAGTAGCTGCAGACGTAGTTCAAGTAAAAGAAGCTCATTATGTACATTATTTATAAGCAGAGGGAGAAACACCGAATTTCTTTTTGAATAATCGGCTGAAATATAGTGGATTGTCATAACCAACACGGTCAGCAATCTCGCGGATAGGAAAATTACCTGCTTTGAGTAATTCACAGGCCCGTTCCAAACGATAATTAACGACATAGTCGATTGGTCGTAGTCCCGTATATTTATGAAAGAGGTAAGAGAAGCGGTTGGCACTCATTGCATGCTGTTCCGCTAACTCACCGAGTGTAAGTGAATTCATATAATGAAGTTTAATATACGCAAGAGCTTCGTCTACCATTCTTTGATTCGGAGAACTATCGTTCTCTCTGTAACTGCACGCAATCAGAACCTGATGCATCAGGCTTAAGAACAACTCCTTGATACGCAGCTTCCCAATTTCTCCGGATGGATGGGCATTCTGATGGAGCATAATTAGTAATTCAATAATCTTTAGATTCGCTCCCGGCTCCAGCTTGAAATGAGAGTCAAATTCGTGAGTACTATTCATTTCTTCCGGCATATCCAATTTATAAAAAAGTGAGTAATACTCGAGCTCAGATTGTCCTATAACCTGCGAATCCATCTGCATGCCCGGAGCAGCATGAAAAACTGATCCTGGCCGTAATTCATATACCGTTCCGTTCACACGTATTCTGGCTCCCCCGCGAATGATAAATAAAAATCCATGCTTAACGGTGGTGAATTCACTTAATAAGCTTTTGGGCTGGATGACTAAGCGGCTTCTATCTTCTATTTCATAGACACCTTTAGTAAATGCCTTTGCTAATTTGTCCAAATTTATCAATGTTCTGCACCTGCTTCCTAGCACCATGCTTCTTTTAAGATCAGATCCAATTCTGATATTTATTTAAAACAGTATAGACAATAGTGTGCGAAATTGCTAGAAGTGTAGTAGATATTCTAATGTACATTGTACCCAAGAAGATGCTCAGGAGATTTTGGTTGAAAATATGCCGTTTTCATTACAATCAATTTGAAGAAGTTCATCCTGTAAAATCCAAACATCAGTTTTTTCAACAAAAAAATGAAATCCGCCAATGGATTGAACCCATGCGGGATCGATCGGTGTAGCACTTGCATTAATTCCAACAGTGAAGGCATTTGAGCCTCCACCGGCATATTTTGCATAAATTCTTACATATTGGTCCTCTTCCAAACCCCATTCATTCTTAAATGAATCCAATGCTTTTTCGGATACTGCAAATGATATCATTCCTCTTCTCTCCTTTCTGCTGTTCAATCACATTTTTTTATTTCGCCACGATAATTGGCCATTCTGAAACTGGCTCCGCATCCACATGAAGCTTTTGCATTAGGGTTATTCATAGTGAATCCGCCTACCATTCCACTCTCTTCATAGTCAATTTCAAGACCGTCAATATAAGGAATACTATTCGGGTGAACCAATATACTAAAATCCTTTTTATTTAATACAATATCCTCTTCTGCCTGCTGTTCATCTACGACTAGGGTATAGGATAATCCACTGCATCCCCCTTCATCAACACCCACTCTAAGGAATGGATTTCGGATATTCGCACTTAATAAGATTTCGGCGATTTTTTCTGATGCCTTATCACTGACCTCGATGATCATTGTGAACTCCTCCTTCGTTTATTTGTTTTTCAAACCTAAAGATTGGATACCCGTTCCTATCTGTTCAGCTACTGGTGAGATCCGAGTGCTCGCAAATAAACTCATTACAATCAACAAGAGATGGAAACCCATTGCTACAATTAATCCGGATTGGAGTGACATTCCGCCAGCCTGACAAACCACAAGAATGGAACCGCCGATCCCGATAACTACACCGGGTGTAAAAGAATCCGCAAATTGCAGATTTGCCGAGGTGTTGCCGACACCTCCTTCTCTTGTCTGAGAAAACGCCACAACACCGCTAATCGGATGCGCCAATCCAATGCCGATTCCAGCGATGATCTGTCCAAAAACTGCAACGGTAACGGTCACCACGGGTATCCAAAATACGATAGTAATCCCTATGGCAAGCAGCAATACACCCAGAATAATTCGCGTATGCCGTCCACGCCCCTGATCTGCCGAATCCCACCGTCCTTGCAGATACGCTATGACGCACCAACTCAACGCAGCACTCGCTACAATCAATCCGGCCTGAGAAGGCGTTATTCCCTTCACATCGATTAGAGCCAATACCAAGAAATTCTGTGTGCTGGTATAGGCAGCGAAGAACAGCCCACGTGTTGCCAGAATAGCTGGCATGCCTCTTCGAAGCGTAAGAGTTCCCTTCGGCAGCAGTTTGCGGAGCGGAAATATCATCAGTACTAAGCCGATAAGGACTAAAACAAATCCCATAATACTCGGAAGCATGCTTAGACCAACCAAGAAAATCCCTGTACCCATCGTTAACAGTAAAGCCATCCAAGTCGATGAAGCTCCGATATCCCCTTGTGTCTTCGGTGTTTTTAATTTCGTGAACGCAGGTAAACTAAGCAGCGCTGAAATTATCAGGATCGGTAATATTCCCCAGAAAACAAACCGCCAGGACCACTGATCTGCGATAAGACCTGCAACGTATGGACCGAGCATGGACGGAAGAACATAGGCCGTACCAAACGCTCCTAGTATTTTGGCGCGTAATTCATCCGGGTAGCTTAAGGATATTGCTGTGTACACACAAGTCATCATAGCTCCGGCACCCAAACCCTGCATGGCCCGTGATCCTATCATGGTATACATATCGCCTGATGTTGCGGCAGCGATCAACCCAACGATAAACAAAAGTAGTGCGATAGTGAACGGTACTGCAGGTCCTCTTCTATCTATGATTCGACCGACGACCAGAGTTCCGATAATCTGCGCAAGCAGATACGTGCTGAATATCCAGCCAAACAGGCTAAGGCCGTTCAAATCTCCAGCAATCGAAGGGGCAATGGTGGTTACGGACAGACCTTCGAATCCAACGGCCATCACTGACAGAATAATACCTATGGATAGTGCAAAATAACGTGGGCTGAAAATACTTTGATGATTAGACGACATGAAATGTGACCTCCAAGAAAATTGGTATGTATACATCGTATTCGGACACTTAGTAAATATTTTTGTTTATAATGTCTAAGCTACAGTTCAGCTTTGACTTTGTCAACATTTTTGTTTAAAATGTAGTCTGTGATGTAGATTTAGTTGCTTCAAAAGGAGGTGCACCTTGAGCCGAAATCAAACCAAAAAGGATGTCTCAACCAAGACCCGAAGAGCGATCATTGATCTGTTAAAGCAGCAAGGGGGAATGGATGTTATGGCACTCTCCTCGCAGTTTTCGCTATCTGGAATGGCTATTCGTCAACATTTGAATGCGCTGAAAGAAGAAGGGCTGGTTACTAATAAAGAAGAGGCCCGTCCCATGGGGCGGCCCACCAAGCTATGGATCTTAACCCCCGCGGCCGATCGGTTTTTTCCAAGCGGATATTCGGATTTATCCGTCAGTCTGATCCATTCCATGAAAGAAGCTTTCGGTAACGAGGGGCTGGACAAGCTGCTGGCTGTTCGAAATAAGAATATGCAAGAACAATATCTTCAGCAACTTGGTGATACAGCAGACGTTAGAGGGAAGCTGGAGAAACTGGCCGAGATTCGAACAAATGAAGGGTATATGGCCGAGGTTAAGGAGCAGGATGATGGCAGTCTTTTATTCATTGAGAAACATTGCCCGATCTGTGAAGCTGCTGCTGTATGTACCGGGTTATGCAAAAATGAGTTACATCTATTTAAAACTGTTCTAGGTAATAATGTTCATATTGAACGGGGGGAGTACATATTAGCGGGAGGAAGAAACTGTGTATATACGGTTAGAATCTGACAATTGCTGTGGCACTTTCCAAACGCCTGCCATGTCACACATGAGCATCCAATGACTAGCGATATGAACCATTATCATAATATTCATTACAAATAGATAACAACCCACAGCCAAGATTTATAATAAAAATGATCTTGGCTGTGGGTTGTTTTAGTTTAACTTTACCCCGTTATTTAATGTTACATATTCCATTTCATTTCTTCCTCAATTTAACTACGATATCCCTTATTCAGAAAAAATAGGTTCACTGAGCTCCCACTATAGAATGCGGAACATATAGTTCTTCTAGTGATGAAATTTCTTCAGAGGTTAATTTCACAGATAGAGCTTCTACTGAATCTTCGAGTTGAGAAATTTTCGTAGCACCTACAATAGGAGCAGCTACAGATTCTTTTTGCAGCAGCCATGCAAGCGCAATATGAATACGGGGTACACCGCGCTTCTCTGCAATTGACGCCACTCGCTCAATGATCAATCGATCTGCATCAATAGTAGAATCATATTTTGCTTTTTGAATTAGATCTGTTTCGGATCTTTGCGTGGTTTCCGACCAGTCGCGAATCAGTCTTCCAGATGCTAATGGACTATAGGGAGTCACCGCAATTTTTTGGTCCTTACAAAGTGGCATCATCTCCCTTTCCTCTTCGCGGTAGATGAGATTCAGGTGATTTTGCATGGATACAAAACGAGTCCATCCATTTTTCTCAGCCACATGTATTGCTTTTTGAAATTGCCATGCATACATAGCAGAAGCACCGATATATCTGGCCTTTCCAGACTTCACCACATCATGCATAGCTTCCATGGTTTCTTCAATTGGCGTGTTGTAATCCCAACGATGGGTGATATAGAGATCCACATAATCGGTCCCTAGTCTCTTTAGACTTTTATCTATCTCGCTCATTATAGCTTTTCGGGAAAGCCCAGCACCGTTTGGACCTTGATGCATGCGCCCCCAAACCTTTGTTGCGAGGACAATTTCATCCCGATTTGCATAATCCTTTAGAGCTCGTCCTATAATCTCTTCACTGGTTCCACTTGCATAGATATTCGCTGTATCAAAAAAGTTGATGCCGAGGTCCAGCGCTCTTTTTATAATAGGACGGCTGTTCTCCTCATTAAGCACCCATTGATGCCCTTCTGGCTGCACATCTCCAAAGCTCATACAGCCTAGGCAAATCCGAGAGACATCCATACCTGTATTTCCAAATTTAATATATTCCACAATGTAAACCTCCTTCTATTTATATAGATTAATTTCTACAGTTGTTCAAACCATTCATCATCGACAGCTTCAAACCATTCTGTTTCCCCTGGAGTCACCTGTTTTAAGTAATTGGGCAGATTTTCCTTCTTCTTGATACCACCCGTTGCCGCCAGTAATTAACAGAACTTGTCCAACGTGATGAGCGTGCCAATTATTGCGAGCACCTGGAGCAAAGGTTACATTTCCAATTGCAGTATTAAGAGGAGTAGGATCTGTAAACACCATTTGCAAATAAGCATCACCCGTATAGTTTGCTTTAACTTTTTCCCCTAACGGAAAAATGGTACTGTTATCCTCTTATTCTCCCGCAGGAAAGTCAGTTGAAGCGGCCAGTTCAGTCTGCGTCTCGTAGTCAGCAATACGGGCTTTCAAGGTCGAAACGGTGTTTGCCAGTGCTTGAGAACCGAGTACCATTCTAATTGGCGCAGGTTCTTGATCAACGCTCTCAATGATTCGGGAAACCATACGCACTGGATCACCGGGAGCTAGTCCATTGGAAGGGTCGAGCATATTCAAGAAGCTGTGCGCCGGATTTTCATCGTATTCTGGCATCAGGTTCGCTACCTGTGCACTGCCATATCGAAACTCGGTACGGGCGCCTCCTGGCTCAACCAATGTAATACCAATGTTAAACGGTGCAACCTCTTGAGCGACCGATTCGCAAAATCCCTCAATACCAAATTTGGTGGCATGGTACATTGAATTACCTGGAAAGGCAACCTGCCCACCATAGGAGGAGATCTGAATAATTCGCCCGCCACCCTGAACACGCAGATGCGGCAGAGATGACCGAATTAGCTGGATGGATCCAGTTAGGTTAGTCGCGATGATATGATCAATCTCGGCGTCTGAGAGTTCCTCGGCTGCACCGAAAAGGCCATAACCTGCATTGCTTACGATAACGTCGATATGTCCAAACTTCTCAAAAGAGCCGTCAACAAGTTTATGAATAGCAGGAACATCGGTTACATCCAGTGTCTCGCAAGTGAAGGTATCGGGATAATTCTCGATGAATTCGGCGACCTTGTTTTTGTTACGGGCAGTTCCGATAACCTTGTCACCCTTCTCAAGAAGCTGTTTTGTCATCTCATAACCAAAGCCACTACTAACACCAGTAATAAGCCATGTACTCATAATTAATTCCTCCAAAATTTTATTTCGTTCTTTTTTAATTAGATTTCGCTGCTGCTTCATTCACACATCGTAGAGCATTCAGACTGCGCGGGTAACCTATGAAAGGTAGGCATTGAGATATAATTTTGATCAGGAATGACTTATCATTTCCAAGCCTGATATTGGCGGCCGCATGGCTGGTTAACTGAGGTTCACACCCACCCTGGGCAAAGAGAAAGCAGAATGTAATCATCTCTCTTTGTTTGTAGTCGAGTCCTTTTCGGGTATAGTAATCGCCAAAGCAGTTAGCAGCAAGCCAATGATTAATGTGTCGACTCTCTTCCGGACCGGATTTCCAGAATTGTTCCATGCTTTCTCCAAAAATTTCTACTTGTGCTTGAATTCCTGCTTCTAAACGATTCTCTGTGGTTGTAGTTGCCTGACTAGGTAAAGGTAGTTCCACACCTCCGGCAGTCAAAATATCATTTACCGCATGCAGAAAGGGAAATACCCTTCCAATGCCAAGGTAAGGCACTGACTGATAGACAATTTCCTTCGCTTCCACAGGAGTAACACCAAAGTTTAGTGCTGCTGGTAGCATGGCTTTAAACTCGTCAATCCCTTGACAGCCAATTAAAACAGAGAGAATGGCCATCATACGAGTACGATCATCCAAATCGTCCTGATTTACCACTTCATCAAAGGCAAAGTTATCGAACCGTTCAATAAAATCTGGATCCGTTGTTAATAATTTAGATTCATAGCCTGGGAACATTCTTTCATGGTACTTATTTGCTGCCTCCGTTATTCTCATGATTCAAACCTCCTCTTAATTTAATAAAAGCTGGTTTATCGCTTTCTGTAGATACTTTTCCGTGAGATCTCGATTCCTATTAAAAGTTTATCCTTTTCGGTTATTTCATAGTCGACTTATCTACCCCAATAACGGTATGGAAGTTACAGATAAACTAAAGATGAGTCAATCCTTTGATTGACCCATACTTCATCAGAATAAACAATTACAATGTAGACATATCGATTACAAACCGATATCGTACATCACCACGAAGGACATGTTCATATGCCTCGTCAACTTGGTCCGCACGAATGACTTCGATCATTGGAGCGATTCCGTGCTCAGCCGAAAAGTCGAGCATCTCTTGAGTTTCTTTGATACCACCAACGTTTGATGCAGTTATGCTCCGACGCCCAGCAAATAAGGAAAAAACATTGTATTGATCTGGTTTGTTTGGCAGACCCAAATTAACTAATGCTCCGTCCACATTAAGTATGGATAGAAAGGCATCGACATCTATATTCGCAGAAACTGTGTTTAAAATTAGATCAAATTGACCTGCCAACTCAGTAAATGTGGCGGGATCATTCGTTCGATAATAGTGATTTGCACCAAATGCAAAGGCTTCTTCTTTTTTGTTCAAATTATGACTTAGGACAGTTACTTCAGTGCCCATCATATGGGCAAACTGAACTGCCAGATGACCAAGTCCTCCCATTCCCACAATCGCAACCTTCTTACCTGGTCCAGCGTTCCAATGTCTAAGAGGCGAGTAAGTGGTAATGCCTGCACACAACAGTGGGCTTGCCACATCCAGTTCTAAGGCATCCGGAATACGTACAACAAACTTATCTTTCACAACGATTTTCTGACTATATCCACCATATGTTAGATTTCCGTCGTAATCTATAGAATTAAATACGACGACGACACCTTTCTTACAAAACTGCTCTTCTCCTCTGAGACAGAAGTCACATTCCCCGCACGAGTCAACAAAGCAGCCTACGCCAACACGATCGCCAGCAGTGAATTTTGTCACACTACTACCTACAGCAGTAACAACACCTGCAATCTCATGACCCGGAACCATCGGGAAAACTCCGCTGCCAAAATCATCATGAGCATTGTGAATATCAGAATGGCAGATACCACAATATTTAATATCTATTAAAACATCATCTGGCCTTAAATCTCTACGTTCTATGGTTGTTAGTTCAAATGGTGTCTTTGCCGCTGGAACACATAGTACTCGAGTAGTAATGTTGTTATGATTGTTACACATATTACAACAATCCTTTCTAATAAAAGATGAATTCCATAATTAATGTTCATAATTATCTTAATGAACTTATGTCTATTATTATAATTGATTTGCATTTGAGGTCTATTGTCAATTTCAAGTGATTTGTGCATTAATAAATAGAATGATTGAATTTGTTTATTATTTACTGATTTATATTGAAAAAATAATAAACATTTGTTAATAATTAAAAACAAGTACAAAAATGTATTTTCTCTATATTTATGATGATAAAGAAAGTTCGGTGGGCAAAATGACTAAGGTCGATAGAAGAATTCTTAAAACCCAGGAAGCATTAAAAACAGCAGTAATTAAACTAATGGCTGAGAAAAATTTTGATGATATAACCATTCAAGATCTTTCGGATCAAGCAAATGTCAGCCGTGGGACGATTTACCTCCACTACATGGATAAATACGATTTGTTGGATAAACTTATTGAAAACCATATTAATGAGCTTCAGGAGAGATGCGAAGCGGCAGCTGATTTGGATTTTGTAACTGGGTCTCTGATTTGGACGGAATACTTCGAAAGTAATTACGATTTTTTCTCCATGATGTTAGCGAGTAAAGGAGCGCCTTTCTTTCGCAACCGGTTCCTTGAATTTTTGATTGAAGAGTTCAAAGATGAAGTAGATAACACAAAGGGGAAAAACGAAGGGCTAAATAAAGATCTTGTCGTACGATTTGTGGCTTCCTCGTATGTGGGCGTAGTTGAATGGTGGTTTACGAACAAAAGGCCTGTAACTCATCAAGTATTAGCAGAACAGTTAGGGGCCTTGTTGGATAGAATTTGTGAGTAATAGGTGCAAGTTCTTGGCTTAATCAAAGATTGTACCCATAAAACAGAAAATCCGCGCTGGGCGCGGATTTCGTACAGTATATTTAATATTTTATTTTTCACTAGTTTATCTCAACTTTAGCCTTTACAGTAGCACCCGCTACGGATAACGGTAGGATGACATCCTCATTTACATCTCCGATATGCACGACCTCATAAGGAGCAATATGTGCGTCATCAAAAAGCACTGTAAAAGCACTCCAGCCATCATAGTAGTATATGCCACCTGCATGTGCATCTGAAGTCATAGGAACTCCCTGAATTGATGGCTTGTTAGGAAGTGAACTGTAGTATTCGTGACCTCCATATCGTTGCAGGGTTAATTCCATTGGTAACATATTTAGTATATCTTCTACTGTACGGTTACTGTTTAATGTTGCTGTATATTCTTTTCCATCTAAAGTTAATTTTATTGACTTCCCCATTGCTCTCTCCACTCTCCTGATGAATTCAGAAGCCCATCGTATTCTAAACTTACTCAGGCTTATTCACACCCAAGCTACTACGGACTTCCAATCCCGGCGTTACAGCTAATTTAACAATTAAATCAGCAACACTCTTACGTGATACTTCCGACCCCTTAAACAATTCGCCTTTCTGAGTTGTTTCATAGTTGATTTCATTCTTATTGGTAAACCATGCGGATCGCAATATCGTATAGTCAAGATTTGAAGCCTCAATGACTTGAGCTGACTTTCGATATGGGTTTAAAATGCTACCATATTTCTCCCCTGGAACTTCATCATAAATGCCCATAGAATTGATGAAAATAAGGCGTTTCACGCCGCTCGCATTCATAGCTTCTACAATGTTCTTAGCCATCTTTTCCAAGTTGCCCGCTAGATTGGCATAGACAACGTCTTGGCCTGCCATTGCTTTTTCTAATGTTTCCATATCTATAACATCGCCTTCAAAGACACGAGTGCGATACGGATCAAGTTTTCTTACGTTGCCAGCATTCCGTAGGAAAAGCGTTAACTCAGCATCCGTTTCTTTGAGGAATAAATCGATAGCATAACCAGCAATTCCTCCGTTTGCTCCAAGAATCAATACTTTGGTCATAATTAATACTCCCTTTCATCTTTAAAAGTTAAAGCTTTGACATATCAATAACAAATCTGTATCGAACATTACTTTTGAGGACTCGTTTATACCCGAACTTAGATTAGAACGTCATACCCAGAACTGGATGTGGCACATAAGATTCTTCCAATAAGTCCATTTCTTCAGGTGTCAACTTAATCGAAAGTGCAGCTACTGCGTCTTCAATATGAGAGATTTCAGTTGTTCCAACAATTGTAGATGTAACGGGCTCCTTGTGAAGCAACCAAGCAAGTGCGATTTGTGACATCGGTACCCCCCTTGTTGCAGCAACTTCGGCTACATGTTCAACGACTAGTAGATCTGAATCAGCTGTTGAGGAATATATCGCTGTTGCGATTGCATCAACTTTGGCACGCTCGTCCGTTTCCCCCCAAGGTCTTGCCAATCTTCCAGCAGCCAGCGGACTCCAAGGCATTACTGCGATTTTATCTTCCTTACATAGTGGCATCATCTCTCTCTCCTCTTCTCGGTATAAGAGATTGTAATGATCCTGCATAGCTACAAACTTGGTCCAACCATTACGGTCAGCAGCATGTTGTGCTTTTAAGAACTGCCAAGCATACATCGTGGAAGCGCCAATATATCTAGCCTTACCTGCCTTCACGACATCATGCAAAGCTTCCATAGTCTCTTCTATAGGCGTATTGTAATCCCAACGGTGGGTATAATAGAGATCGACATAATCGGTTCCTAGACGCTTAAGTGTTTTATCAATTTCACTCATAATAGCTTTGCGGGAAAGCCCACTACCATTTGGACCTTCACTCGTTGGGTAAAAAACTTTAGATGCTAGGACGATTTCATCCCGGTTGCCATACTCCTTTAGGAGCCGTCCAATGATTTCTTCACTCGTTCCGCCCGAGTAGACGTTCGCAGTATCAAAAAAATTGATTCCTACATCAAGTGCTTTTCTAATCATAGGACGACTGCGTTCTTCATTAAGTGCCCACGGAAAATCGCCTCGTTCTCCTATACCAAAACTCATCCCTCCAAGACAAATTCGTGATACATCCAAACCTGTATTTCCAAGTTTTACATATTCCATTCTATAGTTCCTCACTTTCATTTCGTTATATTTTTTAGATGTACCGTATAAATTAACTTGAAAGTTGCTCTGTTAGGTTACATCTGTGTATTATTATATATAGATATTAAAGGTCTACAATTACTAATTGACCGATATTTGTGCATTAGTTCACAGATTGATTCAAAATAGCTAATATTTATAGAAAGCAGTGATCCTCATATGCCTAAAGTAGATAGAAGAATACTTAAATCTAAAGAAGCGATAAAACAAGCGGTTATTGAACTTATTTCCGAAAAAAACTTTAATCAGATTACGATACAGGATATTTCCGACAAAGCAAACGTAAGTCGTAGAACGATTTACCTTCATTATCTAGATAAATTTGATCTGCTGGATAAGCTTATTGAAGAACATATTAATGAACTAGAAGAACTGCGTAATGCATCAGTTGAAATGGATTTTATAGATGGAGGTTTGATTTGGTTTGAATACCTAGAAAGCAATTATTTATTCTTCTCGACGATGTTAGCCAGTCAAGGCGCCCTCTCTTTTCGTAATAGATTCCTTGAATTTGTCATGGAAGGTTTAAAGGATGAAGTGACTATAGAAGAAGGGAAAAATGAGGGGTTCAATGAAGAGGTAATTCTTCGATTTATTGCAGCGGCTTATGTAGAGGTAGTGGAATGGTGGTTTAAGAATGAAATGCCTTATCCACCTCGTGAAATGGCCAAACAAGTGGGAGTATTGATAGAGAGGATTGTATAGTCAGTATCTTAAACAAGGATGAATTATCCCAATTTCACGTAGCCATTCAGATACAGCTTCTTGTGCAGTTGTCACTTCATTACACTCTATATCAAAGCCTTCTAAGACGTTTTGCCTCCGGGACAAGCTCTCTGATCATTTCAAAGCTCTGTCCAGGTCCATATCCACATGAGTAATAAAAGGTACGATGGTTTTTCCTGAAAAATCATATTCAGATATAAACGATGCAATTGGAGCAACTTGAATAGGTTCCTATTATTCGGAGTTTGTTATAGTTTTCAATATGGCGTACATCCAATAACTTTAACGTCGCTTGATCTGCAGTCAAACGGACAACCAGATAATTGCGCTATTTAGTGAACAAACCATAGGCATCCAGATTGGCAAAATAATTTATTGAGATCACCTCGTATAGGTCCTGATGATAGAATCGCCATTCTAGCGAATGGAGCAGCAAGAAAAATTGATCCTGACCGTAATTCATATATCGTTCCATTCATACGTATTCTTCTCCCCCTGCGAGTGAAACAGAAATTCATGCTTTATTATAAATGGAAGTTTTAGTGGAAAATTTTGGGTAGATATGTTAATAGAAAAATGGTAGATTATTCTATGGTTGATACCTCAGCTTGTTCGTGTTCGATATATGTTATTAGGATTACGCGCAAGTCGGGAGATATGTTTAGGCTTATATAATCTATATTTGGGGCGGGTGTCTGCATGGACAAAAATTCTGGTTATAGAACAAACGTTATAGGCGCGGGTGAGGTTGGCGTCGCCATCTCGGTCGATATGAATACGAATGCTATTCATGAAACAAACAGCTTATTTTGGGATACAAAAGGAAATGATGTTTTAGGAGCTACCGCACTACCTTTATATGGAGCATTTGTCTCAGAAGAACAATGTCAACTTTTTGGTGATGTCTCAGGGAAAAAGTTGCTGGAGATAGGCTGTGGAAGCGGTCAATCTTTGCAATATTTGGGGGAACGCAATGCATCTGAACTATGGGGTACGGATATATCAGAGAATCAAATCGAAAAGACTAGGCAACTTTTGACGGCGCACGGACTTTCAGCAAATTTGATCTGTTCTCCCATGGAAGAAGAATGTGGCCTGCCAGAGGATTATTTTGACTTTGTTTATTCGGTTTATGCCATAGGCTGGACAACAGACCTTGAGGGTACTTTTAGCCGGATTGCTTCTTACCTTAAAAAAGATGGAACATTTATTTTCAGCTGGTCTCACCCTATACACAAATGTGTTGTTGCAGAAAATGATATGCTTGTTTTCAAAAAATGTTATTTCGATGAATCTTGGTATTCAGTATCTCTTGAAGAAAGTACGCTAACCTTATCGGATCGTAAATTATCAACCTATGTGAATGCGCTCTCTAAAGCTGGATTTGTTATTGAGCAAATGATTGAGCAATCTGATGATGAACTTATGCAGTCGCGGGACGATAAAAGCGATTTTGCAAAAAAAGCAAAGATGCTTCCTGTAACTTTTGTAATTAAAGCAAGAAAACTCTAGCATCCGATACCTATTGAACAACCTTACAACGTAATAATTATTATTCTAAGCCGATCCAGAAAAGGATCGGCTTATTTGATAGCTTTTTTAAGATCAATCTTGTCTGTTCTCAACAGATTTCATACGGTTTTGATCATCTGGCACTCGGTCATTACTGAATTCCTGGCCTGCTTCTACTTCACCATGACCGGAAGCACTTCGGGCAAAATTTGTGAACTGCCTCTTCTGCTCATCTAGCTTATGTTTACTTTTAAGAAGCTCCTGCGGATCTTGATTTGTCATCATTATCACCTCGCAAAATGGATTCATGCTGTTTATTCGCACTACATAAGTTTTCCATAATAGAGCGGTGCTTATGCAAGATAAAAAAACTCCTGCTCACCATAAGCAGAAGTTTCTAAATGAAGTTCTATTTAACGAAAAATATCAATTATTTTATGCAAAACAAGGTATTCCAAAACAACAATCCCACCGCAAATGAGTATAAAAAACTGAAGTCTTGCCGTATTCATTCTATCCTTCCAATACTCTCCCCGGAATAAAGAAATGATGTTAGGCGTAAAAGTATGCCTAATCGATTCGTTATAATCATCATTATCCTCGAAGAACACGCGAAACAAAAATCTATATACTGGAATATTTAAGAACAGTAACAAAATGATCATCACAAGACTCAATGTCCTCTCCTCCCAAGATCCACTTATCCTAATTTTACCACATGGATAACTGTAGAAAATGGAAACTGATGACAACTTTATAACCGCTCCACTAAAAAAGACCTTTCCTTTATAGGAAGGCCATTATTGAGTAATATTCACTTTCAGCTGTGTAAACGACTATTTATGCTCCAACCACTTACACTCAGTAATTTCCATTTCCGTGAAAACGCCTTTAAATGAAGAATTCTCTGGGCTACAAGCATATAAGCCAAAATTTATTTCCTCATTCCCTTCAAACAAATGAAAAATACGCATCTGTTCAAACGTAGTTCCATCCAAAGAGCTTTCAATACAGAAATCACTTTCACGTCGACTTAGTCTATAATACATTGTTTTAATGTTTGCATCGATATCTGTTGTTGCCCAATCTGAATATCCGTGATTTGTAACCACACTTCCAAGTCTTTGGAATTCCTCATTTTCATATTCTACCGATGCCTTGAACCAATTGTCACTGTCCTGATAGATGACTATCCCACACTGCTCGTATCTATTTGCACTATCATAATCTGTTCTTACTATAAATGAAAAATACTTCTCAGCAGTTTTCATTAACAGTGCAGGTGAATTATCATTTCTAAAACCATAATAGGTTCGTTGCCAAAAATCTGTATTCGGCATCGTTACAAATTCAATCCTGTTTTCTGTAATAGAATAATCATTGATTGGATTTATCCAAAAAAGCTGTTCTTTATTAAAGTTCATTGCTCTACTCCTCACTTTTTATAAAGTTTTGTCAACCATTTTCATTGCTAAGATTCCAAATACAATTTAAATAGTTTTCAGCAGTTCATCCTAATAATACCATTTGAAGAATATAACGCACATCATTTTCTAATCTTTTATATTGAAGTATCCAGAGAATTAAATAAAAAGGTTGTCCCGTTCACATAAGCTCTCAAAATCGCTTGAGCATATGGCTGCTCTTCAATCAAACCCTCGGTCTCTAGCGGATTCTCTGCATGAAAGCTATAGGCTTCGATTATTGCCATGACTAAGAAGCACTCTAGCTTCATTATATGTTCATCTTCCAGCTTTCTGATTCTCTGATATCCTTCGACGAAATAAGCTCTTTGTGTTGGGTATAATCCCATAATAGCCTGAGCTATATCGTAAAGATGGTAGCCGAAGCCACACCTGCCAAAATCAATAGGGTACGGTTCATTATCCTGAAAAATGACATTTCCATTATGTAAGTCCGCGTGGATCATCCCATAATTTTGTTCATGTCTTGTGATCGTTTCGAGACATGTTGCCACTTTAGTGGCAGCTACGGAATACAACTTAAAACCCTCATCCGATATGAAATGTTTGCGATGTAGACTTAGGTGATCCCAGTCCCGTTTAAAGCTCAGTGCACCCCAAGAAGGACGAGTAAAGCCGCTGGAAGGACTAAAATCAGAGCTGGCCTCATGAAGCTTTGCCATCAATGATCCTGTTTTACGGATGCCTTCCTCCGTTAGTTCGCTTTTGTCTACATGCTTTCCCTCGACCCATCTCATTAAGCTCGAATAAAACCGTTGTCCGTCACACACCGACGTTTCCGTAATAAAGGCCCCTTCACGATTGATTACAGCTTCGGGCAAGATGAGGCCCTTACTCTTCAATGCGAACAACCACTCTATTTCTGAAATGGTTCCTTCGCGTTGTTTGTTATTCGGGTGAATACGGAGCAAGAACTGTTCCCCCACTTCTCTTACAATGCGGAAGGTGACATGTTCGGATACTTGAATGAAGTGAATGGAGTTCCAGTCTATTTCGTATTCCTGCAAAGCATGAAAGGCCGCTTGCTTTACTTGTCTCAGAGTTCGGAGTCGATTCTCCTCAGTATTGATCTGAAAACCGTTATTCATTGCTTATCTCCTTTGTCTACCATACTTCCATCATTTTAACAGTCTAGACGGATAGCTGTAATGATAAAGAATGAATATGAAAAGATTTTTCTCTTTTTGACTCACCTATAAAAATAGGGAATTCATTGCCATTTAGGCATGAAATTCCCTACTCTTTAAATCTAATAAGATTCTTCTACAAGCGAAATTGCAACAGGTTCTATGACATTAGTATAAGTGCCATCACCAAGCTGGGCTAACCCATTATACCCCCAGGTCAGCAAGGTCCCCTCCTCACTAACCGCACCGCCGCTCATATAACCTGCACTAATAGCGACGATACGACTGCCAATGTTGAGCTTAGAAGCGAGGGAACGCTCCGACTCAGCACTACCACCGAGCTGGCCCTCATTGTTCGCTCCCCATAACCATACGTTTCCATCGCTTTTCAGAGCCATGCTATGCAAGGCGCCAGCGGATACACTGATAACTGAACCAAGATCCAAGGCTTGAACGGGAGTATAATGATCTTCGGTTGTCCCATCCCCCAAGATTCCCTTAACGTTCGTTCCCCAGCTCCATACGGTTCCGTCCTTTTTCACTGCCATGCTGTGATAAAAGCCGGCAGATACGGAAGTAACGCTGCTTAACTCAGCAACCTGCACTGGGGTCACGTGGTCGATTTTTGTGTTATCTCCGAGCTGACCGTAGGCATTGAACCCCCATGCATAAACCTGACCATCGTGGCTAACCGCTAGATTATGAAAGGCTCCGGCTGAGATCGATGCGATTGAGTCCAAACCTGCAACCTGCACCGGTAATGCACTATCCTCGGTGGTTCCATCTCCAAGCTGCCCATATGTGTTAAGTCCCCATGCCCACACCGTTCCATCGGACAACAACGCTAACGAATGCTGCTCACCTGCTTGAACCGCTATGACATTCACTAATCCAGTCACTTGCTGCGGCACAAGCTGGGGCGCCGACGTACCATTACCCAGCTGGCCCACGCTATTGCTTCCCCATGTCCAAATCGTTCCGTCCGTCGCGAGCGCGATGGAATGGTCTTGTCCAACGGATGTGGCGCTTATCTCCGGCAAGCCAACAATTCGCACAGGCTTATTACGAGCAATGGTTGTGCTATCACCGAGCTGGCCCATCCTATTATTGCCCCAAGCCCATACGGTACCATCCGGCTGTACAGTCAATGTATGAAAGGAATTCCCGTTGCCCATGCTCATAATGGGACCAACATTACTTACAACATCAAGTGTACTAACCTTCAACTCGTTACTAATTGCTGATTTGTTCCCTGCTTCGTCTATAGCTTGTACTACAAAGGTATACTCCTGTCCAGCCTTCAAGTCGACGGCCGTGTAGACCGTTGTGCTAACTGTTACTTCTGCCAACAGATCAGAGTCCTTATATAGAACATATTCCGCAACTCCGACATTATCCTCGGATGAAATCCATGCCAAGCTAATGCTATCTGATGTGCGACTGAAAAGAGTTAGCTCGGGCGTACTCGGTGATTCTTGATCGGTTAGAGGGAGTTTCTCTTCCTTCGTTGTTGGTGGGTACGCTTCCGCTGGAAGCGTACTTGCGGTTAAAGGTGGACTTGTTTTTGACACGGGTCCGGATATGTTTACGGCTTGGACCGTAAATGTATAGCTCCGGTCGGAAACCAATCCCTTCACCGTATACTCCGTTAATTCGCCTGAATCGAAGGTATAGACCACATCGGTTACGCTAGGATTGGTAGACTCCATTAGATTTACCTTATAACTCACATCCGTGTTAGAGGTTCCCTCTACGGCATCCCAGGTAAGGCGAATGCTTGTGGAGGTTGAATCGCTGACTGCCAGATTCGCTGGTGCAGCCAATAGCTTTACTTGTTCAAAAGAGCGTCCTTTTGCATCTCCTACAGACGGGAATTGAATGACGGATGGAAATATAAGAACTAACACCAACATTAAGCTCATTTTTTTTATCGGAAATAGCTTCCTTGCCATTTTTAATCACTTCCTATCAAATAAAATGGATGGTTCCTACCTCAAATCTTGAATTACTTAATCTCAATTCCGGCGCTGGCATAACCTGTTACAGTATTTATCAAGCTTAGACCGGAAGCCGTCGAAGAGAACACTAACATTAAGCGATCGCCAGCCTGAACAGCCGTATTTATGCCTTTGACTGATCCGTCACTAGTAGATCCAATAGAAATTATTCCTGTCAAACTAGGCGCCAAGGATACTGCTGAACCAATAATAGGTGTAAAACTGTTGCTATTACTATCCGCTTTATATATTTCTGCTTGAACGTTTATGGTCGTGCCTATTAAAGAAAACGCTAAAGTTGGGCTGAAAAAAGCATATATTGAAGTGATCGTACCATTACGTGGAACGATAAACGCTTGGTTGTACGGATCTTTTGTAGGATCAGAACCATTACTTCTGGTTAAATCTATTTTTCCACCTACTATACTAGCTCCTGAGTACGAACTGCCAAATCCAAGCATCGCAACTGTACCTTTTAATCCCCCGACGATTGTTGTTACAGTAATTGGTGATCCGGAAGAGAATGGAATTATAGTTGATGCGCCAGATGCCCCGGTAGCTCCGGTTACCCCTTGAATTCCTTGTACTCCCGTAGCTCCGGTTGCGCCAGTTACTCCTTGAACTCCTATTGCACCTGTAGCTCCGGTAGTTCCAGTCACCCCTTGAACTCCTTGTGCGCCTGTATCACCAGTTACGCCTTGAATTCCCTGAACTCCTTGTGCCCCGGTAGCTCCGGTTTCACCTTTAGAGACAAGCAGGGTAAAGTCGTTATTTATATCAGAAGGTACTCCAGATGGGTTGTTTATAGTAACGATGTAGATACTTCCTAAATAAGTAACGACTTGTCCTGCATGATAGGAAGTCGCTGAATTGAACGGAGCAATGCTATCAAGACCAATGCCAGTTGCGCCAGTCGATCCGGGAGCACCGGTTATCCCTTGAATACCCTGTGCACCCGTTACGCCAGTTGACCCCATCGCTCCATTAGCACCCGTGGCACCTGTTGCCCCATTTGCTCCGGCTGCTCCAGTAGCCCCGACAGCACCAGTTGCTCCGGTTGCACCAGTAGCTCCAGTAGCCCCGACAGCACCAGTTGCTCCGGTTGCACCAGTAGCTCCAGTAGCCCCGACAGCACCAGTAGCTCCAGTTGCTCCGGTTGCACCAGTAGCTCCAGTAGCCCCGACAGCACCAGTAGCTCCAGTAGCTCCAGTTGCGCCAGTAGCCCCGACAGCTCCGGTTGCACCAGTCGCTCCATTAGCACCAGTAGCCCCGGTTGTGCCAGTAGCTCCAACAACCCCAATTGCCCCGACAGCTCCGGTTGCACCAGTCGCTCCGGTCGCTCCGGTCGCACCAGTGACACCTTGCGGTCCACTTGAACCAGATGCCCCATTTTGACCCGCTGGACCGGTAGCACCTGTGTCTCCTTTTTCCCCTTTCGAACTAGTCTGGCCTACAGCCCCTAATCCCAACACTTCAACGAAGGATGCCATTCCTCCATTATGAATAAGCGTCACCAAAGACCCCGCAGGAAACACGCCCTTGCCATTGTCCCCGAACAGAACAGATTTGCTATTGATTTCGAACTTCTCTGTCTGACCGCTGCTGCTTAAGAGTTCGATCGAATTTTTGGACATCGAGACGACAGAGCCATGGATAATCCGATCGGATACCTTGCTCGCAAATATTTCAGTCTTAGACAAGATAGCTGCAAACTCGGCGCGAGTAGCCGTCTGCTTAGGCTTGAAAGTATTATTAGGGAAGCCAGATATGACCTTGCGGTTAACTGCGGCATTAATGTAGCCTGCTGCCCAGTCCGATGCGTCTGATGCATCCGAGAAACCTATGTCGCTATCCCTAAACTCGATAGCTTCGGATTCTTTGCCTGCGGCACGAATAATTAGACGTGTTATCCACTCTCGACTTGCTTGCTCTTTTCCCCAGATGACGGTGTTGGGTCTCGCTTCCTCGCTTGGAATCACGAGGCCGATGTCAATCGCTTGCTGAATCCAAACAGTAGCCCAAGAATCTACGGTGAAGGGCAAGCTGCCGCTAGTAGCCTTAGGCTGCTCATATCCCATGAACCTGAGTACCATAACAACCGCTTCCTGATTCGTGACTGGTCGGTTAGGGCTAAAGTTTCCGGAACCGTCTCCTTCGATTACCCCAAGCGCGGAAGCTTTAGTGATATACTGATATGCCCATGAGGTAGAATCGACATCACTGTAAGCTGCTGCACTTGCCCGGGGTAGAATACTGCTATAAGCAGGGCTCAAGGGTGCAATCAACTGACTCATCAGAATAAATGCCATTGAGCTCTTGTAAGCTAACTGCTTGCCACTTTTCTTGCCACTTGCCTTCGTCCTCTTTAATCTTGCCATTACTAAATCCCCCTCAAATTTATAAAGTTATGTATTGCTTCAAATAATCGCGATTAACCATGACGCTCGGATAATCCGGTACATAGCCCCCAGCTATCTCATTGTGATAATGCGCTTGTTCGTATTGTCCTAAGCGATCGTAACAGACGCATAATTGCAAATGCGGCAGCCACGTCCATGCCGGAAGGTCTACTCTAGCGTTAGGCTCAGTCGGCTTTGGTACTTCCGTGGCTAGCTTGTACCAAAAAGCAGCATTCTCGAACCGTTGTTCGATTAGCTCATAAGACCCTAATTGACAACAGGCTTCGGCTCGGGGAGGCGACAAGGCAAAAGCTTGAAGTACTTTAAGCTTGGCTTCTTGAAAGAGACCTAATTGTGACAATGCATCTCCGGCACGCCGACTCGCAAGTAGCTTTTCCTCCAACCAGCCATTCGGCATGGCAATGAAGGCATCGTATTGCTCTATCGCTCGCTGCCATTGGCCGTGATCGTATAGCTCGTTGGCATAATAAAATAAATCCCGCGGAGTGAACCTCGTTTGCGCTTTCAACATCCCCTCATAGATGAGAAGATTACGCGAGGACTGCGTATGCTTTCGATCATGTGTTATGCCTAACTCGGCATAGAACACATTGCCTGCGACCTCAAGGTACTCATGAACGACTCCAATCCAACGGAATTCACAATTTCGTCTTAGAAGGCGATTACGTCTCAAGCTCGAAGTTACACTTCCGTCTTTGTCACGGTCGAGATAATAATGCATCGATACAGCATCGATATCCCATGGTAGATCGGATACGATGGACTGGAGAGCCTTTGCATCCTCTAACTGCAGATAATCGTCCGCATCCAACCACAGCAGGTACTCTTGAGTAGCGAGACTGAAGGCATAATTTCTTGCTTTGGAGAAATCGTTCACCCATTCGAAATCATAAACCTGTGCTCCATAAGATGCCGCGAGCTCTTTGGTTCCATCACTCGAACCTGTATCCACAATAATGATCTCATCGACAAGCTCCCTCACGCTGGATAAACAACGCCCTAAGGTGTACTCTTCGTTTTTTACGATCATGCATAGGCTGACAGTGACTTTCCTTGTGCCACTATACAAGGAAGAAGTTAAATCGAATCCCCACTTGCTTATGGCCATAGCACGATTTAAGATTAATCGGTTATTGTACCAATCAGGATCATTGGGATCTACTGAAGGAGGTTCATTCCGGAAGACTACGCATCCTTCGGCTATGTAAATATCCAGGTTCATAGATAACGTGCGATAACACAGATCGTCATCCTCGTAAGATTCGACCTCAAATCGCTCATCAAAGGACCCGATCTGCTCAAAGTAGCGACGGGGTATCATCATTAGTAAACTGACAAGTCTAGGAACCCGGGTCCAAGACATTGATTTCCCGATGGAAAGCATCGATGACGACTGATAGAGTTGCTCCATATTCTGATATACAATCGGAATCTGTTGAGCCCCGCTAACGTCATTCATCCTCGGACCCACGATTGCAGCATTCGGATGATGATCCAGACAGCCCGACAACTGTTCTAACCATCCCTCGTTAACCATAATCTGATCGCGGATGAATACAAGATGATCTCCCGAACATGACACCGCGCCCAGATTGAATGCTGCTGCAACCCCTTTGCTCCGGCTATGAATGACATGAACGCCGTATTCATACGCAAGGTAATTCGACACTTCGGCAGATTCGTTATCCGAGACGACAATCAGCTCATAGGACATGGACGTATATTTCTTAATCCGATCCAGACATTGTACGGTCAGGTTAAAGTGCTGAGCCAACAATATAATGCTAATATTCAATCGCTTTTCCTCCTATATTCGACATTTTCCCTAAATCTACCATTCTATTAGCGTTGCATTCAAGACAACCAAAGTTGCTATTAGCCAGTTTCACAAATAATGATAAGCTTAAAAAGACAGCCGGGTATGCAACTCTGCTCTATTAATGCAATAAATAATTTTTACAGAATGCAGGAAATTTCCACCTACTAATTCTGGCATGCAACGTATACCGTATTTGTTACGACTGGCAACGAAGGTATCGCTGTTTCCATATTCCAACAATATATATGTATAAAGAACATTTAAATAGTGTGGGTTGTCATCACTTTTGTCATATGACAATATGGTGTTTAATGGGTTTTACATGAAAAGATAGGGTCGTTAATCATTTATCTGTTCCTATTGAGATTCAACATTCGATCGTCTTACAGAAAAAAACTGCCTCTGAGGGCAGTTTTTTTCTTAATATATCGTTTTTGCGAACGGTGAGAATGAACCTCTAAAGCGCTCTTGTATCGGAAATTTACTCAACTTTTACTGAATAGATCCAACACACCTGATAATGATGAAAGAAATAGAGATTTCATATTTCATATTCGGATTGTATTTTTTCTCAGGAAACTCTCATAAAAAAAAGGGTATCCCAAACTGGGACACCCTCTGATTAGCTTATCGTCTCACCCTCCGAGCAAAATCCACAAACTGAAATTTATCCAGCCGGTGTCTAGACTCGGTATATTGGTAAAGCACCGTGTTCTCCAAATAAACATAGTTTCGTACTACTACAATATGCGTAAAATTCTTCAAATCGAGCAGTCTATGATCCTCCTCTGTGGAAGGTTCAACAGATATCAGCTTCTTCGCATAACTGATCTTAAGGCCCAATTCCAGCTCCAAATATTCATAGATTGAGCCCTCGGCGATTTCCGCACTCAGGAAGGAAACGATATCCGCACGAAAATAATCCTTATCCAAAATGATCCGTTCACCTTCAATCTCTCTGGCACGAACAACCTTCCAAACCAGAGTTTCAGGTGGAATCTGCAGATGTCTGGCGAGAGCGGAGCCTGCCGGCTCTTGTATCGTCCGCTCTACCAGTGTCCGCGAGGCAGTACCCAGTGTATCGGCCATCTCTTTAAATGAAATCAAACCGGTAACGGGGAAATCCATTCGGGTCATGTCAAGCACAAAGGAGCCTCTTCCCTTAATTTTGTGAATATATCCTTCTCGGAAAAGTAGATTCAGCGCTTTGCGCACGGTCTCTCGTGAAGTGGCGTAAGCTTCGGCGAGTTCACTTTCGGAAGGCAGCTTGGTTCCCGGCAGCAGTTGTCCAGAATGGATTTGGTTGCTGTATTCATTATAAATTTGCAAATATTTATTTTCTCTCAATTTTGATCACCGCCCTTTATTGTATCACGTCATGCCTTTGGAAGCATCGATTCAATTGGAGGGGAATTCATAGCGTTGAACATATAAATTCTTATATTTATAGAAAAACAGCCCCCAAGGGGCTGTCTTTCTATAGTATAAAGTCTTTGCCAATATAGCCTTTATCAACCCTTGAGATGAATAGTCAAGATGCTTGTTTGTTTGGCCGTAGCTGGTCCGGTCTTCTCTTCAATCTTCTCGACCATCTCTTGACCTGCAGGAATGATGATTGGAGTAATCACCGGGTAACCTGCTGCGCGGATAGCTTCCATATCAAATTCTAGTAGAAGCTCGCCTGCCTGCACCTTATCACCAATATTCTTCAGGCTGGTAAAACCGCTACCTTTAAGCGCCACCGTGTTAATTCCAACGTGGATTAATACCTGAACACCGCTGGCATGCTCCAGTATAAGCGCATGTTTGCTCTTAATCACATGAGCTACTGTAGCATCAAAGGGAGCATATACTTTCCCCTCAGAAGGTTCGATTGCAATTCCCTCACCCATTTGCTTTTCAGCAAAGGCAGGATCGGGTACCTGTTCTAGCGATACTGCAGTTCCACTAAGCGGGGAGACAAGCTCCAGAATATTAACTGATTCCTGTGACCCTTGAACTGAATGACGGCTGCTCAATTCCTCTGGTTCGCTCGTAGTACTAGAAGCCTCTGTAGCTGTGTTCTTTTCGGAACGACCCACTACAGAACGTCCGTACAATACTGTGGCGGCAAATGGCACAACGAGAACAATAACCATACCTATGAAGAATACGCCCCACTGGTTCGGGAAAATCGAAAGGAAACCGGGAATTCCCCCTACGCCAATGGATGAAGCGCGAACCTGGTTAACGGTAAGGAGCATACCGGCAATTGCTGAGCCGATCATCCCGAAGATGAAAGGGTAGCGATAGCGGATATTCACCCCAAAGATTGCCGGTTCGGTCACGCCGAGGAATGCAGAGACGGAAGACGTAGCCGCCAAACCTTTTGCCTTTTGTTCTCTAACAACGAACATCATCGCCAGTGCCGCAGCGCCTTGTGCAATATTGGAGAGCGCCAGCATCGGCCAGAGGAAGGTGCCTCCCTCACTGCCGATGAGCTGTACATCGACTGCCAGGAAAGTATGATGCATCCCAGTGATGACCAGAAGTGCATAGAATCCACCATAGATCAAACCACCAAGGAGCGCAAAATGATCAAATACATAGATCAAACCCGAGGTGATAGCATTGGCAATGGCGAACGTAACCGGTCCGATAATGGTGAAGGCCAGAAAACCTGTAACCAGCAGGGTCACTGGAGCAACGACCAGTAGTTTAATGGAATCAAGCACCCGACGGTTGAGGAACTTCTCCAGTCTAGCCAGAATATAGGCCGAAACCAGTACAGGCAATACTTGCCCCTGATAACCGATCTTCTCCAAATGCCAGCCGAACAAATTCCAGGTCGGAACGGTTCCCTCAGTTGAAGCACTTGCATAACTGTAGGCACTTAATAGATCCGGGTGTACGAGAATGAGACCTAGCACGATCCCGAGCAGAGGACTGCCCCCGAAACGTGTAACAGCTGCCCAACCGATAAGTGCTGGTAAAAAGGTGAAGGCTGTGCTGGCAATCGTGTTAATAATCGCAGCAATGTCTTTCCATGCAGGATAGACATCTACCAATGACTTACTATCAAAAAAGATACCAGGTCCGGTCAAAATATTATTAATCCCAAGCAGCAAACCTGCGGTTACGATGGCCGGAAGAATCGGAATAAAAATATCAGCCAGTGTTTTGATCGCCCGCTGCAGTGGATTCTGTTTCCGTGCTGCCGCTGATTTCACGTCATCCTTGGAAGAGCGGGCACCACCAGTGATCTGAATCATTTCATCGTATACTTTATCTACAGTTCCTGGTCCGATAACAATCTGGAACTGCCCCTGCGTAGAGAATTGTCCTTTTACGAGTTCGTTACGGTCCAGGGCTTCCGAATCCACCTTGTTCTCGTCATACAGCGAGAATCTCAGCCGGGTTACACAATGCGTCGCAACTTCAATATTCTCCTTGCCCCCAACCGCCCGTACAATATCTTCAACATTTTTGCGGTCTATAGCCATATCTTCACTCCTTACAAAATTGATGTGTGCTCCTTCTTAAGTACACCTCGTTAGCGGACTAACCACATGTAGGAAGCATAAGGACTGAGCTGAAGCTTTTGTGTTAATTTAGGTGCATCTGCTGTATTCCCAATCAGAAGCTCGTCCTTACCACTTGGCGACAATTCAGTCCAGTGATTATCTTCAAAGCGGAAAGAGATCTCTTTACTGCTGAAGTTCGAGACCACAACAAGTGTCTCTTCATCGCCTGTTCTGGCGTATGCGAATACTTCGGGATGACCTTCATCGAGTCTCTTGAAAATACCTTCTATAAATATTTCATATTCCTTGCGTAGTGCAATCAGTTTACGGTAATGGTGGAAGATGGAACCAGGATTTTCCAGCTCCTTCTGCACATTGATGTTTCGATACCGCTCATCTACCTTCAACCATGGAGTACCAGTGGTAAATCCGGCATTCCGGCTGTCATCCCACTGCATCGGCGTACGTGAATTGTCCCGCGAACGTTCTTGGAGAATGCTGAGAGCAACCTCCGGGCTTTTCCCCTGTTCACACAGAATGCGGTACATATTTAGTGACTCAATGTCGCGGAACTCATCGATGCTTTTCCATACCGGATTCGGCATACCGATTTCTTCTCCTTGATATACATAAGGTGTTCCCTGAAGGCCATGCAGAGTTGTCGCGAGCAGCTTGGCGCTTTCCACACGGTAAACCCTATCATCAGTGAATCTGGAAAGGGCACGTGGTTGATCATGATTGTTAAAAAATAGTGCGTTCCAGCCTCCGCCTTTCTGCATTCCAGTCTGCCACTGCGAGAACAACCGTTTCATTGCCTCGAAATCATAAGGCATCAGTTCCCACTTCTGTCCATTCGGATAGTCGACTTTTAAATGATGAAAATTGAAGGTCATGGAAAATTCCCGCTCTTCGGGACTTGAGTACCGGATACAATGCTCCAGTGTAGTTGAGGACATCTCTCCTACAGTCACCATCTCAAACGGACCAAACACCTCTTTATACATTGCTTTGATGTATTCATGGACCTGTGGACCGTCAGTATAGAATTTACGTCCATCCCCCGGTGGAACACTCCCGTCATCGTTAGGGAAGCGCTGATCTTTGGAGATTAAATTAATTACATCCATGCGGAAGCCGTCGACACCCTTTTTAGCCCAGAATAACATCATATCATTCACTGCTCTACGTACCTTCTCATTCTCCCAATTCAGATCCGCCTGGGTTTTATCGAAGAGAGTAAGATAATATTGTCCCGAAGTTTCGTCGAACTGCCAGGCAGGACCCCCGAACTTCGACTGCCAGTTGTTGGGTAAGCCCCCGTCCGGAGCCGGATCCTTCCAGATATAGTAATCACGGTAAGGGTTGTTCCTGCTTGAAATGGACTGTTTGAACCACTCATGTTCAGTCGAAGTATGGTTAACCACGATATCGATCATTAGCTTCATTTCGCGTCTATGCAATTCCTGTACTAGCTCGTCAAAATCCTCCATCGTACCGAAATCCGGGTTGATATTTTCATAATCTGCTACATCGTAACCGTTATCATGTTGCGGCGAAACATAAACCGGCTGTAACCAGACAATATCGATTCCAAGCTTCTGCAAATAATCTAATTTCTCAATAAGTCCTTTAATATCTCCTGTTCCGTTGCCTGTAGTGTCCTTAAAGCTCTTCGGGTACACCTGATACACCGTGGAGCGGCGCCACCATTCCGAATACTGGGACTGACTCAAGTTGAACACCTCCAAAAAGAATTCTTTATTTCAACCATTAAACCTGTATATACAAGTTCAAACACTTCACACAGTTTAAACCTGTATATACAGGTTGTCAACACTATTACTATCGAAGGAGTGGCATGAGTAAAAACTAGATTATTTATAACGTTGTTTTAGAATGCGATTCATCGAAAAAAGGATTAACGACAGGTGGATATAAAATTAACCCCTTTAATAATTGATTATTACCCTAATAATTGATCCGTAATAACAAAAAAAGCCGCTTACTCGGCAGCTTTTTAGATACGAAGATATGTAGATAAAAAAACAAACAGGATACCTTTTACTAATACAAGTTAGGTACCCTGTTTCTATTCAAAGTGTCTATTCAAATTAAGTTTATTTAAGCTCCTGTAGGAGACTCTGACCAAATTGGGGCATGGTCACAACAAAGTTATCAGCAACTGTTGCTCCAATATCCGAAAAAGTCTTCGATATAGGCAGCTCCCCTTGTCGATTGAAACTCTTACTGTAGAGGAGTAAAGGAACATATTCACGGGTGTGATCCGTACCCGCATGAATGGGATCATTCCCATGGTCTGCCGTAATTATTAGAAGATCGTCTTCACATAGCTCCTTTAGAACTTCATGTAATCGATCGTCAAATTCTTCTAGCGCTTTCCCATACCCGATCGGATCTCTACGATGGCCATAAAGTGCATCAAAATCAACAAGATTCAAGAAACTAAGTCCTGTAAAATCAGTATGAAGGGTCTCCAAAAGTTTATCCATGCCATCCATGTTAGACACTGTACGCAAAGACTTGGTGACACCCTCCCCATCGTATATATCTGAGATCTTGCCAATCGCTAGTACATCGAACCCGGCATCCTTGAGCTCATTCATCACGGTTCTTCCATAAGGCTTCAAGGCATAATCATGACGGTTCGATGTTCTTTTGAAATTTCCGGGCTGCCCGAGGAATGGTCTAGCAATCACTCTGCCTAGCATGTACTTCTCACGTAAAGTAATCTCTCTGGTAATCCCGCAGATTTGATACAGTTCTTCTAAAGGAATAACCTCTTCATGAGCCGCAATCTGAATCACGGAATCTGCTGAAGTATAGACAATGAGTGCACCTGTGTTCATATGCTCTTGTCCAAGCTCATCGAGAATAGCTGTGCCACTAGCGGGTTTATTCCCAATCACCTTTCGTCCTGTTCTTTCTTCTAATTCATTAATTAATTCATAAGGAAATCCTTCAGGAAACACTTTGAAAGGAACGTCAATTCGTAGGCCCATGATTTCCCAGTGACCTGTCATCGTATCCTTTCCATTAGAAGCTTCCTGCATTTTGGTCCAATAAGCTAAAGGGCGCTCTACTTTGGGAACTCCGGGTATTGGGTCAATATGACTTAACCCTAGCTTGGATAACGCAGGAACATGTAGCCCATTCATTTTTTCTGCAATATGCCGTAATGTATGTGATCCTGCATCCCCAAACTTTTCAGCATCTGGAGCTTCACCAATGCCTACAGAATCCATAACGATGACGAAAATCCGCTTAAACCGGGGTGTTTGTTTCATGTTAATACTCCTTGCTTCAACTAGAATATGATACCGATAATCAAAGCTGATAAAACGCTTACAAGTGTGGCGCCAAATAACAGCTTTAATCCAAATCGTGCGACGATATTCCCTTGCTTTTCATTCAATCCCTTCACTGCACCCACAATGGTACCAATCGACCCAAAGTTAGCAAATGAGATTAGAAAAACGGAGACAATGGCTGTAGTACGGCCACTTAAACCTTCTTGAATCTTAACAAAGTCAAGCATAGCAACGAATTCATTCGCAACAAGCTTTGTCGCCATAATACTACCGGCCTCAACAGCTTCATGCCATGGCACACCGATAAGAAAGGCGATGGGTGCAAAGACGTAGCCTAACACTCCTTGGAACGAGATTCCGAATATGCCACTGAAGACCCCGTTAATCAAAGCAATGATTCCCACAAAACCAACTAACATTACCCCAACTACTATGGCTACTTTAAAGCCATCCATAATATATTCGCCCAGCATTTCAAAAAACGTTTGTTTTTCTTCTACCTGAACTTCAACAATATCTTCTTCAGGTGTAACTTCATACGGATTAATGATGGATGAAATGATAAATCCGCCAAATAGGTTTAATATCAATGCAGCTACTACATACCGAGGTTCTAGCATCGTCATATAGGAACCAACGATTGACATGGAAACCGTAGACATTGCAGACGCACATAATGTATACAAGCGATGTTTCGGCAATAGTCCAAGTTGGTTTTTCACTGAAATAAACACTTCATTTTGTCCGACAATTGCGGCTGCAACTGCATTATAAGATTCCAATTTACCCATGCCATTTATTTTACTCAGTACCAGTCCAATATACTTTATAATGAATGGCAGTATTTTGTAATGTTGCAAAATCCCTATCAATGCTGACATAAAAACAATGGGCATCAAAACATAAAGGAAAAATGTATGCGCCCCTTCATTTGCAATCCCGCCAAACACAAAGTCAGTACCTTCATTGGCGTATCCAAGTAATTTTGCAAAACTATCAGCAAACCCTTTAATCAAAAGTTCTCCAATGCTCGTTTTTAGGATAATTAATCCCAAACCTATCTGAATAGCAATCATTACAATGATTGGACGATATTTAATCTTTTTCTTATTGTTACTTCCTAGCCATGCCAGTAATAGAACAATAACCAGACCAGCAATAGAAATTAGATAATGCATTTTTAGCCCTCCAAATTATCGGTTAATTTTCTTGGAATCCTCATATCGGAATGCATCTTTCCACATTAACCCTTGTTCCAAAATAATCGCTAACAGGCTTCCGCATATTAATCCATTATTTAAAATGGCTATCACGATCGGAGATAAATGGGCCGTAGCTGATGCAGGAATAAACATTAAACCTACACCCACTAAAAGGGAAAGCCCACTGACAATAAATGTTCGCTCTTCATGAATAACCTTTTTCAATTCCTTTAGCGCTAGTCCGACCATCTTCACAAAAATGACGAAGGTAACAGAATAGCCTATGGGAGCTGGAATCGCAGATATGAAATTCATCATAGGCGGAAACAAGGATATTGAGATCACTAAGCTGCAGCCTATTAAAAATGATCTGCGCTCCCTCATCCCTGTTTGCTCAACATATCCCGCCGCTCCCGAAATAGGGACTGAGCCGATCGCTCCTAAACCACCACTAATAAGATGCGTAATTCCAGAAGTAAACCCGGCGCGCAAATAACGACGATGATCCCCTTGCTTGGGTTTCATAACGGTCTCCATCAAACGGATGGATGCCACTGCATTGGTTATTAATAATAGGGTTAGTAAAAATGCAGTAGTAATTGTCCCGGCATCGAATCGGGGTTTTCCAAATGGGAATATTTCCGGCAGCTTAAATAGAGTATCCGCACGAGAAACCGCCGGCATACTACCGCAGATTATAAATAATAGGCAGCCTATCACTATACTGAAAATTATTGAAAACTGGCTGAGTAATACAAAGCGGCTGTTGCCTAACCAAAAGGTAATGCAGACCACAATCACACTAAGGATGAATACTTTAACATCTAACATGGTGTGGGATATGGTAATCCCCATCATCCCTTTCATAAAAGATCCGCTTAATTGAAAGATCAATAAAAGTAAATAAATAAAGGTGATGGTTGGAGTAAATAAACGAGCGATTTTATCCATTAGCTTAAATGCTGAAATTAGGATAAACAACACTCCGCTAATGATCATCGCTCCACTTAAAGCCTGTAAAGCTCCGTTGTTAGAGGAATAGAGTCCCCCCACTAAACTCGCGTAAATGGTAAAAATGCTCCACCATAACCCTGCCGGACCTTCATGAATAGGGAATTTATGACCCATCAGGCCTTGTGAAAATCCAGCTATTGCTAAAGTAATCATGGTGCTCTGAATAAGTCCGGAAGTCTCTATGGGTGTTAAGTTATATAAATCTGCGATAGCAATGGGTGCAGCAATTGCACCAGCGATCATAAAAATCATCCACTGCAATCCTGACAGTATTACCTTCATTTCTTTCTCACTCTCTTTTCTAACAACACTACACTCTTATCAATAAATCAGCCTTCAATGACTGTGTTAAGAGCTACTTCGACCATTTCATAAAAGGATTGTTCACTTTCTTTATGAGTTAGGTGTTCCTGTCTTAACAATTGACTGCCGACGGTCAAAATCGATAAAGCTTTTACACCATATTTAGCGGCTAAAGTGTATAGGGCGGTACTTTCCATTTCTACAGCTAATACACCGAAATCCATAAACTTGTGAAGCCGATCTAAATTTTCACGATAAAATTCATCAGAATTATAGATGTTACCAACAAACACATTGGCATTTTTAGCTTGTACTTGTTGATATGCTTTCATTAGCAATGAGAAATCTGCCGTTGGTGCAAAATTACAGCCATGAAAGATCTTTTCCGTCATATTACTGTCTGAAGATACTGCTTGGGCTAATATAATATCGCGGATATTGATTTCTTCCTGCATCGCGCCACATGTACCAATGCGAATCAATTTCTTAACTTCATAATCGACGATCAATTCTGTCGCGTAGATACTCATCGATGGATTTCCCATCCCTGTCCCCTGAACCGACACAGGCACACCCTTGTATAATCCAGTGTATCCATACATCCCTCTTACTTCGTTATAACAATAAGCCTCCTCTAAAAAGTGCTCTGCCACAAACTTTGCACGCAAGGGATCTCCTGGGAGCAAAACGAGCTCTGCTATTTCACCCTTATTTGCACCTAAATGCCTACTCATAGTTCTTCCTCCAACTTTTAATAGTAAACTGAGGTTTACCGAAATCGCTTTCCACTTGCCGTCAAGTAAAATCAGTTTCGAAACTAGATTGAGCATAAGGTTTTTTAACATTACAAACTAGACCAAAAACTTACGGAGCTTACGGAAAATAATTGGTCAAATTATAAAAGTAGTTCTTTACGAATGTTGTCTAAATCTCTTTTAGAGGGGATTGTGGAAATAATAACAACAGGCACTGTCGTTAATGCAACCGGGATATTACTAATGACAAGATCGATATTATTTTGCTGCATGATCTCGTCGGTCAGGCCTTTCATTATGGAAGTATTAAGGATCAACTGATCCCCAATTTCTTTTTTTATCAAATCTGCTATGTAATGACGAATTGAAAATTCTTCCCCGATCACTAAAAAAGCCCTCTTACTTTTGTAACGTAAACTCGAGCGGACAATTAAGGTTAGCTTTGTTAAATGAAAGTGATTAAACAAAACAGAAGGGTAAGTTTTATTCCACGTTTGCATACAGGTTTGCAATTCTTGATAAATCTGCTGGCACTCCTTTTGAACATATGTTGTTAAATGACTTGTTGAAATCATCATCCACTCAGGAATGGCATTTTCGATTAATAGCTTGTCAAAGAACCCGTAAATCTCCAAAATAAACCGTTCTTGCATATGCAAGTTCGGGTATACCTTTGCTAATAACATTAGAAGCAGATTCCCCATTTGATATTCTTCTTTATCCTTATGTAATTCTACTTCTTTCATCGGAGTGATCTCTGACCCTTCATAATAATGATATTGGCTGAGACTAACCATGGATTGCATAAAGAATATTTCACTGTTTGGAAATTTAAGGGACAGCTTGTCCTCAAGACGTTTTGCAATAGTTTTCACTGGAAAATAAAACATCCCCTTTTCCCAAGGGTAAGCATTTTCGTCGATTTTCACACATTTTCCTTTAGCCACTCTTTCTATAACAATGGCCAACAAAAACGATAATCTCCTTTTGGAATTGATAAAATATACAATGTTATTCTCATTTTCTATATTTGTGATTAACTGATTAATATAAGCAAAATCAACATTCGCAAAGGGCCAGCCTGTAAACTCATACGCATCACAATATAACTTCCAATAAAAATATCGAATATTCATTTCATTCCCTTTGATCATGGGGGTAGAAAAACTAATGCGTAGCTTATAAGCTTTTAGATCATCATTATTTAATTGCACAATCAATTTCTTCAAAGACGAGGTACTCATAAACATGGCTTCGGAGAGCTCCTCCACAGACAGTCGACCCACATTCGTAAACAAAAAATCCATCAACCGATAAAAGATGGTTTGTCTGAACATAGAAGAAATCACTTCACTAATCGTACTTCGCCCATCACGTTGAAGAACTATTCCCTTTCCTCTAGAAACCTCAATGGTTACAGTAGATGGTAATTGCTTGCTGATTTCCTCCACCATCTTCCGGATGGTCTTATCAGAGATCCCTAAACTTTTTTCAATTTCCGCTAAGGTAAACCATCTATGTTCCGTATCAAGCAGCGTTAATAGTTGACTAGCTAAATTAAATCCCTTATCCATTTTTCTACACCCACTTCAATTTCGTTTTAATTTTTATAGTATAAACAAATTCGCAACCATAACCCTATTATTTTTCAATAAAAAAACCCGGGTTTTATTTACCCGAGTTTCACATCACATTATATTTGTGTTTTTTCTTCAATAGGGCTAATTGCTTTCAGCTGCATCGTTATGACGGCTGCAATAACGGCTTTGATGATGTCTCCCGGAAGAAAGGCCAACGCTCCGACAAGACCAGCCCAGATCGAAGTATTGGTTATCAATGCCATGACAGGGGCACCAATCAGACTCACTAGTAATACACCGAAGATTATGTTGATAGCTACCAGCTTCCAAGTTCGAACCTTCGGCCAGATTTTTTCGGAATACCAGCCAATAAGGCCGGCCGCAATTGGAAAGCTAAATATGTATCCTGCAGAAGGTCCA
This sequence comes from Paenibacillus sp. FSL F4-0122, assembly GCF_038002845.1. NCBI lineage: Bacteria > Bacillati > Bacillota > Bacilli > Caryophanales > Paenibacillaceae > Paenibacillus > Paenibacillus sp. FSL F4-0122. The sequence goes on from NZ_JBBODI010000001.1 coordinate 5,836,881, forward strand.
ACTAGCACCGAGATTCCGCCGCGACCGCCGGTCAGTACAGGCAGCCCAATGGCTACTAGTATGATGAAAATAATTAGACTGAGAGCGCCCATCCGTTTCCCCAGAAAACATCCAGCCAACATGACGCCAAGTGTCTGGGCAGTGATCGGAACGGGGATGAAGCCGAGTGGGATGGGCGGTATCATCCCCAACACCGCGATAAGTGCTGCGAATAATGCAGCATAAATAAGTTCTTTTGTCTTCAAAAAAATGACCTCCATTGGATATCAATGATTGTATTCTGGTTAGTAAATACGTCCAGTAAGCTGAATTATAATGGAGATATTCTTTATTGTAAACCATAAATTATTATATGGTTTACAATATAATAAAATACCATGCTTGAGTTTTTCCTATTGTTATATAGAATTAGAGTATTCAGTCGCAATCGTTGGATGTTAATCTATTCAATGGGTTTTGGTCGGAGAGTTATACTTTTGGAGGTTTAAGTTCATGACAGTAAAAGAACATATTCTTGCCTTACTCGACAGTAATAAGGGTGAATATTTTTCCGGCGAGGAAATAGCCGTTCAGTTATCCGTGACGCGCAGCGCGGTCTGGAAAGCCATAAAATCTTTACAGACAGACGGTTATTCCATACAAGCTGTAACCAATAAAGGATATTCCATGTCACCACAAACGGATATCTTATCAGCCAGTGCAATTTCAAAGTACCTGGATACTCGGGGGCAAAAGTTACGAGTTGAAGTCTTTAAGACCATATCTTCCACGAATGAAGCCGTAAAAAACCTTGCCTCAAATGGAGAAGCTGAAGGTAAGGTGATTCTTTCGGAAGAACAAACAGCTGGTCGCGGGCGAATGGGCCGGAAGTTCTTTTCTCCACCTGGAACGGGTATCTATATGAGCATCCTGCTGCGTCCCAAGCTGTCCGCAACAGACTCAGCTTTATTGACCACTTGCGCCGCAGTAGCTGTAGCCCTTTCTATCGAGAGCGTATCCAGTAAAGAAACGCAGATTAAATGGGTAAATGACGTTTTCATGGAAGGGAAAAAAGTGTGCGGGATTCTTACCGAAGCATCCGTGTCACTGGAAAACGGCTGGCTTGATTATGCTGTTCTCGGCATCGGTATCAATGTAGTCCTCCCTTCCGAAGGCTTTCCCACTGATCTTACCGAGATTGCAACAACTGTAATCTCCGAAAACAATCCTTATGGTGATCTCCGCAACCGTCTCGTTGCAGAAGTACTAAACAATTTCATGAGATATTATGAGCATTTAACGGACAGATTGTTTCTTTCCGAATACAAAAAAAGGTTAATTTCACTTGGAGAACCTGTGACCGTGATAAAGGATAATGAACAACGTAAAGCAACAGCCATTGATATCGATGACGATTGCCATCTGAAAGTCAGATATGAGAATGGTGACGAGGAGTATCTTTCAAGTGGAGAAGTCAGCATTAAAATTTAACTGGAGCTTCGCCTCCAAAGCAGCTATGTGCTGCCTCATGGCAGGCTGCGTCATCATACGAGCCAAAAAAACCTTGCTGATCCAAGGTTTTTTTAGATGTACTTAAAGTATCAACTTAAAGCTTAGGATTTTACTGTACTAAAGTATCTAAATCAGGCTGCAATTTGTTCCGCAGAACATACAGCATGATGGCCCCCACAAGGAACGCAACAGCATCCGAAATGACGAGCGACCAGACTACTCCGTGGAAACCGTTCATTCGATTAGCGATATACAATACTGGAATCAGAGTAATACCTTGAATAATTGACATAATAAAGGCGGCGGTTCCTTGTGCTGTCGCTTGGAAGATACCTGTAAACAACGCGGTCGTTCCTGAAATGAACAGGGATAAGAACGTTACATGAAGAATGTAGCTGCCTAGTTCAATTAATTGAGGGTCATTCGTAAATAAACCGATTAAGTGGTCTGAAATCAGATATACAATAATGCCGAACACGGCTGCTAATGCCACAGTCACTTTGATTGTAAAAGTAATGGTGTGCTTCATGCGTAATTTGTTAGCTGTAAAAGAGAAGGCAATCAGCGGCACGACTCCCTCACATAAGCCCATCAGGATAACCTCTGGAAATTGTAATAAACGTGATGAAATCCCGAAGGCCGCAATGGCCTGCTCCCCATATTCGACCAGAAAACGGTTAAAGATGAGTGACATTGCACCCATGAAGAGACTCATAACAAAGACTGGAACTCCAATTTTAAATACATTGCTGAGAATGTCTTTGGAAGCTTTGAACCATTTTACGGAGATGGTTAAGAATTGGCTCTTATATCCCATGTGGAAGGCATAGAATGCACTAGCAACCAAGTTAGAAATGACTGTAGCAGATGCAACCCCGATCACGTCCCAATGGAAGACGAAAATGACTAGCGCATCGAGAATAATATTCACAACAACACTGAGAAGCATACCGATCATCGAAGTGATTGCTGCCCCCTCCGAGCGCACGATATTCTCCAGCGTGAAGAATAGAACGACGAAAGGTGAACCAATAAGCATAATCGTGACATAGTCCTTCGTGAATCCGAAGGAGTCAGGCGTCGCTCCCAAGCCATGAACGATTGAATCGATCAATGGGATGCCGGCAGCCATCAAAATAAGACCGAGAACTAAACTGCTGTAAAAGGCGAATGAAGACACATGTTTTACATCATCATATTTTTTCTCTCCCAGCAAACGGGAGATAAATGCACTGCTACCGATGCCAATCAAGTTACCAAGCGCCATTATGGCGGCAAATAACGGTAAAGTTAGTGCGAGTGCGGTTAACATCGCAGTATTGCCCAGTGTACCAAGGAAATAGGCGTTCAAAATGGAGTATATGACACTCATCGACATGCCTAGCATCATCGGTACTGCGAAGTGAGCTACGGCTTTTGCGACAGGTGCTTTTTCAAAGTAATGGAGGTTTTCTGCATCCATAGGGTTCACCACTATCTTTCTTTATTTTGTTTTTTGAAATTACTTAGAATTCTAACTATCGGTCCAATATGAACCGTGACGCAGCAACAAGCAAACCTGTACCCTAACGTCGAGTTCTCAGATTTGGCGTACGAAATTTGACTATTCTTCAGTTTCACATTACGCTGCCTTTGCCGTTCATCTTTCTCTGGTGAAAAGGCAGCGCCTCAGCTACTGTTTGCTAAAAGACTCTAATTACTTATAGTCCGGGCCATGTGACTTGTCAGGTGACGAATTACTGTCATCTCTGGAAGGCCAGCCGAATCCGCGCATGTCACCATGCCCTTCTCCGCCAAACCCAGGGAATCTGCCGCTAAAGCGTTCGTCCCTAGAATTTCCCCACATTTTGTGCATTTGTCCGCGCATAGCCATCAGTTTTTCAAATTCCTCTGTTCCCATACGCTCCTTTGCGGCTTCCATCCACATAGCCATCACATCACGTTCTCCGTCCGTTCCAAGTTCTTCCTCCAAAGCTGTAATGACGCGAGTTAGGTAATCCCCGAAAGCTATCTGCTCTTCTGGCGATAAGCGAGAAAATATGTTGCCGTTGTCTATCTCTTGTTTCTCTTCCTCTTGCCCTTTTTGCGTTAGGTAAATCAACATGATACGTTTGTCTGTTTCTGAGGGCTTACGGGTGATGTATTCTGCTTTCTCCAGTTTACCAAGCAATTCATTGAGGGATGATACACGGATGTCCAGCATATAGGATAAGTCTTTGGTGCTGATACCGTCTTTCATCCGAAGAAATGCTAATATCCTGCCTTGCCCACGTGATGCGTCGGCCATCGGACCAACCGCGGCGTGAGTTTTCAAGTGTTGCCTTTGCAACAGCCATTGCAGTTTCGCGAGTTTTTCGTATAACTCATCATTCATGTCCATAATGAATCCTCCGTTGAATTTTTACGGTACCTGTTGCTCTTTGTGATGGTACCTGTTGATTTGTATTATAACGGTACCTGTTAGATATGTCAAAATGTTTTTTGCAGGTACCGTTAGTATGTTGTTACGATGTTTCTGGGAGGTGGCTTATAAGCTTGCAAACAAATACAAAACCCGCGCCCCGCGCGGGTTATTTTAAAATTATATTGTGATCAGTTTTCATTTTATATATCTGCAAGCAATCCTTCAAAGCACTTTAAAACGGTTTGCTCGCCTATTCGATGTGCCTTGACATTCTACTTATCACCGGCAAGTGTAAGCCACTTGCGGTTATGATGTTCCTGTACTTCAACAGGGGTATCGAAGAAATCGCTCAAGACATCCGACTGCAAGCAGTTTACTGTCTCATCCCCTTTGTAGATTTCGCCGCTCTTTACCAGCAGCGTGTGCGTAAAGCATGGTGTTATCTCCTCGATATGATGGGTTACATACAGCAAGGTTGGTCCACCGGGTTGCTTTGTTATCTTCTCGATCATCTGCAGCAGCTGTTCTCGGGCAAAAATATCAAGTCCCGTGCATGGCTCATCAAGAATTAGTAGATCTGGATTGGCCATTAGTGCGCGTGCTATGAGGACTTTCTGCCGCTGTCCTTGCGACAAGGTATCATATGTACGACTAACCAAGGAAGAACAGTCTAGAAACTCCATTAACTCCTCGGCTTGTTTTTGATCCTCTTCATTCGTTTTATCATACAGACCAATCGTCGCGAATTTTCCGCTTAGGACGATGTTCAGGGCAGTCTGATGGCCGTACAGCTTCTGCTGCAAGGAGGTGCTTACCCAACCGATTCGTTTGCGTAGCTCTCTCAAGTCCACATCGCCAAAGCGATGGTCCAGCACCTCGACTTGTCCTGTTGTCGGCCAGATATAGCCGTTCACTACATTTAGCATCGTCGTTTTTCCTGAACCGTTCAGACCGACGATACACCAGTGTTGTCCTTGCTTCACTTCCCAATTCATATCGCGTAAGATCATTGTCGTATCACGTTGCCATGATACATTTTTGAGTGATATAATCATGCCCAATTTTCCCTCCTTATACATGCTTCAATGAGTTCAATACTATCATGGTACAGCCCTTCCCGTAAAAAAACCATAACCTCAAGATTTTTTTACCAGTGGTTCTACGGACAATTAATCTTTGATTCTCTGTTTGTTTCGGTATACTGTCGGAGGGATCCCGTTAAGCTGTTTAAAAATCTTGCTGAAATGATATTCTTCGTAGTACCCGCATAATTTGGCTATTTCCTTAACTGGATAATCGGTAAAGACTAGATAACGGCAAGCTTGCTGGTTCTGTATGTGCATATGGTATTCCTTAGGCCCCATCCCCGTAAATTTTAGGAACATCTTACGCAAGTAAGATGGCGAAATGCCGTATTTCTCCGCCAATTTTTCGATCCGGTGATGATCCTTATAGTCGTTCTCGAGTGTTTTCTTGATTTGCTCGAAGGCGGCGAAAGCTCCAGACTCCATCAGATTCCAGTCCGGTTGTACGGTCTGGTGCAGCATATGCAGCAGGATCTGCATTTTAGCCCGGGAAACAGCTATGCCATCGGTTAGTCCGGGCAGCCATTCCTGGTGAATCCCCCAGACCAACCGGCTAATTTCCTCAGCTTCCTGTTGATTATATTGGCTTAAGAAGGGAAGTCTTAGTTTTCCGATTGGCTTGACTTCCTTCCATACCGCATCATAACCAAGCTCGGCACAATCGAAGAGCAGCATCGTTATACGAAGTGGAGCATCCATCTGCGAGCGCATGGACAGTTTAAGGCCTGGTTTTAAATAGATTAGCATTCCAGCCTCTACTTTGTGCTCAACATTGGTCAGGAAAACCCCTTTACCTTCATGAATCCAGTACAAGCTGTGCACATTTACCATGTTACGGATGTCCTCCCAGCCGGGATAAGTAGCTTTGTCGAGTACAAAATGGATATGCACGGTGAGGTCATTCAGCTTGTAATCATTTTCTTCCAATTAATATCCCCTCCTGCTGCTAAAAGAGCGATTTAAACAAGACGGTAACGTTTTTTTCTATTCAATGCTTAAACTCCAAATGTTACTATCCATATTATCAAGATGTCTGAAATTCTCAATACATTACAGAAAAAAAAGGAGGAACACACTTGTTAAGGACTTTTAGCGAGTATCAAATTCGGAGAACTGAGCTGTTGGATGGGCCTTGGGATTTCATGAAGGATCCGTTAAATACGGGTGTTCAAGAAAAATGGTTTGAGCGATTTCCACATTCTAGGCAGTCTCTTTATGTGCCCTCGTGCTGGAATAATGAACTGGGAATGTACGATTATGAAGGTGTCGGTTGGTATCGTAAAAAAATACAAATTGTGAATTCGCAGCATGTCAGACTCATCTTTCATGCCGTGCTGGGCCATGCCGATGTCTATTTGGACGGGCGGCACCTTGGGTATCACTATGGCGGATTTACACCTTTTGAATTTATTGTTCCTTCCTTAGGGGCAGGAGAACATGAGATTATCGTCCGAACGGACAGCACCTTGGACCTACTTACGATTCCGACAGAGCAGGTGGATTGGTATCATTACGGGGGTATCATACGGTCGGTGGAGCTGCAATATTTGCCTGATATTTACATCGAACAGCTGAAGATTGATTATGCACTGCATGGATCAGATGCAGATGTTACTGTTCAGGTGCAGCTCCATTCCTTCCATAAGGAGCAGCACACTACCAAGATCACATTCTCCGAAAGCGGACATGAATTGCACTCGGAAGAAGTACAGATTGAGACTGGCCAGACCCTCAGTCATACGTTCAAGTTGCTTATGCCTGAAATACGTTTGTGGAACGTAGGTCTTCCAGAACTGTATACCTTTCAACTGCGGACAGAGAAAGACGACAAGATTGAACGGATCGGTTTTCGCTGTATTGAAACAAAGGATCATCGGATTCTAATTAACGGTTCACCCGTATATCTTAAGGGGGTGAACCGACATGAAGAGCATCCTGAGTGGGGTTTTGCCTTCCCACCGAAGCTGATGCACAAGGAGCTCAGTATCATTTTGGAGTTAGGTTGCAACTCCGTCCGGGGCTCGCATTATCCCCAGAGCCCATATTGGCTTGATCTACTCGATGAGCAAGGGATTGTATACTGGAGCGAAATTCCGATATGGGGAGCCTTTCTGCCGAACGAAACGGTAAGTGAGCCGCTCTTCCAGGAGCGTGCACTGTCTATGATTGAAGAAATGATTGGCCTGCATTTTCATCACCCAAGTGTGATCTTCTGGTCCGTTCATAATGAGATTGATACCCGGACTCAAGAAGCATATGCTTTCACACAAGCTCTAGTCGGATTGGTGAAGAAACTCGACAGCACTAGGCTTGTCACCTACGCTACGATGCATCCACTCGAAGATATTCTACTTCCATTATTCGATGTTATCGGTATAAATAAATATTTTGGCTGGTACGAAGGCGATACAGCCAGCTTCAAAGACATGCTGGAACAGTTCCATGTGCGTGCGGAGCAGATGGGAGCCGGTAACAAGGTTGTGCTCATGACCGAATTCGGTGGTGCTGGACTATTCGGGGATGTGGGCTGGGAGCCGAGATTGTTCAGCGAGGATTATCAGTCAGATATTGTGACTGAAGCGCTGGCAATCTTCAAGAATGATTCGAAAATTGGCGGGACCTACATCTGGCAGTTTGCAGACATCCGCGGCGATCTGAAGAGCAGCAGTAAGAACTTCCGCGACCGGGCCCGCGGCTTCAACAATAAGGGTCTGGTTAATGAATACCGTAAACCCAAACAATCCTTTCGTGAAGTGCGCCGTATCTACCGATCTTGGACAGATTAATATCCACATTGACTAAGAAGCCCATCGTCAGCATGGGTTTTTTTAGTGTCTGCATTCTTAGATCCTTACAGCTGGTGTCGGATGCCGTATATATAGTTAAGCTGGGCGTATTAAGCCGGTTCTATTCTTTGCGTACTCGGGTAGCAGTAAGTTGATTGACTATTTTCGGCATTCGATACAAGTGCTTCTCCTCTTACATTGCAGATAGATAAAGGAGTTTTAATTTAGAGTGATCAGTATGGTATGAATAATACTTGTTAATTTTTTATGATCCGTTGCCGTTTTTACCATTGTACGCAGTCCTAACCAGGCATTCATTAAATAATGAGAAATGGCCTCGGGCTCCAGTGAAATCCTAAGTTCACCTCTTTGCTGGCCAGTCTGAACGAGGTCATATAACAACTTCTCCGTTTTTGAATAGCTATTCTCAACAAAGGATGCAACCTCCGGATCCAGTACTCCCAACTCCACACCCGAATTAACTATGAAACATCCTTGAGGTTCTCCTTCGCTCCTCATCGAGGATTCTAGAAATTGTCGAATTAACTCCTTTACCGGTTCTTGCTTCTCAACCAAGAATCTCATTTTTTTGTTTTGAGTAGATTCGTACCGTTGGAGTGCCGTCAAATATAAGGCGTGCTTATCACCAAATGTATCATAGATACTTCTTCTGTGAATTCCCATACAGTCTACCAAATCTTGCATTGAAGTTTTCTCGTAACCTTGCATCCAAAATAGTTGTATCGCTTTATCTAGTACTTCATTAATTTCAAATTCTTTGCTTCTTGCCATTGTAATCACCTCAAGCAATCATTATACATTTAAGTAAACGATCCGCAAACTAATATATAAAACGTAAATAAAATCAAGCAAGATGCTTGATTTTATTCATAACATGATAACTGAACTGATGCTTACCATTGGATTCTTACTTTGGCTGTTTTTAAACAATCCAGAGTCCAATCTTTTTCCAACGTGTGCAAAAGTTGTACCCTACGTTTAAGAATAGGGAAGCCAGTTCTTTTTGCTCCAGTTTCTTCGACGATCGTTTTCGTGACTAATATCTAATTCGATTTAAAACTCAGATATAATTGGATAGATTTGATCTCTCAGATTGAAGTTATAGTTCTGGTCAACAATCCCTATCATATCATTGCTATTATAAAGTTCTACCATGAAACTCGCCATTTGTTTGGCAGTGTGGTACTTAGGCATGTTTGCTTTGTAATCAAATTCTTCAGCATCTATTGATTTCTTCACAAATTCCGTTTCAGTTATTGCTGGAGCTAAAACTTTTGCTTTTAATTTCGCGCCTTTAAGCTCTAGTTCTTTTGCAAGCCCTTCGGTGAAGGCACTAACATAATATTTAGATGCAGAATAAGCAACGCTCCCAACAGCAATGGCATATCCGAGTGCGGATGATACGTTAATTAACTGAGTTCCTTCTACATCAGCATAATCTCGCACAAATAGTGTAGAAAGGATCGTCAAGGATTCGATGTTAACACGTAACATAGTTTCAACTTTATCTAAATTCTGTTCTACCACAAAAGAAGCTTCACCAAGTCCTGCATTATTAATCCAGGTTTCTATTTGGTATTCCTTCAAAGTGTTATACAGTGTGTAAGCCTGCTCTGTAACAGACAGATCACTTGAACGAACAAGAACATTTACATTAGGATCAATATTCTGAATTGTTGATTTAAGTTCTTCTAATTTATCTAATCTTCTAGCTACCAAAATTAAATTTTTACCGCGTGCAGCAAACGCCAATGCTGTTTCATACCCAATTCCTGAGCTTGCTCCTGTAATCACTGTATATTTCATATTATTCTCTCCCTTTTAAGTTTTTTGATCATTTAACAACATTTCGATAGAGTTTTGTTCACGATTAAACTTGTATCTCGTTCATCCCTCCCTTAATTTAATAAATTTCTTCGAAATATTCAAGAACGATCATTCTAGTTACGGCAAAAAAAACTACACTATTAACTCTAATTTAAATCAGTATATCAATTCTAGAATGATCAGTAAAGAATTTTTTGACAACCAATTGAGATATACTCCTTAAAATCTGATAATAACTTTCCCTTTAGGATGACCTTCAGCAACAAAATTCAGTGCTTCGTTAATCTCTTCTATGTGGAATTCTGTTGGGTCCACTGCTGGTACAATCCCATTATCTTCAATAATCTTCGTGATTTTCTTTAATTGTTCACCATCACTGCGAACAAAAATGAAATGATATTGAATCTTCTTTTTCTTCGCTTTATGATCATACCTAGCCCCGGCGATGGTGAAGAGCTTTTTTTTCCAGCCAGAGAAGCCCAGATCTTCTGCAAAACGTTCGTTAGGACCGGTCCGCAGAGAAAGAAGGCGGCCTCCTGCTTTAATAATTGAAAGCTCATGATCAAATTCGCTTGGTCCCAAGGTATCAATCACATAATCTACATCACCAAGCTGTTCCCAATAGTTCTCAGTCGTATAATCAATATATTGGTCTGCACCAGCGGCCATTGTCCGTTCACGTGCTTCTGGATTTCCACTGATGATGACCTTGAGCCCCATACTTTTGGCGATAGGAATGGCCATTTGGCCAAATGAACCAGAACCTCCAGGGATAAACACGATTTCGCCAGCTTTAGCATCTAATTCTTCATTTAATCCTTGATAGGCTGTCAATCCTGTTAATGGCGCAGCTGCACCAGTCACAAAATTCAAATTAGCGGGTAGGTGCCCGATGGCATTTGCATTAATTGCCGCGTATTCCGCAAAAGCACCGATTTTTTGTAGTGGCAGACGTGAATAAATTGCATCGCCAACTTTGAAGCCTTGCACCTTCTTACCTACTTTTTCAATAACACCCGTCAGCTCGTTACCAAGTACCAATGGGAATTCATAATCCTGAATCAGCTTTACGCTTCCGGTACCAATGAGCAATTCCAAATGATTAACTGCTGCTGCTTTCACCTGGACCAAGACTTCGTTATCACTTATTTCTGGGATTGGAATATCGTTCACTTTTACTATGAACTTTTTTGAATATTTGGTGATCTGTGCTGCTTTCATAATTAATGACCTCCTATGCGTTAAAAAAGTAACATTTATTTTTTTTTGTAACTTATACAATAAGCATAAAGCAATAAGTTACAAAAATCAACAATTGTTACTGATTATTTTATATGTTAAAATATTCGCAAGTGTATTAATGATAAAAAGGAATTTATTGAAGAAAGAAGGGTTGGCAGTACTGTGGCTAAAATCACACAAGAGCTCATTATTGAAACAGCTGAGGCATTAATTAAACGCACGGAAAAATCCGAAGTGACACTCTCACAAATTGCGGATGAATTAAGTATCACCCATGCAGCGCTCTATAAGCACTTTAAAAATAAGCAAGAGCTCTGGGCAGCCGTATCTAAGAGCTGGTTCAACCGGATGATTTCAGAACAAATTAAATTAGATATGACTAGTTTAACTAAACCGCAAGAATTGCTTCACGATTGGTTATGGGCATTTGTTAACGCAAAAAAACGCGCTTATAACGAGAATCCCAAGATGTTTGCCTTGAATACTCAATACGTGGATAGCAATCCACTGGTATTACGCGATGTTCTCTGGGATTCCTACCAAATTATTGACGGCTTCATGGACTATCACGATCCCCACTTGGAACGGGCTGAGGCGATTCTCTCTGCGTTTGCAGTATTTAGCCTCCCATCCTTCAAAGAATCCTGGAATTTACCTGACTACCAAGACAGGTTTGAACGCATCTGGAGTTTAATCAAACAGGGTCTATGAATTCAAATCCTCTAGTTTTTTTAAAAAATTATTCTTAAATCATAAACATGGTCCAGAAGCTTCTGTCTTCTGAAGTACTGCCGTTGCTCCCCCACTTTTGTCCGGTTCCCCAATTTTCGTAAAACATGGAATAAAATTATCATTACGAAGTCCTGTTTTGGTGGAATACGCGGAATTCCTGAATTCCTCACTGAGCATGCCAATATGTGCGGGTTACGGACGACTTCTGGAACCTGTGGCTGGTGAATGGCAAATTCAAGTGCGATTATCTTTAAATCTCTCCTAAAAATGGTTTGCTAAAAAAATGTAAAGCCGGTTATTCAGGATCATCCTGAAACCGGCTTTTTATTTAGAACAAATTAAAGGTATAAATTTTTTGCCGAGTCTGTAAATGCAGTCCTCAGTTCTAATCATAAAAATGGCCCCTATAGTCCCCTTTAACTCTAAAAAGTTTAGCTTTTTTCTCGGCTTCTATTCCGCAAGCCTGTAAGTCCAAGCAACCCTAAGAGACCCAACCAGCTCCAATTAGTGCCTCGATTCTCATCCCCGACTGCCTGCGCTCGGTAATTTCCATTCTCGACCGCTGTTGAATTATGATTACCCGTTGCATTAACATTCCTTGCATTCAGGTTATCATTTGTTTGATTAGCCGAGTAATGTGTTTGTATCCCTAGGTTTGCTTCATCTTGGTTCGCAAATGCTGGAATACTTAAAAGTAAACTAAGACATGCAACTGATGCAAAAGTAGCAATCTTCTTCATTTTTTTCCCTCCAGAACAATATTGGGCAGGCCGCACCCATTGCTATTTTCCCCTATTTAATCCTTCCTATCCGAGAATTTTGAGGAATAGCTTTGCTTCTGATTGTTCTTCCCTCCTGTCTTTCCCTCGCTTGGAGTAACAGCGAAAAAGGATAGCAGTCACGTTCCGCCCCTACGGCTGCTATATAAAGAAGTGATCGTGCCTCGATTTCTTTTTCAATTCCTTCAAGGGTGCAAACCATAACAATGTACCTAAATAAGCGCCGAGGACAGGGCTTAACACTTTACCAAAAGTGTTGGAAGCAATGACTCCTAATCCATGCCTGGATTGGAGATACACTCGACTCTCTCCAGTGATAACCAACTTCATTGAATGCAAAGGCAATTATACTTGCAAGCGGTCCGTTAGAACGATTACTGATAAGTCCTCTCTAAAATAGTATCTGCCATCGTCCATGGAAGTATCTATCCAATCATCACGATGAAAAACATTTGATTCCTCCACAACTCTTGTTCAATTTTATCGTTCCTTATTTTCACATTTATCCTATTATGAGAAAATTAGTGCTATTTATCCTTAAACTTGCACGGATGTCGAAGCCTCAAATTGACATACCTATTTTATGTGAAAAGCTGCAATTTTCTTGTTGTTGTGGGCATGCTAATGTTTGTTCAAATCCAACAATAAAGGAGACTATTTATGACAGGGATTCTAGGCGGTAACCCCAAAGAAGAACCGATGCATTATGGAGAGATTTTTACGGTTTGGCAAGCCTCAATGGTCGCAAAGGGAGCACTCTCTTGTTACAGAGCTTATATGTATCACACTGGCGACAATGACCTGAAAAAAATATTAGGAGCTCTAATTGATCAAGCGGAGCTTGAAATCAGTGAGTGTGATACACTGCTCTCAGAGCAAGGTATTGCATCAGCACCAGTAATGCCAAATCGGCCCGATGCCAAGCTTGAAGATATTCCTGTAGGGGCACGTTTCACAGATCCTGAAATTGCTGCCAAACTTGCAGCTGATAATGCTGTTGGACTTGTGGCATGTAGTCAGGCAATGGGACAATCGATCAGAGAAGATATAGGGGCTTTGTTTGCTAAATATCACCTTACCAAAGCAGCCATCGGCCTTAAAATTCTACATTTGACTAAGAAAAAGGGCTGGTTGATTCCTCCACCTCTTCTTGTTAAAAGACCTGAATCCGTGAAGGCGTAATTCTACTCACTCTTTAGTTTCTTATAAAAGAAGGCCCGCGATCTTCCGCGGGCCTTTTTTTGGTTGTCCTACCACTGCCTTTATCAGAATAAGCTATCTATATAAAGGAGGAGGACAACATTAACGTATTTATAGGTTATATGATTATAGGATTATCCCTCTCGGCACCTCTCGGACCCATTAATGCAGCACAACTGGACAAGGGACTCCGCGGAGGATTTATGCCTGCCTGGATAGTCGGTTTAGGGGCGGTCAGTGCCGATATCATCTACATGCTGCTTGTTTATTTTGGCCTCATTCATCTGCTGGATGCTCCGTTTGTTAAAGTGTTTTTATGGTTGTTCGGATTCTTTGTCCTCGTCTATTCAGGTGTAGACAGCATTAAAAATACAGGTGACATTTCAGCTGACGGGCTGAGGGGCAACGATACCTCACTGTCCAAATCTTATCTGTCGGGATTTCTCATGTCCTTGTTCAATCCCCTCTCTATCCTTTTTTGGTTGGGTATTTACGGCTCAATATTAGCCAAGGCGGTCAGCGAGTATCCGATGCAGCAGTTATTGATCTATAGCGGAGCAATCGTACTAGGGATTCTTTTCTGGGATGTAACCATGGCTGCCGCCTCCAGCCTCTTTCGTAAATTTCTAACCGTTCGGGTATTGAAGGCGATCTCCGTTCTGTCAGGTCTGTCGCTGATTGGATTTGGTTTTTATTTTGGTGTACAGGCTGCCCGACTTCTCTTTTTTCATTAAACCTTGTTTTTTCGCATCCTGATGCCCTTAATCCGAAATTCAGGACCGCCCGGTAAAGAATGATATTCATGGGTCTGTTCGTCCGCCCCATGCCCCATAACAGAACTGTCCTTCTTATTACGGATGTGTTGAACGATCCAATCACTCAAGGCAATCAGCGAAACAATTAGCAGGCTGATGTAGAAGCCTGGACGACTGAGCGCATGAAATAGCGTACCTGCTACAGCAGTAGCGATCAGCACTAAGCCTAGCCAGCGTTTCACCCCGTTTAGAAGACTGGGCTTAAGCAGCTTGCGGGAGGAGAGCAATATAAAGGACCAGTTATAGAGGATCATCAGTCCGGCAGCTGTTGTAATGTATTCGTATACTTTTCCTGGCAACCACAATGACATCATAATGGCACCCCCTAAACCTCCAGCTATTAAACAAAGGGCAAAAAACGGATATTTATCCTTCCATTTCTTCGAAAAAACCTTGGGTGCATCCCCTTCCTGTGAAAGAGTGATCATCATCGAGGTAATGGCATAAAGCGAAGCTGTCATCGTGGAGAACCCAGCTATGATCAACACCCCGTTAAACAAATGCGGTATAAAGGTCAGATGGTCGCTGCTGAGCGCGAGCACAAAAGGACTTTCTTTTGGATTAAAAGCACTAAGCGGCACCATGATTACTGCAAGCCCGATTGAGAGAACGTATACTGTAGCCAGTCCCAGCAACATCACCTTTCCTGCTTTTGGAGCTTCCTCAGGTTTCTTTAGCCTGTAGGACATAATTCCCAGCACCTCAATGCCACCATAGGCATAAAAAGCAAAAATAAAGGCAGACCACAACCCGATACCTCCAGATGGAAACAACGCTTTAAACCCAAGTGGAACTTTCGGTGAGAACTTAGAACCGCCGATCCAACCCGTCAGAAGTACGGCAGCAATAACAAGGAACATTAGTATAGCCGCCACTTTAATGATGGCCAGTATATTTTCAACCCTGTCAAAGCCCTTATTACCAAAAAACACAATCAATAGGCTCACGGCCGCAAAGCTGGCAGCAAATACCCACATCGGTACGGCCGGGAACCAAAAACGCGAGAATATGGACAATGCTGTGAGCTGACTTCCCATAATCAACAGTTCCGAAAACCAATATACCCAGCCGCTCCCGAACCCTGCCCAATTTCCAAATGCTTTTTTTGCATAGGATCGAAATGAACCCTGCTCCGGATCTTCCGCTGTCATCTGAGCCAGTGCATCAAATACGACATATGTTCCAATAGCAGCTAAAATGTAGGCTAGCAGCACTGCTGGCCCTCCCATAGAAATTGCTAGACCTGAGCCAAGAAAGTACCCGGTTCCTATAGTGCCTGCTATGCCTAACAAGCTTAGTTGCCACCATTTCAGTTTATCGTCTTCTTCAGTTTTACTGGAAGGTTGCTTCATGAATTCCGTCCTCATCCTGATTAGAATTTGAGATATCTCTCATCTCTAGAATTCCCTTCAGGCGGGTCCGTTATTTACAGGAATCATAATAAATAAGCTTCCCGACCAGAAAGGCTGACAGGCTTATAGTTATTCATACCGGGTAGTATGCAATAAAGAAGAAAAGACTGGTTAATCAGTATGGCTTTTTTGTATTCATTCGCATGTTTACGGAAGTTTCTTGTTCTGTGATCTGTGGAATGGCAATCGTAACTAAATCTAAACCGCAGTATAAATGATATCTTTCCGTACAAATGGTACTATTGGGTATGGACTTACTCTATAGTAAAGGATAATTTACTCATGATTAGAAAAAATCTAACGAATTTTTATACTGGTGAATTTGCTAAGCTATTCGGAATCAAAAAAGATACATTGTTCTACTATGACAAAATAAAGCTATTTCAACCAGCAGGAATAAGCGATAACGGATATCGATATTACACTATACAGCAGCTCGATACCTTTTGGGCTATACAATCACTCCGATCGTTGAACTTTCCTATTAAAGATCTGAAGAGCTATTTCAGTTCACCTTCCTCGGAGAAATTGACCAAGCTTGCTGAAGAACAACTCATAAAGGTGGAAGAAGAAATTAAAAAGCTACAAGAAAGTTATTGGTTCCTTTCGAAGTTGACATCCATATCAGAAGAATTAATAAATACCACACTAGGTGAAGTTACAATCGTTGAATTACCGGAGGAACACGTGATATATAGTGCCCCGAATCCACGTACCGGTGATACCTCTAACGAAGAATGGAATTACGATTATGAAGTTTTTTTAGAGCAAACAGGAATGAAAGGTCCAGCTTTCATTGGTTCTGTGACTAGCAAAGAGGATATCTTGCATGGTCGGTTTAACCGAGTTGAACGTTTGTTTGTTCACACTGAAACTCCGAATGCCGAATTAAAATCCGCAGGTCTTTATGCCATTCTTTATCATAAAGGCAGCTATGAGAGCATAACGGAAGTTTATCCGTTCCTGTTAAATGAAATTAGGGATAGAGGGTTTCATGTATCCGGTAATGCTTATGAAGAATATTTGGTCAATGCATTGTCAACCAATAGAGAAGAAGACTTTGTAACGAAAATCAGTCTTGCTATAAAGTAGAAAATTTAATTTATAGCTTAGCGTCGTGTGACGAGTTGCTGCAACTCGGTAGCCCAGAGCTCTTGCGGATTCGGTTGAGCCACGATGTAGAACTCGCGGTATACTTCCTGAGGCCGATACCCCTCTCTACTAATCCAACGTCGGAGATTATTCCAGGTGGCAGCAGTGCTTTCTGAGCCACGGTGCACCGTCGTTACAGCCGCTTCAACACCAGAGAGAACTACGACCTCGAATCCGTCTCTGGAGACAACCTCTGGTCCGACAGGGAATGCGGCAGTCACAATTAACCCGTTACCGTCCACGTCTTCCTCAAAGGTGGCTAGCGATACCGCACCAACAATCACACCTGCCTGGGTAAGGCTGAGGTAGAGCTGATTAAACATTGGACCAATGATAAGGTTGATGTGATTAAAGCTCTTCGCTTTTGCCATGATGCGGGCGACGCGCAGAGCCGGCAGCGATTTGATCTCTGGTTTGTGTGCAGCGAACTTAGGTTTTTCTTCAGACACTGCTGATCCTTCAACACTTTTTTCTTCTGTGTCTTCTTCTATATAATTATTCATGAGGTACTGCGTTGCCGCCAAGGCATGGGTGCGAACCAGATGCAGCAATTCCTTGATCGATACCGACTCATTGGCCGCGCTGCAATTGCTTCCGTCCGGACCATACCAGAAAGCAGGCGTACCACGATAACGCCAGTACCGACAATCGGAAATTGCAACATCAGGAACCAGCACCGGTTTGTTCCACCCCAAATCTTCTACCGTCTCCTGCAAGATCCTAGCCATCTCACTGTCTGGATCCGAAACATCCGCCGAATCGACCCCTTCCAATTTGATTTCTGCTTCGGGATAGCGAGCAACAATATCTCTGGCTTTCGAGAAAATCGTATACGGATCAGTTCCGACTGGAAGAACAACGGATACCGAGAATATACAATCAGGTGAAATGACACTAGGTGAATTGCCACCCTCGATCGTACCAACATTAACCGTGATTAATGGCAGAATCTCAGCCGCACCTTCTCCTCTGGACTCGTTGTACTGTTCACGCCGCTGCGGATTAGAGAGTATATCCGTAATCGAGGAGGGAACGTCTACCTCGATACCTTCCAACTCGTCAAGGACGCGGATGATATCGGTGGCGATACGGATCGAGCTTTTGCTTTCGTTAGGATACCCGGATATAGCTCCCCGTGTCGCCACTCGTACAGAAAACTGCATGTAACCCTTCGAGGCGAACGAAATCGCATCCGTTCCAGAGGGTTCGGCACTGAGGACGCAGTCGGCTTGCATTTCGCTTTCGATCTGCTCGAACATAAAGCCGGTGCCCCGTCCATATCCAGTCTCTTCATCGGAGACGATGGTAAGCGATAGTTTGCCCTTCAGTTGATCGCGTAATTGTGATAGATACGTGTAGGCGAAAAGCATCGCCGTTACGCCTGCCTTCATATCTGACGTCCCGCGTCCCCATACCCGACCGTTCACAATCTTTCCGCCCCATGGATCGTCAGTCCACCCGGGTTCATCTCCAGCAGGCAGTACATCGAGATGTCCGTTGAACATCAGATGCCTACCCTCGCTTGGCATTTGCACCGAAGAAATGATATTTGGCATGGTATCTTTGGCGTTGACTTGCCTGTACGGAAGTCCTTCGATGTCGAGGTAACTCTGAACCATCGCCATTGCCTCACGCGTATCACCTGGAGGGCTAGGGGTTTCACATTTAACTAGACTTGAGAAGAACTGAACAATCTTCTCCTCATCACGTTCGACCCAATTCATTATTATCTCGCTAATTTGTTTTAACTGATTCTTTTGCTTCAATTGTTGATCCATATCCTTGTCTCCTTTGAGTGATTGATGATTTGCAGGCTTACATAGGTCATCTGTCCTGACAAAGGGTATCATAAGGTATGGAGTTACTCCATAGTAAAGAGGGGGTTTTTCTTTTGTTTTGGAATAGCTGAGTAACTCCTAAATCCAAACCGTATCCAGCAGCTCGTCCACTGCTTGAATTCTGGTCACAGATGGTGTTTGTATTAAATTCCCTCTGACCATAACCATAGCTACATCAGACAAAGCTTTTATGTTCTCCAATGGGTTTTGCTCCATCATGATTAAATCCGCATATTTGCCCACATCTATAGAACCTGTCAGGTGATCGATTCCCAAAATATCTGCATTTGATTTGGTTACTAGTTCAATAACCTCACTTGCGTTCAGCTTTGTTTGTCGCATGAAATGATCAAGCTCACGCCAAAGATCATAGTGGGTTACATAGGACATAGCAGCGTCCGTGCCCACACCGATTTTGATATCATGTTCTATAGCCTGCTGTAGCCCTGTTAACATAGAGTCATACACAAGCCGGGCATTTTCCTTAATGGTTGTATTCAACTTTGTCAGGATCGGATCTAATTTCGCACTGGGATAAGCTGCTTGTAAAGTAGGAATCACAGCGGTGTAGCCCTTTAAGGCTCTGGGATTATTTTTGTACAGCCTGATCATATCCTCATCCATCTCCGCGCCGTGTTCAATAGTATCCACTCCACCCTTTAACGCAACTCTTACACCTTCGGTACTTTCTGCATGTGCCGCCACACGCATCCCAATTTTGTGAGCTTCCTCGCAAATGGCAGCCACCTCTTCTTCCGTCATTTGCAAGCGGCCTGCTTCTCCGATCCTTTTGGCATCGGTGACCCCGCCAGTTACACATATTTTGATTAGGTCCACTCCGTTTTTTACATTGATTCTTACATTTCTTCTCCCTTCCCATGGTGAATCACCGACCAAAGCCAAATAAGGTGCACCGTGGCCATCCGTTACGCTCAGGAAATACCCAGATACCAAAAGATTAGGTCCAATAGATTGATTTGCCTTAATCTCATCCCTCAACTGAACATCAGTATAAAAAAATTCACCTACGCTACGCATCGTTGTTACTCCGGAATGCAGTGCGGTTAGAGCATTTTTTTTCATCCGTCTCTTCAACATGTTTCTGCCCAGTCTCGTATCCAAAATATGATGAAACGCAAAATTCAGCAGCCCTTCACTGGCAGACAGCGTAAACGGCTTACCATCGGCAAAAAGATGGACATGCGCGTTGATGAGACCGGGCATCACATATTTCCCCGAACAATCGATCGTTTGGAAATGGGTGGGGACAGTTACAGCGCTTGCTTTCCCGATCTCCTGAATCAAGCCGTTTTCATCAATCAAAATCGTCATATGGGAATCAGTCCCTTTTTTCGCATCTCCATAAATAACATTACAGTCCATAAACGCATAACCTGTCTTCATCGTAACTTCCCCCGTTTCTTGATTACACCGCCCAAAAATGAATAATTAATTCATTATTGGATTAAAAAAATAGGGACCCTCGTAGATGCTAAATGTGCATATCCACTTGGTTGTCCCTCATTGCTGCGTTGCGCCCCAGTTCTACCCCACACCTAAATTCGGCGCATTGATGTTATTCGTTTAAGCTTTTTAGTCCATGCAGCCAGTATAAGCTTAATGCCTCAAAAATCCTTCTCCGGCTATCGGCGCTCATCTCGTGCTTTAATAAATCCAGAATCATATTGATGACATTGTTCGCGATGATCTTCAGCAGAATCATATTTTCTTCGGTTCCGATTTCGTATCTTTTATAATGATCTTTTATAAAGGGTCTTTTAGTTTCGATCATCAGATCGATCAGCTCGTTTTTGGCATTGCTATATACGGTCCCTTTATTCTTTTCAAAAATAATGACAATCTGCCTGCTGTACTGGGTTAATATATTTATTTGCTCTTGAACGATAGCTGATTTTTTCTCATTATTAACATCATCAAAAAAAGTCTGGTTATCGATACGAATATTTTCCACTAGCACATTCTTCAAATAGTCCACTAAAGACGGGGGAACAACCGAATAGAACAACTCTTTTTTATTTTTAAAATAAGTATAAATATTGCCAACAGAAATTTGAATTTCATCGGCAATATCATTCATTTTGGCATCAGAGAAGCCTTTTCGGAAAAATACCTTTAAAGCAGCGGATTCAATTTCCTGTTTTACTTCGTCTTTTTTAGACTGCATATTGCCCCTCACCTTTAATAATGAATTAAAAATTCACTATTAAAAATAATTCTAAAGATTCGATTTGTCAAACTACATTCGTGATTCAACCATTACAATATTTCGATATAGCCTTCTGTACCATGCACACGAATTCGTTGCCCATCTTTTATCAATTTGGTAGCATTCTCCACTCCGACAACTGCTGGTAAGCCATATTCACGCGCAATAACTGCCCCATGGGTCATTAGACCACCAACTTCAGTAACTAGGCCTTTTACAGATACAAACAATGGAGTCCAGCTAGGGTCAGTGAATAAGGTAACTAATATATCTCCATCTTCTAGATCAGCATCCTCCATGTTTAAGATGACACGCGCTCGTCCCTCTATAACACCAGAAGAAACCGCTAGACCTACAATAGCTTCTGTTGGGAGGTTTTCTCGGTTGTACTTACCCGCAATAATTTCACCATCAGACGTGAGAACACGTGGTGGAGTTAGTTTTTCATATAATTTGTACTCTTCTTTTCGTTTGCTGATGATCTGGTAATCCAGTTTGCATCTACTTACGACTTCGCGAAGTTCTTCAAACGTTATATAGTATATATCTTCTTTTTCAGGAATAACTCCTGCTTGTACGAGTTGTTCGGCTTCTTTTAATAAAGCTTGCTTATAAACGAAGTAGCGATTAACCATACCGTATTTGGGGTATTCCCTAAACCCGCTGAAATTCCGGATGAGATCAATCATTCGTTTTGTTTCTTTAGCTTTTTGTTCACCTTCGGGTAATTGCTTCAATCGATCTAATAGCTCTTGTTCTTTTTTCAAAGCTTCCTGTCGACCTTGCTCAAATTTCCGATGGCCAGCATTAGGTTCAAAGTTTTTGATATTACTAAGAATCATGGGGACAAGTGTAGTTGGTTTTTCGCTCCAACGAGTTCTTGTAAGATCGATTTCTCCGGTACATCGCATTCCGTATTTGCTGAGATAGTCATAGAAAGCCTCTTGGGTTTCCTGCCCACCCTCAAAACTAACCAGTTCATCTAAGAAATTATCGTCTTTAACCTGCTGTAAATAATCAATGACTTCCGGATAAGGCCGAATCACATCAGCGAGATTGAGTAACGCCAGACCCATTTCCGAAGTAATATTGCCCTGTACAGATTGAGAAAGCGTATCTGCTACGTTTTTTTCACCTAACCACTCATTTATTTTTTCATTGATCCATGCTGAAGCATCCATAGCAGCCATAATCACACGCATACTTTGTGGGTTGAATAGAATCTTCTTTAATTGCTGCATATCTTCCAGAATAAAATCAAACAACTCCGCCCCTGATTTGGTTTGAATGTTTTGTTGCAGCTCTTCTATCGATGCTTGGTTGCTCTTAATGAGGTCAGAAACGATTGTCAGATCATTTTCGAGTTGTACTTGAGAATCACTAGGTGGCAGGCTTGTATTGCTTTTACTCGGAGTAGAAGCTTTTTCATTATCTGCCGAAAATTTTATAAAATCTTCTCGCTCTACGAGGGTTATGAGTGCGTCTTTTATGAGGGGATCAGATTTACCTAATGCTTCTATGATCATTTCTCTGCTGCCAGGTGAAGCAAGACTTGATGTGACATCAACAAACAATCTTCCGCCAGCTGTACGCATAGGTGCAGGAGTCGTTAACAGGTAAAAAGCCAATCCCAGCGGTTTCATGGGATCTGTCATCATTTGTTGATGACCAACAGATACATAAACGTGGTTTTCTTGATCATTCGCTTCAGGGATGGGGAATAAAGTCGTGATTGGCCGACTCTGGACGATATAAAATGTATCCTCGTCCAAACACCATTCGATATCTTGTGGGCAACCAAAATAGGCTTCAATCTGTCTGCCTATCCTTGCTATTTGTAAAATTTGTTGTTCAGTAAGTGTTTGAGTCTGTTGCTGTTCGAGGTCGATCTGCCGGGTCTCTGTTCCGCCTTCTTTTAGTCCGTAGATAGCCAATTTTTTGGTTGCTATTCTCTTATCGACAATTTTCTCTTGCTGTACTTTATAACAATCGGCAGATACCAAGCCAGAGACCAGTGCTTCGCCAAGTCCAAAACTAGCATCGATGGATAGCAGTTTCCGGTTAGAAGTAATCGGATCAGCGGTAAATAAAATCCCTGAAGCCTGTGGAAAAACCATCCTTTGAACGATAACGGATAAATAAACTTGACTGTGGTCAAATCCATTTTGCATACGGTAGATTACGGCACGATCCGTAAATAGAGAAGCCCAACATTTGCTGATATGCTGAAGGATTGCTTCTATGCCGATGATATTTAAATAGGTATCTTGTTGACCTGCAAAAGAGGCATGTGGTAAATCTTCAGCGGTGGCACTAGAACGCACTGCATAAGCATGTTCATCACCAAGCTGGGTGAGATAGTGAGAAACTGCCTTCACAACATCGGAAGGAATTTCTGCTTCCATAATGATTTGCCGAATCTTCCTACTGATTTCACCGATTTGATC
Source organism: Paenibacillus sp. FSL F4-0122 (assembly GCF_038002845.1). Taxonomy (NCBI): domain Bacteria; kingdom Bacillati; phylum Bacillota; class Bacilli; order Caryophanales; family Paenibacillaceae; genus Paenibacillus; species Paenibacillus sp. FSL F4-0122. The sequence goes on from NZ_JBBODI010000001.1 coordinate 5,860,339, forward strand.
CCGATCTTCTACTTTTAGCATAGTTAGTTGATCCAACAAAGCATGATACGTTTGGTTCTGTTCGAGGGCTTGGTGATGTCCTACTGTTGTAATACAGAATCCTTCTGGTACTTGTATTCCTTCTATTTTTGATAATCTCCCTAAATTTAACCCTTTTCCGCCAACGAGCAAAAGCTGTGTATTGTCCACTTCCTGAAAACCGAGAACTAAAGAACGCATTTATTATCGCTCCTAACTATTAAATTGAGAAAAAAATTGACAAGAATTTAACGGCATGATAATATAAATATATAAGATGCAATTATTATGCCTAACCTTTGAATATCAGTCGTGAGTTGATTATATCATCGTGTCTTTTCATATGCAATATATAAGAATCTGATGAGATAAATCAGGTTCTTTTTTTTTGATTTCAGCTATCATTAGTGTTAAAGCAAATAAACCGCAGCCCCTCAAGTGGCCTACGGTTTATTTGCTGTAATATTAGAATGTCGTAATAGGGTATATTATTATCCCTTCACTTCAAACTCATAGATCCGCGCTGCTGTATCGGCTCCCTGCGTAGGTTTGAGAATCAATAATTTTACATAGCGGGCTTTTACTAACGCAATTGAATCAGTCGACTCGGCAGCCGAGTTTCCTTGGACGTTGACAACATCCGTCCAGTTCGTTCCGTCGCTGCTGACCTGAATCGTATAATCACTGGTATTAAAACCGGACCACTCTCCTCCGCTCTCAGCATGCTTGATGACAAAAGTGCTGAGTTGATGTTCGGCGCCGAGGTCAACCTGAAGCCAATGGGGCAGATTGCCAATTGCGCACCATTTACTGTTATCCGTCACTTTACCATCTACGGCGTTAGGTGCCCCTTCCTTTTCCCCGCAGGCATGATCGGCTGTTGCAGTTTTACCAAGTGCCAGATTTTTCACTGCGCTAGCTTCCTTGCTCACTGTGATGAGCCCTTTTTTCGTAATTGTGTCTTGGCCCGAGCTGTTGGTTGCAGTTAGCGTCACGCTATAAACGCCCTCCTGAGCGAATGTCACAACTGGGTTCTTCGATGTGCTGACCGCCGGGCTTCCGCTTTCGAAGGTCCATGACCATCCTTCTGTCACTTCAGTCGACAGGTCGGTGAAGTTTACGCTCTCGCCTGGAGCCACTAGGGTTCGATCAGCCTTGAACTCCGCAATCGGCTTTGGATAATCCGGCCAGCTGATCTTCACGCTAGAGGGTTGACCTTGCTCGTATCTTCCATTGATGGCAACAACCTTCAATACTGTGACCGTTTCTTTGTCTATTCTTCGTATCTCAGGAACGTAAAACACATGATTTGGTGTTGCACCTATGAACATTTCACTACCATCTGGCAGTACACGATAGATTTCGTATTGTTTGACCTGCTGGTCAAGCTGTTTCCACTGTAATCGGGCGTCTCCATAAATACCATTGCGGAAATCGGATTGAGTGACCTTAAGATCGCGAACCGCGGGCAATGGTTTGATCGAGTCATTAGCATTTTGAATAGAGAGCTGGCCAATTTGAATGTTGTAATTATTAATCGCATCCTTAGAGTCAAAATACAGTGACAACGCTACGATCCGTTTCCCTTTGTATGGGGTCAAATTCAATGTTTCAGTAGTCCAGTCTGGCGATGTCTTATCCTTCACGTTAAGGAAGACATATTGGTTGGGATGGTCTGCGAAAGCGAGACCAACCTTCAGGCTTGGCTTATTTTGTGTTTTGTACGTAATAGACAGCTTTGTGCTTGCTTCGATCTTAAGGTCGGTCTTGTAGAGCTTCAGATGTGTCGCATTGTTAGGGTTCAGCACGCCTGATACCTTCAGCGAACTGCCGCCGTAATAGGCATCGGACCAATCGAGAACTGGTGAAAGCGGGGTACCTTTGCTGTCTGCAATCCAGCGCCAGGATGGAAGAATATCCTGCAGACTCCGGTTGTTCCAGCCTTTATCCCGCACCTGCTTCCCTCGTACAAAATATTTCTGTCCGCTTCCCGTGTTGAAGTTAGTGGTGAAAGGCAGCTCATTTACTGGTGATGATTCGATCACATCGTTTGCGATACCTTTCCAGGCTTGATCACTCGAGGTGTTACTCGGATTCCCGTTTGGACCCACCCAGAATTTGTTCTCGCGTACGAAGAAATCTTCCATACTCTCTGCGCTGTTAAAAGCCCAATCCGGGCGGTAAATACCAAGGGAAGTAACGGCAGGATCTTTATCCGGAAACAACAGATTCCAGTTCACCTTTGTATCGTAACCCTTGGCTTCGACATCGATGCCTGCATACAAGTCATATGGACTTCTGCCCAAGCTTCTAGCCTTCTCTGCCGAGCTTTTAAGATCCTTCCACCAAAAGTTCAGGAACATATTGTCTGTAATTTGCTTTTTATTGTCTTGCAGGAACATCGCATTCTTGTCGTTAAGTGCATTTTGCCAACTGATACTGCCCTCATTGGTCATGGAATCATACCATACGATGTGCATAGAATTTGACTTGTGTGATTCCAGATAACTTAGGAAAGCTTTCATTTGCTGTGCGTCGGCCGGCGTTCCGCCCTCAGTCTCCTGGTTAATAAACCAGCCGTCAAATCCGTAATGGCTAGCAACCTGGATCAACTTGTCAGCAGCAGGAAAGGAGCCGTCACTATTCTGCTGAAGCATCTGCTTGACCCATTCATACTTCCCGCCATATACGGTTGGTGGGAAGAACACCGTTCCGATAATCGGCACGCCATTTTTATGGGCCGCGTCGATCGTATCAGCGCTTGGAGGTACGATGATCCCTTCGCCCGCGGAACCACCCCAATAGACCAGCTTGTCAACATATTGCCAATAGGTAAATGTGTTAGCTTCGAATTTGCTTGAACCCTGCGATGGAACTCCGCTTGTTCCCGGGTTCAGTGCTGATAAAGCCATGACTTTTGGCGCTTTGGTTGCATGAGCGTTGACTCCATATGCTACAAAACGGTCCTGCAGCGGGACTGTGCTCCGGTTAAATGCCGCATCCGGGTCGGATGCCGGACTCCACTGAAGCAATTGCTCCGGAAACCAATAGGATGAATAAGGCTGTTTCGCGAACGCAGTTGTGGATAAGGCTGCGCACATCACAAGTAAGAATATAAAACCTGCCCCAATCTTTTTCATGCCATACTCCTCCAATCGATAGATTAAATGATTGCGCTTACATTTTATCAAGTTGAACAAAGCTATAGATAGTGGATTAATGGCAAGTTCAGGTGCAATTATTACAGGTCGTAAGTCTAAGGTCAATAATCTCAGTGGGGAATTTGCTCCTATAAATTTGATATTTATATACAAAAAGCCGCAATTATGCGGCTAGTAAATGTAAATGTATAGGATAAGGTAAAGTGTATAGTTATTACGCTTTCAGGTTTAAAAGAAAATGCCGTGTGTCCTGATAAGCATCTGTCCAGCCCATCTTAGCATAGAATCGAAGTCCATCGAGTCCCTTAAAATAATAGGCACCGATTAGCCGCTCCTCAAAATTCGGGGTCACTATTCTAGCTTTCTCTTGATAGTTTTGATACGCGTTAATGACATTACACCAAGGCATATGCTTGTCGAGAATCGCAAGGTCTATGAGAGAATCGCCATACATGCAATTTCCATCAATAATGCTGGTTATCCTTGTTCCGTTGGACAAAATATTCCACTGTTGAAAATCTCCGTGTATAAAGCTTCTATTAGATTCATTATAGGGTACGTAGGTCATCAAACGACTATAGATTTCTTCGTATACGTCTCTTTCCAAGCAAGACGTGCGGAAGAGTTCATGCCAATTCTCCCAGAATGTCCCCGTCTGATCTTCCGCATTTACGGCAATGACGAAGTCTTTCCAAGATGAATAGGAGCCATTGCCCTCAGGCCCGATCCAACCATACCCGTTAGTTCCCCCAATATCCGTTTCGGCCATTCTTGTTAAAATGCCGATAATTTCAGGCATCAGCCGGGTTTGTTCCTCTGCTGAACAATCGGATAGATTGCGACCTTCCATTCGCTCCATGATCAAATAGGTTAACTGATTAGTCCTCCCTAACCCCAAACATTTTGGGAAAGGGATACCTTGGTCGAGTAGCAAATTGGATACAAATTGTTCGGTCTCATATGCTCGTTCCAAATCGCTGAATTTAACAACATAGTCTTTTCCTTCGAGAATAAAAGAAAACACGTTGCTAATATTGCCGCCAGACATCGGTGTAATCTCAGCCGCTCCCTGTCCAAGATGATTCCACAGTACTTTTTCAATTTCACTCATGGTCAATTCCGGTTTTTCGTAAGCCATTTTTACTCCAACTCCTGCTTATTTGAGTCTACTATGAATTTATCCGCAGCATATCATAAACACCATCATCCTAAATATCTCGTTCCTCATACTCAAAGGGTTCATCACATGAGTAAATTTCATGGAAAAATCCTACATATGGGATATCGTCTTCTAGACATTTTATACGATATGACAGCTCTTCATCGCATTCCGGCTCTTCACCATTGTTCCGCATTACCTCGAATGCATCAACGATGTTTTCCATGAGGGTTACTTGGATAAATAATGGCAATGTACCTAACATCGAATCTTCGATCCTGGTCTCGGATCTGTAGCCATCAAGGACTGTTTTAAAATAATCATCCATAAACTTTTTGCGTTTATCAGTATCTTGTTCAAATTGTATCCAGCCCACTCCAAGTGTCCAGAGATTTGCCAGGTCATACATATACCAACAAAAGCAGGAGTTATCGAAATCAAACACAGTTATTTGCCCTGTATTAAAATCGATCATATAATTCCCATCGCAGTAATCAAAATGGACCATCCCAAAAGACTCGTGATCCCTGTCCATCCCTTCTAACGTTGTAAGGAGATCTACCAGCTTCTCCTTCAGCAGAGATAACGAGTCAGGTATTAGCTTATCTATATAATCGGCATTGTATTTATCAAAAAAATCATACCGAGAATGGACAGGCGTATATCCCTTCGATAATTGATGCATTTTCCCAAGAACTTTGCCACAGTTATAATAGTATTCCGTAATAGGAACGCCTTCCCGATACTGATAATTATTTTCCACGAGCATACCCCCCTTGGCCTTTTCAAACAAGCAGACAAAAAAGGTATGATTATTAAGGGTTATCGTTTCCAGCAGATTCCCCTTCTGGGAGTTGACCACATTCGAAACACTGCCGCCATGCTCGTACAAATACCTGATATATTCCACTTCACCCAGAATATCTTCTCGGCTTCTGTCACTTAAGAAGGCAATTCTGATTATTTTTGCTTCAGAATCAGCTTTATCACAGTTATATGCAACATTCCGTCCTCCTTCATGTGCATTGATAAGCCTGATTTCATAACCTTCCAATCCGTACAATTCCATCACTAATGGAAGTATGTGTGTATCAGCAATTTTAATAACCTCGTTATAATTCAGAATATCTCTCCTCTCCACTTCTTCAATATATGGATAGTTTACCAGTTCCAGCTGATAAACTGGATGGAGAAAACAACTATAACTGAAATATCCTGCTTCATTAGGTCATCGTTCCTAGGTACACACGAATTAAAATATCTTGGTCATGGTTACCGAATCCAGCCCCATAAAGTGTCAAACCACCAACATTAACAGCCTTCTCGTCAACTGCGAACCGAAGCGTCCAGAACTGTTCCCGTAGCAAAATATCTGCGACAGTAATGTCCGACATCCTTTCTTCATCAATAAATGTGCCCGAAGTATCAATGCGGATCGTCTTCAATAACCCGTATTGATTTACATTCCGATGCCACCAATCCGGAGTATATATGCCTCGTGCCGCTCTTCCAAAGTCTGCCGGACTGGTCCAAGTTCCAAGCTTCACACCGTTAAAAAAGAACTCAATATCCGAAGGCCAATGATCTCTCAAGCCCGGGGCTTCAGAAGCAATTTCCATTGAAATCTCGATGGCGTCGGGCATTTGACCGGGAAGTAAGTAGTTAGGCGTTTTGTACTCTACGTAACCTCTCCCAAACCACAAAATGCCGGCGTTGACCCGCTCGGGATCCAGAAAATAGCGGGGATCGTCCCAAACCCCAATTTCTTTCTCTTGTGTCCCAAGACCACATGTAGGATGAACATCAAACGAAGTATAATGACCGACTGAAATGGTCTGCTCTCTGATCCTCGGGGTTTGAGTGGCAGTGGGGAGTTCGATCTCAACTCTTTTTTGTTTAAGGAAGCACATTTTGTGCGTTCCTCCGTTTAGGCGTACCCTGTGGCTTCCTGTAAGTCCAGCTTGTTCGAGCTTTCGGATATGCATAGTAACTATGGAAGGGCTAAGCTCTAACTTAGCCGCGATCTCCTTCACATTCATTTCATTATCTGCAATGAGGCTCATAATCCTCCATCTGACTTCGCTTGCCAGCGCTTCATACAACGCCATGAATTTTGCTTCACCGTTTGCTTTGATCATCATCATAATCACCTGACCTGTGCTTATTGAAATTACATATATATTAATTTAATAAATATAACGTATATCTTCAACCCCGATTCATTGAAAACCTATAAGCAATAGTGTTTAATTTTCTTAGTAGTTAAATATATTGAATTCATATTTATATAAATTTATTAATGAGGTGGAAAAATGAAATACAATAATCCGGTCATCAAAGGGTTTTATCCTGATCCCAGCGCATGTAAAGTTGAAGACACTTATTATTTGGTCTGCAGTTCCTTTCAGTATTTTCCCGGTGTTCCGATTTTTGAAAGCAAAGATTTAATTAATTGGACCCAAATCGGTCATTGCTTAACCCGAAAAAACCAGATTCAACTGGATACTGTGGACAGTTCCGGTGGTGTATTCGCCCCCACCCTGCGGTACAATAATGGACGATTCTACATGACGACCACTAATGACACTTTGCGCCAGAACTTCTATGTCTGGACTGACAATATTTACGGCGAATGGTCTGATCCGATTAATGTAGATCAAGGCGGTATTGATCCGGACTTGTATTTTGAAGACGGCAAAACGTATTTCATGAGTAATGGGACAGACGATTACGGAGTTAATGGTATTGTCCAATGTGAAATTGAAATTGAAACTGGGCAGAAGCTGTCGCCAAGCCGTTCAATCTGGCAAGGATCCGGTGGGCGTTATTTGGAGAGTCCTCATTTATACAAAATTAATGAACAATACTATCTGCTAGCAGCTGAGGGTGGAACCGAATATGGGCATATGGTTACTTATGCAAGGGGCAATTCTCCTGCTGGCCCATTCGAAGCCTACCCGCATAACCCCGTATTGACTAATCGAAATTTAGGCGGTTACGAGCTTCAGGGTGTTGGCCACGGAGATTTGGTACAAGATCATGAGGGGGATTGGTGGCTGTTACATCTTGGTTTCCGGCAGACTGGCCAGTATCTTACCTATCACCATTTGGGGCGCGAGGTTTTTCTAACTCCGATTACCTTTGGCGAGGATGGATGGTTTACAGCAGGCCATGAAGGTACCACTCTTATAAGTTTCGAGACTGATCGTATTGCGGACACAGTTATTCAGCAGGAGAAAGAAGTCTATACGTTCGAGAACACAGATTGGAATTTGGACTGGTGTTACCTGCGTCACCCAATTACAGAAAATTATCGGTTAGAAGCTGATAAAATAAAGCTTAAAGGAACTGCAGTAACGTTAGATATCCCGGCTACTCCGACATTTATTGGTATTCGTCAAAAAGATTTTAACGCAATTATTTCGTGCCAAGTCAGCCTTACGAATGGTGAAGCCGGAATTACACTTTACATGGACGAAAATCACCATTATGACTTGGCCTTGCGTAAACATCCAGAGAGTTATGAGATTATCGAACGGCTGAATATCGGAGATATCAAATCCATTGAAAAAACAAAAAATATAGGTCAATGTAACCATGCTTCATTAGTTGTCAAAAGCAGTCCAACGCATTATCACTTTTATATCCAGGTAGACGGTACTGAGATCTTACTCGGAGCTGCGCAAACCAAATATCTATCCTCTGAAATAGCCGGAGGATTCACAGGTGTGCTTATTGGTTTGTACGCCACTGGAGAAGACCAAGATTATAATGCGATATTCACAAATTTTAGCTGCCTTTATTCTTAAACCTCCAAATTAGAATGAACTGTACAAGTCTAAGGGTGTTCTTATAAATAAAAGACGGGTTAACCCCTTAATTATGGTTAACCCATCTTTTATCAAAACCAATAAGATCCTAAGAAAAATTAGATATCCAGCTTCCTAGTACTTAACGCTTTTACCATTACAGGATCTCTATGTGAAAAGAACAAACTCTCTTTTGTGTCTAACAGCGCAATTTGTTCTATATCCTCTGAATTTAATTCAAAGTCAAAGATATTAAAGTTTTCAATTATTCTTTCTTTCCGGACAGACTTTGGAATCACAACAACTCCTCTTTGCGTCAACCAGCGTAAAACTACTTGGGCAACAGATTTATTATATTTTTGAGCTATTGTTACTAATACTTCGTTCTGGAACATGTTGTTTTTACCTTCAGCAAATGGACCCCATGATTCGATCTGAACATTGTTTTCTTTCATGAATGCAGCACTTTCAATTTGTTGACAGAATGGATGTGTCTCAACTTGATTAACGGCAGGTGTTACTTCATTATGAATAATCAAATCAATCAGACGATCGTTCTGGAAGTTACTTACGCCAATCGCTCTGATTTTTCCTTCACGGTACAATTCCTCCAGCGCCCGCCAAGAACCATGCACGTCGCCAAAGGGCTGATGAATTAAATACAAATCCAAATAATCAAGTTGCAATCTTGAAAGGGATTTTTCAAATGCTTCCTTTGTACGTTCGTATCCGGTATCTTGAACCCATAATTTCGTAGTAATAAATAGATCCTCTCTTGGTACTCCACTCCGTTTGATGGCTCTTCCCACCGCTTCTTCGTTTAGGTAAGAGGCTGCGGTATCTATCAGTCGATAACCTGACATGATCGCATCGTAAACAGCTTGTTCACATTCAGCTTCATCTTGAATTTGAAAAACTCCAAAACCAAGTATCGGCATTTCAACACCATTGTTCAAAATAACTTTTTGCATAAAAAATCCTCCTATTAGTTGATGATACACCTCTAGTTAGAAGTGTGTACTATCAATTTCCATTTTAGACAAAGCTTCATTTAGTCTATCTACATCTTCCTTTGTTAATTTCAGATCAGCTCCATATAGGTTTTCTTCTAATCTGTTTAATTTTGTAGTGCCTGGAATTGGAATGATATATGGTTTTTGAGCTAATTCCCACGCTAATACGACTTGAGCCGGTGTTGCATTTTTACTTTCTGCAACTTGAGTAATTAAATCTAATAACACTTGATTATGATCAATCACATCAGGTTTGAATCTTCCCATGAAACTTCGATAGTCACCTTCATCATATTTGGTTTCCTTTGTATATTTACCACTTAAGAAACCATTTCCTAATGGACTGTAAGCGATAAAAGCAATTCCTAACTCTTCACAAAGTTCAAACAACTCTTTTTCCGGTTCACGCCACATCATGGAGTACTGATTTTGGGTTGCAGTAATCGAACAAACAGCATGTGCTCGTTTCATATAATCAATCGGTGCATTTGAGACACCCCATGTTTTAATCTTCCCTTCAGCTATTAAATCTTTCATTGTTTCTGCGACAGCTTCAGGTTCGACATTCGGATCCACTCGGTGCTGATAATATAAATCAATGCAATTAACCTTCAACCTTTTTAATGAATCTTCTATTTGTTTACGAATAGAATCTGGTGTACTATTAAAAATAAGTTGAGGTTGACCGTCTACAGCTTCTTGTCCTAAAATTCCAAATTTAGTTGCAATCACAACTTGATCTCTTAGTGGTGCAAGGGCTTCGCCTACTAATTCCTCATTGGATTCTCCATAAAAAGCAGCAGTATCAATGAAATTACATCCTAATTCAACTGCTCTGCGAATTAATTTAACCATTTCATTACGATCTGCTGGCTTTCCATAGGCATGATCCATTCCCATACAGCCAAGCCCTATTGCCGAAACTTCCAAGCCACTATTTCCTAATTTACGCATTTGCATCTGTGATCTTCCTTTCGCATGAAGTTCAGTCAAAGTTCAACGTTCGACGTAGTCTGCATTATTTTCAGCACGTTAATCCAGCTAAATTAGTTTGGGTACTATTTTAGTATGCAACAATTTTTCACAAAACAGATATCATAATAGTATTAAATCATTGCCTATTCCTCTCATTTCATTGAAACCTCCCTATGTATGAGTCACTTTATAGCGACTACAAGGATTTCAAACCAAATCTTAAGATTAGATAAATATTGATTCTGCTCCCTTTAAAACAAAATCCCCACAGGTAATAATGGATACAAACCTACTATTGGAGTGAACAGTAATGATTAACATACTCGTTGTTGAAGATGATAAGCATGTAAGAAGACTTCTTGAAGCTGTTCTGAAACGCGAAGGATACGATGTAGTAACTGCTGAAGACGGAGTTAAAGCTTTGGAGGTCCTAGATTCACAACATATTGATCTGATCATTCTGGATATTATGATGCCTAATATGGATGGTTATGAATTCGCCAAGGAAGTAAGAGCTGCCGATAGCTTGGTCCCCATTCTTATGGCTACAGCAAAACAGCTGCCTGAAGATAAGAAAAAGGGGTTCCGGATTGGAACTGATGATTATATGACCAAACCCATTGATACCGAAGAAATGCTGCTCAGAATCCAAGCGCTGCTTCGCCGTTCGCAAATCGCAAGTGCCCGTAAATTAGTAGTGGGTAAAGTGATCCTTGATTATGACGCATTGACAGTAACCCGGGAGGACGAGAAACAAACGCTTCCGCAAAAAGAATTCTATTTGTTGTATAAGTTATTGTCCTATCCTGAACGGATTTTCACGCGCATCCAGCTTATGGACGAAATATGGGGCATGGAAAGTGAAAGTACGGATACAACCGTTAATGTGCACATCAATCGTCTGCGGAAACGGTTTGACTCTTATCCAGAGTTTGAACTGGTTTCCGTCAGAGGTCTTGGATACAAGGCGGTGCGAAGCCAGTGAGCAAAATAAGTAACAAGCTTAACAACAGAATCAGCCTTCCCATCTATTTTTCCCTTATCATATTTTTCATCTTTCTTATTACCGTTGTGATTACAGGACTACTCTTCTTTCTCGCACAAGTTTTTGGTTTGTTGAACGAAGAGCTTGCCCAGGATGGATTCGTACTACCTATAATGGTATTAATCGCTTGTACAATTATCGGTACCACGATATCAGCCATCACAAGCCGGAAAATGGTAAAATCCATCCGGTTATTTATTGAGGCCACAGAGCGTCTTGCCAGCGGTGACTTCTCCATGCGGCTCCAGCTCAAAAGCCCGCCAGAGTTTGAAATTTTATCAGAGAATTTTAACCGGATGGCTGAAGAGCTTGGGGGTATCGAAATTCTGCGAACCGATTTTGTGAATAATTTTTCCCATGAATTCAAAACACCGATTGTATCTATTAAAGGGTTTGCCGAAGTCTTAAAGAACGATGATCTTACCAAAGAAGAACGGAATGAATATCTAGATATTGTCATTGAGGAGTCGACCAGACTTGCCTCCCTTGCTTCGAATGTACTGGAGCTGACGCAGGTTGAGACGCAAAAGATTCTGACAAACAAAATGAGGTTTAACGTTGGGGAACAAATTCGCCAATCTGTGCTTTTGCTGGCTGCCAAATTTGAGAAGAAGCACCTGAAGCTGAATGTTAATATTCAGGATTATGAACTCTCTGGCAATAAAGAGCTTTTAAATCAGGTTTGGTTAAATTTATTGGATAACGCGATCAAATTCACTCCTGAACATGGCGAAATTGAAGTTACCATGAAGAAAAACGAAGATAACCTGGTGATTCTAGTTCGTGACTGCGGAAGCGGTATTCATCCTGAGGCTCTTCCCAAGATATTCGATAAATTTTATCAGCAGGATACTTCCCACTCGACTGCAGGCAATGGACTTGGATTAGCAATCGTTAAAAAAATCATTCATCTACACAATGGAACCATTTCTTGCGAAAGCATTCCATTACAAGGAACCACATTTACAGTAACGATTCCGATTGGAATATAGTACGAGCCCTGGAGAACCTCATCGTTCTTTCAGGGTTTTTTCATTTTTCAGAAAAGTTAACTTTCAGTTTATCTTCTTTCGTTATCATATAAGCAACACCACATAAAGGAGTCAGATGTATGGTAACTATACTTAAGTACTTAAAACCGAAGGAATGGACCCTAATCGGTATCAGCATCCTATTCATTGTTACACAGGTATGGCTGGATCTGGAATTGCCCGGTTATATGAGCGAGATTACTCGTCTTGTACAGATACCAGGAAGCGAAATGAGCGAAATCATTGCAGCCGGAGGTTGGATGTTGCTCTGTGCCCTCGGCAGCTTAGCCACATCAATCATAGTGGCAGGGATCGCCGCTAAAATTGCCGCTAACTTCTCTTCAAGATTACGCTCCAAATTGTTTGATAAGGTACAGTCTTTTTCTATGGAAGAAATCAACAACTTCTCTACAGCTAGTTTAATTACCCGTTCAACGAATGACATTACACAAGTGCAAATGCTGATTGTCATTGGTCTGCAACTGCTGGTGAAGGCTCCCATCCTTGCCGTTTGGGCAATGCTCAAAATTACAGGCAAGAGTTGGCAGTGGTCGCTTGCTACCGGTGTCGCCATTGGGGTATTGATTCTTATTGTCGGCATAGTGATCGTGCTTGTGCTTCCGAAATTCCAAAAATTGCAGCAACTGACTGATAATCTTAATCGTGTTGCAAGAGAGAATCTTACAGGCCTTCGTGTCATTCGTGCTTATAATGCGGAAAGTTACCAGGAAGATAAATTTAGCGTAGCCAACAGCGAGCTTACCCGAACGAATTTATTTGCCAACAATGTACTGTCCATGATGATGCCAAGTATTTCTCTCATTATGAGCGGTTTAAGTCTCGCAATATATTGGATTGGTGCTATTTTAATTCAAAATGCCAATGGTACGGCGAAGATGGGCTTATTTTCAGATATGATTGTCTTCTCATCCTATGCGATGCAGGTGGTTATGGCATTCATGATGCTGATCATGATTTTTATCCTGATGCCTCGTGCCCATGTATCCGCTAAAAGAATCAATGAAGTGTTGGATACTAAGCCAAGCTTAGAGAACGGATCACTTACTACCTCCAAGACAAATCGGTTGGGTGAAGTCGAATTCAAAAAAGTCAGCTTTAAATATCCGGATGCAGAAGAATACGTTATTGAGGATATCAGCTTTACGGTGAAAAAAGGAGAAACTGTGGCCTTCATCGGTTCAACCGGATGCGGAAAAAGTACTGTAGTGAACCTGATCCCTCGCTTTTATGATGCTACAGCAGGTGAAGTGTTGGTGGACGGTATTAATGTTAACCAATATGAGCAAACTGCACTGCGCAATAAAATGGGATATGTATCTCAGAAAGCGATTTTGTTTGGCGGCACGGTGAGCTCTAATGTTGCTTTTGGCGACAATGGCAGTGATCTGTCCTCTGATGTTGTAGATGCCATTTACACCTCTCAAGCTTCAGATTTTGTTGAAAAGATGGAAGGAAGCTACGAGGCTCATGTCTCTCAAGGCGGTACGAACTTGTCTGGCGGTCAAAAGCAACGTCTTTCCATTGCCCGAGCCATTGCCCGTCGTCCTGAAATATTGATCTTCGACGATTCCTTCTCAGCGCTTGATTATAAGACGGATCGCAAATTGCGTAGTGAATTGAAGAAGAAATCTAGCGGTACGACGATACTAATCGTTGCGCAGCGGATCGGTACAATCAAAGACGCAGATAAAATCATTGTACTGGAAGCCGGACGAATGGCAGGCATGGGAACACATGATGAATTGATGCAGACCTGTGATGTCTACCAAGAGATTGCTTACTCACAACTTTCAAAGGAGGAGCTAGCTTAATGAACAAAAGCAAAGAGCAACTCAACACGTGGAGCAAACTTCTCCACTATTGCAGAAAATATATCCCTGTAGTCCTTATAGCTATTATTAGTGCAGCAATCGGTACGGTTCTGACTTTGCTTGGACCGGATAAGCTTTCGGAGATGACAGACTTGATCACGGCGGGCCTCGTCACCGGAATTGATATGGAAGCAGTAACTTCTATCGGCCTTTTCCTTGTATTTATCTATATCCTTAGCGCTGTGTTATCTTTGGTACAAGGATTAATTATGTCCGCAGTTACGCAAAAGGTCTCCAAAAACTTAAGAGCCGATCTCTCACGCAAAATGAACAAACTTCCGATTTCTTATTATAATAATTCTACAACCGGTGACATTCTGTCCCGGGTTACCAACGATGTGGATACGATCGGGCAAGCTTTAAACCAAAGCGTCGGCACACTGGTAACTGCCCTTGCCCTCTTTACGGGATCCATCATCATGATGTTCAAAACAAATGTGATCATGACTATTACGGCGGTTGTTGCAACTATCATTGGCTTTGGCCTCATAGCGGCAATTATGAAAAAATCCCAAAAGTATTTTCAAAGTCAGCAAGAATACTTAGGGAAAATCAATGGTCATGTGGAGGAAGTATATACAGGACATACTGTAGTGAAAGCTTACAATGGTGAATCACAAATGCGCAATACATTTGAATCCCTGAATATGAATCTTAAAGATAGTGCATTTAAAGCGCAGTTCCTCTCTGGTCTTATGATGCCGATTATGATGTTTATAGGCAATCTAGGTTTTGTGGCCGTTTGTGTCGTTGGTGCTGTACTTGCTATGAACGGAACGATATCCTTTGGGGTCATTGTAGCCTTTATACTGTATGTGCGTTATTTTACACAACCGCTCTCTCAAATTGCTCAAGCCGCACAAAGTCTGCAATCGGCTTCCGCGGCAAGCAAACGTGTCTTCGAGTTCCTCGATGCTGATGAAATGGACAATGAAAGTCATAAAGAAAGACATCTTAAAACTGCAACGGGCAAAGTGGATTTTGAACATGTGCAATTTGCTTATGAAAATTCAGATAAACTTGTGATTAAAGATTTTTCTGCAGAGATTAAGCCTGGGCAAAAAATTGCTATAGTCGGCCCTACCGGCGCAGGTAAAACTACACTGATAAATCTTCTAATACGGTTTAATGAATTAAAGGGCGGAGAGATTTATATTGATGATACCCCCATCAGCAGCTTAACAAGAGAAAACATCCATGATCTATTCTGTATGGTCTTGCAGGACACCTGGCTTTTTGAGGGCACTATCAGGGAAAATCTGGTGTACAACAAAACAGGTGTAACCGATAAAGAAGTTGAAGATGCTTGTAAGTCGGTAGGCTTGCATCATTTCATTCAGACCTTAAGTGCCGGTTACAATACCATACTAAATGACAAGGTTAATTTATCCACCGGCCAAAAGCAACAGCTTACCATCGCCCGCGCGATGCTCAAGAATGCTCCAATGCTCATCCTCGATGAAGCTACAAGCTCAGTCGATACAAGAACAGAGCTCTTGATTCAGCAGGCAATGGATAAGCTTATGGAAGGAAGAACCTCCTTTGTTATTGCGCATAGACTCTCAACCATTAAGAACGCCGATGTGATTCTGGTTCTGAAGGAAGGCGATATCCTGGAAAGCGGCAGCCACGAAGAACTACTTGCCAAAAATGGTTTCTATGCTGAGCTTTATAATAGCCAATTTGATCAAGCCTCTTAAATCCTAGTTGAACTATGAATTATATAGCAAAAGTCAAAAGGACCTACTCATTGTTCTTATCCAGAACAATAAGTAGGTCCTTTATTCGCTATGAACGCATATTACCTACTGGCAAGGAATTCATCAAGCTGTTTTTGCTTTTCAGCAATGACTTTATCTAGTCCGGCCGATTTTTGGGCGGCGATAAATTTTGGCAATTCTTTGTCCAGATCAACCGAGCCTGTCTCAAGCATCTTCTGATATTCTCTTAGGACGTTTGCTAGTGCTCCAACTTCTGATTTGACTGGCTCACTGTCAAAGGTGAAGCCCAGCGCTGGTGACGATTTGGCCCCTTCGTTGAACTTTTTGAACTGCTCCCACTTGTCCGGAGCTTCCGAGCTCCAGACATAGTTGAGGAACTGATTTCCCAGCTCCCAAGCGACGCCCGGTGCGTACTGTCCTGACTTCTCCGTCTGCGTCATAACATTACCATTAAGTGTGAAATGTGTACCTTCAATACCGAAGTTAAGCAGATTAATAATCTCTTGATCTGTATGAAGCAGGTTAATCAGCATCATGGCGCGTTCCGGGTTCTTGGACGTTGATGAGATGGCTAACATGGCACCGGTAGTCTCCGATGTGGCGACCGTTTTACCTGTCAAAGTAATTTGTGCAAGCTTGCCATCAAGTCCTGTCGCGGATGCGATTTCCTCTGCTTTGCCTGGCTTGAGAGGCTCTACAGTGGAGAATACGTTGCCCGTCTTATAAGCATCAAGGGATGACGTTTGGGAAGTGGCCGCATCTTTGTTTAGATACCCCTTCTGGAAGAAATCACGGGTTACTTTTAATGCATTTAAGTATTGGGGATACTCTTCGGCCGGTTTGACTGTCGCCTCCGTGCCATTCTTATCGATAGCGCCAGGTATCGTCGTATCACCTAAAAAATCCAATTCCACAAAAGAGTGAGAGGCGAACGTGCCACCCGTTGTATACAGCGGATACATGGTTGGCTTCTTCTCTTTAACGATCTTATAAACGGCATCTAAATCTTCGATTTTTTGCACTTTACTCATGTCGATGCCGAGTTCATCGGCAATGTCCTTCCGGTACACAATGCCCCCTGACGATGCCAATTCTTTATTAGTAGGAACTGCATAATTTTTGCCGCCGATTTTGGAGCCATCGAGAAAAGCTGGATCCAAGCTATCCTTAATGCCCTGGCCATACTGATCGAGCAAGGGACCGAGATCTAAGTAAGCACCTTTGGCAACGTTCTTTGCATACCCGTTCCATGAGGCTGTAAATAGAATGTCTACGGGCTCTCGAGAAGCGATGATGAGGTTAGTCTTATCATCCCATGCTCCCCAATCGATTGGTGCGATATCTACCGTCGCGTTGATTTTTTCGGTCAAGATCTTGTTCAGCGCTTCCTCGACGATAGCCTCGTCCGCCTGTGGAGCTCCTTCGTAGACCAGCTTTAGTTTGTAGGGTTCCAGCTTCGAGGGCTCATTGGATGTGTTATCGGTGGTTGAATTCGCTGATGAGCTCGGTGTGGCGCTTTCTTTTCCGGCATTATCCGGTGTAGCGTTGTTCGAGTTGTTTGAATTGCCGCAAGCCGTAGTGGCTACTGCTGAGATAAGCATCAGTGTGAGAAGCAGTGAAGCCTTGCTTTTCGTATCCTTCATTTTCAAGTAATCCCCCCATAAAATAGAATGATATGCTAAACCATATACTGGTTTTAGCCGTTTCCGTGCCCACGTAAGTGATCGGCAATCTTAGCCTTTAACGGAGCCTACTGTCAGGCCTCTGATAAAGTATTTCTGGAAGAACGGGTAAGCAAATACAATAGGTCCAACACCTACAACCACCATCGCCATACGCACGGTTTCACTTGGGAAGTTAATCATTCCGCCAGCTCGGGTAATTTCAGCCATCGCGTTCGGGTTACTGGATAAGTACTGGATGTTGACCATCATCTTGTAAAGAAAGTACTGCACGGATATATTGTGGTTGTCTGTAATAAACATTAGGCTTAGGAACCAGTCGTTCCAGTATGTCAGTGTTTGGAACAGTGCTACGGTTGCCAGAACCGGCAGAGATAAGGGCAAGACAATTCGGATAAATATCCGTAGCTCCCCTGCCCCATCTATTTTGGCTGACTCCAGCACAGCTTCAGGTACGGTCTCCTTAAAGAAAGTGCGCATGATCAGTACCCAGAATGCGGACATGATCAGCGGCATGATCAGTGCCCAAAGTGTATCTTTTAATTCCAGCATCTGTACGTATACCAAGTACCAAGGGACTAAGCCGCCGGAAATCAGCATCGTTAGAAAAACAAAAAATGTAAAATACTTAGCCTGTGGGAAATTATTCCGGGAAATGGGGTACGCATACAGTGCTATTATGATGACGCTTAGTATCGTGCCGATCACCGTGACAGTTAGTGAGATTCCATAGGAATGAACGATTTGACTGATATCTTTCATTAGGAATCGATAGGCTGCCAGATTGAAATTTTCGGGCATAAATCGATATCCGTGTGTCATAACGGACTGCTCATCGGAGAACGATACCGAAAGAATCAGCAAAAGCGGTAGGATACAGAGCGCCGAATAGATGACGAAGAAGATGTTGATGAGGGTTGACGCCCATCCCGACAGCTGATTCTTTGGATTGGACCCAGATAAGGATTTACTCTTTGTATTGGTCATAAGGGCTCCTCTCTTAGAACAGCGCGTTCTCGCGATTAAAGCGGCGAACGACCCAATTAGATACAAAAACCAAGATGAAACCAACTACTGATTGGAACAGGCCTGCTGCTGAGGAAAGTCCGATATCCCCAACGGTCAGGAAGGTGCGGTAGACATAGGTATCGATAACGTTTGTCACAGGGAACAATGCCCCCGATTCACGCGGCACTTGGAAGAATAGGCCAAAGTCAGCATTGAAGATCCGGCCAACCTGCAGCAAAGTCATAATCGTGAGGACAGGCATGATCAAGGGAATCGTGATTTTCTTGATCTGTTGCCACTTGTTCGCCCCGTCTATCGTCGCGGCTTCGTAGTACTCCTCGTCGATACCAATGATTGCTGCCATGTACACAACCGTGTAGTACCCCATGTTTTTCCACGTGTTAATGATCGGCAAGACGATCGGCCACACTTCTTTCGTGAAGTACCAGCGTACGGAATCAAGACCAAGCGCCGGCAGCAATGTGCCGTTGAAGTATCCTCGCTCGTCGCTCATGAACCCATACACCAAGTACGAGATGACGATCATCGACAGGAAGTATGGCAGGAACATGATCGTTTGGTGTAGCTTCGAGAGGAAGCGATTCTTCATCTCGTTAAGCATCAAGGCGAACCCCAGTGGAAGCGCCATGTTCAATACAATAAACAGCGAGTTATAAAGCAATGTGTTGCGAATGATGATGTACGAATCCTTCGAGGCAAACAGGTATTCGAAATTTTTCATCCCTGTCCAGGGGCTTCCAAGGATACCGTCCTGGTAGTTAATTGTTTTAAAGGCAATTACGATCCCGAACAAAGGGATGTAGTTATTTATTACAAGCAGAACGATTCCCGGCAGCATCATTGCGTAGAACATCCAGTAAGTACGAAGATTCTTCACGATGGAAAAATTACGTACAGTACGTATCGGTTTCCTATTTGTAGGAAGTGGCATAGCTTTCAATAGAGTTGTTGCACTCCTTTCACTGTCTTACACACTCCCCACACCGTTGTTTAGGCGGTAATGGGGAGTTCAGGTTTTCGCTATTGAGCCGTAATGGCAATTGTGACGTTACTTATTGAGGTTCTGTTCCCCACTGAAGAGCGCCTGCGACATAGCCAGTTGTATGACTCCAATCGGTGTAAGTCGAATCGGTCGGATCGAAGGAGTAATCGCCCGTCTGCGTGTAGTTCGTCCAATCGGTCTTGTTCATGCGGATCTGAAGCTCAATGCTGTCTCCAGCAGCCAAACTTCCAGCTCCGCTCGTAAAGCCGATTTCCAGATAATGATCAGCTCCTGTCAAAGGAGCCGGCAACTTGACGAAGGCGCCAGTTACGTTGCTACTGCCGACAGTGGACCAATCGCACCAGAAATTCTGGTCCTTCTCCCCATCGATCGTGTAATAATAATGAAGCTTCACGTCGGACAGATTGATGGCAGTTGTACTGGTGTTCTTCAGCTTTATCCGTGGGCTCAACGAATTGCTCGTTGCCGTAACAGGAGAATTGTACTGCTGCACTGTGATAGAACCACTTCCGGTAGAGGGGGTATCGACCACGGAGACCGCAAGATTCGCACTTGCTCCTGTGCTAAAGTTGAAAGTCAGTGTCGTTGTTCCCACCGGTTGGGCAGCCAGATAAGCCTTCTGGATCGTCACTGTCGTGCCTGATACGGTGTAGTCCGTACCAGCAACTAGGGCAGTCGTGCCATTATTAATGCCGATGAGTGTGTTATCGTTCAGCGTCAAGGTCACCGGAATGTCGGTCTGATTCGCGGTTTGCTTGTCAAAGGTAGCGGTCGTCGGACTGATCGTCGAGTTAATAACCGACGAATCGTTCACAGCAACGGATAGCGTAGCAGATGAACCGGCGTTAAACTGGAAAGTGAGGTTCGCCGTGCCGATTGGCTGCTGCGCGAGATAGCTCTTGTGTAGAGTGACCGTGTTACCCGAAACGGTATAGTCCGTGTCCACAACCAGAGATGTCGTACCGTTCTTAATGTCGGTGAGCGTGTTGCCGTTCAACGTTAGGGTCACCGGAATATCAGCTTGATTTGCGGTTTTCTTATCAAAGGCAGCAGTCGTTGGATTAATGGTCGAGTTGCTGCTATTTCCGGTTGCGAATGCGGCGATGAATACCAACCCTGAATTCCAATAAACGGTATGTTCATTTGTAGTCCATTCTTGGAAGTTATCGGTATAGTTTTTGGCTGCAAATCTTGATATCTGGTTTCCTACAGTTATGTCATTGGAGTATTTATTCGGTCCTCCGACCAGATATCCCTTAGGTACACCAGGTAAACCATCCGTTCTATACATGATGCTGAACGGATATTTCACGCTGTTATCGCCGTAACCTGATACAAAAGATACGCCTACCGGGTTCTGCCCCAGAATCCAGTCTAACTGGCTATTGTTAATCTCATTAATGATAGCGCGGTTGCTCTCAAAAGTTCCCAGCAATTTCGTACCGATGATCATTTCCATCGGTGTGTCCGCAACCTGCATGGTGATTCCCCAATAGTAGTTACCATCTTTTATGATGCTTTTCCAAGGGCTGTCGTTGTATCTGCTCACTTTATCATTGAACCATTGCTGGAATTTATCCGAATACCAGCTTAAGACTCCAGAGTCCGGATTAGCGGCTTTCAGATAGCTGAAGAAGCCTGTATTCCAGGTGTTTGCCCAACCACTGGCGAAATCAAGGGTATCGTCAAAAAATATTCCCATATCAGTGTAATTCGCCAGGAAATAATCGTTGTATTCGGCATCGCCGGTCGATCGGTACAGGGAGCCTGCAGCCCACAGACGATTCGAAGCGTCATCCGTCACATCGTAAGGCCATCTGCCCGTGTTAGGCGTCCGAATATTTTCCGGATGTGCTTCCAGGTACCCCCATGCGTCTATTGCCGCATCCAAGCAACTTTGGGCAAAAGCCGGATCAATATTCTGATACATTAAGTAGGCATGTGCCAATACACCGGCTGCGGTAGCTGTATCGGCGGTCGTTTTGATATCAGTACGCGAGCTTACCGTATCCTTATCGATAATTTCTCTGTCTACCATATTGTCGTCATCCTGAAAGGTCACTCGAGCATAGAAACCGCCAGTTGCAGCATCCTGCATTTTGAGCATCCATTCCAGTTCCCATCTTGCCTCATCCAGGATGTCGGGAATGCCGTTTCCGCTCTCAGGAATATTAAATTGATTGTCCGTAAATTTCTCCGGCATCATTTCATAGGCCCAGAAGAGATCCGACAAGGCTTTGGCTCCTGCGTTAACGTACTTGCCTTTATCGCCCGCATCGTACCATCCCTTGGAAACATCTTTTTTGATGGAAGGATTGGACATTAAAGGCACTGCGGTGTCAGGAGTAAAATCTGTTCTTTGATAATTTTGAGTGTATGGGCTGGTAATATTAATCCCGGTTCTCTGGTAATAGAAGTATCTCGTTACGTCATTTAAAAAGGGTTCATAGATTTCGTTAGCTTCGCTGATAGTGAACTTGGGCGAATTCTGAAGACCCTGAACTGAAACATAATATTTTCCCGGAATCGTTAAATTTGTGAAATCGGCGGTAAAAATACGCTCCCCGCTGTCAATAGCATCATAATTCTTGGTGAGTACAAGCGTTCCGGAGTAAGCTGTGGAATTATTTGTGGCGTTAATAACGTTAAACGGAGTACCTGCATCGACCGTGAGCACATCCTCAAAACCGGTTACGAGCGCTTGCTTTACTCCATCTACGGGATAACCTAATTGATTGACCTTGATGGGTGCGTACTCTTTTTCCTTATCGGGAGACGTAACCCTAATGTCATTAAGCCAGACTTTTAAAGGTTGAAAACCATTATTCTTGATGGATAATGCATCTATGGAAGATACATCAATTCCTTGGGAGACCTGAATTAGATCCTTTAACGGGATCTTCACATGGGTCCAACTTGTAGTAATGTCGACGTAGTTGTTAATGTTTACTGTAGTGGTAATTTCATTGCCGGCAGCTCTTTCGAATACCCGGTCTTTGAAGCCCAGTAAAAAGGACTCTCCACCCGCATTTCCTTTGATATTAAACTCAAGGAATCCATTTGGATGATAAGAGGTAAAGTCATACGCTTTCCAGCCGGCAACCGTA
Source organism: Paenibacillus sp. FSL F4-0122 (assembly GCF_038002845.1). Taxonomy (NCBI): domain Bacteria; kingdom Bacillati; phylum Bacillota; class Bacilli; order Caryophanales; family Paenibacillaceae; genus Paenibacillus; species Paenibacillus sp. FSL F4-0122. The sequence goes on from NZ_JBBODI010000001.1 coordinate 5,882,984, forward strand.
ATTAAAGCGTTGTACCAGGAAGGACTGGTAGGCGACTTCGCATTCAACAATAATGAAGGCAATCCATTGTACATTGCTGTAGAATCTATGGGCAGCTTGCTGTTCTCCGTCTCCAATCCAAACCCGCTATCTCCTGCCCAGCCATCGGATATATTACTGAATATTTGGTAATCTAGTAAGTCTCTCCATCCTGCAGGCGCTTCGGGGGTTGCCGCATTAGTCTTGATCGGATTTGAAAAAAAGATAGTCACAAACATAGTTAATGCCAGAAACACGCTTACTTTTTTCCTCATTACCTCTCCTCCTAAAAAGTTTTGTGAGCATAAACTGCTTCGCTCCGCTTCAAACAAAACTCAGTTCGAAAGTTTACACTTAGTTGTGAGAGTTACTCTATGATTAGCTTCGTATACCATCACCTCTTTTTATTGAAAACGCTTTCTAATAAAATCATTTTAATTCAATAAGTTAATCCTGTTATATAGAAGAAATAAAGGAACATAGAAGAAAACAAGCCACAATATTATGGCTTGTTTTCCATGTACCAATTATTTACTTCTCTCGTGATTACGTCGCCGCCATTCTTGTAAAATTGGACTACGAACTCATCAAAGTAGGAGAGCGGCTTCTCGCTATAAATGATGCTCAGATAACTCTCCGTTGCGAGTTTCTGCAGGAACACTCCGTGTTTCTCCATCCCGTCCGTTAAAGGTCCGTGGTACCGGTTCGGGATTTCGAGTCCCTGCTCAGCAATCGCCACCCCAGCCGCCGTAAGTTGAGCCGAGTTCAAACCTTTAATGGCTTGTTCGATCGGCGTCGTCACTATGGCTTCCGAATTTTCAGATAATTTTCTGATTGCATCCGCATTCATATAAGGCAAGGCTGGAGCGCCACCTGTTAGCGGATAGAGCATCCAGCGCATATCCATTGAAGACCCGTCCGCAAGCGGCCACTTATCATTCGGCACGCCTTCAGTCGCAAAATTGACAGTAATGACCTTGTCGTTCATGATCACATAATCGTAACCTTCGTGAAACCCTTGTGCGAATCGGGGATCGAAGTACGGATCATCCGGTCCGAAATTTTTGGCAAGCAACTTGTTATAATAAGCGAACCAGGCTTCCATATTCGTGAAATCCTTGCTGAACACCGTATAGATACCGTACAACGGCTTTTGTGCCTTGCCCTTTAACCCATCCGGTCCGGCAGGAAGGGAATAAGCCTCCCAATCCGCTTCCGGGTCGACCTTCACTGTATCGCCGAGCGGCCAGGCTCCCATCCAAAACGGGCCGAACATGACACCAGCCATTCCGTTAACCGCCAGTTCGGACGCTTGGCTCGGGTCCTGCATGCCTGCATCCCTGTCCATGTAGCCCTTCGCCATCCAGGACGCCATCGTTTCCAGGTATTTCTTAGCATCCGGATGTACGGCGCCAAAGATCAAGCTGCCCTTCTCGTCCTCATTCCAGAACAGTTTGATGTCAGACGTGCTAATCATCTGCCTTGAAAAAGCTCCGGCGATCGCATCTGTCTGCCCCATCCAGCTCCAGGGACCTTCCTTTAGCGGAACCGCCAGACCAACTTCGTCATCTTCGCCATTCCCATTAGGATCTTGTTCAGAAAATGCCTTCAGCACGTTCTCCAACTCACTTATCGTCGTAGGCGGGTTCAGCGACAGTTTCTCAAGCCAATCCTTACGGATCCACATGACCGTTCCCTCATCTCCTGCACTAAAACGGGGAAGTCCATATATCTTGCCGTCTTTGGTTACTTCTGCCATAGTATAAGCGTACTTCTCGAGCGCTTCTTTTAGCTTAGGATGCGCATACTTCTCGATGGCATCATCCAGCGGAAGCAGCTTGTCGGCTTTCAGCAGATACTTCAGGATGTCTCCTTCAGCGCTAAGGGTGTCCGGCAGCTTGCCATTCACAGCCAGCGCCAGCCGAATTTTGGTATCTGCATCCTCGAACTTGCTGACAATCCAATCAAACTTCGTGACGATTCCCAGATTATCTTCCATCCAGCGGGTGTGCACGTTGTCTGTAAGGCTCTCATCTGGCTTGAATGCGTTAGGCCGATTCTCGTCCACGATTCCTGTTGTGATGGTTATAGGCGGATCGTATTTAAAGTCCCATACCGGCTTCGTTTCCCCAATGGATGTACTGTTCTGTGCCGTTTTCCCTGTGTTACTTAAACAGCCGGAAACTAGCAGTACTCCGCTCAGAACTGCCCATAGAAATCTGGCCTTTCTTTTTTGCTTCTTCACCGGCCCAATCACTCCATTCCCGATCGGTATCTATCCCTGAATTCCTGCGGCGTCACCTGATAATAGTCACGGAATTTCCGAATAAACCAGTTGGTATTGGGATAGCCAATACTTTCACCAATATGGTAGATTTTATTATTTGTATGCTTGAGCACCTCGCAGGCTTTGAGCATACGCTGCTCGTAAATATATTGGGATACGGTAGTGCCTGTACACTGCTTAAAGATTTTTGACAGATGGTTAGGATGTACGAAGACGCGTTTGGCCAGCAAAGTAAGTGACAAGTCCTTGTCCAGCTCTTTCTGGATGTAGAGTTGCGTCTTCCGGACGATCACCTGGCTGTGGTCCTCGGTCTCCTCCCCTAGCTTATCGCGAAGTGTGCGTAGTAAGTCGAGCGCCCAGCTTTCCAGCTGCGACGCGTGCAGCATCGCTTTTCCTTTAACGAAAGCCGATTGCTCAGGAGTGAGCATTTGGGCCAGCGTCCTGCCGCTGCGATTCGCGATATACTGGAAGGCATTGGAGAGAAAGAAAAAGACATCGCGCATGAGGTAAGGCGAACCCGTATGCATTAGCGGTGATACAAACGCTCGGATCTTAGCTTCCGCCGCTTCCCATTGCTCCGTTTCCAAAAGATGTGTCAGCAGAGGCGTTTCATAGAGCTTGCGCATAAGACGCGCTTCCTCTTCATTCTGCTCGGGCACCTGCCCACCCGAAAAACCGTCACTATCTAATCGCGATTTAGCTGTCATATAACTAGCTTGCAGTCCTTCCGGGAATAGACAGTCGGTTTCCCCTACAGAAATTTTACCTTTAAGCAAACTCTGTACTTCTTGCTTTAATCGCTCTATCCGCTCAAGCACCCATTCCGGATCGGGTGGTGCTCCTGATAGGTCGTATACCAGAGCGAGCAGGTTTCCTTCATCATCCGCCGCCGACCAGCAGTCATAGCGGTCCATCAGCAATTCTTCCAGCATGTTTGTTACCGCGAACCGGATCAGTGACTGCGAATAGAGGTCTTGTCCATCGAAGGGGGAACCCAATCGGACCAGGCACATCGAGACATGACCTGGTATCGGAAGAGGGAGGTCAAACAGCTTTAACTTCTCTGCAAGCGCCTTGCTATTCAGATTTCCGCTGAGCACTTTGAGCAACAACCCTGCTTTCAGTTCTGCACTATTGTCTCGGTAGATACGGAAGCCCTGTTCGATTGATCGCTCCTGCTCAAGCTGCTTAATGATCCGGCCCATTGCCTTAAGTAGCTGCTCGTCCTTCGCGGGCTTCATCAGGTAATCGAGCGCTTGCAGCTCAATCGCTTTTCGGGCGTAATCGAAGTCCGCATAACCTGTGAGCAGCAGGCACTTCAGCCCTGGAATACGAAGCCTGGCCTGTTCGATCAGTTCCAGGCCGTTCATGCGGGGCATACGGATATCCGTCATAAGGATGTCAATGGGGAAGGTGTCTATCAGAGCAAGTGCCTCGCTCGCGCTGTAAGCCTTCCAAACGCGGGAGATACCAAGTGTCGCCCATGGAATTGTATCTGCCAGACTGTCCGCATAATGTTTCTCGTCATCAACTACAAGCAGGCTATTCATTGCTCTTCCTCCTTCGTTTCGTCTTTCATCCCAAGTCTCCAAATCAGCCTCACGTTTAGCCCCCCCAGTCTGGACGGGCAAAACTCAATTTGAGCGTCTGAACCGAAGTTGCCTTGCAGTCTTTGATATACGTTCCAAAGACCGCAGCCTGCATATTCACTGGCCGGAATATGAAGCTCCATTTGCAGTTGGTCCATCCGTTCTTTATTTAATCCTTTTCCGTTATCCTCCAATTCCAAGTGCAATTGATCTTCATTGACGTAAACTCTAATTTCAACCCGGCCTGGATATTCGACGTTCTCAAGTCCATGCACGATCGCATTCTCCACGATCGGTTGGATAAGAAGCCGGGGAATTCGCAGCTCCGCCAACTCTTCAGGCAGTTCGATGCTGTAGGACAGCGTCTCATTGCGAAGCCGAAGAATCTCGAGGTGAATGCGCACGAACGCCAGTTCTTCCCCCAGGCTGACTCCTTGATTATCCATTCGCGTCGTATACCGGTAATAGTCGGCCAGATGATACGCCATGTCTATGACAGCCCGATTCTTTCCCATCTTGGTCATATTAATGATGAAACCTAAACAATTGTACAGAAAATGAGGATGAATCTGTGCTTGTAGCTGTTTTAGCGTAGCATCGCGCGCAAGGATACGCGATTGTAGGACATTCTCGATGAGATCTTGGATCTGCGTCGCCATCTCGTTAAAGTTCTGCATCAGGAACGTGAATTCATTGTTTGATTTCTTCGGCAGGCGGTAGGCGTAATCGCCTTCCTTAATCCGCTGCACCGCACGCACAAGTTGAAAGATAGGCCGATGTACGTTCCAGTACAAGGCAGACGCGGCGGTAATACAGGATAGGAGCAAAATAATCGAAGAAGCTCCAAACAATAACCGCTGTTGCTTGATAGGTCCGATAATCTGGTTAAGTGGAACAGAATCGACGAGATGCCACTCAAGAATATTGGAATAATAATAGGTAATCAGATAAGGCCTGCCGTCGAAGGAATGAATTAAAAAACTTGAATCCCGGATATTGATCCTGTCGCCTAATTCCGCGATAATTTGGTCCATCTTGGGCCCATCTGCGGATCGGCTGGCGATGATGGCATGTCCTTCTTTGTAAAAAAACGGGTTGTCAGAGTGACCAGATTTGTAGGTATCAAGCAAATTTTCGAAGCTCCACTTGTAGAGGTTAATGCGAACGGCAACATCCAGATCGTCCGTACGGGCTGGTTTGTAACCCGTAGTGACATAAGTTCGAGTAAACCCGGAGCCAATCTCCAAATCTTCGCTGTAGCTCCACCCTAGCGAAAATCGGCTTTCAAACTCTTGAAGGTCATATTCATAGGAGGGGGAAGAAGAAATACTATCGTCTCGTTGCGGGAAATAGACGGTCACGTCATTGCGCCAGTTGCCCGATGCGCTGGCCAGCGACAGCTTCTCTTGGATCAGCAGCCTTGTTTTCATTAGGGAATAATCGCTCATGTTGAGGTTGTAAAGGTACTCCAGCACGTTCGTGTCAACGAGCATAGGTGCGGAGACTAAGTCGAACTTCTCAATGCTGGCATCCAGTTGTGCCACGAAAAGCTCCATCCGGTTCAGGCTGGCTTTGATAAGCTCCTCCTGTATGACGTTGATGCTCTTAGAGGTAGAATAATAGTACAGCGCTACAACCGGAGTTAGCAGAATCAGCAATAACACTAACATTTTCTGAAAAATATTAAATTTGATCCGCATGGGATTTCCATCCTTGTTTTGTAATTACACCTCAACCTGTATTTTACAATGGATAGAAAGCGTTTTCTATACAAATTCTTTGCGTTTCAACAAATTAAAATAACCTCATTCCCAATGAACTCTACTTAGGAATGAGGCTTCGTTAAAATTTAAAGGCATTATCAATCGTTATTTTAGGACTCCCCAAAAAGAATCTCCGCATTAAATATCTAGCGATCCTGCTATTTCCCATCAGTTTCATGCACGCTAGCGAGAAGTTTTTAATCCCTTTAGGGGATTTAACGATCATGCTGATTATCAACTGTTGAGCAAAATGCACAAAACGAATTTCCCGATTACGAATGGGCTGCAAACGATCTAAACGCTTGTATTCATGATTTGGCTCTAATTTTGATGCAACAATAAGTTCAGCTGTGACCAGCGCTGTTTCAAAAGCCAAGGACAATCCGATAGCTCCGAGTGGAGAAGAACAATGTGCAGCATCACCGATTAGAATACAACCCTTATCATGCCAATTGTCCACCATAAAAGTCTCTGATTGGATAGAAACGAACGATTTGAAATCACTGATTTTTTCAATGTCTTCTTCAAGCTCAGGAAAGGCCTTTATGAATTCAAGCTTTAATGGTTCGATGCCTTTTCTTTTTATGGTATTCCATTGGTCTTTCTTCATTGTAAAACCTATTTGCACACAATCAGAGGAATAAGGAAGCCCTATGAAGTTACTAAAATCAGACAATCTGAAAAGGAGTTTTTGATTTAGCTTGAACTCATTAGTCGATATTTTGCACCAGATTAAATCAAAATCTTCTTTTTTATACTTAAAAGAAAAATCGCTTGTCTTCCTAACCGTGGACATCCGTCCATCCGCTCCGACTACTAAAGAAGCATGGATCTCAGTCATTTGTCCATCTACTAAGGCGTTTACCCCGACTGTTCGATTTGTACTTTTAATAGTTGAAGTGACCTTAGCGTTAAAAATGAGCTCAAAATTAGTATAATCCTTTGCTAGATCGTAAAGAAAAGTTAACAGGACGGATTGTTTTATTTTAATTGCGTAAGGTGCCTCCGGCATTTCTTTTTCATAATCAATTTGAGTGATATATTTCTTATTATTCCATATTTCGGAATTAAATAATTTTATATGCTCATACTTTTCAAGACACTGTTCCAGGTTCAGCTCTTTCATGAGCCTTACAAATCGAGGCTGGAGAACTTCTCCTCTAAACTTGCGATTAAAGCTTGTTTGACTTTCCAGTACGGTAACTCTAATTCCGTTTTTGGCTAACAGCAGCCCTAGAAAGAGGCCAGAAGGTCCACCACCAACAATGCAAATCTCCGTTTCTTTAATCATTCCTATCACTCTGTGGGTAAAGAAGCAGCCCGTTCATTTTTTACTGCGGGTTCCCTAGCCGATAATCTAAGAAAAAGAGAGATTAAAAAACCTAATAAAAGAATAGAACCTAATATAGTAAAGGATAACGAATAATTTTCTGTTTTTAATAATTTCAAAGCTAATATCGGGCCTGTGCTAGCGCCTAGGAATAGAATAAATGCATTGAATGAAATAGCAGACCCTCTTGCATTTCCCCCTAATTGACTGACAATTGAGATGATAACGGGAGTTACCAGCGCGATACCAGCCACAAATACAACGCTCATTAGGACAAGAAGTGGCAGGTTCGTGCTAAAACCTAGAGCAAGCAACCCAATTGCAGCTAAAGCTAAGCCTCCCCTTAGAACAGCGGCCATTCCAAGTTTTTGAGCAATTCTTCCGGAAAAGGGTGCTAAAAGCATCCCCGCGATTCCAAATGCACGAATATAAAGGATATCCTGTGAGGAAAGTCCAAACTTAGCTGAGCTTAAATAACTTCCCAAAACAGTGTACATGCCAACTAAAGTTAATAGAAGCATAAAGGTTATCGCAAAAGCCAAAAGCAATTGTGATTGTTTTAGCAGAATTGTCATTTGTTTAAACTTCCGCAGAACATTTTCTTTCGGTCTTAGCATTTCATCTTTAGGAAGGAACCTTATTACAATCACTGAAGTAATACCATACACAATCCCCAAAATAAAGAAAATAGCACGCCAGCCAAGAGCTTCGTTAACAATCCCACTAAAAACCTGGCCTACTATGCCTGCCATTAACAGTCCTGAGCTTATAAATCCAACGGCTGTTAATCTTTTATGAGGCGGAAACATTTCCCCTGCATACACTAGCGCAATAGGTGCAAATGCAGCAGCCACTAGGCCTTGCACTCCTCTGAGCATAATAAGCCCGTAAAAACTATCCACAAATCCTAGCGCAAGCGTAACTACGGTTAACCCAATAATGCTGGCTACTAAAAATACTTTACGTCCATACCTGTCTGAGAAAGGTCCATACAAAAGACAGCCCAGCGCATAACAAAGAGAAAATGAACTCCCAATCCAAGCCGCCTCACTCGGGCTAATCTGGAAGGCATGCGAAAACACTTCGGATAATGGAATTGTAATATACATGCTAGTTAGAATAACTAAACCACACCAAAATAAAATAATCGTCATTAATGAATAGTTCTTATTGTAATTCTGAACGTCTATCGTCTGATTCATAAAGTGAATATCCCCCGGTTTACTATTAATTTGCAACAGTGATGCCTTCCAAGACATGGATCAACAAATCGTTTATGTAATCCGCATCCGGAATTTTTTTATAGATGAGAATTTGAAAGTAAATGGGACCATAAAGCAGATCTAAAGTTATATCCAGGTTAATTGTTGACTTCAATTCTCCCTTATCTATGTCTGCTTGGAGTAATTGTTTGGCTTCATTTCTTTTAGTCATTAAAAACAATACGTAAAAATCTTTCGCGATTTCTTCGCTCTCTGTAACTATAGTTAAAGTGGATTTCCCGATTTTGCTATTGAGGATACGAGCTAAAGCTTCAAGCTGTTGTTTAAAGTTAACCTCAATGGATTTATTGCTATCAAATTCAAACTCTGATTCTACGGTCATTAGAAAAGCGTCCAATACAAGACGTGCTTTATTTTCCCACCATCTATAGATGGTTGTTTTACCTACTCCAGCTTGTGCTGCAATCGCCTCAATCGTTAATGATGAATAACTGTTGGATTCTAACATTTCAATGGTTGCAGTAAGAATCTCCTTTTTACTTCGAGGTTCTTTGTTTTTCCCTTTCATATTCATTTCACCTCCTAGATGTTATTTATTAAAAGTATGCAATTATAGAACGATACGTATCGTTTCATTTGTTACATTATCTTATATCATTTTCATCAAATTTAAAATAGCTAATTTGAGAATTATTATTTTCTGGATTTAGGCATGCATTAGATGACTAAACATAACTTGTGCATACAAAAACTAACGCTTCGGAATGGTCCGAAGCGTTAGTTTTTGTGGATATTTGCAATTTAGGATTTGATGACTAGTTTATCAACTATAAACATAATTAAAATAATAACAACAATAATTACGATAATTATACCTACTGGTGATTCGAAAAAAATGAGCATGAAATAAAGTAATATCGTCTCCCAAAATGACCAGTCAAAATCAACCATAGGTTCCACCTTTCTGATAATCTTGGCGAAGTGATTAAACCTTCCTGTTCGTGGGACTTGTCCCGAGTGTTATGCTTGTAAGCGTTCCTATTCTATCTTATCAAGAGTCCCAGGCCACTCATTACATAAGGACGAACAATGTCCACAAGTAAATCGGTCTGATCAGCCTCCCCCTCAATTAACCAAGTAAATGCAGCGCCATAGATCGCTGAACCTGTCATTGCTGAAATGATCTTTGTATGTTGGCGGTCTGCGATATCATAATTAATCCCTTTCAAAAATATGTTTTCAATGATTTGCTGCAGCATATTTTTTACTTTCTCATCCACCAGCTTAGCAATAGATTTGGAATCCATTCTGCATTTCTGATAAAAATCAACGATGTACTGATGAGTCAACAAGATCAACTGGTTACATATTTCATCTGAAAACTCCCGCACATTCATTACTTGTTCAGGAATCATCTGATGAAAAGAATGTTCTGTAAATTCATCGAGTAAAGCATATTTATCTTCATAATGGGCATAAAAAGTAGCCCGGTTTATCGTAGCTTTCTGTGAGATATCTTTTATTGTCATTGAATCAAATCCTTTAGTCTGTAAAAGATTTCTGAAAGCTTCTCTTATTAACAGGCGAGTCCGTATTACTCTCGGATCTTCTTGATGTACCATCTGAGTCTCCCCTTTCTAAAACATCAATTATCGGAATGTGTTGTCTATGCAACTCTTTTCTTACAATGACGGTTGTAAGCATAATCTTGTCATACTATTATCTTATCAAACAGATGTTGCTTAAACAATCAGTGACTAGTTAGTCGGAAGGAATGATAATAGTGAACATAAAACAAAATAGGCTTCTAATATTTGGCGCTGGCGTAATTGGCAGTTTATACGCTCTTAGATTTGCACAATCGGGGTTTGACGTCACTTTACTGGCTCGAGGAAAAAGGCTGGATGAACTTAAGCGGAAGGGTTTGAGATACAACGACAACGGTACGATAAAGCAACTATCCATTAAGACGGTCGAAAAGCTTGTAGATGATGACATCTATGATTTTATCTTTGTTCCTGTACGATATGATCAGGCAGAATCTGCCCTGTCTGCGATCAAAAATAATCAGAGCAAAACAATAATTACACTGACCAACACTATTGGTTATAATTCCTGGCTTGAAATCGTGGGTGATCGGTTACTTCCAGGATTCCCTGGTGCAGGTGGAGACATTAAAGAGGATATTTTATACGCTCAATTTGGTTCCAAAACTTATTTTGGTGAAATAAATGGACAAACGACCGAAAGAGTTAAGGAGCTTGCTTTGATATTCGAAACAGCTGAAATGCAGTATGAAATACAAAAAGATATTCAAGCATTTCATGTTTCACATGCTGCACTCGCTGCAGTCAACAAGCATTTTTATACGAATGAAGGAATGGTAGATATTGAGACAGCAATAAGCGAAAGCATTCTTAGCAAAGTAGCTACAGATATCAAACAAAATCTTTACTTGGTAGAGCAAGCTGGAATCTCTGTAATCCCGACTGAAACGAAGTCAATGGGAGAACTGATGGAAGAAGAGATTATATCCCGGTATCGGCAGATGCTGAGTGATGAGTTTATCATTGATGTTAAGTTTGGAAACCAAGCTGTCAGCAGAAAAGCAGAAATAATATTATTGGATGAAATGTTTCATGAGAAGTTTTCGATTTGATCCAAGCAAATTTTTTCCATAAAAGTTATCAAATGAGTTCACACCCCATATTACTTAATACTAAAACAATGTAATATGGAGGTGTTAGATTGCCACTGAATCAAGATCAGCAGATCTTTCAACAAAGCACAACAACTCAAAGCTGGGGAAATATCCAGGGACAGACCTTAGTTGCAGGCCAGGGTAGCTTGAGAAGAGGAATGAACTATAAGTTAGGCGCTCAGGCTATGGCACAAATCAATAATTTATTAAATAAATGGGCTGAATTAAAAATATTGGGGAGTGCCGAAGTTTCGCTTCTTCTCCAAGTACAGATACAAACGCCCCTGGATCTATTCGACGAAGCCGGGCTAGCCGGTCGACTTCAAGCCGTTCTTAAAGCGGCGGTAGCGGCTGGATTAAGCATGAATATGACAGTTAAAGAGTTATTGAAAATCCTGAAGAATAAACCGTCAGGAAATGGTTTATCCGGTGAATTGATTGAGCTATTGTTAGAAGAATCAAAGCTCGAAGGTTATTTGTACGCCCAATTTGCGGTTGGTTTTATGGCGTATGCCAATTTTGTTATGCTTGGTAATTTACATAAGACAGCTACTCTAGGGGAATCTGGATTCCAATTTGTCTATGAGGCGGGAATGGGATTTATTGCGGGGGGTGGCTATAGAGGTGGCATCAATTTTAAATTCCCCGATCCTGCAAAACTGGTCAATCGTTATGGGGACCGCTTAATTGAGGGCATTGTTAATAAAGCTATTGACACACAGCAGGAACAAGCATTAATGCTCGGTACTATGCTAAGGATAGGAGTGAAATCAGCCTATGAGGTCAGTAGACAATTAAATGAAGGTACCGGGAGCAATAACGAAAAACTAGCGCAAACCGTTCTTACATTTATTGGCGGACAGTTCCAATCGTTGTTCTTCTTGACTATGAATGTGTTCTTTAAGGAAGAGATCCTTCGTTTAATTGGCCTTGCTTCTTTACCAGCTGAACAAACCTCAGAAGTCATTCAAACCCTGAAAGGTTTTAATTCTTTTCAGTTAGTGCCGGATAACCATGAAATTTTTGTTCGTTTAGACTCATTATCAGCATTAATTCAAAACGAGCAGCTTAAGAAGGAGTTTGTCAGAAGTATTTCTGCTTTGTGGGTATCAGCTTTGTTGCTCCCCCTTGCAGTGCAAGCGGCAGATAAAGCAACCATGCCTACTTTTACGGCACAATTGTCTTACCAACCTCCTCCCGCTGTCAAAAGTGCAATTAATACAGATTTGAACCGTCCGTCTGACACAAATTTGAACCAGGGGGATCTTCTATCATTTCTACTTGATAAACCTTTGACGCTTACCATACAACATGTAGATAGCGTTCGGGAGATAGCAGCAATTCTCAAACCTGCCGTTTCAGGAACGGCCCAAGATGCAATGAAGTTCTTATTTAGTCCCTCATTTCCTTCGACTACAGGGGAAAACTCTTTTAGATCAACACTTGGAGCCATAAATCAAGCTTTCGATCATTACGTGGATACGGAAATAAGTGCTAGAAAAACTGCAATCTCGAACACTTTGGCTGGCGAGGAAGAGATTAAGATTCTATTTGAGCAAGCCCTGATTCCCTGCATACAACTGACTTCTGATGTTCTAATTCCAGAGATCGTTAATGGATTTCAAAATTTTGACATAAAAACTATGCAAGAAGCATTATCCAGCGTATTACTCACAATGCTTGGAAGAAGCGTTATTCATGTCATGGACGGAATTCAGACTTCAGTTAATAAACAAATCGAGGGTCTTCTTCGCGAAGCTGCTGGTCAGGCTGCAAATGTTCTTGGACCACTTGGAGCTCAAGATATTTTAAAGAAACCGTTGGAGGCAGCTGTTAAAATTATTGCGGAAATGGTAGCGCCTTTGACACCTGAAGCACAAGAACAACTTTTTGAGAATGCTCTAAACATATTTACTCCAATAAAAGGTAACGCCGTGGACTTCGCCAACCATTTGCAAAGCGATCCGATGTGGATGCCTCAAATGGCTGAAATAGAAGCAATAGCCAAAATTTTGATAAATCATTTAACTGATCATATGATTCAATTCGCTCTAAAACTGATTCCAGCGTTGTTTCAAGCCTTGATCGATGAGCTCCTGGCCATAATCGAACACTGGCTAAATGTAATAGCCAAGATATTAAATACTATTACCGATTTCATAACTAAGTTAATGCAAGAAAAATTAATGAAAGAACTGATTGAACCTGTAATGGAAATCGCTGAAAAAGCCGCTGACGTATTAACGTTTAACATTTTTTCTCTAATCGGTGCCGGTAAAGTAAAAGATGAATTTTTCAAAGGGTTAAGAGGAGCAGTCGAAGCTATAATTCAAGAAGCAATCATCCCTCCTGTTGTTATGACAGTGAAAGAAATCAAGTTCAATCCTCGTAAGCTCGTGGATCTTTGCCGAGACGTTTCCGACTTTACTTTTACTAAATTTTCTGAGATTTTTAACGATTATATTTTTGGGGAGATCCAGAATCAACTTGAAAAAGGTTTAAATATGAAAAATTTCAAATTGGATATTAAAGTGCCCGTTTCTTTTTCGATTGACTTACCATGGCCTTTAGGGTCACAATCCTTATCTCATACGTTTAGACTTACAGATGTCCTCATTCCGTCATCAATCGTTTTGGACATTGTAATGAATTTAATACGTAACAATCTAAAATTAGGAGGAACATCGGAGTATCTTTTCCAAATGGTTGTAACAACTATCGATAATTTCAAAAAAGTAGATCAATATAAATTGGATATGGCAGATGCTTTGAAAAAGTATAGTAATTAAAGGAATATCTTTTAATTTTTCAACTTCGAAATGCTGCCTAATTGAAACCTTCTTCGCATTGTTGTATCTTTCAAACTAGCACCACCTATCGGACATAGATGACGCTAAATGCAGTATTATTGCACTTTTGGTAGGCTAAAAGTCTCCATAGCCACTATTTGCATAAAATACACCACATATGAACCTCTTTATAAGCAATAGCGTCACTGGAGTCCGAAATGTTGTTCAAAAGGCTGGAAATTAGCAAATAGTGTCATCTGAGTCCGAAACCCTTAGAGGCTCAGATAACGATGACACTGTTGAAGCTGGCGGCTACCAATAAACTAAAAGCAGCAAAAAACTAAGAGCAGCGAATCTCTCTTCATTATGAGAATCGCTGCTCTAGAGTTTTTCACGATGAGACAGTCTGTTTTACTCAAGTGGAGAACGTAGTTTTCACTGTAGCCCCATTGGACTGTTCATCCACATGAAATTTGACAGGTAACCTTAGCATTCGCCTGCCTCTGCCTATTGGATCAGCTCAAGAAGTTCTGCAACATTCGCCTTGTACTGTGGCTTGAAATCATCTGATTTCATATAACCCGCAAGACTGAATAAGAACTGTCTGCCTTCCGGCGTATCGCTAACCTTATCAGCATCCAATGCGCATATCAGCAGGTTGCCTGCTCCTACACTGCATTCCACTAGGAAACTCAGCTTATGATTGCGTTCAAAATTATCGATAGTCTGCACAACGGGATTCCAATCGCGGTCAGCTGCATCCATGATGAGCGATTTCGAATTCTCAACAATACTCCACCAGGGATAGGTAGAATATTCCTCGCTCGGGAACTCACGAAGCACCGGGTGCTTGTTATCAATCAACAGCCCCATAGTACCAATGGGTACTGGCCGGTTCATGCGCTCTGAGATCGAGCGGAACATTGGATAACACCAGAAATCTGTGCAGTAATAACCTTCAACGGCATTTTGGAGAGATTCCGGTTTCGGCATAAGCAGCACATTCTCACCTTGCTCCAGCAATGCAAGCGCATCATCAGACAGCTTGTCGAAGACATGGACACCTTCCAGCATGTTGCCACTCTTCACTGGATAAATCCACAGGTCGTAACTCTTACGGATATCTGTTCCCTGTATGGAGAGGGACAATACGATAGTACTCATACGGTCAACTTCAGGTAGTTTTATTGCCAGATCGCAGATATCGATATAATTCGTTCCTGCAGGTACGTCCACCTCGGTTGAACCTGCGGCGAGTATACCATTATCCGCGGTAAGCTCCCAATGCAGTTCAAATGCACTCGGCATACCACTGCGGAAACAGCTCAGTTCAACATGGGCATCGAACGATTCACCAGAGACATAGTTATACTTAGGGAATCTTGCCAACAGAACGGCATCATTACAAAAAGTTCGCCAGTCCTCCGGACTTATCATTCCTTTTGAATCCATAAAGGCGTCGAGGACACCCACCAGCGCCGTTCCCTGGCCACTGAAATCCTGCAAATCAAGCAGTTGGAAGCCCGCAAGCCGCCGGGAGCGGAATGCCGCCTCAAGTTCCTCTTTGTAGCAAGCTACTGCCAGTTGCCCCGAGGATTCAAAATATTTGGCGGCCAAATGACCCAACCCTTTACTTTCCAGTCGTTCACGGAAAATTTTGAAATTCTCAGCTTTGAGCGGACCGTTGTATTTATCGATTTCCTCATAATTAGGATAGGTAGCATACTGTCCGATCTCATGCGAGATTACCGGAATGTGCGGTATCCATTCTGCGGAAGCGTCTCCAGCCTTCACCGTCTTGGCTTCCGTACCATACTGGATCTGAATCTCTCCGCCAGCGGCAGCTTCCATCCCCTCTCCGTTGAAGAAATCCTGAGGGACGATCTGATCGTCATAGTCTTTCATCGTGCCTGGCAGATCGATCTGGACATGACCTAATGGAGCATCACACATCGCATAGGAACCTCTGAACAGCCGATCTCTGGAGAAGCGCACGCCGCTGAAGAAATCGTCATGTTCCAGAATTTCTGGCACCCATTGGTGGTTATTGGACCCCTGTGTATAGAGAATCCGGTTATCAAATGCTTTATAGTCCTTTAGGAAGGAATCAATCTTGGCTTTGCTGCCCCATAGCTCGTTGCCAAGCGACATCATCACGAAGGAGGGGTGATTGCCAAAAGCCTGAAGTATGGCATAGCCTTCGCTGATCAGATAGTTCTGCTCCGCTTGATTATGTCCCTCGTCGGTTTCTTCTGTGATTGTTCCCCAGAATGGAAGCTCTGGTTGCATGTAGATACCTAGCATATCCGCTGCGGTGAAAGCAGCTTCCGGCGGACAGCAGGTATGAAAGCGATAATGATTGATGCCGTAAGACTTGGAGATGCCAAGGATTCTTACCCATTCCTCGACGTCAGTCGGGGCATAACCGGTAAGCGGGAAGATCAGGCCGTCATGTTTGCCGCGGAGGAAGGTTTTTTCTCCGTTAATTGTAAACTTATCGCCCTCTGCCCGGAATTCCTTCAATCCAAAAACGAGCTCCTGTCGGTCCATTATATATCCATCACTGTCTTTCAAAACAAGGTTTATGTTATAAAGATTGGGAGCGCCTTCACTCCAGAGCAGCGCGTCTTGACAAAGCTCATAGTTGACGGAAAAACTACCCGGTGAGACTGGGTACTCCCGCTGGTCCACAGCATGTGCATTGTCGCTGTTGAAGCTCTGCGCAGACACTGTAAGTATAGATTCGTTCCTGCTGTCCAAGGTTGCCGTGATTCGGACTGAGCGGGCTGAGAGATCCGGATCGAGCCGGATGCCGCTGAGCCGTGACTCACCGTAGAACTGAAGCTCCATACGTCCGGTAATCCCATTCCAGTTAGTCTGGGTATCCTGCGACGTTAAATGTCCACCTTTGGTTGGGTAACCCGTATTGTCCACACGGATGGTGAGCGTATGATTCCCAGGTTGAAGCTGCGGCAACTCGTATATATGTGGGGTGTTCAGACTGTTACGGCTGCCTATTTCCTGATTGTCCAGCCATAGAGTCGTCAGCCTCGTGCGTTCCAAATATAGGAAGCAGACTTTGCCGGCTAGTTCTTCCGGAATGACGACCTCTTTTGAATACCAGACTTGCCCTTCAAACAAATACTCATCCGTTAATGCGCTTACTAAAACATCCTCGTTCTTCGAACCTTTGCGTGCGTAGGACGTTGTTCCCGGCAGTGTGATAACATCTGTAAAAGGCAATGCCAGTCCTTGATTTCCCTCATCCAATTGCAACTTCCATTCGCCTTCCAGGCTGATCTTTGTCTGCAAAATATCACTCCTAATAATGATAATCTCTGAACTCCTGAGGTGTGGTGCCGGTTGTTTTCTTAAAAAGGAAGGCAAAATAAGCCGCGGTTTGAAAGCCCACCTGCTCGGCAACCTCGTAAACCTTAATATTGGGGTCACGAAGTAGTTCCTTGGCTTTGTTCATACGCGCTTCCTGCACGAAATCGGAAATCGTCCGGCCCATTTCTTTCTTGAAGAGAACACTTAAATAGCTGTGATTCAAGTGAAACTGCTCAGCAAGCTGCTTTACAGTCATGTTCTCATGCAGATGCTCTTCCAATTGGCAGGCGACCCGCTGGATAAGGTTATGCTGCTGAGCGACCTGCTCTCTTTGATTAAGCTTAGCATATTGCGCCAAATATTCCAGTACGACCTTCCTGACTTCATCTACGCCTGTACAGTCGATCAACCGCTGCCACATGAGGATGTTCAACTCTGTATCCTTCTCATGTATACGCTTCAGTTTTCTGGCTAGTTCGCTAAGCAAACCCATTCCGAAAGCCTGCACATAGGAAAAGGATACAGGCTCTCGCGCAAGTAACACTTCGAAAGCATGATTGAAATAAGCGGAAGCTTTATCGCTCTCTCCTCTGTCCAGTAGCTTAACGATTTCCGGAATGTATTCTTCACGCAACCGGAAATCATGATATTCATTCATCAAGTTCCGGTCGAAATAGAGGATTTGTCCGTAGCCGGCCAGCCTGGCACCGGTCATCATATGCCTTACTTCCTTATACAGCAACGGTATTTCCGTCCAGAACAAGCACTCTCTGCTAATTCCGACCGAGACGGAGGCTTTATACTGCTCTCTTAGGATATCTTGGATAAACGCAAGCTGCTTCTCAAGTCTTGCCCGCACCAATGGCGTTGCGTTCAGCACAATGACGGCCAGTTCATCCGCTCCTGTCTTCCCTATATAGGTACCGGAGAAGCCAGATAGACCAGTCTTAACGCAGTTCAATAGCCCTTCGCTAAGCAGGATCCGATCCTTGGCATCATGCGGATTATCTAGGAACCTGCGGTCATATCCGAACAGGAATAAAGTTGCCTGCCATTCCCCATTAGGCAGATCCAGCAGACGCCGCCAGGATTCGAGCAGCTCATCACTGTGGATCCAGCCTTCGACCATATCTTTGACGAAACGTTCCTGCAGCACCTCATAGCTCTCTGTAACTTTCTCCCTAAGTACAGTGGTTTCCTGTTCAATCTGTTTTTTCTTCTCAACTACTTCTCTGAACGCAGCCAGTTTCATTTCGAGTTCTTCCGTCTTGATGGGCTTCAGAACGTAAGCTTTAGCTCCCAGATGTATAGCCTCCTGCACAAATTCAAACTCGTCATATCCACTGATCATCACAGTCTGTAAAGACTGGAGTAACGGATAATCCGCTCTGCATCTGGCGAGCAGTTCGATCCCTGTCATACCGGGCATCGAGACGTCAGCGATCAGCACATCCACAGGAGTTTCTCCTAGGATTGTTAGTGCTTCTTCACCAGATAATGCAGTTAACGGTTCCTCATACCCCAGAGCTTTCCAGCCAATATGACGAAGAAGCCCTTGAATCTGCATAGGCTCGTCGTCGACAATTAATGCCCGCATTAAGCTCCATCCCCCTTTTTTATCTCAGGACTTTCCTTGCAAACAGGGATATCAATGGTTACACAAGTCCATTCGTCTTCTACACTGTCAATCTCAAAGCCGCCCTCTGTGCCAAAATACAATGCAAGACGTTCACGGATATTGTTCATCCCGAATCCGTTTTGCGTCCCCGTGTAGCTGCCGGTACGGATCTGTTCCAGCTTCTCACTGCCAATCCCTTTTCCATTATCAAAAATCTGAAACTGCACCGTATTCTCCACTCGTTTGATCGTAATTTGTATAAAAGCATGAGTTCTAGTTGTGATGCCCCCGTGCAGATAACAGTTCTCGACCGTTGGCTGTAGAATCAGCTTAATGCTGTACAGGTCAAGAACGTCAGGCTCTACCAGCCACTCTACGGATACCTGACCGGGATAACGCAGCTGCTGAATTTCGATATACGCCTTAAGATGCTCAATTTCGTCACGGATCAGCGTCACATTAACCCGGTTATTGAGTGCCAGCCGATAGAATGTCGTCAGCGCATCTATGGTTCGGATTTGCAATTCGTCCTGCTGATCTAATGCCCGCCAACGGATCAGACTTAGCGAATTATAGATGAAATGAGGGTTAATCTGTGCCTGCAACGCCCTAAATGATTGCTCCCGCTCTTTGAGCATGGCCTCTGTATGTTCTGCGACCAGTTTTCTCAAACGGCCAGACATGGAATTGAACAATATCTCAAGTTCACCCAGCTCATCGTTGTCACGGTTTCTCACTGTAACTTCGAAATAGCCCTGTGAGATATCTGTCATTCGGATGCCCAGCTTGCGGATCCGCCAAATCACATTTTTAAGTACAATCATGATTAGAAAGATGGACAACAGCAGGAAAAATGCAATACCTGCTCCGATATAGTACATAATCCGCGTAGACTGCTCCTCCAGTCGGTCAAGATGCACAAGCGCGGCAACCGTCCAGCCAGACTTAATCTCCTGAGTGATCAGCATCATCCCGCTTTTTGTCGCCGATGTTTCCAACGAGTTATTCCAGTACTGACCTAAGGAGGATGAGGATAACCGGCTGCCAATTTCAGAGGGCTCCGAGGATGCAATAATGCGTTCGTTGTCGTCAACAATATACAATTCTCCGGCCCCTTCAAAAGGATGCTCGAACGATTCCATGAAGACACCGTTATAGTTCAGTAACAGGTACACAATCCCGTAAACATCTCCATATGCGTTCAGAATTTTATGGGATACCACTAGCTTAGTCCTGTCGTCAGCTGCATTAGTCCATACCAGATTGTCTGTTGTGCGAAGCATTTTCGTATACCATTCCCGCTCTCGAATTCCCGAAAGGCTCCGTTCTTCCGGCTTCCACAGAAGCCCTCCATCTTGCACTAGTGTATCGTTGGTATGATAGATCCGGAAATTCTCAATACCTGGCAAGTATTTACTGGTGAGCAGAAAGGAACGGTCCACATAATTGACCGTACCCAATTGTTCATCGATATCCGCATAGTCCCTGGCTAATCTAGAGATCAGCTCACCATCCGTAGCCGTCCGGGTAGCCAGCAGATCATAGCTTTGCTTCCTGAATTCAATACTCTGCGCACTTTGCCGAACGGCTTCCCTGATCGTAAGCATATAATTGGCCCGCACCGTATGAAGCATCATGTACCCTGCACCTGCAGCCAGCAGTACGGTGGGGAGAAATACAATTAGTCCGTAGAATAATACAATCTTACTCCTCAGGTTCATAGAACGGGTCATACGGATGATCCATTTCTCTATTTGTTGTTTAATCATAGATTTCCCCCATGAAGTGCAAAGGGAGCCCCCTCCAAGTGAGAGGTGCTCCATTAATTTTTTATCGTTTAAGATCCGCGACTGAAAGAGCATCACGGTTGTCTATTGCAAGGCGGTTACTTCCTCCTTGTACGTATCCAGCCACTCCTGCTTGACTTCACTCCAGTGCCCACGCTTCTCTAGTGCTGCTTGGAAATCGCTCCAATTCTTCTCGAATTGCCCCTCGTCTTTGGCCATTAAAAGCTTGGCTCGATATTCCTTGCGGATATTTTCGATCTCCGGTGAATATTTCTCCCATGCGCCGCCCTGTTTCATCTGGAATAGATCATAAGACTCTGCCACGCGGATCGTTCCCATTTTGCCGATAGCTTCTGTGAACTTAATTGTCTTAGCAGCTCCGGCTTTTCCTGCATCCTCTGTGTTCCACCATGGGTACCATTCATTGCTGTAAGAGGCAGTCATGTAAAGCTCCGGGGTGACTTTAGCTTTTTGTGCGGTGTCTCCGGAATTGCGGCTCGTCTTGTAGGTTTCGTCTGTGAATTTCCATTTGCCCAACGGTTGATCAATCCAATCCCAGTATAATCCCGCCGGTCCTTCATTAATGACCTGCTGCTGTTCAGGTTTCGGCTGCAAGGTATAATCGAAGAATTTCAGAATAGCTTCCAGATTTTTAGTTTTTTCACTAACATAGACATCATAGCCTGGATTCGGATTGGTAACCTGATTAATCCCGACTTTCTCTACACCATCCACTTTAGGAAAAGGGATCGCTTCGTAAAACCACCCCGGCTCTGTTGGGCCGTCCAATGTCTCCCAGGCAGAGGCAGGAATGTTCCAGAAGCTGCCGACATTGAAGGCAATACGACCTGATTTGTTCTTTTCTGTATACTGTTCTTTTTTGCTGGTAACGACCTCTGGATCGATCAACTTCTCCTGGTACATCTTGTTCATCCATTGATAAGCTGCTTTATAATTGGGATCGTCGTAAGCGAATACAAAATCATCGCCGCGTTTGTCAACGCCATTACCTGCTGTAGTCACCCCAAATGCTGTCAAAATTGCGTTTTCATCGCTCCAGCCCAGATTATCACTAGTGTCCATCAGGAATGATAGAGGAATCAGCGATTTGCCGGAAGCATCCTTCTCTTCTGCAGCTTTCCGAAGGAAGGTCTCAACTCCTTCTAACGTTGCTAAGTCCTCTTTGGTCATACCTGTTTTCTCCAGCACATCACTTCTGACAATCCAGGCTTGAGATGCCCAACCTGGCCACGGATCTTCCGGGTTTTGGTCAAACCAGGTAGGGATGGACCAGATATGGCCCTCATTATCCTTCATAAGTTCCAGATACTGCTTTGGAATAGACGCAAGTCCTGGATATTTGTCAGGCATGTCGAAATACTGCTCTAGCGGCATAAGCTGCTTCGACCGGTTCATCGCGCTTTTGACCGTTTCGTTTCGGCTGAAGATAGCTGCATCCTCAAAGCCGCCAGTGTTTATCTTCAAATTAAGTGCAGTCATCGCGTCGCCTTGAGTGGTTTCCAGCTTCACATTTACTCCAGGCTCCTGTTCACGCCAATATTTCTGGACCAAACTATCATTATTGATGGTTGCCGTCCATCCGAGCCAGAGATTAAAGGAAGTCGAGCCACTGGCGGGCTGGTTATTTGACGTTTCATTGTCACTTCCAGGCTTGTTCGCAGTATTCCCACCTGATCCGGAGCATCCGGCAATAGACATCAGTAAGGTTGCTGCAGCCAAGGCGACTAGACCCGTTTTTTTGATCATCATTGTTTAATTCCCCCTGTTCTATTATTGTAGATCAACCTTTTACTGACCCTACAAGAACTCCTTTCACAAAATATTTCTGCAGGAACGGATACACGCACAGGATGGGGATTGCACTCACCATAACGACTGCCATCTTAATCGACATCAGCGTAATATTCTGCATTTGTGAGCTTCTCGCCAAAGCTTCCTGGTTGGTATTTGAGCCAAGGACAGCGGATAAATCCTGAGCAGCGAGCAATTGCTGCAGGAAGGTCTGCACCGGAATCAGATTCTGCTTCGTGACGAAGAAAGCACCGGCGAACCAATCATTCCAGTGTCCCACTGCGGTAAACAGTCCCAGCGCTGCAAGCATAGGTTGAGAGAGTGGAATAATAATCTGAATCAGAGTACGAACAGGACCGGCTCCATCTAGTTCAGCGGATTCTACCAGAGCTTCAGGGATTCCCTGTATAAACTTCAGCATGACAAACATGTTCCAGACCGAGAACAGCCCGGGGAAAATATACACCCAGAACGTGTTGATAAGCCCGAGATTATTAAGCTGAATATAGAAAGGAACCAGTCCTCCACTGAATAACATGGTTAAAAGAATATAGCCTAGTATCGTGCTTCTTAATGGAAGACCGCGGTAGGACAAGCCAAATGCCACCAGAAGTGTGACGATAAGTCCTGCGAATGTGCCAATGACTGTCCTAGCGATTGTAATTAGATAAGACTGGCGGATAATCTCATTTCCTAATACAATCTCATAATTAATTAATGTGAAATTCTTGGGCCATAGATACACGCCACCTTTGGCCGCACTTGCACCGTCATTCAGTGAGATTGCCAGCATGTACAGGAATGGATATAGTACAGACAAGCACAGACCGGCCAGTACTATGACGATGACGTATTGAGCTATTTTTTCACCTCTGCTGAGCTTCATATGCCATCACCATAATCCTTCACCATTTATTTTTCTGGATAACTGATTAGTCGAAACAACCAATATCAAACTGATCACTGAGGATAACAATCCCACTGCGGTCGCCATCCCAAAATATCCCTGCTGCAATCCGTTGCGGATGATATACGTATCCAGTACATCCGCGACCCCTTGATTAGCAGAATTCATCAGCGGATAAATCTGATCCATCCCTACTGAAATCAGGCTAGGGATACTCAGAATTAGCACAATCGATATTGTCGGTAGAATACCCGGGAAGGTGATATGCCGAATCTGGGCTAGCTTTCCTGCACCCTCTACTTTGGCGGACTCATACAATTGCGGATCAATCGTTGTGATCGCAGCCAGATAGAGAATCGTGTTCCAGCCGGTCTCTTTCCACAAGCCGCTTAATATAACCATGGGCCGGAACCACTCCGTGGAACCTAGAAAAAATACGGGATCACCACCTGCTTTCTCGATGAACTGATTGACCAGCCCACCATCCAAAGTCAGAAAAGACTGCTGGATGTAAGCGACTACAATCCATGAGAAAAAATGTGGCAAATAGCTGACCGATTGCACGAATCGTTTAAATACAGGCCGGGTTACCTCGTTAATCACCAGCGCCAGCAGAATCGGTGCCGGGAATCCGAAGATGAACTTAAGCACGGATATATATAACGTGTTTTTGACAACAGTTAAAAACTGGGGATCTTGCAGGAAAGAAAAGTTGTCTAATCCCACCCATGCGCTGTTCCAGATCGAGGTGCCAATCTGAAAGTCGCGGAAGGCGACCTGAATCCCTGCCATCGGAATATAGCTGAACAGAAATAGCAACAGAACTCCCGGAAGAATCATTAAATATTGCCATCGGTACTTGTAGAACTTAGCGTACAATTTACATCCCTCCTTGATATTTCTATCATAAGGTGCAGCGGGAACCCTGCCTATATAACAGTGATTGGTTATCTATTGCTCTGATTGGATATTTAAAGCGCTTACGTTGATAGACAAGCTCCGCGCGCACGCAAATAAACGCAGCCTTAAACGGCTGCGTTACATTTTTTATGACGAAAGCTAAATATTGAAATTCAAATTAATATTATTGTTAATGTATGGCTTTATGCCCTGCCGGTTGAGATGCCTTGGAATAGCGGTTCTCAGGCAATGGAATACCGAGATTTCCACGCAGGGTGCTACTTTCGTATTCAGTGCGGAACAGACCCCGCTCTTGCAGAATCGGCACTACCCGATCGACGAATTCCTCCAGTCCGTTAGGAACAGCAGCTGCGATCATAAATCCGTCTGCTCCTCCGCCCTCAAACCAGGTTTGAATCTGATCCGCCACTTGCTCAGGTGTGCCAATAAAGCTGCTGCGCGGGGTAGCGGATTGTAAGGCGACCTGTCTTAGTGTTAAGCCTCTCTCCTTCGCGTCCTTTTTGATTTTATCCGTGCCGCTCTGAAAACTATTGCGCCCCAACTCGCCAAGCTCAGGGAACGGTGCATCCAGCGGATATTGCGAGAAATCATGATGCTCGAAGAATCTGCCCAAATAGTTCAGTGCATTCTCAATCGTCACGAGACCAGCAACCTCCTGATATTTGCGCTCTGCTTCCTCTGGTGTGTCGCCAATGATTGGTGCAATGCCAGGAAAGATCAGCACCTCATTCGGATCCCGGTCAAATGAAGCTACCCGTGTCTTAACATCGCTATAGAATGCCTGGGCATCTTCTAGCGTTTCGTGGCCAGTGAAGATAGCATCCGCTTCCTTTGAGGCGTAATTTTTACCAACTTCTGAGGAACCTGCCTGAAACACGACTGGCTGCCCCTGCTTCGAACGAGCAATATTGAGCGGTCCCTTCACGGAGAAGAACTCACCTTGATGGTCCAGGGTATGCATTTTTTGCGGATCAAAGAATACACCTGATTCCTTGTCTCGGACAAACGCATCATCTTCCCAGGAATCCCATAATCCGCGCGTCACCTGCAAATATTCGGTAGCAATGCGGTAGCGCTTGCCATGGTCAGGATGCTCTTTTTTGCTGTAATTAGAGGCAGAGCCTTCCAGCGGTGAAGTCACCACATTCCAGCCGGCCCGGCCTCCGCTGATTACATCCAGTGAGCCGAATTGACGCGCGACAGTAAACGGTTCACTGTAGGAGGTGGACAGGGTACCAACCAGACCGATGTTGGTGCTGACGGCGGCGAGTGCGCTAAGGATGGTCAGCGGCTCAAACCGGTTAAGGAAATGGGGAATGGACTTTTCATTAATGTACAAACCGTCTGCGATGAAGATCAGATCCAGCTTGCCTTCTTCTGCCTTCTGTACCCACGCTTTGTATAATTCAAAGTTTACACTTGCATCCGGCTTAGCATCAGAATGGCGCCACATCGACGTGCTGCCTCCTACTCCATGCAGCAGTGCGCCTAGCTTCAGTTGTTTTGGTTTGGTCATGTTCATTCCTCCTAAAAGTTTTGTGAGCATACGATTCCCAGGTTTTACTTTGTGCAAAACTCACTTTATAAGCATTTATTGCACGAACGATGCATTGGCAGCGCCCTGCTTGATTCGCTCGATCTGGCCAAGATGCCTTTCCACATGTGCGGTGAAGCTATGGACGATATCGGAAATTTTCACGATCTCCCCCTTGAAGTTAATCCCGCTTTTCTCCCAATCCTCTGCGCTGAGCCGTTCAAACAATAGACTGTTATAATAAAGCAGGCTGCGGAACAACTCCAGGCTATCGGAAGCATAACCACTGTTGGCGTACTGGCCGCTGACCCAAGCGTCCTGATTGAAGACTGGCAGCTGCGCAGTTGTAGCAGCGAGAATATCACGGATGCGGAACGAAACCACAATGCTGTGATCAGCTAGATGAGCCAGCACCTCAGTGACACTCCAACTTGTTGGTTCCGCCTTCCATTTCAGCTGTTCCTCTGTTAACCCTGCAGTTGCATGCACCAGCTGGTTGTAAGTACTTAAAAAATTACTGATTTGAACTTTGCTCATTAAATCCCCTCCAATATAAAGCCTGCTTGCGAATGATCAGGTGCAAAACGTGATAACGAAAAAGGTTGGATGTTGTGGTTGGTAGCTCCACTTGTCGCCATATCAGCAAGTATTTCACCTACAACACTAGAAAATTTAAAACCATGCCCTGAGAACCCTCCGGCTACCAGCACATTGGAGTGGAGCGGATGGCGGTCAATAATGAAATCTTCATCAGGCGTATGCTCATATTTGCATACAGAACCTTTAAGTAATCGGCCAGCTGCACCCGGCATATAAGACTCCAGTACTCTACGAAGGTCTTGCTCATCGCTGGCTTCACTGCCAAAGGGAGCAAGTAGTGTGCCTGGTTTCCATTCCAGCCCCGTATCGTGCCGGCCGATCTTCAGACCGGTTCCATCAATGCTGGGAAAGCCATAATAGCCACCTTCCTCAGCCCCTAGCGTGAAGCCAGGGAAGTTACCGGCTGCAAAAGCAGGTGAGCTCTCAAACCAGCCCACAACTTTGCGGATCGCCTTGATTGGCAAATGCACAAAAGGCGCCAACGCACCAAACCAGGCTCCGGCACTAAGGATAGCTGACGCTCCGTGATAATCGCCATTTGTTGTATGAACTGTCACACTGCCTTCGCGGGCGGTGATGTTTACTACCGAAGTGTTCGTCAACAGCTCCGCACCCTGTCCAAGGGCAAGCTGGCGGTAGGCGGAGATACAGCGCTCGCTGTACAAATACCCGGCATCTGGTTCATACATTGCTGCGAATGTTTCTGGAATGTTCAATCCCGGCCAGCGCCGCCGGACCTCTCCGGCATCCAGATGCTGAACCTGCACCTTCCGTTTCTTCGCTTCCGCGAGACGACCGCTGAAGGAATACACTGCACTATCTGCTAGATTCAATACGCCCGAGCGGACAAGCAGTTCTATTCCGCTCAACTGCTCGGCTTCTTTCCATAAACGATCTGCCCGCAGAGCCAAATCAATGTAAGCGGGATCACCACTGTAAGCGTGCCGGATCAGCCGGGTTTCCCCGTGATGGCTTCCCTGTGTATGTGGAGGATCAAAGGCATCAATTAGCAGCGTCTTCACTCCGCGCCTCGCAAGATAGTAACCGGCGCTCATGCCCATCGAGCCTGCGCCGACGATAATTACATCGTAACTGTTATATTCAGCTATAATTCTGCACCTCCATCGGGACTGTACTGCACTAGGGAACGAACAGCTACATCCGCAAGGAAACGTGCTGCCACAGGGAGTGCACGTTCATCCAGATTGAAGGCCGGATGATGCCATTCCTGGCTTCCTTCAGTACCAACAAAAACGAACAGTCCGGGTACCACGCGCTGATAGAAGGCGAAATCCTCTCCAGCCAGAGAAAGCTCTGGCTGAATCTCTCGGTAACCAAGAGCTTCGACCGATTCAACTCCAAGCGCTGCTAGGGAGGGGTCGTTGATAACCGGAGGTGGCCCTTCTATCCAGCGAACGGTAGCTTCTGCTCCAAGAGCCGCTGCTACACCGACCGCCACTTCCTGAAACCGGTTCAGCACTTTGCTGCGCACCGTTTCATCAAAGGTGCGGATCGTCCCTTCAAGCACGGCTTTTTCGGGGATAATGTTCCATGAATTGCCGCTGTGAATCTGCGTCACACTGACCACCGCACTCTGCAGTGGACTGACATTGCGACTTACAATGGACTGGAATGCCGTCACAATATGCGAAGCCGCTACAATCGGGTCTATGCCAGCTTCCGGAACGGCAGCATGAGAACTGCCACCCTGCACTTCAATCACAAACCCGTCAGCTGCTGCCATTAAAGGACCACCCTTAATACCGATGGTTCCGACTGGCAGGTCTGGCTTGTTATGCAGCCCGATCACTGCCCGGACGTCTTCTAGTGCCCCGCTAGCAATGATTCGCTGTGCACCCTGTGCCTTCTCCTCCGCTGGTTGGAATAACAGGCGCACCGTTCCCTGTAATTGCTGCTCTCGCTGTTTCAATTGATAGGCGGCACCCATCAAGGCAGCCGTATGGAAATCATGCCCGCAGGCATGCATTTTGCCGGGATATAATGAAACAAAGGATACTCCGCTTTCCTCCTGGATTGGCAAGGCATCAATATCTGCGCGCAGTGCGATGACCGAACCAGGATTTTTGCCGCCAATCTCTGCGATCACGCCGGTAGACAGACCGTATTCTACGATCCTGACTCCTGCCCGCTCCAGCAGGGAAATAATATATTCTGTTGTGCCATATTCTTCATTGGACAGTTCCGGGTGCCGGTGCAGATGACGGCGTATCCCGATTAATTCTTCTTCAAGCGCATCCACACTCAACTCTTTAGCTTTACTTGTCATATACAGTCACCCTCCTTTACACGATTTCCTGTGTGATACCGAGCCCGCCCGCTTTATGCCTCTGCAGCCACTTCAGCGATTGCTTCGCTCAGTAGCTCAAAGGATCGGAGCCGTTTGTCAAAGGGCTGTACATTCGTCGTTATGATGAACTCCTCGACACCGGATGCCTCTGAAAGTTCCAACAACTGTTCACGGACAGATGATTTTGTTCCCTTGGTAATCTCCGGTTCCAGCTCTTCAATCGTGTAGGCTTCATTGCTCTGGCGGGCAAATTCCTCCGCCTGTTCCAAGGTCCCTACTGTCAGCTTCTTCCCGCTCGCCAGTTGAATCCGGATCAGCTTATGCGCACCTGCCAGTTCTTTCGCTCCCTCCTCAGTCTCAGCCACCACTAACGCTAAAGCGATAATCGCTTGCGGTTGTCTGCCCTGTGAAGAAGCGAAACCGCTGCGGTAAGCACGAATGGCATCCAGCGCTACCGCCTTATCGCTGTTAATAAACAGGGAGAATACGTACGGTAACCCCAGTTCAGCGGCAATTTCCGCGCTGCTTACACTCGCGCCAAGGACATACAGCTCGGGAGGAATACCAGGAAGGGGACCTGCCTTCAATCCTGCCAGCGGATGGTTTTCTTCGAGTCGGTTATGTACATACTTTTCCAGCTCGATGATTTTGCCCGTAAGGTCTGGGGTTTCAGCTTTTCCCTGCTGCAGTGCCTGTGTGCTGCGCGGGAGTCCACCGGGAGCACGTCCCACACCGAGATCCACTCGTCCAGGAGCCAGTGTAGACAGCACATTGAAGTTCTCCGCTACCTTATACGGGCTGTAATGCTGGAGCATGATGCCACC
Organism: Paenibacillus sp. FSL F4-0122; assembly: GCF_038002845.1. Lineage (NCBI taxonomy): Bacteria > Bacillati > Bacillota > Bacilli > Caryophanales > Paenibacillaceae > Paenibacillus > Paenibacillus sp. FSL F4-0122. The sequence continues at coordinate 5,912,325 of NZ_JBBODI010000001.1, forward strand.
GGAGCCAATGCGGATTCGCTCTGTTTTAGCCAGAAGATGTGAGATAAGTACTTCCGGGGAAGAGCCGGCTACCTGCTCGGAGTCATGATGCTCTGAAACCCAGAACCGGTGGAATCCAAGCTCTTCGGACAATTGTGCCAGCTTGATCGTATGCTGGAATGCTTCCTCCGGCGTTTCTCCCGGATAGATCGGACTTTGATCAAGTACGCTGATTGTAATAGCCATTGTTTTTCCTCCTATATGGAATAGTTAAATTCAGGTGTGATCCGCTTCAGGAACTGCTTCGTTCTTTCTTCGCGCGGATGGTTAAACAGCTCTGCCGGAGTCCCTTCTTCAACAATGACGCCTCCGTCCATAAAAACCACATGATTCGCCACATCACGAGCAAAGCCCATTTCATGAGTCACCACAATCATTGTGATGCCTTCCTTAGCAATTTTACGGATGACGGCCAGCACCTCACCCACTAACTCTGGGTCCAACGCCGATGTGGGTTCGTCGAACAATATAACCTCCGGCTCGAGTGCCAAGGCACGGGCAATGCCAACCCGCTGCTGCTGGCCTCCGGACAGCTGACTTGGATAGGCGTCCAGCTTGCTGCCAAGACCAACCTTTTCAAGTAGAGCAATACTCCGCTTTTTCGCTTCTTCCTTCGGAAGCTTTTTGACAATCAGCAGTCCCTCCATCACGTTCTCCAGCGCGGTTTTATGGCGGAATAAATTGTACTGCTGGAACACCATTGCCGTTTTTTGCCGGAGCAGATGAATCTCCTTTTTACGGGCGTGCTTGCAGTTCACTTTGAAATCGCCGATGGCGATCTCTCCGCTGCTTGGCTTCTCCAGATAATTCACACAGCGTAAAAGTGTCGTTTTGCCTGAGCCGCTGGGACCGAGAATGACGACAACTTCACCTTTCGTCACCGTTAAATCTATATTGTTGAGCACCTGATTCCGACCGAATGACTTCGAAATTTGCGCAAGCTTGATCATGCTACTCCACCTCGATTGTACAGATTAATTCTTTTTTCAATCAGCGACGTCACGCGTTCGATCAGGAACGTAAGTCCCCAGAAAATCAGTGCTGCCGCCAGATAAGCCTCAAAAAACTTCCAGTTCGTTGAAGCAACAATTTGCGCCTTAGCATTGATATCCACCACCGAAACGGTAAAAGCAAGGGTAGATCCATGCAGCATACCAATTACCGAATTTGACAGATTGGGCAGACTCGCCGCCAGCGCCTGAGGAAAAACAATCCGCCGCAGTGCCTGGGGCGTGGTCATGCCGATTGAATGTGCCGCTTCCAACTGACCGCGATCCACCGCAAGCAGACCTGAACGGACGACTTCGGACATATAGGCTCCCGCTGTAATCGAGAACGAAATATAGGCAAAACCGATCATGGGAATCGATACCGACCTGAAGCTCCAGCCGAACTGTACCGCCAGACCATCGATTAATACGGGAAGCCCAAAATAGATGAGCAAAAGATGTGTCAGCATCGGTGTCCCGCGAATGAACGTAACATAACCGACAGCCAGCGGATACAGCAGCGGAATTCTGTATATCCGGATCAACGCTACAGCCACACCAATCACAAATCCAATGAGTACTGAGACAACAGTAATAGATAAGGTCACAGGAATTGCACTTAGAATTTGCACCAGAGCAGTCCAGATAAAAGAAGGATCCAGCTTCATAACCTGCCACCTCCTTTACCCGGTCCAAGTTCAGCAATGATGCGGCGGTAGGACCAGCTTTTGTTGATTTTGAACGATTTTTTCTCCGGTGTATTCCGTTTCTCATGCCGCAGCAGCCGGCGTTCTGCTATAAGCAGCAGTTTCTCGATTGTAAAGCTGATGACCAGATAGATTAGCGCAAGCGCGATATACGTTTCAATAAAATGCTGAGTTAAGCTGCCTAGCGTCTGTGCTTTGCCTGACATTTCCATCACTCCAAGAGTAAAGGCCAATGACGTATCTTTCAGTAGAGCAATCACCAGATTGGAGAATACCGGAACTGCGATTCCGAGCGCCTGCGGCAGCACGATTCGCGTAAAGGCTTGAAACCCCGTCATTCCTGTAGCATAAGCAGCCTCTACCTGCCCCTTATCCACCGCCATTACAGAAGCTCTGATCATTTCGGACATGTATGCCCCCGTATGCAGCCCGTAAGTAAGTATCACAAAAACAAGCACGGGAGTCCGGGTCATATCGACATGAACCAGCTTCATAATTTCGGGCAGACCATAATAAAACAAGAAGAGCTGGATAAGGATCGGAGTTCCCCGAAAAAAAGAAATATAGATTTCGGAGATGGTTTTTAACACAGGTACTTTATAAAGTCTTGGCAGAGCTACGAGAAAGCCGACAATAATTCCTGTCAGTAGAGAACAGGCGACAATCAGAAGCGTGGTGCTTAAAGTCCCTAGTAACTTAGGCAAAAACGAAAATACAAAGCTGATATCAAACTGTGCGCCCATATATTCCCTCCCTTCCCGTGCTCACCGGCTCAATCATTTAACCGAATCCGCTGTAACATCCGCACCCAACCATTCCGTACTAAGCTTGCCTAGTGTGCCGTCTGTCTTCAGCTCTTTAATCGCACTGTCAATCGCATCTGAAAGCTTTTGCGAATCGGCATCATCCTTACGGAAAACATAGAGAATGTCCGCGGAGGACAACTCGTCGCCCGTTGCTTTTAGCTGATTCTGCGGATCAATGATCGGCAGGACAAAATCTGCAGCCAGCGTTGCGTCCACACGCCCAGTACTGATTTGTGCGACGGTATCATTCGCTGCACCATTCTGATACACGATATCAATCGCATTGTCATTCTCTTTATTGTAGTTCTCGAGTATTTGTGCTTGTGCACTCGTTGCACCTACAAGCACCTTTTTCCCTTTGAGATCATCAAGCGATTGGATTGAATTATTATCCTTTGCCACTACAATGCGGTTTCTCCAGTGGGCATAGGCTTCTTTGTTAAAAGAGTACTTCAGCTCCCGTTCCGGATTTTTCTCCATGACATGGGCGACCAAATCGATTTTTTTGGTTTCCAGGCTCAGGAGCAGATTGCTGAAATCCATGGTTTGAAATTCGAATTCATATTCTGGCAGCTGCTTATCGATTTCTTTGAGCAGTTCCACATCAAATCCGGTGAGTTTGCCGTTCTCATCTATGAAGCAGACTTTCGGAAAAGCAGTACCCGTGCCCACAATGATCTTAGTTACCTTTGCCGAATCCTTTGCCGGTGCCGCAGCTTCTGCTGCATTTCCCTTCTGATTGCTGCTAGCGCTGTTACTGTTGTTTCCGCAGCCGGCAATCGCCAGTGTCAATATCGATGCAAATACTAGTGAAATGGACTTTTTCATTGTTTTATCCCCTTTGAATGAACTGTGGTTTGTCTGTAAGTGTTTTTTTCAGCAGATACATAATGCCGTCACCATTCTGCTGATCCAGTTCTAGAAACCGTTCGTACCCCCGGCGTTCATACATTTGAACCAACCACGGATGTTTCTTCGCCGTTGCCAGCGTGACCGCAGCCGAACCTAACTGTCCAGCAATAATGTTCTCTTCCACCCAATCCAAAAGTTTTCCACCATAACCTCTGTTACTGTAATCTGGATGAGCAGCAAACCATTTGATAAAAGGCAGTGGGCTAATCTTCTTAATCTCTTCTTCCTTTGAAAGGGTTATGGTCGCAACTATCGTTCCGTCAACTTCAAGCACATAACACTCATTCGTAGCTATATTGTCTTCAATAAGCGCCAAGTCGGCTGTGGCCGCCGGCCAATGCAGCCCAAGTTCACGAATCAGCTGATAGGCACGATATGTAACATCCAGCAATTGCTCCGCATCCTTCAGTTCTGCCAGCCTGTATACCTCACTCATCACATGCCCTCCAGCCTTTCGAAAATTAATTTTATAATCCCTATCGAATTAGTTGTGATTATATGCAATTAACTTTATCACTGCATGTGTCCATGCGCTAATAGAGTTTTTTAATACATCTATACAATTAGTCGATCTCCGACTGTACCAATCCCCAGTTCAAGCAGGGTTTCGATGAATTCAGCGTTCTCTCCATTTAGCGAAATCAAGCTGGTTCGTAAGGAGATGCCTTCCGTCTCCGCAATATCCACCCGGATCAGCGACCCCGTCGCCACTTCCTCTTGCACACTGAGGGCGGGAAGGAAACAGATGCCTGCTTTTTTCAATACCAGCTTTTTGGCTGTCTCCAGGTTATCTACCTGATATTCAATCTTCGGTGGCTGTTCCATGCTCTCAAATACACGATGCAGCCGCATCCAATCTAAAGAGCCACATTCAAAAAAAACCAACGTCTCCTGGCGGATATCCTCCAGTGAAGCCCGCTGTGCTTTAGCAAAGCGATGTCCCTCATGTACATACAGTGAGATGGGGTCCTCGCAGAAAGGAAAGGTTTGAATTGCCGGATTTACGATCTTACGGATAAAAGCCAAATCAAGCTCCTTCGATTTCAACTTTTCAGTCAATACTTCCGTAGAAGCTGTCATCAGCTTGATTGTGATATGAGGATATCTGCGCTTTAAATGGAGCATCAGATGGGGCATTAAATAATTGGAAACCGAGACCGTACTGCCGATTCTCAGTTCATTTGGAATGTGTCCCTTAGCCTGAACCTGATATTTACCGTTCTGATAGATCTGGAGAATCTGCTGGGCATAGGGAAGAAACTGTTTACCTTTATCCGTTAGGTTAATCTGCTTGCCCAACCGATCAAACACTTTGCAATCCAGTTCCCTTTCTAGCGATTGAATCCGGGCCGTTACTGTCGGCTGGGAGATATATAGAACTTCGGCAGCTTTATTGAAGCTTCCATAATGGTTGATGTAGACAAAAGCCTCAATATTTTCAATGTTCATCCCTAATCCCCCTATGCTTTTATTAATTTTACTATTCCGATGTAATAACAATGAATTAAAGCGATGCTACCCTATAGATTTTGTTTATATATTAGTCATCACCCTATTTTTTGTCAACAATTAATTCCGTGTAAATCAATCGGATTTTGAACTGAAAGTCATGTTTATTTCATATAGAACTTTTCTATTCCTAAATCAGAATTATGAAACTCATCTTATTCCACTAGGATTTATCATGTATAATAATTTCATTCGAATGAACATTACATTTGTTTGAAAGGGGATAGCGAAAACATGTCACAAAAGATCATTATCCGTGAAGCTGAGAATAAAGATCGTAATGCTATCGCCGATTTGCTGTTAGATGCATACCACCAATATTCGGAGATCATGCCTGAGCCGTTGTGGCTGGAGTATCGGAAATCGCTTCTTGATTCCGTTCATGGTGATACCCCGCTCGTTCGGATCATCGCTGAAATCGACAAGAAAATCGTTGGTAGCGCACTCTTGTTCAGTTCCTCGGAAACGGCTTACGGGAAACCGGAGCTCGGGATTCACTCCCCTATCCTACGTCTGCTAGCCGTATCTCCATCCGCTCGTGGTCTTGGCGTTGCAACTCTTCTGATTCGCGATGCTGCACGGAGATCACTACAGTTGGGTGCCACCACCTTGAACCTACACACCTCGGAAATGATGTCTTCAGCCATCAAACTGTACCAGCGCTTAGGCTTTAATCGTGCGTATGAGACCGATCTTATGAACGGTGACACTCTAGTACAAGGCTTCCGGCTAGACCTGCTGTCCTCCGTCCGTTCTACAGCGGGACAAATATAGAATTCGAGAATTCTTAAATATTTGTCTTTTAAATATAAAAAGAAGCCTCGGAAAGCTTCCCCAATGATCTTGTGTGATCGTTACGGTGAACTTCCCGAGGCTTATTTATTTTTCTTTTTTATAGGTGATTTCTTTAAAACTCACGGTGATTTCCCCCGTATTATCGATATCGCCCATTCGAAGATCTGTAGTAATGGTAGCACTGGAAGGGATGGACGAAAAGCTTGCCCCCTTCTGCTTCTTTTTTACATCATAGAGATAATAAGAAACACCCTTAACATTAAGCCCTATATTATCCTTGTGCATAAGTTCTACAGTATATGATTTTATCACGGCTACATTAGCGTCCATCCACCCCACAACTTCAATAGCCGTATCTTCATGATTGCCTTCAGTCTTAATGGATCCGATGGAAAGACCATCCTGATTATAAAAATTAATTTTTTGTACAGCTATTTTCAGATAATCGATATCGATGTCAAGAATTCGGTTTTCGTTGATTTCTGCTGTATCCATCCAGGCAATCGTGCCCGCCGGGTTCCACTTTATTTTCTCAGAAGGTACATATTGCTCTTGTGGTAACGGTACAGTACGTAGCGAAACTCCTTTATTATCGTAAAAGGTTAATTCGCCGCTCTCATCATCATGTACAAATCTCTTAAAAGTTGGTGAGAGGAACAGGGATGGCGCCCCGGTCGTCGAATGTGGGATTACGCGATATTTCAGAAGATGGACATCGTCCTTTCCTGTTTTCAGATCAAAGATCCATACATTGCCGAGATAACTCTGCATAAACAATTTTTGCTCATCAGCTTTCCATTGAAATTTATAAATGTAATCATAATCATCAGAAAGCGGCCAGAAGTTTTCCCGAAGTCGTTCAATCTTTCCTGTAACAACATTATATGAGGACAAATGATATTGCCCGGCTTTTTTCGTCACATCCGATTCCAGAAATAATAGATGATCCTCATCCAGTGGGATTAGCATATTATAGTTGCTCATAAAAGCGTTATTCCATCGATTATTGGAATCGTTGAGTTCGTCGCTCCATTTCACCTTCACCTCATCCGTAGCAGGATCATGGGCTAACAAAGCGTTGACAGCATTGTGGTCGCCATAGAAAAGATGAATGGTATGATAAGGGATCCCTTGCAGTTCAACTACTGCTCCACCATTTAATAGATAGTTATTTTCGGATAGGCCCATCGGTTTGGCCACCAGATCTCCAATAGAGTTCCGTTCTGTATTAAACTCCAAACCATTAAATTTTGCTTCCGAGAACAGAATCTTTTTTAACTCAGCAGTTGATTCCTTAGTAATTGTGTAGCCTGTATCCGTTTCGTTCACATTCATTAACATGCCTTGCTCGCTTGTCTCGTTAATCCATAAATGAAAGGCATATTTATTATTATCTGAAATTAGAACGATATCGTAGTTAGGCGTTGCGGTATTTAAATTCCCTGGTATTTGTTCAGCGGTACGGATGGCTCGGACGAAAGTATCTATGGTTTCATGATCTGTGTATTCATCCTTTATGTTAGCATTCACTGAACCATGTGCTAGAGAGTTTGCTAATGTGATTCGCTTGATGGTCTCATCGATCTTTAGATTATCGGATTCTACATGCTGATCATTTGATTCAAATAAGTTAAGCAAAGCAGCCTTATCCGTTTCAGATAACTTGTAATGCCCATTTTGTCCTGATTTGGTGAAAAGACCATTATTCTTGCCCATAATCCAGAATGAGAACTTTTCGTTTACTTTATTCTTCAATTCAACAGTAGCCTCATATTCAGGTGCTGCAATATCAAGCTTCGCGTTGTCATACTCAGCAGTATGTATAGCTTTATTGAAACGTTCTATTAGCTTTTGGTCCGTTATGGTTATTAATCCGCCGCTATCATTATGGATTGTAATGGAGTCCACAGAACTCAGATCGATTAGCGTTTGATTCGCTTTATCTTTATCCCCTGTATTGACACATCCAACAAAGATTATTGAAATAACTGCTAAAAGGGCTAGTAGATTTAACTTTTTCATATAGGCTCCCCCTTCTTATTCTCTCTTCTTTGACGCCGGTTAGAGGATAAAGTTGCAAAAAATGAGATTTTACACCTATTTAAAAAGACCTAAATAAGCCAAATCTAGCCTGTAGCCATTGGATCAGATTCTTGATCTGAGCAAAGTTACAGTGTCTGTAGCGATAAAAAAAGCCACCGCACAGGCCTGTTCTCCTGTAAGGCAGCTTCTTCTTTATCTCAATATATCTCTTACAGCACCTGTCAGCACACCAATAACTTCTTGCTCGGTGGCCAGCGGAGAATCTCCTTCTACTGTGTGGGCTAGCATACCGGCCGTGGCCGCAAAGGCTACAGTATGCTGAGGATCAAAACCTTCCAGCTCTCCGTGAATTATACCACTGGCATATGCATCTCCAGCCCCGACTCTATCAAGCACCGGAAAGCTTAAGGTCTCGGAATATGCGAAGCGACCGGATTTGAAGATATAACCGCGCAACGAATGGCGGTTATCTTCATGGATGGACCGATGCGTTCCTGCTATCGTACATAGACTGTAGCGTGAAGCTACTGCGGGAATTAGCTCCTGAAGTTGTTCTTCCCTTGAAGTTCCCTCGGGCTTCATACCAAGGATTAGCATTGCGTCTTTTTCATTCATCAGCACGATGTCGGCCAAATGCAGCATGTCTTCGTAATGGGAACGCGCCAGCTCATAGCCTCTCTCTCCCCAAAGCGATGGGCGGTAATTGCAGTCAAAAACGACTAGGCCACCGTGTTGCTTAACCGTTTCCGCATAAGTTTTCATCGCTTTTCGCACATCATCGTTCATTGCCAGTGTTATCCCGCAGAAATGAACAGCATCCGCGAGGTCTGCCAGCTCTGCGAATGGATAAGTACCCGGAGGAGCAGTATTGAAGCTGCTCTCCGGGCGACCGGAATAAGTCACTCGGGAGGGGCGAGCCCCGAATCCGTTTTCAAGAAAGTACATCCCTATACTTGAGCCCCCGCGCTGGATATGCTCCGGCTGGATACCCAGTCGCCGAAGATAGGCTGTTGCTGCGTCACCAATAGGATTCGCAGGCAGCCTCGACACCAAGCTTCCTTGATGTCCGTATCGGGACAATGCAGACAGTACATTGACGCCGGTGCCGGAAAAGGAATACTTCAGCAGGTTACCCTGAGATAAAAGTTCAAAGCCTGGTACCTGTAGCCGCATCATTATTTCACCAAAAGCGGCGATATGTTTAGGCATATTGATCCGCCAGCTTTTTCATCGTCCGATACAGCTGTTGTATGTCCGCCACTCTCGTTCTTCCGCTCTGCGGATCGATGATCGATGTATAGACATGGGGAATCACCTGCGGCACTCCTGCTTCCAATATAATGGACAAGATCTCTTCAAAGTTGTCCAGATCGATACCGCCGGTCGGCTCCAGCGCAAAACCCTCTTCCGCACAGGCTTTGGCCACAGCGATTAGCTCCGCTTTACGGCTCAGCCCCTGCATCGGAAAATACTTTAAAGCATTTCCGCCCATATCCCGAACCAATGCAATCGCCGCATTTACGGGAATTACAGCTGGTACAGATTGTGCCGCACTGGCCGGGCCGGTGGAGATATTCACAAAACCAGGTTGTCCCGTTGGTGCGATCATGCTGTTAATCCAACTATCTTTCGCTCCAAGGTTGGCACGGGTCGCACCAACTGCCGGGAACACCTGATTAATATGGCTGCCAGCATAGGATTTGACAATCTCTGCAACAACAGCAGCTTGCCGATTATCACCCGCGCCTAGTCCTATCGATACCGCACCGTCAATTTCCCGCCCATATGCCTCCATCGCCTGCACGGCTTCCTCTACCGTTGCATAGTCTTTGGACAATACACCGACCAGTACATAACCTTCGGCGGCAGTAAACACTTCTTTGGCATTTTCTATATCCTTAGCCAATACGTTTAAGGCCACCCGACCTTTATAGAACCGCTTGTTAATTTCAGACATTGCTTGCCCCTCCTGTCAATTCCCTTATCCTCGCAGTAATCATTTCTATGTCATCACCCATTAGCGGACGCGGATCAATATCAAAATAACCTTGCCTTACCCCATAGTCTCTAGTGTATATAGCCACTTCACCTTGTTGAAGCTGCTGGGATAGCTCAAGTGCTGTTATTCCGCACTGATTCGGGTCCACATGGATGCGTCCACGATAAATTGCCCGGCCTGCTTCATCCTGCACGATAGCTACCCGAATTCCGGGAAGCCCGTCGAGCGGCATCAGCAATTGGAGCGTAGCTTTTTCCTTTTCGCTTGTATCCTGCTTGTGAGCATATTCATCCAACGCCTGCATCAGGCCGAAGGATGTTTCCTTACCAACCTTCATGCTGCGGCCAATGCCGTGAAGCTGCACTTTCAGCCATTCAATATAAAGACGTTTTCCCGCCACAAGTCCGGATGTTGGACCTTCTATAGCTTTGGAGCCACTATAAATAACCAGATCGGATATTTGCACGTATTTCTGCAGATCCTCTTCCGCTGCAGCATCTACAATAAGCGGTACGTTATGAGTTTGGGCCACAGCCCAAGCTTCCTCTACAGAGATCATATTCTTCTGAACGGCATGATGAGATTTGACGTACAAAATAGCTGCAGTCTGATCCGAGATCGCAGCGGCCAAATGCTCCGCCCGTCCTTCATTGGCATAACCTGCTTCCACCACCTTACCGCCACCGAGATAAACCATGGTTTCTACTGGTGCACCGTATTGTACGTTATGACCTTTTAGCATTACAATTTCATTTCTAAAAATGCTATCCTGATGGAGCCGTAGACTTGTACGAATATTACCGTGGGTTACCAGCGCCGCCACGGATAAAGCAATTCCACTGGAAGCCGAGTTCACGATCACCGCTGCTTCAGAACCTGTATGACGTGCAACATAATCTCCCGCTTTATCCACCAAATCGGCGATTTCCACATAACTCTGTCCGCCTTGACGCATAGCTTCCATCACCGTATCGGTCGGTGCCGATACCCCGAGGATGCTCATCCGGCCGCTTGCATTAATAACTCTTTTCAGGCCGTATTTCGCATTCCATGTATTTGTCACCTATGATCACCCCTATTGCTTGAATGGTTTGCTGCGCTACCCGGCGTTCCCCCTCAGAATCTACCAGCTCAATCTTCTCATCCGTCACACGAAAAAGGGTCAGATTCGCCTTGTTATTGATCCGAATCTCCCCAAGTTCCGGGCGTCCCAGCCACTGAGCTGCTCTGCTCGTCACTCTCGCAATTGTTTCTTCAAGGGAATATCCCAGTGCGAGAAACTTGTTTAACAGATTCGCCATGGAGTAGACGGGACCATTCATACGGTTGCCTCTGTATATGTCTGTGCTGATCGTATCCGGATCAATACCGTTTTGTTTGGCCGCCTCGGCCACAGCGAACGAGAAGCTAGCCGTACCGTGTCCCACATCCAAGTGAACTCCTCGCTCAATAGCATCTCTCAATACCTGGAGCGGACGATTCTCCTTATCGAATAAATTGTTGCTTTTACCATTTAGATAATGGGTTATCACGTCGTTGCGTTGAAGTAGCGGTAGAACCTCACGGATATCCGGCGGAGCGGAGCCAATATGTACCATCAGCGGCAGCCCGGTCTTCTCCGAGAGCTCCAGCGCATGATGAAGGGGTTGAATGCCATTGTCACCCACTACGCTTTTGCTGATTCTGGCCTTCAAGCCTACGATAAATTCTGGATAAGCAACTACCGCCTGAAGCACCTTTTCATGATCAATCCACTCTAGTTGGGACAACTCGTCAATTCGCATTAGGCCAATCTTTGAAATGTTAAGAAAAGCTAGCAGTTGCGTTGCTGACTTTTTCCCCGCCTCCGCCAGCTCACCCATCCGCTCCGCTCCGCAGCTACCTGCGTCCACGAGCGTAGTCACGCCGCATCTGATTCCAATCTCATCAATCTCGTCTCCATACGGATTCAGTTCTGCAAACGCATGTACATGCAAGTCGATCCAGCCGCTAGAGACATATGCCCCATTGGCTTCCACGACCTTGAAACCATGGTCTTCGGCGGTGCCACCGGGAACTATCTGGACTATGTTGCCATCAGCTATGACAATGTCCATTTCCGTTCCATTCAGGACTTTCGCCCGGCGGAGGAGCAAACGTTCTGCTGTCATCGTCACACCTTCTTTCCAAATTCAGAACATTACCGTCCTAGGTCTTTCCCGCAGACTCTATAACACAAACAGTCCCAATGGATGTAAGATCTTTTTTCACAGGGACTGTTTGGATGAACTATTTAATCTTTATTACTACCGTGTTCAGACCCGAAAACCCTTCAAAAAATTCACAGCCTGGCGGATATCTTCCTCCGGATTAGTGCCAACCTCCCGTTCTATGGTCAGGAATCCTGTATAACCGATGTCGTTCAGCGCTTGCAGATAGTTGTTCCAATCAACAGAACCCGCTCCGAGCGGAACTTCACGGAATGCCGAGCCGGTCTCGGCCATTTCAGCGATCTTCTCATGGTCTAATGCTGGTGCTTCATAACCATATTGACCGTAAACATCGCGCGGATCGATATCGGCAAGCTTGAGACCATCTTTAGCATGGGTGTGTACAATGTAATCTTTTAGAGTATGAACACCTTGCACCGGATCATCACCAGTCACCATGACCATATTGGCCGGATCAAAATTAACGGAAACCCCTCTGGAACCCAGACCGTCGAGGAAAGTCTTCAGACGTGCAGCGGGTTCTGGCCCAGTCTCAATCGCAAAATAAGAATTCATCTCATGTGCATATCTGCTAAGTTCCTCACAGGCAATGTGCATGGTTTCATAAATTTTACTGGCTGGGTTAGAGGGAACAATACCGATATGTGTAGTTACGATATCTGTACCTAGCTCCTTGGCCAGCTCCATAATGCGCTTGGACTTTTCAATTTTGGCACGGTTCTGGGCAGGATCCTGAAAGCCATGTCCGCCTAAATCTCCAACGAGGGCAGAGATTTCTAAACCCAGCGAAGCAATGTAATCCTTCCATTCACGGCGTGCTGACTGAGAGAGGGTAGCGGGATCAAATTCGCCTTGCACCGCATAAATCTGAACTCCATCTGCCCCAGCTTCTTTTGCCTTACGCAATCCCTCTTTCACTCCAACCTGAAAGCTGTCTACGATAACACCGATTTTATTAGTGATAATTGGTTTAACCATGGCAATAATCCTCCAGTATAATGAATTAGATTTGGTTCCAAACCCGCTTGATGTATTCCAGCCCCAGTCTTGTTCCCTTACGGCACTCTTCCATTCCCTCAAATTCTACAGAGATATATCCGTCGTAACCGCTTTCTTTAACGATTCGAATTACACTCGGCATGTCGATGTCTCCTTGACCAACGATGGCACCTCTCAACCAGTTCCCACCGGAGGATTGGAACCAACCTTCGCCAGGCTGGCGGTCTTGCGGACGAATATAGAAATCTTTGAAATGCACCATCGAAGCAAGCTTGATGTTGTTAGGTACAGCTATTAGCGGGTTCTCATCTGCGCACAGGAAATTCCCAATGTCGAGTGTTGTACGGAAGTTGTCTCTTCCTACGGCATGAACCAGCGCCTGTACACGATCGCTGTGCTGAATAAAGTATCCATGATTCTCCACACTGGTCGTAATGCCCAAACCTGAAGCATAATCGGCAATTTCTCGGCAGGCTTCAGCCAAACGTGGAAGCTCTTCCAAAAAATGCGTGATGGTTAGATCGTTTGAGGAGGCTACATCATGCCGCATCCGCTGAATGCCTAATGCCGCGCACACGTCTACTTCCCGCTTTACCCGCTCGACTTCCCGCTGCATTTCCGCTGTCTCCAGCCCGGCAAAGTTCGCCCCGATAGCATAATTGGATAACTCTAGTCCACGACCCGCTGCTGTTCGTACAATCTGATCAATTAGCTCAGGATTTTCAACCAAATTGATACCCAAGGGTACAATCTCCGCATGTTCTGCGCCCAGATCGGCGATCGTCTCAATGACTCCTTCAAGCGTGAGCTCACCCGTCGAAAAAGCTGAATGCAGACTGTAAGTGCTGATTCCTAACTTCATAGTTTCACCTCTTCACCTTTGGCTGCGGATTCATAGATCGCGCCGAGTACCTTCATGATTGTAACGCCGTCTTGCACAGGACTAATCGGTGTAGAGCCGGTACTGATGTTGCTCGCAAAATGATTAATTTCATTCTGGAATGCACTGTTGAACTCAAATCCTTTATTATCAGTCTGCGGATAGGTATTGACGATCGTATCCGCCTGTTCTTTAACGATGACTATCTCAGGATCGATTTCAAAACCACCCTTGTCCCCGTACAGGCGTACTGAGCGCTCGTCTTCTTTGGCATGCAGTGTAAAGCTGACATCGACCATCAGCGAAGCTCCATTCTCAAAGCGAATTAGTGCATTTGCTAAATCTTCCACCGTATTGTTCGCTGCGTCGTAATCCGCGGCTTTATAGAAAGAGAGATTCTTAATATTAGAACGATTGCCGAGCTTCCGGTAGGTATTGGCACTTACCGATACTGGATTCGGACGGCCCATCAAATACCAGCAAAGATCGATCACATGGACGCCAATATCGATCAGCGGTCCGCCGCCTGAGCGTTCAATATCACTGAACCAGCCGCCGGGATTGCCTAGTCTACGGAACGTCGTTGCCTTTGCATAGTAGATTTCGCCGAATTCTCCTTGTTCCACCAATGTCTGAAGGAGCTGGGCATTGGAGTCATAACGTCGTACAAAGCCTACTTGCAAAATCTTGCCGCTCTTTTCCACTGCTTGCTGTACCTGAAGCGCTTCTTCAACCGTACGGCAAAGCGGCTTTTCCACAAGCACATGCTTGCCTGCCTCAAGCGCCGCGATGCTGATCTCGGCATGGGAGTTGTTCCATGTGCAGATGCTGACTGCATCTATTTCGGAATTGGCCAGTAATTCACGGTAATCCGTGTATACCTTCTCGACGTTATATTCTGTAGCTACTTCGCGTGCACGTTCTTCATTCAGATCACATACCGCATATATGGTTGTCTGCGGATTATTCCGATAAGCACTTAAGTGCATGCCGGAGATAGAGCCCGTACCTATTACGCCAATTTTGATCTTATCCATTAACACTCGCTCCTTTATTTTGCATAGGTTATGATTCGTATTATAATGATTTCAACCCTAAATACCATGCAGAGCCTTGCGGTTTCATTTGTACAATTGTGCTATAGGAGGTGCAGTCTATAAATGTTGGACTATGATAAACATCTACAGGAACCCATGGACATGCCGGATCCCGAGTTTCCGATTAAAGTACATACCCAGCGCTTCAACCAAGAAGGAGTTATGTTGTTCCCACATCATTGGCATGAGCATCTTGAGTTTATATTTATTGAAAGTGGTGAGGCTGTTTTTGAGTGCGGACGAACACCGATCAACGTTCGGGCTGGCGATTTAGTTGCTGTGAACAGCAACGAGCTGCATTATGGGGTAAGCGCTTCTTCTGATTTATTGTATTATGCGATTATTGCAGATACTTCTTTGCTGCATAGTGCGGTAAGCGATGCTGCCGAAACCAAGTTCATCGCCCCGATTCAGCGGAACCAGCTGCTGTTACGTAACCATATCCGGGGGGATCAGCATATTACAGACTGTGCGTTGGCGATTATCCGGGAACTGGAACGTCGCGAATTTGGTTACGAGCTGGCTGTCAAATCCGAGTTATACCGCCTGCTAACACTGTTGTTGCGCAGACATATCGTCACCGTACTCTCACAAGCGGAGCAAGAAAGACGTATTCAGACCGTTGAACGCTTCGCACCTGTTTTGCGTTATATCGATACCCATTACCAGGAGCCGATTCAAGTTGACGAACTTGCGGCGCTAACGGGGTTAAGCCGCTTCCATTTCAGTCGTCTCTTTAAGGAACTCACTGGGCATACGATATCGGAATATGTAAATGCTGTCCGTTTAGACCGTGCAGATTATTTGCTCCGCCATACCCAGCTAACGATTTCTGAAATCGCTACCACTACTGGCTTCAGCGATATCTACTATTTCAGCCGAACCTTCAAAAAGCATAAAAAAGTAACACCTAGCAGTGTAAGGGGATTCTAGTTAGAGTGAACAAAGGACTGCCTCTCGGCAGTCCTTTGTTATTGTATGTATCGTTCCTCTAGTTAAACTATCATTGCCATACAAGCTGTCCCTTTCTTATTTTTGCTGCATAAATGATTTGGCCTGTATGATAATGGACTTCTCTCACCATCGCTATCATGAGATTAAGAGCAGTAGTCTCGTTATTTACTTGGCTATATGTAAGTGGTGGTAAATTAAGAAAGGGTTGTGACATCAATAACTCCGGGTTAGATTGGAGCCGTTCAAGATATTGGATGATAATATCAAAAGCATCCCTGGTCATGGTTATGGCTTGTTCTTTTGTCATTTCTAGGCCTCTTTCAAACTCCCTCTCCCTATCTCTAGTATCCGGAATATCTAAAAGGATAGTTTCAATTCGTGAATGTACTGCCCCGCTAATATGAGCAACCAAATTTGCAATACTGTTACTTTCCACGGTTGGGGACCATGTAATATCCTCTTGGGTACATTGCTCGATTGCTTGGAGCGTCCATTTCTTTTCCGATCTAAATTTGACTAACATACTTTCAATTAACTCAATGGCGATATCCATTGCTAACCTCCTATTAATAAAACCTATGTATAATTTTACCAAACACATCTCCTCTGTCAAATGAAATCTAGTCCCAATGCTATTTTTATGCCACAATGTTTTGTTACATTCTTATCCTGGCTCCTGAGAAAAAATAACTCTTTCATTTAACACCAAGAAGGTCAGGTAAGGGTAGTTCCCTCTACTGACCTTCTTTTATTTTATTAATTGTGTAAAAGAAACTATCTTCCATCTTATGGGTATAATTAACATAAAGCTCTATAGGAGGGAAAATCATTGAGAAAATTAAGGAAGCTGATTCTTTTAGGATTTTGCATCATGATTTTACCGGGAACCGTGATTTATGCTGCAGCTGGCTCATCTGAAGTATCATTATATTTGAATAATGTGCTTCAAAAACAGCCCGCAATATTGTCCGAAGGTTCGGTTTCCTTGACGACTGAACAGTTGTCTAAAGATTTATTTGCACTATTCGCCTTGGATGAATCAGGTAAAACGGTTCGAATCTACAAGCCTAATATAAACATGGTTATGCTCGATAATAATGGAGAGATTTTTGGTAAAGTAAAAAGCCCGTCACGTTTTGCATTTTCTACTCTATTACAGGTGGATCATTTAAAAACAGAAATTTCAGATATTAAGGTTGTGATCACCGATCCTGCGGACAAAACAGAAACCATTGATGCTCAACAAATTAAGAACAGCGAAGAAAACTTTTGGTTCAAAACCAACGAGTATACATATTCCTTTAATACAAAGGGCACCTACACTATTCAAGTGTTTTTTAAAGATGTGGCTTCGAAGAAGTGGTTTCCTGTCTCCGAAATCGATATTTTTGGCATTTGACTTCCAGTTATAAGGGACTCAGCTCATTCTATTCTTATCGCGATATTACCAAATTGTTCTCCCTGCTGCATTCGGTGAAATGCCTGAACTGTGTCTTGTAAAGGATACACTCGATCAATGATAGGTCGAATCGAATGGTGTTCCATAAACTGAAGCATATCCGCAAACTCTTCACTACTTCCCATTGAGCTACCTATGATACTAATTTGCGGGAAAAATATGGCTCGCGTCGGGATTTCCATTCGATCTCCTGAGCTTGCACCAAACGTAACAATACGTCCATTGGGTTTAATAATATCAAAGTAATGTGGGAACGTCGCAGGCCCAATGCTGTCGAGGATGAGATGAACGGTGTCTCCATTCATGCTTTCCTTCCAATTGCTATGACTGTCAAACGCATGATCAGCTCCATGAGCGAGTGCAGCTTGTCTTTTCGATTCACTGCGTGAAGTGACACTGATACGTGCACCCACCGCTGAAGCCATCATCATGGCATATGTCGCAACCCCACCACCAATGCCAGGTATAAGAACGTGTTCACCTTTCTTTAAGCGGCCTCTAGTAAACAGCGCCCGATAGGCTGTTAAGGCTGATAAGGGCAGCACGCCGGCTTCTTCCCATGACAGGTAAGCTGGCTTGCTGACGGCATTTTGCGCTGGAATGATGATTGACTCAGCGAATGTACCCTCTGAAGGTCCCCCTACAATGGCTGGAACGTTAGGAACATTGTCGGCATATTCCCATCCGATGCACGGATTAATGATGACATCTTCACCAACATTATGATCAAGTACACCTTCACCTATTGCTTCAATTCTCCCCGCGCCATCAGAGCCGATAATCAAAGGAGCATCCTGTTTTGTTCTGTCATCCATGATAAACAAGTCCCTGTGGTTCAGCCCTGCAGCCTTTAACCTAACCTTCACTTCTCCAATCCCCGGTCTTTTATCCATAATCTCTTTATAGTTCAAGCCCTTCAGGCCACCTTCTCCAGCATGTACAATGGCTTTCATCATCCAAGCCCCTTCCTCAAGTTGTTATTAAAGAATCTATAATAAATTTTACATAGTGGGTGTAATCCAGTAAAATGATCAAAACTGAAGGTGACTATCATAAATCATCATACCAAGAAGGTGCAAAGGAAATGGAAAGTGGAGATTTGAGAATATTTCAAGCGGTTGCTCGCGAGGGTAGCATAACGAAGGCTGCTCAAGTCTTAAATTATGTCCAGTCAAATGTGACAAACCGGATTCAGTATCTAGAAGCTCAGCTGAAAATCCCCCTATTTCGCCGATCCAATCGAGGGATGACGTTAACGCCGGCAGGTGAGAACTTACTGGCATATACAGACAAAATATTATTACTCATGGACGAGGCTGTAATAACCACACAATACTCTGAGCACCCTACTGGTCCGCTCCGTTTAGGTTCCATCGAAACAACAGCGGCTACTCATCTAACGCCTCTGCTAACCGAATATCACTTACGATATCCCGATGTTAATCTATCGCTTATAACGGGAGAAACGCATAAACTCTTACAAAAAGTGCTTGATTACCAACTAGATGGAGCCTTTGTTTATGGACCCATTGACCAGCCTGATATAGAACATGTAGTTGCTTTCGAAGAGGAGCTGGTGCTTATCTCACAACCAGGTAAGAGCGATATGCGCGAATTGCTTACAAAGCCAATGTTGTTTTTCGACGTCGGATGTACACATCGTGCCAAAGCTGAGAGTTTCCTAAATGAAAGCGGGATGAGCTCTTATAAGATTATGGAATACGGAACGTTAGATGTAATTCTAAGTGGGGTTTCCGCTGGACTCGGCGTGTCTATGCTGCCCCAATCTTCGATCTCTAAGGCCGAAGAGGCGGGAGTAATTACTTCCCACCGTCTGCCTGAAGGATATCGAGATTTGCACGTATGGTTTGTGTATCGCCGGAACGCGGTTTTTTCTAGTGCGTTGTCAAAATTAATCCAAATGATCGAAGAAATATAGCAACATACATATTGGGGTTTGATTATATTCGAGCGCAAAGCTTGTATATTAATCAAACCCTTTTCAGCTTTTTCCGATTATACTTGGTATGTCTTGTTCCCGTCTACTCACCACGAATCACTCGAAAACCTTGATCAGGACCCATACCATTCGCTTCGAACTTTCCCCGAAATGAAATCTCGTTGTTGTTAATGCCGCCGATCCACCCGCCACCCTTTACAACCCGGAAAGAACCGCTCTTACTATCTATATCTCCGTACCAGTTCCAACACCATTCCCTAACATTACCTGACATATCGTAAAGACCTAGCTCATTAGGTTTTTTGCCACCAATAGATTTTGTTTTGTTATGGTTGTTTTCTATGATCGGCCAGTTCCAATCTCCTGATAAGAATTTGTCTCCAGCGTTTTGCCAATACCATGCTACTTCATCTGCTTTATTGCTTCCACTGTAGGTGTAACTTTTGCTCAACTGTCCTCCACCCGCAGCATATTCCCACTCTGCTTCTGTAGGCAATCGGTAACCATTAGCTCCTGCATTGAGTGTTACTGTCCATTTTAAAGTATCGTTATCACTTTTATTATTCGGATCTTTTTTATTTTTATCTATATTGTAATAGGGTTTGAGCCCCTCTTTTATACTTCTTTTATTACAGTAATCTATTACGTCATACCAGTTAACCATTTCTACTGGCAAGTTGTCGTCTTTGAATGCTGAAGGGTTGTTTCCCATTATTTCAACCCACTCTTTCTGAGTAACTTCATATTGGCCGATATAGAAATTTGATATAGTTGTACTTTTGTAGTTGGTATTTGTGTTAATGAAATTTCCACCTTTGACCAATACATAAGTGTCCTTCTGTTCAGGCTTTTCTTGCGAACAAGCGCTGATAGCAACAACTATTAAAAGAGAAATTAATAGTTTTCTCATGGATATATCTCCTTTCCAACCACTGGTATGTAGTTAAGTATCATTTGCTGAATGATCTAGAATGATCTAAGGCTGCCGGTTGTGGACCGACAACCTTAGCAATGATAGTGATTACTTATAGATAACCTGTTATTACCACACTGTTACGTTTGAGCTTCCGCTACTTTGATATCCTTCTGTCGCTAATACCTGGTAAGACCAACTGCTGCCCAGATTCATTCCGTAACTTTTCCAAGAATTAACGTGGTTGGCAAAAGTGATCGCGACATTGCTTCCCGTTGCTCGCTTGGATTGTCTTACACTCCAAAACTGTGTGAAGGTTGCCGTACCATCAATAGAAGGTGCGTTCGTTCTCGTAGTCGTATATATATCATATGTGCCTCCATCACTAGTCACGGTACCTTTATAGGTTCCAGTAGGTCTATAAGTGCCCCAACTATCAACGACGTAATATTCTATGAGGGAGTTTCTCGTCCACCCATAAAGAGTTAAATACCCATTGCCGGATGGTGCCCAGACGCCTGCATTGTAGTTTATTGTTCTAGATGGGGATCCAGTATTCCAACCTTTACCAACAACAAAGTTACCAGTATTTGACCATGTAACACTGTAATTCCCACCAGATCCATTAGTAGCATTTACTGTCCCGCCACCATCGGTCCAATTTTGCCAATAGTCTGTCGCTGCACTTGAGGTTGCTGCAAACAAGCTGAAACTCATTGAAGCGGCCATAATTACAGTCACGATTTTCTTGTTAAATTTAAACATAATCTACCTCCTGAAATTTTTTTGTCACTACATACCTACATACTGCTTGTCTGTATTTCTAGTAGTCGAGCAATTTCTTGTTGGGGCAGATTCGCAACACCACTTCCTTCCATATATATTAATGTAAGCGATTACATATGGAATCTTATCATAGATCGTTTACTATTTAATCTCTTCAAATTAAAGATTTTACCCTAAAAAGTATTGTTCTTTTGGGATACCTAATTCACTGGATTTTTGTATCTGCCACAATTACAATCCAGTATTTTTTAGTAACACGTTCATATACCATGGCTTAATCAGTGGTACAACTACTGCTGGCTGCATAGCTTTTGTATGGTCCATCTGGGCTCCCGAAAGGATTTCAACATCCCAGCCTAAATCCGCCAACTGCTCCTTATTCTTTTTTAACAACCCGACGATGTCAACGGTAACGCTCCCGAAATTTTCACCGTATACGATCGTATCATTTCCACCTGCAAAAGCTAGTTTAGGGAGACTAGGCAAATGTTGAATTCTGCGATCATCAAAGGCTGTGAGGCTCTGGTATAGGGAGACAAATTGTGCTGTAACACGGGTATCTATGGTAACCTTTATATTGTCCCAATCCATTTCGTTTGGATTATCCGGTCCAGCAGGGCTTTCCACAGATTCATTTTGGTTACTCAAAGCTTGTGTATGTGTTTTATGGGTCACAACCCTCATTTCTTGATAGGGGCCATTATAGGGTGGAAAACCTCCCATTACCAAACTCTCCAAGCGATCTGTTCTTATAGCCATTTGCAATCCAATCAACGCAAGCCAGGAATAACCGTAGTAACTAAAGCTTGTAACATTCATTTCATCCGCAATGTGGAGAAGATCCTTCACAATATGATCTGCTGTTAGATTTTCCACTGGATGTTGAAATAGATGACCTTCATAATCGAAATAAAGCACTTGAAAAGTGTCCGCTAGTCCTTCAACAAAATGTTTACCTAATTCGGGATCTACTCCCCACAGCTTTAAGTTTTCTGCTTCCTGATTGTACACAGATTTTTTAGCGATGGGTAACATGATGGTTGGACGATCTGGAAGCCCTGCCATACCTACTTCTATTTCTGATTGGTTTGCTAATTGTATTATCTTTTTCAATGAACTCACTCCTTTGTGTTCTATAAAAGTATCATATAACATTCATGCAATCTTTCGGTTTATCCCTCTACCTCCCTTGATATATCTGCCTAAATTCGATTTAATATTGTTGTAACACTTGAAGGTTCAACTTTAATGTTTTGGGGCGATGATGATTATGGAAGAGATATATACACCTACACTGATAGCTAAGCAATTAAATGTGAGTACCACTACTTTAAGGAGATACGAAGATCAAGACTTAATTCCAGATGTATCAAGGACCGCCAGCAACCGCAGATGTTACACTTCCATCCATGTACAAGCTTTTATTACCATTCGCGCATTATTGCAGGGATATGAAATTCCGGTTGTGTACGATGTGATGAGGAAGATTAAAGGCCAGCAGATGGAGTCTGCTCTTTGGGCAATCAATCAAGAGCAACATAAGACCCAAGTGGAAAAAGAAAGGTTAGAGGAAGTTTTACGCATGTTTCGGGATGTTGATTTATCAAAATACAAAGATTTAACTGTAACAGATTCAATGACGATTGGTGAAGTTGCACAAATGGCAGGAGTTAATCCATCAGCTATTCGGCATTGGGAACAAGAAGGGCTAATCTCTTCGAATAGGAACAAAGATAATAGCTACAGAGTCTTCACTTTAACGGAATTAAGAAAAATTATTCTTATCAGCAGTTTAAGGAAAACCGTTTATTATATCGAGAATATGAAACAGCTTTTGAATGAAATAGAAACACATAACTACAAAAAAGTGGAGGTATCCTTTCAGCTTGCCTTACAAAAATTGAATTCTCAATTAACGAAGCAATTTTTCGCGATAGCTGAACTTACAAACTATGTTAAATTGTATAAAAGTAATGCCAAGTAACATATTGATCATAGAAAAAGGACTACCTTGCGGTAGCCCTTTCGTGCCTATTTGAACTTGATGTCAACAATCTTTCCGCTTTCCACAAAACCAATATTTCGATAAACCTTATTGGAGTCAGGATTCTTTAAATCAGCATAAAGCATGGGCACTAAATCCTCCGATAAAAGAACAGAACATAACTCTGCTACTAGTGCACTTGCATAACCTTTTTTCCTGCAAGACGGAGGTGTGTATACCGCATTTAATCTGGAATATCTTGCCGACCGATGTGCAATGTACGCCATCGATACAGGTTTATCGTCTACAAACCATAAATACAAGTCACCTGTCTCAATCATCCTCTTGGCATCTAGAATTTTAGTTTCTGGGTTCACCGTAATCCCATAAGCCCCCTCTGAGAAACCCGCCAAAAATTCTGCTACAATGGCCACATTTTTTCTCGTTGCTTGTTGCATTATTCCCTTTACGTTCAAAGGTTTCTTTGGATCTGTACAGAAATAAGATTCTATAGTCATCGTGGACTCATATTGAAGATTATTTGCCTGAGAATACAGCTGCGCAAAACGTTCTGTTGTTTTTGGTTCTCCAGATACTCCCGATAATGTTGTCCCTTTAAGGAATTCTATAAGTTCTTCGTAGAGAACGATCTTCTTATCCTCGGCAATCTCCTTAGAACTCCAAAGCCATGCGTTATGTCCCGTTGACTGGGCATAGATCATTGTTTCACCAGAATCTTTTAAGCATCTAGAACTCTTCGACTCGCAAATAAGATGAATCAGGTTGTATTGAACCTCATCAGCAATAAACATATCCTGGCTTAGTATGCGATCGGAAACATTGATTTTTTGGAACATCGTTACTCCTCCTTATTTATTTATATGAACGCAAAAAACTCCGTCCCATTAGGGACGGAGTAGATTCCGCGTTACCACCCTGATTAGTGTATTCGTGAATACACCCTCTCTGCCATCGTCCAACAACGATACTTCTTTGTAACGGCAGAATCCCGGGCCCGCCTACTATGATTTCGGGAGCCAGCTCTGAGGCGATTGTTCGATTCGGGTGTCCACTGCCTCGCACCAACCGGCAGTTCTCTGATCGACATATCCGGATTTACTTGTCCTCTTCGTCGCATTTGATTGCAATGTAATTAGATACAATATAAAGTAATAGGGATTTTATGTCAATAATATATTATTGTTCATTGCGAAAAAATACTAACCACCAAATTGTCTTAAATGATGGTCTAGATGTTTATAAATCCCTTTACCCCATTGCTCCGGAGTGAATTTTCCGAAAAAAGGATGTGGATGGGATGAACATTTTTCCGGACCGTTACTTTGAAAAATTAAAATCTTTTGTTTCAGTATTTCTTTTTCTTTCCCAAAATCTCTG
This sequence comes from Paenibacillus sp. FSL F4-0122, assembly GCF_038002845.1. NCBI lineage: Bacteria > Bacillati > Bacillota > Bacilli > Caryophanales > Paenibacillaceae > Paenibacillus > Paenibacillus sp. FSL F4-0122. The sequence goes on from NZ_JBBODI010000001.1 coordinate 5,936,764, forward strand.
TCATCTAAAATAAGTATGGTCGGAATTGTTGACATATTGTGTGGTACCGACTTGTCATTATAAAAAATAGATTTTATAAAACTTCCTATTAGCATTCCTAGCCAATTTCTAGGGGGAAAGGAGTTTCCAATTGCGATGTCTTGAAATGCAGAACAGTGAGCCAACATTTGAGCAACATTCATTTTTCCCCATTGCGGTTTAGAATTTGGACTTAAATTCTCGATACGGCTCAGTATTTCTGCGGTATGTAATTTGTTGTATATATTTTCCATAAACACACTCCCCATTTCGATTTTCTGTTTTTTTCAAAAGTTAGCATGAAATTGTCAATAGAGTCTGCTATCTTATCCCATTGCTCTGGTACAAGTACAAGTTTAGTTATTAGATGCTGGTTCCACTCAGGATATTGTTCGTAGATAGCACCCAATATTTCTGCACCAGCTGGAGTAAGTTCAACCAGCTGGACGAAAATCTTCTTGGGCTATTATATTCATCGTTGCAACATTACAATTCGACAGCTACTACCAATCTAATCTTCGCCCTTCTCTATCATTCTATCCTTTATTCACTATCATGTCCGCTAACGTAACAAAGTTACCCATAATGCAGGTAGCTCGTCGTCTTAACTCGTTATTTAACTATCGTTTCCTGTTATCTTAATATTTTACGGAGAAATTTAATCCACTTCGGCTCGTATGCTTCGCTAATTGGAATCCCTGTATAATAACAATGATAAGGGTCCATTTCCCATATCTTTAAAAGCCCCTCGGAAACTTCATACTTAAATATGGGAGAGCTTTTGTCCGCCCTAATATAATACCTATTGCATGCAACACAGTACAAAATCTGCGATTCATCGGAGAAATATGAATAAATATTAAGCTCAGTGTTACAGGCTTCGCATCGACGTATTCGATTGCGGTTTAGCCAATCAATAAATAGTTTCAGATTATCATCTCCTCCGTAAAACAAGGAATATCCTTCGCAAACTAACGTGTCCCGTAATTTCAACAACCTACGGATTTCTGCAATACAGAAATACTTTCCTTTAGGAACGCCCTGTTCTTTTCAATCCCTCTATTTTTACACCAGACAACAGCACTAAAAGCATCGTAAAAATTATAAAAGGGTAGTATTGTTTCCAAATCCATTAGAGGACGAATTGTTGAATATCCCTTTTTATACGAAATTCTACTTTGAGGATTCACTTCCCAAACATATCGGTTAATTTTTGTGAAATCAATTTCAGAGGATCCACCCCGTGCACTCTCAAAATCAATAATTCCAACAACCATATTATTATTTGTTAGTATATTACCTTGTCGAAAATCCATATGAACAACACACGGGCCATCAGGAGGAGGTAAAACTGAGAAAGAACCCTCAAAGTAATTAATACATTTTTCGAAAAGTCCTCTCTCAAGGACTTCCTTGCAAGGTTCTATAAATTTTTCAAAGCTATTTCTTATATAAAGTCTCCAATTGTTCTGATTAGAAAATTGAAAACCGTCTAATCCTTCCACACCATATCCCGGCATTTTAACTTCATGCAGGTTTGCGTGAAGTAACCCAATTTGAAATGCTAATTCATCGTTAATAGCACCTGTACATGGTATACCTTTAATCTCAGATAAAAGTAATGCACCAGAGATTAAGTCATCCCCACTCCAGAAGTCTAACACTTTTGGAACCGGTAATACCTCTCTCAACATTTCAAGCATACGATATTCGCGATATAGCTTATCCCTGTTATAAGGGATCTTCGCATACACCGTTTCTCCATTAGTAAGATTCAGCTTGTATACTTGTGAACTAAAGGACTCAGGAACATTATCTATACTTAATACATTAAGGTTAAATCTTTTTATGATCGTTTCTACTAAGTTCAACTCGCACCTCACATGTTATGAATGAAATAGTAATTAGTTCAGCTATCTTTTTCTTAATTTTATTTGAACTATCCTAACCGTTAGTGCAATAAGATTACACTTAGCTCTTTTTCTTTCTTGCTCTCAGGTAAATGACTGAAATCACTACTAGTACTATTGCAATTACGATATACAAATCAGTATCCTGCTCAAACATTAACCACATCTTGTATTCTATGTGTACTTGCTGTTTGGGTCGAAGTCCTTCACCGAATAGTTCTGTTGCTTGGTTAAGGTTATTCATTTCAATGGTTGAACTGCATGGACTACTGCTTGTTACGCCATCCACTTCGCTTATGTATATTAAGTATTTATTACCTTTCTTAAAATCAAAACCCCAAGTGTAGTCTGTTCCCACAATAATTTGAGAGTCAACTTCAGTATTCCAACTTCGTTCAACATCCACTAATATATATCTGATTTTCTCTTTTGGCCCCGCAAATCCTTCTTGTTTCAAATCAACCTTTATTTGTTTTACTTCACCATAAATAGCTCCACCGTAGACCTCTAGGGCTTCTTGGGGACTTCCTATCTCGACACAGGATAAAGCTTTAGCATCTTGTCCATTTGCAATAAAGAACGCGAATGTGAATAAACATATTAACGTGATTAAACGAAGATTCAATTTACCACCTGCTCTTATGATTTTATTTCATAACATCTTTATTGACTTTATTAATAGGTGAAATGTTGCACTAATTTTCCAGTTCCTTCAATGCAATAGGGAGTACACCTAGATGGTATGCTCCCTATTTGGGTGAGAATAGTATTCTGTTAGCCATGCATGCAACGCAAGCGCCGCACCTCAGGTGATAGAAGCTAATGAATTCTTCCAAGGAGCTGAAAGCTTTGAAGAAGTATTACCCAAGGAGTTAATTCAACTTTAATCCCTAATTCATTTACAGTTAGATGTTGAACTGAGTTTTTATTAAACTAACGCACCTGTTAGCTCAATAGCAAAGATGTGCAACTCCTTATTTCTCCCAAAGCTCGATCAGTCGACCTTCTGGGTCTTCAATCCAAATAAACTTTCCAAATTCACTAATCTCTATTTTCTTTGCAAGAGGTACACCAATCTGTTCAAAATGCTTAATCGTCTCGTTTAGATCATGCACTTGGAAATTTAACATCACTTGTTGTTCTGTTGGAAAATAACTATCATCCTCGGTAAAGAAAGAAAAGATAGTCTCATTTCCCACTTGAGGTTTTATCACAGTCCCATTCCAATTCTCTATGTCAAGCTTCAACACCTCACTGTACCACTTTTTTGTAGCTTCAAGATTTTTAGTTCTCCAGAATATTCCTCCGAAACCTTTAATCATCGTATCTACACTCCTGTCTGCATTAAATTATCTAATAATATACCCTTTAGGATTAAGGAGAATCCACCGTTAACCTCCAGTCATTACATCGAATGGTAGTGCCAACGGGGTATTCAACATCATATTCACCAATAAACGAGAAGCCAAGCTTAAGACAAATGACAATAGAAGCATGAGTGAAGTCTATCGGACTCCAGAGTCGCTATTAGCCATAATTCGGCTCATTTGAGAACCTATCGGACTCTATAGTCGCTATTGGCTCGAAAATCCCTCATATCGCGCATATTTGGAACGAATAACGCCTCTGGGGTCCGAAACACTTCTTAAAAGACAAAATTCAGCCAAATAGCTGCAACTGAGTCCGATCGCTCATCGTGAAGAGAGAGTGTGGGAATGCAAAACTTACAACAAGCAGCAAGCAACAAAGTCGCACATCCGGTATCACAGACGCCAAACAAACAGCAAAATAGCACATTCGGTATCACAGACGCCAAACAAGCAGCATAGTCGCACATCAAGTAATACAAACGCCCTACAGCAAATTCGAGTACTCAAGTGTTCAAGGAGTTACATCATGCTTCTTCCATGGGGAGATCATTCCTCCTAACCCCACGCAGTGTCCATTGCTCATTACTTCTCCTTCTTATGTAAATAATCTTCATTTTAGATTCTAGATTAGAATTATTTGCTATAATGTTCTCATGAAAAATAAAACTATTCTAAACAAATTAGCTATCATTCTACTTTTTATAAGCATTCTCTTTGGCCTACGCTGCATTTGGTTGAGTATATTTAAGGTTTCCAACCCTGTACCTGTGATTAACAATGGTGTACTGGATTTACGCGGCCAGGATCTGGAGCAGTCTAACTTATTCAGGCTGGATGGTGAATGGAGCTTCTATCCTTCGCAATTCGTAACGTCCAAGGATATTTCAACTTTACCAGAACCTTCCCTCCCGCTTCAAGTTCCCGGAGACTGGAGCCGCGCGATAGGAACGGATGACCCTTCTTCGTACGGTTTTGGTACTTACCGTCTGCGAATTTTGGTAGAACCCCTTCAGCAGCCTGTAGCATTGTGGATCAAACAAATCTATACTGCATCCAGCGTAGAAATTAACGGTAGCCTATTGCTCAATAATGGGACAATATCTCTTGATGCCGATACTTATGTGCCCAAAACCACCTCATATAAAGTATCCTATTTCACAAAAAACACAACAGTAATTGATGTGCTTATTCGTGTAGCAAACTTTGATCTACCTTATAAGGGGGGGATTGCAGGGCCTGTTTATTTTGGTTCTCAGGAAAAAGTTGACCGTACATACTTTTATACCGTAGGTTTTCAATTGTTAACAGCAATTATCCTGTTATTGCATGGGCTCTATGCCTGCATTCTTTATTTATTTAATCCTAAAGAACGTGCTTTGTTTCTTGTAGGGTTAATGACATTATCCGTAGCTGTTATCATTTTAGCCCGTAATGACAACTTACTTCTTGCAATAGTGCCGATTAATTATACCTGGTCATTAAAGATCCGATTGCTTGCTTTTTTGTGGCAAAATCTTTTTATTCTGCTTGTTTTTAGAAAATTCACCTCAGTTGCCAAAATCAATAAGGGGTTACGTGCATACGTAGTGAGTCTTGGTCTTTATTCTGTTTTTATACTTACCGTCCCAGCTTATTGGGTCAGCACATCCATTCATTTGGGAATCATTCAAGTGTTCCAGTATATTCCCTTCATTTGGTTGCTCTATAGCTTAGGGCGCTTATTATTCAAAAAGCAAGATGATAAAGATGTTGTTTTTCTGCTGTTATCAGGTGCGGCGATCGTTTCTAATTTGTTATGGAATTTGTGGGATAGTAACGGACACTATTCAATTGTCTATTATCCTTTGGATATTATCGCAGCCATCGTGGGCTTCTCAGCATATTGGTTTAAAAAGTATTTTCAAAATGCTAAAGAGAACATGGAACTGAATGAGCAGCTGAAAAAAGCAGACAAACTTAAGGACCAGTTTCTCGCTAACACCTCACATGAGCTGCGCACACCGCTTCACGGAATCATGAATATCGCACAAAATATTGTCACAAAGGAAAAGGACAGACTTTACGAAAGTAGCCGTCAAGATATGGAGCTGCTGATTACAATCAGCCGCCGTATGTCTCATATGCTTGGTGATCTACTGGATGTGGTCCGTCTTCAGGAGCATCGTGTTATTTTACAACAGGAACCTATTTCGGTTCAATCGGTAGTTCCCGGTGTGATTAGTATGCTTCAATATATGATTGAAGGTAAGCCAGTACAGCTATCTATGGATATCCCGGAAGCTATGCCGCCAGTTCTTGCGGACGAGAAAAGACTGGTGCAGGTTTTATTAAATCTGGTGCACAACGCGCTCAAATACACCGAAGCAGGACTTGTAGCTGTTAAGGCTGAGGAACAGGACGGACAGGTTCTTATCTATGTGACAGATACCGGAGTGGGCATGACTGAAGAGACTATGGCAAGGATATTTCTACCCTATGAGCAAGGCCCTCACGGAATAAATGACGGGCGTGGAATTGGGCTGGGATTAAGCATATGCCGGCAGCTGGTAGAACTGCATGGAAGCAGCCTACGCATTCAATCAGAGCTTGGTAAAGGTTCAACTTTTAGTTTCACACTCTCTCTTGCCGATTCTTACAGCGAACAGATAATAAGACAGACGGAACCTACAGTTTCGTATATGGCAGATGAGATTCATAGACAGATGACTGAGTGGGGAATTTCCGAACATCAGCCAAGTAATCACTCTGAAAAAATTCCACCGCTTTTTACAGAGATTAAGGTAAATATTCTGGTGGTAGATGATGATCCTGTCAATCTGAATGTACTAAAGGGTATTCTTGAAACCGAACCTTATATCATAACTACCGTGAACTCAGCCCATGAAGCATTGGAATTGTTGGATAAAAGGAACTGGGACTTACTTATTGGCGATGTTATGATGCCACAGATGTCGGGATACGAATTAACACAGAAGGTTCGTACTCGCTACTCCTTATATGAGCTTCCAATTCTATTGCTTACTGCCCGTAGTCAGCCTGAGGATATTTATACTGGATTTTTGTCCGGTGCCAATGATTATGTCACAAAACCTGTGGACGCAGTGGAGCTTAAATATCGTATTCGGGCTTTAACTGCAATGAAGCTATCCTTCAATGAACGGGTGCGGATAGAAGCAGCATATCTACAAGCACAGATACAACCACATTTTTTATTCAATACGTTAAACTCTATTGCCGCACTCAGTGATTTGGATACTAAAAAAATGCAGGAGCTCATTGGTGCGTTTACTTCTTTCTTAAGAATCAGTTTTGACTTTTTAAATGTCGGAGAGCTCGTGAACCTCTCCCATGAACTGGAATTGGTAGAATCTTATCTGTATATTGAACAGACTCGATTTGCAGAAAGGATATCTGTTGTCTGGAAGATAGATCCGAATATTGATATCCTAATCCCTCCTCTATCCATCCAACCGTTGGTAGAAAATGCTGTTAAGCACGGTATACTTAAGCGCCAACAGGGTGGAACTGTTCAAATACGTATTATCCGTCTGCACAAGGCTGTAAAGATTGAAGTGGAGGATGATGGGCAAGGCATAGATTCCGGAACACTCTCTTTACTGCTGAAGCCATTGATGGAAGGCAAAGGTGGCATCGGGCTGGCCAACACCCATCGGAGGTTAAGTCAATTATATGGTCAAGGTCTCTCGATCCAGAGTAAGCCTGGAGAAGGCACCTTGGTATCCTTTGTTGTACCAGAGGACAGTGATAACTTTTCAAGCAAAAAAGCCGCTCCATAAGGAGTGGCTTTTTTGTATCGTTATCTATATCCTCTTAGAGTACGCTTAAAAAATAGTCGGCACCATTCCCCCATCCATGCGAATTGGAGAACCTTTAAATGCAGAGGCATAAGGACTGCATACAAATGCTGCTAGTCTGCCTATTTCAAAAGGTTTAATAAATCGTTGTATTTCAGATTGAGGAAGATTTGTAGTCATGAATTTTCTTTCTTTTTCTGAAAAAGTCATATCCTCATTGGAGTATATCCCATCAATAATTTGATGCACATTTTCAGATAGTGTTGGTCCTGGCATGATCGTATTGACTGTAACTTCAGTTCCTATCGTTAACTTAGATAAGCTTTTTGACAATGATAATAACATTGATTTGGTCATTGCATATTGAGGCATTTGGCCTGAAGGCATAATGGCTTCTTCACTAGCAATAAAGAGAATTCGGCCATAATCTTTTTGTAACATTTTAGGTAAATAGAATTTTGTTAATCCATTCGCAGCAAGGACATTAGTACGGATGTATTTTTCAAATATTTCGTCGTCAACGTCCTCATATTTCATAATTTCATAGATACCCATATTATTAACTAAAACATCTATATTAGGGTATTTTTCGAATAAGGCTTCTCTTTGCGCAATATCCACAATATCCGCTGTAGCATTTTGTGGAGAGGTAGCCGGGAAATTCGACTTTATTTCATTTACAGTCTGTTCTACCTGATCATAATTCCGTCCATTAATTAGTACATTAACTCCTTCTTTAGCGAGTTCAATGGCGATTGCTTTACCAATACCTTTTGTTGATCCTGTAATTAAAGCTGTTTTATTATTTAATCCCATATCCATATTACATTTCTCCTTTTATCCCGGCGTGCTGAGTAGTTGTCATTTTAAGAACAGTCCTGTGTGCCGGCTAGGATTATATTATCGTACCGGGGTTGTTCAGTAACTAGCGGATTGCGCCAAAGTTCTTGTTTAACACGCCAATGATAAAACTCTGAAAATACTGTCTTTATGAAGAGGGTATCGTGTTTAAACCTAAATGTTCATTACGCCAATTTGAAGGAGTATCACCTTCCCAAAGACGAAAGGCACGGTAGAACGAGTTCTGGTCTTCATATCCAATCAAGAAAGCCACTTCTTTAATATCAAGCGAAGGATCTGCCAGATACTCTCGTGCTTGCTCATGTCTAGCTTGTGTCAGCAATTGCTTGAAGCTTGTGTTTTCTTCAGTAAGCCTGCGTTGCAAGGTACGGTCACTCATACTTAATACCTTCGCAACAGCTTGAATGTCAGGGCGTCCTCCGCTGAAGCTGCGTTTCATGATCCATTTGACCCTCTCGGTTATAGAGCGTGTGCCCTTCTGTTCAGCAAGCGTCCGGTCCAAAACGGGAGTCAGAATCTCCAGCAACTCTTCGTTGTACGAGATAAAAGGATGATTCAAATCATTTCGACGCAACGTCAAACGATTATATTGAGCATCTATCTGAATTCGGCAGCCGAAATAAGCTTCAAGAATCTTTACATTTCCTATAGGCTGTGAAAACTCGACAAGCTGTGCTGTCAAAGGTAGACCTGTGCCTCGCCGTCCGAGTTCTAGAAGAAATGCCAAAGTGAGGCCGAGCAGCAGCGGTGGACCAGAATGCCCGGGATGCTGCCATTCCAATTCGATTGTACATAGCTCGCCTTCCTCGGTAATACGCAAGCTTTCAGGAGGGCACATTTGTTTGTATCGTACCATTCGGTTAAGAGCATCGCGATAGTCCTTAGCATGGTATGTTGCTAAAACCGTCGGCGGATATTGTGTGGTTTCAAAGACGGTTGCAAGCTTAATGATTCCTTCGGCAGTATCCCCAATGAGATCGTTATATGCCTGCCAGACTGCGAAATATTGAGCAGTGGTGACTTCTGACTCTCTGAGATGGCTAAGTGGAAGATTTGCTTTGCTGGCTACATCTTGTGCAGTTATCCCTAATTGACTTAATCCAGCCCAAAATCCTGGTGGGATTTTAATTTGATCAGAGGTATGAGACTTCATACATATGGACCTCCTTTATTAAGAACTCCAGCACGCTTGGGCAAGCAGTTCGAACGAATGCAATCGTTTCTCATAATCTGGAATCATGGTAACGATAATGAATTCATTAACTCCATACAAAAGAGATAACCGTTCCAACTTACCTTTAACACTTTCCGGAGTACCTACCAGCAGCTTGTGTTCCAAGGGCTCAGACTTCGCTTCGGCAGAACCTTCTTGTTGGAATAATGCCGTACCAGATGAGGCCAATCGCTCTGCCTCTTCCTCAGTCTCGGCGCAAATGACGCCAACAGCAACCATGGCCCGCGGTTCAGGAGAAAGTGAAGAAGGAGTAAATGTTTCACGGTAAGCTTGCAAAACCTCCTCCCCTGCTACATCGCTCATGAACTGGCCGAACACATAACCTGCTCCAAACTCGGCAGCATATGCCGCGCTTTTCTTGTTTGTACCCAGCAGCCATAGCTCTGGAGATACGGGTGGGACCGGCCGGGCGGTTATTGAACGTCCTTCATAGGAATAGTTGCCCTGTAATAATTCAGTGACTCCTTTAAGCAGTTCTGGCATTTTCCAAACATTTTCGAGAAAATTTCCACTCAGTGCTAAACTTACTTCAGCAGTACCGCCGGGAGCTCTGCCTAATCCAAGGTCGATGCGTCCCGGGTACAAACTGGCCAGCAAATGAAATGCTTCCACCACCTTTAGCGGCTTATAATGTGGCAGCAATAAAGCCCCTGAGCCAAGGCGAATGTGTGCTGTTTTCGCTCCAATATGCGATAAAAGCACCTCCGTAGAGGTACATGCTAATCCCGGCATATCATGATGTTCAGCAACCCAATAACGAGAATATCCCAGTCTTTCTGCTGTCTGAGCCAGCTTCACTGCTTGTCCCAATGCGGTAATAGCATCCACCGTATTAAAAACAGGTACGAGATCTAATACACTAAGCTTAATGGATGTTCTTGTCATGATTAAGTCCTACTCGAGGGTTTCGGTAAAATTCGATCATATCGATAAAAATAAGCTTGTAATCAACTGCAACCGCGGCCAGATCATACATTCGGCCATGGCCGTCTTCTTTGGAGGCAAAAACAACATCGTGCCGCAGCTTATCCATAATCATTTTGCCGATGAACTGATGCTCGTATTCCGCGTACTTCTTTTTGAAAGCTTCATTAAACTCCCACAGCTCTTGGTAAGACCGCTCTAGCATTGCGTTTACCAAAGTCAGCTCATTGCCCTCTTTTTGTACAGCTACGTAATAATTTCCGCGATCATCCTTGATCAAATCCTTATATAACTCAACATTCAAAGTTAACGTCTCCTCTCTGATTACCTAGGACTCAATTTTATAGGCTTGCAGTCAGCACCGTTGGCTCTGTCGTGATTTCTACATTTCCTGCAACGGCTCTGGAGATCATGCAGGAGCCTTCTGCTTTATGGGCAATACGGATGGTTTTATCGATATCGTCCTGTGACGCATCTTTGGTAAGGGTGATTAGGGGTGAATGTTTGATGGCTTCATATGTAAAAATGTTATTCGTTACATCGACCGTCGCCTCTGAGGTTAACGTCAGCTCTGAAGTCGTCAGCCCTGCCCGCTCCAGCATTGCTGCAAGTGTAATGAGATAACAGGTTGCTGCTGCTCCCAAAAGCATCTCATCCGGATTCGTTCCTACTCCGGGTCCTCCCATTTCCTTCGGAATGGAGATTTGAGTCTTAAGCTGTCCAGCTTCAATAGTTCCGTCACTGTTACGGCCACCGTTCCATACGGCGTTCAATACAAATGGGTGCTTCATTTTTATATATCCTCCCTAGCTTGATATTGCATGATATATTTTTCATCGAATACTTTACATGCTAACATAGAAGAATGTGGTGAACAAACAGGCTCAGGCCTACTATTCATGAAACTTATCTATAAATTAAAATCCAGGAGGTTCTACTATCATGATAAACGACACGGATATAAAACATCTCAAGCGTTGTATTGAACTTGCCCGAATTGCACTAGAAGCTGGGGACGAACCCTTTGGTTCAGTCCTTGTATCAGCAAGTGGAGAAGTGCTGGCGGAAGACCGCAACCATGTAGGTAGCGGTGACCATACTCAGCATCCCGAATTCGCTTTAGCCCGCTGGGCAGCTCAGAATATGACACTGGAAGAACGTAAGCAGGCAACAGTGTATACCTCCGGAGAACATTGCCCTATGTGTGCAGCGGCACACGGTTGGGTTCGTTTAGGACGAATTGTATATGCCAGTTCCTCGAAGCAATTATCGGCGTGGTTAAATGATATGGGAATTGCAGCATCACCCGTCCGTAATTTAAGGATTCAAGAGGTTATTCACGATGCGTTCGTAGATGGCCCTGTACCGGATCTTGCAGAACAAGTACGGGAGCTTCATCTACAATTTCACGAGAAAAGACTTCTTCAGTAATACGAAGAATCAAAAATATTTTATTTTTCCGTAAAAAAAGAACCTTCGGATAAAGGTTCTTCGGCTGTCGAGAAAGTCTCGACAGCTTTATTTATGTCCAGAAAAGGGTGATTTCACATCCCTTTACCTTTTATTATTCTTAATTACTTCGCTAAAGCGGTCAGGGAAATTTGTATGTACACCATCTACACCCCAAATTACGGCTTTATCCATATTCACTTGATAATTCACAGTATATGGAAACACCTTTAGCCCTGAATTTTTTGCCTGCGCGACATATGCCGCATTTATTTTTTGAAAGTTAGGACTTATGCCTACCGCATAAGTTTTTAATCTATTCACATAGGATTCTGATATTTTATAAACAGGAAAATCATACCATACAATTTGATAAAGAGGGACTGCTGGATTTATGGAATGGAATCTACGTAAACTCGCTTCACTAAATGAATGTATAGCAACATGAGCCGACAGATCATAATTTAAGATTTCTTCATTTAACAATGCCTCGATGTTCGAATTCGACGTGGGATCTTTAATCTCAATCATATAGTCCACTTCTTTTCCGAACCTTTCAAATACCTCTTTTAGTGTCGGAATACGTAAATCTACATATTTATCTCTAGCGAACATGGGATATTGTTCATTAAACCATGAACCCGCGTCTAATTTTGAGATCTGCTCTAAAGTAAAATCCTTTACATACCCTTTAGCATTCGTGGTGCGATTTACGGTCCCATCATGAATAACAACAGGAACATGATCTTTTGTTAACTGAATGTCTAACTCGATATAATCGGTCTTCATATCAATAGCTAGTTCGAATGCAGGTATTGTATTCTCAGGAGCATATCCTGAAGCACCACGGTGAGCGATTGTATATACTTTATCCGCAGGCATGATAATTTCCTTTACTTTAATGCGAATCCAGGGGGAATAAGCATACAAAGAGGTGAACAATAAGATTAACAAAAGCACATGTATACCTATAAAGTAGATTCTAGAATTTTGAATTTTTTGCATTAAGCTAACCTCATCTTTTAAAAAATATAATGTGGAATACTTGGTGACTTTCGCTCTAACATTCATTCTTGTGTAAAATTATGATTTATATTCCCTTATGTTAATCCCACCTCAATGTATTTGTAAGGTCAAAGTTTGGAGATTTCTATTGTACCAGATTATCTAGAGAAAATATTGCGAGGCAGCATAAATGAGAAAGGGTCTGCAAGGTCAAGAAGCAACATCTAAACTTTGTGGGGTATAAACTATAGTTGCTATATATACAGAGTCCTAAAGTTCTTATACCATTAACTTTGTAAGCGATTAACTTTATAGGAGGAAATGACTTGACAAAGCCAGTGCAACCCAATGAACCTCTCGTAACTCATATTTATACTGCGGATCCTTCTGCTCATGTATTTGAAGGCAAGATTTATATTTATCCCTCTCATGACCTGGATCACGATATGATCTCTAATGACAACGGTGACCAATATAATATGGAGGATTACCATGTTCTGTCTATTGATGGAGATGGCTCCCCTTGTATCGACCACGGTGAAGTACTTCATGTGAAGGATGTTCCATGGGCTAAACAGCAAATGTGGGCTCCGGATGCAGCATACAAAAACAATACCTACTATTTGTTTTTCCCAGCCCGAGACCATGACGATATTTTCCGAATCGGGGTTGCCACCTCAACTTCACCTTCCGGACCCTTTACACCTGAACCAAGCTACATTCCTGGCAGTTATAGCATTGATCCCGCTGTTTTCGTTGATAATGATGGCAAATCATATATATACTTTGGGGGTCTTTGGGGCGGTCAACTTGAAAAATGGCAAACCGGCTCATTTGTTGCGAATGCCGAGGGACCGGCTGAAACGGCACCAGCTCTTGGACCTATCGTAGCGGAGCTGAGCGAGGACATGCTGAGCTTTGAAGGTGCGCCTAGAGAAATATCCATCATCGATACGAACGGAAATGCGATTCTTGCTGGAGATGAAGAAAGAAGATATTTTGAAGGTCCATGGGTTCATAAATATAACGGTTATTATTATCTTTCTTATTCCACGGGAACTACCCATAATATTGTATACGCTATCAGTAAAGATCCGCTTGGGCCTTTTGTATATCAAGGAAAAATACTTACACCCGTCCTGGGCTGGACAACACACCATTCTATTGTTCAGTTTAAAGAGAAGTGGTATTTATTTTATCATGATAGTTCTTTATCTGGTGGTGCTGACAACAAGCGATCTGTAAAATATACGGAGCTGAAATACAACGATGATGGCACCATTCAAACCATCCATCCTTAGTTTTTATTGAAATGGAGTGCATGCTGGAGTGCACAGGAGGGGAAATATCATGCCAATGACACAACAAGGTGCTTTTTATACGGGGAAATATCGCAATTTATTTAAGGAGTTTGGCTTTTCTGAAGATGAAATCAACGCTAAACTCGAAGAAACTTGGAGTGATTTGTTTTACGGAGATCCGAACGTACGAATCTACTATCCGCTGGACGAGGATAAAAGCTATATTCTGGATACAGGTAATCTGGATGTTAGGTCTGAAGGAATGTCCTACGGGATGATGATGGCTGTTCAAATGAATAAAAAAGATGAGTTTGATCGTTTATGGAACTTCTCTAAGACGTTTATGCAGCACAAAGAAGGCCGTTATGCCGATTACTTTGCTTGGCACTGCAAGCCTGACGGTACAAGAATTTCACCAGGACCCGCACCGGACGGGGAAGAGTTTTTCGCCATGGCTTTGTTTTTTGCCTCAAAACGTTGGGGGAACGGTCCGGCACCTTATAATTATTCCGAGCAGGCTCGAATAATATTGCGTGCTTGTGTACATAAAACTGAAACAGGCGCTGGTGACTCAATGTGGGACGCGGAAACGAAACTGATTAAATTCGTACCGGAATCCACCTTCAGTGATCCATCTTACCATCTCCCCCATTTCTATGATTTGTTCGCTTTGTGGGCTGATGAAGGTGACCATATATTTTGGCGAGAAGCGGCGGAAGCCAGCCGCACATATCTACACACTACATGCCATCCTATAACTGGTCTCGCTCCCGAATATGCCAATTTTAACGGCACCCCGGCAGAACCCCAGCCTCATGGTGATTTCAGCCATTTTTTCAGTGATGCTTACCGGGTTGCGGCTAATATCGGTCTGGACTGGGTATGGTTCCAAAAGGACAGCTGGCAGGTCAATCAATGTAACCGAATTCAAGCTTTTTTTAGGAATATCGAAGTTTCCAATTACCGGCGGTACACCATTGAGGGACAGGCATTCGACGAACCGGCGCTGCATCCAGTAGGCCTTTTGGCGACCAATGCCATGGCTTCGCTTGCTTCGGATGGCCCGGAGGCAGAGCATTTTGTCCGTTTGTTTTGGGATACACCTTTGCGAACTGGACAACGTCGTTATTATGATAACTGTCTGTACTTCTTTAGTTTACTAGCCCTAAGTGGAAACTATCGCATTTATTGAAGTATATCGAACAAAACAATAGGACTCCATTCCTCGAAAAGGTCGAGGAATGGAGTCCTATTAATCGTAATAAAGCTTTGCTATTATTTAATTACTACATATTCCAAGTTAACAAGTTTTGCGTAAGCAATAATTTGGTCTGTTGTAAGAGTTAAAGAAACAACGGTGTGGTGACCGCCACCATTTTCGATCCAAGCTTTTACCCCGTCTTGGAAGTTTGGTTTAACATTCCAAAGCACACGAGCTACTGGAAGGTTTGGAGCTGGAACAGTTGGTTCAAAAGCAGTCACTTCATTGATCAAAAGTTTGTAATGCGTACCGAAGTCAGCCATGGAAACCACTACACCGTCTCCTGCTTTACCGTCAAATACTAAACGGGCTGGATCGTCTTTGCCACCAATACCTAGTGGAGACACGATGATTTTTGGTTTGTTGCTTGCCAAAGTTGGATCTACTTCAAGCATATGGGATTGAAGAATAGATTCTTGTCCAACCGTCAATTCATAAGTGTAATCTTCCATAAAGCCAGTGGATTGGTTATGGCTCATCACTTTAAGCAAGCGGTCGAGAGCTGCAGTCTTCCAGTCTCCTTCTCCAGCAAAACCATATCCTTGTGCCATCAAACGTTGAACAGCAAGTCCTGGAAGTTGTTTCATTCCATGTAAATCTTCGAAGTTTGAGGTGAAGGCATTGTAGCCACCTTGATCAAGGAAACGTTTGATAGCAATTTCATAGCTTGCTTGAACTCTTACGCTAGCTTCCCATGCTTCTTTGCTGTTAGTGCCATAGTCGAATTCATACAGCTCTGCATATTCAGCAAACAAACCATCGATTTCTTCTTCTTTAACTTCATTAATGACTTGAACCAGGTCACCAATACCAAAGTAGTCAACCGTCCAGCCAAATTGAATTTGGGCTTCAACTTTATCTCCTTCAGTTACACCAACGTTACGCATGTTGTCACCAAAACGAGCAACTTTGATATTGAAGCTTTCGTTATAAGCAACAGCTACGTCCATCCATTCTGCAATTTGCTTTTGAACTTCAGGGCGTTCCCAATAGCCTACAACCACTTTGTTTTGTTTGTTCAAACGGGCGTTAATAAAACCATATTCACGGTCACCATGAGCTGCTTGGTTTAGATTCATGAAGTCCATATCAATTGTTGCCCATGGAATACTTTCATTATATTGCGTAGCTAGATGAAGCAAAGGTTTTTGCAGCATTTTTGTTCCGCGGATCCACATTTTTGCAGGTGAGAAAGTATGCATCCAAGTGATGACACCGGCAACTTCGTCACGATAGTTAACTTCTTTCATAATGTTGGTGATTTTATCTGCGCTGACAGCTAAATCCTGCAATACTAGTGGGTAAGGCAAAACTCCGCTTTTATTCAAAGCATCTGTCATCGTTTGTGCGTGCGCTTTAACTTCAGCCAATGCTTCTTCCCCATAAAGATGTTGCGAACCTACGACAAACCAAAATTCTTTTGCTACTGCTGTTGACATATTCATCCTCTTTTCATCATTTTGTAGTTTGATTATTTTTGACCGTAATAAGCGTCTTTCCCATGTTTGCGCAAGTAATGTTTATCTAGAATACGTTGTGGCAATTCTTCCGCAAAATGGTTTAACTCTCTAGCAAATAAATTCATTTTTGATACTTCATCCAACACTACGCTGTTCATTACAGCGGATTTTGCATTTTTCCCCCAAGTAAAGGGTCCGTGGCCTTTAAGCAAAACACCGGGAACCGCCATAATATCTATCCCGCGTTGTTCAAAGGTTTCGATGATTACATTACCTGTTTCCGCTTCGTAACCCCGATCGATTTCCTCTTGCGTCAAGAAACGCGCACAAGGAATGGAGCCATAGAATGTATCAGCGTGCGTAGTTCCCATTACAGGAACGTCAAGTCCTGCTTGTGCCCAAATAGTTGCCCAAGTGGAATGTGTATGCACGATTCCGCCAATTTCGGAGTAATGTTTATAAAGTACTGCGTGAGTAGGTGTATCGGAGGAAGGTCTCATCTCCCCTTCAACCACATTGCCATCCAGATCAACAACTACCATATCGCTGGCTTTCATTGTTTCATAATCTACACCACTAGGTTTGATTACGAATAATCCACTTTCGCGATCAATTGCACTCACATTTCCCCATGTATACTTGATAAGTCCATGTTTCGGCAATTCCAGATTGGCTTGAAAAACCTCTTCTTTAAGTTGTTCTAACATCTTGGTCCCTCCATTTTCAGACTAAATTATCAACAGCGGATTGCTCAATCGCCAAACCTTTTTTATAACGTTCGATAAAGGTTTCAAAGCCTTTAATGTCGGTTGCATCGGGATGAATTTCTTCTCCCTTTACATCTTTGAACACTTTTTGATCGAGGAAGTCTTCCAAGCTTTCTTCCTGATTTTTGTTCATCATGTAGGAGGCAAGAATAGCCATTCCCCATGCGCCGCCTTCTCCAGCAGTTGACATTACGGAAACAGGAACATTCAGTGAAGCTGCCATCATTTTTTGGCCAACAACCGGAGTCTTAAATATACCGCCATGTCCTAAAATACTATCTATGGCTACATTCTCTTCTTTCGTCAAAATGTCCATTCCAATTTTCAAAGCACCAAAGGCGCTGAACAAATGTGCACGCATAAAGTTAGCCAGATTAAATTTGCTCTCAGGCGAACGTACAAATAGCGGACGGCCTTCTTCTAACCCCGTAATGTTCTCACCCGAGAAATAACCGTAACTGAGCAATCCACCCGCATCTGCGTCTGCTTCCAAAGCCTTATTCAGCAATACGCTGTACAATTTATCAGCTTCTACGTTTTGCCCCATTGCTTCATAGAACTCACGGAATAATCCGAGCCAGGCGTTAAGGTCACTTGAACAGTTATTAGCATGAACCATACCTACCGGACTTCCGTCTGGTGTAGTCACCATATCAATTTCCGGATAAACCTTAGAAAGTTCTTGTTCCAATACGATCATGGCAAAAACAGAGGTTCCTACGGAGACATTCCCGGTACGTTTTCTTACACTATTGGTAGCAACCATACCGGTTCCCGCATCCCCTTCTGGAGGGCTAAGCGGAATCCCAGCTTGTAATTGCAATGATGGATCCAGAATTTTGGCTCCTGCTTCGGTTAATAGACCCGCTTGCTCACCGGCAACATACACCTTAGGAAGAAGATCGCTGGTCTTCAGCGAATAACCTTTGCCAGCAATAAGCTCATCAAACTGTTGTATCATGGATTCATTATAATTCCCTATGGATTCATCAATCGGGAACATACCTGAAGCATCCCCAACACCAAGTGCTTTGTTGCCGGTCAATAACCAATGAATGTATCCTGCCAACGTCGTAACAAACCGAATCTCCGGTACATGTTCTTCTTTGTTTAAGATCGCCTGATAAAGATGAGCAATACTCCAACGTTCCGGGATATTGAATTTAAATACATCCGTCAATTCTTTGGCTGCCTTACCAGTTGTTGCATTACGCCAAGTCCGGAACGGAACGAGCAATTGATCCTGTTCGTCAAAAGCCATATATCCATGCATCATTGCAGAAAACCCGATTGAACCAACGGTTTGGAGGGTGATTCCGTAATTTTGTTGAACTTCTTGCTTCATCTCACGATAAGCATCTTGTAGACCTTTGATAATATCTTCTAGGCTGTACGTCCAAAAGCCGTCTTTCAATTGATTTTCCCATTCATAACTTCCAGAAGCGATCGTTTGAAAACTATGATCAATAAGTACTGCTTTAATACGCGTGGATCCAAATTCAATCCCTAGCGAAGTTTCTCCCTTATTGATTGCTTCTTCGATGCTTAATCGATTCGATATCACGTTAGTCACCTCTCTGACAGCGCTTTTTTAATATAAAAGAATTCGCTTTCTTAATTAACAGCTTTAGTATAAATTTTTGTACGTACATTTGTCAATAAAATAGTTATATATACATACAAATATGGAGATGATAATAATTTAACTCCGTACTTAGTTTGTTTATGATGATCTAAAGGTACGAAATATTTACATTTTTTCATAAAAAAAGAGCCCCTTTATATTTAATTCGTAGTCATGCTATAATTTGTACATACAACTTAACGAAATGAACGAATCAAAAAGCGAACAAGTATGGAAAGAGGAATTACATGAAACCAAAGTATCAAGTGATTATAGAGGATATAAAAAGCAAGATCCTTTCAGGAGATTACAATGTAGGCGAACAAATTCCTACGGAGTCTGCCTTGCAGTCCTTGTACGAGGTTAGCAGACAGACTGTTAGAAAAGCCATTTTAGAGCTATCCAACGAAGGATTCCTCCGCAGCGAAAAAGGTTCTGGCACGTATGTCAGCAACCAATATCGCACAAAGACCGGCGGGAGTTCACATAAGAAGACGATCGGTGTAATTACGACGTATATCTCTGACTACATCTTCCCTTCTATTATCCGGGGGATTGAAAGCCGAATGAATGAGGATAACTATTCTCTATTATTGGCTAGTACCAATAACGATGTTGCGCAAGAAAAAAAAGCTCTCGAAATGATGTTGTCCTACGGCGTAGATGGTTTAATTATTGAACCTACGAAAAGTAATCTGTATAATCCCAATATTGCGTATTATCTGTCGTTTAAGGAGCAAGATATTCCACTCATTATGATTAATGCTTTTTATGAGGAAATAGAGCTCCCCTTCCTTTGTCTTGACGATGTGCAGTCCAGTTATCTGGCAACAAAAGAATTGATTTCCAAAGGCCACTCTCAAATTGGACTTATCGCAAAAATGGATGATTTACAAGGCAAATATCGAATGAAGGGTTATATCAAAGCCCTCGAAGCAGCTAAATTGCGGTTTTATCCAGAGCAAATATTTTCGTTCAACACCGAGACCAAACAAACCTTAGCTACGAACTTGAAGGATTTCCTAAATAAAAATAGAGATACCCTCTCTGCGATTGTCTGCTACAACGACGAGGTTGGTTTGGAAGTGGTCAATGCTTGCAGACAGCTGAACATTTCTATACCAGAGGAATTATCAATTATTGGCCAGGACAACTCCTATATTGCCCAAAATGCGAACATCAAACTGACCACTTTAACGCATCCCCAAGAAACTATGGGCCGTGATGCAGCGGATTGGGTCATTAAAAAATTACAAGGAAAAAAGGATCTTCCCAACAATACTTATTATCAACCTGTGTTAATTGAAGGAGAAACAGTAGTCGAGAGATAGAATAAATTCTGAGGGATTTGTGTTTATCTTCATATATAAATGTAATAACCCACCAGTTGTGACTGGTGGGTTATTTGCAACTGTTATCTTAGTATTCTTTAAAGGTTCGATTCTTGTTTTGAAGTCAACAGTACAGAAGAAGCAAACTGTTTCACAAGCTTGCCGGGATTTATCCCGTATTTATCCCGAAATCCCTCGGCAGCCCGAGGGGTGATAGCCCCAAGGCTTGAATATGGTGTTATCTGGATACACCATCTAGGAAACACTAACATTTCTTTTACTTAATTTCTTAAATACCGAGTATTCCTTATTGGACTTAATAAAACTTAATATCTTTTCAGCACATTCTAATGAATTCATCTCTTCCGTATTTACTTCGAGGTCATATTCTTCAAAGCAATATACTTTGCTAAACTGTGAAGCTGCTAGTCCAATCATTCTATCTCCTCTTGTTTGCTCTCTTCTTATGAGTTCTTCTTTCGAGCATATTACACCTATAAATAACGTAGGGTGATCGAAAAATTGATCAAGAAACACATTAAACCTCTTATCGTTGTCGATTACGGTATCTACTATTACATTAAAACCAAATTCTGATAACAATTTAATTGTCGAATGGTACACTGAGAATATGGAATCATCCAATATTTGGGAAACGACTTGATGATCTATTTCTCTTGTAGGTTCATCTGGAAATTTATTATTAATAAAATCATTGTAATTATTAAAAAAATCATCAATTGATAAATGATAAAAAGGAATCTCTTTCTGTTTTATCAGTTCAGTCGATATGGAGGTCTTTCCGGAACTTGAAGTTCCATTTAGAAAAACTAATATCCCTTGCTTCAATTTAATCATCCCTTCAAATAATAATCATTGCAACTCAGAGATTATTCGAGAAAAGATTAAATTATCCTTTACTGTTTGATATGTTCCTTGATTTGTTCGGCTATTTGCTCCAACAATGCTTCTTTTCCTAAAGCAAAGAAAGCCTCATTATAATTTTGTCTGCTTGTCATACGATATATATTATTCGATTTTACAGCTTTCAGATTGCTCCAGACCTTGCTTTGGTCAAGAACATTCTGGTCATTATCGGATAATAAAATGATATGGTCTGGATTAAAGGTGGACAGTGCTTCTAGACTTGTCACTTTCCCTCCCCATGGATCTGGCTTCGGTGTACCTGGCGCGATGGGTAATCCTAGATCATTAAAAATCATATCCGCAATACCTGTGCGGGAATAGATGCGTATTTCTTTCTCTGTAGCTTCGATTACCGCAAACGTCTCTTCCTTGGTTATCTCAGTGATTTGATCATGTAGTAGTAGAGCACGTTGATCATAGACCTTCAACCACGCTTCCATTTCCGCTTTCTTATCAAGCACCTCCGCAACAAATGCAAATCGCTCTCTAAAAGCGTTAAAGCCATAAGGCACCCTCACTGTTGGAGCAATCATATTTAGTTGATCATAGATTTTTTCTTGGGTAGGTCCTGCCAGTATCAAATCAGGGCTTGCTGCAATGATCGCTTCTAAGTTGACTTCCGTCTGAAACCATCCAGCGGGAGTTACATCAGGCAGTTCTTTTTTGAGAATAGGAGTGATTTCTAATGAATTAGCCATATCTGTATTCCCAGTAATAACAGGTTTATATCCAAGCACCAGAAGTTCTTCCGTTGAGCCGGATACATCGGCAATTCTAACCGGATTCACCGGTAATTCAACATCTCCTTTAGCCTCCTGACCTGATTTCCCACACCCGTACAGCATCACCATCATGATTAAGGCGATTCCGGCAAAAGAGATCCGTTTTAAACTGAACATTTTTTCCAACCCTCTCCAATCTATTGATAATCATTCTCACTTCTAGCAAGTCCGATCATACACTCTGCTGATAGGACAGAACTACCGGCAGAGGGATTGAATAACGGTTTGGCGGATATTTATTTAATTTTTATCGTTTTTTAATTACTTCTGAAGGATTAATTCCATATTGCTTCCGAAAAGCTTCGGCAAAATGACTAAAGTTGTTGTAACCTACCATCGTCGCTGTTTGGCTGACACTAATATCCCCGGTACTTATGATTTCCCATGCTTTTTCTAAACGTTTGTTCCGTAAATATGCAAATACAGTTGTTCCGTACTCTTCCTTAAATCCAACTTTTAATTTGTATTCGTTAATGCCTGCCAGCTTGGACAATTCGATTAGCGAAGGTGGGTTTGCCATGTGGTCAAGGATGATATCCCTGGCTTTCCGAATGTTTTCTCGGTCACTACGTGATAAATGCAAACTGCGTTTAATATGCTTCTGCTCAAAAAGAAAAACGTCAAAATATACAGATAAGAGTTCTAATGCCTTCCCCTCTACGTACAACCGGCGCATGGAGGTATGATATGGACAGTCTCTCAATTGCACCAATAATCGGGTGGTTTCTGGAAGAATAGGCATACGGAACATTCGAAAAGCACGTGAATCTAACAGTCCGGATAAGCTGCGAACATGTGAAGAGCCTTGATCCGCCATCCATGAATCAAATAGTGTAACTGGTACACCTATGGACAATAAACGGATAGGTTCAGCACTGCGATAGTGAAATTCCGCTTGGAAATCCTGCATGAACTGCAATGAACAACTATCGGGCATTAACTCATGGCTAGTATCTGTAACATGAACTTCCCCGCTCCCCTGCAGACAAAAGCTTAACTCAATCATTGCTGCTTCGGATTGAACCTGAACTAGGCGATCATCAGCAAAACGGTAATCACTATCAACAATTTCGATCCCGGAGGGTGTGATCACTCTATCGACGTATCCTTGGGTACTGGATTGTGCAAAATGTTTCCTCTCTGTAGTGTCCCTCATAGACGGAGCCTCAAACAAAGCATCGAAATACCCGTTATAGATGTTATGAATAGATGAACTTGTCATTCTGTTATACACTCAGCAGGTAAGCTGCACTCCGTAATCCCAATATTATGTTTTATCATGAGCAGATCACCTTTTCTCTTCTATTAAATGATAACGATTATCATTTAGATCATTATATGCGAGATATTGGATAACCTGCAATGTACAGTTTGTAAGGATCACTTATCTCCGCCTCCTCAGTAAAGCGGTAGCACCTCTTGGGTCAGCCCTGAAAAGAGGTCGCTGGTTTGAACAAAAAAGGCATCAGGCAAATAATAATAAGCATCACCCATAGACACCACCTTTAATTCGGGAATGATATACATGGCGATATAAGTCCCGTCTTTTAGGTTGAACTGTAATTGATATGATTTCCCTTGGGATTGCGCCGCTGCAAGAGCTTCATATTCCTTATTGCTTAGCTCTGTTTTTTTTGCGCTGTACAAACCTTCGATAATGGACTCAACAATAGGATGATCAGTGATAGTCTTTTGCACGTCATTCCCCACATGATTCAGAATATAGATATCTTTTGCATGCTCCTTCAGATTAGCCAGATCTAAATACTCCTTCGCGCTCATTGCAGAATCGTCTACCTTCGCCACAATTTCAGCTAGATAAAAATATTGCTCATCCTTAACTGCAATACGAAAATGGGATGGGTATGTTGGGATTTCATACAGCTTTCCACCAATTGCGAACGTAGCGGCATAATCCTTTTCCGCATTCTTATCCCCGTCTTTCTTTCCGGGCTCTTGGTTGAGATCAAACTCTAATGCACCAAGCGATTTGTCAGGCTCCATACCTGTGAACTTAAACTGAGCGCCATCTGCTACGAATGCATAACGGTATCCATTGTAATTCAGAATTTTGCGAACCCCTGTGGGAGACGAGACTGCTGTCTGCTGCGATATTTGTGGTGAATTAGGCAACGGCGTCTGTGGAAATTTATAAACGGCCACACCTAACACCAATGCAGCACAAGCTGCGAATGAGCCCCACTTTACATAAGCTTTTTTATTAGTGCGTCTCGCGGAGTTGGCTTTTTCTATCAAATTTTCGTCTATGTAACCGATTGTTTTGAAGAGCTCTTTATTATTCAAAGGAAATAACCCTCTTTCTGAAGATATATTTGGAGTTTTTTGCGTGTTCTGAAAAGAATTGATTTGGTTTTGCTTTCACTGATTGAGAAGCGTGCGGCAATATCGGCCAAAGAATCAGAATACCAGTAACGCCTCAAAAAAATATTCCGCTGATCTTCCTTAATGTTGTGTAGAAATTTGCTTATAGATTCGGCTATTTGTGCTTCCTCGTATTGGGTTTCAACGTTGTCTGAAGAGGATAAACAATCGTTTAATTCATCAAGAATCGTATCGAATTTTTTATTCCGTTTTTTAGCCATATAATAATCGTATTTGTTCAAGGCAATATTTCGTGTGATTCTCCCCAGAAAAGAGGAGAGCTTTGCAGGAGACTTCGGCGGTATTGCTTCCCATGCACCAAGAAAGGTATCGTTAACACATTCTTCCGAATCTTCAGCATTAGACAAAATGTTATGAGCGATCCGAGTACAATAATTTCTATATTTTTTCGATGTTTCTTCTACTGCTCTTTCATTACGTGCAAAATACAATTGTATGATTTCACTATCTTCCACTCCATCACTTCCGTTCGATTTGATTAAGCATTCACTTATAAAGTAGGAAAAGAAGTGTTTAGGTTGCATTAAAATATAATTTTCTATAAGTTTCGGCATTCAATGCTGATAATATGACATAAAAAATACAAATAACCCCTCATCCTATGGGATAAGGGGAAGTTATAATATCTTCTAATTTTTAATTAATTCTACTTCCTTCATTGGAGCCTTTGTCTTACGGAGCATCATCCAGATCCCCCCCAGACAAAATAAAACACTACACCCCATGCCAAACAACGCGCTGGCGTTTAATGCCTGAGGTGAGCCTTTCATCGTAAGCACAGCCATTTGAGTAACAACAATGGAGACTACGGCATCAGTAAAGCTAATCATTTTTAATGTTGATATAATGGGATTGTTGAGATGACGGTTAACAATGTTTCCATGAATGGCAAAACCAAGTTTTGTAAAAGCGATCAGTGCTACCAGATATACAATGTAACCTTCATAAACCAAAGCGTCCCCGACTAGATAAATCCGCAGGCAGACCAACAGATATGAAACACCTAGAAGACAAAGAAAAACACCGCCACGCTTATAAACATAAAGCTCCATGGAATACCTTTGCTGTGGTGAACTGACTTTTTTAGCTAATGTATATTTATGAAGCACCTGTCCTTTGGCTATACAAAGGATCAGATAATAAAGTGCATTTGTGATGAACCATCCGGACAATAGATATAACCCAAGAATTAACTTGCCTATACCAATAAAAGCATTGATGACTAGGGAAGCAGCGTTGAACATGGCGGTTCGATCTTGCGGATTTCCGAAGTACCGAACTAAGATTGCCTTAATATATATCATCCTTTCAAGAAAACGTTCATATCTCATTTTATGTTTCTAAGGGGACAATAGTATCATACTTGGCTCAACCCAGCAATAAAGCAATTAAAGTTCTGATTTATGATATATTAGAAAAGGTTGTGCTAATTCGGCAAGAGGAAATAGCAACACCAATTGTTAATGGAGGCAGGTCGTATATGTATAGAAAATTAACAGCAGCAGAGTTGGATGTTATTTTAAGCTCGATTAATAAGGAACAGCATTTTTTATATTATTCATACCTTACTTTTCGCAGACAAAACACAGTGCATTACGGTCAGTATTCTGACCAGGGCGAGTTGCTTGGAGTATTAGCCTTTTTAAGTGGCCTTCCGTTTAATGCTTTTTCTGTATATCCAGTTCAGCAATCCTTTTGTCTCAGCTCAATGTTGGCGTTCATGAAAGATGAATTACATCTACATAACCATGCGGTGGGTAGCTTTATTATTAACGAACAAGAGCTGCAGGTCTTTGCTTCTCAGCTTCAGTTCTACAGCCCTCCCAAAAAATTGCTTCTAATGAAACATATTCATGAAGATGTTCTACCAACAGCGGACAAGCATGTTATGCACTTAGGACCTGCTCATTTCCAGCGAATTGAAGCAAAGATGAACGAGCTGCAAACCATGGCTTTTTCAAAAGAAGAATTACAGAATCCGTTCTATGGTGTGATGGCACAAGACGAGCTGATTGCTGTAGGAGGATACCACATATATAGTGAGGATTACGTTGAACTAGGAAATATCGGAACAGATGTGGCCTGGAGAAGAAATGGTTATGGAAAAAAAGTCTGTGCAGAGCTAACACGCCAAGGACATGCCATTTCAGCTAACGTATATTTGAATGTTTTTGAGGAGAATGTAGGAGCCATTTCTCTATATCAATCGCTGGGATATGAACTCATTTGCCAACAATACATCGTTGAATTTATTATTTAATCAAAAAACGTACTGCATAAGCTGCAGTACGTTTTTTCTATCTAAACCTCTTACGCCGTAGGCATATTCTTCGTAGAAGAATAGATTACAGCATCTCTCAAAATGTAAATGTATTGGCTGCGCCCATCATCACAATAATCATACAATTCACCATGGCTCCCAGCCATATTTTTCCTGTGCACTTAAAGAGGTAACGCGAAATATAAGCTGCAATAAAAAGCTGGAAAACGAGAGGGAAAAGGACTAGTATTCTGAGCCAATCTTGATTTTGCCAAAAAGTTACACCTGTTGAAAATAACGTTCCGTATTGTACCCCAATGAGCACTAGAATTCCGAGTACACCGCCTGTCCCGCTAATGAGCAGATCCTTCCATTCTTTCTGCCCTTCAACTGGGGTGGTAGAGTTCACGGCAATTGACTGTGCAACATAAAATATAAAGAAGAAAAGCATATAACGTAAGCCAATTAATAATTGATTCGGAGTGAATACTTTAATTGCCAGTACCCATAAGCGGAAGTCTGTCTGAAAGAAGTAATCTGCAAATGCAACCAAAGCATAGAATCCAGTGAATATACATACAGCTAGTGCAAAAGTCTTCAGCAGTTCTTTCAAATTTGTTTTTATTCCCCAGCTTTCAGAGTGCTCATTATAATTTTTTCCTGATAAACGAGTGGTTAACCAAAATAACAATAGACCCACAAGGCCGTTAAAGATCGCCCAGATTAAAATAAAGTTCATGGCGGTTTGTGGAAACAAACTACGAGGCTGAAGGATATTCTGTCCAGCTATAATACTCCAGCGACTGATCGGAAGGTATGATATTGCGGAAATTACCCAGCTCATTATCCAAGAACCCCAAAAAAGAATTTTGCTTTTTCTGGTCTTAGGCTCCGGTAACTTGGCAGGAGTAGGTTGAATTAGACTATTGAAACAAGGAAGCTTGAGGAGCAATACCGCAAAGGGGACAATAAATAAAAAGGATCCTAACAAGCCGATAAAGTTAAAGATCTCTTTCCATAACCATAATTGGTTGCCGGAAGATAACGGATTATTGATTTGAAACGCTTTCGTAAAAAAGTCTGCTAAATAACCAGTGCTCGCCACCGAAAAGTGTTGCCAAGGGTGGATCTCCGCTGGATTGTACACGACGCGCAAGGTTTGATCAGCTGCATTACCGTAATATTTGCCGATTTCCACAGCGTTTATCTTTTGATTCTCCGGCATTACTGAATTTATAGCAGCTAGTGATTCTGGGGCATCGCCCGAAAGATCAGCATTCCCTCTCGCAAATCCGGATCCGCCTTCATCATATTTGCCTACATTGATGCCTACATTGGCATGGATGTTTTGAAAAGTCTCATCGGTAGACTGTTCGACCTGAGAAACAATGAAAGCGGATGCAACTTTATTCGAAGCATCAGCCTTGGCTTGTTCACTTACCGTAATAACTGCGCCGTCTTCCGAAGAGGGATCTTTCGCCGCTTCGAGCTCCGCCAAATAAAGTTGGCCATAATACTGGAGTGTACTCCAGGTAATCATTCCACCCATAGAATGACCACTAATGCCAATTTTTGTAGAGTCTACATAATCAAGACTGGATGATGCATATTCCACTAGAGGAATCATCCCATTATTCTCTGACATTATCGTTGGGAAAAATGGCATATCAGGAGAGCTCGAGCCTCCGTGCCATAAGAAATCCATTGCAATCACAGCAATTCCCCGACGGGAAAGTTCGATTGCGGTACTATCCTGCATCTCTTTATTATTTAAAAAACCGTGACTAGTAATGACGAGTGGAACTTTATGCTCTGCATTTGCTGAGACAGGCCTGAACAGGTTTCCCTCTATCCAAGTACCATTATCGGACGGAATCTTAAACTTACTAATCTGGACCTCGCCGAAATCTGTTTGCAAGAAAGAAGCTCCCACACAGCTGATCAAAACCATGGATAAAGCGACACATAAAAATTTCAATGCTAATCTCGTAGACAGAAACTTTTTCATCTGGTCTCCCCCCAAAAAAAGTATCAAATCAAAATGTGTAACACAAAATGGGCAAAAAAAATAACCTGAATCCGAAAAATTCATTAGTAGACCCCATGAGTAGATATCCCTCGGATTCAGGTTTATGTGTAGTTCTTATTTCATTGCTTTTGCCAGCTCTGTGAAAATAACCCCAAGCGCATGAGCACCCGCATCTGGATAACCGATGCTGCGTTCCCCTACTGTGCCGGCTCTTCCCATACGGGCAACGATTTCTATAGTATTTTTTGACCCTTGGACAGCTGCTTCCGCTGCTTTACTTGCCGCCACTTTAATATCATCGCCTTGCTCTGCACTTTGGGTCCAGGCATCTGCAAACGGTACAAGCGCATCAATCAATGTCTTGTCTCCGACGACAGCCCCTCTGCCAAAAGATCTTTCACCCGTATCTTGAATCCCTTTGACAACAGCTTGCATCATATCAGCAAACTCCTGAATGGTCAGCTCTTCCTTCTGCTGAACATTTTTGCTCGCTGCGCGGAAGCCTGATC
Organism: Paenibacillus sp. FSL F4-0122; assembly: GCF_038002845.1. Lineage (NCBI taxonomy): Bacteria > Bacillati > Bacillota > Bacilli > Caryophanales > Paenibacillaceae > Paenibacillus > Paenibacillus sp. FSL F4-0122. The sequence continues at coordinate 5,966,004 of NZ_JBBODI010000001.1, forward strand.
CCCAGATCGGTCCGGATGCTCCACCGCAATATTCCATAATGACCATGGAACAGGCGTCAAGGAACTCACCGATATTAGTGAGATGATGAGCTAAAATATCCTCCCACTCGACTTTCAGCTGTTTAAAGCCCTTAGCTACACTCATCCCGAAATCACCGTCTCCAGCGTGGGAGTCAAGCTCACAGAACGGAACTTCATTCTCAATAATGACCTGGCTCATTTGATCGAGCTGATAGACGATATTTTGCAAAGTAAACCGATTGTTCTTAATCACCGCTGCAGCAGCATCCGTATTATTCTTAAAGGATACATTGCTGTCTGCTTTCTCTTCTTGGATTACTTCAGTATAGTTCACAGGCTCAAAAGGGCCTTTAATCGACAAGGCTGGTGTATCACAAGGCGCAGATAACCATTTCTTTAGCGTCTCATCCAGCTTCATTATCGTCACCGATGCACCTGCCATGTCAATGCTGGTCATGTAGTTACCAACAAACACTTTAAACACTTGTTTATTCTTAGCGGTTAATTCGCGGATGACAGAATTGTTCAGCAAATATAACTCTTGCAGCGGGGTGCCGCCAAATCCATTAATTAATACGGCTACTTCCTCCTGCTTCTGATCATTCATTTGGAAGTTGTCTAGCAAAGAGGTAACCATTCGCTGTGCTAATTCATCTGCGGGTACAATTTTCTCCCTGCGTATTCCAGGTTCTCCATGGATGCCAACCCCGTATTCCATCTCGTTCTCTTCAATATGAAATGTCGGAGTACCTTTGGCAGGCACGGTGCAAGAGGTATAGGCGAAGCCTATGCTGCGCACATGATCAATTGTATGTTGCGCCGCTTCTTTCACTTCCGCTAAGGACAATCCAGCTTCTGCTGCTGCTCCGGCTACCTTATGAACAAGCACTGTTCCGGCTACGCCTCTTCTCCCTACTGTATAAAGGCTGTCTTCAACGGCAATGTCGTCGTCTACTTTGACATAATCCACTTCGATGCCGTCTTCAGTTGCTAGATGGGCCGCATTTTTAAAGTTCATGATGTCACCGCTATAATTCTTGATAATAAGCAGCGAACCTTTGGTGCTGGCTGTGCGGCGAATCGCTTGATAAACCTGAATTTGGGATGGAGAAGCAAACACATCACCGCATACAGCTGCATCCAGCATCCCGGTTCCTACAAACCCGGCATGAGCCGGCTCATGCCCGCTTCCGCCACCACTGATCAGGGTAACTTTATCTTGATTAATCTCTTTCTTAGAAATCACTTTGAATTTAGGATCGAAATCCAGCTCGGGATGCGCCAAGACAAGCCCGTTACACATTTCTCTAACCAGAGTCTCCGGCTTGTTTATGATTTTTTTCATTTTAAAGCTCCTTACTTGATTTATATTGACGGCCTAATTGATCGGCTGCCATAATTGCTGATGCAACCGCATCCTCCGTAATTGGGAACGGCATCGAATGGATAGATTCCTCAGCAATACAAGCTTTTTTAGCAACCTCAAGCAGTTCCTCATAGGTTACATGCTCAACACCAATATCCGCTAAGCATACTGGGAGACCAATCGAAAGACAGAAGTCCAACACTTCTTTTAATTCAGTCCGGTCTGCGTTTTCAAGAACCAGTTGAGCAATCGTGCTGAAGGCTACCTTTTCACCATGATAATAATGATGAGTTCCTTCCAAAGCAGTTAAACCATTATGAATCGCATGAATCGCTGCCAAACCACCACTTTCAAAGCCAAGACCCGATAAAAGAATATTCGTCTCAATTATATTCTCCAAAGCTGGGGTTACGATATTCAGATCGCAAGCTTGCTTCGCCTTGAATCCATTCTCAAGCAATGTCTCATAGCAGAGCTTCGCAAGTCCCAACGCTGTTACTGTCCCTTTAGCTTCACCGCAAACCCCTTCACGAACTCCGCAAGGTAAACCTGCATTCACGTTGGAATACGAATTTGCAGTAGCTCTTGCTTCAAAATAGGTTGAAAGTGCATCTCCCATGCCTGCCACAAGAAATCTTGTAGGTGCATTGGCAATAACTGTTGTATCAATCATGACTACACTCGGGCTTTGCTTGAAATAAGCATAATCGTCAAATTCACCTTCCGGAGTATAGAGCACCGCTGAGTGGCTTGTCGGAGCATCAGTTGCTGCTATCGTTGGAACGATAATCAGTGCTTCTCCTTCAGCTACACATTTTGCCGTATCAATCGCCTTACCTCCACCCAAGCCAATCGTACATGCACATTGATGCTCCTTGGCTAGCGCTTGTAATCTGGCGACTTCTTGTCTTGAGCATTCCCCGTGGAAGCCGCTTTCAACAAGAGTTATATTAAATTTCTGTTTAGTTGACTCCAGTTTGTCTTTCACACGTGTTACATCATCTGGATGGGCAATTAACAAAGCAGAATCACCAAAGGTTTTTACGAAGTAACCTAAGTTCAATAATTCATTCTCACCTTGTACATATTTCGTCGGACTGATAAATGCTCTTCTCATTTTTCGTTCCTCCTCAGTTGTTTATAGTTATCATTATAGATTGCTCTAATTTAAGAAACATGAAACAATAAAAGCTTATTAAAGCGTTTTCTTATCGTATTTATTTGTCATAATCGTGAAAAATCGAACTTTCTTGTCATTGTGTTGAATTATTCTGTATAATATTCATTAAGATTCTATAACTTACTTAGGAGAATTTTGTGATGTCAAAATCCCGGTTCAATCTAGAAGAAATTATTGATTTGAAGAAATGGGAAAAGCTCCAGGATTCCTTATCTCTTGTAACCAAAATGGCTATTCTTACTGTTGATTACAAGGGTGTTCCCGTGACCAAGCACAGCTATTGTCAGCCTTTCTGTCAAGGTGTGCGCCAGGACTCCCATCTCTCTCAATATTGTCAAAAATGTGATGCCCGCGCTGGGATTGAAGCGGTTCGCCAGAACAAACCGTTTATTTATTTATGTCATTTCAATATTATAGATATCGCGATTCCCATCATTATAGATAATCAATATCTAGGTGCAATTATGGCCGGACAGCTCAAGCTTCGTGAACCTGACGTGCCACAACTGGAGCAGATTGTCTCTCGGCCGCCGAATGTGGAGACGAACATGAAATTTCAAACACTCAAAGAGCATTACCAGGCACTGCCTGTTTTATCCTACGATGAAGTAACAAAGTGTGTTGAGCTGCTGCTGCAGTTAAGTACCTATATCGTGGAGGAAGCCATTCAAAAGCATACTACCGTGGATTTGTACAAAAAGGTTCTGACTACCAATATAGAAGAACCCGCTTCTGCCGAAGCTATGGACGAATCAGACCGTACGTACCGAAAAATCCAATCCATACAACAGGAGTTATCCGGGGCTTTGATTGAGACCAAATTAAAGAATGGTGTTCAAAAGTTCGTCTCAGCGAATTCTGTGCTTCAGCCTGCTTTTAATTACATTTATACACATAAAAATGAGAATTTCAGCCTCAAAGAAATGGCTAAGCTTTGTCATATCAGCCCCAGTTATTTCAGCCGTATTTTCACTAAAGAAACTGGAGAGAATTTCTCCGCCTTCATTGCCAGACTCAAGATTGAATGGGCTAAGCAACTGCTGGAATCCACGGATTCCCCGATCAATCAAGTCAGTGATGATTTGGGCTTTTGCGACACGGGCTATTTCATTAAAACCTTCAAAAAATACGAGAACCTCACCCCGGCTGTATATCGGAATATGTATATGAGGCGATCAGCAAAAGAAACCCTCCGTTAATAAAATTAGCGAAGGGTTAGTTCCTCATTCCCACCAATGCTTCATTTCACTAAATCCTACATCCCATATCTTCACATTCCCTTTAAGGATAAAGGTTATTTCTTTTACGGTAACTAATGCCGTATTGTTGAGTTCAGCTTGGGAACTATATTGTTCACTGGATTGAAGGATCACGTTGCCATCAGCTATAATCATTAGTTCACTGCTAGAATTTTCATTTTCCGGGAATCCAAAGCTGAAATATAACGATACCTCTTTTTTATCACCCAAAGTATAGGTGTATTTTTTAATTTCTTCACCTTCACTGCTGTATAAATTCATTTTTGGTATTATATTTTCACCAGCGATAGTGAAACTGGGAAGATTATGCGTGATAGGCATGCTTCCCGTAAGCTTTTCCAACGTTTGTAATCCCTGCACAGGTCTTTCACTTTTCTTCAGAGTTAAATCAATGATCTCAGAGATTCCCATGATTCCAACCAATAGCACAACAACAGATAATGTCGAAGTAAAAAGCGATCTCCTGGTGATTTCCGGGGAAAATCCAATCTTATATGCACAAAATCCGATCATTGCCCCTAACGTATTGGAGATGACATCGGCTACATCAAAGGAACCTAAAAAAGTTAAAGCTTGAAGAGTTTCCAGCCCAAAAATTGTTAAGATAAACAAACAAATAAACTTCTTAAAATGTGTACGATACAGCAAAGGGAATAATACGCCAAAAGGAATAAAAGCAGCGATGTTCCCAAAGTCATAAACCCAAGAAAAGGATAGGTCAAAGAGATCAGGAAAAAGAAGCGGAACACTTTCAGGAATCAACATAAACGTGTATTCATACTGGCTTGTTGCATGCTCTACTCTATTGAAAGCAAAAAACAAAAAATATAAGATCAACAGTGTATACAAAATAGTTCCTATAATAAGGATCTTCCGTAATTTCACTCCCATAATAACTTCACAATTCCCTCCATATGTCGATGGAAATAGTATATCTCTCCAAGGTGACATTCCAGTGACACTGAAGGTGACGATTTAGTCATTCAAGGCTTATTTCGATAAAAAAGCCATCACCCTTAGTTTAAGGCCGATGACTTTTTGATACATGATATTTTATCTATTCGTGACTAGTTTCCAGTGCTGGCTAGCAGAACCTGTATTATTTGCTTGAATAATATTTCCACCCTCTGTCGTTGAACCCTGATCTACTGCCAGAACTTTTCCACTGTTACGATTAATAATATTGTAAAACTCACCTGAGGACTCCAAAGTCCACTGCTGGTCATTCGATCCGTTATCATTCCATTGAACACTTTGAGCACCGTTAGCTAATGAACCTCCTAAAATGCCCAGGTTTTTACGACTATTAGTATTGACCAGTTTCGTATAACCATCAGCTGTGCTGACTACAAACCAATTTTGGTCATATGATGAAATTCCGCTGGTCCACTGAACCGCCTTCCCTCCATCTGCCATCGAACCCTGATAGATACCCAACACTTTACCACTGTTCTCATTAACCAATCGATAACTGTCCACCATAATATGTCCTTCATCTGGAACCAACTCCCACAGCTGATCAGTGCTGCCTGCATCAGCCTGCTGTATAACTTGGGCACCCTCTTCAGTAGAACCCTGCGCTATACCTAACGTCTGACCACTGTTACGGTTAACAATCTTGTAGTAGTTACCAGAGGCTTGTAAAGTCCACTGCTGGTCATCGGAATTGTTTTCAGTCCATAATACGGCTTTGGCTCCTTCTGTTGTTGATCCTTCTAATATTCCGGCGACCTTACCACTCTTTGCATTCACAATGGATTTGTAACCGTTAGGAGCATAACCACTTTCCGCAGTGGAAATGAGCCAATATTGATCCAAGGAATTAGTCCCACTGCTCCATTGCACGAGCGGATTGCCATTCGCAGTTCCGCCTTCCAATACACCTAAAGCCTTCCCACTCTTCACATTAATTAATTTGTAGTAACCTACGGACATATCACCGTATTTCACCGTGTTTTTCCCACTAAAAAATCCGGCTTGTGGGATAAATAAGCGGCCATTGCTAAGCGGCAGTAGTTGGCGGTTATACCCTGCGTCTACGGGTGGATTATATGGAACCCAGCTGCCGGATGCATCCACTCTAGAAGAGTTGATCAGCACTTCTTTTTTTCCTGCAACGTTTAATACGAGTCTCCCATCTCCCAAAGCAGATATATAGGGACTTCCTCCGTACCCTACAAGAGTTCCTACTTCAGTTGGATTCCAGCTCTCAGGATCTGCTGAAATTTTCAAATAATTGGGCACGCCCGGGTATCCGACCATCTCATAGGTCATTGCGTAATTACCATTGCCCAGCTTAGCGATTGTAGGCATTCCTGGACGTAATTTACTGTCTGCAAATGCCACATCAACTACCACAGGTCCCCAGTTCGTGCCCTCCAACGTAGTCTGATGAACTAACTTCTGGGCATGGGCTGGATCACGTTCATCTGAATAATAAACAATGAGTTTGTTGTTGTGAACCAAAAAGAAAGGCTCCCAAATGGGATCGTAACCAATATCGTTTCGTCCACCTTCAGCAATGGTGCTTACATATGTCCATGTTCTACCTAAATCATTGCTTTTATATAATTCCAACTTGGTAGCTGCTTTGTTGCTTGGCACAGAATTTCCTGCAAGAAGCATAGTACCCGCAGGCATGTTACCTAAAGATTGGGGGAGTTCAAACAATTCAGGGCAATTTAACATTCCCCAACCGTTTTGAGTATCCTCCACTTCTCCAACCTGATTCCAAGTGACACCATTGTCAACGCTTTCATAAATAGGGAAAACAGGTGTGGTATTAGAGGTTTGTTCAAATGTAGCATACATTTTATTATTGTTGATGCCACTATATTTAAGCTGGATTGCCCTAGGTGATAAAGCCCCATAGGATGGTGAATCTGCTGGTGGTACATATAAGACATTAGGTCCGAAAGCGTTTACAATATTACCATCAAAGCTAATCCCTGTGCCAACCACTGTCACTAAAACCAACAAAAAAGACAAAACCTTCCTCAGTTCTCTTCTCAAAAGTAATTTCTCCTTTACTCTGGGATTTTTTAAACGAATACAGCTTCAATATAATTAATAAACGGATAAATGAGAATGTAATATCTCGACCGGATCATGCAATATGATTACTCAAGTAGATTATCATCTCCTCAATTAAATTTCGGGTTTTATAAAATAAGGGTGCCCCTTAGCCTTTTTATGGCTTTTAAAGGCACCCCTTGGATGTGCTATACAAATGTTAAATGTCAAATTTATGTTTGGCGAGTCCTTCTACGATTTGGGGATCATTATGCGAGAAGAAAACACTCTGTTTCGTATCTAATGTAGCTATTGTCTCTAAATCTTCTTGGTTTAATTCGAAGTCAAAAATATTAAAGTTTTCGATGATCCGTTCTTTATGCGTAGACTTTGGAATAGCAATCACGCCTCTTTGAGTTAACCAACGTAAAACTACCTGAGCAACGGATTTCTGATATTTTTCAGCGATAGAAACTAATACTTCATTATTGAAAAGGTTGTTTCGTCCTTCCGCAAAAGGTCCCCATGACTCGATCTGCACATTCTTCTCTTTCATATAATTCGCACTTTCGATTTGCTGCTGAAAAGGATGTGTTTCAATCTGGTTGATTGCAGGTGTAATTTCATTGTGGCTAATCAAATCAATTAGACGATCCATTTGAAAATTGCTGACTCCAATCGCCTTGATCTTACCCTCACGGTACAATTCCTCCATAGCACGCCAGGAACCATATACATCACCAAATGGCTGATGAATTAAATATAAATCTAAATAATCCACTTGTAATCGATCGAGCGATTTGGCAAAAGCTTTCTTAGTACGCTCATAACCGGCATCCTGAATCCAAAGTTTAGTAGTAATAAATATTTCTTCTCTTGGTACACCACTGCGTTTGATGGCTCTACCGACGGCTTCTTCATTTTGGTAAGCTGCTGCAGTATCAATCAGGCGATAGCCTGCCATAATAGCTTCATAAACGCTTTGTTCGCATTCGCTAGCATCATTCATTTGATAGACACCAAAACCAAGGATAGGCATCTCTACACCATTGTTCAGAGTTACTGTTTGCATATGAAATCCTCCTATTTACATGTTCTGTGATTAAGATTACAATAATTAGCCTAACAGGTTCGAGTAACACGAAGTCAAGCGACACTGAGTTTTTTTCGCATTCTTTTTAAGGAGGAATTACAATGTATACTGTGAAGGAAGTCGCCAAGCTACTGGGTTTGACTGAACATACCATCCGTTATTATACGGATAAGGGTTTAGTTCCAACAATACAACGGGATAAAAATAACATTCGTCTTTTTGATGATGACTCCATTAATTGGCTAACAGGTGTAAAATATCTCAAACAATGCGGAATGTCAGTAGAAGATATTAAAAGCTATGTAGACTTGTGTTTACTAGGCGATTCTACCATCCACGAACGTTATCAAATCATAATGGAGTATAAAGCTGCTGCTGCAGCTCAGTTGGAAGAGGCCAAACTTAAAGTCAAATATATGGAAGACAAAGCTGATCATTATCTAGATATTATCAATCAGGTAATCCCGGATGACACGAATCCAGCTAAATGGACAAAATCATGAACAAGAGGCAGATGAACAACCTTTGATTATCAAAGGTTGTTCATCTGCCTCTTAACTTGTTAGGAATCTACTTTTTCTTCTTGATGTGATATCTTTTCATTGTGATAAAGGACGAATTCGTATTTATTCCCCGTTAGTTGATCATTATAAAATACAATTTTACGGTTCAGTATATCTAAGTTTTGTTGCAATGCCTTAATTTCTTGTTCCACTTGTTGCTTACGCTGTTCAAGTAAATTTTTCCGTTCAGGAATTGTCTCGTCCCCCATAGCCCGCCACTCGGTATATTGCTTCAATTCTGCCATCGTCATTCCTGAATCTTTTAAATGAAGTAAAAATTGAACCCAACCTATATCCTGATCTGTATATTCGCGTAAATTATTGTCACTTCGATGTGGAGTAAGTAATCCTTCCATTTCGTAATATCTGAGCGTGCTCTTGTTAACACCGACGATTTCTGCAAATTCTCCAATGGAATAAGGCATGATCCCCACCTCCATTTCTAATTTTGTTTCTATCCAAAGGATATACTTAAACTAATAAAAAACCAAATGTCGGAGTATGAATCCATTTTTATGGCTTGCCTTAAAGTGTACTTTAAGGTCTATACTTCATTTTGAAGCAGTTAATTTCGTTTTATGTAGGGTGGCCTAAAGCTTGGTCGGCATTTAATATTGCCAAAGAAATTTATAAAAATTAAACGAAAGAGGGTTTTTATTATGGCTAATGAGCAACTAAGCAACAGTACTATCTTTCCACTCGGACAAAAGGTTGAAGCTAATTTTATAGGTGATGCATACTTGCAGATGATTTATACTGACGCGACACCTTTGAATGCGCCTATTGGGAACGTAACCTTTGCCCCGGGAGCTCGCAATAACTGGCACTCCCATAAAATCGGACAAGTATTATTAGTTACCGGTGGTGAGGGTTGGTATCAAGAAGAAGGCAAACCAGCTCAATTCCTCCAAACCGGGGATGTTGTGAATATTCCAGCGAACGTAAAACATTGGCATGGTGCTACAAAAGACAGCTGGTTTGTCCACTTAGCCATTTCACCCGGAGAAACAGAATGGTTAGAACCTGTTGATGGTAAGCTTTATAATCAATTGTAAAAAAACGCATCGGGTCTATGGACTCGATGCGTTACTTTTCTATATCGTCTTTTTGAGAAAACTAAACTCTATTGCTCAAGAAATTGGTAAACTGCCATCATCTCTTGTTTATTCAACTCACGAATACGATTGAAAATTGGAATATCAGCTACAGCCTCAATGTTTAAGCTTTTAGAAACAACGTCACTTATTTTACCCGTTAGCCAAGTTTGCACATCTATACCTTCAACGACTTCCTTACGCCCTTCATCATTGATGCCACTCGCATAACAACTTACACAAGGAATCGTTAATTTATATACGCCATCATGAAGTCCATCTTCCGAAATAACTTTTTTCCCTTTACAGAATGGACATGGATGGCTTGCTTTAATCTTATTAATTAAGGTGACGATTTTTTTGTAACCAAACGCTTCATAGACATAAGTCAGCTTTTTATATTTTCCATTAGTGAAATACTTATCTATGATATTTTCTCTTGTTTCGTGGATATTGGCAAAATCACAGATCGTAATCCGGTTTTTCCTGCTGATGGATTCGATACTGCTGCTAATGCTGTCCCAGAATGGCAAGGCATTTTGTAACACCATTTCATATTGCGCAAAACTTCCTAACTCTAGTTCAAGCATTTTTAGAGCGACTTGTGATTCCCTGGGTAATAGAGAGACCTCTTCTGTCAAAACCATATCTCCGCCCACGATGGCTTTCATTTTTTCTAGTACCTGTAATTCACCAACGGTGCTAATGACTTGATCAAGGGGCATCCCAATAATCTCGCGAATATCAGTGTCGCCGAATTTAAGCTTTTTATGATGATTTAACACCGTTCCTTGACAGATTGGACAAGTAATCATTTTTTTGGACGCTTTAATATGCTCTTTAATAATTGATTTCGAAATGACCATATAGTTCCCGATAATGGTATTAAAGCCTTCCCAAGTTCTCGAGGCTTTAGCTGCTTTATCATAGAAAGACTTTTCCCAATACCCGTATAAAAAGGTGTGTTTTTCAGCTTCTGTCATCTCATTATAACTTTTGCTAATATCTTGTCCGAGCTCATTCTTTAACTCATCAAAGATGAATTTTATTTTTGGTAATTGATAGAATTTCAGAATCTCCATCGCATCTGGATGTAATGAGCCGTCCCAAAAGGGGACGTTCTTGTCCTGAAGTACAATATCAAAATCAAATTCTTCAATCACACGGCGGCCCTTACAGCTTGGACAATGATTGTCTGATTGATAGAAATCAAAGCTTTTTGTATCCTTATTAGTGGGATGCGCTGCCACAATATGGTTGATCAAGCCACCCATTTCATAAAGGAAAGTAAACTGACTATACAAGTGTCGTTCCAGATCAATGGCGATGACAGGTGCAATCGTATCCGATTCATATTCACCATAAATCAGGCGGGCCATGGAGGATAAGCTTTTTAATATGCCACCTTTATAGATGTTCTCTGCATTTTTAAAATAGGCGATCTGATCTTCTTTTAAATAGGCAATTCCATTTTGTTGCTGGAGTGTTGAAGAAATGTGCGCAGGCGCCACGCTATCTGCACTGTTTTGTTGACGATAATAATCATCATGACTGAGAACATCAAGATGCTCCACAGGTGCAAGCTGTCTTTTGCCAAAATCAACGATAAAATCAGAGTTATCTAACATATAAGAATTATGTTCAATCATGATTATGGAGACAGATTCATCCTGCAAAATGTCCCTAATGCTGTCAATGAATTGATTTAAAATATTTTGTGATAAACCTTTGGAAGGCTCGTCAAAAATAAAAAGTGTATGTGGATTTCTTGAGCCCGCAAACAGCTCAGAAACTAAATGGACACATTGAAATTCACCCGTGGATAAGGACTGTGTTTTTCGCTCCAACGTCAAATAACCAAGTCCAAGCTTGATCAATAAGCTTAGTCTTTTATGAGCAATGTCCTCATTTGGCAGTTCAACAATAATATCTTCAATCGAGCGCTCAAAAATATCATCAATATCCTCACTGTATTTTGTCAGTTTCCTTTTAATATCAAGAAAAGTGGCAACGGTCGAGCGACTGGTAATCGACTGATTTCGATCTTGCCCTACGATCACCAGCTTATCTTTGGAATAACGCTTTAGAAAATCTTTGACCATACATTCATTAACCAGCGTAGATTTACCACATCCGGACTCACCTGTAAAAGTTACCAACCTATTTTGGGGAATCTGAATCTCGGCCATTTGAATATTACGACAATAAAGATCATGAAATTGATAATATTCTGCAGGTGCTGCCTGATTTAGTTCTCTATTGATGGGCTCAGGACGTGGTGATTCCTCAACAATTTTCCCGCCATATTTGCCACTGCCAGGTCCAAAGAACAAGTGTTTATCCGCTGTGTCCAGCACCGTGTCAGAATGGTCAATGAGCCAAATTTGATTTTTATATCCCAATTGTTTAATCTCCGCTAAAATCTTCAAAAGGGTTTGGTGATCGAGACCCACGGAGATTTCATCAATGATAATCACGGTATTTTCACTTGTTGCCATAAATTCTGCCAAGTAAAGTCGTGTTAATTCTCCGCCTGACAATGTACCCATAATACGATTTAATGTTAAATAACCAATATTCATATTGATTATATTTTTCAGGATTTGTTGATTACCCTCACTTATCTTAAGCTTTTCTGCTAGTTTAAAAATGGTTTCGATGCTAAAGTCGTTTAGATCGGAAATACTCTGTGCTTGATCCAATAATTCAATTTTATATTGTTCAGCTGCTTGATTGTAGCGTTTTCCTTGACACTTTTTACACTCGATATTTTTTGTAGTTCCACGCCCCTTACAATCAGGACACCAACCTAATTCATTATTAAATGAAAAAACCTCTGGAGAGAGATTATATTTTTCAGCAAGAGTGACACGAATTTCAGTAAACACACCTGTATGTGTGCCAATGGTTGACCGAGGATTTGAAGATATGGATGACCTACCAAGAAAAAGAACAAGGGGCATTGCTTCCATTTTGATCGCACTGAAATTAGTCTCCATAATATTGGGGAATAAATACTGGTATTCAGCTTTTGGCAATAAGGAAACGAGACGTTTTTTTGATTCTTCCCCAATCATTTGACAAAAAGTTGTTTTACCAGATCCAGACAAACCAGCAATTCCTAACGACTCATCCACTGGCAGTACCGTTTCTAATCTGTTAATATTGTTCGCAATTAATTGATTTATTTTCATAGTAAGCTCATCTCATCTCCATTCTCTTCATCTAGTATTGCCATGATTTATTCCATTAAAAAGGGCACTTTCCCTGTTCCAGAAAAGCGCCCTATTCTTGAAATTACAATTCTGCTAATACCTTTTCGAGCTGACCACCCATATTTGTCCAGGCATATTTAGCACCTTCGATGGCTCCTTGGCGGGCTTTCGTCTCTTCACTAAATCCTGATTGATCTAGATGGAGATTAACCTTCCCCTCTGAATCTTGACTCACAGTCCAAGTAACAGTAGTACTTTCTCCCGCACTATTCCAAGTATAGGATAACGTATGAGGCTCATCCACGACGAGTACTTCGCTATCTACAATTCCATCCCACCATTCATTTGGCTCAGCACGGAATTGAAATTTATGACCAACGACGGGTTTAAAATCATTACTCCAGATCCATTTCGCAAGCGTATCCGAATCCGTTAAAGCATTCCATACCTTCTCGATCGAACTTGTAAATTGAAAATCTAATGATACATCTGGTTTCATAGTTATTCCTCCAATATAAGTTTTAATTTATCAATTCTTTGCTTCCAGAATCCTTCATAAAAAGATACCCAATCTTGAATTTCTTTCAAAGGATTGGCATTCAACCGATACCTCGTCTCTCTGCCAACCTTTCGAGCAATTACGAGACCAGCATCTTTAAGTATATTTAAATGCTTCGAAACGGCTGTACGACCCATTTCAAAATGAATCGTTATCTCATACAGAGGTAATTCATCAACATCAGCCAGAATTTGAAGAAGTTTTCGTCTTGTTGGATCCGCAACAGCGTCATAAACATCCCTCACTTGACTATTGTCGCTCACAACCACCCCCACCTTTTCCGTAATATTTCCTGTAATGTCACCTAGTATCCATCATTATTACCTAATAGGACACCATTCGGTGTCTAATTGATTATAAGACACCAAATGGTCACATGTCAACAATCCAATAAAAAAAGCATTACCAAAAGCAAGTTCCGCTTAGGACTGCTCCTGATAATGCCTCCAGATGAATCATTTCGTTTTACGATTTAATAATTAATCTAATTGTTCTCCATTAGTAGCGATAACATTTTTATACCAATAAAATGATTTTTTCTTCGAACGTTTAAACGACCCGTTTCCTTTATCATCCAGATCGACGTGAATAAAGCCATAACGCTTTTTCATTTCACCCGTTCCAGCAGAAACAATGTCTATGCAGCCCCAAGGTGTGTAACCTATCAGATCCACATGATCAATTTCGATAGCGTTTTTTATTTCTTTGATATGATTTTTTAAGTAGTCGATACGTTCATCATCATTGATACTACCATCTTCTTCAACCTTATCTATGTTGCCCATTCCATTTTCAACAATAAACAGAGGTTTTTGATAGCGATCATATAGCTCATTTAATACAAAACGCAGACCTTTTGCATCGATTGGCCAACCCCACGGTGTTGCTTTAAGATACGGGTTAGGCGAACCTTGTTGTCCACCAGTTGTTGTTGTGTTAGGTGAAAAACGATCAAATACAGTTGTACGGTAATAAGAAAACGCTAGAAAATCGGAAGTATACTGCCTTAGGATCTCTTCATCACCAAACTCTGTTTTTAACTCGAAATTATATTCATCAAAAATGGCTTGTGCATAATTTGGATAATAGCCTCGTAAAATTACATCTGAGAAAATTAACGCTTTTCTTCTGAATTCATAGGCCCCAAAAACATCATCTGGATGACATGTTGCTGGATAGATCCCTGATAATGCCAACATAGCTCCCATTTTAAAGTCAGGATTAATCGTTCGTGCCAGTTTATTAGCTAAAGCCGAAGCAACCATAAGATGATGGATAGATTGTAATTTGTCACCTGCATCAGCGAGGGGAGTTTCGCCTTGATTAGAATGGGTTCCTTCCTTGATATTATTTGAAGCTAACCCCAAAGTCCAATAGCCGCCAAGCACATTTACTTCATTAATAGTGACCCAATATTTCACTTTGTTTTTCCAACGCACAAATATAGTTTCGGCGAATCTTAAATAGAAATCAATTAGCTTACGGTTGGTCCAGCCCCCATACTTATCAGCCAGATTAAGAGGCATATCAAAATGCAATAATGTTACCAGAGGTTCAATGCCGTATTTCAGCAATTCATCTATAACATTGTCATAAAACTCCAGTCCCTTTTCATTAGCTATTTCATCATCACCATTTGGAAAAATTCGCGTCCAAGAAATGGATAATCGATAAACTTTAAATCCCATCTCCGCAAATAAAGCAATATCTTCTTTGTAATGATGGTAGAAATCCGTCGCATTATGACTTGGGTAATAATATCCTTCTTTTAAAATACCTTTAGCTCCAATTGGTATGCAGGCACCTTGTCCAATTACTCCTTCGCGGCCATCGGGAAATTGATAAAATATTTTGCGCGGAGAATCTTTTGTGCCATCAGTCATCAGATCAGAAACGGCTAATCCTCGACCTCCTTCATTGTAACCACCTTCATATTGATTAGCTGCAGTTGCACCACCCCATAAAAATCCCTGTGGAAATCCCATGCTGTTACCTCCTTCTTTTTACTCAATCTAATTTTTTGCTACTACGCTAAAACGCTTTCAGTTTCATTACTACGGCTATCCTGTTCTTCTTTATATTTCTGGTTATCTAAAACTTTGAAGAACGGGAAGTAGATAAGAATCGCTACCACGAAATTAACCAGCTGCAAGACAATTCCCGAGATACTTTGCGTTACTAAATATCCTGAAATAAATATCGGCGTTGTTGGAGGTGGCAATGCTCCGATTGGTTTGGCCACGATTCCTAAAGACATGGATAGATATGCGAGCAGAACAGTAACGATTGGAGTGATGAGAAACGGAACTAACATAATCGGATTCAATACAATCGGTAGTCCGAATAGAACGGGTTCATTAATGTTGAATAAGCTTGGTCCAATACCTATTCGTCCTATTTGCTTCATCTGCTTACTTTTGGAGAACAGGAACATTAAAACAACTAGACTTAGCGTGGTACCTGCGCCACCTATCCAGATAAAGAATTTGAATTCTGCAGTAGCGATATTCTCAAGAGGCATGCCTGCAGAGAGTGCAGAGGCATTGGCTGCTGACAGCTGAAGCCAGACGGGCAACATAATGGTGCTGCCGATAATAGAAGAACCGTGCAGACCTACAGCCCACAATAAATTGGCAAGTAAGAAAACAATAATAGTTCCTACTAAGCTTGTCCCAACAGCAGTTAAAGGTTCTTGAAGAAGTTGTGCCACAATTTTGTGAACGCTCTCAAAAGAGGTGAAGTTCTCAACGAGCAAACGAATCGCGACAACGCTCATGACTGCTACAAACCCCGGAATTAGGGCTGTAAAAGATCTCGCAACTGTTGGCGGAACTCCGTCCGGCATTTTGATAACAATATCCTTTTGGACAATCTTGCGGAATATTTCTGTTGTCAAAACGGCAATGATCAATCCTACGAACAATCCTTGGCTAGTGAAATAAACAACATTCACCGCTGTGGTAGTCACATTATCTACCGTAAAGGTTGAATTAGGTGTGATAATAAAGAACGAACATAAGGCTACTATCCCAGACGATAGCGGATCGACTTTATAACTCTCTGCTAATCGGTATGCCACGCCAATAGTAGCAATTAAAGCAATTAGGTTAAATGTGCCACCGTAGGGATACAACAAGGCAGTTTTGATACCTGGATGAGCAGTTAAATAATCTAAATAGGCTGGAATGGGCAGATAAGCTAGTATTAAGAATACTGAACCAATAATTATAAATGGGATAGTCAAGACCATCGCATCACGGAGTGCAGATAAGTGCCTTTGTGCAGCTATTTTCCCCGCAACAGGCATTACCTTTTCTTCTAAGAAGTCCGTTATTTTCATATGTGCTACACTTTCCTTTCTTGAAAGGGGTATTTTGCAGCGTTAATTTATTTATTTCGCACGCTTATATAGTTCAATCATTTCTGTAACAAGCAGAGAAATGGTTTCTACACTCATTAGTTGATCTTCAGCATGAACAAGAATCAGTGAGAATTGAAGTTGTTCTCCATTTGCTTCTCTTTTGATTAATGATTTATGCATTTTATGGCCTTCTCTAAAAAATTGCTTTGATTCTTCTAACTTCTCTTCCGCTCCTTTAAAGTCTCCCTCTTTTGCTGCATAAAGCGCCTCCATTACTGAGCTTTTAGCTGCGCCAACGTTGCTTATGATGTTAAATGCTACAGTATAGTATTCCTCTTTCACTTCATCTACCATTACTTACCGCTCCCTTCGTCTCTCTCTATTTGCTTAATTGCTTATTTGCTCTCAATTATCTTTAATGCTTGTTCTAGTACTTTTTCGCCGTTCATCATACCGTAATGCAGCATATCAATCGCTTCAATCGGAATATTTTTACCGACCAGTTTAGCTTCTAATTGTTTTTTCATAAATTTCACTTGAGGACCTAATAGGATGACGTCTACGTTTTTTTCTTGTAACGTAAGTTCAATTTCAGTAACTGGTTTCGCGAAAATATTAGCTTGTATTCCTTTTTCCTCAGCGGTCTTTTGCATTTTAGTTACTAATAAACTTGTACTCATCCCTGCATTACACGCTAACATAATTGTATTCATTATTGTTCTCCCCCTTAAATACTGTTGTATTTACTAACAACCTCAGTTTATCGCTAAACAGCTTTCTTTTTAAGCGAACCTTTTTCCAAAAACAATAGGAAACGTTTGCAGTGTAAAAACGCAGATTCATTTCAGTAACTCTAAGATTTCTTCCGCAGAATCTTTAACAAGAATTTGCTCAACGATCTCTTTATCTTCAATAAGCGAACCAAGTTTCTTATACATGCTATCTAGATCGCCACTATTTCCTTCTTTTATATTTAACAGACATATTAACTGCACCATCTGCTTATCATTCCAACGAATAGGCCGCTTTAACGTACATAACGTCCAAAAGGTTTCTTTCGTTACGGGAGTAGTTGGATGAGGAATGGCCACCAGATTACCAAAGCTTGTTGGAGCCAGTTCCTCCCTTTCTAATACTAAAGATTCATAATGGTCGGGAACAAGACCTTGCTTAATCAGCTCACTACTTAAAAAATGAATAACACTTTCCTTTGTTGTTAATTCTTTTTTCACAAATATCCGGAACGGATCAAGATAAATATGAGCTTCTCCCGGCTGTTCTGAAGAAGATAAGAGATTCCTGATCTGATCCAGATCCGTATCGTCTAGAAAGGTTTTTACTACATGAACAGGTATTCCTATATTTTCCTTGATAGGGATTGTACTGATGACTAAATCAATAGAGGATAGATCGGTTTCTGCTAATTTATAATAGCTAATTGTATTTACAATATGAATCTTGTTTTCGAATAGATTGATTAAACGGTAATAGAGTAATTTTGCACTTCCGACACCTGAGGCACATACAAGAATAACTCTTTTGACCTTTTTATTTTTACTTTTCATTCTTTCTAAAGCAGCACCAATGTGTAAAGCAATAAAAGCCACCTCATGTTCCCCAACTTCTAAATCTAAAAAGTTGTTAATACACTTGCTGGCTATAAGAGCTCCTTCAAAAGCCGCCGGAAAATTTATTTTAATTTCTTTTAACAAAGGATTTCGAATATTCATTTTATACCTGATTCTGTTCATCGCAGGCCTGATATGAAGGGTCAGAGCTTGAATAAATTCAACGTCACCATTAAAATCCCAATTAGATTCGTTTTTTAATCTATTCAGTATACATCTTACAATGGTTCCCACTTCATCCAGCTTACTGTACTCTGACAAACTTTCTTTTGGAAGCAACTTCGTACCCACCAAATGGATAATAACATAGTTGATCTCCGAATCAGGAAACTCTAGTCCGGTAAAGTCTTCTATTTCTTTAACAATTTCTTGGCTCACTATTTTTTCAAAAGGATAATCTTCTTTTAGATGTACTGAAGGATTATCAATTAGAAAGCCCTCTTCAATTCTCTTGCAAGCTATAATTAAATGGATGGCAAGGTTATCTAAAGAAATATCAGATATTTCGATTTTGTAGTTGTTTACTTTATCAACGATTATTTCCTTTACTTTTTTGTATGTATCTTTATCAAATAAACTAGAGCTCACGTGAGTTGGATCGAGTTCTTCTTCTCTTTTGTATAAATAATTGGACAAACATATTCGTTTCATAAATTCATCCCCCTCTATATACAAGCCGTAATGGGGGCGGTTTACTATACTCAGGTTGTAATTTTCTAGTATTTTACGCACTTCTTTTAAATCATTTTGTATTGTGGATTTAGAAACAAACATCTCATCTTCAATCGTCGCTAATTTGATATAGTTATTTTTCAACAAAAAACGGTTCAACAAATAAAAGACCCTATTGTCTTGTTCAGAAAAGTCAATCGTAGTATAACTGATCTTATCACTTGTTAAATCACCAAATTCCTGATGAAATAGATTTATATCAGTAATTTTTGCTGCGAAGCCTTTCCCACGAATCAATTCTATTTTCAGGCCTAATACGGAAGATATATTTTGTAGTTCCTTTAAATCATTACGGATCGTTCGATCGCTAACATTCAGTTCTTTAGAAATCCATGCAGCTGTGACAGGTTGATTAGAATTAATTAAGTATAAAAGTATTTCTTTTTGCCGTTTTGAAAACAATTCTATCCCTCTTTCTTATCCAGAGTATGAATATGAGCTAATATTAACTGAAGCATACATTTACATACATTTGCTCATTTTTTTATATCGGTTACAATATCACTTCCTAAGAAAATTTGATAGTGTTCTTACAGTACCAAACGAAACAGGCGTCCTCATTTAAGAAGACACCTGTTTGAATTTCAGCTTCGTTTGACAAGTTATGGGCAAGAAATATGCGGGTTAACTCAACTTCTGCTGCAGTATAATTGCTAGTTCTTCTGCTGAATCCCACACAATAGGACGAATATCCTTAAGCTGTACAAAAAGTTTATCCGCCTCAATACTGTTTACGGTCCATAATACGGGTATGTTTAAACCAAGTGCATATCCCGCCGAAAAATACACCTCTGGGGATTGCCCCGTTAAATCTGCGATAATCAGTTTGCTTTCTGCGATTTGATCCAACTCGTATTTTTCACCGTTCTGAGTTTTCGTATGTGTTAATAAGCGCGGAAGAAAACCACACTGCTCTATTTTGGGCAATAACTTCTCCAGCCATGTTGTAGACAAATTCTCTTCATCCGACACGAGCACGAGGCAAGGTTTTAGTTTCTTACCTCCAGCGCTTTCCGCAGCTTCATTCCAGCCGGTTTCAGTAAGCTTAAAGGTCATGCCTTCCCTGATCAAAAGCTGATCACTTATCAACTTGTCTATGATGTATACCAGCTCTTGCAGATTGGGAGAATACGTCAAGTTATAGCTGCTTGAGAGGGGTTGAATGACAACCGCTTCCCCCGGGCCTTCAGAATGTCTATATAAATATTGCAGTAGACGGTTTCCTTTATCTTCAATGCTCACAGGTATTTTGGGTGAATTTACAATGGACTCTAAATCATCAGCAGATATAGTGATCTTTTCATCACAATCAGTCAGCTCACGTATGTAAGCCGATACTACATGCAGCATGTCGCGTTTGTTTTGATGCGGGAGTGAATTAATGGGTTCGTAGCTGTCTCTACGTAGACTATAAAACCCGCCTGGTGAACAAGAACAGCCTATATATCTATCGTTATCGCCTTCTGGTTCAATGGAAACAATCTCATCACAGAACAAACAGTGTTTCTTAATCATGACAACTCTTCACCTCTTATTAAGTGTTAGCCTCTACCTTACCAAGATTTTTTTGAAAAGTAGACAAGAAGATATTTCCTGTAGCAGGTTATCCCAAGGCATAAACGTAATATTTCGAGGCTCGAATGTAGATTCTATTCAATAAAAAACCGACATAGGAATCAGCTGTAAACTGAACCTTCTGTCGGTTGATATAAGCTTGGAGCCAGGCATTTAGGATTGAGATAAACCTTCTATAACTTTATCAATATTCCATTTGATCATCTTAATGTATGTGTCGCCCTCTTCGCCTTTCTTAGCTAAAGAATCGGTGAAAATCTTAGAGTGTATCGGTACTCCCGTTTCATTTGCGATGGTTTCCATTGTTTTTGGATTTACGCTAGTTTCCAGAAATAATGCAGGCACTTGATTTTCATCAATGATCTTAATTATATTTTTCATTTGCTCTGGCGTTCCTTGACTATCCGTATTGATCTCCCAGATAAAAGCCGATTCAAATCCGTAAGCTTTAGAAAAATATTTGAATGCTCCTTCGCTGGTAACAAGGATACGTTTCTCTTGTGGAATTTTTTCGACTGCTTCTTTTGCATATTGATCCAATTCATTCAGTTTCTTAACATATTCCGATTGATTATTAAGATAAAATTCTTTGTTGTCGGGATCTTTTTCGATTACACGTTTAGTGATAATATCTACATATTTTATTGAATTCTGAATATCCAGCCAGGCATGAGGATCAACCTGAGTTTCTTTTCCTTTTTCTGTTAGGTACATTGGAGATACTTCATCTGAGACTGCAAAAGCAACATCCTTTTTATTAGTCACATCTAGAAGATCTTGAAACCACCCCTTACCTGTTTCTAGGTTCAAACCGTTATAAAACACTAAATCTGCGCTAGAAACCTTACTTGTATCCTTGGGTAATGGATCGTACATATGCGGATCTGTTCCGATGGGTACCATACTGTAAACTTCAGCTTTCTCCCCTACAATGTTTTCGGTCATATCAGCGATAATGGAGTATGTTGCAACAATCTGCAGCTTATCATGGTCTGCATCTCCTACACTAACCTTTGAGCATGCGGTAAGAAGTACGATAAACATTGTCAAAGAGAGTATTTTTATGGTCTTCATCCTTGTTTCAACCCTTTCCTGAAAAAATTATTTTTTGGTGAGATTATAAATGAAATTCCGAACATGCTTACGCCGACCAGAACAATCGTGGCACTTGTAGGTAAATTGAATTTAAAGCTTACAATTACACCTATAATCCCGGATACAGCGCCGATTGTAGAAGCTAGGATAATCATGTGGAACAGCTTATTCGTCCAGAGATAGGATGTAGCAGCCGGAATAACCAGCATTGCAATCACAAGCACAATTCCTACTTGAGATAACGAAGATACGGTAACTACAGATAGGAGCATCATCAATAAATAATGATAGAACCCTGTTTTTAACCCATAGGCTTTGGAAACAACCGGATCAAATGAACTCATTAAAAGCTCTTTATACAGCAATGAAATGATGGCAATAACAACAAGCATAATAATAAAGGATTGCATTAACTCCGACTGTGGGACGGCCAGAATATTACCAAATAGAATGTGAGTTAGATCAAGCCCGCTTTTGGCGAAAGTAATTAGGACAATGCCTAGCGCAAAAAATGAGCTAAGAATAATGCCAATAGAAGTGTCACTTTTAATATTGCTGCGACTTGTTATAAATTGAATGAGAACTGCTGCTAATAGTCCAAACAGTGAAGCTCCAAGAAGGATGTTGATTCCTAAGATATAAGATAACGCCACCCCGGGTAACACCGCATGTGATAACGCATCTCCCATTAATGACATCTTTCTGAGCACAATAAAGCTTCCTAAAACCCCTGATACAATTCCAAGAATGATAGCAGATAATCCCGCGTTAAGTGCATATATTGGAATGTTTAATACCCCTGAGAAATAATCAATCATGATCTGTCGCCCCCATCCCTTTGATCACCAGATTACCTAAGGAGGCACCATAGGCGCTGAGGATATTCTCTGGCGTAAAGGTGTCTTTAACGTCACCAAAAGCAATTAATTTCTTATTGAGAATGATGACTTTGTCAAAATATTCTTCGACCTCATGCAAATCATGATGAACGATGAGTATGGTTTTCCCTTCTTCGCGAAGTTGTTTTAGCAGCTTTACAATGATTTTCTCACTGACTAAATCTATGCCTACAAAAGGTTCATCTAAAAAAAATACATTTGCTTGTTGTGCAAGTGCCCTGGCGATAAAAACTCTTTGGAGTTGTCCCCCGGACAGATTGCTGATTTGTTTATTTGCAAGATCACTTATATCCACCATCGCCATACATTCCTCGACTCTTTGCCGCTCTGTTTTTCCGGGACGCTGGAAGATTCGCAAATTAGGGTAAGTTCCAGTCAGCACTGTATCCCTTACCGTGATTGGAAAAGAAAGATCAATGTCATTCTTTTGCGGCACATATGCGATCTTCCGTTTGTACTCAGAAATATCTTTTCCCTCCACCATAACTGATCCTGTTCTCTTCTTTATCACCTCTAACAAAGACTTGATAAATGTAGATTTCCCGGCACCATTTGGTCCGATAATTCCGATTGCATACCCAAAGGGAATATCAATATTTACATTTTCTAGTGCAGAATTACCGAAATAATCTACGTTTAGGTTTCTGATTTCAATCATAAAAAAAACTCCTTATCTCTGTTAAGTTCATATGTAGCACTGTTCTGTTCACCCGGTTAATTTATTTCCTAATAGAAACAATGATTCCTTTGGTTCAATTTGTTTCCCTCGGTAAACATTTATTCTTATATACAATATATTTACCCAAGGGCAATATGTCAACAACAATCCTTAAATCAACAAAAAAAAGAACCCAAGTGATTTGAGTTCTTTTTCATTATTACAATATAAAAATATCATAGTTGCAGTAGTTTTAAACATCTAGGCTGCATCAAATAACCCCCTGTAATAAGCTCTGCCTGCAATTGAATCGTATATTCTCCTGCCGTGGGGAGATACAGTTCACCTACTTGAAAGCTTTGAAAATTATTAACCTCATCGGTAGAAATAACTTTAGCTTGCAAAATTTGATCCGCAGCCTTGATGAGGTAGACTCCGCCACCGCCATTCTCTCCTTCTTCGATGCGATATGCGATACTAACTTGAAATCTTACCGGACCTAATGTCCGGACATGCCAAACTGCGGTATCCTCTCTATCCTTCCAGTCCAACAGATTATCATGGTCTTTTTTTCCTGTATCGTAACGGAGGGTTGGACCAAAGATCTCGCTTTCAAATACCCCCAATTCTAGTAAGGTATCTTCTCCAAAGTCCAATAATCGGACTGGATTACCTTCTACAGGTTCTGCACAGACAATTGCGATGACCAGCGGCATGTTGTTAGAATTTTCGGCAAAGTTCGGTAAGCTGGGGAGTTCGACTTCCAGATCCTGCTCAGATAGCTTTGTGAAAATCAGCTCCTCCCCTCCATCTAAAGCAAATACCTTTTGAACAGCGGTCTTCAGACCGGGAACGATTAGCTTATTTCTCTTCTTAAGATCGAAAACATGCAGATATAATGTGTTTCCTTTCAAAGTGCATCTACCCCAAGACGGTTTAGCTGTGGGCGATTCTCCAGCACCGTAAATGCTATCCCCATTGGTTTTTAACCAATCTCCTACTTCAAGCAAAATCGATTCGGATACCGGATCCCATTCCCCTGTTGCTGTTGGACCGATATTGATAACCAGATTCCCATTTTTGCTAACCACATCGATGATCTGGCGGATGATAGTTACAGGGGATTTCCATTGGTGATCGGACCTCTTATACCCCCATGAGTCATTTAACGTAATAATATTCTCCCAGTACTTACCAAGGTTACGAGTCGTAAGTTGATTATCAGATGTATTTGAATAATCTCCAAGTGGAGCTTTCCAAACTCTGCTATTGACCAAACAATCTGGCTGAAGTGCATGAACCGCCGCCAAAAACTCTTCTCCTTGCTCACGGGTCAGTTTGCCTCCGCAATCAAACCACATTAAACCAACTTTTCCGTAGTCCGTCAGCAGCTCACGGACTTGAGGGATAGATTTGCTGTGCAAATATCGTTCAAAGCGGGTGTGCTTATCGGTATCATTTAACCAAGTTTGAACGTCATCATAAGCGCCGATATTCAGTGGATAATCCCAGGTATTCCCTTGAGAGTCTGGATCATGCCAATCCATCGCATGGGAGTAGTAAATTCCGAGTACCATTTCTTCCGCACGACATGCCTCCATTAGTTCCCGAAGGGGGTCACGGCCCAATGAGGTGTGCTTACTGATCGAATATTGGGATACACTCGAGTCATACATCGCGAAACCGTCGTGATGTTTAGCTGTAAAGATGATATATTTTAGGCCAGCACGCTTGGCAGTCCGCACCCACTTCATTGCATCAAAAGCTGATGGACTGAACGCTGCGGCCATTTCCTCATATTCAGCAACTGGGATCTTCGCGCGTAGCATAATATGCTCACTGTAAGAAGCTTGTATTTCTTTTCCCTTCCATTCACCCGCAGGCAGGGCATAAGGTCCCCAGTGAATAAACAAGCCGAGCCTGGCTTCCTGCCACCATTCCATACGCCGAGCCTGTTCATTGTCTATCGGAGTTTCGACGGACTGTATACTATACGGATCATCGAGAAGGTTTTCTGTTGTTTTTCCGTTTCTTACCATAACTGAAGAACGGTTCCGCGGAGTTTAGATACAGCCTCGACAAAGAAATAATCGCCATAGATCAGTGGCGTATCAATGTGCACACCCCCTGGGAGATTGGATGTTCCAGAAAGAATCAATCCTTCCTCTTCCGGAATGTCCCAAGTCCCATAATTCTCATAAAGTGAGCGAACGATTTGTTCTGCGGCTCGCAGGTAAAAAGAGGCTTCCGTCTGTGGTACGATCTTTGCCAGCTCGATCAAGCCACATGCCGCACATGCACCAGCAGAGGTATCACGCGGCTTTTCGCCTGCATCAGGTGCCCTGAAATCCCAGTGAGGTACATGATCCTCCGGAAGATTAGCCAAGAAGAAGTGCGCAGCTCTTTTAGCTCCCGATAGAAACTTGTTCTCTCCGGTATAGTGATAAGACAAAGTAAGACCGTAAATCATCCATGCGCTGCCCCGTGCCCAAGCGGATTCTTCCGCATAACCTTGGCCGGACATAGCGCCTATTTTTTCTCCTGATTCCGGGTTGAACTGCAGAATATGATAACTTGATCCATCCGGACGTAAAAAATGCTCCACTACCGTTTCCGCATGCGCAGCGGCGATATGCCGGAAACGCGGATCCTCTGTAACTTCCGATGCCCAGTATAATAAGGGCAGATTCATTACAGTATCAATGATGGACCATCCCGCCCGGTTTATCTTCTCCGTGTCATGCCAGGCTCTGATAAATGACCCTTTCAGGTTAAAGCGGCTGGCCAGTTGAGCGGCAGCCATCAACCCGCGCTGCTTGGAGCGTTCATTACCAGTCACGCGGTAATTGGCCAAAGCTGAGAGTGTCCATATAAAACCGGCATCATGATGAACGGAAAGAGCATAAAGAGGTTCATCCAGTTTCTCTTCAATTTGCTCGGCGATTTCTTGCAGCGCCGGATAATTCCCCTCTGCGGCAATCTGCCACAAAATACCCGGCCAGAACCCTGCTGTCCACCACGATGGACGCATGTTATCGTATACTCCGCTCACGGAAGCATGCGGAAAACTAACGCCAATTCGCTTACTAGTCTTTTCCACTTTATTTATAATTTGTTGCCATGCGCTATCCGCCCATTCCAGAGTTGACTCCGAAATTACCAGTTCGCGATTTTGTTGAGTTGGTATTACATCTCCCATTTTAGTACCTCCTGTTAACATTGATGATATTTATGAAATTCAACCTCTTAAAGCGTTGTCCTTAGTGGAATGACCATATTCCAAGTGTGCTTCGCATTTCGGAACCCTCCCGGTCCATCTGCTACCGCAGCGAATAAATGGGTAGGAACCCCTTCCTGAAATAATAGGAACGGCCGTTCAAAGCTGCCCATCCACTGCTCAGTGCCGTCCTCCCAGAGAACTCGTCGGGAATACGATTGCGTTGAATCAGCCAGTTGCCAGTCGGTTCCATTCTTAGAAGATGCAAATATCCCACCGTGCTTTTCTCCACATATCCGGCCATCCATATCCTTGGCGATCATTTGGTACCCGTCCGCCGTCCGCCAGATAAATGGATCTTCAATATGAGACCGCTCTGGTGGAAACAGCGGTGCGTTGTTAATTACTCTATATGGCCCTTCGTCCTTAGATGAACCGGCAATGCCAAGCGTCATCTGTCCATAGGAATTGCCTTCGTATTTGCGGGCTTTATATACCAATAGCAAGGAGCCATCTTCGCGGATACAAGGAGCCGGATTGGATGTGAGGAAGCTGTCGAACCTGCCCGGACGTGTAGGCAGAATAGGTGCGTCCATCCTTGTCCATGGTCCGAATACACTGTCGGCTACAGCTAGGCCAACACGTTTGTTGGCACGAGCGGCAATCACCCGATAGTCGTCAAGTTCCACTGTTTCATTAGGCTGCGGCTCAGCGAATGGATAAGTTGATCCCATATAATACAACAGAAACTTATCGCCATAACGAAGGATATGCGGATTATGGGTGCTTCGTCCGTCCCAGTATTCCGCTCCCCTTGCGGGTAGTACGGTTTCTTCGTACGTATAGGGTCCTTCCGCGTTATCGGCAGATGCGCGGACAATTTCTGAGCGAAGTAACCATCCCGGATGCATCGGCAGCCACTTCGGCCAACGGGATGCGAATAAATGAAAACGCCCATCCTCGCCACGCACAGCTGAGCCGCACCACACCCACCAGTCCTCCATACGGAATCCTCCGTTCAAAGGAGCAGGCAACATTCGGTCCATTAATGAAAAAGTCATTTTCTCCCTCCATGGCTTATTGCTTAACATCCGTTAGTCTATAACGTTTAGCAGCACTGCCATGCAGCCATTCCGCAGCAATATCCAGCGCCTCATCTCGGCTGATCCAGCCTTCCGCTATTTGACTTTCCAAAAAGCGCGCAAGTATTTTTTTAACGATCAGCAGCTTGCCATATGTCCATTCGATACAGCGCGCATCCGAGACAATGAGCGAACACTTGAGCGGGGCGAGTGCCTCTAACCGATACTGCATGCTCTGCAAATAGGTACTGGGTCTGAAGTTATACCACCACATCCCGCCTACATGAACGTTAGGGAAATTCCATGCAGCCTGCACAACATCCAGGTTATTTAATTCCGAAGCCACCACCAGCTCAAACGGAATGGAATACCGTTCGAATAAACCGTACAGTTTAACAATCCGTAGCGAATCGTTAACTGGCGCAGCTGATGTATTACACCATCTGCGTTCGACGCCGAGAAACAACTGCAAGAACATTCCTCTTGCTTGCAGTTCCGAACAAATATGATGAAAGAGCAGCATCATGATTTCATCCGGTCCAGTTACGTTGCTAAGATTGTAAACATCATGAGCTTTGGCTTCAAAAGCTGGCAACGTAGTCATGATTCCTGGACAGCCCATAGTCTGATAAGACTGCAGCTGCTCGCTAATAAATTTTTTCGCTTGAGCATAAGCAGCCTCCCGGCTGGGATCATAGGAATCTGCAATATTCTTTGCCAGCTCAGGCAGCCAAGAGTCAATTCGAGGAATCAGTAGAGCATTTTCCCTCATGTGTGCAAAGTTGGCATGCTCCGGACGGTTTACAATAAACCGCTGCACATGCAGACGGTCAGCTACGTTCTGCGCCCAGCCGGGATCGTGACTTTGCTGTTTAATCGTTATATCCGCTTTGAACACCGACTCTGAATCTGTGATGGAGATACCGTACAGATCTTTCATGATTGCTGTAAAAGCACGATTCATCATCGTATTACGGGAAGCGTGGTAGGCGCTAACAAAAGAGTCAGCCCGTTTCTCTTTCGAAAGTTGGTCCGCATTCGCCGGATATCCTGCTGACTGAAGCTCTTGGTTCAACCAGAAATAATCGGCTATTTCCCAGAAGTCAGCCGCGTTTAGCTTATCGCCGACGAGATGGGTATGTGTATCGATTACAGGCAGACGCATGATTTCATCACACAATGAAGTTTGACTCATCGTTCTCCCTCCTAACTGGCAGGAAGCCCTTCGAATGAAGAGGCTTCCTAAGAATCTATCTATTTCCGGCTTTGCTGATTAAGGATTCCCTCATTATTTTTGTAGCGTTCTGTTGCTTCTTTTAAGATTTCTACGCCGCCTTTTTGCTTATATTCCTCGATGACTTTTGGGAAATCGCTAATCGGTTCTTTGCCATAAATCATTTTGACCATATGGTCTATGATCAGTTTTGGTGCCTGATCGGGACGTTTGGAGGCAAGATCAGGAAATTTGCTGAATGACTCCAGATCAGGTACAAAACCGATGCCCCCTAAGCCTTCTTTACTCAGAGTTTCATCCAATGCTTTCAAAACATCTTTACCACCCGTAAGCAGTTCAGTTCGTTCGCGGTTGATCGTTCCGTCCCCTACCCAGCGCAGCTGTGTGCGGAATTTCTCTTCATCTTGGGCAGCCTTGTTCTCTGGCAGCTTATAATCAACTTTTCCGTCTTTTACCGTGTAATTCTCGCCTTCAATCCCAAAGCTATAGAAATTACTGGCTTCCGGGGTCTGCATCCATTCAAACATTTGAATAATCCGGGCAGCCTTTTCTTTACTGACCTTATTGTTGATATACAGTGAGGTATTGACCGAACTATACAAGCCATATCCTTTTTGTCCATTGTCACCGGTTGGCGACGAGATAATATCCACTTTCGCTTCCGGATTGGATGCGGCGATTTGGGTCCGGAAATCCAGTAGATTCTGCGCGTTAGCTGTCCAGATTCCTGCATTGCCTGCAGCAATATTTTCGCCATACTGCGCCGTCTGAATTGTTGCAAAATCCTTTTGAATGAGGCCTTCGTCATACATCGTTTTGTATACGTTCAGTGCTTTTTCCATATTCTCGGAATTATAAAATTTGGGTACGATCTCTCCATTATCCTCTGTAAACTGATAGCCAAGCGCGTCATATGCACCGAATGCGATATCTGCATATTTGAAGTTCTCACGCATCTGATAAGGCGCGCTCACACCGAGTTTCTTAAAAGCGCGTAGCACATTCAAGAAATCTTCAATCGTTACAGGTACCGGGAGACCGGTTTTCTCCAATAAATCTGTTCGGATAAAGGTGGCACGTCGAGACGGATTGCTGAGCCAAGTCGGAATGCCATATATTTTTCCGTCGTAGCTGACTTCATCCCATGCTTCCTGCGGGACAACCTTCATCAAGTTAGGCGCATTCTCCTTCAGCAGATCATCTAGCGGCATAAAAACACCAGCCTGAACCGATCCAGCCATCGATTTATCTGTAGCCCCTCCGACATTTTGAACCACATCCGGAATATCACCGCCTGCGAACATAACAGCCATTTTGGAATCAAAGTTCTTCAAAGGAATTAACTTAATGTCTAAATCGACATTCGCCCGTTTTTCCAACTCCTTGACCCACTTATCGGTGTTAATGTCTTTAGAACTTTCCGTGTAAGCGTTTCCGCTTGTGTTTAACGAAATACTAAATTTAAGCGGTTTTGATTCGCCTGCTGCATCGGCGTTACCGTCCGATGTTTCATTGCTTCCGCATCCTGCGACGAGACTTGAGACAAGCGCCGTGGATAGGATCAGACTAACCCATTTTTTCATCTGGATAATCCCCCTTATTAGTATAAAAAGGTATTTGGTTTACCTGTACCCATCATAAAGCTGTATCATCAGCTCTCCCATGGGGTGGATTATTGTGGGATGTGTTTTTTTGTGATCGGTTGCCGTTATAAAAAAAGGCCATCCCCAAAAGTCCGCGGCTCGGACCTCAGGACAGCCTTTTGATCCTCGTTCTCTTCGGCGAGCAGCGCCTATGCGTTAAGCACTTGATGTTCCTTCCTTCCGGAAATCGGCATTCTCATGATCATGCGTGTTCCCCATTCTGGACTGCTTTCTACGTCAACGCCGAATTCTTCTCCGAAGACAAGCTGAATCCGGCGATGAACATTTTGCACACCAATGCCGCCTGGGCTTCCTTTACCTTCCTCCACATCGGCGAGTCGATTTTCGCTCAGTTTAAGGCGAAGTTCTTCAAGCCGCTCCGGGGTCATTCCGCTGCCATTATCCGTAATGCTGACCCAGAAGATATCGCCATCCTCTCCAGCATCAATCGTAATCGTGTGATAATCTTCAACACCATAACGAAAGGCGTGCTGGAACACATTTTCCACAAGTGGCTGTAAGGTCAAACGGACCATTTTGCGCAGAAGCATTTCAGGCTTTATCCGCACATCGATGTCAAACGGTCTTCCGATCCGGTGATTGATAATGACCATATAATGGATGACATGCTTCAGCTCATTGGCCACGGTTATCTCTTCAAGATTGGTGCGCACCGAATAATGCAGCATGTAGGACAGGGCTCCGACAATTTCTGATATTTCATCTGAATCCTGAATTACTGCATAGCAGACCACCGTTTCGAGCGTATTATATAAAAAATGGGGGTTGATCTGTAACTGTAAGGATTGGAATTCGGCCTTCTGCCGCTCGGCTTCCACTTCCTTGTTCTTCAGTTCTGATTGATAAACGGTGTCCACAAGCTCTGACAGGCGCGTTACCATCAGATTGTAACGAACGATAAGCCCAGTGACCTCATCCTGGCTTTTCGGAAGGGAGATTAATTCCCAATTTCCTTTTTCGGTCTGGCTCATTCCTTTCATCAGTATACGGATTGGTGTAGTAACAGACTTACCAAATCGGCTTGCCAGAAACAGCGCTATCATAAATGTCAAAATCGCGACAGCAATAATATAATTCCGGATGGTAATTAGCGGCTTTTGCAGCTGAGTGTCTGGAATGGATACAACCAGATGCCAACCGGAATATTCCGCATTACGGCTGATATAAGATTTTCCCACTCCCTCTGCCGAGCTGCGGAACATCGCATCTCCTGCTAGCTCAATTTGCTTGCCAAGACTATCGGGAATCAACGTCCCTACTTTGTTTTGATCGTTATGATATTGAATCCTGCCTTCGCCATCTACAATAAAAAAATAGCTTTCGGGACCAAGATCGATCCCTTTCCATAACGTGGAGAGCTCCTCCGCTTTGACTTCGATGCCTACAAATCCTTTCATCTCTGGTGACTGAAGGCCACGAATGCTGCGGATTAAGGTCAACATCGGCGTTTGATCCCCACGGATACTGTAATTGATTACATTCAACTGTCCACTGACATCTGTATGTTCTTTGAAATACCTGATCTGTCTTGCGGTGTCTTCCTGTGTAAAAGATGGCGCTGAACCGCCATTATAATAATAAAGCGCATTCCCGGAATACCCGATAATATATAAGGCTTCAATCTCAGGATTGCGAATCCATACTGGTTCGACAATTGCATCGCGAATATCGGTCGTGTAGCGGTAATTTTCATATTCCTCACGGTCTGCTGATAGGTCAATATATCTTTTAACTCTCAAATCCGTTAGTAGCGCCACGGTCGACCGTTGATAGGATGAAATATAGAGATTGGTATGATGAACTGCATTATTTACGATTTGAATCATCTGGTTTTCAGTACTTGCCTGCAATTGCTTGGCAGAAATGCTGTAGAAGGAAATCCCCAGCGCTGACAGGGAAAGTAAGATGACAATGGTAAAATAAAATAGCAGCTTCCGGCTGAGGGTTGCTCTCATTATTCAATGCCAAACGAAGCACGGTATTCCGAAGGTGACACACCCACGAGATTTTTAAACGTCTTCGTAAAATGGGGATAATCCTCGTAACCTACATGAATCGAGATATCACTGATTGTCATGGTAGGTACGGCAAGAAGTCTGCGCGCTTCCTCCATTCTTCTTCGGATCCGGTAGTGTACGAAGGTTTCCCCCGTCATTTTTTTGAATAATGCGCTGAAGTAGGTGCGGGCAAGTCCCACCCGTTTGGCTACTTCTTCTAACGACACATCCTCAGCCAAATGTTTATCAATGAAAGCTTTTGCTTCTTCAACCGGGTCCTTATAGTTGCCTTTGCGAGTAAGTTGCAGCTCCGCAAGTATACCGTTTATTATCGCGACAAATGCTAACATCGTTTCTTTTTTCGTATTGGCGGCTTTCACATCTCCACAGCACCGGGACTGAGGCTTCCAGCCTCGGCGTTCCAAGCGATCTACGATCATTTGTAGACAATCATTCAGGACTGCATCCATGCTAAAGACGTTCAACCCTTCAAATAAACCGGATGTTTCTCTGTCATCAAGCAGACGGTTTGTCTCATCACGTTGCAGCAGCCAGATATGTTGTTCCAGCTGTTCGGCCCAATCCACGTATTTATGAACAGGAATAATGTTGCCTGTCATTCCGGATATAAGTTCTCTCAGCATATCATGCACATCCTGCTGGAGAACCGGCTTTAACAAATATCGCTTAACGCCGTATGCCATTGCTCGTTGAGCATATTGAAAGTCATTGTACCCGGAAATGACTGCCACCTGGACATGACTGTAATCACGGTGAATTCGTTCACATAAATCAAGGCCATCCATCCGCTTCATGCGCAAATCTGTCAGCACTAAATGCGGTTCTAGCTTTTGGATAGTTTCTAAGGCTGCTTCGCCATCGTCGGCTGTATAAATCGCGGTGAATGAGACCGGATAACGCTGGACCATCTTCACCAATCCTTTTTGAATGACAGGCTCATCTTCTACAATCAATACTCGCACTTGTATCAAATCCCTTCCGGAATGGAATCAGAATCAGTTGTCTTGTGGTATGAAATTGATTTGAAGTTGCGATCATTGGCAACGCTTCCATTTTTGAGTTTGGATTATATCTTACCATATTTTGATAAGCAGATGGCTGTTTCTTTTAAAGGATGATGCAAGCTGGTTGATTTAAGACTTAATAGATCCGATTAACATCCCTTTGATAAAATACTTTTGCAGAAACGGATACACGATAATAATCGGTATGACGGAGACGACAATAACTGCCATTTGCACACCTGCCGGAGATACTTCATTTACGTTTTCTAATAAGCTGCCCGCTTGCCCAAGGTCGTTACTCAGTACGATTTCCCGAAGCCGCAGCTGAAGTGGATAAAGCGCTCGTGTATTGATAAAATACAACGCCGATGAATAAGAATTCCAATGGGATACCGCGTAGAACAAGCCCATAGTTGCCATAACAGGTTTGGACAAAGGAAGGATGACGCTCCACATCGTGCGCAGCTCTCCCGCTCCATCCATTCGCGCGCTGTCTATCAGCTCAGTAGGCAGGGCTGAGAAAAAAGAACGCATGATGAACAGGTTATATGCACTGATGGCCGATGGGATGATTAATACCCATAAAGAGTCGATCAAGTGCAAGTTTTTGATGACCATATAGTTCGGTATGAGCGGAGCGTGAAATATCATCGTAATTAGGATTAAAATCAGAACTCCTTTGCGCATCGAATATTCGGATCTGGATAAAGGATAGGCCAGTGATGCAGTTAAAATCAGATTAATAACTGTTCCGACAACTGTAATAAATATACTTACCATGAAAGCTCTCCAGATGGAGGTATCCCCAAGAATAACTTGATAATTCATAAGCGTCCAATCTACAGAAGGGAATAGCTTAACCTCGCCTGCATTAATGGCATGAGTGCTGCTAAATGATTTGGCGAGCACATGCAGCAGAGGGAAGACCATCAAGCACCCGACCAGCATCAGAAATATATAGTTAAAAACGTCAAACAGGCGACCTTTATTTTTCATTTACTCTTCGACTCCTTTCTAGTAAAGTCCATCCCCTGATGCTTTTTTGCTAAGCGTATTCCCGATCATGACTAGCAACAGTCCGACGACCGATTTAAAGAGGCCTATAGCTGTTGTATAGCTGTATTGCTGATCAATAAGACCCACTCGGTATATATACGTATCGAGAATATCTCCATTGGTCTCATTAAGCGAATTGATAAATACAAACACTCGCTCGAAGCCAAAATCAAGGAAGTTACCGATATGAAGCAGGAACATAATCATGATGGTGGGCAAGATCGTCGGGATCGTAATGGATAAGGTTTGTTTCCACCGATTTGCTCCGTCAATTCTGGCCGCTTCATACAGCTCGGGATTCACAGCTGCGAGTGCGGCTAAATAAACAATAGTTCCCCATCCACTGTCTTTCCATATGCCTGTTCCAACCAGGATGGTACGAATATACGAGTCCTCGCCCAGAAAATAAACGGAGTCGAGCCCAAAAGCATTTAAGATCTGGTTCACGATACCTGTCGTTGGGGACAAAATGCCGATCATTATCCCCCCAATAATGACCCATGAGAGAAAATGGGGCAAATAAACGACGGTCTGCAAAATCCGTTTATAGAAAGCTTTTCTCACTTCATTAAGAAGGAGGGCGAATATTATGGGAACCGGAAACGCAAAGACCATATCATATAGGCCGATCAGGATAGTATTTTCAAGAATTCTCAAAAACTCTGGATAGGTGAACATCCGCCGGAACTGATCAAGGCCAACCCAAGGACTGCCTGTAAAACCTTTGAATATGTTGTAGTTTTGAAAGGCCATGATGGAACCCGCCAAGGGTAAGTATTTAAATACGATAAAAAAAATAATGCCCGGCAGTGAAATGAGATATAGCGCCTTATATTTGCGCAAATTGGTCATTCTTCTTTGGAATGGGGAAAGATCTGGCCTGCTCGCTGGCAATGCGGCTGGCACTTGTTGTGGCATAAATATCGCTCCTTTGGTTGCAGTTTGGATTTTGTTGTATGGCTAATGTTAATCCAATATCCAGGTCTTCAAAATGGAGATTTTTCGGCTTGCCTGTGTTTTATTACGATTGACTATTGTGCACAAATCTTGCGGGACTTCCCTGCAACTGAAGAAAAAGTATATTCAAATCCCTGACCATCGCTAATAAGAGATTGTTCTGGCAGATCAAGCGGAACAGCAGACCAAATTCGATATTCAGCGGTTAACGTAGAGTGAATCGTCGCTTCATCAAGCTTTCCTTGGCTCCAAGAAAGATCAACGGTAAAACCACCTCTTGCTCTCATTCCCCTTATGCTGCCTGAAGCCCACTCCTTAGGAAGGGCAGGTAATAGTCGAAGTTCTCCTCGGTGGGATTGCAGCAGCATTTCTGCTACGCCTGCTGCTCCACCAAAGTTTCCGTCTATTTGAAAGGGTGGATGGCAGTCTAAAAGATTCGAATACGTGGAGGAGGCTAAGAGATTAAGTAAATGCTCGTAGGCTTCCGCACCCATACCGAGACGGGCATAAAAGTTGACGATCCATGCCCTGCTCCAGCCGGTATGGCCTCCACCTCCGTCAAGACGGCGTTCAAGCGTTCGTCGGGCTGCTGCGGCAAGCTCAGGGGTGTGCCTCATGTCAATCTGTTCACCCGGATGTAATGCGAACAACTGAGAAATATGCCGGTGACCTGCGTCTTGCTCTTCGTAGTCAAACAGCCATTCCTTAATCTGTCCATGACTGCCCACACTCGGCTGTGGAATGTGTTCAAGCGTCTCATGTAGTTCAGAGAGAAACATTGTATCTTCTTCTCCGAGAATTAATGCCGCTTCCGAACAGGCGGATAGCAATGTATATGCGATTTGCAAATCCATAGATGGTCCCATACAGAGGCTGCCGTTGCTTCCGTCCGAAAGAAGGAAGCGGTTTTCAGGGGAGACCGAAGGCCCAGTAATCCGTACACCACCCTCCTCTACCATGTAATCAAGCAGAAAAATCGCTGCTTCCTTCATCACTGGATAGGCCCTTTCCTTGAGAAAAGACAGGTTCAGTCCAAACCGGTAGTGTTCCCACAAATGAAGGCATAACCAAGCAGCACCCATTGGCCAGACCGTACAGGTAATTAGGATGCCTTCAGGTCGGGTTTCCGCCCATAAGTTAGTGTTATGATGAGCAACAAAACCGCGACAGCCATACATTTCTTTTGCCGTTTCTTGACCGTTCAACTGCATCCGTTCGATCAGATCAAACAGCGGTTCATGGCATTCAGCCATATTTAGGACTTCGGCAGGCCAGTAATTCATCTGGAGGTTAATATTAATTGTATATTTTGATTCCCATGGCGGGGTAAAGCTATCATTCCATATGCCTTGCAGATTAGCAGGCAACGTACCTGGTCGAGAACTGGAAAGCAATAGGTAGCGCCCATACTGCACATATAGTGCAACTAGTCCTGGATCACCAAACTCATTGGAATTGCTTCTTTCATCTTTTGCTTGCTGTAACCGCAGTAATCGTTTATCGGTAGGAAGCTCGGCGTACGGGTCGCCATCCCTTGTTAAATCGATTGAAAATCGAGCAAACCGGGACTTGTATTCCTCCTTATGCCGCTTTATTAGAGTTGCAAAAGACTGAGCCGTGGCTTGATCCAATTGCTCCAGACAGGCTTTTTCAGGTTGATCCACACGAAAGGTACTCTGCGCTGCCAGCATAAGGGTGACGGAGTCTGCTCCCTCAATAGAGATGAAATCCCCTATGAGCCTCTGGCGGCCTCCTTGTTGAACTGCCCTTAGTGCTGTGCAAAAGCGAACACCATCCGCTCCGCATTCCCCATTCATTAGAACTGTGTTTGCAGGACCAGTACTACAGCCGGTATCGAACGGACGACGCATAAGATTCGCAGCCAACGTGATCTTGCCAAGTCTGTCAGCTGTCAATCGGACTACTAATACACCGTCCGGTTCACTTACAAAATATTGCCTGTAATAGCGAACCCCGCCACAACGGTACGACACCGTAACAACCGCTTGCTCCAAATCGAGCTCCCGCTCGTATTCTTCAATAACCTCACTGGAATCCAGAAACTTCAAAATCAAATCGCCAAGTGGCTGGTACGGCTGTTCATATTTTGGTGAAGCAGTCATAGCCATTCGAGCCAAATGTTCTGCCTCCGCCTGCCTGCCGTCTTTCAGCATTTGCCGAATCTCCGTCAAATACGGCTGAGCTGCAGGATTAGCTGCGCGTCCAGGGCCGCCGTACCAGATTGAATCTTCGTTAAGCTGGATTTTATCTTGGCCGATCATACCAGACACCATCGCCCCAAGGCGCCCGTTTCCTATGGGAAGAGCCTCATTCCAATTTGACGCCGGGCTTGTATACCATAATCGAAGACGTTCTGATTCCCGCATGGTTGCCGATAATGCCACCTCTTGTTTCGCTCGTCTTCTTTCACTCAACTCTTGTTCACCTGGCCTTTCCTATTTTCAGGTCATATCATTCGTCAGTAACTCCACTTCTTATGCTACTCTTGATTCTGATGTCTCTCCATGGCATAGATTGTTAGGGGTTGTGTTTTTTTATGATCCAAACTAAAAAGGATGCGGAAGATTCCGCACCCTACTGTAAATTATTTTTTTATATTACTGAGCGCATTTCGACCTAAACGTTCCATCAGCTGCTGCTTGTAGAGACTATTAATGACGACATGTTGACCGCAACTGCACCAATATCCATCTTCACGGGGCCGGGGATCATAATCGTTAGGAACCAGTCCGGGTACCTTGCTACCAACATGGCCAATGGCGTAGTTTTGAGCGGTTGGTGGCCGCTGTAAAGTGAGTTCTCCTTGCGTATTCCAGGTTACATAATTCGCGCCTGCCCAGCCATGTCCGCTGCCTAACCACGCCCTATCCCGAATAGAGATGGGAGCTTTGATATTATCGAACAGGCCTCCGACTGACCAGCGATGATGAGGCTCACTGGTGTTATAATTGTTAACAGCTCCCCCATCCAGAAATACATTTGGCCCCGGTACCCAGCTATCGACGGTGAACGCATGCCGCGCCGTTTCTGTATAAATACGTTGAGCGAGATTTAGCTGGCCCATCTGATGTATGACATAACGGCGACCCCCAGTAACCATACTGATCATATCGTACATTTGACAATCCTGAACCGTAATCCATTTGGAATAACGCTTCATTTGAACGAGAGAATAGGACAGATGGTAACCCGTCACATCTCGAACCCAGCCATTCTTCACACTGTTGAATACGACAAAACGCTCAGCATGCTTTTCGTCCGCATAATAAGGATCCGTTGTATCGTTATCCATCTTAATATCTATAATGCTCGGGTCAAAATCGGACTCTACCCTCATATTCTCTACCCCCACCTGCTGAATGCGGGCATGGTCTGTATATTTATAGATCTCTCCGCCGCCCCACTGAAGTTCGATAGCATTCGCTAGTGGGGCATCGACCGTAATCGCATTACCTACAATAGCAGTGATGACTCGGTCAAAATCCAGATTGAACGGTGACCATTGGGTTACGGTTCCACCCGGGCGCTTATATATGTTATCCATGCCAATTTCGTGAATCCAGTTTTTATCACCTATTCTGCGGACTATGATCTGATCGCCTACACGATAAGCATTCCCGTCTTTTGCATGGAAAGTACGCGAGCCTGAGGGTACATACAAATCTGAAATCATCCGTTTCGAGTTGCTGTCCAGCATAAGATCTGCATTTTCACCAATTTCAACTAGATTTCGTTGTTTCACTCCGGTACCATAGAGAATGGTGCCCTCTTTGTCCTGACCTTCGCCGCGAAGGACGATCCCGCTTGCTTTAATGAATAACGTGCCTCCGATTTCATATCTGCCTTTTTTCAACAGGATCGCTCCGCGGAATCCGTTCTTATCGAGCGGGCGCTTGGCCAACTGGTCAATCGCAACCTGAATACGTTCCGTCGCGTCTCCGTCTAAGGGTAGAACGGTCGACTTAACGGGGATATTCGGGATTTCAACACCGCCACCCCTATAACCCGCATTGGAAAAATCTAAGATCCGATTACCTCGATAATCACCGATATACATCATCATTCCATCGTTACCAAGGAAAGCAATTGGGCTCTGTCCCGCGGAGATGCTCTTTGGATCCAGCACGGTAAAATAATATGAGTCATACTGAGGAGATTTTCCGTCCTGTTTGAGGGTCATTCGCAGTTCATAAGTACCCAGTTGTTCTGCCGTGCCTAACGGTGTCCATTCCATTAATGAGTCTTTGACCATAGGAGTCTCAGGCAAACTATCAACCAGCTTCGTTCTATCAAAAATCAATTCACCGGCAACCCTTCCGTCAACACACGATGTGAAGGAAACCGTCGGATAAACCTCCCTAGGCTTGAGGATAGCTGGTTGACCAATTTCAGTAGTCATGTGCGTATGCTTTAACGTGGAATTAATAATAAAGAGTTCACCTCCTTTTCTATATTCACTCTCACAAGTCGGATACATATTACCTTGGCTAAAGAAGAATTAACATGTCATTTTTATTGATTGGAATGTGTTTTCTTATTCACCTATTTAAGCAAACCCTTGCACCCGCATGGTGCTGAGCAACGATTAAGCCAAACTAAAGATAAGATTCTAAAGGCACTAAATAAGGGATGAAAGTTAACTTAGATAAAAAAAGGCGCGATCCCAAAGGGCATCACGCTTTTTTATCTAGCTTAGATTTCCTATAACTGGGTGTGGCACATAAGGCTCTTCTAGTCTCGCTATATCACTTGGCTCCAGCGTCACTGATAACGCTGCAACGGCGTCCTCCAGATGATTAGGTTTGGTTGCACCAATGATAGGCGATGTTACTGGCTTTTTTTGCAGAACCCAAGCAAGCGCTACTTGTGCACGTGGAATCCCCCGCTTAGCCGCAATTTCGGCAACTACCTCAACAACCTTGCGGTCAGCTTCAGCCATTTTTGCATAAAATGCCTTTCCGACTTCGTCTATCTCTGAACGAGCTGTTTGTTCATTCCAATCACGGGTTAGTCGGCCTTTAGCAAGCGGACTCCATGGGATCACACCGATTCCTTCTTCCCGGCAAAGAGGCAACATTTCCCGATCTTCTTCCCTGTAGAGTAGATTCAAGTAATTTTGCATAGAGACAAATTTAGTCCAACCATTTCGCTCAGCAACATGCTGTGCCTGCAAGAACTGCCAAGCATACATAGAGGACGCTCCAATATATCTAACTTTACCTGCCTTTACTACGTCATGAAGGGCCTCCATGGTCTCTTCGATAGGGGTGTCATTATCCCAACGATGGATCTGGTATAGGTCCACATAATCTGTGCCCAGCCGTTTTAGACTGTTGTCTATTTCGGTCATAATCGCTTTGCGTGAAAGTCCTGCCCCATTTGGTCCCTGATGCATCCGGAAAAACACCTTTGTCGCAATGACTACCTCATCGCGGCGAGCGAATTCTTTTAAGGCACGTCCGACAATTTCTTCGCTTGTTCCGTCAGAGTATACATTAGCCGTATCAAAGAAGTTGATGCCAAGCTCCAGTGCTCTTTTAATAAAGGGTCTGCTCTGCTCCTCATTTAGCGACCACGGAGCCATTCCACGTTCAGGTACTCCGTAACTCATACAGCCAAGACAAATTCTAGATACGTCCAAACCAGTACGTCCAAGTTTTATATATTCCATTCGCTTGTGCCTCCTTTAGATTTTGGGTTTGTTTACTCCTAAACTGCGGCGAATTTCCATATCTGGTGACTCGGCCAATTTAACAACTAACGCAGCCACACTTTTTCGCGACACTTCTCTGCCTTTAAAAGGTTCACCTTTCTGAGTCGTCTCGTAGTCAATCTCGTCTTTATAGGTAAACCATCCAGATCTCAAAATCGTATAGTTAAGATTTGAAGCTTCAATGATTTCTACTGATTTTCGATATGGATCCAATATACTGCTGTACTTCTCTAAGACCAGTGGTGTTCATTGCTTCAACGATGGTCTTAGACATTTCCTCCAAATTACCTGCCAGATTAGCATAAACAACATCTTGCCCGATCATCGCTTCTTTTAATTGCTCACTATCCAACACATCTCCTTCAACTACTCGAGTGCGGCTGGATGTTATATGGCTTAATCTGTCCGAGTTGCGGAGATATAGTGTTAACCGGGCATCGGTTTCGTTCAAAAACAAATCAATCGCATGACGTGCAATTCCGCCGTTAGCGCCTAAGATCAAAACATTGCTCAATTTCAAAACCCCTTTCTTAGTTCTAATTATGCGATAAATGAAGGGGACGCCGTTATCTCAATTATCTTAAATGATTGCCTATTCCTCTCACTATCACTAACATAAAAGATGTTTTTACTTTATAATTGAATAAGAACAAAACATTAGGAGGAGCACATGTCTAAAGAATTACTAGAGCGGAAAGAAGAACTCGCCAGATTGATTGAACATCATTCGAGCCAGGATGGAGTATATGAGACCGTTATCCCCTCATCATTTGTGATTCGTAACTCCAATGTGACCGAGCCAGTATACAGAGTATACAAACCTTCTTTATGTTTCATTGCGCAGGGAACAAAGGAGATCTTATTGGCCAAGGAGCGTTTTGAGTATGGTCCCGCAAATTATCTAATATCATCAATGAATTTACCCGTTATCGGTCAGATTATAAAAGCTTCTCCCAACGCACCCTATTTAAGCTTTAAGCTAGAATTCACGCAGAGTCAGATTTTGAAGGTACTAAATGATTCCGAATTTAAACTCGCTCCGAAAGAAAATGCTAAGCGCGCTATGTATGTCGGGCAGATAGAGTTACCACTATTGGATGCGATCCTGAGATTGGTACGTTTGCTGGATGATCCCAAGGATATTCCGTTTTTGGCTCCGATTTATACTGATGAAATTCTATACCGGCTTCTGAAGGGACCCTATGGAGTTACACTCGCTCAAATTGCGATGGAAGGTAGCAGCACCTACCGCATTCGGGAGGCCATCGAACAGATTATCGAGAACTGTGATAAACCTTTGCGGATTGAAGAGCTTGCTGAAACAGCCAGTATGAGTATTTCTTCGTTCCACAGACACTTCAAAGAGGTAACTGCCATGAGTCCTATTCAGTTTCAAAAGCATCTGCGCTTACAGGAAGCTCGCCGCCTTTTATTATCTGAATCAGCGGATGCAGCGGATGTCGCGTTCCGTGTTGGCTATGAAAGTGCATCACAATTCAGCCGCGAATATTCTCGGATGTTTGGTTCACCCCCTAGAGCAGACATCAAGCGTTTGAAGGAAGATATGCTCATTGGATAAACGCGAACGCGTTCTTCATTCACAATATGGAACTATCCGCTAAACACCAACATGTATAGGTAACCTTTGCGCACACGCTGATTCTATCGGGTTTATCGCTAATGAGCTTATTACTATCGGACCCAGAGGACCTTAAACGCAGTAATATCTCACATTTGGGATGCTAAAGGACCGCATAGCTGCTATTGGTTCAAAAAACGCTCAATCTGAATCGCTTTCGAAGTAATAGCTGCAATGGGGTCCGAAACTAAGCTCAAAAAGGGATAAATACGCAAATAACGTCCTCTGAGTCCTTAAGCCCAAGAGGTTTATAAATACAAGCTGAGGCAAACAACCAACGACGACAAAAAAACAACGACAACCAAAAAACACAAAGCAGCGATTCATCCATACTTGGAGAATCGCTGCTTTGTGTTTTCCACAAGCTAACACTGCTTTTTCTGACGAACACGTAGCCGACCGCTTTTTATTTCTTTTGATAGCTAAACCAATCATAATAAGCAGTTGTTTGATTAGGAGAGTAGCTATACATACCGAAAAATACTCCAGTAAATCCTCCTGCGACTTCAGTAGAAATCAAGTGTGTCTCGGCTTCGCCAAGCTGATGCCATATTTGATCCACACCTCGATAGTAAAACATATATTTTTCAGGTGATGCCTGGATTCTCAAATCTACCCCTGTACCTTCTAAAGCCGAAGAATATGCCACATCACTAATGCTCCCTACCTGTCTGCGCAGTGTAATAACATTTTCACCTTCCATTTGCGTTAGTCCAATTGCGTAGTGATACTGCTGATCCATAAAAACTACAAGACCAGCTTCGTCACCATCAAGAGGGCTAAATTCCATTTTGGTGGTAATTTCACAATTCAAATGCCGCTGTCTACAACCAATAAAAGCAGGCGTTCCCTTCTCATTTAATCTCACATCTGATCCACGTAAAGCTAGCCACCCTCCCCGTTCCTGCAATGACCAATCCACCTTATTAGCATTACGAATGAAATTCCAGCTCATTCTTAGGTCAGATTGATTAAAATCGTCGGTTTCAGGCTCTTCTTCCCACGGCATTGGTGAAGGCAGGTCAGCTTCCATTTCTAATCCAACCACTCCGTTATCCCCAATCATTGGCCAACCCTCCTCCGTCCACTGAACCGGAGCCAAATATGTCTCTCTGCCAAGATGATAACGGTAAGGATAACCTACTGGTCGAATCCCCAGAAATACCGCCCACCAGCTACCATCCTGTGCTTCAACTAAATCGGCATGTCCTGTAGCTTGAATGGGGTAATCTGAAC
Source organism: Paenibacillus sp. FSL F4-0122 (assembly GCF_038002845.1). NCBI lineage: Bacteria > Bacillati > Bacillota > Bacilli > Caryophanales > Paenibacillaceae > Paenibacillus > Paenibacillus sp. FSL F4-0122. Next base: position 6,010,155 of record NZ_JBBODI010000001.1, read on the forward strand.
TTCGATGAGTCAAAATCGGATTGTGAGGAGACGATTCATAAGGCCCATATGGCGATTTACTTCTTGCAATAGTCTCCATATGTCCATATTCTGTCCCACCTTCTGCACACATCAAATAATAGTAATCGTTTATTTTGTAAAGATGTGGACCCTCCGGGAATTTTCCTCCGCTGCCAGTCCAGATCAAGCGTGTATCGCTAAGCTTATGGCCCGTTTCAATATCAATCTCACATTGGTAGATCCCCATCCCTTGCTCGGAGCCTGTGCTTGTTAAATAAACCTTTCCATCATCAAAAAACAAGGAGGGATCAATACCTTCCTGCTCCACATAAAGTGGATCCGACCATTCACCTGCCGGGTCATCCGCCCAAACGTAGAAATGACCTCCGCTATCCTGATTTGTCGTAACCATATAAAAACGACCGTTATAATAACGAAGAGTCGGCGCCCACACACCTCCGGAAACCACTGATTCATCAAATTGAAGCTGATTCTCACGAGTCAAACAATACCCAAGCTGCTTCCAATGCACCAAATCCTTGCTGTGCCAAATAGGTATTCCCGGAGAATAGGCAAATGAACTGTTTACCAGATAATAATCCTCGTCTACTCTGCAAATGCTTGGATCTGGATAAAACCCCGGGATAATCGGATTGTTATATTTCATGTAGTATTCTCCTTCTCTATCTTAATCACTGAAACCTATGTCAAGGATTATACTGCTTCAGCTGGATAGAAAGCCTTGATTATTCGGTCCTAAAATAGCATGATATAGACATTCATCTAGACAAGCTTTTGGAGGGTAACGAGTTGAGTGAATTTTATTTAAAATGGTTTACATCTGATCGTCAATTTCCATTTTTTATTCAATACGGCTATCACGACGAAGACACCGATCTACATAGACATGCGGACTTTTCAGAGCTCGTAATTGTATTGAGTGGTACAGCTACACATATTGTTAATACTGAGGAGTCTTTTATCAAAAAGGGAAATGTGTTTGTAATTAATGGTTCGACCCCGCATGCTTTTAATGATCCTCAGGATTTCAAGATCTGCAATATTATGTTTCAGCCTGAAATGCTATCGACAGCTGGGCCAGATTTGCGGACATCCAACGGCTTTCAAGCATTATTTGTGTTGGAACCCCTGTATCGTCATAAACATTCCTACACAAGCAAACTCAGCTTGCCGATTCCTAACCTGGAGTATGTCTCTTTTCTCATAGCGGGCATGATTGAAGAATATCACAACAAGCTACAGGGTTATCAGACCATGCTGGGCTCCAAGTTTATGGAACTGGTTGTCTATTTGTCCAGACATTATGACCAACAGGAAAAAGGGATTCAAGGGAACCATCTGATGCATTTGGCGAATGCACTCTCATATATGGAAGATCGTTATCTTGAGCCCTTAACACTGGATCAGATCGCCAAACATTCGGACATTTCAGTCAGACACTTAAACAGGATCTTTCGCTCCTACTATCAGACAACCCCGATCGCTTATCTTCATCGTTTACGTCTGGAACGGGCTTGCGGACTATTAAAGCATTCTAACCTCAGTATCACCCAAATCTCACATGAATGCGGGTTTAGTGATAGCAATTATTTTACCCGCCAATTCACCAAAATCTATGGGATGTCACCTAAGGTCTATAGGAACAAGCTTTGAGGGTAAAAAAAGAACACCAGGCAGCGATTCTCCTATTGTTGGAAAATTACTGTCTGGTGTTTTTGGATTAACCAGCTTACCTGATCAGATTATGGGCAAGTGAATATAAACAAACTAATGGTCCGCATATCGCTTATAGCAAACCTTGGAATGTAACCGATCGGAATGCCCTCTCCGTATTCTCTTAGTTCTGTGTCTTAATCGAATCTGGGAGATAACTGCATTCTATACACTTATTCCGTACGCAAAAAGAACCTTCATACTTTAACTGCATTCTATACAACTAAAAACGATCAAATCCACCTATTGGGTAGAAAATCAAGGAAATAGATGTACGAAGTACACTTATATCCCCGAGCTGAGTGATTTGAAGGAATATAGTTGTACGAAATGCAGTTAAACGTTGGTACACATCGCATCCATCGACTATCTATTCAGCGTTAGCGTGCTCGTCGCTTATTAGTTAATAAGTTAATTCATACCAACAATGGAACATATGTCTTTTTCAGAAACGCAATTTCTTCATAGGTTAACGCACATATTTAGATTTTTGGATCTGATCTGTTTCTGTGCGATGAGTTGTTTCTGCTCAGTCTCACGTAAGTCTTCTTTGTTCATCCACCTCTTTCCGAGTAAGCCTGTGTCCAAAGAATCTTCATTTCATAAAATAGCTTAATAAGGTTTCTGCGCTTCTACTTGGGAATATGAGGTGACATGATGTTATTTTCTGCACAAGGGGTACCACCCCAAGGATATTACCAAAGCATCTGGGACTTTACTTCCCACAACGAAAACAGTACAAAGGAAGCTGGGAATGTCGTTCCTTTTGACTTCGGACGGGCGGCTGAGTTCAGAGCGCCCAAAAGCATTGAAACGAGTATTGCTCCAGCACTAACACCTTATTGTTTAGAGCCCTTTGGCGTATACGTAGCCACCATTTCCAGAGGGAAGGTATGGGGAGAATCTGGTGCCCTTCTAACACCAGAAGGGAAATTGATCTTTGATCTTTCCCAAGAATATGATGCCGAACAATACAGGATGCTTGAAGCAGATGAGCACCCAGTGTTTCACCGGTGGAACGATCCGCAGCTTCAACATTTTGCCGGGACCGCGGCGGTGTTAACATTTTGCGGAGCCCATAACTATTTTCATTGGATGTATGATGTGCTTCCTAGATTAGCGATGCTTCAATCGAGCGGAATCACTTACTCCACTATTATCATGAATCCAAATCCGTATGGACCCTTTGTGGAACAAACGTGGGCCATGCTTGGGATATCCGAGTCATTGGTGATCCGGACGAATTCAGAAGCATATGTTCAGGCTGACCAGCTACTTGTCCCTTCCTTAATGATGAATTCACATTATCCTCCTTGGACCACGGATACACTGCGGAGATTTTTGTTACCGCATAGAGAAACAACACTAGTCACTCCAGAACGAATTTATATCTCACGAAAAAAAGCAAGCTCAAGAAGGTTGGTTAATGAAGATGATGTCATCCGCTGCCTAGAGAAATTTAATATCGTACCGATTTGTCTAGAAGACTGGACGGTTGCCCAGCAAATCCAATTATTCGCCTCAGCGAAAGTAATCGTAGGTCCGCATGGTGCTGGACTCGCTAATCTGGCTTTTTGCCAGCCTGGAACACAGGTCATTGAAATTTTCCATGCCCAGCATGTTGTTCCAACCTATTGGATGATCAGCAACCATAATAATCTCGAATATTATATGGTGTACGGGCAAGGTGTAGCAGATCCTGCGATTCGTTTTCCAGGACTGGAAGACATCTATGTGAACGTAGATCGTCTGAAACAAACGATGCATCTGGCAGGCTTGGAATGAGAAGCTTGCTTACTACTTTCTCGAATTCAAAAAGCGCAAAGCATATTTTGCTTTGCGCTTTTTAAGAAACATAGATTTAATCACGCCGTGTTACATACTTCAACCATAGCCCATCATCCGCAAGTTTTTCTACACTTTTTAAGCTGAAATTTGCTGAGGGCTGTTGTTTCATAGATGAATCCATTTCAAATAAGGTCACAGAATTAGAGGCTCCATCTACGATGGGAACTATAACCAAGCTCAACTCATCAATTAAATCTTCATTCAGGAAAGAGCCGTTTAAAACGCCCCCACCCTCCAGCATCAATTCATCGATTGAGAATAATTGTTTCAGCTTTCTCACGACTACAGAAAAATTCAATCGTTCTTTTCCACCGAATATATATGAGATTCCTAGATTTTTCAGATAAGCTAGATAAGCATCAGATACCTGTTCTGTAAGCACTTCAATGATATGATGCTCTGTTCTATTGTGACTTCCTTCTGAAATGTAGTTTTTGGTCCAGCCCAGTTTTCCCGAGGGATCTACAGCTACTGCATATGTTGAGGCATCATTTTGAGCGATAAATTCTGTTCTAGGAATGCTTGAAGTGTTACTCTGCTCTAATTCTAATTTATTGCCTAACGTAAAATTTTCCTCCATGGTAATCCTGCCACATATCCAAGCTTTACATCCATACCGATCCCCTTTTAACCTACTTGAACTGTTGGGCGAATAATCATTTCATTGATAGCCAAATCTGAAGGTTGCTCAATGGCAAATGTGATGGCACGAGCGATGCTGTCTGCATCAATGGCTATTTTGTAAAATTCATTCAAGCCAGCTTTTGACTCTGCATCTGAGGTAGTATCTAACAATTCGCTGCTGACGGCTCCTGGAGAAACATTGGTAACACGAATATTGGTTCCACTCATCGCTTCTTCTTGACGAAGCCCTTCAGAAATTGCTCTAACCGCATGCTTGGTGCCACAATATACTGTACCCCCTGGGTAAATGTTATGGCCAGCAACCGATGATAAGTTAATAATATGACCAGATTTTTGCTCTCTCATTGATGGGAGAACAGCTGCAATCGCATATAAAACCCCTTTGATATTTACGTCAATCATTTGATCCCATTCATCCACCATTTTCTTAAAAAGAAAAGCTTGTGGCATGATTCCCGCATTATTAACTAATACATCAATTTTGCCAAACTCTTTAAGTGCATAAGCTGCCAGTTCTTCCATTTGTGCTTGGGAAGTCACATCTGTCACTTTGTAGATGGCTGTTCCACCACTTTGTTCAATTTCTCCTTGAAGCTTTTGAAGACGTTCCTCACGACGAGCGGCTAGAACAAGCTTAGCACCTTTAGAGGCTAGTTCTTTCGCGGCGGCTTCCCCAATCCCACTAGAAGCACCTGTAATAATTACGACTTTATCTTTGATATTTGACATGTAAAAAAACACCCTTTCGATATTGTATATTGATTTATTAATAGACTATAATCTATTATTATAAACAGTTACAGAATACATTCAATTGTACGATGAGTCTGTTTTGTTCAATACTAAACAGATCCTATAAATGTGTTTATTATTTTTAGAAAGTAAGGTGAACCCCGAATGTCTAAAGTGGATAGAAGAATACTCAAATCTCAAGATGCGCTTAAAAAGGCCGTCATTGAACTGATGACTAAGAAAAATTTTGACGACATTACCATACAGGATCTCTCCGACACAGCAAATGTAAGCCGGGGAACGATCTACCTTCATTATCTGGATAAATATGATTTGTTAGATAAACTTATCGAAGAACATATAGAGGTCCTAAGAGCACTTTGTGAATCGGCGTCTGAATTGGATTTTATCGAGGCAACGTTGATCTGGACGGAATACTTCGATAAAAATTTTTCTTTCTTCTCTATGATGTTAGCGAGTAAAGGTGCTCCTTATTTTCGAAATCGTTTCTTAAGCTTTCTTCTCGATGAGTTTCGGCATGAAGTAAATGTCACCGCAGGAATAAACCAAGGGTTAAATGAAGAGGTTATTATTAGTTTTGTTGCATCGGCTTATGCAGGGGTAGTGGAATGGTGGTTCAAGAATGAAAGACCTGTAGCACATCAAGTCTTGGCTGAACAACTCGGAACGTTATTAGAGAGGAATTTATAAAAAGAGCGGCGATTCTCCTATAATAGGTGAATCGTCGCTCTTTTTTATCGGGCATTAATTACGCAATAGATTACACATCTTTTTAAGGACTTCGGACCCTGGGATGCTATTCCTTCACCCCAATAGCTGCAGTGGGGTCCTTTAATCTTCTGAAAATCAGAAAATCTCGCCTTTAAGGTCAGATGAGTCCGATAAAAGCATCTACTTACAAATGTTATCGGTTCAAGTAAAGATTCTTTTAAATCGCTCGTTTGAACTGGGTATTGTACAGCTCGTAATAAACACCTTGCAGCGCAAGAAGCTCTTTATGACTGCCTTGCTCGGCAATTCCGCCACCCTGAATAACGAGTATACGATCAGCATCCTGGATGGTACTAAGCCTATGGGCGATCACAAAGCTTGTTCGTCCCTTCATTAGCTTTTCCATCGCCTGTTGAATATGCATTTCCGTACGCGTATCCACACTGCTGGTTGCCTCATCTAGGATCAAAATAGCTGGATCAGCTAGAATGGCGCGGGCAATCGTTAAAAGCTGGCGCTGGCCGTGGCTCAAATTACTGCCTTCCGAATGGAGAATAGTCTCATATCCATGTGGCAGTCTATTGATAAAGGCATCTGCATTGGCCAATCTTGCCGCTTCCTCTACCTCTTGGTCTGTCGCATCAAGGCGGCCAAAACGAATATTTTCCCGAATCGTTCCCGAAAATACATGCGCGTCTTGCAATACCATTCCCAATTGACTACGAAGTGCGTTTTTATCCAGCTCTCCAATCTCGCGTCCATCAATGAATATGGAGCCGCCGCTCAAATCGTAGAATCTGATCAGCAAGTTGACAATGGTCGTTTTTCCAGCACCCGTTGGGCCGACAAGCGCAATTTTCTCTCCGGGTTTTGCTTCAAACGTAACCTCACTCAGAATTGGTGAATCCGGCTTGTAAGCAAATGAAACGTCTTTGAAAACAACATTCCCTTTTAACCTCGGCAGATCGTCACTTTGTTCATCACCGTCACCGTATTCGGAGGGCATATCCATGACTTCAAACACACGCTCCGCACCAGCAATTGCCGACTGAATTAGATTGTACTGGTTAGCAAGATCGGAGATCGGTCGTCCAAACTGTTTGGAATACGTAAGGAAGCTAACGATTACGCCAACCGTAGCTATGTTATGAAAAGCCATCCAGCCACCCACCCCGGCAATGATTGCAAATCCAAGGTTATTAATCATGTTCATAACCGGTCCCACTAATCCGGAAACAATTTGTGCCTTAACGCCGACTTTATTCAACTCTCCGCTGATTTTGCGGAACCGTTTCACTTCTGTCTCTTCCCTGCTGTATTGTTTGACCACTTTTTGTCCGCTGATGGTTTCTTCGATAAATCCACCCAACTCACCTAAATGGCGTTGCTGATTTTTAAAATAAGTTCGACTTAAACCTATGATTTTACGGCTGGACAATAACACAAGAGGGATCGTTATCAGTGAAACTACGGTCAACGGAACGTTCATCATTAACATGATCACTAGTGAACCGCTTAGTGTGATCAAACTGTTTAATAACTGGGTCACACTCTGATTAAGTGTACTGGATACGCTCTCTATGTCGTTGGTTGCCCGGCTCATTAGTTCTCCGTTAGCTTGCGTGTCAAAAAACTTAATCGGTAGCTGTTGATATTTGCTGAACAAATCACGACGCAGCTCGAATACGGTATTTTGTGAAACGGAGGTCATAACATAGGCTTGCACCCAAGCAACCACACTGCTTAGCCCATAAATACCAATTAGGAGTAGACAAAAGCGAATTAGACCCTGATAATCGTGAGGAATTACGGCAGTATCAATCGCTTTACCGATTAGATAAGGCCCAATCAACGAAAGGATTGCATTCAACACTGTAAATACATATACAATGATTAACCCGAACCGCTGGCGGTTCAAATACGTCCAAATGCGTTTGAGTGTGCCCGCTTGATTCTTAGCACGTACGATCGGCACAGCTCCGCCGCGTCCGGGACCAGATCCCGGTCCAGATCCAGGTCCCGGTCCGAATCCGCCTGATCGATTAAAAGGAGTGGTGTTCATGCCGTTATTAAGCTTTGACATAAGGCACCTCCTCTCCCTTCATCTGTGATCTCCAAATATCTCTGTATATTTCACTGCTGTTCATAAGACCATCATGTGTACCTTGTACAGCAATTCGGCCGTTTTCTAATACCAGAATACGATCAGCATCAATTACAGAGGTGACACGCTGAGCTATCAAAATATTCGTGCTGCTGCGCAGCCGTGTTTTTAACATCTGCCGGATTCGTGACTCTGTCGCTGCATCGAGCGCACTAGTGCTGTCATCCATAATGAGGATTGTTGGCTGAATTAAAAGTGCCCGTGCAATCGAAAGCCGCTGCTTTTGCCCACCGGACAGGTTAATGCCACGCTGGCCGAGCTCTGTATCGTAACCCTGTGGAAGTTCTAAAATGAAATTGTGAGCTTCAGCGGCTATTGCTGCTTCTTCCACATCCTCATCTGTGGCATCCGGTCTGCCATATCGGATATTATCGCGGATAGTACCGCTGAACAGAATAGCCTGCTGCATAACATATCCGATTCTGCTACGCAAATCTTCCAGAGCAATCATACGAGTGTCGGAGCCATCAATTGTGATCGATCCAGAGGACACTTCGTAAAACCGGGGAATGAGGCTGACCAATGATGATTTACCAGTACCGGTGGCACCAAGAATGGCCACTGTTTCTCCTGGCTCCGCAGTGAAATTAATACCGTCTAACACTAGATTTTCATCCGTAGGATCATAAGCAAAAGATACATTGTCAAATACGATCCGACCGTTGTGTATGGCATCTTTTTTAGCGTTGGCAACTTCTGTAATCTCACTAATGGTGGAGAATACTTCATTCTCCCGATCGGCAGAAACCTTGGCTCGTGAGAAGAAGGTCAACATATTGCTTAACATCAGCATTGACATCAACAATTGGGTTATATAGTTAATAAAAGCGATCAGCTGACCAACTGGCAGCCCACCGTTCCAGCTTTGCACTCCCCCAAACCATAGTACAGCAACAATACTGGCATTTAGTACAAGCATCATTAGCGGCATATTTAATGACATTAACCGTACCGCTTTTATCGCAATTTCTGTATAATCCTTGTTAGCTGTATTAAAGCGTTTCTGTTCATGATTAGCGCGGACGAATGCTTTGACTACACGGATGCCGGATAAATTTTCCTGCAACACTGTGTTCACACCGTCTAATTTGACCTGCATTTTTTGAAACAAAGGAAAAGAAAGTCGGATTAACCCATACAATATTAAACTCAAGAGTGGCACGGCAACGGCTAGGATGAGGGTCAGCATAGGACTAATCCGGATGGCCATCACCAAGCTTCCGACTAATAGCAATGGAGATCGAATACTCCGCAAAATCATTTGCACAAAGGTTTGCAGCTGCACCACATCATTTGTTAATCGCGTAATCAGTGAGCCCGTCTTCAATTGATCCAGGTTCTTGTTAGAAAATTTCTGAATATGTTCAAACAAGCTAATCCGCAAATCATTACCGAAGTTTTGAGAAGCAATACTCGAAAAAATAGTGCAGCCCACCCCACCAATTAGACCGATAAACGCTACACCAAGCATAATCAGTCCGGTCGAGAAAATATGAGACAAATCTTTTGTCATAACACCCTTATCCACAATGCTCGCCATGAGCGTGGGCTGCAGTAAATCCATAGTCACTTCGACCAACATCAGCAATGGTGCCAACACACACCACACCCAATATGGCCTCAAATAATGCTTAAGCTTCCACATTCCGCCACCTTCAATTGTTTAAGATAAATACGTGATTTTAGAACTAATCGGTGTTCTGGGTTTCGCATTCGGCATTTCCTCCGGATAACCCATTCCAAATATCCCAATAACATCGTAATTTTCTTGAACATTAAGAATCTCACGATTATGAGGCAAAGCCCCCAGCGAAGCCCAATACGTACCTACACCTGCTTCATGTGCAGCTTATAGGAAATTTTGTACGAAACAAGCAGCAGCCATAACATTCTCATCGCGTTCAAACGCAGTTACGGCAGGCTTAGACAGAACTGCAAAAACAACAGGTGCGTTGCCAAAATCCGTCTTATGTTTTAATTTCGCTCTAGTATTGGGTCCGATGAAAAGAAGCTCCCAAGGTTCGGTCATACGATGATTAGGAGCGTAACTTGCAGCCTCCAGCCATGAATGTAACTCCTCTTCACCTATTGGAGTCTGTTTGAATTGTTTTATACTTCTACGGGTTTTAATGAGCTCAGTTATTTTCATCTTTTTCTTTACTCTCCTCTTTTTTTACATTTGATGTTGTATCTTCTGGAGCGATCTCATGAATCTGAAAGATTTGTTTAAACTCTTCAATGATCGCTTCCGTTGCTTTTAATTCACCGCTAACCACTTGTTTAATCGATTCAAGCTCAGGCTGATTTAACTGCCGCTGTAATGTAGCCCGGTTAACCATAAGCTTATCTAAAAAAGCGATGGCTCTGCCACGGCGAAAAGTTTGAGCACTTTTAGGATGTTGATCCATCGGTTCTGTCATCCCATGTTTCATAAAGCCTCGATCTCTGTGTTCTCCATGCTCCCTATGACCGCCACGTTTGCCGATATGTCCTTCACGCATTTTATTTCCTCCTTTTGCAGTAGTGTATACATTTGTATACGCGTTCTTCATGTATACAAATGTATACGATAGAATCCATTTCTGTCAAGATCATTTTTCCATTTTGTAACATCATAATTGCTCATTTTATATCTGAAAAAACAATAAAAACCCGCATAAAGTGCGGGCTTAAAGAGAAAAATTATCAAATTCAACGGAGTGATTTATAGGGAAAAACTATTTTTCTTATACTCCTGAACGGATACTCCCATTACTTTTTTAAAACAGTTACTGAAGTAAAATGGATCTTTAATGCCTACCTTTTCAGCAATTTGATAAGCTTTCCAATCCGTTTCATTCAGAAGCTTCACCGCTTTTTCCATTCTGCACTTGAGAAGATAATCCGTAAAGCTAATCCCTATGTCCTGCTTAAAGATCCGGCTAAAGTAACTGGAATTCATGTGGAATTTATTCGATACATAGGATAAAGACATCTCCGGAATGTGCATCTCCTGTTGAATAAAATCTTTAACTTCATGGATAATATTATTGGTTTTTTTACTTCGTGCCCGGGTTACTTGAGAGGTTACCTTCTCTGTGAGTTCTAGCAATGTCTGTTGCATGTCTGGCAGGCTATCGAGCTCAAAAATCCTTTTATATGGCGAAATATCGAATGAAAGATTATTATCTAGTATAACTCCCATTTCAGCGAGTGAATTGATTAATGTGGAGACAAATTGGGCGGAAACCAACCTAGCTCGTTCCACAGAAAAAGCTTTGGACTTCTCCAAATCCTGAAACAATTTCTCGATGGATTGCATAGCCTTGTCTAAGACACCAGCTTTTACAAAAAACAAAATCTCCTCAATTTCATTCGTCTTAACTTCCCAGGATCGGCCTCCGAAATGAATTTCTTCATTAAAAAAATAGATAGCGTTACTGCCCTTTAACTTACCATATCTAACTGCCTCCAGCGCCTCTTTATAGGATTCTTTGATCCTATTGAAATCCTTGCAGGTACTCCCTACGCCAATGGAAGCTTTACATTCAAGCTTTTCATGGAGCGATTGGGCCAGCCACTCTCCAATCTTCGTAAGATTCTGATTATCTTTTCTATTGAGAAGGACTATTCGTTGACTGTTATCAAAAAAAACTTCGATTCCCTCATACTCTTCAAGCGCGTAATCAATAAACCTCTTACAACGCAAAGACTGCAGGATTCGTTGTTCCTCCCCTTCTTCTAAGGAGATTTGAAGTTCAATGAGCATGATTGAAAACAGGCTGCTCTCTGAGTCAGGAAAAAAGTAATAGAACCGGCTGTCCAGCTGATCGGGGTCCCAGAGGCCTGATAGCAAATCATTTAGAAATTTTTCTTTTAGTTGAACGGCATTTTCTTTTAACTGTCGATTCAGCTCCTGATATTCGTTCCACCGCTCTGTCTCTTCCCGGATTTTCCCATGAAGATCTACCGCAACTCTTCGTACTTCCTCGGCTTGAAGCGGCTTCAAGATAAAATTTTGTACTCCAATGTCCAGACTTCTTTTTGCATATTCGAATTCGGGATGTGCAGTGATGATCACAATTTTGACTAGCGGATACCTTTCTTTTATCAACCGGCTTAATTCCAGCCCATCCATAAAAGGCATACTGATATCTGTAAATACTACATCCGGTTTCATCGTTTCGATCAAATCTAACGCTTCGCTTCCATTCGAGGCCTCACCTACGAATCTGTAACCAACCGCTTGCCAATCTATAATAATGGGAACAATTTTTCTCGCATTAATTTCATCATCCACAATAATGGCTCTGAGCAGTTCAAGCTCCATGACTATTCCCCTCCTCAAGCGGTAGTTCCAATTCAATCCGAGTTCCTTCTCCCGGTGCACTGACCAAACTACAATTCATGTCCGCCCCATAGTACAGCTTCAGACGCATCAAAGTACCGCGCAACCCAAAACTGGACTCATTTTGCCCATAGGGCTCAGCTTGCATTTCCCGACGTTTGTCTTCATTCATCCCCACACCATCGTCTTCCACGATTAACTTCAGTCGATTCCCCTGAATTCGGGCAAGGATGCGAATCTTACCACACTCCCCTAAAGGGCGAATACCATGATAAAGCGCATTTTCTACAAGCGGCTGAAGTGTCAATTTGGGTATCCGAACATACTCAGCTTCTTCCGGCACCTCAATTTCACTGGTGAAAATTTCTGGATAGCGAATATTTTGTATACTCAAATAACTTTTAGTGATCTCTACTTCTTCTCTTAACGTTACTACATCACTGCCCTTACTAAGACTCTGGCGATAGAAGGCTGCAAGCTCAGAAATAATCTGGTACGCCTCATTATTATTTCCTGACAAAGTTAAATAGCCAGCTGATTCTAAAGTGTTATATAAAAAATGTGGTTTAATTTGCTGCTGCAAAATATCCAATTCGAGTTTCCGAATTAATTTCTGTTCTTCTTTCTCCCGCTTCAGCGCTTGCTCAATGGTCATAATCATATTGTTATACCTATCTTTCAACTGGTTCAGTTCATCAGTTCTCGCCTCGTACCGAACCAAACTGAACTCTCCATTCTCCACTTTTTTCATGGATCGCAGCATATGTAAAATAGGTGTTGTAATGAATCTAGAAATCCAGACGGAACCTAAAAATATAGAAATGAAATTAAACAACATAATCATTAACAGCATTAGATTAAATTGACGATAGGGGCTTTCCCATTCCCCCAGAGGCTGAGCGCTAGTAAACTTCCAACCACGATCCATTGAAACCAGAGAAGAGATCAGATAATTATGATCTTTGATCTTTACGATTTTGCTACTGCCGAGCGGCACATCAAGCATAGAAGAGTTTGTATAAGTCGATAATTCAGGCCTTGTAAAATCAAGGAGTGTCTCATATCCAGTTTCGATCATTAAATCAGGTTTATTATCGTTGATCGAACGTTCATAGCTTTTTTTCAGCTCCTGAACGGTAATGTTCACGACTAATACTCCTATTTTCTTGGAAGTGTTCATGTCGTTTACGATGCGAATCAGAGAAATATATTGTGGATCCTGCTGGGGTTCCTTCGTCTCAAAATTGAAGATACCTCCGGCATTTTTCCTCCAAATTGCTTTTCCGTCCAAGGCGACCGCCTCGGAGTACCATTCCGCTGACTCGATCCCATCCGTTCTGATCGGTTTTGCAGACTGCAAATCAATCGCAAACTTACGTCCTGCATTATCGAATAGATAAACAGAAGAGATAGAGGGCTCTGCGAGCATAAAATCTGACAGAGCCACCTCTAGCTTGTAAGTTAAAATCCCGATGTCGTTACCCGCCAGATCACTGCCCAAAATTTCCTGAACTGTGTTGTTCGACACGATCATCTTGGAATAATTATTCGTGCTGTCAAGAAGTGATTCAATTCCGGAATTCATGGCGTTTAAGGTTTGAAGCGATACCTCACCTACCTTTTCCTCGGTGAATTTCTCATTGATTCGTTGGTACATAATACCGCTTGCAATCATGGAAACCACTAATAAGGCCAAGTAGTAAAAAACGATTTGTGATCGGATACGTGCAAACCTCATCGGTAACCTCCTGGCCGACAATTAAGCGAATACGGACCTTTATTTATAGCTACTTCAATACGATACTAGTATAGCATTTTTCGAAGGATTCCTATCCCATTGCTTTAGCCCTTAACTGCCCCGGCAATAATGCTTTTTTGGACTTGGTTACTTAGGAACAAGTAGATAATGATCATGGGTAGTGTAGCCACAACCATTCCAGCGAACATAGGTCCGAATTCTGTGGCATAGGCACTTTTAAACGAATTGATGGCGACGGTAATTGTTGCTAAGTCAGGATCATTAATGAACGTATTAGCAAACATCAGTTCGTTCCAAGCGGATAAAAAAGTAAAGATGGAAGTGGTTACGATAGCCGGCTTTACAAGCGGAAGCATAATACGGAAAAAAACCTGATAAATATTGCAGCCGTCTACAACGCTGGCTTCTTCCAACTCCCCTGGCAGCGCTCTAAAAAAACCAATCATGATAAAGATTGTAGTAGGAAGTGCACTAACGGTATAAGGAATGATTAAAGCCCACAGTGTATTCAGCAAACTTGTCATTTTTAACATCTGAAAGACAGGTAGCAGCGTAGCATGTACGGGGATCATCAATCCCAGCATAAAGAAAGTAAGCACCACATTATTAAGCTTCCACTTCATTCTTGCGACAGCAAAAGAAACCATTGCCGATAACAGAGCAGAAATAATGACAGTTACCGTTGTATACATAAGGCTGTTCAAAAAGTTACGTGCGATATTCGCCTTAAAAAGTGCGTAGTCGTAATTCGCCCACCGCCACTCATTAGGCAAGCCCATCACATTTGAGCCTGTAATTTCTATGTTTGTTTTAAAGGATGAAAATACAAGCCACACGAGCGGATACAATTGAATAACGGCGAAGATTAGAAACGCAAGCTGCAAAACAACCTTTGGCCAGCGGCGGTTATGTGTTGTTGTCATTAGCTCTCCTCCTTATCATCGTAGGTTCTGATCAGTTTTTGTAGAACTAAGTAGAAAAAGAGACATTCCACAACCATAAACACGGCCATCGCGCTGCCGTACCCATACATATTGCGATTAAAAATCGATGAATACATCAATGTACTTGGAACACTAGTTTCCGGTGTAGGGTAGCCATTGGTCATAATGAAGACTAAATCGAAAAACTTTAATGATCCCAAAACAGCAAATATGACGCATACCTTCAGGATCGGTGAGATAAGTGGAATGGTAATAGAGAAGGCGGTTCTTATACTTGATGCTCCGTCAATTTTTGCAGCCTCGTACAAATCTTCAGGTATCCCTTTCTTTGATGGCAGCGTACATTAGAAGCATATGGTAGCCGATATATTGCCAAACGATTGGAATCATAACACTTATTAGTGCTGTTCCGCTTTCCGTTAACCAATCATGTGTCCAGGAGGACAAGCCTAGTTGATTGAGTATCGTATTCAGCAAGCCATATTCAGGCTGATAGATTTTCAGAAACATAACCCCGATGACAGAGGAGGATACCAAGACTGGAATGAAATACAAAGTACGATACAGCTTTTCACCCCAGACCCCTCTGGCAAGAACCAAAGCGAGCACCAGAGCTATCGGAAGTTGCATGAAAACAGAAAGAACTGCCAGATACAACGTATTAAGTATCGAATGATTAAAATCCATGCCGTACGTATCTGTAAAAAATAAATCCTTATAAGAAGCTAAACCGATAAATTTAGCCGGTTGAATCCCATCCCAGTCCAGCAGACTGTAATACATGGACTGAAGGATCGGGAAAAAACCAACAAGAATGTATAAAATCAAAGCAGGAACAACAAATACGGCGATAGCCTTTTTGTTTCCGAATACTTGATGCATGCTTCACTCCACCTTTAAATCGATCAGGCGGCGAACAATTCTCGCCGCCTGACGCAGATTATTGTCCTTGATTGACCTTGCTCTGTAATTCTTTCGTGTAGTCCTCAGGTGTTGTTTTTCCGGCGACGAATTTCATCAGCGAGCCGAACATAGATTCACTGTCATTACCATTCAGCATTTGATCCCACCAGTAGGAGAAACCTGTTGCTGAAGAAGACAACTCACCAATTTGCAGAGCCAGTGGATTCATTTGAGAAGTGTCACCTACATCAACTTTCCATGCTGAGGAGCCTGAACCAGCCAGAAATACTTCTTTAGACATGGTCTCAATAAAGAACTTGTATACTTCCCATATTCTTTCCTTGTTTTTCAGATCGGCATTGAGCACGAATGTTTCACCCGAACCTCCGAACCACTCGTCAGCATTTCCTTTCCCCCCTGGAATGGTTGGAAATTTAATCGGTACCACTTTACCTTTGACCAGAGAGTTATCATCTTCAATCTGTCCGTTGACCCAAGCACCCATGAACATCATAGCTGCTTTGCCTGATAGGAACATATTTGTCGCGTCATCATAAGAAGTTCCAACAAAATGTTTGCCGAAGGAGTCCGCATCAATCAGTTGTTTGTATTTCGCAGCAGCTTCTGTGAATTCAGGTGTGTCGAATGATCCTGTTTTCGTTAAAGCGGCATTTACAGCATCCACGCCTGCCATCCGGATGGCTAGAATCGCGTTCCATTGCATGGCTGGCCATCTGTCTTTAGCCCCAAGTGCAATCGGCTGAATGCCTTTTGCTTTTAGTGCTTCAATCGCAGCAACAAGCTCATCCCATGTTTCCGGAATTTTTGCTCCTGCTTGCTCAAATAGTTCTTTATTAACGTACATTTGAGCAGTAGCTATATTGATCGGCAGACCGTAAAGCTTGCTATCGAAGACGAAATTGTCTGTCGTACCTGGTACGATTTGGTCCAGCGTTCCATCTTTTGCGAGATCATCAATGGACAGAATCCGGTTCCCCGCTATAAATGGCTCAGAGAATCCGCCACCCCAGGTGTAAAAAATGTCGGGCAGTTCATTGGCTGCTGAAGCCGCTTTCACTTTTGTTTTATAAGATTCGCCCCCAACACCTACATGCTCGATTTCTACATTAGGGAATTTAGCCTTGGTTGCCTCAAGTGCTTTATAAAAACCAACAAACCCACCATCTTTAGAATTTGGATCCGCGAATTGAGACCACATGGTAATCTTGAGCTTCTCTTCCGCCCCAGGTGTTTTTCCCGTATTGCCTGCGTTTGCATTAGCCTCGGAATTCACGTTATTCCCGTTGTTCCCACCACAAGCAGTGATAAGCATGGACATAGCCATCAACACTGTTAGAGTTAGGTTCATCCTTGTTTTGTTGACTTTTTTCATTCTTTTTCGCCCCCCATTTTTATATTGCTTACAGGACTAATTATATAAATCAATTTATCAAGTGAACATGAAAGCGTTTTACTTTATGATGTATTCTCTTTACATTAGACATTTTTCTTTATTAACTACACATAAAGAAGACCTCTGATTTCTTCAGAAGTCTTCTTTTTTCATTCATATCAAAACCTAGGGCATGAACACCTCTATATAGCTGAGTGGCTTAGGTTCTATCCAAATTAAAGTTTTCTCTTTTATCAGAAGTTATCTCATGAATCTGAAACATATGAATGAACTCATCGATGATCGCTTCTGTAGCTTTTAGTTCACCACTAATGACTTGTTTTGCCGATTCAATCTCTGACTCTTTTAGCTGCTGCTGCAACGCCGAACGATTAATCATTAGCTTGTCCAAAAATGCGATAGCCCTAGCACGACGAAAGGTCTGAGCGCTTTTGTGAGGATGCTCCGAACCCTCCTTGACTCCATTTATATTCATTTCTCCATGCTCTCCGTGTTCTCGATGCTCGTTATAACCATGCTTATCTATGTGTCCTTCGCGCATGTTATTTCCTCCTCTAACTCCGATTACAAATGTATGGCCCATTAATAAGACCGGGCAAGACGGAAGCCAAGATCATCTACGCTAAATGTTGGATGACTACGACGGCGGCATGTGGCTCCACATCCTCTGTCCTCTTCTGCCCAGCTGCCTCCCCGAAAAATTCGATAGGAGCCATACACTTGTTCATCATATAAATCCCAGCACCATTCCCATACATTTCCTAACATATCATAAAGTCCCCAAGCATTGGGTTCCTTTTGTCCTATTTCGTGGAGTTCGCCACCTGAATTTTCATTATACCAAGCAATTTTATCCAGTTCTCCATATTGATAACCGGAAGTTCCTGCTTTACATGCATATTGCCACTCTGCTTCTGTTGAAAGTCGATATCCATTTGATTCCTTATCCCAAGTAATGAGTTTACCATCTTCACCTATAGTATAAGCTTCTATAAATCCAGCTTTCTGGGAAAGCAGATTGCAAAAAGAGATGGCTTCAAACCATGAAATATTCACAACCGGTTTTAGATCTCCGTGAGATGAGTTGTTAATTATAGCATTGTATAGATCCACAGTTACAGGATAAGGTGCAAGAAGAAACGGTTTGATTTCTGCTTTCCATCTACGCTTTATCCGATCGTCTCTTAATTCTATTTCTCCCCCTGGAATTGCAACCATAGGATAGTCCAAATAGCTCTCAATTTCGATCGACACTCTAGCTGCCTCCTAACTATTATTTTAATCATGTATTGACGGGTATACAGAATAGAACTATAATCTATACAATTCCTAGAAACATACTATGAATTATAAAAAATAAGAAACATTAAATCATCCTTAGTTTGTCCACAAGAAGGAGTGTAAACACATGCCAAATGTTCAAACTTTCAAAGCAACTGCTCATTTGCAAGACGGCGTTAGGGTCGTTACTAATGTAAGACAATTCGAGCTGGTCATCGACGAACCGACAAGTCTAGGGGGTACGGATACAGGAATGAATCCTGTTGAAGCTTTGCTCGCTTCTTTGGGTGCCTGCCAATCCATTGTAGCTCGGGTCTACGCCTCTAAATTTGAGGTGGAGCTAGAAGATTTCAGAGTAGATGTGGAAGGTGACTTGGATCTCGATGGATTCTTCAACCGCTCTGAAGTACGTCCTGGCTATTCTGATATTCGGTATACATTCTACATAAAGACTCCATCCCCTGCTGAGAAGGTCGAACAGTTCGTACAATTTCTGGAGAGCAAATGCCCTGTAGGTGACACCATTGCTGCTCCGGTTAATCTCAAGCTAAATCGTATTGTGATGGAAAATTAACCGTTTTATAAAGCTAAGAGAGCTGCAAAGTTGCGTTAAAGCGACTAAGCAGCTCTTTTTCATGACCTGTTCTCCGACTTCATATAATGTTAAAAATGATGCCTTCGGAGGAACCCAAAAAATGACGGATATACTAAGAAAAGTAGATGAAGAAATCGAACGTTTGACAACGTTCTTGCTACAACAGCAGAAGGATGACGGCTCATGGCATTTTTGTTTTGAGAACGGGATTGTGATCGATGCTTATATGATCATTCTCTTTAGGGTGTTGAACCAACAGAATGAAACCCTCATTCGGCAGCTACATGAACGCATTCTTGACGCACAACAGCGAGAGGGTTTCTGGCAGTTATATAAGGACGAAGAAGCTGGGAACTTATCCACATCGGTCGAAGCTTATTATGCCCTGCTCTACTCTGGGTACAGTAAGATAACAGACGAGCCAATACAGCGTGCTAAGCGTTATATACTGTCTAAAGGTGGATTAGGCAAAGTCACAAGTATCTTAACTAGAGTCATTCTCGCCGCAACGGGTCAAAGCAAGTGGCCTTTAGCAATTTCTTCGATTCCACTGGAGGTGCTTTTGTTTCCGTCTTACTTCCCTATTAACTATTTCGAATTCTCTGGCTACTCTAGGGTACACCTCACTCCTATGCTCATTATGGCCGATCGGCGATTTTCGATCACTACAGCCCATGCTCCTGATCTGTCAGATCTTATGGAGACACGGTTGGATGCAGATGAATCGCCTACCCGTGGATATCAGGAGCTGCAGGATGTTATTCAAATGGGTTTGAGCAGATTACTCGGGAGTCCACACTACATACATGAAGCTGCCAAAAACAAAGCAGAGCAATATATGCTCCAGCGAATCGAATCCGACGGTACCTTTTACAGCTATGCCAGCAGTACAATTCTTATGGTTTTTGCCCTGCTTGCTCTCGATTATGATCGGCAGCATCCAATAATTACACAGGCCATTCAAGGTCTCACCGCGCTGCAATGCCAATCAAATCATAAAACTACAATTCAAAACTCTCCATCTACAATATGGGATACAGCGTTAATCTCCTATGCTTTACAAGAGGCTCAAATTCCGGTTGATCACAAAGGAATAAAACACGCTGCAGCTTATCTTCTGGATAAACAGCATCATCAAACTGCTGATTGGAGCATCCATAATCTGGATACAGTTCCCGGTGGGTGGGGATTCTCTGAGTCCAATACAATCAATCCGGACGTAGATGATACAACGGCAGCCTTGCGAGCCATCCGAAGCTTATCAACAATTCACCCTTCATATTTGGAATCATGGAATCGCGGTCTGAATTGGGTCCTATCGATGCAAAATAACGACGGCGGCTGGCCGGCATTCGAAAAAAACACCAATAAAGAAATGCTCACATGGCTCGCTATCGATGGTGCTAAATCTGCAGCCATTGATCCTTCGGAAGCAGATCTTACCGGACGAACTTCGGAGTTTCTCGGAAACTTCGCTGGTTTAAATACACAACACGAGTTCATTAAACGGGGTACGAAATGGCTGATTCAACATCAGGAGAAGGATGGTTCGTGGTATGGAAGATGGGGTGTTTGTTATATTTATGGCACTTGGGCATCATTAACAGGCCTGCAGGCTGTTGGGCTCCCTATAAATCATGATACGTTGCAAAAAGGAGTGAAGTGGCTCCTAAGCATTCAGAACTCGGACGGCGGTTGGGGGGAGTCTTGTCACAGCGACCGGCTTCTACAATATGTTCCTTTAGGAGAAAGCACACCTTCACAAACCGCCTGGGCACTTGATGCGATTATTGCCGTTCAGCCAGAGCCAACAGCTGCGGTGGAAAAAGGGATTCAAAGACTAATCACGTCTATTCATGAAGAGGATTGGAAAACTTCTTATCCAACTGGCGCTGGACTCCCCGGTAATTTCTATTCCAATTATCATAGTTACCGCTATATCTGGCCACTACTCACATTGAGTCATTACAGAAAAAAATACGGTCAAGGATAATACTCGGTAATACTCGGTAATAACTAGCGTTGTCCTGCTCCACTTCTTAACTGTCTCGTAAAAGTTTGGATCGCCAGAGCAGCAATCGTCCGTTACTGGAGAATCCCGTTGCTCTGATGTTATGAATCGAGAGATGAATGCTTTTGTCCGTTGCACCTACCTAAATCACCCAGTCTTGATCAAGCATAGAGCTTTTCGGACTCAGAAGACGCTATTTGCTTGTTTGTAGGCTTTTGAGTTAGATTAAGGACTCCAGTGCAACTATTCCTTAAAAAGAGAGTCATTTTGGATGTTTTTCATAGTAATAACTGCGATGGGGTCCGTTAAAATTCCAATTGTAAGCTAAATCTGCTCTTAAGGTCAGCTGAGTCCGATAGCAAATACGTGTGCGCAAAATGTTACCTATCAAGCCAACTTGCCATTTGGATCAGCCCTATAGGAATTACTTAAATTACTTAAATTACTTATGAGCTAGCTCCATTTTTGCATTTGAGTCAATCGAGCATAGTTAGCATAAAGCTAATTAGAATCAGGCAGCGATCTCCGATAATCAAGGATCGCTGCCTGATATTTTGGGTCACTGGCGGTTTGCCTGAGCAATTAAGACTGTAACGTCTGATATCCCCACTCCGTATATTTGTAGCGCAAGATTTTCACGCAATTTAATGAAGTAACTGCATTTTATACACTTAATCCGTATTGCTAGGGAAAAACTCCGACTTTAACTGCATTCTATACAATTAAAATCAAGAGAAATCACCTAGAAGCCTTAATCTCATGAGAATAGATGTATGAAATACAGCTATTTTTAATGCACAACTATTTTGAACGATTATAGCTGTACAAAATACAGTTAAACACATTGCTGCTTCCCATTTCCTTCATCCGCCTCCATACTGGCACACAGAGGTATGCATCATTGCTCGATTTACTTTTTGGAGCACGGTACCGAAAGATCACCATTCAAGAAACAGGCGTAATCGTTGGTGGTTTCGGTGCTCTTTCCCAAGCACGGGTTACCTGCAATGTTGCTGCATAGGTGATTAACGAAACGAGCAACGCTCCGAACAGTTCAATGATCTGCCCCAGGTCCAATCGTTCCAGAATTCCGTGAGCCGCCAGTCCGCTAAGCGCCATGACAATTCCTCCTGCTCCCACCTTAAATACAATACGAAAGTCAAAATAAAATCCGATCGTTCCTGCCACAGATAAGAAATTCAACAGTGTCAGCAGCAAGAGTCCCAGTCCGAATCCCATGGCCACCCCTTCGATTCCAATATTAGAACCAAGAACAAAGATCGCAATCACTTCGAAAATATTCGTAAGAATATGGTTCCACATAACGGTTGATGCTTTCCCCAAACCAAGCAAAATTGCTTGCAGTGGCGCTCCAAAATAATAAAGAAAAAATAAGGGTGCAATTAACCTTAGCAGCTCGCCCGCTTCTGGCGAATGGTAGATCATAGTCGTTAAGGGTACAGCCCATAGGTACAGGATGATTGTACATGGAAAACCTACTATAAGCGCGGATCGCATAGCCATATCCATCCGACTATGCATAAGCTTGCTATTGTTGCTCACACTTGCTTCGCTGATCGCCGGAATTAATGCAGTCGACAACGATTGTGTGAAGAAGCTGGGGAGAAACAACATGGGAAGAGCATAACCCGCCAGAAGTCCGAATTGCTTGGTTGCCATCTCAACACCTACACCAAACAGTACTAGACTTTTCGTAATCAGCAGTGGTAAAAAGGCATGATAGAGAGAATGAATAAAACCGCTGCCTGTCATCGGTAAGCCGATGCGCAGCAAATCTCTTAACGTACTGTCTCCTTTAAGTGAAATTCTTGACGTATGTGGTGGAGAGGTTTTGATCTTACCTCGATTTGCCCATTTGAAGACAGCGAACAAATAGAGCAAACCAAAACCTTCTCCAACAACGGAGGCAGCCATCGCGCCAGCAGCCGCATAGGCAATACCGTAGGGCAGCAAAACGTTGACAACACCGATAATGACAATGATTTGCGCCAGATTCTCAATAATATCGGAAAAGGCAAGTGGGTTCATGTTCTGTTTTCCACGAAAATAACCTTTCAGTACAGCAGACATCGCAATAATTGGAATGATCGGCGTAATAGCAACCATAGCATAATACGCCCGCTGATCGGCCAAAAAAATCGATGCGATCCATTTGGAGCCAAATAGAGCCACTAAAGTTAATATAATACTCAACGTACCCGTAATGCTTAAGGATACAGTGAGAATACGCTTTACTCGCGCTTCATCCTGCTTAACCTCAGCTTCCGATACAAGCTTTGAAATCGCAACAGGAAGCCCCAGCTCTGTCAGCGTAATAAATAAGGGAAGCAGTGGATGAGCAATCATAAGCAGCCCTACTCCCTCTGCTCCCAAAAAACGTGCCAGCAAGACTCCGTTCAAAAAACCAAGCCCTTTTGTGAAAAATGACGACACGGTTAATATGAACGTGCCACGAATAAAACTTTGTTTACGCATCCCCATTTATACGCATCTCCACCTATGGTTTGTCCTGTCCTTCTTTCTAACTTATTCGAACAAACACAAGTACATGCAGACAAGTATTTGTAAAGTATTTAATCAGCAATAAGCCGCCACATCTTAGTTGGTATACCAGGCAATTTCCCTCACTTTCATTATCTTCTGTAGCAAAAACATTTTTCATAGACCAGAGATACTCCTCTGTATCGCTCATTAGTACTGTTTTTGTATAAATTTCATCCTCCGCAATAAAAGATATATTAAGAAATAAATAGATAATTTACCAATGGCATGTTATCATTTTGAATGCGATTTCAATAGCTTTGTTATAACGGTTTTTTTACTCTTCTTCGTGAATGTCTTTTTGCAAAATCTTTGATATGATAAAAAAGAATAGAAAAGGCTTTACGGAAATCATTCACATCGATAATAACCACTTCTAAATTTTTCAAAGATAAAGGAGAACTTCATTCATGAGTCAGAAAACAAGATTAAATAATGACTGGTTATTCAGCAAACAGCCGCTTAAGTCTACTTTAGAATCGGTGATAGCAGCTGATTCGGAGTGGATCGACGTAACCTTACCCCATGACTGGCTAATTTTTGATACACATAATCTATATGAAAGCGGAGAAGGCTGGTACCGTAAAAGCATAGTTATAGATGAGCACGTGCCAAATAGCCGTGTGTCGCTTCGTTTTGAAGGCGTATACATGGACTCCACTCTCTATGTGAACGGCCATATCGCAGGTGTCTGGAAAAATGGATACTCTACTTTTGAATTAGATATCACGCCATACATTATTGAAGGTATCAACGAAATCTATGTTCAAGTGGTTCATGAGTCTCCTAACTCACGCTGGTATTCCGGTGCGGGCATCTATCGGAGTGTATGGCTGAAGACGTATCCAGGGACACATATTGTGCCTGATGGTATTTATATCTCTACTCGCAAAAAAGAGGATGCCTGGAATGTTGAGGTAGATACCGAAGTATTGTGCAATGATCTATTGCAAAGCGCAAAGCACTACATAATTCGTCACAGTATACTAGATGCTTCAGGAACTTGTATCTCTCATGTAGAAAATGAAATTCCAGTACAAGTCGGGTCTGCTGTATCCAGCTCTGCCCTCTTATCCATCAATAATCCAATGCTCTGGGATATTAACCAGCCTTACTGTTATAACCTAAAAACGGAGCTGTTAGAGAACGAACAAGTGATCGAGGAAGAAGTCCAAACCTTCGGATTCCGTACGATGGAGTTTGACAGCCAACAAGGTTTCTTTTTGAATGGCCGAAAGGTGAAGATTCATGGCGTATGCCAACATCATGATTTGGGATGTTTGGGGGCTGCGGTGAATAAGGTTGCTCTAAAAAGACAGATTATCCTCCTGCAGGAGATGGGCGTAAACGCTATTCGTACGGCCCACAATATGCCAGCCGTTGAATTGATGGAACTAGCCGATGAGATGGGCGTGCTCATAGTTTCCGAAGCATTCGATATGTGGGAACGCAGTAAAACTCCTTTTGACTACGCCAGATTTTATCCGGATTGGTGGAAACAAGATATTGCCAGCTGGGTACGCCGGGATAGAAATCGCCCCTCCATGCTCATGTGGAGTATCGGAAATGAAATATACGACACCCATGCCGATGAACGCGGCCAAGAGTTAACCATAGAATTACGTGATCTGGTGCAGGTTCATGACCCTAAAGGAAATGCAGTGGTTACTATCGGTTCCAACTATATGCCTTGGGAGAATGCACAGAAATGCGCAGATCTAGTGAAGTTCGCAGGGTATAACTATGCCGAAAAATACTATGATCAGCATCATGAGGAACATCCAGACTGGATTATTTATGGCAGTGAAACATCGTCTACTGTACAGAGCAGAGGCATCTATCACTTCCCTTTTGCTCAGTCTGTATTGTCTGACGATGATGAACAATGCTCAGCTTTAGGAAATAGCTCCACTAGCTGGGGTGCCAAGAACACAGAAGCTTGCATCATTGCAGATCGTGATGCGACCTACTCACCGGGACAATTTATTTGGACTGGATTTGACTATATCGGGGAGCCGACCCCGTACTTCACTAAAAACTCGTATTTCGGTCAACTGGATACCGCGGGATTCAAAAAGGATTCCTATTATATTTATCAAGCAGAATGGACGGATTACAAGGTCGCCCCGATGATTCATATTTTTCCATACTGGGATTTCTCTGAAGGGCAGCTTATTGATGTGCGAGTATGCTCCAACGCACCACAAATCGAATTGTTCTTTAATGATCAATCCATGGGCACTTTTAACATTGACCATAAACATGGTAATAAGCTGCTTGGGGAATGGCAGCTCCCATTTAGCGAAGGTACTCTACGAGCAGTCGCTTATGATGAACACGGAGTACAGATCGCTGAAGATACGGTAACTTCTTTCGGAGATTCAACTACTGTGGTCATGAAGCCTGATAAAACTCAGATCACTGCTGACGGATCGGACTTGGTATTTGTTGAGATCTCGACCCTCGATCAAGAAGGACGTCCCGTGGAGAACGCCAATAATCGTATCCAAATCTCTGTAGAAGGACCGGGGCGTCTTGTTGGTTTGGATAATGGTGACAGCACTGACTACGATTCATATAAAGGAACAAGTCGCCGGATGTTCAGTGGAAAATTGCTTGCAGTCATTGCCTCTTCATTGGAGCCAGGTAAAATCGTTGTACGTGCATCTTCCCAAGGCTTACAGTCCGCTGAGCTTACACTGACTGCCGAAGCACGAGAGCTAGATCATTCTAAGGACGAAGAGCTTGTACTTTATCAGCATTCGTCACAATCACTATCGGATGTGAGCGAGTTATCCCAAGACTATTTATCAGATGAAATTCCCGTTCGCAAGCTGGAAATCATATGCCCACAAGGAAATCAACTAACGAAGGACACCCGAGCACTTCCGGTTCGTGTGCAAATTCATCCAGAGAACGCAACCTATCAGGAAATTGAATGGCGAGTTACGAATGCTGCCGGCATTGACGCCAATATAGCCGTTCTTGAGGCAAATGGGCATGAAGCAGTAATATCGGCTTTGGGAGACGGAGACGTATATGTACGGTGTGCAACGAAAAACGGTGCAGATCAAGTGCGCCTGTACTCGCTTATGGAATTCCATATTCGAGATATGGGAGCTGCCTTTTTGAATCCTTATGAGTTTGTTTCCGCTGGTTATCATAGCAATACGAGCCGGAACTTAACAAATGGGAATGAACGCGGAGTGGCTACTGCAAGAGAAGGAGAAAGCTGGATCTGTTTCGACAACATCGATTTCGGTGATTATGGAGCTACTGAACTTACCCTTCCTATCTTCACGCTAGATAACGATAAATATACGATTGATATATGGAAAGGTACTCCGGATGCTCCAAACGCAGCTCTGCTGACACAGGTAACCTATCAAAAACCTTCTATATGGAATGTATATCAAGAGGAAACCTACTCATTACCTGAGCGAATAAAAGGTGTCACCACCCTTTGTTTTGTTCTTCATAAAAAGATTCATCTCAAGGGCTTTCAGTTTAACAAACCTTTAAAAGCGTACGAACAACTTAACGTTCTGGAATACAATCAGATTTATGGAGATTCCTTTACACTGGCAGATGGACAAATCAAAAATATTGGTAACAACGTCTCTCTCATCTTTAAAGATATGGACTTCGGTGATACTGGAAGCACTAAACTAACCTTATGCGGGCATTCGCCTATCGATAAAAATACTCTGCATATTCTATTTAGCGGACCAGAGGGTGAAAAGAGACAGCTTGTGGAGTTTACACAGTCAAGTGATTATTGCGAAAGAGAATTTGTGTTGGAGCGCGTAACCGGTCCACAAACCGTCACCTTTATATTTCTACCGGGGAGCCAGTTTGACTTTAAGTGGTTCCAGTTCCAAGCAGAATAAGGTAGTTTCAACTTTAAACTAATCGCTTACCAAAAGAAAACCCTGAGCATTAGCACAGGGTTTTTCCTTTAACTTATATTTAGAGCTACTTAGTCAACTTTATTAAATTCGATCCAGTCGATCTGTAAACCTGGTTTAATGAATTCCAGTTTCATTTCATAAAGACCTGCTTCGAGTTCTACTTTCACAAGCTTTTGTCTAATCCATTGACCTTCTGTCCCGTTGGTTTGAATGGTTGTCATCAATTGATCATTCAAATTAACATTGCATGCACTCTGAGCCAGCTCAGGCTCTGTTGACATGATATGCACGAGGATCCGATATTGACCAGCTTGGCCAACTTCAAAGAAAGTCGATCCTTCAACGGCTGGCTTAACCTGTGGATTTTGAGATAAAGATTGTACTTGTTCTGCAGTAAGTGAAGGATTGGCCTTAAAGGACTCAACCGTTTCAATAATTTGCTGTTTTCTCGAGAATACTGGAGCATGCATGATGAACTCACAAATATTCATTGCAGAACGTTGCAGCTCTCCTCTAGTCAAAGATCCATTTTCCAAGGATTCAATGGTGTTGTCATTCCATCCATTAATTTCGGCGCCATAGTTAGCTACAACCATGTACAGATCATTTTGTGCACGGACCATCCAATTTGTAAATTTCCGGTCTGCAGCTCCACCATTAACGACATCATTCATGATGGCCCACCAGTCTGTCATGACAATACCTTTGAAGCCCCATTCTCCGCGGAGAATTGTAGTGTTCAAATCGTAATTTGAAGCGGCCCAATGTCCATTAACAGGGTTATAAGAGGTCATAATTGAATTTGCCCCACCCTGCTTCACAGCAATTTCGAAACCTTTCAAATAAATCTCGCGAAGCGCACGTTCCGACACAACAGCGTCAACCTTACTGCGATGTTTCTCCTGATTATTGCAGGCAAAATGCTTCAGTGTGGCATTAGAGCCACCTTTCATAATCCCACGTGTACATGCAGCGGCAAACACCCCAGAGATCAAAGGATCTTCAGAAAAATATTCAAAGTTGCGGCCATTAAGCGGGCTGCGACGAATATTCAGACCTGGTCCAAGCAAGGTGTCTATGTTGTTTCTTACCAACTCTTGTCCTTCTAACACATACAGCTCTTCGACTAATTCGGCATTCCAAGTAGCTGCAAGAAGCGTTCCGATCGCAACCTGAGTCGCTTTTGCTCCACTATCCATACGAATTCCTGAAGGACCATCTGCCGTACATGCAACAGGGATTCCTAAGTTATATAGACTATCACTTACTCCTCCAAATGCAGAAGCTGTACCCGGTGTAACTAAAGGACTGCTCATGCCTTCACCCCGGACAATGGCAGCCAAGTCATCGTCACTAAGCTGGGCAATAAAAGCTTCCATACTAACTTTTTGTTCAAATACATCTCTTAATTTATGCCCTTGATTGCCTGTCTGGGAGATCGTTGTTGGTAGATTGCTCTCGATCCGTTCTGCTAACGAAATCTTGCGTGTTGGAACCTCTACATACAGAAGTTCATACGAACCGTCTGCATTTTGAACGCCAGGTTGCATTCTTGTAAAGCTTTGCGTTGGTGCAAGAGCTTCTTGTAACTGTTCCACAACTTGAAGAGTTTCCACGACATAGCCGCTATTCCCTTCAACCTTGACTTCCTCCACTTTTTTAACACTCGTTCCCGCAAACACGCGGTACGTGCCTTCTTCTAGCACATAAGCAGAAGCATGCCCTGTCACACCAGCGTCATCATAGGAAGCCATAGAATGAACAGGAAAACTCACAGTAAGACGTTGAGCTTCGCCTGGCTGAAGGACTTTTGTTTTTGCGAATGCTGCCAAAGCTTTAGCAGGCTGTCCCAATTTTCCTTGTGGAGCTTCATAATAGACCTGAACGACCTCTTTTCCAGCAAAGGTAGTTCCTATATTGGTTACGGTTACGCCGACTTCAACATTTAGTTCGCCAGCTTTGTTAATAAGTTTTGCTTCTTCTGGCTCGAGCTTAAACTTGGTATACGATATTCCATAACCAAACTCATATTGAACCTTTTCTGGGCAAAATGTCTCGAAATAACGATAACCAACATAGATATCTTCCTGATAAAGGTTTGTAAATTCATTACCGTAGTTGTGTGTTGACGGGTAATCGTTGATGGAATATGCGATCGTGTCTGTTAATTTACCGCTTGGAGTTACTTCTCCAGCCAGCACGTCCGCAATTGCATTACCACCTTCCATTCCCCCCTGCCAAGAGTAGATGACAGACGAAATCGGATTTTTATAGCTTTCATCGTTCAGCCAGCTCATATCAATAATATTAGAGACGTTCAGTACAACAATCGTTTGCTCAAAATATGTAGTTACCTGCTTCAGCATCGCTTTTTCATCAGCTGTTAGTTGGTAGCTTCCTGAACCATCGACATTATCCTGATCTTCTCCTGCTGTACGTCCGATTACAATGATTGCTTTGTTCGATTTACTTCTAGCCTCAGCTACCAATTCGTCGGATAAAAGCATTTCCTTCTGGTTCCATGGCTCTGCAGCCCAAACGCCGCCACCATTATCAAATGGATTTTGCTCAATCCACTTCTCATATACTGCTGCCAAATCTTCGTTGATCGTAAGGTTCTTTTTACTGCGAAGACCGCCCAGCAGGTTGGTCGTATAAGTAACATGAACACTACCGCCCGAACCAGTACCACTGCGATAATAATTCACTTGAGTTCTGCCAAAAACAGCAATATTATCACTTTCAGCAAGCGGAAGCACCTGTTGATCATTCTTCAACAGTACTGCACCTTCTGCTGCTACCGTCCGGCTAAATTCTGCAAAACCTTCTAATGGAATTCCCACACTCTGTGTACTCAACTTGTTTCCTCCTGTTGTTCAATTCTATAGGTTGTTTCTTTAGGCATCAATTACATATCATAAAGTTTAACTATACCATTATAGTACATTGGATA
The DNA here is from genome assembly GCF_038002845.1 of Paenibacillus sp. FSL F4-0122. NCBI lineage: Bacteria > Bacillati > Bacillota > Bacilli > Caryophanales > Paenibacillaceae > Paenibacillus > Paenibacillus sp. FSL F4-0122. The sequence goes on from NZ_JBBODI010000001.1 coordinate 6,040,670, forward strand.
ACTGTAATATATATAATAATTATCTTTATTAATATAATAATATTGGTCTGTTAGAGTTGGAAATTTTCAATCGATGTTAAAAATATCAGCTAAGTTCAATGATCTTCGTGGCAACATTATGGCAAAATTCGCGATCATGCTCCACAAAAACGAGTGTTGGTGTATATTCAAGCAATAGCTCCTCAATTTGCATACGTGAAATAACATCAATAAAATTAAGCGGTTCATCCCAAATATACAAATGAGCTTTTTCACTAAGACTTTTGGCGATCAGGACTTTTTTCTTTTGGCCGCCACTGTAAGTGGATATATCCTTATCAAATTGAATTCTGGAGAAATCAAGCTTTCGCAGAATAGATTTAAAAAGACTTTCATCTATCCCATTCTCTCTAGCATAATCTGTTAAATCGCCCCGTAGATCTGAAGTGTCTTGTGATACGTAGGAAATGATAAGCTGGCTATCCTTAGTGAAGGTGCCGGTATAATCTATATCCTCACCGCAGATCAATTTGATGATACTTGATTTTCCGGAACCATTTTTACCCGAGAGTGCAATTCTCTCCCCCTGCTCAATGGTAAAGCTTACTTCTGAACATACCCTTTTCTCTCCGTAAAAAACCGAAACATTATCCAGCTCCGCAAGATGACGTTTATGATAAGCAAGCTGCGTAATCTCTAAGTTCTCAGAATTTTCGATGTTTTTAAGAAGCTTAGACTTTTCGTTGATAGCAGATTGCTGTCTTTGTTCGATGGCTTTAGAGCGTTTCATCATTTTAGCTGCCTTGTGCCCAACATAACCTTTATCTAACTTAGATCCAGAATTTCTAGTTCCATTTTTAGTTTTTTCCACCTCATGTGACCAGTTACCTGTTCGTTTAGATGATGCTGACAAGCGTTTGATATCTCTTCTAAGTTTTTCGTCTTCCGCTATCTCAAAGTTATCCTGTCTGACTTTATTCTCCCACCAGCTAGAAAAATTGCCCTTTTGAATCTCTATATTGGTTTTGTTGATTGATAAAATGTGGTCCACACAATTATCAAGAAAGGATCTGTCGTGAGAAACCAGAATATATCCACTTTTCGTATTGAGGTAATCACTGACAAGCTTTCTTGCTGTCATATCTAGATGATTTGTAGGTTCATCAATCAACAGGAAGCTATTTTCCTTTATGAATAATGTGGCTAACAGCACTTTCGTCTGCTCTCCGTTAGACAATGAATCAAAGGGACGATATAACACATCCTCAGAAACCTTTAGCAAAGAAAGCTCACGCATTAACTTCCAATGAATATAATCCGGAAAAATCTCGCTGATCACATCTATGGTGTTAAGCTCCTTGTTATTCACCTGAAAAGGGAAATATTCAAAGCTGACATGAGCAGAAATATTACCGCTGTATTCATGCTTTCCAAGCAATAAGCTAAGAAATGTAGTCTTTCCTCGACCATTTCTCCCTGTGAAACCTAATTTCCAATCGGTATCGATTTGAAAGTTTACGTTCTCAAATATGTTATCGTAGCTGCCTTCATAGGCAAAGGTTAGATTTGTGACATTTATTAATGACATAAAATAATCCTCCTGTATTTTAAAAAATAAAAGCCACAAGAAAGTTACTTTCTTGTGACTCAAATAAATACAGCAAATCCAGCCCCAAATGGAGTTAGATATGGATATATTTTCGAGTGAAAAGAAGTAGTAACTTTCTTGCATACAAAGAATAAAACAAACGAAATAAACCATTGTTGTTGTTTTATTCATCATAGGACGCAAGAATAATTACTACACTATACTTTTCAACTCCGATCATTAATTTGTAATTATGTTATCATGCATACTTATTATTTTCAACTTCCTACCCATAATTCGTTAAAAAAGTTCAAATTCTTCTTCTGTAAGATCCATATTTACACTCATAGCTGTCCGACTCCCGTCAGCCGCGGCAAACACTAACTGAGAAGGCATAAAATAAGAAACATCTCCAGCCGAATATAATCCTGGAATCGAGGTTCTCCCCGCACCATCTGTGCTAAACCCACCAGAATCATTCCGCTCTACAGCCAAATGATCTACGATTGATGCCGTTTGGATCAAATTCGGAGCAATAAACCCTCCCGTTCTTATGATCTCAGTACCATCCGCAAAACGAACCGCCTGAAGTTGCCCGTCATGACCCATAAAAGAGGAAACTAATGATTCTTTGACTACAACCCCCTTGGCCTCAAGACTTTTTTTCTGTTCATCTGAAAGGAATGTCTTGCCGTTCGTGCAGATAACCAAATCTTTACTCCAATTGAGCAGCATCTTTGCCATATGAAAAATATGTGGATTTTCGCAAACAACGACAAGGGGTTGATCTCGTAATTCCCAGCCGTCACAATACGGGCAATTAAACAGACTTTTTCCGTATAATGGACGTAGGCCCTCTATCTCAGGAAGGACCTCCTTTAACCCAGTCGCCAAAATCAATCTGCGAGCTTCAATGTGACGACCAAACGAATCAAGTACTGCAAATCCAGAATCATTTTTGTTAATCGAAATAATCTCAGTCTGGATATGCTCAACTGACGGATAACGTAGTACCTCCTCATACGCAATACGACGAAACTCGGCTGGTGTAACCCCGTCTCTTGTAATAAAACCATGTGACGCATGGGTAACAGCATTTCTTGGCTGATTATTATCAATTAAAGCTACTTTTCGTCTTGCCCTACCAAGAACAAGGGCTGCGTTCAAGCCTGCGGGTCCACCACCAACAATAATGCAATCGTAAATCACATGAATCATCTCCTATATGCAGATATTAAAGACTCTTTTTGTCTATTATTAAATCAAAAAAATATCTGTTATATCATAGACTTAATGAATCTATAATATCTCCAAATTAACTAAAGTGTCAACCCAAACTTTCCGATCCTCCGTGAGTTTTATTTAGTGTAATACTAGAAAAAAGTAAATAAGCCCATTACCGTATGTTTGGAGGTAACTTAATACTCCAATATATCAGGTAAGAGCTTTATGTTGAACTTACTTGGCAGTGCAGGGCTTCCTCACTTATCAACCTTCACCGTTTGCTAATTCTAATTCGTCAGCCGAGGGTCCGTATAGACCAGGTACCGGCACGTCAAGCAGCCGCAGATAGACTCCAAGCTGTGCCCGATGGTGAACCATATGATTCAATCCGATGGTACGAAGCGCAGCAGCCCGGGTCTGACAACGGATGATCTGCTCCCCGTTCCGCAAGGTCCACTCGGCGCCGAGCATCTCCACATTGCTTGCAGTAATTAATTCCTCAATCTCACGAGCTTTCAGGTCGAACTCTTGTAGAACCGCATCGGGACTCTCCAGTGCTTCTCGTCGGTATGCCACGGATGCCAAATCAAACTCCGAGTAAAGAAGAATTGCGGATTGCCAGCTCAGAAGGTTAACGAGATGTGTGGCCAGCCCACCCAGGCTCATTGACTTAGAGTGTGGTTTCCATGTCATATGCTCCTGAGGCAGCTTCTCCAGTATCCGACGCGTACCAGCCAACTCCTGCAAAACATCCCCAATGATCAGCTCTTTAACCATTCATCTCTCTCCTCTCTTCTGTAAAGCAATTTCTTTTGATCATTCGTGTGATACTTTTGTTCCTTTTCCCAAACAGTTTCTAACTCTCCGCTGGATCGGACCGTGGGGCTCTTATTTCGAAGATTTATGGCATTTCACCAGGTTATCGGACCCAGATGCAGCTATTTCCCTAAAAACACTCCGATTCTGTGCCATTTTAAGCCAATAAGAGCTATGCAGTCCGATAAGCTTGAAAAATGCTGCGAAAATCTAAAATAGCTGCAATAGAGTCCGATACGATGGACATTTGGCGAAAGTCCGACACAGAATACATCAGAAGGAAGATCAGATTGGACTATGAATAACGAATTCGACATCGCTTAAGAAACATCCTCCTGAGCATTCGCTTTCCAAGTCTTCTCTCTACAACTTTTTAGATACTTTCTGCCAATTGCATAGTGGTAACACATGTATTATCACTCTTAAAAGTGGAAAGTTCAGATTTTGCTGCTTTTCCGTCCTGCTCAATGGTTACGTTATATTTTTTGTCCCGGGGTAACCAAAGATCAATAAATCCGTTAGATAGCGATTTCATTTCTTTATCCACAATCACATTGCCTTCGCTGTCTTCGATATATACTTTAAACTCATCATCCGTTAATTCCCCTTGGCAGCCGGTCAAGCTATGTGTAGCGCAAGGATGCGTATTCTCCACATATGGAGCTATAGAAACAAAAAACTCATCTTTAGGCAAGTCGTAAGTTTTCTCTTTATTGTTACTATCGGTTACAATAAGTTGCTCAGAAGTGATAGAAGCGGACAGGTTTTCCATACTGCTTGAACTATATTCTTGCACTAATTGCTTAATGTCGGTTGTATCTTGTGCTGAGGGCGTATCCTTGTCGATACCTCCCAATAACAAATACGCACCTAATGCAACAACCGCCGCTCCAGATACCAGCAAGATATTTCTTTTCATTTGTAATCATCTCCTTCGCTTATTCGCCAGATTATGTACTCTCTCAGAGTATCTTCCATTTCTTTTAGTATAACTAGTTAAACTAAACTAACACAATTATGAACAAGGCAAAATAGTGAAAAGTTATGTATTTGATTCATCCTCTATCAACACAAAAAAGGCCTCCTCACTGGTTTTTCAACCTCGAGGAAGCCTTTTATCTTTTATATTATTATGCTTGTAAATTACCGACCATAACACGAATGACATCCGCAAGAGGAGTAGCTGAACGTTTCAGCAGTTTCTCTAAATCGCTACTTTCAATATTAAGCCAACCTTCACGAATACCACGTTGTATAGCTACAACTATTGGAAGCGCAGCTTCTGGGACACCCACCTCCGACATGGTCTTGGCATAAGCCTCGTCGTCAACCTGGATTACTTTGATTTCTTTACCCATTACGCTGCCTATGATCTCAGTCAATTCCTCTTGTGTTAAAGGTTTGCCAGACAATTCATACACTGTGTTCTCATGTCCGTCACCTGTCAGTACATTAGCTGCAGCTTCTGCATAATCTCCGCGTGTAGCCCAGCCAACTTTACCGTTCCCTGCTGAAGTCACCCATGGGGCACCTGCTAGAGCGCCTTGAATGGAGCCGATCTCATTCTCCAAATACCAGTTATTACGGAGGAAGCTGTAAGGAATGCCTGTTGCGCGAATAGCTTCTTCGGTGATGCGGTGAACTTCAGCAAGAAATAGTTCACTCTTGTCTGCTTGTCCTACACTTGTGTAGGCAATGAAGCCAACGCCTGCTTTTTCCGCAGCAACAACAGCTGCTTTATGTTGACGAATCCGGGTTTCATTATCACCATCTGCGGATACAATTAATAGTCGATCCACACCGGCAAATGCTGATTCCAGCGTCTCAGGTTGATCAAAATCACCATGACGGACTTCTACTCCACGCGCCTGAAGATCACTTGCTTTTTCTGGGTTCCGCACACTAACTACAAGATCACCTGCGGGTACAGTTTTAAGTAAAGCTTCTATCACCAATGATCCGAATTGACCTGTTGCTCCTGTTATTGCTATTTTCATTTTTACTTCCTCCTCAAATTAGGATGATAAATTTATTTTTAATCACTACCTGTAACTATTGTAGTTACAATCAGTTTAGATGTCAACTTATTTATGATCCCAACTCTGGCTGGATAATAAACAGAAGAATTAAAAAACTATATTCACAACAAAAAAACCACCGTCATTTCCGTTAGGAAAAACGCTGGTTCTATGATCAGCTCCATATCAACTTAATAATGGTCCCTTGTCCAGGGCTACTCTCAACAGCAATCCTGCCCTCCATACATTCGATTAATCCCTTGGAGATCGCCATGCCAAGGCCGGATCCGTTGGAGCTAGATACGGTGTCCGTTCCTCGATAATAACGTTCAAATAGACGGTTAAGTGTGACTTCATCCATTCCATCGCCATCATCGGAAAATTGAATAGTAAATCCACTGTCCTCATCATTCATAGTAAGCGAAACCGTTAAAATCGTATCTGAGGGGTTATGAAGTAAAGCATTCGCAGTCAAATTGTTGACCACCCGCTCTAGCCATGGAGTATACAATCGAGCTCTCACTTCGTTTGGTGCCGGCACAAATATAATTCGTTGCTTCCCGTATTCGGGATTTGCAGCAGCTTGATCAAGGGCTTGATGTAGCCAAAAGTTCAATTCCACCTCCATCAGCTCTGGTGGCTTGATCCCTGTTTTTAGCCGATAGGTCATGGCAAGATCACTAATAAGCATGTCCATATGGGCTGATTTATCCAGCATCGTCCTTGTAAACTTGCGAACTTCCTCTTTCGACCAATCATACGAAGGCTCCGCCAGTAAATGGGCATAACCAGTTATAGAAGATAAAGGAGTTTTTAAATCATGTGTAACACCTGCGATCCATTCTTCCCTCAAATTCTCTGTTTGTTGCCGCAACGCTTGATCTCTCTGCAAATTAGCAGATAATTTCTCTATGGATACCATAACATCAGAAAAAACCCGGTATCTCCGTCTCCATTTACCTACGTGTGTTCGACTACGACGATTTCCTTTACGGTCCATAGGCTCTGTATATATGGCATTTCCAATGGAATCGAGCCATACAAGCATATGCAGCATTGGCGCTCCAAACCTATGAGCTTGCCATAAAGAAAGCAATATAAATGCAAGCAATAAAGCCGCGAGCATTGCTAATGAGCCTTTAATAACAATTTTAACCTCTTCAGGTACCCATACCTTTTGGCCTATATCTGCTCCCTTTACGTTTGGTTGTCCAACGATCCATGTTTGGCCGGTTTGTTTATCAAAAGAAGATCGGACATGATAGCCGTAACGTTCACTGTAGAGAGTGCGTAGTGCTAGCTCTGGCACTGAGTACTTGGTGGGAATCATCTTTGGCCTATTATAGGAGAGCAGCTCCGTACCCGATGAATCAATGAGTTGAACAAAAGCCTGTGATGATTTAATTTCTCTTTCAATCGAATCAGGCAGAACCAGATCTCCATCTACTGCATCAAATGTACCTTCGCTCATTTTTTTTAACAGAGGATCTAGTATATTTGGCGCGCCATAAAGAAGCGTGAATTGTCTCCCATTTTTCTCTTGAATCCATACAGCCAGAGTATACGGAAAAGGCTGAGTCCCTGTCCAATAGGCGACTACTTCACCCAGTCCATATTGAATTGGGACATCTTTTGGAGTGTTGTAGGCACTTTCAACTTTTCCATTTTCATCGATGTTTTGCAGCCAGCCCTTATTCTTCTTCACTTGCTCCAGCAAGCTCGGGGAAAATTGAATGCCCTTCTCATCAATTTTGGAGGATTCAACCAGTTGCTCTAAGCCAACATTAGCAAAATCACGCGTAATACTGATATCGAGAAAACGCAACAGCATCCAAGTAAACGTTACTGCTGCAATAGCGAGAACAACCATTCCCGTAATTGCTAGCTGTAGAACGAACCTTAACGTTAACCGGCGTTTGATATTCATGGCATGGACAACGCCTGGTGGTCTACCTTCACCAGCTTATAACCAAGGCCCCTAACGTTAACAATAAATTTTGGATCGGACGGGTCTGCTTCGATACGTTCTCTAATTCGATGAATATGAACCATGACCGTATTATCATCACTCAGTGCTTCATCGCCCCATACTTTCTCATATAAATCACTTTTGCTGAAAATCTGATTGGGATGTTTGCATAGGAAGACCAGCAGTTGAAATACAAGTGCCGGACAAGCAACAGACTGATCCTCTACCAGGAGTTCTCCCGCTGTCTCATCTAGCTTAAACCTTCCGTAATCATATACATTTGCAGATTTATGGGGGACTATTTCTACACTCTTGCCAGTAGCCTGTTGGTTAGCAGAAGCAAAATATCTCCGCAGCTGTGCTCTTATACGAGCCACCACTTCAAGCGGGTTAAAGGGCTTAGTGATATAATCATCTCCACCTATAGCAAAGCCCGTTAATTTATCGAAATCAGACGTCCGAGCAGTCAGAAAAAGAATAGGAGCATCCGTCGTCTGCCGGATAAAAGGGCAGATTTCGATGCCACTTCGTCCGGGCAGCATTACATCCAGCACAATTAAATCATATTTTTTGGATTCACAGGCACTTACTGCTTCTTCACCTGTTTGCACTGTATCTATATTGACGTAGCCTTCCTTACGCAGCACTGTCTCCATAATGTCTAAAAGTGATACCTCATCATCAACCAATAAAATTGAAGCCTCATTCATATAAATTTTCCCTTTCACAATAGACGTTTTTATCATCATAGCATGATTTTTTTGGCTAGCAATCTTACTAATCTTAACGGAAGCTTAATTCGTATTCATTAAATAGCTAGTAAATTATGTAAGTGTTAATATAGAATTTCAGAAGAGCTAAGGCTAGACTGCTACAATCGTAATACTGGGAGGCGAAATATATGAACAAAAAACCTGAAAAAATCATTCATAAAGTTATTTTGAATACAAGAACTGCCTTGGCTGTAGGGTCACTGTCTTTATTAATGGCTGCCTGTGGAGGAGAGAATGCTGATGTGCCCACTAATGAAAAGGCGGAGCAGACAACAAACCCGGCCACAGCTGCCATTCTGAGTGGATTTGCTCCAGATGAACTATCAAAGATTCTACTGGACGGGAAGTACAAGGAGTTGTATGCCCGCTTTAACCAGCCTTTAAAAGATGAAATAAGTGAAACAGAATTAGCAGAGACAGGAAAAGAATTCACTAAGGGTATCCATACATTGGAAAAGGCATCGACCATGCAGCTTAATGGATTTGATCGACGCACATGGGTTAGTGATGCTGGCAATAAGGGGCTTGTCGGGATGTTTGATCCGGATGGGATGATTACATTAATTCAAGTTCAAGAGCTTACCCCTTCTCCTGAAACCGACAATGTACTAAGTAAACATGAATACGCACTGCCGTTTGAGGGAGATTGGTATGTGTTTTGGGGTGGTGAGAATGTGCTTGTGAATTATCATTATGAGTTAGAAATCCAGCGTTACGCTTACGATTTTATCCAAACCAAAGATAACTATTCCTATAAAGGAGACCCACTAAGAAATGAAAGCTATTATGCCTTTGGCAAAAACATTCTCGCTCCAGCGGACGGCACCGTTGTATCGGTTGTGAATGACATTAAAGACAATGAGCCAGTTGGGGTCATGAATCCGAATCAAGCTACCGGGAATATAGTTGTCATTGATCATGGCGGGGAATATAGTCATTTGGCGCATCTCAAACAAGGGTCAGTTACTGTAAAACTGGGGGATAAAGTCGAAAAAGGGGAGGTTATTGGCTTAACAGGTAATTCTGGTAATACGAGCGAGGCCCATCTACACTTCCAAATCTCAGATGGAGCTGATCTATTCACTTCCCGGGCAATCAGAGTTAAATGGGAGCAAGATTTAAAACCAATTCAAGGCGAGACTATTTTCGCCGCTAATTAGCGCTAAATTCCGGGTCGCTAAGGTTGTCTCTCATAAATAATAGATCAGATAAGACAACCTTGATCTTCCCTAAAAAACTTCCTGTATTCTGAGGAAAGGAAGTGTCAACCCCGATGTCTTTACTCCTAGGCTCTCATGTGTCTATGACCGGAACAAAAATGCTCCTTCGAGCTAGTGAAGAGGCAGCTTCTTATGGAGCGGCCACCTTCCTTTTTTATACCGGAGCCCCACAAAATACACGCCGCAAACCCATTGAAGCTTTGAATATTGAAGCAGGACATGCTCATATGAGAGATAACGGTATTTCTAATATTATTGTACACGCTCCATTTATTGTTAACTTAGGAAATACACTTTCGGCACAGGTCTTTGAGCATAGTATAGAGTTTCTTCAATCAGAAATCATAAGAACAGAAGCTTTGGGTTCAACCCAAATCGTCCTACATCCTGGCTCTCAAGCCGGCATCTCTCGGATCGTGGAAGGCTTAAACGAAGTGCTAACAGATAAACGAAATGTTCAGGTTTCGTTAGAAACTATGGCTGGAAAAGGTAGTGAATGTGGAGTCTCTTTTGAATAACTTCCAGCTATTCCCAAACTCTTAGAGACTCCCTCCATCGGTGAAAAGAAATATGTAAACGCACCCTATAAGCATGAGATTTCCTTGTTAAGGGGAGATACAGATGAGCTGGTAAAAAAATAAAAACCGCCAGTTACGCGGTTTTTTATCTGTGCAACCATCATCGATTATCCTTTTGTGGAATCAATTGTAGTAGGCGCGGTTCCATTTACCTGGAGTTTTTTTAACGAGTTTTTCTTTGCTGTTAATTCTTTGGAAAGATCAGCTTGCAGGCGATTCATGTTTTTAATTTCATCGTTAAGCTTTTTGATTCGCGTCATTTTACTGCTCAAATCTGTGTGAGACTTGCTAAATTTCATATCCTGTTCTAATTGATTAATTTTGAATTTGGATTTTTCCTTTTTGTTCTTCACGTTTTTGAGCTTGCTCTCTACCTCTATGATTTCTTGTTCTAACCTTTGGATCATTGGTTTGGTGAAATTAATCGCCATTCTTACACCCCATATCATTTAGTGTTGCCGAGAATCAATTCTACTATAAAAGAACAAAAAAGCACACTCATTAGAGTATGCTTTTTAAAAATAATCAGAGAAATAAGGATGTTCTGGCCTGATTAACCCTTCCAAGAACTGAACTGTTGCTTCATCTGCCTGGATCCGACCGATCCTAGCCAAATAGGTAGGTCGCTTATAGCCCATTAACATCGTGGTTAAAGTAGGAATGTCAATCAACAAGGAAGGGTTAGTCCCTCCTGCGTGCAAAACACCTGTTCCATCTTTATCCACATTAAGTGTAAATGTACCCCGGTTCCATTCCAGCATCGGATCACTCAAGGTGAAGATAAGGCAACCCTCTTTATCCTGTTTTTTAAACGGATACTGTTCGATAAATAATTGCACATCCACTATCCGGGCCATAAAATAAGGAGCAATGGTTTCCTTGATGTCACCATCATCTAAAACGAAGGAAAGCGGCTCCCCTTTATAAATATCCCCTTTGACAAGAGTAATCATCGAAAAATGTGCACTTATAAAGTTCCATAATCCCACCCGAGCTTCTTCGTTGATATAAACCATTTCTTTGATATAAAAGATCTCCTCAGCAACCCAATACAACAGATACCCTGTGGGCAAATCATCATTGTTATAATAGATGCCTACCGTCATTTCATCCAGATCCCAGCGTAAATATTCTTCCCAAGCCAACTTATTTCGAAGCATAGCTCCATGATGCTGCATGGAGAACTGATCATATATCTCCTTGATATCCGGATGTTCAATAGTTACCCGCTCCACGTTCCCAGGAACTTTTTTAGTTTTCGGCAGCTGGGTATCCGGAACTTCAAATGAGATTTTATCGGTAATGATCTCCCAGCCTTTCCGCCTATAATATGGAATGGAATACGGAAATAGATAAGAAATTGATTGCTTGCGGCCCCGCATTTTAGTTAATGCATGCAGCATCAGCTTATTCATTAAACCTAAATTAGCATATTCGGGATAGGTTCCAACACCCGTCAGGCCACCCATCTCATAAATTCGCCCAAAAATATTTACTTGAAATGGGTATACTGCTAACTGTGAAATCAATTTATCACCATCAAACCAACCGACTACATCAGCATACTTTAGAACTGGCAGCTTCGCTTGGGTGATTTCACGATTTTCCCAACCAAAGATTTGTAAATCACGATTCGTCACTTGAAATACATAACGTAATAAATTATTAAATTGCTCTGCATGTTTAGTCTCGACATTTGCTAACCTGATTCTATCCTGCAACTTATTGCGACTCACTATCAATACCCCCGCTGAATTACCCAGATATAAATCAGAAATCACTCTTATTATTCTTTATATCCGTTCAATAAATACATTCTTTCAGAGAAGGTTAGCCTAACGAGTTCTTTTGCAGCTTCGGGATCAAAGCATACGCAAACGTGATGAATGGGCTTAACCACAGAAGGGTGGCATAAGGTATATATTCAATTACCGGTACACCTAGTGTAGCAGCGAAAAAAGCACCGCTAACTCCCCAAGGAATTAAAGGATTAACAAGGGTTCCACAATCCTCTAACGTACGGGATAGTGTCTTTGCTGGAATGCCGCGGCGATTATATTCATCTTTGAACATTTGACCGGGCAACAAAATAGAAAGATACTGTTCACCAGTCATCCCATTAACCGCAATGGATGATGCGCCGCTCATAAGCACGATACTGCCTTTACGTTTGAGGGGTTGAATGATTTTGCGAAAAAAAGCCTCTATGACACCACAATGTTGTATTAGTCCGCCTAATGATAAAGCAATCAAGATAAGTGAAACGGAACTCATCATTGATTGCATTCCACCTCGGTTAACGATAGAAGCAACGGTTTCATTGGCAATAGTACTTTCGTATCCATTCTGCATCACACTGAACCAGACACCGATTTCTGCCTGCTGCTGAATAATAGCGGTCACCAGAAGACCAGTGACAATGCCAACCATCAGTGTAGGAAGGATTGGGATTCGTTTGATTGAGCAAATAATAACGGCAAGTGGTGAGATCAACGTTAACCAGTGAATACTAAATCCATCCTGTAGAGCAAACTTAATCCCCTGAATCGACGATAAATCAATCGCATCGGCTTTTGGTGCGAACAAGAAAAAGACAGTAGTTATAATAAGCGCTGGAATCGTTGTGTACATCATATTACGAATATGTGTGAACAAGGATATACCTACCACTGCAGGTGCGAAATTTGTAGTATCAGATAAAGGAGACATTTTATCACCAAAACAAGCTCCACAAATAATCGCTCCAGCAGCAAGTGTTGGAGAAATCCCTGTCGTCAAAGCAATACCCATCAAAGCTACACCAATCGTGCTAACGGTGGTGAATGAGCTTCCAGTAAACATAGAGACGACAATTGTGACATATAACGCGCTTACTGCAAAGTAGTTCGGATTAATATAATCCATACCATAAAATAAAAGTGTAGGCACCGTACCACTCATCATCCATACAGCGATCAATATTCCGATTAGCATGAGGATAAGAATGGGCATTATAGCTGTTTGTATGCCTTTGATGATAGCAGCCTCAATATCTTTCCATGACACGCCAAATAAACCCAATAAGACTGCTGTGCCAACTGTGGTTGCGAGAAGCGGGATATGAGGTTCTGCTTTTAATAGGAAAATAGATACAAAAAGAAATGCAAGAATAAAGGCGATGATAATCATACTTTTTGAAAAACTAAGCTGACGGTCCATAACGATAGTGCTCCTTAACATTGTGATTGGGATAAAATCCGAAGAATGCGGCGCTTCCTTACTTTTAAGCTTTTAGGCTTTTGGGCAATGAAGCACAGAGGTAATATTAACGATAAGAAAGAGAAGAGTCAATGTTAAGAACATACAATGAAGGTATTTCCATTAAAAAACAGAGGGCAAAATGCCGCTCTGCTTTATATTCATCCTATTCACTTTACAATTGCAGCTTTAAAATATCCTGCGGAGTTTCAAATTTATATTTCGCGGGAATATGCTCATGCTGTTTGCATCCCCATAAAGCTAATCCAAAATCGACACCAGCATCTCGTGCACATTCATAATCATAAATCGTGTCCCCTATGTAAATAGATGATTCAGGGTTTGCTTTTGATACTCTAATAAATTCTAGCAAGGGGTCTGGATGTGGCTTATGCTTTGCTGTATCTTCTGCGATAACGGTATATGATAAATATTTAGTTAAGCCAAATGGAACGAAATCGTCATTTAGCTCATCTCTTGTCTTGGAAGTCACAATTCCTTGAACGATCTCTTTTGACTGTAATGAACTCATTACATCTACAATTCCGTCAAAGATGTTAATAGTATCATAGAAATCTTTCATGTAAACATTCCATCTCTCATTGCCCTCATGAATATCTTCGATCCCAAGTTGCGGTAATGAAGCTGAACCTGGAATACCTAACACAAAATTAAGCTCTGACAATTCATACTCTTTGTTGTGATCCACCTTTAACATCTTTTGCAGAGAACTCAAAACAGCAATTTCTGTATCAATTAAGGTTCCATCCACATCAAAGATTACAGTGTTATATTTACGCATAACTACCTCCTATAGGATTACAACAAATACAAGATTATTAATCGTTAAGCTTAATCTATTACTTAGAAAATAACTCTACGGCTTGCGTATCCATAATCGGATTGATATATTTCTCTAGCGTAATCGTTAGTGGTTGAGGATAATCTTTCGCTCCCTTTCCAAAAGTATAACGCATTTCATCCACGGCTGTACCATCCTTTGAAGTCATGTAGCCACCGAAGTTTCCTGCCGAAGTTGTTTTGATTGCTCTTTTATGCACATTTCCTTCCGCATCAGTAAAAGTCTCAGCAAGTCTAGTGTAGTATTTTAAATATTCGGCATCAGTAATTGTATGCCGTAACAAGATCTCTCCTTCATCTGCATAATTCTCTTGCGTTGGAGCAACAAGCTCAAGGCCGCTTCCCGGTGCTTCAATGATTTGCTGCTTATTGAGATCGACAACAATTTTCATTTTATTTTTTTCGACTGCCGAGATACCAAAGGTTTTTAATGAAACGGTGTCTGGCTGATGCTTTAGGCCGCTCTGGCTGTTCCTGAACACCAGCGTAAACTTGGTGTTGTCCGAATAGACTTCAGAATTGTCAGAGTTGACGATGTCGGGGTAAAATAATTTTTCGGTAGCACCCCCATTTGTACTAATCAGAACTGGATTAATCAATTGGAAAATTTGTTTATCATTGTTCAGATCATACTCCAAATCTGCATAGGTACTAAGCGGTGTATATTGCACTAGATTCACTTTAATCTTTTGCCCGTCAACTGTCAGCGTTTTATCCGTTTTTAGAATTCTTTCCTGTGCTTTGAGCATATCAGGATTAAGTTCGAAAGCAACATCCAGATTAGTCCGGTATTTATTACTACTGGATTGTAGCGCCTTATCTGAAGTTTCAGTGAGAATGACATTATAGTTTACTTCCTTTGGATATTTAATCGTTGGTGAAAGACTAGTGGTGTATATAAAATCCTTAGACTGGCCTGGTTGAATTCGGTTATCGCTGGCAAGCATACTTAGTGCAGCACCTTTATGTAGATTCGACTCCTGTATGCCTTCATATTGAAGCGCAAAATCCGCATGTATAACTTCTTTGTCTGTATTGTTCTGAACACTGTATAGAATATACACCTTCCTTCCATCTGTTACTGCACCAGTTACATCCACTCGGTACCCCTTGTTTTCCGCGCTCTGACCCACCGGCATCACGAGATTCTGTTCCAGAGCACTTGCAAGTGCTGGTTCTAACCTTGAAAATGAGCGATAAGCTGCAAAATCATCTGTATTTTTAGGGCTGGCGGTTTGAACTGAAGGTTGGGCCACTTCCTTGGCCGGTAATCCGATTGAAGAGTATGTAAATAATAGGGCTACGGCTGCAGCTGCAATCACTCCCAAACCTGCGGTATAAACACGGCGTTTCTCACGTTTTTTTCCTTCCATAATTCCCTTTCGCATCGCGTTATAAATTTTCATTTCCTGTAAAGTCTCAGTATTCTGATTCATTTCATCAACATTTTTCTGCAAAATACGATCTTCTTTATCTGTCACTCTGTTCACCTCCCATATCACTTCAGCACATTACGAAGCTGTTTAAGTCCCTCACGTAACCAGGTTTTGATTGTACCTTCTGGTTTTTCTAGCACTTTTGCGATTTCGATTGTAGTCATGTCATTGTAATATTTAAGAAGTACCACATGCCGATATTTGGGCTTTAACCTGTTCATAGCGCGTTCCAGATCAATCCGGTCGTTGCTTTTCATTTCCTGAGTTGCAACCTCTGCTAGCTTCTCCGTAGGAATCACTCGTTTTTTTCGTCGTAGTTCATCCATACAGCAATTGATCGTAATTCGAATCAACCAAGGTGTAAATGACTGTTCATCTTTAAGCTTCTTACGTTTCATCCAGGCCCGACATGAAGCCTCTTGTACAACTTCTAACGCGTCCGCTTCTGTTCGTAGATAACTATAAGCGACGGTGTACATTTTCCGATGCTCCACATACAGGCGTTTAAAGAAAACTTCCTCATCCATACGGGCAAAATCAACCATTCTGACCTCGTCCATCGTCCTATCCACCACTCACTACACCCCCTCTTTTTTTGTCAGTGTCGGTATTAGGATAAAGTCATCGTTCTGATGTTCTTATAAGTAAGACGGAGCTGAACGTAAAAACGATTGATTTTTTTCATAAAAAAGTGCTGGCAAAGATGCCAACACTCCATTTTCATATTTATCGATCACGATTAACCATATAATTCAATAGATGTTTTAAAAAATTGATATTGCGGGGGATCTCTTTTAACGCCTCCATGGCAAGACAATAGTGCTCCCACATCTCTTTTCTAGCACCTTCTGAACCCAGAATGGATACAAACGTTGCATTGTTATTCTCAACATCCTGCCCTGTCGGCTTACCTAGTAATTGTAAATCCCCTTCCAAGTCGAGTAAATCATCTTTAATCTGAAAAGCAATCCCCGCATGATAAGCGAATTTCTTCAAATCTTCAATTTCTGTCTCCTTAACCTGTGCAAGAATCGCTGGCATAACTAGTGAAGCTTCGAACGCAATGCCCGTCTTATAGAAACAAATCATATTTAATTGCTCTAGCGTCAATGCTTTTCCTTTAGAATTCAAATCCATCGCTTGCCCCATGCAGGTATCTTCCGCCTTTTGAGCTGAATATTGCATTAAAGCAATTACGGATTTAGCATCGAATGTATGAAGGGATGCCTGTTCCTCAATCGACTTCTGAATTAGAAAGAGTCCTGTCAATTCCGCCGTAGCGCTATTATACACCTCATGTAGAGTTGAACGGCCTCTTCGAGTGGGGGCATTATCCTGAGAGGGCAGATCATCGAAAATTAAGGATGCAGTATGCATATATTCCAAAGACCTCAAAAGCGGCACAATTGCTGCGCTGTCTAATCCGTATTCGTTCACACCCATAACCCAAGTCAGGATAGGTCGTATTCGCTTGCCATCACCCTCTAAACTATAATTGGCTGCATCAATTAACATTTCTTTCATAGCTGGTGTCCCAACAGGTTTATTAATCGGCAATTGATTGTTGATTTCACCACGAACCTTTTGAATCGTATTGTGAAAATCCACCTTTTCCTGCTTGTTGTTTTTTAAATTCGTAAGCAGTTGATCTCTTAGTAGTTTGTCAAAAAAATCCACATCATCAGCTTTCAACACCATTTGCTGCACGAGATGATTAAATTCGGGTTGACCCGAAGCAAAGATCTCCATAATCTCTTTATACTTTTCAGTACCCACACGTTCTTTACAACGCTTCAAACCGTTAATTGCTCGATCTAGAATCACTTCACGGGTTTTGGCATCGGAGTGATATACGGAATGGATTAGATGAGAGATGACGGTCCAGTATAATTCAAAAGGGTTTATCAAATCTGAACGTTGATCACGGTATTTCAGAAAATAGGTATACGGCGTTACCGCTCCCTCTTTCATATCGTCAAACATATCCGCAAAATCATCAGCCAGTTGATTGTAAAGACCATAATAAAAAGTACGTTGATCAAATCCATCATCTGTAGGAGCACTAATAACGGATCGGACAATTAAACGGGAAGAAGAGGATTTTAAGATAATGGGGATATAAAGCTCTTCATTGGTGTATTTAGCGTTGGAAAGTTCCTTAACACGGTCCAGCTCCTGAGATTGAAAAAACACAAAGGATTGCTCGAAAAATATGTTCTGCATTTCTGGACGTTGATAGCTTTTAATATATTCGAAAGCTTCACTAAGCTCCGAATGTACGTATCGAATGAATTCCATGTTCTCTCCGGACCATTCTCCAAGCTCAGGCACAGATCTAGTAAGGATAGCGTCGCGTATCATGAGGGAATATTGCTCTTTTTCTTGAAGCGTTAAGACACTGGAATCGAGAAGATCATCAATAAAAGGGTAAGTCAGCCCATAAGAATAACCAAGTCTAATGGCTTCACTAAGCTTCTTAGAACGTTCCAAAGGTGGGGTACTCTCCCCCATTTCCTCCATTACATGCAGAATGACCCCGATAATGATCTTAATTAACTTACGCTGCGCTTGTTCGGCATTCATTTCCTGCGGAATATGGGTTGATACGTTCTTTAGCTTGTCGATCATCCAGATGGTGGCGGTCTCGACGCCTTCCTTTTGCGCCCAGCGATATACTCCTGCCAAGCTCATAAATTCCGATTGTTCTCTTATCATTGTTGAACCGTCTGGGATCAATTGAGATCTAATGTCAGCAACCATTCGCTTAATCCTGTTTTGTGTGTCAGGAGAATCCAAGGCTTTGCCCAGATCTCTCATATATAAATAGGAAACGCTCCGATCTAAATAATCATCCAATTTACCGGAAAGATTCAGCCACCCTATATACTTATGATAATCCTGAGAATCAGGTTTCCTCTTCCCTCTAGAGAAAAAGGACAACCATGAGCGGCGATGAATATGATGTTTTTTCCATAATTGAATATCTTCAGTCAGAGTAGATACATACGTTTTTTCTTTGAACTGCATATGCAGTGAAACAAAATACTGAGCCGCCCTCTGCTCGGCTAGCGAATAGGCTGAATCGGCATGATCGGTTAAATTTACATTCATAGGTGGATTACCTCAACTTCTCTTTTGGTTAATTGTCGGTCATGTTCATATCTTATACGGGGAAGTGTCTTTATGGTTACGAATTCTTCGCCATACGTTTCCCAATAAAGTCAAAGATCAGACCCGCTGTCCTTTTTATAGGACCCAATGAAACAGGATAATAATAACCAGACTCAAACCAGCCTTGTTCTTTGTAATACCGGTAATCCCTGGAATGATCATCAAGCATTGTTTTTATACTTGTACGTGACATTCGAAACAGCATTAACCTGAAAAATGAAGGAACCGGAGTCTTAGGTGACATGAGGTCCTTATAGAATCTTTCGGAGGCTTTCTTAATTTCTCTCGTCATTTTTTTCTGCGCAACTTCTGTTCTTGGTTCCAAAGTAGTCAAGACACAGCCTTTTGTGACTTGAAATCCGAAATTCTCGCCCATATTACTAAGATATTTTTCAATTTTGTTGCCTCCAAAGATCCCCTGATTGACAATAGCCGTGAAGGTTTTTCCGAAGAAACGAGGTCTATGAAATACAAAGGCAAGCCGATCCAAGAGGTTCTTCATCGGTGCCGATACATGAAATGCATAATTAGGGGTAGCGAAAATAACCCCGTCAGAATGAATCATTTTCTCCATCAATACATCACGATCATCCTTTAGTGGACAATACTCCTCACCTTTATTGAAACATATCTTACAGCCCCGGCAATATTCAAGCCGATAATCTTTTAAAAAGACATACTCAAATTCAATATCACCATATGCTTTTAAATTATTGCCAAATTCACAAACCGCTTCAAAGGTCGCATGCTTTTGCTGATTCCCAATAAATGCAGTAACTTTTTTCATTTGGAGTCCTCCATATATCGCATATTTTGAATAATCCCGATAAATATGAATGAATTTATTTTTGTTCATTCATATTGTAGCACCTTGATTCCCTTTATGCGATAAAATTCCATTTGAGAATGCAAAAAAAGAAGCCCTACTTAATTAGGCTTCTGTTAACTTCCCACTATATCTTTTTAGCGTAATTATGTGTAACAAAATCAACTAGCAGATTCACACTGCTCTCCATATCGTAAATCTCTGTGTCAACTGTCAATTCGGCATGTTTAGGGGGTTCATAAATAGCATCAATACCTGTAAACTCACGAATTTCACCTTTTCTAGCTTTCTTATACAACCCTTTAGGATCACGTTGTTCGCAGGTTTCTAATGAACATTGCACATAAATCTCTGCAAACTCGCCAGACTGAAAACGATATCTAATCGCTTCTCTAGCAGCTGAAGAAGGTGAAATCATCGGGACAAGCACTATAAAGCCAAGGTCCAAAAACATAGACGCTACTTCGGCCGCGCGCCGCATATTTTCTTTACGATCCTCTTCTGAAAAACCTAAATCGATATTTAAACCTTTTCTTAGCTGGTCGCCGTCGATCACAGCACATCTTATGCCTTGCTTAAACAATTCTTTTTCAGCTTGTTGTGCTAGTGTACTTTTTCCTGAACCTGATAATCCTGTGAACCAAAACACGCCCGCTTTATGACCGTTCAACAGCTCCCAATCTTTTCTATTCATTCTATGACGCCCCTTTCTATATGATTAATATTATACTAGTTTACCGCAGTCTTGAGAGAAATTGCTGATCCTAATTCCTTCTGTATATACGCTATATCAGTCAGCTGCTCAATATGGTAAACTCCACCTGGGGGTGGTGAATCATATAGATGTTTTGCTACTGCCGCTGTTACTTTTGCCGTAATGATAGATTGATTCTTTCCTTGTAATAAAAAATCCGCATGAAGTAATTTACCTTCTAAATTTCTTCCACTTGCCTCAACCTTAATAGCGAACCCATCATCCCCCAAATGCAGCCGCCCCATAGCACGAACAATTAAATTCTTCAGCCAGCCTATTTGCAGTAAGCGAACGGCTCCTGTTTTTTTCGTTATTGCCAGTATTTTAGTAACCATAGCTGAATCAAGACAAAATCGTGTGGAGATAGACGATGCTTTCAGTGTTCTGCTCAGTGTCTGTTGATCTGAGAATGGAAAACGGTAAGCATATCGATTACCCATCTTATCACCAAAATGATATAACCTTCTGTCTGTAAAGCTCTCCACCTCAACCTGGCGATTACCCTGCTTCACTTCGAACTTAGCTGCTAAACTGTCGACTGTCCATTCTAGCGCCGCTTTGCCATGAGAATCACCTAGTCCGAGCATAATTGCAATTTCTATCTCCTCGATCTGATCCATCTGCCGCTCTGCTTCAAGGGCCAGGAGATTAGTGATGCCGGGAGCAAGTCCTACACTTAAGACAGCACTTGACCCATTATCTTCAGCCTCTCTCTTGTATTTCTCAATTTCATTCAAAAACAAACCGTTCGCAGATACATCCACATAATGAATACCGCTTCGAAACACAGCTCTTACAAAATCTGTATCCGTTTGATCTAAGCACATAATGATTAATTTAACTCGTTCTAACTTATCAGTAGGTAAAGGATTATTAATATCCACCTGCATCGGCTTAATTTTCCCATCAGTTGCTTGACTGAATTGCTTTGCTTTTACAAGGCTTCGCCCTGCAGCATATACCTTTCCAGGATATTTTTTCTCTAAGATTTCACAAATGGTACGCCCTACATGGCCATATCCACCGACGACTACAATATCTTCTTTTCTCTGCATTTTATCACCGCATCCTATATAATAGAAATAATTAAGAACCATTCTCAATTATACGGATATGGTTTACTTTCACTATCCCATAAATGTGGGATACCTGTTTTTATACTCCATGACTAGAGGGCTTACCTATGAAAACCATAAGACAACTTAATCATATTAAACAACAAATCATAAGGTTCGGTGCTGTTTCTGATTCTTCACATAGCTACCGTACTTCATTACTGTCGATTTTACGCGATGCTGTCCCCTTTGATGCTGCCTGCTGTACCCATGTTGATCCACATACACTACTCTCGACAGGTGCAGTTACAGAAGATAACGTGGAATCCATTCATCATCACTTGTTCCAGATCGAATACGGTGAAGACGATATTAATCCCTATGTGCAAATGGTTCATAGTAAAGTGCACGTAGCTACTTTATATGAAGCAACCGAAGGGCAGCCAGATTTGAGTGCTCGCTATCAAAAGGTACTGTCTCCGGCAGGATTTGAGGATGAATTACGCGCTGTACTTGTTCATGGAGATGCGTGTTGGGGGTATCTGACACTTTACAGAAAGTCGGGTCAGCCTGTATTTTCGCGGGAGGATTGTGAGTGGATAGCCTTAATGCTTCCTGAGATTGCCGCAAGAATGCGGGCTTTCAGTCTTGAGTTGCCTGAGAGAAATCAGACTTGGCTGGAAGAAGATTACGGTTCCGGAATTGCTGTCCTTTCTGATCAACTAGTGCTCCTCTCCTCCAATCCTACAGCAGACCGCTGGTTAGAGAAACTTCGTTCATTAGAAAAAATTGATCACCATATCCTGCCACGTCCAATTCGGGCGGTGAGCACACAAGCAATCAATAGTCCCTCTGAATCTTCGGGGATGGCTAAGTCCTGTATCCGGATGTCAGAAGGACCTTATCTAGTGATCCGGGCTAGCCGGCTTCATGCATACGACGGTCAGACGCAAATCGCTATTTCATTCGAGCCTGCACGTCCAGCAGATATGCTTCCTATCATTGCAGAAGCGTATGATCTGACGAAACGGGAACAGCATTTACTTGAAGGAGTAATTCGTGGATTATCTACTAAAGAATTGGCTGCTGAGTTACATATTTCTGCTTACACGGTTCAGGATCATTTAAAATCCATTTTCGCTAAAGCAGGTGTCAGCAGCCGTAGAGAGCTTATCTGGCATTTACATTCTCGATATAGCATTTCAGAGAAATAGGATCGCCGAGCTTCTTATCAAAAAAGCCCAAGCCTTTATTAACAAAGGACTTAGGCTTTTATTTTATCTTTTATTTCCTTAATGCGATGCCGTAAATTCTTCCAGCTCAGAAGCAGGATCAAACTTCTCCCTGCTCATCACAAATGCTGCCATTAGAGCTATAACTGATGGAATAATCGCCCAAGCAAAGGTATGAACAAGAGAAGAAGATAATCCTTCGGTGATTTTATCAAGAACCTCAGAGGGAATTTTGGCCCGTGTGTCGGGAGTCAAAATTGTACTTGGATCACTTAGATTAACACCTTCTGGTGCCGCGCCTCCTTTACTGAACATGGAAGTTAATTTATTCGAAAAAATGTGACTTTGAATAATACCAAATACCGTAATACCAAGTGTCATTCCCAGCTCCCGTGTGAAGCTAAGTGTCGAACTTGCAGAACCCCGTTGTCTTGCTGTAAATCCATGAATCGCTGCATTGCTTAGAACAGAAAATGATGAACCTATGCCAAGACCCACCAGAAACATAAAAATAGTGACCATAAACCGGGAGGAGTCTGGTGTTAGTGTGGTAAGCAGAGCAATACCTGCAACAAGGAGTACTAACGTAGAAATCATGATCGTGCGATAATTAAATTTAGAGAGCATGAATCCTCCGCCAGCAGCAGTAATAACAGAACCAATCATCATCGGAAGTAGAACAAGCCCCGAATTTGTGGCAGACCCGCCAAGAACCCCTTGAATATAAATTGGAATGTACACCGAGGCTGTAATAAATGCCGCTCCGCTAAATATCGCCATAACATTACTCGTAGAATAGAGACGATTCTTGAACATGCCAAAGGTAATGATAGGCTCTTCTGCACGACGTTCGATAACAATAAAACCAATTAAAAACACAACAAAAGCCATAAACAATCCCAGAATCATTGTCGAGTCCCAAGCATATTTCTTACCCCCGAGCTCAATCGCAAACATGAGACAAAGGATTGAAGCTACAAGTGTAAAAGCCCCAAGATAATCAATTTTCTCTTTGGAATGCTCAACAGATTCTTTGTAGAAGAAAGCGATCATAAAGAATGCAATAACACCAATGGGTAAATTGATATAAAAGACCCAAGACCAATGAATATAATCCGCTATATAAGCGCCAATAAGGGGACCAAAAATACTGGAAATACCATAGGCAGCACCGAATAACCCCCCGATTTTCCCCCGTTTTTCTGGGGCCACTACATCGAACATAATCGTGAATGCAATAGGAACGAGTGCCCCTCCACCAATACCCTGAATTGCCCGATAAATACTAAGCTGGACAATAGAATTTGCCGTACCACATAAAGCTGAACCAATCATAAAGACAATAATACCGAAAATAAAAAATCGCTTACGTCCATACATATCCGATAATTTACCGAAAATCGGCATACCCGCCATCTCAGCTATCATATAAGCGGACGTAACCCACATCAATTTGTCAAAACCGCCAAGGTCACCTACAATGGTTCCCATTGCGGTTGCAAGTATAGTATTATCCATTGATGCCATAAGGGTGGCCAACAATAGAGCTACTATAATAACCCCAACTTTATTTTTCTTTTCCATGCTCCTTTTTCTCCTCCACTTTTCCCAAATGTTTAGTTCTACTCTAATTGTTAAAGGATTGTGCACAGGCTTCATTCCAAACCACGTGATGTTATATCCTTTGCAAATTAGTGAATAATTCGATAAAATCAAGACAATTAATTAGATGTTCATCAAGCATCTTGTTTATTAATTATCTTGACAATCAAGATATAAACATTTTAAAAGGAGGGTCCTCTTTTGTCAAGAGATCGACACAATCAAGTTACAATTCAGCAGGAAGACTTAACTTTACGCATGCGGGGCCTAGGCAGCCGAACGGTTTTGTATCAGCAAAAAGTAGCAACTTCTTTGGGGTTATACAATAACGATTTTCTATCTATAGATATCCTTCATGAAAAAGGTCCTATCACCGCCGGCGAGCTATCTAAATTAACTGGACTTACTACAGGCAGCATTACCACATTAGTTGATCGACTTGAAAAAAACGGCTTTGTTCGCAGAGAACATGACCCAAATGACCGTCGTAAGGTGATCATTGTCCCTTTATATGAGAATAACGAGGTTGGAAATGCCTACCTTCCTTTGCACACTAAGATGGTTAAACTGGCGTCTTCCTTTACTGAGCAGGAGCTTGAGTTGATAACAACATTTTTAGGCAAAGCAAGTACCATCCTGGAAGAGCAGATTCATTATCTCAGCACTACAACTAGTAACTAAAACTGTATAATCATCAAAAAAGGACGATATCCCATGAAGTCAAATGACTTTGAGATATCGTCCATTTAATATAAGTATGGATCAAAGAGATGCTGAAGCTTGAGCAACTAAAGAGACCAACTGTGCAGAATTAAATGTGTCTCCTTTTCGAAGCTTTAAGGTTTTCCTTTCAGGTGGTCCCTCAAATGCTCCCTCTGGAAGCGTTAGCTCGGTTGTATTAAAGATTACAAAGCTGACTGCGTCTTTTGATATCGAGATGGCCGCAGCGTATTTTCCATTTTTCAAAAAATGAGGTTTCTTATACTGAATACGTTCCTGCACATCCGGTATAGCCAGATGAACAACCTCACGTAGTGAGGTGGACAACTCCACCTGCCATGATTCTTTTAGCGCTTCAATAAAATCGATTACTTCCTGATTCATTTTTCATCTCTCCCTTTAAGTAATTAAATGGTTTGCCTGAATAAGCGCAGTAAGTTGTTTAACAAAATCAGGAGGTCCTTTGAGATCCGACGCATCTGCTATGACGAACATGATGATGAAATCAACACATCTGCAAAAGATTTTCAAAATTTAATAGTTTAAATTCCCTTACATTAATTTCTTGTTCATGTAGTCATTATCCTTCTTGCAAATTAGAGATATTAGCTCGTTACAAGCTAAAAAGGGAAAAGCTCCTAAGAGCTTCTCCCTCAACCTCGTACATAAAATTAATGAATCGTTAGATTAAAACCGCTCTGAATATAATTCAGATTCGGATAAGCAATGTTAGAAGTTGTCAGGTTATTAAAGGTTGCCGCACCATTGCCTGTATAGGTGTAAATAGCTGCACCTTTATGTGGACCTGAGAACCGTGAAGTTGTTATTCCATCAAGTCCTGTACCGTTAATATTGATGTTGTTGAACACGATGTTCTCGAATCCACCACCATATCCAAATTGAATCGCATCACGCTGGGTATTAATGATGTCTATGTTGTTAAATGTAACGTTCTTGATAGCATCATTTGATGCTTCAAGATCAATTGCGCCACGTTCACCCCCATAAAGATCTTTACTCGTGCCACTGTTAATAATGGTTGTGTCTGAGAAAACTACACCCGTATTATTCTGGAAATGATAACCTGGAAAAACGGTATTCATACGTATGCCGGAACCACCAACTGTATCAATGATATAGTTATGATCAGCCTTATGACCACTTCCTCCAAAGAAAGCAATCGCTGCCGCACGCCAGTTATTCTCAATGGTGTTATACGAGAAGGTATTATTCACACCAGCAGGTGCACCATTTGTGTTACTGGTCCATACTGCAAGACCATCGTCACCATTATTTCGCACACTGCTATTGCGTACAATTGAATTGCTAGTACCTTGCGAGAAGTTGATGCCGTCTGCAAGATTGTTCCGAATCCGACTGTTTTCAACTACCAGCCCGTTAGCATAAATCGCAGGTGTATGAGCGTAGTCGCCTACCCACATTCCGCATTCAAAATGCTCTACCCAGACATCATGGATAATAGAGTTGGTTCCAAAGTTATCCATAAAACCTTTGTAAATTGCATTTTGCCCATAACGTGAGCGCAAATTAGAATTCATATATACATTACTGAAATCTAGCCTACCTGAAATACGGAGTGAAATACCACCGCCCGCAGCATTAGGATTGGTGAACTGAATATTGGTGTGCCAGAGACCAGCACCAGTAATAGTGAGGTTATTGATCATATTACTAGCAGAACCAATCTCCCACATACTGCTAAGATTAAAGGTTCCTGCTGGAATATAAATAGACTTTCCGCTTGCCACGGCTGCATTTACAGTAGCTTTAAAAGCTGCCAGATCATCTTGTCCGTCGTTTGCCACAGCACCGTAATCTGTTACAGATACGGAGTTAGCTGGGCGGGCAATTGCTGTTGGAACAGATTCAATTTCAATGAAATCCACACCATATTCCAAGCTATCTCCATTGTTCTTCTGGATTCGAATCTTGTCCCCAGGTTGGAGGGGTGTATCCATCTTCCAGTGAACTTCATCAAAACGGAATAGTGGACGTCCTGCACTAGGTGTATCGCCAGGCATATCACCTGAGAAATACTGCCAGCTGTAGTATGAGGTTAAGGAAACTGTTTTTACTTTCGCTCCATTCACATACACATCCAGTGAACCATTCAATCCCATCCCATCTGCAGAGTCAGGCATTGTAAATCTCATCGTTACACCTGCGCCGCCTTGACCCTGTCTGACCGTCCACTCTAAGTTCGAACCATTCGAAGGAAGAGCTATATAACGCTGGCCAGAAGCTTCAGAAGCGATTAATGCTTGATCAAAGGTTGGCGCCGATTTCAATGTCGCGCCACCCCCGAGAGTAGCATCCTCGGTATCATATCGACTATACGGCATGCTTGCACCACGCGCAGCATAGACAACGAGATTAGAAACACTTACATTATTCGCTTGCTTGGCAGCTATCTCAGTAGCATCCACTTCAACAGTAGTGGTGACTGTGTAGTTACCATTAATCGCTGTCCAAGTCCCTGGAATCGCAACATTAACTGATGCCCCCGCTGCTAAGGCACCGTTATAAGATCCATTAAAGGTTTGAATAGTGGAACCCGCAGAGTTTTTAAGAACAACGCTTAGACCATGTGAACCACTTGCAGTGGTGATGGTTCCTTGATTCTTAAGATTTACATTGAACGTTACATTGTTATTAGCAACAGGATTACTTGGCGTCCATGTAACAGTTCCCACTAAGTCAGAGCTGGACACTGGAGCGATAATAAGTGAGGCTGGGTTCGTGTAGCTGTTATTCGCTTCATTTTGTTCGATAACTAGGTTGTCTTCATCAACTTTGGCACTAACTGAATACGTTGCGGCAGGCTTAACTCCTGCGGTAAGTGTCATCGATGCTGTTGTCGATGCTCCAGTTGCTAGTACACCTACCGGAGCTGAGCCTACAAGCTCATTATTCAAATAGAAATTAACAGTAGTAGCTGATGAGTTGGCATTGCCGATATTCTTTACGATTGCATTCAGCGTAATCGCATTAGACTCAACCGGATTCGTTGGTGACCAGGACATGCCAGCAATCACCAAATCCGGATTCGGAGCTGGAGTACCGTACACTTCAAATTCGGCGATCTGTCCAGCTGGAGCACCCGAGTTGGCAGTAATATTAAGCTGTAGACGTTTGACAGTTGCGGTAACAGGAATGGTTACTGTATTTCCTGAAGCTGGATTAAACGAATACGATTGTGCTGACACCAGATTCCCAAATGTCGTTGTGTTTTGATTGTGACCGAGCACTTGAATCGTTTGGGTACGTGCTCCCCATGCAGCGGTTGGATTTAACTTTAGAACGATTGAGGAAACATTGTAGTTTGACCCCAGGTCAAGTATCAATGAACTAGGATTACTGCCACCTTCCCAGTATGTGTTGGTGTTGTTGTCATTAGCATTTGCTGCCACAAATGATTGCGTATTAGAGGATGCGGTAATCGATTTGCCAACCGCGATATTACTGCCCGCAACAGGCGTAGCCGTTGGCGTTGCTGTCGGTATGGCTGTTGGCGTTGGTGTGACAGTTGGTGTGGCTGTTGGCGTTGGTGTGACAGTTGGTGTGGCTGTTGGCGTTGGTATGACTGTCGGTGTGGCTGTTGGCGTTGGTGTGGCTGTTGGCGTTGGTGTGGCTGTCGGGGTGTCTGTTGGACTTGGTGTGGCTGTCGGTGTGGCTGTTGGCGTCGGTGTTGGTGTGCTAGCTCCATAAATTTCGAATTCAGATACTTGCGCTGCCGGCCAACCCGTATTGCCTGTTACATTCAGGCGTACATAACGAGTGCTGGTTGCTGAAAAATCAATCTTAACGGTGTTCCCTCCTGCTGAAGGATTGAACACATAATCAGCTGAACCAACAATGTCAGTGAATGTAGATCCATTTGTACTGCCTTGAACAGCGAGTGTTTGCGTACGCGTCTCCCAGCCTGTTGGCAGCTTCAATACGATTTGGTCAATACTTGTCTCTGTACCGAGATCAACTTGGATCCATTGCGGAAATGCATTATTGCTGCTTTCCCAATACGTCTCCTGATTGCTGTCTTTCACATTGTTTGGACTATACGTTTGTGATTGACCGCTAGCCGTTACAGTTTTGCCCAGCGTCAAATTCGCGCCACCAGAGGCACTAACAAATGTGAACGGACCCGCTGCCAGGTATAAACTTGAAATCAACAGGGTTACTACAAGCGACCATACGACATACTTGTTGCGCATTATAATCCTCCTCTTAATGTAGATTATCACTAATGTGTCGCCCTATCTGAGTGCTCAAATGATAGCGTTTACATTCAAATTCATCTCAGAGCACATTAAATAACAACCGATCCTCCTTTCAATGTGAGACACTCTCATTATAGAGAAAGTGAGGATCAAGCTATAAGATGTAATTCTACGGAAAAGATATGTGATACCAATATCGCGAAACTACCCTAAATATGGAATCTATTAACATCATGCCAATCAAATAAAGGCCTGATTTCTCAGGCCCTAGTTTATTATGAAGATTAACTTGTGGTTTTAAGTTCTTTTTCATTAGCTGAATCTGGAGCGTTTAATAAAACCACACCTCCAACTATTAATACTATGCCTGCAAATGTAAGCACACTAAATGGATCCCCCCATATTAAGATACCAACGATTGCGGTTAGAACTGTACCTACACCTGCCCAAATCGCATAAGCTAGGCTTAAAGGTAAAACTCTGAGACTTATGGACAAACTATAAAATGCGATTATAAAACCAATAATAACACCTATAGTAGGCAATATTTGTGTGAACCCTTCTGACATTTTCAGCATAGTTGTACCTATTACTTCGCTTATAATAGCTACCCCTAGTACCCAAAAACCCTTATTCTTGTTCATAACATTTCCTCCAAGCTCTAATGAGATCCACCAGAAAGTTTCATAATGACTACTCCACCAATGATAAGAATCAGGCCGAGTAATTTCTTCAGATTGAAGTTTTCTTTATAAATGATGACTCCAATTAACGCAGTTAAAGCCGTACCTACCCCCGACCAAATAGCATAAGCCGTCCCTAGTGGAATCGTTGAAAGCGCTAAAGAAAGACAATAAAAGGCTGAACCCATGCCGAGTACAACTCCTATTGAAGGTAAAATCTTTTTAAACCCGTTAGAAACCTTAAGCATGGAGCTACCAAATACCTCGCAGATAATCGCTGTTGCCAGTAACACATATGAATTCAACAATAGCCCCTCCTTACTCCGTCATGTTTATTAATTCTTGAATTACTTTATCTCGTAAATCCTTATCTAAAGCTCCTAATCCGAACATTTCTGAATACCATAAACCGTCCGCTGCCAGCCTGACAATTGTGGAACGTACAGGATCTATTCCATCGTTCTCTATATTGTTTTGCCATACTGAGTATTGGTCTTGAAATTTCTTAAGGATATCCGGATTCGTAAAAAGAGCAGCCGAAAGCGCTGTGCTAATCTCTTGCTCTTCCTTAAGATCGTCGTCAATCGCCTGAACAAACGCTCGTCCCCACTTCCCCGTTTCTCTAGATGCATTACCTACTCTTTCTTGAACATTACTGAAAAAATCGCTTGTTAACTCTTCCACCATACTTTTTATTAATGCTTCCTTATTCGGAAAATGGTGCAGCAGTCCACCTTTACTGACCCCGGCTTCTTTGGCAACGGCTTCAAGCGTAAGCTTCTCCACCCCATTATTTTTAACAACAATAGAAGCTGCTAATAAAATACTACTTCGTTTTGAATTACTGTTCACAATAATCACCTCTGTTATTTACTAATCCGTCTGGACGGTTTTATTGTCAAATAAAAAATCATTACCTTCGATCAAAAAAAGCCTGGTAATCCAGGCCTCCAACATTTTTAAAGCAATTACATTAAATTTTTAATATACCACGCATCACAAGCAAAATGCTCCGACCCCGCAAGCGGTTCATCCAAAAGCTCAAATCCATTTTTCATATAGAAACGGTTAGCTGCGTGCATGTTTTGAAGTGTCTCCAAATAACATTGGTTGTAATGAAGCTTAGCAAAGTCCAGCGCTGTATTTAAAAGTTCTTTGGCTATCCCGTTACCTCTAATCGACTGAGATAAATACATTTTTTGCAACTCACATATTTTGTCATCATTCCCGAAAGGAGCAATTCCACAACCTCCTAATACTTCCCCTCCCTCTTCAACAACCCAATAAGCCCGATTCTCACTATGATTATAATAATCTGATAAATGATGCAGGCTGTCATCCTCCCAGGCGAGACCCGCGCGATTCCCGCCAAACTCAATTAGGCAGTCCCTGATGACCTTTTCAATGGAGCTATTATCTTTCATTTGTAATAGTCGGATATTCATGAGTAACGTTCTCCTATCTTTCGATTAGCTTTCTTCAGTTATTATATTGTATCAGCCTTCAGAATGGATAATTATAATGGGAATCAAACATAATATAGAGAAATTTATTTAGGAGGGGCTTCAATGAAAATGGCAGCTAAGCAGCTCTCGATTGCAGCATTAGGCGGGGTTCATGAAATCGGTAAAAATATGTATATCCTGCAATACGCAGATGACATTGTCGTTATTGATTGCGGCTCTAAATTTCCAGATGAAAGTCTTTTAGGAATTGACCTAATTATTCCTGATGTTTCGTATTTATTAAATAATATTGATAAGGTACAAGCATTGGTGGTTACTCATGGACATGAGGATCATATCGGTGGGATTCCTTACCTGCTTAAACAGTTGAATATCCCGATATATGCTTCCCGATTAACCCTAGGATTAATCGAAAATAAACTTAGGGAACATGGGATTTTACGACAAACGAAACTCCATTGTATTGATTCAGAATCTACTTTAACCCTGGGTGCCATTACTACAACATTTTTTAATACAAATCATAGCATTCCAGATTGCCTTGGCGTAGTATTCGATACACCTGAAGGTACCGTAGTTCATACGGGAGACTTCAAATTTGACATGACGCCCGTCAACAAGCAGTATCCAGATATACATAAAATGGCCGATATCGGTAAAAAGGGTGTAAAGATCCTGCTTTCAGAAAGCACCAATGCTGAGCGCCCTGGCTTCACCCCTTCTGAGAAGCTTGTTGGCGCTCACATAGAAGAAGCCTTTTTAAAAGCAGAACGTAGAATTTTTATTTCTACCTTCGCCTCAAATGTACATCGTCTACAGCAGATCATTGATGCTTCTCATTTAACTGAACGTAAATTGACCTTACTCGGCAGAAGTATGGTTAATGTAGTCGGAGTAGCCCAAGAGCTCGGTTACTTAAACATTCCGGACAATATGCTGATCGAACCTGCAGAAGCTGCTAAGCTTCCTCCGGCTCAGGTAACTGTTTTATGTACAGGCAGTCAAGGAGAGCCCATGGCCGCCCTCTCCCGCTTAGCGAACTCAAGCCATCGATTGATGGAGATCCAGGCTGGGGACACGGTTCTGCTCGCAGCCAATCCCATCCCAGGAAATGAAAGAAATGTTTCAAGGATTGTCGATAATTTATATATGCTGGGTGCTAAAGTCATCTATGGTTCACGCAGTGAGCTTCACGTCTCAGGGCATGGTAGCCAAGAGGAACTTAAGCTAATGCTGACTCTAATGAAACCTGAATACTTTATTCCGATCCATGGTGAATACCGCATGCTGCATCATCACAGCTTGTTAGCGGAGGCGGTAGGCGTCAAACCAGAAAATATCTTTATTCTAAAAAATGGGGACATCGTCGAGTCATCGTCTGGTGTTGTCCGCCAATCCGGTCGAGTGACTGCTGGGCAAATTCTAGTGGATGGCCTTGGGATCGGTGATATTGGAAATGTTGTGCTTCGCGATCGTCGCCAGCTGTCAGCAGACGGCATACTGATTACGGTGATTACACTGAGCCAAACCGATGGACGTCTATTAAATGAGCCGGACACCATTTCCAGGGGATTCGTTTATGTCCGTAACTCCGATAATTTAATGGACGAGATCAACCAGCATGTAACATCGACCCTTAAAAAGATGAACGAAACGGATCTCGGCCAATGGAATATCATCAAGCAGACCATCAAAGAATCATTAAGTAAGTTCCTATACGAGAAAACGAAACGGCGTCCAATGATCCTTCCAATCATCATTGAGGTTTAATGTAGGAATGCATCCAAATAGAATTGGCGGATTCTCACTCCATTATGAGTAAGAATTCGCCTTTTTGTGTTTTATAGTTTTAATACTCTTCTTTTATATATTCTGCTGATAGTATTAGATTCAGGTGCAAATTTCTACATACTGAAGTACAACTAAGCAAGAATTATCAAAATCCCTTTAAATAAATGAGGTATATTAAGACCAGAACAAGGAGGTGATCAGGCTGTATTACAAGATGATTCACAATAGTATTGAATTTATTGAGAACCATTTGGAAGAAGAAGAATTGAATCTGGACAGAATTGCGAAAGAGGCTGGATTCTCCAAATATCATTTCCATCGGCTCTTTCAGAAATATGTCGGCAAAAGTGTAGCTGAATACATTCGTTCCCGTAGGTTGAGTTCTGCTGCCCAACTGCTGCTCTATTCCGAAGAACGCATTCTAGATATTGCACTTCTTTATGGTTTTGATAGTCAAGAGGCTTTTACAAGAGCTTTTAAAGGACTTTATGCTCTCCCCCCAGCCCAATACAGGTCACAGATAAAACTATTGATTCAGGAAAGAGAGGAATTTACCATGTCCGAAATTAAAGGTTGGTTCATCACCGGAACATCCCCCAGCAAATATAAGGCATCATTAGATATGCAGATTTACCATAAGGGAAGGAACTCTGTATCACTGGAATGCGCAGAAACTGAACCACTCGAAGGGAACGAATTCGGTACTCTAATGCAGCAGTTTGACGCAAAAAATTATCTTGGGAAACGGATGCGGTTTGCCGGATTTATCCGGACCGAAGAAGTAAGCGACTGGTGCGGCTTATGGATGCGTATTGATGACAAGCTCCAGAATATGCTGGGTTTTGACAACATGCAGTACAGAAGTATTAAAGGAACTGCTTCCTGGAATTTTTACGCTTGTGTGCTGGATATCCCGGCAGAGGCGGATTGTATCAACATAGGTATTCTCCTATCCGGATCCGGAAAGATTTGGCTGGATGACTGCACCTTTGAAGAAGTAGGCCTGGACGTTCCCGTCACTGATTCCCGTGCACGGACAGAAGAATTTCCGACGGAACCGCAGAATCTGAAGTTTGAAGCCTAAAGTTTGCTTACCGGCGGAAAGTTTTGAGGAGTGATCTATTGTTTGTGTTAATTATGGAAATCATGAAGACAGCCATTCAATTTTTGACGGATTTGTTATCTGGGAATCTGCCAAAATACTTTTACCTCTGGTGTGGTCTATTTATGCTATTTGTAATCATCTACGCCTATCTTGAGGTACGGATGAAGTATAAATCAGTCGATTTTATAAAAGGCATCTGCATTGAAAGTGTCTCCCATCTTGCAGGCTGGATCATCGGTATCCTAGTAACCTTGTGTAGTTACATTATCCATCCTCAGTGGTGTTTTTGCGTTACTGTTCAAGATTTCTCAGAGAGATGGAATCATTGCCTCAGACGCCAATTTTAATCGTCACAGTTAATGCAGATGGTGCCTCGGGATAAAAAAACAGGATACCCTTCGGAGAATCGAAGTAAGGTATCCTGTTTAAGATTCGTTAATTGAACTCGTATACTTAGAATACTTTCGTCGTCCAATCTTCGCAATTCCAGATATCGGTTACGATGTCCTGATAAAAATCGGGTTCGTGAGAAATCATAAGAATGCTTCCTTTGTATGCTTTTAGAGCGCGTTTCAGTTCATCTTTGGCATCGATATCCAAGTGGTTCGTCGGCTCATCCAATACAAGAATATTAGTTTCGCTATTAATGAGTTTACATAGACGCACTTTAGCTTTTTCCCCACCACTTAGAACAGCAATCTTACTCTCAATATGCTTCGTAGTTAATCCGCATTTAGCAAGGGCAGCACGTACTTCGAATTGTGACAGAGACGGGAACGTGTCCCAGATTTCCTCAATACAAGTCTTGTAATTGCCTTCCTTCATCTCTTGCTCAAAATAGCCAATCTCCTGATGGTATCCACGTTCTACCGAACCGGACAATGCAGAGATTTCACCTAAAATGCTGCGCAGCAAAGTTGTTTTACCAATTCCGTTTGCCCCAACCAACGCGATCTTCTGTCCACGCTCCATCAGCAAATTAAGCGGTCTGGACAATGGAGAATCGTAGCCGATAACCAATTCTTTTGCTTCGAAAATCATCTTGCCCGCAGTTTTACCTTCTTTAAAGTTAAACTGTGGTTTCGGTTTCTCCTTGGCAATCTCGATGATCTCCATCTTGTCGAGCTTCTTCTGTCTGGACATCGCCATATTACGGGTTGCCACGCTGGCTTTATTACGAGCTACGAAATCCTTCAGCTCTGCTATTTCTTGCTTTTGACGATTATAAGCAGATTCAAGCTGTTGTTTTCTCATTTCGTAGACTTGTTGGAATTGCTCATAATCACCCACATAACGGGTCAGCTTTTGATTTTCCATATGGTAGATCAGGTTGATAACGCTATTCAAGAATGGCATATCGTGAGAGATCAGAATAAAGGCATTATCATACTCTTGAAGATAACGTCTCAGCCACTCAATATGCTGCTCATCCAGATAGTTGGTAGGCTCATCGAGGAGCAAAATATCTGGTTTTTCAAGCAATAGCTTCGCAAGCAAGATTTTGGTACGTTGACCACCACTAAGATCGGCTACATCACGATCCAATCCAATGTCAGTGATCCCTAGTCCACGCGCAGTTTCTTGTACTTTCGCATCAATCATGTAAAAATCTTGATTTGTAAGTGTATCTTGGATGGTACCTACTTCTTCAAGCAGCTTTTCCAGCTCTTCAGGTGAAACGTCACCCATTCTGCCGTACATATCATTCATCTCTTGCTCAAGATCAAACAGGTATTGAAAGGCACTTCTGAGTACGTCTTGAATCGTCATTCCTTTGGTTAACACAGCATGCTGATCGAGGTAGCCAACACGCACCCGCTTGGACCATTCGACTTTACCCTCATCAGGTTGCAGTTTGCCTGTAACAATATTCATAAAAGTGGATTTTCCTTCGCCGTTAGCGCCGAATAATCCGATATGCTCGCCTTTTAGGAGACGGAATGAAACATCCTTAAAAATCGCACGATCCCCAAAGCCATGACTTAATCCTTCAACATTTAATATGCTCATTTATGGACACCTTTTTCTTATTTTTCTCGCTATATTATAAGCAGGATTAACTAAAAACTCAATGGAGAAGCAAAAAATTATCATTTTTCAGGCTAATTTGCGAACAATTTTAGTTTTTGTGGACCGTCACTTGCCGAGATTAGGTTTGCGCTGGCGATCGCTCGTCATCTTTTATATGATAGTATGCATAGATACACTTTGGAGTTGACTTGAGAACTAAGGAGAATTAGAAATGAATAAACTTGTATTTTTTCTTGGTCCAGCTGGAGCAGGCAAAACAACGTTAGCTAAAGCGATTGCTTCGCGGCGCAAAATACCATTTTTCGATATGGATATTCTGCTACGGCCTGCTGCCGACGCCATAATGACTTTACACGGACTGGATCCGGCAGATAGAGACTCAGCAGAGTACAAAAGGTTATGCCGCGATTTAGGTTATCGAATCACTATGGATGCTGCGCTGGATAATATAGGCTTGGACGTCGATGCTTTTGTGGTTGGTCCCTTCACCAAAGAGGCGGCCAATCCTGACTGGATCAGCAATGAGTTAGTTCGGATCGGACGTTCCCTCCTTGATGTTGAAGTCAAGGTTGTCTTGGTAGGTTTAGCCAACGAGGAATTGTACCGGGAACGAATTCAAGACAGACAATCACCACTAGATGAATGGAAGTTCCAGCATTGGAATGAATTCCGCACTTCTCTTGGCAACCGTACGGTAGCATGGCCGCTCCCGGCTGAAAATATTGCGTTGATCGATAATTCTAACCCGGATATTAATGCTACCGTTGCGGCAGTAGAGCGATTTATTTACGTCTAAACTTTCGGACCCAGATGACGTTATTTCCGCTTTTATCAGCTTTTGCGCAGAGTTTCGGACCCCAGTGCAGCTATTCGTTAGAAAAGAGTGCTTGGGGAGTGTTTTTCGTGCCAATAGCGACGATGCGGTCCGTTAGGATTGCAAAAGTGCGATAATGCTGCGTTTAGGGTCAGCTGAGTCCGATAGCTGCTGCGTCCCCCGTAAAATAATGACATCAAACGATGTTTAAGGCTTTGACAAAGAGTTTTGGCTAAACTTTTGGACTCAGATGACGCTAGTTCCACATTTATCAACTTTTGCGCAGAGTTTCGGACCGCAGATGACGTTATTCCCAGAATTCTTTTATTGAATATACTTCTGACTGACCAAATCATCAGCAAGCACCGCGGTTGGTATCACAAATTCAACGGAGCCCATATAACCCGGTGCGACATCGTATTTATTAAACACAATCACAAGCTTACCTTCGGTATTGATATAAAAGCTTTGATCCTTCGTAATGGATGTAAACTGATCCGTTGGCACATCATCGCCATACTCAGGGATCCAGTAAACTTTCTCAGAGTCTGCTTTCATTTGAGCAATCATCTGTTCTTTAATATTTTCGCTGATGCGCTCAATGTATTGATCATCTTTAAATAGCATTGGCAATGTAATAAGGATCTGGTTCACTTTGTCTATCGTATCAAAAGTAACTTCCATTGAAGATGAACCAGCGGTCTCCTCAACATATCTGCCAATGGAGAAAATGCGCTCGTTATCCGTTTTCACTTCATAACCTACATCCAGCCCCAAATGGCCCCCACCTTGTTCCTTCAACGCTTCAATCTCCGCTTGGAACTTTTCGTATAGTGCTTTATTCTCACTTAAATATTTGCTGTTCAATCCAAGCTCCAGTTCTTTGTTTTCCATATCCGTTACGGCTGGAACTTTGATATTAGCATCGTAGTTCTCTTCTTCTACAACGTATTCTTTAATAGTTAGCACTTTTATTATCCGATCAACGCCTGGGATGGAAGATAATGCACTAGCTACGGTTGTACTGGTGTTTATGGCTACTAGAAAAATAACTGCGGCCGCTCCAACACTAGCCACCCACTTAGTTGTTGTGTGTTTTTTTCTATTGGCTTTAAGTGATTGCTTTATAGAGCGGTTTACAATCATATCAAGTTCATCCGGAATGGGAATATCGGTATACTCTTTATGTAATTCTTGTATTCTTTCGTCCATCTTACTTTATCTCCTTTAAGGCTTCATCATCCAGCTTCACTCGCAATAACTGAAGGGCCTGATACAGCCTTGTCTTTATTGTATTGGTGTTCTCATTAAGAACTTCAGCCACTTCATTAATCTTCATATCCTCAAAATATCTAAGCACGATCACACTTCGGTATTTCGCCGGCAGCTCTTCCAGTGTTCTTTTCAAATCCATATCTGTATAGTTATCCTCAACAGCCGGACTATAGGTTTCTATTATCTCTGGCTCCATCGTCTGAACCTTCTTGTTTCTGCGCAAAAAGTCTAAGGAAGTATTCACGACAATCCTGTAAAACCAGCTTTTCACGGCATCGTGATCCTTTAGCAAATCCATCCGTGTCATCGCTTTATAAATAGAATCCTGCACAATGTCGAGGGCATCCTCTTTGTTTTTCACATAACTGTAAGCAAGCCGGTATACATTTTCTTTGTTTTCTTTGATACATCGCGTCAATATTTTCTCGGTTTTCCTATTCAACATGGTCGATTATCCTTCTCTGTTTGTGATCTGGTGTTGTAACAGGAGTAAGACGTTTGGTGAGTATAAAAAAGTTTGGAGATTCCAAATAAATTATTTATTTTCTTTTTCCAAAGCTTTAATTAGAATTGATGCATAATACTTGGCACCCTCACGTTTCAGATGAACACCATCTTTGTAGAAGTAGTCGTCTTTTCCTTCACTAGCTGAGTACCAGTCTACTATGGTCGTATTCCTGAATTCACTGGAAACTTTTGAAAGGGTGGAATTCACAGTCTGCTCCCACTTTCTCGGCACACGTGTATTGACCAAAATAATCTGCTCCGCATCGCTTAACGAGTTTAATAGTTTACGTAATTGCTTGGAGTTAAAAGCTCCATTCGTCCCCAGCTCTATGATCATCCGCTTCCCTAACCGTCCTTCTGCTCTAAGCTGATCAACCACCTCCTGTGCCTGCAGCATCTGTCTGCCGACCTTTCCATCGATAACAATACCAGGGAGACTTTCTACCAAAAATGGTGCCGCATCCAAAATGACAGAATCGCCAATGGCCGTAATATTCTTTCCGGTTTGATTTTTTTCGGTTATCGCTATGTTTCTTTCTGGTTCAGCTTGTTTCTCTTCAGTGTCAGGTTTTTGCTTCTCAACATCCGTCGTATCTTTTTCTACGGGTGGTGCCAATGAGTTGTGATCTATTGGATCTTGCGCTGTTCCTTCTTGCTGTACATTCTGCTTATCTGCAACTTCGATTGTAGGCGTGTCAGATTCAGCATTGGATAAATATCCATTGCAGGCAATCGGAATAAGAATCAAAAAGATCATGGTCATAAGAAAGACTGGGCGGTAGCTGCGGCGTTGTTTCGCACTCCAATGGTTCCAAATGTTTCTTAATGATTTCCGCCGGAGCGGCTCCTCCACATATTTGTATGATAAGGCTGCCAGTAGAAAACTTCCTGCTAACTGAAGGATAATACGAAGCACGCCGCTCTCATCTGGATTCCCATTAGGGCTGGTAAGAATAATTACGGGATAATGCCAAAGGTATAAGCTATATGAACGTACACCTATCCATCGCAAAGGTTTGCAGCCTATTTTCCGGCCAAGAGAACTGGCAGGATGAGCAAGCACGGCAATCACTACTGCAGTAATGATAGAAATGATCAAAAATCCACCACGATATAGTGATTCATCAAATTCGTTAATCCGGTAAACTAGCACCATTAATACCAGCAGTCCCAGAGCACCAATGATATCAAACATATAACGAGATCTTTCTGTGACTGTATTTTTAAGTTTCTGACTAGGCCATGCAACGGCAAGCGCCGCTCCAACTAGAAGTGCAAATATGCGAGTATCTGTTCCATAATAGACCCTGCTTGGATCTGTGCCCGGTACATAGAACATAGCCATGGCTAAAGCTGAGACAGCAGCACAAGCCAGAATCCAGGCAGTAAGTTTACCTCGACGAGGTATGATCTTTAGTCCTAATACGAGCAGCAGCGGCCATAGAATATAAAACTGTTCTTCAATAGAAAGTGACCATAAATGTCCGATCGGTGAAGGAGGTCCAAAGCTTTCGAAGTACGAAACATCATGAAATATTAACCACCAGTTATTAACGTAAAATAGTGATGACATGAAATCTCCTGTCAGCCCATTTAATCTCGTGGGATCTATGATTAAGAGCCATAAGGTGACAACGATCAGCATGACTATCGTCGCCGGCAGCAACCTCCGTGCTCTACGTATCCAAAAGTCCAGAAGGTCCAATCTTCGATGACGCTCCCATTG
The DNA here is from genome assembly GCF_038002845.1 of Paenibacillus sp. FSL F4-0122. Lineage (NCBI taxonomy): Bacteria > Bacillati > Bacillota > Bacilli > Caryophanales > Paenibacillaceae > Paenibacillus > Paenibacillus sp. FSL F4-0122. The sequence goes on from NZ_JBBODI010000001.1 coordinate 6,081,365, forward strand.
GTTAATGATTTGGTCTGTGATGAGATAACCCGAGATCACAAAAAAGATTCCCACTCCCAGCAGTCCACCCCCAGCCCATTTCAAATTCAAATGATAGGCTATGACAGCGAGTACAGAAAAAGCTCTTAGTCCATCAATTCCAGGCATATAACGCTTGTTGTCATTCATTCTGTTTCAGTCCTTACCCTTAATTTGTTGTTCATAGGCAGGACGCAGGAGTAGCACAAAAAGTTCTTTTAACTGGTTATTCTGTTATCAAAAGTAAAAAAACACCCGCGCAAGAATTACCCTGCGGGATGTTTTTAAAAAATCTAACTACTTTCACAAACTTCTAAAAGGTTATTTCTGAACTTCAACCTGTAGAATTTCTGATACAAATTGAACAGGTACATAGGTTTTGTTATCTTGCAGAACAGGTGCAGCACCTAAAGCTTTAGGAGTCATTTTTGCGAAAAAGTATGAATCTTTGTTAAGCGTAACACTTGTCCACTGTGCACCTTTCATCAATTCAGCGGTTTTGGTAGACTGATTCCATTTCAATTCATAGTTTAGTTGACTGGCCACATCACGAAGCGATACCATGCGCACGCCTTTCTTATTCGTGAAAGTAGCTACTTTTTTCAAATCTAGCTTAGTTGTATCCGTTGAACTATGATTTAAGCTGAACCGAAACTCTGGTGAACCTACATAACCTGGTGCAATGCTGTATTTAGGGAATACGATTACTAAGTTACCTTTATCGATATAGAACGACTGCTCAGTTGAAGTTCCTGTGTACTCTTCTAAGAAATACTTATCTGAATCCTTTTTAATTTCTGCCAGAATGTCTGCATCGAGCTTCTCTTTGTAGTTAGCGCCCAGTAGATCCGTTAGTGTAACAGGTTCTGCCTCAGCTATATTTTTCACATTATAAGTATCGATCCGCGGCATGCTTGTTCCACCTTCAGAGCCTTCAGTAGTAACAGTCAAGGAGATAACACCTGCTGGAGAACCTGTTCCATCTGATTTCAGATCATAAGTAATGTAAAGAGTATAAGGATGAAATTCCATTTGATCAGCCTGTGCTTTTTTGCCCATTTCTGCGGCGTCTTTCTCCCACTGTGCCAGATCCTTTTCAGCATGAGAGAGGATAATATCGTTCAGTTCATCTTGATAATGAGTATCCAGCATTCCTGTTAGCTGTGGTACTTTTAAATCTGCAATCAGGTATTTACTTGTTGTGTTAAGTACTTTTTCTTGCACTTTAATGCCAGCAAGAGCTGGTGCCTTGGACGGTAAAGCCGCAGAAACATTAGCTGTTACTTGTGTGGGAACCATAGCATGAACCGGTAAAGAAGCTGCACTCACTCCCATAATGGCTACACATCCAACTGCACTCATTTTAAATAGATTTTTTGTTCTTTTGTTCATATCTCGTCATCCTCCATCTCTATTTATAAGTGCCTTCCGATGACACTCATTAGCTAGGACGCAGGAGGACCTCTAAAAAGTTTGCTGGTTTTCTAATTTAAATATAATTTCTTCAACTTCTGTACCCCGTAACTCTACGTAAAAAGGCTGTACCTCATCATTTAGACAATACTCCAGCCGCAGTCTGAGGTTTTTCCATGTGACCATTTCCAATGCTTGTTCTATCGAGAAAAAACCAACTTCTAAGCTCTCGGAACTAGTAGCAGGTTCGCCGCCGATGGCTTTCCCTAGAAATAGGTTAGTACAAATAGATCGATTAACATTTTGAAAAACTCCGCAGAACTTATTAATCTCTATATCAATGCCCGATTCTTCTTTGGCTTCCCTGATTGCTGCTTCTATAAGGGACTCCTCCTCTTCAACCTGTCCGCCTGGCATCTCCCAGCCTCTACGTGGACCTTTTATTAATAAGATTTCTTCTTGATCATTGAATACAACTGTAGCTGCTGAAAGAATATGTTTGGGGGGATTCATATCCATTGTTACCTCGCTCTAAATTTATTCTAAGCCCTAATTAATTCTGAATACAGGTCCTTTGGGTGAGAAAGGCAAGTCATTACCCTTGGGCAAAATATAAGCATGGTCTCTTTTAAGGATCAGCTTGTCACAATAACCATCTGTAATAATTAGAAGCGGTCCTTTTTTCGGGAAATCCTCAGCTTGTTGAATCAAATCAATAGCTGGTTGTAAGATCGTTCCCCCTCTTCCCTTCACTTGTACCCGATCCGCGATAGCCTCGGGGGGCATGTAACCTGCATCATAAGGACAAGCATCACAAAAGATAATCCGTGCAAAAGGAACATCACGAGCCTGCGCATAACTTGAAATGGCCCCTAATGCTTTGGCCAGAAGTTTTTTATCCATTGAGCCTGAGGTATCTAAAATAACTCCAAAAGTACGGCCATCATCTGCAGCACCGCTATGAACCCACTGTGGTCGAGGGATATCAGGCGTAGAAGATTGACGTCTGCTAATTCGTGAATAAGATCTGGTCTTCTCAAGCGGTGAAAAATAATGATCAAACCACCGAGCAAGCTCTACATCCCATTTAATAGGTGGCTGGCCCAGCGCTCTAATCTCTTCAACTAGGCCTGATGGCAAAAGACCGCGACTTTGCTCTTCATGATACATAAGTCCCTGTTGCATAGCATTTTTACAGAAATCATCTAACGTTTGTCCTTCTCTCGCATCCCAAAAACTTGATGAACCGTTATCTAAAATGTCACCGAGTCCATTCCCTCTCAAGGTTGCCAGTTTCTTATAAGTGCGGATATCTCCGACCATACGATCATAAATCGTTTCAGCAGATAAACCTTTAAGCTCAGGATCTAATAAGAGTCCAATTCGCGGATACTCCCCTACACTCATTTCCACTAGCCATAAATTTATAACGTAGTCACAAGCCACATTCCAAAGATAATGATCCCGGCCAAGACACCGCTCGTGATGCTGAAGCCCTGCATGCAGAAGCTCATGCGCCATCACGAAAATACACTCCTCATCGTTTAGTCCAGCTGCAGGGTTCATGAATATTTTGCGATCAATAACGTCAATGGCAGCTATGGAAATATCTAATCGCCGACATATCGCTGGATCTTCTATAATCTCAAAGCCGGCGGCAAGCGCTCCTAATAAAGGATATCTGTCCATAAACCATCGTTTTGCCCGTTGTGGAGCTGTTAAAGAAAGTGCAGGGTCACTAATAGTATTAGCATGTCCTCCAGCAACACTTACTGCATTCGTCACAGCATTAGATAACCCATAAGCAAAATAGGCTTCCCAATCCGGCGCTTTTCCCCAGTATCTTTTGGTGGTTTCTCGAACATTCATGTCCGGCTTTGAAACACCCGCAGTCCCAAAATATCTGGAGTTGTCCGGAATTCCTTTTATCATAAATTGCTCGTAAAGCTGTTGTTCATCTTTAATTGTAAGATCAATTCGCGACTCCATATCTGCGGGTACTTTCCCAAACTTCAAGTCATTTAAAAACTTTGCTATGTACACATCACATGCAACGTTCCACGCCACTTGATTCTCTTTAATCTTTAAATGTCCAAGACCTAAATGAAGAAAACAATGTGCCAAAACGTACATCCATTCAGCAACCTCGCCACGCCGTTTAGGATGAGTGTAAATATAACCGTTATTAGTGACAATTGCCCAGCCGTCTTCTGGATAGGGACTATTTTCATTATGGATAATCGAAGCTCGAACAGATAACGGCGCAAAAATAGGATGATCCGCGATTAACGAACATGCTTCATTAAAATTTTTCAAAGCGGGATTATCTGGAGTTGTTTTTTTAGCCATATTTACCCCCGCTCTTTTATTGCAAGACGTGGTAAATCACGTACAATTTCAACCATTAACCAATCTGGAATATTATCACTTTGCTCCTGCTTAGCAACTACTAGCTGTGCAATTTCGAAGCTAATGACGGACAGGTCTTTAATCAGCTTTTTAACCGTGTGTGCAAATTGGCGATGTCCATCTCGTACGTTATCTTTAATCGGAGGGAGTTCTTTGATAATCTGGGCACGCAAGGATTGCGCCAGGAAATACAGGAGATCCCGATCTTCTGGAGCCGTTGGAAATGAGGATTTACCATCTATAATTTGATTAAGTTCATATTTTCCAGTTAGATTTTTATAAAAAGCCCTGAATTGTGTGGCGTGAGAAGGTGTCAGTGAACCATTCGCTAAAATCCCCACGGTATCCACATTTATATCATCGCCAAACTCATGTAGTGCATCACTAAGCATATGCCAAGAGCGTGGCGTGGAGAAAGGCTCTTCAGTCTTTGGAGGTGCACTCCACAAATGATCGGGACGCAATTCCAGATATTCAATAACCATAGGATGAATGCTATGCTCATATGCCCAAGAGAGCCAATTCTGAAACGATACATTTAACTGTATATGGAACATCCGATTGATAAGCGCGGAGGACATAGGTTTAACAATTGCACTATCTTGTGCACGGTTACCAGCTCCTATTACTATAGAGCCCTCAGGTAGTTGATAATCGCCGATGCGGCGTTCGTGGATGAGACTATAAAAAGCTTTTTGCACCTCTTGAGAACAGGCATTAAGCTCGTCTAGGAACAAACAATATGGTTCATCCCGAGCAATCATTTTTGGAGGACAGAATTGGCTCTTACCGTTAACGATTTGCGGGACTCCAATGATGTCTTCAGGTGCTAATTGAGAACCTAATAGTGACACACAAGGAAGACCCACCTGATCAGCAAAAGCTTCTACTAGCGAAGATTTCCCAATACCAGGCGCCCCCCAGATAAAAACAGGGCGAATCACAGAAACGTTTAGAAGTACTTGCATAAGTTGAATAGGTGTTATAGGAGTTGCTAGATTCAAATAAATGCTCCTTTTTAATGAAATAATAATAAAGATAACTATACACAGTATAACAAATAATTCATTAGCTCAGGAACGAACTTCAACAACAACACTCTATTTCATTCGAAAAAAACAAACCTTTTCTTGACGAGATATAAAAAAGGATGATATATTGTTTCACGCTTTAATAATTAAGTAGTTAATCATTTAGTTGTTATCTAAAATTTAATGGAATTACTTATTCCGCCCTATTTCATAACTTTAGGAGGCGTGATTTGGCTAATAATGAAGATTTTCTTCAGATTTCTACTATGTTCAAATCCTTTTTAAAAGGAATCTCCCAAGATTGGAACAAACAAGACTACCCCTTAAATATTACACAGTTCAAAACCCTCAGGACTTTATCTAAGAACGGTCCACAAAACGTATCACAGATTGCTGCAGCTCTGGGTATTACCTCAGCAGCAATTACAGGCGTAACAGACCAATTAATCGCTGAAGATTACGTAAATAAGGAACGCGCCAAAGATGATCGAAGGGTTGTCCACATCACCATTACGCAGAAAGGAGAAGCAACGATTAAAGAGGTGCAGGAACGCCATCAAGAACTTATGGAATCTTACTTTAAGATACTGCCCGATGAGGATATTGAGCATTTAAGAAGAATTTTCGCAGTAATAATTTCTGATTTAGACAAGAGATAAAATTTAAAAAGTGGCGGGGAAACAATCAAATGGAACATTTATCCAGCAAACGAAAACTTAGTATTATGATAGCAATAATGGCTGCAATGCTGTTCGCAGCGATTAATCAGACAATTACAAGTACTGCTATGCCGCGTATAATCGCAATTCTTGATGGCATGGATTACTATACTTGGACTATTAACATTTATTTATTAACATCAACAATAGCAACCGTTCTTGTCGGTAAGTTATCTGATATGTTCGGACGTAAACCCTTTCTATTAGCAGGTATTCTCTTATTTATGGTTGGGGCTTTTCTGACAGGTACATCTTCCGATGTTTATCAATTTATCATTTACCGTGGGATTCAAGGGGTAGGTGCAGGTATTATTCAATCCACCGCATTTACTGCCGTAGGTGACTTATTCCCTCCGCGTGAACGTGGTAAATGGATGGGGTTGATGATGGCAGTATTCGGCTTCTCCAGTGTGCTTGGACCAACGCTTGGAGGCTTTTTGATTGACAATATGGATTGGCATTGGCTGTTCTGGATCTTCCTACCGCTTGGTGTAGTAGCCTTCGTGATGATTCTTACCTTATTTCCTAAAGGCAAACGCGGGGAGTCAACCAGCATCGACTATTTAGGTTCCTTGCTAATGACAACTACCATCGTGCCTCTACTGCTTGCCTTCACCTGGGCAGGTACAGAATATGATTGGGGTTCTTCGCAAATTCTCGGCCTGTTGGCGGGAACGGTCGTTTCGGCACTTCTCTTTATTTTGGTCGAATCCAAAGCTAAAAATCCAATTCTTCCGCTTCATCTATTTAAGAATAGCGTAGTTACCATATCTAATATTATTGGTTTTATTATGAACTTCGGTATGATGGGAGCTATGATCTATCTTTCCTTCTTCGTACAAGGTGTTCTGGGGATCTCCGCGACATATGCAGGGTATGTTACTATGCCAATGTCGATCGTTATGGTTGTAGCCAGTGCCCTTACCGGACAAAAGATGGCGAAAAAAGGGAAGTATAAACGTTACGCATTAATTGGAATACCCATTATGATTGCTGGTATGACAATTATGGTATTTATGAATAATGTACCGATGGCTGTCCTAAGTATGATTGTGTTTGGTCTTGGGTTAGGATTGGGAATGCCAGTATTCTCACTAGCTACTCAAAATGCGGTTTCACACACAGAACTGGGTGTAGTAACGGCCTCCTCACAATTATTCCGTAATTTAGGCGGTACGATCGGTATCGCAGTCATGGGTACCGTTATGTCAAATAGTCTTACCAAAAACTTGAAGGAAGCTCTGCAATCGTCATCAGCACCGGATTTCACACAGATAGATCCAAAACTTGCTGAGCAAATGCTCTCCTTCGCTAATCCACAGGCATTAATGAACAAACCATTGCTTGAACAGACTCAAGCTAGTCTGCCAACCGATGTACAGCCTATCTTCTTACAAATGATTGAGGGTATCCGTGACGCTTTAGGACAGACATTGTCATCCGTGTTCTTAACCGGGACCATTGTGCTTGTTGTAGCTTTCGTGCTTGTCTTCTTCCTGAAGGAGCTTCCACTTCGTACTTCTAACCAAATGCCAGTTCCTGAAGAAGCTGAACAGGACCCGTCAAACATGAAATCTTCAAAACTTGCAGTGGATAAAGCCTAACCGCAAATTACTTTGAAGCTGATTATAAAACAACAAAAACTGCAACGTACTCATGCGTAACTGAGTAAGTTGCAGTTTTTGTGTTGATCTATTATTTTACAGGTGAAAGCTCATCTTCTGTTACCCACTTATGATTTTTCACTTCATCTCCACCCGTAGTAGGTTTGTAATTAATCATATAGACAGTGGTTTTTTCTGCGGAGTTAATCTGAGCCGTTGCACCCTTCATATCCTTCATATGATCAGATTCCATAATAACCTCTGAGCCTGGTTGATAGGATATATCATCTGCTTCTTTTATTTCTTCATGAATAATCCACTTATGATTTGTGACCGGCTGACCTCCTGTAGTAGGTCTATAGGAAACATTATATGCTGTCGTCTCATAAGCTCCCACAATTGTCGCAATGGCTCCCTTCATCCCTTCCATATGGTCAGTTTGGATCACAGCTTCACTTCCTACTTTGTAAGTAGGATTCTCCGCTACCCTCAGATCTTTTGGAACTTCACCTGAACTTGAATGTGAGTTATGTTCCATTTGTGTATCGTTAGAAGACATTTGATTGCCATAGCTATTGTCATTACTACAAGCACTTAAGCTGAAAGCAGCTGCGACGACTAGTAGAAATAATTGCTTTTTCATATAAAAGACCTCCGAAATTTTATCTGCCTATAAGTATTATTTTACCCATTTCAGAAAATCACAAACTGAACTAAGGATTTACAGTTTGTAAAACAGTAATTTATTTTCCATTAAATGAGTGTTGTCTCAATGATTAAACTATATTTATAATGTTTTCTGAAAGGAGGCTACTATAATGAAGACTAAAATATTCACTTTGTTGCTTCTTTTGGGTCTGGTGAGCATGGCTACTATGATCGGTTCTGCTAATGCAGCTCCGGTATTAACCATAGGAAGTTCTTCAGGAGATGTATGGGATCTACAATATAGATTAAAAACCCTTGATTTCTACACTGAGCCCTTAGATGGGGTATACGGATCACAAACGAAAGCAGCGGTTGCTAGATTTCAAAAGGCCTATGGAATAAGCGCTGATGGAATTTCGGGGACAAAAACTTGGAATATTTTAAAAAAACACACGCTTAATATTAATGAAATGGATATTTTGGCTAAAGTTATCTACAGTGAGTCTCGCGGTGAGCCTTATGTTGGACAAGTTGCAGTGGGTGCAGTAGTCATGAATCGTATACAATCAAGTCAATTTCCAAATAATATTAAAGAAGTTGTATTCCAAAAAGGAGCTTTCACAGCCGTATCTGACGGCCAGTATTGGCTTACACCAAATCAGACAGCTTATTTAGCTGCTCTTGATGCTGTTCGGGGTTGGGACCCCACAAACCATTCAATCTATTATTTCAATCCGGATACAGCAACAAGTGTATGGATCTGGTCACGTCCGCAAAACTTAAAAATTGGTAAGCATATATTTGCAAGTTAAACGCATCAAATAGCTAAGATCAACAAAAGCCGATCTAACTATGATAGTTAGATCGGCTCTTCAGTTCCAAGCACTAAAGCCATATTAATCTGCCCTACTTCGTCCTTATGGTTATACCCCAATTTATTATAGATTCTGATCGCATTTCGATTTTCTTTATCTGCTGCTAGAAAACTCCGCTTAGCGCCGTTGTTATTCCCCCAGCGTATACCTTCAACAGCTAACTTATGTCCGATACCTTGGTTATGATATTTCGGATCTACAGCTAATTCTCTAAGCCATAACACAGGTCCCTTTTCATTTTCAAATCCGTAGATGTTCAATAAACATACTCCAACAATGCTTTTATTCAATTCTGCTACAAGAATACAAGAATGATCCGATTCATTCCATGTTTGTATGAAATCCAACTCTTCACCATAGAAACCTCTTGAAAGATTTATACATGCTTTGGTGATCATACTAACCTGTAAATAGTCTTTAGGCTCAATGTTTCTTATGAATGGTGATTCTGCTTGATCGGTGATCTTCTTTGAGATATCCTCATTCCAGAAATCAATAAACTGACTAACTATCTTGAACCCCAAAGACTCCATAACTGGCATGAGATCTGGATGTATAAATTCGATATACATTCTATGAGTTCCACCCACAGGTAATTGAATAAACTTACTGGTCAGATCTATTAGTGCAGTCCTAAATAATTCTGTAGACTCGGCAGCCCAGTGAATATTATGACCCTCATCAACCGATTTACATAATATAAACACACCAGGTTCATCAATAAGAATATCCTCAGGCGCCTGTAGTTCCAGCTCTTCAACATCCAAATATTGCAAAGAACTGTACTTATAAGCTTTCGCTTTTAGGAATGAATTCTTAAACATAACTTCGAAATAATCCCCTTTTATGGATTCGATAATTTTGATTGGTTACTAAATGTAAAAATCATCTTTAATTCATCATCATATGACTTCCCGCATTCCTCTAAATAACTATCACCAGTGTATTCTTTTAAAGTTTTCCTCCAAAAATGCTGTGCTCTCCCATTTGTGCCCGTGGGATTTGTTTGCAACTCCCAGTTACCCAAATGAAGCTTAAAGACTTCCTTAGCTGCATATTCAGCAATTCCCTTACCACGGAAGGGCCGTAGAATAAAAAATTCATTCAAATAGAATTCACAAGCAGACGGTGTGTAAGGCGGTGTAGCAACTAATGCAAATCCTACTGGAATATCATTTTCTTTTATTAAATAAGGATACAAAACGCCAGCTTTCTCCCACCAAATGTCGAAGACTTTATTCTGTTCCTTCAGTGTCTGTGTCTCGTCCTCCTCGAATACCCCGTATCGATTAGGAATCGTCCCCCATATTTCTGATAGATCGTGTAAGTATAGTGGGTAGAGGTTGTTAATAATAAACTTCGAGGCACTATCAGTTAAGGTGATTGTGATATTCATATCGTTACCTTCCTGCCTTCTATCGAATTTTTGAATATATTAATGGAGATCACTCAAATAACATTCTGTATCATTATCTTTTGTATACTCTGTAAGTACTTTCCGTTAAAAAATTATGGCAGAATAACTTTTTATCTTCAATGGTTCAGGAACAAACTTAATCTCCAACATCCCCCACAATTTCTTCTCCATAATTACTTCTTTTCTCAGTATATTTACGACCTCGCTCTAGTTATATGCCATATTCGATTAGAATTAATTTTTATATAATGTCACCATTTATATTTGATAATTAAGTTAAGCGTACCTGTACTTCTATATACTCGACTCGCCTTAACTTCTGCGGATATAGTACAAACCTCTAGCATATTATAATTGTATAAAAATGGGAGGTGTGCTCAGATATGCCGGATCCTTTTGTTTCGAGATCTCTAGATGAAATACGATTCTGGTCACGAATCATGAAAGAACACTCTTTTTTTCTTAAATTAGGGTTTCGTTGTGAAGACACGCAACTAATTAATGAAGCAAACCATTTCTATGCCACATTCGAAGCCATAGAGAATAGATCACTCGGATTTACTGTGGATTCTGATCCAGCAGTAATACGGAAGTTTAATGAGGAAGTTCATAGTGCAGCTTCACATATCTGGGCGTTCAAAAGAAAAATACTAGGTCTAATTCTACAATGTAAGCTTCCAGGCGGAACGAACTTCCCCTTATTAGTGGATCATGTCAGTAGGGAAGCCAACTATTTTCGAAATCGACTAGAAGAACTGAATCAGGGTAGGTTAGATCCTTTACCAGACGCAATTATTAATGAAAATGTATTCTTCCTACGTATAATGGCAGACCATGCTAAATTCATTGGTCATTTATTGGACCCCTCTGAACGTCAACTTGTTGAACAAGCAAGAAATTTCAGCCATGACTTTGATGTTTTGCTGTATCAAGCTATTGATCTTAGCTCCATGCGTCCTCAATCCCAAACCAAACCCCTGCTCAGTCAGCAACTTGACGAGAATAAAGTCTCAGTTAAATCTCTCCGTGACTTTAAGAAAACGGCACGAGATCTTATTGAGGAATGTCGAATAAAGAGCATCATCCATCCATTGCTTGCGGATCATGTATTCCGAGAAGCAGAACGATTCCTGTATATAATTGATGCATTTGAAGCCTCTTTGAATATGAATAAACAAATCGTATAGCATTACATATTTAATGGATAGGGCGACAACTTGTATCAAAAAATACAGGTTGTCGCCCTATCTATCTTTATATTTGACTTCATTTAATTCAGTAATCCATTCCCAATCGATGTATAGAGATTTAAAGCACAAAAAGTAGTTGGTATTTGAGAAAAAACACTTTATAGTAAAACTCAGGGAGGAATAGTAAGTTTATGGAATGCGGGATTGCTACCAGTAAATACAAAATCAATAGATAAGGATGATTGAAAATGAAAAGGTTTGGTCGATATTTGATACTATGCACTATGGTTATTGCTCTATTAATGCCATCCACTGTGTTTGCTGCTGATAAGAAATTGCTCAACGAAGCGAGTATTACTTTGTCTAGTGATGTTATTCCCGTGGGTGGAACCACAAAAATAAAAGTTCGCTTACTAGCCGAAATGACCAGTCTTACATATGCAAAATTGACACCTGAAGTTTCTGATGAATCTATACTTACCATTGAATTGGATGGTTACTCAGATTATATTATTACAGGAGTTCAAGAAGGTTCTGCAGAAGTAGTCTTCAACATTCCTGGTTGGTCTAAAGAAAGATTCCCTATTACCGTTCTATCTGAGGCAGATTATGAAGAAAAGATGAAAACGCCACAAGAAGTAATAGATTTCACAACCTATTCTAATCAAATAGCAGCGATTTTTAAATTTGACGAAATTGCCTCTGAGGCATATGTAAAGAACAGAATAGATACAGGTAACAATAGAAAACAACGCTATACAGCGTTTAATAATGTGATCATTCCCAATTACACTAAGTTGGTAATAGAGGCGAAAAAGATCAAAGCACCCAATACAGAATTGCAGGCGTTACATGAAATCTATTTAAAAGCGATTAAGTTGCAATTAGAAGCAATGACAATGATGAAAGAAGCACTATACAAAACAAAGGTTTCTAGTACAGCTATTAATGCCGCAAATAAAAAGATGGATGAAGGCGTGAAGTATGAAGGACAGTTTGTAGATGGGATCAATAAATATCGGAAAAAATATGGTATTTAAGATTAAATTATAATCAAATTCCAAAAACCACGTCAGAGTTTCCTCTAACGTGGTTTTTTTGGATGATAAGCTATTTTTTTGAATAAACAATTTTCTTGATACTATCTCTAGAAAGGCAATATTCATCTGAAAGCTGGTCAACCGTTGCACCAACAGCAAATCTTAGACAGATTTCGATATTTCTAGATCTTAAGTATTTTCTGCTCCCTGATTTTTCGCCCCATTTTACATGTGATTCTTCAGGCTTAGGGATATAAACCATACCACCGTTGATATATTTCTGAATTTCCTCTAATAATTCTTTTGGGAAAATCGTATCTGCATTTACATATTTCATAATCGCTCTGCTCCTTAAACTTTTTAATGAGTTTGAAGGTAGCAAAGTCTATTCTGTAAACAACCCATGCACACTGCACTAGCGGTAAACTCAATTTTTCGCTCTATACAAACAACCGCCGTTGTTTATAAGTCTAGACTTTGCATAGAGCTGATCGCTAATCTTCTCACGATTGTACACCCTCCTTTTTATTGTATAGTTACTTGTTCCAAAATACGCTCAGCTGTCTTTTCTCCATTCGCAATACAATCCGGAATACCAACTCCATAATAAGAGCATCCGGCAAGGATAACATTAGGATACCTATCTGTCATCTTCTTCTCTAAGGATACTACAATTTGATGATGAAGTTTATGGTAATTTGGCATTACATCATGCCATTTGGTCACATCATAGGTAGCTGGCTGTCCTGTTATCCCGAGACTGGTCTGTATATCTTTCAAAGCCACCTTCAATAGTTCCTCTTCAGATAGCTTGATCAACGAATCATAATGAGGGTTTGAGCTCTTATAAAAGAGTCTGACAAGCAAACGCTGTTGTCCTGACGTATGCTCCCACTTGCGACTTGTCCACGTACACGCATTACATAGAACATCATCGCTGTTGGCAGTGATGAACCCTGTGCCATTCGCAGGCAACTGACTATCAGGGATATTAAATCCTAAATATACACTAATCATTGAACTATTATATAACTGATTGAAATCTTCATTTAGTTCTTCGTCTTGAAGTAGCGCTTGTGCAGTAGAATGCATCGTTCCAAGTACGACAACATCGGAGTCTATGATTCGTCCATCTGCCAAAGTTACCCGGTACTGCTCTCCACGTTTCTCAATTCTCTCGGCACGAATCCCTTTGATGATCTCCGAATTAGAAAGATGTTCTTCCATAGAATCGATCAAGGCAGATACACCTCCCTTGAATGACATGAACTTCTTATCGCCATTTCCTTGAAATTTGGCTTTATTAGCGGATAAACCCTGAATAATACTGCCGTATTCATTCTTATAATCAATCAAATAAGGCAGTGTCGAGGCAATTGTAAGTTCACTCAACTTCCCGGAATATACACCTGAAAGAACAGGTGAAATTTGCTTCTCGACAAGTTCCTTTCCTAAAAAAGCTTCTAGAAAATCACCCACGGAATCGTTTTTCGTAAACTTATTATTGGGTGTGTAGAAATCTTTGAGTGCTTCAACCTTTCCTTCAGCTGAGATCAGTTCTGTTGTAGCAAGCGACTCCATACTGAGTGGAATGCCAAAGACTGCATCTTTAGGAATTTGCTTCAGCTTACCTTCCGTATAAATAAAGGATATTCCTGTCGCGTTATATACGACCTCATGTTGTATACCCAATTCTTCAATCAGAGGTGCAACATTCGTTTTGCGGGTGACCATAGAATCTGCCCCAGACTCCATAATGAAGTCTTCTTGTTTTAGTGTTCTGATTTTGCCGCCCAGTCTATCGCTGGCTTCAACCAAAATAATTTTTACATCTAGCTTGTTATGCTCAATAGATTTCTGTAAATAGTAAGCGGTAGACAATCCAGTAATTCCCCCGCCTATCACGACAACTGTTCTCAATTCGTTGACACCTACCTCGTGGTTATAATCTGTATCAATTCAATTGTGTACATTATATCATAGGAATTTATAAGAATTTACATACCAACGTGTCAGATATGACACAAAAAAGCCGCGTTAAACGCGGCAATGATGGGCTAATAATTATATATTTTCCTGTTTTAATGCATCAATAATGTTCTCTTTTTTCACTTTTGAGCTTGAATATAACATGGCTGCGCTAACGATGATAAATACAGCCGCTATGACACACAAGATACTCATCCACGGAAGTGTGAATCCATAAGAGAAGCTATTCATCATTGATCTATAGATCAAGTACATAATAACTATACTAATCGGAAGCCCATAAAGTAATGACTTTATTCCATAAAAAACACTCTCGTAATTAATCATTTTATTAAAACCATTTGGCGTCATCCCTACAGACTTCAGCATCGCAAACTCTCTTTTTCGAAGGGATATGCTAGTTGATATCGTATTGAAAATGTTCGCAATCGATATTAAAGTAATTAAAGCAATAAAACCATAGGTGAAAATAGACATTAACATGATCATCTGCTCACTATTTTGTCTATTTTGATACACATTTTGAACATAGATATTACGCTCTTTCATTTCCTCTATGGCTTGCTGTGTCGCTAATGGGTCTGTGCTGTTCAAGTTAAGCCGACTTTGAATATCTTTACTCATCGTATCATTTGTTAGTTTATCGAAGACTTGTTCAGAGACGATGATGTTTATTCCACCAACCATTGCTGAATGTACACCCATGGGACGTTTATCAGTTAGAGCGGCAATTTTTACGGGTAATAAATCCGTCTCTTTTTTTGTATCCCAATCCGTATAAAAAAGATCAAGCTTTTGGCCGACTTCAGAGTGAAAAGCTTTGGTCTCGACAATTTTTTTGGCTTTCTCATCCTCAAAAGTAACCGTATCATTCACAATAGCAGTCATCTGATCAAGCTTCGTTAGTTGTTCATAATTTGTGCCGACCGTTTCTGCATAGGTTTTCAAACTCTGTTCATTTAGTGCATAAATCTGAATGTAGTAAGGATATTTCCCGTTCTTTAGAACACTCTTATCCGCCTGCACAATCTCTTGCAATTCTTTCGCCATATTTTTTTCATCAATCCATGAACTCACACTAAGTTCCCTAGTCACATTATATTCCGTTATATTAGGTAATTTGGATATCGATTTCGTCAACCGATCCACTTTTTGAGCGTCCTCAGTCCCCATATATACTTGGATATCATAGTTCAACCCATCCTGTGAGAGTTCTACCGACCTTGTCATATTAGAAGTGAACGCTGATACAGATAAAAACAAAACGATACTAATGACAAGTGAGAACACGGTTGCTTGGTACCTGCGTTTATTTCTCTTTAAATTCTTCAAACCAATTTCTGCTTCAATACCAAACAATCTGCGCACGAACTTGGATGTTTTCACAGCTTTACCAGAGAGCCTAACATCGGTTGTTTGTCTGATCGCATCAATAGCCGAGATCTTTGAAGCCTTTCTGGCTGGAAGATAAGTGGATATAAAAATTGTCAGTATTGAAACTAAACAAGCGGTTAGTAGAGACAGAGGTGTAACAACTAACGTTAATTTTTCTGTTATGCCTAATACATCTTGAATCATCGAATTGATAAACATAAAAGTGATCCCGATGCCTGCTATTCCGCAAATGATCCCAATGGGGATACTAATTAAACCGATAATCATTCCTTCAAAAAACACTGAATTCTGCTTCTGCCACTTTGTAGCCCCTACGCTGGAGAGCATCCCTAAATGACGTGCACGCTCCGAGACAGAGATCGCAAAAGCATTATAGATTAATGAAACGGAACCAATGATAATCACAACCATAATGATCACTGACAATGAAAGAAGTGTGTTACGTAAGCCATCGTTATTCGTCACACCATAGTAGCGGAGCAGACTATTATTATAAGAGATCGACTCGATATTGTTTTCTTTTGCCAATTCCTCTGCATGCTTGTATATGGAGCTATCCACCTTGTTTAATACTACCGTCGCTGTGGTTTTTTCGGCTGCTCCAATCAAGCTTTCATCCACATAACTTAAGGCAGTATAGCCCGGAGACCATGTTGGTTCCCAAGTAGGACGCTTTATCACTCCCACAATCGTATAGTTCATTGTTTTTTTATGAATAATCTTTTCAAGCAGGGTGTCCTCTTCAGTCCGTAATCGTTCATTCTGAGATAGGGGTTGGCCACTATTTTCATCATCGCTAGTGACACGTTCACCTACATCAAGCGTTAACGTTTCACCAATCTTGTAAGAGACTTTTGCATTCTTTGCAATCTCCTCAGAAATGACTACTTCGTGGTTTGTCTTCGGGAGTCTACCTTCCAGCAGTTCAATCGGAAATTGTTTAAAACCAGCTGCATTATATTCCTTGATATACCAATAAGGTTTATTCTCATTCTTCCCACCCTCTAAAGGGGCGTAACCACGATCGTTGGAGATCACTAGTGCTTTTGTCGCATCATCTGTTTCTATCGCTTTGAGCTGAGCTTTAGTAACATTTCTATATTGGACATGCCATTCTCCATTTGTCGAGATACTTTGCTTCTTCATTAATTCCATGAAAGAAAAACCTAAGGTCGCGACAGCCGTTACCATAGCTACAGAAATAATGACTCCAATGATAGTAACCAATGTTCTTCGCTTATTCTGTTTCAAATGTCTTATAGTTAATTTGTTTACGATATTCACGGACGAATCACCTCATCTTTAGCGATCCTTCCATCTTCAATAGTAATGACCCGATCTGCTTGCAAGGCAATACGTTCATCGTGAGTAATAACAATAAGTGTTTGATTATACGTTTTATTAAACATTTTTAATAATTCAATAATTTCACTACTATTCTTGCTATCTAGATTACCAGTTGGCTCATCTGCCAGCATAATTGCAGGATTACTAATTAACGCTCTGCCTATGGATACCCGCTGCTGCTGTCCGCCTGATAGCTGATTCGGCAGATGTTTTAAACGATTGTCCAGATTCAACGCCTTCACGGTATCCGCAAACTGTTTCTTATCCACCTTATGCTGATCGAGCAGTAACGGTAGTGTGATATTCTCTTCGACCGTCAACACCGGTATGAGATTATAGAACTGATAAATCAGACCAATTTGTCTGCGTCTAAAGATCGCCAGCTGTGTTTCATTCAAATCGTAAATATCCGTGTTATCTACAAATACTTTGCCGCTTGTCGGTCTATCCACTCCACCTAATAAATGCAGAATGGTTGATTTTCCTGAGCCAGATGGTCCGATAATCGCTACGAATTCACCTTTTTTAATTGAAAACGATACGTCATCCAGAGCCTTTACTGCAGTCTCGCCTTTACCATATGTTTTAGACAGATGTTCAATCTTTAAAATATCCATT
Organism: Paenibacillus sp. FSL F4-0122; assembly: GCF_038002845.1. NCBI lineage: Bacteria > Bacillati > Bacillota > Bacilli > Caryophanales > Paenibacillaceae > Paenibacillus > Paenibacillus sp. FSL F4-0122. The sequence continues at coordinate 6,099,078 of NZ_JBBODI010000001.1, forward strand.
GTTAGACCTCCATTTGTTGATGAGATCAGTATATCTGTCTACAATGACTCTCCAGTGACTCTTAAGTGACATTCTAGTCACTAAGCCATAAGTGTTAAATCACTTGCTTGTAAAATTTGATCTGAAATTGTGTACCCTTTCCTACTTCACTCATCACATCAATCGTTCCGTTTTGTTCAGTGATAATACTTTGCGCCAAGGCAAGTCCAATTCCAACGCTGTCTTCGTTTGCATTTGTCCCCTTGTAGAATCGTTTGAAAATATAGGGGATCTCTGCCTTAGGAATTCCTTTGCCATTATCAGTAATGACAATTTCCGTGAACAGCGTGTTTTCTGCAAAAGAAATCGTGATCACTCCCCCAGCAGGTGTATGCTCTACACAGTTTTTCAGAATGTTAATGATGGCCTCTGTGGTCCAATTGAGATCACCTATGAATGAGCTAGCGTCTTCTCCTTCGATTAAGATCCGTTGCTCCTTAATATCCATAGGAATCAGTATGGGCTCCATAGATTTCTGAACAAGCCTCTTTACTTTTATTGAATCTTTTTTAAATTGAATGGTTCCGGCATCGATCTTTGAGAACTTTAATAATGAAGAAACCAGCCAGCCAATCCGATCGAGCTGAAGGCTGATTTTCCGCGTAAATTCTATTCTTTTCTCAACGTTCAGTTCAGGGTCGCTTAATAAATCTGCCATCACGGTCATGGAGGTAAGTGGTGTTTTGAGCTGATGGGAGATGTCGGAGATCGCATTGGTAAGCTTTATTTTATCCTCTTGCAACAGCAAACGCTGCTCCGATAACATCAACGTCACCTTATAAATATCATTTTTCAGGATACTAAGCTCGCCTTCCTGATTATCACGAACATCGAGCGAATAATTACCGCTGCTAATTTGACGTAGATACCCTGAAAGCTTCTCAATTTCGCGGTATCTCCAGCGGGTAAATAATAAACAACAACCTATAAGCAGAACTGAAGTTAGCGCCGTGATCCCCATCGCCCCTGATGAAATAAATGCCGTTACTATAATCGCCAGAAGGCTGATCGTAGACATCGTTAGTAATAACCATCTAAATTCTTTGTTACGTAACATCCTAATCACCAACCTTATACCCTAAACCTCGTACTGTTTTGATTAAGGTGGGCTCTTGCGGGTTATCCTCTAACTTTTCCCGTAAGCGTTTAATATACACAGACAATGTATTATCATTTACAAATTCTCCGGCGACATCCCAAATCCGCTCTAACAATTGATTTCTGGAAAGGACTTGTCCCACATGATTAGCAAATATCAGAAGCAGACGATATTCTAATGCTGTTAGCAGAACTTCATTGCCGTTCTTATAAACTTTTCCTTCTAGCGTATTAATCCGTACATTCTCTAGTTCAAAATTAGACGGGGTCTGAGCCTGCTTGTTATATCTCCTTAACACCGATTTAATGCGTGATAACAGCTCACGAATCCGAAATGGCTTAGTTATGTAATCGTCTGCTCCCATATCAAGTCCCATCACTACATTGACCTCATCATCAATCGCAGTTAAAAAGATGACCGGAATATCGCTCCGTTCCTTCACGATCTTACACAGATCATATCCGCTGCCATCCGGTAGAGAGAGATCAAAAATGCAAAGTGTTACTTCAGATATCTGCTCCGCCAACACCCTCCTAGCAGAGGTTGCATCATAACATAAAATAGTTTCAAAATGATCCTGCTGCAAGGAATATTCAAGTCCTGACGCAATGGTTCTATCGTCCTCTACGAGCAATATTTTCATATATGTTCATCCTAACCTAATAATTTGCGAAACCGTCATATTGAAAAAGCGCTACACTTATATTGATGAATTTGCTGAAATCCTAAACGAAGAGCTAGCTTTTGGGAAGCTTCATTATCTAATGAACAGTCCCAATAAGGTGTAAAACCATTTGCAAGTATATCTCCCGCTACTAAAGCCGCTAAATGGGTCCCCACTCCTCTATTCTGATACTTGGAGAGGGTTTCAATTCCGATAGCATGAGTATCCACAGTAACGAAACTAGAATAACATACACCAATGATCTCAGCTCCCTCAATAGCAGCATATCCATAGCCTGTTGCCTTAAAGTCTTTTTTCGATGACCAGAATAAATCAATATTCTCATGTACAAATTCCATGTGCTTTAAATCTAAGTTCTCCCAATCCTGTATTTTAAGATTTATAGTTCTAATCCCATTATTAAGGGACTCAGCGGGCTTGTGGAATAACTTGAACACCATTTGTTCAAAAGGATATAGCTTCCTAGAAGGAAACATCAATGCCAGATTCCATTCATCGTGTTGACCTGAGACTTCAAAATACTCCAGCCCAAGCTTTTTCATCCTCGGTGCAATATGACTGGATACATAACTATCTAAGCTTTTGATAAATATCTCATTGGTGTGATCGCCTATAATATAAAATCCTTGCATCCCCTTACTCCATACCAATGCGCTTTTCGGTGTTACAAGTTGATCTACAAAAATCCAGCCCGGATTATTTCCCTCGATGATGGAGAGAATTTCAGGATGAATAAGAGCACCTGTAAGTAACGGTTTCACTTCAATAAAATCCTGTTGAGATAATTCAAGCATATGAACACTCCTCGCCAACAATTTATCTAAATAACTGAGCAATACTTAAAAGAATAATTCCCCTTTGTATATTCTATAAGATAATTCAACAGATTGCTTATTATTAAATCCGATCCGGGTATCCTAAATAAAAAAGAATTGAACCCAATGCTTAACGCACAGGCCCAATCCTTTATTTGGAGTATCCATAATGACCGAAATCAGCTTGCATTATTGACCTATCATACCACCGTCGACTGTATATAGAGAACCCGTTACGAATGAAGCCTCATCCGACAGAAGGAAGTTCATCACAGCGGCAACTTCTTGCGGTTCACCGTAGCGACCCATTGGTGTTGCAGCTTCGTTAGCTGCCTTGTATTCTTCTGCACTTCCGAAATTATTCTCAATTTTACGCATCATTTGTGTATTGATCGTTCCTGGCAGTACCGCATTAACACGAATGCCAAGTGGTGCAAGCTCATTTGCAGCTACGCGAGTCAGACCAATTACAGCATGCTTAGACATAATGTAAGGGGCCATGCCTGGTGCGCCCATGAGTCCTGCCAGAGAAGAAGTGTTCAGAATAGCACCTGAGTTTTGTTTTTTCATCACAGGAATTACATAGTGTAGTCCAAGAAATACACCACGTACATTGACGTTGTATACAAGATCAAGTGCTTTGACGTTAAGCTCTTCGATTTGACCTGCTGGACCTTCAATTCCGGCATTGTTTGCAAAATAATCAATGGCACCAAATTTTTCTACCGCTTTATTAACATAATTCTGAACGTCTTCTTCATTAGAGACATCCGCAGCTACAGCTAAAGAGTTAGATTCATTTAAGCCTAAATCTTGGATAACATTTTTTATCGCTTCTTCATTCAGATCGACAAGTACAAGATTCAGTTTACGATCAGACAATCGACGGGCAAGCTCCTTACCGATTCCTCCTGCAGCTCCAGTAATTACAGCAGTTTTTACATATGATTCACTCATTGTATATTCGCATCCTTTGTTATGAATTGGCTATATATTATAGTCTTAGGAGATGGGATAACCTATCTCTATTACTAGAGTACACCCCATTAGTTAATCTGTTCAATAATCAGAATTTTAATCAATGTCGCCTAACCAACAGAACTGATCTCTGTGTTTACTTATGTCTAAATCTTGAACATTGGCTGATCTTTTGTTACTTTTAAAGTAGGAATTATAAATGAACGATAAAAAGATCATAGCTGGGGGTAGTTTTTTTGATACAGGAAGAGCATGAAGACAGAAGAACCAGAAGAACACGCCAAGCTCTGAAATCTGCATTCGTTGAACTAATATTGGAAAATAGTTATGATTCAGTTACGATATTGGACGTGACTAATCGAGCGGATTACAATCGAGGGACTTTTTATAAGCATTTTGAGAGTAAAGAGGCTTTGCTTAAGGAAATACATGATGAATTTCTACAGGGCATAGGTGAAGCGCTAATAGACCCTTATGAGGGATTGGATCGTATTGAGGCAACAGAGGTTTTCCCTTCCATTTTGCAATTGTTCGAATATATTGAGGGGCATAAAGCTGAGTTTTTGGCCTTATCCGCTGTGGAACGTGGGAAAATGACTGTTGAACTGTTCGACCGTTTACGGGAATCCATGCGTGAGGATATGCGGATTGAGATAGAAGCTGATGCTGCTCCCGTGGATTATGAAATTATGTTGAGTTACCAAATGTCTGCTACAGTAGGTGTCATTATGCACTGGGCTGAAGTCAATTTCAAATATTCGGCGAGCTATATGGCAGAACAGTTAATTACACTGGTTAACAGCAAAATAGACCATATAGCGTTTATGAAAAAATCAAATGGATAAGAAACGAAACGCAAGCAGCTAATACGGAAACAAAAATTCAAGAAACCAGAGCATTGAGAGATGATCTCAAATGCTCTGGTTTTTTAGTGTAGCAGTGCTCTACTCAGCGAATATCTTTTACTCGAATATTATTTCCTAACAGACTGGCATCACTACTTAATTTAAATGTAGGGTAATTTGCATCTGCTTCAAGTCGCATCTGTTCATCAAATAAAGATTCCTGTTGACGATCAACAAAAAATGTAAAAGGCTCTTTCTGAACTTCAATATCTGTAGCATAGGGTTCACTAATGATCTGAATTACGATCACGCCATTACAACCACAACCCTCTGTATCGAAGAACAATTTAAAATCACCTGGCCGTTCCCCAAGGTTCTCTTTTAACTTATCTACTGTTAGTGCGTTTAGTTCTATGTGCATAAGATACTCTACTCCTTATTTTGTAATTTAGACTACCCTTCAATCGATTCATCGTTGCTTGCCCCAGGCGGGACAATTGGATAGACATTTGTTTCTTCGATGACATCAAATTCCATAATAGCAGGACCTTCGGTATTCATAGCATGTTGGATTATGGCTTTAGCCTCTTCTTTAGTGCTGGCTTGATAACCTTGTGCACCAAAGGATTTAGCGAGTGCGGCAAAGTCAGGTGAACTAATCTGTACGGCTGAGTATCTTTTGTTCAAGAATAGTTCCTGCCACTGACGCACCATTCCTAAATAACCATTTTTCAAAATAACTACTTTTACATTGAGCTGCAAATCTACAGCTGTCATGATTTCCTGCATATTCATTTGAAAGCTTCCATCCCCACTTATACATACAACCTGCCGTTCCGGAAAAGCAACTGCTGCTCCAATAGCTGCAGGAAACCCGTAACCCATAGTACCCAATCCTCCAGAGGTTAGAAAGGTACGCGGCTTTTTAAAATTATAGTGATGTGCTGTCCAGATTTGATGTTGTCCTACATCCGTGGAAATAATAGCATCGGAGACAGTTGCATGATCAACGTACCGAATAACGTCTTGAGGTGTCAATCTCGATTCATGATGATCTCTAAATGGTTGAATTGGACATCTGCTCCATTCATTGATCTGGTCATGCCATTCAGGAATCTTTCTATCTGATAAGCGATTAAGCATTTCCTGTAATACGTTTGTTATAGAATCACAAAGAGCTAGATACATCTCTATATTTTTATCAAATTCAGCTTCATCTATGTCCACTTGGATTTTATACGAATGAGGAGAGAACGCTCTGCGTTTTCCTGTTACACGATCACTAAATCTGACGCCTAGACAAACTAGAACATCAGCTGCTTGTATAGCGCGGTTCGCGGCCACCGTTCCATGCATACCTACCATTCCTAAGTGCAATGGATGATCAGATGGAAACGCCCCTATACCCATCAGAGTAGAAGCAACTGGAAGATCGAGACGTTCTGCCAAATTAAGCAATAAGGAAGGGGTTTCACCTGCTACACATCCCCCGCCGATCAATAGTAAGGGTCTGGCAGCATTCCGAAGTTTCTCCGCCATCGTATCCAAGTCATTCCCATTAGACTGATTAGCAACTGAATATCCACGAATAGAAACAAATGATTGTTGTTCGGAAATTTCGTATATTATTGGAGTTGTGTCCATCATAACATTTTTAGGCAGATCAATAAGAACAGGGCCAGGACGTCCTGTAGTTGCCAAATAAAAAGCTTCATCAATGATGCGTGGGAGATCACTCTTATTCATTACTATGTAATTATGCTTCGTGATGGACATGGTCATGCCATAAATATCAACCTCCTGAAAGCTGTCTAATCCAATCATATCCGTGGGGACCTGACCAGTTAGTACAATCAGTGGAATGGAGTCCATAAAAGCTGTCGCTATTCCAGTTATAGCATTGGTGGCTCCAGGACCACTAGTTACGAGTGTAACGCCTACACTTCCTGTCGCTCTCGCGTAACCATCTGCGGCATGTACTGCAGCCTGTTCATGCCGTACTAAAATCTGCTCTAATCCTTCACAATCGTACAGTGCATCATATACAGGCAGTACGGCCCCACCGGGGTAACCAAAAATCGTTGAAACACCTTTCCTCAATAACAAGTCTACTAACAATTCTGCTCCCGACATTAGATAATTTCTCCTTTCCTTCTATGCTCCAGATTTACTGCTTTGGCAAAGTATAAATCGATTTTCTTCTCCTCTCGTGTGACTGCCATCACTTCTAATTTGACAGTCATGCGTCCGAGAATAGGTTATTCATAACAAAAAAAAGCATGAACCCTATGGGTCCACGCTTACAAATTTATTAGCTCTATTTAGAGGATTGATTTAAGCCGACTTTTGAGTCTCCCGGGCACCGCCTAGCTTAAACACTAGAATACCGCCAACAATCACAAGTACTCCGACCAACTGCTTCCAAGTGAAAGGAACCTTCTCAAGCCCTAACCAGCCGAGGGAATCCCACAATAAAGCGAATCCAAGCTGAGAGATTAACACGATAGAGATCGCATAGGTTGGTCCAAGCCGCTTGGTCCCTTGCACGAGACAGATTACAACTCCCACTCCGATCAACCCGCTGATCCAATACCAGGGCTCCATGTTTCGCAAAGTAAATATACGGTTGCCTTCAAAGATAAGACTCATGATAAAAGAAGCCAGAAATCCCATGCCTAACACTAATGTCGTTGTAGCCCAAGATCCAACCTTCTCATTAACCTTCGTATTAAATATATTTTGCAGGCTCACTAGTGAGCCCGCGATAAGCGCTAATATCAAACCTATAATCATAACTTCATTCCTCCATTTATCGATTGTCCATCAGGATCATTTAGAATTTCAGGATCACGACGCCAGCAATCATTAACGCGATACCGATAAATTGTGGCAGTCTCATCTTTCGTTTTTCCATCCCGAACCAGCCTTTAATATCGATGATGAAGGTCAAGCATAGCTGAGCAATCAGCAATGTGGATATCGTAAACGTTACACCAATCTGCTGAATAGCTGTTACCTCACTGAAAATAATGACTGCGGCAAAGGCGCCGCCAATCAAATATAAAGGTTTTACCTGTTTAAAGCCCTGTGATTTGCCATCTCGGACGAACAGCAGGATTAATAAGGACATTATAAACCCAGTTAGCTGTGTAATTGTCGCAGCTTGCCAAGTCCCAATATCTTGACTAATTCGAGCATTAGATACTCCTTGCAGAGTGATACAAGCCCCCGCTAAAAACGCAAATATAATTCCTCTCATTTCTCTCTCTCCTCAATTTCGATCTCTTACATATTAAAAAGCAATTCAGGTCTTTAAAAAAGGACATCTGTCCTAAACCAAAATAAACGATGTTGTTGCCCCTATAAGCCTTTCGTATATTTTCAAAAAAAAGACCGCCTCAAGCCATCTCTTAGGCTTAAAACGGGCTTTCAGAACTTTAAATTGTAGATTAGGAAAGTAATTTATGCTCATGCAATTGATCAAAAATGATCTGTGTAACGACAGAAACTCGATTTCGATCCTTATAAGATAACCAGGATAACTCATCAATTTCCGACGCAGGACTAAGTGAACCTTCAAAATCCGCGATATAACATGTCATTTTAACTATGACGCCTTCAGCTTTACCGTGAGCTTCCGCTTCAAAGGTTCCAAAATAGGAGATGGTTTCTGGTTTAATACGAACAGAGATCTCTTCCTCGATTTCCCGCACGAGCGTCTCCTCGTCTGTTTCTCCAGCTTCTCTTTTTCCTCCAGGCAAATAATAGGTATCTTTCCCTGTGGAACGCGCACACAAAACTTGTCCATTCTGAAAATGAATCCATGCAATTTTATCAATGATAGTAGTCATAAAGTTCTCCCCATATTTTTTCTGATAATTATATCATACAGCCAAGACCATCTATTTATACAACGTCTATATTTGATTTTTGTATGTGCAGCTTAGCTTTGGCCTGAGGTACATGATGGAGCAAATAGTACGCAGCAAGAGAAAGAAGTGTTACTCCCCCTGCAACCTCATACATCATTCGGTAATCTGTATAAGAAGCAATCAAACCCATGAAATAGGAGCCCGCTCCATAACCCAAATCAAATAACAAGAAAAAGGTCCCATTTGCACTACCTCTACGATCTTTAGCCGCTAATTTAAGCGCAAGAGTCTGGAAACATGGCATAAGTGCACCATATCCAATTCCCATAATGACACCAGACATCATTAACATCAAACCAGACCGAGCTTGACTTAAACTAAGCAATCCAACGGCGAAGATAATAATTCCGGGATAGATGAGAATATGCTCATTATATTTATCGAATACTTTACCTATAACCGGACGAAACAATACAATCATAATTGCAAAAGCCACAAAAAAATAACCAGTAAGCTGTGATTGATGGATTTCTTTCGTGAAAGAAGCTATAAATCCAGACAATGAGCTATAGGAAAAAGCAAGTGTAAATCCGACAAGTGAAATCGGCAAGGCTTTTGGCTCGATTACGTCTCTCCAGCGGAGCCCTTTTCGCGTCTTCGCAGGTTCCTTAATAGCTTCAATAACGTTAGCCTTATCTTCTTTTGGCATCCGAACACCTAACGTGAATAACAGCGAAAGAGCAGCAATCACACATACGCCTAACAGTAATACATTAATATTCTCATCTTTCCAGAGAAAAAGCCCCCATGCGGGTCCAATGACCATAGCAATGCTCATAAACATGCTAAAATAACCGATGCCTTCTCCTTGACGTGAATAAGGAATTAGCGTCGAGGCTATTGTACTTGTAGCTGTAGAGGCAACAGCATAACTCATTCCGTGTAGGAAACGAATCACCAGGAATAATACAATTCCATTAGATCCGAAGTAACCAATACAGGCGATTAGAAAAATGGTTAGGCCAATAACCGCCATTTTCTTTTTACCGAATTTATCGACCCATTATCCCGAAAAAGGACGGATCAATACTCCCCCTATTACATAGATAGTAATCGCTAACCCCATTTGCTGCTGATTCCCGTGCAAACTTTCCTTTACGTATAACGGGAATGCAGTTGCTAGAATGTAAAAGGTCAGGAACATAAAAAAACTACTTAAGCAAACAACAATAAAATTCCGGGTCCATATTTTCTCTCTAATCACAACAGACTCTCTCCATCCTACCTATAACTTTTTATATGTTACAATAGTATAGGACTGAAAATTAATTAAGTAAAATACATATTATATGATCGATAGATCACATTAGAGTTATAAGTAAAGTGAGGTTTTTGTTATGGAATTCCTTCAGCTTCAATATTTCCAGGCAGTTGCACGCCATGAACACATGACTAAGGCCGCAAAAGAATTAAATGTATCTCAGCCCTCCCTTAGTAATTCCATACAGCGTTTAGAGAAAAACTTAGGTGTTCCCTTATTCGAGCGACAAGGCAGAAATATAAAATTGAACGAATTCGGCAAAACCTATCTGCAACGTGTCGAGCAAGCTTTTATGGAACTTGAAGAAGGACAGCGTGAGCTCACAGATATGGCTGGACTTGAACATGGTGTAATTTCTATTGCGGCCACACTCCCGTATGTATTGCCCACTTTACTAAAAGAATTTCTTACCCTTCATCCGCATGTACGGATTATCCAACGCCAGCTTGGCTCTGCGTTAGAAATGAGAAATGATTTAGAGAGTGCAGCGATTGATTTTTGCATATCATCTACACCTGTTACCGGACCAGATATCGAGTGGCTTACCTTAGCAGAAGAAGAATTATGTTTGACTGTGCCCAAGAATCATCGCTTTGCTAATCGAAAGAGTATTTCTTTGATAGAAGCAGCAGGTGAGAATTTCATTTCTTTATCTTCTAGATATAATTTCCGTGAAATTTCAGATGAATTTTGCCGACAAGCTGGATTTGAACCTCAAATTACGTTCGAGCTTGAAGAAGTAAGCGCCATTCAAACCCTAGTAGAAATGGGACTAGGAATCACCTTCACCCTCCCTCTCTCCTTAGGCAGAAGAAGTCAAAATACCGAAATTGTTCAATTAAAAATAACAGATCCGCTATGTCAACGCTCTTTTGGCATCGCATGGAGCAGAAAGCACTTTTTATCGCAAGCAGCTATACATTTCCGGAAATTTGCTGTGGATTTTTTTAGTAAACCTCATGAATATAATTAAGGTGAAAACTACTATGCTAAGCATTTTTAGTTATACCAAGATGATTGTAAAGCGTACATATCTGCATAAATCCCTTTATTATTTATTAAGTCTTGATGCTGCCCCACTTCAGCTATACTTCCATTATCAATAACATAGATCGTATCCACATTTTTCGCCCAGCCCAGTCTATGTGAAATGAAAATGGCAGCTTTATCTTGGCAGATATCTAATAATTGTGTATAGATCTGCATCTCAGCATTCGGATCAATCGCAGAAGTAGGTTCGTCAAACACTATAAGATCCGCATCATTATATAACGCACGCGCTATCGCCAGCTTTTGCCACTGTCCGCCTGATAGCTGCCTGCTTCCTTCAAGCATTTGACCTAACCTTACATCTAGTCCCCCTAATTCGTAAAACAAATCCATCAGCTCACATTTTTCCAGAATACTTAGTATTTTCACATCGTCCGGCGAAGATTTGGCATCACCCAACAGGATGTTTTCTCTTAGTGTCATTTCGAATTTAATAGAATGCTGGTACACGACGGATACTTTACCTTGAGATTCTGGACTGTCTTTCCAGTAAATAGATCCAGAACTAGCAGTGTACTGCCCTAATAACAATTTGATCAAGGTAGACTTTCCTGCTCCATTTTCTCCAACAATGGCTATTTTCTCACCGGGCTTTATGACCATATTGATGTTAGATAAAACATACTTACTGGATTTGGCGTATTTAAAATAAACATTTGAAACGGTAATAGGAAGCATAGATTCAGAGCTATTATTGATATTATTTTTTCGGAAATCTCTATTTTTATAGGTAAGCACTTCATTTAAGTCATATAATTTACTGCTGCTGATGTAAAGCTTGCTTAGCGGCCAGGTCAAACTCATGATTTTACCACCACAAGTTAACAAAGCCAGAAATAATACTGAGATTGTCCCCACAGTAACTGTATTTGACTCCCCCATTTTACTTAACAGATAGACCAATACGATAAAAATAGCACTCGTCTGAACCATAGCCACAATCATCCCTGTTTTGATTTCGAATTTCCTCGCACTATACCTTTTATCATGCTGCTTCTTCATAAGCTTTGCCCAGAGATCCGTAAAATAGGAGATAGAGTTATAGATTCGCATTTCCCTAATCGCATTAGGATCTTCCAAAGTTACAGCTAGATAATCCCCCATTCTTCCGTCAAAAGTAAGCTCTCGCCCTGTTCTTCTAACTTTAATCTCAGTAAACATTCGAAAAGATAAAGTAGATACGATCATTAAACCCACCACCAGTGTGACTAAAAAATATCCACTTGTAGCCGATAACCAGATGATACTTATAAGTCCTGAGATATTTCCTACACTGGACACCAAAAAACCAGTAATTCCCTCTAAATCTTCTCCAACTATTGTTTTAGCTCTTTGCAGCTTGTTCCCAAACTCTTCATCATCAAAATCCTCAAAGTCAACTTGGTTTGCAATATCTATCAGCTCGGATTGGAAAGCGAGAGTTAGTTCCGCATTCATTCGACTTTTCATTATGTTGGTTATACTCAATGAACAGGCTTGTACTCCATGAATTAAAACAAACCATAGAATCGGAATAAAGGTTATCGCACCAGCAGCAACTGCATTAATGATATGAACTTGAACAGAATACGAATAAAAAGTTAATAATCCACTGATTATAGGAACTATGATCGTTATTATTGAGATTACTGGACTTTTTCCAATCATCCGTGCCAGTATCGTTAAAATATTCTTAAGGTCTCTTCTCAGCAGAATCTCTCCTTTCTCAGCCATATAAAGAGGACTGGCGGTTAAACATTCCCCTGTACTTACCATCCAACTTCATTAATTCTTCATGTGTTCCACTTTCAACGATTTCTCCATGCTCAAACAGAAAAATTCTATCTACGAATTTGGACATATATAGCCGATGTGTCACAATAATGGAGGTCTGCTGCTCTCCTAATTTCATAAAGGTTTCAAACGCCTGCTGTTCCGCGTAAGGATCGAGGGCTGCAGTAGGTTCATCAAAAATCGTAAGCGAGCCGTTGTTGAGATAAGCACGTGCAATCGCAAGTCTTTGCCATTGTCCACCAGACAGATCGATCCCCCCAAACTGTGGACCTACTAGAGTGTCCAACGCAACACCATAAGAATCGGCTTCTGCTTTTCTCATCGCAGCTAATAATCTTGAATCGTCATACATGGCAGCAATATTCCCCATGGCTATGTTTTCTCGAATCGGTCTATGTAACTTAGTGAAATCCTGAAAAACAACTCTCACACCCTTTGTGATGTTATGAGCCAGCACTTCCTGCTCTCCATTAAACCACTGGATGTTTCCCGCTGTTGGATGATATAACCCTGCTATCAGCTTGATGAGCGTGGATTTTCCGGAACCATTCTCACCTACAAAAGCAACTCGTTCACCAGGATTGAGAGTCATGTTTATACTATTAAGCGTGTCCTGTGCATTGCTTGCATAACGAAAATTCAACTGCTGAATTGTGATCTGCATCGCATCGGTATTCCTTATGGAATCTTCCGGATCTCTTTGAACTTGCTCTTCAAGTTCCAAATACGCACTATACTCATTGAAGCGCAAGCGACTTTTGGTCAGATCAGAATACATCCTTGTTAGTGCAGGTATGACAATAAATATTTGACTAGATATTTGAAGTAATAATACGAAAAGTCCGGCGCTCTGCCCGCTACCTCCAAGTGTAATTGCTAAAATAGCAATCGTAAGCCCGTTTAATAAAGTCATAAGTATACTTTGGGAGAAGCTTAAGGTCTCAGATAAAACAACTTTTCGGTGCATTTGTTTGAAATTTCCATTGAAGAGCTCTTTCATTGCGGAAAACAAGTAGGAGGACATTCCGTACATTCTTACTTCCGGGAGGGTATTTCTACTAATCAGCAAATCAAAGATATAATTAATCATTCGTACAGAGGAGGTTTGATTCGCTGAAATAGCCTCTATTTTCCGAGAGATCCATCTCATGAGGTAAAGCTGCAGAATTTGTACAACTAAAATGAACACTGCCAGGATATAAAAGCCATAACAGGATAGGACTAAGATTAGTGCGATTAATGTTATAAAGTGGATTGTCACTCCGGTCCATTGATCTAACAAATCGATCAAGGAAAGCCGTTTTGCTTTTTCTCTAATCGTTTTTGTTGCGGGGTCTTCCAATAAAGCCATCGATAATTTAGAGGTCTTAGCCAAAATTTTATGTTCCAGTTCATAAATACTGGTTGCCGTTAAATTGGTTACAGAAATGGCTCGAAGAGAACCATTGATGCCAGCTAGATATAAAATTAACATCAGTGAACTTACCAATAGTAAGATATGTAGGTAGGCGTTAGGCGTGAAGTTCTGAATGAGGTCAACCACATATTTCGTTATGAACAGCTCGGCAAATAGAATTGGTGGGCTCAGCAGGTTAGTGATAAAATATAAAAGTGAGTTTCTTTTGTCTTTTACATAGAGTAGTTTTACAACGTAGAGAAAGTCAGGCAGATAGCATCTCTCCTTAAATGTATATTTTTCACTGAAAACTCTTTCCTTTTTAAACGTGGAATCTGATTATAACGTTAATTGTTTATAATTGGAAGAAGTAATTTCGATCTTACCAAATTATAGGAGTGTGAATTCATGAAACTTCAATTCAACTTATTCCCAGGCGGATTACCTAAGGCGCTCACTATGAGCTATGATGACGGCCAGAAACACGATATCCGCTTGGCAGAAATTTTTGATCAATATGGAATCAAAGGGACCTTCCATTTAAATAGTGCAATGATCAATGCACCTGGGTTCTTAACTCCCGCTGATGTTAAGCAATCACTCAGGAATCATGAAGTGTCCGCCCATTCCGTTACTCACCCACATCTAGAGCGTCTACCTTTACCGATGGTAATTGAAGAGCTGTTCGAAGACCGTAAACGACTGGAGAAGCTGGTGGATTATCCAGTGCGAGGCATGTCCTACCCCTACGGTACATACTCACAGGAGATAATTGCACCACTTCAGTCCGTTGGAATTGAATACAGCCGCACTGTTCACTCTACCAAACAGTTTGATATGCCTCTTAATTTCATGGAATGGCATCCAACCTGCCACCATATTGAAGATCTGCATCAGGTTTGGGAGAGATTCACAATGGAAGGACCCTCCCAGAAACTAAGACTCTGTTATGTTTGGGGCCATAGTTATGAGTTCGCACAGCAGAACAATTGGGAGCTTATCGAAACCTTTTGCCAACAAGCAGGTGGGCATTCAGATATTTGGTACGCAACCAATATTGAGATTTATGATTATGTCACTGCCCTGTATTCACTGAAATTAAGTGCCGACAAAACGATTATCCGCAACAATTCTGCCATAGATGTTTGGGTATCTATAAATGATCAACCCGTTCAGATTAAGGGTGGAAGTATGATGACGACGAAATAATCATAAATACATAAAAAAGAGCGATGTTCAACATCGCTCTTTTTTTGTACTAATTATATTGATGTGATTCCGAATTATTTCGCTTGAAGTGTATATGTCACTGTTTTTGCTTTTTCCTCAAGGATTGGCGTGTAGGTGAAGGTCAGTACATTCCCCTTACGGCTTTTCATCCCTAACATTCTGCTCAGAATGTATTGATCTCTGCCATCATTTACTTTATCCCATTCTTTACGATCCTCACTAGTAATCAGTTGTTCACTGAGATTGACGATTTCTCCTGTACTGCTGTAGACAATATATAATTGTGTTGTATCTAATAAGCGAACGAGTGCCACATCCTCCGCGGCGTACTCCACTATGAAATCACCGGTTGCCCCGGTTAATTTCTCCATCTCAAACAACTTGCCCAAACCGCCATCCTTAGTAATATACTGAACGTTCTTCCCATCGGTCATATACACCTGAGTGGAGGGCACTTGAGGCGCATGAGGATAAGCAGAGATCATATAATGATAATCCATTTGCTGAATTATTGTACCTGCTTGAACTAGTACCTGATAGCTGTTGCTGAAATCATTAAACATAGCATAGTGATTGTCTGTTAACTGGAGCAAGTACTTGCCATTTCCAAATTTCTTGATCTCAAATCCATGATTGTAAGCGGATCCCTTGAGCGGTAGTTGGCCAATAATTACTGGTTTCCCAGCTGCTGTAGCCCGGTAATATAAATCACCGTTTTTTTGAGATATCCAATAGGATCTTCCTTCTACAGAAGCGGCAACAAATCTAGGTTCATCAACGATGTGGATAATTCCATCCGTTTTATTTAGCCCCGCTTTACCCCCAAGTACACTGACCGCAGAGACCAATGGCACGTACAACGAACCTTTTATGATACGTGGAGATTTTGTTAATCCCATCGCTCCCCCGTTCACTTTTG
This sequence comes from Paenibacillus sp. FSL F4-0122, assembly GCF_038002845.1. Lineage (NCBI taxonomy): Bacteria > Bacillati > Bacillota > Bacilli > Caryophanales > Paenibacillaceae > Paenibacillus > Paenibacillus sp. FSL F4-0122. Next base: position 6,115,100 of record NZ_JBBODI010000001.1, read on the forward strand.
ACGTTGTAGCACCCGCAGTGAAGATGACTTCACGCTCTGGACGTACCAGCTTGGCCGTTTTTAATTTTTGATCCCACGATAACGTATAACCCATAGCATCTGCAAGTGATTTCAAAGGTACAAAAGTTGTATTCTCCGCGATGACTTGTTTACTGCTGATTCCAATTTCTTTATAGTTGAATTGAATTTGCTTGTCTGCTTGCGCAGATGCCGATCCATACCCAGTACTTAAAATCAAAACAGCAAAGATCCCTAGCGTTACTTTCCATTTATTCATTTCTATCCGTCTCCTTCGACATTATAATCATATGTAATTAGACGGAAGATAATGGAAAAAGTTTCATTTCACCCTCTAGCAAACTCATAAAAAGCCAAAGCATCCTCCCGAGTTGGGAATCCTGCTTGCGCCAGTTTATCGCTGCCCCCGCCTTTACCGTTGTAGCTGCCTAGATGAGCTTTGAAAAAAGCTCCACAGGAAATCTCCAGGCTCCCATTCTGCGCAAACACAACCTTATTCTCCGCAGAAGTAGCTAATAATACAGGAAGATCACATTTCGAAGTCAGCTTATTAGCTAAGCTCTGTAGATCTTTTAGCGATTTATCCTCAAATACTTGTGCGATTATCTTTCCCGCTTGCTCATTTAAAAGCTCTTGCACGACATAGTCGTCATTTTTTTCTTTAAGCAGGTTAATTTCAGCTTGCAGAAGCTTTTGTTCATTTTCCCATTTTTCAATTCGATCGATAATTTCATCTTTGCCTGTATTGAATTTGGAAGATAGTGTACCAAGGATTTGCTGACTGGTATTAAATTCCTCTAAAGCCCGGTATCCACATTTAAAATAAATCCGCGTATTCCCTTTTATTTTTTCAGCTTTCAGAAGCTTAATCATTCCAATTTCACCTGTTGAGGACACATGTGTCCCCCCACAAGCGTTGTATTCAACATCTTTGATCTCAACAATCCTGATGTTCTCTGTCACTTTTGGCTGTTTAACCAATTTAAGCTGTGAAGCCTCTTCCCCTGTTACGAAATAGCTGAGAATATTGTGATTTAAGTAAATCTGCCGATTAACTTCTCTCTCTATCGAGGACAGTTGACCAGCATTCAGTTCTGGCACTTCTATATCAATGGTGCAATAATCCTCACCTAAATGAAAGCTTAAGGTCATAAAGTTATGTTTTTCTAGACAAACCGCTGAGAGCAAATGCTGGCCACTATGCTGCTGCATATGGTCAAATCTTCTATTCCAATCGAGCTGGCAAGCTACCGATTCATCATTAGGTAAACGTTCCAGCTTATGTAGTACAAGCTCTTCCTCACTGATTACATCAAGCACAGGAATTCCCTGAATAGATCCTAGATCACAGGGTTGTCCACCACCATGCGGATAAAAAGCCGTCTCCTCCAAAAGAACATAAAGACCATCTTCTCGTTCTATGGTTTCAGTCACACGGGTTTGCCAATCAGTCAGGTATGTTGAATTGTAGTATAATTTGTTGGTCATAAATGGTTTCCTCTCTTTTTTACGTTATCGACATATTAAGTTTATAGTATCATAACGGATAGTGTGAATCTTATTATTTCAAAAAAACCAGCTCCACGCAAAAGCTGCGTAGAACTGGTATTAGGGTAATTAACAAGAACAAGTAGCATCTTTTAAATTTCTAATGGCAATTGCATTTAGTCGAAGCGCTTCTACTATTGAGTCTCTTACTGCTAACAATTCAAATCTTTCACGACTGCCAATAGGCAACCTGCAAAGAATGGCTTCAATTCTTTTAAGACTTTCTTTCAGAATCACTCTTTGCTTACGCAATGCGTTCAAAGCTCTTTGAATTTTTCTCTTCTCTGCAGCAGTCATAAACTACCACCTCTTTTCGATTGTGATAGTATATGAGATGCTTATTCCCCCTTATTTGCTTGTACAATCCGGAAACCAAATAACTATATTTACTCTTTTTTGCTAGCTTCCATGATAGGAACGGACCAGTCTACATTAGTATACATTCGATTGTTTATCGTGCGTATTAATTGAAGCTGCTCGGGAATTTGTGTAAGGCCTTCGGCACGGAATTGGAAATATTTCTTTTGATTATTTGACTGAGATTGAACAATTATAATATATCCATCCTTCCATCCTTCCCCTTTGATAGAATGCGCTCCTTGTTTAGTGAGTTTGTATTCCTTGCCATCCATTGTCTTGAACATCCATTCATCATTCATAAATTCATTTTTCAATCTTCCGCTAAAATGTAATACACCTTCCTTCGCTGATACATTGTTATCGGGAGACGATTCCACTATAAAATCATTTAACATCAGCTCATCCCCGTCAAAAGCAAAGGGAATCGGATGTTCTTTCAACTTGGCTGGCTCAAATTGCACACTAGAACCATCCTTCTCTGGGATAAAATATCCATCCAATACGAAAGTATAAGGCGTATCCTGTGGTAAATATTTAAACGTATAGCTCCAGTGCATAAGTCCCTTTGTTGCCCCGGGAATGTTAGAGTAGGACATAACGCTGTTCTTATTAGGAAACTTTCTAGCATTAACACTGTGAATCTCTTCTCCTACTGTATCCTCAAAATGGAATTTCAAACCTTGTTGCTTCCATAGTTCGCCTGGAGAACGGGTCAACGCCTCTTCACTCAATTGAGTATCGAACTCAAAACGAACACCTTGCACCATATGAGTTAATTTATTCAAGGTCACAGTTAAACCGTCCGGGGAGGTGTAGCTACCCGTTAGTGGCATGGAGGTCGTTTGTTTATTCGCTTCCGTCATATCCATCGAAAAATTGAAATTCCAATCGCCTTTAAGAGTAGGGATGTTCTTGCGTTCACTTCCCAATTCAGTAATATGACCTTCGACCGTAATTCGATCAGTTTGCAGAGGTTCAGTGAAATTAGCGATCAAATAGTAAAAGTCACTGGTAAATCCTATATCGTATAACTCCCCAACAACCTTCCCTTGATCATCCTTAATCGCAATACTGTTCCCATCATTAAGGGCCAAGCGTTTTTTATCATGCTTTCCATCCGGTCCAAACAACTGTAACGCAACAATTACCCGTGTAGGATCTGCCACCGCTTCATCTATTTTGATAGTGTAGCCCTTATCCTTCACCTTAATATTAGGATGTTCTACTAACCCAAATTCTTGTGCTCGTAGAAGGCCAATGTCCATGTTGTTTTTAACAAAAAGAGAACGTAAAGTCTCTGCCAGTGTAGGAACGGAATATAAGATCACGGCACTTAGTACAACCAGTAACAACGCCGCGCCCATAAATAATCTCAGCAACTTATTGCGCTTCGGATGCTTGCGATTCCTTTGTGTTGGAGTAAATTCCTCAAGCTCTACTTGTTCCAAAGAAGCCATTACTTGAGCAGTAAATGAATCTGGTAAGCGCTCTTCATACATAGCCTGCGACCATTCAGCTTGTTCTTCAAGCTCTGCTTCGTAGATCATATTACAATGCGTACAAGTTGCCATATGTTCAGCTACGGCTTGATCTCGTAAGATAGATTTGCTTAAAATATATTCTTCGATCTCATAGGAATTTAAGCACCTCATCGGTCTTCACCTCCTGGAGTGTAATTAGCTGCTTCAAACGCTGTTTAGCCCGGTATAAATCATTTTGAATCTTGCTTAATGGAACATCTAGAACCATACACATTTCTTCATAGCTTAAATCATTGGTATAACGAAGCAGTAAAGCCGTACGATAATTAGACGGGAGCTTCTGCATCAGGTGAAGCAGCTCTGTGCGATGCTCCGATCGCATTAATTCTTCTTCTGGATTATCTGAAAGAGAATGTTCGGCATTGTTGTCCGGCAAGCTCGCTGTTGGTCGGTCTTTTTTCCACAAATCCTTCAGTAAATTAGTAGCGATAGCATATAGCCACGCCGCAAAATTCTTATCCAAATCATGTGAGGCTAGCTTGCGGTAAGCTTTAATAAAAGTCTCCTGCGTTATGTCTTGTGCATCTTGATGATTGGCTCCCATTCCTCGCATAAGCCCATAAATTTTATTCTTATATCGATTTACAAGATACGAATAGTCTTCTTTATGTCCATCGAGAATATTTTGGATCCATAGCCTCTCATCCTCTTTTTCAACTTTCGGTACATGTCCCTTCACCATGAAGCCTCCTTGAAGCACGATACTGTATAGACGATCCCTATTTAAAAAACTCTCACTTTATACAAAAAAAAGTAGATCTTCAAATAAAACGAAGACCTACTGTGTAATCTACCGATTACGTTTTAGAACAAAATACAACAATTGATCACGAAGTTCAGCGTCCTGCTCAAACGCTAATCGCTCTAGCAGCATTAAGGATCTAACATTCTCTGGCTCAACTGTAGCGTCAATACTAGTAAACCCCAATTTCAAGAATCCCAAATCAATAATCTCTTTCATCACTTCGTACATGTAGCCTTTGCCCCAGAACGATCTGGATAAATCATAGCCTACCTCTGCTGTAAATTCATTGCCTACTCTTCTTAAATAATGATATCCGCAGGTGCCGATAAACTCATTATTCGCTTTTTCGAACATTCCCCATCTACAACCCGAATCGTCCAAATGATACTGAATGATCTCTTCAGCTTCTTTTAGATCTTTGCAGGGCTCAATGTCCATATATCTAGTTACTTCTTCATCAGAAAAATGTCTAAAGACTACATTTGCATCCTCTAGATTTAAAATCCGCAATTCAATTCTTTCTGTATGCAACGCAGGAAACACAACACTTTGACTGTTCAACTTAACACCTTCCATTTCTACAGCAATAAAATCACTGAAGCGCTAAAGAAACATCTTTACTCCAATAAATTAACTCTTCATCCCTACCATATGCCCCGATACATTGAAACCCTAATGGCATGTTATTTATAGTGGCAGCTGGAATACTCACCGCAGGCGCTCCAGCATATGACCAAATGGCTGTCATTCCGGTCCATCCGGTTCGTGTTCCCCACAGCGGAGCTGTTCCTGCCTGAGCCGGCGAAACCCACAGATCAATCCCCTGTGACTTCTGCACATCTAATAGATCATTTCTGAGCTTGAGTTGTCCGCTACGATATCCTTCCAGTTCTTCCTCAGTGATGGTTCGTCCAGATAAAATAGCCTGCCGTACGGTATCATCATAAAGATCTTTATAAACATCAAATAGTGGATCATGGACTTGCGCCATTTCTCCATGTACAAACCGCACCATGGCATCTCCGTAGATAAAGCTATCTTCCCACGGCATCGCAACTGTTTTTATGCTGAACCCTGCTTCCTCAAGCTTCTTAAGCTGCTTCTGAAAGGTTATCTTGGTGTCATCCTCCAATAATGTCATGTATACACCTTCGGGTATCCCCAGTACAGGTTTACGAGCTTCTTTAAAAGGTCTCCATCCCGTTACAAGCTCAGCGGCGAGAAAGTCCATACCCTCCATATCCTGAGTGAAAAATCCAAACGTATCAAAAGATGGCGACATCAATTGGACACCATCTATAGGGATACGCGCATAACTAGGTTTAAAGCCGACCACTCCGCAAAATGAAGCAGGTGCCATAACAGAACGCAAGGTTTGTGTACCTATCGCAAATGGACAGATGCCCGCGGCAACCGCAGCAGCAGAGCCTGCACTAGAACCGCCAGGCGTATGTTCCAGCTGATAAGGATTGCGGGTTGTGATAGGTCCGGCATAAGCAAATTCCTCCGTCACTGTTTTGCCGGTGAACCAAACCCCTTTTTGCCGAACCTTTTGAATAAAACTACCTTCAGACTTCGTCAAAGCTTGTGGGGGGAGGTTCGACCCTGCACGGGTAGGCAACCCATCTAAGTGAATTAAATCTTTGATTCCAGCAGGTATTCCATATAGCGATGGTTTAGGAATTTCTGAATACTTCTCTCTTACCCCAGCCACTTCATTTTTTATTCTATCTGCTCGGTTCTCCTCTAGCACAAAAGCACGCACGTGTGGTTCTACCTTATCGTAAAGATCTAAATATTGTGTAAGATATCTATCCATGGTTACATCTGAGGTCTTATTGCCCTGAGCAAACTGAGCTAACGAAGATTTATTAATGTACATGTCTGATTGGAACCCTCCTTAATATTCACTTAAACCAGGAAGCCATTTGAAGACGATTGTATTAATTTGGAACAGCTTCATGTTACTAGTTAACCTTATCTATGGCTATACTTTAGTTCTCTATTTCTATTTTCATCCACAATATTGATTACACGATCCACCCACCCTTGATAAAATTGCTCCTCATGAGAAACCAGAATCACTGTACCTTTAAATTGGATTAAAGCTTTCTGTAAAGCATCTTTTGTTTCGGCATCTAAGTGATTGGTGGGCTCATCTAAGATTAAGAAATTACATGCTGTAAGCAATAAAAGACACAGCTTAACTTTAGATTGTTCGCCACCGCTGAGTGTACGGATAGGCTGTGTAACGTGACTATCTTTTACAACACATAATGCTAGATGACGACGTATTTCCTTAATAGTCAATTTTGGATAAAACGATGAGACGATTTCAATAGGTGTCATGTTATCGTTTTCCCAAATTAAATCTTGCTCGTAGTAACCAATAGAGACTTGTTCGGCAAAGCGGAAAGCCCCGGCAACACAAGGGATTTGACCAACTAATGTTTTCAGCAATGTTGATTTTCCGATGCCGTTAAAGCCTGTTATGACTATCTTTTGTCCTCCTCGAATCGAAAATGTTAATTTGGGCAGCAGCGGTTTGACGTAACCAACCACCAGATGGTCTACTCTAAGCGCAACTTGTGCATTAACAGGAAGCTCTTGAAAATGGATAGATGCTTTAGTGACAAACGTCGGTGCAGCGACTCTCTCCATACGATCCAGCTGCTTCTGACGGCCACGGGCAATTCTAGAATTAACACCAGCACCATTTTTCCGGATATATTGCTCAGTGGCTTCAATTTTTTTCTGCTGTGCATGGTACTGCCGGATATGGCTCTCGCGAAAATGCTCCTTCTGTCTCAAAAAATCAGCATATTTGCCATGATATTTCTTAATCGTTTCCCCTTCAATATCGCAAATGCTTGTTGATATTTTATCGAGAAAAGCATAGTTATGAGAGACCACAATGAAGGCTTGATCGAACGCTATCAGATATTCAGCAAGCCAGTTAATATGCGTGGTGTCGAGATAATTGGTGGGCTCGTCGAGCAATAACACATCAGGTTGTTCAAGCAACAGCTTTGCCAATATAACTTTGGTTCGCTGCCCCCCACTAAGCTGATCAATAGGACGGTCCATCCCCATTGCGTTTAATCCTAGCCCCGTAACCACTTTACTGATATTGCTCTCGATAGAATAATAGTTGAGCGCCTCGAGTCGTTCCTGAAGGTCTGCTGCCTTCTGCAAAAGCACTTCATTGCCAGTAACTGCACATTCCGCATAAAGTGCATTCATCTTTTCTTCCATTTTGTATAATTCAGTGAACGCTCGCCTTAAATAACTTTGAACTGTACTTGACCCATCAATAACCGCGTATTGATCAAGATGGCCTATTTTGATATTGGGCTGCCATTTAATCGTTCCACCATCAGGAATCACCTCGCCCGTCAGAATACCAATTAATGTGCTTTTCCCTGTTCCATTCTGACCCACCACACCTACATGCTCCCCTTTGTAGACTTCCAAAGAAACCTGTTTATACAGCACTTTATCTCCAAAAGCATGTGATAAATTAGAAACCTCAAGTAAACTCATTTACTTTCCTCTTTTCTATAATTGTTTTTAAGCACAAAAAAAGCAGAAGACACCGCGCCCTTGGGCGCAAGCCTTCTGCTTATCCGTGCACGAATAGACGGCACAAATAGATAATTGTCAGTTTGGAAACTGAACATTATAAACACAAAAGGCTGTAGACGAAAATTGTCTACAGCCTCTTAATCATTAACATCGGAAGATGGCGTAATCAAATAAGCATGAATAATCACACTAAAATGACCTAGCTATCTTTCGATGATATAAAAAGCGATTCGCTTTTTGATTAAGCTCCGGACAACGTTTCATCGTTTGTATCCGATTGTTCGGAGCAGCTTCTGGTATATAATTTTTCAGTTTCCACATGAATCATGTTGAACCATCCCTTCGTTTGGTAACAGTTTAAAACGCATGCCGTTACTTGTCAACCATCATCCGAGAGGTCCTCTTATTTTTTGCGGGTGCGTTTGACCGTACCGATCCTAGTTCCTTGAGGAATTGTAATGAACTGGCTCTTCGATACACCGATAAGCTGTGAAGTATAAATACTACTATGTCCGGAGAATAAATAACTCACCACACAAGCGATAAACATGTATATGGCTCCTTCCGAACCAAACAGCTCGATCCCCATTAAAAAGCAAGCGATAGGCGTGCTAGTAGCTCCACAGAAGACAGCAATAAAACCGAGGGCAGCTAAAAAGGGTCCATACACATGTAATATTTCAGCCAAAGCATTGCCTAGTGTGGCACCAATCACAAATAACGGAGTAACCTCACCACCCTGAAATCCTGTTCCTAAGGTAAAGGCAGTAAAGATCAGCTTCCATAAAAAAGCGAACGGTGAGATATCTCCCTCAAAAGAATCCTTGATTAATGGAATTCCGAGGCCTAAGTAATCACGAGACCCTACAAGGAATACTAAGGCAATGATAATTAATCCACCTACTGCACCTTTTATCATTGGATTGCTTATCATGGCGGTGAAGATTCTTTTTAGAAAATGAGTCAGTTCACTGAAAAGCATACTCACGAGACCAAAAATTACAGAGGCCAATACCACTTTTAGAATAATCATTAAACTTAAGGCTGGAAATTCATTCACTACATAGTGTGTATGATGAACGCCCCACAATCGAGTGGTGACCAGATCACCAACAAAGCTAGCCACAAAACATGGAAGTAATGCCTGTTGACTAATAAGTCCAATGGTTACTACCTCTAGACCAAACAAAGTTCCTGCTAGTGGAGTGCCGAATATAGATCCAAAACCACCGCTAATTCCGCACATTAACAATATTTTGCGATCCATAGGACTGATTTTAATCAGCTTTCCGAACCATTCCGCAAGGCTTCCGCCCATTTGAACAGCTGTCCCTTCACGCCCAGCGGATCCACCGAATAAGTGGGTTACTAATGTTCCGAACAACACCAATGGAGCCATTCGCAAAGGTATGGTTTCTTGTCCGTCCTGAATTTGTTCTAGAATGAGGTTATTGCCTTTAGAACTGTTCTTGCCATATCGCATATATAAGAAACTAACAAGTACTCCCCCAAGAGGCAACAAATAAAGTAGCCACGGATGCTCTAAACGTACATCTGTAACGTAATCCAAGCTTTTCAGAAAAAAAGCAGAGGCGGTGCCGGATAAAATGCCAACCACACTACCAAGCACAATCCATTTGATAAAAGTACTCCAAAGTGCAAAATAACTTCGCTTCTTAGTGATTTCAAACCATCGGGTAGACCATGGATTCATCTCGACAGCTCCTAAGGACAAAATAAATTAGTCTCAACAATAAAACAGACCCCTACCAGGGAAGCTCACACTGGTAGGAGTCATTAGTCTCAGAGAGACAGTTATGGCGAACTCCATCGCCCTTTATAAAACTTAAATTATTCTTCTTCTGAATCTACGTTATGATACACTTGTTGAACATCTTCCAGGTCTTCCAAAGCATCAATCAATTTCTCGAATTGAGCTTGAGCATCTTCTGGGAGTGCCACATAGTTTTGTGGAAGCATGTTTAACTCAGCAACAGTAAATTCAGTGATGCCTGCATTTTTGAATACTTCTTGCACTGCATTGAACTGATCAGGCTCTGCATAAACAATTACTGCATCATCCTCTTCCAGCACATCGCGTACATCAAGTTCTGCATCAAACATCATTTCAATTACTTCATCAGCAGTTTTACCTTCCACACCTATAACGGCCGTAGAGTCAAACATGTAAGCTACTGATCCGCTGACACCCATATTTCCGCCATTCTTACTGAAGGTTGAACGGATCAATGGAGCTGTCCGATTAACGTTATTTGTGAGCGCATCAACGATGATCATTGAACCGCTAGGTCCAAATCCTTCATAACGAAGCTCTTCATAATTTTCTTCAGCGCTGCCTTTAGCTTTATCAAGCGCACGGTCAATGATCGCTTTTGGTACATTGTAAGTTTTTGCACGTTCTAATACAACTTTCAGAGCCCGGTTCGCTTCTGGATCGGGTTCACCCTTCTTTGCTGCTACATAAATCTCAACGCCAAACTTTGCATAAACACGACTTGTGTTTGCGTCTTTGGAAGCTTTCTTTTCTTTAATATTATTCCACTTACGACCCATATTGTTCCCGCTCTCTTTCAACATGAATTAAAAACAATTGTTACTTATTATACCCTTCTTCGATAGCTCTAGTAAAGTGCAGTAGTAGGTTAATCCTCTAAGCTGTCACAATACGCATAGAAAAAGGCTTCTGATTCAATCAGGAGCCTGCTAATTTTTTATAGATTACTGCCATATTTCATCTGCAATCTCTTTAATAAACTGCAGTTTGTCCCATTGTTGTTGATCTGTCAGATGGTTTCCTTCTTCCGTAGAGGCAAAACCACATTGTGGGCTCAGGCACAACTGATTGATATCCACATATTGCGAAGCTTCTTTAATCCGTCCTATGATTTCTTCTTTATTCTCAAGCTCACCTGACTTCGAACTGAACAAACCTAAAACCACTTGTTGATCTTTAATAAATCTAAGGGGTGCAAAATCTCCGGCCCGATCCGTATCGAACTCCAGATAGAAACCATCTACATCCACCGTTCCGAATAACACTTCTGCGATAGGCTCGTATCCGCCGGATGCTGCCCAAGTGGACGCATAGTTCCCACGGCATACATGCATCGTAATTACCATATCTGCTGGATGATCTTTTATCGCTTCGTTATTTACAAATGCGTATAGCTTAGCGATTTCGTTAACATCTACACCCTCTTTTTGACGAGCTTCCCAATATCCTTTATCACAGAGCATCCCCCATGTGCAGTCGTCCAATTGCAGATTACGGCAACCTGCCTCATAGAAGTCGCGAATAACTTCACGATAAGCTGCAGCAATATCAGCCACTAGTTCATCCTGGTTGTTGTAAACCGCTACAGTTGTCTTTTGATTGCGCTGAAGTTCAGCAAGGAACTGCGCTGGCGAAGGAATCGTTTGGCGAGCTACTACATCATTTCCCGCTATGCTAACCAATTGTCTGTAGTCAGCGATCATCGGATGGTTAGTCCCACGGATTTTTCCGGATAATTCTGCAGTTTCCGCTCTAGTCTCTACACCATTAAACAGGTAGCCCACTGGGCTGACTTTCTTTGTTACCCCTTCAATGCCCCACATAAAATCTAAATGCCACCAAGAGCGGCGGAACTCTCCATCCGTTACACCTTTTAATCCGACCGCTTTTTGTCTTTTCACGACTCTGGTAATCTCTGTATCTTCAACCTTGCGCAATTCATCAGCGGAGATTTCATTATTTTGATATTGGACACGAGCTCTCTTAATCGTTTCCGGACGTAAGAAGCTGCCAACGATATCTACTCTGAATGGCACTTCAGTTCTTTGATTTCCTTTTTGGATGGTACTCATAGGGGTTCGTCCTCCTTCATTGTCTGTGCTTTTCTGTTGAATTCACTATAGCACTGTACAATCAGGACAGGGTAACTCCTAAAAACTATGGCCTACCATAAGCTTACGCTATAGCAGGCCACCAAATTAGCTTATTTAATTATAACCAGACCTCTCGGGCGGTTTCGATCACAAGGCGTACTTTATCCCACTGCTCTTCTTCGGTTAGAATATTTCCTTCCTCCGTAGAAGCAAATCCACACTGGGGACTTAGGCACAGCTTCTCAATATCTACATATTGCGCGGCTTCTTCGATCCTTGCCTTAAGCTGCTCTTTACTCTCCAGACCCCCATGTTTGGTTGTCACTAATCCCAACACTACAAATTGGTCTTTAATAAATCGTAAAGGCTCGAAATCACCAGCTCGTTCATTATCATATTCCAAGAAAAAGGCATCAACTTTTGTATTGGAAAAAAGCACCTCGGCAACAGGCTCATAACCACCAGCAGCGAACCAAGTGGAGCGAAAATTACCTCGGCATACGTGCAGAGCGATGGTCATATCATGCGGACGCTTCGCAATACTCTCATTAATCAGCCTAACATAATCCTTTGCTAACTGATCTGGATCTGTACCTCTACTGCGTAAATGTGCGCGATGTCTACCACTGCTCAGCGTTCCCCAAGTTGTATCGTCTAACTGGAGGTAACGGCAGCCTGCATCGTAAAATGCTTGAATCGCAGTTTGGTAAACCGCTATGATATCTTGAAATAAAGTTTCCTTATCAGGGTAAACTTCATTTCCATTAAACTCCTCCACAAAGTGAAATAATGCAGGTGAAGGAATCGTCATTTTGGGTATTCGGTCTCCCGCCATTTGCTTGAGCTTGATAAATTGCTGGAGCATCGGATGATCTTCAAAGGAAATTCGGTCAACAATTCGGAATGATTCCGCGCGCTGAACCGTTTCCGCTCTTCCACTCCCTTGGTTTAAGTTAATTTTTTCAGTTCCTTTAATTCCAACAAAGAAATCAAGATGCCACCAGGAACGGCGAAATTCACCATCTGTAACTGCTAATAATCCTACTTCCTTTTCTAGTTCCAGTAGTTTAGCAATCTCAATATTCTCTATTTCATAAAGCTCACTTCCTGTGATTTCACCATTCTCATATTGGAGGCGGGCTGCTTTAATTTCTTCCGTACGCAAGAAGCTGCCGACGATATCATAGCGAAAGGGTGGAGCATTTCTCTGGGTGCCAGTTACGGGTCTAATCATACCGATCCTCCTACAGCTATAGTAAAAAATGATTTAGATCAAAATAACTTCCGGAAACCAAGTCATTTAAGATTTCTATATACTTGGATGCCATCACACTAGGTCTGCGATCTTTATGTGCAATCCAACCAACCGTGAATACTTCATTACTCTCAAATGGAATCGTCTTCAGTCCATTACCGTTCAGATCGGATGCCATGATTCCTGTACCCACCGTATAACCGTCCGTGCCCATTAATAAATTGGTCAAGGTTGCCCGGTCATTCACTTTAATATTCTTCTCAATCTGAGAAAAACTTAACATTTCCTCCGAGAAGTGAAGTGAATTGTTCTCACCTTGTTCAAAAGTAATATACGGAAAAGGTAAAATATCGTCCTGCGAAATCCTTTCCTTCTGGGCAAGCGGATGTTCAGTTCTGACATAAAGATGTGGGTCGGTATTAAAGAGTGGCGTGAATTTCAGATTACCATCACTGAACAGCTTATTCATATGCTTATAGTTGCTCTCGTTAATATAAAGAATCCCTAAATCGCTACGGAGGGTACGCACATCTTCGATGATGTCGTAGGTTTGCGTCTCTCTCAAGCTGAAGTTGTACTCTGAGACATCACTTTGCTTCATGAGACTCACAAAAGCATCTACCACAAAAGCATAATGCTGAGTCGAAATGGAAAAATAGATTGGGCTACGCTTTTTCCCAGTATAACGATTCTCCATAAGCTCTGTTTGTTCAATGATTTGACGGGCATATCCGAGAAATTCCATTCCTTCTACAGAAATGCTTATTCCACGGTTCGTCCGCTCAAAGATGGTAATCCCAAGTTCATTTTCAAGCTCTTTAATAGCGTTGGACAGGCTCGGTTGAGAAACAAAGAGCTTCTTTGCCGCCTCATTCATGGAGCCACTATTTGCAATTTCGATAGCGTAGCGGAGCTGCTGCAACGTCACTCCTATTCCCCCTGTTCCAGACCTATTCGTACTGCATTCTGTTTCATACTAGCTGATATCGTAGCATAAATACATCTCTCATTCCAAGATAATCCTTTTCAGGTGCCCAATAACGCGTACTTATTGTGTTCTCTTTTTCCCAGCATCAATCTTGGCAGGATCTAGTCCTTTCCAAATATTTGGCATATCAACCTGTTCTGGATGCTCAAAAACTAAAAAGGCTGTAGGCAAATACCGCTCACCATATTGGGATGAAGGTTTATTCATAATCTCATTGTCTTTTACAAGTACCGTAGAAGATCCACCATCAAGATTAGCCGCTATCACGGCTCCATGCTTAAGCAAAATTTGCTGCACATCATAGAGATTTGCTCCAATACTATAAGTAGGCTGTCGACCGTCAATTACCACAAAAATAATAGCGCCATCTGCCCGCTGACCCATTGCTGTTCTAGGTGCAATCCCCCAACCTTCCGCTGCATTCTTAATCAATCCTTTGCCATTGACGATTAGCCGCGGGCTAAAAGTAACTGCCTCCTGAACCCCCATTTTACTAATCTCATCTAGTGTATAATTCCCGGCAACCATTTTTCCTTGTTTATCAAGACCAACAATCTGTGTAGATTTTTTACCGCCTAGACCGTTGTAATATAATTTACCTTGAGAGACTACAATTCCTATAGGTTTAAAACCGTTACCTTTCCAGTTCGGATCAGCGAACCCACCACCGTTAACTCCGGCGATAGCGCCTGTACGCTTCACCATACTGGTTACTTTTTCACCTGAACCAATCTTATTAGGTATTCCTAGCCGGACTTTGGTTGGATCATTAACAATCATTACATATCCGGTATAACCACTGCCTGAGACATTCTCAATCTCGACAAGTGGCTTCTCTACCACCTCAGGTTCGGGAGCGATCGTATGTGTATCTATTTCGTCCCCCATCTCTTCAAAGCGGGCGGTATACTCGGTTACCCGTTCCTTCAGTTGATCTTCACCTATAATATATTTAGCCATATAGCGATGTTGTGTTGTAATTAGCGTATCTGCGATCGTATAACGTAAGTTCTGAGCCGAGGGTGCAAAATAAAGCCATCCACCAGCAGCGATCATTAAGAATAAGCAGAATAAAAAAACTTTGGATAAGGTGCGAAAAAAACTCCGTTTCTTACGCTTTTTTATTGGTTTCTTAACAGGTTTCTTATTGCGTGCATTGGAACGTTGAGGTAATGATGAAGTGCTCACTTCTAAGTATTCCTCCCTAAATATTACTAATTTGATAATATGTACAACTCGTCCTTATCATAGACGATGATTTTCGTTAAAAGTTTCTATTTGAGTAATAGTCATCATTTCAAAAACAAAAAAGAGCAGGTTTCCAAAGTTTTGGCTACCTGCTCACATATAGCTAATCAAATTCTAATGTCTTCCTACTCCACCGCCGCTGCTAGCGCTACCGCCGCCACCTGATGAGCCACCACCGCCGGAATAACCTCCTCCACCGGAAGAGCCACTATCATTGTTAGATCTGCTGCTGCTTGAAGAGCTGGAAGAATGTCTTCCTGCTCCTCCACCACTACTGGAACCTCCACCACCATGGTTCTCGTTGCTTGAAGAGTAACGCCCTGCACCTCCACCTCTAGTAGATCCGCCTCCACCACTGTTTCCCCAGAAGCTTGATTGCGAATTGTTTGTATTCCTATGATGATAATAACGTCTATGCCAGCGTCTGCCATAACCGTAATCAGCTTGACCATGCCAAGGACCATAACGGCGTATATTCCTTTGGCTATATGGATTAAATGGCAAACCATACATTTCTATATATCTATTGCGTCGTGAAGCAGTAAATCCAAATAAGATGAGCGAACCAAAAATTGCTGAGAAGATTAGAAAAGCCTTGCTTTTACTAACCGCCTCACCTCCAGTTATAGCAGTAGTAGAGGAAGTACCAGAGTTCGTTGTAGTTCCAGGATTAACATTGTTTCCGTTGTTTCCAGTGACTCCTTGCGGATGATCCGCTCTCGCTAACAAGAAACTGTAGAACGAATTAACTGTCGTTGTAGCTCCCGTTCCGTAATCTTTTTTCACAAATTGGGGTTCAAGCACGGTATTTAAAATATTACTAATAGCCTCATTGGTTAAAACCTTGTCGATATCCTTGCCTTGTAGAACATGATAGTTGTCTCCGCCTATGTCCAATACAAGCATAACATCCTTAGGACCAGCACCTACCGAAGCAAACTTCATATAGGTATAGTCCTGCAATGTTTTATCTCCAGCATTTTTTACGGTAACCACATAAATTCCACTTCCGGTTGTTGTTTTATATCTGTTGCTGGAATCGTTCAGATAGTCTTTAGTTACTTTTTTGAGCACACCCGCATTATCGGATACGTAATTTTTGGTGCCAACATTTTCTGCCCAAGTACCGCCCATAGCTTGAATAAAAGCTCCATACGTCTTCCTAGCACCATTACTGTATGTTTTAGCTGCGAAATCCGGCTCAAGATATTGTGAAAGAATCTCTTTAATCTTACTGTTAGGCAATGATTCCTCTATACCTTTACCTTGTACCGCCCAATAATCATCATCTTTTATAGAAAGGAGCAGCAGCAGACCGTTATTTTTATCCGCAGCCCCCACACCCCAGCTATTGAAAAGCGATTTTGCATACTCTTCCATCGAAACCCCTTCAGTAGAGTCGACAGTTACAAGCACCACTTGAGCTCCAGTAGCCTGATGTAATCGAATACCGTAGTTCACCATGTAATTCTCTGCTTTCTCGTCAATCACATTCGCAAAATCATTCACATAAAATGAACCCGTATGCTTAGGTACAGCAGTTTTGGCTAAACTTACAGTCGGCAAAAGCAATACACTTAACAATAAGGCAGCAAGTGTGGTACGTAGCAGTATTTTTAGAGTTCTCGTGTTCATATGTACCTCCTGATCTATCATTATCTCTCTTATTTATCGGTTACGCGCGGTTAGCGGAATAGTTCCATTTTATTCTAAACTGGAAATTACACAACAGGAAAAACGGTTAGAATTTGTGAGGCGGGTGATTTAAGGCGTGCGAGTCGCTTTAGGGGCAATCATCGTGTTGTGTTGATGGATCAAACTCAAGAACATTGGAGTTTTGGAATCCTCCTACTGGATAACATACTTTTCGCTGATGGATCGGACTCAGGAGACGTTATTTTGTTCATTTGCGGGTTTGTGGCAGTCTATCGGACTCAGTTGCAGCTATTTACTTAAAACCACACCACTTATCCATAAATGTTGGCCAATAAGTGCTATACAGTCCGATAACGCAGCAAAATGAGCTTAAAAGGCGAAATAGCTGCAATACGGTCCGTAACACACTGAACTTCCTTGGCTACTATGCAAAATTGGAGTTTTGGATTCCTCTTAAACTTCTTAGTTACTTGAGTACCCGTTATCTTGAGATACCCAGCCAATACTCCAACAACAAAAAGACTCAGCATATTGCTGAGCCTCATGAATTTAAAGCCAATTAGTTGGATCTCGAGCTCATGTTCCGTTAAAAATCAAACAGAGTAGTTGTTAAGTAACGCTCACCGGTATCCGGCAGAATTACCACGATGGTCTTGTCTTTATTCTCAGGACGCTTAGCGATTTGTGTAGCTGCGTAAACAGCTGCTCCGGAGGAGATACCCACCAGCAAACCCTCTGTTCTCGCAAGTGCACGTGATACGCTATAGGCATCATCATTTTTCACCTGAAAAATCTCATCCACTACCTCATTATCGTAATTCTCCGGAATAAAGTTAGCTCCAATGCCCTGAATCCCATGTCCCTTAGGACGGCCTCCTGATAAAACAGGGGAGTCAAACGGCTCGATGGCAACGATTTGGACTGCGGGGTTCTTTTCTTTCAACGCTTTTCCAACACCCGAGATAGTGCCTCCAGAACCAACACCCGCTATAAAAATATCTACATCTCCATCGGTATCCCGCCAAATTTCCTCAGCTGTAGTCGTTCTGTGTATTTCCGGGTTCGCAGGATTGCTGAATTGTTGGGGAATAAATGAATTTGGAATTTCCGCAGCTAATTGTTCTGCCTTTCTTACAGCTCCGCTCATCCCTTCAGTTCCCGGTGTTAACACAAGCTCAGCACCTAGTGCCAGCATTAATTTACGGCGTTCAACACTAAATGTATCTGGTAGGACGATGATCAGTGAATACCCCAAGCTAGCAGCTGCAAAAGCAAGTCCAATCCCAGTGTTTCCACTGGTAGGCTCAATAATGACAGAATCTTTATTGATGAGACCTCTCTCTTCCGCATCTTTGATCAATGCATACCCAATACGATCCTTAACACTACCTGCAGGATTAAAAGATTCCAACTTGGCAAGAACCCTTGCTTCTACGTTTTGGGTTTTACTATACTTTGAAATCTCTAATAACGGTGTATTTCCGATCAGATCGGTTAAGCTCTTGTAAATATTAGCCATAATGATCCGCACCTCATTTCTTAATTTCCAATCAAATTACTCTGTATTAAGTCTAGCAGGATTTAAAGGATTTACAACCTATTGATTCTTATTAGTCGCAAATTGAGGCCGTTAATTCGTACTACGTCTAACCGAAACACTCGACTCTCGCACGATTAATCGTGGATCAAGCTGCACCCTTTGATACTCCCCGGTAATATTATCCTGAATACGTTGTAAAAGAAGCTGTGTGGCTAAACGCGCCACTTCATTCCCCATGATGGAAACCGAACTAATCTGAGGCGTTGTAATAGTTGTCCATGAGTTATTATCCACCCCAACCACCGCCACATCTTCCGGAACACGAACGCCTAATTCTTTAAAACGATTCACAATACCTATCGCCACCATGTCATTCACTGCATAAATAGCGTCCGGCATATGTGTCAGGCTGTAGAAATAATCAGCAGCCTGTAGCCCCGTTTGCAAGGAAAAGTCTTCGCCAAAATAAACAAGCGAAATATCCACTTGTTTTAAAGCTTGCTGATAGGCAAGATAACGATCTTCAATAAGATCTTTTTGAGCTCCTGCATATGCAATTCTAGTTCGACCGATATTGATTAAATGCTCCATCACTAATTGACCTTCAAAACGTGACAAGCTGACGATGTCTGCTTTCACATTTTCTGTGATTCTTTTCCCGTAGTTAATGATGGAGACCGGAACACTCGATTTATTAATTAACTCTACCATGGTCTTTGGATAAGCAAGAGGCATGATAATGAGTCCATCTACATGTAATTTTTTGACCTCACGGATCGTTTCGAGCTCAGTCCGCGGGTTGCCAGAAGTATTAATTTGAATTACCCGATAGCTATGTTGTTTAGCGGCTTGCTCTACGGACCAGGCGATATCCGGAATAATTGCGTTGCGGATGTCAGGAACGGCCAGAGCAATTTGCTTCGTTTGGCGGATTTTGAGGCTTTGCGCAGAGGTGTTCGGAGTGAAACCCATCTCCTCAATCACTTGAAGTACCAGCGCCTTGGTCTTGGAACTAATTCCCTCTGAATTATTAATGGCTCTTGAGACAGTAGCAATACCTACCCCCGCCCGTTTCGCTACATCCTCTATGGTTACTTTGTTTTTATTAGCCACTCTGATAGTCCCCTTATTTCCGGAATCGTTTTCGTATTTATCTTTATTCCGCTCATCTAAAGTCAAAATTTCAATGTATAGATTATAACATAATAGTACATAGAAGAATACTTATCTCAGCTGCTAATGCGAACCTAAAGTCTTGATATACCTCTGTTTTAGTGAAATATTTCACTAATTTTCGATATTAATATTTTCATTATTTAAATTTGACAATATGAAAATTATGTGACATATTTGTTCTCGGAAACGTTTCCTCTTTTCCAAAAATAAAACACTATTTATTATCAATTATTAATCTAGGAGATGAATGATATGCAAGCATTAAGATGGCATAACGTCAAAGATCTACGGTTAGAAACGATTGAAGAACCAGCAGCCCTTGAAGGAAAAGTGAAAATCAAAATCGAATGGTGCGGAATTTGTGGCAGCGATCTTCATGAATATGTAGCCGGCCCTATTTTCATCCCCCAAGGTACTGTTCATCCCCTTACTGGTGAAAAAGCTCCAGTCGTAATGGGACATGAATTTTCTGGACAAATCGTAGAAGTAGGTAAAGGCGTTAGCAAGTTTAATGTTGGTGATCGCGTCGTCGTCGAGCCTGTTTTTGCATGTGGTGAATGTGTGGCTTGTCGACAAGGTAAATATAATCTTTGTGAAAAAATGGGCTTCCTAGGTTTGGCTGGTGGTGGCGGTGGATTCTCAGAATACGTCGCAGCAGACCAACATATGGTGCACAAAATTCCAGACAGCTTATCCTATGAACAAGGTGCTCTCGTGGAACCTTCTGCCGTTGCTCTACACGCTGTTCGTTCCAGTCAACTAAAGGTTGGAGATAAAGCTGTAGTATTCGGTGCTGGCCCAATCGGTTTGCTGGTCATTGAAGCTTTGAAAGCATCCGGTGCAGCGGAAATCTATGTTGTAGAACTTTCTGAAGAACGTAAGAGTAAAGCTGAAGAACTCGGTGGTATTGTAATCGATCCTAAACAATATGATGTGGTCGAAGAAATTCAAAAACGTACCGATGGTGGCGTAGATGTTGCTTTTGAAGTCACTGGCGTCCCTCCCGTTCTAACCCAAGCCATTAATTCCACTAAATTGAGTGGACAAATCATGATCGTTAGTATTTTCGAAAAAGATGCTACGATTACTCCAAACAATATCGTACTTAAAGAACGCAACTTAACTGGTATCATCGGATACCATGATGTTTTCCCAGCTGTAATTAGCTTGATGGAACAAGGGTACTTCCCTGCTGAGAAGCTTGTTACTAAGAGAATTAAACTGAATGAAGTGATTGATCACGGGTTTGAGGCACTTTTGAAAGAAAAAAATCAAGTGAAAATCCTTGTAAGTCCTAAACAATAACCATAAGCAGCCTATTGGCTGAATCATAAAAGAAGGCGCTGCCCCAAGCAGCTCTTTCTAGAATTTGTAGCGGTCTCTGTTATTAAAAAACAACCAGGCAGCGATACTCCGGGTATTGGAGTATCGCTGCCTGGTGTTTTTGATCTGTAGCGGGGCTTAAGCAAATTTATGGGCAAATCCTTATACACTCTGATTTAACCCGCTTAAACATCCGCTGATCCACCAAAGTATAATTGTCCACACACTATGCTGGAGCTGCCAAGTCTGATGCTCTTGAGGGATCCTTTCGGACCGTCCGTAGCTTCCGTTGTATCCCCTCTTAGTATACTTCTAGCACCTAATTTAAAGGATTTGAATGAGATAATGGGGAGTGATATAGGGTGAATGTGAAATAACTGCATTCTGTGCACTTATTCCGGATGAAAAAGCAACTATACTTGTTTTAATTGTATTCTGTACAATTAAAAACCTAAAAATCTACCTATACGGAAGTAAATGAGGAAAATAGATGTACTAAATACAGTTATATCTATGACCCAACCAATTAAGGAATTATAGTTGTACAAAATACAATTAAACGCTCTGCTTCAACTAATTGCTTCCATCGCCACTCTGATTCATCTATTCTAGATGAAGTGTAGCACCCTATGGAACAGCCCCTAGCCCGTTTGTTTGCTACTATCTATACTTATGCGTATTTATCATTTATCAAATAATGCAGATTCTCTTTTACAGCAGGCCATTCGGTATCCAATATGCTAAAGACCACATTATCATGAATCGATCCGTCAGACTTGATTCTATGCTTGCGCAGAACTCCTTCTTTAACCGCCCCAATTCGTTCTACTGCTCTTTGTGACCTCAAGTTGTTCGCGACCACTGTAAATTCTACACGGATCAGCTTAAGTTCTTCAAAACAATAGTGTAGCAGCAGCGACTTGCCCTCTGTGTTCACACTAGTTCTCCAATAATCAGGCGAGATCCAGGTACATCCGATTTCCGCATTGCGATGAACCAAATCCGGATGCATAATCCTTGTGGTTCCGATAATTCGCTCCGTTGCTTTATCAATGATAGTAAAGGTAATTTGTGAACCGTTTTTTTGATTTGCTAAAGCTGTTGAGATTAATCCTTGCACCTGCTCGTCCGACGTTATTTTTCGCCAGGTAAATTCCCAGATGTCTGGATTTCTTAACACTCTCGCCAATCCTTCTGCATGACTTTCATCTATTGGAACCAGCTTAATTGTTTTCCCGTCAAGTAGTTCAGTATTCATAACACTCATTTGGTGCACCGTTCTCTCAATGAAATATGCTGAATGATATCTGCAATTTCTTCCACACGAAAGGCGATATGGTCTGCTCCGGCTTGTTCAAGCTCTTCCTTGGGACCATAACCAAAAGTCACTCCAATAGATTCGACACCACAGCCAATAGCACCGATCATATCATGCTTACGATCTCCTATCATTACCGCTTCCTCTGGATGTATGTCATTCTCATCAAGCACGTACTGAATAACCTCTTGCTTCTTAGAACGGGTACCGTCCAGATTACTTCCTCCGATATGTTTGAAATAATGATCGAGCTTATAATGCTCAAGAATCTGTGCTGCAAAAACAGTCGGTTTGGAGGTTGCTACATACAATGAGTATCCATTCGTCTTAAGTCCCTCCAGCAATTGGGGTATACCTTCAATCACCATATTCTCAAATAATCCCGTGGCACTGTAACGCTCCCGGTAAAAAGCAACCGCTTGAAGCGCTTGTTCCTCAGTGAAATGGTGCAGCTCGATAAATGAATCATATAACGGAGGACCTATGTAAGGAAGAAGCTCATCCAAATGTTCGATCTGTATATCAAATTTGTTCAAAGCGTATTCTACGCTTTTGGTAATGCCTTCTTTGGGGTCTGTTAAAGTACCATCTAAATCAAATAAAATGTTTTGTAATCCTCTTCCCACGGTTGTCTTGCTCCCCTCGACTGTTATTATTGCATATATTTATCATACCTTCGTTTCCACATACTTTCCACATACTTCTCGAATACGATAAGTAACCGAAGCTATTACATATTATCGGAGGAGTATCTTATGAACATGACGCATTACATGTCTTTGCTAGCGGACAACCAGCCTTGGAACTTGATTATATTCATGGCAATCCCCGTGATTTTTGCTGAGACGATTACCATTACAGAGTTTATTATTTTATTCACCAAGAACCTAAAAGGCCCACTACGATCCTTCAACAAAGTCTGCAGCATACTCGCAGGGTTATATTTCACAGGGGTATTCCTTTACTTGTTCCCAACTGCGTTTATTCCTTTGTCTGTGAATGGGGAATGGCACACATGGGTTGATATCGTAGCCGTGGGCTTCTATTTAAGCGGAGTACTCTTCTTATTGCCACTGGCTTTGTTAGATCTTGATCTGATTGCCCGTAAACGATCGGAAGAGCACAAGATGAAGCTGCATTTTCTGCTAATTAGTGGCTTCTTGGTCGTGGCGCATATAGCGATGATATTTGGGATGATTAATCCGGAAATTGTGGGCAGTATGGGTGGAATGGGCGATATGATGCATTAAAGTTTATTAACATAACGTAATCTAAGTCAAAAAGCAGATCAAGGATAAAACCTTGATCTGCTTTTTTTCTCGTACCGGTTATCCCGCGCTTTGTACAGTTACCACAGTACGCTTCTTGCGTAATAAAAACATCAGCGGAAATCCAAACAACACGATAATGGAACCTACCACAAAAACATCATTCACACCCATCGTGAACGATAGTAAACGTATCGAATCTGTATTACTTGCACCGGAGCTGATCAACTCTTTAGAGTGGAGTAAAGATCTACTCGACAACAGGGATGTGAATACTGCAATCCCAAGTGAGCTTAACACATTGCGGACCCAGTTGTTGATCGACGTAGCATGCCCAGACCATTCGACGGGAATTTCCTCCATTGAGGCTGTACTGCTTGGAACATTGGCTAGTCCAATGCCGAGATTACGAACGACCATCGCCCACATAATAAAGCTATAAGATATGTTCGTTTGCAGCCGACTAAGCATGAATAAACCGATGAATATAAATAAAATACCCGCAGAAATCAACTTCACAGGTCCGAACTTTGGATACAGCTTACCTACGATTGGACTCAGTAAGGCAAGGAGGATCGAGGACGGCAATAAAATCAGCCCTGTTTTAAGCGTTGTAGCCCCTTCTACCGTTTGTAAGAACAAAGGGGTTAAATAGGTTCCGGCATACATCGCAATCGTAACCAAACTATAGATACTAAGCATGGCGGTAAAACGGCGATTATGGAATACACGCAAATTCAGCAGAGGCACCTCCGCCTTCAGCTCGCGCAAAACAAACAAAATTAACAACACAACCCCCAAAAGGATTAACGATAAAGTTTTCCATGAAGTCCATCCCCAGCTGTTGCCTTGGCTAAATGCGGTTAATAACGATAAACTACCGAGGACAACGGTGAGGAAACCAGGAATATCAAATGACTTCGGAATATTCATTCGATAATATGGGATTAACGTTAGGGTTAGAATAACAGCTATAATTCCAATAGGAATGTTAATTAAGAATAACCAATGCCAGCTGGCATATTGGAGCAGCCAACCGCTAAACGTCGGACCTATGGCTGGCGCGACCATCGCGGATAGCGACCAGAGGCTTACAGCAAAAGGTCTGCGTTCTCCCGGAATTACTTGAAATATGATGGTCATCGTACAAGCCATAATGAGACCGCTGCACGAACCCTGAAGCATCCGAAATACAATTAATGATGTTGGATCCCATGCCAAAGCACAAAGCAAAGAGAACATGGTGAATCCCATCAAGGCGAAAAGATAAAGCCTTTTGTAGCTGAATCTTCCTCCGAGATATCCGGCGAGTGGTGCGGTTACTCCTGTCGCCAGCATAAAGCCCGTGACCATCCATTGCATGGTGTTCAGACTCGTATTGAAATGATCCATTAAAAGAGGAACAGCAATGTTGATCGTCGTTGTACTTAAGACAGAGACGAAATTTCCGAAGAATATGGCAATCATGATCGGCCAAAAATGTATTTTGCTTGCTTGATTTTCTTCCATGCTTCCCCTCCTCATTATTTTTTATATGTCTACTTTTACATATATAAGGTGACTCGAATAATGTTATAATCGTATGATCAATATGTCAATGATGACATATCCCCGAAAAATTCAATGAAAACGGATTTATAATAACTGGAGGGCTTTATAGTAATGAATACACTGTCTTATGGACTTCTAGCTTTACTTAGCGCTAACTCATTGTCTGGATATGAATTAACTCAGAATATCAAGCCGCTCTGGCGTGCTGGACATAGTCAAATCTACCCTCTATTAATGAGCATGGAGCAACAAGGTTATATCACCTTTAAGCTCATTGAACAGACCGACAAACCGGATAAAAAAGAATACTCCATTACGGAAGCAGGACTGGAGCAATTGCGGCAATGGGTGGAAACTACTGCAGAGCCTCCGGTGCTACGGGATGAACTGCATTTTAAGCTGTATAGCTTATGGCTATCCAACCCCGCAGAAGCCAAGGACCTATTACTAAAACGTGCAGAGTTTTGTAAGAGTGAGTTGGAGCGATACAAGGTTTTGCTCAAAGCAAACGAAGTCTTGCGTGATGAACGCGGTGAGACTCGTGAGTTAAAAGCCACAACTTTTGGACGTTATTTACTGATCCGCAAACGTGTGCTTGATATGGAGAGCTCTATACAATTTTGCGAATGGGCACTTGAAGAGCTTGAGTCGAATCAATAACATTATAAACAAGCAAAAAAGAGACCTCATTTTGTATCTGAAGTCTCTTTTTACTTACATTTATTCGGATTTAGATAGATTCAATAGTTGCACCTCGCAACGAGTACCCGCTCCAGGCTGACTTATCATTCGAATCTTGCCTCCATGCAATTCCACCAGCTTTTTAACAATGGAAAGTCCCAGACCTGAACCGCCGTATTGTCTTGAACGTGATTTCTCTACCCGGTAGAAACGCTCGAAGATATAGGGAAGCTCTTCCTCAGGAATACCTATTCCTGTATCTTCAACTATTAGAGTTGCAGCATCCGCTGCAAATTCCATATGAACAATAATCTCACCTTCATCCGTATAACGAATTGCATTTTCCAGAAGGTTCATAATAATCTGTTCCATACGTTTTTGATCTCCACGGATCATATACGCATCTCCGCTAAGCTGAAGCTTCAGCAGTAACCCCTTCTCCTTTGCTTTCAGTTCAACTCTGCGCACGGCTTGTTCCGCTAGCTGACTGAGATCGATCCACTCTTGGGTAAGAGTAACCTTTCCTTCCTCCATCTTTGCCAGTTCAAATAAATCATCCACAAGATGCTGGAGCCGATGTGCTTCCTGATGAATGATATCCAAGTATAGATCTCTTTCCCCTTCGGTCTCGTAAAGTCCATCTTTTATTACCTTGGTATACCCCTCCAAATATGTAATGGGCGTTCTCAGCTCATGTGAGATATTTGCCAGAAATTCCTGACGTGTATCCCTGTATCGTTGCAGATCGACAGCCAGATCATTTATAGCCTCTGCCAAAAAACCAATCTCATCGTTGCTACGTATAGAAAGTCTCGTTTCCAGCTCGCCAGCCGCGATTTTCCGGGTTGCCTTTTGCATCTTGATCAGAGGTCTGGACAAAATCATGGCGATCACACCAGTGATCCCTATAGCCAATATAAAAGCCCCTATTCCTGCAATCAGCAGCAGATTCCGGATGGAAGCCAAAGATTGCTTCATACTCTCTGTAGAGGACATTACATAAAGTGCAGACTGAGTTGTATCCCCCTCCATTATTGGTTTTCCAATGATAAAATAAGAATGTCCAGCAGGATCTTTATACTCAAAATCAACACTTTTCCCAGCGAAAATCCGGCTAACATCCGAAGCTTGGATGAATGAACGATCCGAACGATCATGTACACCCGAGTGGAGTATCACATTGCCATCCTTCGAGATATTAAAGATACTGACATCCGAAAATTCTGCAAAGGTACTCATCATCTGCTCATTTGAACTATCCTGCGATTCCGCCATTCCGATAAAATGTGAGGTGAGTTCCTCCGTCTCTTTTTGCATCTCGTTGTAATAGAAGCTTGTAAACATCCGGTCTATAGTAATTCCAAGGACAAGCAAAACAACTAAAAAAACAGACATTATAATATAACCAAGCTTAAGTCCGATGATGTTATTTTTCATACCAGATTACCTGGAACGTGAAATTTATAACCTAACCCCCACACTGTTTGAACCGGATTATAGGAGAGGCCTGCCTTATGCAATTTCTCACGGATATTCTTAATATGGGTGTCGATAACACGATTCTCCCCCTCATAATTATTCCCCCATAATCGTTCCACCAGTTCTTCTCTCGTAAAAACCCGGGTAGTGTTTTGCGCCAAAGTAGCCAGTAAATCAAACTCCTTGAGAGTGAATTCAATGGATGTATCCTGAATATGTACCTCCCTAGCTTCTGGGTATATTTTAAAATCAGGGTATGTGAGCACCTTATCCTGAGGTTGGTGGGCAAATGTAAGTGTTGAACGCCGCAGCAGAGAATAAATCCTAGCCACTAATTCTTCCGGCTCACACGGTTTAGTAAGATAATCATCTGCTCCTATACCGAGACCACGTACCTTATCCTTGGTTTCAGAACGTGCGGTTAGCATTAGAATTGGGATAGAGCTTGTCTCCCTCACCAGCTTGCAGACCTGCCAGCCATCCATATCCGGCATCATCACATCCAGCAAGATTAGGTCAAAGCTGTGTTGTTTCAACAGTTGGAGTGCCTCATGACCCGTTGACGCCTCTTTTGTAGACATCCCTTCTTTACTTAAATAAATCCGCAATAAATTCCGCATGTTCCATTCATCATCTACGATCAGTATCTGTAGCTTATTCAAGCCGTTCACCCTCTTTATGACCTAGTTCTTCTCATTATACAAAAAAATACAGAACAAGCCGACATCATCCCTAAATGATGCCAGCCTGTGATTATGGTTAGTGGCCGGAATGCGGATTGCCTCCTGCAGTAGGTGAGATTTCTAGCATATCATCAATTTCACTTTGTGCTCGCTCATTTATTGCAAGGTTATCTCCAGTTATCCAAGCATGATTGTAAGGACCTTCCGCTGGTGAATCTTGAAATTTAGGTTGAAGCTCCATCATATACTCCATTACTGAATCTGGCAGCCCGTCTTTTTCTGTAAAAATAAGCGGCGCATGTTTCCCCAAATGGGAAAACGGCGCAGCGGCGATAGCGAGCATCGTTGAATCCGTGGTTAACAAAGACAGGTTATGACCGGGTGTAGTGATTCCCCAGCCGAATCCGTTATTGGCATCCTTAAAACTTGCAAAAGCTATAGCGTTCTTAAAAACATCTTGTCCAGCTATACGGGTAACTGTTCCGTATTCTTTTAATTGCTTTTCTACATCTGCTGAGACAATGTCTTCTGGTCCTAGGATATAAATAGTTGCGCTACCTCCACGTTCTTTTAAAGCCTCGACCGTTGAGTTAGGAATTTCGTCTTTGGTTACATAGAGTAGAGGTTCCGGCATATGTGCGATCCAATTCACTGCTGGCAGCGTGTACTCAGGATTATCCATAGAACCAATAATGACCGACTTTGGAAGTTCGCCGGCTGCTTTAGCGTAATAAGTATCTATAGCCTGAGCTACAGCCGCTGGCTCATCCCCTTCTATCCGGTCTACTTTTAAATCAATGGCCTTTAATTGTTGTTCTACATTAGATGCCATAGGCCCAACAAGCACTACCTGAACCCCATTATTGCCATCAGCACCTATTGGATTCAGTCGCTTAAGTTCTGCGAGGGTAACCTCAGGAACCCCATCTTTTGCGGTATACAGGACGGGGCCGTTACTGGGATGATGAATCAAATCTGCACTAACTGCGGAAATCTGCCAATTACTCACATCCGTCAAAACTACACTTGAGGGTCTATTATTCTTTGTTTGCGCAGTCCATAAAGTCTGAGAAACTAACACTGCGGCTTGAATCGGATCTGAAGTGTTAATGCGAGTAGTATTCTTCGTAGCTATCCAAGGTGGCTCCACCGTTGCAGAACTAGCATGCGAATTAACCTTAGATGGAACATTATTGCCTGATTGGCAGCTTGTTATCACTGTACTCAAAAGCAAACTAACGGCAACAAATGGTATGATTTTTTTCATCCTAAACCCTCCTGTGTGATGTTCTCGCTTGATTTAGAGTAGTTTAGTCTACAAATGTGTGGAAAGTATGTAGAATTTAAAATAAATAAAATTTGTATATAATGCAAAAAGAGCATCCCGTAAGCCATGTATGACTCAGGATGCTCTGGGTCTAGATTTTTCAATGCTTACCAGTGTTTTGCGATAAAAGTATCCCGACCGGATTGCTCCCGATCTTCTTTGTAGTGCTTAGGATTCTTATGATGATAATCCTGATGATACTCTTCTGCACGATAAAAAGTTGGCGCCGGAAGAATTTCCGTAACGACTGGACCGGAGAATCTGCCGCTGCCCGCAACCTGTTCTTTCGAGGCAAGAGCCGCTAACCGCTGTTCTTCATTATAATAGAAGATCGCTGTCCGGTACTGAGTTCCTCGATCCTGGAATTGCCCACCATCATCGGTAGGGTCAATCTGAGGCCAATATAATTCAAGCAGCTTCTCGTATGAAAAAAGCGCTGGATCAAACGTAATCTGCACAACCTCGTAATGCCCCGTTGTTCCGGTTTTGACTTCTTCGTAGGTTGGATTCTCAGTTAACCCTCCCGCATATCCCGATACAATTCCATGAATGCCTGGTAATTCCTCAAACGGTGTCACCATGCACCAAAAACATCCGCCTGCAAACATCGCTTGTTCCATATGATCAAATCTCTCCCTATCTATCTTCATCTAATAAATAATATATGCTATGACGATAAAGCCAAAAGATCATAAAGTCAATGGAAGTCAGCAGCACCATTAGAATTCAATTCTCCAAAACGTTATAATATAACAACAACAGAAGTAGAAAGGAATGCGCTATGAGAAAAAATCGTTTAGGACAATCCGATTTGCATGTAAGTGAAATAGGACTTGGCTGTATGTCTTTGGGTACGGATGAGGCGAAAGCCATTTCCATTGTTCATGAAGCACTCGATCAAGGAATCAATTTTGTTGATACAGCAGATCTTTATGATGAGGGCCGTAATGAAGAGATTATTGGCAAAGCCATTCGTCAACGTCGACAGGATGTAATCCTGACCACAAAAGTTGGCAACCGCAGAATTCCCGGACAAGAAGGCTGGAGCTGGGACCCTTCAAAAGCCTATATTAAAAATGCAGTCAAAGATAGTCTTAAACGGCTGCAAACGGATTACATCGATCTATACCAGCTGCATGGCGGCACTATTGAAGATCCAATTGACGAAACGATTGAAGCTTTTGAAGAACTTAAGCAAGAGGGTCTTATCCGCTATTATGGGATCTCTTCTATTCGTCCTAATGTAATTAGAGAATATGTGAAAAAATCAAATATTGTAAGTGTTATGAGCCAATATAGCATTTTAGATCGACGTCCTGAGGAAGAAATCCTTCCTCTGCTAGCTAAGCATGGAATTAGCATGATCGCACGCGGACCTTTAGCAGGGGGCATTCTATCAGAGCGTGGTCGCAGCAAGGCGGAAAAGAATTACTTAGATTACAGTAGTGAGGAACTTCTGAATTTGCATGATCGGCTTTCACAGGAAACTAGCGACTCTCGCAATCTTGCACAAACAGCGCTGCATTATCCACTAGCTAATCCATCTGTAGCCGTTATTATTCCTGGGGCAAGCAGTCTGGAGCAATTAAAAAGCAATGTAATGGCTGCTGATGTAGCTCCACTCACTTCGGAGGAACTTGCAGACATTCAGCAGATGAGCAAAGCAAATCGTTACAAGCTTCATGTATAGATTAGTCACTTTCGTTAAAAACAATGGGGTGTCCATAGCCATACAATGGCTGTTGGGCACCCTTACTTTTTGAATCTAACTGATCGCTGATCTAATCCTTAAACTTGGTTTGATTAGATATTATTCACACGAACGAAGCCGCTATAGGACACAGTTGACCTTATGCGCTACTTTTTCCTATATTAAGGGTGCTCGCGGACTCCATAGCCGCTATGAGCTTGATAATCACCATATATCATCCTCTATTTAAGGAATAGCAGCACTGGAGTCCGAAATCATGCTCCAAGGGCTAAATATATGCAAATAACGTCATCTGAGTCTGAAAGTATTCAAGTCACTCCGCGTGACACATCCAGCCTGCCATAATTCCAGTAGAATAAAATCGAGTGATTCTCGTGAAGCCTGATTCTTTCAATAACTCTTCAATTTGTTTTTCAGGAAGAAAAGAAATTTTCGTAATATTGCTACTTACATTATCAAACGCTTCGGGAGATTCATACCCTGCAACCCAAAAGCTTTTCCATACATTTATTCTGTCGTGGAGTTCAGGATCATCCAAATCTCCATATGCACTTACGAGAACAAATGGAGCACCCGGTTTCAGATTATCCTTTATGGAGCGAAGCAATTTCAATTTTTCTTGAACATCATGAATGAAATGAAGGACTAAAATACAACTTGCCACATCGAACTTTGAGTCCTGCTGAGGAAGATCATCGATTGTCCCAGGAATCAGACTGACACGGCTCTCTAAGCCCAGTTCATCTATCTTTAACTTCGCGATCTTAAGCATATCTTCCGAAGGATCCACTCCAGTAAATGTCCAGTTTGGGTTAGATGGACCCCATGCCGAAAATTCATTTCCTCCCCCCGCACCGACCACGAGCAAAGATACAGGGATGTCACCTAATTCGAAGCGAAAATAAGATTGGATCATCGAAAATAATGAATCATAAGAGGGAATCGAAATACGAGTTGTTTTTTCATAGGTCGCCCTCTTGGCATTTAATTTTTGCTCTTCAGTCATTGTAATCATCCTCCATTGTTTTAAACTTCACATTTTAGTATCAAAACCCATATTAAAGTTATTACGGATTTATATTATCTCTAATAAGCCCGAAAAAAGAACGGATTTTTACTCCGTCTTCATCGTTTTTGCCAAATCTGCAATTTTCGTGTTCTCTAAGTACTGCTCCATCTGTCGCTCAGCGTCAATCACAACCTGTTGAATCAGACATTCACTTCCGTGATCTAGACTGCATTCAAAAAAGGAAGCCGTTCCTTCGATTGCATGGATAATATCCAAAAAAGAGATTTCTTCCGACTTGCGTCTGAGACGATACCCACCATTAGCGCCAGGTGCAGATTGAATTAATCCAGCCTTCACTAGCTTAGTCATCATTTTGGACAGATAGGTTTGGGAAACACCCAGCTTCTCAGCAAGCAATTGAACACCCACCGGCTTATCAGACGCCACCGTCACCATATAGAGCATTGCATGAAGTGCATAATCTGTCGCTTGGGAATATTTCATTCAGCACCTCCATTAACGACTTTAGAAATCTATGATAACTCTAACATTTTTAAAAGGCAAGTATATAATTCCTACACTCGCCCATTAAGCAATCTTCTTCATCCTCAACTAATTGGAGTATACTCTCCATTAAACTCAAATTCATAGTCATTAGCGATGCGGATATAGCCATATACGCAATGCCAGCGATCTCTGTAGAAAACACTGGAATAATTCTGATTATCCCTATTTCCTTCAGCAACTAAGATCTCTTTGTCATCGCATGCTAAAACAATACCTGTATGATCGTGAGGGTCATTAGTTAGCAATTTTTCATAAATCACAATATCACCACGTTGAGGAGTAAACCCCTCTTGCCCGTCAAAATAAAAAAATGCGGTCTCAGGTAGTTGCGCCCACTCTAACCATGCCCCTACGCCAGCTAATCGAAAATCAGCATTCGGATATCGAATCGGCAGCAGAAAGCCAGCTTGCATACAGCAGTAATATACAAATGCTGCGCACCAATTGTTTTGTAATACTTTATAAATCCCTTGGTCAGGCCAATATTTACAGATTTCTCGATATCGTTCGTTTCCTGGTATTCCAACAATGTTTTCTTTTCCAAATGCTTCAGCAATATTAGCCAACTTGCCTCGTTTATCCGTAGGCTGGTGAACTTCAGCCCCGCTACTGTAATCTATCTCTTCCAAAAAATCCTCTGGAATCGTCATTTCACGAAGTACATTCCGAAGCCTATTCGTGTCCTGTTGTGTTACATTACAGTCCCTATTCTGCAAGTGTAATTGTAGAACTTGAGCATCCTTTAGAATCTCTTCATAGGGACCCTTAACTTTATTCCTATCCCCTTGATGGAAGATCGCCTTTAGAATTTGAGTCAGCTCTTCATTGGTGAACATATTCAAGTCTCTTAATAAAGGCCTTACGGTATCTGCACTGTTGGGACCTGGAAAATCCTTGACTCCGGTTTTGAAGAAATAATAATTATGAAGCAGTCCTATAATGGCTGCCAATTCCTGATTTTGTTCTCTTTTCATGGCAAGCAATGAAGCGAAGCTAGACACTCCGTACAGGTGAACATACGCTTCCTGTTTCCGTTGTTCGTTACCTATAGACAAGATCATTTCTTGAACAAGCACACGCACACTTTCGAGGCGCTGGTTTACTTTTGTTATCAGTCGTTCAGTCACTGCAAACCTTCCCCTCCGTTACTGCTCAGCTGTAATAATACCAAAGCTAAAACTGACATAAATCTTTTTATCAATTCAGTCCCTAAAGACTACCTTTTTCTGTCCATCCTTGACGAATTCCACACCAAAATAATCGGTATTACCGTTCGCCCCGAATTCAGCGATCCGAGCATCAGGCTTACTCTCAAAGTGAATGTTATGTTTAATATTAGATCTTGGTAACAATGTAATCTCTTGCGGCTGAACCTCTGCGAATGACCAAATCCCTTGAGAATTACCGTACTCTCGAAAGATTGGACGAATCATAACGGTTTCATTTTGCCCGCCATAGTTGATTAGCCTGATTGTACATTGAACCTTCACTATATCCTCTTGAGTACCGTACATACAGTGCGAATCTTTTTCCAGAAAATCCACAACTTCAATTCCTTCATTGTTCATATTCACAAGATAATACAATCGTTCTGTTAGAAATGGATATAACGTAATGAAAATGATGATAGCAAGCAAAACGGTTCTGCCTACATATTTTTTATAACGCTGTCTAAAGTGCTTTATAGTTAAACTCCCACTGACGATTAACATAATGATCCCGAATATCGCTGAGTAATGTAAACCATGGTTTGTCGCAGGCTCGCTCCAAGGCGGAATTCCAATGGTTCTGAAGAGGTAATCCCCAAACATAGTCCCCTGATGTGTGATTCCCACAAAAACTAAAGAAAACAGCAAAAATAAAACAGCCATCCATCCTTTACCCTTGATCATTTCATCCCTCCCAACCAATAACAGTTATGTCTTCTCTATCCTCCAAGGAAAGATTCCTATGCAAATGCAATTCAATTTTTTTACCGCTAAAACTCAAGGTGTAATCAACTACGTAAGGGGTTTCAATGTAATATACCGTGAGGATTAATTTAGAATCAGCATATTGCCAGCTTGCAGATGTACAAACTTCCTGCTCACTAAGGGATAAGTCTTTAATAAATAAACATTTTGCATAGGCAGGCTTTAAAAAATTGAAGTTAAATTCATCTAAATGATCGTCGTAAAGTAAAGAAAAACTAAGGTGATCTTCTTCAAACTTCAGTATTAATTCTTTAATTTTATGCTTATTATCTTCAAAGATATAAATTCCACTGTACGATCTATAATCTACTCTAACTATCCTGTCTACTAAGGAGATAAATGTAGGAGATTTAATAATGTTAGAAACATCCGTTGACCAATCATGGTTCAGTAAATTTGCATATATGATATCTAAAAAATCCTGTAACTTCTTCATCTCGGTAAAACTTGAAGTTGCAGCAATCACAATCTCTTGACTCGGATCAATGAAACACAATTGACCAAAAGCTCCATTCCCCATCTTACATCCATTCCTGCACATAAAGAACTGATAACCATATCCGTTTGACCAGTCAGCCTTATTTTGTCCCCAACGATTATCGCTTTGTTCATTTAGCGCCAGCTTTAAATAATCTTCAGAAACAATTCTACGGCTATTGTAAACCCCTTGATTGAGGAGCATCTGGCCAAATTTCGCAATTCCATCTGTTGGTATGCTTAGTCCCATTCCACCAGCAACAATTCCTAACGGGCAAGTCTCCCATTCCGGTCTTTCTATGTCCAATGGGGCAAATAATCTTGGCATTAGAAAATCAACAAGATTTTCTCCAGTCGTCTTTTCGATAATAGCCGAAACCATATAAGTGGCGTGTGTATTGTAATTGTAATAACTTCCCGGTTCATCTTCTACGTCCAAAGCTAAAAAGGCACGAACCCAATCATTTTGCTTGGCTATCGCACCATATATATTATTGTTATGCCCCGTATTCATGGAAAGAAGATGATGTATCGTCATCTTATCTAAATTAGGTGAAATTGAGCTAGGAAGCTGATCTGGGAAAAAAGAAACCACTTTATCCGTTAATTCAAAATAACCGTTATCCCATGCTATGCCTGCTGCAATAGATGTAAAGCTCTTACTCAGAGAAAATAAAATTTGGGGAACGTTTTTGCGATACGGTTGACGATAAAACTCGGTAATAACTTCTCCCTTTCGCAATAGCATAAAAGTATTAACCGGTAAATTAGATCGTTCAAGTTCTTCATAAAACTTAGACAGCGCTTGAGTCAAAATCTCTGGCTGATCCATATAAACCTCGCTTGTCATTATATTTTTGAGTTTTTTAATAATTCTCAGGTGGAGCGCTAAGTCTCGTGTCAGGTCTAAAATACTTGATATAGTTGTGGTATATTTCCGTTTCTTTAAACCCAAGGCTCTCATATAGGGCTTTCGCAAAATTCCCCTTCACTACTTCAAGTATGACCTTATCTTCACCTCTACTAATGATTTCATTAATAAGAAATTTCACAAAAGATCTTCCATAACCTCGTGATTGATGTTCTATCGAAATAGCAACCATACTTATTTTATTTCCTGCTATCTTGCCTACTGCTACTATCGTTTCATCAACTATCATTACAAACATATTATCTTTATTCTCCGCATACTGTTCCCGTTCCCATTCCACAGGTTTATAAAAAAACGAGGGATACATTCCTACACGTTGACGCATATGATAAAAAGCTAATTCGCAAACTCTGTCCCATTCAAAGTAATCCTTTTCCTCATAATTTCTAACCAGGATATTCTCTGAAGGAAAGGGAGCGCCTGTTCGTTCCATATTATAGATGGCAAAGTATACGCGATAATTATTTTTTTCCAAAACGCTGATTAATTGAGCATTGCTAGAAAGAACATTGAATACTGTATGCTCTACTGTTTCATTATGTATAAGCATGTTTTCATATTCTTCTATAAGCTTGGAGCCGACTTCCATTGTGTCATACTCATTATTAACAAACAGGATTGCTTGTGGTTTTCTTCCAAACCCGTTAAATGAAAGAAAGCCTATGGATGTATCATTCATAATGGCAACCACAATGTTCTCTCTGTTGCTTTCTTCATTTTGATAAAAACTCTTTAATAAATCCTTATTGTGAAGTAACATATGTTCAATTTGCGCCTTATCTCTTTGCGGACTATATTTTTGTATTAAAAATGAGTTCATCTTGCTCCTCCATTTGTTCATTTAGACGGCAACCTTGTCATACTTAACCTAAAGACTTGTTATACCAAAAATAATCTTCAACGTTTTACGACTCTTCTTACTTATTTTCAAGCCTTGTCTTAAGTCTAGAATGATTACGGTTTTGCCAATCCAAACTCTAAAATATAACGAGCGGAACTTTACCGGTTTCACTATGCCTTTTTCTTCATATTCCGTTCCATCCTCTAACTCCGTTTCAGTTCTAATAAGCCATGTATTGCCAAGACCAAATTCGATATACTTCAGAATCTATCTCCCCCGTACAAGAGCTGCTTTTATTGCTCAATAGTTTTTATTAGATAAAGGCAGAGATCATCGTCCACACAAACATGTGCCCCAGGCTCAACAGGCTTATTATCGTACATGATTCCCCGCCCATCAGGGATAAAACCACGCTTTATATACATCCGTTGTGCGGTTCCATAGTCAGCGTATAATCCAAATCCAATACCAATAGTATTAGATATAGTAAAAGCATCTTTTTCAAGAGCTTCAATTAATACACTTCCTACCCCACGTTTCCTAAATGGCGGGATGACGTCAAAGTTTTGAATTTCAGGTATATTATTCTCTGCAAAATAAGGATATTCCGACCTGTATACCACATGTCCCCATCCAACAAACTCATTTTCACAAAAAGCTAAAATTGTAACTCGCTTTTCATTTTGATTTTCTTGCCAACAACGCTGGACATAATCAAGAGGTTGGCTTACGTCATGCTCAGATAACCCCGTATGTATAATAGCAATATCGTTTTGTGTCATTCGACGGATTTGTAAAGGTAAGGCCATAATATAATTTCCTCCTAACTTATTAAATGAGTCCATTCCTATATTAACATACTAATTAGGATTAATCTGGTAAAAAACGATTATTGTTAAACTACCCTGTCAGATAAAAGAACAGGCTGCAGAATATACCGGCAGCCTGTTCTGATTTTGTTATTTTTTTATTTCTTTAAGGTAAAAGTCATATAATTGATCAATAGATGAGCTTGAAAAGATAGACGTGGCTTGTTCAATTTTCTCGCGTTTCCAATCGAACCAGCACATTTCCTTTAACTTTTCGATTTCTTGATCTGTAAACCGTTGCTTGATCACTTTAGCAGGATTGCCGCCCACTATCGTATACGGTGGGACATCCTTTACAACAACTGATCCTGCCGCAACAATAGCACCTTCGCCTATTTTCACACCGGGCATAATCATTGCATTCATCCCAATCCAGGCATCACTTGCAATGATTGTATCCCCTTTGGATTCGTAAGAGTTTGCAATCTGATCTACAAAAGGATACACGGTGATCCATTCAGGATGATGATTGTGATTCCCACCCATGAGAATAATTACACCACTAGCAATACAAACATAATTTCCTATAATCAATTTATCTAAATGCCAACCATAATCTTCACTGGGATTAAACAACTTTCTTGATTGTTCATCACCCCAAAGGTATCTAACACACCCATCTTCAAAATCAAGATTATCGTAATAACCAGAGTAGTAAGAGTACTCTCCTACCTCAATCATTGGGTTGGTGACAATATCCTTTAAATACTTAATTTCAGACCAGTGGCTGAACTGATGTTGTTTCATTTTCTTTCCCTCGCTTCTAAGTAATGTAATTCATTTATACTTAGAAGCTTGATGCAGTAGCGACATTCTTAAACCTTTTCAAACGACGAACCATCGTCCTCATCCTTTTCCTAATTGATGCCGTCATTGTAACAAACGATGATTTGTTCGTCAAATCAACCCTATTGTCCGAACTCAGCTCAATTATGAATTTATCTGATTACGGCTAGCCTTAACATGTTTAAGCTGGGCAACTATAATGACGCTAATGATCACTAGAAGGAACCACGAACTGATCTTACTGAAACTAACCAGTTGCCACGTTTGATATTGATCAGGATATTTCCATGCATTAAAAAATGTAGCGATATTTTCAGCTAACCAGATAAAAAATCCCACAATAAAAAAGGCCAGTATCAAGGGCATTCGATAGGTAACCGTCCGTACCCTATAAATGATCCATGTTTTCCAGAAGACAACAACCACAAGCGCTGTCAGCCACCAACGAAAATCAGGAATGAAATGATGTGTGAAAAAATTTAAATAGATGGCTCCTCCCAACAATCCCGCTGAAGCAAGCCCCGGCCAACCGGTCATATCCATTTTCAATCTTCGCCATATCTGGCACATAAAGCTTGCGACACTTGCATACATAAATCCACTATAGAGGGGTACACCAAACACCTTCGTAAACCCTGGCTCAGGGTATGCCCATGAACCCATCTTTACCTTATAGATTTCCAGCAATAAACCAATAACGTGGAACACACAGATTACTTTTATTTCATCCAGTGTCTCTAATCCAGTACGGTACATGAGGTACTGCACTGTAAGCAGTATTAGAAGAATGGCATCATAACGGTAAAGAAAAGGCATTTCTATTATGTTAGAAAGAGCTAAAGTCCCAAAAATCGCAATAGGAAATATGCAACTCATCGCCTGATGATATCCAAAATGCAGCAATTGTGTTATTGACTTCATTCTTAACTTTCCTCATCATTTTTGTATTCTAATAGATCTCCAGGCTGACATTCCAAAGCCTTACAAATTGCCTCTAACGTTGATAATCGCACCGCTTTTGCTTTTCCATTTTTCAATATAGAAAGGTTAGCCATTGTTATTCCAACTCTCTCCGAAAGCTCAGTAACACTCATTTTTCTTTTAGCCAGCATCACGTCGATATTAATTATAATCGCCATTGTTTTCACCTCAGACAGTTAAGTCATTTTCTGATTTTATATCAATAGCTTCTTTTAAAAGCTTTTGTAGAACTGCAGCAAAAACGGCAATCACCATGGAGGCAAAAATGATAATCAAACCGATGACTATAATCCCGGGGGCATCATCTTTCTCCGCCATGAGGTAAAAGAGTGGCATACCAACTACATATAAGCAACTGATGATGATTGCACAATATTTTATTTTCTTTAAAACCTGTACAGACATTTCCGAGAAAGCATTGTTCTTGTCAATATAGCCTAACAGTTTAAAAGCTTGATACAGTGCAAAGTAAAAAGGTATCGCCGAGGCATACAAATCAATGGCAAGGAGATATTTCAATAAACTATAATCCGGATACAGTTCTGCTGCGAAACTCGCTATCTCCGGCACCACAAATATGCACAAAGCAAGCACCGGGATACCTATAAGAATAACCGCTGCCCTTAAAAAAAGTGTTGATCCTCTTTCCATAAAAAACACACCTCACAGATTTATTGTGAATTGAATTTATCACATTATTTATCGTTTTACAATATATTTTAATCGAAATACAGTTATTATTGGCTGTTTTATAATTTTCGACTAAAAGGCCGAGCTAATTGACTATTAGAAGTCATTAGCTCGGCCTTGGTACCTTTTCATATCTCTTTATCTCTATTTTTCTATTCTACAAGTAATTCTAATACTGACCGAGATCGATAAAATTCAAATCCATGTTAGTTTCATCTTCAGCCTGATTTGCAGCCTCCGTTGATACTACTTTTCCTTCGTATTCAAGGTTACCGCTTGTCAAATTGAATACATATAGACGATTACCTTTGAAATTCTTATAACCCACAATATAGAGATAGTTTTGTTTAAAATCATAGGTAATGTTTTCACTTAAATCTATATTTGTATTCTTCAAAGTAGTCTCATATTCTTTACTCACGAGATCGTAAGAAATAACAGTAAATCCTATATTCTCCTTACCCGATACAGCTTTTTGCAGGAAATAAATTTTCTGTCCATACGCATTCATAATATTATTCAATAACATTTCATGCCCTTGGAACGCGAGCGGCGAGATTTGTCCTGTTGCAACATCTACTTGATATGCCTTTTTATGATTATCTTTACTAACCGTTAAAAT
Organism: Paenibacillus sp. FSL F4-0122; assembly: GCF_038002845.1. Taxonomy (NCBI): domain Bacteria; kingdom Bacillati; phylum Bacillota; class Bacilli; order Caryophanales; family Paenibacillaceae; genus Paenibacillus; species Paenibacillus sp. FSL F4-0122. Next base: position 6,155,735 of record NZ_JBBODI010000001.1, read on the forward strand.
CCATTGATCCGTGTGATCCAGATTTTGATTGGCTAACCTAACGAATTGATTATCCCCATTTGCTGCTTCAGATTTAGCTCCTGGTAACACGAGCGGCTCATTTGTAATCTCCTTTGTTGTTAGATTAACACGGATAATCTGCGGTTCAGATACATAACCTTTGGCGCTGTGATTCAAAAACACCATTGCAACAAGCTCTTGATCAACAAGCTGTACATTTTGTACATACATATCTGAAACATCATGATCTACATTGATATCGGATGTGATTTCCAGCGTATTGTTCTTCTGCTTGTTAAGCACAGAAATACTGAGCTTAGCATTTTTCTTCGCTGAAGGATCATTGGATTGCTGCTTATCTACGGTCCAATTCACGTAAGCAAGCATATCCTGATTTTCATAAAACCCAGCTAAGTTCTTCTTTCCACGCATGAACTGACGATGCTGATCCCTCCATTTATCCAATTGTGTGTTCACTGGTCTTCGGTTTAAGCTTTGGCTGATCGTTAACTTTTCATCTGGATAATCTGTACCATTTGTAGTGATATTAGCTCGTTTGATGCCAAAAACACTATCCTTAGTCAGATAATTTCCGTATAAAGCTATATCTTCAACGAGAGAAGCATCCCCTTGAACCATCGTCAGCTTATAATTAGGTGGTGTCTCTTGTGAAGCCTGTACATAATACGTCCCGATTGTAACAACCGCGAACACTACAAGAACGGCGGTAACCATATATTTTCTCATTCCTTAACCTCCATTCCCCTTCAATTATACCGATATTTTCTTACGCAATAGATACAAGCTGTACCAAAGCGAACCTCCAGCAATAATCACTATTAATCCGAGACAAGCACCTAAGATTTCTCCGGGATAGAAGTAGCTATCGTATCTGCTATAACCCATAAGATAGGGTATTGAGGCTAATCCAGCTAGAACCGCTAAGTATAATACGATAAAGCCGATCCCTTTCAGTCTGTAGCTCCGCTCCATTAGAATCGCTGTGAACAAGACGATCAAGCCCGTAATGCCCAGTCCATAATATAGAACAAACTCAGAAAAGTAGGGCGGAACCAGTACTCTAAGCACAGTAGGATACTTCAAATAATCAAATACCGAGATGTTCCGATATAGTTCAGCAGGAAGAATCGACTGTGCTATCAAACGCTCCAGTGGCACAAGCACAATTTGCAGGGCAACAAGTCCAAATGCGAATAGCAAGATCGTAACCAGCTTGGCAAAATACAAATTCGCCCGATTGGATGGCAAGGTGAGCAGGCGATATACTATCGTATTTTTACCTCTCCAGTCACGGTACCAGATGAAGCAGCTATATATTAGTAACACTGTTATGCTCAAGAATATGGGTCCGAAATATAGAAGTCCATTATAGCGAGCATACATCATACTGTTTAGCTGAATATATCCAGTCACATTGTGATATTGCTCAAGCGTCCATTGATTCACTCTCATTGCCTCATTCGCAGAATCCAGCCAATGATTAGCACCGATGGTGACTGCTGCAAGCTGCAAGGTAACTGTCAGCACCATGAGTCCAATATATATTTTGGCAAATCGGTTCATTTCAAAATTCAATAGCTTCACAAAAGCTCTCATTTCATGTACACCTCTCTCATTACGTCCGTAATGGACTTACCTTCCTGCTCGCGAACTTCTTCACAGTAGAATTCACGCTCTACCTTCCCGTGCTGTAGCAAGACCGCTTTATCAATTAAATGCTCAATATCGTTAATTTCATGAGTTGTAATAATCACACCACGGTCCTCGATCAATTCACTCGTGAACACATCAGTAATTTGCTCGCGGCTGAACATATCAATCCCCGAGAACGGTTCGTCCATTAGGATGTAATCACAATCCAAGGCTAGTCCCAGCAACAAATTTACCTTCGCAGCCATCCCCTTCGACAATGAGGATACGCGATCCGAAGAGCTCAGTTGGAAGAACTTAAGCAATTCCTTTGCACGTTCAGCGTTCCAATTCCGATAAAAGTCAGCCATAAAGATCAAGCAATCAGCAATTCGCATATTGGAGGGCATCGTTAAAGAATCTGGAATAAAAGTGATTTTCTCATACATCACAGGTGTTAGTGATACATTATCGATTAAGACTTCACCTTTGTATGGTGTCAGTCCCATGATGGACTTCAGCACCGTTGACTTCCCGGCACCATTGATTCCGATCAGGCAGGTAATCTCTCCTTTGGCAGCAGTGAAGCTAACGCCATTAAGTACCTTCTTGAATCCATAATTCTTCACCATCTGATTCACTTGGATCATCTTGTGTCACCATCCTCTGGAGATAACTTTCGCTCGGATGTATATTTTGTCTTTATGATATCTACCAGTTCTTCAACTGGAATTTGAATATTCTGAATGGAGCTGATGAATATATCCACTGCACTTTCGATTAATTCAGCTCGAATCGAGTTAAGTATTTGCTGATCCTGTGTAATTCGGCTCGGGGAATTCCCTTCTGTTACGATCAAACCCTGTTCCTCCATTTCCTTATATGCCTTCTGCGCCGTGTTCGCATTAATCTTCATTACTGATGCAAGTTCACGCCGTGAAGGAATTTTGTCTCCCGCTCCGATTTGCCCTGTGGCGATCTGTTCCTTGAAATGACGCACAACTTGAATATATACCGGCTCACGAATATTAAAGCTGACGCCTGATTTCTGTTCTTCTGTCATACAACCAACTCCATATACTAAGTGTGTGTACTAAGTGGTTCATACATCTTATTTATGTACTATACGTGTAATACACTTTTGTGTCAATAGTTCAGGTTTGAGCAGAAAAAAAAGCTGCCTTTCGGCAGCCCTCTTATTACTAAAACACCTTTTGATTAAAAACATGTTCTTTTCCACCTAAACCCAGTGCAGCTGCTGTTGTAGTGTGAATTTTCTGCAGAAGCACGGGATTATCCATTAGTGACAAGCCATAAGAAGGAATCATTTCTTTTATTTTGGGTTCCCATTCTTTTATATATTGAGGGAAACATTTGTTAAGCACTTCAAGCATCACGTGAACAGCCGTAGAAGCTCCAGGGGAAGCCCCTAACAGTGCTGCGACCGAACCATCAGCGGCACTAATAACCTCGGTACCAAATTGAAGTGTGCCTTTGCCAGCTTCTGTATCTTTGATAACTTGCACACGCTGACCAGCTACAACAAGATCCCAATCTTCAATTTTGGCATTGGGGATAAACTCTTTCAGTTCTTCCAGACGTTTTTCTTTCGATAACAGCACTTGTTCGATCAGGTATTTTGTTAATGACATGTTTTTAGCACCTGCCGACAGCATTGTTATGAGGTTATCCGGTTTCACAGAAGTTATTAAATCAAACATTGAGCCCGTTTTTAAGAATTTAGGTGAGAAGCCGGCAAATGGCCCAAATAACAGTGATTTTTTATTGTCGATAAATCTTGTGTCTAAGTGCGGTACGGACATTGGAGGGGCTCCAACTTTAGCTTTGCCGTATACTTTGGCATGATGCTGCGCAATAACTTCCGGATTATTACACACCATAAAAATACCGCTTACTGGGAATCCTCCAATATGTTTTCCTTCAGGAATACCGGATTTCTGCAGTAAGTGCAGGCTTCCTCCCCCGCCACCAATAAATACAAATTTCGCTGTATGTTGTTCAATGTTACCGCTGGCATTTCTGATTTTTAGATCCCATGAGCCAGCACTGTTACGCTTCATACTATTGACACTATGCTTGTAGTGGAGATCGACGTTTTTACTCTTTAAATGCTCAAATAAGATACGCGTTAAAGCACCAAAGTTAACATCCGTTCCAGAGTCAATTTTTGTAGCCGCAATGGATTCGTTCGCTGGACGATTTTGTATAATAAGCGGAATCCATTCCATCAGTTTTTTAAAGTCAGCAGAAAATTCCATACCTTGGAATAATGGATTTTTTGAGAGCGCTTCAAATCTTTTCTTTAAAAAAGCTATATCCTTCTCCCCTTGCACCAAACTCATATGAGGTAACGGCATAATAAAGTCCTGGGGATTATGTATCAGCTTACGATTTACAAGATAAGACCAAAACTGCATCGAAAGCTGAAACTGTTCATTAATCTGAATAGCTTTGCTAATATCTATAGATCCGTCTGGCTTTTCAACAGTATAATTAAGCTCACAGAGCGCCGCATGCCCGGTTCCTGCATTATTCCATTCATTAGAGCTTTCTTCCCCTGCTTTTTCAAGCTTTTCAAATACTTTAATTTTCCATTCCGGTACTAATTCCTTCAAAAGTGTTCCTAAAGTCGCACTCATGATTCCGGCACCAATTAAAATGACGTCTGTATCAGTTGCACTTTTGCCCATTATTACCATCCTTATCCCCTGAATTTTGCAGAAAGGATGTGGGCGCTCCTTCTTAGGCGTCACACCTTTTCTGTATCAATTATAACCTTATCATGGTGTATTACAATTATTTATAAATTTAATATCTACTATTATATGAAAAAAATAAAATATTTAAAAGCTTGTAAAAAAGATAGAAATAAGTCCTCAAGATTTATGGAATAAAAAAAGCTGTATCATCCCCTGTTCTCATTGTAGACAATTCCGTTTTGATATCCCAACCCTACTATTGTTTTTTGAATTTCCTGATCTACTTTTCTTTTAAAAGTTGCAAACTCTAATGTAGTTAAGCCAATTGGAAGCTCTTGTTCTATAAATGAATCAAAATCGATCGCAGTTTTGAAAATACGAAGCTTGTGCAGAAAAGGTAATTGCTCCATTCCCGTCAAATGAGCCAATGTTTTACAATTCATAATCGTTAGCTCTTCCAATGCCTTCATCTGCTGATCAAAGTTAATCTCACGTAGCTGGATTTGATCTTCAATCACAAGCTTTTTTAACGCACGAAAAACCGAAATATTACTCAGATCATGAAAGCCACGGACTCTACAAATTTCCAGGCTCTCGATCTCATTCTCTTCGATGTCCTGAATATGTTCTCTGCCTCCAAGTAAAATGCGAAGTTCTTTCAATTTCTTTAGCCGATTAATAAAATGTAAGGGTTTGTTGCTGATGGAGTGCAGCGCGAGATAGGTAAGATCCTCCAGATCTCCAATAGCATCAAGGTTTTTAACCTTTCCTATTACATGCAACTGTTCTAGACGAGAGAATTCTTTTAGGTATTCCAGATTAAGCGTCTTTTTCTCCGAACTAATATTTAAAATGCTTAAAGACCGCAACGTATCTATACTCAGAATCTCCGAATTCTCAAGCTCATAAATACCCACGCTCAGACTATACAGGTTATTCAGCTTAGCCAATACGTTCGTGTTATGTGCCTGGCGAAGACAATTCAGCAGCAGCATTTTAACATTTGGAATCTGCAGGAGTGTCTCACAATCAAAGGATACAGAATAATGGCCATAAAAACGCACTCCAAAATTTTCATCAAAACGCGCGCAAAGCTCATTTACTTCATCCAGAATCGAGCCATAGGTCGATGGATCAGAGAACTGAACAATCACTTGGTTGCCGCTGTACAAGTCTTGCTGAATCTGAACTGGATCTAGTGAAATAGGATCATTGATCAGAATCCTTCGTTTCCATGTAACACTCATTCCTAACCCCTCCTACCTGCCGTTAATCATCATTTTATATTTATTGTAAATCTACGAATTACTTACCCATGAACATAATTACATAAATCACCCCCATGGACAAGCTAAAAAGGTAGGTTATAGATTATTTAGAGTTCCGTTGATGAGGATTGAGAATAAGTGATTCACATTAAAAATACAATAAGCTGTATCATTCGTAGAGTAATCTACTTTTGATACAGCTTATTTATTATTTATTCAGCCTTTTGCGATGAACTATAAATCCCCGCCACCAACTCCAGCGCTTTTATCCCTTCAGCACCATCCAACCAAAACTTTTGACCCCTGGCGACATGCTCATAGAAGTCCTCAATCAGTCTCTTATGCCCGGTACCCCAATAGGATTTACCTTCCGTAGCACTAAATCTAGGCTCACACAGCAAGGTTTCCTTTCCATCCTTCCAAAGATATAAATGATCTCTGCGGAGGTTGATAGTCCCTTCTTCAAAGACTAGCTCCAGCTCCACTGGAGAATTCTCCAGATAGGTATTTGTACCATAAAAAAGCCCTCTGACATTACTAGTGAAATCGATGGAGGCATGGGCGGTATCCTCTACCTCTATGACCCCATTTAGCACATCCGTGGTTATACTCCCTTTCACCGATGCAACCTCTCCACCAAACCACTGAAGTAAATCTAGTGTATGGATAGTTTGGTTAATTAGCAGGCCTCCACCTTCCGTAGACCAGCGTCCTCTCCAGTCACTATCGCTATAATAACTTTCGCTGCGGTGCCAGGTCACGATTCCTTTCATGCAGTGCAGCTTCCCATATATTCCTGAATCAATGACCTGCTTAATATATATGGAGGCATCATTATAACGGTTCTGAAACACCACACCAAGCTGACCTGTGCTTTGCTGTGCGGCTTCAAGTATTCGTCTGGCTGAAGGAAGATCTGCCGCCATAGGCTTTTCGGTAAGGACATGTTTTCCTGCTTGTAACAACTCCGTAGCCATTTCTGCATGTAAATAATGAGGCGTACAGAGATGTACAACATGAATACGGTCATCCTTTAAAATTTCTCTATAATCATTAGTAGCTTGGCAGTCATATTCTTTAGCCGCATGTAATGCTTTGTCAGCATCAATATCTGCAACTGCAAGTAGGCTCACACCATCGATGCCTGTTAATGTTTTTGCATGTAGAGGGAAAATGGCTCCGCATCCAATAATGGCTGCTCCAAGTTCTTTCATCTATATTACCCCCGTTCATCATTCAATCGTTATCTGAGTATTGCCGGGGTTAGATTGATCGCTTGTTCTTGAGCCTTCAGACATAGCTCGGCAGCTTTGAACACATGGCTCTGTGTCATCGCCAGCTCTGTCCGATTCAGACAGTCAAGGATTAGCTCACCAAAGAAAGGAAAACCAACCTTCCCAGCTACATGCTCATAATGTTCCCCTTCCCCATTGACCCAGTACACATGATCCGGTGTATTTGAACGACCCATATCAGTATATTTACGCAGTTCAATATATCCTTCAGTACCCATAATCATCGTGCGCCCGTCTCCCCATGTGCCCAGCCCATCAGGCGTAAACCAATCCACGCGAAAATATTGTGTTGCCCCATTGTCACCTACAAGAGTAGCATCACCAAAATCCTCTAATTCGGGATAAGTCGGATGGTTGTAATTGGCCACTTTACTATGAATAACCGAAGCATCCTGACAATCTGCATAATACAAAAATTGTTCTATTTGATGACTGCCTATGTCACACAAAATCCCACCATATTTCTCCCTTTGGAAAAACCATTCCGGCCGGTTAGGAGCATTTAGACGATGTGGCCCTAATCCAATGACTTGCAGGACACGGCCGATAGCTCCTTGCTGAATCAGCCGCCCAGCATAGATAGCGCTTTCAACGTGAAGGCGTTCACTGTAGTAGACCATATATTTCTTATTAGTTGCTGCTGCCACTGCTCTAGCGGATTCAAGCTGTTCCAGGGTTGTAAAGGGTGCTTTATCCGTAAAATAGTCCTTCCCGTGAGCCATTACTCGATTGCCTAAAGGTCCGCGTTCAGATGGAATTGCTGCCGCTGCTATTAATCGCACTTCGGGATCTTCCAGAACTTCTTCCACAGATCCAGCAGCTTTGACACCGGGATATTTACTAATAAAATTTCTGACCTTTTCCTCATCCGGATCATATACCCATTTCAGCTCTGCCCCTGCTTCAACCAGTCCGTTACACATCCCGTAAATATGACCGTGATCTAGGGCAATAGCGGCAATGATGAATTCACCCGGCTTCACTACTGGTTTGGATTCATATGTTGGTGCATAGGTCATCCCATTTTTCCGATTCATAAAACCCCTCCTAATCAGTATTACTCCATTCTATAACGTATTAAGAAGATAACGCAGACTGATCTCCAAGCTTTCAAAAGGATCACGACGGCAAACATCCTGCTCCACTACGAACCATTCAACACCTGTTTCGCGACAAACATTGATAATTTCTTTATAGTTCATATTCCCTTCACCGATTTCAGCAAAGATCTGTTTTCTATTAACGATCGCCATATCTTTTAAATGAACTACCTGCATTCTGCCTGCAACTTTGCGTATCCATTCAGCCGGACTCCCTCCGCCTGCTTGAACCCAATATAAATCCAGCTCAAAACCAACGGCAGGATCAGACTCGGTGAGCAGAATTTCCATGCCAGTCATTCCATCAAAGCGTTCAAATTCAAAATCGTGATTATGATAAACAAATTGCAGATCATGTTGATCTTTTAAAGTAACTGCAATGTCCGACATCAGCTTTGCGAATTCACGGTAACCTTCTTGTCCCGTACGGAATATTTCCGGTAAACTTCCTAGTCCAATATTTTTGCAGTTCCACAGCTTATGTTCAGCGGCTAAAGCATCCAAATCGTTCGTTAGGCGATCCCATGACACATGGGTTGCACATATTGCCAGACCTGATTCATCCGCATACTCTTTTACGAGTTTCGGATCGATCGGCCCGATGGCTGAAATCTGAATAGCTTCATAACCCATAGCAGATACCTTTTGAAAAGTGGATCTTAAATCCTCCGCAGTTTTAGTAAAATCACGTAATGTGTACATTTGAGCAGCAATGGTTGAACGATTCATAGGATCTTTCCTCTCTGATTAGAATTTAATGAGTTCCCTTAACATCAAAGGTTTGGGCGACTGTGGTTTCTTTGTTGAAGTTAGAATTCTCTACCTTTTCCATGAGCTTCTCATAAAATAAATCTTCATCAATCGGTAACTCCACCCAATCGTCGGTCCAAGCCGATAAATACATTCCATTAGATAACGTTAGACCGTGAATACCTTCCTCACCCGGAGCTAACAATTTCTCATCGAGTAGAATGGCATTCGTAAAGTTCCGCAAAATTCCTTTATGCTGTTCACCGCCACCTTCTTCTACAGGAATCTCACATTTCCAACACTCTGGGCTGCCGAATCCTCCCGTAAACTCTGCATTGAATTGCGGCTCCGGCGTGCGTAGACGCCAAAAGGTTAGCTTCCCGTCTTCCACTACGATTTTTCCTTGATCGCCAGTAATTTCGAAACGGTTAGTTCCCGGTGCTTCACCTGTTGTGGTGATAAAAAGCCCTGTCGCACCATTTTCATATTCCACATAAGCGGTTACATCATCTTCAACCTCAATATTGCGGTATTTACCAAAATGACAAAACGCTCTGATCCGCTTAGGCATCATACCTGTCGTCCACTGCCATAAATCTAGTTGATGAGGATCTTGATTCAGCAGCACCCCACCACCTTCGCCTGCCCATGTAGCCCGCCAACCACCGGAATTATAGTAACTTTGTGATCTGTACCAGTTGGTGATGATCCAATTTGTGCGGCGGATTTCGCCTAGTTCACCAGACTTTATGAGATCCCTAAGCTTTTGATATAAAGGATTCGTCCGCTGGTTATACATGATTCCGAATTTGCGATCAGACTTTGCTGCAGCTTCGTTCATCTGCTTAACAGCTTTGGTATAGACCCCAGCCGGTTTCTCTACCAATACATGATAACCATATTGAAAAGCCTCGATAGCTAAAGTTGGATGATCATAATGTGGAGTACAGATTAATACTGCATCTATGAGATGAGACTCATATAACTCTTGGGGTGTTGCAAATTTCTGTACACTTTCCGGTAAATGCTCTTCTGCCCATTTCAAACGTTCTTCCCTTACATCACATACAGCTGCAAGCTCAGCATCTTTAATATGATTCAACAGACTTTGTGCATGTGCACTCCCCATATTCCCAATTCCAATAATGCCATACCGTACTTTATTCAATCAGATCACTTCCCTATTTGAGGTTATGTTATGAGAATATACTTAATTAATAGACATGAACATGATCGAAACTAAGCATTATTTGCATAATAATAAGATGATTTAGTTAAATAAATTCGTTATAATAAGGATAATCAAGTCATAGAGGAGCTAGATGATGAATAATCCAGGTAACCTTACCGGCAGATTCCTCCAGAATCTTACCGTAAAAGTGACCCATGCCCAACTTAGAAGCGGATATAGCGGGTGGAATCGTACGCTGGAAACCCCAACATTTAATCGGCTGTATTTTATTGACCGCGGTGAGGGAAAAGTTATCATTAACGGTGTTACTTATTATCCGAGAGCAGGTCAGCTAATGATCATGCCCGCAGGAAGCACTCAAACTACAGAAACGTCAATGAATGATCCCTATACACGCTATTTCTGCCATTTTGATGCTGATATTGGGGAGTGGCCCTTATTCCATTCGGCAAACAAACTGTTTATCTGTGATGCGCCCGACCCAGATTCCGTACGGGTTATTTTCACAGAAATGATCGAACAGTTTCAAAAAGATGATGTATTGTCCATTCTGCGTACTCAGGCGAACGTCCTCAATCTAATTGCTACTTGCCTTGAATCGAACGAGAATATCAAAACAGACTTTATGCAAGAATTTATACATACGGGGGATCAAGGAAAGCTCGCCTATGTTCTTCAATATATTGATGAGCGGCTGGATAAACCCATAGAAATAGAAGAGTTAGCAGAAATTGTCCACTTACATCCGAACTATTTCATCCCCTACTTCAAGAAATTTATAGGGGTTCCCCCCATGCATTATGTACAATTGAAAAGAATGGAGCATGCTAAAAGACAGCTTTCTTATAGCAATTTCAGCATTTCAGATATCGCGGAGCAAGTAAGTATGGAATTAGCCCATTTCTCTAAATATTTCAAAAAGACAATAGGAATCTCCCCTTCTGCCTATCGTAACAGCACTAAGTAAATTTATTAGGGAATGTCCGGATCTATGTGTTGGAACAATTAGGAGAACGACTACAAGAAATCGGAACCCATAGAGATCATGCTGTATATGTAGCTGAATCAGATCACCGATTGGTAGGATGGATACATGCGACCGTTCGAATTTTGCTTGAATCTCCTTCATTTGTTGAAATCGGAGGTCTTGTTGTTGATCAGACTTGCCGCGGAGAAGGAATTGGCAGACAGCTTGTAGAAACCTGTGAACGATGGGCAATCCAAACAGGGATTAGTTCGTACTTGATAAGGAACTTTAATCACACTCAGGACTTTTAGGGAGGCTCAATGGTTATGCTAGAATTAACTTTGCATCCAACATTAGAAGGAAAAATCGCTGTGATTACCGGAGGAGCCGGTGTATTATGCCGGGTTATGGCGCTAGAGTTAGGTCGACAAGGAGCTAAAGTCGCGATTCTAAATCGTACCGCAGCTAAGGGAGATTTGGTTGCCGCTGAAATTACTGCCGCAGGCGGTCAAGCAATTTCACTCTCCTGTGATGTTACAGATCAACAGAGTGTTATGAAAGCCGCAGAAGCTGTTAAGAATCACTGGGGTCCTTGCGATCTATTAATTAACGGTGCTGGCGGAAATGATTCCTCAGCAAATACGACCCAAGAGATTTTCAAAAATGATGACATGGAGAACCCGGACATATTAACTTTTTTTGACCTTAGTGTAGATGGATTTCGCAACGTGATGGACCTTAATCTGATTGGAACATTGATCCCAACCCAAGTTTTTGCCAAGCAGATGCTCGGCAGAACGGGCACATCTGTAATTAATATTTCATCCATGAGCGCACCTTCTCCAATGACCAAAGTACCTGCCTACAGCGCTGCCAAAGCAGGAATTAATAATCTCACCCAGTGGCTCTCCGTTCATTTCGCTGAGTCTGGTATACGTGTGAATGCCATTGCCCCTGGCTTTTTCCTTACTAAACAAAATGAGAAGCTGTTGGTTCGTGAAGATGGCGAGCTTACAGACCGTTCCCAAAAAATCATCTCTCATACTCCAATGCGCCGCTTTGGACAGCCGGAGGATCTGCTTGGCACACTACTCTGGTTAGCAGATGAAGCAATGTCCAGCTTTGTGACCGGAGTTACCGTCCCCGTTGACGGTGGATTCTTGGCTTATTCGGGAGTATAGACTAATCTAATGAGGGATTAAAATGATTGTAGATCCATTACGCGTATTCGTTACTGTAGCTGAACTGAGTCATTTTTCCAAAGCAGGAGAAGCGCTGAATTTATCTCAACCCGGTGTCAGTCTGCATATCCGGAATCTTGAGAATGATCTCGGTGCTAAACTCCTGCATCGTTCTTCTAAACAGGTTAGATTAACAGAAGCCGGTAGTATTCTTTATAAACACGCCAAACAAATATTGGCTCATTTCGATGAAGCAAGTCAGGAAATCCATATGCTTCAGGACGAAGTCACTGGGAGTATACATATCGGCGCTAGTTTTACTATTGGTGAATATATTTTGCCGGCAAGACTTGCTGATTTTGCCAATCAATATCCGCAGGTCAAGCTGCAAGTGACGATAGGCAATACTGAGGAGATTATTGGAGGCGTTAAATCCAACGAACTGGACATAGGGTTTATTGAAGGCGAGGTCCATGAGAATGATCTCAACGTCACTCCTTATATGAAAGACGAGATGATTATGGTCGCCCCTGCTACCCACCCTCTGTCAAAAGCGATTTCTGTGGAGCAGAGCATGTTGCAGGATCAGGTTTGGGTGCTTCGCGAGCATGGCTCGGGCACACGAGCTTTCAGCGATCATTTCCTACAGGAGGAAGATATTTCTGTTAAAAGATCCTATGTCTTCAACAGCTCTCAAGGTGTTAAAGAAGCTGTGGCCTCCGGTCTCGGAATCGCCATGCTCTCCAGATGGATTGTACGGAAGGAACTGGAAAGTGGTGAGATCAAGGAGCTGCCAATCAGGCAACATCATCTGGAAAGGCAATTCTCGATCATCCGACATCAAGAATGTTCTTCTTCCTTAGCTACCGATGTCTTTATAAAAAAGCTACTTGTCTTTAGAAAAGACAAGTAGCTTTTTTTCTTCCACACTATGAAATTATACTTGATGTTCAACCAAATGCCCGTCTTCCAGATGCAGAACGCGGTCACACCATTCGAGCATCCGTTCATCATGAGTGACCATTACCGCTGCTTTCCCCTCACTCTTCACCTCATCAGCGATCATGCGTACAACTTCTCTTCCGCGTTTGAAGTCCAGACTGGCTGTCGGTTCATCTGCAAAGAGAATCGCTGGTTTATTCATCCATGCTCTAGCGATAGCTACACGCTGCTTCTCCCCACCGGATAGCTGCTCCGGATAGTGATTACGCCGTTTCCAGATATCCAATCGTTTCATCAAATCGGCAGCCCGTTCCTTCGCTTCCTTAGCACTCATTTTCCCCTGCTTAGCTACAAAAAGGAGTTGCTCCTCTACCTTCAAATATGGCAATAGTTGAGCGCTTTGGAACATAAAGCCTATCTTCTCTAAACGGAGCTCTGTCAGCTCACTTTTACTTTTATCTGTAAGTGATTCTCCATCTATAAAAATCTCACCGCTAGTAGGTGTTAGAAGCGCACCAGCCGCTGAAAGGAATGTACTTTTCCCTGTTCCCGAAGGTCCAAGGACAGCAACGAATTCCCCTTCATTAACGATCAGATTCAAATTGTTCAGCACAGACACCGTTGTGTCGCCATCACCGTAGTTTTTGGTTACTTGCTTCATAATTAGTTTTGCACTCATGCTCCAGCCCTCCCAATAGCTTCTAATGCATCTACTTTTGCCACTTTAGCGACAGAAATTAGTGATCCTAAAAGAGACATCCCAACGAATAAACAGCTGGTTAAAAGAATGGTGGAAGGCTCTAGTTGGAATGGCATCGAATCTGGCAGGACCTTATTCATCCCAAAGGTAAGCAGTAAGCTAATGCAAAGACTTGATATAGCTAAAATCATGACCTGCCCTACCACGCTCCAAGCCAAGTAAGACATTTTAGTACCCATCGCCTTCAGAATACCAAACTGACTTGTTTTCTGAATCGTAATGACATAGAAGAATACCGCCAGAACAAACGCTGCGATCACAAACAGGAAAACAATCATCATTAGCAGTGAACCCTGCTCTGCCGAGTAGCCCGGAATATTGGATATAGCTACTTTTTGCGTAATGACCTCTACATCTTTTACATTCGTTGAAATCTTATCTACTTGATCAGCATTCGCATTCAGGGCAATCACATTAAACGGTACCGACGAAGAGGTTTCTTCTCCTTGGTTAACCCCCTGCTTCATAGCTTGCCAATCCTGATTGTTGATATAAACTACTGGGGTATGGCTGTATGAGCTATCCTCAACAAAACCTGCAACAGTAAATTCCATCCCGGTTGCCTGATCACAAATAATACTGCCAAGTTTGATTCCTGACTGTTCGAGGTCACGATCAACAAGGACTTTACCGTTTGTCTCATTAGTAATCTTGTCACCTTCAGCTACTTTAGGGGCTAATAACCCATTCATATCTACTGCAAAAAAAGTAATATCTGCTTTAACGTCTGCATCATTTGCAGTGACAGTGCTCATCTGCATTGCAAGTGAAGACGCATTATTGTCTCCAACTACTGCACGTACATTCTGGAGTTCCGTATCTGTTAACTGAGAACGTCTAAAGGCCTGATCCGCATCACCTTGTACTACAAAATAATTCGCCGGCATGTTCTCTACTGCAGAGATATTTGCATACGCTAATCCTCTGGCTAGTCCCGTGACGAAAAGTACAAGAAAGGAAACCAATAACATGATAACCATAATTAATAGGTATCTGGCTTTAGAATGTCGCATTTCCCTTAAGGCTAAAAACATATTACCACTCCTTCTAATCTGTATAGTCACAGTTTAGAAGATGAAAATGAACGGAGTATGAATAATGAATTACAAAAGCGGAAGTGTAACTGTAAAGGTAGTCCCTTCACCCAAAGTACTGGTTACTTCAATGGTTCCGTTATGCGCTTCTACGATTTTTTGAGAAATCGCAAGTCCAAGTCCGCTGCTATGTGTTTCATGCGTTCGTGCTCGATCTACTTTATAGAAACGATCGAAGATTAACGGTAACTCCTCGGCTGAAATACCTTCACCAGTATCCGACACAGAAACAATACAGTTCTGTTCCACTAGCTTCGCGGAAATCATAATGGAACCTTCAGCAGGTGTGTATTTTATGGCGTTGGAGAGCAGGTTCATCCATACCTGGAACAATAGATTTGAATCACCTAGAACGCTGATGTCAGCAAGATTCAAACGCACGGCCAGTTGTTTCTCCGTTAATCTCCATTCCATGATTTGTACGACCTGTCTTAGTTGTGCACGCAAGTCTGTCGACTTTTTCTGTAAGGAATTAGGATCATAATCAAGTGAAGACAAGGTAAGCAGCTGTTTGCTAAGCAATGAAAGACGATGGCTTTCTTGGTCAATAATATTGAGATACTGTAACCGTTCATCCTCAGGTAAGGTAGAATCTTTTAAAGCTTGGGCAAATCCCTGAATAGATGTTAATGGCGACTCAATTTCATGCGATACATTAGCGACAAATTCCTGACGTGCCCGATTTGTTCGTTCCAGCTCCCGGCTCATAATCATAAAATGGGAAGCTAGCTGACCAATCTCATCACGCCGCCACGTATTCAATTTGATATCGTATCTGCCTTTTGAGATCCGTTTAGTGGCCGTCGTCAAACGTGTAATAGGTCTGACCACATGCAGTACGCTAATCATTACAAATCCTAAGCTAAACAACACGGTGAACCCAATGATCACAGCAAAAAAGACGCGCAGCTCCCCGAACTGTACTTCAGCATCCGGCCGCATAAACAAAGCATACGTCTCATTGTTAACTTTTACAGGAACGCCAATTGAATTGCGCAGTTGATTATCAAAAAAGCCGGTAATAAATGCACTGTCCGGAAACTCAGCAACCCCATGATAAATTTGCCCATTCAGAACCTTTTGTAGTTGCTGCTCATCCAAATCTTCTTCTCGAAAGGGTTTGCCGTAGAATCTTGATTCCCCTTCAGCATCTGTTAAATAGATTTTATAACCCAGCTTGGCTATACTCCGCAGATAATCCTCCATCGCCTCCGGATGTGATTCTGCGAATTGTTGAACTTCTATTGCCATTCCGGTAAGTTTGGCATCGTTCTGAGATTTAATCTGGGCTTGATAGTAAATATTAGACACCAAAAATCCAAGAAGGCTACTCACCACAATTACTGAACAGAAGACAATACACATCCGGACATACAAGGATCTCATACGTTAACCATCTCCAATTTATAGCCAATACCTCGAACTGTTCGGATCACAAAATCTTCCTGATAATCTACGAAGCGCTGACGCAAACGTTTGATATGTACATCGACTGTTCGCTCATCACCTTCATAATCCATGCCCCATACCAGTTCAATTAACTCACTACGTGTATATAACCTGCCTGGATATTGCGCCAATTGAGCCAGAAGCTCAAACTCTTTTACCGGTAGCAGCAGAACCTCATCACCATCGGTTATTTCATAATTTTTGCGATCAATAACTAGAGAATTTAATCGAATCCGATCATCTGAAGCAATGGAATAGCGGCGGAATAAAGCTTTGATCCGAAATAGCAACTCTTCAGGCTCAAAAGGCTTCGTTACATAATCATCCGTCCCCCGCAAATAACCTTGCTCTTTATCACTCAGCTGCTGGCGTGCTGTCAATAAAATGATCGGAATATCATACGTTTCTCTAATATGCTGACATAGCTCTAACCCATCTACATGTGGCATCATTACATCTACGACCGCTAAATCCGCAATACTGTCCTGCAATTTATGTATCGCATCTCGGCCATCACTGGCCTCCATCACCTGATATCCTTCCCTTGTTAGTACATGTTTTAATAATGTTCGAATATTCACATCGTCATCTGCTACTAAAATCTTCTTCATCATTTACACTCCCTGAATAATGGATGAACTCATAGTAACAACTTTATAACGATAGAACAACTAAAGTCAGATCAAACAAAAGGCTTGATACTCTCTCTAAGTGTGGTAACCGGCCGCTCCATCAGTCTCTCCAGATCTTTTGATGTAGAAGCAGTGTCTATCTTCGCAAGAAACGAATATATCCAATGTTGAACGCTTGAATCCTCGCGAAACGTAATTCTTTTCCCTGATAACTCTGATAATACATCAACTAATTCGTTAAAGTCCCAAACGCTAGGTGCGGCTAGTTCGTAGATTTGGTTCTCATGTCCACTCGTTGTAAGAACTTTTGCCGTAGCTAAAGCGAGATCCTCACGAGTGACTGAGTTAAACTGCCAGTTCCCTAGATAAGTGGTTAGCTCGCCGCTTTCCATGGCTTCCTTCAACCCAAGCACACCCACAAAATCTATATACAAAGCGTTACGCAGAAACGTATAATCTATCCCTGATTTAAGAATCATCTGCTCGGTTAGTAAATGAACATGATAAGAAGGAATCGGACCTTTGGGGGGAAAGGCAAATCCAGTATAAAGCAGATGTTTCACATCGGCTTTTTTTGCTGCATGAATGACCTGAGCATGCTGATTTAATCTGATCTTATCATCGGTATGAGAGCTGGAGATTAAAAGTAATGTTGTGACCCCTGTAAAAGCTTCAATTAACGAATCCAACTGGTCATAATCGCCAAAACGGACTTCGAACCCTTTTTCTAAATAATTAGCAGCTTTCTCTCGCTGACGAAGACAAGCAATAACTTGACTAGCCGGAACATACTTCTCAAGGTTCTCCATAATTAAGCTGCCTAATTGGCCTGTGGCTCCTGTAACCATAATCGACATACATAACACCCTTTCTGTTATTCGAATGTACTGAGTTTTTGTAATAAAAAGATAAGTTGGTGCAGCTCCTGATCATTCAGATTCTGCATTCTCTCTGCGACAGCCTGACGATTCTCTGGAAGATGCTCCAGAAGTAATTGCTGGCCTTCACTAGTAATCGAAATGACGCTTTTTCTGCCATCCTTGGTATCATTCGAACGGGTTATTAATCCATCTCGCTCCAATGGTGTTAACAGCATGCTTATATTAGCTTTGGTAACTCCAATAATTTGAGCCAATGTAGAAGGTAAAATCGCACCTCCTTGTTTAGAGATCTCCACCAAGATACGAATTCTTGCTCCGTTCAATCCTTTCGACTGCCAATATTTCTCAGAAACAGAAACTAAATTTGCAGTAGCTTCAACTAATGTAAAAAATGCTTTGGTATGCAATGGCTGATTCAGCACAAACTGTTGTAAATGATCCATAATCTATAATTCAGCTCCAATATAGTTAAGTCCTTAACTTTTTTCAAACATACTACAATCCCCATGCGTTGTCAAAAAAAAGAAGCTGCCTCACCTAGCAGAATAAATCTGCTGATGAAACAGCCTCTAAATATAAACTCACCTTAGATTAACACCGTTTTTGTGGAAACAGGCTCTTCACTGTATTTTTTAGAACCCTCCAGCATAACCTCCAGCTTAATGATCTCCGACCGGCTTGCTAAACGAATTGGGGGTCCCCATGTTCCATAACCTGACGACACGACTACATGCAAATTGTCCTTACGAAGATATCCCCAGTCCAGCTCGAACAAACGTTTAGTGATCCAGTGATTTGGAGCAATCTGTCCTCGGTGTGTATGACCAGAGAGTAGAACGTCTACCCCAGCTTGAGCGGCTACGTCGAAGCCTGTAGGCTGATGATCCATCATAATCACAGGACGTGTAAGATCAAGTCCTTCGAGCAAGGAGCTTACACTTTGTCTGCCACCGGCTTCCATCGCCTCGGCTGTCTTATCTTTTCGGCCTACAATATAGGTTCCTGCGACTTCTTCAACCTCATCTTGCAGGACCTTGATCCCAATACTACTCATCAAATCGGTATATTCCTTAATTGATCCACCATAATATTCGTGATTGCCCAGTACTGCGTAGACACCATAACGAGCTTTTAACTGTTTAATCTGTTCACTCATACTATTGCGTATAAAAGGTTCAATGCTGTCATCCAAGACATCTCCAGCCAGCAAAATCACATCGGGTTGCATAGCGTTCATTTGTGACACCATTTTTTTGAGATGACGATTGCCCACGATATTCCCTAAGTGCAGGTCTGAAGCAACCGCGATCGTTAATGGCGTACTGGTGCCAATGGATTTATCAATAGGAATGGAATGTGTGCGGATCACGGTACTCCAGGCGTTGATTGAACCCCAGACCAGAAAAACTGCCAATAATATCAGAATTGTCCCGCCCGCTTCTGCGATGTAATAGGTACGATCGATTCCCGACCATCCCAGTATCACGTATAATAGGTCTGCCAAAGGTAACGTAATGATAGCAAATTCCATACAGGCTAGATAATACGATCCAATAACTTTAAAGAATCTGGCGATCGGTTTAACCGATTTTGGCCATGGAATCATTCCAATGACATACGCAAAAGCGATGAGTATAAATAATGTCCAGAATACTGCTGACGAAACACCTGAAAACCATTCATCAATAAGCAGCCAACCGTGATAGCCAATGTAGAAATTAACAAGACCCAGAATGAGCAGCATAGCGAATCCTGAAGCTAACATTCGTAATGTTTTCATCGTTTCTCTCCCCTTTACCTAACTACTTCTCTACCTCTTATCTCAAATCATAACACAAACCGTTAACCCAGCATAAACTGCAATGCGGTGTTCGGAAAACATCGGAACTAAAAAAAGAAAATGCCCTTCGGCATCTTCTTTGGAGGTTTATCTTATATCGCTTTATCACGTGTGGCCATACATTGACCAATCAGCTTATCGCATTTATTGATGTGATTTATCAGCCAGTCTGTTAACGTTCGATTAAGCTTGATGGTTGAGAGTACGGACACTCCCTTTGTTTTGACCGTTTCTTCCAATTCGAGAACTGCCTTCACGAAATCAGCATGCGTCTGACGATGTTCAGCTAGTTCAGGGAAGTTGATCTCCTCCATCAGCTGCTCTTCATTACTGAAATGTTCAATCGTGTATTCTTTCAAGAATTTCAGCGTTTCCTCAATCTTTTCTTTTCCTTGCTGATTACTGCATGCTTCAAAGAACTCGTTCAATTTCGCTAACAACTGTCTGTGCTGGCAGTCAATTTTTTCTACACCGATATCATATGAATCTTTCCAAGCGATCATGAAATCACCATTCCGTTTCTTGAAAATTACATTTCAATTTTATTTTCCACCTTTCTCCACAAAAGAACTATTAACAACATCACAGGCGTCTATATTCAACCTTTAGCTGTACATATAGCACCTACTGATTTGGTACCTATTTAATAATCTCTACTTCATCACGGGTTCGATATGTACAAGTACATTGGAAACTTGGTGCCGGTCTTTTAACTGTTCTTCAATTTCTTCCGTAATATCATGGCTCTGCACCACACTTAGCTGAGAATCCACTAGTACAGTTGTGTCTACTAATACGTTATTCCCATGGATACGGGCTTTGATATCTTTTATGGATTGTACGCCATCAATTTCTGCCACAGTTTCTTTCATCTGTTCAAGCTCTTCCGCATCAAATCCGTCCGTTAGATCATGCGTAGCCTTGCTAAAGATATCCCATGCCGTCTTACAGATGATTAGTCCGACAATGATAGCTGTAAGCGGGTCAAGCCAAGGAACGCCTAAGGAGGAAGCCACAATTCCGATAAAAGCGCCCACGCTAACTATAGCATCTGATCGATTATCCAGTGCTACTGCCCGCATTGCGTTACTGTTAATGGCGCGGGCCAGCCTAATATTATACATATAGACAGCCATCATAACTACAGCACAGCCCACTGCCGTCCACGCCGCTATGAGGTCAGGACTTTCCAGTGCTGGTTGAATAAACTTGTTCACAGCTTGATACAAAACTTGAAGCCCTACCGCAATCATAATGAATGAAGCAATTAATGAAGCCACGGTCTCCGCTCTAAAATGCCCGTAGCTGTGGTTCGAATCCGGCGGTCTTCTGGAAATCTTCAGGCCAATTAGTACCGCGATAGAAGCAATAATATCTGTACTGTTATTCAATCCATCTGCAAGCAACGCTTGAGATCCTGAGACCGTACCTATGAACAGCTTGATAGCTGATAAAAAGATATAAGCAACGATGCTTAGCCAAGCTCCTTTTTCGCCTTGTTTAATGTCGTTATAAGTTTCCAAAAAAAGAACCCCCAAAGAATAGTATTGTTCTATACTACACTTTGAGAATCGGGTGGGTCTAGAGAAACAGTGTTGCTACGGGGCGCAATAGTTCCCTCTGTCAAATAGAGTTGCAAGGTCGTAACTGTTTTGCAGGACGTAACATAGTTTGCCCCCGTTCAACTTTGCTTCCATTCTTCTGGAATAGTAACTTTTTGCTATTTTTATTGTCTAATTATAGTAATGACAAATTCAAAGGAGCGTGGAGTGATGATTCAGTCTTTTCCGAAGAAAATTGTTACATGTTTAGCTATAGGGAGTATTTTGATTCCAATAACAAACAGTGGATCAACGTCAGTCATTTCCGCAGAAAAAGCAGTTGTAAGCCTAAGTAACACTTATTACAGTGAAGTCATAGCCCCGATCCTAAAACCTGTTTGGTCAGCACAACTCGCCATTTTAAAAAAAGACAGAATCACCGGACAGGACATTACAGCACTCGCGGAAAACGGGAAGATCTTTGCGTTGCAGCGCAATGAAAAATTAACCGCAATGAATGCGGCAACAGGCAAAAAATTATGGGAGTTCGGAAGTGGATTAGCGCCGCTATTCACATACAGCAATGGATTTATCTACGGTCTGACCCAAAGCGGCTCACTATATGCCGTTAATGAGGCAGGTAAAAAGGCATGGTCGGCTTCCATAACACTCCCCAAAGCTACAAATATACAGCGTTTAGGATCTACTATTTATGTTACACAAGAGGAACAATTAGCAGCAGTTGACGCCGTAACCGGAAAGATCAAATGGAAGGCTGTAGAGAAAAGCAATAACTTTACAGGCTTATCAGAGGTCATGGAATCAGATGGGGTCGTTATTCGCAGCTATCTGTCTCAAGGGGCCTTAACTACTGCTGGACTAGCCGCCTATGACAGTCTGACAGGAAAAAAACTATGGGACCAGACCCGGCAATGGATGCCGTTAGCAGTGAAGGATGGACTTCTCTACTCCATTACGAATACATTTATGATGGATGATGACCCGGTAAATCGTAAAGTCAAAGTATCCGTGTTCAACATAAAGACGGGAGAATTAAAAGGAGAACGTTTATATAAATGGACAGATACCGAGAATAAGGATGGTGTGTACACTTATAATGGGATGAATGGAAACGCGTTTTTGGATGGAAAAGACTTTTATATCTTTCAGGGTAGTAAGTTTGTGAAATATGATTTCTGGAATTATTCTGCAGAGGGTAAGCCGGTGCAAACCTGGACCTCGATGGTTAAAGAAAAAGACTCTCCACTGAACCAAGTTTATAAACAAAGAATGTTATTTCAAAATCAAGATAAAGGTACTTTATCCGCACTTAAGCTAGGAACTGGACAGCTTGTCGACCTCAATATTGGAGAGAATCCAGTGGTACAGACGGATCTGTTCGGAAACGTGGTTTATAGTGGACAATCTGATGGCCTATTTCACGCTTATGACATGTTAACTCTGAAGCCTATTTTCACTGTGAACACAGGCTCTCGTAACTTCGCCCCTTCCCTCAAAACTGGAGGGATGCTGATGATTCGGACGGATAATAAGCTGCTCGCCATTAAACTTCCTGCATATATAAAATAAAAAAGCCTGATTTCTCAGGCTTTTGGGCTTCAATAACTTATTCAGCCGGAGCTGTAAAAGTACGTGCAGCAAACTCGGCATCCAGCATGTAGAAGGCGTTGCTATCTTTATCAATTCGTTTCAGTTTACTGATGATGTTGCTAAAGAGTGCTTCTTCTTCTACTTGCTCGTCTATAAACCATTTCAAGAAATAAATCGTCGCATGTTCACGCTCATCCAGAGCAAGATCAGCCAAATGATAGAACCGTTTAGTGTTCTGTTGTTCATGCGCGAAGGCATGTTCAAAAGCATCTAACATCGAGTTATATTCGTTCTTCGGCTCTGGTAGTGCTTCTAGCGTAGCACGGTTATCCCGATCGTTAAGGAACTTATAAATCTTCATGGCATGGAACCGTTCTTCTTCGGCTTGAATTAGAAAAAAGTTTGCAAATCCATCCAGACTTTCGCCGGAACAATAAGCAGCCATCGCTAGATAAACATGAGCGGAATAAAACTCGAAATTCATCTGTTCATTAAGTGCTTGTACTAATCCATCTTTCATTGGACCGTCACCTCATTATTCAAATTTAATATGTAAATATTTAAGTTTATCTTATCACCGTGCTTCTAAGTCAGCAAGGATTCCTCTCCCAATATCTAATTTAGCTAACGAAAGGACGACTATTCAGATGATTAGATTGACCCGTCACAGCCTAAAGCCTAAGATTTCCGGTACACTCTTCATTATTGCAGCTATGGTGTCACTGTTCCTCATAGCTGGCTGTTCCAATAGCAGCAATAATTCACAATCTGAAGCTACCGCTACACCGACCTCCCAATCCACACCTTCACCAACCGCTAGCTTGGCTCCCACCCCCTCAGCAATCAGCGATCCAATTGCTCTTCAGGTTGCTGAGATGACTTTGGAAGAAAAAATCGGACAAATGCTCCTAGTTGGAATTGATGGAACTGTCCTTGATGAGCAAGCTAAAAAGATGATTACCGAAGACAAAATCGGTGGAATCATCCTCTATAAGGACAATATTAAAAACCTGAAAGGGATGATCAGTCTTATCAATTCTATGAAAAAGAGTAACACTGGCAACCCTGCCCCACTATTCATGAGTGTGGATCAAGAGGGTGGAAAAGTCAGCCGGATGCCTAAAGAATATGCTACATTCCCTTCTAACGGAACAGTGGGTGCAAGTAATGACGCTGCTGCTGCCGAGAAAATGGGAAAGCTGCTCGCAAGAGAAGTACGTTCAGCCGGATTTAATATGAACTTTGCTCCCGTTCTCGATATCAATAGCAATCCAGATAATCCAGTCATCGGAGATCGTTCGTTCGGTAATGCTGCTGGCCAAGTCATTCAACTAGGGATTGCCGAAATGAAGGGAATTGAGAGTGAAGGCGTCGTTCCTGTTGTCAAACATTTCCCAGGACACGGAGATACCTCTGTCGACTCCCATCTGGCTCTGCCGATTGTGAATAAAACAGCCGGTCAGCTAGCCGAATTAGAATGGCTCCCCTTCCAAGCAGCCATTAAAGAGGGGACGGACGCCGTAATGGTCGCTCATATTTTGTTTCCAAAATTAGATCCAGACAAACCTGCATCCTTATCGCGTACCATTATTGGTGAACAGCTTCGAGATGAAATGGGCTACCAAGGAATCGTAATTACAGATGATCTAACCATGGGAGCCATCATGAAGAACTACGATCTGGCTGCTGCAGCTGTAGATACTGTGAATGCAGGTAGTGATATTCTCCTTGTCGCTCATGGCTATGATAATGAAAAACGGGTCATGGACTCCCTCCTGCAAAACGTAAAAAACGGTAAGATTCAAGAAACACGGATTGATGAAAGCGTCTATCGGATCTTAGCCTTAAAAGCCAAATATAACCTTTCCGATGAGCAAATCCCGGTTCCTGATCTTACCGATCTTAATAAAGATATTAACGTTTGGCGTCAAACGATTGAGAAGTAAATCAAGCGTTAGTCATTTTTACTGAAGAACAACAACATCTCCAACCTTCAACCCAGAGAGAACCTCTGTTTTGTCCGTTGTTTCCAGACCCACTTCGATATCTTTTCGTTCATATTGCCCGTCCCCTTTATCCAGCATAACGTAGGAGAGGTCTCCTTCATGCATTACAGCTATGCTGGATACAACGGTGGCATTTTCTTTGCGAACTGTTTCAATTTCTCCGTTTAAGCTTAAGCCACCGATCAAATGCTCGTCAGGCTGCAGCGTGATCACCACTTCGAATTGAGGAACTGAACTGGTAGTGGCATTCTGACCTGAAGCAGTCTTTGCAAATTTCGCTACCTTCGTAACTTCTCCAGATAACTTCAAATCTTTTATAGCTGTCATTTTTACGTCGACCTTCATGCCTGTCTTTATACGGAAGACGTCTTGTTCACCTACAAGAGCAATGAATTCAAGCTTGTTCATATCTACTATTTTTCCGATATATTGATTATCTGTCACTGTTTGCGGAATTTCGCTTGCACTGTCAAATAAGAAAATGCCGGATGCCGGAGCATAATAAAGTGCTGTTTTGAGTTTGGTTTTTTTCTCTGTTAATTCGCGTGCCTGTATTTCGGCATTGACCTGATTAAGCTCGTCCCCTAGCCGTGTTGCTTCTTGGGCTGTGAGTGCTTTAATCCGTTCTGCTTCAGTCGCACCAAGGGCTGCATTCTCCTCGTCTTGCTGGCTCACAAATTCATTCAGCTCTGCTTCCAGCTTTGCTTTTCGGATAGTCGCCTCTTGTGTAGCAATCTCATTCTTTAAGGCTTCCTGATCGAGAGTAAACAGTAAATCGCCTTTTTTGACTTGTCCACCGTTCTCAACCTTCCACTTTGTCACCTTTGAAGCATATGGAGCATAAACAAGCGTTTCTTTCTCATAATTAGAATTACCTTTAACCTGTATGGAATTGGTAATGGTCTCCTGTGTGACCTCAAAAGTTATTGCTTGTGGGGGTTCAACAGGCTCTAACTGCGCTTCAGGCTTATACATCTTATTGTATAGAAAATAACCTGCTGCAATTATAATCAGTACCAATACTATCCACTTGATTCTCCTCTTCATCACTTTGGCTTCCTTTCAACTTAAAAATAGCTAATCCCGTTTAATCGCCGTAAGTGCATTCGTTCTGGATGCACTGATCGCCGGATAAATACCTGATAATACCCCTGTCATTACCGCAAATGCGATCCCTACCGGGAGAGTCATCAGAGGAATATAAATCACCAAAGGCTCGCCTCCACCCATTCCTGAAGAGGTACCGATGAGCTTATTAATTCCTAATACAATCAAGTATGAAAAGACTATACCAAGCAATCCGCCCAACATCCCGAGCAATGCCGCTTCTGTAATGAACATATTGCGGATCTGGCCCATATTGGCGCCCAGCACTTTCATGATACCGATCTGCCGCCGTCGTTGATGAGTGGACATAGTCATCGCAACGATAATGGAGATCGAAGCAATAATTAGAATAAATACTCCTACACCGAGAGCCGCTTTCTTGACCATGCTGAAGGTATCAGCGAGTGCCTCTTTTTGATACAAATTCGTGCTTGTCGTTAGTGTAAGTTTCTGAATAAGCTTCTCTAGTTCCACGATATTCTCAGTGCTGTCTACCTTTACAATTGCTGAGTTATAGACACCCTTTTGCCCAGCGGTTCCACTCGATAGCTTCATTTGTTCTACAAGCCGCTCGCCAGTCTCTAGTGACACATAGATCTTCTTGTCGTACATAGCCATATTCTCGTTCGTTCCACTCGGGTTGTCGAGGATCCCCACCACTTGAATCGGTGAGCTAACTAACATCCCTCCGGTTTGAGAGGCGGGATCAAAAGATTGTAATTGAACCTGTTGCTTGTACATATCTGTTGGAAGCATACTTAAGCTGTTGTACTGTTCCATCAACTTATTGTTATATGGATCTGTACTCAGTTGTTCAAAAAGCCGCTGCCGAGTTTCGTTATCAATCAGTCCAACGGTTGCACCATAGTTCAGTACAGCCATTCCCACTAAATCAGAAGCCCCGCCTTGTTTGAATTTCTTATCATATTTCGTTAACAGGCGTAGATCGGTTCCAATAAGCTGTACATCTGTTATTTTATTATCGATAGTCAACATCTGTATGTACCCTAGCTCTTGAAAGGGAGCTGCTGCAGTTACATGCCGCAAGCCTTTAATAATCTCCAGCTTTTGCGCCGTCAGCCTGCCGGGATCAAGCTTTTCATTGGCCGCAGACGATCCGCTGCCACCGCTGCCTCCTCCTTGGGAGGGTATACCTCCGTTGGGCGACACCGTAATTTCATCCATTTTGAAATTGCGGTTGATTTCCCGCTCCGTGTAGCTCTGTGCGGAGTCTCCTATACTTAATGCAACTATGATTGCAGCACATCCAATGGATATGCCAGCCATACAAAGACCTGTGACAACTTTCCGCCGTTTGACCTGTTCCCAAGCCAAGCGGGAAATATCACTAATCCTCAATGAGTATACCCCCTTCGAGTTCAGTATCCGAAGAAGTTTGGTTTTCAGTAATCATATATCCGTCACGAAGCGTGAATATCCGCTGCATTTGCTCCGCGACTTTTAGCTCGTGAGTTACAACTATGAAGGTGGTCTTCATCTTCTTGTTCAGGTTAAGCAGGATATTGATAATTTCTTCTTCTGTCTTCGAATCTAGGTTTCCGGTTGGTTCATCTGCAAAAATAACAGACGGTTCCGTAATTAAGGAGCGCGCAATACTGACACGCTGCTGCTGTCCGCCAGACAGCTGGGAAGGGAACAAGTCGGCTTTATCAGGAATGCCGACCCCTTCCAACAATTCTAAAGCTTTTTGTTTACGTATAGAGGGTGCAACGGATTGAAAAACCAGCGGCAGCTCTACATTTTCACGGACTGTCATGCTAGTAATCAGCTCATACGCTTGAAAGATAAACCCGATATTTTTTCTGCGAAATTCCGATAGCTTATTCTCACTCATCTTCACGATATCTTGATCGGCAATATAAATATGGCCTTCAGTAGGTTTCATTAGTCCTGCCATCAGATTCAGCATCGTTGACTTACCGGAACCCGAGCTCCCTAGCAGTGCTACCATCTCCCCCTCTTTCACAGAAAAGTCAATTTGATGAAGCACTGCTGTAGTTTCATTACCGTTTTTATAAGAATGCGTTACATTTTCCACTCGCAACATTGGAGCTGCTCCTCTTCGTACAATAATAGATATGAAATGCTATTTCTCAGTTACAACTGCTCTATCAATCTTGATGTTATAAGCTTGACTAGCCAGCTCGATCCGTTCGCCTTGGAATTCATCGTACAGCGTGATTCGGTAGGTACCTCCTGACAAATTCTTATACATATTATTGCTAAAGCTTGCTGTATACGAGTTGTTGGTCCCTTCAAGAATATCAGTACCGATGTTCAAGCTTCGTTCCTGAGAAAGACCATATGGGTCCGTCATTTTCAGGACCAGTTTATGCGTGAAGGTACCCATATCATAGCTGCTATCACGAAGAAGATTGTAATTCATAACTATATTTATAGAGTCACTGCCTTGCAATGAGCGCCCTTCTGAACTTAGAACGGACATGGTATACGGATAAATTGCCACCTTCGTCAAGTTTTTCTCTGGTGGAGTGGTAACCGGATTTAATGACAGTGAAGCCATATTAATAAATCCAGTGGATTCCTGACCCGGTTCCGTCAGCTTATTCCCAGTAATCCCTGGCCCTAGGAACAGGCTAACATCAGAAGTATTAACGGCCTTCGGAACCTTCGCCCAGAAGGTGATTAATTGCTTACCGCCCGGAGTAGCAGAAGTATCTGGTTGATTGGCTGTAGCTTCGAATAGCTGACCGTCTCCCGTTTTGTAATAAGCTTGGAGGCGAGCCATTTTGCTTTGTCTTTTCTCTTCACTGCTCAAAAGGAGCTCTGTGTATACGAGATTGGAGTTAAGTCCTTCATAAATAATGGTTTTGTTCTCTTGCACTTTAGCGTTCTTACCTTTACCAGAGATAACATAACTTCCTCCAGTTTCAATAGAAGCTACAGCGTTCATCATGCTGTTAGTAGTAACTGATAGGAACGAGCTCTTCTCTTCTTTTACCATAGAATAAAGATTTAATTTTAGTTTATCGAACTCTTGTGTATAAGGAATTTTGGCAAACACATAGATTTCAGCGTTTTTACCTGGTCCAATCGTTGAAGTTTCCTTATCCATAAACAGTTCCGTTGAAGATGACATGTCCTCATTGTCTACCTGAACAGCTCCCTTTAATTCCGGCAGAGACAAGGCAACCGATTGGGTATTCGTAATATTTAATCTGGCAACTACGATATCGTCGTCTTTCCATGGAAAACGCTGTAAGGAAACTAAACTGTAAGTAAACGTCCCATATTCATTTGTAGCTCTATATTCGAGCCCTTTCTGTATCTCTGGACGCAAGGTATAGGAGATTGTAAAGTAAGCAACCGGAACAGTTAGTTTAGCAGTGTTGCCCGTAACGACATTGGTTCCACCAGTGCTTCCAGTTCCTGCTCCGTCTCCGGTAGTTCCCGTCTCACTATTATCTGGAGCAGAAACAGCCTCAATCATCTGCAATTGCAGTGAATTCTGTTCTACTTCAAGGGGGACTTGTGCGGTAAGCGGGATGATTTTTTCCTCCAGAGGTTTTATGGTTAATCCGCTCAAGCCCTTAGAATTGATCGGAAAGGTTGTCCCAGTTGAGGATTTGACGGCAAGCTCATAAGAAGGTAACGTAACGGCTGTCTTCCCTGTATTCTTCACTCGCAGCTGAAAAGTCCAGAATCCCTTATTGTTCTCTGCGTATACGGTTGCGTTATTTAATTGTGTTTCAATCGTATTGTTATTGATGGTAATTTTCTTGATTACACCTTTGCCAACTACCAAATTTGGTGTTGTAGCCGCAGGCAGCTTGTACGAAGATTTGGCAATCTCCAGCTTCAGCGCCTCATCCTTTTGGGTGAATTGCAGTTTCATATTATCCGTCTTCATATACGAAGGAATTTCTGTAAGATAATAAATGGTCTTTTTCTCTTGTGGCTGAATTTTATAACTAAGCTGAGAACGGTCAAGGGCTAATTCATACGAGCTTCCCCCTGCCGAGACCAAATATGCTGCGTAACCAGGATCACTTAATACTTTGCTGCCTTTATTGGTCAAGCTTATGCCCACCTTGGCATAAACCTTTCCGCTGTATTTGTAGAGCTCCAAGGATTCGCTTTTAGCAACAACCGGAATGTCATTCATTGTAGTGCTTACAGTTTTACCGTTTACAGCGGTTGGCGAATAGTTGGCGGGTATATTAAAAGTTCCTACTTGCTTGAGATACCCCTTGGTTTTGGAATCCCAAACGTACATTGGAATCTTGATACCTTTTAACGAATTTACCTGGCCGACATTAACATAATATGTAACGCGCAAGCTTTCATTAGAACCCACTTTTTTCTTAGTAGAGTCAGCACTTAGTGGATTCCCTGGAATGACAGAGCCGCCAGAGGTCATAACTCTCGAAAAATAATACAATAGGCTAGCACTTTTGTTGCTGCCATTCGAATAGTTAATTGTATAAGTTAAAATATTGCCTCCAGGTTGTGACCAAATATTCACATCTTCCAGTGTAGCTTTGATATTAGCTCCTAAAGAAACGGAACCCAGATTACTAGGAGCTGCTACAGTTGCAGCAGCTACCGCAGATTTTGGCTGAACAGAACTAACTGATGCAGCCGAAGCGGTATGCCCTGTCAACTGGCTTATGACAAAGGTGCTTAAGAGTAAAACAACATATGTACTGCTATGCTTTCTCATTGACTTCCCTCCACGAGTATTTTACTAGAATTATTATAGTGGTTAGAGCAGATCCAATTGTATCCATGTTGTAACACTTACAGGCCTTTTGTAACCTATTTGTTCCAATTTGCATATATTCTGAAAACGATTCTATAATTTCAGTTGATTTTTCAAGGCTGCAATATCAGAAGCCGCAGGCTGGTCTTCTCCGTATCTAACTTTTTCATATATTTCAATCAATTGTTCTGACGCAGCTATAGAATCTTCATCTCCCTTACGTTTATGCTTGTTACGATCTCCCCATAGCAAAACATCCCTTTTTGTTTCCTGCGGCGTAAGATAACTTTTCATTTCATAACCGTTATCGCGCTTTATATTTAGCCACCGCCGATAAAGCCAACGTACACGTTCCTGCTCGCCATTCATCTGTTCCCAGTGATCCTTTCGATGTTTTGAAGGAAGACGTGAGCTCCAGAAATCCTTCAACCCTCGAACGGTTTGTTCCCAAGTAAAGACGCTTTTCTCTTCGTCAAGATATGCTGTATTATTCTTAGGGGCATGTTCCCTACGTAACATCGATAACAATGCATCTATGGCTCTCCGCCACTTTTCTCCAGCATTTCTGTACAACCAGCGAAGTGCATAATAGGCTACAAACCCCAATAATACCGCTGCCAAAATATAGAATCCATACTCTAGTATAATAGCTAGCCAGCCCCGCTTTTGCTCGCCGACAGGCGGTAACATCGGAGTTGCTGGCGGCAATTCTGCTGGCGGAGGCTCTGGTTCTTTTGTGCCAGAAAATAACTGATTAATAAAATTGAAAAATGAGCGTAAGAGTCTCCATACCAGTGTTCCTATAGCTTTGCCGACACCTGCTGCTAGTACAGCTGCAATAACTCCAATCACAATGACATATATACGATTATTCCGTTGTATCCCTTTGGGCAGCGTTTCATTCTCTACAGTAAGTGCGCTGTATCGTATATAGCTGCTATTAGAAATAAGTAAAGTCAGTATTAAATACAGACTGCCACACCAGGTCAATAACGGCACACTTGGCTCCAATTCAGGAACTCTATGAAACGCTATAGTAGCTACAAAATAGATTATTATACCTATCCAAAACATTCTGAATCTATTATTTCTAGAGTCTACCGTCATCCCTAAAAATGTACATATAAATCCAGCCACACCTAAGGGAAGGCTTTCGATGGATAAACTCCCTGAAACCGCACCTAATAATACCCCGAGGATTAAGGCGGCAAGCAATTGCTTCCATCTTACATTGCAAAAATTGCGCAAAAGAATGCCCGCTAAAGCTAGTATAGGCAGCGCAATCAACCATATTTGTTCATCTTGTTGGGGCAACAAATAAATCTGAAATAGAACCCAAACCGGTAGAAATAGCAACAATTCAATAACAGACCACAACCAGAGCTTGACTGTTTCCCTTACATAGCCAGACAACGTAAGCTTCATGCGCTCTCTCTCCCTTGTTCCGGAATATCCAGCCATTCCACACCATTGCCTTGCTGCATTAGGAGATCCGTCGCCTTTTGCAATTCTGCTCCTCTATGGCAGCTTATGATTAGAAAGTCTGTGTCACTAATTCCACTCTCAACCTGCAATTCCAATAGTCGACTCATAGGAAGTGTTCTATCCAGCTTCAGCCTTGCCAGCAGCTCTAACATATCTTCGAGCTGAGCCATCGGCTCTGCTTCAATTGGATCTCTTTCGCCAGCATCGTCCAATCTGCCATTACAGATTAATCCGGTCTCAATTCCATGCTGCATTGCGTATTCAGCTATAGTCGCTGCATATCTTATTCCTTGCTCGATTCGTTCCACATCAGTCACCGTTCTCCACATGGAATCACTGTCCTCTATATTCAGACAGATGACGAGTCGGGAGTCAGCAGTATAATCTTTTTTATGAACCTGCATAACACCAGTACGTGCTGTAGCCTTCCAGTTTACCAATCCCATAGAATCTCCTGAGCTATACTCACGAATGCCAGCAGTCAGAAAAGGGTCTTCAACGATCCATCTTTTCACAGGAAGCTCACCCAGCCAGCTATGAATGGGCAATGGAAGCTCGTCTAGATTCAGCAGAACGGGATAGATCAATAACTCTAACTCGAGTGGATACGTTTTGTTTTTTCGAGTCAAACCAAATGGATCTCCCGTTGTCATAGTCACGGATTCCAAACGATATAAACCACGACGCTCACATGTCACCTGATGCCGTCTTTTAATATGACGATAAGATTTTAAATAGAATAAACTAATATGATTCTGAGAGATTTCTCCTGTACTAATCCCAAGATTATCCTGACTTCCAAATTCCAGACCTCTCGCAATACTAGACTCCAATCGGAGCCACGGCAAAGGAAGAAGTTTCGCATTAACGATCTCCTCGATCATCTCAATACGTTCTCCTTCATAAGCAGTCTTGCGTGAAAAATAGCGAGAATAACTAAGCGCTTTCAGGCCATTCCGTTTATAAATGTCAGCAAGAAGTAACACCAACGCCACAGTAATGAAAATGAACCAAGGCAAAGCCATAGGTCATTCCACCTTTCCGCCACTTAAGGACGTCACGGGTTCAGCAGGCACCTCAACTTCACGTAGCACTTGCAATACAATATCCGCGGCTTGTCCCTCTCTTGAGCCTAATCCCCGATGAAGCAGCAGACGATGTGCAAGCACGGAAACAGCTACGGCTTTGATATCATCCGGTGTTACATAAGATCTGCCTTGAATAAGTGCATATCCCTGAGCTGATCTAAGCAACGCGCCACTAGCACGTGGACTCGCCCCCAGTTTTACTGCCGTAGATTTGCGGGTAGCTTCCGTTATCCGTACGATATAACCTAATAAATCATCACTGATACTTACCGATGCGGCTAAACGCTGTGCGGCTTGAATATCTTGTGCCGTTGCTACAGGAAAAGACTCTTCGAGCGGATTATTCTCACGAAAACGCTGTAAAATATGTATCCCTTCATCGAAGGTAGGATAACCCGTAGTAATCCGCATCAAAAATCGATCTAACTGAGCCTCAGGCAGTGGGAAGGTCCCTTGGTTGTCTATCGGATTCTGAGTAGCAATGACAAGAAATGGTGCTTCTAATCCGTGCGTTACGCCATCGATAGTAATTTGCCGTTCCTCCATACACTCTAATAGGCTGGATTGAGTTCTAGGTGTTGCACGATTAATTTCGTCAGCCAGCAGTATATTAGCAAATACCGGACCCGGTCTGAACTGAAACTCTCCCGTCTTCTGATTGTAATAGTTGATCCCGCTTAAATCAGAAGGCAATAAATCCGGTGTAAATTGAATGCGCTTAAATGAACAATCTAATGATTTGGCAAGAACCTTTGCGAGCAAGGTTTTACCCGTTCCTGGTACATCTTCCAGCAGAACATGTCCATTCGCAAGTAATGCGGTCAGCAGCAAGTCTACTCCATCCTCTTTTCCTACAATGACTTTGGCAAGATTGGCCCTAATAGATTTGATAAGTTCAGTAACTTCTTGAAGATTCATGTGAATGCACCATCCAATCTGAGGATAATTATGTAATAAGTGCTTTAATCATAACAGAAAGCGTACCCAATTTATAATTCACACAAAAAAGGCACTGTCCATAATTAGACAGCCCCCGTCATCCTTTCGATTTTCATTTCACAGTCTTATGCCGATATCGAATGAAAGCTACAATCCCATAAAAGATAGGTATGCTTTCTACGATTAGCCAAATGATCACAATTGCAAAGCTTTTATAATGTTCGTAATATCTGCCGACGTTTCGTGAATATAAGTATGCTATTGTCACTGAAGCCAGTGTTAAAAGAGGAACGTAAATTTTTTTACCATTAGTATTGAACAAACTCGATAGACATTTTGAAGCTATGTAGATAAGGAAAGAGCTGTGAATAAACATAGATGACGACCATATTCCAATCAAAAGCGGGTCAGTATTCCCTAATAAATTCTCTTCTTTCGAACTACGCACCATCTCAAGAAAAGGATATTGGAGCTGCTGACCAAGATGTGGACCAAAACTCAGCATCGTCAATATCCATCCAATTAAGACAGTGATTGATACATAGAGCTGTGCAAATACCAATCTTTTTAACATCTTTGCTTCAATTTTTAAATCAGGTGCAACGAACAAGAGAACAATCCATTCTCCAAACCATGACATGACCACAATAGAGTCTTTCATGGCGATTCCAGGATCATGATAATGAATAAAAGCTGGTAACATATTAAAATCCGCGTTCGAAAGGAACAAATTAAATAAAATGATCGTGGTTATTAGAAAAATAATAAATAATCCATCGGCCATATATGTAATCGTTACAAAACCTAGACTTGCTGTGTACATAATCACCAAACCAATTACAAGCTGAATAAACAGCGGCGGAGTTCCTCTTAAATAATTTGAACCAAAGAATAGTACAAAGTTCTCTATATCGTAAGAAACATAATAAACACACCAGCATAGTAGGACCAGTAGCATAAATTTATGTGGCCATTTGCCAATGATCTCTTTTCCAAAGTGAACCCAAGCTTGATTAGGTCGCAGCTTACCAACATAGATTGTAAACCATAATAAAATCAAGCCTAATAAAGAGCCAACTATTAATGCAATCCAGCCTTGATAGGAGGAACTAGCAATAATAGTTGGAATCAAAAAAATGGTGGTTTGTGAGCTGAAAAAAATAGTGATAAACCGGAACAGTTGCCACTTTGTTGTACGCATAACTTTTCATTCCTCAGTTCTTTATTTTGCTGTTCCAAAATCTACAATGCGAAAGTCCGTTGCCACCTTAATATCTGCCTCGTGAGTGTAGTAATTATCCCAACGTTCTCTTACTTCCTTCCAAAGTTTCGGATCATTCCATTCCAGTAACATGCCGAGTTGTAGAACATCCGCACCTGCTTCTTGGGATAAACGTATAGCTTCGGTCAGATTAGCAGTAATTTTATCGCTTAGTTTCTCTGTAATGATATTACTGATCTCTTCTAGATTTCTTTTCTTAGGGTCCCTTAAATAAATCACACTAGCTTTTCCTTTTAATTTCACTGTGAACACTGGGCCTTTATCCGTTAGTTTTACTTTCTTTGAAGATTTGGTGCTAACAAATACAACACTTGCCGCACTTTCTCCTCCATCCCAGGTAACAGAATAAACCGACAGCTTAAGCTTGCCTGCGGCCCATGCCAATGCCCTACCTTCTTTAAGCTTTAGTATTCCCTTCATTTTCTCATTCTGAAACAACATGGCCCCTTGAATGCCTGCCCAATATTGTGGTTTACCTTCTTTTGTAGTTTCCTCTTTTTTACCAAATGAAAGATTATTTATAGCAAACCCAACTCCAGATGCCTCGGCGAACAAGCAGTCCTTGATTGTAGTTGAAAACATATATTTTTCTGTTCCAAAGCTCATTAGTACATCAGAAGGCAATTGTTCGTAGATAGGTGTTAATGTATTCATCTCTTTGGCACTGCCGGGACTCGCCATGACATAGGTTCCAAGGGGAAGGGCTGGCTCTCGTCTAATCCATAACAGAAGTTCACCGATTCCTTGTTCTGCATAAGCTTTCCCTAAGACGATTATTTTTAATTGGGAAAGACTAAGCTGACGTGTTAGGTCTTTTTGGACTAGTAACATGGCATCTGCTATCGTATCTGCGGTCTTGGAAACTGTAGAATAACTATTTCCATCGCCGCCACCACTAGCGGGTTGGCTTGATGAGTTAAGACGATTGGGCAAAGGAGAGTTAATCGTAATTTCAACGGTGCCTGCTTCTTTGCCTACATCTATAAACAAGCCGTATACAAAGGTTAATTCGTCCAGTTCCACCTTGGACGACCAGCAGCCTGTTACATTTAGGAGTAGAAGTATAACAACTCCAATTTTTAGAGTTCTCATTTTTGTTTCTGTCTCCTTAGATTCCTGTTGCTATAAATGTTGCTTCGTTTCTTCATATAGTTAGAGGGAAAACGAGATAATGTGTCCTTCCAGTCTTGTAACACCAAAGGAGCAACGGGTTGTAAATACGGTGAACCTAACGGCCTAAGATTAGCCAGATGCCCGTAAATCAAAAAGGCTGTAATATATACCCCGAGTAATCCCATCGTCCCCCCCATAATCAATAAAGGGAAACGAAGTAAACGAAAAGTCAAACCCAGCTCATAATGGGGAATGATGTAGGTGGCAATTCCGGTAATAGAAACAACAATGACCATTGGAGCAGATACAATTCCTGCTTGTACCGCAGCTTGACCGATGACTATACCCCCAATAATAGAAACGGTCTGGCCCACAGGCTTTGGTATTCGGGTTCCAGCTTCTCTAAGGGCCTCGAAGGTAAGCTCCATGATTAAAGCCTCAGTCAAGGCTGAGAAAGGAATATTCTCTCTGGCAGATGCTATCGTAATTAACAGGTTTGAGGGAATGATCTGAGGATGAAAGGTTGTAATCGCAACATAAAGCGATGGAAGAATCATGGATATGATGGAGAACACAAATCGAACGATTCGAATCCAGCTTGCTGCATAGAAGCTTTGATAATAATCCTCAGAGGATTGTAGCATTGTAAAAAAAGATGTAGGTGCAATCATTGCAGTGGGTGTGCCATCCTGTAATATTCCAATCCGGCCTTCCATTAAAGAAGCTGCCACCGAGTCGGGGCGTTCTGTATATTGAAATACCGGAAATGGTGTCAAGTTCCCCTTCCGCAATTGTTCCGATATATAACTAATGCCCAATATTCCGTCAATTTCTATTTCATTTATTTGCTTTTCAATTTCAGCAAGAACTTCTTTTTTATAAAGACCTTCAATGTATACAACATACACATCGGTTTTTGTATATTTACCAATCGTATAATGAATAGTCTTTAGATCCGGATGTTTAATTTTGTGTCGGAGCAGGGACAGATTCGTTTCAATATCTTCAATAAATGCCTCTTGAGGTCCAATCACCACAAGTTCATTTTGTGATTCCGTGACCGATCTTTTCTGATATTGCGTGATCTCAAAATAATAAACATAAGGAAGCTCTTCAAAACAAAGCACTACTTTTCCAGCGACGATCAGATCTACAGCCTTGTTTAAGTCAAACTCCTTAAGATACGGGATTGGAAAAACAGCTCCTCGATCCAGTCGTTCTAAAAAATCAGACCATTTGTGCTCTGAATTTGCTTCATTTCTTAGCGGCAATGCAATATCCTTATGAAGACTCAGGGAATTCACAATGAATGGGATATAGATCAAGTGGCAGGAATGCCCGTGAAGGCGAATGGATTGAAAAACTGCATCACTAGATCCCTCTAGTTGTTCTTTAATTGTTTCAATAATTCCAGACATCTGCGGCATACCTCCAAGATTGTGACTTGTTAATCTGGCTTAGTTTGCCAATGAAATGGAAGGTTTATTCTTATATCAGAGCAAAAAGGCATGAGTCCGGTATAGTACCGAACTCATGCCCATCAAACCCCTAGATTTCAAATCAAGGAAATGTAGCACCAATATTAGTTCCGCTAGGTGTTCCAGATCCGATTAGGTCGCTACCCCCAGTTAATTTGAGGAAACTGCCCAGACTAAAAGATCCATCAGCATTTCGCACCACTGAAGGCGTAAGACTTACAAAATCAGCGGCACTGGCTACCAAACCCTTGGCATTGGTACTTGCATTACTCTTCCACCACACATTAGTACTTAGAATATCGGTGCCACTTGTTTTATCGCTCGATCCTCCTGCAAAAGACAAGTTGTTCGTAAATTGGTGAGTACCGGTATCAAAAGCAAAGTTACTCTGTCCGTTACTCCAAGAAGTATTATTTGTTAACTGGATGGAACCTGGATTACTGTTGTAAGTGAATCCGTGTTTTTTATTTTGAAATGCGATGCTATTCAGTACAATGTGGTTTACTGCAATCTTTTTACCACCTAGTTTGAATCCATTCCCATCGCTGTTTGCCGTTGAATTTCCATCTGAGGTCTGTCCGTTCTTATAGGAGATACTATTCTTGATCGTCACCACTCCGATGGGGCCTGTTTCTGATTTACTGTAAAGATCCCAGCCGTCATCTGTATTCCATGCAGCTATACATTTATCAAATACGTTACCAGGACCTATAGTCAGCTTAGCAGCAAAACCATCAGCGTCTTCTCCATTATCTGGATCATAATTATCATGAGAGTATACTCCAATGATTTGATTATAGCTCGGCCATTGACTCATGCTGGTCAGAGATGAAGCATAACGGCTGATTTGCAGTCCCGAATCCCGATTATGATGGGTTTCAACATTCTCAATAATGTTATAGTTCCCGCCAATAAAGAGCCCATTGTCTCCTGAGCCTCTTATCTCTAATCCTTTTACCTTCCAGTAGTTTCCGTATATCTGCAAACCACGTTGAGCTGGGTCAAATGGCTGGGCGTAAAAATCCAGTATAGGCTTCTCAGTCCCATATGCAGCGATGTTCTTTCGTAAGTTAGAGCTTCCGCTATTATCTTGTCCAACAATTATTGTTGAAGAATACGTGTAAACCCCTCCACGCATATAGATGGTTTCCCCGGGGGCTACCTTCGTAATCGCTGAGGCCAGTGTGGTTGGACTACCAATTGTTCCTGCGTTGCTGTCCAGACCATTAGGGGCTACATAAATCGAGCCTGCAATTGGTGTTGCAGTTGGAGTGGCGGTTGGAGCTACTGTCGCAGTGGGGGTTGCGCTTGCTGTTGGAGTAGCCGTAGGAGCTACCGTTGGTGCAATTGTT
This sequence comes from Paenibacillus sp. FSL F4-0122, assembly GCF_038002845.1. Taxonomy (NCBI): domain Bacteria; kingdom Bacillati; phylum Bacillota; class Bacilli; order Caryophanales; family Paenibacillaceae; genus Paenibacillus; species Paenibacillus sp. FSL F4-0122. The sequence continues at coordinate 6,195,202 of NZ_JBBODI010000001.1, forward strand.
GGTGCTACGGTAGGCGTAGATGTCGGAGTGCCCGTTGTGATATCGGAGACATTGATTTTGTCGAACTTCGCTGCTGTCTTATAAGCTACAAGTCCAATACCTCCTGCCGTCAAATTGTTATCGTGTGCATTTAACTGCAAAACATCATTTACATACATTTTAAGCGAATCTCCACTAAGCTCCAGCCTAACTGTATAGGCAGTTCCAGTGGTTATAGGAAAATCAGTTTTACTAGCCAGTGTTGAACTTGAACCATTCACCTTTTTTCGTATTTCAAGCGTCCCACCATTACTGTTAGACAGAGATGCAGCATAATAGTTATTTCCGTCAACATAGCGCCCGCACACATAAGTTCGATTAGTTCCATTGAAATTATCAATCTTCACATCGGCTTGAACACTGTAATCTGTCCACGTGTTGCTACCGGAGAACGAACGTCCTTCGTTTTGACTGGATTGATAATACATATGATTGCCACTCTCTTCAACTACAGACCAAGTTCCTGTTGTACTCGTCCAATTGTCGGCATTTCCATTCTCAAAATCATTGCTAAAAATATTTGCTCCTGTGCGGTAGGGTTACTCCATACCAAATTACCTAGAACCAGCGAAGTTGTAAGCGTAACCATAATTCCGAATGAAAATTTTCCTTTTAGTTTCACGTGAACATCTTCCTCCTTGTTTTTGTGATTTAAATAAAAAGCGAGGACATTCCTCCAATCCTGTGTCATCTATAACTCCAGCCTAATCTCAACTATAATTAATATTTTGAAGTTGTACAGCTACTTTGTACCCATATTATTACATTTATTTAAATTAATATAAAAAAACACCCTCGATCTCACTCGAGAGTGCCTTATCTATACCCTTAGTTTTGAATTAACGGTTTCAAAACCTTCAGTGAAGCTTGCAATTGCTCCGAACATTGTTCATACATTTTTTTAGCTTTTTCGTTATCTGTTGATAAACTGAACATCTCTAAATCAGCTTCACACTTTTTCAGCAAAGCATATAATTGTGGCTTATCCTGCGGCTGTGGGACTTTAAAGTTATCGGCATACAAATCGACTGTCAGCTCACCATAAGAATCAACTTGTCCAAGAAACACATTTTCAACAGTCAGACCCATTTTTTCAAGGGCACCATCAAGCCAGCTTCGCGTTAGATTTAGAGTATCTAATGGTTTGTCGAGCACTTTACCATCCATAATGACAACTTGTGACTCTTTCTCTGGAGCAACCTTTATACCCAATTGCTTAGGGGTTAGCGGCTGATTTTCACTCTTAAGTAAAACATTTATGGCTCCATCAGATTCCATAATCGCAAATTCCACTTCCGATATATTGAAAACGTCTTTTTTGCGTAACTCCTCCAGCAGTTCATCTGTGGTTAAACGTTCTTTTTTCATGTGATCTTCGAGAATTTTTCCGTCCTTAATTAGTACGGTAGACTTGAAATCAATAAAGTCTCTTGCTTTTTTACTCTTCATCTGAAGGTATTCGATCCCTAAAGAACAAGCTACCCATACAATCAGTGCAATGAGCCCTAAATGCCATAACTTATCCGTATCCAAAGAAATATAAGCGGCTAAGCTGCCGACAGTTATCCCCGTAATATACTCGAAGAACGAGAGCTGCGATACTTGTCTCTTTCCCAGTAATTTTGTTAAAAAGAAAAGTACAACCACAGCAAAGAGCGTTCGAACTATAACCTCCAACCACTCCGGCATTACAAATACCCTCCTTTTTGAATCAAAGCTTGTTTACTAACACTCATTATTTGTCAATAAAGCCGCATTCACTCCGGAATTCCACTACTTATTTATGGAAAATCCTCTATTACTACAAACATGAATTTCTTTCCTGCATAACGATAGATGCATTTGAGGACAATAGCAATCGTCTTGCTAATAATCCAACACAGAGGAGAGAAACTCAATGACAGTAGCCTCACAAGTAAAAACATGTTTATCTTCTTTAAAAGGTGCTCAAGCCAGTCTTGAACAATTTGCACTAGAAACACAAAACGAGAGTGCAAAAACCTTGTTCACAAACGCAGCTGAGCAAACACAACAAATCGTAACTCAAGTAGAGAACCGGGTAACCGAATTAGAGTCCGAAGAGCCTCAATATAAAGGGTTCTAATTAAAGCTAAAGGGGTCTTAGGCTAGAAAAACTAGCTTTAAGACCCCTTTTCATCATGTACAATATTTGAACGAATGCCACGCTTGCCCTTATTAGCCGGAATAAGTATCTGAACAGAAGTGCCAATTCCGACACGACTAAAAATGGTTACGCCATACTCAGATCCATATTGCAGTTTAATTCGCTGATCCACATTACGGACCCCATAACCTGTATTCGTATGGCCCTTTGGATCAAAAATTTGATCAATACGTTCCTGTCTCATGCCGATTCCATCATCAATGATGCGGAACAGAATATCATTGCCCTCTTTACGCCCAACAATGCGTAAATGAATGTGGTCACCACACCAGGCGTGCTTCAGCACGTTCTCGATAAATGGTTGTAGAATCAGTTTTATGGTCTCATAAGGCCAGATTTCTGTATCAAAATCAAACATAACTTCCAGACGATCACCGTATTTAATTTTCTGAATTTCTAAATAAGCGTTAGCCTGTTCAATTTCAGTGGGGACCGGAATCATGGTACGTCCTTCATTAAGCGTTAGGCGATAAAACTTCGCTAATTCCAGCACCATCTGCTGCAGCTTCTCATTTTGACCAAACTTGGCTAATTGAATAATAGAAGATAACGTATTATATAGGAAATGAGGATTGATTTGTGATTGTAGAATTTCAAGCTCTGCTTCCTTCTTCTGAAGCTGCGTCAAATATACTTCTTTAATCAACATATCGATATTCTCGCCCATATCATTTAACGCGGTTGCAATCTGAGAGAATTCATCCTTGCCTCGATAGGAAATACGCTTGTGAAGATCACCTTCCCGATAGGCATTCAGCACGTACACAAACTTATTAATCCGAATTGAAAAATATCGGGATATAAATATGCCGACAAAACTAAAGACAATACAACAGATGAGACACATTGAAATAATAAACAGTCGTACCTTCACTGCATCCTGTTCAAGTATTGTAATTGGAACTAGCGCGTTTAATTGCCAAGCTTGGTTAGAAACCGTAACTGTTTCACTAATCGTCAGGTAATCCTTATTAATTTCGGCTTCATTGGTATAGTGCTCTGGTAGTTCTCCCGATTGGTACATCGTTCTTCCGAACTCGTTTTTTAAAATTAGAATACTTCCTTTTCCTATCTTCGTATAATTCACACTATTGAACAGATCTGGAATGCCTACATTAATCCGCAGGAAGCCAATCTCCTTAGGCACGAGAGGGTCGTATGTATCTATTAATCTACGGAGCAACGAGATCCGATTATTTTCTACATCGCGCTCGATCTGCCACCATTTCATAGTCTCCGCGTATTTCTCGGTTGGAAAATCATAATACCAGGATTTCCCTTCAATCCGTTTCATATGGTAAAGATGATAGAAGCTACTATTATCCAGATAGCCCTCAAGTGAATTCGAATAGATCTCAGGAATGGATTCATTCTTTAAAAGTAGCGACATCCCAATCCTCATACCCGTTGATTGAATAGCTACGTCCAGCTTTGGAAGTACCTTCATAGACATCCTATCATAATTTTCCCAGCCTTCTTCATAACTTCGCAAATTCCGATAGAAATCATAATCACTATATAATTGCGTTGATATCCGAATAACTTCCCCCATTTTATAATCAATATTATCGCGAATCTGCAACAACGTACCTTTAATATTCGAACTTGTATGCTCGCGTAATGAATCATTGTACATAGAGTGAGAGACAAAACCGATCACGGATACAGGGATAATAATGAAAAAAATATAGGTCAGCATTAATTTATACCCTATCGGCACATACTTATGTTTTCTTCTTGGTTGTTTCATGCAACATCATCCCCCATCACTTCTCCCGCTTACGATACTCCATAGGTGTCATACCATAGGCTTCTTTGAATTGTCTGCTGAAGTAAGGAAGATAACGGTAACCTACCTGGCTCGCGATTTCATAGATTTTACACTTCGGATCTTTCAAAAGCTTGCCTGCTTGTTCCATTCGCAGCTGAATGAGTACTTCGCTGAACGTTTTCCCAGTTTCCTCTTTAAATAGATATCCCAAATAGTTGGGTGAGAAAGAGAACTGCTGTGCAATATCCTTTAACGTAAAATTCTCGCTCATCTTATCCTTCATCATTTGCATAATTTCTCTAATCAGTTTATTGTTCACTGACTCTGTTTTGCTTCGTAGGTACTCGGATATTTCAAACGTTTTGAGTACAAGCCAAGAGCGTATATCACTGATCGTATCGAATTGAAGCAAAATATCTAAACTATGTAACTCCATACCTAAGATTTCAAATAAATCCTCGCTAACCTCCTTCAACTGCTGATCCAGCTTCCATATAATATACATGGCTAGATTATGAATCGTAAATTTAGATCTTAGACTACTCACGGATCTGAACAGCTTATCGATCTCATCATAAATAAGGACTAACTCATATTCTTTCATCGCTTTAAAAAGCGTATCCATACGGGTATCCAACGTACGGGCATCAATCATTCCAGGTTCGCTGCTAACCGTTTCATACATAATAAGTTTGCCTTTGCCAAGAAACATCTTTCCGTCAACGGCTTCCATAGCTTGCCGATAGGAGGTGTGGACCTGTTCCATAGCAAATGTAGGCTTCCCTACACCTACGGTCATAGTGACAGGAAATTTTGTACGAATCGAGTCATAAATTTCTTCAATAAACCTCTCCATCTCCTGTTCGTTAATCAACAACGCGATTCGATAAGACGATACCTTATAGCAATGAGGCATCCCGTGCTTCTGAGCAATTGTATTCACTTCATATAGAAAGTCCTTGGACATTAGATGTTTAGTTAGATTATCCTGTTCTTGAAACCAGTTGAAATAGTCCAGCTCCAAGACCGCCACACGTATAGGCCATTCCAGCTTATCCAGACCGTAGGATTTCATAAGCTTCAACATTCCAGCTTGAGTATCCCCCTCCCATTCCCCTTCAAACAAGCGGATCAACAAATCATTTTTGGCCATAGGAATCATATGCTGATAAGCTTCTTCAACGTCACGCCGTTTACTTTCATCATCTAAATCCTGCTTAACTTTCTGAAGTGCAGCAATAAGTTCCTTGTCATCCATTGGTTTAAGGACATAGCTATACGCTTTTAGCGAAAGCGCCTGTTTCACATAACTGAAATCCTGGTAACCGCTTACAAAAATCACACGTATATCGTTTTTTTTCTCTATGGCAATCCGAGCCAGCTCTAGACCCGACATATTCGGCATATTCACATCACTAACAATAATATCAATAACATGCTGTTCTAAAATATCGCATGCGGTAAACGCGTTATTCGCTGCCTCCACGACCTGCATACCCAGTTCATTCCAAGGAATGAATTGTCTCATGCCTTCAAGATCAAGCATCTCATCGTCTACTAATAATACGTTGTACATCAACACAATCCTCCTTTGAAATGTTTTTAAACCAACCTGCTGAATTCTACTAACCAATCTTTTTCAGTATACCATTCATTCTCTTACCTAACAGCTTATAAAGCAATGAGCACTAGAAATGGGACGTAAAAACGAAGGCTCGCTAAATAGCAAACCTTCGTATTACAAATTATTATTTACCTAAAGCTTTCTTATTTTCTGTCCATACTTTTGTTACATAATCGAGGAATTTCTCATAGCCAACCTTGATAGAATCTTCATGTGCTTTATCAAGAATTGCTAATGCTTCTGCATCAGTCTTCGCATACATTGATTTTGCTCTTGCTGTTAACCAGATATCTCTGACACTTTGTCTAATAATACCTTCTTCACTGTCTGGAGCCGGATCCCAATTCAGGAACTCCGTAAAGTCACCTTGTGAAGCCCAAGTAACTTCCATCTGCCAACGGTTACTAAAGTCAATCTTGTCAGCTGGAAGGGTTTGCAACATCATTTTCTTTGTATTATCCAAGAAAACTGTATTACCTACCCATACCAAGTCACCGGCTTTTCCGCTAATTTCGGACAGAGCTTCTGGCTCATTCAGATACTTATCTTTATTAAATTTAGGAGTAAGTCCATCTGCTTCAAATCCATCCCAATAACCATCTGGTCCTGGAGGACCCCAGTTAAGAACCATAGAACCTTCTGGTCCTGTCATCCAGTCAAGCATAGCGAATACAGCCTCTGGATTTTTAGCGTTTTTAGTGATTGTAGCAACGTTCCAACCTAACTGATTGTACGTTCCTGGAGTAATCTTACTTTGATCCAAACCAGCTTTGTAAATCGGTTTAATAAACATATAACCAGCTTCTGGATCCGTCTTCTTCATCTCTTCATCAGCAGTGGCGAGCAATTTCATTGGATCAAAAGTCGCAATAACAGCAAACTTGCCATTCATCGCTTTCTCTCTAATTTGATCTTCTGTTTGTGTATTCGCATCCTGCGTCATTAGCTTCTCACGCATTAATTTAGCAGCAAATACAACAGACTCACGGAATCCTTCATCCTTGTATATCGAACCCATTTTGTCGCCATCAGGTACGGCGTATATTCTAGTATACGACAGATTATTCTCTTTAAAAGAGGAAAATAACTGGTCAATTCCGTTACCATCTCTCGCTAAGCCTGTCTCGAACGGAATAACGTCAGGGAACTTCGCCTTAACAGCATTTAAATATGCATACAAATCATCTGTCGTTTCTAGCTTAGGAGAACCAAGCTCTTTGTAAATCTTCTTATTAATAGCATAACCGGCATTTCCGTTTGGTTGAGTTGTATAATAATTCGGCAGCTGATAAATCTTCCCATCAGGGGAACGAAGTAATTCCAAATGTCCAGATGTTAGGTATTTCTTAAAGTTTGGATATTTATCAATATATTCATCTAAAGGAACTAGCATATCCGCTTGGCGAAGACGTTCTACGTCAGCACCTTTCTCGGTCCACACAATATCCGGCAGCTCGTTACCAACGATCATCGTTTGCAGCTTTTGAGCGTTATTACCACCAGAGCTAATTCCTGTGACATTAATCTTCAGATTATCTAAAATCCATTTAGAAGCAGCATCTTTGCCCCATTTCGGCATTTGATACCAGCCGTAATTTCCGTAGAATGAGACTTCAAGCGGTTCTTTCCCTAATTCATACAAATCAGCCGCGGGAGCTTCAGTTGCTGTGTTGACCGCTGTTCCTCCTTCTTTCTCTGGTTCAGCAGTTGCCGCTGGAGCGCTTGAATTGTTGCCACTACAACCCGCCACCAAAGTCGTTAATAGCAAGGTAGACATCATACCGAGAAGCATCTTTCTCTTAGTCTTCAATGTATTTTCCCCTTTCAATTTGTAATCTATGTTCAAAGCAATACGCTCTAAACCCAATCTCATTCTATCATCCTACTCTTTCAATGATCCGACCAAGACCCCTTTAACGAAGAATCTTTGTAGGAATGGATACACACATACAATCGGAATGGTTGCAACCATAATCGTAGCCATCGTTAATGACTTCGAGGTTATTTTCTTAGCCGAGTTAATATGAGCAATGGAGCTTGCATCTACATTAGACAGCTGTTCTGAAGCAATATTAGAGAACAGTATCTGTCTTAAGATGGTCTGAATCGGCATTAACTCCTCTTTCGTAATGTAAATACTCGCTACGAACCACTCATTCCAGTGATTTACTGCTGTGAATAAAGATAATGTTGCTATAACTGGCCCCGACAAAGGAAGTACGATGCGGACAAAAGTCCCCCAATACCCGCAACCGTCAATCTTTGCTGACTCCTCTAAACCTTGTGGAAGACCTTGAAAGAAGGTCCGGAATATGATCATATTCCATACGCTGACCAGTGCAGGAATAATAAACACCCAAAATGAGTTGAAGAGACCTAAACTTCTGATAAGCATGTATGACGGAATCAGTCCCCCACCGAAATACATAGTAATGATACACATAATCATGTAGTATTTGCGACCCATCAGTTCACGCTTCGACATTCCATAAGCGAATATCGAAGTGGCCAGTATCGCTGTTACTGTACCGATTACCGTCCGCAATGTAGCAATGACGAATCCACCCATTAGACGAGAATCTTCAAAAACGATCTTATAATTCTCAAGCGTGAACTCACGGACCCAGAAAGTAACTCCACCTTTCGAAGTATCCATCCCCTCATTAAAGGAAATAACAAGTGAGTTCCAAAATGGATAAAAGGCGGAAAATGCCAGTAAAGTCAAGAATACATATATGAATCCTATAAATATTCGATCTCCTATATTAATACGTTTCATAGTTTGGTCCCCCTATATTGAGTAATTCATTACCACAAGCTGTTCCCTGCTCTTCTGGCAATGAAGTTGGCAAAGGTAAGTAATGTCACGCTGATCACGGCCTTAAACAATCCGATAGCAGTCGCATAGGAGTACCTGAAATTGTCTATACCGACACGTACAACATATACATCAACTGAATCTGACACTTCTCGTAGTGCTGGATTAGAAGCTAGGATCAAAATATCTTCGAATCCTGCATTCACCAGATTTCCGATTGCCAAAATCATAAAGATGATTACAACTGGCATAATTGAAGGCAACGTAATCAAATATATCTGTTTAAACCGACTTGCACCATCCATCGAAGCCGCTTCATATAAATGCGGGTCAATACCAGCAATGGCAGCTAAATAGACGATTGAAGCAAATCCAATTTCTTTCCATACATTGGTTGTAACTAGTATGCCCCAGAAATATTCTGTCATGGAAAGGAAGTTGATCGGTTCATCAATAAATTTCAATTTCTCAAGCAGCATATTTATACTGCCGTTATCTACAGATAACATCGAGGTAACCATTGAGCCGATAACTACCCAAGATAAGAAGTGAGGCAAATATGTAACGGTCTGAATAACCCGTTTAAAGAACATCTTACGAACTTCGTTCAGCATTAACGCCAAAATAATCGGTGCAGGAAATCCAAAACAAAATTTCAGTAAGCTGATGATGATTGTATTTTTCATAACCACTTCAAATTCAGGTGCATTAAAAAAGTAAATAAAGTGCTTAAAGCCAACCCAGTCACTGCTAATAAAACTATTCCCTAACTTGTAATCCTGGAATGCAATTAGAATCCCGTACATGGGGATATAGGCAAAAATAAAAACTAGAACAAGTGCTGGTAATACCATAAGCTGTAGATCTATTTGCTTAAAAAAGCGTCTGATCCCGCTAGTTCGTTGCTTGTTGAGATTCGGTCCGGATCTCTTGTCTGGTGCGACGCTTGCGTTCGCCATAGGTGAATCCTCCTTGTGATGATTTTGAAGATATGTACAGATAATTGATGTCCTTTCTCCCTCCGCTATAGTTGCAACATTTATAAAATAATCATAAGGTTTAAGCGCTTTCAAAAATATATGACAAAACAACTATTATTGATACTTTGACACTCTCTTGCATTAGCTCGTCTCATATTCCTTAAGCTTGAATAAAAAAAGACACATACAGAGATAACATCTGCATGTGTCTTTGACTTTCTCCTTAATTAGCAAGAGTACTCAGTATTTCTTCATTTATCTTTTCAGTAATTACTTTTTGGACCTTCCCATTATCCAGATAAACAATAGAAGGAACTGAATCTATTCCTAGCTTGGCGGCAAGTCCGGGTGACTTATATACATCTACCTTTGTGACCCTGACATCCGAATGGGATTGCTCAAATCCTTCAATTAGAGGCAATAACTCCCGACAGGAAGGATCTGTGGCATTCCATAAATAAACAACAGATGCTTTGCCTTGATTCAGAATTTGATGCTCATACACCTCACATTCAGATATATACTTCTCTGCACCATACCCTGCAATGGCACCATCGCCAACAGCGGTAGCAACTTGTTTTAGAAACTTATCGCACACATCTCCTGCTGCAAAGACCCCAGGGATATTCGTTTCCATTTTCTCATTAATAAGTATATATCCATTACGATTCAAATCTACTACCCCTGATAAAACTTCTGTGTTCGGGGTGTATCCAATAAATAAGAAACATGAATCGACCTTTACGTTTTGCAGTTCATTAGATTTTAAATTTTTCAGGACGACGGATTTTAAACGTTCCTCACCTTCGAAAGAATTTACCACCGTATTCCACATGAATTCCATTTTAGGGTTTTCTAGTGCCTGCGTTTTGGCAATTTCATTACAATCCATTTTCCCATGATCATGCATGACAGATACGATCACTTTATCAGCAAACTTAGTTAGAAACATCCCTTCCTCAATAGCTGCATCACCACTGCCAACGACCATAACTGTCTTCCCCGTATTTGCCGCAGCGTCACAGGTTGCACAGAAGGAAATCCCTTTATCATATAAGAACATATCTTCATTAGCTGCACCTGTAATTCTTGGTTTTCCTCCACTGGCTATGATAATGACTTTACACTCATATCGAACCCGAAAGGTCTCCACTACTTTAATGTCTTCTGCTACCGAGACAGATTTGACATCTGTCATTTTGAAATCAACACCAAATTTTTTGGCTTGTTTATGAAATAATCCCATAAGATCTGTTCCGGTCGTTCCTTCAGGAAACCCAGGATAATTTTCTATTTCATTAGTATAAGTCGCAAGACCGCCTACCAACGATTTTTCCAAGAGGAGTGTCTTCAATTTTGCTCGTCCACAATAGATCCCTGCTGTTAATCCAGCAGCCCCGCCACCGATAATGACGACATCATACTGTTCTGTCTTCTTTTCCATTTCAATTGTCCCTCCTGTGTAGACTATGATTTCAATAAAATAGGCTGACTCTCGTCAGCACTATAAGCTCAGCCTATTTCACTTTTACATAAAGAATTTGGCTAATAATTTACTGCCTATAAATGCACCAACTAGCAGGAACAATCCAAAAATCCAACCTGAAAGCGATAAAGAAGCTATAGCCGTAAATAATGCACCTATATTACATCCATTAGCCAGTCTAGCTCCGTACCCCATGAGCAACCCACCAAGTACAGCCGCCACTACCTGCTTTTTGGACTTAATTTTCTTAAGCTTGAACTCGGAAGCAAACAAAGTCGCCGCTAATGCACCTAAGATAATCCCTACATTTCGAATGGATCCACCATCATTCAAAAATCCGGAAGATAATGTTTTTTGAGCTTTCTCCGAACTAAAGTAAGCCCAGTTATCTACATTTCCTCCTACCAATCGATAAGCCCAAGCTCCCCAGTCTGCAAAGGCGCTGGTTACTCCCCATCCTTTTGAGAAAACAGCCAGATGTGCTGTAGCGAACACAGCCAGAAGTACAGCTCCAGTTACATAAGTAAACGGTTCTTTGAGCAATTGCTTGTAAAAGCGGTTAGACGATATCTTCAACCAGAATTCGTTCACCGTTTCATTCACCGTCCTTTCCTACTCAGCGATCCTATTTTACCTTCTCAATAACAACTTCCCACTCGCCATCATCGACCTCTTCGATTTCCACATTATGTCCCTGTTTTCTCGCCCATTCTGGTACGTTTTTCATTGCGCAACTATGATCAATAGCAACAACTAAAACGTCTCCAACATTTAGTTCAGTCATCTTCTTTTCTGTTCTCATTAACGGTACCGGACAAGCTTCTCCCATGCAATCAAGTGTGAATTCAGCCATCTTAAAAACCACCTTTATATTTTTTTGATACCAATAGTGAAAATATTCACGTAATAACTTATACTAATCTGCGCTTCCCATCTTTTTCTCTTGCCATTTAACTGCAGCGATGTACAACAGAAGAATGATCAGGAACTGAACAACTAGTGCTCCAAGCCAACCAAAGACGTCTGGTAAAAATACTGTTGGTGCATCCTTTATAACGTTAGCTCTCCACCAACCCATATCATGTGATCCCCAAAGTGAACCAATGATAAAAAATACAAGCGACAGCATCTGCATTGTGAACCCTTCACCTACACGCATCAATGTACCCGAAGCGCAACCACCTGCAATAACCATGCCAATTCCAAATAATACAGCGCCAATTATCAAAGCAAAACTGATTTGACCCACATTGTCCATCCCAGGAATCGGTTTACCTTCCAGGAACGCTGGATACTTAATGGCTGTAAATCCGATCGTAGCGAGAGAAAATGCTATCAGTACAGCTCTTGTTACCGATGTGCTGCCTGTAATACATGGATCTCTAAGTGATGCAGTAAAGCAGAATCGTGATCTTTGCAAAATAACGCCAAACGAAATACCGAAAAGCAGGTAGACAACCATTTTATCGTGGGAATGGTCTAGGAAAAAACCAAACCCAATAATGAGAACTGTAACCAGCAACGCGATGAGCAACTGACTCTTTTTAGGTTTTCTAGGAGCTCTGGTTCGGGTTGATTTCGTTTCGGGACTTACGGTTTGCCCCATAGTCTAACACCTCCATCGTTTTATGTAATTGACTATGTGAAAATAGTAACATACTTATTCGAGCTGTGGTTATCTGCTTTCTTTATGCTGTATAAGTGTTACTAATGGCACAGATGGAGCGTAATCAAGTATGCTATAGTGTGCACTAACAGCGGGCAACAGGAGGAATAAGTATGAATATGGAAACGCTTAAATTATTTTTAGATATTGCTTCGTTAAAAAGTATATCTAAAGCCGCTCAGAAATCTCATATCACCCAATCCGCACTTAGTCAGCAGTTGAAATCCTGGGAGAATACCCTGGGTTCTGAGCTTTTTGTGAGAAGTAATAAAGGGGCCAGCCTTACAGAAGCAGGGATTATAGCGGAGAAGTATGCGGAGCAAATCTGTAAATTATATGATGATATGGTCACAGAAATCAATCATTTACAGCCAACACAACATGAGCTGTCTATTTATGCGATTCCAGAAGTCTGTAATTATGCCCTGCCCTGTACCTTATATGAGGTAAAAAAACATTTTCCCAATTGCCATATCACTCTAAACGAAGGGGCATCGTCACTAGTAGAGGAACGTTTGCTTCTTGAAGAAGGTGATGTTGGCTTTATTTCCGGGCCTTCCCCGAAATCTGAATTATGCTCCAATATGGTGTTTTCTGATCAAGTTATGTTAGTGGCAAGCAGTACGACCGTATGTCCTGATAAAATCACACTGAATGAGCTCCCTAAATATCCTTTAATCTGGTCCTCACAGCTTCATTGTGTGCAAAGGGCTTTGAACAACATATCTGCAGGGGAGCTTAAATTAAATATACTGTTTAATCTGGACTCCATTGAGGCGGTAAAGCTTGCTGCCATTAGAGGACATGGTGTCGCCTTCCTACCTTATATGTCCATAAAAAAAGAGTTGTATAGTAAACAACTCAAGATCATTCATATTGATCAGTTCCAGGTAAATAACGATGTCTACATGGTAAAAAAACACAATCAGCGTTGTGACAATGATACGAAACAATTAATTCGTTATATAGAAAAGACATTGATTGATACATTATGTTGAACTTATAGCTCAATCGTAATCTCCCATACCCCATTAATGACTTCTTGAATGGAACATTTTAGATTTGAACCACGACAGTAATCCGTGATAGAAACTTTCGCGCAGCTATGATCAGTAACCAGCATCACCTTTTCGCCATTTTGAATGGCTTTTTGATGTTTTTTTAACATCATTACTGGTACTGGGCAGATTTCTCCCAGACAATCAATTTCAATCATGAGGTTACCTCCATTCCATAGATCATTAAAGTTCTAATAATGACCCAGCATTATTTTCTTCACAAAAGGGGTTGATGTAACTCTTCTAACTGGGTATCACTAAGACTCCGTACACTCCAAGTGAGTATATTTTATCATTTCCCTAAATCTACCTCCCCCACAAACACCGCAGTTCCAGAAATAAACACATCCATTCTATCAGAATCTAGTCGGTACACTTCTACATTTACTTTCCCATCTCTACCGATTTCTTGTCCTTGTTCTACATCAAATTGGATTGAGTCCATGTGCGGATTAATATATTTTAAATAATAAGCCCCCATAACTCCCGATGCTGTACCTGTTACTGGATCTTCAACGGTTCCCGAAAAAGGCGATGAGAAATGTCTGGCGTGCATTAAAGCGTGCGGATCAAGCGTGTGGAGTGAAAATGGGTGTATCGATGCTTTTGGAAGCTGCGTTAAAATCTCCGGAAACAACTCATTTATCGGTTTCATTTTATTAAAGCTATCTATACTCTTAATTGGAACTAATAGAGTCCATGCGCCAGTACAGCCATAAACAATCGGCATATCCTCATCAAATTCGTCAACTGTTAAGCCTAAAGCATGGGCAAGCTTAGCTCTATCACCGTCAAATTCAATAAACTCGGGATGATCTTGCTTCATTTTTATTAGTAAGTGATTATTGTTGTCCATACTGAATTGAATGGGGAGCACACCCACGTTTGTTTCGATCTTTACCGAGCTTGCCTCTCCAAGGATACCCTTTGTCTTTAAAGCAAATAAAGAAGCCATAGTTGCATGCCCACAAAGATTGATCTCATGGCCTGGCGTAAAATACTTAAGCCTTAAATCAGCTACATCCGATGAGACTACAAAAACTGTTTCATTAAAACCGACCTTATGAGCTATCGATTGCATGTCACTTTCGCTCAAATGAGCCGCATCTAATACTACACCAGCTGGATTTCCTTTGTTCGGATAAGGAGAAAACGCATCATAATGAAGCACTTTGATGTTGTTCACTGGTACGTCTCCTTTATTAAATATTTATGAAGGTTGGATGACTGAGTATAATAATTCAGCAGTGAATATCCTAACTCTTGGCGTTCACTATTTTTTATTTCATCATCATAGCAAGTTTCATTGATAGCCTAATGGGGAGTGCAGGATTACCCATCTGGTTTAGATCCCCCACAATGAATAAATTTTTAATAGGATAAAAAAAGGCAAACGAACCTGTTGAACCGGAGTGCCCTAGTAACTCACCTTTCCCCATGTAAAGCGTGGACAAGCCATCCAAAGGAATTCTCATATAGCCGCTGCTATAGTAAATAGGTCCCATCGATAATTGAAGTTTATTAGAAGCCGATAGCATCTTAAACAACTCATTTTTAAATAGCATCCCACCAAAGAAAGCTTTGATAAATATCATTAATTCACGAGCTGTGGTGATACATCCTCCACTCGCACGACAACTCCTAATAAATTTGGAACGGTTAATTGATTTATTTTGATAAAAGATATTCGGTACAAAATCGTTGTCACCTTCAGGGAGATATGTACTTACGAGTGACAGGGGATCAAATATGAACCGCTTATAGACTTCTGCTAATGTTGACTGCTCTACCTTCTCAATGATTTCACCTAGTAAATCAAAATTTATATCCGCATAATATGCTTTTCGTTTGGTACGAGGCATAAAATGAGGCTTCAATTTTTTAATTAATGCAATCTGTTCCTCGAAGGTAATATAATAATCCTCCTTAATCGCACGACGCTTGTCATTCTCTCTTCCTTCTTCAAATACATCTGGCAAGCCACTAACCTGAAACAATAAATCGGATATTGTCAGGTCAAACGAATAATCATTACCACCAAAGACATGAAGACCACTTAACACAGCGTTATCAAAATACTGTGTAACCTTGTCATCCAACGACAGTTTACCTCGCTCTTGTAGGGCCAAAATACAGGTGGTGGTAAACAGCTTGGTGATGCTGGCCATTAGCAAAGGTGAGTCTATATTCTTCTCCCCATATCCAATATTATAGGAGTAGTCGCCATCTGTATTCTCAATGTATAGGACGCCTTCGTGAATGTGACGTGAGCTTATCGTTTTTTTGAAGGCTTGTTCTATCTTTTGTGATGTATTAGTTGTCATAGATCATCCTTTCCTCCGCTTCATTATCCAAATAATTAATAAGACGATAACCGATGTTCCCAATAAGAAATACATCCAAATCGTTTCTTTAACCAATTCATCATTCGGATAATGGCCTTTATTATAAGCTTTTACAAAGATACCCTCTTGGGTCTTAATAGCAATAAAATCTTTTGGATCGGTATTGATAATTGAATAGTAGGGCGTACCTTTAGGATAAATATTCGAGAAATTCCCCCTGTACGTTCCTTCCTCATCGGAATATTTAGTTACATGCCCTATCTTCTTATCGATTTCTTCCGAGGGGATGAGTTCATCATCTGATATTTCGTAGATGTCACCTGAATAAACAACAAACGAACCGGCCCAATCCGCGGAGACCTCATGTAATGGCGATAAAGCCATTATGGCTAGAATTACAATAATGAATTTCTTCATCTCAACCTCCTAGCTTTGGGATTCGATTGATTTATAGATTGTTTTGAACTCTTTTCCATTATTTAATCCATCAATAAGCTCCACTAAACCTGACTTTCCAACGATTCCAAACCATCTATTAATTTCTGAATGGGCGATCTCATAATTTTCTTTTACATGTGAGGGTTCATAAAAGACATCTCTACTACTTAGCTCATTTATCTTGTCAAAACTTATAAACTTATCGCTGTTATATCTATAGTCAACTAAGGTAGCCAAACCTTCATCAAACCACACAGGAACCTCATCCTTATTCTTCAACCTCTTTCTTAACTCACTATGCATCAATTCATGGGCGATTACATCCGCGTTAAATCCGTCTGGACCAATAACAATGTAATTTCCCCAATAAGTATAATAAGTCTGGCCCGTTCGATTCTTCTGAGCATACTTCTCAAGAGCGTGTGGAGATTGAACAAAAAGAAGGGTTGGATTGTCTTGTAAATCTTCGAAGAACCCAGAAACTCTCTCCCTCGATTGTTCGAAATCGTTCAAAAGTATCGTTGTTGTGACCTCTGAAATATCTGGTTCTACATAAATATGCTTACCTTGCTTCTCCATACTAGAAAAGTCTACCATCATTGCATTAATAGGTTGAGGATTTATCATATAGACTACAATCAGCATCAGAAGTAAAAATGAAAGAAATGCGGAGATGATTATGAGTTTCTTTCTTCTTTTGATCATAGGGATTAACTCCTTACGGTTTAGATACAAAGAGATTTCCGATAAATATATTTATGATCCTCATCCATATCCGATGATTTCATAAATCCCACACTGCGCCAAAACCTTTCATTTGCATCATTAGTCGGGGTTAACTCGATATACTTTGCACCGTCTGCATAAACATGTTTTTCGACCATTGAATAGGTAAATTCACCATACCCTAAATTCCGATACATAGGTTCAATATAATACTCCATTAAAAAACACTTTCCACCCTCATTAAAATAAGTAACATACATTAAAAATCCAAGCATAGTACCGTCCTTATGTATAAGAAACAAATTTAAAGGATTTATTTCTCTTGTTCTTAGCTCTTCAATGATCTCTCTATACTCGTCTGAATAAAAGTAACCCAGGTCAAAATCATCGCCCATAGATACATGGAGAGATAATTCATTTATGTAACTATTAAAGAGTCCCCAAAATATATCCACATCCGATTGATTTTTTGCTACAAAAATCTCTAAATGGGTCGTATTCATTTCAACCTCCTTAATCATAGTTTTTAATGAAAATCTTAAACGAGCTCTCAATAGCGTCAAAATCAGTCGAGCCAATAATTTGATCCATAACCTTGCCATCAGAGTTTATAAAAAACAACGCAGGAAAAGCTTGTTCACCAAATTGTTTATGGAGATCACCTGTTTCATCTAGGAGAACGGGATACTTAATGTTGTAATTCGCCACGTATTGTTTTACATCAGAAAGATCATCTTGATAAAGCAAATTGATTCCGTATATGTTCACTCTATTTTTATATTTCTCATACAATGAGACAATCTTAGGAGCGTCGTCATTACAATATGGACACCATGAGGTGAAAAATACGAATACAGTGGGTTTCTTCGAGAAGTCCACTTGTATTTTGTTTCCATTCGCCAACTCTTTTAGTTCAATGTTCTCAGGACTTTTAATGGGTTTTGCAGAGTTGTTTACCACGACAAATATAATCGAGCTTAATGCAATCAAAAATATAAATGTACTTACAATAATAGATATTTTCTTCAAAAATAATCCGTCCTTTACTAATCTATTCACCTACCGCTATACATTCTCTTCCACTAATCTTATATCCTTCATACTGATCATTGAACAGCCTAAAACAGCCCCTGCTTCAGAGATTTCTCTTAGGCGGAGGCTTGATTTATACTTCCTTAGTTACATTAAGTTTTTTCCATTTGCGAATCTTAGAACGAAAAGTCTTAAACGGTGCTACTGAATTAATATGAATCCATTTGACCATAGGCCATCTTGGATTGTTTCCTGTCCATTTCCGCACGCCTTGCGTAAAAAGTTCTTCATCACTTAAAGAATCAATCCAGTTCTGCCACTGATGTTCTGTCTCTTGAAATAAAGATCTTAACTCGTCTAATGAGTAGGCAGCATATGTATGATAAAACGATTGATATAATCCGCCAAGTTGATTCCATTTATAATCCGGGGAAGGTGTAATAACGGTTAACCCTGCTTTTTCATCCTTATCCCATTTCATAACAAGATTCAACCAGCCCAATTGATAAGCAATGATTTCTGCTGGGGTACGATCAACCCCTTCCATACGATTGTCTCTTTGGGAGTTCTCAATGCCGTCAAATTCTTGATCAAGAGACTGATAGGCAATATGAATCGCATCTTTCAATTCTTCTTTTGATAGATAATCGGTTGACATCATACCCCTCCTTTAAATCTCTTTATTAAATTACTTTACAAATGTATTATGTACTCGCTCTGATTTCAATAAATATGCAGTCCAAATTGCACAAGTAAACGCTGACCTAATGATCCTTTTGAGTGAATCTCCATTTCCAAGTTCTCTGGCAAGAGGAATTTGATAAAGAAGTACACCATCAATGATTCCTACTACAGGGATTGCAATATAGAAAATAATCAATAACCGTGGTAAAAATGCTTTTTTTCTGTAGAAATTAATTAGAATGTATACACTAAACGCTAATATAGCTATATTGAAAGTGGTTTCAAAAACAATTATAAATCCCCACAAGGGATGATAGAAATCCGAACCTTTAGAAGTAAAAGCAGTCCAGATATCGGCATCAAACGCTGTAAAAGAATCCTGAAAAAGCTGCATCAACTGAATGATAATCGTCCCATAAAGACCGATTTGTACAAGAATCAACCATCCCCCAAGTCCTGATATCCCTAATGGTTTATAATCATTTTTCTTTTCGTTTAAATTAGTTTCCACGTCAACTCTCCCTGTTTATCATCTATCACTGCTATTTATCCATAATATCCCTAAACAATTGTTCTTTTTCTTCATCTAGATCCTGATAAATCCCTAAATAATCAAAGATTTCAAATGAAAAATCAACAAATGCACGGCCTTTAGCAGTAATGATATGTTCATCTCTAACTACTCTCTTATCAACATAATTGTCTCTTGGAAATGGATCCTCTACATTAAGTTTACTGATTCTTTCCACTGAACACGAAGTAGTGAATTTACAATGGTCTAAAATGCCCGCTCGTCCTAAATACTGTGGTCCATGACATATGGCTGCCAGCATCTTCTCTTCTCGATCAAGATGGTTTATCAGATCAGTTAAATCCTGTTTTTGATTTACAATCGGACCTCCGGGAATAATTAGCCCTTCAATATCATTAAGCTTAACTGCTTCTTTGAGGACCAAATCAGGTTGATAAGTCAGACCAGATTCGCTAACTACAGATTCATAACTGTATCCTACGGATAACACTTCTTTTTTTCCAACATTTCTAATCTTATGTAGTGCCAAGGTAATCTCAAAATCCGCAAAATCATCAGATATGAAGCAAAGAATTTTGCCCATCGCACACTCCACCTTTTTTACAAAGTGATTTTATCGCCCACAACAATACACTTACTGTTACTGCCATGCCCAATCTCAGCTGTCTTTATGATAGGAATGGAGGTGGAATGGCTAATTTCCTTCACATACTCTTCTACTATCGGAAATTCATTAAAGTTCTCTAGTTCTGAAAATGACCCTAGAATCAATCCAGCACAAGCATCAAAATATTTCAATTGCTGGAGCTGAGCAAAAAAGGAGACTATTTTGTTAGCTCTGCCACTTAAACTCTCCAACAATAATATTTTGTCCGAAGGATCCGGAAAATAGCTTGTCCCTGCCAGCTTCAAAAAGCAGCGAATATTCCCTCCGATTACTATCCCGCTCATCTGGTTACCACGGACCCAATGATACCGGAAATCGTAAAGATCGTTTTGCCCCTCGAAGAATGTTCGATAAAAAGCCCTCTGCTGCTCTGCCCCATCAGAAGACACTAAATTCATCAACTGATAATGATAGGATTTCGAATTATTTTGCGTAAATAAAGCGTTCAAAATAACTGACAAATCACTCATTCCAAAAAAGGGTTTGGGGTTCATACGGATACTTTCGTAGTCTATGTACTCTAAGATTTGGTTGGCAGAATCCCCACCTGAAATATCGAATATCGCGCTAATTTCAGTATTTTTAAATAGTTGATTCAGCTCCGCTGCCCTTTCCTTTGGATTTCCACTGGAATAACCATCTTTTCTAAACAAAGTATTAGCCACCACTACATGGAGTCCAAATGAATGCAAAACTTTTTTTAATTCCTCTACTTTAGGTAAGTTCTCTACTCTCACACCATCTGAACAAGCAATCAGTCCTACTTTATTCCCGTGTGTGAATTTTAAGGATGTGTTCATTTTAATAATCCTTTCGATTCTACTTTTTAGTTTAATCACCGCAAATTTACGATCATATTTACACCATACCATATTTAGGGAGTTGAATCATTTTCTTCTTGAAATTATGAAACCACAACATGGTAATATAAGTATAATAATGCAAGATCAAATACATTGGGGGTGTACTAATGCGTAAATCACCGTTGATATTGAGTATGATATTATTATCCCTGGCGTTAATTATGGGATGTAGTTCAGAAGTAGATGATGCTACTAAAGCCGCAGAGGAATATAAAAATGTAGAATATACCGTCAAGGCTTCTGAGGATTTAATGTCTGATGAATCCATTCTTGCGCGAAATGAAGAGATGAAACCGTATTTTACAGAATACTTTACTGAAAAGGCTATAGCGAGCCGAATTACAACTATCCCAATTAAAATCGCTGATAAACAAAAGCTTTCTTTAAAACCGGAAAACCTAAAATTTAACCTTTCCGAACAAAAAAAAGATATTATCGAGTTAAAATATACGGTGGATCTTGTCCTATTGGATAAGGATGACAAAGAAAGTAAACGTGTGCCTTTGGAAGGTATATTGACTCTCTTTGATGTGGACGGTAAATGGTTAGTGCAAGGGGATCGATTTGATACTGTAGCATTAATGAACTTGATTGATGGGTGAATTTGAATATCCTTCTTATCACAAAAAGCAGACTGCTCTAATGAGCAACCTGCTTTTTTGAATTACATTATTTTTTTACTCATCCTATAATTGACCAACAGAACACCTTTTCGTTCTACACTTTGTTTCGCAATAAGCTGGTATCCCCGTCGTTCAAAAAAAGGTTTAGCAGTGATGCTCGCTTCGGCATCCATTTCATAAAGACCCAGTTCTTTCGCTTTCAATTCAAGCTTACTCACCAATGCAGAGGCTATACCTAGTCCTTGGTAATCTTTGTGAACATATAATCGATCCAAATGTCCCTCTGCTGTCATATCAGAAAAGCCCACAATAATATTATCAATTTCGGCTACATAAGTGATATTTTGACGCAAAGAAGCTCTCCAAGTATTATGCTTAAGTACCTCTTCCTCTTTAGGTGCCCAAGCATCTAGCTGTTCCTGTGAATAGTCTTGTTTGTTTACGGAATGAACTGTTTCGTAGAACAATGAGACAATTTGACTAATATCCGATTCTCGGTAAGCTCTAATATCCATTTTGATCTCCTTGCTGGCGATTGTAGTAACAGAAGTCAATCTCAGAACTCCACTAGATCGATTTTCCGGCCAGATTCAGCACTTTCCAGCGCTCCGAACACCATTGCCATACTATACCGATTATCTCTACAATTCGTCTCTGCAGGACGTTGCTCTGCCAATGACAAGAACATCTCATCCAAACACCCGTGATGGAATGTTTTATTCATCTCAACATTATCTCCATTTATACGCTTTACGTCACGAATGAACTTATCGCTCTGATCTCCTGCAGTAACTACCTCAGCATATGGCAGCTCATGACCATCCCAGATTGCTGTTCCTTTCTCCCCGTTAACCCGCCAAGAAGCTTCCCATGACGTGGATGCACCTTCTGCACACCAAGATCCCTGATAGGTAAATATTGAACCGTCGGACATCTCGAAAATGCACACTGCCGACGCATTCCCCTCATACCATGAACCGGGAGGATTAAACTCCTGACAGTATACGGACACAGGGTTCGCGCCACTAATAAACCGGGCCTGGTCGAAGGTATGAATTGCCATATCCAACAGCAGCGGACTTTTCATAACATCACGGAATCCCCCGAAATGAGCCCCAAGGAAAAAGCTTGCACCGATAAATCCTGTTCTTCCGATGGTTCCTGATTCTATGATTTTTCTTAAAGAACGAATTCGAGGATCATAACGGCGGTTCTGCATCACAGCATGAGCATTTCCAGTCCGTTCCGAGATCTCAACAATCTTATTACATTCCTCCATAGTCTCAGCTAACGGTTTCTCACTAAACACATTACACCCAAGTTCCAATGCAGTACTAGAAATATTGAAATGACTTCCGGGAACGGTAACGTCAAAGACGAGATTTGCTGCGGTCTCCTGAATTGCCTGCTTAATATCCGTAAACGTCAGACATGAAATCCCATGCTTCGCAGCCATCGCCTCAGCCGACTCCAACCTTATATCTACTAGAGCAACGATCTTAGTATCTGGACGCAATAAAGCGTATTCAATCCATGCGTTAGCCATTCCTCCGCAACCTGCAACCGCTACACGGTACTGTGCTGTCATATTTCTCCCCCTGACTTATTAAAGCGGATTAGGCACAAAGCTGCCCCCGCGGCATTGTTTTAAATAAATCAAGGCATGTACTTGACCCATCATTTCCAGCTCATCCCGATAGACAGGATCATGCCAACCTTCAATATCAATGGTACCTTTATAACCAGCCTGACGCAAAATGGAAATAACATCCGTCCAGTTCGTATCACCAAAACCCGGAGTACGGTGCCATACATAAGGTTTTGGGCCGTGGATTCCATATTCTTTTACAATATCCCAAGCGATGGTGGCATCCTTGCCGTGTACATGGAAGATCTTATCTGTCCATTTGCGCAGCTGTGGAATCGGATCAATCAGCTGCACCATCTGATGGCAGGGCTCCCATTCAAGTCCCATATTGTCAGCAGGTACAGCGTTAAACATCTTTTCCCAGGCTATTGGATGATGAGCGATATTCCAGTCCCCTGAAGTCCAATTGCCATCCATGGAACAGTTCTCGAAGGCAATTCGTACACCGCGATCTGCTGCTCTTTTGGTCAGCTCACCAAATACCTCGGTAAACTTCGGAATCGATTCATCAATGGACACTCCTGGTAGTCGTCCCGTGAACCCTGATACCATATCAGTACCAAATACATGAGCATGATCAATAAGCCGTTCCCAGCTCGTTAATGCATCGGAATTGTCACCAGTATTCGTCAAAGGATTGCCAAAGATGCCAACCGATGAAATCACAAAATCATGTTTTGCCGCAAGTTCTTGCACACGCTTACCAGTTTCCACAAGATCTGTTTCACCTGTAGTCTGCCAGAAGGTTAAGCTAAAAGATTCGAAGCCATGACCTACGATTTGCGGAATCACTCTAACAGCATCTCCGCCACCAACTAATGTGCCTATACGCATTGTATCCTTCATCTTGTGTACCACTCCAATATTGGTTTATAGTAAGTTCTATAACCCGAGTATATACTGCATTTAAGCTTAAAACTCTTATTATATTGTGTTTATATAGTCGTATATTGTGGGAGTTGAATAAATATTGAGCTATCCTAATGATCTTAAAGAATACCCTCAATTAGAAGGAAGCACCTATCCGTTTCGATTGTTTTTTAATGAATGCAGACATGCGAAAATCGGCCAGAACATCCTTTTTCTACACTGGCATGAGCATTTCGAAATCATTATCATGCAAGCAGGCAGCGCCATTTTCCACATTGACAGCAAGCCCTACGAACTGCATCCCGGAGAGGTTTTGTTTGTTCCTTCTGGAGGTTTGCACGTTGGATATAGTCTGCGGGATGATCATGTCCGATTTATATCCGTCGTATTTCATAGTTCTTTATTTAAAGATTGGAAGCAAGATCCTCAACATGAGCAGTTCGTAGCTCCCTATTTGGAAAATCGATATCAGCTACCAGTTAAACCAGCAGCACTTGTTCCAACCTGTTCTACTTATTACTCTCTTCTAGACACTATCGTGGATGAAGTGCATCAGAAAGGTCCTGCATTTCAGCTAATCATCAAAAATCAACTTCATCTGCTTTTTGTATTGCTCTCCCGTACCTTTTTGCCTGAGCGGGTTTCTGGCAGAACAAATGAACGTCATTCCTTCAATCGTGAGCGTTTTAAGCCACTGCTGGAGTATATGGAGAACCACTTTGATGAGAAAATGACTATTGAAAGCGCCGCGAGATCCGTTAATCTAAATCCATACCATTTCTGCAAAACCTTTAAGAAGCTCACCGGCCGAACCTTCATCGATTATGTTAATCTTTGCCGCGTAAATGAAGCAGAACGACTGCTGCTGGAGACAGATTTTACTGTAACGGAGATTGCTGGACGAGTGGGCTGCGACAATCCTAATTATTTTACCAAGCTGTTTAAGCAATATAAAGGAACTACACCATCCGGTATTAGAAAATAATTCACACTGGAAAATAGGAGCATGTAAAATGAATTTAAAAGAAACGCTGATATGCATAAAAGAAAATGATTACCTAGCACCTCCCGATACCTTCCAGTTGGTACAAGAAATGATAAATAACATTGGTTCTTTAGATGCCCAACTACGGGATGAGCTAATTTATACAACCTTATCACATTGGATCCCAGGTAATGCTCTAACTACAAACGAACTGGAGCAACTTATACCCGTTATCTTGGATAAAAACCATTTGCATTTTAAGCTTGGCGAAACCAATGCAGACTCTGTCTTTACCAGATCTTTCTCTATGCTAGTCATCCCACTCCTCTTCATGAGGCATAAAGAATCACCATTTCTCTCAAGAGAGCAAATTCATCAGATAAAGGAGAAGGTATTTTGCAGTGTGCAAAATGAGCGCGATTACCGGGGGTATGACGAAGAAAAAGGCTGGGCTCATGCCATAGCCCATGCAGCAGATACTTTAGATGAATTGGCTCAATGTTCCGAACTGGATAAAAATGACCTTATAACTATCCTCGATTTGGTTTACGAAAAGATGACCATAACAGATCGAATATACTCCGATGGGGAAGATGAGCGAATGGTAAGATCCTTAATGAGTGTTTTAGATAGAAAAATGCTTAGTCAGACTTATGTAGAGCAATGGATTCGAAGTTTTGGTGATGTGGAGAAAACTCCAGAATTTCTTCCTGCCTTTAAACAAAAAAATAATATAAAGAATTTTTTGAAAAGTTTATATTTTCGAGTTAAATATTACAAAGTAGATGCCAATCTCTGTCCAACAATCGAGCATACATTATACAAAGTAGAAAAAGTATACTATTCCTAATTAAGAAAAAGTGAGGGTTAGAGCACCCTCACTTTCCATCTACTGTTCAAATGCGTGGAGCACTTGCTACCTGTTGACGGGTCTATTAGATTATTCAGTAACTGCTAGCTCCATTCTCCGCACACTCGCAAGCGCGGGAAAAGATTCCAGCACCATCCCTGTATTCCATAACTTAACCAGCTGTCCAACCTGCAAATCCTTAAAGCTGATGGTCTCTCCAGCTTCATTAAACATTTCAGATTTCGCATTGATTGTGAACCAGTAAGATGGATCTTCGTTTCCAGGTTCAAGGATTAGTATCCGCTTTGCCTGTTTAGTGTCGATCTCAACGATTGTACCCACTACATGTGGATCACCTATTTCTGAAATATCATAGGTCAACATTTCTGGATCGATCCACTTTTCAATTTCAAGCTTGGCTGCTTCCGCATCATCAGACGGAATGGTAATAGTTACTTTATTACCAATCGTATCTACACCAGAGCCGTAGAGATTCAGCTTCTGGTAGAGTTCTTGTTCATGCAACAATTCTTGAGCAGCTAATAACTCTTGCATTGTATATTTCACATCATGAAGCTCATAAGTACCTGCAGTGAAAGCCTGAGCAAAGCTCTGCTCAATCTCCGAGTTCAAACCTACAATATTAATATGAACCTTGTTATCTTGCAGATAAATATCTCCGTTAGGAATCTTCTGAGCAGATAAGAAAGTCTTAACCTCGCCTGGATCATCCATTGCAGGGTTCTTAGAAGCTAGAATTTGTGGTTCTGAACTAATTACAGGAGTAGGAACCGGCTCCTTATTCGCTTGTTGAGCCTCTGAACAGCCACTGATTAACAAAATAACAACGGGAATCCATATCCAACCAATAATTATCTTACGCATCCTATTAACACCTCCACTCTTCATCTTCTCAAACGAAGACCGGAAGTGATAGGTTGCAGATTCAGGAAGAATTCTCTAATCCAAAGTGTAAGGAGCAAGACCGATTGGAAGTGCCGCAGGACGAGTGCAGGTGCTTTCCATTTCGTAGAATGAATGAGCATCAGAAGAATCATGGAAAGCCCACATTGCTTCTAATACGTGATAAGCCAGTTCTCCACTGGCACGATGCCCTCTACCCGTTCGAATGGCGTAAGCCATATCTGCTGGTCCAATCCCGCGGGTATTCTGATCATACCCTGACAACAACGGCTGTTCCGTCCACTCATTCTCACCCATAAGCCGGAGTTTCACGGGACCCCCAAAGTTATTCGGGTCTGGAACTTGAATCGTTCCTAGCGTTCCGTAGATTTCTATATGCGGCAGGTTGCTCCCGCCAAAGATATCAAAGCTTGTAATCAACGTTGCAATGGCACCATTTTCAAATCGCAAGGTTCCGGCTACGTGAGTTGGAATTTGAACAGGAATTTTATTCCCAAATTTCTTCTCGCTTGTAATCGTACGTTCTTCCAGCGCTTTCCCAGTCATTCCGCTAACCGTATGAATAGGACCCAGCAGCTGCACCAAAGCCGTCAAATAGTAAGGACCCATATCGAACATTGGACCTCCACCAGCGGCATAATAAAATTCCGGATCTGGATGCCAATGCTCATGTCCACGGCCCAGCATAAACGAAGTAGCTGCAACAGGTTCGCCAATTACTCCTTCATCTATCAGCTTCAAAACCGTTTGAATTCCCGCTCCGAAGAACGTCTCCGGTGCACTGCCCACAAGTACTCCCTTTTCCCGCGCCGCAGTCAGAACTTTGCGTCCTTCTTCTCTCGTCACAGCTAGAGGTTTCTCAACGTATACATGTTTACCCGCTTCAATAGCTTTCAGGCATACTTCCGCATGAACAGCTGGTATCGTTAAGTTGATTACGATTTCTATCTCTGGATCATTCAGTAATTGTTCTGTGGTATAGACGTTTGGAATATTGTATTTATCCGCTTGTTCTTGTGCTCTTACCAAATCTAAATCCGCACATGCAACTAGATCAAGGATCTCAAACTTTTGACAGTTCTCCATATAGATACTACTGATTTTACCGCATCCAATAATACCAACTTTGACTTTATCCATTCGCTGATCGCTCCCAGAATTTATTGACTGTCTGCCATTCCACTATAGCTATTACTAACCTCCATAACATTGGACAATGCCTGCGCTTTACCTTCAGCTGCCCATATTAATCCTCTGCGCATCATTTCACGCACTTGCGGCTGATCTACAATGTCCGCATGATGCCCGAGTGAATTATAATAAACTCTGCCCAAGCCCCAACGTTTTGTCCAAGCTACTGGCATATCAACAGCCTTATTATACGAATGAGGCCCTTCAACTACTGGAAAACGAGTCGTAGCAAGAACTTCAACAGCTGGATCTACATGAAGATAATATTGCTCTGAGCAAATGCTGAAATCTTCTAATCCTTCTACCAGAGGACTTGAGCTTTGACAAATCTCTACGGTATAGTTAACGCCGTCATTACCAGGATGAGCTACCCATTGTCCACCCGTCATAAACTGCCAATCTACATTATTACGAAAAGAATCACACATCCCGCCATGGCAACCGGCAAGACCTGTTCCATGCTGTACAGCTGCTGAGACATTATTCACAAGTTCCTGCTCGATTGTGCCCATTGTCCATACCGGCACGATCAAATCTAGTCCAAGAAGCTTATCTGCATCAGCAAAAGCCTCCAGAGTATTTGATACTTCAACTTCAAACTGTTCCTCTTGCAACATTTTAGCGATTATATCAGCTACCTGCTCAGGCTCATGACCATCCCAACCGCCCCAAACAATCAATGCTTTTCTCATTTTCAGCACTCCTTCTAAGGTTAGATTACATTTCGGATAAATCGACCCAACGGCGTTCATCAATAGAACGTTCTACAGCCTCTAACACCGCTTGGCATTTCACTCCATCATTGAAATTTGGTTCTGGCTGACGACCTTCTTCAATTGCGTTAGAAAGCTCCAGCATTTCGTGAATAAACGTATGTTCAAAACCAATCGTATGACCAGGCGGCCACCAAGCCTCTGCATACTCATGAGCAGGATCGGTCGCCAGCACACGACGAAAACCTTGTACATCCTCGGCATCCGAGGTCAAATAAACTTCTAATTCATTCATACGTTCGAAGTCGAATTTCACACTACCAAGACTCCCATTGATCTCAAAAGAATTGGTAGAGCGATGACCCGCTGCGAATCTTGTAGCTTCAAAGCTGCCCAGGGCACCATTATCAAAACGGGCTAAAAACAAGGTGGCATCGTCAACGGTAACCTTACCCTTGGGTGCATCTTTATCTCCTTTAGCGCTTAAACCAGTCATTTCAGCGGCAAGCGGACGCTCTTTTATGAAGGTCTCGCTCATGCCGATTACTTCCTTCATATCGCCTACTAAGAAATGAGCCAAATCTATAAGATGCGCCCCCAAATCTCCATGCGAACCTGAACCGGCGATATCCTTCTGCAGTCTCCATACTAAAGGGAAATCCGGATCTATTATCCAATCTTGTAGAAACCAAGCCCGAAAATGATAAATCTTTCCCAGACGCCCACTCTCTATGAGCTTCTTAGCCAGTCGAACTGCCGGAGAAAAGCGATAATTAAAACCAACCATATGTGTAACTCCCGCGTCTTCAGCAACTTGCAGCATTTCACGGGAATCTGCCAAAGTCAGCGCAAGTGGTTTTTCACAAAAAATATGTTTACCTGCTTTGGCTGCTGCCAAAGCTATCTCCTTGTGCGCGTTGCTGGGAGCATTAATATCTATAAGATCAATATCCTCTCGAGCGATCAGATCCTTCCAATCCGTAACACAATCCGCCCAGCCTAACTGCGATGCAGCTTCTTCAAGCGCTTCACTATTACGTCCACAGATTACAGACATTTCCGGTTTAAGCGCTTTCGGGAAAAACATAGGTAAACTGCGATAAGCATTACTGTGGGCTTTACCCATAAATTTATAACCGATCATTCCAATGCGAAGCTGTTTCATCTTATTCCTCCTAAGTGTTGATAGATTTAGATGAAGCTCGTATAACTAGTTCTGTCGGTAATTTGATCTGTACGGCTGGTGCGGGTATTTCTGCCAGATTGTTTCCCAGCAATTCAATGATTTGGGCTGCGGCAAGTTCACCTAGTTCGTAAAAGGGAACCCGCACACTGCTTAATGCAGGTGTGGTAAGCTCCGCAGCTTCCGAATCATCATAACCCACAATAGCTGGCAGGCGATCCCTTGGTATTCCTAGCTCCTGCAGCCCTTGCTGCAAACCAATGGCCATCCGATCATTGGCGACCATAATCGCATCAATCTCATCCAGCAGAGGCAACATTTCTTTGGCAGCTATAATCCCGCTTTTCCGGCTGAAGTTACCTTCGAACAAAAGTGAAGAATCTACAGAAAGATTCACCTCTGCCAAAGCGCGGGCATACCCCGTTAGACGATCTCGGCTGTTGGAATAAGATTCAGGCCCATTTAGAAAAGCAATCCTCGTAAAACCTTGTTCCAGTAAGTGTTTAGCCGCTTGCCAGCTTCCTTCGACATGATCGGCATCCACCTCGTGAAAAGCTTCCCCTGCAAAATGCTGATTAATCAGACAAAAAGGATGGTTTTCTTCCTTCAAACGGCGGAGTGAGGCTAGCTCACCTGGCTCTTCTTTAGCGCCAAGCACAATGCAAGCATCGATCTTCCGCATCTTAAACAACCCGCTATAATCCATTGGCTCTTCGGCATTCCGAAACAGCATTAACAGATCATAACCCTCTTCTCGCGCCTTGCTCCCTATTCCACTTAATATTTCCGAAAAATAATAAGTGGAGAACAAGCGGGCTTTCGGCAAATAAGGCATCACTACACCCAAGTTCCCGCTCCGTCTACGTGCAAAGCTCTGAGCGAGTGAACTAGGGGTATAGCCTAGCTTCAGAGCAGCTGCCAACACACGTTCCTTCGTTTCTTCCTTAATCGGACCAACGTTATTTAACACGCGAGATACTGTGGCTTCTGAGACACCTGCAAGCTCGGCAACCTCTTTACGGCTGGCGATATAAATTCCTCCTTCTCATAGGTTATGAACAGTGACATTTAGCCTCGTTCAATATACTATTCGAAAACGCATTCATTTAATGTACGCGCGTACATTTTCTCATGAACAAGGCTCTTCGTCAACCCTAAGATTGGATAAATTTAAAAGACGTTCATATACACTAAGGAGAAGAACGTCTTTCTATTTCTTTTCAACTATCCGCGAGGTACTAGCAATAGGACACCAAGTAAAATGATAATCAGAAATAAGTAACTCTCAAATTTCTTAGCAGGAATACGTTTATTCACATATACACCGAGCACTGTAGCTAAGATAATTGCTGGAATAGAATATCCATAAAGAACAAGAGCATCCGTAGTCCACAATCCCCCGATAGCATGACCAGTTACAACAAGTACACCAGAAATAAGAAAATGAGCTTGCAACGTACCCCGAAAGCGATCAGGATTCCACTGTCGTAAAGTACCATAGATCACGACCGGGACACCATTAAAGTTATAAGCACCGCCAAGTACACCCGAAGCGAATCCGAAGGGATACACCCAGCCTTTTGCCTTAAGCAAGGGATGATCGATCGTCTTAACTATTCTCTTCTTAATCACTGAATAAACTCCATAAACAATCAAAAATATACCAAGTCCAGTCATAATTACACTTGCAGGTGCTAAATAAAGCATAACTAGTCCTACAGGAATTCCTATCACTGTTGAGAGTGCTAATCGAATCAGAATAGGTCGTTCTATATGCCGCCACCCACTCACAACTGTAAGTGAGGCAACCGTGAGGCCTGCCAATCCAATCAAAGAAACTGAGGTATGTATAGGAATCGGGAGCAGTGCAAGCAGTGGCATGCTCACAATCGCTTCACCAAAACCAAACATGGTTCTCATCAAGGCACCTATAAATACTGCTAATACGACTAGTGTAATAATTGTAACGGACAATCGTTTATCCCCCTCCTAATCTCATCCATCCGTAATTGTGTATAAAATCATCACATAGACAGATCATCTGGAATACATTTCTTTTTCCCACTCTTCTAATTATAACATATCATTCTCTAAAAAACAGATATCGTTAGAGAACAAACGCGCATTTTAACATCCCTAGAATCCATCACATTGCCGTTATAACTACACAATAATGGAGATATACATATAATTAACCAAAACCCCTTAAAATCGATTACAGAGGCCCGTATGTATTACCCTTTTTCTAAAAAACAACTAAGTATCTAAAAAAAACTGATTCCCCTAACGTTGAAGAGGTATCAGTTTCTTATTTTTTGACGTATTTATTTAGGCGTTATCTTTCAGCCACACTTGCACATGCTTTAGAAATTTTTTGGTGACGGGAGAAGCGTATTTCATAGAGTGGACAGCAATTCCTAACGATCTGAAACTTCGTTCCTCTAATTCTAACATGGCCACATTATAATTTTGCCGGGTTAAGACAAGCTCTGGCAAAATACTAATGCCAAGACCTTTCTCCACCATCGACATAATGGCATAGTCATCACCTGCTGAGAATTTAACATTAGGTTTAATACCCGCCTTATCCAGCACACGTCTAACATCATAATCCGAACCTGCTTTCGGGATAATGAAATCCTCTTTAGCAATTTGCGATAAGGAAAGAAAGGGCTCCGTGCTTAGCGGATTCTCTTTAGATACAATCCCTAACATCCGGTCTTTTTTTAAAGGAATTACGTCAAACTTCTCACGTGTAGGCAGTGAAATAAAACCGCAGTCTACGACTCCAGCCTCTATCCATTGCTCAACCTCCAAATAACCGCCTTCCATCAGCTTGATTTCTATATAAGGGTATTCACTGCGAAATTGCTTAATCATCCCTGGCAGCCAATGCACAGACACACTGGTGAACGTACCGATGGTAATCGTGCCAATCTCTAGCCCGTGGATGTCCGCTACCTCCTGCTTCAATTTCTCGTTCCACTTCAAGATTTCACGGATAGGCTGCAGAACTTGTTCTCCGTTTACCGTCAATTTCACACCGGATCTATTTCTAATTAATAACGCGAACCCAAACTCCATCTCCAAGCTGCTAATGGTGTGACTAATTCCGGATTGCGTAAAACCCAGTACATCTGCTGCTTTTGTTAAGCTGCCTAGCTCCACAACTTTCAGAAAAATCTCATATTTATTAATGCTCAACCTCTGTTCCCACCCTTATAAATTGCATAAGTTTTACTCATGTATTCTATGATAAACATTCAGTTACCTTATGTATAGAGCCGTATTATACTATATTGAGTTGAAATTGAAGAAGGATGGATGAAGAGATGAAACCGCTCAAAGCTGAGCTGCTGCTGTTAGTTGTAACATTATTTTGGGGCTCCTCCTACATATTTATGAAAATGGGGTTAGGTACGTTAGGCGAATTCAATCTGATTGCACTGCGCTTCGGACTTGCTTTTATATTAGCCGCTATGATATTCCACAAACGATTAAGACGAGTAGACATCAAAACATTAAAATATGGCGCCCTACTCGGATTCCTCCTGCTCGGCGTATTCACATGTATAACCTTCGGACTTCAAACAACCACCACCTCAAACGCAGGATTCCTAGTTGCGTTGACGGTTATTTTTGTACCGATCTTGGATCGAGTTATTTTCAAAAAAAGAGTTGCACCTCCACAAGTGTTCGGCTCCATCCTCGCCATAGCCGGGATTGGACTCCTTACCTTAAATGCAACCTTAACTATTCAGCCGGGTGATTTCCTGTGTATCCTTTCGGCAGTGTTCTACGCGGTACAGATCTTATTTACAGGCAAGGCGGTAAAAGAATGTGATTCCCTGAATATCGGAATCTTGCAGTTAGGATTTGCCGGAGGGTTGGCCTTAGTGTTGTCCGCACTCTTCGAGACACCTGCGCTACCGTCTACTTTGCCAGGTTGGACTGCAATTCTTGCGCTTGGTATCTTATGCAGTGCCTGTGGCTTCATCCTGCAACCTATTGCTCAAAAATATACATCACCGACCCGCACCGGACTAATCTTCTCCCTTGAGCCGGTCTTCGCTGCGATGTTTGGTTATTGGTTCGCTGCTGAGAAGTTATCGATGCAGGGTTATGCTGGCGCAGCGCTTGTTCTGCTCGGAATCGTGGCTTCTGAATTGCTTGGTAAAGCAACACTCCCCGCATCGTGGGCTCAGAAGAAACCAGAGCATTTATAACAATAAAGGCGTCGTTCAACTATACAAGCTGAACGACGCCTTTTCTATGTTTATTGGTTCAATTAATGCCCCATCATCATCGCCGCATCTGCCTTCTGTCCCTCTCCAGAGGAAGGATCGCCAGCGGAAAGCTTAGGCTTGCGCAAAATAATACTCATTAATATACCTACCACACCTATGCAGCCAGACAGGAAGAACACATCATCAAAACCACTAACTGCGGCTGTCAAAGGATTACTTCCCGCTTTCAGTGCTCCCATATGAACAGCGATCTGACTAGTCAGGTAACCTGTCATTCCAGCTATAGCAAATGAAACAACGACTTGTTGAGCAGCAGCAGTAAGTGAAGTTACACTTCCCACCCATTCACGTGGAGCAGCATTCAAGACATGAGTATTCAAAGGCATCATCGTTAGACCCATACCAAAACCTAAGAAACCCAGGTATGTCATAATTAACGATAAATTTGTTGTAACACTAATTCCGGATAACAGGAACAAGGTGACCGTAATGATACTAAGTCCAACAAACGCCAGCGGACGAGCCCCGATCTTATCAAACAACCTGCCGCCAATCGGCATTCCGATTGCTGAAGCTAAAGCCTGCGGAAGTAGAATCAGGCCGGTCTCCAGCGGGGTATAGCTTCTAATCTGCTGCAGATAAAGGGGCACAAATAACATGGACCCAAACAAAGCGGCTTGCATAACCCAAGTTAAAATAATACCCCGAGTGAAATCCGACGAACGGAAAACTCGCAGTTGTAAAAGCGGATTTTTGTGAAGCAGCTCCACAATGACAAGAAGGATCAATGCAACCCCTCCAACAGATAAGCCAACAATAGCGGGAGTAGACGACCAGCTTGTTCCACCGCCTTCATTCACCCCATAAGCCAACATAGAGAAGGCAATTGGGGCAAGGATAATGCCTAGGATATCGAGTCTACCTTTGCTCTTTTTTTCAGACTTCGGCAAATATTTAACACCAAGAATAATGCCAACGATTCCAATAGGGACATTAATCAGAAAGATCCAGTGCCAGCTTACGTACTCCACCAGCCAACCGGATAAGACTGGACCGAGTGCCGGAGCTAAGAGCATTGGAATACCAAGCATCCCCATAATAGAACCTCGACGTTCTACTGGAGCTAATTTAAAAACCATCGCCATCCCAATGGGAGCAACCATCCCCCCGCCAAGACCTTGAATGACTCGAAAAATAATGAGCTGAGATGAGCTTTGTGCAACCGAACATAACATAGAGCCAAGAATAAACATCGTAAGAGTTGTCAGAAAAACTTGTTTCGATCCAAAACGATCGGTCATCCAGCCCGCGAGTGGGATTACAGCCGCTAAAGCTAAAGTATAACCCGTAATCGCCCACTGAATCGTTTTGAGATCGGAAGCAAAATAATCAACCAGCTTGGGAACGGCCACATTCACAACAGTACCATCCAGAATAACCATAATCATACCGACAATAATAGCAAGAAGCGGGGGGATGATTGCTTTTAACGAAAAGGGTTGATCTTCTGCAGTACTCATTCCAGTCATAGTTTTTGTCATCCAGTACTCCACTCATTTCTCTAATTTAATTAAATGCTTTATTGATTATTTCAAATTTTAATTTACATTCGATGAATCTGGAAGTCAACAAATAAAACCATTTTTTCCATTAAAAACACATCGAGTTTACGATACCCTTCAGAAATTATCTTGAAATGTATATTAGAACAGCAAAAAGACTATGCATAATCCCCTTAAATCTTCTCGCTTGGGAAATGTGCATAGTCATCATGGAATCATTTTCCGATTAGAGCGTTTCTCTTAATTCTATAATTTTGCCCGATGTGTTCAATATAATTTCAAGTGGAATCTCTATCTCTGCAAAATCCAATACACAGCGAATAGAAAATTGATCCTCGTTATAGCTACTTTTTGTAGATTTAATCCCATGATAATTCCCGGCTTTTACCGTAATTTGCTTCCAGTCTTCCAGTAATCCATTTGAGCTTGGCTTATTTACGACCACATCATAATGATATCGCTCCGATAATTCATTATATTTACCGCCGACCAGTAACCCCGCTATAACACTCGCTGTCACTTCAGGGGTATACACTTCAACTTGATTGGACTCCCCATCATATGAGGTTAATAAACCAATTGTCTTAAAAAAGGAGATTGGAACATAGATATGATCCTGTCTGAATTCGAAATCATCTTTAAAAACCAACTCTTGTGCATTATTGATGCTAACTAAATGTTCGTTAAGCTTCCATTTAATTATTTCATTTATCTTTGTTAGTGTTATAGTTTCTGAACTTTTTTGATATGTTGTTGTATATTTCAGTGCATTGGAAGCCTCTCTGAGCGGAATCATGACCGTGGAACCCTTGTTGTAGGCTGAATGGGGATCAGTTTCCAGTAGTTTACCATTCAAAATCACGCTAACCTGGCCGGAGTCTGCCCATACTGTTGGAGCGGCAAATCCACCAAATCCATTAGTTAAAAACAGAACACCTAACACAACTACCGCTGCCATTTTGATCATCGCTCGAAACCTCCCTTTAGTTATTACAAGTATTATGTGCGTTTCCAGCATGTGCTAATCCTAATGATAATCAAGACAAGCAAAAAAAAGAAGCCGTTCAACATTATGTTGGGCCGCTTCTTTTAAATAACTATTCCACTTTGAAGTCAAAATACTGCTTAGGAAAAGGTTCTTTTATCAGCGTAAAATGCCACCATTCCTTACTATAAGGTTTAAAGCCTTGCTTCACCATAACCTCTTTGAGAATTGCGCGATTTGCTTTCTGAGTCTTGGTGATTAACGATGTATCATAAAAAGAGATATCTCCGAAAAAATCAAACGGGCTGCCCATATCTACATCTACACCGGTCTCTTTATTGACGATCGTTAAATCGATGGTACTGCCACGGGAATGTCCTGATTTTTTCGCTATAAATCCGAGTTTGAATAAATTACGTTTATCCAGTAGCGGGTAATATTGCTGCTTCATCTTAGTATCCGCGGAATTCTGTGACCATCTTACAAAATGATTCACCGCGGTCTGCGGACGATAAGCATCATAGATTTTTAGGATATATCCTTTTTTGGCTAAATCCTCACTTACTGCCTTCAAGGCTGTAGCCGCAGTCCTTGAAAAGATCGCTAAAGGCGCTTTATATCCATCAATCCGCTCCCCTACAAAATTATTGTCTCCGTAATAACGAATTTCAAAATGGGCAGTAGGAATCACTTCATCCAAATAGACAAATCCTTGCGGCAGACGGTGTTTCTTCTCCAGCTGCATTTGCTGCAGTACATTGTCTGTAGATGATCCAACGTAAGCTGCATCTGCGCTGCCCATAACAATAGTGTTTGTCCATAACAACAGCACAAATGCGAAAACTATGATTTTTGTTCCTCTAAATCCGGTTCTCAATAGATCCCGCCTCTTCATTTCGAATTAACCGTTTGATTCAGAAATTTTTCCACTTCAGGTGTGAGTTTATTATTCGTGGAATCAAGTAACTGCAGTAATTTTTCTAAAATCATTAGGATTCTGGTGTCGCCTTTGTTTCCTTTTAATGCATTCTCATACGCCTTTTTCACTTCAGGTTTGATTATTTGCTCATCATAGTCATAAGCTGGTGTGTTGCTTGACCCATATAATAAGCGTGAAGTTGCATTAAGCAGCTCTTTTTGAAGAACGGTTGACCGATTGGAAGCTGGATATTTCGTCACAAAATCCTCCAGTGCTAGCGCCCTGTTCGTTAACTCTGTCCAACTAATCACAATAGCTGCATCAAATACACTTGGTTGATTCGATTCAGTGGCCATGATGTCAATGTAAGCTGCGATGTCCTTCGTGACATACGGCTTAAAGCTTTTGAAGCCCTCATAATGCATCACTGGATAGTACATGCCCTCACTAGTCTGCAGCTTATATCCCTTATCCCGTCCTTCAATTAACATATTGCGTACATTGGCATCTTTGATCGAATTAAGGAGTGTGCTGTAGGTTAGATTTTTGCTTTTGGATAAAGCATTATTTATCTCTTTCTGAACATTCTCCGGAAAAACCTTCTCAGAGTACACAGGTAAATATGCCTTCTGTGCATTTTCGAGCTGGAGTGTCATCTGAGTTGCTGTCCAGGTATC
Organism: Paenibacillus sp. FSL F4-0122; assembly: GCF_038002845.1. Classification (NCBI taxonomy): domain Bacteria; kingdom Bacillati; phylum Bacillota; class Bacilli; order Caryophanales; family Paenibacillaceae; genus Paenibacillus; species Paenibacillus sp. FSL F4-0122. Next base: position 6,233,493 of record NZ_JBBODI010000001.1, read on the forward strand.
CACTTCTTTGATATGGTTAATCAAATAATTCCGTGCGTTAGCCAGAGATGCCGGCTTCTGTACATATTGCTGGAATTGATTATAGACTTTTGCAGATTCTTTCACAGTTGCGGCAGCTACAGTATCTGTTGTATGTATACTCCCAAACCCTCCCATAGAGCCTAGGGCAAAGGCAACACTTAACAAGCCTGTTTTTTTCCATCCCATTAAAAGACCTCCCTTAAGTATTCATACTTAATAATTAGACATACGAGAGGATCCTGAATCTAACTTAGTACAGTATTATTCTGGACGCCTCCAATGTCCTTCCTACGATAAATACCCATCAGAAGTCCAATAGCCGCATATTCAAACCACACATGACTCCCATAGCTCAGGAAAGGGAACGGGATAGAAGTCAGCATCATTCCACCGCTCAAAATAGCAAGACCATAGGTTAGTCTTATCGCTAGCAAAAATGCCAAACCCAACACTAGAGCTTGTCCATAGGTCTCACGAATCGCTCGTATCGTAGATAGAAGCTTGATGAAGAACCAGGAGATAACTGCCAGCAAAAGCAGTGCCCCCGCCCAACCAAAACAATGAATAAGATAGACAGGCAACATATCTGAGTAGACATACGGCAGCTTTTGTTCTACTGCTCCGAATCCGTGCCCCCACCAACCCGCTGAACTAATAACTTCACGCATTACTTGGTATATATAGCCATAACCGTCTGGATCTAAAGAGGGATTTATAGCACTAATGATTCTGACCATCAGGTAGTCGCTATTGAAGATGAACATTAGTCCAACTATTACAAAGAATCCTAATAATACTACACTCTTAATCCAATCGCGAGTAATCCATACATATAATACTAATGAAGAAATTAGATACACCACAAGCTCTGGAAGAGAGTTTAAAGAGATAAGAAGCAAGGCAGGTGCTAACAGAATGCTTATGTTGAACAAACCACTCCGCCAAGTTTTCTTTTTAGCCGATTCCTTACGATTCACTAAAATCCCTGCTAACGCGACTATCAATACATAAGGACGATAGGATGTCATATCAGGTAAGATCAAAAAAATCCTAGGACCATAATTCACTCCATTTATTGTTATCCCCCAGAATATACTCGACAGAATTCCGGCTATTGATGTTCCGTATAATACCCACGAGAAACTTTTCAGCTTTCTGAAATCGATAAAATACAATCCAAACATCAATACAATTCCAATGAGTATATTTATCGCTTGGCGTCTAAACGCATTATCCAAAAAAGAACCCTTAACGATATCACTGTAGCCTACATCCACAGAACTCATTCCGATCAGACTGATCGCGGATAACAAAGCTACAACTCCAAACAATCCCCAAGGTACATGTGGTTTATGTATTAGATGAAGTTCCTTCCCTAACGTTTGCGGGCTCCCCATTTGTTCGATCGCCCAAGCTATGGCTTCTTCCCGTGATACACCGTCGGCTTCTTTTTCACAAATTAAATCTTCTAGATGACTAGCTAATTCTTGACGTATCTCTGGGTGAGTTTTTTTCGCTTTAATCTCTGCACACACTACATCCAAAAATTGCTGCTGCCTCTCTTTCATCATACACCACCCTCTCCCAGAACGGAGTCAACTGCACCTTTGAACATAACCCATTCTGCTTTTTTCTCCTTGAGTTTCTCTTTACCTTCATCCAGGATTCTATAGTACTTACGCTTCCTTCCTTCTACCTCCATCCAGTAAGCCTCCACCCAGCGCTCACTTTCCATCGCATGCAGAATCGGATACAAGGTTCCTTCTTTTAATGAAAAAACACCCTGAGATCTCAGCTCCAGTGCTTTGATTAACTCATAACCATATAATGGCTTCTCCAGTAAAAGAGTCAGAATCAACGTACCCGTACTGCCCTTCAGCATCTCTTTACTTACTTTCAACGGCTAACACCTCCTAAATTCTAAACTTTACAATTGGCGTGGATGTATCTGATCCACTAAACAAATTTCACTCATCATAGTAGTTGATCTGCATCCTTGGACCGGATTCGGCTCATTCTACGGGATTTATACCGTTGATTTGCACCCCCGGGCCGGCGTGGGCTTAATCTACGGGATTTATACCGTTGATTTGCTTCCTCGGTCCGAATTCGGCTCATTCTACGGGATTTATACCGTTGATTTGCCTCCTCGGTCCGGACTGGGCTCATTCTACGGGATTTATACCGTTGATTTGCACCCCCGGGCCGGCGTGGGCTTAATCTACGGGATTTATACCGTTGATTTGCCTCCTCGGTCCGGATTCGGCTCATTCTACGGGATTTATACCGTTGATTTGCTTCCTTGGCCCGGACTGGGCTTAATCTACGAGATTTATACCGTTGATTTGCTTCCTCGGTCCGGCGTGGGCTTAATCTACGGGATTTATACCGTTGATTTGCCTCCTCGGTCCGGATTCGGCTCATTCTACGGGATTTATACCGTTGATTTGCACCCCCGGGCCGGCGTGGGCTCATTCTACGGGATTTATACCGTTGATTTGCTTCCTCGGTCCGGATTCGGCTCATTCTACGGGATTTATACCGTTGATTTGCCTCCTCGGTCCGGATTCGGCTCATTCTACGGGATTTATACCGTTGATTTGCACCCCGGGCCGGCGTGGACTCATTCTACGGGATTTATACCGTTGATTTGCACCCCCGGGCCGGCGTGGGCTTAATCTACGGGATTTATACCGTTGATTTGCTTCCTCGGTCCGGGCTCGGCTCATTCTACGGGATTTATACCGTTGATTTGCCTCCTCGGTCCGGATTCGGCTCATTCTACGGGATTTATACCGTTGATTTGCACCCCCGGGCCGGCGTGGGCTTAATCTACGGGATTTATACCGTTGATTTGCCTCCTCGGTCCGGATTCGGCTCATTCTACGGGATTTATACCGTTGATTTGCTTCCTTGGCCCGGACTGGGCTTAATCTACGAGATTTATACCGTTGATTTGCTTCCTCGGTCCGGATTCGGCTCATTCTACGGGATTTATACCGTTGATTTGCACCCCCGGGCCGGCGTGGGCTTAATCTACGGGATTTATACCGTTGATTTGCCTCCTCGGACCGGATTCGGCTCATTCTACGGGATTTATACCGTTGATTTGCACCCCCGGGCCGGCGTGGGCTCATTCTACGGGATTTATACCGTTGATTTGCTTCTTCGTCCAATGACTAATATCTGTATACATGAATATTATTTATCCTTTTATACCTAGGACAACTATACATCGTAAATCTATGTATGTAAAGTTCCTCTTATTCCCCCCCCTTACTCCCTCCCTATTCCCCACTCTCACATGTATAATAATGGTAATACAAGCGACATTTTGAGGAGATCTACCATGCAAAAAACAACAATAGCCATCTGGAGTTTTTCGTTCTTTTCATAGTTATTTTCGTTGGATATATGCTCCATAACAGTTCTTTGACCTATTATGAGGCGTGGAAGATAAATTGGGGAATAGCGATCTTTAAACCTACAGAGTCAAAAGTGATATTTGAAAGTCCACCCAGTCTCCATGGGGATGGCGAAAGCTATTACGTATTAGATTATAACGATAAGCAATTCAAAGAAATCAAAGATGCAACATCTTGGCATCCCCTCACTGTTGAATCCATTGCCCCCTTAAAAGAGAGAATATCAAGTTTCAAAGATTCCGTGATAGCCATTTATCCAAATGAAAAAGCCAAATACGAAAAATTATTTCAGGCTAACCCCATAGAACTCAAAGAAAGTGGATTGTATTACTATAAGAAAAAAGATGATGATAGCTACTGTATCGTGATCCTTAACGTGGAATTAAAACGAGTATATATGATGGAATGGACACAATGATTGACGACAAAAAAGGAGTGCTAGAACTGTTGCCAGTTAGCACTCCTTTTAATCGAATTCCTCTAATTATTAATGCATTGGAGTATTCATTTTATGATTAACAACTACTCTTTTTATGAAGAAAGCAAGAATTAGTCCTACAATCGCCATACTCATTCCGAAAATAAAAGCATTTTGTACACCGTTCGTGAACGCAGGTAACATATTAGCTGGATCTGCTGGGTTCTCTACAGTTTTCATATAGCTTTTTGAACCCGCGGACATAATGCTGACTGCTAATGCAGTACCAATTGCACCAGCAACCTGCTGCAGTGTATTCATGATAGCTGTACCATCTGGATATAGCTCTAGTGGTAACTGGTTAATACCATTTGTTTGTGCCGGCATAAATACCATCGAAATACCAATCATAAGCGTACTGTGAAGTACGATTACGAACACAACCGTAGAAGCTACACTAATACTGGAGAAGAACCACAAGGCTACCGCTGCAATAATCAGACCTGGAATAACGAGCCATTTCGGACCGTATTTATCAAACATACGACCCATAATTGGGGACATCAATCCGTTTATAATTCCGCCTGGAAGCAGCAACAGACCCGCTTTGAAAGCTGTATAACCTTGTCCTTGTTGAAGGTACATCGGAAGAATCAGCATGGAGGACAGAATAACCATCATACAGATAAATACCATAGCTACACCAATAGCGAACATTGGATATTTAAAAGCACGCAGATTAATCATTGGCTCCTTCATCTTCATTTGACGAAGTCCAAACAATAACAATGCTACTACACCTACGATGATCGCAATGATCACTTTCGGGCTTCCCCAGCCCGCTTCTTCACCCGCGCTGCTGAAACCAAACACGATACCGCCAAACCCGAGTGAAGATAACACAATGGAGAGGATATCAATTTTCGGTTTCGTCACCTTTGTTACATTCTGCATGAACAGAATCCCAAATATCAATGCAATCACTAAGAATGGCAATGACAACCAGAAAATCCAGTGCCAGCTGAGGCTTTCAATAAGAAGTCCAGCAATGGTAGGTCCAATCGCCGGAGCAACCATGATAACCAGTCCGATCATCCCCATTGCAGCCCCCCGTTTTTCAGGAGCAATGATGATAAGGATTGTATTAAACATCAGTGGCAACAGAAGCGCTGTTCCCATAGCTTGAACCACTCTTGCTGTAAGTAAGAACTCAAAGTTAGGTGAGACTGCTGCTAGGAATGTTCCTAGAATTGAAAAACATAAAGCCGCTATAAACAGTTGTCTCGTCGAGAACCATTGAAGCAGCATCCCCGAAATTGGTACTAATATACCCAGTGTAAGCAGATAAGCTGTTGTCAACCATTGTGCTGTTGCTGGGGTAATTTGTAGGACATTCATTAGATCGCTTAAAGCAACATTTAATGCCGTTTCACTGAACATTCCGATAAAACCTGCTAGTAATAAAGAGACAAGAATCGGAATAGTCTTAAACTTCTTGACCTCTTTTTGTTGATTCCCTTGCATAGTTGCTTCCACCCTTAATCCTCCTGATAATCTTGTCTATTTGTCTGTATCTAACCAAGTATTGCTGGGATAATCTTTGCCGCCGCGAGAAGCGGTTGTTCATCCCGAAAAGTCAGCGTCTGGAGAAGCGCCCCTTCAAATAAAGAGATTACCACTGAAGCCTTATCGGCCGCGGGCTTGTTCTCTACGCCTTCATACAAAAGACGTTTCTTGATCACATCCTGCAAGTCCATAAACACAGATTTACATGCTGTCCGCAGCTCTTCACTAATACAGGATGTTTCCGCCGCCAACCAAAAACTAAACGGAACTATCCCCTCGTATGAGGATTCCACTGCATCTTTAGCCATTCCTAGAATGAAATCCTCCATTGCCTCAGACGCACTCTTGCTGTTCTCCATATGATGTCTAAGCTTCTGAGCGACAACTTCACTAGTCCGGTTAATACATGTTAAAGCCAGTTCTTCTTTGCCGTGGGGAAAGTAGTAATAAAGAGATCCCTTCGGCGAGTCGCTGTCTTTAATAATCTGATTCAGTCCTGTTGCATGATATCCCTGAGAAAAAAACAATTTCGAAGCTGTGTCCAAAATCGCCTCACGCGTATTCGGCTTGTTCGACAAGCTGACACTTCCTTTGCATTATAACAATTGGTCTACATAATAAAACCATATTTTAAAGAGATATGTCAACACATAAATTACTTAAATTCAAAGTAATTTTGGTGGAAGATCGTGGGGGTTGGGTTGAGTTGGGTTAGCTCCATCCTCCCTATCGGACTCAGATGCAGCTATTTGTGCTAAAACGGGCTTTTGGACACATTTCCGGACCTGAGCGACGCTATTCCGCTCAAACCGGGCTGTTTTCATCCCTTTTTGTGCTCATAGCTGCATTGGGGTCCGTTAATCTTTCAAAAGGTTACTTTTCGATCAAATAAGAACTCTGGGGTCCGATCGCTCCTAACTTCGAGCATCCTTCTACATCACATTTACTTCCCATCGAGCTATTAGCTTCGTTAGTTCTTACACTTGTCCCACACTATTTCCGCGCATGCATTTGTCCGTGTACTCCCTTGCTTCGCACTTACTCCCACACTTTTGTTTTCCATGTACTACACTTTGCTCTCAAGCTAAATTTCTATCGGACTCAGATGCAGCTATTTGCGCTAAATCAGGCTTTTGGACACATTTTCGGACCTCACCGTCGCTATTCCACTCAAACCGGGCTGTTTTCATCCCTTTTTGTGCTCATAGCTGCATTGGGGTCCGTTAATCTTTCAAAAGGTTACTTTTCGAGCAAATAAGGACTCTGGAGTCCGATGGAGTGAAGGAGATAGAGTGGATCAGTTGGACTGAAGGAAATGGAGTGAACCAGATGCGGTAAAGGAGAGAAGGCCCAATGTGCTGTCGAGAGGAGATGAGGACGTAACATGCTAGGTGGGTGGGATGCTATTAATGTCCATCTGTATTTTCTCAATAAATTACCAACTGCCTCCATCCAGCCCATCTGCTCCATCTGCTCCATCTGCTCCATCTGCTCCATCTGCTCCATCCAGCCCATCTGCTCCATCAGCTCCATCAGCTCCATCTGCCCCCATTCGCTCCATCTGCTCCACCTACCTCCATCCGCCCCATCTTCCCCATCCGCTTCCAGCCATCTCCATACCTTCTCCATCCCTCACTAATCCACTCTCGCACGAAATTATCTACTTCCCATTCCCACAATCCCAGCGTATACTATAATTATTCCAATGAGAAAGGTGTGAATAAAATGCAAAACGTGCCCAAAGGAATCGCCCGGCCATTAGTAAAAACTAATCAGGCGTTTATCGTCATTTCTGTAATATTAACATGGCTAACAGGACAACACTGGATACTAGCGCTGCCCTTGTTTGCCGGATTGCTCGGTCTTTTGTTCGGTTATAATCCCATCATTAAGCTAGCTGCCAGGTTTCTGACAAAAGAGCGTTCCCACTATGTACTCGAAGACTGGTCACAACAACAGTTTAATCAAAGCATAGCTGTCTTCTGCCTCGCAGGGGGTCTGATCAGCTTCATCGTTGGCTGGACGATCGCAGCTTACATTTTCACAGCGCTCGTTGCAGTGGCTGCCACTGTGGCGATTTTTGGTTTTTGTATCGGATGTTTTATCCATTATCAATGGAGAATGTACAATTACAGACGTAAACAAAGCAGCACAAATTAAATTTGTTAATTCTTAATCTTTCTCTTCTCCAACAACATCCCAGCGATGGCGAAATTTTAGTAACCGTGGATGCAGTGATGAAGGTGCAGCTGGCAACAATAACCGAATCTTTACAATCCACTCTTCAAAAGAAGAATAAGACGCAAACTGATTCGCCACCTCAGGCGTTAAATACAGAAAAATCGGCGAAGGATAGATCTCCAAAAGATGCCGCAGCGCAGAATCAAGCGGAGTATACTTTTTTCGCTTCCCTTCCAAACTCTCTACCGTGATAAAGCTACGTCCTTGCTCTCTTTTCCATTCATGCAGCCGGTCCTCTCGCTTATAATAAGCACTCACCGGCTCTTTGGTCATCCGTCGCACCGTTTCCTCATGAAGTGGATATAACACCAGTTTAGTGAAACGCCGGTCTGCTGCAGTTTTTGCCGCCACTTCAAGCTCTTGATCTGTTATATGTTCAAAAGAATCGTAAAACACTAAAGTCCCTTTACGTTGCTCAACTGGTTGCTCATAGCCATAGGGTACATGCTGAATGTCTCTTTTCAATGAAATCCCTCCTGCTTGTTCTATTTATTAATCATATCATGTGACAACAGCAGGGCTATCATTCTTATCTTACAGCTGAAGATGAATGGTTAATGAAATCCTGAACTTTTGAAATCAAAGCTGGGTATATCAAGGGATACGTCAGCTCTTTTGGTATCTCAGTAAATCCTCTGATTTCTGCCATCTCATAAGGAGGAAGTTCTGCGAACTGTTCCACATTTGCAAAATATAACTTACCATAATTTTCTGGAGCGTCGATACTAGTGACCCTATAAATAGCTATTGGAAAAAGTGAGAATTGTTCCGCACCCGTTTCTTCATATAATTCTCTGGCAGCAGCCTGCTCCGGGATTTCGCCAACCTCTATATGCCCTCCGGCAAACTCCCACGTCGAACGGTCCTGATGTCTCGCTAAGATCCATTCTTCACCATGTTTAACCATAATAACAACGTACTTCAGCACAACTTCTTTTTCCTTATCCAACTCAAAAAAGTTTACCTGCAATTATATCCCTCGCCTTCCCACCAGCCTCAAACATTTTTTGCCGCATCCCAAGCCAATTTAAATTCTGCTACATTCCGATACCGCTGCTCCCTCACCGCACTGACGGCCCGTAAAGCTACCTCGTAGAGGGCTTGACTGGTTTCCCATTTTACAAACGATCGATCGGATGCTCCTCCTAATAAAACAAATGCTGTGGCGCCCATATTAAATACATTCGTAACTTCATCAATCGGCGCATCCAAGCTAAACTCTTCCGGTGACTTGAATCTGGATGAACCCCAGAAGTTCTCTCCCAGATCATTTACAGTAGGCTTTAGTCTATAATAATCAATATCACAAATTTTAGTTCCATCGTTTACAAAATCATATAAAATACTTCCGTCATAAAAATCCACAGCTACATACCCTCGATACTCAACATGTTCATGAAACAAAAAGATTACATCTAATGAAGACAGACGTTTTTCAACGGATAATTGCTTATAACGAAAAAAAGGCGACTCCGGATGACTCAGCTTCGCTTCTCCCGCAAATAGCCAATGCGAATGTAAACATTCACCTGCAAACCAATCAAAGACTGCTACATACCCTGACTCAACCTCATAATGCGACAGTAGCGTGATCAGTGCATCAGATCTAAGTTCGTTATATAACGGAATAGCTTCAATTAAACGGTTAACAGCATCCTGAGGATTGCCGGCATAAGTCAAAGGTCTCGCTCCAGCAAATTTCACAAAAAACTTCTTTCCATCCTGCTCCACACCAAAAGAAAAATTTCCGGAGTCTTGCTGATCGAACACTTTAAACACTTTTCCCAGCTTAGTTAACCAAGCAAAATCACAGGCTTCCTGCAATTGAAAAGTTACCGCATCGATTTCATATGTATAATTTTTTTCGCGCAAATTAACCTCCTGCATTCACTATCTAGATTAAATTTATAAGCTTCATTCATTGTCTTGTTCGATATTTAATCACTAGAATAATAACCAGCAATACAACACATAAAGACATCGTATTTGTAATCAAAAAAGCTAATCCAACCCCCGTAACCGCCAAACTAATCGCATAAGCTTCCATTAGACTAATCCCGAGCAGCATAAGTAAATACGATTTTAGATTTAAATCGGCTACGGATTTTGATTTGAGGATTTGAACAATCTGCGGGATCCATCCCAAAGAAAGAATCACTCCACCTATTAATTGCATGATTGCAAACATAAGAGCACCTCCACGGATTTTATACAGTTGTATTCCGGGCGGCTCAATCTGGTTCCATTTCATGTAAAAAAAACAAATAACACTAACCAAAGTTTAATTTTCCTGCATCTTGCAGCTTATTATACGCATAAGAGGCCGCACCTATTGTTCCTGCCCGACTCCCAAGCTCTGCTTGAACAATTTTACACTTAATGCTTGATAGCTTCAACGCATGCTGATGCACAGTCTCTCTTACGGGTTGGAGCAATTTATCTCCCGCCGCTGCCATTCCCCCACCTACAATAATAAGATCCGGGTTGAGGATATTCACAACATTCGCTAATCCAAATCCAAGTATAGCTCCAGTCTCCTGCATTACTTCCATAGAGAGAGCGTCTCCAAGTTCGTAAGCTTCAGATATCATTAACGCGGTAATTTGCTCTTCTTGTTCCTTAGTCCAAGTCTGAATAATACTTGTTCGTCCTTCTTTCAGCTTCTCTTTAAAAGTATTCACCATGCCAATCGCGGACACATATCGCCCTAAACAACCGGAGCTTCCACATTTGCAGGGACGTCCGTTCCTGTACATATTCATATGCCCAATTTCACCAGCGCTATAAGACGTACCGTAGATCACTTTTCCGTCATTCACGATACCTGACCCTAATCCCGTTCCCAATGTAATCAGAACCAGATTGTTATACCCTCTTCCTGCACCTTGTTGCCATTCACCATAAAGATTAACCCTAACATCATTATCAATAAAAGTAGGAAAGTCATAGAATTTTTTCATCTCATCTACAACATGTACATGCTCCCAATCCGGAAAATTCGGTGAAAAAAAAGAAATTCCCGCTACCGGATCAAGTAATCCTGGCACTCCGATTCCCATTCCTTCTACCAAATCTAATGGAATATTCGCTTCATCCGTGATTAAACGTACGGCTTCTCTAATCCGTCCCAACACATGGGCTGGGCCCTTAGCAGCCTCTGTTGGTATAGATCTTTCTTTAACAGCTATAAAATCAGTATCGTAAATCCCTGCTTTAATATTGGTTCCGCCAAGATCAATGCCTAACATATACCGTTTCATAAAAACCTCCAGAATTAGATAATCTATCGCTTTCGATTAAGTTCTAGTACTAACTGCCGCTTCCGTTTCAGCTAACATCAAGCGGTTCACACCCACCTTAATCTGATTCTCGGTGAGATTAGAATAACCAAGTAGAAAGACAGGACCTTGAGGTTTACTGCCCACAAAATAAGAAGACGCAGGATAGACCCGAACTCCATATCGTAACGCCAATTCAGCTATACGATGCTCTTCGGCACCAGATTCCAGCTCAATTAATAAATGAAGACCCGCCTCTTCCCCATAATAGCGGACACGACTGCCAAATTCAGCATCCAAACTTTTTACTAGACAAGCCCTGCGGGCAGCATAAAGTTTCCCCATCTGCGTAACATGCCTCGCATAATGTCCATTCTGAATAAATTCCGCCAACGCTTCCTGATCCAAAGCAGAAGACATACGATCTGTTATCCATTTGACCGCCAAAAAAGGTTGAATCAAAGTCGGAGGCAATACAACATAACCTATGCGCAGAGAAGGAAATAACACTTTACTAAAACTGCCTACATAAATTACTCTACCGTCAACATCTAGTCCAGCAAGCGATGATAGCTTCGGACCCTCGTACCTGTATTCACTGTCATAATCATCTTCAATAATAAAAGCTTGATTGGCTTTGGCCCATTCCAGTAACTGCACTCTTCGTTTCATCGACAGGGTCACCCCGAAAGGAAACTGATGCGAAGGAGTGACATAAGCTAGTTTTGGTTTTTTATGAGGACCTTCTTTGATGTGATCACAGCTTGCTTGGAGCTCATCTACACAGATTCCCTCTAGGTCAACCCTGATGGGTGTAACCACCGCTCCAGCGAACGAAAAAATCTCCCGCACAACGTTATGTGATGGATCTTCAACAATAACATCATCACCTTTTGAAACAAAAATTCTCGATAATATATCCAATGCCTGCGTTGCCCCGGATGTAATCACAATTTGCTCCGGAACCACGGGCATCGAACGTGTGGACCGTAATAAACGTGCAATCTCTTGGCGTAGTCCCAAAGAGCCCTCGACCGGGCCGTAACCCAAAGTATCAGGAGATGCACGACGACAGGCATTCATTAATGCTTTTTGCCACTGATCCATTGGAAAAGCGTCCCATGCAGGTACACCGTGCCGAAAATTACATAATACTGTGTTCAAGTCGTTTTCTATAATAGAAGAAGGATTGAGTGTAAGGAAATCAGGACCCTTCGTTATAAAATTGTAAGGGTTATCAGAATCCTGGGGGTCTTTCTCCTCCACCGGCAGCCCCGCTATATAGGTACCTGCCCCTTTTCTCATCTCCAGATAACCCTCTGCTTGAAGTAGCTCGTAGGATTGAAGAATTACACTTCTGGATACTTCCAGTTGATTGGCCAAAGTTCTTGATGGAGGTAGCGAATCTCCCCCACTTAAAGCTCCTGAATGGATAGCATTACGAACCTGCTCATAAATTTGACGGCTTAATGGAATGGGTCTTTGTTTATCGAGAGTAATCAGCAATTCATGCTTCATAAGATTTCCTACCCTTCTAATCCGGGTTTTCTTAATGGTTCATAGTAAGGATTTTTACAATTATTGCTGCAGAAACAGCACCTAAGATCACGAGTAACAGCGGGATTTTCCTAATTAATACCAGTATAACAGCGACTATACCCGAAGCGATACCTACAAGATTGTCATCTGCGTCCACCTGAAATATCCCAGGAACCGTTAGAGCACTAAGAACCGCGATAGGCAAATATTCCAACAAAGCTTGGACTTTGGAAGAGCCATTCGTATGCTTTGTCAGCAGCAAAGGTACAAAACGAAATGAAAATGTAAGGATTGCCATCCCGATAATGATCAAAATAGTCATACGGATACCTCCTTTTCTACTTCAGCTTGCTCTGGAAATAAGGAGCCTACTGCCATACCAATTAACATAGCTGCAAGTATCGAGGAGTTTCCAAGTACGGGATGTAGGAGCCATGAAGAACCCGCCGCTGCTAAACATATGGCCAAATTCCGAATGCTTCCCTTTAGTTGTGGCACTATTAGTGCTATCAGTAAGGCATATAATGAGGTGTTCAAAGCAGGTAAGTATATAGCCGGAATGTAGGATGCCAGCGATATTCCCGCAGCTGTTGCCAGTAAATTTGCTATATACGGAGGAATTTGTAGACCCAGCAAATATGGAAGAGTTATATTTTCTTTTGAATGATTGCGGGGGATCATACTAACAGCGTACACTTCTTCTGTTAAACTAAACCCAATCCAGACTTTGGCCAGAGGATTGATTGTACGGTCAAGCTGACCCCCAAAAGATAGGCTGATAAACAAATATCTTAAATTAATGATCAACGTAAGCAGCAGGATCATTGGAGCGGCGGCCCCAGCAGCAAGCATTTTCACGCCAATAAATTGGCTGGCTCCCGCAAATACGAGCGCTGACAATAAGAACACTTCCAGACTCCCTAGGCCTAATCCCTTACCGACCAATCCAAACGTAAAACAAGCAGGAATAAATCCTGCAACAATAGCTACAGAATCCTTAAGACCCTTTCTAAACATCACTTTCTGATCACTCATAAGTTTCTCTCTCCCTTATCGTTGTCCCTAGAGAGAGCATACTTGGATACAATTCTTGTGGAAATAACCGCATGGGTGCGTATGTACCATACCAATTTCTTGACATAGAAAAAAGACCGCCCGCTAAGAGAGCGATCTTTAATGAAGGTTAAACCTCCTGAGGACTTTCCACAATCCCGCTGATTTCTTGTTGAATTTGGGATTTAATCTGATCTACATGGTCAAAATCTGTAGCGGCGGCATAGATTGTCTTTAACTCATCCAAAAATACTTTGGCATCTGTCAGATGTTGAATGGATCGTTTCATGGTGCTGGAATATCGCTCTTTAATACCTGCGATGGCTTCGGCAAAAGCTTCATCCGTACCTGACTGTATGCACCGTGAATACATATCAACAATCTCGTCGGTGGCACGGTCAGGGAAATACTCATGCGGAGCTGTGCTGTCAAAAATAGCAAACCCAAGCTCGCGTACGATAATCATATCAAGACTGTTCGGATCGAAACCACAGTGGTAAATCTCAACATTGACACCACGTTTTATTCCTTCAGCTGCCAATTTTTTTAAAAGTGTAGATTTACCGGATCCCGCGCGACCTTTTACAAGATATCTTTTTAGTCCTGCGGTTAAATTAGGTACAAAATCCACTGCACCCTTAGGCGTAGCTGCACCTAAAAAACGGTGATCCACCCGGCTTACTTTTTCGAAGTTCTGATCACCATACAGAAGTTGAATATACTCCTGAGTCAGCTCATCAGCGGCTTGGAAATTCATTGTCGCAATATAAATCGCTTCCCACTCGTCATGAATGCGGAGTGCTTCAGCAAAGCCTGAATAAGCGAGTTCATGCTCTTCCGTGTACTGATCAACTAAGCTGTCGATCTCAACACAACGCTGGCTTAACTGGAGCGTATCGACGGCCTGCTCCAAATTCACATGTACGATGGCCTCTTCAGGCAATTCTGGCTTAATGACCCGTGGAGCCGTACCATCTATAATTCCTACTTTTAATTCAGGAATAACCACTCCGTCGAGTGAATCATTATCTGACGCTGCGTGAATTAACCAGATCTCATAACCTTGTTGAGCCAGAAGATCTCCGATTTCTCGAATGATTCTAGTTTTCCCCGTACCGGGGCCTCCTTTTAAAACAAACAAACGCGTTAAATCTTGCAATGACGACTCATAAAGGTTAGAGAAGCCGTGAGCTGTGTTGCCGCCAGCAAAGAAATTCAGGATTGTTCCGTCCATAATCGCACACCTTTCCGGGCTGATGTCATGTTTCATTGTTCATCTTATTAATGTACCCAGGGAAAGGTGACGCTTTGAGTGAGATGTGGTTTCGTTAGCCGGTTCAGTTACAAACAAAACGATCCATAAACCTCTTAATGACGGGAACATCTGGAGGAGACAGCTCGCTTGGCAATTCTTCATAACTAAAAAAACGCAATTCTTGCACCTCAATTCCATCTACTTTTAGCGCCCCATCAAAGTCCGTGCATAGATACGCAGCCACAACATTATATACTTCATCACCGTGCGGGTATTTATAATAAAGATCTTTTCCAGAGAACATGTCGAACAAATCAAGAACTTTGGCTGTTAAGCCTGTTTCCTCAAAAAGCTCCCTCTTAGCGACCTCTTCTAAAGTCTCCCCAAGCTCCATTGAACCACCTGGCAAACCCCAGCACCCGTTGTCCGTTCTACGTTGCAATAATAATTGATGATTGCTGCACAATAAAACACAGGCTCCTGCCATTATAAGCGGTCTGGTACCTACCAGCTTTCTTAACTCCATAATATAATCGCTCAATAAACTATCCCCTGTCTTCTAATAGGCTCAAATACCCTACGTTAATAGAAGTTCATTTCTTTTTCTTCACATGAAAACCTTTGTCTTGCGCGTAATTTTCAATGCTCCAAATACCTAATCCCCGCTCTCGCGCCTTATCCTGAATCGCTCTAAATTGATCAACATATTTTGTGTTAGGTGCAAATACATAGGCTACACGTGCATAACCCTGCTCTAGCAGAATCTCATTGAACATTTTCCCATCTATATAGAGGTAACAAAGTAGGCGGCCATATTTGTCCCGCTCCGATACATCTAGTTCAATTTGTACATCTTTATCCGTAAGCATCTTTTTGGCGAAATCAGAAGCTTCTAGCGAAAATGGCTGTGGTTCGGGGATATTCGGATTCACTGACTCTGGAGTATCGACCAGCAATAAACGAATGGTTTCCTTTTTGCCGCCTATAGTCAGCTTCATGGTGTCACCATCGACTACTCGTGTTACCTTTGCATCTATTAAACGTTTGTTGTCCTCTGTTGTATTGTCTGGCGTAGAATCTAATCCAGAACTGGAATCGGCCGTAATCGTTGGAACTGGTTCTAAAGTAATCTGCTCGGCTAAGTTGCAGGCAGTTGTTGTTCCAAGTAAGAGTGTGATAGCTAGAAAGCTTTTTAATAGATAAATCTTATTCATTGATAACCTCTTTCTTATACACGTATGTAATTTCATGGGGTCTAATAAAAATAAATTAAAACACTTAAAAACACAAGACTGTAATACTAATCATAGAAAACAGCGACAGCCATGTACCAGAAAAAAGATACTTGGTTATCGCTGTTTCGCCTTTACTCTACTTCCACCACGTTTAATTTGGAAATCTTTATTTTGATTATGATCGATAAGAAAGCAAGCAGGGAAAACATAATTCCGATCCAGATGAGTTGATGTATTCCTGCATGAGAAATAAACCAACCACCGATAGCAGTCCCTATAGTAATTCCAAGGTTAGAAAATGAGATAAACAAGCTGTTACCGAATTCGGGAGCTTCTTTCGCTTCGGTCGTTAACCATGCTTGACTGACAATCAGTCCGCCGGAATGCACTGCCCCCCAAATGATTATGATAACAACCATCGGAAGGAAATAAGAACCTAGATAATATACGAATAAGTAAGTTACCGCATATAACAATGGAAACATGATAACGGTCTTTGTAATGCCTTTATGCAAAAGGCTTCCAAATAAAAAATTCCCAAAAATCATGATTATCCCAAAGGCCATCAACATGATACTAATCCATGACCCGTTCATATGTGTTACCTGCCCAAGATATTCAGCAAAGTAACTGTACACAGAAAACATAGCTGCAAAGATAAAAATAACTGCCACAATATTTAACCACAATAGGGGTTTGCGTAAAATACCAAGTTGTTTACCATAAGACATTTTTTCTTTAACTGGCATGGAAGGAAGCCAAGCTAGTATTCCTAAAAAGGCAATTATACTTACGACAGCTCCAAAGAGAAAAGCGACTTCTAAAGAAATTTTGTCCGCGAGATAAGAAGTCAAAGGCACACCAAAAGCAAACCCGACCGTTATTCCGGCGAAAACCTTTGTAACTGCTTTGGTGCTCTTTTCCGGAGGGACAAGTTGGGCAGCGGTAACAAGTGCAACTGAAAAAAATACGGGATGAAAAATAGCAGGGATAATACGAAAAATCAGCATTACTTCAAACATGGTCGTATACGCATAAACAATATTTGAAATTGCAAAAATAAGTACGGCAGTTAATAGAATTACTTTACGATTAATTCCAGAAGCCAATAAGGTCAGAAATGGACCTGAAATAGCAACAACTAAAGCAAATATACTTACAAGCCATCCAGACTGAGAAGTTGATATATTAAATTTTTGAGTTACCTGTGGCAGAACACCTATAATCCCCATTTCCGTTGTAATAATGCCAAATACGCCTAAAGCCAAAATAATAATAAGTAAAGGGTTAACCTTTTTCATTTTAAAATAATCCTCCATTTATATTTACATATTTAGATTTGTAGATATGTATTATCAAAAAAAAGCCCTTCCTCCTCTCTCCTATAGTTTCTCTTTAATATAATCGGAAAATTCTTGAATTATCTTTTCGTTTCGACGATAATACGTCCACTTCCCAATTCGCTCAGATTCCAGCAAACCAGCTTTTTGCATGGTCAATAGATAGCTCGAAATAACCGACTGTGCAAGCCCCGCTTTAGCTTGAATATCGCCCACGCAAATCCCGATTTGAAAATTTAGGCCTTGTTGTAAATAAGGCTTTTCATCAAAAAATTCCTCGGGAGTTTTTAGCCACATCATAATTTGACTACGAGTCTCGTTAGACAACGCTTTGAATATCATTAAAGGTTCCATGTGTTCCATTATATCTATTTTTATAGATTTGTAAATACAAAAGATGCCGATGTCTCGTTGTTGCAATAACATTATGTAGATTCATGTTTCGTATCGAATTGTTCGTTTAGTGAATTAAATATTTCCAAATCAACCAGCAAAGCAGTACGGATACCCACGAAATGAAACCGAAAATCATCACGATTTTGTTCTCACTCCATCCGTATTTTAAGCTGAAGTGGTAATGAATCGGAGCCATCCGGAATAGCCGCAGCTTCGTCCGTTTGTAGTACCAAACTTGTAAAATGACCGACAACTGCTCCGCAAAATAAACGAAAAACAAAATTGGAAGTAAAAGCTCAACCTTCTCAATGACAGCCAGAACGGAAAGGGAGCCCCCGATCGCCAGTGATCCAGTATCGCCCATAAACGCTCTTGCTGGATAAATATTGTAAAGCAAAAGCCCTAGCAGACAACCGATCATAACAAGTGAAAATGTCTGCACTTCAGGTTTGTCCGAAATCATAAAAAAGAAAAAATACGACGGTATGGCAACATTGATCAGTAGCCCATCGAGACCATCTGTAAAATTGATGGCATTCGCGGAGCCGACCACAAACAGCAAAATGATGGCCACATAAAGGTACACAGGCAACTGCAGATTTTGCCCTTTAAATAACTCGATATCACTCGTCAGGCCGAACGAATGGAACAACACATATAATATAATTCCAGTAAAAAGAAATTGAAGCACTAGTTTTGAGCGGCCGCTGATGCCGGAAGGATTTTGCCAAAAAGCCTTTTTGAAATCATCCAAAAATCCGACTGAACTAAACAACAAAAACGTAACGCATAAGAGTAACATTAGAGGCCCGGGTTGAAACTGCAGCGAAATCGCTATCCCGATAAGCAGGATCAACCCTGCCATTAGTGGTGTACCCCGTTTGGCCTGATGATCTGCTGGAAGCTCGGCACGAATCGGCTGCGTTAACCTCAGTCTATGCAGCGTCCAGATTAATAGAGGTGTAAATACCGCCACCAGAAGAAAAGACAGGCCGGAAACAGCCAGAATTCCATACATACAACGAACTCCCCTCTTTGGAAAAGATCATTTATAATACTCACAAAATATTTCTAGAGTTAATGAGGTCGTCTGTAATTATGTACTCTTTTCATCTGTTGATAAAGAGAAATTATTCTATTTTTATTTCCTGTTTTCTGCTGTGTAACAGCTGAGAGTTTTCTATAAGCAGATCCCAAAGCATAAACTTGCCCAATGAGAAAGTTTGCACTTTGGGCAAGTTTACATTAGTATATAGTCAGTAATCCTAATCTTCACCACAAAAACAGCCGTATGGGAGGTGTATACATAAAGTTATGATTAAACAAACGTTGAGAGATTTCAAAAAAGAAGCCACTGAAAAAGCGCTAGCTGAAGCGGCATTCGAACTTGCACTTGAACATGGGTTGGACGGTTTTGTTGTTGAAGATATCGTGCAAAAAGCCGGCTACTCCAGAAGAACTTTCGCAAACTATTTCACATGCAAGGAAGAGGCAGTTGCGATGGGAGCAGTTACCGTACGGAACACGAATGAGTATGAAGAATTGCTCACCAAAATCCCTGAAAATGCCTCCCTGCTGGATACCTTATATCAACTAATTAAGATGCAACTTACAGCTGAGCTTATAGGGAGGTTGCGTGAGCTTTCATTACTTTCCCGAAAATTCCCAGCCCTCGAGCCCCATTATTTAAGAGCAATACACCTTACGCAAACTGGAGCACAAAAAACATTGTTGCACTTGTCAAATGGTAAGTATGACGAGGTTTATACTTATCTGCTTATAAATTCGGTTTACGGAACTGTACTTCCCTTAATTGACGGAAAACTTAATGTGCTGCTGCCGGGACAAACGACGAGCGACGATCCAAGTCCTGAAACTCTTACGTTCGATCAATTTTTGGAAACTATTTACGGATATTTACGCAACGGATTCTAATAGGCTAACAATCAGTTTTCATCATCGAGGGAGTGTAAAATAGATACATGTCAACATTATTATACAGAGTGGGAAAAACCGCTTATCGTAAACCTGGGTACTTCATTTTAGGTTGGATTTTAATTTTAGGAATTGTCATCTCTATGATCAGCATGAATGGTATTCATATCAGTTCGGAAATGAAGATTGAAGGCACGGAATCGCAAAAGATTTTGGATCAATTAGCAACAGAACTTCCGGCTGCATCTGGTGGACAAGGAAGTGTCGTGTTCAAAGCACCTCAAAGCGAGCGATTGGATACGCCAGAACGTTTGGCAGCGATCACTAAGGGTATTAATGAGGTTTACGGTATAAACGAAGTGATTAATCCTGCGGATTATGCAGCGGAAGCAAGTAGTTCAACTACTGAAGCAACTCAGGCTGCCAGTATGGATCAGTCTGCAACAGCCACAGCACCCCCTTCCTATGGTCCTCTGATGGCAGATGGTGTTCCGGTGCCTGGTGTTATTCTTTCCGCAGACGGTAGAATTGCATTGTTCCAATTCCAGTTTACCATTGAGCAATCAGCTATCTCTCAAGATATTTTTGATTCTGTAATTGATACCGTCATGAATGTCGAGAAAGATACCAACATTACTGTACTGCCGGGTGAGACACTCAAATCAGTATCTATCGGTGTAGGATCAGCTGAGATTGTCGGACTTGTCATTGCTGCAATTGTTTTGCTGGTGACGCTTGGCTCTGTCGTTGCAGCAGGGCTGCCCCTTATAACTGCACTGCTTGGAGTCGGCATCGGTGTGGGTGGAGCATTTTCTATTTCCAAATTCATTGAAATGCCTAGTGTCACTTCCGTCTTGGCGCTTATGATTGGATTAGCCGTCGGAATCGATTATGCTCTTTTCATTGTAAATCGCCAACGCCGGATGATTATTGATCAAGGATTAAGCGCACAAGAAGCTGCGGCTAGAGCAATTGGCACATCCGGCAGCGCCGTATTTTTCGCCGGTTTGACGGTTATTATCGCTCTCTGCGGTATGCTTGTAATCGGGCTTACTTTCTTATCTACGATGGCGTTAGTAGCAGCAGCTACCGTCCTCATCAACGTATTTGTTGCCTTAACCCTATTGCCGGCATTGCTCGGATTGGTGGGTGAACGCATCTGTTCGCCTAAAGCTCGCAAGAAAAACAAGGATCATCATAAAACGGGTAACCGCGGTATAGCTGATAGATGGGTTAAATTTATCATCAAGTATCGTTGGGTCACTATTGTTGCCATCGTCCTGGTACTTGGCGTAGCAGCAACCCCCATAGCGAAAATGGAAATGGGCATTCCCGGAGCTGCCTCAGCGAATTTGGACACGGTAGCAAGACAAAGTTATGATGCTATATCCGAGGGTTTTGGAGAGGGATTTAACGGACCGCTTATTCTGGTTGCAGAACCAAAGAATTCTTCCACTCCAGTCACTCCGGAGCTCTTAGGAAATCTTGTAAAAGAGCTCCAAGCTCAAAAGAATGTCGCGCAGGTCACTCCTCTGGGCATGACTAAGGATTTAGCTATCTTCAGTCTGATTCCAGAAACGGGTCCTAGCGATATAACAACCAAAAATCTGGTGAATGATTTACGGGCTACGGAATCTAGTATCGCTCAAAGTAATGATGTTAAACTCGGGGTTACCGGCTTTACCGCTGTTAACATCGATATGTCGGCCAAACTGGCAGATGTATTTCCCATTTATGTAGGAATCATCATTCTCCTATCGCTCATTATTCTTCTGTTGGTATTTCGTTCGATTATCGTTCCTATCAAAGCTACGATCGGCTTTCTGCTTAGCATACTCGCTACCTTCGGGATCACCACAGCCGTGTTCCAATGGGGCTGGCTCCATTCTCTCTTCGGTTTCGACACCGGTGGCCCATTGCTAAGCTTTATGCCAATCATCGTTACGGGTATCCTATATGGGCTCGCGATGGACTATCAGGTTTTCCTTGTCAGTTCCATGCGTGAATCGTACGTTCATGGTCATGAGGGATCAGAGTCCGTTGTTCATGGATACAACCAGGTGAGTCGTGTCGTAGTAGGCGCTGCTATAATTATGATCTCCGTTTTTGCAGGGTTTATTTTTACGGATGATGTCATGATTAAACAAATCGGCTTTACACTGGCCGTAGGGATCTTAATCGATGCTTTCATTATTCGAATGGGATTAGTTCCTGCTGTAATGTCTATTTTCGGCAACAAAGCTTGGGCACTTCCAAAATGGCTCGACCGTATTCTGCCAAACCTGGATGTCGAAGGCGAGAAACTGATTGCTACACTCAATGCTAAAGACAAATCTAATTCCATGAAATAGAAACAATAATAAACAGCCTGAGCCCTGTATTCCTAGGGGTTCAGGCTGTTTTGTTTCTGTGGTAAGATTCGCTTCCCATGAAACGATGTTGGAGAAAGAGCTTAATAATTAAGGATTATAGCGGGGCGCACACCGTAACAAGCTAAGTTTACATGTCCGTAACTGCGAATACTGCTACGGGTACCTACAAAATACGCACGTGAAGAAATCGCAGGTTGAGTTCTCAGCCACCACCATGAGCAGCCAAACTCTTCATCCTTCTCAAGGATATAATCAGCTTTGACTTTTTTATCATACACATACAATTTACATCCATCGTTCTTTTTCACTTTGGAGAATCCCGTTCCTATCGCCCTACGCTTCGCACGTAAAGTATCTTCACCAAGTTTAAAGGTCAATTCATTCGCCTCCGAAACACTGAGCAGAAAAATCTTATCTTCCGTGTTTATACTTCCCTCTCCGTTATCTGTGCATTGTGTAGTCTTGATGAGCCTGTGCTCGGAGTCATTAAAAGCGGCATTATAAAAATCATCGTTCAACCACTTTCGCAAATCGGAGTCATGCCATGTAACATCAACATATTCACTGTGATACCGCCTGCAGTCCAAAATGTACTCGCTTAAAATGAACAGCTCTCTACCTGAATTTTGCAGCACCCGCCACTTTATCGGCATTTTTTCTGCTCCGTCCGCCATTTGCGGATAAGAGCCAAAAGTAATTATTTCGCCGGGTTTTGCCCGCTCATACATGGGAGTAAGATTATCATTTTCATTACAAATCATAATAATAAATTCTGTAGTTCCTTTAACGATTTCAGCTTCCCGGCTAAATCCTAGTTTTTCATACAAGCGTATCGCTCTATCGTTGAACTTCGCCACTGTCAGCCGCTTTGGTTTTTCCTCGAATCTCTCATTAATATAGTTAAGGACTGTTGTGAAAAATAGAGTCCCATTCCCCTGTCCGGTTAACTCTGGCTTCATTCCTAAACCCACATCTATAAAATCCTGAGAATATGTATATTTATCATTTGGAACCTGTGCCGGACTTCCTACACAGAAGAATCCGATCAATTGTTTATTTGCATCAAGTACAGAAAAAAATGCTTCCTCTAGCATTTCACTTATAGCTTCAGGAGTTGTTTCATTGTTGTAAAAATCATAGGGTGGATCATATTGCCAGCTTAAAATATCCCTAGCAGCATCAGCATTCAGCTTTTCCACGTAAAGTTCCATTTCGCATCCCCCTTTGTTTTCAAAATCGATAAGTCCCTAAGAGTCTAGCTCTGCTAACTCCTGAAGAATTGTCTCTACATCACCATCAGGATTTAACGCTTTGATCATCTCTTTGGTAATGACTGCACCCTCATAAACTTGTGCAACGACCTCTAAAGGGAGTGTGAGTTCAAAATAACCTTCGGCAAATTCCACAAAATCCTCAGCTGTGCGGAAAATAGTCCCTAGCAAAAAGTCCGAACCATCTTCTACCTCCGCTGGAATTTCTACCTTCCCCTTCTGCCACGTCAAGTCGTTATTTTCACGCCAAAAACAAAAAGTAACATCATCCTTAGCTATCGCCTCATCTTCAATAAAAGACAATAGTGAGATTGGGACTTCTTCATAGATTCCCGGCCAAACTTCATGTTCGTCGCGCGCATATGGACTTACTTCGGATTCATGATCAAAACCTTTAATTATCGTTCCTTGAGGTGTAAAAATAATAAACAAATTATCGCCTGAGCCATTATCGATCGATGCTAGAGAAACATTCTTATCAAATTTAGAATCAAAATTATGATAGCGAAGCCATTCCTCAGGACATAGGACAATATTTAGAGAAGCAAGTATTTTCATAAGTTTTTTTAAGTTGTCGGGTGCTGGTAAAATATCTAACACATTCATCTATGATTCCTCCCCAATGTAGATATTAATGATTTTAGCATATTCATGAATTCCGGGTGAAAAAAAGACTACCCGAAGGTAGCCTTTCCAACATAACAAGACACTAGCTTAACTTAAGACCCCGCACCTTTGTATCTGCGAACGCCATAACTCCAGGCTAACAAACCAATCCCCAGAAATATAGCACCTACTACAGGTGTCATCAGAGCAAGGCTGGTCATCTCCTCCCGCTGCAGAAAAAGCGCGGCTGGATACACTCCGACGAATGCAAATGGAATGATCCAAGTAAGCAATACCTGTATAGCACGATTGTAAATCGTTACCGGATAACGGCCATAAGTCTGAATGTTGTACATTAACGGAAGAATGCCAGTAGGAGCATCCGAATAGAAAGACAATGAAGTCAACGTTGTGTAAATCCCCGTATAGATGGCGACCGCACTTAACGTTAGAATGATCAGAGCCGGTATCGTCCACCATTCAAAGGGAAGACCCAAATTGCTGCCACTGATGGCCATAATAATAATACCTATGAATGAGCCCATAAGTGCTGGCGGATCAACATTTTCCAAAAAGATCTGGAACAAATTATGAGCTGGGCGTGTCAAAATACGGTCCATCTCACCTTTAACGATGTAACGTTCACTAAATCCCCATAGATTCACAAAACAACTAAACACCCCAAAAGGCACCATAAAGAATCCATAAACGAACACTACTTCATTCTGATTCCAACCGCCCAGGCTATCTGTATGCATAAAAATTACGAGAATAAAGATAAAGTTGGTAGCTTGAAAAAGTAAGTCTGAAATGACCTCTACCCAAAAGTCAGCGCGATAGGTGAGCCGGCTCTTCATATAGTTTTTGATATATTCAATTAATAATCCCAGGTAATACATGTTTCCTCAACCTCCCTGCACGAAGAGACGCTGCCGCGCCGCATGATATAACCAGACAATTGGAATCAGCAATACCAGGAACCAAATAATTTGTATCCCTAATACATTCCATATTCCAACCCCTTGCACCCGTCCCGTAAACACTGAACCTGGCAAGTAGGTAATCGCCTGAAACGGCAGCACCTCAAGTACGGAAGATAACCAGTTAGGAAACAGACTGATCGGTACGATTAAGCCGGAGAATAAGTCTACAATCACCCGCTTCATTCGCATCATGCCTTCATTATTTTCCACGAAAAATGCCGAGAGCCCTGTGATGATATTGATCTGTGAATTAATTAAAAAGCTGAAAAAGAGCATCACCAGGAACCCTGCCCAAGCAGATGGCGCTGTTGGCAATTGAACCGGGAACAGCAGCATCGCTATGGCCATGCCGGGAATCATAAATAAGAGGAAGCGGAACATTCCCTCTCCAAGACCTTGCATCATTTTGACTAAGACATAGTTATAGGGCCTTATAAACTGGATAGCGATACTTCCATCACGGATATCCGTAGAGATCTCGCGGTCTAGGTTATTAAAATAAAAGGCTCTAGCCATCCACGACACAGCAACATATGATGTCATTTGCGTTGCAGTAAATCCACCCAATGAATCCCCATTACCATAGATGGCCATCCAAGTGAAATAGTTAACCCCAATATTCAGTGAATAGATAAGAATACCTGAGTAGTAGTTAATCCGATAAGCAAGCATGGTAAGGAAACGGATGCGTATAAAATCTAAGTAAGCCCCGAATAGTAATTTACGGCTATTCTCCTGAGGACCACCAGAAGACGCGCCTCCTGAGGAGGAGGACATAGCCGTTGCAGGATTAAGCTTATCAGACATGTAAAGCCTCTCTTTCATCCTTCAGAGCGGCAGCCATTTCATCAGGCTTGTCTGCAGACCCGGATTGATAAATACTGCGAACAATATCGTCCGTATTGGTCTCTATGATTTTGATATCAGTAATGTCTGCTTTTCCCACTACTCTGCTTAATACATCCGATACATTTATATCTAGCGGTATCCAGACAGATGCCCCTAGATCGTTCTCCGCAGACCAAGTAACAGGCAACCCCTCAGTCCATAACTCAAGTTGCTGACGTTTCGTTGCATTTCCAAATTGAAATTGAACCTCACGTCCGGTTCCCCAACGCTGCTTCAGGTCTTCCAGTCCTCCGTCATAAATGATACGGCCATCATCAAGCATTATCACTCGGGAGCAAAGCGCCTCAATATCTTGCAGGTCATGTGTAGTCAGCAGTATGGTTGTCCCATGCTCGCGGTTCATATCTTTTAGGAATTCACGGATCTCTGACTTCACCACAATATCTAAGCCAATGGTCGGTTCATCCAGAAATACAATCGACGGATTATGAAGCAATGCTGCCACTAATTCACAACGCATCCGCTGACCTAGACTAAGCTTACGAACCGGACGATTCAGCAGTTCTTGCAGCTGCAGTCGTTCGACCAATTCATCCAGCCGTTTCTTGAAATCTTGTTCAGACACCCGGTAAACCTTGCGCAGGAGCTGGAACGACTCAATCACGCCAATGTCCCACCATAGCTGACTGCGTTGCCCGAATACCACACCGATATTTTTCACGAATTTCTCGCGCTCCAAATACGGAACATACCCACCTACTGTCAGGTTTCCGGAAGTCGGCACGAGAATACCTGTGAGCATTTTGATCGTGGTCGATTTCCCAGCACCGTTCTCGCCGATATAACCACAGATCTCCCCTTCAGGAATGGAAAAGGAAATGTCCTTCACTGCAGTCACTTCCGTATATTCCCTTTTAAACAAATCAGCGAAGGCCCCTTTGAGACCCTCGCGGTTTTTTTGTACTTTGAATGTTTTGCGTAAGTCTTGTACTTGAATAGCAGTCATATTGTACCTCACTAAGCTTAGAGTTGGTTCCCAGTACCCCATTATAATAGAAGAAGCGCAAAAGCACTACTTCAATCTTTACTTAGCCAGTCTTTCATTTAGCGAATGGGTGTCCTTCACAGCTTCTAAATGCCCTGAGCGAGCGACTTTAGTCCGCAAATATTTCTCGTTAAAAGAAGATACATCTCCCCATAACGCTACTCTTTTTACGGCATTCATCCCTGCAGCCTTGAGCGCATCCAATTTCTTCGGATTATTCGTAATCAGCGTCACTGGTTTGTGACGTAAAGTTTGCAGAACACTGATTGCTTCTTCGTAGTTTCTTGAATCATCAGCAAATCCCAACTCTAAATTAGCCTCAACTGTATCGTATCCTTCTTCCTGTAAAAGATACGCTAAAGATTTGCTGAACAGGCCAATGCCTCTTCCTTCATGATTCGCGAGATAAAATAATGCCCCAGAGCCATGCTCAACAATCATTTTCATGGATTGATGCAGCTGGAATCCGCAATCGCAACGTTTACTGCCAAAAATATCGCCAGTATGGCAGATGCTATGCATCCGGATCAATGCATCCTCAGACCCTTCGAAATCGCCATATACCAACACACTTGATTGTTGTCCTTCTGCTAAGTTCATGGATGGCAAACGTGAAATTAAAGCTGCCGTTGCTTTACTGCTATCCTCTTGAAGAAGCTCTGCATCCGTTGTATTCAGCCAGTTGTACCATTTAAAAACAACGGTCTCGCCGTCTAAATTCACCGGTAACGTGATGGGTCCAACCAATATATTTGTGGAATTTGCTAAAGGAATTCGCGTGATTTTATTCTGTAAAATAGAAGTGATTTCTGGTTTAATCATAATTACACCTTCCTCATTGTTCATCAATGCTTAGATAGAGCTAAGCATAAGGATAAAATATTAGTTAAATTATAAGTAACTATTTGTAAGTAAGTTTATCATTGTAATATAACTTCGTCAAGTTATAATATATCTTTAAATATTTATAATTACTTTATGTAAGTTTATGATATAATGAATGTCGAGGTGATATTATGAATGATTTCAACATGTGTCCTCGCTTTGAAAAAGCGGTAGACTTGCTAAGTAAACGTTGGGTCGCGCTGATCGTTTTCGTGCTTATGCCAGGGCCACGCCGTTTTGGTGAAATTGAGAGCTGTCTGTCCAATCTCAGTGGCAAGGTGTTATCTGACCGATTGAAGGAAATGGAAACCGAAGGCATTATAGAGCGAACTGTATATCCTGAAATGCCAGTACGTATTGAGTACTCTCTGACTCCAAAAGGCACAGCGCTTGCTCCTATACTTGGTGAAATTGGAAACTGGTCTACCGAATGGATTGAGCTTGGTATTAAGAAATGATTCCCGCTACACAACACAAAGAGCCCTAATTGTCCCGATCATGAGACAAGAGGGCTCTTTTTGGATTAACATCCCCTTTATAAGTCTTTTCGCTCGAAGCGAAGTAGACCTATAACAAAAGCTAACAGGGTATATCCTATCGCATAAATAATAAACATGTTTGACGGAACCGTATTAAAATCCAGCAATCCATTCATGCTGCCGAACAATCCCATCATTCCACTCATTTCATTAGCGCTGAACAGGACGGCGGTCATTTTCCGCTGTAAACCATCCACTGGCATAAGCAGTGCCATCATTCCTGACAGATTATTTAATGTGTCAAGAACATCGGGTTCTAATCTCAGCGATCCTCCGATCTTATCAATCATCCCACCTAACCAGCCCGCTCCATATAACATTGTCATAAAGACGCCATTCCCCACTGCTGAGAAGAATCCAGAACCCAGCATAGAAATCGTAATTAGCAAAGGCACTATAGAGGAGAATAACAAAAATGATTTCAATAGGACTACGGCATCTCTAGGAACGGTTGCATGGATCTCAGTAATCCATAAAATAGAAATAAATAAAATCAGGGCATAACCAATCCCAAGCGTCACATATCCAAGCCAGCGACCTATGTACCATTTCCACCGCGGCAGCGGTCTTGGCAGTAAAGCCTGCATAACCCCTTGTTCCGCTTCACCTGCAATAGCTGAGAAGGAACTGAAGATCGCCAAAAAGGCGATTACAAAAGCGCCAAAAAAGAATCCAAGTGATAATATAAAAGCACCATTTGTAAAATTAGCTAAGAGATGCTCGCCACTGCTAATATCTGTTCTATTCGGTATTCCACTTTGTCCGATCGTATTTGCCACAAACCAAAATCCTATAAGAAAGACAATGGTCATAAGCAGTGTTAATATCATTACTCGTTTCCGCAGCAATTCCTTCCAGGTCATTCCCATGATTATTCTCATTCGTGTTCACCTCTGTGACTTAGGCCGGATACAGCACTCATAAACCAGTCTTCCAGACGTACTTGCTTTCGTGAGACTTCATATAAGGTCATTCCTTGTTCAATAATTAACGTGTTCAGCCAGCCTACTTGCTCCTCATTCTCCAGTTCCGCTTCCAGCCAAACTGTGCTACTTTCCAATGTAGCTGGGATTGAAGCTCCTTTTTCAGATTGAGATCCAATATCCGCTGAAACTTTGATCTTAAGATCAGTACTATCCTGTAGCCAAGACAACAAAATAGGCGTAAAACCGCCCACTTTAAAATGCCAGCTTGTTCGCTTATTTAAGATCTCAGATACTTTCCCATGCCGCAGTATAACTCCGTTATTCAGCAGTGCCATACGGTCGCAGATGAGTTCAACATCCTCCAGTAGATGAGAGTTAAGAAATATCGTAACTCCCTTCTCTTTTAGCCTCTGCAAAATATTCCGAACTTCCTGACGTCCAATCGGGTCTAGCGCCGATGAGGGCTCATCCAGAAAAACGATGGCCGGATTGTTTACAAGAGCACAAGCAAGCCCTAATCTCTGCTGCATCCCTTTGGAATAATGTTTCACACGATCCCGTCCACGGTTTCCAATTCCAACTTCCGCTAGAAGCTCTGGAATTCTTTTATCGGCTACAGATCGCTCTACACGGCACAGCTTGGCATGCAGTCTTACTACTTCTTCCCCGGTAAGCCATTCTTGATAGCGATATAATTCCGGTAAATATCCGATTTGGGACTTGGCTTCAAGTGAACCGATCTTATGGCCTAATAGAGTAGCACTACCATTCGATGGACGAATGAGACCTACCAACATTTTGACAAAGGTACTTTTCCCCGCACCATTAGGGCCGAGGAAGCCAAAGGCTTCCCCTTTCCCAACAGTAATCGTTACATCACGGCAACCACGTCCGTTATCATATTCTTTGGTCAAAGACTTCGCTTCTATTGCAGCAGCCGTCATTATTCAATCAACTCCTCTAGCTTCTCTAAGAATACAGCTTTATCTGTATACACGCTTCCCCCGTTGAAATCGAACAATTGCCCGTTCTGTACCCAAATGGCCGAGTATACAATCCCTTGACTATATTCATTCTGATTCAGTAGAACCGTAGTATCTTTAATCTTTATTTGGTCGGTATTCAGGCCTTTTACCAGTGGCAGAGGAATTTCACCTGATAAAATGCGGCTCTGCTTTAAGCTCGATTTCAGATAATCTGGCAGCAATGGAAAATCGATTATAGCTTCCAAAGCTTCATCAACCTTTATAGTTGGATCTACAGTAATTAAAGGAGTCTTCGTCTGTGTAAGATTAGCCCATTTATCATTATCCATCGAAAGATCATAATTCACGATCTCCGAAAGATCTAATTTAATTTCTTTCCCATCTATGGCTTCTGGAAGAAGCTGTTTTGCACCCAATCTTTTCATTGCTTTATTAACCGCTTCAATATTAAGCTTCAAGGTTATTTCTTGTGAATTGGTTATATATGCGCTCTTCACATTCTTGAGCAAAGTTCCGCTTGGAAGTGTAAAACCTAGAGTCTCTTCCACCTGATCTAACGGAATAATCCCTTTATTTGAACCAAAGGTACTTGTAAACACACCAAATTTGTTCATAGCTTCATTCATGGATTGACTTTCATTAACCTGATAAAAAATATCCCGAATATCATTTTCATTCACAACTGTAACTTCTTCCATCCGAAACTGATTCAGCAGCGATGCCATAGCCGTATTTCCTACTGGAGTTCCAAGTATAACCGCAAAGATCGCGGCACCTGCCACTGCTACTCCCCACTTACGCCGACGATTCATGCGAGGTCGCTTGGATCGGCGATTAGTTATCGGATTGTCATCTGTAGATTGAGGCTGGCCCATTTCTGGGTGTGGTTTATCATCATCTTTCATAACATCCACTGCCAACTGCTGACTCCACACAGCCCATTTAGGACTTGCATGCTCAGACGCTAACTTGTTTTGCAATTTGGCCCAGGCTTCATCTGTATATTGTTTATTATGATCTTGATTTAGCGGTTGTTTAGTCATTAGTAAACCCTCCTAAATAATTTGGAGCTTCGTTTATCTCGGTTTGTTAATCTGACTGAGATAGTGATTTTGCTGCATTTTGTCTTAACCTCAGGGTCGCACGGTGCAGTAATGTCCCTACTACGGGAGGTCTTAGACCAAGCTCGCCTGCTATTTCCGCATAACTGTAACCAGAGTATCTAAGCAGAAGCGCTTGTCTATCCCTGTCAGGCAGCTCGTTCAACCATTCATGAACATCCTCCTGATCCAGCTTACTGATTAAGACTTCCTCTCCTGAAGGAGGTGATTCCCCCACTTCGTATAACTGTTCTTGTTTATTTTGCAGCCGCCGTTCCCTTGCTTTTTTGTCTAGATAATCATATCCAATACGAGTAAGGACTCTATGAAGCCAGGCACCCAGCGCTGCTGGATCATCTGGGGGGTTACGATACAATCTCAGAAAAACTTCTTGTGCCAAATCATCTGCTGCCGACTCATCACGAACCAAAGCGGTCAGCTTACGTCTGACAATAGGATAATGTTCATAGAATATTGCTTTAAAAATTTCAGATTCCGGAATTTCCATCTTGTAAATCCTCCTTATCAGCTGCAGCTATAAGTAAGACGACTATCAATGCATTTTTGTATCAAGATTACGTAAAAAAAGACAGCCCCTAAATTAATAAGGAAACTGTCTTTTAGTGTTTACCTAATTCGAATGTAACGATTAAGAATCTTTTTTGATAAAATACTTCGTTCCAGCCTAAGCTCCCAGAGCTGCTCTTTCCACTGAAACTGTTGCTCTGAATGTTCATTCTCACGTAGCTTCTCAAACAGCTTCATGATCATTATGTTAATGGCATCAAATCTTGACCATAATTCTATTACACTTTCTTCTTGAATCTGAGGACTTTCCTCTGCTGCACTAAGATTCTTTAAGCGCTCAATGATGTCAGCCTGCCACTGTCCATCTTTAATCGCCTTGGCGTAATTTAAAAGATCCAAATAATCATCGACTGACATGTGTACCGACTCCTTTTCCTACTTATACCAAGTATTATACTAGGCATTATCTATAAAGCAACCCTTTATCTCTGGACACAGCAAAAAAACAGGACTGGTATAAGAACCAGCCCTGTTTAATGAATTTAACATGATCAATTTAGTTATAACAGCTTTTGAATATCGTCTTTAATTTGCTCTGATTTTGGACCAAATACGATCTGCACAGCCCCTTGACCCAGTCTCATAACACCGGAAGCTCCGAGCTGTTTCAATGCGGAATCTTTAACGGCTTTTTCGTCATTAACAATCAACCGAAGACGTGTAATACATGCATCGATATTGCGGATGTTCGATGGACCGCCGATGTTCTCAAGAATTTGAGCAGCTTTAGAAGACGATGAAGGCGTTCCATTACCTCCAGGTGGTGCTAACAGACTTTCTTCCTCATCATCTTCACGTCCAGGTGTTTTTAGCTTGAACAATGAGATAATAAAGCGGAATAGTACATAATACAAGACGAAGAATCCAAGACCCACAGGAATAAGTATCCATGCATTAGTAGACAGTTTCAGGTTTACAAGATAATCGATCAAACCTGCGGAGAAACCAAAACCAAGCTTAACATCTAAAATGTACATCAAGGCCATGGAGAATCCTGTTAATAAAGCATGAACTCCGTACAAGAGTGGTGCTACGAACATAAAGGAGAACTCAAGTGGTTCAGTGATCCCTGTTAAGAAAGAAGCAATGGCAGAACCGATGAAGATGGAAGCAACCATTTTACGTTTTTCCGGTTTAGCTGTATGAATAAATGCAAGTGCTGCCCCTGGAAGCGCAAACATCATAATTGGGAAGAATCCAGTCATAAACATCCCAGCAGTTTTATCTCCAGCGAAGAAGCGGTACAAGTCACCATGCACCAGTTCACCAGCTGCATTCGTAAAATCACCAATTTGGAACCAAGCAATCGTATTAAGCACGTGGTGAAGACCGAACGGAATCAGCAAGCGGTTAGCTGTACCGAAGATGAATGCTCCAACAGCCCCCAGTGACACAACCCAGTTCCCGAAGTCACTAATAACATCTTGTATCGGACTCCAGATCATACCCACAAATACAGCAAGAACCATCATAGAAGCTGCCGTAATGATTGGGACAAAACGTTTACCTGCAAAAAATCCGAGCCAATCAGGCATTTTTATATTGTGATATCTCTTGTATAAGAACGCTGCCCAAGCACCGGCAAAAATACCACCAAGCACACCCATGTTCAATACAACATCATCATTGATGAAAGAGAATTGAAGCGGTACG
The DNA here is from genome assembly GCF_038002845.1 of Paenibacillus sp. FSL F4-0122. Taxonomy (NCBI): domain Bacteria; kingdom Bacillati; phylum Bacillota; class Bacilli; order Caryophanales; family Paenibacillaceae; genus Paenibacillus; species Paenibacillus sp. FSL F4-0122. Next base: position 6,266,998 of record NZ_JBBODI010000001.1, read on the forward strand.
ATAAGCAGAATCTTAGTCAGTACCATGTAAGAAATTACTGCTGACAAAGCTGCTACGGCGTCACCGGCAAATCCAATGGCAACCCCTACCGCGAAGATTAAGGCTAGGTTACCGAAGATCGCATTCGCTCCGGCGTTTAGAAATGGAGCAAAGTATTGATTCAGAAATCCACCAATGGTCGCTCCTAGCGGAATATCTTTTTCGTAGTTAAGCAAACCAAACCCTTGAAGAATAGCTGCCGCCGGCATGGTTGCAACAGGAAGCATTAACGACTTACCTAGTTTTTGTAGAAAAGCCAACATTTAAAATCATCCTTTCGGTTCAATAGTAGTAGTGCTCTATAAACCAATTACTTTGAAGCCACGGTAAGAATCAGATCCTGTCCTGCTGTAACCTGACCATAATGTCCGCTTACTTGAGGTGGATTCTCCTCTGTGCTGGTCACGATTACAGGCGAAATTGTGTCACAACCTGCCGCGCGAATTACGTCCAGATCAAATTCGATTAGGGTTTGACCTGCTTTTACTTGATCTCCAGAGGTTATATGACTGACAAAACCGTTGCCCTTGAGGCTGACAGTATCGATTCCGATATGTAATAGCAATTGCATACCGGAGGAATGTTCCAGAATGACTGCATGACTCGATTTCACGATATGAGCAACCTTACCGTCAAAAGGCGCTTTCAAAATTCCCTCAGATGGTTTTATTGCAATTCCGTTACCCATATGACCGCCAGCAAAGGTTTCATCCGGAACCTGTGCTAGTGGAACTGACTCCCCGCTGATTGGTGCCATGATTTCGATGGTATGTTCAGTATGTTTCTCTTCTTTTTTTGATTTCCATTTGGAAAACATATGCTCCACTCCTCTTAAGATGTTAATTTGATTTCACTAAGGTCTGAAATAACCGGTGCAAATGCATGGCTAGAAAACATAGTTCTTCTTCCGGGATTTCGACTTCAAGCGACCTTTGCATTACTTTACCGAGCTTTTGAGCCAGCTTGTATTCCTCTTTGTATTCTTTCTTAATATGTTTCACAAAGGGATTATCTATTAGTGATCCTTTTAAAATACGTTCCAGCGAAAAACGCAAGTGGATCATTAATCGGATATGATTCATACTGCCATGCTCAAAAGTTATCTTTCGTTCTTGCTGAATCATGTCTAGAAGCTCATTGACAATATTAGAGGCCTTGACTAACTGACCAACCGATACATTATTAACTGCCGAATACACATGATAAGTAAGAAATCCAATCTCATCTTCGGGGATTTGTACTTGAAATTCAGCATTGATTTTCTCCGATGCCTTGTAAGCGATCTCAAATTCCTTCGGAAATGACATTTTGGTTTCTTGCAAAAACGGATTAATAATATCCATCCCGTTGCGCAGACGGTAGATGGTGAACTGTATGTGGCTCGGGAGTGCCAGATAAATCTTGTCGTTTAACTTGTCAGGAAATTGACTTTGGATATCTGCAATTATCTCATCAGTTATTTTCATAACCTTGGGATCTATGTCTTCCAGCAAAACTTGATATTGGCTCCAGGCTTCGCGATCTTCTAGACGAAACAATTTCTCAATCCGAGCATCATTTCCTTCGATCACACCAGAACCCTTCACTGCAAATCCAATACCTTTGCCAATGATGACATATTCCTTCCCGTTTTTGCTTCCCTGAACCATTACAACGTTATTCCCTATTACACGCTGTACTTGAAATTGCTCGATCTCTCGCGACAAGCTCATCACTCCTCTCCCTAATTATCGTCAAATTGGAACAAAAAAAGCCAAGAATTGTCTAATGGAAATAAAGACAATTCTTGGCTCATGCCCTTAACGGTAACACGCCACTAAAATATAAATGATCATTTATGAACATATCATAATTCATGAACTGCTAACTCGTCAATGGTAAATTTAGAAATGTCAAGCGGAGCTCCCTTTACACCAAACAACTCCTTATAAAAACTCTTCCACGCGAGGAAGCTTATCTTTAAGCTGGCGGACGTTAGTCTCAAGCCTCAGAATAACCTCTTCCAATTCTTTTGGATCAATGCCTCGGGAAACAGGTACCTGGATTACCTCTGTTTTGGTTTCTGCCTTTAATTCCCGCATTTCCAGCTGCTGCTCTTGCCATTTATCCATCAGATCAGCGATCGTCGCATAGAAACGTTCGTAATCCTTGATTACGCTGTCCAGAAATGTATCTACTTCCTCCGCATCGTAGCCACGCAGCTTCATGCTGAATTCTTTTTCATGTATGGTTAGAGCGTCTAATGTGATGCCGAGTTGACTGAACAGCTTCCGCTGTTTGTCTAACCGACGTTTCATATGTTCATCCATCTTTTGCTACCTCCAAGTATATACTGCAATCATCCGGCAGTAACCATTATAACAGGGTGAGAGCATCCTGAAAATATTACTATAGTTGCAGTTCTAATAGTTGTCCACAACAGCTTTATTCAAAATGCCTAAGCAGCGGTCAAGATCTGTCTTTACCTGCTTTTTATATAACTTTGCTTTCTCTTCTCCATCTGAAGTGAAATGGTAAAGTACGATTTCTTGAAAATCCACTTTAGGGTCATTGCCTTTCAGCTGCTTGGTACGATATAAAATCCCTTGCTGCACCAGCTCATGCAGGGCGCGATAGATTTCACTCTGTGGAGGGGAATAACCATGGGCTTTGAAATCCCGACGTAAATCCTCCAGCATTTGATATCCGTAACCGCGGTGTTGTTCTACCATTGTTATAAGATACACCTTGATAAACGCTCGTTGAGCAATCATAAACGCCATATAAACCCTCCTCATGTTGTAAATGTTGTTGGCTAATCTTTCCTTCTATTACTCTAGTATAAGCACTATTTTCCAACTTTCACAACCTGAAATTTGATAGAGGGTTCACTTATTCCGTTGTTTATAGAGATTTGGTGGGATACAGGATGATTTATATGGATGTGAGTAGGGAGAGTTTAGTTTTTTGTGGTTTTCTATTGTGAATTTTTCATATGATGAAAGTACGGAATAAATGGCTGTACATCGTTGATTGCGTTGAATGATTCCTCGAAGAAGTAGGTCCGCATACTTCAGCACGCCCCCCCTCCCATTCTTTGTTGGTTTGATCAGTTTTGCTCGTTCGAGCTACTGTTTTTGCTTGTTGGAGCTACTTTCGGACCCAGTTGACCCTATTTGCTGCTTTTCCCCACTTTTGCTGTCCTATCGGACCCCATGGGCGCTATTGGCATAAAAAGTAACATTAATACAGCTATTCTTGGGGAATAGCTGCACTGGTGTCCGATACTACTCTGAAAAAGCTTAATATTTGCAAATAGCGTCTTCTGGGTCCGAAAGCTTCAATAGAACATCAATCCACAAAACGAAACGCAAAAAAGCGATCCTCCAGTTATTGAAGAATCGCATTCCAAGTAGCCTCTCCTAATCACTATTTCATAGCGTTTTTCTCCATAAATTCATCCTTCGTCAATCCAAACAACAGTAAGTCTAAATACTGTCCATTTGTATAAATTACTTTCCGGCGCACGCCTTCTTGGACACAGCCCACTTTTCTGAGCATAGCTGCTGAGGGTTCGTTACCTTCGAGCGCACATTCGTTAAACTTGTTGAGTCTTAGCTCCAAAAAAGCATACTTCAACAGGATGTTGATAGCTCTTGTCCCATACCCCTTACCTCGATGATCTCTATCCACTTGCACGCCTATACTGAACGTACCATTTTTCTCGTCTATGCTATTAAGATTTACTCCACCCACATATTCGCCATTTAGATTCTCGATCGTAAACATCAGCCGCTGTGATGAGAATTCTGCAAATGTATCTACAAATTTTCGGGATTCAGCTATGGTAGGTGGTAGTTCAACAGTACACTCTAAAAGTCGCCGCGCTGGTGTATCGAAACGATTGATGTAATGACCTTCCCAATCCTCTTCCTGAACGGATCTTAGTCTTATTTTCTCATCCTGCCAAAAATAATGACTGTAATCTATCTCTCTCATCTTATACCTCCGAGTTAATAATTTAGAGATTATAATAACACATCTACAGGATTATATTGGTATAGTATTTTTAAAATCAACTTTACGGTTTAAAAGCATAGTATTATATATTCATAAAACGCGATTCCCGAAATCATCTGAAATAGAGGTATATACTATGAATGAATATCAATTGATTAGCGATTATAAACACATCGATAAATATAAGCTTAGCTTCAATTCTTTAGCCCAATCAAACTTTGGTATTGATTTTAAACCTTGGTATGAACAAGGGGGCTGGAATGACAAATATATTTGTTATTCCTTTATCGATGAAGATCACGTCATTGCGAATGCATCTATTAATAAAATGACTATTCTCATCAACAAAAAAGAATACAATGCCATCCAAATTGGGACGGTGATGACACATCCTGATTATCGTATGCAAGGTTTATCCAGAAAATTAATAGACCACATTATCGCTAAGTACGAACATGAATACGACTTCCTCTACTTATTTGCTAATGAGCGCGCTTTGGATTTTTATCCTAAATTCGGGTTTGAACGCATGCAAGAAAGCAGCTTTTCACTTAACGTTGCTCATCTTAGCAATCAGCCAACTACAACCTACTCTGTGCGGCCTTTATCTATAGGTAACCCCGTTGATTTTAGCATGATCAAAAATTTTGCTGTCAAAAGAACACCGGTATCCTCCGCGCTAAGTGTGATAAATAATGAACATCAGCTGCTGTTTTATTTTATTCTTCCTTTTCATGATTCCTTTTATTATATTGAAGAGGCTGACGTTATTGTGATCTTTAAACATGAGGATCATCAGCTTCATATTTTTGATATTATCAGTACAACAAGTTTTGATATCAACACAGTATTGAAAAGCATTATTTCTCCGGAAACTGAGGTTATACATTTTTATTTCACACCAGATTATCCAATCGATCAAGTTAAGGCAGAATTAATTTTCCAAAGTGAAGATACCTTATTTATACGTCCGCTATTAAAAGAACTCCCTCAACATTTCATGTTTCCTATTACCTCTCATGCCTAGTTAACGAAAAGAAAGGCTGCCACATGGCAGCCTTTCTTAATCGTGCATAGGAATATACATACTCTGTATCTCTTGTACTCCAGGGACAAATCCTAGATTTAAATAAACAGACTCCGCGTCATTACCTTCCATGACATATAACCTTAGGATCGGATACTTATCTTTCAGGAGATTAAGTCCTCTTTTCAACATCCGTGTAGCAATCCCTTTTCCTCTGTAAGCAGGTATTACACCAATACTGTAAACTGCTGCGTAATCATCTTGTAAACCCAAGAGACAATTCGCAATTAGCTGTCCCGATTTCTTATCATACACAAGCGTGGACGCTGTAAGTAATACTTCATTTGTATAATTAGGTTCTTCACTTGGGATAAAATCTTCATAAGAGAATTTCTTTCTTCTTGTTGCCTCAAGACTTCCATCAAAGCTCGCATAGTTACATTCGGCGATCTGCTCTTCAAGAATAAATCGTTTAGCGCCCATACCATTATCTTCGATCTGAGGACTTTCAATCCTTAACTCTTCGTTCCATTCGACCTCAAAATGATCTGTAGGACGGTGCATCCAACGGCATCTGAACTCATCAGGCCAAAACCCTGCCCGCGCAAATAATTGAACCTGGTCTGGCAGAACCTCGAAGGTTTTTATAGGTTTTGTGCTATCTGACCAATAAATCAAAAGCTCTTTTAATAGCTTCAGCACCACAAATGTATCGTTAAAAGGTGGAATAACAAATAAATGATATATCCGATTAGGCGACATCCTTACTCCACCTATTTTTGACTCCCCTCTATAGATCCAAAAAGCGTTTCTTTGGGCAGAATTGAACCCTTCTTCTTTAAAAAAACCATTATATTGCATATTATAATAAATGGAACAGTACAGTCCCCATTCTTCCGAGTCTGCCATACGAATAGAATAATCATTATTTAAGTCATATGAAATCTCGTATTCAGACCATGCCATTAATTGCATTTACATTTCCTCCTCGCTAGTCCTATCACCTTCTGTATTCCATAGTATCACTTCTTAAAGTAAATGTTTGGTAATAAACTGTTATATTAATCTTTTGCCGATTTAAAGCAAATGCTTTTCTTTTATCATAGAAACGGCTTGTACCCGGTTTTTAACCTCTAACTTTTGATAAATATGGTGAATATATCTTTTAACAGTTCCCGGAGAAAGGAATAATTGACGAGCAATCTGATCATTTGAAAGTCCATCAACGATATGATGCATGAGTTCTAGTTCTCTTTTTGTAAAATGAATATTTATAGTATTGACGTTATCTATCTGCTCGCTCTGATAAGACTGAATCAATTGACTTACATAATCATGTCCGGAAGCTGCTCTCTTGGCAGTTAACCAGTGTTGTAGTAATCGTATAAGTGGCAGTCCTTCATCAAGAAAAATACGGATATAACCCTCTGGCTCAGCGAGTTCAAGGGCCTGTTCTAAAACCTCGTAGGCTTGATTATCTTTACTGAGACTTTCATAAGATATAGCAAGTAGCAACAGAATCTCAATCTGGCTGCCGATTCGATCCGTTCGTCTAGCCTCACTCAGAAGTTTGTTCAACCAAGGTATTACCTCTCTAAAGGCTTGACGTGCCATCAGCATACGCGCGAGCGTGATTTGTTCGTATTCCCGGGCAACATTAGGTTTATCGTTTGCACTAATATGCCTTTTCTTTAGCCATTCTTCACCACTACTTAACAGTCCTTGCGAGAGCTGAATTCGAATATATGCGGCTTCCAGCAATCTTTCCCAGCGGGGAGAATGATATTGCTTAAGTTCCGCAATAGCTGTCTGCAAAACCTCCGCTGCATCTTCCCCACGACCCAATGCTTTTAACATTTTGGATTGCAAAATAATCCCTGGCACCCACACGCTCACATGCTTCGAAGAATTACACATGACAAGCGCCTTATCCAGTTGAACACTTGCATCATTAAGATGATTCCATTCATAAAAAAGATCTGCCAAAAATACAAAACCATGTCCCTGTAACGCAAAATGAAGCAACGTTCTTCTTTCTTCTGAGGTTGATACTTTAGCTGATAAATAAGCCATTTTGTTCAATCTGCCACCAAAACCAATTGGGCCACGAAGTAAAAGGGCTTCTCCTACATTCACTACTTTTACGATAGATGCAAATCTCTCTATGCCTTCCCTGTTTTGGTCCAATAACTCAACGAACGTATCCACGTCCCCCTGATAAAAAGCAACCGAAGCACGATACAGATCCAACCGCATTTGAATTAGGGCTTGCTCTTTTTCCGGAATAAGAAATTCCTCTTCCATGAAAAGTTCTACCTTTTGTAAAAAGCGTTTGGCATCATCTGATCGTCCAGCGACAGCCATCGAACCCGCTTGAAAATAAAACAAATCAGGGTGCACAATCATATTTTTGATCGGCAACTTATCTAGTAAATCTAGCAATGTAGATTCATCGCCATTTTTGATAATCGAATTGAAGTGCCTATCCATACATGATGCAGAAAACGCATAATCCTCTGCCTCAAAGGCATGCTGGATTGCTTCCAAGGCCAGCCCTTCCTTGTCGTACCAGATTGCTGCCCTTCTATGTAGCTTTACTTTATCTGCTATATTCATTTTTTTATTTAATCTTGTTTTTAACATTTCTACAAATAAATGATGATATCGGAACCAGTTCCTAGTGTCATCCAGCGGTATGATAAAAAGACGTGCTTCTTCAACTTCTTGTAATAGAGCCTCCGCATTCGATTGCTCCAGTACCGCTGCTGCTAGAGAAGGAGCAAAAGAATTCAGAATAGACGTCGCGAGTAAAAACTCTTGTACTTCGGCTGACTGCCTAGAGAGGACTTCATCCAATAAATAATCGAAGATATTGCGCGTGTTCCCTGAAAAAGCATTCATATAAGCCGTACGATCTTGTTTCTCTGAAAAAGAGAGGAAGGCAAGAATCAAACCCGCCACCCATCCTTCTGTTTTTTGCTCGAGCAAAAATAACTCTTCTTGCGAAAGATGCTCGCTCAAGGATTGCGATTGCAGCTCATCTATTTCGTCAAACGTAAACCTCAAATCATCGTTACTTAATTCTAGTAGTTCCTGTTGTGCTCTTAGGCGGGATAAGGCGAGTGGCGGGAGGGTTCTACTCAATATTACAAGCTTCACATTAGCCGGAAGATGTCCGAGGAAAAAGCCCATACTCTCATGAATCGATGGATTTGTAATCACATGATAATCATCCACTATAAGTGTATTTGAACCCGGAAGAGTATGCAAATCGTTTAGTAAAAGAGAAATCGCAGTTTCTACTGAACCGTCACGAACAGACTGGATAAACAATCCCCAGCGATTTAAATAGGGCTGAAAGATTCTCTCAATTGCGCTATGCAAACTTAACCAGAACCGTACAAGATGGTTATCTGCAAGTTCCAGTGACAACCATGCAACCTCATCGGAATGAGTGCGAGCCCATTCAGCCGCAAGTGTCGTTTTTCCAAATCCAGCTGAGGCGGCAATAAGCGTTACTTTAGCACGGTTTTCATCCATGAGTTTGGACATTAATCTTATGCGCTGAACATAATAAGGAGCCTGCTTTGGAATGGTGACTCGTGAGGCAATTATAGATTGTTGAGAATAAGTGAGCGCCCGTTAGTTCGGTGTAGGAGAATTCATTGGAACCTTCCTCTTTTTAAAAAATTCAATTTTTAACCATCTATTAAATACTAACATAACATTGTAGCTTTCTGACGTCCAATATCTAAAAAAAAGACCGCCAATTGGCAGTCTTTTTTCTAATATATTCTCGAGCATAACCAAAAAGCAGAACCCACTGCGAGAATGCCTGCCATAGTTACAAACAGGACATACCCTTTCTTTGTTCTAGTAACGGCGTGCTTATCATAAAACTCTGGTTTTCGAACAATTCCAAACCATAGATCAGCAATTAAATTCACGACTACTAAAGAAAAATTCTTTAATTTACTCATGTCATCTCTCCTTCTACATGTAAGGATTCATCTCTCTAACCCTTCAAGCTCTGAGCAAAACCTGACCTCCATGACGGGTAAGATGGGCTCCATCCGTAATCCATTCGAGCTTTTGTATTGGACGCCCCCCGTTCCCAGCCTTCTCTGCCCATTTGCGAAGCAGGTCCAGGAGCTCCCAAGAGTTCTGAAAAAACAGGCATCCAATCTATTCCTCGCGCAGGTTCATTGTCCACAATATTGACTGGACCAGAAGGCCAGTTCAGAGCAAGCGCCGCCGCGTTAGCTGCATCCTCCACATGAAGGAATGACGTAACTGCTTCTGTTGCTGTCAGTCTTCCATGCCGAATTTCTTCTGTCATTAATCCTGCAGAATCATACCAAGTCCCTTGGCCGTACAACATTCCGTACCGCAAAATCACATGATTAGGAATCTCAGCGACTGCTTTTTCAAGGGAGCGGATACCCTCAATGGTTCTCATCCGTGATTCAGAAGCATTAGTATCTAATGGAGTATTCTCCGTGGCAGGTCCCTCACCAGCTTCATATGCCCAAGAGATACTTTGGGCAATGATCTGTTCAACCCCGGATGCCAATGAAGCATCGACAATATTTCGTGTTCCTTCTATTCTTATCCTTGAATTATCTGCAAAATTCCGCTGACTTAGTGAAGTCAGCTGATGAATCACCACTTCAGGTTGAGCTGCGCGAATAGCCGCAAATATAGACTCACGCTCATACACATCCGCGATTACCGCTTGTGCCCCAATGCTCTCAAGGATTGTTTTGTTTTCTTCTTTATGGGTCAGACCGATAACCTCATGCCCCGCTTGAAGTAACTTAGGAAGCAATAGCCGTCCAATCACACCTGCAGCACCTGCAACAAAGATTTTCATCTATTCCCTCCTTTTTGCTGTACCGTATCTTATGGCATAGCTAGAGTTAAAGCATAATTTGAATGATTATCCATATGATACCACATATGCAAAAAAGACTGCACCTCACAGCAGGCTAAGAGGTGCAATCTTTGAGTTGAATCATTATCATAAAGTGTTTTTATCCAAAAATAGCAGCTTGTCTTTTATAAAGATCTTCCAATACCAAGCAAGCCATTGCTTCAACAACCGGCACGATTCTCGGACAGATACATGGATCATGTCTGCCCTCCGTTTTAATCTCTACTTCTTCACCATTCGTGTTTATGGTCTGTTGAGTAACAGAAATCGATGATGTAGGTTTTACACTTATTCGAAAAATAATTTCTTCTCCTGTGCTAATTCCGCCTATAATCCCACCGGAATGGTTACTAAGAAATCCATCCTTATTCATCGCGTCATTATGTTCACTTCCAAGCATAGAGGCCGCTTCGAATCCAGCTCCAAACTCTATTCCCTTTACAGCACCGATAGATAACATCGCTTTAGCTAACTCTGCATCCAATTTATCAAATACGGGTTCTCCAAGACCCGGAATAACCCCTCTAATCCGACACTCCACGATACCTCCACAGCTGTCTCCAATCGAAGCTAAGTGTTCAATTTTTTTAATCATTTCAGCTCCTGCCTTAGCATCGCAGGCGCGGACTGCATTTTGTTCAATGACATCTTCATCAAAGGTTTGGCACTTAATCCCTCCGACCTCTTGCGTGTAGGCCAGTACCTCAACTCCTCTTCTTTCAAGCAGTTTCCGAGCGATCGCTCCGCCAGCTACTCTTGCCGCTGTTTCCCTACCTGATGCCCGCCCACTGCCTCTATGATCGCGAATTCCGTATTTCTGCAAAAAAGTATAATCCGCATGGCCGGGTCTAAATGAATGCTGAATATCGTTATAGGCCTCCGGTTTCATATCTTTGTTGTACAGGACCACAAAGAGTGGAGTTCCGGTTGTTTTCCCTTCGAATACTCCTGATTGTATTTGCACAACATCATATTCCTTACGCGGTGAAGTTACTGAGGACTGGCCTGGTTTCCTTCTATCCATCTGTTTCTGGATATATGCTTCATCAATTTCAACATTAGGTGTAACTCCATCCACTATGACCCCAACCGCTGCACCATGTGACTCTCCAAAGGTAGTAATCTTAAATACTTCCCCAAATGTGTTACCTGCCATAATATTCAAACCTCCATTGCCGACTCTTTTATTATTTATCTATCCAAATTATAATAAGATTGTTGCAATTAATGAAATCACATTTTCAATAGACTGTCATAGAGGTGATCTATATCAAATTCTTTAATCTTGAATGGTATCGCATTTTTTTATATACGGCTCGTTACAAAAATCTAACAAAGGCTGCAAATGAATTGCATATTACACAGCCATCCGTAAGTTATGCCATTAAACAAATGGAGGATTCTTTAGGACTCAAATTATTTCATCGTTTATCTAAAGGTGTAGAGCTAACTGAGGAAGGACTGGCGTTATTGGAATATGTTGAGCCCTCTTTAGTCATGCTGGATTCTGCACAAAAGCATCTTCACAATCTAAAGCAGTTAAACGAAGGAGAAGTTCGGATTGGAGCGAGTGATTCCCTTATTAAAAATCTATTGCTTCCACAATTGAACGCATTCCACAAACAATATCCCGGTATACGAATTCGGCTATCACACGGAAAAACGCATGAGATCACCAAACGTTTGAAAGAAGGCGAAATAGACTGTGCGCTCGTCCATATGCCTATTGACGATCCACAATTAAATATTCAGACGCTTGCCACCCTTGAAGATTGTTTTGTAGTGGGACGAGCCTTTCAGCAACTGGCAAACCGTTCGCTTACGGCGAAAGAACTTGCAGAGTTACCTTTTATTTTATTATCCCCAGAAAGCAGTACCAGACTGTTTGTTGATTATTGGTTTGCTGGTAAGGGTTTGTCCGTTAAACCAGATATAGAGCTGGGCAGCATCGATTTACTCTCTGAATTCGCAAGACTTGGTTACGGGGTAGCGTTTATTAGCCGTTCTTTTGTAATTGAGGAGATTCAAAAAGGAGAACTTTTCGAGCTGCAATTAGATGATCCGCCTCCACCCCGGAATATAGGATTCGCAATCCATCGCGATATGAGGTTATCCGTAGCAGCTGATTCTTTCGTCCGCATGCTTCGTATCCTTGATTAAGATCGTGCACGTAGCAGCACATATGGACACTGCGGAACGGGGCATATGCTTAGCAACCATAAGGACGCTGCGGAACTGGGCGATTTCGTAGCTGCAAACCGGGGGCGTATGCTCAGTAGGATAAGGACACAGAGTCCGGGTGCGCTTACGTAGCAATATAAGGACACAGTGGAACGATGCACGTATGTATAGCAAAAGGACACAGTGATCGGGTGCGCATACATAGCAGTACAAAGACAACACGTGCGTAGCAGCATAAGGACTCTAGGGAACCCTGCATGTACGTAACAGCATTAGGACACAGCGGAACGATGCACCTCCAGCATAAGGACACAGTGATCGGGTACGCATACATAGCAGTACAATGACAGCACGTGCGTAGCAGTATAGGGACACTGCGAAATGGGGCACGTTCGGAGTTGCAATCCGATGCGAATACTCTGTAGCATAAGGACACGTGACCGGGTGCGCTTACGTAGCAATACAAGGACAGCACGTGCGTAGCAGCATAAGGACACTCCGAAACGATGCAGGTACGTAGTGGGAAAGGACACAGTGATCGGGCGTGTACGTAGCAGTACAAAGACAGCACGTGGCGTAGCAGCATAGGGACACTCCGAAACGATGCAGGTACGTATTAGCAAAGGACACAGGGGACCTTAAACGCAATATTATTCAATATTTGGAGCCCTATCGGACCCCATTGCAGCTATTGGCAAAAAAAACAGCAAATAAGAGCCTCATTCTATAGAATAGCGTCCATGGAGTCCGAAATCCTGCTGCAAAGGCTAAAAATTAGCCAATAGCGTCCTCTGGGTCCCTATGCCTCAAAAGTGGATGAGTTATGGGTGATTCCATGAGACGCGATGGACTAAAAACGCAAAGGAGCGATTCTCCATTAATCGGAGAATCGCTCCTTGTAACCTTTTACCGCTTTTAAAGCAGGTTATTATAATGATTATATTTTATCGCGGTTGTAGACTTCAGCCGTCCGATCCGCTCTGTTAGCCATCGAATTTCCTAGTCTAGTGTCTTCGTTATAGACGCCTTCGTAACGCTGAGTATTCAGCGAACGGTTGCCGCGGAACACATCATGCGCTTGATAGCCGCGTCCATTATCATCGACTAGTACAAGGATTTTGCCGCTTTCCACATAACCTTCGTACTCTTTAGCCTCATCCTCAGGAATACCGAGTCCGATCAAGCCGCCGACTAATCCACCTGCGCCTGCACCAACTGCTGCACCTGTAAGGGTAGCAACTATAGGCCCTGCCGCCAGGATCGGTCCAATCCCCGGAATCGCCAATGCTCCGATCCCTGCTAATAGTCCGGCAACGCCGCCAACTACACCACCTGTAGCAGCGCCTGTTGCTACTCCTTCTGGAGCTTTTGTGCCTGTATCCTCTGAGATGTTTCTAAGCTCATCACGATCACGTGTGATTACTGATATTTCATCATTACTAAATCCTTGATTGTGAAGTCCTTCAATTGCTCTGGTTGCTTCTTGTTCTGTGTCGAAAATACCTACGATTTTTTTAGTCACTTGAAGCCCTCCTTAGTAATTGTCTTCGCTAGTAATTACCCTTTAAACGGGAGACCAAACATCTAAGGAAAAATTTCAAGAGCATATGTACCATAAATTATTTTACGGGACGTGTACGATTAGTCGGAATAGCCTGTAATGGGTCATCTGGCCAATAGTGCTTCGGATACCGTCCTTTCAGATCTTTTTTGACCTCAAAATAGGTCCCCCGCCAAAAACTTGCTAGATCAGAGGTTACCTGCACAGGTCGTCTAGCTGGTGACAAAAGATGCAGCAATACCGGCACCTTTCCCCCTCCAATTCGAGGTGTGTCCAGCTGTCCAAACATCTCTTGCAATCTTACTGCCAATACCGGGGCAGCAGGATTAGTATAATCTACGGGCACACGCGAGCCACTAGGAACAGATATATGTGTAGGTGCTTCCTTTTCCAGCATCTTCCTCTGATTCCAGTCCAACATCCCCTCAAGCACCCGTGCTAACGGTACACGCTGAAGGTCGCGGAGGTTCCTCATACCCTGAAGATATGGCAAAAGCCATTCATCCAACGTAGCAATTAAAGCAACATCTGAGACATCCGGCCAATCTGAACGTAAGGTATGCATAAACATCAAACGTTCGCGAAGCTGTAAGGTTCCCTTCTCCCACGGTAGGATTTCAATGCCATCAGTAGCGATGACACTTAACAGTACATTTGCCGTTTCTTCCGCGGAGGGTCTTTCATGTGAAGTTTCTTTTAAGACCAACGCGCCGAGCATTGTGCGACGACGTTTCTTCACACTCCCACTTTCTTTATCCCAATACACATCCGCTTCCTCGGTGATGCGGTCTGCATGATAGGTAAGCAGTTGTCCTTCTTCTATCTCAGCTGCCAGCATAATTGCGCCCAGTGTAGCGCGATCATCGATCGAAGCAGCTACGATATAAGGTGACCGGGCCAGCGGTTGTCCTTCCCGCATGGCCGCCCCCCGACCGGAGGAGAGCAGAAACGCGCCATCGCCGCGTTTCTGCCCGATCCGGTCGGGATAGGCGAACGACAGAAGCAGCCCGCAGCGGCTGATGTCGTTCACGTTCTCGCCCGGCGCGGCTTGCAGCTGCGCCAGGAAAAGGCGGCTCTCGCGCTGCACAGCGCGCAGAGCTGCCGGGTCCGCTCCGCCGCTATCAGCGGAGCGCTCGAACCGGAGCAGCGCCTCAACGCGGAGCGTGAGGTCGCAATCTAGGGCCGCGGGACCCTTGAAAAGGTCCCGCTCTTGCAGCAGCGCCGCCAGTCGGCAGGCGAGCGGTGCTGCGCCAAGCTCTGCCGCGCGCAGCAGCATATGCGCGGCTCGCGGGTGCGCGCCAAGCGCGGCCATGCTGTGGCCGTGCGGCGTAATGGCGCCGCCGGCGTCCAGCGCGCCGAGCTGGCGCAGCAACGCGGTGCCCTGCGCATAAGGCGCAGCGGGCGGCGCGTCAAGCCAAGATAGCGCGGCAGGATCGCGCACGCCCCACAGCGCCAGCTCCAAAGCAAGCTGCGCAAGGTCCGTCTGCATAATCTCCGGCACATTGTCATCCGGAAGTCGATTATGCTCCTCCTGACTCCACAGCCTGTAGCACACGCCTGGGGCTGTCCGTCCGGCACGTCCCCGCCGTTGATCCGCGGAGGCTTTTGATACCGGGACCGTCGTAAGACTCGGCATTCCTGTGCGTGGTGAGAATACCTGTGTACGGCGTTGCCCTGTATCAATCACCGTTCGCACGCCTTCAATCGTTAGACTTGTCTCAGCGATAGAAGTCGCGAGCACTACTTTTCGTTCACCTTGCACAGATGCAGCCACGGCTGCATCTTGGATATTTTGTGGCAGCTGACCATATAAAGGGCGAATAATTGCCGGAACTGGCAAGCTCCCATTTTCCAACTCACTTTGAGTTCTGCGTATTTCTCTTTCCCCCGGTAAAAAGACGAGAATATCTCCGGGTTGTTCAGCAAGCGCACGTCTCACAGCAGCTGCAGCAGTTTTTTCCAGTGGAAGATTCCCAGTAGTTGGCACATAGATTGTTTCTACAGGATAGGTTCTGCCCGGACAATTTACTACAGGCGCATCCCCTAGTAAAGCAGACACCCGCTCACTGTCCAAGGTAGCTGACATGATAAGAATCCTTAGATCCTCCCGCAGCACAGCCTGTGCTTCCAGTGCAAGGGCAAGTCCCAAATCCGCATGAAGACTGCGCTCATGGAACTCATCAAAAATAACTAAACCCACATCACCCAAAGAAGGATCGCTTTGCAGCATTCTCGTTAATACTCCTTCAGTGACTACAACAATCCGCGTATTTTTGCCTACTTTAGTGTCATTCCGCATCCGATAACCTACCGTCTGTCCAACACTTTCTCCAAGGCAGGATGCCATGTAAGTGGCGGCAGATCTAGCAGCAAGCCTTCTAGGCTCTAACATTAAAATGCTTTTACCCGCCATCCAGGGTTCGTCCAAAAACGCCGGAGGCGTTCCAGTTGTTTTGCCTGCACCCGGTTCAGCGATAAGTACTGCTGCCTGCGCAGTGTTAAGTATGTTTTTCAGGTCAGGAAGCACCTGTATAATCGGAAGCTGTTTCATTCTATCTCTCCATCGTCTATAATCATATGTTATAATTTTCCTAGAAGTTATCTTAGATCATCTTCATCATGTGTGAAAAAACCTTAAAGATCAAGACTTACCATTCATACCCTCTATAATATTAATAAGGAGACTTACTATGATATTCGTAACAAAAGCTACAATTTCAGATCTACCCATGCTAACCAAAGTAGACAGCAAGATCATTGGCAATGAAAGCCGCAAATCGAAGATTGAAAAATATATCAATCATGAGCAGTGTTACGTAGCATCGCATAATGGAACGCTTGTAGGATTTGCTTGCTACGATACCACCTTTTTCGAATGTTGTTTTATTCAGCTGGTCATTGTGGATCCTGAGTTCAGACGCCTAGGCATAGCCAAAACACTCCTTAGCTACATCGAGGAACAATGCCCAACCCCCAAGCTTTTCACCTCTACCAATGAATCCAATACGATCATGCAGCAACTATGTCTTTCTCAAGGGTTTGTTAAAAGCGGAGTCATTGAGAATTTAGATGATGGCGACCCGGAATGGGTTTATTTCAAACAAATTAGATGAGCATACATGATTAGTTACACACAACAAGCAAAAAGGCAGCTCTTCTGTCTAAAACGACCAAGAGATGCCTTTTATTTTACACTATTTATTCTGATGTCCAAATGACCGTAGGTATTTAGGCAGTAACCTAACCAGCATTAATCCTCTTCCTTTATCATCTGTCCGTGTATTTGAGCACTGTATTGCATAAAAGCAGGGTTACTATCCAAGCCGCGTTCACGCAATAACTCCTGTAGATGCAGTCTTTTCATAGACAGTTTTGACCGCAGAGCCTTGCCCTCACTGGTTTCTGCACCTCCGCTATTATGACACGCCGCTAGCAATCCTTCCAACGTAACACATTCAGCTCGCAGAGAGATTTCCTCAGGAACAAGTCCGGAGTTCTTCATGATTTTAAAAGACATCCGTAATTCTTCTGGCACACCTGATAAATCCTCAAGCTCCAGCGGCTTGCCATGCCCAGGTAAATCTCGAAATTCCCCGTTACGCATAGACTCCTGAATCCGCTGCTCAGCTAACCAAGACATCATCCCCATATACGCAGCCTCCTTTACCAATGCCACACTATTATCAACCCTGCCTAATCAAAAGTATATTTTACGGAATTGCGTTAATTTTAGCATAAAAGACTTAGGATTTGCATCAAGCTACCGGGATGCTTTCTCAGATTTTGCCTATACGTTAACTATAGGTGTGGCGAGCTATTCACTCAAATGCTCCTTGCCCCTCGTCGCACAGTTGAGCAGCTCGGACTCTGTAACTATCGTATGCTAAGTATATTCTAAGTCCATAACCGTAACGTTAGAGCACACTCGCCTCAGGGAAACGTTCGGACTCAGATGACCTTATTTCACAAATTCAGTCCATTTCGCTGTACTATCGGACCTAGTTGCAGCTATTCGCTCATATGTGCCCTACTTTTAATCAAAATCACAGCGATAAGAGCTATGCAGTCCGATACTGCTAATAAACACACGAAAAACACCAAATAGCTGCAATACAGTCCGCAACGTCAGCGCAAACTCTCCTCTACAAATCGATCGGACTCAGCAGCTCTTGCTCGTATACTACATCCTTTACGCCTTCGTTACATCCTCGTCGCAGCGTTCGGACCCAGTAGCCCTTATTTTGCAAATTCATGCCTTTTTGCTCTGCTATCGGACTCAGATTCAGCTATTCGCTCAAATACACCCTACTTTTGTTCAAAGTCGCGGCGATAAGAGCTATGCAGTCCGATACTGCTAATAAACACACGAAATACACCAAATAGCTGCAATACAGTCCCATTCATTAGCACACACTCGCCACCGTGAATCGTTCGGACTCAGATGACCTTATTTCACAAATTCAGTCCATTTCGCTGTACTATCGGACCTAGTTGCAGCTATTCGCTCATATGTGCCCTACTTTTAATCAAAATCACAGCGATAAGAGCTATGTAGTCCGATACTGCTAATAAACACACGAAAAACACCAAATAGCTGCAATACAGTCCGATACATTAGCGCACACTCGCCACCGTAAAACGTTCGGACCCTGGAGCTCTTGCTCGTATACTACATCCTTTATTATACATTCATTACATCTTCGTCTCCATTGATCGTTCGGACCCAGAAGCCCTTATTTCGCAAATTCATGCCTTTTTGCTCTACTTTCGGACTCAGATGCAGCTATTCGCTCTAACACACCCTACTTTTGTTCAAAGTCGCGGCGATAAGAGCTATACAGTCCGATACTGCTAATAAACACACGAAAAACGCCAAATAGCTGCAATACAGTCCGCAACGCCGATGCATCCTCGCCACCATAGATGCTACTATTTACTTCCGCCATTCATCACTCACTTATCACCTTCATCACTCACTTATCCCTGTCTTCACTCCCTTTCCCCCGTCTTGCACACTTATCACCTTCATCACTCCCTTATCTCCGCCAACACTAACTCCGCGCCGTACGCAAATCGAGCTCGTGGACTTGCTTGTGACCTTATCTCTCCCGCTATTTTATTGCCCTCTATTCCCTATAAGATAGTCTTCTAACTCACAGCCGCATCGTGCAATTAACACAGGCGATTGCTATACTCTTTCTAACAAGACTCAACTCAATAAAAAAAGGACTACCACAGTAGTCCAAAGGAGAATATTCATGTTAGCTAACATCCAAAAAGAAGATCAACATTATGCTGCTCGTTTCGAACGCCAGTTAAAGCATTCTGCATCTGAGATTTGGTCCTACCTGACGGAGAATGAGAAGCTTGCCTTATGGTTCTCTGAATTAAGAATCGAAGACTTACGTGAAGGCGGACTTATAAAGTTTGATATGCAAAACGGAACGTTTGTGGATATGAAAATTACTGAGCTACAGCATCAATCTACTTTTGAGTTTACATGGGCTGAGGATCTTGTTCGTTTTGAGTTATACCCTAATTCAGAAGGCTGTTTACTCATCTTGAATGAAACACTACAGACGCTCACCCCGCATACACCACGAGATCTCGCTGGCTGGCATGTTTGTCTAGAAGTGATCCAGCATCTTTTGGAAGGCACGACGCTGGAGTCACGGAAAGACGAATGGAACAAATGGTACGAGCATTACCGTGAAGCCATCTCGAAATTAGGATAACAAGGACTCCGCGCCGTCAATCACGATTTGCGCACCTGTAATATGGATAGATTCATCCGAAGCCAGAAAAGCAACGAGATCAGCGACATTATCCGGCTTGCCCGGTCCATCAGCCAAGGGTTGCGCTCCATCAGGGAATTCAATTGGAATGACGATTGCTTCCACATCTTCGCTCATTTCAGTGGTTTCATCTATATTCGTAGCAATAGCCCCAGGGCAGATCACATTTACACGAATCTTAAACTTAGCAAGCTCGAGAGCTGCCATTTTGGCAAAAGCCACCTGTCCAGCTTTGGTAGTGCTATAAGTAGACCACCCAAAGCTGGCAAATCTAGTGTTCCCATTAATGGAACTAGTAATAATAATACTGCCCTTCCCTTTATCTTTCAGATGAGGAATGGTATATTTCAGGGTCAAAAAAGTCCCCGTCAAATTCACCGACATCGTACGCTCCCAGTCGCTCAAGCTCAGTTCTTCTATCGGACCCACAGCGCCATTAATTCCCGCGTTAGCGAATACTACATCCACGCCTCCGAATTGTTCCACCGTACAACGTACGGCTTCCTCCATCTTTTTCTCATCGGAAGTATCTACCTCTATGGCCAGCGCGCAATCTTTTCGAAGCTTATTAAGCTTTTCTGCCAAGGAAGAGGTTCTTTCAAGATTTAAATCAAACAATGCTACATTTGCACCTTCCCGCGCCAGCTTAATAGCGGTAGCACGGCCAATTCCCGAGCCCGCTCCGGTTATAATCGCTGTTTTTCCAATAAATCTTTGTTTCTTAGATATGTTTGGGCTCATATGTAATCTCTCCTCTAATGTCTGTAAGATAAGTACTATGGATCAAGATTACCCAAATAAACCTGTAATGGAATCATCTCGTTCATAAATCTTCATAATTTAAGCACGCCGCACAAAAAAATCTCCCCATTCAATAAGATGAGCGGAGAGTTTGTTTCGAATATTTTGATTTTTTTGATTGTTTCGATGTTCGATGTTCGATGTTTCGATTATTTCAATTCAATTGTCCAGCTTGCGTACGTCCACTTTTACAGTCAGTGTGCCTGCTCCGCCGCGATATACCCCTTTTACAGGTACTATATCTTTATAATCCCGTCCATGACCCAGCTTGATATAACGCCAGTTCACTTCAACATTATTCGTCGGATCAAAACCAAGCCAGCCCGTACCCGGAATATGGGTCTCCACCCAAGCATGTGAAGCCTGCTCGAAATTGGCATTGCTGCTCTGTAGATCACCGACAAAATGATATCCACTAACATATCTGGAAGGCAGACCCACACTGCGGCAGACAGCGATCATAAGATGAGCATAATCCTGACAGACACCCCGCTTGAGCTTCAGGGCTTTTTTTACCGTTGTATTTACGCTTGTTGCCTCAGGATCATAGGTGAACTGTTCATAAATCGTCGAAGATAACCTCAGAATCCATTGATACATATCTTCAGCTTCACTAAAAGGGTACTGTGAGGCGAACTCTACCAATTCAGGAGTCACCTCGGTATAACGGGTCGGCAAAATAAACTCAATGTACCGGTTCTGAAACTTCTCATCATTTAGCAGTTTAACTTGCTCTTCAAGGCTGGTTCGCGGAAGATCGGTACCTTGAGATTTATCCAATGTTACTACAGTAGCTTTCGTATGGATTACCATTTCCGTATGTGGCTTATTAACTGAATAGGCATGCACCCGATTACCAAAGAAATCCTCATACGTTAATAGATTAGCTGCCGGATATACTTCAACCTCGTGGTGATAACAGGATTGCCGATAGTTGGTGCGAGGGGTGAGTCTGATTTCATTGACACTGTCCGTAACTGGCTCTGGATAACTGTATGTGGTGGTGTGATTGATTTGAATCTTCATACAGATACTCCTTCTCGCCGAAAAAAGGCGCCCTCCATCGTTTTGCCCAGTCTCTGGCAAGATATTACGAGTGATTGCAGTACATCTTCCACCAGCTCACCGGACATTTCTTCTTTTTCCATATAATCCAGCTCTGCCTTCAGCTTTCCTGCTTGACGGATGACCTTCTCATGACCTGAGCCTTTTTCTGAGGAATCCAGTTCAAGTCTAGCTAAATGTTCTTCCAGCTGGTGAAAAGAAAAGCGGATCGAACGTGGAAATTTGGGATTCGCGATCAAAAAATCTAAAATGCTCTCCGGTGACATGGCATCTGCATAATAACGGCGAAACGCCTGATACCCACTTACGGATTTCAGCACAGCCTGTAACTGAATATAGATTGCATTAAGCTCTTTGAAACGGCAAGAGGCTATAACTGCCTGCAAAATACGCGTCGTATTCTCGGCCCGTTCCAAAAAACGGCCGCTCTCTATAAAGTGCCATTCATTCCCTCTAAGCATTACGGATTGTTCTGCTCCTAGAAACATAGCTGCACGTTCCTTCACCTGCTGGTAGAAATGATGTGGACCACTCATAATATCAGCAACTGACCGCTCACCAAGCCATAGATTAAAGCTGTTGACGACATCCCATAGCTCACTTGGAAGATGCTGACGCAGTGTGCGAAGATTATTTCTGGCATGATGTACGCAAGAGAATAATGAATTCGAATTGCCTAAATCAAGTGTAATAAAGGATAACACGTCCTGTTCAGAAAAGGTTTCGAACTGCTGTAAATATTCACTTCGAACCCCTAATGCATCGATAAGCCTCGACCATTTATGTCCTTCTTCCTGAAAATCCTCTTCCTGCTGGATATGATAATGTACATTGATTAGCCGCGCATGATTCTCTGCCCTTTCAATATATCGGCCGATCCAGAATAAAGCCTCCGCATTTCGATTCAGCATCTTTAGCCACTCCTTTATCCTCCAAATTGATGCTGCATATTTTTGATTCACAATCAAGGCTTACAAGATAATAGATCACGCCATAACCCAAGTATCCTTTACGCCACCACCTTGCGAGGAATTCACAACCAATGAACCTTCTTTCATAGCCACTCGGGTTAATCCGCCAGGTATGACATGCGGCTTCCGGTCTGCACCCATTAATACAAAAGCCCGAAGGTCGATATGCCGGGGTGCCATAGTGCCTCCCGACAATACAGGTGCTCTAGACAAGGACATAATTGGCTGTGCCACATAACGATCTGGATCAGCAATAATTTTCATTCGGAACTCGGCTAATTCTTCTTTGGTTGCCTCGCTTCCGATCAACATCCCATATCCACCGGATAATGAGGTTTCCTTAACAACCATTTCGGATAGGTTCTCAAGAACATACAGGCGTTCATCGGGTCTGGACAACAAATACGTCGGCACATTGCCAAGGATCGGCTCTTCATTCAGATAATAACGAATCATATCCGGTACATAGACATACATCGCTTTATCATCTGCAACACCGGTTCCCGGAGCATTAGCAATCGCTATGTTGCCTGCCCTATAAGCATTCATAAGTCCTGCTACACCCAGTAAAGAATCAGGTTGAAAGGCTAGCGGGTCAATGTAATCATCGTCCAACCGACGATACAGCACATCCACTCTACGTAGTCCGTTCATTTCTTTCAGATATATTTTGTGATCCTTTGTTACCAAATCTCGTCCTTCGACCAAATGTATACCCATCTGCTGTGCCAAAAAAGCATGTTCATAATATGCAGAATTGTATTCTCCAGGCGTTAGGAGTGCTATAACCGGATCTGACCTCCTTGATGGAGATAGACTACGAAGCACGGATAAGAAGCGATTTAAGCTATGATCTACATCTCGGATGGAGCTGGCAAAGGACAATTCAGGAAACAATTGATTCATAAGTGTTCTGCCTTTAAAAAGATAGGAAAAGCCGGAGGGTGTTCGCAGGTTGTCTTCAAGTACATAATAATGCCCATCGTGATGGCGGATCAGATCGATTCCTGAGGTGGTGATGTAAGCTCCACCGGGCACGCGCAGACCTGACATTTCTGGCCGGAAGTAACAGTTGGAAATAATCATACGCCTAGGGACGATGCCATCTTTAACAATGTATTGCTCATGGTAGATGTCATGAATGAACAAATTCAAAGCTGTGATACGCTGAATTATTCCAGCTTCTAGCCTCTCCCACTCATTCTTAGGGATTATACGTGGAATCATATCGAAGGGGATCGTTCGCTCCATAGGATGATCTTGAGCCGGATTGTAAAGCGTAAAGGTAATTCCTTCTTCCATCATCCTACGCTGCATTAAATTTTGCTTCCCTTGCAGCTCTTCGGAGCTCATTCCGGAAAACATGCGGTTCACATGTCTGTAGTGCGGCCGGACATTCCTCTTATCAGCATACATTTCATCGAAAAAATGCTGTAATGGATACGGAGACAGACCTGGCAGAGGATCTAATTTGGACATGAGCCCGACTCCTTTCGATAGATGTAATCTTTGTTAACAACTTATACTTTCATTTCAGAAAACATCCATGAAAATATTGGTTTATATTCTCATAATACGTAAATCTACTTGTTCATGTCAACATATATAACAGAGAAATGTGATTCCAGAGGTATTTGTATTTTTTGGAATCGCTTCCTTTCTCTCTTATATAGGTTGCCGGAGATGAAATGTACATTCATCATTGAATTGTATGCAGGAAGTGTGACAAGCATTACTATTATGAATTTTTCATATAATGTATTTTTTATATAGTTGCCTGCGGATGTGGATTCATTGAGTATGGTATAATTTGTTGCGATGGGAGAGTGACCTATGGAGCACAAATATACTATGTCAATTGAGCAGGAAGAGCTTAGGCGGAATCACATTTATCTGTTATTTGGTCTATCGGAAGCGGGGTCAATGAAGGTAGCCCTTAGTCATTTGGGTTATCGCCATTTAATACGAGTACTTTCATTTAATGAGACATTCTCTGCTGGACCGTTGCGTGAATTACATAATAATGAAGGCTATCATACCCGTGAGTTATGGTTTCAGGAACGATTTCCGGATCATGGTTATCATCTCAATCCCCAGCACAAACTGGAAGCCGTGATACAGACCTTAAAAGAAATTCCCGAGGACAAAAAAATCACTATTTGGTGCGGAGACAACTCCCATGATCAGACAGGTTTACGATTTGCGCTTTCTATTCTTAATGAGAGGACGCAACCTATTCATGTTATTGATCCCGTCAAGGCTTATAGGGAGATTGCCGCTCCATTTGAAATCGGATTATATCCCAGAGCACTTAGTCAGCTCCCAAACGAAGCTGTGCATAAAATTATAAAAATCACCGAAAACACATCCCCTGTCACCTCCGCTCAAAGAAAACAGTATGAACTAGAGTGGCAAAAAATCAGCAACACCGAGGATATGCTTAGAGTTTGGGTTGATGGCCAGCTTATGAATGTTCCCGAGAGTTACTATGACGAAGAAATTCTTTCTTTAATTCTGCAACTTCAACAGTATGAGGATCGAGATGGCTACGTAAATGCAGGTCTGATTGTAGGCACAATTATAGGGCAATGGAATTTGTATATCAGTACCTCATTCATAGAATATCGCTTCTGGAGGCTAGTTAGTGAGGGAAAGCTGTTATTTAAAGGGATCCCTTACGCGATGCATTTATACTTTCTAAGAGTCGCTTAGCAGTTGCTACAAAATGACGGACAAACCCTTTATAAAAAAGAAAAGGAATGCCCTCCTAAACTAAATATAGCTTCGAGGGCATTCCTTGTAAATATGACTTCTTTATGATTATATTGTGCTGTTGATTACACTTGCTCTTCCGATTCTTCTGACTCTTCTTCCTCGGCAATTAATCCAGCAAAAAGAGCATGTACGAACTGCTGCGAATCAAATGGCTGCAGGTCTTCCATTTTTTCTCCAAGACCTACAAACTTCACCGGCAAATTCATTTCCTGACGAATCGCTACAACGATTCCGCCTTTAGCCGTACCGTCCAGCTTCGTCAAGACCAAGCCAGTGACGCCACTCTTTTCACCAAATAACTTGGCTTGTGTAAGTGCATTTTGACCTGTCGTAGCATCTAGCACCATCAGTACCTCATGTGGAGCACTTGGGATTTCTCTTTGAATAACGCGGAAGATTTTGTTGAGCTCTTCCATCAGATTGCTTTTATTCTGCAGTCTGCCAGCAGTATCGCAGATTAAGATATCCACATTGCGCTGTTTAGCCGCTTGCACCGCATCGTACATTACAGCCGCCGGGTCAGAGCCTGCTTGTTGTTTAATGACATCTACGCCTGCGCGTTGGCCCCAAACCTCAAGCTGCTCAATCGCTCCGGCACGGAACGTATCCCCTGCAGCCAAAAGAACTTTTTTACCTTCTTGTTTGTAACGATGAGCCAGCTTGCCGATGGTAGTCGTCTTGCCCACGCCATTAACCCCAACGAACAAAATAACTGTAATTCCATTCGGATTTTCCTTCAGGCTGTTATCATCATCTCCGCGCAGCAGCTCCATAAGCTTACGGGACAAAATCGGCTTCAGCTCGGCAGCATCTTCAATCCGATTTTGCTTCACTTCGGCACGCAAATCCTCGACAAGGGTCATAACAGTGTTTACACCCACGTCTGCACCAATTAAAATCTCTTCCAGCTCTTCGTAGAACTCTTCATCTATCTTTTTGCGGCGGATGATAAGGTCGGAGACCTTCTCTACAAAACCTTTACGGGTTTTCTCTAATCCGTCGCGGAATTGTTTCGTTACACTCTCCGTTTTGCCGGAAATGCTTTCTTTTAATTTTCTAAAAAAGCTCATTTGGTTCCTCCTAAAAGTTTCTCTTCTTTGATGAATTTAAGCAATCTCAGCTTCTTCATCCTCTAAACGTACTGAGACGAGCTTGGAGACGCCGCCCTCTTCCATCGTTACTCCGTATAACACGTCCGCCTCTTCCATCGTTCCTTTGCGGTGGGTAACGACGATGAACTGAGTTTGTTCAGAGAACTCGCGTAAGTACTGTGCAAAACGAACAACGTTTGCTTCGTCGAGTGCAGCCTCAACCTCATCCAATACGCAGAACGGAACTGGCTTCACTTGCAGGATAGCAAACAATAACGCCATCGCAGTTAGAGCGCGTTCGCCGCCGGATAAGAGCTGCAGATTTTGCAATTTTTTACCCGGTGGTTGGGCTACGATATCTATACCTGTTTCCAGCATATGTTCCGGATCCAGCAGCATAAGATCAGCTCGCCCGCCTCCGAACAGCTTTGAGAACACGGTCCCGAACTGTTTACGGATCGCATCAAAGGTCTGTTTGAAACGCTTGGACATTTCATCTTCCATCTCACGGATTACCTGATACAGAGTAGTCTTAGCTTCGACTAGATCATCTTTTTGTCCACTGAGGAACGTATACCGTTCATGGACCCGCTGATATTCTTCGATCGCCCCTAAGTTAACCTCACCTAGCGCAGAAATACTGCGTTTCAAACGTTGTACATCGGCTTGTGCGGCAGGTACATCTTCAGGCACCGGATATCTCTGTTTCGCTAATTCATAACTTAGCTCGTAGTCATCACTCAGCTTGCGTAGAATATTATCCAGCTCCACATCGAGTCGACCAACAGAAACTTCAGTGGCACGCAGCTTGTCCTCGACTACTTTAAGGGCCTGACGTTGATCTTTAGTCTTGCCTTCCTCAAGTTCCAGCTTACGGGTTAACGCTGTACGCTCAGCCCGGGCAAAATCCAAAGTTCCAGTCGTCTCTTCCTTCTTCAACCGGTAACTGTTCAAATCTTCCTTCTGCTTCACAGCTTCCAAAGCATTGTTAGCCAGATCTTGTTCTATCGTATGTAACAGATTTCGATTCTGGCGCAGCTCCTTGTCCTGTGAACCCACATCTTGTCTAAGGCGACGTAACTGCTCCTCCAGGGAGAATATCTCCTGATCAAGCTTGCCTTCCGAGACTTTCATACTGGTCAACTTGCCTTGCAGCTCTTCCTTAGCTGATTCATTCGCTTTACGCGCAGATTCAGCGTTACGGATACCCTCATGGGCTTCCTTTTCTTCCTTTTCAAGGCGTTCAAGCTCAGCAGTGGCTTGTTTCCGCGTCTCTTCAAGCGCACGTACTTCACTCTCAAAGCCGCTGCGTTCCGCACCTGTGCTCTCCACTTGCTCCTGCACATGCCGAAGCTCATGCTCGAGCTGCTTCAAATCACCGGAGACTCTTTGCTCTTCCAGTCTCTTCTCGTCACCATCACGGCGCAGGTCCTCCAGCTTCACGCTAGCGTTCTCCTGCTCCTCACGAAGTCTGGCAATGCCTTGCTTCAGCTTCACTATTTGACGTTCGCTTTCTTCAATTTCACTGCTTAATTGATCCAGCTGACGTTTGCGGCTAAGCAAGCTATTGTTCTTCTTATGCTGGCTACCCCCGGTCATCGAACCGCCGGCATTAACTACATCGCCTTCCAGTGTAACTACCCGATAACGATATTGGCATCTAGCGGCAATGCGGTTCGCTTGCTCCAAGCTCTCCGCAATAACCACATTGCCGAGCAAACTGCCGATAATGCTAGTATATTTATCATCGTAACCAACGAGTTCGGAACCAATTCCAACAAATCCGTCAGCATCACCCACCATACCACGGTCACTGCCAGAAATCTGGCGCGGCCGGATAACATCTAGCGGAAGAAAGGTAGCTCGTCCCAGCTGACGTTGCTTTAGAAATGATATCGCTTGGCGGGACACAGTCTCATTATCCATGACCACATGCTGAAGTGATGCACCTAGAGCAGTCTCAATCGCCATTTCCAGCTTCTCCGGAACGGAGATCAGCTCTGCAACCGCACCATGCACTCCGTTGAGCTGTCCTTTCCGGGCGCCCTTGAGCACTTCTTTAACCCCAAGCATGAAGCCATCGAAATCATCCTGCATCTCTTTCATGGTCTCATGACGAGAGACTTGCGCTTCCCGCTTCTGTTCCCACTTCCGAAGACCGGACTGTGTTTCTTCAATCAGCTTCTGACGTTTACTGAGCTGTTCACTTTCAGTGATGTAAGCCCCGCGAAGATTGCTAAGTTCCTTCCCTAGCTGGGCAATCTTGTCCTTCAGCCCTTTCTGGTTGGCAGACAACTCTTCATGCCGGGCTGTCCATTTGCCGCTTTCTTCTTCACTGCGGCTCATACGACGTTCCAGATTCTCCTTCTGTTGATCCGCGTAACGAATTTCGTTACGTGCATTCGCCATAAGGTTCATTAACTCCAAAAGAGCACTTTTGAGCTTTTCTTCCTGGCTCTGGCTAATCCCGTCTGCCACACCTTCAAGCCTTGTCTCTTCATCTTCGATCTGTTTCCGAAGATCCACAAGCTTAAGCCGCGATTGTTCAAGCTTAAGCTCCAGATCCACGACTTCACGCTGACGATCTGCAGAACGCTCGCCAACCGAACCTAACGTGAGCATTAACTGCTCACGATTGCTTTCCAGATTTCGCTTGCGTTCCCTCAGCACTTCACCGTAACCTTCGCTCTTCTCAAATGCTTCGCTATAACGCAGCAATTGCTCTTGCTGCTTCTCGATCTGTGCTTCGAGTGTGCGCAGTTCAGAGCGTCCGCTCTCCAGCTTGGCATCATGAGCCGAAACAACGGTAGACAGCTCCAGCTGCTCGTCCTTCAACGTTTCAAGCTTTGCGTTACCTTCCTGCCAAGCGGTATGAATGCCTTCAATCTGGTGTACGTATACTGAAATTTCCTGATGTTTTAATTGTTCGCGAAGTTCCTTAAAGCGGATAGCTTTCTCGGACTGATCCTTAAGTGGCCCAATCTGATCCTCAAGCTCACTGATCAAATCATGAATACGAAGCAGGTTCTGCTCGGTATCATCCAGCTTTCGACTTGCGTCTTTCTTGCGCGATTTATATTTTACAATACCTGATGCTTCTTCAAAGATGCCTCGCCGATCTTCGGAACGAGTACTTAGAATTTCTTCAATCCTACCCTGCCCGATAATCGAATAGGCTTCACGTCCGATACCGGTATCCATAAACAGCTCTGTGATATCCTTCAGACGACAGGATTGCTTATTAATTAAATATTCACTATCTCCACTGCGATGAACTCTCCGAGTCACTGTAACTTCGCTAAAATCCAGCGGAAGTGTGTGATCTTCATTATCAAGCGTAAGTGATACTTCGCCATAATTCACGGCTTTACGCGCATCACTTCCAGCAAAAATGATATCCTCCATCTTGCCGCCACGCAGTGATTTAGCACTCTGTTCGCCGAGTACCCAGCGTATGCCGTCAGAAATATTGCTTTTGCCGCTTCCGTTCGGGCCAACTACAGCCGTTATACCGCGCACAAACTCCATTTCTGTTTTGTCGGCAAATGATTTAAAACCAGCTAATTCTATCCGTTTCAAAAACATACTTGCCAATCACCTCTGACCCATTATACCATAGCGTTTGTACCCTAAAAAACCATTAAGATGCAGCTTATTCTATCCTTCAAGCATAAACGCTTTCGCTTAACTTCCCTATAAGGACGGCAAGTGTCTAAGCGAGAAATAGAAGGCTACTTTATAACGTGGACATATAAGTTCTTATATTGTCGAAAAAGAGCAGCAACGGTCTGAGCTCCGCCTAAACGCCGGTATTCAGACCTTTGCTGCTCTCCTCCGCTTGTCCCCTTGATGCAAAACTCAGGCACCGTCCTCTTTCAGATGCAAGAGTGCAGCTGCCGCTGCCTGCTGCTCTGCTTCCTTCTTGGACCGGCCGCTTCCTTTACCAAGTGAACGGTTAGCCATATACACCTCTGAGACGAATTCACGCTCATGTGCGGGTCCCCGTTCTTCTATAATTCGATATTCCAATGTACCCATATTGTGCTGCTGAATTAGCTCTTGCAGTTCCGTCTTATAATCGGTCATCTGCATTTGCAATTTCCCATCCGTTTCCACCAGAGGAAATACGTGATTATCAAGAAAACTTCGCACCGTTTCCAGTCCTTGGTCGAGATAAAGCGCTCCCACGAAGGATTCGAATACATCAGCCAGCAGGGCCGGGCGAGTACGTCCGCCCGTAAGTTCTTCCCCTTTGCCCAACAGTACATAACGGCCAAAACCTAAACTCTCCGCAAATTTGACCAGTGAAGGCTCGCATACAATAGCGGCCCGCAGCTTGGTCAACTCTCCCTCAGGTCGGTCTGGCAATAGATTGTACAAATATTCAGAAACCGTTAACTCCAGAACTGCATCCCCAAGAAATTCGAGACGCTCATTGTCCTGATGCTGATTGAAACGGTGTTCATTCACATAGGATGCATGGGTAAAGGCCTGCTTCAGAAGCACAGAATCGTGAAATTGGATTTGAAGTTGCTGTTGTAACTGCTTCAGTTCTCCTTTCACCGCACTGTCCCCTTACTAATTATATTTTTTTAGAATAACTGTTGCGTTATGTCCCCCGAAGCCGAACGAATTCGACATTACAATATCAAGATCAGCTTTACGTGGCACATTTGGTACATAATCCAGATCACATTCCGGGTCTTGGTTGTCCAAATTAATCGTTGGCGCAATCATCCCTTTTTGCAAGGAAAGGCCACAAATAATAGCTTCTACTCCACCAGCGGCACCCAGAAGGTGACCTGTCATGGATTTCGTTGAACTGATTGCCACTTTATATGCATGATCACCCAATGCTTTCTTAACAGCAGCAGTTTCTGATCTATCTCCTACAGGCGTTGAAGTACCATGAGCATTGATATAATCAATATCTTCAGGAGAGATACCAGCATCCCGGATTGCCATCTTCATGCAGCGAGCTGCACCATCTGGATCAGGCTCAGTCATATGATGAGCATCTGCGCTTAGACCATAACCGATAACCTCAGCATAGATCTTCGCTCCGCGCTTTTCAGCATGTTCGAGTGATTCCAGAATAAGAATCCCGGCGCCTTCACCCATAACAAAACCATCGCGATCCACATCAAACGGACGACTTGCCTTCTCAGGCTCATCATTGCGAGTGGACATTGCTCTCATTGCACAAAAACCAGCCATACCTGTTGGACGAATGGTCGCTTCGGAACCACCGCAGATCATTGCATCTGCGTCTCCACGTTGAATCAAGCGGAAGGATTCCCCAATGGAGTGACTTCCTGTAGCACAAGCAGTTACTGTCGTCGTATTAGGACCCTTTGCTCCAAGGTTAATGGACAACTGTCCAGAACCCATGTTAGCGATCATCATCGGAATGAAGAACGGACTAACCCGCTTCGGTCCTTTTTCAAGCAACAAGTTATGATTGTCTTCCCAAGTTCCAAGACCACCAATACCTGATCCTACAGATACACCTATTCTTTCGGCATCAATATCTTCACCGATCTTAAGTCCGCTATCTCGCAACGCGTCCTCACCGGCAGCCACTGCAAATTGTACAAAACGGTCCATTTTGCGGGCTTCCTTACGACCAAAAAGTGCCTCTGGATCAAAATCTTTAACAGAGGATGCTATTTGCGTAGTATACTCACTGACATCAAAGGTCTCAACCTGTGATACACCGGATTTGCCGCTCATAAGATTATCCCAGAACGTCTCCAAATCTTTGCCCAATGATGTAACTACGCCCATCCCGGTAACAACCACTCTATGACTCAAACACAATCACCCCATCTATAGGTTGTATACATTATATTCAGAACTTATATACTTTCTGTTGCTACTATATGAACAGCGATAACCGCATCAATAACCATCCTGCGGTTCTGTTATATCCCTTATATAGTTGCTCAAGGCAACCTTTGATTCCTCTTTAATGCTCTATAAATGAGGAGAAGTCCCGCCCTAGCAGGAACGGGACTCTCAATCATATGACTCTAGGTATGAGATTGTATGTACTTCACAACTTCACCCACGGTCGTAATCGTCTCTGCATCTTCATCAGAGATTTCCATATCGAATTCATCTTCCAATTCCATAACCAATTCTACTACATCAAGAGAATCAGCACCTAAATCATCTTTGAAAGACGCTTCTAATGTTACCTCAGCTTCATCGGCACCTAAGCGGTCGATGACAATGCGTTTTACACGCTCTAATACATCGGACATCCGGTTCACCTCCTCTTTTGGTATTATACGAGATATGAGTTCAAAATACCATAGAGCGTCAAAAACGCTTTCTTTATCCCTCACATTTCAGCATTAAAACAGTGTAATTTCTCCTTGACGGAGAGTTACATATACATCCCGCCATCCACGTGTAGTGTCTGGCCGGTCATATACGCAGCGCCTTCAGAGGCCAGGAAGACTACAGCCATAGCAATCTCTTCAGGGCGCCCCAGACGAGCAAGTGGAATGCCCTTCTCAAGCTCACTGCGCACTTCCTCAGAGAGCTCACGCGTCATATCTGTATCAATGAAGCCAGGAGCGATACAGTTCACCGTGATCCCCCGTGAGGAAAGCTCACGAGCCGATGCCTTCGTTAAACCGATGACACCTGCCTTAGCTGCGGAGTAATTAGCTTGTCCAGGATTTCCTGTTACACCTACTACGGAAGAAATATTGATAATTCGCCCGTAGCGTTGCTTCATCATAGGGCGTGTAGCTGCCTTTAGGCAGTTAAACACCCCTTTTAGATTCGTTTCGATCACTTGATCGAACTCTTCTTCTTTCATGCGCATAATCAGGTTGTCTCTGGTAATGCCGGCATTATTGACAACAATGTCAATACGTCCCCAGGTATTCAGAACCTCTTTGACAAGGTTCTCGGCCTGTTCACTATTGCCGACATCGCCACGAAGGGCAATACCCTCCGAGCCAAGCTCGACAATCCGAGCTACGGTCTCTTGTGCGGCTGCTTCACTGCCCGCATAGTTCACGGCCACCTTCACGCCATGTTCCGCGAGAGCAAGTGCAATACTGCGGCCGATGCCGCGAGAGCCACCAGTTACAAGGGCCGTTTGACCCCGCAATACTGAGAACATCATTTATTCCCCCTTCGATCATATTGCTATTGATAAACAATGTTTGAACGTATCTTACAAGACAGCTTGCACACTTTCTAGCGTGTTAATGTTGATTACTTTGACCGTTTTGTCTATTTTGCGGATCAGACCTGCCAGAACACTGCCAGAACCAATTTCCACAAAAGTATCCACACCATCAGCAATCAGCCATTCAATACTGTCTTGCCAGAGCACAGGGGAGTACACCTGGCGGACAAGCAGTTCACGGATTTCTTCAGGATCCGTTACAGGTGCTGCGGTAACATTGACAATAACAGGTACAGCCGGAGCATTAAAAGTAACACTCTTCAGCTCGTCTGCCAAGCGGTCTGCCGCAGCCTTCATCATCGAAGAGTGAAAAGGTCCACTTACTTCCAGCGGAATAGCCCGCTTTCCGCCTGCTTCCTTAACACGCTGCACAACACCGTTAACCCCGGCTTGTGAACCAGAAACAACAATCTGTCCCGGGCAGTTCACATTCGCCAGTTCTACCACGCCGCTCTCCTCGGATACGCTCCGGCATAATTCTGCCAGAGCATCCCGCTCCGCACCAAGCACTGCAGCCATAGCTCCCTGTCCACCTGGAACAGCTTCCTCCATAAAACGACCGCGTAAACGCACAAGTCTTACAGCATCTTCATAGGACAATACGCCTGCCGCAACCAGTGCGCTGTATTCTCCTAGGCTATGACCAGCTACATAATCCGGCTTCATCCCTTGATCACGTAATGCTTCCAGATAAGCCACACTTGCTGTTAGCAGAGCTGGTTGCGTATTTACGGTCTGTTTCAAATCACTGTCAGGTCCTTCAAAAATCAGCTGGCTCAGTGAAAATCCGAGGACCTCATCACCTTTTTCGAATACCGCGCGGCTGTGCGGAAGAGCTTCATATACATCTCTACCCATTCCAACTGCCTGTGCACCCTGACCGGGAAAGACAAATGCGATTTTACTCATAAGTAAGAACTCCTTCCTCTATTACCAGATCAATACGGACGCGCCCCAAGTCAAGCCACCGCCGAATCCAACCATCAGAACCGTGTCGCCTTCCTTCATGCGTCCTTCTTCCGCCGCTTCCACTAGAGCTAGAGGAATAGAAGCTGCTGATGTATTAGCATATTTATCAACATTGATTACACATTTCTCCGGTGGCAGGTCAAGCCGCTGCATAGCGGATTGAATGATACGAATATTCGCTTGATGCGGCACGAACAAATCAATATCTTCTTTACCTAATCCGGCTTTAGTTAGCACACGTTCTGTAGCTGAGCCCATAACACGAACGGCAAACTTAAACACTTCACGGCCATTCATATAAATGAAATGTTTCTTGTCTTCAACCGTCTGCTGAGATGCAGGCAAGCGCGAGCCCCCAGCTTCCAGCTTAAGCAAGTTTCCTCCAGAACCTTCAGCACCCAGATCGAAGGATTGGAAACCGCGTCCCTCTGGAACCTCA
Organism: Paenibacillus sp. FSL F4-0122; assembly: GCF_038002845.1. Lineage (NCBI taxonomy): Bacteria > Bacillati > Bacillota > Bacilli > Caryophanales > Paenibacillaceae > Paenibacillus > Paenibacillus sp. FSL F4-0122. The sequence goes on from NZ_JBBODI010000001.1 coordinate 6,301,854, forward strand.
CCGATGATTACTGCTCCTGCACCATCGCCAAACAGTACACAGGTGTTACGATCCGTATAATCAGTGATGCGGGATAAAGTGTCCGCACCAATTATGAGTGCATTATTGTACATTCCGTTCTGAATAAAGCCAACCGCAGTAGCTAGGCTGTATACAAAACCAGAGCAGGCTGCTGACAAGTCAAATGCCGCAGCACCTTTAGCTCCAAGTTTATCCTGCAAAATGCAGGCTGTGGAAGGAAAGGAGCTATCAGGGGTTACCGTTGCAATAATAATAAGATCCAGATCTTCAGCTTTCATGCCTGCAGAATCCAAAGCTTTAAGTGCAGCTTCATAGGCTAAATCAGAAGTTGCCTCATGTGGTGCAGCGATATGTCTTTCACGGATCCCTGTCCGACTGACGATCCATTCATCGTTAGTCTCCACTATTTTTTCTAGATCACTGTTTGTTAAAATTTTCTCAGGTACATATTTACCCGTACCGATAATCCCAACCGGCCGCAACTGTTTCATTTCGTCACTCACTTCCCGCTAATTTCCTTGGATATACTTGGCACAAGATCGGCTTGCAGAGCAATCCGCGCTTGTCTTACCGCATTTTTAACCGCATTTCCGTCTGAAGATCCGTGCCCCTTAACTACCAATCCGCTAAGACCAAGCAGCGGTGCACCACCATGCTCTTTGTAATCCATCTTGCCCTTCAGGGCTCTAAGCTCCGGCATCAGCATAGCCGCTCCAAGCTTAGTTTTCAGAGAACGACTGAATTGCTCCTTCAGCAAAGAGAACAATGCACCTGCTGTACCCTCAAGCGACTTCAATAGGATATTACCAGCAAATCCATCGCAGACAAGCACATCGCAGTTTCCTGTCAGTACGTCGCGTGCCTCAACATTACCGATAAAATGAATGCCTGGCAAGTTCTCCAGCAGTGGATAGGCTTCTTTGGTCAGCTCGTTGCCTTTTCCAGGCTCCGTTCCTACATTTAGAAGTCCAACCCGCGGCTTAGCAATACCGTGCACTTTATTCCGATAAATGCTGCCCATCAGCGCATATTGCACCAGATGTTCAGGTTTCGCATCCATGTTAGCACCAAGATCAAGCGCAAGCACGCCAACATCATCAAGTGTCGGAATCATAGGTGCCAGCGCAGGACGTTCAATCCCCTGCATACGGCCCACTACGAGTAACCCTGTAGTCATAAGCGCCCCTGTGTTACCTGATGAAATCATAGCATCTGCTTCGCCCTCACGCACCATACGTCCAGCTACAACCATGGATGAATCTTTTTTGCGGCGAACCGCCTTAACCGGCTCTTCATCAGAACCAATAACATCTCCTGCATGCCGCACACTAAGGTTGGACGGCTTGTCCTTCAGCAGCGGCTCTAGTCTGGCTTCGTCACCTACGAGCACAATCTGCGTATCTTTCCATTCCGCGGCCGCGGACAACGCCCCCTCGACATTACATTCAGGAGCGTTGTCCCCGCCCATGGCATCAATGGCGATCAGCACTACGGTTACCCCCTTCACTATACTCTTCATTAGCGGAACGATACACTATAAAGTGGCCTTGAAATACCAATTCTTCTCCGACATAGGTGAATACGTCCACCTCTGCTTTGCCGCCTCTGCCTGCAAGTGACCGCACTTGAGCTTTAGCAATGCACTTCTCACCAAGCAGAACCATACGAACAAAGCGTATGTCGGCTGAAGCAGTCAAGGCAATTTCATCGTTAATCACAGCAACCGCAAGCGAGTTGGCTTGAGCAAACACGTAGTGGCCACGGGCGATCCCATTTCTGGAAAAGACATGATCCTCACGAATTTCAAAGATCGAAATCCCGCTCTTATCGAGCTGTAAATCCACAATATCTCCGATCACTTCATCCGCAGGCAAAGAGCGCACCTGATCATAGGAATGCTCTGCCATTTGTTTCATTCTTTCACGCAGTTCTGGTATTCCCAGCTCCATCCGGTCTAACCGAATCGTCTGAATGCTCACCTTCAGCTGACGAGTCAACTCCCGATCAGTCACAAAAGGATTGCCTGCAATTATATGTAGCAGCTGTTGCTGACGTTCTTTCTTGGACATCCGCTCGATAGCGGCTCACCTCCTGGCACATGCCAAGCGTAAACGCCTTCGGCGTCCTAATAAGGACGGTAAGCGTTTAAGCGAGAAATATAAGACATAAAGTATAGGTGCATAACTTATACTTCCTTATATTTTAAAGAAAGCATCCGGCCTCTTGAATGGCCGCTGTTATATTAGGTCAAACAATCATAAATATTATTTAGAACCAGGTACTAATATGTAGTATAAAGCATGCCGCACCAAAAATAAAGCATTGACTTCTGAGCGGAACATAAAGTACAGGTGCAAACCCTATCTTTATTATATTTAAGCAAAAAAATAGTACCTCACCGAAGTGAAGTACTACTTATTCTGAAACTATTGTTTGATGATTTCTCTTGCTTTGTAAGTTCCGCAAACTTTGCATACGTGGTGAGCTAGTTTCAACTCTCCGCATTGTTCACATTTCACCATGCCCGGCACAACCAACTTAAAGTGGGTGCGACGTTTGTCACGGCGTGTTTTAGACGTTCTACGTTGTGGTACTGCCATGTGTTCCACCTCCTCGTGATATTTCTGTCAGCCTGCTCCTCAGAGCAGGATGTGTTTTGTTGTAATGTTTCATTTGAAAAAGTCTTTCAACCCAGCGAGTCGAGGATCGATCACTGTGTTGTCGCAACTGCAGGTGCCTTCGTTCAAGTTCTGTCCGCATTTCTGACAAAGACCAAGACAGTCTGCCTTGCACAATACCGAATCCGGTAAGTGCAGTACGAAATTTTCTTCCACATACGGGATAAGATCCACAACCTCATCCTTGACGTAAATGAGATCCTCATCTTCGTCATCATCTGGAAGAACTGGCTGCTTAAGCCACTTGAAAGTCTCAGCAAAAGGAATGTTCAAATCACTTTTGACCTCCGTGAGACAACGTGAACATAACATGTCCACATCTCCACTCAGTTTCCCCACCACGTTCACACAATCGGTTCCCGCGGGCAGCGCTTTAAGGTCTACTGAGAGCGGAGCAACAGTTAGAATATCCTTGCGCCCTTTGACTACCTCGCTGACATCCACAACATCGTGAATATGTAACGGTTCGTCGGCATTCGCTAATTTGCGAAAGTGAATCTGCATACTTATCACTCCCAAACAAACAAAATTTATTATACCTAGTATTCTATACCTTTGTCAACCATTTTCCCTTTATATTGTTTCAGAAAATGCGGTGAATTATGATATAACTATTAGTGTAAATCAAAAGATCAGCTTGTGCTAACAGTATCTCTAGAAATCTACCCTACTAAACTCAATAAATATACCTTACTTATCGGAGGGAAGCCACAGTGACAACGGTTGGAATCATCGCAGAATACAATCCCTTACATAACGGACACGTGCATCACTTCACGGAAGCCAAAAGACTCTCCGGCGCAGAGCGCACCATCGTCGTCATGAGTGGTCCCTTTACCCAGCGCGGCGAGCCGGCGGCGGTTAGCAAGCAGGCCCGGACAGAGATGGCGCTGCATATGGGCGCCGACCTCGTCATTGAGCTGCCGGTGGCCTATGCCGTCCAGCCAGCCGAGTGGTTCGCGTTCGGAGCAGTTGCACTGCTGGAAGCGACCGGGGTCGTGGACAGCTTGTGCTTCGGCTCCGAAGCCGGCACTTTGGGCTCGCTGCTCCCGCTGGCCAGATATCTGGCTGAGGAAAGTAGCGAGCTTCAGAGCGAGATCCGCCGCCGCATGGCGCTCGGAGCAAGCTTTCCCGCCGCCTACAGCGCAGCGGCGGCGGTGGCCTTTGAAGGGACTCTCCCGGAAACGGAGAGTCCCGGAGATGCAGGCGAGCTGCTACGCCAGCCGAATAACAGCCTTGGCCTGCATTATCTTATCGCCTTGCAGCGGCTGCACAGCAAGATAATGCCACTAACCGTTCCGCGCACGGCAGCAGGCTTCCATGATCCATTACAAGCCGACTCTTCTATTGCAAGTGCGACGGCCATCCGCAAGCTGCTGCAAGAAGGTGGCTCTCCTGCTGCTTATATGCCGGATTATAGCGTGTCCATTTTGGAAAGAGAGCATGCAGCCGGAAGGGGTCCTCTGAGCTTAGAGAGCTTCAATATCCCTCTCCGCCATCTGCTGTCTACCCATACCGTTGCCGAGTTACAAGCAATCCACGATATGAATGAAGGCTTGGAAAACCGGATACTGCGGCTTTTACCTGAGTTGGAGCAATTCTCTGTTTCAGGCCTGCTTCACACCCTTAAGAGTAAGCGCTACACGCATACACGGCTCCAACGGCTGCTGCTACATGTTCTGTTAAATCATTCTAAAAAAGAACTGACCCCTTCCATACTAGCAGAGGGGCCCGGATATATTCGCATTCTTGGTTTTAGAGAAAGCGGACGAGCACTGCTTAAAGAGATGAAACAAAAAGCTACGTTGCCCATCGTCATGCGCCCGTCCCTTTGTTCCCATCCGCAGCTTGAGCGAGATCTTCAAGCCGCTTCCGCTTTCGCGGGAGCTTTTAAGGAACCCCGCAGAATTGATATGTACCGCGATTATTTGGAACCTCCGGTCATGGTTTGACCGGCAGTTCCTCCATATACTTCAGCGCCTCATCCAGCGTAGATACAGGCACCAGCTTCATAGATGTGCCGATTTTATCAGCTTTTGCTTTGGCTTCGTCATAATTCTTAACAGGCACGAAAAAAATCTCCGCCCCTTCTCGGTCCGCAGCCACGATCTTGTGTTTCACTCCACCGATAGCACCTACCACACCCTCAGCGTTAATCGTACCCGTCCCTGCAACCCTATGGCCTTTAGTTAAATCACCAGAAGTAAGGCGATTGTAAATTTCCATAGTGAACATTAGCCCTGCCGAAGGTCCGCCAACATTTGTATCTACAAAACTGACAGCTTTCCCTGCTTCTTTTGGTTTTACTTTTTGAACGGCGGCAATAGTGACTCCAAAACCAGGTCGAACGGCCGCGCTCTCTTTATCCTTTATTTCAACCAGCGTCACTCGTTCTTTAACTTCCTTGCCATTTCTTTGCAAAACAACAGCGACTTGATCTCCGATTTTTTTAGTGGAGAGCAGTTTAGACAGTGCTTCAGGATCGGGCACTTTTTGTCCTTCTACGCTAATGATTTTATCACCCGGCAGAAATTGTCCCTTATTACTTTCTACAGGAACCGAAAAGACGTAGAGATAATCCACTACATCCTCATATGGAATTCCCGCTGCATGATAAGCGGCCTGAACAGAATAAGACTGTGAGCTATTCATGTAAAAAACCTGCTCCGCAGCATATTCGTCTTCTGACTTATCCCCTAGCCGGGTTTCTTTTCGCACAACCTCTGAATTGGAATTAAAAGCAGAGGCGACCAATAAGGCCACATTAGCATAACTAGCAGACACCGTAGTCATCATAAACGTTCCTTCTTCAGCCGGATCGGCATTCTCCACCTTAATCATAGGGGCAACTTCAGATGCACTGCCTGGCTGATATACGATGTACGGGGTGTTCATAAAGACAAATACATACACGATAACTACAAACGTAAACAGATAAGCTGTGGCGCGGAAACCCGGCCGATGCTTCAGTTGCTTCACTGCTCTTCCCTTCTTTCCCGCGGCACATTTAGGATATGAATGATTGAACTTCATTACCGCTTCGACTAGTGGTTTGGCATGATGGTTGTCTACTCTGCATAAATTGATAACACATCGTCCATGCCTTAAGTTATGAAGAGGTGATCTGAGAAATGAAAAATATTCAAATACGCCGACTAGCTACACGCTCCACACCATTTATACCCGGGATTATGGCAATCCTGATAGCCATTGCAATTATTATCTCACCGGAGAGCTCCTTTGAGGCTTCACTCCAAGGATTGAAGCTTTGGTGGACACTCGTATTCCCTGCCCTGCTCCCCTTCCTGATGCTGTCAGAGATGCTTACCGCTTCGGGTTTCGTGCATGGTTTTGGAGTGCTTCTGGAGCCATTGATGAAAAAGGTCTTTCGTCTGCCCGGTGCCAGCGGCTGGACCTTGGCACTCGGAATCACAGCCGGATTCCCCGGTGGAGCTGGAGGGGTCATGCAGCTACACAAGCAGAACAGCATCTCTGACAAGGAAGCCGCTCGACTTGCAGCACTTACACACTTCGCCAGCCCAGTAACCATGCTTATAGTAATTGGCATAGCTTTTCTACACAGTAATTCAGCAGGTTATTTCCTGCTGGCCATCCATTGGATCTCTGGACTTCTAGCCAGCTATACCGATGCTCTGTTAAAGGGACGGTCAGCGAACACGAAACCAGTTGATAAGATTTCTGCGGACACCAAACGTCCTTCTTTATATAGTCGTGTTCAGCTTGCAGCAACAGATGCCAGAGCAAAAGACGGTCGCAGCTTCGGCAAGCTTCTCGGTGAGTCCGTAGCTAATGCCGTGCAAAGTCTGATGGTCGTGGGCGGTTACATGATTATGTTCGCTGTAGTCATCAATATCATCACTACTGTACTTCCCGCATTGCCAGCTGCTCTGCCAGCAAGCCTACTGGAAATTCATTTAGGCGCCGACGCAATCAGCAAAGGGCTGGAAAGCATTGGAACAGGTCCCTCTAGTATGCTCGGGATAGCTTTGCTGTCTGCTGCACTGGGCTGGAGCGGACTATGTGCACAACTACAGGTGCTGACCATGCTCAAACAAGCCAGAGTCAGATTTCTACCCTACGCTACGGTTCGTCTGATGCATGGACTTTATGCTTTTCTGTTAACTTTATTGCTCTGGAAACCATTGCTGGCTATCCGTAAAGCTGCTTTACCAGCACTTGCAGACTCACGCCCGACTCCAACCGGCACCATGAATGTTACGGACATATGGAGCTCTTTTCCACAGCTGCTAAGTCTGCAAGCACTTCTGCTCATCATACTGTTGGGATTATCTGCTGGAACTTATCTGGTAAGTACTATTCGCCATCGACTCGGTTAAATTTACGCTTCATCGCTTGTTCAACCTCAGGCGTCACAAAATCAGTCACATTCCCGCCGAAATGGGCGATCTCTTTAACAACACTGGAACTTAAGTAGGAATATTTCGGATTAGTCATCATAAAAATCGTTTCCGCATCGGGATCCAGGCTATGGTTGATCGATGCGTTTTGCAGCTCATATTCAAAGTCAGTAACGGTACGGATACCCCGAACTATGACCTGAGCATCTTTTTGACGAACATAATTCACTAACAGATCACGGAAGCTGTCAATTTCCACATTGGGAATATCAGCGGTCGCCTGTCTTAATAGCTCTGTCCGTTCATCTACAGTAAACAGCGGGTTTTTACTCAAATTATTAAGCACCGTTACAATCAAACGGTCGAATTGCTTGGATGCGCGCCGAATAATATCCATATGTCCCATAGTCACGGGATCAAAGGTACCTGGATAAATGGCAACACGTTCTTTTCTAATTTGCTGACTCATTCTCTACCTCCTCACCAGCTTCACTTTCCTCTGTAGGATTAGCTTCATACTGGTAAATAGAAATTGTCGTTTCTCCGTATACGGCCTGACGCAGCCTATAAAATCCTGGAATATCTTCAGGATAGGCATAACTTGATTCATGCTCCAGAACAATAATCGCGTCCTCTTGCAGCATTCCTTTTTCGACCATCATAAGCATAAGTTCATCCCCGTGCTTCAAGCGATAGGGAGGGTCCAAAAAGACCAAATCAAAAACTTTTCCCCGCTTCTCCAGCGCACCTAGCGCCCTTCCAGCTTCATTACGGTAGACCTGCGCTTGTTCTTCCAGCTTGGTAGCCTTCAGATTGGCGCGGATCGTGTCGATACTTTTAGGATCCATATCAACAAATACACCGCTTTCCATCCCTCTGCTTAAGGCTTCGATCCCCAAACCACCAGTACCGGCGAACAAATCCAGCACCGCTCCACCTTCGAAATATGGGCCTACCATGCTAAATACAGCTTCCTTCACCTTATCGGTCGTAGGCCTTGTCCCACTTCCTGGAACACTCTTCAGCGGCCTTCCTTTTGCACTTCCCGATACCACTCTCACTGTTATTCACCCGCTCTATATCTCTGTTTGTTATGCCCAAAAGGGCATAAGTCCACGCCTATCGTAACACATTTGCGCGATGAAATAAAAAATTTGTCTAGATATGAAATAAGAAGGCGAAACAGCTTATTCAGAGAAATAAGTCATCTTAATGTATAAGATTGGACTTCCAGGGACATCATGTAATTATCGACACCACAAATGTCGTAGACAACCGCGGAGCAGGCTTACGTTTCCCCATAAGCTCTTCGTCCGGTTTCTCCTCTCCCATGAAAGGGGCCCTAGAGATAGGGCCCCGAATTTATGTTTAACGGTTTTATAAACACAAAAAGACTACCCTTTCGGCAGCCTTTTCAGCAGCAACTATTTCACAAATCTTCCGATAAACTCAGTAACTACGCTCTCATACTTAACCGGGTCCATGCGGAAAGCTTCTCCGTGGCCCGCATTAGGAACGATGTAAAGCTCCTTCTCGACCGGACTATTCTCATATACCGTATGAACCATTTCCGTAGGAACAAAAGTATCATTATCGCCATGAATAAACAGGGTTGGCGTTTTAGATTTCTTCACCTGTTCTAAAGCCGAGGCTTCACCAAAGGAATAACCCGCCCGAATCTTTGTTAGCATACTGGTCGTATCTACAATTGGAAAGGCGGGGAGATGGTATATTCTTTTTAATTGAAAGGTAAGCTCGTCCTTCACTGAGGTATAACCGCAATCTTCCACAATTGCTTTAACATTAGCTGGTAAATCCTCTCCGCTTGTCATCATAACGGTAGCTCCCCCCATGGAAACACCGTGCAGGATGATCTGTGTATCCTCACCATTTGCTTTTAGGGCACTCTGAATCCACTTCAGGTAATCCTTACGTTCAGGCCATCCAAATCCGATATAGTCACCGCCACTTTCACCATGTCCTCTGGCATCCGGCAGCAAAATATTATATCCAAGTCTCTCATAATACATTCTGGCATATCCACTCATTTGAGTTGCATTTCCAGCATACCCATGAGCAACAATCACTGTCTTATCGGAATGTTCAGGGGCAGCTAAATAGTACGCTTTAAGCTGTATTCCGTCATCAGAATCTATCTCCCATCTATCAAAGCTCTGGGTATCCCACCACTCTTGGTCTGCCTTCGAGGTATCTTTAGATTGTTCTACCTCTGGACTGGACTGCAGGTCAGGGCTTTCATTTAAGAAATCCTTTGAAGCACGTGCAATAGCAACATGATAGAAATAAAAACTTCCCACAGTCACAACAATGATTATAAGTACAATAACAGAAGAAATTCCGATCATCATTTTTTTCTTCAAACTAGCTCTCTCCTAAATAAAATTTAACAGTATTAATCTATGTTATCAGACTAAGATACCATGTATATTTGAATATTCAAAATCACAGTATTGTAAACTCATGTTATTCACTACGTGATTAGTATTCTTTTAATTTATTAATTTATATTGCTTTAATGGACACAACATTTACAAAAAAAGCCCCAAGTCGGCAAAATGCCAACATGGAGCCCTGCTATTTTAGAAATTTAGAACATACATGCACTTGTAATAATTACTAATAAGATGAACAATACTAAGATTGCGCCTGTAGAAGTAAAAGCGCCACCAACCTGACCATATTCAGCACCCATGAGAAGACCTCCTCCGTATTTAGAATACAATATATAATATGTATTTATCCCCCTAGAAGATTGGGCGTACGGTTAAAAAAAAGACCTCCACTGGGCTACCAGCGAGGTTATGAGCTCAACATCTAATCAGAAACTAAAATACCATCAAAGCTTTCCGGACCCACACGTACTGTACCGAGAAGATTAGAAGATACAAATGCTGTATAAGTGAGCTGAGGTGTAATGGCTGGTAAGAAATCCGCTGCTGAAAAGGTTATTACTTGCGGAGCCAGAAGACTAAGAGAAAAAGTAGAAGTAGCAGAATACACTTTTGGATCAGTAGCCAAGGTTCCTCTTACAATCGTAATTGTGATGCCTACTAAAGCTAACGGAAGCGTTACAGATATCGTTCCTTTAAGAAGAACGCGTGGATTGGTAGTCACTCCAGCCGTTAACAACCCAATCTGTCCAAAGAGCTGCGGCGTGTTAAGTACCGTAATAGGAATAGATATAGAGTTGGCGAGGCTGGCATTTTGAGATGTTCTTGCATCAAGGTAAGTTCCCATCGTTGCACCCCCTTTATATATTGGCATACCATAATATATTAGTGTTCTCGATAGAATGCATAGCCACATTACCAGTGTAAAACGATTGTTTTATAAAACTCATAGGCAAAATCTATTTATCATCTTTTTTCGTCCCATCCCTTTTATTAAACGCCAGTTCAAACAACCCGGTCGCTGATAGTCCCGCAAGCCCCCCCGCCCAGAGTCGCAGAATCAGATTCATATCAGTGAACGGATAGGCAACTGCTCCAACCAGCAAGCCAATAGCCAACCCCACAACTGGCACAATGTTCCGCGGAAGTTCAATGCTATTCTTCACAAGTTGTACTAGTGCCATTACAAAAACTGCTAGGACTGAAGCAAAGGCAAGCACACTGTTGAGAGCATCATTATACATGTTTTTTAATCCTCCTTATTTCATTTTTTACTTTCTGTTACAAGTAAACCTGCACGGTTCAGCACCGTTAATATGCGATAGAAATCGTAACTGCCACCCGATGGAGTATCGAGAAGTCCTGCCGCAGTCGCTGTTTTCACAGCCGCCTCAGCCCATGCAGGGACATTCATGACTGCTCGATTTTCAATTAATGCCACCCGATCTGTAAGCTTAGTGATCGACTGCCCCTGTTCTTGCACACCTGTTTTCAGCGTATCCCTGCTAGCTGTAAGAACTGCAATAAGGGCACGCAGTTCCTTTACTTCCGATTCTAGACTAACAAGCTTTTGCTTATCCTCTGCGGACATCTCATCATCTCCTCCCATGGATTTGTCATCATATTTATACAGATTATAGGTATTCATAATTTGAATCAGCTTAGCTGCATAGTTCGGATCAGTAGCGTAGCCAGCTGCGGCAATCTCTTGTGCGGCCGCCTTGCCACTCGCACCGAGAACCTTGCTGTAAAGGTTGCGATTCCATGAGACTCCATTCACAATCAATTCGGAGTGATCCGCGATAGATTCTCCCCAGTTGTTGTAGGCTCGAAAAGGGGCATTAACTTTAACAGCTTTACCGTTAATATATTCAGTAGTTTGTACAGTAATGCTGCCAGCAGGTCCACTTCCTTTGATCCCAAACAAATTATTCGCTTTCACAGTCAATCCACTGCTGCCCCAGCCTGACTCCAGAGCCGCTTGAGCAATGGTTAACGAAGCGGGAACCTTAGTGAGCTGCATGTCCTTTACAGCAAAATTTGCAATCTTCGCTATAAACTCGCCTTCTGTCATCTCATCACATCCTCTCCATTTATTAAATGCGAGGCATCATAAAATGACTGTGCTTATCCCCTACTAACATTGTGTTTTTACTAGATTCGTTTCCGCTATAGGACTCAGCTGACCTTATACGCAGCATTAGCTCACATTTGGAATGTTAACGGACTCCATAGCCGCAATTGCCACCAAAATCACCCAATATCAAGCTCTTCATATGGAATAGTGTCACTGGGGTCCGAAACCATGCTCAATGGTTAAAAACATGCTAATAACGTCATCCGGGTCCTTAAGCTTAAGCAGACTGAATATGACTCGGCGGTGTAAAAGCAGCCAAACAACGCTCTGAAAAAGGAGCAGCGGTTCTCCTATTATTGGAGAACCGCTGCTCCTTTATCTTTTCATGACATCGACATCTGCTATCCACTGTGATCAAGCACTTTTCCCGTGTTTAGCTAATTTCCGATCTCACTAATCCTTGTAAATGTATCAGCTGCTCTCTCACCTTCACAACTTCCCCTACTATAATAAGAGCAGGATTTTTAATCTTTGTGGCCACTGCCAGCTTATCGATATTCTCCAGCGTGCCTGTCACTGTTCGTTGGCAAGCAAATGTACCATTCTCAATCAACGCAATCGGTGTTTGGGCATCTTTTCCATGTATTAAGAGTTGTTCACGAATATGGCTTAATTGACTAACTCCCATATAAATAACAAGAGTATCTACACTATGTGCTAACCGGTTCCATTGTATAGGGGCAACATGCTCAGGGCAGCGACTACCCGTGACGACGGCAAAAGACGCTGCAATACCACGATGTGTCAGGGGAATTCCAGCGGAAGCGGCTATACCGATTGCGGAAGTTATACCCGGAATGACTTCATAAGGAATACCAGCTTGCACGACAGCCAGTGCTTCTTCCCCGCCTCTGCCGAATACGAAGGGGTCTCCACCCTTGAGTCGGACCACTCTATGGCCTTCGCTAGCATATTGAATGAGCAGCCCGTTAATTTTCTCCTGTGACATTGAATGCTGGCCTGGAGATTTACCACAATAGATTACTACTACTCCGGCTTTGGCATAGTTAAGCAATTCTTCATTTACCAAGCGATCATATAAAATAACGTCTGCTTCTTGGATTCGCCGCATTGCTTTTATCGTTATAAGTTCTGGATCTCCCGGTCCCGCTCCAACTATAGCTACGCATCCCGGCTTCATATCGTTTTCTCCAACACAACCTGTTCCAGCACAACAGAATCTCCGCGACCCGTCGATACATCAGATGCAGGAGTTAAGCGACTGCCCTTGAAATTTTTTTGAGAGAGATAGAATAGAATTCCAGTAAACAGAACACCTCCAATAAAATTTCCAAGGAGAACAGGAATGCCGTTCCATAACCACCAGTCACCAAAGCTAACACTCGCTCCCAGCATCATCCCTGCAGGGATCACGAACATATTTACGACGGTGTGCTCAAACCCCTGTCCAAAAAATGTTAGGATTGGCAGCCACATGGCAATGATTTTACCGGAGGTAGAGCTCGAAGTCATAGCCATAACAGCCCCTAAGGTAACCATCCAGTTACAGAGCATGGCTTTAATAATAACTAACAGCATTCCGTCTCCACCCATATTTTTATAGGCAATGGTCTTGGCCTCACTTGTATTAATGAGGGTTTGAATCATTGGATGACTCATATCTGTGCCCATTTTTGTAATCGTAAGGCCATAAAGAACAGCGTATACCGCACAACCGAGCAGATGTCCGAATATAACCCATAAATAGTTGTTCAACATCCGCTTCGTTGTTGTCTTCTTTTCCAGAACCGCCAGAGGGATCAGCGCAAAACTGCCTGTCACTAGCTCTAGACCAAGTAGAATAATCATTACGAACCCTACCGGAAAAATAATAGCTCCTACCATAGGAATCCCGGTCTGCGCCGCAGCTGTAAATGCAAGTGTAGTAGCACAAGCCAGAATCGCTCCACCCAGACTGCCTCTCACCAATAACTGCAGGATAGATAACTCTGCTTTGTTCTTGCCGCTTTCAATCATAGCGTTCAGCACTTCACGTGGTTTGATATAATCCATGATTAATCCCCCTTCAACGGTCTTTTCTTTAAATGGTTACATAGATCGAACCACTATTAGGATCAATTTCTACATCAAATGTAACAACACAGCCTTTATCTGGCTCCATAGCAACTCCACTATGCAGGTCAATCTTCCAGTCGTGCAGAGGACAGTGAACCTTCGTACCACATACCATCCCTTCGGATAATGCGCCACCTTTATGAGGACATTTATTCTCTACCGCAAGAACCTCACCATCTGAAAGTCGAAATAACGCGATCTCCATGTCATTGACCCTAAAAGTTCGTGAACCCCTTGTATCAATATCAGTTACTTTACCAACGAGCATTTTGGTTATAGTCATCATTAGCCCCCCTTTAAACACTCTCTATTTGTGCAATAGCTTCGAAATTCTTACGTAGTTCTGGCTCATTCACAATTTGTTTCCAAGGATCAGTAGTGAGCCCCAGCACTGTCTCAATTCGTTCTTTGAGCGCCAAGCGCTCCTCCTGACTTTCAAGAGCTTTCTTTATATTGTCTACCCCTACTCGTTCAACCCAGTGTGCAGTTCTCTCATTCCAGCCGGCCTGCTCACGGTAATATTGTAAGAACGCACTTGCCCATTCGACTACCTCTTCTTCAGTCTTCACCACACATAGAAGATCCGTGGCCCGCACATGTACCCCTCCATTCCCACCAATATGCAGTTCCCATCCACCATCTATCGCCACAACACCAAAATCTTTAATCGTCGCTTCCGCACAATTACGAGGACATCCGGAAACCGCAAGTTTCACTTTACCCGGCGCATTCAGGCGTTCGAATTGTTTTTCCAGTGTAATCCCCATACTGATCGCATCCTGAGTGCCAAATCGGCAGAAGGTAGACCCCACACAGGTCTTCACTGTACGTAACGTTTTGCCATAAGCATGCCCGGAAGGCATATCCAGCTCCTCCCACATCTTAGGCAAGTCTTCCTTCTTAACGCCAAGCAAATCTAGTCTTTGTCCTCCAGTAAACTTCACCATAGGAACAGCAAATTTCTCGGCAACCTCTGCAATCTTCTTCAATTCTGCAGGTGAAGTTACCCCCCCATAGATTCGCGGAACCACAGAGTAAGTCCCGTCCTTCTGAATGTTGGCGTGATATCGCTCGTTTGTATAACGAGACTCTTTCTCGTCTATATATTCCTCAGGCCACAACATGCCCAGATAATAGTTCAGCGACGGGCGGCATTTCGCACAACCTTCCTCCTGACTCCACTCCAGAACATTCATCACTTCTTTAACTGTCATTAGCTTCATTCTTTTTATCTCAGAAACAATTTCATCACGGTTCAGCGTTGTACAGCCACATATTCCTTCTTTAACTACGGTGACCGCATCACCTGCATAGAGTTGCAATAACCCTTCTACAAGTGGTTTACAGCCCCCACAGGAAGCGGATGCTTTGGTGCACGCCTTAATTTGCCCTACACTGGTACAGCCTCCAGACTCAATCGCTTCAGCAATAGTCCCCTTCGAAACACCATTACATCCACAAATGATTTCATCTTCCGGCATAACTTCCAACCGATTCCCTTGCGTCGATGAGAACACATCCGCTGAGATTCCTAATAACAGTTCCTTTTCTCTTCCACTAATATTTTCTTTATTCTTAATTATCGAGAACAAGTGAGCACCGTCGCTGGTATCACCAAATAGTACTGCCCCGATTAACATGTCATCTTGTATAACTAGCTTTTTGTAGACTCCTTCTATTTCATCCTGATATCGCAGCGCCCTGGACCCGTCCGGCTCGGTGAATTGTCCTGCTGAGAATACATCAACACCAGATACTTTCAGCTTGGTAGAAGTTACAGAACCCATGTATCCTTCAACCTTAACTCCAGCCAGCCTTTTTGCTAATACGGCACCTTGTTCATATAAAGGAGCTACCAGACCATAAGCGATTCCTCGGTGCTCGGCACATTCCCCCAGAGCAAAGATACCGGGGATATTCGTCTCCATATAATCATTTACGATAATTCCGCGGTTGATCTGCACACCACTTTTCTTTGCCAATTCAACATTTGGTTTAATCCCAACTGCCATGACAATAAGATCCGCATCGGCTGTGCTACCATCTGTGAATAGTAAACCTCTTACTCTCTTCTTACCTAAAATCGCCTCGGACTGCTTATGGAGCAGAAATCTCATTCCTTGAGCCTCCAGCTCTCTTCTGAGCATTACTGATGCAGCTTCGTCCAGCTGGCGCTCCATAATATAATCGTGGATATGCACTACAGTGACTTCCATTCCCAGATGTAACAGACCTCTAGCCGCTTCCAGCCCTAGCAGGCCTGCACCGATGACAATCGCCTTTTTATAAGATCCTGCAGTCTCCTGCATGATCTGGCAATCCTTAATATCACGAAAAGCAATGACCCCTTCTTTATCCGCACCCGGTATCGGCAACATAAAGGGATTCGATCCTGTAGCTAGGATTAACTCATCGTATTCGGCAGTGATCCCCTTATCGGAATATACCTTTCGACTCTCACTGTCTATTGAAGTCACCGTATGTCCCATATACAACTTAATACCTTGGCTGTGATACCACTCCAGATCATTGATGATGATCTCACTCATATTCGCTCCACCAGCAAGAACGGAAGATAACATGATCCGGTTATAGTTAGGATAAGGTTCCGAGCCAAAGATGGTAATCTCATACCCCTCAGGATTTAATTTGAGCAAATGTTCAATCGTACGAACCCCCGCCATTCCATTGCCGACTAACACCAGTTTCTTGCGCGCAGCTATCATCTATATCTCTCCTCTCCGTTTGGAAAACCCAAAAAGCCCGCTCCACTCCACACGGAAACTTACATTTCCATTGCGATAAGTGAAAGCAGGCGCCATTGCCGCTTCAGTCGAATACACCGTTGTATTCGTGAATGATTAATTTGTTAAACCGACTATACAACAGGAATCAGAGAACGTCAACAATTATGACATATAAAATTTAAAAATCTTAAATTCGTCGACAACCCATCGTTTCTGTGTTATATAAAATAACATAACGATTAAGAAAGGGCGTCGAACTATGCATTCCCTGTTGATTATTCAGAATAGCACGACAGAGAAGGACACAGCCGAGCGCTCAAATAGTAAAACGGATGCCATTCTCCGTTCCTCCGGATATATTGTCACAGTAGCCGTTACACAAGAAGAAGCTGTGGCACGGATCAAAGACGCTGATGCTTCCATACTCCATTTACCCATCACAGAGATCAATAGCTGGGGTACTTTACTAATGAGTCATAAGATTGCACCAATCCTTTGGTGGTGTACTGACGAAACAGCCACACTTTCACTTGCTGCATGTGAAGATAATATCATGGTGGATGGTGTATTATCGCCTTCCATGCTCTCACAGGAGATCCATTGGATCCTTCATTTCAGTGCCAAGCAATGTTTCGAAAGACAACAATGGCGTAAAGAGCGAGAACAGCTGCATGCTCGAATCGAAGAACGGAAATGGATTGATATGGCTAAAGGTATCCTGTCCAAGGTCAAGAATATTTCCGAATCTGAAGCTTATGATCTTCTCCGTAAACAAGCAATGAATGAACGTAAACGTATGGTTGATGTAGCTACTTCAATCGTTAGAGTCTATCAATTACTGCAAGATCAAACCTAAGGGGGGAATATACCTATGATCAACATTTTAAAAGAAGTCGCCCGAGGCAAAAGAGGCGCCCGAGATTTAAATTATGAAGAGTCTACATATGCCGCAGAATCTATACTCGGACGAACAGCATCTCCTGCTCAGATTGGAGCCTTTCTGGCTGCTGAGCGGATTAAGCTAGAAAGCGTAGAAGAACTTGAAGCTTTCGTCTACGTTTTACGTAAATATGCGCATCGCGAACCCCTTTTTGCGGAAGGTCTTGATTGCGCCGGACCCTATGATGGTAGAAAATCCTCATTCATCGCAACTTTTCCCACTGCATTTCTATTGTCCGCGGCCGGACTGCCAGTCACACTACACGGTACTGCTTCTCTGCCTCCTAAATGGGGAATCACTTTACAAGATATCATCTATCAATCTGGGATTGAGAAAACTGCGCTAGAACGTACAAAAGCCATTGCAGCTGCTAACAAGAGTAATGTACTATTTGCCGATGCTGAAGAATGGTGCCCTCCTCTAGGCGACCTTCGCAGCATCCGTGAGGAAATTGGTATGAGAACCTTATTCAACACCGCCGAGAAGCTGATTGACTACGCCTGCTCTCCTTTTATTATCTTCGGGATATACCATAATACAGTCTTTGACCGATTATCTAGATTACTCATAAAGCTTGGTTATCAAAAGGCGTTAATTGTCCAAGGGGTGGAAGGCTCCGAGGATCTTTTCATCGACCGACCTACCCGCGTTTACACTGTCGAGAACGGTGTGGCGGCTCTTGATATTATTGATCCGGAAGGATTTGGTTTGGATACAATTGTTCCTGAAGTCCATTGGACACCACATCAACAGCTAATGACAGCTGAGGCAGTTCTACAGGGCGGCGGTCACATGGCTTTCTATAATCAAACTCTGCTGAACGGTGCAGCAAGATTACATCTAGCTGGAAAGGTCAACTCTATCGAGGAAGGGCTGTATACCTGCAAAAGCTTATTGGATAATGGTGAAGCTTGGAGCGTATATATGAAATGGAGGGGTGCACTTCTCGGTAGCACAAGCGGTGCCTTAGGTCCTGCATAATGCATTTTCACCTCATTTTACCCGGACAATATGTAATTATTAGTAAATCTAGCTTGTGAATCCCGTAGAATTAGCGTAATATATAGTAATAATTTACTATATAGGAGGGTCTAACAGACTATGCCTTCATATTATTTTAAAGAAGTATGGACACCCTTACGCTGGGTAGGTATAAAGTTTTTTCGTGATGATG
This sequence comes from Paenibacillus sp. FSL F4-0122, assembly GCF_038002845.1. Lineage (NCBI taxonomy): Bacteria > Bacillati > Bacillota > Bacilli > Caryophanales > Paenibacillaceae > Paenibacillus > Paenibacillus sp. FSL F4-0122. The sequence goes on from NZ_JBBODI010000001.1 coordinate 6,320,417, forward strand.
ATGGATTCTTATGGATCAAATGGTGGGCAAAACCCAGAAAACGGTTACGTTAACGCATAATATTTCATATGCAATAATACATAGGTTCAGCAGTGAGTTAATTATAATAATCTGCGTTTGCCACCACCTCCGCTCTAAGCATTGGTTTGCTAGCGGAGGTCTTTAGGCATCTTTCCTGATGAAATCCTTCAAATTCAATTAAAAAGAGCACCCATCGCTAAAGTACTAGCAACTGATGCCCCTATTTACTAATTCCCTACTTTTGCCCCAAATGAACGTGCCAAGAGTACCGCCTGTTCCATATCCATCCGCACTCCCTGTAGATCCAGACTCTTTAAATCAATGCCTTCAACAATCGCTTCCCGCATATCCGCTCCCTTAAGCTTGCATTGAGACAATTGTACACGGCTCAAATCCGCTCCACGCAAGTCACTTTTTTGCAAATTACAGCCCATTAAATCCGCTTCTGTAAATCGAATCCCCCGCAGATCCTGTCTGCTTAGATTGGTATGTCTAAGGTTCGTGTACGACCAGTCCCCTCCAAGCAGCGAGATTCCGTCCAAATAAGCGTTTGAGAAATCCGATCCTACCATCTTGCAATCTTCAAATTTAGATACAAACAGGTTCGCTCCCGTAAATTTACAATTGGTAAAAGCTGAACCTTTATGGTGAGACGCATTAAGCATGGCTCCTGTAAAATCACAATCAATAAATCGACAGCCAATAGAGTTCATCTCTTCCATAGAAGTGCCTTTGAAGGAGCATTGCTCGAATGTGCAGTTATTTAACTCACCATCCTGCAAGCTTCCTTGGTCAAAATTGTGATTACGGAACGTTTCATTAAGGTATTGGTACATATAAGTCTCATCACCTTCATCAGTATTAAAAAAATTAATTCTTAATTAAAAATAGCACTTTAGTAGATTGTTCTCAACATTCCCTTTCGATATAATAGCAAATAAACAATGGGGAGGTAAATTATGGATGTGTCCAGCAGGAAAGAACCATTCCGTTATGTTATGAACCATCCGCTTGAATGCTGGATTGAAGTTCCGCTTAACAATTCCGGTCCAGGTGCTGGAAAGTTAACAGAGGCTGTATTACTCGATCTTAGCCGTTCGGGTTGTAAAGTACGCACCCCTTTGAATCTTCGATTCACGGCAAGAGATACCAGGCTTATTATTCATCTTCGATTAAATGAAGAGAAGCTTCAGCTCTTATGCAGCGCCCGTTGGGGTTGGATGTTTGGACTTGGCCAATATCAATATGGAGTTAAATTCCGCTTGGACGAAAATGAGGAAGACCGCCTAATAAGAGAGCTTGAGACATGGACCGCCACCCTTCGGGTTGAAGGTCTGTAGAACTTACCATAACAGATGCCCTTCACTTAGAAGGACGTCTTTTTTTTGCACAAAAACGAAGACAAAGCTAAATCGCTCTGCCTCCGTTCTAAAAACTATTCCGCCATGTGGTTAGGCGTCCACTCTTTTTTTAACGAGCTTGATGATGACTGCTATAAGGAGAACTGCTATCACCGCTTCAAATAGAAGAGGAGCTAGATTCAAGTGACCCTGTGTAAGCTGTATCCCACTTCGGGTATCCGTCTCAGCTATGACCTCGAACTGGAATACACTTTCCCAAGCAGTGAAGTTACTTTTGAAAATCAAATATTCCAAATAGAATATTCCATTCTGTAACAAATACGCTGTGGCCAGCCCAATCCATACTCGCCCCTTAAATTTCATACTTCGCGCAACCGTAATGGAGACCATCAAGGTAAGCATAATATAACCGGCAAACCAATACGCCTGCAAGAGAACTAATAATCCCACTTTCCAGAAATTCTCCGGAAGAAATGATGAGGAATACATTGAAAGATACACGCCAAAATGGATCAAAGCTATTAAAATAATACCCAGCAGTAGAGCTAAATAGAGCACTAACGGAGAAAGGACAGTGTTCAGGGTTCTTACGGGCACTAGGCGACGATTATAGGAATTTACATTGTTAAAAAAGGTTCGTGCTGCCATGACGAGAAAGATCAGCCCCGCGATGACATAAATTAATCCGTTTAAAATAAACCTTTCATAGTCATGCAATTTGGTGAACCCCAACCCGATCTGCGCCAGAATTATGATTACAAAAACAGCAAGGAACTTATCCCTATCTCGTCTAAAATCGTACTTCACTAGCTTTAGCATTCTGCGTACACCTCTCTGAACAGTTCATCTATGCTTTTGCCTTGGCGAAGCCGGATATCCTCTACCGCCGTATGCATCACAATTTCTCCCTCTTTTATAAAAATCACATCATCAAAGATCCGCTCAATATCCGATACTAAATGGGTTGATAAGAGAATGGTACTATCCTCTTCATAAAACTCTACCAATGCATTAAGAATTTTTGTTCTAGCTACCGGATCTACACCACCAATGGGTTCATCCAACAAATAAAGGCTAGCTCGGCGTGATAGAGCAAGTGTAAGCTGTAAACGTTCATTCATCCCTTTGGACAGATCCTTTACCTTATCTTGCGGACTTAGCTTCATAAACTCCAACATTCGCGAGGCTTTAGTCAGATCAAAATCAGGATAGAAGTCAGTTTGGAACTTTAGAGCATCAGAAACACTCATCCAAGATTCTGTAAGCGGCTTATCAGGCATAAACGATACCACCGCTTTACTCTCTGTTCCTACAGAACCCCCAATGACCGATACACGACCGGTCGTAGGCTGTGACAGCCCGGCGATGATTTTCATAAGTGTACTTTTGCCGCTGCCGTTACTGCCTAACAGTCCCGTGATCTTACCCGCACTCAGATTAAAAGATACCTCGCGGAGGGCATGCTTGGAACTATATTTTTTTGTAACTTCATGAACCTCAAGTATATTTTCCAACTTGCGTATCCCCCTATTCTCCATCCTTATTGCGGATATTCTCCGCTACCGCCGCTAAAATATCTTCGCCTTGAAAGCCAAGATCCTGCATACCACGAATGAAACGATCTAGCACATCTTTGGCCATTTCTTTTTTGATGGTCAGGATAGTACCTTCATTACTTGTGACGTATCTTCCCATTCCACGCCGGGTTTCCACGATTTCTTCACGCTCCAGTTCCTGAAAAGTTCTTTGCACCGTATTCGGATTAATCTGCAGCTCACTGGCAAGTTCTCGTACCGAGAGGATTTTATCTCCTGGTTTCAGCTTACCTGTGACGATTTCACCTTTGATGTAATTCATGATCTGTATATAAATCGGCAGGTTGTTATCGAATTCGATTGTCATGATTAAGCAACATCCCTTCGTCTAAAGACGGAGAAACCTATGAGAAGAAAGACAACTGTGTATAAGACAAGCATCACGATGGAAAAGGTCAGTGTCATTCCAGGCATAGGTGCTCCTCCACCTTCATAAGCAGATAAATTTAAGTTTGGAAACAGAACATATTTGTAAAAATCACGGGAAATAATCAATTTGTCTATCATTAACGCAAACATAGTAGCCCCAATCGTTACTCCCGTTGAAGTGGTCAATATCCCCAGCATAAAAGCAAGTGTTCCATACACAACTGTACTAACGAGATTATACAATAGGTTTGTAAGCATCTCACTCATACCCGCTTCTCCACCACTTAGTCCAAACCACAAAGCCCCTGTTCCAAAAACGGCTATACCTCCAATGACAGTCAAAGTCAAAGTATACAACAGTACAACCACATATTTGGATGCGAGGATTGCTGTACGGCTTCTGGCGCGGATAAGCAAGAACTTGATGGTTCCTTGACTATACTCTTTTGAGACAATACCTGCTGTTCCGATGATCGCAAGAATTGTAATCACTTGGCCAATCCCTTGGGAAAGCAGCATCATTGCTGAAAAATCATAAGCTGATTCAAACATGTCAGGTGAAACAGAATGAACAATATAACCTAATAGCAGGGATAATAGAATTAATATCACATATGGCACAATAAATGTGCGTTTCTTTGAGATCTTGAGCCATTCATTAACAATAAGATTATTGAAGTTACGCAATGCGGTTTCCTCCTGTCCATTTCAAGAAATCTTCCTCAAGACTCTGTTTATTCTCCGTAATCCGGAAAATTCCCACACCTTCATCACTAAAAGCAGATACAAGCTCCGGTACTCTGCTATCAAGCAGACTTACTATCACTTCAGAACGAGCGCTGTCCATGGAGGCCAATTCCGCATAATCTAAACGCTCCAAGAGGTTTATCGCCGCTTCAACCGATCCTACACGGATGGTTAGCTTTACTTGTGCGGTTGCTTCCTGCTCTTCACCAATCGCAGTTACGGTTACCAGCTTACCATTCTGGATTACGATAGCCCGATGGCATATTTGTTCAATTTCAGTGAGCAAGTGGCTGGAAATTAGAATAGAGATGCCTTCCACTTCGGCGATGGTACGCATATAATCACGCATTTCCCGTATTCCAGCCGGATCAAGTCCGTTCGTAGGCTCATCTAAAATCAATAACTTTGGCCGATTGAGTAGCGCTTGAGCAATCCCTAGACGTTGGCGCATGCCCAGCGAATAAGCCTTTACTTTTTTACTCATCGCTTCTTGAAGTCCTACCAGTTCTACAACCTCATCTATTCTGCCAGCCTCAATATTATCCGTCATTCTTTGGTACTGCTTCAGATTATCAAGTCCAGTCATATACGGATAAAACTCTGGATTCTCAATTATCGCACCGATATGGCCAATCGCCTGCTTAAAATCATTCCTTACACTGTGACCTTGGATAATCACATCGCCTTCACTCATCCGTATTAAACCCGTCATCATTCGAATCGTTGTGGTCTTACCTGCACCGTTTGGACCTAACAACCCAACAATTTCACCCTTACGGATATCAAATGTCAGCTTATCCACAATCGGTCTTCCTTTGATAATCTTACTTACCTCATTCATTTGCAGAACGACTGAATCTTTCATCTCTACACCACTCCCCTGTTTCATGCGGATCCTCCCTGCCAACTAATGTATTGTTCATTCGTTTTATTGTGTCAGTGTCATAGTTAAATAGTACACTAATATGTTATTGAAGTAAAGCCCAAAATGATAAGTTAATGCAAATAAGGGCTTTCTATTAGACTATTAGCCAAGCAAAAAATTTATATGAACATAGATTAGATAACAAAGGAGGAATTACAAATGAAAAAAGAAGTTCATGTATCGCAGACTTACCCTCGCTTGACCGTGTACGATGAAGAAAACTTCAATGGACGCCGTAGAATATATACTGGCAACCTGGGTATTCGTAATACGGACAACATCCTCGATGGTATTGAGAGCCTTCGGTTCTTCTCTACTAGCAGCAATGCTACACTGGTACTTTTCACTAGAACACGGTTTAGAGGGAATTTCCGTGTACTTCGCGGAAACCGCAACATTAGGGATCTGGATGATTTCATTTCAGGTAATGACGTGGAGTCCATTATTTCTACTAACCAACGCTTAACCCTCGAACAAATCCGTAATATCCGCAGCAGCGGTAACTTGCCTTCGGGATATCGTTTGATCTAATTTTTAGAGGACGCAGTTTAAGCCATAAGCTTAAGGTGCGCCCTCTTTTATTTTCCGCTATAATGACTCCATACATATTAAACAGGAAAGAAGGCTACTTTATGGAACCGATCGTTTCTACTCGATGGCTGCTTGCTCGGTTATACGAGCCTGAACTTGTTATAGTTGATTGCCGTTTTTTACTTACTGACCCGGAAGCTGGACGTAAAGCCTATACAGAAGATCATATTCCCGGCGCAGTTTATCTACATCTGGAAGAACAACTCTCCGCTCCTGTAAGCTCACACGGGGGACGCCACCCACTGCCAGAAATTTCAAAGCTAACTGCCGCACTTAGTAAGGTTGGCATTAACAGAGATAGTATTATCGTTGCTTATGATGATCAAGGTGGTGCCTACGCTTCCCGTCTGTGGTGGATGCTTAAATATTTGGGGCATGAACGTGTGTTTGTAATGGATGAAGGCTACTCTGCTTGGAAAAAAGCATCCTTCCCCGTCAGTGATCATCAAGCGGTTCGGATTCCTAGCCAGTATGAAGCAGATGTTCAGAAGAAGATGCTTACTAGCATGGAAGATGTGCAAAATGTAGTTAACGCCGGTGGCGCACTATTGATTGATTCCCGCGAGTCCCGTCGCTATGAAGGTTTGGAAGAACCGATTGATCCGAAGGCAGGTCATATTCCTGGTGCGATCAATAAGTTCTGGAAGGATGTTCTCGATGAGCAAGGGCGCTGGAAATCAACTGAGGTGCTGAAAGAGCATTATGAAGGTATTGATCCTGAGCAAGAGATTATTGTGTACTGCGGTTCAGGCGTAAGTGCTTGCCCTAATGTACTGGCGCTAGGAAAAGCCGGGTACAAGAATGTTAAGCTGTATGCGGGAAGCTGGAGTGACTGGATTTCATATGAGGAGAATCCGGTGGCTACGGGAGAGGGTTAAGCGTTCGTTTTTATTTGTATATTTAAGAAAAGGAAAAGCCCGCAATCTTTGCGGGCTTTTTTAGCTTGCGCTTAATACCGAAACGTTTACGACAAGAAATCGATTTTCCGAAGGTCGGATACGTTTGCCTCTGCTTCGTCTTCTTCACCGTACAGCATCGTACATATCGTATTGGCGGCAGGCTTCGTATATTCGGGATGGATGAAAACCGTTCGTATTGAGTCGTCAAAAAAGACATGGGCCTGGGTAAATGATGTGCCGAAAAGACTAGTTGTTCTGATCGGAATCGCGGAGCTACTCAGAGCGCTGGGCCTTGTTTTGCCGTGGGCACTGAACATAGCTCCGTTGCTAACGCTGATCGCCGCGATCGCTTTGGCTGCGGTTGCACTGCTCGGGATGCTGTTTCATATTGGGCGAAAAGAGTACCGGGAGCTCGGCGTAAATATCTTTTTTGTAGTTCTGGCGTTGATCGTGGCAATTGGAAGACTATAAAGGAAGTTGTATGCGGGTAGTCGGAGTGATTGGATTTCATATGAGGAGAATCCGGTGGCTACTGGAGGAGAGTAAAATACAAAAGCCCGCGTCCGACGCGGGCTCTTGTATTTATGAGTAACTCCGATAGATAGCTAAAATCAACAAATCAAAACTCAAGTCAACAGTTAACTAACTTCAACTACCTCTTTTATGCTGTTTAGATCGGTCAAATACTTTTCTAGTGCATTTTCTAGCTGCGTACTCCTTTTCAAGTTTTGGGGGAATTATTCTAAAAATCTGATCCGCAGCTGATTCTCCGCGTCCAACAGCTCAAATTGATTTCGATTAAACCGGATCAGCCCGTCCTTCGCCATCCGCTGCAGCTCTCTGGACAAGGCGCTGCGGTCAACAGTCAAATAATCAGCCAGGTCGCTGCGGGTAAATGGAATTTCAAAACAGGCGGAATTGTTTTTTTTGGTCTGGAGGGCTAAATAATGCAGAATACGGTCCCGCAGCGATTTGTGGGAGACCAGATCCAGCTTTTGATAGATGGACCGGTTGTTCTCAAGCAGCAGGGCCAGCATATTCTCAATGATCCGGCCCCTTAAATGGCAAGTGTCCTGGCCGGGCCGGACAATTTTATTTATTTTGATAAACAGAATCCGGCATTCCGAACCCGCCACCGCTTCATAGCCGCTGTGTTCTTGGACAAGGCGAAGCGCCGTTTCGCCAAAGATTTCCCCATCCCCGAGCTCCGAGAAAATAAATCTCATGCCTGAGATATTATCTTTGCACAGCAGAACATTGCCATGGATAATAATGCCCGCCGAATCCAGAATATCGTCTTTTCTAAAAATAACCTCCTTCCGCGCAAAATCCTTGATTGTGCCCTGCAAACAGCTCAGCGCTTGCTGCACCTCCCGCTCCGCGAACCCCTTAAACAAAATAGTGCTCTGTATCCTGCTCAGATATTTCTGCAATTTTCTCAGCCTCCTGTTGCCATGGCAACAGAGTCATGATAAATACTCTGCTACAATAAAATAAATGAGAATAATTCTCATTGGTCATTCTCATTATATCAAATTGCAGGAATCATTCAATCAAGCAATTTGGAAATAAACAAAATGCTGTACTTTGAACAGGGGGGATCGTATGAGTGGAATTACAGCAGGCAAGGTATTTTTTTTAACAGATATGATCAGCGTTAAGCCACACCGGATTGCGAGCCGAGTGCTGGCATTGCCCGTATCTGCAGCCGAAACAGCGGCACAACCGGAATGGGTATTGTATGCCATGGATCAGGAGGAGACCATCAGTTCAGAGACCGCCCCCAAATCTAAAATCATCCATGTGCTGGAAGGCGAGCTTCATCTGCTGGTGGCGGAAGAGCCCTATCAATTGACAGCCGGCGCATCCGTTATCGTCCCAGCGGGCACTTGGCATGATTATTCCGCCCGCAGCAGCTGCAAATTTCTGCAAATTAGTATATAAAACGGAGGTATTCAAAATGGAAACAGGTTTATTCATTAAAAAACTGCCGCAATCCGCAGTCATTGATTTGAAGGACATCATCACAATAGAGGAACAGCAGGTTTCCAGTCTGACCCTTGTACAGCGGCCAAATCTGGCAATGACCCTTCTTTCGCTGGACAAAGGCTCGTCGATTGGGGGACATTCTTCCCCGGGTGATGCCATGGTCAACATTTTGTCCGGGCAAGCGGAAATTACAATTGGAGAAGACAAGTACACTGTTCATGCCGGGGAGACCCTCGTTATGCCGGCCAATATTCCGCATGCCCTACACGCAACAGAGGCGTTTCAGATGCTTCTGGTTGTAGTCAAGCCGGATAAGTAATGGGGTGAATGCGATGAAAAAGGAAGTAGGCCATAATTTTTTGGCGCGGCTGGGAAAAAAACGTTTGCGGCCCGGCGGCGTTGCAGCAACCAACTGGCTGATCCAGCAAGCCAATCTGAGTACGGACAACCAGGTATTGGAGGTAGCCTGCAATATGTGCACCACCTCCATTCAACTGGCCGGGAAATACCACTGTCAAATTACCGGCATTGATATGGACCCGCGGGCGCTGGAAAAAGCAAACCGAAATATCAAAAATGCCAACTTGGAAAACTATATCCGTGTCCGGCAAGGAAATGCACTGAAGCTACCTTTTGAGAATGAGAGCTTTGACGTTGTCATTAATGAAGCCATGCTCACGATGCTTAACCAGCCTGCGAAGGAAAAGGCAGTCGCCGAATACTATCGGGTACTGAAACCTGGCGGCATTCTGCTTACCCATGATATTACCTTTGCCAAGGAAAATATGGAAGAACGTCTGGCCGAGCTGCGCCGCACCATTCACATCAATGTCGAGCCACTGTCTGTTGGGCATTGGGCGGGATTGTTCCACTCCGCAGGCTTTAAGCAAGTAGACAATGCTACCGGTCCCATGTCCTTGATGAGTATCAATGGACTCATTCGTGATGAAGGGGTTATCGGGGCGCTGCGTATTGTGAAAAACGGGCTCAAGAAAGAGAACCGGGAACAGTTCAAAAAGATGTATACCTTTTTTAATACGACGGGTAAAGATCTGAATTATATTGCCGTTTGCAGCAGCAAACAATAGTTGTGCGCAGGCCTATCATGTCTTATGATAGGTTTTTATTTCCACTGACGTTGAGAATGATTATCAACAAAATTCATCAATATTACCGTCTGGAAGTCAAAATAACCGCTTGAAAGGAACTCACGATGAAAGCTAAATCTGTTTATGCCTTGTGCCTCAGTTTGCTGTGTTAAGTGCCTGTTCGCAACAAAAAAATGAAAGTTCGCCCAAATCCGCTGCTCCCTCCGAAATTCTGGAGCAGCTGCTGACGGCGCAGTAATTGCCTGAATGAAGCAGAACATTTTAAAATCAAATATATAGAAAACGCGAGTCCGGGTAGCACTGCCCTGAACTCGCGTTTTTTTGCTAAGTTATTCGGTTATGTATTTCTATCGCCTATTTTGCCGGGTATCGCTTCAACTGCTGCTCAAACACGGTATTGTAGTAAAATTTTCGCGGATAGGTATCCTCCTTCAACAACTTGTAAAGTACGGATTGACCTTCTTCATAACGGACCGCAAATTCACATTCATCATAAAAACGCCGGGACAGCTCGCGGATCAAGTCTATCTCGGACGAACAGCGCCATCCGAAATAAATCATATCTAGCTGGTCCAGCGGATCACGGTAAGTGTCGAGGACAATACAAGCGTTTGGCTGCACTGGATTGCTGTAAACAAGCACATGTCCGTTGTGAACAGGGTTGGCAAAAAAATGTTCATAAATCTCCGCAACGGGTACTGTAATGCTCAATTGATCCATGATGATCTGAAAATTCGGGTGCGCAATGTAGGCATCATTCTGCTCATCCGGGTACTCCACCAATTCTGTAATGGATGCCATGATCCCAAATTCATACTTCATATGAACATCCTCCCTGTTGATTGCTTGAAAAATATCCCTATGCTTGCTATGATAACAAAATTATTGGGATGAGAGGCGATTATTATGAAAAAAAAGCTGCGTTCTATCACGCTCAGGGGACTGGAATACAGCTACATACTGGGCATGCGAATCCATGACAAACGGAGTCTGCTTGAATTAAAGGTTTATCATAAAAATGTAAAGCTCCATCCGCTACGCATCCAAATCCTAACATGGGATGATCCGATTGCCGGATGTCCGCTGAATACAGGCTATCTGCTGCAAAACCATAAAAAAGGGTTTGATGTTGTCTATAATCTAAACCATCCACAGCGTATCCGCGAATGGATCGAATATGGAACGGCTAAAGGCTGGGACGGCACCCGGACAATAGAGATCATATATGGATTGGATGCTATGCAGGAAATGGGCTACGATATTACTTCATTGCGCACTTCTATATAATCAGTCAAAAACCTGTTCCAGTGCTTGCGGATTATAAGGACTGATAATTTTATATGCATTCAAGTGAGGATTGCTTAAATCATTGTCATAGATGATCATATGCTGTCTGCTTTTTAGAATAATATCAAATCGTTGCTTGCGATCAGCCTGAACTATCGTAATATAATAGCTGAAATTTTTGTCAGAACTGACATTTCGGGCCGATTTCATTAATTGAACATGAGAGAAATCAGTAAAGATCCGCTCAATAACAGCAGGATCAGTAATAATGATGTCTTTCTTTTCACCGGGAACTGAAGACAATCGCGAGATTTCTAGAGAGGCGATTTCTTCCAATCGGATGGTATTGGCTACGATTCGTTTAAACGAAGTATAGCGGCTTGCTGTATAGGCCATCAAAGAGACACCTACCCCTGTCAGAAGCGCACCGACAAGCATGTATTTTCTATTTTTATCCATTTCCCATTCCTCCCAGTAATACGATTCTGTAAGCTACAATTATAAAACTATAAAGACATCGGTGCAAATCTGCTTATTTTAACTTCTACATAGCACACGAGCCAGGGGTCAGAAGGAAATACTTAAGTCAAGTCAGCCCCCAAGCTGTTTTGTTCCTAAACTAGCGCAGAAAAGCCACTCTATGGGTGGTACGATGGACGTCTTGCCCCTAATCCTCCAGCTCGTCCAGCTTCGCTTCCAGTTCAGCCAGCTTACGATTCGCTTGATCCAATATTTCCTGAAGCTCTGCAGCTTCTACTCGTTTTATTTCTTTTTTTACGGTTTCAATCTGCTGTTCCAAATAGAGAATATCAGCTTCATTTCCTGAGTTGTTCCAGATCTGTGAGTAAGTCATAGTCAGCCTCCGTTTATCTGTGCCACGATTCAAGCATAACCCGCATTCCACTTCTTCAGATTAATCGATGCTACTCTTGGAGTCTAGCTAATCAACAAAAAACAATGACCGATTACTTTTCTATATTCAACACTCTTAACTTTATAAACAAAATAAAGAAGCAGTGAGTTACTCCACTGCTTCTTTGTTGCCCCTTATTTCCTCAATCAAAACGGTCATTAAACTTCACGTCAAGGGTTAACCTGATCTCATTTATTTAGCCAGCAGTTTAGGGAACTCATCCAGCAGCATGCTGCTGGTCAACATATCGTCATAATTCCATTTGGTCTCCACAAAAGTAACTTTTCCGCTCTTAACAGCAGGTAGCGAGCTCCACAATGCAGTTTTCATTAACTCATTAAAGGAATTTTCCGCATCAGCATTGGCCGGATAAATGACAAACAAATGGTCACCAATAAGCATCTTATGCATTAGCTCAGGGGAGACCTCAATATAAGGCGCGCCTTCTGCCGGCTCAATTTCCTTCACTGCTTCTGACATTTTGTAGCCCTGCGGCTGATACAGCAGTGCAGGAATGCCACCAGTTTTCATCAAATACATTGTCTTGTTCCAATAATAAATCAGCACTACCGCTGTTTCTCCTTCGGCAAGTTTACCTTCCTGACGCAATCCGCTCCACATATTCTCGGCCTTGCGATTATATTCGGACAACAGTTGCTCTGCTTCAGCCTTTTTACCCACTATCTCACCAATGACAGGCAGACGCTCAGACAAGGGTTTACTCTGGTCAAATACAACAGTAGGTGATATTTTGGACACTTCTTCATATTGTTTGTCCATCACATAACCTAGCATTGTTAAATCCGGTTCCAGATCCAAAACAAGTTCCAGATTTGTAGGAAATCCGATATCCTGTGCCGGGGTTATCTCCTTGTCCAAATAGACTGATTCTTCAATAAACCGGCGGTCGACACCGACCGGCTGAATCCCGAGTGCCAGCAGGTCTCCGATCGAATTACCCTGCAGCACAATCCGCTGTGGACGCTCTGGAATATCAACCTCATGCCCCTGACTGTCTTTATATACTCTTGTAGATTTTGAATTGGTGGCTGAGTCCGGTGGACTTGTCTCTGTTTGCACAGAGGATACCGGACTAGGGCCAGCATTCGCAGAATTAACAGGACTGTTCCCTGAAGAGCAAGCACTAAGCATTAAAACAAGACATAACAGCATCGCTGCTCCCATTGACATTTTTGTATTTCTAACCATCAGTAAATCCCCTTTTCCTCTATATTGATAATGATTATCATGATCATTATCAATATAACTTGGCTCAGCCCATCCTGCATTAGACAATCTTAGCCTGATTTTAGGACGATCTGATCCTTTGGCAGAGCCTAGGGCCAATGACTTAAAATTACCCGGAGTCACACCGGTTGTTTTCTTGAAAATACGGATGAAATAGGACAGGTCCGTGTACCCCACTCCGGCGGCAACCTCCTGCAATGATGCATCGGTATTTAGCAGCAGTTCCTGCGCCTTATCTATTCGCGTCCGAATAAGAAAATCAATCAGACTGGTACCCGTCTTGCTTTTGAACTGCTTCGCCACATAGGTCACACTATAATTAAGCTGCTCTGCAATAGAGGATAAGGTAATAGGCTGACTGTAATATTCCCGTATGTATCGAACGGCTTGCTCCACCAGATCCGGCTTGACGGGATAGACTCCATATGCCTGTCTCTGCCGCTCAACTTCGTAGACAAATTGATAAAGCATTGCTTTGATCTGAATCCGTTCAAGTGAACTTGAGTCCAGCCATTTTCGGTGCATCACCTTTACTTGAGACAGTAAAACCACTGGAGCATCCGGAGCAAATTCATATTGTTTTTGAAAAGGACTGTTTCTTTCAAAAAGTCTACGTACACCTGATCCGGACGTTAGCGAAAGCGAAGCTTTATAGAAAATAAAATAAAACTCCATTTCCTCCCTGACCCAATCAATATCCAGTTGCCCTCCCTTTCCGCTGTGTAGGATATGAAAACGTTCTGCAGCATGTTTATTTCCATTGAGCCGAAAACCTGCGTTGCCGCGAACCATATATAAAAAACCTGCAGCCGGGAACCTATAGGAGGTCAGCTTGTCGCCGGCCTTAAACAACATATGGCGAATATCAACCAGCCGGATATGTGCATAATCCCAGAGCATCAAATTATCATCAGTATTTAAAATCTTTACTCGCCTCCTTCCTATCGGAAGTATAATTGATAATCATTATCAACCGCAAGAGCTGGAAGCAATATACAAACAAGAAGTCCGAAAAAAGCAGTTAAGCATCATCTAAAAAAATAACAATTCGCCTCTAATCGGTAACTTCAATGTGCCAAGTCAACAGACTAATTGTTAAGATCTCCCTCGCCCCCCACCATCTTGAAATCCCGCACCAGTCAAGGGTTTATCCTGTGCGTTATCCATTTTAATTTAATTTTTTTATTCTCAAAATTACTATTTCGAAAATCTCACTATCTTCCGATATGTTCTTATGAGCTATTTGCTCAGAGACAACTTGGGGGAGATGGTAGCATGTTAAAACAACTAAAAAAAAGGCGGTTCGGTTCATCAAGCATAGCAAATACTTTGTCCATTGTACTTTTAGTTATTATTGTTGTCGTCTTCTCAATCTTGGGAACCTTTATGTTTTCCAGCACTCGCAGCATACTTGTGAAACAACAAGAATCTATGCTTCAGACCAAAACACAGGCACTTGTCAGTCAATTTGATGCACTATTTAAGGAAAAGGGTTCACTGGTCAAGCAAATGTCAACGAATAACTTATTCAAACAATACATCGAAACCACCAAATCTCCAGAAATGGCCAAGACTTCACCGCATGCCGCTGAAGTAGCAAAGACACTAGCTGCCATTGTAAAGGTGGAACCCACTTTTGCAGATGCATGGATTGCTAGTACTGCCGGCAAAGGTTTTTACATCCTCAACAATGGTACGACATCAGATGCTGCTTTTAACATTAAAGAACGGCCGTATTATAAGCCAGCAATCGAAGCAGACGGCCTGTACTACTCCGATCCTTATATTGACATCACTACAGGCGATATGCTGATGGGTATTTTTTATCCGATAAAAAATGACAACAATACATTAATCGGTTTTGTCGCGGTTGATATAGCGTCTAAAAATATCCCTGAGATAATGGAAAGCTATAAGCTAGGCAGCACTGGTTATTCCATTCTCGCCTCCAAAACAGGTGATATACTGTATCACCCAGACCAGTCTAAGGTCACAAAGGAAAAGATTAATGAGCTGCCAGGTGATCTTGGGGGGATCGGCAAGAAAATGATCGCTGGTGAATCCGGCGTACATCTGATTAATGACAACGGAGAACGCCGTTACATCGGCTATGCTACAAGTAAAGATACCGGCTGGTCCGTAGGTTTAACTATTTCAGAGCGTGAAGTGCTCTCCGAATTAAAAAAGTTCACCTGGATAACGATTGGCGGGTTTGTGGCAGCGGCGATTCTGCTCGTTCTATTTTCGTATATCACACTCCGTTATCTGCTCAGATCCATACCGAAGCTGCTCACCAAAATCAAACGGGTGGAAAATGGGGATTTGACTGTTCAATTTGATGCCTATTCCAACAACGAAATTGGACAGATCTCCAACGGAATATTCAACATGGTCCAGAAAATTCAAGGGATGCTTCAAATAGTGGGTACCTCCGCTCAGGTATTAAACCAGTCCTCAAAAGATCTGCAATCCATTTCTTCCCGTACAGCTATAACGATGAACGATACAGCAACGGCCATTAATGAGATTGCGAATGCGACCAACTACCAGTCGATTGAAACGGATACGATTTTGCAAAAAACCGGATCATTATCTGGTCAAATTGACGAAATCGCAAATGATGCCATAGCCATAGAGACGATGGTGCAGGCTTCTGCCGACCAGAGCGAACTGGGGTTAGGTGTATTGAATCAGTTATCGAAATGGGCAGAAGAAAATCACAACTCCACTCATTCGATATCGTCTGCCATTCATGATATTGATCAAAGCCGTCATGAAATTTCAAGTATCGTGGACACGGTACATCAAATCGCTACGCAAACCAATCTGCTGGCGCTAAATGCTTCCATTGAAGCAGCACGTGCGGGAGAACAGGGGCGCGGATTTGCCGTTGTTGCCGGAGAGGTTCGCAAGTTGGCGGAGCAGACCGCACAGGCCACACAGGAGATTGGCAGAAAGGTTCATGAAATCGAGGAAAAAACTAGAGCATCCGTGGAATACACAGCCCAAGGACTTGAAATTGCCGAAGAAAATGCAAAATCCGTGGAGGCTACGAAACAGGTATTCTTTAGCATCAACAGCGATTTGGAGGCTTTGAGATTACGTATGATTCAAATCAGCAGCAACACCTCCAAAGTCCATAAGCACAAAGATGAAATCCTACAGGCACTCGAAATCATTTCTTCAACTACAGAAGAGAATTCCGCTTCGACGGAAGAAGTTAGCGCAAGCACGCAGGAACAATTGGACAGCATTGAACAGGTTGCCGAGCTATCCCAGCAGCTCAACCAGTTGTCCAAAAAGCTTCAGGACGAATTAAACCAGTTCCAGGTCGAATAGCCCTCTAGTCATCCGTAAGTTACGCAGTCATGAGACTATCCTCCCTTCCAGAAAAATTAAGCAGCCAGTGCATGCCGATAATCCATCGGCGCGCACTGGCTGCTTTTAGTTTCAATTCGCTAGTAATGGTCTCTTCAATCGTACGGTACAGACCTTTGATAATTAACTATTTATACGGGTCAGGAATTTCCTCCCACTGACCAGTAAAGATATCTACTTTAATCGTAAATTCCCTGCTTCCTTGCCTAACATCACTGAACAAATAACCATCCCCGATAAAGCCTGAAATCCAGTCCGTACCTGTTGGCTTGAAACCCTCTGTATCAAAGATAGGTTGGAGTAACTTATACAGTTCCTTCTGGTATTCTGTACCGTTAGAGATATCCCACAGATCTATCGCTTCTCGGTTTACAAGACTTCTCAGTGGACTGCCAGAAGTTACGTCATGAACCGTTCCGGTAAGCGGATTAATTTTATAGCTGCTGCCTTCCCCTACGCCATTCAGTGGATCTATATCCACCCTATATTGATCTCCGTCTTTGCTAAAGGTCCAACCGCTTGCCGGAAGCTGTTTTTCCATCATGGACTTGATGTCCTGTTCACTGAGCGGTGGAGATATAAACGAACCATAGTACATCTGTGCGCTCTCAATGGTCAGATTCTTCCCGTAAACGGCAATAACTTCGAGCGGAAACTCAGACATAGAGGCTGCACCAGCCAAGTGGGCTATAATTTGGTCATCTATCAGCTCGTATGAAACTATTGAGCCAAATCCGACCTTCTCTCCCCAAGCTCCCTCAGTGTAATCATATACTTTGGTCAAATGCTTTCCGTCCAGTTCAGCAGATACATAGGTATGGTTATTTCGGTGTGTAATGGAGGATTTCAGCCTCTGATTCAACGTTTCGATCGGATCTTCGACCACAAGCTCTTCCAAGGTAACAGGCTGGAGCACATGAATCTCACTCATAGAAAGTCCGGTACCTGTGCCGGTCGTAATGCGTATGAAGATTTCTTTAGTCCCATCCCCGTTCACATCTGCTTCTTCAATCAATGGAGGCCGAGTTTCATCTTCCCCGGCATTCCACAAGAACGTACGGCTTACTTCACCACGCACATCTACCGTGACTTTATGCAAAAGTGCATTCTCCCCAGTGGGATTAGCAGATACCGTGATTCCGTTTTTTTCCGCCAATAGAGTGCCTTTAACGCTGGAAGCGGTGCTCTCTTTATCCTGCGCTTCTGCCCGAAAAGTAGCAGGAGCGCTCTTTGCCGGGGCTGATGCAGAATTCAGCTTTGCCCCTGTCAGGGTACAGCCACTTAAGACCATAATTACAGCTAGGCCCAGCAGTGAGTTTTTTGCCGTAAATTTTTTGTGTCTGGTAATCATGATAATCCTTCTTTCCATTTCCTTTTTACTGCTCGAAATGCCAGCTGTACCTGCCAACCGGATCGGGTCGGGTAAGGTTTCTAACAATTTGAGAAGTGTCAGGGCATAACTTCTGTGGCACGCTGGTTCAAGATGCTTCAAGGCCAGAGCATCACAGGCAACCTCTTGATCCTCTTTCATTTGGCGTACGGCATACCACAACAGAGGATTAAACCAATGCATGGCCAGCAGCAGACCTGTCAGCAGATTTAGCAAAATATCACGGCGCTTCACATGCGCCAGCTCATGAAGGAATATATGACGGAGCCCGTTCGTCTCCAGAGTGTGTAAGGTAGAGGTAGGCAGCAGCAACATGGGCCGTATAACGCCAAGTAGTGTCGGTACGGCAATCTGCTTTGTCTCGATCAGCTTGACTGGGCGCCGTACCTGCATCTCCTGCTGACAGGTTCGGAACAACCGTTGGATTTCTAAGGAATGAATCTCTGGTTCCCTTCGAACCCGTGCGGTAAATCGAAGTTGTACTCGAACTGACAAGCCCAGTACCACCGCGGCTCCGCCAAGCCACACCAAAACCAGAAAATATAGAGGCTCCCACCCTGAATCGGTCGCCCTGGAAGAACTGTCTATTTGCGGATTGACTTGTGCCACATCATCCGATGCCGATGCTCCCGGCAAAGGTCCAGTTTCTGCAATTCCAGTAACTGACGCTGCTTCCTCTTCCTCTCCGGTCAACCCGGACATATAAGTAAAGCCGACTTCCGACTGTACTGACGGAAAAATGGTACTCTGCGCCGCTTCTTTCTCCAGCGGCAACAGATTAAAAATACTAAATGTGCTTTCTGGTGCCCAAGGTATTGCCAGCCTCAGGATCAGTGGTATCCACAGAAGATACGTCCAGGTAGGTTTTAGACGATCCTTGAACAGGAACCGGGTCAATAAGATCAGCAGAGCCAGCACGCTCGCCATGGCAGACAGCGACAATACCTTGACGAACAGATTGTATGCAGCTTCCAGCAAGCGGCTCAGTCCTTTCGTTCATCCAAAATTCTCTTCAATTCTTCAATATCTTCCCGGGACAACTTTTCATCCTGCAAAAAATTGACCAACATCGGGCGTAGAGTTCCACCGTAGATCCGCTTCAGAAAGGATCGTGTCTCCGATTGGACACATTCCTCTTCCCTCACCAGCGGATAATATGAATACAACCTACCTGTCTGGTTATAACCAATAGCCCGCTTCTCTGTCAGACGCTTAATCAACGTCCGTACCGTCTTTGGGTTCCAGTCCCTGCTGCCTTCTAGTGCTTCAACAATCTCACCTGCAGTGCGCGGGGCACTTGCCCACAGCACCTTCATCACTTCCCACTCGGCATCCGAAATCCTTGGAGTTTCCTTAGACATAATACTATCCACCATTCTTTCCTAGCATGACTACATTTGTAATCCAATATCCAAAATATACAAGTCAGCTTCGTTTATGTCAACCCCAAACTCCCTGTTCACACACGGTATATGGACAATGTACACGTAGATTCATGGTCACGTACATTAATAGCAATAATACGGCTTATTAGTCAAAGATGACTTCAATGAGGTGGAACCTATGCCTATAAAAACAGGTAATCAATACATCGAACGAATCGACCGGCAAAAGATCAATATCTGGTACAGAGGAACACGTATTGAAGGTCCTTTATCCAAACACCCTGCCTTTCAGGGTCTCATACAAACACAAGCTGAAATGTATAACATGCAGTGTGATGAACGTTATTTGGCGCAGATGACCTATCCTTCACCTGATACTGGAGATCCTGTTGGTTTATCTTTTCTTCCACCAAAAAATGCTGAAGATTTAGAACGCCGGAGAAAAATGATTGAACTCTGGTCCAATAGACATCATGGATTTTTAGGACGCTCCCCCGATTATATGAATACAGCCATTATGTCTCTCTTCACAGCTGCTGATATCCTTGAGGACCTTAATCCGAAATATGCTGAGAACCTCAGAAAATACTATGCCTACTGTCGTGATTATGACATTACCTTATCCCATGCCTTCATCCAGCCTCAAGCCAGCAAAATATCCGGCCAGATTGATGCTACAGAGGATTCTATCGCTGCTAAAGTCGTAGAAATCAATGATGAGGGGATGATTGTTACCGGTGCTTTTATGATGGCAACACAGGGAGCTACCTGCGATGAAATGCTTGTATTCCCGACTCCCTCACCCTCACTTGTGGATGATGATAATCCCTTTGCGTTTGCCTTTGCGGTGCCTAATGATCTGCCTGGAATGACTTTTTTTTGCCGTGAAAGCTACGCTGCCTCATCTACTTACGACCATCCGTTAAGTTCAAGATATGAAGAAATGGATACCCTTGTTATCTTTGACCGTGTACTTATCCCTCATGATCGTATATTTTATTATGGCGATGAGATGTACTGTTCCCGATTATTCGGCGAGAGTAATTTTCATACGCATATGGCCCACCAAATTGTCACCCGCTATATTGCAAAAACCGAGTTTTTTCTTGGTATGCTAGAGTCTTTGGCTGAAGAACAAAACGCTGTCCTTGAGTCCTACACGATTTTGCCTATTTCCAGAATATTAACCTATTTAGAAACATTCAAAGCCTTAAGACTTGCAGCGGAAATAGGGGCTTCGCTCGACAAATTTGGATATCTCGTTCCAGACAAGGGACCACTATTGGCTTCAACCATTCACTTTTCAGAGTTTTATCCAGAAATGGTTGAAATGGTTCAAAACCTCAGTTCAAGCGGTCTCATCATGATCCCCTCTGAAGCCGACTTTACATCAAGCGCTGGTTCTTATCTTTATGAATATTTGAAGGGGAATGTCTCGGATGCATGGTATCGAAATGCCTTATTCCGGCTGGCGTGGGAACTAGGAGCGGGTGCATTCGGAGGTCGTCAAACCCAGTTCGAGCGGTTATTTTTCGGCAACTCCCAAACGGTGGCCTGGCGTATGTACAACAGCTATGATAATCACGAATATTTCCGTCAAATCGTTCACGATTTTATTGCCCCCGATACCCCCTTGCCTAAGTCAACAACGGATGGAATTTCCAATTAATTAAGAGTTGCAAAGGCTTATAATGATGTGTTTTAGGATTGATTAAGAGACTGCTTTCGTTCTCTTTCAGTCCTTTTTGAGCTCTATTCACAATCAAAATTATGAAGAACTAGATGCTTTTTCATACCTTCACTGGACAATTCTGTAATAAGTTGTTTATAGTTTATTAGCATTAGGAAGTGATTTGCTAGCTTAGGAGGGAACAATGAACTATGGGCCATATCATAGTCGTAGAAGATGAACGTGCAATCAGTGACTTAATTACTATGAATCTAAAATTAGTCGGACATACCTATAGCAAGGCTTATCGCGGGCTGGAGGTTATTGAACTGCTGGAACGTGAAAAGGCCGATTTAATTCTGCTCGATATAATGCTGCCCGAACTGGATGGTTTTGAGATCATGCAGCGGATTGCTCACTTACAAATTCCGATGATTCTAATCACCGCTAAAGATTCACTGGCTGATCGCATCAAGGGCTTTGAGCTGGGCGCCGATGATTATATTATTAAACCTTTTGAAATCCTTGAATTGTTGGCAAGAATCAATGTGGTGTTACGCAGGAGCGAAAAAGGCATTTCCAATTTTCTTTGTGAAAACGTTGAGGTACGTTATCTTGAGAGGCTTGTCATGGTGGATCAACTACCCGTAGATTTAACCGCTAGGGAATTTGAGCTTCTTGAGGTCCTTATCCGCAACAGAAATATTGCTTTATCAAGGGAAAAGTTGCTGGAATTAGCTTGGGGCTATGATTTTGAAGGAGATACGCGTACCGTAGATGTTCACATCAGGCAGCTGCGCAAAAAACTAGGCTGGGAAGAACGAATTAAAACCGTATTTAAGCTTGGTTACCGCTTGGAAGTTCAGGTCTAGTATGAGATTCTGGCATAAAATTCTGCTGTCAGTCCTCGCCTTCTTCATCGTCGCCCTAGATGTAAGTGTAATAATGATTATGAAAAAAAGCTGGCAGCTGAACATGGACAGCGAAATGCAGCGTGCTTCAAGCGAACAGCTATTAATTGCAAACAACATTTATGAAAATCTTGAATCGATTCAGACCCGTGGGGCCACACTTACCTCTACTTTAATCTCCAGCGTGGCTCAATCCTATGGTGAATTTTATCATAAGCAGGGAATCGGACTACAGCTCTGGGAGAATGACCAGCTGGTTTATCCGAATGCCGGAGTCCCATCAGTCTCAACACCGGAATCACATTCTATTCAACTCTCTACTGAGCTCCCTGCTCCCTATCAAGCTTTGACGATCGTTTACCAACGTGATATCAGTGACCTGTATGCTAAGCAGCATGAGCTGAACCGTTTTTTTGTAATGATTAACTGGATTATCGGTCCAATTCTGCTCCTATTACTCTACTTGCTGATCCGGCAGTTGACCAAACCACTTAAACAGCTTTCAAAGACTACAAAAACGATCGCTGAAGGCAAATATACCGAACGCGTGCAGTTGCGCAGTAAAGATGAATTTGGTGAGTTAGCCCTGAACTTTAACCGAATGGCAAACGCAGTGGAACAGCACGTGATCGAACTGTCTAATATGGCCGATGAAAAGCAGAGAATGGTCGATAACCTCGCCCACGAACTACGCACACCTTTAACCAGTATGCAGGGATTTGCTGAATTTCTGACTTCCGCGAATATAGGCCAGGAAGAACAGCAGATGGCTGGTCAATATATCCTTAGTGAAACCTTACGCCTGAAGAATTTAGCCTTCAAACTGCTGGATTTGTCCGTCCTACGGCATCATCCTCTGACTCTGAAACAAGTAGACATATCAGATTTGTTCAAATCGGTTAAACAGATTGAGCAGCTTAAATTGGACGAAGCAGGCATCAAACTAGAAATGGTTTATTCCATCCCTGCGGTTTGGGGTGATCATGATCTGCTAACTTCCTTCTTGGTTAACCTTGTCGAAAACTCCATTCATGCATCTCCGCAAGGGAGCACCATCCGCTTGCTTGCCTATGCATTGCAAAATGAAGCCATATTGGAAGTATGCGATTCGGGATTTGGGATGACACCGGAACAGAGCGCGCGTGTTTTTGAACCCTTTTATCGAGGTGAAAAATCGCGCACACGCGAATACGGGGGTGCGGGTCTTGGTTTATCTTTATGCAAGCAAATCGCAGATGCGCATCAAACTAGAATCTCACTCAATTCTACTTTAGGTCAAGGAACAAGTATCCGCATCTTTTTACAACTCCATAACATCTGATCACCTACTCTATAACATCTATAGTTTAAGGTTAGGAAGATTCAGCATCATCCGAAGCAAATGGAGGTTATTCAAGTGAATAACAAAAAATTCCCCACTACTTTAGCTGTACTCCTGTTCTCGGGGAGTCTGCTAATCGTCAGTGCAGTCATTCAAAACACCACCCATTTAGCTTTAACCAGCACCAAAACCCAAGGGATGAAGTTGGAAGCACCAACGCCGGTGTCCTCCACAGTGAATGACGATCTACAACCGCAGATAAGTCCTAAAGAAATACAACCCATTAACAATTTCATAGACATGGCTGGTCATGAGACTTCTGAATCCAAACGGACCATTGTCACACCACCTGCTGCAGGGGATCTGAGTCAAACTGATGCCGTTATTCTGGCTGCTTCAAGCGTTCGCAAATTATTCGATGTGGACATTGCCAAGCTGCAGATGCGGGTTATTCTGAGTGATACCCGAACCTCGCTGCCGTGGACATGGGCTGTACATTTCAGTCCATATAACGCCAAGACGCTAGAAGGGCAAGGTAAGGAATTCTGGGAATATGATGTACTAATTGATCCCATAAACGGTATGGTAGTGAATACGACCGCGATTAATAATGCTCTGAAAAGAACACCAATTAGCGCTTCTGCTGCCAGCACTATCTATAAAGATGCCCGTTGGATCAATGCGGCCATAACTATCCTTACAGATAAACAAAAAGAAAGCCGGAAAATTGCTACAGCAACACTGATCAACACTGAAACCAATGATAAACGCGGCATGGTCGCTGTTCAGATGATGCTGGAAGATGGCAGCAGCTACACGGCAGAAATGCGTTATCCTGATCAAAGTCTGCGCTGCCTTACCTACGAGACTGCTCAAGTACTGAAATAATCAAAAATAGAATCAGCTCTTCACTAATCCTACTTTTATGTCGATAATTTATATTACATGGAAAAGTATGGAGGAGCATATGAACACTAATCGCAGAACCGAACCTTTTCGATATACCCTTAAAGAACCTGTAACATTTGATCTTCATATTCTTACTATTAACGGAATCCAGGTTCCTTCCAAGCCTGTAAGGGCTGTATTGTTCGATATCAGTCGATCGGGTTGCCACTTATCGTTACCCCTCAATATCAACCCAGAAAATAACTTAGTACGCATTGGCATGGAAATGAATCTTACGGATGAATCTATGTACATAGAAGGAATATTGAAATGGAACAAAGAACAACAAGGCAGTTTCCACTACGGCATTCAATTGGACATCCCTGAGAATGATGGTGATCGACTCCCAAGAGTACTTCGCATACTTGCTGGAGAAGGCAAAATATTAGTTCGTTAAGATAACAAAAAAGAGTAGTTTTAATCTAAAAAAGCAACAACCCCGCGTTTTCATGCAGGGTTGTTGCTTTTTAGCTATTGCGATCCAAACTTATTGTTGTAATCCGAAATCGCAGATCACCATTCCATGGATTTTATTCTTGAGGCACATCCCGTTCAGGGGATGCTGCTACAGCTTTTTCTTTCTCCAGTACCTCTCTTAAATCATCTTGAATTCTGCGATTCCATAAGGGAACCCCTGAGCGATAAGCAGCTCTGCCCGTCAAATGTGCAGATAAAGGTGAGGTCATAAATACAAAGACAATCCCCAGTAGCAGCTTAGCACTTATATGATCTAGAAAAAATGCAAAATATAGAAAGGCCCCGCTCAGAACACATAAAACACCAAGGGTGGCACTTTTGGCAGCGGCATGTGATCTCAGATAAACATCAGGCAGCCGAATCAGACCATAAGCACTTACAGCACTAAGCAATGCCCCCATCAGTATTAATAAGGCAAACAGCAATTCACCGACTGTCTTGATCGTTTCCATGTTCTAGCACCACTCCCCTTTCGATGTATCTGGCAAATGCCGTCGTGCCGATAAAGGAAAGAATGCCTATTAACAAAATAATTTCGATAAAAGCCTGCGTTCGGAGTAAAACAGAAAGAACGGCTACCATGGCTAACAGATTAATTCCAATCGTATCCAGTGCCGCTACCCGGTCGGGCAAAGAAGGTCCCTTCAACAACCGCCAGGCACATACACCAATCGCCAGCGCCATAATCGTAAGCGAGAGCATAAGAATAAATTGGATCATTAACGGGTCACCTCCAATATCGCACGCTCAAAGGTGTCACGGATATTCGCTCTGAACTGTGCGGGATCCTCAACATCCATGGCATGAATATACAAAGTCCGGTTATCATCCGAAACTTCAAGTACCACAGATCCGGGAGTAAGGCAGAGCAATGTGATCAACGTAGCCACTTCCCAATCCGATTTCAGCTCTGTAGTATATTTTAAGATTGCTGGACGTATATTAAGCTCCGGTCTCAGAACAGCTTTTACTACTACATAACTTGAAACGACCAGCTCCCGCAGCAGCAACAGGATTAGCTTAATAATTGCCCACACTTTTCCTAGATATAATCTGGGCCAAAAACGTCGCATTCCGAGCAGAATGAGGATACCGATCAAGAAACCAATGACGAAACGTGGCCCAGTCCAGTCATTGTGCAGGAACATCCACAGGAATGCTATCATGAAATTCAATAATAGTTGAAAAGCCATAGTATCACTCCTTCATGACAGCGTTGATGTATAGTGCTGGATCAGCCAGTACAGCTCCGGCTTGGCTGACAAGTCCGTTTACCGTCTCCGCACCCACACCCATCAGAATTACAATCGCGAACAGAACAGCTGCCGGTGCCATCATAGCTTTATAATGAAGCGGTTTGACTTGTTCTTCCCTTTTCTCGCCACCCCAGAACACTTGCTGGAATACCTTGATCAAGGAATATAACACTACGAAGCTGGATGCAAGTGCAATCAGCGCCAGAGCCACGTGATTCTCGCCAAATCCACTCCGCACCATCATCACTTTTCCAGCGAAACCACTAAGGGGTGGAACACCAACCAATGCCAAAGTCAGTACAAAAAACATCCAGCCGGTCCACGGATAACGTCGGATTAAACCACCCATTTCTTTTAAGCGGTCAGTGCCTGAAGCTGAGATAATCATCCCACCCAGAAAGAATAATAATGCTTTGGCAACCATGTCATGCATTAAATAAAACACTACACCATTTAACGAATCCTGAGTCGCGACAGAGATCCCAAAAGCAATAAATCCTACACTGATGATGATATTATAATTAAATATTCGGCCCAAATCGTTGTATGCCAATGCCCCGATTGCCCCAAGTATCATCGTCGCCCCCGCCATCCAGGCAATCAATGTATGGGTGAGTCCCGGTTCTTGAATAAAAATCAAAGTAAAGGTACGAGTAATTGCATACAATCCGACCTTGGTTAGCAAAGCCCCAAACAGGGCTCTAACAGCCAATGGTGGTGCACTATAAGAATCGGGAAGCCAGAAAAAGAGCAGTAAACCTGCCTTAATCGAAAATACAATTAGCAGCAGGACCGCAATGACGTTCATTACACCGCCTTGTCCCGCCTCTGCTACACGCATAGATAGATGCGCCATATTCAGTGTTCCTGTCGCGGCATATAAATAAGCAATCGTCGCCACAAACAAGGAAGAGGAAATCACATTAATTAATACATACTTTAATGTCTCTCGCAGTTGACCCTTGGACCCACCAAGTACGATCAAAGCGTAAGAGGCAACTAACAGCACCTCAAAGCAGACAAACAAGTTAAACAGGTCCCCGGTGAGGAAAGAGCCAAATACCCCGGTTAATAAAAAATGGAAAAACGGATAGTAATAAAACCGTTCCCTGTCTTCCCCAATGCTAGCGAAGGAAAAAAACAGACAAGCCGCGCCAACAATGGCCGCAGTCAAAACGAGCAATGCCGAAAACATATCGGCAACAAACACAATGCCATAAGGTGGACGCCATCCCCCCATATATAAGGTCTGGATACCGTTTGTATTTACCTGATACACAATGAATCCTGCAACAAAGATATTTACAAACACACTGACGGCACTTATGATTCGTTGCAGACGTACTCGTTCTTTCAAAAAAATGAGTATAACTGCCGTAATGGCCGGAATCAGCAGAGGCAGCACTAACAAGTTGTTCATCGTCTCTCCTCCTTGGTTCCTTCCACATCATCGGTACCCGTCGAGCGGTAAGTCCGGTATGCCAAAACAATAAAAAATGCTGTTACTCCAAAGCTAATTACAATAGAGGTCAAAATGAGCGCCTGCGGCAAAGGATCGACATAAGCTTCCGCTTCCTCACCCAGCAATGGTGCAGCACCTGTCTTGAGGCCAGACATTGTCAGTAACAACAAATGAACGCCGTGCGTTATTAAAGTGGTTCCCAGAAGGATGCGCAGCAAGCTTTTGGAAAGAACTAGATAAACACCTACGGAAAACAGTACACCGATCGCCAGGGCAATAATAAGCTCCATTAGCTATCCCTCCCGATCGTAAATATGATATTCATAGTGACACCAATAACAGCTAAGAAAACACCGAGATCAAAGAACATTGCTGTGGTCAGTTCTGTTTTGCCCATAAGTGGCAGTTGGAAATAGCCAAACGCTTGGCTCAGAAAAGGTACATCGAATAAAAACGAACCTATTCCTGTAAGAAAAGCTACAGATACCCCAACCGCGATTAACTTACGATAGTCGATAGGCAATACCTTCTCAACCATATCAATCCCAAAAGTAATGGCGAGCAGTACCAATGCGGCTGATGCCATCAATGCTCCAATAAATCCGCCTCCCGGATTATTATGTCCGGCGAAAAACAGATAAAGCGAAAATATTAGTATCATAACGAAGGCTACTTTAGCTACCGCTTGTAGTAACACATCATCACTTACAGAAGAACGTGGTTTATTATCCTTCACAGCCCGCTTCAGTGGGGCAATAGTTCCATCCGTATCCAGCTGCAGTTTGATCATGGAATAAATAGCAAGTGAGGCAAGGCCAAGCACTGTAATTTCAAACATGGTATCAAAGCCGCGGAAATCAACGAGCAGAACATTAACAATATTTTTACCGCCACCCAAGGTATAGCTATTCTCCACATAATATTTCGAGATGGATTCGAACGGACTACTGCCTAAAGCAGCAAGTGCAACCAATGTCATAGTTATTCCCATCCCGATGGAAATAATTAGCTTAGGCAAGCGGGACCGAAGTTTGAGCGGCTCTTTCTCCAGCTTAGGCAAATGCCGAAAACATAGCAGGAACAATGTAACGGATACTACTTCGACAATCATCTGGGTAAGCGCCAGATCAGGTGCCCGGAACAGAACAAAGAGTAAAGTAACCATATAACCAACCATTCCTGTTAACAAAATGGCTGTGATTCTGGAACGAACAAAGGGGATAGCCAAAGCGCCCACAAGCATAACCATAACAACAATAACTTCAAACAAAGAAAACGGAGCATATTCAGTTGTCCCAAGCGTTATTCCATCGGTATACCACACGGCTCCACCAATGGCTACGATCAGGAAAGCGAAGATATACATCAAGTAATGGCGCATGGAACCTGTCATATAGGTGCCAGTCAACGCCCTAGACGATTTCTCGACCAGCCGGATTACTCCGTCATAGACTTGATTTAAAGTGTAGCCACTGCCCCATTCTTTATCGACCAGACTCCAGCGGCCATAGATTCGGTATACAATAATACCAAGAATCACAACACCAAGTGTCATCCATATTTCTGGTGTAAAGCCGTGCCAGAAATGAATATTCACAACAAAGGGTTCTCCGGTCTGCAAGATAGGGTGAATAGCATTCATTGCAGGGATAATAAGTGTTTTGGATAATATATTCGGGAAAAAACCGATAAATATAGACAGCACTGCTAGCAGGCACGGGGCAAGCAGAAGTCCAAATGGGGCTTCATGCGGTTTTTTGTCCAGCTTCTCAGGCTGATATTTTCCGAAAAAGGTGTGAAAAACCAAAATCATACTGTATGCAAAAGTAAACACGCTGGCAATCCAGGCCAAAACCGGGAAGAGCGTAAACAACGAGGGAACAGACAATATATCCAGGTTTCGGATATTCAGAACAGCCGTAAAAAACATTTCTTTACTTAAAAACCCGGAAAATGGCGGCAAACCAGCCATCGAGAAACTGCCGATCATCGCTACCGTAAAGGTAACCGGCATAATGGAAATCAGTCCGCCCAGCTTTCGCAGGTCGCGGGTACCCGTCTCATGGTCAACTATACCGACCATCATAAACAAAGAGCCTTTAAAGATGGCATGGTTAATAAGGTGAAAGATAGCCGCTGTTGTTGCAGCAGTGTAAAAGACTGAATCTCCCCCTACATAAAATGCCGCTGCCGATCCCATTCCCAGCAATCCCATAATCAGTCCAAGTTGACTAATCGTTGAATAGGCTAATAGAGCCTTCAGGTCCGTCTGCTTCATCGCCTGGATAGAGCCATAAATCAAGGTGATCAAACCGACGCCTGACACAACCCAGAACCACTCATATTGCCCCGCAAAAACAGGGCTGAAACGGGCGACAAGATACAATCCAGCTTTAACCATCGTTGCCGAGTGAAGATAGGCGCTAACGGGTGTAGGTGCCTCCATGGCATCTGGCAGCCAGATATGAAACGGGAACTGCGCTGATTTGGTGAAGGCGCCTAAAAGAATTAGTAGCATCGCCGGAATAAATAAAGCATGCCCGCTAATATCGCCAACCTCACTCCAAATTTCCCGGATACTAAAGGTGCCTGTCATTACATAAAGCATTAAAAAGCCGGCAAACATCGCTAAACCACCAAATACGGTAATCAACATAGATTTGAGAGCACCATACCGCGATTTTTGCCGCCGATGCCAAAAGGCAATTAACAGAAATGACGAAACACTTGTTAATTCCCAAAAGCCGTATAACACCATCAAGTTATCTGAGAGCACAACGCCAAGCATCGCCCCCATAAACAACATCAGATAAATATAAAAAGGGGTTAACGCTTCTTTTCGCCGGTCAAGATAATAAATTGAATAGATAATTACAAGACTACCCATCCCAGTGATTAGCAAAGCAAACAACAAACTTAATCCATCCAGATGGAAAACTAAATCAATTCCTAGTGAAGGAATCCATGAAATGGTTTCATATCCCAAATCCCCACCCTTAATAACGGGAATCCGGGTTAAGAAATAAACAAACAAAACGAGTGAACCAGGGAAAACAAGCCATCCTCTATGAAGGTTGGGTGCTCTCTTGGACAAAAGTGCGATTACTAAGGCCATTAGAAACGGAACAAGTATGATTACATGCAGCAAAGGCAGTCCTCCTTTTCCACTTGAGCTTATCAAGTTGTGAACTTTAGTACTTACTTTTTCACCAAAAGCCAAAGATCATATGATTGGTAGGGCCTTATATACAAGGCCCCAATGTTGATAAGGGCAAGCCCGATTATAAAGAATCGGTCAATGTGCCATCACAAATATGCAGATATCTAGCCTTTCCATCTTCCTGCTCAATTCTGAATAAACCGTTCTCAAATTCTGTGTGTAGTTCGTGAAAGAACTTTCCCTTAAGCGAATACTCTCCCTGAGGTTCATCACTGAGCTGATATTCAGCCCCGTTTTTGACCAGGTAGGCGATAACGCCTTCCTCATGGGTTTCTTCCAACCCGGCGCGCATCCGCTGCACAGCCACGACATGCAGATCCATCATTTTCATTTTACCAATGAGTTCATTGATGAAATTACGTTTGGTAAGCTCCTGCCACCGAGTTTGAGCAGATTGTCCAATGACGATCTGTGTAACCTCATTCTCTTCAGCAACTTCTACAATAATATCTGTTGTTTTTCGGCCTTCACGTTTCCGAATGATAAACTCTGCGCCAGCTTCATCGGCAAGACGTTTCCAGACCGTCATATACATTTCTTTGCTCTGATTATATTCATCAATATCCGAACTATCGACATTTAATACAAACAATGGCGCCCCTATAATTTCAGATAGTTGGACACCACGCCGGATTAAACGCTCCCCATGCGGACCATAATGAACACAAACCATAATCTTTTCATTGTGTATGACCTTCACCCTCCTGTAACATGGCCAAGAAATACAAAAGGAGCCCACTGGCGTTAGGCCCCTTGCGTATTTCTAAAACCCGATAAGTTATACTTAATTATATCTATTCCTATGTTTTTTGTAAAGTTTGATGGTTATCATGGAACATATTTCTTTTTAATGCTTGTATCATGCCCTTCTTTTGCAGGTGTCATTCAATGCATTTTATACATTCCTTTACAGGAATATTCCTGTCATGGTATATTAAAATTAATATTACAAACAGGAAATAACAAAAAGGAGGCGCTATAGAGCCGTTTAACCATGGTGCGTCATTAATAGAGCGAATGAATTTAATGAATCGAAGTGATCCTCGTTTATGAATACTAACGTTATGAGTGCCTTAGCTGAGCCACACCGCATGCAGATCGTTGAACTATTACGGGTTAATCCCTTAACCGTTGGGGAGATTGCAGAAAGTCTTCAGCTACGGCAGCCTCAAGCGTCCAAGCATTTGCGTGTCCTTAGTGAAGCAGGCTTAATTGAAGTTCAAGCTGTTGCTAACAAGCGCATTTGCAAGCTCCGTCCTGATCCATTTAAGGAAATAGACGATTGGTTAGACTCCTACCGCCATATATGGGAAGAACGATATGATCGACTGGATGATTATTTGCAAAAGCTACAGAGCAATGAAAACAATAAAAAATCATAGTCTCAGGCTGAAATTGGCAGGAAGCAAACAAATTTGAGGAGGATCTATCCCATGACAAATTCTAACCCGTCCAACCAAGTGGTATCCAAAATTGTTGATGGCAACACGTTAGTATTAGAGCGCGTATTCCAAGCTCCACGTGAACTTGTATTCAAAGCTTTTTCTGAGGCTGAGCATTTGAAGCACTGGTGGGGTCCAAAAGGTTGGACGCTTCCCGTATGTAATGTCGATTTCCGTCCAGGGGGTACTTGGCATTATTGCATGAAGTGCGAGGATAAGAATCAAGGTGATTTCTACGGTATGGAGTCTTGGGGCAAGGCATTGTATAAGGAAATTACAGTCCCAGAACAAGTCATTTATACAGATGGGTTCTCAGATGCAGAGGGTAATATTTCAAAAGATTTGCCTGAGACGCTTGTCCAACTAGATTTTATCGTCCTGGATGGTCAAACGAAGCTGGTGAATACCGGTAAATACTCTTCTCCGGAAGCCTTGCAACAAGTTATTGATATGGGGATGTTAGAGGGGATTTCCCAAACCTTCGACAATTTGGATGCCCATCTCGAGAATTTACAGAAGAATAACTAGAGCAGCTATGTGCTAGCCATGACCCTTTTCATCGATAAATAGGACGAAGCAAGGCTACTCTCTCCCGCTCGTCCTATTATGTTTATTTTGCAGGAAATAAGAACCTGATACTATTCGGAAAATATTGCAGGAAAAACATGTCATTATGCGTGCCCAGCGGATCCGTCTCAAACTTCACACGCTGATCAGCTTCATCAATCTTCTCTTTTAAAATATCATAAGCACGTTTGCTGTTAGGCACCATGTCCTTCTGGACATTTGTCTTGTGGATACCTTCCTGTTCACCAACATACATATAAATTCTGCATTCCCTATCTAGTCTTGAAGCTTCCATGTAATGAATGAAATCTTTAAACCATACAGACGCAGATATGAATATAAAATTTCCAAAAATAGCTTCAGTCTTGTACATTGCGTACAGACTTATTAATCCACCTAGTGAAACACCACCCAAAGCCAATTTCTTCGGCTCGTTAGAGATGCGATAGGAGCTTTTGATATAGGGTACAAGATCCTGATAGACGTAATTCAAATAATCATCGCCCTTGCCCCCAAAGGACCAATCCTTAAAAAGAGCAGGCATTTCCCAAGGTGTATATTCATCATTCCGCAGTTGAGAATCAATCCCGATAAAAATAACCGGCTCTGTTACTCCCTCTTCCACATCTTTCTCTATAGCTATAATCGCCTCTTTGAACAAAAAATCTCCATCCTGTAAGAAAACCGCTGGAAATATCCGCTCCGGAAATAGATGATATTCTTTCGGTAAATACACGGTAATCTGACGATCTATATGTTCAAAAAGCACAAGCTCGCCTGCCCTAATTTGCGTCATATCCCCACTCCTTAACAGTTCAGCACTCGAAACGCTCTACTCATAATCGTTGGCACTACAGAAGCGTGATTTTCATTGGGTGCGACATAGTGCTCAACCTCTAAATTAGGCAGAGCATATTCATTCATTTTTGAAAATAATAATGCTGCGTCATCGACCATAAACGACTCTTCACTCCCTACGGTAATCAATAACTTTTGTTTATCGGTCATCTTCACTTGACCATTGTTATTAAACCGCTCCGCATACGTCAGGATTTCATGATCATTCCACCAAATGGATGGACTAGAGGCCAAATAATACTGGAATAGCTTCGCACGAGTGAATAACGTCCAGAGGACAAATAAACCGCTGAGAGAGTGACCAAACAAGGCTTGTTTATGCTGATCCACATTATATTTCTTGTTGATTGCTGGCATTAACTCTAATTCTAAAAAAGCTAAAAACTTCTCAGCCCCACCATGTGGTCCTATGTCAGCATTTTTCAATCGATCCGGATATACATACTGCCTCGCAGGAGGTGTGAAATCATAAAATCTTCTTTTAGAGACCTCTTCATCTGTACCATAATGTCCAATTCCAATCACAATTGCTGGTGCAATAAAAGTTTTTGGGGCATTTCTTGACTGCAGTTTTACGACATCCCGACCTAATTGAAAATATGAATTACCATCGAGCATGTAATATACTGGAAAGCCCTTTTCTGGTGCTGCTTCTCTGGGAAGAGAAACCTTTATATCGTACGTGTAACCCATATACTGAGATTCAAGTTTCCATGATTCTGTGTGTTCGAGCTCTACTTGTGTTGTCATTTTTTCTGTACTCTCTCCCCTACACTCTTGACTTGGCTAATAAATATAAGAAATATGGAATACCAATAATCGAAACGACTATACCCACGGGTAACTCTGCCGGCTGAAATATTGTTTTGGCAAAATAATCTGAGATCACCAGCAAAAACATCCCAACCACTGCACTGGATAACATAATATAGCGGTGATTAATTCCTACTAATCGTCTGGCGATATGAGGAGCCATCAAGCCTATAAAACTTATAGAACCGGATACAGATACACAAACACTTACAATCCCCACACTGCATAACAGAAAGATCAGCTTTTCTTTTTCTACCGAGATCCCCAAGCTTTTTGTACTGGAATCCTCCAATTGAAAATAATTGAGTAAATAGCTTTTTCGATACATTACAAATCCTAAAATAAGCACCCAAGGTGCGATCATAATGATATAAGTCCAGTTCGCGCTATAAATACTTCCGACACTCCAAACCGCGGCCATTTCATAATCACTTGCATTCATTTTCAGAGAAATATACAACGACAACGCACCAAAACCACTACTAATCGCGATCCCTGTCAAAATCAAGCGTTGCATATCGAGTGCACCATTCCGCCAAGAGAAAATAAAGATAATCACAACTGCGGCAAGCCCACCTACAAAACCAAACAGCGGCATGGCTAGTATCGAGAACCAGCTTTCTTTGAAAAAAGTAACTCCCGACATCTGAAAGAAAAACATAAACGCGACAATGGCAGCTCCAGCGCCTGCATTAATCCCAAGGATCCCTGGATCAGCCAGCCCGTTACGGGTAATTCCTTGAATGACAGTTCCCGCCATCCCCAGACCTATTCCTACTAATGAGGCAATAATGATCCGTGGTAACCGAAACTGAAAAATAACCAGGTCAAATTTAGGGTTAGGATCTATTCGCAGCAGCGTTTTTATCACATCCATTACAGACATATCAAACACGCCATTCGTAAGATGAAAATACCCCGCCACAAGGGTTAACAGGATAAAAACTAATAGTGTCAGCATATAGCGGCTAAACTGTATTTTACTTCTATCCACGCTGCTCTCCCCCTTTAACCCGAATTAAATAAAGGAAGAACGGGATTCCAATAAAGGCTGTTACAACACCGATTGGCGTCTCAAACGGAAAGTTAATATAACGGCTTAAGACATCGCATAACGCTAAAAAAACAGCTCCAATCACCGCTGAGCAAGGAATGATAAAGCGATAGTCTATACCTACGATAAAACGTGTAATATGAGGAATGATTAGGCCCACAAAGGCTATCTTGCCAACTAAAGCTACTGCTGTCCCGGTCAGACATATAACAGATATAATACTGACAATTTTCACCCATTTTGTTCGTTGACCCAAGCTAATCGCCGTTTCATCCCCCAGGGAAGCAACCATTACTGATTTAGAAATACTAACCGCCAAGAGCAGTCCAACGATTATAAAAGGAATCGATAATATTAGCATATCTGGATTAACGGTATGTATTTTCGAGCTATACCAAACGCTAACATTTTGTGAGACTTGAAAAAACATCGCTACTGCTGAGGCGATACTACTTAAAAAAGTACCAATTACAGTCCCAATAATAGCTAACCTGACTGGTGATAAACCGTTTTTGACCAAGGAACCAAATCCGAAAACCAAACCCGCTCCGATGGCTGAACCCACCATGGATAAAATAATCATCTGAACATTCGATAATCCCGGATAAAACACCATAGCCAACGTAATAACAAATGCCGATCCGTCATTTACTCCCATAATCGATGGTGATGCAAGATAGTTACGTGTAACCCCCTGCATTAACGCCCCTGAAACAGCCAGAGCCGCTCCAACTAATAAAGCGGCGATTACACGCGGAAATCTAGATGTCATAATAATGTTGTGGTCCACATTATTAGCATCGAAGTGTGTAATCGCCTGCCATATTGTCAATATTCCAATATCTTTAACACCATATAAGACGGATACAACAATTGCTAATACGATGAATAATGGAGAAGTTGATAGGATCAATATAACTTTCCAATTTTTTGTATTCATTTTATTCATCGCACCTTTGGTTTTACTTCAACAGGTTTTCAATTGCTGCATCCAGGAATCTTACTTTAGACCAAGCCGTTCCACCTTGTGCCAACGGATCAATTGCATTTACAAACACATGATTATTTTTGACAGCAGTAACGCTTTTGAAGATCGGATTCTTGAGCAAATCATCAAGTGCTGTTGCATTATCAGTATTCTCACTAGTCTCAAACTGCAAGAAAATATAGTCCGGATTAATATCCGCCAAAGCTTCTAATGAAAGCTCTGCTTGTGCCTCTGTAGAGGAGATCACCTCAGGAATGGCAGCGCCCAGATCTTCATAAATAACCGGATTCAAATAAACGCCAGCAGGATATACACACATACTGCCTTGACGAATACGAATGACTAGAATGGATTGATCTTTCAGCTTTTCTCCGATTTCAGCCTTAGCATCAGCGGCTTTAGATTCATAATCGCTAATAATCTTTTCCGCATCTGCCGTCTTACCGGATAATTGACCTAATAAGAGCAAGTTATCTTTCCAGTTCGTTGAAATATGTGAATAAGGAATCATCGTTTGAATTTTATTAAGTGCGCCGGCCACATCTTCTCCAAACTTGGAAGACCCTAAGATAACATCTGGATCCAGCTGCAGGATCGCTTCATTACTTGGAGCAAATTTATCCCCCACTAAGGATGCACCCGCTAGCTCTGTTGACAGATAACCTGGAATAGCATCAGCTATCGCAAGTACACCTACAGGTTTCACTCCCAGTATGGCGGCATCCTCCATAGATTCGAGACTTGCTGCTACAATATTATTAATCTCTGCAGGCACGACATAATCCTTGCCCAAATATGTAACGGTTTGTTCAGTGGCAACTGCCTCCTGAGCCGCATTTCCTTTGTTATTTGCTGTTCCTTCTGCTGCTACTGCAGCATTATTTGTGCTTTTTTCTGAAGCTGTCTTATCCTTCTCATTGTTACCGCAAGCTGCCAAACTCAAAGCTAAAACTGCTGATACCCCAGCTAATAAATATTTTTTCTGATTCATATTCAATCTCCTCATCTATATTTTATTTATCATTCTTCAAACCAAAGTGATGATAATGAGAATCGTTATCATATTAAATCATATGAGAATAATTATCAATACTTTTCTTTGAATATATGAAATCTTGTAGTTTAACAGATGCGTAGAAATATTAATGAGCATGCAGAAGAACCCGCACCAAATGCGGGTTCTTCTGCACTAAATATGAGTTAAATTTTTAATCAACGTTATAAAACTCAGATAAGTCACGGAACAACAATCCGCACTCCTCTAGTCTATTAAGTTCCTCATTCACATCAGTGATCAAATTGCTTTCTCTCTCATGGGCTGTATTGATTAGCCACGGTTGTCCTTGTTTTAGAAAACAAAGATCATCAGGCAGCCTGGTCTGTACCCACGAGTACAAGCTGGTGGAATAGGATAAAAGAATATCGACCGCTTCAGGTGAACAATGAAAAAAATAAACATCTGCATAATGCCCCATAAGCCGAGTCCCCGGCCAATAGTCATCTTTTATGACCTTTTTGAGAAAAGGTTGCAGCTGTTCAAGCAGTTCAACTCCTTCTGGCTCCAACTCCATCTGATCACGTTTTACTAGAATAAATTCATCACATACTTCCATAGCTACCTGTACCAGCGTCTTGTAGGTCTGACCCGTTGGTTCCTGCAAAATAGTATGAATAATAATGTCCCCCCTCTACTTATTTGTATTATTCAAATATTCTTTATGCATCCTACCCCAGCCACACATGCTATCCAACACTGTAATTAGCGATTTTCCATGTTCTGAAATACTATATTCTACCCTCAAAGGAAGCTCATGATAACTCACCCGGTCGATAAGCTGATCCTCTTCAAGCTCACGTAATTGTTTAGCTAACGTACCTTGGGAAACATCAGGGATGATCCGTCTAAGTTCCCCAAATCTTTTTGTGCCATCTATCAATAAAATAAATAAAATGAGCGGCTTCCACTTTCCACCGATCTTTTCAAGTGTTGTAAGAACCCCAGTCAATCTCGGCTCCAGCAAATCCATGTGATCCCCTCTTTCGATAGTTATATAACTATATGTTCGAACCAGCTAGTACGAAAAATCGTACCTAGTACGAAAAAAGTGCGTACTGTGCAGGTTATATTTTATAGCCAATAATAAAAAACAGAACTTAATAAGTCCAATTAACTATGAACGGAGAAGATAAATATGTCCACTATTTCATTAAAAAACCAGCGTATCGTCATTATCGGAGGAAGCTCCGGAATAGGGCTTGCGACTGCCAAACAAGCGGTTGAACAAGGCGCAGCTGTCATAATCGCTGGGCGTTCACAAGATAAATTAGAGAAAGCTCAACAGTTTTTAGATTTCGATTCTGTTGAAATATATTCACTAGATAATCAAAATGAACAGGACTTGAAAGCTTTCTTTGAAAAAATCGGCGCATTTGACCATTTGTTCACTCCGGGAGCCTCCTATGTTAGAGGACCGATAACTTCGAGCTTAGAGGTTGCTCACAATTGCTTTAATGCAAAGTTCTGGCCGCAATATAATGCTGTAAAGCATGCTATCCCTTTTATCAACCCTACAGGCTCCATTGTTCTTATGTCCGGCGCATTCAGCCAACGTCCACTTGCAGACGGTGCCTCCTATGCAGCTTGTAACGGCGCAATTGAAAGTCTGGGAAAAGCATTAGCAGTAGAATTGGCTCCGATTCGGGTAAATGTTATTTCCCCTGGAACCATCCATACCAACTTTAATTGGGAAGGCGCAGAACAGGAAACTAGAGACAAGGCTTACGACGAATATACGAATATCAATCTCCTTGGCAGGGTTGGCCATGCCGACGAAGCAGCACATACAACGATTTATTTGATGACCAATGGCTATACAACAGGAAGTACTTTATTTCCGGATGGGGGATATATTTTGCGATAAAAAACAGCTGACTCAATAAGTAAGAATTTCTACTTATTGAGTCAGCTTCTTTTAGTTTAAAGAATTAGGGAAGAATTCCTTGATTATCAGCCAGGGGATCCGTTTCCCTTAGTTAAGATCATAGTAAATTCAAATAAGGAGCATAACCTCATTTGATTATGAACTCCAATGACTACTTCGTATTAAAGGTTATACTTATGGAATCCTCCTGAATCTCCTTAATTGTATATATACCGATTTTTTCAGCAGCGCTCACTAGCGCTGAGATATACTCAGGAGTTGAATTTAATTTCCGAGCAGAGGGCTTCAGATTAATGGAGAACTCCTCCCCATGCTCGTCAACATCAAGAGATTTCACATAAACTTTAAATACCTTTACATAATGCTCATAGTTAACTAAATGTTCTTCAGTAACACCTTGAAATGAAACATTTACTTTCAAGGATTCCGGCTTCAGGAAGCTCACCTTACCTGCCTTGTCTAACTGCCCTACTTCAGGATTCAACACTTGATATTCAACTCCGTCAAGGATTGTAAAATCCATCCCATTATCCATAGTAACTAGTAAATTAAGACGCACATCGATAGCTTCTGGTCCGATTAATGTCAGATAGTCGCTAACTTCATGCTTGATCGTTTGTCCAGCCTCTTTCCCGGCGAACATAATCAATGGACTATGTACACGTCTATTCCATGACTTCTCTTCATGTGTACCCAAAGGGTCCATCTGAAAGAATAGGTCCTTCCCTAATACAAATCCCTTCGACTTTAGTACCGTCACAAGCGGATCAATTGGCATTCCTTCGGTTACACCCATGTCGAGCCAAATCTTCAATG
The DNA here is from genome assembly GCF_038002845.1 of Paenibacillus sp. FSL F4-0122. Taxonomy (NCBI): domain Bacteria; kingdom Bacillati; phylum Bacillota; class Bacilli; order Caryophanales; family Paenibacillaceae; genus Paenibacillus; species Paenibacillus sp. FSL F4-0122. The sequence continues at coordinate 6,360,368 of NZ_JBBODI010000001.1, forward strand.
CAGGCTTCCCGGACTCTTTCGCCAACTCATCCAATATACGCCCATTGCTTACCCAAGTGGCAGGGGATAAAGCCCCTATCGCTGAGAAGGTCTCCGGGTGCTGATACCCCATCCATAATGCCTGAACAGCACCGAATGACGATCCCATGATCATCCGGTGATCCCGATCGGGAATGGTCCGGTAAGCGCCATCCACATAGGGAATAACTGTATTGATAAAATATTGGGTAAATTCGGCTGCACTCGCTCCATCCGAAGGAATAGACTGATCCGGAAATGGAACATACTCCATTCCCCGTTCTGATCCATCACTTGAAGCGACTCCTATCACGATAACCTTCTCCATGGTTCCATCAGCAACAAGCTGATCAATGATCTCCTCAACTCTCCATTCTTTGCCTAAAGAGCTGGTATTTGTGTTAAAAATATTCTGCCCATCGTGCATATACACAACAGGATAACGCTCACTGTCAGCTTCATACCCTGCAGGTAAATAAACAAATATTCTCCGCTCACCTAGATTCTCTATGTGCACAGTACCTTTTGCTATCTCCTTATTGGTTGGATTCTCCGAAGCTTTTGAAGTATTACTTTTAGTTGGATTGGGAGTTGATGATGCCGCATTTTTTTCAGTTACATTTCCATTACTAGAACATCCCGAAAGCGCTAACAAAACTAATACTGCAAATCCCCAAAACCTCCATCTAAATAATCCATTTGAATGCATAGAACCCCTCCTGATTTTTGTTCAAACGTTTTCACAACTCTTATTATACAGGATTTATATGGGATTATGAACATTTTTTCACATGTTGGAGGAGCATTATAGTAAGCTCTAAACCAAGTACATCCTGGGACATACAAACCAACTCCGACAACGTCCAAACAACCCGAAAGAACGGTTTACGGATCGCTCCGTGAGGGCTACAATTTGTAGCATTGCCATAGCAGGCAGGAATAGGGCTTATTTTTATAACATCATTCAAAGGCATAAAGGAATAGGAAAAGCCTGCTTGGAGTTCCCAAAGAGATGATTGTTGAAGACTAACTGATCTCTAACCTGATACACGCGCCTATGAATGAACATATAAATCTATATAATTTGTGCGATTACACTCCAGCGACAAGTGATGCATGGAGAGTTGAGTTGACGGGGGGGCAATGTGTAAAAGCGTTCGAGTTTAATTGTATTTCATACAACTATAATCAAACAGAACACTCGATCACTGGATATAAGTGTATTTCGTGCAGCTATTTTCTGAAATTACTCCCTTATAAGTGGATTCTCTAGTTTTTAGTTGTATAAAGTACAGTTAAACTCAGGATTATCCTTTTGGCACTCGAAATAACTGCACAAAGTACAGGTATTTCGCAGATTCCTTCAACTTCCGACGCAAAAAAATCAAAGAAGCAATCAGACAACCTCCACTAGCTCATCATTTGCAAAAGCAAACCTCCCCGCAGACCAAAAACACCAGACAGTGATTCTCCACGAACTGAAGGATCACTGTCTGGTGTTTTATTCAGATTCAGAAAGGGTTGTTGTTTTGAGATAATCTCTTCTTTCCAATTAGTACTGTTGTCTTTCCTCGTAGGATACAAACAGCATTCTACGTTGCACATCCATAAGCATACGAATCACCCAACTTGCTAACAAGGCAACAACAAATCCAGCTACTACATAGGAGATATATTGTTGAGATAATGTCCAGTCGATCTGGAACAAAGCAAACACACTATTCTCTAAAATGTTCAAATCCATGGTTTGCAAGAAAATCTGGTGCAGCACAGGTAGTGTAATCAGGCCCAGTGCAGCCGCTACTACAGTTACTGTTATTGAAAAGAATATAATGCTGGATACGAATCGACCCATAATCAGCATAACGTTACGGGCAAACTTCGCTCCATGAAAACCTAACTTCATTCGTTGCAGAAAGCCCGCTCCCTCCAGCTGCATTTCCGATCTGGCCTCTTCACTAGGTCTAGGAATATCTAACAATGATCTGACCAGCTCTTGCTCAAATTGTACGATGTAATCCAATCCCTTAGCTACTGCAAAAAACAAAGGAATTCCGATGAATATTGGGGTTAACGCAATGGATAACGTCAGCCCTGTCACCATAAACACGAAATATACAATCGTAAGCGGCAAAGAGATTAAGAAGTATAAAATACTCCGATATGTCTTTGGACTTGCTCCACGTTTGCGCGTTTTAGATTGGGGTTGGGATTCTGCTGGAATATGCATGGAATCAAGAGCTCCCATCGGCATAGAGTATAACTTATCATTCATTTCTATTGTCCTTCCTCTCACGTTTTTCAATTAATCTCATTATACGTGGGAAAGAGAAGGCTCAAAACAGTCTTGGGGCTGGAGTCATACCAGACTAAAGGCTAGGATTTATTCCTTCAAGGCGCATAATTGATCGGTTTTATGATTTTGCTAGGCTACAATCCCAAGTTATTTCCCTTTTCCAGCCGTACAATCTGCTGTTCGCCATTATCCGCCAGCTCTCTGAACTGATTAATAGTTTCACGCATTTTGGGGAGAGCTTCCTGCTTATAAGTACTGATGGAATCGAGAGCGGATAGCACATCTGTAAAAGCTTGCTTTAATGTATCCACTGAAATACTTGATTCTAACGACTGTTTATGGATTTCCGCCCCTTGGTTTTTCAACATTTTTGAGGTACCGCTGATCAGGCTATCGGTGGTTTGATTTAGAAGTTCGATCTTTTTCAAAACAATTCTTTGATTATACAGCGCACTAGCTACCGTAACCGATATTTTCAAGGCAGACACGGTAACATTTCTAGCTCTGTCCACCCCTCTGATCAGCTCTTTATTATTTCGAATAACTACTTCTATGGCCATAATTCCTTGTTGATTCACTACAAGCATCTGTTGCAAATCCATAACACGCTGCCTCAACGGAAACAGCACTTCTTCTGTAATGAACCGAACTTTCTCCTCATCCTCATCACGCAGCTTAGCCGCTTCCAGTTGCGTCTCTATCTCCTGATCCATCAACATGCCGAGCTGAATCTCTTTTTGTAGCTTTTTTGTGAGTTCCCGAAGGGCCTGTTGCTCGAATTCCAGCGTAGTATTGTCGTTCTTCAAAACGGTCTTACCCTTATCTAAAGAAATTATAATATCTGAAATCACAGCATCCGCCTTTTGATATTTAGCAAAATAACTACGTAATGGATTAAAGAACTTACCTAGAAAACCCGTCTTGGCAAAATCTACTGCACTGGGATCCAAATCCTTCAGCTGGAGATTAAGCTCCGTCAAACCTTTTGCTACTTGGCCGCCTTCATCTCCTGTTTTTGATAAATTCCCCACAGAAATCTGCAACAGGGAGTTTTTGTCCGAAGAGGATCTCATCGTTTCCATACCGAAGCTATCAATGGATTGCAGCACCCCTTTTCGCTTATCCAGTGACTCTAAATTCAGATCCAGAATGGCGGAGACATTGTTTACTGCCAGTGCTTTGAGTTGTGATACTTCCTCGGGCTCAGGTTTGACCTGCTCCTCAATTACTGATTTCAGCTTTTCCTGACTTACGACTTCCATAGTAAACGACATAGAACCCCTCCTAAAAAATATAGCTTACATTTGAACATTGAGCAGGTTGCCGATTTTATAGACTACATCCTCTGTATCTGCATTGATGTTGGCCGCTTCATTTATACTCGAAATACTCTCAAGCGCCTTGATATTCGCATTGTAGCCAATCGTGTAAATCGGGATTTTGTAGGTCTCAATCAGACCTCTGATATCATTCAAGGAATGCCCTTCATTGGTCTCCCCATCACTTAATACAAAGATCAACGGCTTCAGATCCGGATTTAACTGTAATTCTGTTTGAAGCATATGAATGGCTACCGCGATTCCGTCAAAAGTAGCCGTCCCCCCATTTGCTTGGAGGCTGTCAATCGCACCAACAAACATGGACTGCTGGTTCGTGTCATATTTTCCAATCGGAAGATTGATTGTAACGTTATCAGAGTAAGAGACAAAACCAATGCTGTTATCCTTGCCCAAGTACTTCTGGCCTGTTAATAAAGATTGCTTTAAACGGTTCAAGGGTTCCCCGTTCATACTTCCTGAGACATCTGCTACAAATACTGCGGCGATAGGTTTATTGCCATTTTTCTTCTCTTTCCACAGCTTCTGAGCTGAGGATATGAGACTGCCATCCACTGTACTAAGCTCTGATTGGTAATCATTAAGACCATTGAAGCCTTTTTTCTCACCCAGCTCCTGGTATTTATCCAGTTCAACAAACTCAGCAAACTTCTTAATAATATCGAGTTTTTCCTGAGGAAGATCACCCAAAGCATAAAGCGGGCTGTCATGTCTTACACCAAAAGGAGTGAATACATACCCCCCTTTCAAATCTGTTGCATTCACAAAGATCTGGTATTCTAAGACAAAAGCATCAAGCTTACCGGTTTTTGCAGCCTCTCGCATCTGTAAAGTGGTTGAGGCAATAAAGGGAACATTTGCTTGGAATTTCTCAAAGCCCTGCACTGCTTGCTCACCAAGTAAATCTGCACCGCCAAACGTCCCAAGCGCTGTTACCAGAAAATTCAAACCCGTAGAACTGGCAAAAGGATCGGTATAACCCATTGATAATTCATTATTTGCTATGGCGTCTGTAACCGTCTTTACGTTTAAAGAACCGTATTTCTCTATTAGTTCATCATATTTCGCCTTACTGGTAACAATACCAGCTACATTACCTATAAGGCGTTTAGTGATTAGCTGCGTGTTCATCCCGTTTGCTTTTACCATTTCGCCCCACAACTCATTTGAAGGGGTAAAGGCATCTGGCACATACTTCCCAGATCTTATGTAATCTGTCGCTGTACCTGAAGCAATATTACGGATTTTCACAGAAACGTGACTCCCGTTCACCTCAATATTAGAGTTGTTAAAATCTGTAGCAACTTCATTCAGCCACCCGTCATTACCTGTTCCTGATTTTTCAGTAGAAGAGAATATCTCTACAAAGCTATCTGTTGTATTGTCTACGGATACAGGAAACTTTGAGATATCTGGTAATGAATCCCCAATCGCAACAGGATCCAGGTCAATCTGGCCTTTGATTTGCTCAGCCGTAGTCACGTTTATGTTCTTGTATAGCTTCTCTAGCTGCTTCCCCGCATCTTCGGAAGAAATCTGGGTTTTGGTTTTTCCTATATTAGAGGTTAAGGTGATTCCAAAATACACGAGAGCAAAAACTACCACAGTAATGGTCCCTAAAACTGCTACTGTTTTTCCTTTATTAGCCATACACATCTCCCCTTCATTGCTTATAAAATTTCGTCTGCTTGATCAGCTCATCGATTTCCTTCATACAAGGCATCTCTTCAACATCTGTATAATCTGTACTGTCGAGTAGCGATATTTCCAGCAGCAGCTTATCCAGCTTCAGCAGAATCTCTTCATTTGCCCCAAGATACCCTGTTACGTAGGCCAAATATTCATTGTACAAAGCTGTCTTTTTCTGCACCAATTTTTCTGAGAACTGCGAGGGTCTATGCCGGCTGGAGAAAAGGGTGAACTCTGAGGCATCAAATACACTGAGTTTATTCAGAATCCCTCGAATGTTCAGGTAAAAAAGCTTCGCTACTTCATAACTGACTGCATTAAATTTTTTGAAGCTAAGTTCAGTGGATTCGAATCTCTGACCTAAAACATCTAACAAGGTACTTCTCTTCTTTTCCATCCGGGATATCTGATCTAGAGCAAGCGCAATGTCTTTTTTCAGTACTTTGACATTTTTGTATTGAGTAAGCGCGGCTATATAATCCTCATAAGATTTCAGTGTTTTCACAGCAGGGATAGATGAAGGTTTAAACAATAAAATATAACTTCCATAAAGAATAACAAGTAGACTAACAAACAACAATGTCACACCCAAAGCGGTTTCAAATACACTGGTTCCTCCGATTTCCACCCCTAATAAACCTGGTGACAACACGATAATGTTCAGTAGTACCACACCGAGAATAAGTCCCAACAGCTTTATGGCTCTAACCCCGTTCATCACAACCACCTCCTGCATCCAGTCACTTCTATTGTATGGAGCAATTTCTGTTATTACGTCTCTTCATTTGCTATATGTTAAAAAAATAAGGAATTAATCAACAAAAAAACCTTAACAGGCAACAAGCCCATTAAGGTTAACGATCACTATTTTATACCCACGCATCATTTGAATACCCGCGTTGCTCCCAATATCCCGTATGATCGCCTTCGATCAGCTCAATCCGGTTCAGCCACTTCACAGACTTGTATGCGAACATCTTCGGAACGATTAACCGTACAGGACCGCCGAGATCGCTAGGAATCGGCTTTCCATCATGCATTACTGCGACCAGCACATCATCCATGTCAGCTTGTTCCAATGTGAGCGTATCCGTGTATACACCATCACCAGAATAGAATTTCACAGTCTTAGCTGTGGGCTTCACACCGGCCTGACTCAAAAGATCTTTTAGCTTGATGCCTTCCCAGGTATTCTTATAGACTGACCAGCCTGTCACACAGTGAAAATCACTCACCTGAACGGTCCGCTTCAGCTTTACGAACTGTTCCCAGTTCCACTTGAAATTCTGCTCCACAAGCCCATCTATCGTAAAAGACCAATTGTTGTTCGTAAACTCCGGAATCGGAGTGACTGTGTAAACACGGAATTGTCCTTGCGCCCCTCCTCCGAGAGGGGGTGAGGATGCCGCCAGTGGCTGGGGTGCAGGCAACAACTGATTGCGATCACTTTCGATCAGCTTTTCAATCGTTTCGCTGCCCCCGATATTTCCAATTGAACTGCCGAGCCATTTTATAAACGATGGGCCTATAGTTACCGCAAGCCCAACACCAATCGATCCGCGTATGAAAGCTCTACGTGTATAAACCGGCTGCGGGGTTTCCCGATGATTCGAAGGGCTACCTGTCTCAATGCCGCTTTTCACTACCCGGCGGCTCGGTTCTTTAAGCCATTTTACCCGAGTCAAAGAATGATAAATAATATAAGGAAGGCCTATCCAGGTCAATAAGTCATGGACGACCAGAGCAACGTTCGATACATGTGGACCCACCACGCGGAATTGCCAAAGTAGCACTCCTGAAACGAACCAGCCTAGCAGCAATGAAAGTACAACGATTACATTAAAACGTTGCCAAGGCCGCTCCTTCAATTGTTTCCAATGTTTCCCTGCCAGCAGCAAATAATAAATAACCGGAATAATCGAAACAACACCGACCACGATATGAAGCCCTTTGATCCATACTCTGCCTTCCCCTAAGAAGCCACGCCAGAAGCCACCTACAAGTACAAGTCCTGTGAGCGTGAGCAACACAACCAGCCAGCCATTCCAGGTATGAAGCGCCCGAAGCTTTTTCCCGTATCCCTTGCGCAGCCGAGCCAGTAAAGAATTCATTACCTTTCCTCCTCTTCACTAGGTATGCTCAAATTGCTCTTTATCCTGATTCTACTCTAATAATGTTAGAAAAGACTTTGAAGCAGCTGTAAGAGGAACTCCACGCAGGGTAGCAATTCCTATGTTACGTTCTGGCAAAGGTGGGTCCAGAGGAATCTCGACAAGCTCACCTTTCTTCAATTCTTCGGTTACGTAATCACGAATAACAAAAGCAAGGCCAAAACCACGTTTCGCAAACTGAACAAGCAAATCCACACTGCCCAGTTCAAATTCAGGTGTAATCGTCAGATGATTAGAAGCTAAAAACTGATCCATATACTTTCTGGTGCTCCCACCCGCTTCTAAGCATAACAACGGATACTGCTGAATGTCTGCAAGCGGCATGGTCTTGTCCGCCAAATGACGAAAACCTTTGCCTCCTACAAGGCAATCTTGAAGCTGAGTACTTTTGCGAAAATCAATCTGTTTATCAGATGTCGGCAAGCTGACGATACCAAAATCAATTTTCCCTTCTTTTAAAAGCGTAAGTGTTTCTGGTGTCGTACGATTCGTAATATGAATGCGGATATTGGGAAATTGTTCGTGAAATTGCTCCAAAAAAGGCAACAGATAATATTTGCATAAGGTGTCACTTGCTCCGATATGAATCTCGCCGCTGTTCAGATTGTTCATATCTGCGATCGCTCTTTCGCCCATGTCTACATGATGAAAGGCTTGCTCAATAAAGCTAAGCAGTACTTTTCCTTCTGTTGTTAGATCAACCCCGCGAGAAGTGCGAAAAAATAACGGGCCGCCCATTTTCTCTTCCAATTGTTTAATCGTGTGACTTACTGCCGGTTGTGTAATATTGAGTCGTTCTGCCGCAGCAGTTAAGCTCCCTGTATTTGCTACCCAATAAAAAGAGCGATACCACTCCAAATTAATGTCCATCCCCACGTCATTACTCCACCTTATAATAGATATAACTTATATCAATTTTTCTAATGATTTAACTAGCATTATACTTAGTCCTGTAGCCAAAAACAAGCTTGGGAGGCGAAAACGCGTGACCGTAATTGCAATTGTAGGAGCAAACTGGGGCGACGAAGGAAAAGGAAAAATGACGGATGTGCTAGCTGCACAATCTTCCTTTGTCGTTCGTTTTCAAGGTGGTAGTAATGCTGGGCATACCATCATAAACCAATATGGAAAATTTTCATTGCATATGCTGCCATCTGGGGTATTTTATCCTTCCGTTACAAACATTATTGGACCAGGAACAGCACTTGATACAGAAGTATTAATAAAAGAACTGAAAGCTTTAACGGATAGAGGCGTGCCAAAACCTAGGTTATTCGTATCCGAACGGGCGCAAATCGTGCTTCCAATCCATCGTTTGTTTGATGAACTAGAAGAGGAACGTCTGGGATCTCAAGGATTCGGTTCAACAAAACGAGGAATCGCACCATTTTACGCAGATAAATATGCAAAGCTAGGCATACAGGTAGCGGATTTATTTGATCCTGCTCGACTTGAGAAACGTCTTGAACAATTACTCGCTTCCAAAAATATATTACTTGAGCATTTATATAAGAAAACGCCTATCCAAATCTCGGAATTAATGGTTCAGCTGCAAGAAGAAGCTGCACAGCTAGCGCCTTATGTAGCCAATACAACAGACTTACTGCAAGAGGCTTATGCCAAGGGAGAGACTATTTTACTTGAAGGTCAGCTTGGGGCTCTGCGTGATCCTGATCACGGTATTTATCCTTACTCCACCTCCTCTTCAACACTTGCCGGGTTTGCACCTGTCGGTGCTGGTCTTCCTGCAGCAGCTATCACGAATGTCATCGCTGTAACCAAGGCCTATTCCAGTTGTGTCGGCGCTGGACCTTTTGTTACGGAATTAGAAGGACCCGTAGCGGATGAACTTCGTACAAGAGGTGGCGACGCCGGGGAATTCGGGGCTACGACTGGCCGTCCTAGACGTATGGGCTGGTTTGATGCTGTAGCTACTCGTTACGGTTGCCAAATGCAGGGTGCCACTGAAGTCGTGTTGACTAATCTTGACGTGCTTGGTTATTTGGATGAGATTCCGGTTTGTGTGGCTTATGAGCTTGAAAATGGAGAGATCACCGACAAGTTCCCGGCTACGAATAAACTGAACTCTGCAAAACCGATATTCACGCATTTATCTGGCTGGAACAGCGATATCTCTCAGATCACCGACTTCGAAGATCTGCCAGAACAAGCTAAGCTTTACATTGATTTTATTGAAACCTCTATTGGCACGCGTATTACTACGATTTCCGTGGGTCCTAGACGCGAACAGGTCATTAATCGGATAACGAAATAATCATATACGTACTAAATCTCTGTAGAATTTAAAAGAAGCGCCTCTCTTATTAGAGAAGCGCTTCTTTGTTTTATTCATGAGAAGGGCTGCCTCATACGTAGAAAAATCCACTTTTAAGACAGCCTCTTTTTTGTGTACTCTTTTTAAATCAACACGGCATCTACTTTTGTCTGCGGAGCCTTGTCACAGCGTTTACAGACCTTAACGACTGCTCCATCCGTTTTTTTCTTGGGATAAAGCAGCTTAATACGGGTGTTCTGACAGATTGGACAAGTCCCTCTGCCCCTTGATGGTAAATTCCAAAGTGCATGTCCACGTTTTGACTTTGCCATGAATAAACCCCTCATTTCGAACAACAATAGTCAACACTTTAATTCTGAAAGTGCTTCTCCAAAATGATATGTCGCAAAGACAGGCTCTATGACTAAAGTAACGCAGAAATAAGGAAGAATTAATTCGTATAGATCATGGAGACAACACCGTTCGTAAAGGTAACATAGTTATAATTACCATACTGCCAGGTCTCCACTTGAATGCCACTACCTGATAGTGTAGATTTACTTATTGGCTTACCCCAACTAAACTCCACTTGCTGCTTGGTCATCCCAGTAGCAACTATGCTCTTTTTAATCTTAGTCCAAATCGCATCCGACCACTTATAGGTCTTAAATGGATCCGTTGTTAAGAAATATTCTTTATTTCCTAATGTACGGATCAACTCATCTCCCGACATTTTATAAGAGTTAAGAATTTGCCCCGTCGATAAAACCTTAAATGAAATGGCGAATTCACCTTCATAATCAGGTAGAATATCTACAATAGTGACTTTTTGGAACTTATAATCGGAGTCGAATTGATTGAGCCAATATGTTTTTCCAATGAACTTAACGAGGTTTCCTTGTTCTTCCTTCTTAAAAATCTGCGCGGTTTGTTTCGTATAGGCGAACAACTCTGCTTTGCCGAAGTAGATCTCCATCGTCTGATAATTTCCATCCCAAATTAACTCTGCTGACAGTGCAGTCTTTAAAAGCGTGGCAGGAAAAACTGTAGATCCGTCGATCTTTTGCACTTTACCACTCATTTTGACCTTCGCACCATTCACCATTGCAATATCGCTTCCGAGTTGAAGCTGTATTGGCAAATCACCTAGACGAATGCTAAAGGTTTTAGTTGCTGTATTAACTTGGACTGTTGCTCCCAACGTTTGAAAAACCGATTGAACCGGCAAATACATTGTTCCATTAACAAATGCACCTTGATCAATATCATGGTCCGCACTGATCGAAACTTTTATTGTTTTGGTATCTGATCCTGAAATGACCGTTACGTTCGTTTCTCCTACCGCTAAGGCTTTCATTGTGCCATCGGCTTGCTTTTGCAGCAAATAAGGCTTTTCAATTACGACATTTGCTTGAGCTAACGGGACGCGTTCGGATATGCCATCGGCATCTTTAGCATAGATTTGTACCGGAACATTATCCCCAACAGTGATTTCCGTAGCATCCATCTGAAATATCAAATCTTCAACCTGCTGATTGCCTTCATTGTATGATGACGAAACTGAACTGGCACTCCGTAAAATACTACCTTGATCGTAATCGACGTTACGCGTATCTGCCGCCTTCACTGTATGTATTGGACCCAACATAGATACTGCTAACGCTGCAGTGATGCTCCATTTAATAGCTTTCATTTTCCTTACATCCCCCTCTAAATATATAAACCTTAATTACTGTATCACAATTCCACAATTTTACTAGAGAAAAATTTACAGAAATATTTTTTTGTATTTCTAGTGAATTTACTCCGTGATAATTACAGAGTCTTCCATTATAATCATTGATTAGGAGGTGTTAGCCCGTGGAGATAATAGCCGACAGATTGATATTAAGAGATTATACAAGCGATGATTTTTCTTTTTATGAAGAACTGGAACTTAATCCTTTGTCTCACAAATATGAAAACACCGCACCAGATGCAAAACAAATTAAAGAGAACTTCCTTTCGATTCTGACTCAGACTACCTGCGATCCGCGTGAGCATTATGATCTAGCAGTATGTACAAAGCAAAATAGAACCCCCATAGGCAACGTAAGTATAAAGTTAAATTGGGAAGAGATCAGAGAGTGGGAGATTGGCTGGGTCTTACTGCCGGAATACTGGAAAATGGGCTATGCGACAGAAGCCGTCAAAACACTGATAGGCTACGCCTTTAGCTCTCTTAATGCCCATAGAGTCGTTGCCTATGCCAATGCAGAGAATCTTCAATCTGAAAAAGTTATGATTAGAGCAGGAATGATTAGGGATGGAATCCTAAGAGAGACTAGATTTTGCAATCAACAATGGTGTGACGAACTCATTTACTCTGCTTTGGAAAAGGAGGCTACATTAAATTGACAACAATCAAAGTTTTAAATGAAGGTTATGTAAGATTAGTAGATCATATGGGCTCAGATTTAACGGTTGCTAACGCTGCGCGTGTTTCTTATGCAAAACAATCTTTTGAGCTTAGTGATCGGGATATTAAACTAATAAAATTCCTTGCCCGTGAAGGACATACCTCTCCTTTCCGCCATGCCATCACTCAATTTGAGGTTTATGCCCCATTAATGGTTGCGAGACAGTGGTGGAAATACGTAGTCGGTTCTGCTCATTACGAAGGTACTGGAGATAGCTTGGAAGCCTGGAACGAATCCAGCCGCAGATACATAACAGAAGAACCCGTTTTTTATCAACCTGCTGCGGGAGAATGGAGATCCAAACCAGAGAATTCCAAACAAGGCAGTGGTGACATCATTGCATGGGAGCTTGGTGAAAAATACACCCGCGAGCTTCAAGAATACACCGAGTTAGGATTATCTAAGTATGAAGCCGCTTTAGCAGATGGCATATGTGCTGAACAAGCAAGACTGTTTCTACCTGCTTATGGATTATTCGTTCGTTGGTACTGGACAGCTTCAGTTCAATCTGTAGCTCATTTTTTAAATCAAAGACTGGAGCATGACGCTCAGAAAGAAATTCAGGAGTATGCAAAAGCAATTTTATCGCTAATTGAGCCACTATTCCCTGTCTCTTTTGATCAGCTGCTGACTACCGGCTCTGTAGATTAATTTAATTTCCTTATATAAAAAAAGAGCCGCCAAACCCTTGGCGGCTTCTCCCTTTTCACACTACCAACCCTCGTATAACTTCAAACTCGTCCCTACTGACTTCAACGAACCCGAGTGATGTATATAAATTCGAAGCACGTTCGTTCTCGATCCGATGGCCAATAACGATTTTGTCGCAATGGTGTTCTGCTTTAATATAACGAATTAAGGTATCCATACCCGTTCTGCCTAAACCCCTGTTCTGGTATTTCTGGTCAATCATAAAAGCCATAATCCAATAACTTCCGTCCTCAGGATCTACGCTATACACAGAGAAACCTACCAATTCTTCATCTGCGTATAAAGCGAGCGGGGTCATACCACAATAAGCTGCTTCTGCTAACCAATAGACCACCGGTACAGGAAAAATAGCCTTTTGCTCATCCGATACTTCTAATTGAGTACAAGCGTACCAGTTTTTTTCAGTGATATCCTTCAGCACTATATGTGGTTGAAAGCCGGTTCGTAATCGGTCACAAATTCTTTCTAATTTCAGTTTAAGCTGTTGCGCCCAATCCGGGAAAATAGAATCATCCGAATTCTCCATACACCGAAGTAATCTAGCAAAACTGTATAAGTCTGCAAATCTTTGAAATTCAGGTATCAACTTAATATACTCATCATCTAGCTGCTTAACCGATCTATATCCACTAATAAAATGGTCAATGTTTCTTCTACTTTTATCATCATCCGATTCCGTCAGGTCTCTTAACGCCGATGTAATATCCATCGCAAACCAGTGATACATAGAGTCATCAAAGTCGATGGCACTGTAGCGGGATTCTTCTTGCATATAAAAGATATTATCCATCTCAAAATCATAATGTACGAGCCCAGTATGCCCCACTCCAAAAGGGAGCTCTGATAACCAAGCTTCAATCCGCTCATATTCCTTAAGCGCCTTATGCTCCTCAGGATGCCTGCTCAATACGGAATAAATAAAATTCAATGAATCGACCCAGCTTTTGCGATAAGGCGTGCTCGGTGCATAGGTTTCAGAAAAATTATGCAGACGTGCAAGCGATTGGCCCCATTGATAAAAATGAGGTTCCTTCATCTCATCAAGTGAAACATATTCACCCTGGGCCTGTTCAAAAACTACCCCGTGGTATCGCCCGTGATTCGTTAACAACGTTTCAATCCAATTGCCAGACTTAGAACGCACAGGAGCGACGGTCTCATAACCTTGCTCTAATAAATACATCATAAAATCCAGCTCTGCCTGGATATTGTCTGCAGAATTATCCTCTTCATGAGTAAACCTTAAATAAAAGCGTTTACCATTCCACTGAAAGGTATAAATAAAATTGCTACTGGCCCTTACCATCTTTAAAGTTCCAGGCTCATGATTCCAATACTTAATCATTTCTTTAGCAGGAAGATCGTTCTCCGTTCCCCGCACCATGTTCATTAAAGTCATCATTGTCCGATAGTGCCTCCTGCTTCATGACGGATTTGATTCTGGGTTCCCCATTAACATTATCGGTAAATTATTCTATTAAATCAAGGGAATTTAATAGGCTCTATTATTTCTGGAAGAAAAAAGTATTCAGCTTAGGCTTCAGTTTGTCATACTTGATTTCAAACTCAGCATGATCTCCGATAGCATGAGAAATCTGCACACTTATCCCCAGCGTATTCTCCGTCAAGTACCATCTTATATCCGCTCCACTAGTATCTGCGTGCTGAAGTGAAGTCAGCCATTCCTCATCTGATCTTTCAGTAAGAATATTCTTTTGCTCAATAATATCGGATTGAAGTTCACTTTCCTTCAGCTCCTTCAAAAATTCCGCATCGATGGTCACGATATCAGTTAATTGTAGGGGTTCAAATTTCTTCATATCAATATTTATAGTATCAAAAATATCTACAGGATGAGCAGCACCTTCAACATAACTGTATCCTGAAAACTGAATACTTAGTAAGCCCTCATTTTCTAAAGATACAGAATAATCCATATCTAAACTAAAGGTCTCTTTTTCCTCCGGAGAGTAATTATCCAAATAACTATAAGCACGTTCCTTGATCATTTCATTTAACTTCTCTTGTTCATTCGGTTTTCCAAAAATAGATATTTGCGGATAGTTAATATTAATTTGTTCATTGTAAGTATATAACTCCGGAGATAATTCATAAGAAATGCTGTGTTGATTTTCGATTAGCTTAGTTTCGTTTATGTGGTTTTCAAGTGTCGGCTCCTTGTTAGTACAAGCTGTTACAGCACACATTACTACAGCAAGAATTATGGATAACATGGTGGTTTTCTTAATATTAAAGCTCCTTCCATCAAAATTGAATTATGATTTGAGCTACAGCGCTTTTGTTCTCCCACCATCTCTAATGTATTGCCCCTTTTTAATAATTGAAGGTGGTGATAGATCTAACCTTTTACTTATTTCCTCAAAATCTATATTTTCATCACGAACTATAAAAGAAAAACTTCCTTTCATTTGGCTTTCCCTATCATATCTATAGCATTTTATAAAAAAACCTTTTCTAATTAGGACTATATAATTCACTGTGCCGGAGCAAATCCTCTTAGGCTTTGATAGTTTGAAGGTCTCTGCGGACGTGAACAAATTCCCCACCAAGCGACTCATCGTCCTCTACCCAGTCATATTTCAGAATAAGCGGAGCAGGCACAACAGTCTCCAGTTGCTCTACAATCTCCCGGACATCATCATTCTGGAACATGACACCCAAAGAATCGGGCGAAACGGTCAACCCCAAACGTTCGACGACTGCAGCGTAGTCAAAAGTCTCCGGCTCCATTTCATATTCTTCTAGAACATCACCTCCAGCATATCTGTCCAGTATTTCCCCATTCTGATAAATGAATATTTCCAACACTTCATCATCAAAGTATCCTATAGCAAGTACAAGGGAAGAGATCAAGTTAGACAAAGATCTGGCGCTTTCACCAATCGTTTCCCAGTTGAATTTCTCCCCCAGTACTGTTGTCCAGCCTTGGGACTGCCCGATGTAGTAGCTTCCTTTAGGTCTTAGCCGTTTCAAGCTCTTCAGCACGGCTTCCTTATCGATGGGTAAACACGTGGAGATTAGCAAATGAAGTTCCCATTATTCAACCACCTAACAAATGAATTCCCCGCCGGTCAAATTTACGTATAAATTACCCTCTGCGCCCAGGGAAGGGCTGGTGTCAACGTAACTTTCCTCCGGTTGGTATATCCATTTCACTTCGCCATCCGGAGCAATGGCATATAACTGGCTAGAAAGACACCAATACATAACCCCATCCTGATCTATGACAGGGGGACGGTGCCCTTCTCCTTGACCCATCCGTTTCTCCCACAACAACTCTCCATCAGGACTAAAAGCATAAAGTTTGGAATTCACATTTTGACCAACATATATGATTCCTTCACGGGAAATAACCGGATCGCACCAAAATATGGACGAGCACTTGTAAACCCATCTTATGGTTCCATCCGCGTCAAAAGCATAGAGTCTCCCAATAATTTGTGACTCATCTTCATATGTACACAGGTAAATATGGTTTGCCGTATTGATGATTAAGCTCGAAATCACCCTGCCCCACAGCTAAAATGGCTCTCCCTTGTTCATCCACTGTAAACGGGCTTAATCCATATGAAAAATCCGGCCGCCCCGAGTCAACAACTCGCTTCAAAACTGAAAGCGATGTTGGAGCTCTGAATCGGGATTGTCTGGTCCAATTCGCATCAATGGGATTAATGGCTAATGGACGATAGCTACCTTGTTGAAAACCGCCTATTCCTTCGTTGTTATTATAATCGACCATAGTTTGCCCATCCTTTGTTATATAAGTTAAGGGATACAAATTGGATATCTTGTATTTCTTAAGCCTAATTAAAATCTTAGCTAGGCTGGTTTGGTCAAACAAGTTTATCCGAGCCGGACCAGTTAAGGTCGAATTTCCCCGAGTCTTTGGACACATTGAATTCGTCGTAGCGATATCGTGTGATATACTCACATTAATGAATCACCATCATAAATTCAACGTAAAAAGCGAAAAACTGCTCTCTATAACATAGGTTAGTTGTGTTGATGGTTGAACGAAGGGTTCATTCGGCATTGGGTACTGGGGTGGGCTATAACTAATAAAAGAAACCACATGGAGTATTATTCACATGTGGTTCTAACTTAATTATTTAAAAAATTAATCAATCCCAAAACACTAATCAATCTTCAATGGCTCAATTACACCGGATCTCAGGGGAATCTGAGGAATGGAATAAATGTATTCTATACAGTTATTTCGTAGGCAAATGCAATCATTTTGACTTTAGTTGCATTTTATACAACTAAAAACACGAGAAGCCACCACTAAGGCTGTAAATCAAGAAAATAGCTGTACAAAATACACTTATATCCATCGGCTTGAGGGATTCGAGAAATATAGTTGTACGAATTACAATTAAATGCTTCTACGTATTGCTCCCGGTGACTTTCTATACAGATAGATTGTGCATAGATCCTTATAGCTCTGCTCTCTTTACTTTATTGGGGCTATACTCCCACACCTGCAGCCCCGCTCCGATCATTCCACATAAATTACCATGATAGGCCGCTTCAATACGAACATTTTCCAGCATCGATGGCATTACTCTGCTCTTTACTTCTCTTCTAATGCCTTCAAATAAAAGTTCGCCTGCTTCAGCCACTCCACCGCCAATGACGATGACTTTAGGGTTAAAAATATGGATTAATGAAGCGATCGCGGATCCGAGCGCAGCAATCGTGTCTACCATTAACTCTGTAGCCAGAGAGTCACCCGCCCTCCATCTCGCTAACACTTCCCGTGAGTCTACGTTCTCTGGGGACTGGTTATGTAATAAAAGCTTGTCGCGCATGCGACGTGCGATACTTGTGCCTGAAGCATACTGCTCCAAGCAGCCTTTTCCACCACAAACGCATGCAGGACCTTTGAAATCTACGGACATATGGCCTAACTCTCCAGCCCCACCCCAAGAACCATGAACAAGATGGCCGTCTACGACTATCGCTCCACCCACGCCCGTACCAAGGGCAAGACAGATAAAGTCTTTTACCTCTTTGCCTGAGCCTAAATATTTCTCTGTTAATGCTAATACATTCACGTCATTATCAACGATTACTGGAAGTTGAAACTGTGTCTGAAGCAAATCCTTCAAAGCTGTGCCAGCATAGCCAGGGATAAGCTCCGAAGCGGAGCGGACACGCCCCGCCTCCCAATCCATTTGCCCTGCTGATCCTACGCCAATTCCTTGGAGCTGAATTCCCGCTTGTTGTGCTGTTATTTCATCCATTAATGTCTGAATTGCTAGTATAATGCGATCCATTGTTTTCGTCTGTCCAGCCAATGTGCTTAGGCTTACAGTATGTAAAACGCCCCCTTGTGAAGAGACGAGTCCGGCATTAATTTTCGTGCCGCCAATATCTACTCCGATCGCATATTCTATATGAGGATCATATCCTTCCACCGCGGACTCACCTCCGTCAGTCATCGACATTGCTCACGGCCTTAACATATCTCGAAGTGATTAATTGTGGCCTAGTAATTGCACTTCCTACAACAACATATGATGCCCCTGCATTCTTAGCTTTTGCTGCGTCTTCCGGTGTCCATATACGTCCTTCCGCAACAACAGGAATGTTCACAGATCCGCTTAATTGTTGAATTAAGACAAGGTCCGGTCCTTCCTGCTGTGTACTGTATGGGGTGTAGCCTGAAAGCGTGGTACCGATAAAATCCACACCTAATTTCTCAGCGGCAAGCCCTTCCTCAAATGTAGAAATATCCGCCATAACAAGCACACCTCTCAGATGTGCATATTCTATTAATGGCTTTACTGACTCTAAGCGTTCTTCCCGATTCGTTACATCAAGCGCAATAATCTCTGCTTTTGCAGAAACAATCGCCTTCACTTCATCTAAGGTTGGTGTTATAAATATGGCTGATCCGGGAATCTCCCGTTTAATAAGTCCAATGACCGGTACATTTACTTCTTTTTTGATAGCTACAATATCTGGAACACCATTTGTCCGGATTCCTATAGCTCCTGATTGAACCGCTGCTCTTGCCATTTTAGCCATTGTATCCCCACCATGAAGCGGCTCATGCTCAAGTGCCTGACAGGAAACAATCAGACCTTTCACCGGAAAGATATCACTTATTCGAGTCATTATTAACCCTATCCCTTCGCTTCAAGAATATAGTCTAATATTCTATTGTTCAGAGCTTCCACCCGCTCCTGATCGGAATCCTTAATCGGTAAAAGTGGCATTCTTGGCTGACCTGTTTCAAATCCGCGCACACTAAGGATCGCTTTACACGCACCATATAATGAAGGAAAGGATAGCAATTCAACAATGAGCTCATTGATTATGAACTGCCATTTCTGCGCCTCAGCCATCTCTCCTTGCACATAACATTGTTCCACTTTTAGGAATAACTCGGGCATCACCCCATAAGTTCCACCAATCCCGCCATCTGCCCCAATACTGCGGCCCGCCAAATACTGCTCATCAGGTCCATTTAAGACTAGAAAATCCTTCCCGCCTACGGCTTTAAATTGCTGAAGCTCAAACGTGCTCTCCGCCGAAATTTTCACCCCGATTACTTTATCCTGAGCTGCCATCTTAATCAGCAAGCTTTTCGATAATTGAAAGCCTGTAGTTTGCGGGATGTGATAGATAATAAATGGAAGCGCCGTACTATCAATAATCGCCTGCCAATGACTTTCAACACTGTCCGGAGACAGACGATAATAAATCGCAGGAACAGCCGATACGGCATGTGCGCCAACTTTCTCAGCATGGATAGCTAGTTCAACACTGTCTCTTGTAGATGGAGCACCCACGTGAGCAATGATTGTAAGCTCTTTTCCAACCTCTGCTATAACTGCCTCGAGCATTTGTTTGCGTTCTTCTACAGATTGCAGCATACCTTCGCCAGAGCTTCCGCCAACATAAAGACCTTTTACTCCGGTAGTAGCATAATGACGAGCTAATTTCCGGGCTGCTTCTTTATCGATTCCCCCCTCAGCATCATAACTGGAGTACATAGCGATAATAATGCCTTTAAAGGATTCAAGCTCATATGATTTCATAAATTACAGCCTCCGTCGTTTAATTCATACTACTAATTTTCGTTGTTATAAGAATAATTAACCTTTTACAGCCCCCATAGTAATCCCTTGGGTAAAGGCTTTTTGGAACATTAGAAAAATTGCAATCATAGGAATAGAGGCTAACGCAGCACCCGCCATAAGCAGTCCATAGTTTGTTGTGAATTCACCCCGAAGAGTCGCTACCCCAAGTGGCAATGTCATCATTGAAGTCGATCTGGTCATGATCAGCTGACTGAAATAATCATTCCAAGAAGTGATGAAGGTAAAGATGGCCAGTGCCCCTATTGCAGGTTTTAACAAAGGTAAAATGATGGTTCCGAACAAACGAATCTCAGAGCTGCCATCTATTTTGGCTGCTTCAATCAATTCTCCTGGAATGGTCTGCGCGAACTGCTTCATTAGGAAGACTCCAAATGGCCAGCCAATCGCCGGTAAAATAAGCCCTTTATACGTATTGACCCAACCAAAATCTGCAAGCATCGTAAACAGCGGGACAAGAATAACTTGCTTAGGCAATGCCATTGCGGCAACAAACATCGTAAAAATAATCCCTCGGCCAGGAAAAGACTTTTTGGCAAGCACATATCCAGCACAGGAAGAAACGATACAAATCGCTGCCATTTCACAAAAAGCAATGATGAAACTATTAAACATCCAGCGCTCAACAGGATTCTTAAATAACTCGGTCCAGTTTTGCAGAGTCGGCTTAGCCGGAAACCATTCCGGGGGGATCGTTGTTGCTACAGTCTGAAGCTTAAATGCCCCTGAAACCACCCAATAAAAAGGGAAGATAAAAAACAACGTTGCCAGAATCAACAGGATGGTGGCTAATATTTTTGGAATCGTCAATTCTTTTTTCCATCTGCTTACTTTCTTAGATTGGCCAATAGGTGCTCTCAGTTCTAACGGATTCGTAGAATTCATGATGTCCCCTCCTTAATACTCAACATCACTGCCAAAGTATTTGAATTGAATGATAGAAATGATCCCGATCACAATCGCAAGGATGACACCCATCGCCGAGGCATATCCAAAATGACCGAGCATAAAGGCTTGTTCGTAAACGCCATACATTACAGTCGATGTGCTATACACAGGTCCACCCGAGGTGAGCAGCTGAATTAGCGCAAAACATTGAAAGGTGTTGATCGTGGTAATCACGATAATATATAAGTTCGTTGGCATTAGCATTGGCCATAATATTTTTCGGAAAATCTGCCAAGGCGTCGCTCGATCAATCTCAGCTGCTTCTATGTAAGAAGTAGGAATGTTCCCAATAGATGCCACATATAAAATGATCGGCTGCCCTACAGAGGTCGTTATCAGAACCACGATAATTGCAAGCAGTGCAGTCCTCGTATCTCCTAACCAGGATATAGGCTCCATTCCCAAAAAGCTGGTTAAATAATTTAGAATCCCATAGTTCGGATGATAGATCCAGCCCCAAACGACTGTGATACTTACGACCGAGGATACAGCCGGCAAATAGAACACTCCGCGGAAAAACGATCTGGCAAACTCTTTTTTCTTATAAATATTCATAGAGATAAATAACGAGAAAATAATAACGATGGGTACGGTGATGAGTACAAGCAATAATGTATTTCCCATCGACTTCCTGAAGTTATCATCTTTTATTAAGGAGATATAATTATCGAGGCCAATAAAGCTGAAATCTCTCAACGAATAATCGAAGAAACTAATATAGACCCCTTTCACCATCGGATAAGCTACAAAAAGCAGGAAAAACCCAAATGCCGGCACTAAAAAGAGATAACTCATCATCCAGTCGCGAATCACATAACCTTTTATTTTGCGAACCGTTGTCCCCACAGTCCTTCCCCATTTCTTCGATGATTTAAAAAGAAAAGAGTGCTTCCCGCACTCTATTCTTTTGGACACCATTCACTTTTTTTATTTCATTGCAGCCTTTGCTTTCGTAATCGCTTCGTTTGCTTTTGCAGCAAAGCTGTCCAAAGCTTCTTTACCGGTTGCTCCTCCAGTTAAAGCACGTTGTAATTCAGGGAACCAGAAAGTACGAATATCAGCATATCCATCGGCAATGGTAGGTGCATCTGTTGTGAATTTACGAGCATACTCAGCGTATTTGTACTCTGCATCATCATAGAGGCCTGTAATCGAATTACGAACAGACAGACCACCTGTTTGAATCAAGTTTTTCTTACCCCATACAGGGTCATTAGCGATAAAATCAATCAGCTTCTTAGAAGCTGCAATCTTGGCATCATCACCATTATTGAATACAGCCATACCACCGAGGTAAGGTTCAAGCTTAGGTTCCGATCCATCTAAAGTAGGGAAAGGAAGCAGAACATCTTCGAATTCAACCATTTTTTTAGATACGTTCTGAGCTTTAAGTACTGCAGAATAGTTAAGTGTAAAGGCTAATTTTCCTTGCAAAAATAAGTCGTTCACGTCAGCAGCCGCAAGGGAAGCCGCACCAGAAACGCTAAGTTTATCTTTTGTAGCTTGAACGATCCAATCCAACGCTTTCGCAGCATTATCAGTATTGATCGCGACTGCGGAATTATCTTCATTTAGAAATCTGGATACACCTAAGTTAGCAAGATATGCGCGAGTTCCTTGATCTCCAGCTTGGCTCTTCGCGAAGAATCCGGTAGGGATAACATCAGGTGCTTTTTCTTTAACAGCTTCCAGCGCTTTCTTATATTCTTCAAACGTCCAAGTTCGATCTTCCTTATCCAGAGGAAGCAAATCTAACGCGCCAATCTTCTCAAAAACGGTCTTGTTTACCGCCATCATAAAAGGAGCTGTATTGATCGGGTACATAAAGATCTCATCGCCAACACTAGACTGCTTCCAAAAGGCTTCCGAAATATCATTTTTCACTTCATCGGTCACCATATCATTAAGAGGTGCTAATAAGTCCTTTTTACCCCAGTCAATAATCCGTCCAGGAGCATCATAAATTACATCAGGTGCGGTATTCGAAGCAATCGCCACATTCAGTTTTTCAGGGCCGCCTTCAAAGGTGATCATCTCAAGGTTGACTTTAATTTCCGGATTCTTCTCATTAAAAGCTGCAATGATTTCCTTCTCATATTTGCCAACTTCACCATCTAAAGCTTGAAAGCTCGGAAAATTCCACCATGTTATTTCTACTGGTTTAGCAGCAGTCTCAGTGGCCGCGGGCTCACTCT
The DNA here is from genome assembly GCF_038002845.1 of Paenibacillus sp. FSL F4-0122. Taxonomy (NCBI): domain Bacteria; kingdom Bacillati; phylum Bacillota; class Bacilli; order Caryophanales; family Paenibacillaceae; genus Paenibacillus; species Paenibacillus sp. FSL F4-0122. The sequence continues at coordinate 6,383,597 of NZ_JBBODI010000001.1, forward strand.
TATCAGTATTTTTACTTGGTTCATTGGCGGAATTCGCTGTATTCGTATTTCCGCATGCAACTAACTGTGTACCTAAAAGTGCGACACCAACAATGCTCATTAGCCCTTTTTTCATTGCTCTCATGTGCTACCCCCTATTATTTTTGTGGAATAAAATGCTTTATCATTCCTTGCGCTAATCATAAATCAATTATAAATTTAGGAGAATCCCACTCCTTTTACATTTAGGGTCGTATTCTGACCTATACCTTCTTTCAGTCCCTCTTCAATGTTATAATACATTACATATTTCACCTATAATTATTTTAATTTTTAGCTTATAACTTACATTTGATGGTATCGATGTTGAATAATCCACTATAAATCTAGTCTTCCGGAGGGATTTCATGTACAAGCTTATGATTGTAGAGGATGAACCGTTAATACGGACGGGATTAAAACATTACTTTTCGTGGCAGGAGCTTGGTGTTCAGAGTATTGTTGAAGCGGAGAATGGAAAAGAAGGCTTCGTTACCGCACTGCGTGAGCAGCCAGATTTAGTGATCACTGATATTCGCATGCCCGAAATGGATGGTCTTCAGATGATCGAAGAGCTTCGCCAATTCCTTCCTGATACTTTGTTTATCATTTTGACGGGATTTAATGATTTCGAATACGCTCAACGAGCCATCAAACTTGGGAGTGTACATGCTTTTTTGCTCAAACCTTTGGAATATGAAGAAAGTCTAACCGTGATTCAAGAATGCATGAACAAGCTGCAACTTAAACAACAAGAACAAAGAAAACGTTCTACTCTGGAAGGCTCACAACTTATAAAGCTACTACTGGAAGAAGAACAACCTGCAATGGACACTAATTTAATCGCTGAATTATGTAGTTTCAAAAGTAAACATTATTTGTATCTCCCTTTTGTTTTGGCAGGTTTCCTTATCAGAGAAACTCCTTCACAATCCACCTTGTGGATGAGAGAACAGGCTACTAAGTTTATACATCTTGCTACGGAGGCCTATCTCCCGGCAGATCTGCCAAGATCTATTTTTACATATTCTGCTAAATCCAAACTATACGGGCTAATAGTCATGGGATCACAGACTGCAACGAGCACTATCCCTTTTGAGACACAAGTACTTACTGAACTCGATCAGCATTTGAACAAGCTTACACTAGAACATCATTTTGCCCTTTATCTTGCTATAGGCACAGTAACGAACGAACTATCTCAAATCACTTCATTACTTCACGAGTCTGAAAAGCTGTTATATCAGCGCTTCTATCAGAAAGAGCGCAATATATTCCATATCTCATCCATAAAGGCTGGCGCCACAGCTACTAAACCAACACTTATTCAACTAGATGACAACGATAAGAAACGAATAATCTCCTGCATCGAAAACGCCAATAAACAAGAGATATTGCAATTAACGCAACGATTGGCACAAGATATTTTGCATAAAACAGATGGCTCTTCTACTGATCTATGGCTTGCGTATTTACAAGAAATTATAAGTGTCATTATCCGCTTCGCTAATAAAAATCAGATTCATATGGATGGTGTGTACAGCGATAAACTCTTAAACCTCACTTTTGTAGAGGATTTCCACTCCCTTGAGGTCATGTTCGAGTGGCTGGGGAATTGGATGGTTCATTTGGGAAACATTTATACCGAAGGTCTGACGGATAACCATCAGCAGGATGTGATTATCTTTGAACATATTAAATCCTTCATTAGAGCTAATATTGATCAAGATATTACTCTACAAATGGTAGCGGATCGATTCTTCTATAACCCTTCTTATTTAAGTCGTCTGTTCAAAAGAAAACTCGATAAGAACTATATGCGATTTGTAACCGAAATCCGTATGGAATACGCGCAGGAATGCTTAAAAAAACCGGAGATTCTGGTGACCGATGTCTGCACAATGTGTGGTTACAAAAGCTATAAGCATTTCGTTAAAACGTTCCGGATTTTTACCAACATGACCCCATCAGACTATAGAAAACAATCGGGGTGGTAAGCAAAATGATGCAAATTAACCAGCCAAAAAAACGTTATCGGATGCGGCATGTCAATCGGCAGATTTTTGTGCTGATGATCCTGACCATTACCATTCCTTTGCTGATTATATCCGCGATTATCTATATTTTTTCAAATCAAGCCGTCAAAAATGAATATCAAAGCAGCTCTAATCTCATCCTTAATAATCTTTCTTTCAACATCGACCAGTATCTGCAAAGCATTGAAAAAGGGACCCTTAATGCCCAAGTAGATAGTCAATTACAAACCGCCCTCGAGCATTGGACTATCAACAAAGATAATATCGGGAATGATCTAAGTATTCAGTATGGAAACACGATTGAACAGTTCATCAGCGGGATTGAAATGACGATTAAAAATGTCGACAGTGTGCAGATTTTCGCGGGGTCACGTGTATTCTACTCCGCCAATTTCAATCGTGCGGATTATGATGTGAAGGACTACACCCAAGAGGATTGGTATTTACAGACGCAACAAAAAAAGGGTGGTGTAATCCTATTTGGAAGTCATCTCCCATTCTATCGCACCAATTCTAAACAATCCGTCATCTCCATCGCCAGAGTCATTAATAAAAAAGGAAGCAAGCAGCCCTTAGGTGTCATGTTAATTGATATCCGGCTGGATTCATTACGTGAAATCTTAAAGCTGTCCGAGAATAGCAAGCGGAAATTCATTATTTTAGACGATAAAGGAGGCAACGTTTATAGCTCAGATTCATTGGAGACGAGTCCTTTAGAGCCTATCCCCATCGACAAACAGGCGCTTAATACTTTTATGAAAAACGACGCCGGAAGCTTATATGGTACTTTTGATGACAAGAATTCGTATATTAATTTTGTTACTTCTCCTTACTCCAACTGGAAGGTCATTCAATATATTGATGAAAAAGAGATGACTAAGCAGGCTTCTTTTCTTGGCAAAATCATTTTAACCTTAGCGCTCTTATCGCTTGTCACTGCACTCTTATTTATGTATATCCTCTCGGAACGCGTAACCAAACCTATTATTCTGTTAAGCCGGAAGGTGAAGCTGGTGGGGATGGGTAATTTCGATGTGGATTTGTACAGTAACCGCCAAGATGAATTTGGGGTTCTATATAATGGAATTCGTAAAATGGTAAAAGATTTGCAAAACTATATTGAGCGATCATCGATGGCCAAGGCACAACAAAAGGTAGCCCAGTATGGTGCGCTAAAAAGCCAAATCAATCCTCATTTTCTGGCAAATGTCCTTGAATCAATTCAAATGAAAGCCATCATCAATGGGCAAAGAGAGATTGGCGAGATGGTGGGAATCGTGGGCAGATTGTTTCGGATTCATATTCAGACTGGGAAAATCACCGTTACCCTGCGCGAAGAACTTGAGCATGTCCGGCTATATGTGAAAATTCAGCAGTTACGTTTTGGGGATAAATTACAGTATATGGAACAGCTAGATCCGCAATGCGAGATCGTTAAGGTCATGCACTTCTCCTTGCAGCCCATCGTAGAGAATGCTATCGTACACGGCCTAGAAAGTCGCAGTGAACCAGGTCTGCTTGAGGTATCCTCGGTGATATCGGGGGATGATATGCTGATTATCGTTAAAGATAACGGCATTGGCATCGAGGAAGAGAAACTTAAACAGCTTCGTTTCCGTCTCTCTCAACCCTCAGATACCTTAGATGAGGAACATATTGGCATTAAAAATGTTCATGATCGTATTCAATTTCATTTTGGCGAAAAATATGGAATTGAAATTTCCAGTCACGTAGGGGAAGGAACGACAGTGATCATCCGTCTTCCCGCGTAATCCTAGACATTTTGCTCAGTAATGCCTAATTCAGGATCAAAGGTGAGCATTTTCGTCGCTATTTTATCAATAAAAAACCGATCATGACTAACTGTTACTACAGCGCCAGGAAAATGAATCAACGCCTGCTCCATCACCTGAATACTAGTTAAATCCAAATGGTTAGTGGGCTCATCTAAAATAATGACAGCAGCTCCGGAGAGAAGGCATTTCGCTAAAGCCACTCTGGCCTGCTGTCCACCTGAAAGGCTGCCAATCGTTTTACTCAGATCCATTTCCGAGAATTGCAGCATCGATAGAAATTTATTCACCTTTTTCCGCGGTGCGTCCAGTCCCAGTCCATAAACATTTACGGCATGGCTGACAGTATCTTTATGATCCAGCTCATCCCACATCTGATTAAAGTACGCATAGCTGACCCCGCGTTCCCAAGTCACTTCCCCCGATTCCGGTGCTTCTTGTCCAGTCAGTACTTTGATGAGTGTCGACTTTCCGCTGCCGTTCGGACCCACGATTGCTATCCGGTCTTCCTTTTGAATATCGAAGCTAATGTTCTGGAAGATGGAGCGGCCATCATAACTTTGTCCAACCCGCTTCACTTCCCCCAGCTTGTCAGGAAAACGTAAATTGCTATAGATATCAGTGATTAATACGTTAACTGGATGAGGTTCCACTCGTTTTTTCATATCCGTTAGCTTACGCGAAAGACGATCCTTAGAGGACTTCTTACTACCGCGGTTTTCTATGGCCTCAGACTCCATAAGGAGAAGTTCTTCTTCCCACTCAAATTGCCGATCGAGCACTTTTTTGCGCATCTTCTTTTTACGAACGTAATCGGTATAATTCCCTTCATATTCCTGGAAATGATAGTTCTCGATTTCTATCGTCCGCGTGACCACTCTGTCAATAAATTGCCGATCATGAGAGACCAGAAGCATCGCCCCATTGAAACGGTGCAGCCACTGCTCCAACCATACGATCCCTTCCATATCCAAAAAGTTAGTAGGCTCATCGAGCAATACAACATCAGGTCCTTCAATTAAGACTTTAGCCAGTGCCGCGCGGTTCCTCCAGCCTCCGGATAACTCCTCTACAGGTTGATGCCGCGATCTCTCATCGAATCCTAATTTAGTCAGCACCGTATTGATTTCCACAGATACATTCCAGCCATCCAAATGCTCCATTTGTCCAAAAAGCTCAGCTTGGCGCTCTAAAAGTACATTCATCTGGACATCATCCGACACCTGCCCAAGCTGTTCTCCTATTTGGTTAAGCTCCTGTTCAATGCGTGCTACCTCTTCGAAGCAAAGTTCTAACTCTTGTTGTACAGACAAAGACCCGGAAAGCTCCGAAAATTGAGAGAAGTAGCTGATCTTCACATTGGGATCTAATTCTACTTTTCCTGCCGTTGGCTCCTCTTTTCCCATTATTAGCTTAAAAACAGTAGATTTACCTGCTCCATTTCGTCCGATTAAGCCAATACGTTCACCCTTGCTCACACGAAAATAAATATCTCGAAAGATCAATGTATTCTCATATTTCTTAGTTACGTTCTCCATTCGGATTACGCTCAAGTCTATCACTCCTAGTTCGTATAGATCAGAATTCATCGTTGAATACCCAAAAAGCTATTATAGCACTAATTAAAAAAAGGACTTTATAATCATATTATTACTTATATTTATTTCCGATATATGTATTTATATTAATATAAATTTATAAATACATAAGGAGGATTACAATGAGTTTGCTAAAATCATTCAAGAAAAATGTGAGTGTTATTATGTGCATTACCCTGCTATTTTCTCTTTTTATTGTGTATCCGGCAAGTGCTTCTACCTTCTTCCAAGACCGCTTTGAAGAGGGCGATAATCTATGGACATCCACTAGTGGGAATTGGACTATTGTTGAGGACGAAGGCAACAGCGTATATTACCAGTCTGCCACAAAAGAAGGACGTACTTCTGCAGGTGATTCAGCCTGGAGCGATTACACTGTGGAAGCGGATGTAAAAGTAGTTGATTTTAATGGCTCAAACAGAACTTATGTTGCAGGCAGATACATAGATGGAAATAATTTTTATGCAGCTTCTTTGTATAATAATAATGATGGCATGCTGGAAATCAGAAAAAAGGTTTCTGGATCTACTACAACTTTGACCAGCAAACCCTACACTCTGCAAACAGGAGTTTGGTATAATGTAAAACTTGAAATGAGCGGAAATACCATCAACATGTATGTAAATGATACGCTGGAGCTCTCAGCTTCCGATTCCAAATTAAAAAAAGGTACAGTAGGGCTCGTTACCTTTAAGACAATTACGATGTTCGACAACGTGACCGTTTCTGACACCAATGGCACTACACCGACTCCGACTGTCACGCCGTCACCAACTGCTATACCGACTCCGACTGCTATACCAACACCAACTACAATACCGACTCCGACTGCTATACCAACACCAACTGCTACGCCGATACCGACTGCAATACCGACTCCGACTGCTACACCAACACCTACTGCTACGCCGATACCGACTGCAATACCGACTCCGACTGCTACACCAACACCTACTGCTACGCCGATACCAACTGTTTCACCAACGCCTACACCGGTACAGGTTAGTGAATATGATTTGGCTGGGTTTGCCACAGGAACAACAGGTGGTGGAAATATCCAAGAAACCAGTCCACTCTATAAAAAGGTATATAGCGCAGAAGATCTTGCCACTGCACTGAGAAAAGGATCCAAAATAAAGGTTATTGAAATTATGAACGACTTGGATCTGGGATGGAATGAAATTTCTGATGCGGCAAAGATCTCCCCATTTAGCGCTCATAACAGTGCTTTAACACATCCCGTATTAATAGAGACTGGTGTCAGCAAAGTGTCTATAGACAACTTCGACGGTTTGACCATTTTCTCTGCTAAGGGTGCAACCCTTAAACATGCCGCTTTTACTTTTAAAAGAAGCTCTAACGTCATCATCCGCAACCTTGAATTTGATGAGCTGTGGGAATGGGATGAAGCAACCAAAGGAAATTACGATAAAAACGACTGGGACTACATCACCATTGAGAATAGCAACAACGTATGGATCGACCACTGCACCTTCAATAAATCTTATGACGGAGTTGTCGATGTTAAAAAAGGCAGCAACGGCGTCACCATTTCATGGTCTTCCTTCTTAGGGGATGATAGAAACGCAAACAGCTGGGTTACTCAGCAAATTAATGCTATGGAAGCCAACAAGGCTGCTTATCCCATGTACGCTTATTTAAGAAGCAGCTCAGTTGGCCTAAGTAAAGACGACATCATTGCGATTGCCGCTAGTCAAAAAAAGGGCCATTTAATAGGCGCAACAGAATTTGCAGCTGATAATGCGCTTCTTTCTGTGACGCTCCATCACAACTACTATAAAGATATACAAGACCGCATGCCCCGCCTTCGTAGTGGTAATGCGCATGCCTATAACATTGTAATGGACAACGAAGATACCAGATTGGCTAAAAAACGTCTAACCTCCGCTATGGAAAAAGCGATCTCAAGCAAGGGGTATCATTTCGGGGTTACAAGTAACGGAGCAATCTCGACAGAAGGAGGAGCTGTATTACTTGAAAGTTCTGTAATCATTGATGTAGTGAATCCACTTCGCAACAATCAAGCGGATGCGAGTAATAGCAAATATACGGGTGCAATCGCAGCTTTAGATACGATCTATTCACTAGATGGAGCAACATTCAGAGGAGACAGTACATCTAAGAACAGCCCTCTCTCCCCTGCACCCGCTGCCGTTAAAGCATTTGCATGGAACGGATTCACAACACTACCTTATAGCTACACTTCAGATGACCCAGTTAGTCTAAAATCTAGACTTACCGCTGTTGACGGTTCAGGGGCTGGCAAATTGTCCTGGTCAAACGAGGAATGGTTGAAAACAAGTTACAGTAACTAATTCGACTAATGCGACTAACTAATCACTGAACACATACTCCCATAACTACAACGAGAAAAGTTACTAACTTAGTTGCCACATTAGCGCCACCTTTGCACCATATTAGCGCCATATTAGCGCCAGATTAGCAAACTTTTGTACCGCACTAACGCCGCACTAACGCCACTTTTGTTCTGCCGAAATAGCTAAGACGCTCAGACGGTGATTTACTGTTTACTGTGCAGTATTTACGAGGTCAGACGGTTCGGACTCAGGAGCCCTTATTTCGAAGAATCCGGGCATTTCGCAGTGCTATCGGACTCAGATGCAGCTATTCAACCCAATATGCTTAATTTTGGTGTGGATTTAGACCAATAAGAGCTATGCAGTCCGAAAACTCAGCAAAATGGTCAAAAAAGCCAAAATAGTTGCAATACAGTCCGTTAGGAGTGTTACGCGCGTGAGGAACATGAGGAACATGAGAAACCTGAGAAACGTGAGGAGCCTGTGAAACATGAGGAGCCTGTGAAACGTGAGGAGCCTGTGAAACATGAAGAGCCTGTGAAACATGTGGAGCCTGTGAACATGAAGAGCCTGTGAAACATGTGGAGCCTGTGAAACGTGAGAAGCCTGAGGAACATTAAGAGCCTGTAGCCCGTGAGGAGCATTATGCACATACAGTCCAAATAGGAGCATTAGGAGTTTGTTCTCATTAACAAGTGATGCGTTTGGTGTTAATGGTAACTCACAAAGTTAGTATAATGTCCCAACAATAACAAAAAGGCCGCAACCAGCGGCCTTTTTCTATATTACGACTTCCAACGCATATTCACTAATATCGCTTACCGCTCATTTTTTCAGAATATCAATATACTCTTCTTTCTCTCGATCTGCCCCCGCACTAAGCTTCAAACGCAGTGACTTCGGGTGATCCAACACATTACTGCTGAAGTAACTTATAAATCCATCATCAGCTCCACTACCAGAATTCGGATTAATTTTAATGTCGTGCTTCCCAACCTGCGCAGTTAATTCATAGGGGAGCTTTTGAAACAGTTCATTTCGGACGATCCAATCCGTTTTCAATTCCTCATTTATCGTAAATTTGAGCGCTATGCTTAACGGAGAAAGCTCGACTTCGGCTAGTTTTACTTCCTGTCCGTCAATTATGAAAGGGTGGTCAACAACTAATGTCTCCGTCTTCAGCTCCCAAAACTTAGGATCAATAGAGAAGTTCACTTTTAAACGATCAGAATACCGCATGTCGGATAAAACCGTTCCTGTTTTCGGTTTACTTAACATTCCCGGATCTACAGAGGCAATCTGAAAATCCGCCACTACGTCTGTTGGCCTTGGTTTATTTCGGTCCAGTGAAAATACAGTTTTGCCGAGCCAAGTATATAGGGTTCCCTCTGCGTGTGCTCCCATTCCGCCTCTATTCCCATTCTCCTCCATTACATCTCGTCCAGTTTCAGCATCTGTCAGCTTCACACTATTTACACTGTACACTTCCTGACCATCACTTGTTGTTCCTGTATACAGCAGCATGATTTTGTTTTCATCAGCAAGCACAGCATTCAGAGTAATTTTATATCCATTTGATTCAGCACTCTTATTAACGATTTGTACATAATCATTCCGGATTGCAGACTCTAAAGTAAGAGCATCAATATCAGCTGCAGCCAATGTTTTAAAAGGCTCCAACACGCCCCGATCGAATGTTTCAGCACTCGAAGTCCCTTGCTGTGGCATCAGCTGGGTTGGATTGAAGAACAGCAGGCCCGCTATCATCACTGCAGCCGCCAGCACAGACATCGCGCTTTTTGTGAACATTAACCTTCTGCCACGTTTCTTGCCTAATTCCAAGCCTGCTTGGATCGCATAGATTTGAGCGGCTGCATTCTCTATTTTTTGTTCTTGTGGGATACGTTCGGCATCGCTTAACATGGCAAGCTCCTCTTGACTACTCATTGTTCCATTCACCCCGATTCTTTATGATGGTTCGCAACTGCTTGAGCCCTTTATGTTGCCAAGTCTTAACCGTTCCCTCGGGTTTATTCATAATGTTAGCGATCTCAGTCAAGGTCATATCGTTGTAGTATTTTAGCAGCAGCACATGGCGATACTTGGGCTTAACCTGCTCAAGTGCCCACAACATTTCCATCCGATGATGGCCAATATGTGTGACCTGTTCTCCTATTCTTTCATCTACCAGCGGCATGGAACGTTTTCTTCGTCTTTGTTCATCTATACAGACATAAATTAGAATTCGAATAATCCATGATTTGAATGCTTTGGGGTCCTTTAATGTTTTTCTTTTAATCCAGGCCCGGCAAGTCATTTCCTGCATCGCTTCCAGCGCATCGTTTCGGTTCCGCAAGTAACTATAAGCAATACTGTACAGTTGTTCTCTATGTACCAATATCGAATCGTAAAAATCCGTCTCGCTCCGAGTATCAAGAATCGTTACTTTTTTCATTTCTGCATTAGTCATCGTCATGTCCTTCCTTAGCCTCCCCTCTTCAACCTTTCATAGATTAAGACGGGGGAGGTATAGAAACGGTTTTTGTTTCGTTTAACTTTTTTGCCCAAAGCTCTCTAAATTATAGCATTCTATAAAAATTGAACGAAAAATGTTATGATAGGTTAAATTGGACATAATCAATAGTACGCACTTAAAAGTGCCATAGGTACTAAAAAGTACCCATACCTTGGAGGTTATCATGACAACAACACCAACAACAACTGTCAAGAAAAAATACAATATTTCTGTTGAAGCCACACTAGAGGTCATCGGAGGGAAATGGAAATGCGTAATTCTATGTCATTTAACTCATGGCAAAAAACGCACCTCCGAGTTAAAACAGTTGATGCCCGGCATTACTCAAAAAATGTTAACCCAGCAGCTACGCGAGCTTGAGGCAGATGGAATCATCAACCGAATTGTTTATAATCAGGTTCCACCAAAAGTAGAATACGAGCTTAGTGAATATGGTGATAGTTTAAGCGATATTTTGACTGCATTATGTAATTGGGGAGAACAACATATCATTAAGCAATTCGGCGATAAATACGCTGTTTTAGAGGATAACATTTTAAATAAATAAACCGCTCTATCAAGGGTATGGTTGGATATTTATGCTGCTAGAGTTGTACTTCAATTATACGTTCATGAAAAAAGGACAGCTGAATCAGATCGATTCAACTGTCCAAAGCTTTGATTCACCCGTCCCTTGAATGGCGCACAGGAACATAACTTAAATTACGCCCTCTCCTCCAATTGCAGTTGCTGTGAATGATATGGGTCCAAATAGATTTATAGGCAAGTTGCTATCATTCTGAATTACCAATTCATAGTTGTGGACTCCAATATAAGCACCATCAACCCACTGAGCACTTAATTGAATATCAGTAATTGTAGTAAAACGATAAAAGGATCTATAAATATCGACTCCAGCTCGTCGGATGATAACAAGAAATTGGCTATTAGCAAGTGCAGTAAGACTAAAACTACCATTTAACTCGACTCTACTGGAGAAAGAAGCCGGATTAGCCGGACTAATATTTACTTGCGCTGTGGCTAGACCCGCTCCAGCTCCAGGAATCCCTGCAACCGTTATAGCTGTAGTAAACGGATCTAACGGGATTTTTGCCTGTGACCCATAACTTATTATTGTCGCCATTTATCATCACTCCATTTCAAGGTTATAGAGTAGTATATTGTGAATCCGCAATGATAGATTGGACTAAATTCCTGATGATTATATACATTTAAGGTATACTTTGCTATATCATATAAACCTAGATACCTCATCAATCACCATACGATTTCCACTCATTGACAACACCCCTGTTCAGAATTACAATAATTCACATATCATGAACAACGATGACAAAGGGTAAGTAGACAGACGAACATGGTCTTCAGAGAGCCGGTGGTAGGTGCGAACCGGTGACCAGCGTATGCTCGAATGGCCTTTATAGTTGTTTTTCCGAACTATCTTAATGGATGCAGTAGGGAAAACCGGGGTTCCCGCCGTTATCAAGGGACCTGTATCGAGAATTAATTCAACCTCTCCGTACAGGTAAGAGAAGATCGAAAGCCAAGAATCGTAAGGTGACACGATCATTTAAGGTGGTACCACGACAACTTCGTCCTTATTGGATGAGGTTTTTTTGTCATTTAAAGGAGGTGATGGCCATGGATGATGGCTGGTGGTGGCGACTCGAGTGTAACCAAATGCTAAATATCAGGAGGAATTTATATGATGAACGAACGTGTCTTAACTGGAGATCGAGTGACTGGAAAGCTTCACCTTGGCCATTACGCCGGCAGCTTGCAGACCCGAGTAGCCCTTCAGGAGCAATATGAAACTTTTGTGTTTTTAGCGGATATTCAAGCCCTAACGACCCATTTTGATCGTCCGCAGCTGCTGGGTCAACATCTGCATGAGATCACACTGGACTATTTATCTGCGGGTATAAATCCGGAGAAAACAACTATATTTATTCAATCGATGATCCCTGAAATCGCAGAGCTGACCCTCTTGTTCTCTATGTTTGTTACTGTGAATTCTTTACGGCATAATCCCACGATTAAAGCCGAATCAAAAAATTCCAGCTTAGATGAATTGTATTACGGTTTTCTAGGTTATCCAGTTAGTCAGACTGCTGACATAACTTTTTGTAAAGCAACGATCATTCCTGTAGGAGAAGACCAGCTCCCCCATCTGGAATTAACCCGCAAAATCGTCCGCAGATTCAACGAGCTGTACAGCCCGATACTGGTGGAACCCAAAGCGCTGATCAGTGAGACGCCGAGACTTGTGGGTACGGATGGCAACGCTAAAATGAGTAAAAGCCTTGGCAATGCCATCGAGCTGGACTCCACTAAGGAAGAAATCACCTTCAAGATAAGAAAAGCCACAACCGATCCTGCGCGTGTGCATAAAAATGATCCTGGACATCCAGATATCTGTCCTATTTTTGCTTATCATGGTGCTTTTCGCTCAGCGGGGGTAACCGAAATTCGTGAAGGCTGTGAGCGGGGTACCATGGGTTGTTCTGCTTGCAAACAGTTGATTTCGACAGCTCTAGATCAGCTTATAGAACCGATGCGAGAGCGACGTTCCTATTATGCTACTAAGCCCAAGCTTGTGCAGGAAATCTTAATCTCTGGAACACAGCATGCCCGCAGCATTGCTCAGGAAACAATGGCCGAAGTACGTGAGGCTATGAGTCTTAACTATTTTTCAATCTAAAAATGATATTTATAGGTACTCAAAAAAAGCCGGAAGCTCATTGGAAGAGATCCGGCTTTTTTCTTCTCCTTACAACACCCAATTTCCCTTACGGAATACGGGTTCAATCGTGCCGTCCGCCAGCTCTCCGTCAATATCCAGCTCTGCTGAACCGATCATAAAATCGACATGAGTTAAGCTGACATTAGCTCCTCTAGCCACAAGCTCTTCGTTCGTAAGCTTTGTGCCGCCTTCAATATTTACAGGATAAGCACTTCCTAGCGCGAAATGGCAGGAGGCATTCTCATCAATCCCTGTATTGTAAAAAATGCGGTTCAAGCGAGAGATTGGAGAATCATGCTGCACTAAGGCTACTTCTCCTAGATAAGATGCACCTTCATCCGTTGCCAGCAGTGAGGTTAAATGCTCGCGTCCGGATTCAGCTTCATAAGCTACGACTTTCCCCTTTTCAAAAGTGAATGAAAGTCCTTCAACTAAACGTCCATTCAAATTAAGAGGGAGCGTGCTTCTAACTGTGCCATTCACTCCAGTACGATGGGGCATGGAATAAATCTCTTCCGTTGGCATATTAGCAACAAAATAAACACCTTTATCATTCTCACCGCCACCCCCGCGCCATAAATGGCCTTCCGGAAGCTCTACATGCAGATCCGTTCCCGGAGCACGGTAATGCAGGCTTTTATAACGTTTAGCGTTCATTCTATCCTGACTTTCTTTCAACTGACCAATATGCTCTCTCCAAGCAGCTACCGGATCATCGCTGCCCACACGATTCATCTGGAATACAGCTTCCCACATCGCCTCTACCCGCTCTTCTTCAGGAAGATCGGCAAAAACCTTGTTCGCCCAAGCACGTGTTGGCGCTTTGACCAGAGACCAGCTGATTTTGCTGTTCCGAGTATATTTGGAGTAGTTCTTGCGAGCAATAGCTGCTGCTTTGACTGCTCTAGATACCTTAGAAGAATCAATGCCATTAAACAGTTCCGGATCAGGTACTTTAATATGTAAGATGGCACCATTTTCTTCCGCGAATTTCTCCATCATCTCAGCCTGCCACTGTGGATAGTAATCGAAAGAATCCTCTGGGGCTTTTTCATAACGGATCCGTGTAGTTGCTTCATCGTCCCAGTCAACAATTACATATTTAGCTCCCGCTTCATAGGCTTTCGCTACAATCAAGCGAGTAAGTTCTGCGGTTTCTATCGGTGCATGTACCATAAGGACTTGTCCAGGCTGTACATTTACTCCTACTTTTACAACTAGGTTCGCGTATTTCTCCAGCATTACTTCAAAATCTTTCATGAATTCTCTTCCTCCATCTCTAGGGTTGCTATAAGCACTCGGTCAGCTTCACTTCTTATTTTAACGCAAAACGAGGATAGTTGCGATTCGATTTAGATTCTCAGTTACTTCACTTCAGGTATTTCCCCTGTATAGACACCTAGATCATTCTTATGAATCTCTACGTTGGACATTCCGATCTGCTTATCATTATGGTAAGCAATCACTATGATCTTGGTATCCTGAGGCTCATCTATTTGTTTATTATTTCCATCCATTGGACTCCAATAAATTTGATCTCCAGATTTGATTTTCAGCTCAAGACCTTTGTTATGCACCTTGTAGTCAGGGGGGTTCCATAACAATAAATTGCCGGACGTAACCTGTATCTTAATAACATTCGCCCCTTCAGCAGTTATAAGCATAGGTAATCCTGGAGCACTACTATCAGTCACCCTGTATTCCGCTGTTGGGAACAGAACTTCCGGTTTCACCTCAAGTGATTGATTATTATGCTGCAAAATAAAGAAGAAAAAAAGTAAAATCGTTAAGCCCATGACGCCTCCGATGATTATTTTTTTCACTATTCAGCCTCCCTTCTACCCTAATACTGTAACATATTTCCTTAATCTGGACAGTTATCAGCCAAATAAAGCGGCTCCCACAAGGAACCGCTCACTTGAATCACTATTTTTTATCCACCTGTAGCAGTGTTACGGTCTTCAAAGCATAAGTATGCATGATTTTATCCTCTGAAATTACATTCAACTTGGTCAAGCTTGCCACCTTTGCCGGATCTGATTTGGAGAGCAAACGCCACACTTCAGGGTCCGATAAGGTCTCATATAACTTTGCATCATCATATTCTTTGCGGTTTTGCACGACCAGCTTCACTTTATAGCTGCCAATTTCAGTCTCGGTGGTTTCCTGCTCACTACAATAATTTAAAATATCCTGACGAAGCTCGGCCAATTCTTTTTCAATATCTTTTTGCTTTTGCTTGAGCCGATAATACTGCTGAACCTTTTTCTCCATCCACTTCACGCTCCTTCATAGACATATGTATGCCGAAAACGTTCGATAAATTAGTTGAGTTCCCTATCATAAAAACTTATAATGAGCCGGGGATAGCTAATTTCCAAGTAGAGTCAAATTTCTTATAAAAACAATTCCACGGCAGGTGACTTATGTTTCATTCGTACTTTTTTCCAATTTCGTATGCGTTCATGATGTTTCCAATAGCAGCGCTGTTCTTCACACTTCCTTTTCTTATCGTACAATACCGCAGACATGGCTATATACATAAGCTTAGAGCTTTAATCCTATATCTGCTGCTGCTCTATCTGATGAACGCTTATTTTCTAGTCTTGCTTCCTTTTCCATCCTCCCGGCACAATGCTGCACCTTCTGGGAGTATCGTCCAATTCATTCCCCTTCAATTTATTCAGGATATTGTGGATGGATCGACGATCATCCCTGATCAAATCTCGACCTACTGGTCATTACTGCGTGAGCCTGCATTTTTACAGGTCATTTTTAACGTTGCATTAACCGTACCGTTTGGAATGTTTCTGGGCTATTATTTTCGTACACGCTGGGTCGTGTGCATTCTACTATCCTTTGCCTTTTCCCTGTCCTTTGAGATCACGCAGATTACAGGGATTTACGGTTTCTTCGATCATCCTTACCGTCTTTTTGATGTCGATGATCTCATTACCAACACAATCGGAGGGATTTTTGGATTTCGAATTTCCATTTGGATCTCCGGGCTATTGCCACGTATAGAACAACTGGATACAAACATTGACCGCTCTGCCAAAAGAGTCTCCTATACCCGCAGAGGAATAGCTTTTCTAATCGATAGTATGGTGTGGAGCATCGGGTTTGGGGTACTCTTCGGATTCGATATAAAAGCTGCCTTCTGGATTGTAACTGGTATTTACTTCATGCTTGTTCCGGCTCTCACGGGCGGACGGACCTTAGGGAAATGGATGGTGCGGATTCGGGTGAAGAGCAGCGGGAATCATGCTTTTTTCTGGGCTCTGATGCTCAGATATGGCCTGCTATATTGGTTGCTGCTTGGGATTCACTCTCTTTTGCTTGATTCCGCCCTTCTAGGGCATCTTTCCTCCGTATGGAATATGCTTATTCATCTGTTTGTTCTATTGATAGACTTGGCTTTCTTTATTCATTTAGTCATTAGTATATTCAAAAAAGAAACTCAGCTAATATATGAGAAACTAAGTCAAACTTCTCATGTTATTTCTTGGCCAGAGAAACGGCTCCAATCTGATGTATCCCGCAACAGCCCTGTAGAAAGCTAAACTAGTTATTTTTTAAAGGGTATTTTAACATTGGAAATTATTATAGAATTAGGAGGTGAGCATTCTCAAAATTTAGGAGATGAGCGTATGGAAACTACAAGCAGCTTGCGGTTATCTAGAAGTCTTCCAGAAGAACAGGGCATTTCATCAACCGCAATATCCAGCTTTATTAGTGCAGTAGAGGAACAAAATTTAGGCCTGCACAGCTTTATGCTACTTCGACATGGTTATGTGGTCTCTGAAGGCTGGTGGGCCCCTTACAGGTCCGATCTTCCGCATATGTTATTTTCACTTAGCAAAAGTTTCACCTCAACCGCAATCGGGTTTGCTGTTACAGAGAAACTCGTCACCCTCGATGATTCTGTCCTATCCTTTTTCCCTGAAGATGCTCCTGATCCAATCACAGACAATCTAACCAATATGACAATCAGACATCTATTGATGATGGGTACCGGACATGTCGTGGATACTATGGACACACTTCGCAAAAGTGCAGACGGGAATTGGGTGAAGGCTTTCTTCTCCGTCCCGGTCGAGAAACAACCAGGTACACATTTCCTATATAATACCGGTGCTACTTACATGCTGGCCGCGATCCTTCAACGGGTTACTGGCCAAACACTGCTAGAATATTTAGAACCACGCCTCTTCGTTCCTCTGGGCATTCACGGCGCAACGTGGGAGTCTTGTCCACGCGGAATTAACACAGGGGGATTTGGCTTAAACATTACAACCGAGGATATCGCTAAATTCGGCCAGCTATACTTACAAAAAGGAATCTGGAATAATCAACGGGTTCTGCCTGAAAAGTGGATTAATGAGGCTACTTCCAAACATATTTCCAATGGCGAAGGCGATCATGACTGGGCAATGGGATATGGGTATCAGTTCTGGCAATGCCAGCACGGTGCCTACCGGGCAGATGGCGCCTTCGGTCAACTCTGTGTCGTGCTTCCGGAGCAAGATGCCGTAATTATTACTACTGCTGCATCAGACAGTATACAAGGAATGTTGAATGCTGTGTGGGAACATCTGCTTCCCGCGATGGAGCAAGCACCCTTGCCATTAGAGCCTGCTGCTTCTGCCCACTTGGTTGAACAATTAAAATATTTATCTATCCAACCGCCACAACTGCAGCCATCTTCATCACAAGAAGATCGAATAAACAGCTTAACCTATAAGCTCGATGACAACCAATTTGCCTTGGACACCTTCTCTATCTCTTTCAATAACAACGAAGCTGCAGTTACTTTACAATTTAAGACTGGAGAGGATTCTGCGATCTGTCTTGGTCGAGGGGAATGGCTCGAAAGCTTCGCACAGGTCATTGATGCTTCCTTGAACCGAATCATGTCCAGCTTTACTTGGGTTGCTGATGATCAGCTACAGCTCACTTTATTGTTTATTGAAATGCCTTTTTGCATAACTCTTGAAATAATCTTACTAGAGAAGCAGCTAATTCTTAAACAAAAGTTTAATGTGAATATGGGACCGACTGAATTCCCTGAGATCATTGGCAGACTATAATTCTTAATGAATAAAAAAGGCCGCTTCGTCCTTTAAAGAGACTTAGCGGCCTTTTAAATATTCGATCCTAGTCTGTGAAATCAGCAAGCTTGAGGATGACCGGGCAATGATCGCTCCCCATAATGTGACAATCAATTTGGGCATCCAGCAGATTAGGTGCAAGTCTAGAAGAAGCTAGGAAATAATCAATCCGCCAGCCTACATTCCGTTCTCTCACCTTCGGCATATAAGACCACCATGAATAAACGCCTTCAAGCTCTGGATGAAAATATCTAAAGGTATCTATGAAGCCGGACTCCAGCAGCGTACTCATTTTTCCTCTTTCTTCATCGGTAAAGCCAGAGTTTCCGCGGTTAGCTTTAGCATTTTTGATATCAATATCCTGATGGGCTACGTTCATATCGCCGCATACAACGACTGGTTTTAGCTTGTCCAGTTCCAGAAGGTAATTGCGGAAGCGGTCCTCCCATTCCATTCTGTAATCCAATCTAGCCAGATCTCGTTTGGCATTTGGTGTATACACATTCACTAGATAAAAATGTTCGAACTCCAGCGTAATAATCCGGCCTTCCGCTTCTTCATCCTCTTCCATTCCGTATCTCGCAGAGATCGGCTTGATTTTGGTGAATATAGCTGTGCCTGAATACCCTTTTTTCACTGCATAATTCCAATATTGATTGTATTCTTCACCCTGTTCCAGAACAATCTGCCCTTCTTGCAGCTTTGTCTCCTGAACACAGAAAATATCTGCTTCTACTTCCTTAAAATATTCATCAAACCCTTTTTTCACACAGGCCCGAAGGCCATTCACATTCCATGATACCAACTTTATCATTAACGTTTCTCCTTGCATTTTGCTTTGATAGTAACCAGTTTATCATATAACGACCAGAAATTTATAGAGGATTAGGGTCATCTTGAGCAATTCCGCGAATAGATTTATATCCTAATCATTTACTATCCATGATACAATAGCAAAATTGACTCTATACAAATTTTCTAACACGTGAGGTAAAAAAACTTATGAATGCACCAAATCTTTTACGAGGGTTTAACTTTTTGTATTTTGCTCTGCTGGCCATGTTTATTCCCTTTCTGCCAGTCTATCTAAGTGAACAAGGTCTAAGCCCATCGCAAATCGGCTTCATTATTGGAACTGGTGGTTTTGTTACCATCATTGCTCAACCTTTATGGGGGATGATTAGTGATAAAACAAAAACCATCCGCAAAGTGCTGTTAGCTCTGCTGTTATGCTCAGCGGTGACCGGATACTTTTTGTTCGATTCCAGCAGTTATGCTGTTCTCATTCTTTTTGCTATGCTGCTGTATTTCTTCTTGATGCCCATTGATCCGCTGACAGAAAGCTTGAATTTCCGAGTCTCTGAGGCGGCTGGAATTAGCTATGGTTCTATCCGTACATATGGTGCGCTAGGTTATGGTGTAATGGCTTTGATTACTGGCTATGTGCTCGGCTTTTTCGGCTCTCATGGTATAGCTCTTCTGTTTGTTGCCATTTGCCTTATAAGCTTTATAGTAAGCTGGAACATGCCAGATGCCCCCGTCACAGGTAAACCGGTCACGCTGGATAGTCTCAAGCACTTTTTTGGCAACAAAAAGACATTGATGTTTCTGGTGCTCATATTTATTAGCTCTGTACCCGCACGAATGAACGATACATTTATTGGAGTTTATATTCGTGAGCTTGGTGGCAGTCCTCAATTGGTAGGCCAATCGTTTTTCCTCGCGGCAATAAGTGAAATCATTGTCTTTGCATTAAGCTTCTGGTGGTTGCGTAAAGGAAAAGAACTGATTATCATATCGATTTCCGGAGGCTTCTATTTCCTTCGTTTCTTTATTTCAGCTTGGATCACTGATCCACACTTATTAGCCTATTTGCAGATTCTACAAATTCTTACCTTCCCTGTGTTCTACTCGGCTGCTATTCAATACCTGTACAGTATTGTACCCGAGGAATGGCGTGCTACAGGCCAGACCGTACTTGCACTGTTGTTCTTCGGTGTATCAGGTATCCTGGCTTCTTATGCTGGCGGGGCATTATATGATGCCTTTGGGGGTAAAGCTCTTTACTTAACGATCTCCGCGATGTCGTTTGTCGGCATGCTGTTCGGATTGATACTGTATCTGATTTATCGAAAAAAAACGAATTAAGTGTACCAAAATAAACCGGGGTTGTCCCAGCCACTTTCTAAATGGCTATAGGACATCCCCGGTTTTTTCTATCAAAAAGTGCTAATTCACCATGGCATTCGCTCTAGCATTAATAGATTTTCAACATAGAATATCCTATCAAACGAAAAGGAGGTCGTTACTATGGCCATCGTATTACCGATTCAATATTTCAATTTAGCCCCTGTCATTGGTAAATCTTATTATGAAAACCTTGCAGGTGGTATTAACGCTGCTGTTACTGTGAACAATAACTCCAACTTCCCAGTAGATTTAGTAATCACTCGTGTGAATGCTCCAGTTATCACATACACGATTCCAGCGTTCAATAGCCTTACGCTTGCAGTTCATGCCCTTTTGGTAGCTGCACTCTTAAGCACTCCTGCTGGCACCACATTCGGAACTATTGAAATTTCAACATCAGATTTCTAATAGTGTAGTATTAAGCATCTCTAGCTGGAAGTTCAGCTAGGGATGCTTCTCTATGTGAATCTAGCTTAATCCTTCTATTGTATGCTGCTCCATAAGCTGCTTTAGCTTGGTTTCAGTATTCGAATCTCCCGCAGGAGTATAGATGCTGCATCGTAAATCGGCACTGCCATGAACCTGCAAAGAGGTAAGATGAAATAACATTTTCCCCGCCTTGGCATGTCTGAATTCTAGTAACACATCCGGGGCCGAACTAACCCGACTTTGCTCCCACATCTCATTAAAAGCCGGATGCAATTCTTTCAATTCCTCTATAAATTCATCATACCAATGATCCTCTACATACTGTCCGTAATACGCTCTGAAGATAGAAAGATAACCGCTGACGAACTGTTCCCAATTCACCGCTAAGCGTCTGAACTCCTTACGAACAAATAACAATCGGATCATATTCCGCTCTTCGATGGGCAGCTTTGAGAAATCAAGAAAAACATGCGCGGCAGCTTCATTCCAACCGACGATCCCGCAACGTCTATCAGAAATTATCGTAGGACAATATTTGAGTTCCTGTAAAATTTTCTGCAGCGAAGGACTAATTACAGAAGATTCATCTTGCGGGTAGGGTGTGGTTCCAGTTCCAGTTTCTAAAGCCAGTGCAAAAAGATACTTCCGCTCATCTTTAGTCAGCCTAAGTGCAGTGGCAATACAGTCCAAAACAGATGACGAGACTTTTATATCTCTGCCTTGTTCAAGCCACGTATACCAGGTGCTGCTTACCCCTGCAAGCTGTGCAACCTCTTCCCTGCGGAGTCCTGGCGTTCTTCTGCGTGTGCCTTCCGGCAAGCCTACAGAGCTTGGTGAAATTGCCGCACGACGTGCTTTCAAAAAATCGGATAATGCTTGTAATCTTGTTTGATTAGCCATAAGCTACCTCCACTTTGGGATTCCTGTTCCTTTAGTATAGTACAAATTATACTAGGATAAACGATAACTTGTAATAGGATAAATAAAATGAAAAAATACTAGTATACACTAGCTGAGGAGGTTCATTATGGAACGCGTAGTGATTACAGGCATGGGCTTAATCTCACCACTTGGGAATACAATCGGGCAATTTTGGGATCGGCTAATTTCTGGTGAGTCGGGTATATCCCCGATCACTTCATTTGATACAACAGGTTTTAAGACGAGGATTGCTGGCGAAGTACGTGATTTCGATGCCGAGGGCAGATTTGGCCGTAAAGAGGCACGCCGAATGGACAGATTCAGTCAGTTTGCCCTCGCAGCTACTGAAGAGGCTTGGAAACATTCTGGTCTCCAGCTTGATAAGATTGACAAGGAGAGACTTGGCGTTTATGTAGGATCTGGCGTTGGAGGAATTCAGACCTTGATGGATCAAGGTACGGTCCTGAAGGATCGTGGTCCTGATCGAGTTAGCCCTACCTTAATTCCCATGATGATCTCCAATATGGCTGCGGCAATGATCAGCATTAAATTTGGAGCTCTCGGCCCGACCATGTCTCCAGTAACAGCTTGTTCTATTGGCAATACTGCGATTGGCGAGGCTTTCCGTTTAATTCGTTATGGCGGTGCGGACATCGTTATAGCCGGGGGTTCTGAAGCTGCTATTACTGGCATCTCGCTGGCCAGCTTTGGGAATGCCACCTCTTTATCTACACGAAATGAGGAGCCTACGAAAGCGAGTCGTCCTTTCGATGGAGAACGGGATGGCTTTGTAATCGGTGAAGGCGGCGGCATAGTCATTCTAGAGTCACTCTCCCATGCTCAGCGTAGAAACGCCAAGATTCACGGCGAAGTGATCGGGTATGGTGCTAGCTCTGATGCTTATCATATGGTTGCCACTCATCCAGAAGGAATTGGTGCCTATCAAGCTATGAAGTTAGCGCTAAATGAAGCTAATCTCCAACCCCACAATGTAGATGTAATCAGCGCGCACGCGACAAGTACAGTAGTAGGAGACCACTCTGAAACACTAGCGATTAAAAAATTATTTGGCGAGCATGCGTACCACATCCCCGTAACCGCTAATAAGTCCATGACTGGACATGCTTTGGGGGCCGCTGGCGGCTTAGAAGCCATTGCGTTAGTTAAGAGTATCCAAGAAGGAATCATTCCTCCTACCATCAATCAGGACACGCCTGATTCCATCTGTGATTTGGATTACGTACCTAACAATGCACGAAAAGCTAATCTCGAAATAGGCATCTCCAATTCATTTGGCTTCGGCGGCCATAATGCTGTTATTGTGATCCGAAAGTTCGTAGACTAATCTTACATTATAAAAGGGGTTTCAACTTAGCCATTACACATGACTAGTTGAAACCCCTTCTGCTGTTAATCCTTTTAAACTATCTTATTCCGAAGGTGATACATGACTTCCCCAGATAGAGATCCCTTCATTAGAAACCGCGGTGAACGTCATAACATTACTGGCTGTAGCTTCATTCCACTCTTTCAGGAACACACCCTTATAATTAGAACCACCTATCGTTAACTCTGCAGTATGATCGTCGATAAGCTTCCACTTGCCCTTAACCGCGCCTTTGATTTTACCACTCTTCGTCAATTGAATTAGCTCTGATTGCACGATATCAGCCGTAATCTCTTTATTATGATTTACATATTTGTATTCGCCTGCGATTTGCTCTTTCGTATATTTATCAATGGTCTCGCCGCCATAACGGTGTGGTGCGACCACCGGCCAGCCATCAGCGTTCATGAACATTTGATGTACTCTAACCTCATGCTTTTCACCACGATTCGGGAACCGTGTATGGAAGATCAAATAATACTTGCCAGTCTCTTCATCGTAAAATGCGGAGTTATGTCCTGGTGATACATATCCTTCCCCACTTACTGGGAGCTCATCGTCATTATTCAGGAATTCGAAATTCCCCATGAGTTTAACTCCGTAAGGAGCATAAGCAGGATCATCAAACAATACGCCAGCTGTGCCCTGTGAATGGATCATATCCTGGCCCTCAGAATCTTCAAAAGGTCCATCAGGTGTCTTCGAGCGAGCTACACGGATGTTATATCCACCATCTGCAGCCAGACCTCCGTAGGATAAGAACAGATAGTAGTAATCCGTCTCAGGACTGTACAGCATATAGGGAGCTTCTATCCGCGCATGATTTGCGCCTAGAAGCTTTTTGCCATAACCTTGGTCTGGCAGTGGGAATCCTGTGCTTGTATCCAGTTCCATAATAAAAATACCACCAGAATAAGAACCATACACCATCCACAATCTGCCTTCTTTATCAAAGAACACATCCGGATCTACAACATTCGGCTTTTGTGTGGCATCATAAGTTTCTCCGTCATCCCCTGCGCCCACCATACCGGACTTCAGAAAGATCCCTTTGTTCTTATAAGGTCCTTCAATATGGTCTGACACGGCTATACCGAGTGCTGATAATGGGGAATCGCCTTTACAAGCGTTGTAATACATATAATATTTGCCATCCGCCAATTGAATGACATCCGGAGCCCATAAGGTGTCCGTCTTTCCCCAGGTTAAGGCCTCTTTTAATTCCTCTTTGACATTCGGGATGAGTACGTTTCCATCAACAACTCCAGAGGACAATTGAGTCCAGGACATCAGGTCGTCGGATTTAGCAGAAGCCAAATGAGAGCCAAACACATAGTACTTATTATCAGCCAAAATAATGGATGGATCATGTACAGAAACATTTTTAAAGACAGGCTGAACAGGCTCAGGTCCGCTGTTTGTGTTGCCAGAGTTAGCCGTGTCGTTGTTGCATGCGGTTACAGCTAATAATGAAACACTAAGTAAAGTAGTAATAATTATCTTCTTCATCGTTATACCCCCTATGTATGCCTTTTCATTTTGAGATGAAAACGATAAATAGTCAACCCTTTTATTTAATTAAGTTCGTATTAATTCATACTTATTTAAATAATAGTGAACATTTTAGAAAATAAAAAAAACGCTAAGCCAACTAAATGGCCTAACGTTTCCTCTTATTATTTAGTTAAAACAAGTTGCTTACTTAGCGCCTTCTTGCACTAAAACAGGCTCTGGATAAGCGTTCTTAAGCACACGTTGTCTATTCTTAACAACTGTTGGTGGTTCCACCTTAGGAGCCATCGGATGCATTAGCCAAGATTTCACCATATGGGTATCCGAAACCTTATACATTGGAGGCTCTTTCTCCATATCGATTTGCATAGCATAGGTGCTGCGAAGTGCGAAGGCATCACCCTTAGGCGGTTTGATCAAATCTGGAGGTGTACCAGGAATCGCGGTAAGCAAAGAACCTTTGCTCTCAAGACTTGGCATGGATGCAAGTAATCCCCAAGTGTAAGGATGTCTTGGATCGTAGAAGATCTCTTCTGCAGTTCCCATTTCAACAATTTGTCCGGCATACATTACCGCTACACGATCCGCCATTCTTGCTACAACACCAAGATCATGGGTGATAAAAATAATCGCCGTATCAATCTTCTTCTGTAATTCCTTCATCAGGTCAAGAATCTGTGCCTGAATGGTTACGTCGAGCGCTGTAGTTGGCTCATCCGCAATCAGAAGCTTTGGGTTTGCTGCAAGTGCCATTGCGATAACGACACGTTGACGCATACCGCCACTGAACTCATGTGGATATTGATTGAAGCGGCGCTCTGGTGAAGGAATACCTACTAGCGTAAGCAGCTCAATCCCACGTTTATTTGCAGCTTCTTTGGAGATTTTCTCATGTTTGTGCAGTACTTCAGTTATTTGTCTGCCGACCTTCATCATCGGGTTCAAGGAAGTCATCGGATCCTGAAAAATCATACCGATCTCTTTACCACGAATCTTCTGCATTTGCTTTTCAGTCTTACCGATCAAATCTTGTCCATCAAATAAAATTTGTCCACGTTTATATTCTCCTGGCGGCGTTGGAACTAGCTTCATTACCGCTTGTGAAGTTACACTTTTACCGGAACCGGATTCCCCAACAATCGCTAGAGTTTCACCTTTATCTACATGGAAGCTAACACCACGGATCGCTTGTACTTCTCCACCGTGTGTTTTGAATGATATCGCTAGATCTTTTACCTCTAAAAGGCGCTCCATCTTGTCACCCTCTCATTTCCTCGTCAATTATGATAATGATTCTCACCAAGTTGTAAGCAATAAGTATTATTTTATCTAGTTCTAAGGGTTCTAGTCAAGATTTTTCTGAAAAAGATATGGCCAGCAGCAGCCTTATGTACTAGTTCTGATTAATGCGAGCTCTATTCTTCACTAACAACCACAATATTGGCGGAAGCAGCAAAAGAACTAACAGTAGAGACCATCCGATATCTCCAAGGGATACCAAGTTGTCATTCAATAGTCGATAATACGCATAAAGAGAATAGGGAAGAACTACTAGTACTGCTGTAACTACCCCTGGTGCATATACCTTTAAATATATCGTCTGTCCTAGATGAGTAAATACATGTAAGAAAAATACCGCAAGCACTGCCAGGTACAATAAATAATTAGAAAAGAAAACTGCAATACAAGTTACCGTCACTATAAAAATATACACGAATAATACGTCCATTGCAAAATTACGTGTAGTCATTTGTAACATCGAATGATATGTCTTGCGCATAAACGAAGGAATTGCAGCCTCTAACTTGGTTCTATACTTTGCACCCCATGCTTCAATCGTTAATATTTCTTCAAAATCATGAAACATAAATAGGATCGGCAACAGCCACAGCAAACTTACGATATCTATATGTACACTTAGCCACTCAAGCATGTGAATCCTCTCCCTTCTCCTACTCAGCCTCCTTACCTTCTTATGTTGTGATCTTGCTGAAAATGTCCTAACCCATGAAACGGTCCCAACCTTCCAGCAGATTATCATGTGCCCACTGGAAATGGCCTTGGCTATCGTATTTACGCGAATAACACTCAATGAAATAAATTAAATCGATATATAAGTCGTAGAGCTTTTTGCGTGCACATTCATTAGGGCTATCAAAGCTGTCCCCATAACCTCTACAGAAATACTCAGAATTCTCAATATAGCGAAAATAATATTCCATAAGGTGATCGCCCCATAACGCCCGTTCCCAATCGATTAAAGCAACAATGCTTCCCTCTCGTACAAACACATTCCCATCCCATAGATCCCAGTGAACTAAACGTGGCTCAGTCACCACATCCATCACATGTATACGGCTGTTGATCTCCGCCTCAATCGTTTCTAAAGGAATGGGCATCTTTGCATCTAATCGCCGAGCATCATCAAGGAGGTTGCCAATTAAATTTTGAAAGGTTTCCCGCCAAGAAGTCCCCTTTATCTTCGAGGATACATTAAATAATCCAAAATGATCCCCTTGAATTTCATTAATAATCCGGCTATAACGACCTAATTCTTCCTCAATACAACTTCTTTGCTGCGGACTAAGCTCTTCCTTAATTTCATTATAGGGCTGGCCGATTATTTTCTCCATGAAAAAAAAGTCACTCGATATTAAATTTCTGCTGTTATCATAAGCGTATACCTCAGGCACAGGTACCGTTCCTTTAGACTTCATTAGCTGCATTGCCGCAACCTCTGTAGCCATGATATCGTGCTCGTAACTTAGCGTGTCTGTCTCATCAGATGGCGATATCTTAAGAATCGTAGCCCTGCCATCTGACAATAGGAGGTCATAAGCTGCGTTGAAATAACCTCCCGTCAATTCCGTACTTTGAATGATTTTCACATGGCTTCCAAAAGCAGCACCCACCAGGATGTCCTGCTGCTCAACCGTCAATTTTGTTTTAGTCTGACTTTCCAAGACTTCACCACCATACAGAGTTAAGTAAATGCAAAAATCCAACCTTTTAAAAGCCCAGGATTTATTGTATTAGATACAAGAAATATAAACAATCCTTCTCCATTGGAATGAAAATTGTTAAAATTAGAAATAACACGTATCATTAGCTGCTTTTCATGAAAGAGAGGAAACTATTATTATGATCATAAAACCTAGAACACGTGGCTTTATATGTACAACCGCACATCCGCAAGGCTGCGCTCGTCAAGTCGAGCGGCAAATTGAGTATATTAAGGCACAACCCGAGATCAAAGGACCACAGAAGGTGCTAGTCATTGGCGCATCCACAGGCTACGGCCTCGCCTCACGGATTACAGCCGCCTTTGGGGCTGGAGCCAGCACAGTAGGCGTATATCGGCCGAGCAGCAGCAATGGAACCCGTACAGCCTCTGCTGGGTGGTACAATTCTGCAGCCTTCGAACAACTTGCGGAGTCTGCTGGCCTGCAATCCTACAGCGTTACCGGAGATGCATACTCCAAAGAGACCAAAGAAAAAACTATCCAGCTGATCCGCAGCGAATTAGGACAAGTCGATTTGGTCATCTACAGTGTTGCTTCTGGGCGCCGTACAGATCCGGAGACAGGTGAAGTATATAACTCTGTTCTCAAA
Organism: Paenibacillus sp. FSL F4-0122; assembly: GCF_038002845.1. Classification (NCBI taxonomy): domain Bacteria; kingdom Bacillati; phylum Bacillota; class Bacilli; order Caryophanales; family Paenibacillaceae; genus Paenibacillus; species Paenibacillus sp. FSL F4-0122. The sequence continues at coordinate 6,411,822 of NZ_JBBODI010000001.1, forward strand.
CCTATTGGCGACACCTTTACCAACAAAACTGTAAATTTTCACACCGGTGAGGTAAGTCAAATCTCCATTGAACCCGCGACCGATAAGGAAGTTCATGATACCGTACGGGTGATGGGCGGTGATGATTGGCAGCTATGGATAGAAGCACTCCAGCAAGCCGGAGTATTAGCAGATCACGCAACCACTATTGCTTATTCGTATATCGGATCAGAGCTTACTCAAGCGGTATATCGCCAGGGAACCATTGGACTTGCTAAAGACCATCTTGAAGCTACGGCGAGAACACTTAACGAAGCGTTATCTGTTACTCACGGTAGAGCTTATGTAGCGGTCACAAAAGGTCTTGTCACACAGTCCAGCTCGGCGATTCCTGTAGTGCCCCTCTATATTTCCGCCCTTTACAAAGTCATGAAAGAGCACAGTCTTCATGAAGGTTGTATTGAGCAGACCTATCGGTTGTTTGCTGAACATCTCTATGCAGCGAAAGGAACTCCTGTGGATGAAGAAGGTCGTATCCGTATAGATGATTGGGAATTGTCTCCGGCAGTCCAGCAAGAAGTTATCGAAATCTGGGACCAGCTTACTTCAGACAATATCTACGACCTAACGGATCTGCATAGCTATAAACAGGAATTCTTCCAGCTATTTGGCTTCGAGACTGAAGGTGTAGATTACGAAGCTGATACTGATCCAGACGTAACTGTTATAAATCTGCGTTAAAATTTATCGTGTTTTTGGATTATCTTCTGCCTGAGGATAAGGGTTGTTCGAGAGCATACATTTCCTCTTCCAGAGATATCATCTTTTGCTCAATCATTTTTCGTGCATCTGCCAACGCTTGATTGTAAATATAAGGCGAAAGTTCTTTGAGCATAAAATCGAGAAGGTTCTCGCTGGCTAATTGACCAATTTCGTTAGACAGCTCTGTATCAAAATATTCTTGAATACTGGCTGTAATCTGAAGCTTATGTTCTCTCGGTATTTTTAACGGCTGCATGGTAATCCTCCAATCTAATTAGATACAGGAAAATGACGTGCTTTCGCACGTCATTTTTTACACCTATAACCTTCATTCACTGCTGCCTTTGAAACGGTTCCAACCCTCAGTCAAGTTATCGTGCGTCCAACGGACATAACCTTCGTCTGCATATTTGCGTGAATAACATTCAATAGCAAGAATAAGATCAAGATAAAGATCATAAAGCTTCTTCCGCTGAATCTCGTTTGGACTGTCGTAGGTTGTTCCGTACCCCTTATAGAAACTGGCAGAATTCTCAAAATGCCTAAAATAATACTCCATCAGCACATCGCCCCACAGGGCTCTCTCCCAGTCAATCAGCGATACGATGACTCCATCCTTCACAAATACATTCCCATTCCATAAATCCCAATGCACCAGTCGTGGCTCGGTTACAGCATCTAATGCAGGGAGATACTTGGAAACCTCCTGCATAATCTCTTCATAGGACGCAGGGAGCTGTGCATTCAGCCTCTTGGCATCAGCAAGTACACTTTCCATCAGGCATGAAAAGGTCTCTCTCCACGAGGCTCTTGGCTCCTCTGAATCCGTTCCAAAAATGCCAAAACGTTCTCCGCGTATCTCATTGATTATGCAATTGTAACGCCCCAGCTCAGTTTCGATAGCCTCTCTCTCCGGAAGTGAAAGACTCTCCTTCACATCACTGTAGGGCTGGCCCTCCACCTTCTCCATAAAGAAATACGGAATAGGAATGAGCAGCAGACTTTCATCATAATGGTAGACGGCAGGCACGGGCACGACACCCTTATCTGCAACCATTCGGAGAGCTTCCACTTCAGTTCGCATAATGTTCTTCTCGTAACTTAACGTATCTGTCTCTACAGCAGGGGCAACCTTTAGAATGACAGATTTCCCAGTGCTAAGTTCCAAATCATAGGCTGTATTAAAAAAGCCTCCGGTAAGTTCTGAACTAAGGTTAACTGCAGTTTCTGAACCGAAAACCGCTTTCACCAAAATATCCAGCTGTTCATCATTTAATTTAACTTTCGTGAAGCTCTCCATTTCGTTTAAACCCACCACATTTCTGTCAGTGGCTCCTCAATCAATACTTGTTGAAGGTTACTTACAGCTTTGGAGAAACCTTCTTCAATAGACATCAGCCCATCTTCATGCTCGATACTAACCACATAGTCATACCCAACCAAACGAAGTGCACTAATAATGTCAGCCCAAGTCTTAAGATCATGTCCAAAACCGACAGAACGGAACTGCCAAGCACGGTCAAGCATCTTGGTATACGACTGCATATCAGTTAATCCGTGCATGTTGACATTCACAGGATCAATAACGGTATCCTTCGCATGGAAGTGATGGATTGCACCTTGGCGTCCCAAAATATGAATCGCTTGCACAGGATCAATTCCTTGCCACCACATGTGACTCGGATCAAGGTTCGCACCGATCACTTCACCTGCTGCTTCTCTCAGCCGCAGCAAAGTACCTGGTGTGTGTACAGAGAATCCGCCATGCAGCTCAAGACCTACCTTTACATCGTGCTGAGCGGCAAAGGCACCCCATTCTTTCCAATAAGGAATAACCTTGTTCTCCCATTGCCAGTCCAGAATTTCTTGATAATCATTTGGCCATGGAGCTACAGGCCAGTTCGGATATTTAGCACCCTCATGATCTCCAGGACATCCAGAGAAGGTATTCACAACCGGAACCCCTAGCTTCTGCGCCAATTTGACCGAGTTTACGAAATCCTCATGATCCTTTTGAGCAAGTTCTTTTTGCGGGTGCAATGGGTTACCGTGGCAGCTCAAAGCACTGATTGTAAGTCCGCGAGATTCCACAGCATGTTTGAATTCTTGTAAGGCTGTTTCATTCTCCAGCAGCATTTTAGGGTCGCAGTGGCTGTTGCCAGGATTGCCTCCCGTACCGATTTCTACCGCCTTTAGCCCTTTGGATACTACATAATCAAGAGCATCCTCCAGCTTACGACCTCCAAACAAGACCATAAATACTCCAAGTTTCATTGTAGGCCACCTCCTCTTGGAAATAGTTTACTTATTATTTACCGTAGATATCAAAATTCTTCACCACTTGATTACTCTCAGCAGCTTCAAAAATAACTTCAATCAAATTCTGTACCCGCATAACCTCAGCGTTCTTAACGATAGGTTCTGCAGTACCCTCAATGACAGCAGCGAAATTATCATAAAAGCTAGAGCTTAACTCCGACGGCTGAGGTAATTCCTCAGTGATCGTTGCCCCCTCCGATGGAGGTGCCATAGTTTTAGTTAGTCCTACACCTGCACGAATCGGCTTCGGTTCGATTTTTTCACCTGCGTTATTTCTTGTAACCAATCTTCCGGTTAATGACCAGTCTTCAATAATTCCAGTGCCTTCGATACCCTTCACATACCATCTTGGCAATGTAATAAAGTTAGTCGTCCCAACCTCTACGATCGCTTTAATTCCATTCTCAAATTGCAGAATAGCTTCAAAGCCGTCATCGACATCGTTTCCTAAAATAAAGCTTAGACTACTGCTCACACTGGTGATTTTGCTATCAATCATGAATAATAGCTGGTCCAATAAGTGAACGCCCCAATCCAGCAGCATCCCTCCGCCTTGTGCCTTAACATGACGCCAGTCTCCAGGAATTCCGTTCGCTCCATGCACGCGGGATTCGATCTGGAATAGGGATCCAATCGTCTCCTCATCGTACATTTTTTTGATGGTTAAAAAATCTTCATCCCAACGTCTGTTCTGATGCACCATAAACACACGTCCAGCTTCATCAGCGGCTGCCAGTATTTCTTGAAATTCAACCTTCGATAGAGTAACTGGCTTCTCACAAATGACATGTTTGCCAGCTTGTAATGCACGAATCGCAATTTCTTTGTGCACATCGTTCGGTGTGGCAATTAGAATAATTTCGACCGAAGAATCTGCCAATACTTCTTCATAACTTTGGTACGCCTTGTAGCCAGCGTCGTTGGAATTGGTACGACGTGCTTCAAGCACATCGTACGTTCCAACTACGATTAAGGTAGAGGTCTCTTTTATCAATCCTGCGTGATAACTTCCCATTCCTCCAAAACCAACAATGACTACAGAATGTCTGTTTGAACTCATGAACTTCACACCTGCTTCTCGTTTAGTTATCTGATGTTCCGTCAAAATACACAGCACGACCTGTACGGGAAGATTCGTAAATAGCCTCCAAAATTTGGGTAACGACAAGGGCTTGTTCAGGTTTAACTACTGGTTCTTTATCTTCCCTAACTGCCTCAAGCCACAAGCGAGCTTCACGATCGGATTCACTCTCTTGTCCTCCGTTAAAGAAAGCTACTCCCCCTGCGGACAAGTCAATTTTAGTCTCGTATAGACGGCCACCACGGTCACCATTTAAGCGTAACCCGTCCTTCATATCTGCGCCACCCTCTGTACCTGCGAGGAGCGTCTTCGCTTCTCCAAATTCCGATACATTAAGAGCCCAGCTTGATTCCAGTACAATTGTAGCACCATTTTCCATGGTAATAAATCCAAATGCTGAATCTTCTACTTTAAATTGTTCAGGGTCCCATGGACCAAAGGCATTTCCGCCGTTTTTACGGTTACCTAGCTTATGAAAAGTCGAGCCCATAACACTACGCGGTTTATAATTGTCCATCATCCATAATGTTAGATCAAGCGCATGCGTACCGATATCGATCAGTGGACCCCCACCTTGCTTTTCTTCATCCAGGAATACGCCCCATGTAGGAACCGCACGACGACGTACTGCGATCGCTTTTGCATAATAGATTTCACCAAGCTCACCGTTTTCGCAAACGTCTTTAAGGTATTCACTATCCGCACGATAACGGTTTTGATAAGCTACAGACAATTTCATGCCTGTACGTTTAGCAGCCTCTAACATTTCCTGTGCTTGAGCTGTAGTCTTCGCCATAGGCTTCTCACACATTACATGATTGCCAGCTTCCAATGCTGCGATTGTGATCACGGAGTGACTGTCATTCGGTGTACATACATGCACGATATCGAATCCTCCGGCTTTCAAAAGCTCTTGATAATCTGTATATACAGCCGCGCCTTCAGCACCATAGGTTTTTGCTGCTTCCTGTGCACGTTCTTCGACGATATCACAGAAGGCTACCATTTCAGCATCTGCTTGACGTGACAAACTTGGCATATGTTTTCCATTAGCAATTCCACCGCAACCGACAATAGCAATTCTCAACTTTTTAGACATGAACATTTCCCCCTTGATTAGCGTATGCTTTTACCCATTTCAAACTATCTTCTACACTTTCTAATGGTGAACGGCTGCAATAATCCTGCTCCACTACCGCCCACTCTACCTTTGCCTGTACAGCCGCATCAAGAATTGCTGTAAGGTTTACTTCTCCTTCGCCTAGAACAACCGTTTCTGGTGAACCATCCTCATGTTTCTTCAAATCTTTCAGATGGATGATCGGCAACCGGCCAGCGTATTTGTTGATATATTCTACGGCATCATAACCTGCGTGATGTACCCAGCATGTATCCATTTCAACTTGCAGCAAATCAGCTGGCACTTCTTCAAACAAACCGTCAAACGCTGTACGGTCACCATATCGATCAGTTAGCTCAAAGTCATGATTATGGTACAAAAGAACCGCTCCACGCGCCTTGCACTTTTCTCCAATGATCTTCAGATTCGCAGCAACTTCTTCATAGTTACGTTGTTCTTCTGACAGATACGGCACAATCAGATTATGATTTCCAATCTCTAGGTTGTACGCAATCTCTGCCTCTGTATCATTTAACAACGCGTCATAGGGACGGTGTGCGCCCAGCGCAACTAATCCTAGTTCATCAAGCAGTTGTTTGACTTCTGCTGCGCTACGGCCGAAGTAATGGAAAAACTCCACGCCTTTATAACCAAGGGCTGCCACTTTACGCAGTGTCCCTTCAAAATCCTGTTCCAGTTCTTCTCTGAGCGTATACAATTGCAGGCCTATCTTCAGCATTTTCGAATCACTCCAATTGGATTTAAAGTTAGCTTTCTGTAGTGATAATCACTTGAACAATAATGCTGTAACAGAATTGACTAATCTGATTCTCATCAGTTTCCTTAAACTGTCATTCTTGTAAGCACAGCTAATACCGACTGTTTCTAGCGTTGATGGTCGATTTCTTTCTTTATTGCTTAGCTACATAGTAATATGAAAGCGTATATATTAAAATGAAGAATATGATTAAAACATGAACAATCTGCTTATCATTTCAATACACCTAGGAGGACCTATGACTCATTCTGCTACCTGTCACGTATTATCAGCCGGATTTTCTTTTCATCGCAAGCCTTTTCATATGTCTCAAAGTCAAGGGAACCAGAACTTTCTTATACGTCTGCAAACGGAAGGAAGAAGCCGTGCATTGATCGATGGTGTGATGTCACCTGTGGAAAGCGGGGATATTATGTTATTCGCTCCAAATGATCCTTACTATTTGATCATAGATAAAGAAGAGTACCCTGTAGGCAAGCCACGAATTGAAAGCGGAGATTATCATATTTTTTGTGGGGGAACATGGATTGATGAATGGTGGCAACGTTCACAAAGACCCACTCGCCTAAGTGTGCCGCTTAGTGAGAATTTTCTTGGCTTGTTTCGCCAGTTAATTCTGGAGCACCGTCGACTTTCCGACTTCTCTCCAGAAATATCTGCCTGCTATCTGCAAATTCTATGTATGGAAATCGACCGGCTAATTACAGACCAGCCAGCAATTACTCCAAAAGGTTATTTGGCATACCGAATGAAGCAATATGTTGAGGAGCACGCAACCGTACCCTTTCTATTGGAGGATGTAGCAGGTTTTGTGGGTATATCCGTCTCGCGAGCCGTTCATTTATTTAAAGAAGCCTTTGGGACCAGTATTATTAAATATGTAAACGATGTCCGACTGGAAATGGCCAGAGAACGGATAACCTTCAGTCCCATGCCGCTGGAGCAAGTAGCAGAAACTTGTGGTTTTGCGAACTATACCTATTTTCACCGCGTCTTCCGAAGCCGTTTTGGTATGTCACCAAGAGAATATCGTGTGCACAGCAGAGAACAGGTGTAAATGAAGAAACATGAGAATGAAATTATTCTTTTACAGCCGAAATGATCAGGAACATCGGTCTACGCTCCTCATCCTTCATCCATGGATCATTACTCATTTCTTCTAAAGGCTTTGGTTCTTTAACCGCTTTAATAGTAAAGCCAGCTTCAATCAGGTCATTAAAGTAGGTGGAAATCGTGCGATGGTATTTAATCACATTTTCTGTTAAGAATTTAGTTTCACGAAGTCCTTCTGATTGATAATGATCTACGGGCCAATGCAGGTGGTTACCTTGTTCATCGGTATACCAGTCTTGCTCTTCCCGTGAAGTAAAGATAGGATGCTCCACTGAAAAAATAAAACTCCCACCAGGCTTAAGAAACGCATGGACTTTGCGGCAGATGGCTGTAAAAGATTCAATATAGTGGAAAGCCAATGAACTGAGGACCACATCAAATTGCTCGCTCGTAAAATCAATGTCCTCAATCGGCAGCTGGATATAAGTTATAGCAGGATCGTTCGTTTTTTCACGCGCCTGTTGCAGCATTTTTTCAGAGATATCCACACCTATAACTGAACTCGCCTGCTGCTCACGGGCATATAGGCAATGCCAGCCGAAGCCGCAGCCTAGATCAAGCACACTTTTATTATGTAAGTCTGGAAGAAGTGCCTTTAATACATGCCATTCTCCTGCTGCTGCAAGCCCTCCGATAGATCGAGGCATTTGTTGGTAAGCTGAGAAGAAATTCGAATCGTCATATTTATTTTGTTTCATCTGGGATACATCTCCTATATATTATTTCTTCAATTACTATACGCTGAGCGACGTCCTCTTATCAAATAGCCAATAAAAAAGGAGCATCATCTTGGAAGATCTGCCCCTTATATCTATTCTTATTCAATTGTTCCTGCTTGCTTGGTGTTAACCGTACATGCTGTGAAATGGCTCCATAATCACTATTCGATCTACGACTCTGTGCTGCGCACCAGGCTCCGGAGCGCTCTGCCTTACGCAAGGCTTTTTGTGTCTTGGTTCGTGCCATGTGACACCACTCTCCTATTCATGGGTGAATGATTATTGATCTTACATCTATAAGACAACTTCATTTTAACATATTCCAGACTATGAGCGAAGCAAGAATTCCGTTACACTTAGAGCAAAGCTAGTATTCTATCTTATCTAAATAGATGCGGAGGTTTAAAGGATGAATTACCAGGTTTTGTATGAAGGTGCTTTTGCTATGTTAAAGGTCCAACTAAATCCCGGTGAAAGCGTAAAGGCTGAAATGGGCGCAATGGTCGCGATGTCACCTAACGTAGAATTAAAAGGAACCGTGGATGGTGGTTTAATGCGCGGTCTCGGGAGAATGCTGAGCGGTGAGAAATTCTTCTTTCAAGAACTTAGAGCGACCCGTGGTCAAAGTGAGGTATTGCTGTCACCTGGCTCACTCGGCGATATTCAGGCGATAGAATTAGACGGATCGTATAAACTGTTAGTTCAAAAAGACGGATTTCTCGCCGGAACTGAAGGCATTCAAGTAAATACCAAAATGCAGAATTTAACCAGAGGGCTCTTCTCCGGTGAAGGCTTCTTCATTGTAGAAATCAGTGGCAGAGGAACGGTGTTCCTGTCTTCCTTCGGTGCTATCCATGCGATTAATTTAGGACCTGGTGAAGAAATGATTATCGATAACGGACACCTCGTAGCATGGCCAGATTATATGGACTATAAGGTAGAAAAGGCAGCCTCTGGCTGGCTAAACAGCATAACCAGTGGTGAAGCACTTGTGTGCCGCTTTCGTGGAGAAGGTGTAATTCTCGTTCAGAGCCGTAACCCTGGCAGCTTCGGAACGTGGATCAAATCCTTTGTACCTACTCGAAGCTAGACTTCCTAAAACGCAGTAATCAAAAAAGACACAGGCTTGGACCCTGTGTCTTTAGGTTAGAAAGCGATCTTACGAGACTGCTTTATCTGCTTCTGCTTTTGCTTTTTTGCAGCCTGTACGTTTACATGTTCCATAAGTACCCTTGAAATCAAGGCGATGATCCGTGACGTTAAAGCCATATTCACGTTCCACTCTTCTCTCCAGCTCCACAAGCCAGTCGTCCTTAATTTCCTCCAACCGACCGCATACGCTGCATATCAAATGATGATGCATATGCGAATGATCGTTCCCGCGCAAATCGTAACGGGCAACTCCGTCTCCGAAGTTCATCTTCTCTACAATGTGTAGCTCACATAAAAGCTCAAGTGTACGGTATACCGTTGCCAGGCCCAGATGTGGATAGCTGTTCTTAACAAGCATATATACTTCTTCTACGCTTAGATGATCCTTCTCATTGTCGAGCAGAACGTTCACTATAGCTTCACGCTGAGGCGTTAATTTATATTTTTGCGCCGCAAACAATTGACTGATATTTGATATTTGATCCATTTGGTCTCCTACCTTCCCGGAACGATTTAACATCCGTACCCTCTGAGACGCTCCTATTTATGCAGTTTGGACAAACCATAAATAGTAATCGTTACGATATAATCATAACAAAATTAACCACGAATGAAAAGAGCCTGACATCATTATATCATTTCATGCCACTTATCCAAAGTACTACACCCCAATCTGGCCCATATTTCTATTAAAATCTACTTTTTCGTGAAATAATACAGATTAGACCGCAACCTTTCCATAATTTACAACGTTAAAGGAGTGACAAAGGCTAAGGAGCCTATCCATACAACGAGGTGAAAAGACATGAACATGAAAAAAAGCACACTAGCAGCGATCACAACCGTAGCCATTTTCTCCTTTTCTTTGGGTGGTCAGATGTTTGCAGCTGGGAACACCTTTAAGGATATTGATAACATAAACGGCAAAGAAAAAATCATTTCTTTAAAAAATCAAGGGTTAATTAAAGGTGTCAGCGAATCTCAATTTCTCCCTGGCTCTAAGGTAACTACAGCCCAAGGGATTCAGTTTATCTCCGGCGGTCTCCAGCTTAGCCTCGCGGCCATTGATTTTAACAAAGCTCCTGTTGCCAGCGGCTTGTTCACAAAAGTAAAAGACAAAGCCTGGTACGCTGAAGCCTTTATCAATGCTTATTACAATGAAGTTAAGCTTCCTAAAGACATTGATCCTAACCTCATTATGACCAAAGAGCAATTCACTAACTATCTAGTGCAAGCGATCGAAGGCGTTGGCAATCTGCCGATGATCAATATCGTTCCAGTAGATATCGCTGATGAAGCTTCTCTGACTCCTGCGTATCAAGGCAGTATTCAGCGCTCCCTGAAATACAAGATCAATAGCCTGGATGCTAACGGAAAGTTTAATCCAAAAAGCGAACTCACCCGCGCCGAAGCAGCGATTATGCTCTACAACGCTTTGGAATTTCTGAAAACTGGAGTATAAGCCAAATTTCAGATACTCTTCTCATTTGAATAATCTACACATGAAAAAGCAGCTCCGGATGATTCCCGAGCCGCTTTTTCGTGTATATTGTCTTTCTACTCTTCTTCACCATTCAGTCTGTTCAGAAATTGCAGAGCCCGGGGATTCTTCGGATGCTCCAGCACTTCTTGCGGAGTCCCTTGCTCTAAGATATGACCACCATCCATCAAAATGATCCGGTCCGCTACATCGGCGGCAAATTTCATCTCGTGGGTCACAATCACCATAGTCATACCTTCTGCCGCTAATTGTTTGATAACCTTAAGCACTTCCCCTACCAGCTCAGGATCGAGCGCCGAAGTGGGCTCATCAAACAATAACACTTCTGGATCTACTGCCATAGCCCGGGCGATGGCCACTCTCTGCTGCTGTCCACCTGACAGCTGATGTGGATAGTTATCAGCTTTATCTGCCAAACCCACCTTAGCCAGCAGCTGAAGCCCCCGCTTGCGCGCTTCTTCCTTGGATCGTTTCAGGACAGTTACCTGTCCCTCCATCACATTGCCAAGCGCAGTCATATGCGGAAATAAATTATACGATTGAAAGACCATCCCTGTTTTCTGACGAAGGGCCAATACGGAATTCTGAGGAATTTTCTTATGATCTGTAAAATTGATGGTGATATCACTGAGCGACAGGCTGCCTTGATCCGGGATTTCCAACAGATTAAAACAGCGCAGCAGTGTAGTCTTCCCGGAGCCGGATGGCCCAATAATGACAAGTACCTTTCCATGCTCCATTTTCAGATCAATACCCTTTAACACTTGGAGTGCGCCGAAGGATTTATGCAAATTAATGATTTCAATCACAAGTATCTCTCCTTTAGGTCGCAGAGTAACGATCGAGTCGTTTCTCCAAGTAATTTTGCAGCGCCGACAGCACAGAACAGAACACTAAATAAAACAATCCTGCTTCGGAGTATACCAGCAGAGGCTCATAAGTGGTAGAGGCTACCTGCTGTGCGGTTCTAAACATCTCCGTATAGGTGATGATCGCTGCAAGCGAAGTATCTTTAACCAAGCTAATAAAGGAATTGGATAACGGCGGTACAGAAACGCGCGCAGCTTGTGGCAGAATTACGCGGCTCAGAGCCTGCCCACGAGTCATCCCGACTGAGAAGGCAGCTTCCCATTGGCCTTTATGTATCGACAGGATAGCAGCGCGTACGATTTCCGATGAATAAGCCCCTACGCTAAGGGTAAATCCAATGGTGGCGGCAATGAAGGGGTCGAGTACAATGCCAACAGCCGGCAAACCATAAAATATAATAAATAGCTGCACTAACAATGGGGTTCCTCGAATAACCCACACATAAAAACGGGCGATTAGCTTCGGAATTACCCACGGTGAAAGACGTGCCAGCGCGGTTAGGATCGCCAAAATCAATCCAAGCACAAAGGAAAGTAGCGCCAACGGAATGGTAAAAGCCACCCCGGCTTTTAGCAGGGGTAGCAGTGTGTCTAAGAAAATTTGTATTTTGCGGTCATCCATTATTCAGACATCCTTTTTAGCTTCCAGGCTTAATTAGCCTTGCTAGCCTTGTATTATTTTGAAACGTCAGCTCCAAAGTATTTCTCGGAAATTTTCAAGTACGTTCCATCACTCTTCATCTCTGTAATCGCATCACTGACCGCTTTCACCAGCTCATCATTACCTTTCAGGAATACCGCGGCACTTTGTGATCCTTCAGGAATCTCATCAACCACTTTAATTTTTGCATCTGGTTTTTGTTTTTTCAGATCCAGATAAGACAAGCCATCATTCACAGTTGCATCAATACGTCCCGAAGTCAGCAGGTCCATCGCTTGATTGAAACCATCTGTAGCTACGATTTCAGCACCGTTCTCACGAGCGATGTCGGATAAGTTACTTGTCAGGGATTGTCCGGCTTTTTTACCCTTAAGATCGGCAAAGGTCTTAATATCCTCATTGTCTTCGCTCACGATCAATACTGCTTTGGATACGATATAGGGTTCAGAGAAATCATATTTCACTTTGCGATCTTCGTTAATGGAAACTTCATTAAAGATTACATCAAACCGTTTCGCATCCATTCCAGCAAAAATACCATCCCACTGAGTTTCAAAAAATTCAGCTTTAACACCTAAACGCTTTGCTACTTCTTCAGCAATTTCCACGTCAAAACCAGTCAATTTCCCCGCAGTGTCATGATAAGTAAAAGGTGCATAAGTCCCTTCTGTACCTATCCGCAATTTGCCGCTGGCTTTCACAGCCTCCAAACTGTTTTGCGCTGAAGATGCTGCTCCACCATTCGTTCCAGCTGTAGGTTCAGCAGCCGTATTGGTATTCGAATTATTGGCGCAAGCCGCTACAAGGACCACGGTTAACGCCAATATAATAGTTAAACTCCATTTTTTCATTCTTAAATCCCCTCTCTCTATCCGGTTTTTTTCCGGTAAATTGAATAGTACACTGCCATCACATGATCGTCAATACTTTTTTCCGATTATATACATCGGAATTATAATATTAACTAGATTCCTACCTATATCTTACCCAATCTTGGATTAATCCTTCACTTCTTTCTCTCTTTACTTCTCAGAAAGATATGGTATATTTATAAACAAATTAATATGGACCTGTTATTTCACTAGGGGAGTCGGCCGACTGAGACGGAGCTTCAAGCTCCGGACCCTTGGAACCTGATCTGGATCATACCAGCGGAGGGAAGTGGAGCAGAATTTTCATCAAGCATGTTAAGTGTTATTATGCAGAATGAACTTTTTGACCCATTCATTTCCTCTGGAAATGGATGGGTCTTTATTTGTTTAGGCGCTCCACAAAAATTTTAGGAGGTTAGATCATCACGACCATTTTATCTATTCAAGGCCTAACCTACTCTTTTCCGGAATCTGAGCAACCCCCTGTATTCGCAGATCTATCCATGGATATCAGGCAAGGGGAATTCGTCTCCGTAGTAGGTGCTAGCGGATGCGGGAAAAGTACATTTTTCAAAACGATTGCCGGTTTACTCGAACCTACTCACGGAAAAATAAAACTCTCTACACACCCGTCAACCGCTAGTCGTTTAGGCCAGATCGCTTATATGCCTCAGCAGGATTTATTGCTGCCTTGGAGGACAGTGCTCGATAACTGCCTTTTGCCTTGGGAGATCAAGCCCAGATTCAATAAACAAGAAACGATCACTCAGATTCGGGAAATGTTGACCCGCTTCGGCTTAGCAGATGTAGAGAAGGCTTATCCCCATGAACTTTCGGGTGGAATGAAACAGCGAGTCGCATTTCTGCGCACCTTAGTGGCTGGAGGCGGAACTGGTCTGATGCTGCTGGATGAGCCCTTTGGCGCTCTCGATGCCATGACCAAACGCGAGATACACCGTTGGCTGTTGGAGTTATGGGGTGAATTGAATCAGACGATTATGCTCATCACTCATGATCTGGAAGAAGCACTATTGCTCAGTGACCGGATTTATTTATTATCTGGCGGTGCGCACAGCGAATTACAGGAGATCGTTGTGGATCTACCAAGGCCAAGACATTATAAGATGAACTATGAACCCCGGTTTATAGCACTACGGGAAGAGTTGGAGCGAAGATTGCATGCAACCTATACCTTTTAAAAAACATCTAGACAACTATGGTCCCTTCCTTCTTCTGGTACTGCTCATTCTTGTAATCTGGGAGTCGGCTGTTCGCCTTCACATGATTCCAGCCTTTATTCTCCCTGCACCTTCCTCTATGGGAATCGCATTGATCGAGCACAGGCAATTATTATTCGGACAGCATTTATTGGCAACGTTACAGGAGATACTGGTGGGTTTTGTCCTTTCTGTTATTTGTGGTGTATTGCTGGGCACTGGAATGTTCCTGTATCGCCCCATAGAAAAGGCCATCTATCCCTTTCTTATCATTAGCCAGACGATCCCATTAATTGCGCTATCCCCCATTTTTATTATGTGGTTCGGATATTCGCTGTGGAGCAAAGTGGCTGTGGTGTTTTTGACGGCTTTTTTTCCAGTCGTAGTGAGTACATATGATGGACTTCGTACAAGTGGCCAGACTTACAAGGACTTATTATTAACATTTGGTGCAAACCGCTGGCAGCTGCTTGTCAAAACCCAAATTCCACTGGCGTTGCCTGCTTTTTTCTCTGGCTTAAAGCTGTCCATTGTATACTGCGTCATCGGAGCTACTATCGGGGAATGGCTCGGCGGCAGTAAAGGACTCGGTTACTTCAGCCGCAGAATGGCCGGAAATATGCAGAGCGATGAAATGTTCGCGGCTGTATTTCTGCTGTCCGCGCTTGGTGTGGTGCTTTTTCTGGCGATAGCTTTACTCGAACAATTATTTTTAAAGAAAAGAGGATCAAACCAATGAATCATTTAAAATCCCCACAACGAGGACTTATTTCTGTATTTCTAGTATGCACACTTTTGCTCTTAAGCAGCTGCGGGAAGGCAGACAAGATAAATAACAACTCCCAAACCGATCCCTCCAATACCGAAAATAAGCAGTCACACAAGCTGACGATTATGCTTGATTGGTATCCCAATGCCGTTCATTCCTTTCTATACGCTGCGCAACAGCAAGGTTTTTTCCAAGAGGAAGGTTTGGATGTCGAGATCAAAATGCCTGCGGACAGCAATGATTCCCTAAAGCTTGTTGCAGCGAATCAAATTGATCTAGCGCTCAGTTATCAGCCTCAGGTACTTATGGCACGCGGCGAGAAAATCCCTGTACGTTCGATTGCAGCAATCGTGCGGCATCCACTGAATCATCTGATGGTTCCTCAGGCTGGCAGTATTCATAGTCCAAAAGAGCTCGCGGGAAAACAAATCGGCTATTCCTCCATTCCGCTCTATGAAGCGATGATTCGGACAATGATCCAGAGTGATGGAGGCGATCCTTCATCCGCCAAGCTGATTGACGTAGGTTTTGACCTCATCCCTGCGATCTCTACTGGACAAGTAGACGCAATAATGGGCGGGTTCATCAACCATGAACAACTAATCCTTGAAAAAGAGGGACATCCGGTCACTTCGCTTAATCCAACGGATTACGGAGTGCCTGACTATTATGAGCTTGTGCTGGTGGCCAGCGAACAAGGATTGCAAAATTCTGAAGCCTACTTTAAAAGATTTCTAAATGCCATTACAAAAGGACAAGAATTTGTGGAGCAGAATCCTGAACAAGCCCTGGATTTACTGGTTGCACATGAAGATGCAACTTCACCGCTCGACAAGGAGATTGAGAAAAAAAGTCTTGAGATTCTGCTGCCGCTGATGAATGCTGGCGATCAATCTTTTGGATATCAAGACCCGACATCTTGGGAAAAGGTTCAGCAGTGGTTATCCACCAACAATCTTCTACCAGAGGATATTAAAGCACAGGAAGCTTTTATCAATCTGTAATTGTTCATACAAGCTTGAGGAGGAATTATGATGAGTTATTTAGCCAAAGTACGGGAATCCAACCCGTTGATCCACAACATCACTAATATTGTGGTAGCCAATTTCTCAGCCAACGGTCTGTTGGCGCTTGGCGCCTCTCCCTTTATGGCGGATGCCCACGAAGAAGTGATCGACATCGCCGCTATGTCGTCTGCTGTAGTTCTAAATATCGGCACACTCAATGATTACGCCATTCAATCTATGTTGCTTGCTGGTAAATCCGCTAATAAACACAGGGTTCCCCTAGTGCTTGACCCGGTAGGTGCAGGCGCAACTTCTTATCGGACCGCTGTCACTCAAAAGCTAGTGAATGAGATGCAAATCACCGCACTGCGGGGGAATGTGGCTGAAGTCGCTAATGTCATTGGGGAGAGTTGGTCCATTAAAGGGGTGGATGCTGGCGAAGGTGAAGGCGATGTAGTCCTTTTGGCTGAAGCTGCTGCGAGGAAGTTAAGCTGTGTGGTCATCATAACTGGAAAAGACGATGTGATCACGAATGGAAAAAACACTTTTATTGCCAGCAACGGTCACCCTATTCTCACGAAGATTACAGGAACTGGCTGTTTACTCAGCGCTGTTGTGGGTGCATTTCTCGCGGTAAGTGGAGGTGCCTCGTTGGAGGCCGCAGTGGAAGCCCTCTCCTTCTATGGAGTAGCAGCTGAAATCGCCGCTGAACTAACGACTGGTCAAGGGCCGGGAAGCTTTCAGGTTGAGTTTCTAAATCAACTGACATGGGTCACGCCAGAAGTCTTCCTAGAAAGATCCAGCATCAAACAGCTCAGTTAATGACCCTCGAAGGAGTGAATTCGATGATTATATCCAAAGCTCTAACCATTGCCGGCTCCGATAGCGGCGGTGGTGCTGGCATTCAGGCCGATCTAAAAACCTTTCAGGAGCTTTCTGTCTATGGCATGTCCGTCCTCACAGCTGTGACAGCGCAGAATACGCTGGGTGTCCAAGGGGTTTATCCAGTGACTCTGGACGCCATAATTCAGCAGCTTGATTCTATAGGATTTGACCTGCAACCAGATGCCGTAAAGACCGGGATGTTATTTAACAGTGACATCATCCGCATTGTGGCAGATAAAATTAAGCATTACGGCTGGTCTAATCTTGTAATTGATCCTGTGATGGTCGCTAAAGGAGGGTCCACACTGCTGCTGCAGGAGGCAGTTCAATCCTTAGTCAGCCATCTGCTGCCCTTAGCATTGGTGACGACACCCAATATTCCCGAAGCCGAAATAATCACAAAGATGACGATCACCACCATCGAAGAACGCAAAAAAGCGGCCAAAATCATTCATGGCATGGGCTCCAAATATGTAGTGCTAAAAGGGGGACATGATACCTCGACCACAGCCGTAACCGATCTTCTATATGATGGTGACGAATATACCTTATTGGAGAGTAACCGGATTCAGACCAGACATACGCATGGTACAGGCTGCACCTATTCAGCAGCAGTCACCGCCCAGCTAGCCAAAGGCAAATCCGTAGCAGAGGCCATTCAAACTGCCAAAGCATTTATACAAGCGGCGATCGAGGACGAGCTGGGCATAGGGGCTGGGCATGGACCAACCAATCATTTTGCTTATCAGAACAGACTGCGAGGGATAAACAGTGCAACGAATGAACAGTGAACATCTGCGAGATCTATTAAAAGTCTATTTCATTATGGGCAGCGTAAATTGCCGTAAAGCTCCAGTTAAGGTGCTGCAGGAAGCGGTTGCTGGGGGCATAACCATGTTTCAATTCCGTGAAAAGGGTATCGGATCCTTAAGCGATAAGGCGCGACTTAATCTTGGGAGACGACTTCAAAAGATTTGTCATGCCAATGGCGTGCCCTTTATCGTGAATGACGACATTGATTTAGCGATCGCGCTTGATGCGGACGGAATTCATGTAGGACAGGAGGATACACCTGCATTGGCAATCCGCCAGCTACTTGGAGAGAATAAAATCATTGGTGTATCCGCTCACTCCTTCGCTGAAGCTCAGCAGGCGATTGCCGATGGAGCCGACTATCTGGGCGTGGGTCCCATTTATCCTACGTCATCCAAGGAGGATGCCAAAGCTGTTCAAGGCACTGCGATTATTGAAGAACTAAGAAATAAAGGCATTACCATCCCTTTGGTTGGCATTGGGGGAATCACACTGCAAAATGTTGCACCAGTATTAGCAGCTGGTGCGGATGGGATCTCTGTTATCTCAGCGATTGCCGGAGCTGAAGATATTACAACAACTGCCAGAGGCTTTGTTGACAAAGTCAGTTTAAGCGGGTCATAAGCTCATACAGCTCTTCACTGCTTAAATGTCGCCATTGTCCCAGCTCCAAGCCGTCTAATGTAATATTCATAATTCTTATGCGCTCCAGCTTTAGTACTCTATATCCTAACTCCTTGCACATTCTGCGTATTTGCAGATTAAGACCTTGAGTTAGGATAATTCTAAACTGACATTCTGTGATCCGATAGACCTCACAAGGTTTCGTTGTGACTCCAAGAATGTTCACGCCGCTAGACATCGCTTGTAAGAATTCTGACGTAACCGGTTTGTCTACATGAACTACATATTCTTTTTCATGCCCATTCTCGGAACGCATCATTTTATTTACGATCTCTCCATCGTTGGTTAACAAAATGAGGCCTTCCGAGTTTTTATCTAATCTGCCGATCGCAAAGATCCGTGAAGGATACCCCACAAAATCAATAATGTTCCCAGCCACATGTGGGGCTGCTGTACAGGTAATGCCTATCGGCTTATTCAAAGCGAGATACACTGGCTCCCCTTTACTGCTTGTTATCGGCTCCCCATCGATCCATACGATATCCTCTGGCTCTATAAGAATGTTCGCCTCACAGACAATGCCGTTCACAGCGATTCGACCTGCTGCAATTAATCGCTTGGTTTCCCTTCTGGAACAAAAGCCTGTTTCGCTTATATATTTATCGATTCTCACTGCTGATCCTACTTTCTCTCTATATACTTACATCTGGTCATAAAAAAACACCTGATTTTAACGATCAAAATCAGATGTTAACCTTCAGGAATAATCCAGTTTAAGGGAGCTATTTGGTGCTTCCGCTTTTTTTCACGTTACTGCCCTTGCTTCCACCTGCACCTTTAGCACCTGGACCCGTCGTTGGGTCACCTTTTGCAGGTTTAACTGGTTTTGCTGTTTTGTTCCAGCGTGTCCAGCCTTTACTCCCCGTACCTCTGCCTGTGCCGCCACCTTTACTTTTTGCACCCATCATATCACTCCGTCAGTCATTCAGAATTCGTATAGTTTATACACTTTACCTATCTTACCACACTCTCAACCTTTCTGTTTAAGTAATAACAAATGCTTCATCTAACTAGCCACTGTTTAGAATTTAGCATCTTTATTCATTTCATGAATATCAAAGATATCCTGATGTATTTCGATGGCGATGACGGTGTCCTCTTTTTCAAAAAATTGCACATGTCCTAACCGCTTGTCCTCCAGCTCTATCCATCCAGCATCGTTTAATTTATTAAAATAGCCGTCAGGCCGATAAAGACCTTGTTCTCCCCCTATATTATCCAACTCGTACTTTGCTCCAATTTTTATATTAGGGTTATTTGAATTTGTTATCACTTCGATTTCTTTGGCATTCTTCGGAATAGGAATTTCGGCATTTATAGAGGACACTCCATACTCTTGTTCCTCTTGAGCTGACGATGTACAACCGCTTGTAAACAGGATTAATGGTAACCATATAAAAGCTAATAAATATTTATTCAAAGGTATCCTCTCCTTCCATAACTTATTTTACCAAATTTAAAATTAAAATAAAAAAACCCCACCAAAGACTAAGCTTTGATGAGGTGTCTATTCACATCAGCTTTGCAGCTCATGCATGGACTTATTTCGGTTGAATATAACCTTCTGCTTTCAGAAGCTCAGCGATCAACACAGCACCGCCAGCTGCTCCGCGCAGGGTGTTATGGGAGAGACCTACGAATTTGTAATCATAGAGGGCATCTTCCCGAAGTCTGCCCGTCGATACGCCCATTCCGTTCTCAATATCACGATCCAGCTTGGTCTGTGGACGATTGTCCTCTTCAAAATAGGTAATGAACTGTTTAGGTGCGCTAGGCAGTTCAAGCTCCTGAGGACGTCCTTTAAAGCTCTTCCAGAGATTCAGAATCTCTTCTTTGGACGGTTTCTTCTCAAAAGAAACAAATACAGCAGCCATATGTCCATCCGCTACAGGCACACGGATACACTGCGAAGTAATCGTTGGCGCTTCACTCTTTACGATACCCTCTTCTTGAACGCTTCCCCAGATCCGCAAAGGCTCTTGCTCGCTTTTCTCTTCTTCGCCACCGATATAAGGAATCACGTTGTCCAGCATTTCTGGCCAATCTGCAAAAGTCTTTCCTGCACCAGAAATGGCTTGGTAGGTGGTGACCACCACTTTAGAAGGATTAAAGTCTTTGAGCGCATGAAGTGCAGGCACATAACTTTGAATGGAGCAGTTAGGTTTAACCGCAATGAAACCTGTCTCTGTTCCCAGACGTTTTCTTTGCTGTGCAATAACCTCAAGATGCTCCGGATTAATCTCAGGAATGACCATAGGCACGTCAGGCGTCCAGCGATGCGCTGAGTTATTGGAGATTACTGGCGTTCCGGTGCGCGCGTAAGCTTCTTCGAGCGCTTTAATCTCATCTTTTTTCATGTCTACAGCACAAAAAATCAAATCCACGTCCGCAGCAACTTCTTCTACCTTAGAAGCATCTTGGACCATAATATTCTTTACGTTCTCAGGCATTGGAGTAGATAACTTCCATCTGCCCTTGGCCGATTCTTCATACGTTTTTCCAGCAGATCTAGCACTGGCAGCAATCGCAGTTACTTCAAACCAAGGATGATTCTCTAGAAGGGCAATAAAACGTTGTCCTACCATACCTGTGCCGCCAACTATGCCGGCTCTTAGCTTTCTTGACATCAGAAAATACACTTCCTTTTGATTAACTGTCCTATTGTGGATAATAGGCCGATAATTAATGATATACGGCGCGGGAACATTTGGCGAGTGTTAACATCAAAATAACATTAAAAATTTTATTTTTAGCGGATTATATTGAATTTCACTAATGCTAATAAAAGAAATAGCTGCACTCAGTACAATTATAAGTATATTTTCTGCTTAGACAACTCTTTAACTGCATTCTCTACAACTATTTCCCCGCAAAATAATGGAAATGCCCTCTAAGCGAACTTTTAGATGTAAGAAATGCAACTAAATCGCATCTGACGAGCATTTTATAGCATATAGTTGTAGGAAATACATCTATTTGCGATTGGTGAGCATAAATTAGGAATCAGCGCTCTGCGATCAGCGATTAGCAATCAGCGCTCTGCGATTAGCAATCAGCAATCGGCGATCAGCGATCAGCGATCAGCGATTAGCAATCGGCGATCAGCGATCAGCGATCAGCAATCAGTGATTAGCGTTTACGTTTACAAGCTGCTTCAGCCAACTAATCGTTTCTTACCCCCGCTCACTTAAACCAACCTTTTTCCTTAAATCGAGTGATCGCCTCGATGCGGTTACCTACATCCAGCTTATCTAGTATAACAGAGATGTAATTCCGGACTGTTCCCGTGGTAATGTACAATTGGCTGGCGATCTCTTTTGTATTTTTACCGTCGGCAATGAGTCCAAGTACTTCCTTCTCGCGCTGAGTCAGAGGATTAACTTCACCGCTGTAGGCTTCATCCATTAGCTCCGGTGCATACATGCGTCGGCCTGCCATCACATTACGTATCGAAAGTGCCAGTTCTTCGCTAGGACTGTCTTTCAGCAAATAAGCGTGAACTCCCGCCTTGAGCGCACGTTCGAAATATCCCGCACGGGCAAAGGTGGTTAATATCATCGTTTTGCAGCCGCTATTCTTCAGCGCTTCCGCAGCGTCGAGACCACTCATCGCTGGCATTTCAATATCCATAATACAGATATCCGGCTTATGCTGCTGAACCATCGCTACAGCTTCTTCCCCGTTGCTTGCCCGGCCCACTACCTTCATATCCTCTTCTAAATCCAACAAAGATGCCAGCGCTCCAAGGAGCATCCGCTGATCCTCAGCGATTACAATCTTAATCATTATAAGGTTACCTCCTGTTCCGGATGCTTAAATGCATTAGGGACCTTAATCACGATCGTAGTTCCCCCATCTTGCACGATATCCATACAGCCATTCACAAATTCAAGACGTTCCCGCATGCCTTGCAGCCCATGTCCTTTAAAATAAAGATCATTGCCCGGGATGCCGGTTCCATCATCTTTCACTTTAATGATCAGATCTGTACGCGTAGGTTCGATGATAATTGAGCAGGATTGTGCATTACTATGCTTCACAACATTTGTGACAGCTTCCTTAATACACATGCTGAGCACATTCTCCGTAATCAATGAAGTGTTAGAAAGTTTAGGATTGCCTTGCAAAACATAATCGATCTCCGCAGCCGCAAGAAACTGCTGAATATGAACGAGCTCGTCTTCAAGGCGAATGCCACGCATTCGCGTAATCATCTCCCGGACCTCTTTCAGTGCACTTCTCGCCGTCTGGCGTACATCATTGATCTCGGCTTTTGCTTGCGTCGGATTACTGTCGATAAGCTTTCCTGCCAAATCACTTTTCAGACCAATTAACGAAAGCTTCTGACCTAATGTATCGTGTAGATCACGTGAAATCCGCTGGCGTTCCTCGAGCTTAACCAATTCAGAGATTCGCTTATTAGCATCCTCCAATTGGTCTTGTAGCTTCCCTTGATTATTGCGGTTATAGGTACTGATTGGCAGCAGGATCACTGCAATCATACTGACAAGCACAAACGGAAGCTGGCTGATAAATACGGGATTACGCGACAGCAGCTCATAGTTGATCGTAATAATCGTAGTCAGCAAATGAATGGAGTATAGGGTGAAAAACCCTACTCGATTCTGGATATTCCCAATAAAAAAGGCTAAAAAAAGCGCAAAATACATATATCCAAACAACAACGTCATCGTTATAGAGACAAGTATCTGCACGCTCGTCCAAAAATAAACTAACCAACCCTTGGAGACAAAAGAAAGCACATAACAAACAAAAAACACAGCGATCATCAAGATTCCCGAAACTACCTGGTAGGGAGAGGAGGACCGAAAGATGAAATAAAACGGTAGAATATAAAATACGACCCATACATAAGGGCTAAGACCTGTACTTTTATGAAAAATATGATGCCACTTCTGCATGTTCGCTCTCCTTTTTGCCATATGCCACTCACCCTATTCTAGCATAAATCCGGTAAAATCCGGTGAACCACAACGATAAAGAGAAAAAAGATTAGAGCGCGAATGAGTTCTCCGGCTCTAACCTTCCATTTTGCTGCTATTTGATTACAATGTGGACCATTATTCTCCCTGGAGTCTGGGCTTATGAACTTGCAGGACCTCGCCTGCTGTTTTAGGTTTATTTAATATGGACTTCATCTCTTTGAAACTGATGAAACGTTTATTTTCCTCATCCCAAAGACGGAAGTGAAGAGCCTTCAAGCTGGTACCAATCGTAATCGTTGTTGCTTTTTGTAGCGGTGGAGTCGCGTTATGCGCTTTTTCCAAATTATAGTTTGGCACCTTTGGACTTAAATGATGCACATGGTGGAAGCCGATGTTGCCCGTAATCCATTGCAGCACCTTCGGCAGCTTATAATATGAGCTGCCTTCAACCGCGGCCATCACATAACTCCATTCGGATTCATTCTCGAAATAAGAGTCTTCAAACTGATGTTGGACGTAGAACAACCATATGCCGAGAAACCCTGATACAAATGCTACAGGCAGCTGCACCATAAGAAATGCCTGCCAGCCAATAGCCCATATCAACAAGCCATAAAGGGCTGCGATTGAAATATTCGTCAAATAGGTATTCATCCGCTCTTTGCGTCTAGCACCTTTAACATTAAAACGATACTGAATCATAAAAACAGCAATCGGTCCAAGACCAAACATCACGATGGGATTGCGGTAAATCCGGTAATATAGACGTTTCCAGAAGGAAGCTGCTGCATATTCATCGACCGTCATAATCCAAATATCGCCGATCCCTCTTTTATCGAGATTACTGGAGCTGGCGTGGTGAATGGAATGACTATGTTTCCACTGCCGATAAGGAACCAGTGTCAGTACACCTGTGATCGTTCCGATAATATCATTCGCTTTACGATTCTTAAAAAACGATCCATGTGTGCAATCATGAAAAATAATAAAAGTTCGAATTACAAATCCTGCTGCAGGAATAGCTAACAGAAGGGTGAGCCAATAGGAAACGGATAAAGAGAAATAAGCTCCGCCCCATAACAGCACAAGTGGTCCTAAAGTATTGATGAGCTGTCTTATACTTGCGTTGCGGTCATTTTTCTCGTAAGGGGCTACACTCTTTTTAAGGCTGGAGAGCTGTGATGTCTGTTTTGTAGTCATCTATATCGTTTCCTCCTTGATGTGTCCGGCTAAGGATCTTTTCATCTACTCTAAGTATAGGCGATGAAGTATCATCCTATAAGTCATAAACATCAAGTAGAGAGTATGACAAATGTCATACTCTCATTCTAATCAATTTCCGTCAGCATTGCAGCCAACATCCATCTTCCTTCACTTCATATTGACCTTTGATCTCACCAATTCCATTAAGGATTAACGAATCTTTATTAAAAGTTGGAGGTTCATCTAATACTAAGTGCAGTTTATTAATATTTCGAAGGTCAGCTTTATAGTAGCTAATCACTGGCTTTTCCAGAAAATACTCCGCATCATTGATTTGGATTCGTAAATTATTCTTATGAATACATTTCTCATCTCCACCAATAATACCCATAGGATTAAAACCCGTAGATTTTATATCTCCTTCAATATACAGGTGGTACCCTTCAAGGCTGATAAAATCAATGAATTCCTTCTCCCTGATTGTTTTGACCGATTGCATAATATCTTCCGTTTCTTTGCTGATGGATATCTCCTCGAAGGGAATGATGACTTGATCCACAAATTGCTTAAAAAACGCATATAAACTTAACTCCGACTTCATAAACTCTTCTTTCCAATCGGTGCGAAGCTCATCCAGCAGCAAACATATAAACAGTCCAGAACCATAGCAGCTTCTTCTAATATTTGCCGATGATTCAAGTTCATCTATTAAATACGAACTGAACTTCTGCAATACCTCCTCATTAGGAAGTGTGGATTTCTCGGCATAGGCATTTAATTCAACATACCAAGCGGGTCCTTCCAGCGTTTCAATAAGATATTCATTTAGCACGTACTCCCCGAGCAGCTGTTCTCTTTGTTGACGTAAGGCAATAAATCTGTACATTGCTTGATTACGCTCTTCAATAGTAGCTGCCATTACACTAAGATATAAATGATGTCTTTCTTGAATCCGCAATTCCATATTTTCGAGGGATAAAGGGTAGGTAATCATCAATAATTCATCTGCATAACGTTCATCTCCCATCAGGAATTGATAACCGTGAAATAATTCGTGTACACAAATGGCGTACAAGTCTTCGAATTCTTCATGTAATTCCAGATTAACGATGGCTGTAGGGTGATCCTCATATAAAATGATTGTATCTCCTGAGAATTCATTACTCCAAGGAAGCAAATGTGGATGATATCCTACCGTTTTAAATTTGGGATGATTGTACAGATACACGTTATCCTTATTATAAAATGCAAAAGAAACAGCCTCGAATCCTTTCCAATATTTCTGCAGCTTATGGTTCGTTAAACACTTAACAATCATCTCCAAATGAAATTCCATCCCTTACCTCCTTGTTAATGGATCTGCTTAGTATGCTCTTCTCGGTATTCTGTTGGTGTTTGACCACTAGCCTTTTTAAAAACCTGTGTAAAATAACGCGGGTCCTGATAACCGACGAGAGGAGCTATCTGATACACTTTTACGTTGCTGCTCTGCAAAATATACTTCGCCCTCTCCATCCGGCAGTGTGTAACATACTCCAAAAAGGTATAGCCCGTTATTTGTTTATATAAAGTACAGAAATGACTGATACTGAGATCAGCCAGCTCCGCTACTTCCTCAATACTCAAATCTTTATGGTAATTACTCTCAATATAACGTTTCGCTTTCTCGATGGCGCTACGCGTATCCTCGCGATTCACAGGCTTGTTCCCTTGCTCCAATCGCACACCAAACTCTTCTTTCAGAGCAGAGATCACTTCATTTAAAGTGCCAAGATTGTGCATCTTGCTAAGCAATCCATGTAAAGACCAATCTGAATTTATATTCAAATACTCATAATTTCTATACAACACAACGATCATTTCAACAAGAAGACGTTCAGCCATATCCTTAGGAACAGCTTGTGACTCAATAAATAAAGCAAGCTCATCAAATAAAGACCACATCCGGTCTCTATTTAAGGTACGTATACTTTCAATCAGCGCGGTTTCCAGCTCTTTGGGGTATTTCACCTCTTTACTGCTAGGGAACGATATCTCTTCATCAATAAAGACCCCGGCAAGACCCGAATAGAACCGTTGATATAAGGCCTTCGCAGCCAGAGGGTAAACCGTACTTAATTGATCAATGCCTTGTGTGGTGCGGCTGATGCCTACGGAACAAGACTGCTTGGAGTATCTCTTGATCCCCGCTATCAAATGTTCACCAAGTTCTCTCCTGCTGGCGCTTAAAGATCCAGGGAACAGTAGTATCCACTCTCCATTATGAAACGGGAAAACCGTCAGCACTCCATGTTCCAGTGACCATTCTTCCACAATATTGCGGATTGCAAACAGCCATAGCCGTTTTTCTTCTACACTCCATTGATTGCTCAGTGTGGAGTAATCATCTAACTGGACAACAGCCATGAAATATCCGCTCTCCAGTTCACTGTTCTCCAGCCATTTCAGATGCTCAAGCGGCCTTGCATTTCCCAAAGTGATTTCTGCAAACAGACGTTCACGTGCAAGCAGTGACAGCATCTGCACAGAATGAATCAGCTGATCATTTTGCTTCTGTTCATCCAGCTTGGTTCTCGCGCGGTTTAACATTTCAACCAGTTCATCATGATCGATCGGCTTCAATAAATAATCAAATGCGCCTTGACGTAATGCTTCTCTTGCATATTCGAACTCTCCGTACCCGCTTATAAAAATAAACACCAGCTTCGGATTTTTAGACAATACTTCCTTCATCAACGTAATCCCGTCAATTACGGGCATGCGAATATCACTAATCACGATATGTGGTGAAGTGTCTTCTATTAAGCGAAGAGCTAATTCTCCATTTCGTGCCTCTCCCACAATCTCCATCTGAAGATCATTCCATGGAATGGCTGCTTTTAAGCTACGAAGAATAATCGGCTCATCATCCACGATTATTACTTTATATTTCTCTTGTAACTCATCCATTTCCTGCACCTCCAGGATCATTGTACACTTGAGCTTTGGATCAAATTCCAATATTGAATGGAGGATGCCTGCACTTGCTTTAACGCTTGCTCAGCAGACATTTCTCCGTTAATCATCTGTTCTATAACACTCAGGAACGTTTTTTTCACTTCTGGTGACAATACATTATCATAAGGGACAAAGCTCTTGCGGTTAACTTCCATCATATTCATGACTTGCGCGAATACGGGTCCTGTCTTCTCAGGATCAAAGGCGATGCGCATGGACGGAATTCTCAACCCTTCATATACAATCCGTGTCTGAACCTCCTGGGTGTAAAAAGCTTTCATGAGATCGAGCGCAGCCTCCCGCTTCGCTCCGCTTAGTTCGGAGGAAAGGCCGATGCCAAATGTATAACCGCCGGCTATCGAAGGTTGTTCCCCCTTCTTCAATGTGGGAAACGGAATAACACCTACCTCATTTTGAAAATCCGTAGGAGCAGCTGCGCCGGCAAATAAATTGATATCCCAGTTTCCGTTTAGATACATCGCAGCCTTGCCGCTCGTAAATAGTCCCACCGCATTTTCTGTGGATAACACATTCGATTTCGTGCTGAAGGCACCTTCTTTAATCCATTGCTCCAAGTGCTGAAAAGCCTTTAAATAGGCCTCATTCTGAAAGCTGGCTTGATCTTCACCAGTGATCAGCTTCTCGATCAACTCGGCGCCGGCATAACGATCCATTAAATAATGTGCAAAAATTCCTGCGGGCCAACGATCCTCGTTGCCAAGTGCAAATGGAATATACCCTGCCGACTTCAGC
Organism: Paenibacillus sp. FSL F4-0122; assembly: GCF_038002845.1. Lineage (NCBI taxonomy): Bacteria > Bacillati > Bacillota > Bacilli > Caryophanales > Paenibacillaceae > Paenibacillus > Paenibacillus sp. FSL F4-0122. Next base: position 6,440,022 of record NZ_JBBODI010000001.1, read on the forward strand.
TTTAGTATGGCAGCATCAAGCTCTTGCAGCGTTTCTGGCGGCTTCAAACCCAGCTTTTCGAATATGGTTTTATTAAAATATAAGGGTTCAGCATTCCCTTCAATAGGCAAGCCATAAATATGGTTGTCAAAGGTCCAGAGATCCAGATCCTTGAATTGATTGGTCAGCGCATTCTCCCTGACGAAATCAGTCAGATCAATCAGGCGCTTAGAGCGCACATATGGCTCAATTTCCGCTCCACCGAACAAAACAAACATATCTGGCGGGGTGCCAGTAACCATCTCGTTCTTCAGCTTTTGATCACGGTGCAACGTCTGATCTAAACCTTCAAAGTTAACTTTCACATTTGGATGTTCTGACTGATATTTGTCCACGATATCTTCATAAATAGTCAACAATGGCCGATCATGCTCTTTAATCCAGAAATGACGGAAAGTTAATGTGATTTTTTCTGGTGAATCATCTTCAATGGGTTCTTGCTTTCCTAAAGTTATAAATAAAACAGCACCCGAAATCAGCACTAGATATAACCACATCCAGCCCCATTTCAATAACCATTTTTTGATAACAATCTCCCCCTTCTTTCCGCACGGTCGATTACGGCAGTATTTTTGGTATTCGGATTCGGATGGTTGAACCAAAGCCGGGGGAAGAACACACTAGTATGCCGTATGGACTGCCGAATCGAATATTCAAGCGTTCATGCACATTTTTAAGCCCCACGCCGCTATCACTGTATTTCTTCTGAGCACTTCCCTCGTTATCCCAAAGACTCATCATCTTGGCAAGGTCAAAGCCGGGGCCGTTATCTTTTACGATAATGATCATATCCGTGCCCATTTCATAGGCCGTAATCTCAATGATCCCTGGGTCCTCCATCTGCTCAATCGCATGATACAGCGCATTCTCAACAATCGGCTGAACAATCAGCTTTTGTGTCATGAACGTCTTAAGACCATCCGAAAGATCTATGATATACGAGAATTTATCTTCAAAACGAAACTTCTGGATATCCAAATAATGACGGACATGTTCGAACTCCATATGCAGCGGAATCAGCTCCTGATTCTGACTGATGCTGATTCGCAGCAGCTTGCCGAGTGAGATGACCATTTTGCTAATATCTTTATTGCCTTGCAGCACTGCCATCGAATTAATCGATTCGAGTGAATTATAAATAAAATGAGGGTTAATCTGCGCCATTAGCGCTTGCATTTCTGCTTCCTTCTTGCGTCCCTGCTCAGTCTCCACCTGCACAAGCAGCTCATTGATCTGCGTGCTCATCCGATTAAAGCCATCAATCAGCAAATCACTTTCATCATCAGCACGATAGGGTGTAGTGATCGGTGTAAATATCCCCTGCTTCACCCGCTTCATCCCGTTAACCGCACTATTAATACTATGAACGAGCCTCCGTACGAAATAGCGGTCGAACAAAATGGCGGACAACAGCGAAACAGTACTTAAAATAATCGCAATATTCCGGATGGATACAGATTCTGACGAGATTAGATTCATAGGTGTAATGGCTACTAAATACCAGGCTGCATTATGAGAAGGTAGGAAGGTTATAAGTGATTTTTCCCCCTGATAGTTGTCGATGTAATAGTCATGTTCTTTAGCATAATCATTTTGTAAAAAGGGGAAATCTGTGCGTTGTCCAATATGTTCACCGGATTTATTAAAAACAATATTTCCTAGCTTGTTGACCAGCAAAATATCTCCCTTCTTGAGGGTTGCTGCTTCCCAGAAAATCTGATCCAATAAATCAGGTTTTACATTAACAACCAGATATCCGATATCTTCGAGAGAATATGAATCTTTGATTACTCTTGCTTGTACAAGTACCGGATTGCCGGAGATCTCCGAGCCATTTTCTCCCGGTCCTGACCACACGGGCCGCCCTTCGGCGCCTTCCATCGCGTCAAACCAGCTTTGTCTTTTCAAGTCCTCAAAGGACATCGATGCATTGTATTGATAAATTAAACGATCTTTACTATAAAAACTAAATGAAGTAATCATCGGATGATCAATAAGATAACTGCTAAGCTCTTGCTTTCGATCATAAGTGATTACAAAGTTCTTCTGCTTCAGTGATTGCTGAACAACCGGCTGCGTAATTTTTGAATTCGTGATCGAGGTGATTTCACTAAGCGCGAATTTAAGCTTTCGATCCGTTTCAAGCAGTGAAATCCAGTAGAAGTTGCTTGATTTTTTCTCCATTGCATTAGAAAAATTAACGTAAGTGACGATCCCCATCAGGATAACCGGAATAAAGACGAGAAGAATAATAGCGAACAAGATTTTACGGCGGAGTTTCATGATATTCCCCTTCCCCTGCTGTCTCTGTCCTCTAGTATTCTTCACAAAACCGCCTATTCCCTGTAAAGATCAAAAAGTAAGATCAGCTCTTAATAGCTCCAGAAGTAAGTCCAGCAATCACCCAGCGGCTAAATAACAGGAATACAATCAGCAGTGGCAAGGTTGCCGTAAATGTTGCTGACATGATCATTCCGTAGTCTAGACCATCGCGATTGGAGAACAGCTGCTGGAGCGCAATTTGAATTGTGAAATGCTCTTGATTCTTCAGTACCACTAAAGGCCAGAAGAAGTCATTCCAAACGGTCATAAAATTCAGTATACCTAGTGTAGCCATAGCTGGAGTAATGACCGGGATAGCGATGTTCCAGAAGATCCGGAAATGTCCGCCGCCATCGATCCGACCTGCTTCAATCAATTCCGTATGTACAGCTGTAGTGATATACTGCCGCATCCAGAAGATCCCGAAGGCATTAACCATCGCTGGGACAATAAGTGCCTTGAAAGAGTCAATCCAGTGGAGCTTGGCCATAATTACGTAAGTAGGTAATACACCAAGCTGCTGAGGCACAAATAATGTAGCAATTACAAAGTAGAACAGAACATTTTTAAACGGAAATTCATATTTGGCAAAGGCATAACCTGCCAGTGTACAGAAAAACACGACCGATATTGTAACCATAGAAGAGACAAATAAAGAGTTGCCCAAGGCTTGAAAGAAGTCCGTTTTGTCCAGTACCCGCTGGAAATTCTCAAAAAACTGGTCTCCAACCGTAAGTAAAGGTGGCACATGGAATACTGCGCCTCTGTCATTAGTGCCAACTACAAACATCCAATAAAAAGGAAAGATGGACACGAGCGCACCAACAATCAGCAGCAGATAAAATCCTAACTTGCCGATGATCCCTAGATCATCCGGATCTTTTTTAAATACACGCAGCGTACTCACGCTTTACCCCCTCCCGTATCTCCACCCATGCGATTTGAGACCAGCATATTGAGGACAGAGAAAATAATCGTGACCAGGAACAGCAAGACTGCCGTAGCTGCTGCCGTACCAAAAAATCCGTTGCGGAATGCTTCGCTATACAAATAAGTAACCATAGTGATTCCTTCCTGACGTGTAGATCCAGTTCCCGCTTGGCCCAAAAATACATAAGGCTCAGTGAACAGCTGCAAGGCACCTATAGTTGAAAGCAAGGTAACAAATACAATGAATGGCTTCAATAGCGGTAACGTTATAAAGGTTAGCTGTTGTCTTCTGTTCGCACCGTCAATACGTGCCGCTTCATATAGATCCGTAGGGATACTTTGCAAGCCTGATAGAAAAATAATGGCATTATACCCCGTCCAGCGCCACATAACCATCGTAGAAATCGCGATTTTAACGCCCCACCAACCAGAGTTGAAGGCCATACTATCTAATCCCAAGCCGTTTAGAATCCAGTTGATCATTCCGTTGTTGCCAAACAGTGTACTGAACACGAGCGTAACCGCAACGATAGACGTAATATTAGGCATAAAAAATAAAACCCGGAAAGTCTTCTTAAAGCGAGTCATCGCTGAATTCAGCAAAACAGCAATCAATAGAGCTAGTAATATCTGTGGAACAGTACCCATAAGGCCCATAATTAAAGTGTTGCTAAAAGAAATCCAGAAAGTCGGATCACTTGTGACCAGATCATAGTTTTTCCACCCTACAAATTTCATAGGATTCAGGGCATCCCATTTAAAGAACGAGAGATAGATCGTGAAAAAGATCGGATATAGTCCAAATATCGAGAACAGAATAAAAAAGGGCGAAATAAATGTGTACGCAGTGATGCGGCTCCTTCTTTGTTCAGTTAAAAAGCGGCGCTTGCTCTCGGCATGCGGACTTGAAATAACAGGTTGTGCCATGTCACACCTCCAGGTAATCTAACGTGTAAATCCGAATTCACAGAGAATGTTTCACTCTATGAATCCGGACCTTCTAGAAATTTAATTTCAAAAGCTTGAAATCTTAGCTGCGTTCAGCCAATGTTTTCGCTTGTTTTACTGCTTCGTTCCATTCTTTGGTCGGATCTGCTTTTTTCTCCAACACATTTTTCAATGCGTTTTTGAAGAAAGTATCGGTTTGGTCATGAAGCGGACCGTAGTATACAGGTTTTACCCGGTTTGCTGCTTTACCGAATTCTACAGCGGTTTGTTGTCCACCGAAGAAATCATCTTTGAAATCTACGAATGCAGGATCTTCATACAGTGCAGGAATGGAAGGCATAAGTCCTTTAGTTTTGAACGATTCCAGTTGGTTTTCCTTGTTATCCATCCATGCGATAAAGTCATAAGCTTCTTTCGAGTGTTTGCCTTCTTTTGGCAGCGTCAGGAACGAACCACCCCAGTTACCAGCACCTTCAGGGAGCTGAGCAATTTTCCATTTCCCAGAGGAGTCTGGAGCATTACTCTTAACATTTCCTGCCATCCAAGCTGGTCCCATAACTACTGCAAATGAACCGTCGTTCATGCCTTGACCCCATTCAGGAGACCAGAGCATAACATTGCTGATCCAGCCTTCTTGAATACCTTTAACCGTGAAATCATAAGCTTTTTTGACTTGCGGATTGGTATCTCCAATAAAGCTGCCATCAGCTTTGCTGAAATAGATTTCATCAGCAGATTGGTCACGCAAAGCATTAAAGGTAAGATCCGTAAGGTCTACAAATGGTTTGCCTGTTTTTTCTTTGAAAGCTTTGGCAACAGCTGCGAACTTATCCCAAGTATCAATAGCAGCGCCGAATCCTTCGGAATCACTTGGCAGTCCAGCCTCTTCAGCCAAATCTGTGCGGTAATATACGACCGTTGGGCCGATATCTGTTGGAAGACCCAGCTGGAAGCTGCCATCTACGGAAGATGCTTGTTTCCATTTCCAATCCAGATAGTTGGCTTGAATATCTTTGGCACCCAGATCATTCAGGTTATAGAACTTGTCCTGAGCGTTGATGAAACGTTCCATGAAACCGATTTCAAGTTGGAAAATATCAGGTGCACCCGATCCTGCCGACAAAGCAGTGGTCAAATTATTATGGTGAGCGGTTTGGTCACCGGTATTTTGCACTTTGATCGTAATGTTTGGATGTTCCTTAGTGTACTCCTTCGCTAAATCCTCGTAGTTCACGTTGCCCAGCGTCCAGAAAGAAAGTTCGATTTTCTCAGCCGGTTCTGTTCCCTCATCTTTAGTGGGTTCACTAGTGCTTGCTGCGTTGTTACCTGTATTTTTGTTCGATGTGTTGTTGTTCTCGGCGTTGTTGCCTCCGCATGCTGCCAGTGAACCTACGAGCATGATAGCGACTAACGATAGCGCCAAGTGTTTTACTTTATTCATTCCCCTGTACCCCTTTCAAAGGTTTCTCTTACAAGAATTAGTGTACAGGGTTTAAATTCTTTTTTTGAGGAGGTAAACTTCCGATTTATGGTGGAAATAATTACGAAACGCGGAAAAGCTCAAACAAATATTTCGTACAGGCCTATACCTGATAAGGAGGGAGTATAGAATTTTGTCCTATTATGTTCCTCACAGGATACATGTACTTCATCTTAAATTGGATTTCTTGTGCTTCCGCAGGTATACTATTTTTATTTCTTACTTCATTACATGATCAAAGGAGTTATTCCCCATGCCAATTAATCGCCCGCTGCTAACCGACAGCGATTTCCAAGAAGCCGTTGACCGCAAATTACCTGTTCGTGTATTTCAGGACGATCATTTAGTAAATTCAGGAGCTACCGTTGTCCGCTTCACTGATTTCGATGTTGTTATTCAATCTAGAGTTAGTGATCTGACTTACTACTCTCGCAAGAGCTGCGAATTTTTTGAGGTCAGACCCTAAAGAAAGCCGGAATGCAATGATCTCTAGGATCATCGCGTTCCGGCTTTCTTTAACAAACATAGGTTATAGCTTTCATACTTAATTTTTGTTGTAGGTGCTGTACACTTTCATTTTCTCATTCAGAACTTCCTGGAAACTCATTCTCTTCTTGTCTGCTTTCCCTTGCTTGGGATTGACCACGGGTTGAGGTCTAAAAAACTGATGATTGTAAGCCATAAGATTATGTACGATCACATTCATTGGATTTCAACCTCCTTCCGTGATGTTCCTGAATTTTGCATTTCTGCTTAATTACTTACGGCTTATTTACCCAGCTTCGCCAAAATTCAAACAGTTTTATCTCCCCCTAATGTCAAAAAAAACCTCCAAGCCATATAAAACAGCTGGAGGTTGTTCATATTCCTTATTGTTTTAGCGCTGAGACGGGAACCTTGCTTTCCCCTTCGTTTCATTACTATGATCAATCCGACCGCGCATCAGTTCAAGCAAATATTCGGGATCTGAGTTCGTATGCAGCATTTGGAGTGCAGTTTTTGGTGCAAAACCTTCAGCCACACTATGTGAAATCAAGGCTTGCAGTGGATTAAAATAACCTCGAACATTCAGCAGCCCTATAGGCTTCTGATGAATACCAATCTGCATCCAGCACAGAATTTCAAACAGCTCATCAAAGGTTCCAAGACCTCCCGGCAAAGCAATAAAAGCATCCGCCATACCGCTCATTACCGCCTTACGTTCATGCATACTGGAGACCTCAATCAAATTCGTCAATCCGGAGTGTCTGATTTCATCTTGAAAAAGATCCACTGGCATAATTCCTACAGCTTCGCCGCCATTCGCAAGTACCCCGTCCGCAACCTGTCCCATAAGGCCATTCCGCGAACCTCCATAGACCAACCTACAGCCTTGTGCCGCTATATGATAACCTAATTCCCTAGCCATTTCCGTATATTCAGAGTTAAGACCTGGATTCGATCCGGCAAACACACATATTGTAAAAGCCATTCCTATCACTCCAGACTGGTTATTATGGTGCAATTGAGATTAATTCACTTATTGTACCTCAGAATATTAATATAAGTGTTAAATGAAAATCATCTTTTTGTCTGTAATGTTAATTGGTACAGCGTACTATTCCACTCCGCAGAAAGACCTAGAGCTTTAGCCAAAGCTGCTGCTGGAACTAGCGAAGTATAGCTTACTTTAATGGATTCTGCTGACGGTAATGAAATTTTCTTTCCAGCTTTCGTCAACGTCAGTTCCCCCTCCAAAGAGAGGGTATATCCCAGACTTTCTGTTACATCCCTAATCGGTACTTTTACACTACCATCCTTAAAAATAGCGGACTGTACGGAGTCAATTTTTTGACCATCTACAATTACAGTAACAGGTTTTAAAATAGGAGATATAGCAAAAGGACGTGAATCAACAGCACTAATTCCGAGTTGACCAAACATATTCGTTCCCCAAGCCACAGCTGTACCATCCTTCAGGACTGCATACTTACTATTCTCACCCTTGGCAAAAGAAACAGGATCACTTAGTCCTTTTATTAACTTAGGCTGCGTAAAAACCAAACGGTTGTCGGTTGTAGGTTGGGTACTCCAAGTCCACACGGTGCCATCTTTTTTAACAGCTACAAAGTTGCCTAAATCCAGCGTAAGTTTCGAGATCGATTTTACGGCTGTAATCTTTTGCAGACCTTGTAGTGAGGTACCAGCTTTCCATACCCAGTATTCTCCTTTTTTATTGGCAACAAGGTTGAACCCGTTTTTCGTCTGGACAGATACAATATCCGTAAGACCTGGCATCTTGCTCATCGTGACTTCGTTATAATTATTGCTGTCAATTGTTCCCCAGACGCTCCCGCTCTCGGTTAAAGCCAGTATACTGCGATCGCTCATGGAAACAGACTTCACATGGTATAAATCCTTAACTGGGGTCGGTTTCTTCATCACGTTCGTGTTCTCTGTTTGCGGGATAGCACTCCAAATCCACAGGGTACCGTTAGTTCGAATGGCGGCATGATAAATACTGCTTCCGATCCACTTCACTTCGCTTAAACCCTGTACCTTAGTGGCAGCAGGCAGCTCTGTATAGCCCACATCTGAAGCTTCTGGAGGATTCCACTGGAGAAGGCTTCCATCGTTTCTCAAAGCTAATGCACTATACAATCCTGACGTTATACTAACCACATCTGTCATTCCAGAGATCCCTTGAGGAAGCAGAACCTTGTGTTGTTTAGCACTTGCCCCGTTGCCAGCTTCTGCAACACCCTTAACCCGATAATCTCCCCAAGCCTTAACCGTGCCGTCTTCGTTCAGCGCTACATAGTACGCTTCGCCGATCGCCAGCTGTTTCGTATGTTCAAGCCCAGCTATTTTATGGGGAGTAATCGTCCAACCCTCAGGCCCGGCGGTACCATTAGCAAATTGACCAAAAACATTACTCCCCCATGACCAAACAGTTCCATCAGTTCTCACTGCGAAGGAGCTTCCACCCCAGAAACCAGGCGAAGCAACAATCTCCTTAATCCCACTCAACTTCGCAGGTGATGGAGCTGCACTTATAACTTGAGGGACAGACAATGCAGTCACCAGAGTTGAACAAACCAACAAACTAAGCAGCCTTAGCTTCCTTGCAAATAAGTGCATCTTGATTTTCCCTTCTTATGATATTATTGTAATTATTACTTCTATTACACTAAGACGCTATAAAGCTGACAAAAGTTGTAGTTTATCTTAAATCCCGGGATTCAGATTGGTTTGAATTATGATATAATTACGCTGCCTTAGATCTGCTCTTATTCAACCGCAATACCGGAACCAAATGATCATGGAGGGAAATCATGCTTAAATTTATAGGTATTATGATGCTTTTCAGATTAGTGGGCAACCCTTTTCTGGCTTTATTCATCCTGCTTGTTATCTTGTATTTCTTAGATCGGCGATACGTGGGGATCTTCCCTAGTATTACGAAGCCCTTCAAACGAGTGCGGCAAATCTCCAAGCTGCGCACAACGGTATCTTTGAATCCAAATGATGTTTCTGCTAAATTTGATTTAGCCCGGAATCTGTCAGAACGTAAAAAGTATAAGGAAGCCAAAGATATTCTGCTACAGATCGAAGACCGTTACGAACAGTCTGCCGAATATTGGGTAGAGCTGGGTCATGTGAATCTTAAGCTGGGCGCTTTGGAAGAAGGCGAAGATCAGATGCTTCGTGGTCTAGAAATCAACCGAAAGGCCCAATATGGTCAGCCATATCTTCGGTTAGCGGAAACCTTTCGCCATACAGATCACGATAAAGCGTTGCATTACGTTACTCAATTTCAAGAGATTCAGTCTTCCTCTAGTGAAGCCTATTATTTAGCCGGCTCCATGTACAAAGCACTGGGCAGAACTGAGGATGCTAAACGTGCTTTCGACGAATCGGCCGCCATCTACCGTTCGCTACCCAAATATAAAAAACGGCAAGAACGCGGCTGGGCGTTACGCAGTTTTTTTGCCAAGATGAAATAACCTTTGCACTTATATTTCAACCAAAAAACCTCTAGCCGCCTATTTATTTAGGCGAACACTAGAGGTTTTTTGCTGTATAGAGTGATTACATGTTTAAATCTTGTTTAGTGGGTTCTCCACTTTGTTTGACCGCAAATGGCCACCAGTTCCCACGGCCGAAGATCCGTACCATAACAGGGACAAAAAATGGCAAGAAGATTAGCGCATACAAGGCCAACCCTACGAGCACCACTGTTGCAATCTGCATCATCGACAATACGCCTGAAGGATACATCGATGCGAAGGTGCCGCCCAAAATAACTACCGCTGAAAGAATGACTGTTCCCATATTGCGCATAGCATGCAGGATCGCTTCCCGTACATCCCAAGTTTTATATTCGTTAAAGCGGGCCATTAAGAAAATACTATAATCTACACCAAGTGCAATCAGCATAACAAAGCTGAAGAATGGCGTTGTCCAGGTAATCCCTTCAAAGTGCAGAAGGTGAACGAATATAGCCTCTGTAACACCCAATGCCGAAAAATAAGTAATCAAAAGAGAAATAATAAGGTAAATCGGCATTACGATTGAACGAAGCAGCAACACCAAGATGATGAAGATCCCACCCAGCATTAAGATTACTGTACGTGTGTAGTCTTCGTTGGAAATATTACGCAAATCGTTCTGACTGCTTGTAACCCCGCTGATTGCAGACTCCGCATTTTCCAGCTTCGTTCCTTTCACTGCACGATCTACTGCTGCTTGAATATCATCAACACTGTCGATAGCTTCTGAACTATATGGATTCTCAGTGAATACCACATCCAGCGTCATCACCTTACGGTCATCAGACAAGTAGGTATCGAATACCTGCTCTATGCCTTCAGCTTCAAGAGCCTCAGCCGGTACAAAGAATCCACTCAGCTCATCATCCTTAGCCGCTTGAATCTGATTCAAATAATCTTGTGCGGAACCCAACCCACTGGTAATTTGTTTCAAGCCGTTTGCACTGTCGCTTAACCCAGTAGTTAAGGCTCCTATCTGCCCTGTTAATTGACCAAAACCATCTGCAAGCTGCTGCTGTCCGCCTTGCAATTGATCTAAGCCACTAGTAATGGATGGAATTTTATCTACGATCTGTCCTTGGCCTGCTGCGGCCTGCTCCAGCCCAGATTGCAGCTGACCGATTCCCGCAACGAGCTTAGCTAAACCTTGTGCGAGTGCAGTTTGCCCAGCCGAAGCTTTGGCATAGCCAGCATTCGCCTCGTTTAAGCCTGCTGCTGCTCCTTTAAGCTGCTCTGAGATCTGCCCGAGACCCGCCGCCAGCTGCGCTGCCCCAGTACCACTCTGCGTTACGGTGCCTTTAATCGTCAGGTAATTAACATCCTGCAGAATTTCCGGATAACTGCTCTCAAGACCCGTAAAAGAACCATCCAGTCCCTTCAATGCTTCTGCCACACCTTGCAGCTGCTGCGGAAGCTGCCCCAGCCCTTGATCCAACGCAGTTAAACCGCTGCCGATTTTTTTATATCCCTCCAGCAGCTTCGTATTGGCATCCGCAAGCTGCTTAGCACTAGCAGCTGCCTGTTGAAGTCCTGCTTTGATCTCTCCTGCACCTGCTGAGCCGGTTTTTATTCCGTTCTCAATACGTGCCAGCCCATCGCCTAACGCGACGATACCATCTTTCAGCTCTGCTGTGCCTTCCGTCAGCTTAGCGCTGCCTTGAGCAGCCTCCGTAAGCTTAGGTGCATTTTCACTCAGCTGTTTACTTGCTTCAGACAATCCCGTTTGAATCTTGGTCAGTCCCTCACTGGTCTGATCCAGACCGTCAGATAAAGTCCCCACCTGATTCGGGATTAAGAAATCACTGATCAGCTCTCCCGTTGGACGAGACATGCTGCGCACCGATTTTACGCTGTCCACTTTTTCCAGCTCGCGGCTGATTTTTTCTGCAAGTCCAAGATATTCTGAAGTATCCATCCGGTCATCATTTTTGATTACGATCTTGCCAGGCATGGATTCACCCGGCCCGAAGCTATCCGAAATGATGTTAAATCCTTTTACCGAGGCATATTCTGAGCCAATTTCCTCCAAGCTGTTGAAGGACAGCTTTCCGCTATAGGTAACAAGGAACGGAGCTACGATTACTGCAACAATTAGCAGCGCGGCCCATGGTCTTTTTAAGGAAAAAGAACCTGCTGCTCCCCAAATACGGCTCTCACTGTGCTCCAGCTTGCCGCGTGAAGGCCAGAAGAGCTTTTTGCCAAGTACCGCCATAAAGAATGGAACAATGGTTACAAGCGCCAGCAGCATAACCGCAATCCCCACGGCAACGGCTACCGCCGAGCGATACAGAATGAATTTGGATAATCCAATCGCTACAAAACCTACGAATACCGCAAGTCCGGAATAGAACACCGTCCCACCAGCCTTACGATAGGTTGCAATAATAGCACTTTTGGTATCTTCTGCTGTCATCATTTCTTCTTTAAAACGACTGATCAACAGGATACAATAATCCGTACCAATCCCGAACATGACCGCAACCATAAAGATTTGAGTAAACGTAGATAATGGAAAATCATAACGGTCTACTAAAAAAGCCACAACAGACTGAGAAACAATATAGCTGAGTCCTACGGTCAGTAGCGGAACAAACGGTGCCACGAACGAACGGAACACCACGAACAGGATAAGTAAAATAAATACTACCGTAATATATTCCGATTTCTTAAGCCCGGCTTCCGAGCTAGCAATCATATCCTCAGTAATCAGACCCTCACTGGTTAAATAATGATCCGCCTTAACATCTGAGAGTAATTCATCCACTTTATCAGGAAGTGCGGTGACAGACTCTCTTCCGCCTTTGATAGACAAAGCCACCATAATCGTCTTGCCATCCTTGGCAATCAACGTATCCTTAAGTTCACTTTGTGAAAAAGGATCGGTGATGGAATCAATCTGCAGCGTCTCCTTATTCGCAGCCAATTTCTCAACACCCTGCTGGATACTGGCTGTTTCATCGGCTCCAGTTCCCTCAGGATTATTGAATACAAGAGCTACCTGATGCAGTGTCTCTCCGCCCTTGTCATTCGCCGCTTCCTTTAAGATCTCTGCCGCTCTAGAAGAGGAATAGCCATCAGGTACAGTAACCTGCCCCTTCTCACGTACAAGATCAGAGAACGAAGGGGCCGTCATGACCAAAACTACGGCCACAGCGAGCCAGATTGCGATAACCGCCCATCTTGCTTTTAGAATCGTCTTCATGGATTCTTCCCTCCATCATCATTCTGAATTAAATTCGCCAGTTTCTCGAACATCATGACGAACATTTCAATATCCTTCTCTTCAAAATGAAACAAATACGGGGAAATCACTTCATGTACCTGCGTCTCCGCTGCTTCAAAAACTCTTTTCCCGTGCTCAGACATCGATAAATACACCTGGCGGCGATCATTCTCGTCACGAGTTCGCTCGATAATACCCGCATGCACCAATCTGTTGATGATTGCTGTAATGGAGCTTTTACCCACGCAAAAAGATTCAGCAAGATATGTAGACGTACATTGTTCCTGAGCATTAATCAACCGAAGAATTTGATACTGATCATTTGTTGTCTCCGCAGCAATACTATCTTTAATTCTTGCTGCTACTTGTCTGGTCACAATCAAATAAGCATCCATGTAGCGATTGATCCAATGTTGCACTTCGTTATCCAAAGCTTCCTACCTCCAAAATATAGTTCAACTGTCGAACAGTTTCATTGTCAAACTATAATACCTGCCTTTATAAAAGTCAATTGGGTTTTTTCGGGCATTTAAAGGCGAAATGCACAAAAAAACAGGCCGAGATTTCTCTCGACCTGCCATTTTATGACCTCCAAAGACTTTTTAGTCCTCATCCTCGGTCTCTTCAACTTCGTATACACATCTTAACATTTCAATTCCGGCTGCATTCTCTCCTAAGCTGTACACCATAAAACCTAGACTGCGATAAAAATCTGCGGCGATTTCATCCTCAGTCTCAGCTACCAGATAACGCGGCTGACGAGAAGCGAGCAGCTCCAGAATCATCCCCCGTGCATAACCTTTCCCTCTATTCTCTGGCAAGACGGCAATATGCCGAATGTCCAAAGAACCGTCTTCGGTTTCTTCGAAGCCTACAAGACCAAGCAGGAGTTCTTCTTCTTCCCAGCCATATAACTGCAGCCCGGCTTGTTCGTTGTACTCAGACGAAGTCTGCTCCAAAGCGTTGGGGTCATCAATGACCGCATACGTCAACAGCTCGTTCACCTCAGGCGAACCAATAAGGGATTTAAGTTCTACCAACATTGTTCACATTCCTCCTTCTCTGTTGCTTCTGTACCCGATTCGAAACATACCGTAACCTGTCCATATCCCTAACATGTTTAACAATAAATCATCAATATCAAAGCTTCCCACATGCAGCAGCATTTGCAGAGACTCCAAAAGCAGGATGCAAGGAACAGCATATAAAGAGATTCTTATCCAAGAAATTGGCCGTGTCTTTGCAAGTGGAATTAGTATACCAAATGGAATAAACACAACAACATTTCCAAGCAGATTCACAAACCGGCTGATCAGCGATAACCCGTTATTCATGTCGAAATAAAGTGACACCGTACGTAATGGGATCAAATTGTACTGAAGCGGGCCACCTGTATGAATCTCACGCCCAAAACCGATGAACATCCAATAGATAACAGTAGCACTATACAGAGTCAGCCCTATCCGTGTCAATGCTCTCAGCTTCCGTAAACTGCTAGATTCTCTAGATCTACGAACGATCAATTGCCCGGTTTAACTTCTATAATTTCAATGCTTCCATCTTTTTTACCCACAATAGCCATAGCTGCAATTTCGATAAATAGGCCGTGTTCTACAACTCCCGGAATACTTTGGATGGCCAGTGCCAGCTTCGGTGCGGACTCAATCGCTTCGAACCGGCAGTCTGCGATGTAATTGCCGTTATCTGTTTTGTACAGCTCTTCTCCGCTACGACGCAATTCAGGATTGCAACCCAGCTTCGCAAGTTCAGCCACAGTCCATTCCCATGCAAAAGGAACAATTTCTACAGGCAGCGGGAATTTGCCGAGTGTATTTACCACTTTACTCTCATCGGCGATAACGATCATACGAGTACTGTTACTCGCAACAATCTTCTCCCGAAGCAGCGCGCCGCCGCCGCCTTTAATAAGCTGCAGATTGCTGTCCAGCTCGTCCGCTCCGTCAATGGTCAGGTCCAGACTATCAATATCCCCAAAAGCTACGATTGGAATTCCCAGTTCACGCGCCTGTTCTTCGGAAGCACGGGAGGTTGCTACAGCGGTAATCTTTAGACCTTCACTGACGCGCTCACCAAGTCTGTTGATCGCCCAATAGGCAGTAGAGCCAGTGCCAAGGCCGATCTTCATGCCATCTTTTACAAATTCCACTGCTTTTTCCGCGGCTAATTGTTTAACATTGATACTCATTTTATTACCCCCATGTTATCCGTTATAATGATCTATGATGATGTTGAAATCACCTATTGTTCAGGAGGATTCCGGATGAGAACCGAAAACCAAATTCAATCTAAAATCAACGAATTGACACTGCAGCGCAGATCTCTGGAATCAAGATTAGCTTCATTAACAGAAGACAGTCCACAGCAAGATAACCTACAAACTCAGCTCACTAGAGTAGAAGATATGATCATGATGCTGGAATGGGTGCTTAATGCACCCGTAGGGAGATATCATGCCTAAGTGCTGACTGGCATCCATTATTTTACCAATCAATGTGCCGGTAGCTGTGTTTAACATAAAACGCGATTGCTTCCGGCTGTTTGATTCTTTTTTATATCCAAATTTGTATTATGCTTTGCGCAGAGCAAAAAATCAATATCTTTCACCCTACTCTATGTATATTGTAAATTCACTGCATCCTCTAGATTGAGAACCATCTCTTTTTCTGTGTGATTAGCCGTCCTGTGTAAGTAGGCTTTATGCTCAGAATACGCATTCAAAGGCATTGGCCTACTAATCTTGTCAAGCATATTACGCTCGACATCGGCCAGTAAGTAATCCCCTTTACCCGCAGCAACTCTGCACAGAATAATCATAGCTACAGGCTTGTTCACAACAACCGCTCCATTCGACCGCGCAAATACAGTGTATTGAAATAACGGAATGGCCTCAGGTTCTTCAACACTAGCTGCACTAGATTGGTCAAAGATAGAATACATAAGGGAAGGATCACTTGATGCAGTACCGAGTTTCTTCTGATTAGACACCAACTTGCTGTTCTGGTAGGCAAGGAATCCCGCTGCTGCCAGCACAAGCACAAGTAAAATAACCAATATCGCATACATCATCCCATCCCCACCCCCCACTCCAAAATAACAATTCCGGTTATATATTATCATGGAGGGAGGCCTAAGCCAATCTTATATTATCTGAAATTCAGCGCATACAGGTAATACTGGTTCTATAAAGTTATTTTGAAATATTCAAAATAACAGTTGAAACTTTGATTTGCATGTCTCATAATGTAAATATGAATGTTGCTTGTCAATCCATATGGAAATCAAGGGAGGAAATTTAAAATGAAGTTTTTCTTGGATACCGGAAACATTGAAGAAATCAAACGTATTACTCGCCTGGGACTAGTGGATGGAGTAACGACTAACCCTTCGCTGATCGCTAAAGAAGGAAGATTGTTCAAGGATGTTATCAAAGAAATCGTTGCAATCGTTCCAGGACCTGTAAGCGCAGAAGTAATCGGACTTACAGCAGAAGAAATGCTCAAAGAAGCATACGAAATTGCTGAATGGGCTCCAAATGTTGTAATTAAACTCCCTATGACTGAAGATGGCTTGGAAGCTTGTTATGAGCTTACTAAAAAAGGCATCAAAACTAACGTTACACTAGTATTCTCCGCGGCTCAAGGTTTGATGGCTGCTAAAGCAGGCGCAACTTATATCTCTCCTTTCGTAGGTCGTCTGGATGATATCGGTGTTGATGGAATGAAGCTGATCAAGGATCTGAAGACTATCCTGACTAACTACAACTTGAAATCCGAGATCATTGCAGCAAGTATCCGCAACATTGCACATGTTGAGCAAGCAGCTATTGCTGGTGCTCACATCGCTACAATCCCAGGCTCACTTCTGCCAACCCTCTGGAAGCACCCGCTGACAGATAACGGTATTGAACGTTTCTTGAAGGATTGGGAATCCGTTCCACAAGCATAGAAATAACTTTTATTCTTTTATCAAGAGGGCTATCCCACAAGCTGCGGCAACGCAGCTTAGGGATAGCCCTTTTTTCCATCCAGAGACATTGCAGAGGTTTGGCGAACACGTTTCGGCCAGATCGGAGGAATTATCTTCTCTGTATCTTTAACGCCTGGTTCTCCCTTTTCCCCCTTACTCGGAGTTACCGCAAATAAGGTCAGCAATCCACCAATTGCCCCTACTGTAGCCATCAACGCGAACAATACCCAATGCCCACTGCTTAACAGCAGCGATACCACCGGCGGTCCCAACGCTACCCCTATAAACCTCATACTACTATAAAGAGCGGTTATCGTGCCGCTGTTCTCCTTCTCAATCCCCTCCGTGATTAAAGCGTCCATACAAGGAAGTACAATCCCGATTCCAACACAGCCTAAACCCATAAACCCTACTAAAAAATAAATGCCTTTGTTGAATCCCGCACAAATCATCGCCGCAGTCAGTAACACCATGCCTCCAAAGCCCAGCCATTTCATTAGCGTTTTATTCTGACCAATGATCTTTCCTGTGCCATAGGAGGACAGACATAAGAGGGCAAGCGGTATCGCCAGCACAAACCCCTTCGTCGCCCCGTGCATTTTATATTTAGTTTCCAGCATTTCTGATAAATAGAATTGGACACCAAAGGTCACAAACATACAAATGCCGCCTATGGCAAAAATAGCATACAGCCAACGCCCTTTTTTACGTAAAACACTCACAATTCCAGATAAAAACGCTCGGATTTCCTGTTTCTCAGGTTCATCCTTCGCTTCGGGCTTTCGGACGAGAAATAAAACTAACAAAAATGAAATTAGACATAGAATGGGAATTGCAATAAAAGGAGCAAACCAGAGCCATATCCCAAGATAGGCACCAAGAATTGGACTGAGAACTTTACCAAACGTATTGGAGGTCTCAATGATTCCCAGACTTTTGCTCACATCCTCTTCTTCCTTGAACAAATCGCCTACAAAGGGTATTACAATTGGAAAAGCACCCGCTGCACCAATTCCTTGCAACAGACGCCCCGCTAAGATCACCCAATAAGCGCTAACCCCCTTCATAAACCAAGCAGCTACCACGCAGACGGCACCACCAATTGCGGCAATGATTAAACTAGGAAGAATAACCTTCTTTCGCCCAAAACGGTCTGACAGATAACCTGCAATAGGGATCATTACAATTGCCATCAATCCATACACGGTAATCAGCATACTGACTTGAAAAGCACTAATGCCTAGTTCTTTGGAGATCTGCGGCAGAATAGGCAGCAGCATGGAGTTACCGAGGGTCATTATTAGTGGGATTGATGCTAAGGCAAGCAGATCCCATTTTCTTTCCTTCATGAACTGACCACCTTTGTCATTGTGTACAACATTCTTTATTGTGGTTTGTTCGCCCTTCTTTATTCATGAAAACAAAAAAACCGTCCCTCCGCTGCTGCGAAAAGGACGATCTTAAAATGAAGAGATCTATGGTTACAGCGATCCGGCGCTTAAAGATGCCACATTAGCGGACGGAATAAAATGACTAGGTTCACCCAGGCTAAAAATATGCAGTAAGTGCATAGCCCGAGTGCAAGCCGTATAAAACAATTTGCGTTCACTTTCTCTGCCATATTGTTCAGCCGAGCCATCAAAGATGACGACCGCATCAAACTCCACACCTTTTGCTAAATAAGCAGGCAGAACCAGTGTCCCCTTCTGAAAATTCGGCGTTTCCTTTGTAACAAGTCTTACCGGCAGGCTACGATTCAGTTCAGCATGAACCCTTGCGCTTTCCTCCGCTGTTTTGCAGATGACAGCTACATAATGATATCCCTCAGAATGCAGCTTCCGGATATCCTGTTCTACAGCATTCAGAAGCTCCTTCTCGCTGGATACCACACTTAGCTGGGGTTCTTCTCCCCGCCGATTAAACGGTACGATTCGTTCTCCTCCAGGGATCATTGACCGCGTAAACTCCACGATCTCAAAAGTTGAACGGTAGCTTTGGGTTAACGAGATCACTTCTGTGTTTTCTTCACCATATATACTTACGAGACTAGACAAATCCCCCAGTACCTCACCTTGTGCATAAATGGCCTGGTTCAGGTCGCCTAATACGGTCATTTTTGCTCTTGGAAATAAACGGCGCATGAACTCTAATTGGAATGGAGAGTAGTCTTGTACTTCATCTACAATCACATGGCGGATCAGTGTGTTGGTCCGGAAGCCTTGGCTTAACTCCTTCAGATAAAGGAATGGTGTAGCGTCTTCATAAGCAAGCTCGTTCACTCCAATAGATTCCAATGTCTGCTCACAGATATCATCCCACACCTCTGGTAAAGGATAATCACCATTGAGGCGCTCCATAAGTTCGCGATCTGTAAATAACGTGCTGTACAAGCCCTTAACGTCTACAAATCGACCCCGTTTAGTCCAACCACGCAGTGGTTTGAGCCGCTGGCTGACTACATAACGAGATAACACTTCTTTTTCGGTATCAAAATCGTCAAAGCTATCCTGCGAAGCTTTCTTCTTCCGGCGCAACATCTGATATGCACGGTGATAATCGCTGGAATCCAGCAGCTCGATCTGATCTTCAACCCACTGTGCATTTCTTTCCTCATGGGTAAAATCTGCGATCTTCTTAAGCAGCCAGCGGATCATCAAATCCACACGATTCGCAAGCTTTATGGCAGGATCGTACGCGTAGAATTGGCGTTCCATTTCTTCTTTACTGACCACTGCTTTCCCTTGAAACATTAAAGGTTTAAAAAGCATGCCCTCCTGTTCCAGCAACGTAGCATATCGCCGAATCACATCTAGGAAAGGTACAGACGATTTATAGGCAATGCCTTCTCTGCGTATAGCCACCTCAGGACCATCAGGAGCATTTAGTAGACTTTCGGTCTGACTAAAGACATCTTCGAGCTGGAATTCATGACCAAGACGATGTTCCAAATACATTTGAAACGTTGTTTGCTGCATATTTTCTTCGCCTAGCTCCGGGAGCACTGTAGATACATAGCTGTTAAACAGCGGATTCGGTGAGAACAGCAGCATTTGATCTGCTGATAATACTTCACGGTATTTATATAGAAGATAAGCTACCCGCTGCAATGCAGCAGACGTTTTCCCGCTTCCCGCTGCTCCTTGCACAACTAGCATCCTGCTTTTGTCGTTGCGGATAATCGCATTTTGCTCTTTCTGAATTGTAGCAACAATACTTTTCATCCGATCGTCAGCGCTATGACTTAGCACCTGCTGCAGCAGCTCATCCCCGATCGTAACCCCAGTGTCAAACATAACTTCAATTACACCGTCAGCAATAACAAACTGGCGTTTAAGGTTCATTGTTCCGGAGACTAATCCTCCAGGTGTTTCATAAGCAGCGGGACCAGGAGCTCCGTCATAATACAGACTGGAAATAGGCGCGCGCCAGTCATAAATCAAAAAGGCACCATCATCCTCCATCAATGATCCAATTCCTAGATAAATCTTTTCCAGCCCGCCAGTTGGTTCCTCGGTGAAATCAATTCGGCCAAAGTAAGGAGAGACAACCAGCTTTTTATATTTTTTCAGCGCTTTGCTTGATTGCAAATGATGACGTTCCCGTTCATTTAGGATTTGGGACTGTTGGCGAAGACTTGTTGAGGTTTCTCCCAAATCATCCGGGCTACTGAAGTTTACGGTTACCTCTTCCCAGAAGTCTTTCCGCATATCCACTACATCACTGCGATGAAGTCCAAGCTCCTCTGATAAATGGCGAATATGGGCTGACAGAAGTTTGGTTACTCCGTCAACCCGTTGCTGTTCCTCTTTCCACTGACTTTCATTGTTATCCACTACATTTCATCCCCTTTTGGAAGGTTGACATTCCATTTGAATCGTGATATGATAAATTTGCATATTTATGTTTTTAAATGCATGTTTATTCGATATCTTCTCATTTTAGCAATTACAAGTTGAGATTTCAAGTATTCTCTTAAATAGATGATCCGGTCCCTAAGGGACCGGATTTTTTTACTGTTACAAAGCTTATATGTTGCTCTTCACAAGGTTATGTTTAGGCTTCGTGCACAGATTCTTTCTCCTCTGCTATACGATTCATCTGATCGGCCACTTTATCTAAGCGCTCCAATTGATATCCGTAATCATAAATCGCCGCTGCCACAACATATAAACGCAGCTGACCTATTTTCTCTGCATTATACCCCAAAATCGCGGTATTCAGAAATTCATCATTGTCTTCTTCCAAGGGTTCGGAATCATTGGCATTGGGCTTTAATTTATCTTCAAACTTAAGTAAGATGTGCTGATGATATTTGATTAAATGTTCCAAATGATTATCAAATAGAGCATCTGTATGTTCGGTCCGATCCGCCTGGAAATAATGCCGATCAACGGCCTCGAGAACATCGTAACCTTTTTGCAAAGAAGCTAACAGGTTCTTATACACAACCATTTGTCTAGTCTGGCTATACTTGGCCCGTTTTAACTGCTTCTGCTCCTCCTCAAACAATGCATACTTATCCGCCAACGATTTTATGGATGAATGCAAGGCATTTTTTTCATCACGAAATACACTTTCCTTCATCTCATGAGAAACCGCTGTTCTCAGCAATAAAGAGAGGCTTGAAAAAACATTCTCAATTTGCTTAATGTATTGCTTACGAGGTTTTGGAGGAACGACAATAATATTGATTAGAAATGCAGAAACAATACCTGTCAAAGTTAATAAAAAACGATTAAGTGCGAATTGCCATTCACCCGAAGCCTCCATCACTGTTATTACAGTAACTAACGTAAGACTTATCGTATCCGCCCGGTTGATTTTCATACTGATCATAATGACTAGAATACAGACCAAACCGACTGCTATTGGGCTGTTAGATAACAGCATCCCTCCGAGTAAAGCCAGAACGGCCCCCATTGTACTAGTCGTGAGCTGGTCAAGAAAATAACGCCAAGAGCGATAAATAGAGGGCTGCATAGCGAAAATCGCCGCAATCCCTGCACCCACGGCAGAAGGAAATTGAAGCATTACAGCTAAATACAGGGCTAGCGTAACGGCCAAACCTGTTTTAAATATGCGAGCTCCTAAAGCCAAACCTATCCCTCCTAAAAATTAGCCCACGCTACAATATGAACATCAGCGAACCCTCGTACTTCTAATTACCCCAGCCTGGAGTTGATGAATTTTAAGAACATTTAAGCTCTCACTCATGTTTCTTTCAGCTTTCAGGGAATACTAATCCGAGTAGTGCCTATCACATAACATACGAGGTGAGTGAATGAATAACCATATCAAAAGATTAATGACTTTCACAACCGTTATTTTTCTCAGCCTGTCTCCAGCTCTTGCGCCAATTGGAAGTGCTTCTGCTGAGAAAGTAACCCCCACAGCCACCGCACCTGGTGCCCACCCTTCAGAGAAAGGTCACGGTCACCATCCAGGAAAAGACGGAAAGGTTAGGGCTGGTGGACATTTCATTATTTTTGAAACGGCTAAACTGCTGGAAATGGATCGTACAGAGCTAATCAATAGCCTGAAAGCAGGCAAAACGCTCCCGCAGCTTGCTCTTGAGAAAAAAGGCTGGACGGAAGATCAATATATTCAGAAGCTCTGCGAATCGGCAAACCAACGGCTGGATCAAGCCATCACCGAAGGACGTCTGACAAAAGACGAAGCCCAAAAGCTTAAAGCAGGACTTCCTGCGATGCTGAAGCAAAGAATAAGCAAAATGGGACAATTCCAGGATCGCAAAACATCTGAACAACATGTGACGACCCCTTAACCAATCTTCTTCCACATAAAGACGGATATCTTCATGCGCTATGAAAGATATCCGTTTTTGTATCTATCCTAATTCGTACGCGAGCTCTTGTAGATTTGAAATAAACAAATGGACAACATCAGCCAAGCGCCACTAGCCATATATCCCCCAATAACGTCACTCGGATAATGAACACCCAAATAGATACGACTCCAGCCAATCCCCACGGTCATGAATACAGCGAACATTATTAATAAGACCCGTTCATGCCTCCGCCGCAGATGACGCCACAGTATAAAGGCAATAACGCCGTACAAAGAAAAGGCTGCCATTGAGTGCCCGCTCGGAAAACTATAACCAATCTCTTCGACAATACGATGTAAATTCGGACGTTCTCTGTGAAAACATAACTTCATTATTGTATTCAAGAGCTGTGAGCCTAATCCAACCCATAGGAACAAGATTAATTCAAACCGGTGTTTCAGCAAAAAATAGAGCAGTGCCATGGTAACGATAGATATGCCAATAGCGATCTTAGAGGAACCAATTAGAGATAAACCTTTGGCGAATGAGGTCAACCCCGGTGATTCCGCTGATTGTACCCAATCAATAATATAGTTATCAAAGGTTGATACCTTATTCATACTTACAAGGACAGCTATAACGGCGAAACACGCAGCAAAACCTAAAAAAAAGCGAAAAGCTCTAGACCAGTTCTGATAATAAAGCATAAATACCTCCATGTCTATTCTGGTGACTGTTGATCTCATTTCCAGTGAGGGACTAACCCATGTTATAATTATTGAGAGAAAAAAAATTCACAGAAGATGGAGTGCTGCCAAAGTGGAGAGTTTAAAATTGCAAGAACGATTGTTGAACCAGTTCATTTCCACAAAGGTGCCTGTGACGATTTTTACGACGAATGGTGTGAAAATGCAAGGGCTCGTAACCTCGTACGATGCTTTCACAATCACTTTACAAGGTCAAGGTGATGGCAGGCAAAATGTGCTATTCAAATCTGCAGTATCCACTATTGTACCTCTTAAGCCCGTTTCGCTCAAATAGTCTTCTCCCTCATTCACCTCATCAACCAGATAATCACAGGCTTTTATTTTCAAAAAAAGGGAACACCGGACTTTATATCCGGTGTTCCCTTTAGCATTTCCCAAGATCACTTATTCACTCTTCAAGCGGAGTAACTTTATGCAGGAACAATTACGGGCTTCACACATACCGGTTTGGATACTTCAGCTGTATTTCCAGTAAATTCGAGTCGGCCACTAGCCGCTTCTATTGAAAATACAACCAGGTTATTCGCATCACGATTCGCTACTATAAGATAAGCTCCATCTGGTGTCAATGCGAAGTGACGCGGATGTCCTCCACGAGTAGATACATATTCAAGATGTGTAAGCTTAGCAGAAGCATTATCCACCGCATATACGGCAATATTATCAGCCCCACGGTTTGAAGCGTACAGATATTTCCCATCCTTGGAAATAGCGATTTCAGCGCATGTATTCTCTTCGTCAAAATCATCAGGCAGTGTCGGCACTGTATCTACAGTGTGCAGAGTGCCTGCGGCACTGTCATATGTAAACGATGTAATGGTGGAATCCACCTCGTTAATTACATAAGCAGACTTTCCGTCTGGATGGAAAGTGAAGTGGCGTGGTCCCGCTCCTGGATGCAACGCCGTATCACCATGTACCTCTAGTTTGTTGGTTTCTCTATTGATTCTATAGGCCCGAATTAAATCAAGCCCAAGATCAGATACAAACACATACTGCCCGTCCGGACTGAAAATAGCGGAATGGGGATGAGGGCGGTCCTGCCGTTCAGGATGTTGGCCATGACCTGAATGTACGGCCACATCAACTAATTGATCTGCAGCTTTATCTTCATTTAATTTGATCAAGCCAACACTTCCACCATGATAACTACATACAACCACGTATTCATCATTCAAATCTCTATTGATATGGCAGGTGGTTGTTTGACGATTGCCAGAGGCAGGCATGGAGGGAATGCGTTTCAGTTCACTCAATTTCCCGTCCTTTAGATCAATAGCAAAGGAAATAACCTCGCCTTCTTTTCCACCCTCATCATTCGGTTTTTCTCCTATAGCGTATAGACGTTTCTCTGCGGCATCTACATTAACAAAGGTAGGATTAGTTAAGCCCTGCACCGAATCCAGCAGCTTTAGCGTACCACCTGCAGCTCCATCGAATTCAAACACCTGCACTCCGCTTTCTGCGGCACTTGCATAAGAACCTGTAAACAGCAATAACTTATTCTGCTCATTCATCTCTATATTCCTCCTCAAAGTATTGCTACTTCACACTCATTAGATGTGATCATCTATATAATCTACAATTTTTAAACGTTAATTACAAACGATAAAGTTAGAAATGTACGAAACAATTCAAAAATGGGTCTTTCCAACGATTAACTGTTGTGATATAATGAAAGCGCTAACATTAGTCTTTTATTCCGTATAAAGGGGGAACATGAATGAGTAGCATCCTGCTGGAAGCCAGAAATGTGTACGAGGACTTCGAGGTGGAGACAGACATTCTGTTCTTTAAGGTCGGGGATCATGATTTGGTCATTTTTCACGGCAGAAACTATAACATAAAAAAGAGAATGACTGCCGAGCAATTAAATCGATTGTTGTCCAATTCAAGTTATTATCATGTGTACGGTGGCTGTTATGTCAACCTGAACAAGATCAGCTCTATCGCAGATGACTGCATTTATTTCGGTGAAATGGGCCTGTATGCTAAAAACGTACGTGTCCCAAGACGAAAACAAGAAAGCATTCGTCATCTTCTGAAAGGACTGAAGTAGACATCTTATTCCCATTAGCCGGAAGGGCATGTTACTGATGCCATTTCCGGCTTTTTGCTTTTTATTAATAGAAACTTAAAAAGATCCTGCCTTTTTTTATACTTTCTTAAGGTTTAGGATTAGGATTTCTGTTAAAGTTGTAAATAGACAAGCAACACCTATATTGAAGGGAGTCATTACTAATAATGGACAAAAAAGATCTGAATGGAAATGAGAACTTAGAAAACAACGGAACCACGGAAGAAGATTTGAACACTTCCGAGATTATCAATGAAGAGGTTGAAGTAGCGCAAGCAGCTGCTGAGGAACCTGTGAATACAACAAAAGCAGACAGTATTCCAGTAATGAACAAAGTCGGTGCGAACAACGCTACGCCACCTACACCTCCGACTGCTGCTCCTAGAAGCAATAAAGCTTGGATGATTGCCTCTATCGTATTAGCTGCAGCACTAATCATTGTTCTGGTCGTCCAAAAAGACGACAGCAAAAAAGCTGTTGCAACAGTAAACGGAACAAAAATTACAAAAGAACAACTTTATGATAAATTGATCGAAGCAGGCGGAGAAAGCACGCTGCAATCTATGATTACTACTGAGCTTGTTGATCAAGAGGCTAAAAAAGCCAACGTAACTGTTACAGATGAAGACATCAACACTGAACTTGAAGATCTTAAAGCACAATTCGGCGGAGAGGCTGCCTTTAATGCTGCTTTGTCCCAAAGCTCAATGACTGTAGACGACTTGAAAAAGCAAATGCCGCTGCAAGTAAAGCTGCGTAAAATCCTTGAGCCACAAGTCACTGTAACGGATGATGAAATCAAAGAATACTATGACACAAATAAAGCTACTTTCAGTGAAGAAGAACAAGTTCGCGCTTCCCACATTCTCGTTGAGACTAAAGAAGAAGCAGATGCAATTCTGAAACAACTGAAAGAAGGCGCAGATTTCGCTACTCTTGCCAAGGAAAAATCCTCTGATACGGGTTCCAAGGATAATGGCGGAGATCTAGACTTCTTCAAACGTGGCGATATGGTAGCTGAATTCTCTGATGTAGCCTTCAAGCTAAAAGTTGGTGAAACCAGTGATGCTGTGAAATCCGATTATGGTTATCACATCATTAAAGTAACCGACCATAAAGATGCTAAAGACTATACACTGGAAGAAAAGAAAGATGAAATTCGTAAAACTCTAGTTTCGCAAAAGGTTTCCACTCTGTCCTCCACTTGGTTGTCAGAAACAACTGAAAAAGCAAAAATTACGAACACACTTACTGACGCTAAAGAAGATGCAGCTGCAACAGCTGAGCCAACTGCAAGCGCAGCAGCAGGAAATGAATCTACTAAATAATTGTGCCCGTCAAAAAGCAGGACAAGCGTTAATAAACGCTGTCCTGCTTTTTTTATTTCTATGCTCAGGCCTTTGATTAAGCATTAATGGCCTTTTTTACGGATTTGTTTATCGTGGTTCTCCCCCCACTCTTTCGCCTGCGCTGTGGCAATTGAAATCGCCCGCCCCTCCTCATAACCATCTTCGAGGAGCGCATTCGCAATATCGATTGCCTTATTGCGAACAGGTGCTGTGAAGTTCTTTAATGATTCTGGATAATCCTCTTTGTTCCATGGCATACAAAAAACCTCCTTAACCAGTCTATATACATACTTAGCCTGGTTAAGGAGGTTTCAAACGCTTATCTCACTTATTTAAAGACTTTCACACGATCTTCAACCGGTTGGAATTGTTTCTCACCAGCAGGAGTAACGGTTTTACCAAATGGCAATTGAGCAATCAATTTCCATTCTTGCGGGATGCCCCATGCTTCTTTTACTTCATCATCAATCAGTGGATTATAATGCTGCAAGGATGCACCTACACCTGCTTCAGAAAGTGCTGTCCATACTACAAATTGCAGAATACCAGAGGATTGGTTAGCCCAAATTGGGAAGTTCTCAGCATATAGAGCGAAGTTCTCTTGCAGGCTCTTCACTACCGTTTGATCTTCGAAGAATAGTACGGAACCGTAACCTGCTTTGAAAGACGCTAATTTTTGCGCTGTTCCTTCAAATTGTTCGGCAGGAACGATTTTACGCAATGTTTCTGTAGTGATATCCCATAGCTTATCATGTTGTTCACCAAGAAGAACAACGGCTCTTGAGCTTTGAGAGTTGAATGAAGTTGGGCTATGTAGCACCGCTTGTTCAACGATTTCTACAATTTGTGCATCCGAAATCGTAGTTTCTTTACTGATGGCATATATGGAACGTCTTCCTTGTACTGCTTCAAAGAAATTGTTAGACATAAAATAACTACCTCCATTAATTTAAGTAACTTACTTTTGTATATCTTAGCACCTTTTTTCTGAAAACACAACAGTTATTCACAACTTATTTTGTCGGATATATTCGTTGCCAACTCTTATTGTCGCATTTATGGGCTTAATTATGCACCTGATCTATTAATCATTAATCAATTCATGCGGGCTAGAAACTGCCCTCTTCCTTTTCCGATATACACTACGAGCTAAAATGCGCTACAATAGTGCAGCAAATGTATAGAAGGAAGGTTATAATCATGAATTTTCTGAGCAAGAAAGCCCTTGTTCGACATAAAAAATCAGTCTTTACCTCTTTGTTGCTGCTCCTTTTCCTGAGCTTGGCTCTAACTAGCTGTAAAGACACAAATTCGTCTAATTTGACCTTTACAGAACTAGATCCGACTGATCTTCACCCCCTCACTTTCTGGGTGGCAACGGATACTCACTTCTTAGATAAGAAGCTTCAGGATGGCGGTACAGCTTTTCAGAAATATGTAACTGGCGGTGATGGAAAAATGCTGCCTTACAGTGATGAAATCCTTGAAACCTTGGTTTATGATACTGAGCAGCAGAAGCCTGATTTTCTCATCCTCAGTGGAGATTTAACAAATAACGGAGAACGCAGCAGCCATCAGGAGCTAACCCAAAAACTAAAGCGAATTGAAGCGCAGGGAACCTCTGTTTATGTCATTCCAGGCAACCATGATTTATTTAATCCTTGGGCCAGATCCTTCAGCGGGGATAAGCAGCTCGTTACGGATTCTATTACAGACAAAGACTTTACCAAGATGTATGAGAATTTCGGCTACAAAGAGGCTGTATCACGTGATAAAGAATCGCTAAGTTACATCGTTAAAGCAGCTCCAAATTTATGGCTCCTTATGATTGACAGCAGCCAATATCATAACAATCAGAAATACGGTTTCCCCCAAACGGACGGACGCCTGACCGCCTCTACCCTATCATGGATAGATAATTCAGTTAAACTGGCAGCCAAGGAGCATGCTTCTGTCCTCACGGTTATGCACCACAACCTACTAAGCCACACCTCTATGTCTGTTTCAGGCTTTAAGCTTAACAACAGTCAGGAAACAATAAAGTTACTTCGTGAAAATGAACTTAATTTAGTCTTGTCAGGCCATATCCATATGCAGGACATCCGGGTAGACCCGGCAACTTCTTCGGAAGAAATGCCAATTTATGATATCGCAACAAGTGCAATGGCTGTTTATCCACATCAATATGGAGCGATGACCTTCGATCCTCTGAGCAGAACCGTTAATTATGAAGCAATGCCCATAAATGTAGAAGGATGGGCTAAAGCTAATGGCATTACAGATCAGAATCTTTTAAACTTTAAGACCTATGCTGAGGATATTTTTGCTACAAACTCTTATAACAAAGCTATGGATGGTCTAAAGGAGAGTTCCTTTACGCAGTCTGAAAAGGCATCGATGGCTGAGGTAATGGCCAAGCTAAATGTAAGATACTTCGCGGGGACAGCCGGCAGCTCCTCAGAAGATATTAAAGCGATGCCAGGTTACAAGCTTTGGGAAGGCCTACAAGAAGGTTTCTTAGGTGGATACATCCAAAGTATGACAGAGAATAAAGAGCTTAGTAATATAGCTTTAGAGGTGGTATTAACGAAGCAATAACTGGTTTATGTATTTCATATAAAAAACCCAGCCTCCACTCGCATTTATGCGTCAGATGGAAGCTGGGTTTATTGTGTTAATTGATCGTTAAGATGCAACTAGTTCCGTACAATAGTAATCCAACCATCTTCATCTACCGACACAGTAGCATGAAGCGCTTCAGCAAGCAGACGCAAGGATACATATGCATCGCCATACTCGTCAACAAATACAGGTTGGGCAAGCTTTACAGCCGTGCCGTTAATCAAGGCTTCGGAAGAACCGATTTTGAACACCAGTTTATCTCCGTACACACCATCAGTAACGTTAATTGCACGATTGACAGTATCCCATTCTACAGTAGCATCTAAATCTTCTGCCAAATAACGCAGTGGGATATAAGTAGTGTTCTTGTCTACAATCGGGTAATAATATTCGTCATCAGGTTCGATAACAATGGTTCTCTTCGTAATGCCCAGATCATCCTTCAATATACGATATACATCAGAATCTGGGGCAAAGTTTCTCAAAGTCTCTCCAGGTGTAAGCCCGGAAGAAATATCAAGTGCACCTTCAGTGCTGATTGGATCAGCAGTTACAGCACCGCCAATGTTCCAAACCTGACTGGAAGCTTTAAGCGAGAGACTCTTCAGTGGGAAATCCTCGGTACCCGGAAGCGCCACTTTCAGATCAACATTCTGTTTACGCACATGCAGAGCACTATCAACGAAAATATCAACAGATAACTTCGTATCCTTACTCAACACAGTCTTAATCTCAGGAGTTGATTTGTAAAGACTGTCCACTTGATTGTCATATACTAGCAGCAATGCATCAACAGCCAATTTGGCAGCATCATGCAATACAGTTACGACAGCTTCTTTATCATCCAGTGGAATATCTCCGAATCCAAGATTGAAAATATCGCCAGAACCGTCTTCATCCATAGCTTTGATCACAGGGTACAGATAGTCGTAAAGACCACCTACCAATTCAGTAAAACCTTCTGTGTCTTTGGAGACAGACTTCAGGAAGCCTTTTAACAGTGCAGGAAGCTCATCACCAGTCACTTCTGCATGCAGCTTCGTCATGTTCAACTGCTCGCCATACACAGCATCACTAACCGGTGTAATGTTGATTACGCCAGGATTAGGAAGATTCTTAACAACGAATTTCGTCAACAGCTTACTGACATCTTCAGCTTTTGCCGTATCCAAGCCTACTTCACCTAAGATTTCATCGTATCCTTGTACAGGGAAGTAGAACGGTTGTTTTGCTCCTTCAACTGTAAAAGCAAGTGTTTGTTTGTCCATAAACAAGGTGAATGGAATATCCAATTGTTTATAACCAACAGTTCCTTGGGCCGATAAACTCCCATTATCTTGTAACTTAGCTTTACTAATATTCAAGGAAAAAGAATTAATAAGATCAACCATTTCCTTATCTTCCGCGCTAATTCCCTCTATGGGCTCAGCATTCATGGAAAAAGTCATACTGGATTCTGATGATTTAACATCAACATCCCCAATCAACGCCTTATTAACATCGAACCCCCCTACCGACTGACAGCCGGCAAGAACTAGCATCAGTGCGACAAAAGGCAAAAACCACTTCATTTTTGCTTTAACTCTACTCATAGCATGTCTCCTTCATCTTATTTTGTGAAATCAATCCATTATCTCAGCTAAGGTAAGTTTTGTAAATCAAAGTTCCTTTTATTGTAAAATGTTTAAATATTCAACAAACTTCGCCATTCGATCTGAGCCCATTCCTTGTAAATTACAGCCTTAACTATTGCCAACATCAGTAAATGTGCAGGATAAAATGACCACCACACCCAGCGCGGAACCCGATGCCGCTCCAAGCGATTCCAAATCAAAGGCGTAAAAGCAATCAGCAAGGTAGGTAAAATACTTAGCATCTGTACAACCCAATAATTATAAAACATATAGAATAGATTCAGTGCCAAATGGGCTCCAACAAGCCAGTACGATTTCGTATAACGAAAAATCAATACTAAGAGCAAACCGTACGCGTTATAATCTATAGGGTAATAATCCATTAACACTATAGCAGCAATTACCACAGGTATACCTAGCCATAGTGAAGGCAGTTTGTCCAAAATAACCAGTACGATTGCCGACAGCAATAACGTAAACACCACGTTCCAGCCACCAGAATTTAGCGCTAAATTATAGGGAATCTGAGCAATAATCGCTATCAAGAGCAACCGTAATAAATATTTAGGTCTGGATGAAGTATGGATATGTCCCTGCACAAGCCCATAACAATAAATCGGAAAAGCTATTCTCCCTACATATCTCCAAGCAAGATTCTCCGGGAAAAAGATATAGCCAATATGGTCGATTAGCATCGTCAGCATGGCAATAATCTGCATTACAATCCTCCTTAAGCATGTTGAAATATAAATTCGCCAAGCCCTTCCTCATTTCCTTTACCAATAAGCAAATGAAGAACGCGGAGAAACGATCATCCGCTTTCTGTGCACCTCCCCCCTTGACTTTATCGAATACTATTGAGTAATATTAACTAGCAACAGAATATGGCAATGATCAAAGACATGATTTCCTACACGAACTGTCCAGAGAGAGAAGTCCGGGCTGCAAGCTTCTCCAGTTACCGGTTGTGAAGTTACCCCTTTGTAGCCGTGACGCTGAATCCGTAGAACTTTGTTTTTCGGTAGTATGCGGCACCGATTTATCCCCGATATCGGATACCAATGAGGTCCTGTCCATGTGACAGGTCGAATTAGGGTGGAACCACGAGCTGAACGCACTCGTCCCTTTCTGGGAGAGATGCGTTTTTTTGCGTTCACAACTAACAATATTTGAGAAACGGAGGCTAAAATCATGAAGATCAAGGTAACACTGCAAGATGGAACAATTAGAGAGGTACTGCAAGGAACAACGATTAAAGAAGCAGCAGGTGCCATAAGTACCAGTCTGAAAAAAAATGCTGTAGCTGGAAAAATTGATGGAAAATCTGTTGATCTAAACCAAGCGATCGAACATGATTGCCGGCTCGATATTGTTACGTTGGATAGCAAAGACGGTCTTGAGGTTTATAGACACAGTACTGCACATATCATGGCGCAGGCCATAAAACGTATATATGGAGATAAAGCTGTCCAGCTAGGCATAGGTCCTGTTATCGAAGACGGCTTCTATTATGACATTGATATTGAGAAACCTCTATCCACTGATGATCTTGCTGCAATCGAACAAGAAATGGCGAAAATCATCCAAGAGAATCACCAGATTATCCGCCGTGTGGTGAGCCGCGCAGAGGCCATTAAACTTTTTGAAGATTTGAATGAGCCTTTAAAGCTGGAGCTTATTCATGATCTGCCGGCAGACACAGTATTAACTATTTATGATCAAGGTGAATTCTCCGATCTTTGCCGTGGACCACATCTTCCCTCAACTGGCTTGGTCAAAGCCTTTAAGCTGTTGAATGTAGCGGGTGCCTACTGGCGTGGAGATTCCAATAACAAAATGCTGCAACGTATTTATGGAACTGCCTTTCCTAAAAAAGCGCAGTTAGAGGAACATTTACTGTTTCTTGAAGAAGCTAAAAAACGTGACCACCGTAAGCTCGGCAAAGAACTTGAGTTGTTCATGTTTTCTGAAGAAGCGCCAGGCATGCCCTTCTATCTTCCCAAGGGAATGACAATCCGTACAGAGCTTGAGAACTTTGCCCGGGAATTACAAAGACAGAGAGATTACGATGAAGTTCGTACACCGCTGATGATGAACAATCGGCTTTGGGAGCAGTCAGGGCACTGGGATCACTACAAGGACAATATGTATTTCACAAATGTAGATGAAACAAAATTTGCACTTAAGCCGATGAACTGCCCTGGGCATATGCTAATTTTCAAAAATAATCTGCATTCCTACCGGGAACTGCCTATCCGTATCTCGGAATTTGGTCAAGTGCATCGCCATGAATATTCTGGAGCACTGAACGGGATGATGAGAGTCCGCACTTTCTGCCAGGATGATGCTCACCTCTTCGTTTTGCCAGAGCAAATTGAGGATGAAATAAGACGGGTAATCTCACTGATTGACCATATTTATCAAGTGTTCGGCTTTGAATATAAGATTGAATTATCTACTCGGCCGGCAGATTATATGGGGTCTGAAGAGTTATGGGATCAGGCTGAACAATCTTTACAAAATGTATTAGACAATCTCGGGATCGAATATCGTGTGAATGAAGGGGATGGCGCGTTCTATGGACCTAAGATTGATTTCCATATCCTAGATGCGCTAAAACGAAGCTGGCAATGTGGTACAATCCAACTAGATTGGCAAATGCCAGAGAAATTCGATCTTACTTACATCGGGGAAGATAATCTTAAACATCGCCCGGTCGTAATCCATCGCGCTGTGTATGGGTCGATCGATCGTTTTATGGGGATTATTACTGAGCATTTCGCTGGGGCTTTCCCACTGTGGCTCGCACCTGTTCATGCGAAGTTATTGCCAGTCTCTGAGAACTATGTTGACTATGCACTGCAAGTGAAGCATCAAATGGAGAAGGCTGGCATTCGTGTCGAAGTAGATATTCGAAATGAGAAGTTAGGCTACAAAATTCGTGAAGCTCAGCTTGAAAAAGCACCTTACATGCTCGTACTGGGGGAGAACGAAAAAAATTCCGACACTGTCTCTGTAAGAAAACGTGGTGAAGGTGATCTTGGTTCGAAGAGTATCCAAGACATCATTAAACAGATTAATGAAGAGATTATTAGTAAGAGATAAATTTAAGGGGCTGTCTAATCGTAGAAAAACTACGTTTGAGACAGCCCCTTCTTTATAACCTATTCATATTCACATGAACTCTATTTTACGTACAGGCGGCTGCTTTCTTCCCAATATTCGCCTGGTTTCAGGCTGAACAAGCCGATATCATCAGCAGGAAGGTCTACCATTGGCGCATTCACCAAGTTAATTTGTGGCTCAGGGCAGAAGAACTGTTCTGTAGCACCGTTATTCCAGATCATCCATTGTTTGTACGAAGTCCCTACATCGTACACCAAGGTTACTCCAGCTTTGCTATCGGTAAGCTCCATCCGGTTGCGTCCGTTCTGAGGTACAGCCGTGTAGTGATTGTCCATCGATGCAAAATATGGATTCACACCTTCTTCACGAAGCTGAACTTCTCCTGGCTCCAACGCCTGGAATTTGCCTGTTGGCAGCATGCGGTCGTTAAGCTCCCAGCGCTCGCCAATAGTAGCTTTTACGCGGTAATCTTGTGCCGAGCTTCCTGGTGCGAATGGTGCGTTAATGGCAGTGTGGAATGCCAGCAAGCAAGGCATCACGTCATCTCCATCATTGTGTACCAGCACCTGTTGAGATAATCCTCCTTCGCCGAGGGTATAACGCAATTTGATCGTATACTTATGTGGCAAATATTGATAAGAAGGATGATTCTCATCCACCTTGATGAATACGGTTACGAAGCTTTCAGTCTTACCGCTGCCAAATTCTTCGACTTCCCAAGCTGCAGTATGTAAAAATCCGTGTAAATGGTTGCCCGTTGCAACTTCATTTACGGGGAATTGATAAGTTTGACCATTCCATGGAAATTTACCATCCTCATAACGATTTGGAGGAAATAATACAGGAATTCCGTGAATCCCCGGACTTGCCTTGAAGGCTTCCATTTCTTCAGCTCCAGGCTCATGCAGGAAGCGATATCCGTTTTCGGTATCACGGAAACAGATCAGGTTGCCGCCAATGCCTGGCAGAATAGCTGCCTCATAACGACCGGCTTTCAACCAGATAGCTGCTTCTCCTTCATATTGTCCTTCATACGCTGTGATTGACATAATATATTGTTCTCCCTTCCAGTGTCTGATAATTGTCTCCACTTGATAGATTACCACATCTAGTCATGAGGTGACATGCTCTTTTTACAATTGCTCCACTTCTACGCTCATTACATGTTCAATTTTCTTCACATCGTAATAAATTTCTGTTGCGTAATCTCGATCCGGGGCTGAGATCACCATATCGATCATTTGTCTGCCATCTTCCAAATCTTTAATTTTCATTCTTCGAATCGCTCGGGATGGACCTCTAGTACTACGCTGCGAGCTGACCTGAGGCCGCTCGATTTTTTGGATCACTTCTGTAAGCACAAAATTAGCTTCCATAATGATCCTCACTGAAACTTCATGTTTATTCAGTACTTCTGGTCCTAGCGAGCGGATTAAATGAGGAACTAAATTCACAGCAAACATCAGCAGAATAACCGCATAAGCTGCCTCAATATAGAATCCCGCACCCACAGCTATACCAATTCCAGAAGCTGTCCAGATGAGTGCTGCCGAAGTAAGGCCCGAAATGGCATCTCCGCCTCTACGCAGAATAACACCCGCACCCAAAAAACCAATCCCGCTGACAATCTGAGCCGCAAGCCGCATTGGGTCCATGTTTGGATGCTCTGGCCCCGCGAACTTATCAAAGGCATGGATAGACACCACTGTGACAAGACAGCTCGCAATGCTTATGACCATACTGGTCCGTATCCCCAGCGGTTTCTGCTTGATCTGTCGGTCAATCCCGATGAACAGCCCGAACAGCATGGCCACTAGTAACTTCATTAATGATTCCAATTGAAAATCCATATCGCAATCTCCTTTCTCCAGAGATACTCCATTATAACGGAAATTGGAGATAATGATTAGCTTTATTTTACAACAAAAAACGGTATAACCATCCTCAGCGCATATGCTCTTTCGACCCGTGTGGTCCGGCATAGCGACGAGGATGGAATCCGTTATGAGAGGTCAAGATTATGTTGGAAAATTAACCATGCAGAAGCGACTCTGCACCGTCACAATAAATTTCCGTCCCCGTAATATGATCTGAATCTTCCGACGCCAGAAACAGAGCCAGCTTCGCTACTTGATCAGGTCGCCCCGGACCTTCTTCCAGCGGTTGATCTCCCTCAGGAAATTCTACTGGGATTTTCACTTCTTTCAGATCCTCTGATGGAAAAGTGTTGTCATCTATATTGGTCTTTATAGCCCCAGGACAGATCGCATTTACGCGGATTTGAAATTGAGCCAGTTCCAGTGCCGCCATTTTCATAAAAGCAACCTGTCCTGCCTTAGTCGTGCTGTAAGCAGAAAAACCAACATTGGAAAACACACGATTTCCGTTAATGGAGCTGTTGATCAGGATGCTGCCTCCGCTTTCTTTTAGATGCGGTATCGCATATTTTACAGTCGCGAAGGTTCCACGCAGGTTAATATGAATGGTCTGATCCCAAGATTCAATATCCATCGTTTCAATAGGCGTCATCGCCCCATTAATCCCTGCGTTGGCAAAAACAACATCAAGACGACCCCATTTCGCGGCCGCCTTGTTTATCGCCGCTTCCACTTGTGGTGGTTCAGCAACATCACATTCGATAACTAGGGCTTCTCCGCCCTCTTTCTCCACTTGCTGTCTAACCTTTTCAGCGTTCTCCACAGTTCTGTCCAATAATACAACTTTGGCTCCGTTACGTGCGAACTCAAGCACGGTTGCCCGGCCAATTCCTGAGCCGCCTCCGGTTACAACTGCAACCTTACCTACAAGCTTTTTATCTGCCATATCGTGATATCCTCCTTCTTATCATGCAAGTCTTCCAGTTAAGTTCTTTCCTTAACCTTAACCTTGCATACAGAAGTTGAACCGACAGATATTTACTTTTCCTTTAGGATTATTATTCTCCCTGACGAAGATGAATGATGAGATCGTTTAATCCGGCTTCCCGGATCCCTTCCACTATAAGCTCAGCTAGAAGACGAGCCCCTAAAATCTGAAAATGTGTATTATCCTGCACGCCACCTGGATGCGCAATAAATTCTCCTGGATAGCTCCACATGAATAAATCTTTTGAGCCCTCTGAGCCATAAGCTTCAAAGAGCTTGCGGCTCTTCTCGGCTAAATCAATCAGTGAAACCTGCTCGGTATCTGCGAGTTCCCGTATGGCGATTAAATAATCTCCATGCGTGTCTACAATTGCTTCTTCACTATCAAATCTTCGCCGATGTACAGAGCTCACAAGAACCGGATAGGCCCCCGCTTCTCGGGCGACTGTAATCAACCGGAGCAAATGTTCCTTATATGTAGTAAAGGGCTCGGTATGTCTTAAATCATCAGTTTTGGAATCATTATGTCCAAACTGGATGAACAGATAATCTCTGGGTCTGATATCTGCGGCAATGCCCTCCAAATGCCCTTCCTCAATAAAACTCTTGGAACTGCGTCCAGAAAGTGCTCGGTTATCAACAACTATTCCCGCTTTGAAGCAGCGTGGCAGCAGTTGACCCCACCCCGCATAGGGATAACCTTCTTCCCCTTGATCGGTCACCGTGGAATCTCCCGCCAGAAACAAGACTAGCGCTTCATTGTCCATCTGAATGTCCAAGGCGTTAATACGCGGTGCCGCACCCGAGAACGATAGCTTTAGCTGCCCATCCTTAATTCTAATTGCAAAGGATTCGCGTAAATATTGGCCCGCAGGCACATTTAGAGTGTCCAATACGAACTTGCCTTCTCCAGCTTTGATAAATGTGCTGGTATCTGCCAGAGCATCACCCAACAGCAGCGTAACACGGTAGATCCCATTCGGGAGATCCAGAAGAAAAACTGCTTTCTGTGGGATGCAGCAATCACTTCGCAGTATATCTGTTCCCCCTCTGAAACGACCAAAGACGGTGGAATCAGAAGTGAAACCATACCCTATTTCCTTAGAATAAGATGTGTCCGGCCGAATTTTGGTGTAGCCAGGCTCAGCTTCCTTAATCCCAAAATCAAAACGATAGCTATCCAAATTCAGCCGCACCTTTCTTAATTAGAGATTCAAAACATTTATATTCATTTGCTGAAATCAACCTTTCAAACCACTGGTGCTGATTCCTTCTACAATCTGCTTTTGGAAGATAAAGAAGATAATCATGACTGGTGCCAAACTTAGAACAGACATGGCGAACATTGGACCCCAGTTGGATACGGACTCACTGTCCAGGAACATTTTCAGCCCCATCGAAACTGTATATTTAGAAGGTGAGTTCAAGTACAATACCGGTCCAAGCAAGTCTTCCCAACGCCAATAGAAGGAAAAGATTGCCGCAGTAGCCATAGAAGGACGGATAAGCGGAAGTATAATTCTGAAATAAAGTCCAAATTTCCCACAACCATCGATGGTAGCCGCTTCATCAAGTTCAACAGGAATGGTCCGAATAAACTGCAGCATTAGGAAAATGAAAAACGGGACACCGAAGAACTGTGGAACAACGATCGGTTTGATACTGTCGAGCCATTCCAATTTGGCATAGATAATGTATTGAGGGACGAGCACCACATCGGAAGGAAGCATCAGGGTCATCATCATGATTCCGAACCATAAGCCATGGCCTACAAATTTATTGCGGGCAAAACCAAAGGCAACCAGTGAAGATGAAATGACTGCGCCCAGTGTTGCGACAATGACAATTACGAAAGAGTTCTTGATGAAGACACCAAAGGAGTAACCTGCAATACCTTCCCAGCCTTTAGCATAGTTCCCCCATTCCCATGGATCAGGTATAAGGTGTTTAGCTGTAACAAACACAAGCCGGCTCTCTTTAAAAGAACTCATGATCATCCACAGAATCGGATACAGCATAACGATAGCGAGGCCACCTATAAGGATGTGATAAAGCGGCCATTTCAGTTTAATTTTCGCCATGGATTATTTTCCTCCTTCCGACTCGTAGAAGACCCACGATTTGGATGTCTTGAACAAGATTCCGGTCATGATGCCGACAAGCAACAACATCACCCAAGCCATAGCCGAAGCATAACCCATATTATTAAACATAAAAGCCTGACGGAATAAATAGAGAGAATACAACATAGTGCCGTCCATAGGTCCGCCTTCACCTTTAGAGATAATATAAGCAGGAACAAAGGTCATAAATGCGCTGATCGTCTGCATAACGAGGTTAAACAGAATTACAGAACTTAAGAGTGGCATAGTAATCTTAAAGAACTTTCTGAAGAATCCGGCTCCATCTACACTAGCTGCCTCATACATTTCACCAGGAATATTTTTGAGACCTGCCAGAAAGATTAACATGGATGAGCCAAACTGCCACACAGATAAAGTTATCAACATAATAAGCGCAGCGTTCGGATTGCCAAACCAACTTACCGGACCAATCCCGAAAAAGCCAAGCATGCCGTTAATAATTCCAGTATCACTAAAAATATTACGCCACATGATGGAGACCGCCACACTGCCACCTATAATAGAAGGTAAATAATAAGTTGTCCGATAAGCTCCTACCATACGCGATTTCGTATTTAGAATCATAGCCACAAATAATGCGAAGGTTAGACGTAAAGGCACACCGATAAATACGTAAAGCAGGGTTACCTTTAGTGAATGCAAATATTTCGGGTCATTTGAGAACATTTTGATGTAATTATCAAATCCAATCCACTTAGGTGGAGCGAATAAATTGTATTTAGTAAAAGAGAGATACAGCGAAATGATCATTGGGATCAGTGTGAAGCAAAGGAAGCCAATGACGAACGGACTGATGAAGGCATATCCTGTAAGGTTGCTTCGTAACCGCCGGCCGGTCAACTTATTTTTCTTAACAGCCAATGGATTCGAAGGTAGGGGATTCGTTAAGGCCAAGGGTCTCCAACTCCTTTTTATGTGAATAATATGGGAAACGGGATGCCGCCTAGCGAAATGGCATGCCGTTTCCCATGTGAGACGCAGTATAGTTATCTGTTACCCTACGTTTAACGGCTGGAGAGAATAGAGTTCGCTTCTTTTCGGAACTGTGCCGCTGCTGCTGCTGGGTCGATTTTTCCGAAGTTCATTTGTTCAGCGAGGTCTGTAAGCAGTGCTACAACCTCTGGGGATCCTACCGGTGGACTCATAGGTGAAGTAGTAGGCTCCATGTCAGCAACAAACTTAAATACTTGCTTACCGGAATCAGTTAATTGTGTAGCTACAGATTCTTTGATTTTGCTTGAAATTGGTACTCCGCGTTCGCCTTTGATCAGGTTGTTAGCTTCCACATCATTAATCCAGAAATCAACGAACTTCGCTGCTTCTTCCTTCACTTTAGAGTTAGAAGTAATTGACCAGTACATACTTGGCTGCATGTAAAGCCCTTTATCCATATCTGGACCAGGCATTTGTGCCAGCTCCATAGGACGATTTACAGCGATTTGCAAAGCAACGTATTGGTTCGACCATTGCCATACACCGATACCTGTCCCTTTAACAATATCCGACTCTTCAATAACCCCTTTATTTTGGCTCAGTTTGTCTTGTGATGGGACCGCTCCATCTTTAATCAGACCAGACAACATTCCGAAAAAGTCAGTGAACAACGCATCGTCCTCATAACCAAGAGCGGAACCATCATTGTTATAGAGTGCCAGCCCTTTTGTACGCAGATAATAGTTGAAGAATACGTCTGCTGCCATGGAACCATCCATGTACAGTCCAGCCGACTTAGCTTTTGCGGCGATTTCCTTGTATTGATCCCAAGTCCAGTTCTCTGGGATAGAATCAACGCCTGCCTTTTTCAGCAATTCTGGATCATATTGAAAACCAAGTACGTTAACCCCTAACGGAATTCCGTATTGCTTCTCACCGATCACTCCAGTACTCAGCACGTTCTCATTCACATCGCCGACTTGAATCTGAGAGTTCAAATAAGGTTTCAAGTCTTCGAGCTGTCCGTTAGATCCATATTGATTGATATAAGAAATATCCATTTGAACGATATCAGGAAGCCTATTTGCAGCGGCTTGCGGAGCAAGCTTTTTCCAGTAATCATCAAAGGATGCATACTCAGGCTCAATGGTTACATTCGGGTATTTGGCTTCATACATATCGATAACTTGTTGTGTATAAGAATGTCTTGTATCTCCACCCCACCATGCGATTCGCAAGGTTACTGGTTCTGCTGAGGTCGTAGCCGCAGGTTTCGTTTCCGAAGGAGTATTTGTAGCGGAATCCGTAGCGGCAGCATTGTTATTGTTGTTACCTCCACCGCAACCAGCTAACATCGACGACAGCAATAATGGTACGGCTAGTAAAGCGAATCTCTTTTTCAATTTCATGTCCCCTTTTCCTATGATAGTGTAAAGGCTCTGATCCCTTTAGGTAGCGCTTTCATTGGTTAAATTTTCTCAAATATTCCGTGATTATTGAATACAAAAAACCGTCTTGTTTGTTCAATAATCAGTTCGCTTGAGGGGGTTTCATGAAATCTGTAGGGGTCTGGCCGGTTACTTTTTTAAATACCTGACTGAAATATTGTGCATTTCCACCGAAGCCGAACATTTCAGCCAGCTCAAATACTCTCACATCCCCACTTCTCAAAATATGCTCCGATGCTTTAGCAATCCGGTAATTGGTTACATAATTCGAGAATTTCTCCCCGGTAATTTTTTTGAATATTTTGCCGAGATAGTCGGGATTCATATATAACATTTCAGCAGCGACCGAGCTAAGCGACAGCTCTGCATTCTTGTAATCCTCTGCGATAATTTTGAACATTTTGTCTACAATAAGTGATTGCCGGGAACTAAAATGTCGGTCATACATCGCTGTTAAGCGAACCGCTGCCTCTTTGACGTATGCTTTTAAACCTCCCAAGGTTCTAATTTCGGCAAGCTCCGCCAAGCCCGATGTGAAGCTATTTCTTTCATCAGGGACTGCTAAACGAATCATAGCGGAATATAACTGTAAAACATAAGAACGCGTCACGTTAATATCTAACCGCTCATCTGCGAGCAAGTTGAATAATCGTTCCAATTCCAACTCAACTGTATTTTGATCGCCTGCTTTTATAAGTAGACAAATATGCTCTTCATCTAGCTCGATATCATTTCTTCCACTTAGCTCATCACTTGGGATATCACTCCCGGTAATCAAACCGCCCGCCTCCAAATAAAAACGATGGTTCAGGCACTGCAAGGTCTGACGA
This sequence comes from Paenibacillus sp. FSL F4-0122, assembly GCF_038002845.1. Classification (NCBI taxonomy): domain Bacteria; kingdom Bacillati; phylum Bacillota; class Bacilli; order Caryophanales; family Paenibacillaceae; genus Paenibacillus; species Paenibacillus sp. FSL F4-0122. The sequence goes on from NZ_JBBODI010000001.1 coordinate 6,482,564, forward strand.
TACAATCTCCGGGAATGAATCATAAGGTCAGCATCACTAATCGCGATTGTCACATCCATTTTATAAAACTTGCAGAATACCTCTCTTACTTCAGCGATACGTTTAAGCAGGGAGCTATTCTGCACCGTATTTCCTTCATCTTCCAGTAATATTAATAAATGACCACCTATCGTCGCACTCAGGAGTGTTTCCTGAAGTACGTCCTGGGCAATATTTTGCAGAGCGAACAATTGCTCATATTCGTAAGAACCTTCTAGTCGGAACAGGAGCAAGCGCACCGTTTTGTCATTAAGTTCAATGCCGAATAGTTCCTGATAATACTCTAGATCCTGACTTCCATAAGTTTTATTAGAGATCCATTCCTTCAAAAATTGTTCTTTCACATGGGGCAATACCTTCTGAAGACGTTGTTTCATACGATTTACGAATTCGCCTCTGCTCTTCTGCTCATCGAGTTCCGCTACCATCTCAATCAGTGCTTCATGGATCTGATTCTCATTGCACGGCTTTAAAAGATAATGTTTGACCCCGTTCTGCATAGCAATACAAGCATAATCAAAATCCTTATAACCAGTCAGCATAACGAATTTCACGTTTGGAAATCGTTCACTGCATTTTTGCACCAGTCCCAGGCCATCTAGACCAGGCATAGAAATATCCGTGATCACAATTTCAGGGTTAAGCTCCTCAATTTTCACCAAAGCTTCAATCCCGTTCCGTGCCGTGCCTACAAGCTCTGTTCCCGCTCGTCCCCAGTCCACAACCTGCGATATCCCTTCCAGAATCAAGCGTTCATCATCCACCAGCAGCAGTTTATACATTCTCTAGCACTCCTTTTAAGTAAGGTATACGCACATGTATAGTTGTTCCTTGACCCGGCTCACTTTCTATGACTGTGCCCCATTCAGGGCCGAAGACGATTTGAATACGCTCCGCGATGTTAGCTAAGCCGATGCCTTCTCCACGTGTCTTAACTCTCCCCATCTGTAAATCTTTGATAAATTCAGCGCTCATCCCCGGTCCATTATCACTGACTTTGATATCGAGGCCCTGATCTTCTTCACTAACTGTTATAGAAATGGTGCACGGCTCAATATTAGGCTCTAGCGCATAGCGAATAGCATTTTCGATTAAAGGCTGCAAGGTCAGCTTCGGAATTAATGCATCATGCAGATTTTCAGGTACATCCATCCGGAAATCAAGCCTCTCATCAAACCGTGTTTTCTGGATAATGACATAATTTCGCACGATAGTGATCTCTTTTTCAAGTGTAATTAGCGGATCCTTGAGACCAATAGAGCTGCGGAACAAGTAACCGAGCGCTTCTACCATTTCTGAGATTTTGGCTTGTTTGTTCATTTTGGCTAACCAATTGATCGATTCCAGTGTATTGTACAAAAAATGCGGATTAATCTGTGCCTGTAATGCTTTCAGCTCGGTCTCTCTAATAATCAGCTGCTTCGCATAGTTCTCATCAATAAGCTCTCTGATCCTGCGGATCATCATTTTAAAAGTCCGGTTTAGCTGACTAACCTCGTCCTGCGCAGTCTGTGAAACCACACCTAATGACTGTTCCTCCAGATTGTCCAGATCGCCCTTCTCGATTTGCTTCATTTTTTTGGTCAGCTTAGAGATCGGACGTACAATACTACGAGCAAGCCTGTAGCCTAAAAGGAGACCAATTAATAAGATTAGTGCGAATATGATGACGACCAGTTTTTTGACAAAAGTAATATGTTTGAACATCTCATTAAATGGAGTTGCATTGATGTAGATCCAATCTATATAAGATGATTTCGTCTTGGTTATAAAATAAGTACCTTCTTGATATTTGGCCGTGCGATATAGCTCCGGACGTTCTGTCTCTTCTTTAAGCTCTTCTGGCAAAAGAATCGGTGCTTCAGGATAGATCGCCTGTCCCGTCGTGGCATCAACAGCTATTAATTGGTCGGTATCGCTCGTACTATCCGCAATGATTAGATCGATCCGAATACGGATCACGAGTGTTCCCAGATCATCCAGCGTAAACGTTGACCCTGTATAAGATTTAATCTGCCGAACCGCCAAAAGTGAATTTCTGTTTCCTTGCGGATACCACACTATACTCCCGCTAGCTTCCGCAGCTAACGGCTTTAACTGATCCTGCAGATCCTGTGATACCCCTTCACGATTGCCCGCAGTCATTACTCCGCCACTCGTATCCATCAGCATCATGGAATAAACGTATTTCTCTGCCCCTGCAAAAGCAACCAGCCTGTTTATGATCTTGTTATGTAGAACTTGTCTTTCATAAGGCTGTGGATCATTCTGCAATTGGCGCAGGCATTCTTGAATTTGCTCATCAGACACCACTGTAAAAGAAAGCTGATCCAATTCTCTTAGGGCATTTTCGATGCTTATAGAGGACATCCCCAGTACCTCAGAGGCCTTTTCATAAATTTGCTTGTCATAGATACGATACACATATTGCAAAACGGTCAACGAGAATAAAAAGGAAAGTAGAAGCAAAAAGGAAATAATCAGTATCATTTTGTTGAAAATGCCCGAACTTCTGTAAGCGCTAACATTTTTCCAAATCATCTGTATTCTCCGCTCCCTAAATATGATAATTTTCATTTATTATCACTATAATTCCATTATAAACCATAATGTTCCATTTGGGTAAATTTACGTGAACTGAAAGCTAAGGATAGTATAATGGCTCGGCGAAAAAAATCCTATGTAAAAAAGGGCTCGAAATGAAATCCAGAATCAGACTTCACTTCAAGCCCTTATATTGAGCTACATTCACACCTACAACAGACTAACCAAGCATCATTCGGTCATCTGCCAATTTATGTCCGCTGATTGTCTCGAATTCTCCGAGCAGCCGTTCTACGGTAAGATCTTTTTTACGAACCTCGTCGATATCCAAAATAATACGGCCCTTATCCATCATGATCAGACGATTGCCAAGACGAATGGCCTGCTCCATGTTATGGGTAACCATTAGGGTGGTTAACTTCATCTCACGGACAATGGACTCTGTCAGTTTAGTAATCAGCTCCGCACGAGAAGGGTCAAGGGCAGCTGTATGTTCATCTAAAAGTAAAATTTGCGGTTGAGTAAAGGTCGCCATTAGCAGACTTAGCGCTTGTCTCTCTCCACCTGACAACAACCCTACTTTTGCCCGCAGGCGATCCTCCAACCCAATCCCCAGACGGCTTAGCTCGTCGCGAAATAAAGCTCTTTTTGCTTTATTTACTCCAAAGGTTAACCCTCTGCTTTTGCCTCTTTTATAAGCCATAGCTAAATTTTCTTCAATCGTCATATGTGGAGCGGTACCCGCCATTGGGTCCTGAAAGACACGGCCGATCCAGCGACTTCGTTGAAATTCCGCCAAATGGCTGATTGAATTTCCCTCAATGCTGGCTGTACCCAGATCCGGCTTCATGACACCGGAAATAATGTTCATCAACGTAGATTTACCAGCTCCATTACTTCCAATGATGGTGACAAAATCACCAGGAAGAAGCTCCAAGTCAATGCCGAGCAGCGCTATTTTCTCATCGGGTGTTCCGGGATTGAACAGCTTAGATACGTTCTCCAGTTTAAGCATCGATGGTGCCTCCTCTCTTGCTGCTTAGCGCTTGCTCAGCTAATTCAACGGAACGCCTCCGCGCCATATTCTTCTGCTTCAGGAAACGCTGAATCGACGGGAATACAAGAGCGAAAATAACGATAATTGCTGTGATCAGCTTAAGATCCGAAGCTTTAAGCCACGGTACCCGCAAGGCAAGTGCAACTACGATCCGGTAAACTATGGATCCGAGCACAACAGCCAGTGTGGCCCGAAATACATTTTTGGCACCGAATATGGCTTCACCGATGATCACCGAAGCTAACCCGATTACAATCATCCCAATACCCATGGAGGAATCCGCAAAAGTAGAATACTGAGTAATTAACGCCCCCGAGAGCGCCACCATTCCATTGGATAAACTGACGCCAAGAATAGTGGTATTATCGGTGTTTACACCCAGACTACGGATCATTCTTGCATTATCTCCGGTAGCCCGCAGCGCAAGTCCAAGATCCGTACGCAGGAATAAATCCATTACTATTTTCACAAAAATAACTACAAACGGCAGTACGAGCAGAGGATCAATGGAAGTGAACAAGGTAGTGTTGCCCATTAAAGACCAGTTGGGTTTGCCACCAAATATCCGCAGATTAATGGAATAAAGTGCAATCATCATCAAAATACCGGATAACAGTCCATTAATCTTGCCTTTCGTATGTAATAGGCCCGTGCACATTCCTGCCAGCATTCCACCAGCAATAGCGGCCAAGGTAGCAAGCCATGGTGCATAACCGTTAGTAATCATAACAGCGGCAATGGCGCCACCAGTGGTAAAGCTCCCATCTACAGTCAAATCAGGGAAATCAAGAATACGAAAGGTAATGTATACACCTAAAGCCATAAATGCGTAAAGCAGTCCCATTTCAACGGCCCCGAGCATCGAATTTAACATAGATGACTTCCTCCTTCGAGCGGAAAGGGGCGTTCTCACGAAATCGCCCCTATATAATGGCTTATTGAATAATATTGTTAGCTTGATCGGCAACTTCTGCCTTCATTGCATCAGTCACTTCTATGCCTTGCGCTGCTGCAGATTTCAGGTTAAGAATGAGATCAAGTTTTTCTTGCATGGTTACTTTCATATCAGCTGGCTTTTTACCATTTTTCAAGATATCCACGGCCATTTGACCCACTTGATAACCATGATCGAAATATTTAAAACCAACGGTGGCAAAAGCGCCCTTTTCAACCGTGTCACGGTCACTGGAGAAGAACGGGATTTTCTTGTCATTAGCCGTTTGAATAATGGTATCCACTGCACTTACGACTGTGTTATCCAAAGTAATGTAGAATGCATCTACACGACCCACAAGTGATTCCGCAGCTTGTTTGACTTCAGAGGTATTCGTGATGGCAGCCTTCACTAGCTCGATTCCATGCTTATCCAATTCTTTTTTAGCAATCTCAGCCATAATTACTGCATTTGGTTCACCTTCATTAATAACAATGCCCAGCTTTTTCACGTTAGGAAATTGGGTAGCTATAAATTGCATTAATCTGTTAATCGCTTCGGGATTGGTGTCCGATACACCTGATACATTTCCACCTGGATGCTCCAGATCCGTGACAATCTTTGCGTCGAGTGGGTCAGTTACTGCTGCGAACAAAATCGGTGTATCCTTACTTGCTTTGCTGAGTGCTTGAACAATTGATTGAGCGGAAGGCGTTGCAATTGCTAATACCAAATCATTTGAGTCAGCGGCAATCTTTTGAGCAATGGACAAGTTATTCGCTTGGTCAGCCTGAGCATTTTCAAGGTCAACCTTCAGGTTCTCGCCTTCAACGATTCCCGCATCCTTCAAAGCAGCGAGAATTCCTTCGCGTGTAGCATCGAGTGAGGGGTGCTCCACATATTGCGAGATCGCAATTTTGTACGTTTTTGAATCTGCTGCTCCTGCATTCGTAGGGGAATTACCGGAATTCGCTGCATTTCCTGAGTTTTCAGCGGTGTTATTGTTGCCACAACCAGCTGCTACGAGCATGAAGCATAAGCTTAATCCCGCCAAAATGTTTCTCTTTTTCATCAAAGTACCCCATTTCATTAGTTTATTAACGCATACATCAAGGTGAGCGACTCAGCATTATCACTTTTATCGATAAAAGCATTAAAGCATAAGCTTACACGTACCTCACATTAATGATAGAAATCTATTAAACCTATATTATATGGAGGTTGTTTATCCGTCAATCACTTATCATATTTCCATAGATTTCAAATTCTGAAGAATATATGACATCAAAAGAGGTAATGCTTGGTTGTCTCTTACAGCGATTGCCTTCGTTTCTTTTACATAAAAAAAATCGCCCTGCACAAACTTAATTTACAGTTTGAAGATGGAGCGTGTTAAATGGCTAATAATCACAAAAGACTACTAACCACCGCTACTGTATTGCTTGCTGTCGCTTTAACGAGTTCATCCTGCGGTTATTCTTCTCAATCGCAAAAACCTAAGGTTAACGCGCTAACTCCTGATGGTAAAAATGCCTCCAGTTATTATGAACAATCTGCAATTACTGACGCTCAGGGAAAGTACTGGATTCCACTCAAGCCTGCGGTTACTTCGCTCGGATATCGGATGAAGGATGATGGTTCTAGTGATGGATACACTAAAATCGGTTATAGCGATGTTATGTATATGCTGCGCCCTGGCTCTCCACAGGTATTCTCACTTGGGGAAAAAATCACACTGCCACAAGCCCCTAGACGGCAAGAAGGGCAAATCTATATCACCCCTTTAGCCTTGTCCAAATTTTTGCAAACAGAAGTAGGCTGGAATCCCCAGTCGGGTGAGATAAACATTGCTACACCGTCCGAACGTAAGACTATCGAAAAATTATCGACGGTCGAATCCACGAGTGAATCTAAATCTTTACGCATTCAAAGTATTTCTGAAGCGGATAAAAAGGAGTTAATCTCTTTTGCCAAAAATTTCTTGGGTGTTCCCTACGACTTTGGCGCTGGATCTTATGAAGAAACCAAAAAATTTGATTGCTCTTCTTTTACAAGGCATGTATTCAAAAAATTCGGAGTCAGCTTACCTCGTTTAGCTAAAGATCAGGACAATTTAGGTACCCGTGTAAGTCGAAGCGAACTGGATGTAGGAGATCTTATCTTCTTTACCGTTCCCGGTCGATTTGAAAGTGATGCTATACCTGGTCATGTCGGTATTTACATTGGAGACGGAAAGTTTATCCACACCTGGGGTGAACCCGGAGTTCAGATCAGTGACCTCGACTCAGGTTATTGGAGTAATGTAATCCTCCATATGCAACGTGTTTTATAAGCTTCCCATACTTTAAAAGAAATCATTCAAAAAGCCTGAATCCCTATTGATGGGGTTCAGGCTTTTTGACTATAACTTTTATCCAGTTTCTTAATCCCAGCTCTTGCCCCTTCCGCTCATCCGGACAAACAGCTTTACAAGTTCAACTATAACAATAATCGCTACGGCCGCTGCACATACTATTCCCCACTGTAATCCACTTAAATGTGAAACACCAAACCAGTCGTTTAAGCCCGGGATGATGATCACAAGCACAAGCATTAGTATAGAGATCAGCGAAGCCCATAACATATAGCGATTGCTGAACCAACCGATCTGGAATAGCGATTTTTTATTGGATCTGACGTTAAAAGCATGAGCGATTTGCAGTAATCCTAATGTACCAAAGGCCATTGTAACCGCAATACCTTCATTGTAATGCGTATGCGCCCATTGATACACGATCAACGTAAGCGCCGCTTCTATAATCCCTTGATATATAATCCCGATCCCCACGCCGCCCGCAAAGATGCTACTGCTTGCTTTACGCGGCTTCTTCGCCATTACATCCTCGCCGGCTTTCTCAAGTCCGAGGGCAAGTGCAGGTAAGGTATCCGTAACGAGATTAATCCACAGAATATGGATCGGCTCTAGAATACGCCAGCCAATCATAGTGGCAATAAATAATGTCAGCACTTCCCCAAGATTAGCGGAGAGAAGGAACTGGATAGCCTTGCGGATATTGCTGTAAACCTTCCGTCCTTCTTCTACGGCAACAACTATAGTCGTAAAGTTATCGTCGGCAAGCACCATATCTGATACACCCTTGGCAACATCCGTTCCGGTTATTCCCATGCCCACGCCGATATCGGATGATTTAAGTGCAGGAGCATCATTTACACCATCTCCGGTCATAGCCACAATTTTTCCTTTTTGTCGCCAAGCCTTAACGATACGAACCTTGTGTTCAGGAGAGACGCGTGCATAAACCGAATAATCGGTAACCTTCTCCGCAAATTCCTCTTCGCTGAATTTATCCAGCTCACTACCCGTTAATACACCTGATTCATCTTCAATAATCCCTAATCTTTTGGCAATAGCCGCTGCTGTATCACGATGATCGCCTGTAATCATTACAGGTCTAATTCCCGCTTTACGGCAGATAGCTACCGCATCCCGTACTTCCTCACGCGGCGGGTCAATCATACCGACCAAACCAATAAATACTAACTCTTTCTCCGTGGTATCTGGTGAGAGATCGGTCGGCAGCTGCTCCTCATCTCGAAAAGCAAATGCCAACACTCGAAGTGCATCATTCGCAAGTAATTTATTACTTTCCATGATATTCCGCTTATGTTCGTCTTGTAGAGTTACAATTTCTCCATCCACATAGATATGGCTGCATTTGGACAAAAGTACATCTGGTGCACCCTTTGTCAGCACACGATAACGTCCAGCTTCGACCTCATGAACCGTTGTCATCAGCTTGCGATCGGAGTCAAAAGGCAGCTCATTTTTACGTGGGTATTTCTTTTCCAGCTCCCTTTTGTCAGTGCCTATACTAAGCGCATAATCGACTAACGCAGTCTCCGTCGGATCGCCGATGATTGCTTTTCCGCTCTTGGTTTGTGGGTCCTTAGCTCCAGCTTTTGCTTCAGGTTCACTAGGAGTCTTTCCTTCGTCAATACTGGAGTCATTACAAAGCGTCATAGCTTGAAGCAATAACTCGCCACCAGGAATCCCTACAAGCCCTGCACTGGAATCAGTGGTCTTTCCGTTGACATGCACTTTTTCGACTGTCATTTTATTTAATGTTAAAGTACCTGTCTTATCGGAGCATATAATCTCTGTACTTCCAAGTGTCTCCACGGCGGGAAGCTTGCGAATAATCGCTTTTCGTCCCGCCATTCGCTGCACACCAAGCGCGAGAATGATCGTAACAATTGCTGGCAGCCCTTCCGGGATAGCCGCTACCGCGAGTGAGATCGAGGTAAGTAGCATATCCAGCAGCTCTCTTCCTTCGAAGATCCCAACGGCAAAGATAATCACGCAGACGCCAAGAATAATAAAGGTAAAATATTTACCTAGCTCATCCAGCTTTTTTTGCAGCGGTGTTACATCTGTATCTTCTTCCGAGATATAACCGGCAATTCTACCGACCTCCGTCTGCATTCCTGTAGCTGTAACTACACCAATTGCTCGGCCATAAGTTACACTGCTGCTCATATAAGCCATATTGGTGCGGTCGCCGATTACAATGTCGCTACCTTCAAGCACACCGGCTCGCTTTTCAGAGGGCAATGATTCTCCGGTAAGCGCGGCTTCCTCCGTCTTCAACGAAGCGGCTTCCAAAAGTCTTATATCCGCCGGAACTACATTTCCAGCTTCCAGCAATACGATATCCCCGGGCACAAGATCTTCACTTTTTATCTCAGTAACCTGGCCGGAACGTCTTACTCTGGCGTGTGGAGAGGACATACTTTTTAGCGCATCGAGTGCTTGCTCAGCCTTATTTTCCTGAATAACTCCAAGCACCGCGTTCAAAATGACTACAAGCAAAATAATGATCGTATCCGTCCATTCCCCCAAGACTCCTGACAATACAGCTGCTACTAGCAAAATAAAGATCATTACATTTTTAAATTGTTCGATAAACTTTCCTAATAGCGATTTGGTCTTCGCTTCTTGAAGTACGTTCTTCCCATATCGCTCCACAAGTTTAGTCGCTTCATCGGAAGATAAACCCTCTTTCCGAGTTTCCAGCCTATTCAGCACTTCTTCCTCGCTCAGTGTATGGAAGGGTTCCAGCCCTTGCGATTGTGGATTATTTGAATTCAAACCATAGCCTCCTTCCAGAATTGAGATCTGGTAAAACCTCTCATATGAGTTTTACCCAAAATAGGCATGGTGATTCTTGAATGGTATGTACTTTTTTAGAAATTTAGATGTTCTTTCTTCAAATCGCGATTGAAGCTTTTAAACCTGGTCCCTTGATACAGGAGTTCGCCTCGATCCCCTTCTACAATCAAACCAAAATCCTGATCTCTTACCTGCAACTCCAATCGAGAGCCATCGGCAAACTCAAACGTAACAAAATAGCTAGTATTTGCTCTCGATTCACCGGATCCCCCCCATACCTCGGTTCGTTTGGTGACCGCTGTGCAGTTTGCTTTTATCAAAGGACTTGCGTTATTGGATATCCAGATTCTCACTGATTTAACAATTATAAAAACAAAAAGGCCAAGAAAAAGCAAAGCAAATAATTTAAAAAACAGTGGCATCTCATGAATGAAACTTCCGAAAAAGCTGCGCTCATCAAAACCGTTAAAATCCTGCCATTCGCTCAAATTTATCCCTCCTGACTGAAACAAGATAATAAAAGTTATCTATGCTGCGAAATACGTCATTTTTCCCGTTCGGTTTCATGTTTTCATCATCTATATAAGAATTTTTTTCACAAAACAATTTGGATTCAAAGGAAAAGGTATGGTATGCTTTTTATACTACATGCAGTTGGGAGGTGTTATTTCGGTGCAATATATAGCGCGTTTGTCATTACTTTGGTTTCTTCGTATAGTCCTAATTCTGGGGATGATATTTTCTTTTCCACCTGCCTGGTCTGGAGGATCATTCACTACGGAGCAAGAATCAACGACATCCGAAAATGAACGCTACGAGCGAAAGTTTACACCTCCCGTAAGGATTGCACCTCAAATAACCCCTCAGGTAGGAGCCATCAAAATAGCTGAACAGTGGGGAACGAAGTCTATTGCGGTAGCTGCAATACTCCCTGTACTTTCTTTACTGTTCCGTCCAGTGATTTATAAATTCCTGCTTCGACTGCGGCTGTACCTGTTAAAATTCACTTCTCATTTTCTAATATCACTCCCCTAGCGAAGTTCACCTCTGCCCTAAATGAATGTCTGCTGAAGGGATTTTAGAACTTCGATTGATAAATAATCTTATGTCATGAATTATAGAGAAGCGGATTTACCGGTTGGTATACATGCTCGCATTGCTCATCCTCCACCGGAAGAAAGCAAGTATTTTGGCTGAAACGTGTCCTGAATATCTCTTCCGGTGAGCTTTTTGCATTAGTAATATTCGCAGCACTATTCCTGATTGCTGGATTCACCGAGACCATTCATCTAACAGACAGAAGTTATTGGCGCGCTACTAGTGGACTTGTCCTCGCTGAAACCGAACATGTGAAACCGATTGAACAGCTTGTGATCCCATTTCGTGATTTCTTCAGTGTCATCTTCTGCTTCAGCTTCGGACTGACATAGATCCACTCACCTTAGGCGGTGAGGCGCTCTGGTACTCCCTTGCAGCAGTTATCGTTACGCTAAATGGCAACTTTATTGCAGGCTTGCTGGCCGGACGTAGCGTTGGTCACAGCCTTCATGCTTCATCCAACATTGGATGCCCATAGCCGCGCGGGATGAATTTTCAATAATTATGGCCAATTTGGGTAAAGCATTGCGGAGTGCTGGCTATTCTTCACTATTTGTAGCCATTCGCAGCCTCTTGGAGCCTTTGCAACATTCTCCGTCATTTGCAACCATTTGCGGCCCTTTACAGCTATTTGCAGCCATTTTCAGCCTTTCGCAGACATTTGCAGATATTTGCAGCCATTTACGTGCTGATCCTTGTTCTCCTTGGACATTGTCTGACGAAGGAATCTAAATAGATTTATAAATAATGGATAAAGTATTCAACTTTGAGAAACGACATGATGCACGAATATCCAAAAAATCTGCCATAGCCACTGAAAATGAGTAAGGTCGTTTCCCCTGTTGAAGGAGGAAAAACTATGCAGAACAAAATAAATCAACGTCAACAGCTACAAAGAAGCTCTACCTTCCGAGTTCTTACCGTCATTGCCGGCGCATTGCTTGCTGCTGTAGGATTGGAATTATTTTTAATGCCACATGGCCTTGTTGTCGGCGGGATTACAGGCTTATCCGCATTATTCGCTCATACTACTGAAATGCAGCTTGGATTGTTTCTATTTCTATTCAATCTGCCCTTTATATTTATGTCGCGAAAACAAGTAAATCTCCGCTTTGCTCTTTACACTGTTTTGGGATTAACCTGCCTAACCATCGCGTCTCTTGCGCTGCATCGTTTTCCTGCTGTGATTAGCGATCCTTTACCTGCCGCAATGGCAGGAGGCATCTGTCTTGGAGTAGGTATTGGAATATCTGTGAGATTCGGCGGTGTAAATAAACAAGCCAGTGACCAGGGGTATTCTCTGCTGAGCGGCGGACCTCCAAAATCAACGGAAGTCGTGATTATGATCCTGAACTGTGCAATTCTGCTTTTTGCAGGTACATTGTTCGGTTGGGAGCAAGCAATGTATTCTATTATTGCCTACCTGCTGGCTTTCGAAGGTGTTCGTATCTCACTACGGGGATTATCCCACTCCCGCACTGCTTGGATTACCAGCAGCCGATGTTTGGACATTCAGCAAGCAATCGCAACCTCTCTAAACCGAGAAGCTGCGATTGCCGAAGGTTCAGGGCAAGATGGAGAGGTTAGCACGTTGTTTTGTCTGACAAACAGAATGGAAGAAGATCATCTTCGGGCAATCGTTCTACAGTGTGATTCAGAGAGCCAAATCGTGTTCAGATCAGCCACTAAAGATCATAGACAAACACGCTTACACGAATAAAAAAAGGGAGCGCCCTTAAGCCATGAAAATGGCTGGAGCGCTCCCTTCTTTTTGAATTTAGCCTTTGATCGCAACCAATTTTTCTGAGCGAGGCCTCAAACTTCTTGTTCGAGACCCCAAACTTCTTGCGAGAACTCAAATTTCGCATTATTCGAAGACGTTTACGCGCATGAGACAGCTATCGGACACAGCGGACCTTATATGCAGAATTTCCCGGAATTCTGAATGCATTCGGACCGCATAGCCCCTATTGGCACAAAAAACGCCAACTACGAGCCTATTTCTTATGAATAGCTGCACTGGGGTCCGAAACCTTGCTCCAAAGGCGATATATTTGCGAATAACGTCATTGGAGTCCGAATACCTCAGCAGATGATCATATTTCGGCGGTATCGGACAGTGGATGAATGTGATTCGGTGACATCGGACGATGGATGAAAGTGATTCAGCGGTATCGAATAAGCGGAGAGCTATGATTCGGTGGCATCAGACGGCGGTTGACTATGATTCGGTGGTATCGGACACAGCGGACCTTATATGCAGAATTTCCCGGAATTCTGAATGCATTCGGACCGCATAGCCCCTATTGGCACAAAAAACGCCAACTACGAGCCTATTTCTTATGAATAGCTGCACTGGGGTCCGAAACCTTGCTCCAAAGGCGATATATTTGCGAATAACGTCATTGGAGTCCGAATACCTCAGCGGATGATCATATTTCGGCGTCATCGGACGGCGGATGAATGTGATTCGGTGACATCGGACAGTGGATGAACATGATTCGGTGGTATCGGACGATGGAGGTATGTAATTCGGGGGCATCGACGATGGATGGATGTGATTCGCCGGGATCGGACGACAGATGACCATGATTCGGTAGCGTCCGAAGATGGTTGAATGTGATTCAGCGGTATCGGATAAGCGGAGCTATGATTCAGTGACATCAGACGGCGGTTGACTATGATTAGGCGTTACCGGACGACGAATGACTATGTTCGGTGGCATCGGTTTATCCGGATTAGAGACATATTGCAGCATGCCGTAACTACGGCCAAAAACGCAAAGCAGCGATCCTCCAGTAATAGGAGGATCGCTGCTTGCAGACTGTCTCATACGATGAAAAAAACACCCATGGACAACCCCTACTTTTCATTTAATCCGCTACTTAACGGAACATTCCCCACAAGCGGATTAAATGAAAGGTGTTGTTCGGATCGATTTTCTGCGCGATGATAAACTTTACAATTTGTTCTTCCTGTGTCGAGGTCAGTTTCTCGTTCAATACACCTGACGCTTTCCGTACCAATCTGCGAACAACCGCAGGATCCTGCAGCTCCTGTTTCGAGATGCCCTCAATCATACTTTTGATACGATCCTTCACAGTCGAGTTTTTCATCTTCAGCTTGATGCGATCCACCAACTGAGGGCTAATTCCGAATTGTTGATAACCCAAGTGTAGCACCTCCCGTCATATCCAATCTTTCACAGTATATGAGCCTTCGGTGCTACATGTGCCTAGTTAGTCAATTAATTCTCCTTGGAAGATCTGTTCACTCTGTAAATAATGCCGAAGAGATGCATATTCAGGTGATGTCCAAAAAGCTTCATCCTTAAGCAGCTCTGCGACATCATCCCGCGCCTGCTCCAGAATTTCAAAGTCAGCCGTCATATCTGCCAGCCGAAACTCCGGTAATCCACTCTGCTTTGTCCCAAAAAAATCCCCCGGTCCACGCAGCTCCAAATCCCTTCGGGAAATCTCAAATCCGTCATCCGTATCGGTCATGGCAGTCATTCGCTCACGTCCGATTTCAGATTTTGGATCAGCTACCAACACACAAAAAGAGGCATGCTGCCCTCTTCCTACCCGTCCACGTAACTGATGCAGCTGTGACAGACCAAAACGATCCGCATCCATAATGATCATCAATGTAGCATTAGGAACGTCTACACCAACCTCCACCACCGTAGTGGACACAAGCAGCTGCAGCTCATTGTTATAAAACGCCCGCATCACTTCATCTTTTTCAGCGGGAGTCATTTTCCCATGCAAAAGCCCAACTTTATAGCTAGGGAAAGCTTGGCTCATCTGAATATGCAAATCAATAGCATTCTGCACATCCAGCTTCTCTGACTCTTCAATGAGCGGACAGATCAAATAAGCCTGACGACCCAGATCAATTTCACGCTTAATCAGATTCAGCACACGATCCATGAGATCATGTTTTACCCAATAACTAGTTATAGGAACTCGGCCTTTCGGCCTTTCAGATAAAGTAGATACATCCATATCGCCAAAAACAGAGATCGCAAGTGTACGTGGAATAGGCGTCGCAGTCATCGTCAGTACATCCGGATTATATCCTTTTCGCCGCAATACACCACGCTGATTCACACCAAAACGATGCTGCTCATCAGTTACCACAAGACCCAGATCACGGAAAAATACATCCTCCTGAATCAAAGCATGTGTTCCTACCACGATATCAAGCATCCCCATTTGCAACGAGGCCAATAACTCTTTACGTTTTCGGCCAGTCACACTGCCCGTCAGGAGTCCTACAGTAATCCCAAACGGCTCAAACATCCTGGTAAGTGAACGCATATGCTGTTCTGCTAAAATCTCTGTGGGCACCATTAGTGCGCCCTGAAAACCAGATCTTACCGTAGCAAAAAGCGCCACAGCCGCAAGCACTGTTTTACCCGAGCCAACATCTCCTTGCAGCAGACGATTCATGCAATATGGTGAACGCAGATCATGTAAAATCTCCAGCTCTACACGTTTCTGTGCATCTGTAAGCTCAAAGGGCAGACTGCGCACGAACTGGCGTACCGTCGCGTTATCCACTGTGTGGACTACCCCATCCATCCGCCCGCGGTTCAGAACCCTGAACGCTTGCATCTTCAACTGGAACAGGAATAGTTCCTCATATACCATCCTACGGCGCCCCTGCTGCCCCTCACGAGTGTCCTCAGGCCTATGGATAGTGGCAATGGCCCGTTTACGCGGCATGAAGTCATATTCCCTCATAATAGAATGCGGTAAAATCTCTGGAATCAGATCCCCATACTGCTGAAGTCCCTGATTAATAACCTTCCTGATCCAGGACTGAGTGATCTTACCACCTACCGAATAGACTGGCTGCAGTGTTCCCGTCTTCCCTTCACCACGATCCGGAAATTCATAATCAGTCACTGTAATCTGATTGCGCTTCTGATCCCATTTTCCGGTCAGCACAATTTCCCGTCCCACAGTGAGTTGCTCTCTTACGTAATGGCGGTTAAACCAGGTTGCTGTGAACATCCATGGCTCTGCAACCATCTTACAGCTAAGACGTGACTTGCCGCCAAAACGCTGCAGTACAGGGATACCGATTACTTTTGCCTCAACGGTCACTTTATCCCCGTGTTTAGTCTCACTCAGCGAGCGGGGCCGATAATCCTCGTAGCGGAACGGATAATACTCTAATAAATCCTTTACTGTAAAGACGCCAAAGGCGTGAAGCTCGCTTTGCTTTTGAGCACTCACGCCAGTTATGTTTTTTACTTCAATTTGATTTAATGCCAGTGTCATATTTATCCCTCATTTTGCAGGCCAAATGAACACAGCTAATGTACCGTTACCGACATGGCTGCCCACGACAGGGCCGACGTTCGTCAGCACTTTTTCTTCCAAGGTGAAGTGTCCTGCAAGCTCATTCAGGAACTCCTCGCCGGAAGCCGGTTCAGCCGTATGACCTACGGCCACATTGATTTTGTTTACACCCTGCAGATCCCGCTTGAACAGTTCAATCATACGGGCGACAGCCTTCTTACGGCCTCTAACTTTCTCCACCGCATAAATAATACCTTCTGCATCAATGGACAATATCGGCTTAATATTCAGAAGTGTCCCCAGAATAGCGGAGGCTTTTCCAATTCTCCCGCCTTTTTGTAAATATTCAAGTGTATCTACTAAGAAGTAAAGCTTACGCGATTGACGTAGGCTTTCTACAGCCTCAAGTATCTCTTCAGGTCCTTTGCCTTCAGCAGACATTCTGGCAGCTTCCACTACCATAAATCCAAAACCATAAGAAGCGGAGAGAGAATCCACAACAGTGATCCCTTCTCCCTCTTCCTCCAGCATCGATTTAGCCAGCAATGCAGATTGATAAGTCCCGCTCAGTCCAGAAGAAATATGAAAGGAAAGGATAGAACAGCCCGGGTTACGCTCCAGAATACTGCGGTACACATTCATATATTCAACCGGTGAGGGTTGAGAAGTAGTCGGCAGCTGTGAGGTACGGGGAAGACGCTCATAGAACTGCTCCGGAGTCATATCCAGATTGTCCCTAAAAGCCTCTTCGCCGAACATTAAGGTCAACGGTACTACCTCAATTCCGTACGTTTCCGCCATTGCTGGCGGGATATCTGAAGTGCTGTCGGTGACGATAATGGTACGATTCATGGATTTTCTCCCCCAAGCTATAATTTTGCCAACTACGCAATAACAAATTTCTACTCCATTGTTAAAGAACCATTAATTCCTACCTATGGCTCTACAGAGAACAGATAATAATACAGGGGTTGGCCACCCTCATGAATCTCAACTTCCACATTCGGATAAGTCTCTTCCAGCCACTCACTCAAAGAATCAGTAGCCTCGGATTCTGTTTCTGCACCAATAAGGATCGTAACGATTTCGTCGCCATTCTCCAGCATATTGGATAACAGCGCCTGACTTGCAGCCAAAAGATCATCTGCAGCAGCAACAATTTTGGAATTAGAAATCCCAATAAATTGGCCCGATTTAATCTCCAGCTCATCAAAGCTTGTATCACGCACAGCGTTCGTTACTTGTCCGGACTTCACATGAGAGATTGCTTCCAGCATATTCTCAGAATTAGTCTCCACTGCATCTTCCTCTTGGAATGCAAAAGCTGCTGCTATTCCCTGCGGAATACTTTTACTTGGAATCACCGTAATCTCACGTTCGCCCTCTAGAAGATCTTTAGCTTGTTGAGCGGCAAGAACAATGTTCGAGTTATTTGGCAAAATATAAACATGCTTCGCAGATATGGAAGAAATCGCGTTCACGAAATCCTCAGTGCTAGGATTCATTGTCTGACCGCCAGCTAGGACTACGTCCACTCCAAGGCTTTTGAAAATGTCAGCAATACCTGCGCCAGATGATACCGCGATGAAGCCGTAAGGCGCCAAATCATCGGCCGGTGGTTCAGCAGGAGACATTTGCACTGCGCTCTTCTCATTCGGCATATCAGCGAATACATCAGGCATTGGTGCAATATCCATGCCCGCAGTCAGCAGGTCACGATGCTGCTCTCGCATATTAAGAATGTGAATCTGCGTGATCTCCCCATAAAGAAGAGCCAAGTTCATCACTTCACCTGGAGCCTTAGAGTGCACATGCACTTTAATCGTCTCATCATCTGAAATAACAATAATGGAGTCGCCATTAACTGACAACGCTTTCCTAAAAGCTTCCTCATCAAAATTGGTTCTCACGTTAACGCCTAACTGGCGATTAATGAAAAACTCCATATCATATAGAAATTCTATATCTTCAGTAGATAGCTGTGACTGCGCAGAAGACTGTACAGAAAACAGTTCACTTTCAGGTTTCGTTAATACGGGTTTAGGCGCTGGTGCAACGGGTGTGTGGGTTTGTCCTTGCACAGATTCAGACAGACCGGTAGTACTTCCATTCGTCAGATGCTGGTGAAACCCTTCATAAATGTAGACCAAACCTTGGCCGCCAGAATCTACAACACCGACTTGCTTCAATACAGGCAATTGCTCAGGCGTATAAGCTAAGGCTTCTTTTGCTTTGGCTAATACCTCTGTCATCAGCTCCACAACGTCAGTAGTACGGCGGGCATAATAAACAGCATGTCTTGCAGCCTCTTTAGCTACAGTAAGAATAGTTCCCTCTACGGGCTTTACAACTGCTTTATACGCAGCGTCCACTCCGGTTTGCAGCGCAGCAGCGAACTGCTGTGTATTAAGCTCATCATGTTGAGCCGCATACCTGCTAAACCCTCTGAATAACTGGGACAAAATAACGCCGGAATTCCCACGAGCTCCCATTAATAAGCCCTTGGAGAGTACACCTGCACATTGGCCCACAGAAGTGGTGTTATTTTTCTTTAATTCATTCGCACCTGCGGTCATCGTCAAATTCATGTTTGTGCCGGTATCTCCATCTGGGACCGGAAAAACATTTAGGGAATTGACGTGTTCTGCATGCTGTTGCAGCTTATCCGCTCCAGCCAATACCATAGCGGTAAAATCTGTTCCGTTTATAGAACGCTTACTCAATTGAGAATTCCCCTTCCTAACTTCATGCCTAATCATTCTATGATTAACAGGACATAATGCACTAATTTACATTGTACTATAAGTATTAAAAGAAATAAATGTTTTTGAATCGGTTGACGTAGCAAAATTTGCTGTGATATTATAGATAAGTATTGTTTATGCAGGTGTTAGGAATAAGGAGGTGTAATCTATGTCCCGCAAATGTGCAGTAACAGGCAAGAAACCGAGCAGCGGCAACCACGTGTCTCACGCTAATAACCGCAACCGTCGTTCTTGGGGAGTTAACGTTCAGAAGGTCCGTATCCTCGTGAACGGTAAACCAAAACGCGTGTACGTCAGCACCCGTGCTTTGAAAGCCGGTAAAGTTGAACGCGTTTAGTCTTTAGCAATTTTAAGACCGAACGATAACTTATATGAAGCAAAAAGCACCCTTTACATTTGTAAGGTGCTTTTTTTCATGTTTTCTTTTCTGTTAGCGGCTTAACTCTTCTGAAATGTGTTCAATATTGCTTTAACAAAACCTCCCAAAAACCTTGGCAGCTTAAACGTGTAAAATTTCATGATTTACCCTCCCATCAATTCATGCCGTACGCAGGAGACTTTCCTCTTGTCAATAACGGAAACGAACTGCAGTCCTCCCTGCCAAAACAAAAAAGGCTACATGAGATTTCTGCTCATGTAACCATATTTATGCACCGAGGACTTGGCCTATACCTCTAGTCTCAATAGCCTATTTTTTTAACGCAGTGCAGATTCGGCTGCTTCTCGAATTCCGCGGATCGCCGCAGCACGATCACTCCGGCCAAAAACTGCATTCCCCGCTACCAAAACATCGGCTCCAGCTGCCACAACTAAGGGTGCTGTCTCTTCCGAGACTCCACCATCTACTTCGATCAATAAATCTGGATTCACTTCATTCGCCCATTCTCGAATTTGAATGATTTTGCGCAAAGTGTTAGGAATGAATGCTTGACCACCAAAGCCTGGATTAACGGTCATCACCAGAATCATATCCACATCCTCCAGCACCTCACGCACCGCTGAAGCCGGAGTACCCGGATTAATTGCTACACTTGCCTTCAGCCCCAGCTCCTTGATCTGATGAACCACACGATGCAAATGTACGCATGCCTCAGCGTGAACGGTGATCACACTTGCACCTGCTGCAGCAAAATCAGGGATATAACGTTCTGGTGACTCAATCATCAAGTGAACATCAAGTGGCAGCTTGGTATGTAACGATACAGCTTTTACAATAGGTGGACCCAATGTGATATTCGGCACAAAATGACCGTCCATTACATCCACATGTATCCAATCTCCACCACTGGCTTCCGCCTCTGCTACTTCTGGACCTAAACGCGCGAAATCCGCCGACAATAAAGATGGTGCTATTCGTATCATGATGTTAGTACCTCCGCTTTTTATCTTTCATTTCATTAAAAAACAGTTTGTAATGATCATAGCGACTATCCGCAATTTTCCCTGCTTTCCAAGCCTCTATTACACGGCAGCCTGGTTCATGCTGATGACTGCAGCCCCGGAACTTACAATCGGATGCATATTGAGCAAATTCACGAAAACAAGTGGACAGCTCTTCTACACCAAGCTCTAAGAAATCAAGCTGACTAAAACCTGGGGTATCTGCAACAAAACCTCCACCACCAATATCCATCAGCTCCACATGACGGGTCGTATGGCGACCACGTCCCAATCGTAAACTGATCTCTCCAGTCTCCAGTTTAAGCCCTGGAACAATACGATTCAATAAGGTGGACTTACCAACCCCCGATTGACCCGCAAAAACGCTAATACCACCAGTAAGCCGTTGTCTTAGCTCATCGCTTCCGGCACCAGTAAGTGAACTTGTGACCATCACTTCATATCCGATATCCTCATAAAGTTCTTTAACATAACGAGTAGCTTCACCATCATCATCCGCCAAATCCTGTTTAGTCAGAACAATTAGGGGTTCCAGACCCGAATGCTCAATATGAACTAGAAACTTGTCCAACAGATTCAGGTTCATATCGGGCTCTCGAACGGAGAATAAAAGGACTGCGAGCTTAACATTCGCTACAGGTGGACGAATCAGTTCAGATTCTCTAGGTAGAAGTTCATCCACCATTCCTTCTCCATGCTCAGTAAGTATATAAATAACCCGATCTCCAACTAGCGGAGCGATCCCTTTTTTCTTGAGAATTCCTCGGCCTCTGCATTGAACAGAATGCTCTTCAGTCGCAATTAATCCTTCGCGGAGCGGTTTCACATAATAATAACCGCTTAACGCCTTAACAATTATACCTTCAGGCATACATAGTGAGCCTTCCTCTCCTGATTTTGCGAAAATGACCCAAGTCTGATATCCTCGGGTCATTTCGCTACGCCAACCATTCAGGTTAAACCCTGTTTAGTTGTTGTTTTTATCTTTAGATTTATCCTTGCCTTTATTGTTGTGCTTATTATTGCCATTATTAGTCGATTCACTATTTATAGAACTATTGTTTACGAACCCTGTCTGATTCACCGCCCCGTTATTCCCTCCGTCATTCTCTGAACCTGAACCTGGCAAGATCTCCGGTTCAATCGTAGGTTCAATTGTAGGCGTAGGTTCAGCAGAAGGTGTTGGAGTTGGCTGTGGTGTTGCTATAACTGGTGGTTCAGGCTCCTGAACGGTTCCGTTCTTAGCATCGATATAAGGAATGACATAAGTATCCAAAAGTACACCGTCACGGGTAACAATAACTGAACCATCTTTATTAGGAGCCAATACTAGATTCACAGATAACACTTGGCTCTTTCCAATGGTACGTGTTCCCCAATCCTGCTTCTCTCCATTATTGCGCGCATCCACGAATTCGATACGAATCTTGCTCTTTTTTCCATCCTGAGCAGGAGCGACTGGCACATTAAAGGTATAATTCAGGGCTTCAGGTGGATAACCTGTACTTAAGTAAATCGTAATCGCTGTTCCAGGTGGAACAGAAGTACCTGTCCCCTTATCAAATGCCCAAGTCTTTGTTACTTTACCTTCTTCAATGCTGAAGCTGGATTCTTGTTTAACTTCTCCAAGAACAAGCTTGGCACCTTCCAGCAGCGCCTTTGCCTCACTCTCCGTCTTACCGATGAGATCTGGCAACAGTACACTTTCTTCTCCTTTACTAACGTAAAGGGTGATTTGAACCGTCTCAGGATCGAATTCTGTATTTAATGCAGGGTCAGATTTTACAATGAGACCTTCATCTGTATTTTCGTCATAGAGAGGTTTATTATCAATCCGGTCCTGGGCTACACCCAGCGCCATCAATGCTTTAACCGCATCATCAAAGCTCTTGTTAACTACATCTGGCATCTTGGGTAGTGGCTTAGCCGTATTCACAGTGAGTATTAGGGACGCTCCTTTTTTCACTTTGGCATCCTTTTCCCTACTTTGCTTAATGACCACATTCTCTTCAAAATTCGGACTGTAGTCATACAGAATAGGATCAGCAACCTCAAGCCCCAAATCCTCAAGCTCAGTTTGTGCTTGTTCTATCTGTTTACCTACTACATAAGGAACGGAAACCTCAGGAACAACTAGCTGTGATTTAACGTACCATACGAGACTGGCCATAGCCAACAGCAACAGCAAGGTAAGCCCAATCCATAATGTGGGTTTTGCCCATTGTTTTTTACCTTTGCTTGAAGGCACCGGTTCATCATCTTCATCACGAACCATCCGTTCCTCACGATGATTACGATTACCATTGCTTCTTTGAATCGGTTTTATCGCCGGGATAACCCGCGTACGATCCTCATCTTCTTCATCGTTGAACAGAATCTTCGCCTCACTGCGGCGCTCCGGCAATAAGCATGTTTCCAAATCCTGCAACATTTCTTTGGCAGAGTCGTACCGCTCCTCCGGATTTTTACGCATTGATCTCAGAATTACATTCTCAACGCTTTGCGGAATGAGTGGATTCAGAAGTTTTGGCTCTTCAAACTCTTCTTGCAGATGTTTTAAAGCTACACTAATCGGACTCTCTCCCAAGAAGGGCAGGCTTCCGGTAAGCATTTGATAAAGTACAATACCTAATGAATACAAGTCAGACTTTTCTCCTGTAGAGACACCTTTGGCATGCTCTGGCGAGAAATAATGTACTGAACCAACCACAGAACCGGTCTGTGTAATGGTTGTTGACGTAACTGCGCGGGCAATCCCAAAGTCGGTTACTTTCACCCGGCCGTTGCGTCCGATCAGGATATTATGTGGTTTTATATCACGATGAATAATTTGATTCTGATGCGCATGATCTAGGGCATCACAGATTTGTGAAGCGATCCGTACGGATTCATCAACCTGTAATGGCGCTCGTTCTTTTATAATTTCATTAAGATTCTGACCCTCAATATACTCCATGACAATGTAATGAATTTCGTCTTCTTGTCCTACATCGTATATGCTGACGACATTCGGATGAGACAAAGATGCGGCAGATTGCGCCTCACGCCTAAAACGGCGAATAAATTCCTCGTCATGCACAAACTGATTGCGCAATACTTTGATGGCGACATTTCGGTTTAAAAGAATGTCATGTGCTCTATAGACGAGCGCCATTCCACCTCCGCCGATCCGTTCGATGACTTGGTAACGGCCGCCCAATTCGTGACCGATCATCAATCCCACTCCTTTGTTTCGGGCACAGCGGCCTCTCCATGATGTTCTAACAAAGCGACGCTAATATTATCGCCACCGCCGGCGAGCAGTGCCAGCTGAAGTAAACGGTCCGCTCTTTCCTCTAACGATATCTCATGTATACCTGCTACTTTGCCTAAATGCTCATTTGTGACAAAGTTGCTTAAACCATCGCTGCATAGAAGCAAAATTTCCCCAGGTAGCAGAGCTATAGGCGCCATATCAACTTCAACCTCAGCATCTGTTCCAAGTGCCCTCGTCAGCACATTACGACGCGGATGATTATCCAATTCCTCCACACTGATCTGACCGTTCTTGAACAGCTCATTGACTAGCGTATGATCCTCGGTTAGTTGAACTGCCGCACTGTCTTTTATTAAATAGGCTCTGCTGTCTCCGATATGGCCAATATATCCGTTTGATCCATTCAAAAGAACAGCAACGACAGTAGTACCCATATTATGATACTTATCGTCACCGGAAGCCTCCCTGAACACAGTGCTGTTAGCTTCCAAAATAGCAGCTGACAACGCATCACGCAGAGCTTCGTCTTGAAGGCCAGACTCTAACCCATCTAGGTTATTCCTCATTGTCTCCAAAGCGAGCCTGCTTGCGGTTTCACCAGCCTGATGTCCACCCATCCCATCGGCAATAATACCGAGTGTATAACCGTGGCGCGTCGCGCCGATCCAGACCGAATCCTCATTGACAGAGCGCACTCGGCCAATATCGCTGGCATGAACTGTTCTGATCAAATATCCTCACCCCAACTCCATATGTTTGGCACGCAGCTGTCCGCATGCGGCCGCGATATCATGGCCTTGCTCACGGCGAATAGTAACATTCACCCCGTTATCAGCCAAAATACGTTGAAACTCAAAGATATCATTGCGTGAAGTACGTACATATTTTCGCTCAGGCACATGGTTTACCGGAATCAAATTGACGTGGCACAGCATGCTCTTAAGCACCCCAGCCAATTCCTCAGCATGCTCCGGTTGGTCATTTACCCCGCCGATCAAGGCATATTCAAAGCTGACACGTCGTCCCGTCTTAGCTTGATAATAACGCAATGATTCAATTACATCATCAAACGGAAAACGGCGGTTAACCGGCATTAGCTTTGAACGCAAGGCGTCGTTAGGCGCATGAATCGAAATCGCCAGATTAATCTGGGTATCTTCTTCTGCAAATTTATAAATGCTCGGTACAATACCGCTGGTGGAAACAGTAATATGCCGTTGTCCGATATTTAAGCCCTTCTCATGAATCATAAGACGCAGGAATCTCATTGTTGCATCATAGTTCTCAAACGGTTCACCAGTACCCATGATAACAATGCTGCTGACACGTTCGCCGCGCGCATCCAGGATTTGTTGGGAACGTACAACCTGAGCTACAATTTCTCCCGCTGTCAAATCCCGTTTTAATCCACCGAGTGTGGAAGCACAGAAAGTACAGCCGATTCGGCATCCTACTTGGGTTGTTACGCAAACGCTATTGCCATAATTATGTTTCATGATAACTGTTTCGATAGCATGATCGTCATGCAATCCAAACAGGAATTTTACAGTTCCATCTTTAGATTCCATTTTAGTAATTTCAGTTAGTGCTGCAATAGAGAATTGTTCATTCAGCTTCTGGCGAAGCCCTTTGGACAAATTGCTCATTGCTTCGAAGTCATTCACACGTTTTACATACAGCCAATCAAAAATTTGTCCACCACGAAAAGCAGGCTCACCATTGTCTTTCGCCCACTGTTGTAACTCTTCTAAAGAAAAATCATATATTAAAGGTTTCATTATTATCTACACCTGTTCTTTCATAAGGATATGCGTATTATTTCTCATTCTTCCTATTTTAACACAAATTTCAGAGACGGTAAAAGAAAACGCCCGCCGTACGGTAGCCCGGCGGGCGGAGGATACTACAATTGTCAGAAAATTTGCTATATTACAAGACTCTCTGGAGCTTAGAAATATAGAACCCGTCGCTCCCATAATGATGGGGCAGCAGTTGAATTCCATCACCCTCAGCCAGCGCGGTACCCTCCAGCCTGTCCCACAATGGTGAAGCAAAGGTCACTGCGGTGAAATCAGGATTCTGCTTCAAAAAGTCAGCTACTACTTCACTATTTTCCGCTTGTTCAGTCGTACAGGTACTATATACCAGAATGCCACCCGGTTTCAACAGTTTAGAGACCGACTGCAGCAACTCCCGCTGCAATGATGCTACACTAGCCACATCTTCCGGCTGCTTACGCCATTTGAGGTCTGGCTTACGGCGAATTACGCCGAGTCCAGAGCAAGGTGCGTCGAGAAGAATTCTATCAAAGGATTGATGCTCTAACGTGTGCTCCAGCTCCAGCGCGTCTGCACTGCCTGTAGATACACAATCAAGACCTAAACGTTCTGCTTGATCTGAGATCAATTTCGCTTTATGCAAATGCAGATCATTAGCATAAATCGATCCTTCATCTTTCATGAGCTCGCCCATATGTGCTGTTTTGCCCCCAGGAGCAGCGCAACAGTCAAGCACTCTCATGCCAGGCTCCGGAGCTACCGCTTCAGCTACAAGCATAGAACTCTCATCCTGAACGGAGATATATCCATCACGATACCAGGAGGTGAGTGCCAGGTTTCCGCCGCCTTTCACAACAATGCCATAGGGACTAACATCAGATGCTGAAGCTTGCAGACCTTGTTCAATCATCTGGTTCAGCAGAGCTTCACGACTGATCATCGTTGTATTCACGCGTACACTGACCGCAGGCGGCTCATTGTTTGATGCACAAATAGCTTCCGCCGTGTCGACACCGTACTCGGTAATCCAACGTTCCACTAACCACAACGGATGTGAATATAATATCGATATCCGCTGCACTTGACTTAGCCCCTCAGGCAGAACTGGCAGATCACCAGCACGCAATACACTCCGCAGCACGCCGTTAACCATCCCTGAGATTCCCTGGTGGCCTTTTTTCTTCGCTATATTAACAGCCTCATTTACAGCTGCATGGGACGGTATACGATCGAGATACATAATTTGATATAAACTAAACCGCAGTAAATTACGGACCCATGGCTGTAGTTTGGCTATCCCTTTACTAACAAATCCTTCAAGCACATAATCCAGGGTGTTCATCCGCGAAATAGAGCCATAGACAAGTTCTGTGACCAGTCCGGCATCTTCTCTGCTAAGCGTTGCCTTCTGTAGACTGCTGTTGAGCAGCAAATTGCTATATGCACCTTGCTGCTCAACTTTAACCATTATATCAAGCGCGATTTCCCGGGCAGAAGCAGGGGTAACCTTACCCTTGTTGCCAGCTCTGCCGTTGTTGCCAACTGCTTTAGAGTTATTCCCCTGTCTCTTACCAGCGCTAGGATTTACTGCTGATCGGCCAACACCGTTTCCACCGCCGCTCAACCTAACACCGTCCCTGGCTTCATAACAGCACCACGGCTAAAATCGGCCGCACTCATTGCTTTTTTGCCAGCAGGTTGAACCGTTGTCAGCAGCAGACTTCCGTCACCTGTCTTCACTTCGACACCTCGTTCAGTTACAGAAAGCACCGTTCCTGGAGCACTATCGCTTGCTTTCTGCGCTTCAGGCAGCTTAGAAGCCCAAGCTTTAAAGGTCTCACCATTCCAGAGCGTAAATGCGCCGGAAAAAGGAACTAATCCACGAATTCGATTATAGTTGTCACGTGAGCTAGCGTTCCAATCCAAGCGTTCATCCTCGCGATTAAGGTTAGGGGCATAAGTTGCCTCACTATCGTCTTGCTGAACAGCTTGAACTTTTCCGCTTACTAAACGTGGCATTTCAGACTTTAACAGATCTCGTCCAGCCAGGCTCAGCTTCTCAAAAAGAGTTCCAGAGGTATCCTCATCCTCAATAGCCACTTCGACACGAGAGATCATGTCACCGGTATCCAGCCCCTCAGCCATATACATCAAAGTAACGCCGGTCACTTTCTCACCATTGATGATACTGCGCTGAATCGGAGCACCTCCCCGATATTTAGGAAGCAACGAACCGTGTACATTCACACAACCATTCCGCGGTAAGTCCAACACAGCTTTAGGCAAAATTTGACCATAAGCAGCCGTGACGATCAAATCCGGCTCATATGCTGCCAGCTCGGCGACTGCCTCAGGACGACGCATGCGTTCTGGCTGAAGCACAGGTAATCCGAGAGCTAATGCGGCTTCCTTAACTGGTGAAGGAGCCAAGATCTTTTTTCTCCCCTGCGGACGATCTGGTTGGGTGATGACAGCTACAACTTCATAGCCTTCATCTACCAGCATTTGCAAGCTTGGCACCGCAAAAGCTGGAGTTCCCATGAATACAATCTTCATATTCCTCACTCCTCAGTCTCGTTAGCAGTCATCTCGTATACTTTTTCAGCGATATCTGTAAATAGAACTCCATTCAAATGGTCAATCTCATGCTGAAAAGCCCGGGCAAGTAAACCACTGCCGGTTATCGTAATCTCTTTTCCCTCACGGTTAAGGCCACGTACAGTTACAGTCTCCGCACGGCGAACATCACCATTCAAGCCAGGAATACTAAGACATCCTTCTGGTCCTAGCTGTTCACCTTCCATGCTGATGATTTCAGGGTTAATCATTTTGATCAATCCATGCTCTTCATCCGCATCCACCACAATTAGACGTTTCAAAATTCCGACTTGGGGTGCCGCCAGCCCTACTCCTTCAGCGTCATACATCGTATGTGCCATATCATCCAGCAATTTTTTAACATTAGGAGTAACTACAGCTACTTCTTTAGCTTTTTTGTGCAATACTTCATCCGGTTCTTTAACGATCAAACGTATAGCCATTACAAAACACCTTCCCGTTCTGAACATTTCTATATTTAAAGTCAATTGATAAAGCTCTTTTTTTACATTGTAACATGATACGGATTTACATCAACATCTGCGGATCCACATCAATGCTGATCTGAAGACCGGTATCCCGCACAGAATCCTCTAACTCTTCAGCCACTTGGCGGACAAGTCCAATCACATCGATGGCGCCGCGCCATTTTATCATACACTGGAATCTATATCTACCCTTTAATCGAGGGATAGGTGATGCCACAGGACCCAACAGATCTAACACATCGCTGGTTAGCTTATCGAGACTTCCATACCACCTTAGCTGTCTGGCCTTTCCCTGAAGATTCAGAGCATAATTCTCTGCCATCCGCAGTAGAAGCGGCAGCTGTTCATGAGACAATGTGACCAGGATGAGTCTGCAATATGGCGGATAATGGAGGCCTCTGCGATGCTTCAGCTCTTCACGTACAAAAGAGAGATAGTCATGTCCGCTGGCATGAATAATAGAATAATGCTCTGGCGTATAGGACTGAACGACCACTTCGCCTGGAAGCTGGTGCCGGCCTGCTCTGCCTGCAACTTGTGTAAGCAATTGGAATGTCTTCTCTGCTGCGCGAAAATCGGGCAGGTTCAAAGCTGAATCTGCTGTGATTACACCAACAAGAGTGACATCTGGAAAATCCAGTCCCTTTGCTACCATCTGAGTGCCCAGGAGAACATCCGCTTTTTTGTCTCTAAATTGGTTCAGCAGCTTCTCATGCGAGCCCTTTTCTGTTGTTGTGTCCACATCCATACGAATCACTCGTATGCCTGGGAACAGCTTACCAAGCTCTTCCTCCACCCGCTGTGTACCCGTTCCGAAAAACCGGATATGCTCACTCCCACACTCCGGACAAAGCTTAGGTGCTGGTTCAGCATGTCCGCAATAATGACAACGCAAATTGTCACTACGGCTATGATACGTTAGTGAGATATCACATTCTGGACAACCGGCTACGTAACCACAGCTACGACACATGACAAAGGTTGAGAAACCTCTACGGTTAAGCAGCAGCACCGTCTGTTCTCCGCGTTCCAGTCTCTCTTCCAGTGCTGAATGAAGCTTTCGGCTGAACATCGAACGGTTGCCTTCTTTAAGCTCTTCCCGCATGTCTACTACGTTCACCTTTGGAAGTTCATTTCCAAGTGCACGGGTAGGCATCTCTAGCAGTACCGGTGAAAAGTGAATATCACTCTGCGATCTTGCAGCATGATAGCTTTCCAGCGAAGGCGTAGCAGAACCTAGAATCACAGCTGCCCCACACTGTTCCGCTCTACGAATAGCAGCATCACGGGCATGATATTTCGGATTCTCCTCCTGTTTATAAGAGGTCTCATGTTCTTCATCCATAATAATCAACCCTAGGTTGGAGAAAGGAGCAAACACGGCCGATCTTGCGCCTACAGCGACTGTGGCCTTTCCTTCACGGATTTTACGCCACTCATCGTATCGCTCACCAACAGACAGCCGGCTATGCATAACCGCGACACCGCTGCCGAACCGCCCCTTAAACCGCTCCACCATTTGTGGTGTTAAAGCAATCTCTGGCACAAGAACAACAGCCTGTCTGCCCTGATCTAAACAGCGTTTAATACATTGCAAATAGATCTCTGTCTTACCACTACCCGTAACTCCATGAAGCAGAAATACTTCGTGAAGCTGCTCCTCTAAGGTTCGAGAAATTCTTGTATATACGACCTCTTGTTCCGCAGTAAGCGGTAGAGGTGTGGTAGGTTTAAAATCTCGTCCTTGATAAGGATCGCGATAGACTTCAATTTCACTGATCTCGATAAAACCTTTTTCCTCCAAGGCCTTTACAGTACTTGCCGTTACTTGGAGTGCAGACAAAACTTCTTTAAGGGCCATGGGGAGTGTAGCTTCCATATCAACTAAAAAGCTCAAAACTTCCTTCTGGCGTGCGGATTTTTTTGGGAATTTGTTCAAAGCCTCACGGGCAGCAGTGACACCTATCGCCAGATCGACTGCCTTGAGCTTTTTCTTGCCCATTTTATCCTTAATGGATTGACTCTCTATAAGTACTCCACGCCGCAGCATGAACTTCACCGTCTCAGCAGCCTCAGGAAATGCACGAGTAAGCTGCTTCATGGAAACTTCGCCACTACGTCCAATAAATTCTGTGATTAGTCGTTCCTCATCCCCTGTGTCGGCAAACATTGGGAACAATTCATCCTCTGGAAATGCTGTCTCTTCCTGCACATCTCCAAGTGAAATCAGCCGTTCTGCCTTCCCTTTTAGAGCGGTGGGCAACATCGCCTGCAGTGCTGAAATTCGTCTACATGCATATCTTTTACTCATCCAGTCCGCAAGCTCAACTAATTCAGGAGATAAAGGCGGAAGCAAATCCAACACTTCTTGAATAGGCTTCAGGCTAGGACTCACTAGGGTCTCGCCTGATTCTAAAGATACTACAAAACCTTGGACTGTCCGGTGCCCAAACGGAACGGCTACCCGACTGCCCACTTCAATCCATAACTTCAGGGATTCTGGAATACTATAATCAAATGGCCGGTCAGTGCTGCGTACAGGCACATCCACAATGACCTTGGCGATATCCATTATAATGAAGCTCCAGTAATCCGCTCTGCCACGAGCGTCAGCAAATGACGAGCAACCTCATCCTTCGACAATTGTGGCAATTCAAGCACCAATCCATTCACATCATATATCGAAACGATATTCGTATCCGCTCCAAATCCGGCTCCTGCAGCCGCTACATTGTTAGCAACGATGAGATCGCAGTTTTTGCGGACCAGCTTGTCCTTAGCATAAAATTCCGTATTGCCCGTTTCCGCAGCAAAGCCGACCAAAAACTGCTTGTTTTTGGTCTTACCGAGTGTTTCCAGAATATCCGTTGTCTTCACAAGCTCAAGCGTCATCGTCTCTCCGCTTTTTTTAATCTTGGAAGGCTCACTATGCTTCGGACGGTAATCCGATACAGCAGCCGCCTTGATCATAATGTCGCAGCTGTCCCACAGTGCGGTAACTGCTTCATACATTTCCTGTGCAGATTGAACACGAATGACTGAAATCTCTGGTTCCTGTGGAGGAGCCTCATCTGTACGCGCAGCAATCAACGTTACCTCAGCACCCATTGCACGTGCAGCACGTGCTAGCGCGAAGCCCATTTTACCGGATGAATCATTGGAGATATAACGCACTGGATCAATCCGTTCTACCGTTCCACCCGCTGTGATGACGATTTTTTTACCCGCAAGAGGTTTGGATGCGACGCTTGCTTGGTGTGCAAAAAAATTCTCAACCACACTCACAATAGCCTCTGGCTCTTCTAGCCGACCTTTGCCAACGTATCCACATGCCAGCAGTCCTTCACCAGGCTCAATAAACTGAATGCCCCGGCTAGCGAGAATATTCAAATTATTAAGTACAGCTGGATGCTGATACATATGAACATTCATAGCTGGTGCAACCATAATAGGAGCCGTAGTAGCAAGCAGTGTAGTAGATAACATATCATCGGCGATCCCGTGTGCCATTTTGGCAATTATATTTGCGGTTGCGGGTGCTACCAGCACAAGATCCGCAGCATCTGCCAGATCAATATGTGAAATGGAGGATGGATCTCTCTCCTGGAATGTATCGCTATATACTCGTTGCTTCGATAGTGACTGTAGAGTTAATTCTGTAATGAACTGCTTCGCCGAAGCTGTCATAATGACATGAACCTCGGCTCCTTTTTGGACAAGCTTACTGGTCAAGGACGCCGCTTTATAAGCAGCAATTCCTCCTGTGATCCCAAGTAAAATAGTCTTCCCCTTCAAGCTCTTCAACATGATCTCCCCCCTGTTCCCTACTCTTACAACGAATGGCTATCTTTACGACGAGAAAAAAATAACAACCTTCCGGTTGTCATAAAGAGCCCGGTTCTGGGCTTTCATCATAAATTTAAGACCCGTAAATGCTCCATAACCCAAGAAGAAACGGCAGCGCCTCAAAACAAATAGGCGGCATCCGTTTCTACAATAGGTCATTATTACTTATGCTTGAGACTACTCTTCACCGCGGGTTAGAGTAATACGATCTTCGTAAATTTCCTCAAGAGCAACACCAACAAATTTATGCGATCTAGGATTCTTCACATCTGTCTTGCCACCCTCACGCAATTGTCTAGCACGACGTGCAGCAGCGACAACGAGCGAATACTTACTGTCAACCTTAGTCATCATTTCATCAATGGATGGATATAGCACTGGGACACCTCTTCATAGTTTACTGTTAATACCATTTGACCTTCAGCATAAATTATCTGACTTTACAATGTTCGGCGATAATAATGCTTTCTATTCTCTTACAAGCCAGATCAATCTCATCATTCACAACAGCATAATCATAATGCTGCATTAAGTTGATCTCATCTTCCGCTACAGTCATGCGGTGATCGATCACATCTGGATGCTCAGTACCCCGTCCGCGAATGCGGTCCTTCAACTCGTCCATGGATGGAGGAAGAAGGAACACAAAAATCCCTTCAGGAAATTTCTCTTTGACTTTGAGAGCTCCTTGAACCTCAATTTCGAGAATAATGTCTTTGCCGCTATTGAGAGTTCTCTCTACAAAATCACGGGGAGTACCGTAATAATTACCTACGTACTCCGCGTATTCAAGCAATTGATCGGCTTCGATCATTGTCATAAATTCCTCTTTGCTTTTGAAAAAATAGTTGACGCCATCTTCCTCACCCGCACGCGGACTGCGAGTAGTAGCAGAAACTGAGTAGACAAGTTCGGGCATCTTCGGACGTAGTGCAGTACAAACAGTACCTTTACCCACGCCGGAAGGTCCGGATAATATGATGAGCAATCCTTTTGACATAATACACTCCATTTAGTTGTTATTCGTCGTTGTCGTCATCTTTACTGGATAAGCGATGCGCCACAGTCTCCGGCTGTACAGCCGATAGGATGACATGATCACTATCTGTAATGATTACGGCACGAGTCCGTCGGCCATAGGTGGCGTCGATCAACATATGCCGATCACGTGCCTCCTGGATAATACGTTTGATTGGTGCAGATTCCGGACTGACGATAGAAATAATGCGGTTGGCAGACACAATATTTCCAAAGCCAATGTTAATAAGTTTGATTGCCATGTTCCGGTAGTTCCCCCCATAAAGTTCTATGCTATTACCTATTCCCGATTACTCTATGTTCGCAGCTTGTTCTCGAATCTTCTCCAGTTCTGCTTTCATATCTAGCACAAGACCCACGAGAGTTAGATGATTGCATTTCGATCCGATTGTATTCGTCTCACGGTTCATCTCCTGAATGAGAAAATCCAGTTTGCGTCCTACCGGTCCTTTCCCCTTCAGGAGGGCTCTGCATTGCTCGAAATGACTATACAACCGGGTCAACTCTTCATCAATATTACAGCGATCTGCAAAAATAGCGATCTCCATCCCGAATTTATGCTCATCAAAAGCGAACGTCCCATCATTTAGTTCATTCAATCGATGTCGAAGTTTCTCACGATATTCAATGATTACGACAGGTGCAAGTTCAACCATTTCAGCATGCATGTTCTCAAGATGGTTCAGGCGCTGTTCAATATCTGCGGCTAGATAACTGCCTTCACGGGCGCGCATCTCCAGCAGAGACTGCAAACACTGCTCAAGTCCCGCCTCCAATACTTCGGAGTAGTCTTCTAATGTCGCAGACACGGCACCCGCAGCCTCGTCTTTGCTGTCCATAATACCGGGTATAGAAAGTATATCACGTAAAGTCAACTCACCAGTCAAACCATATTCGTTCTTAAGCTGCTCTGCTGCCTTTAGATAGGTCATTACAGCAGAGTGATTCAGAACCGGTCTAACTGTCGACTCATCGTGCTCTCTATTGATGGTAACATCTATTCTTCCCCGTTTGATGTGCTGTTGAACCTTTCTTCTCAACACATCCTCATAACCCGTCCAATCCCGGGGCATCCGCAGTACAACTTCGCAGTACCGGTGATTCACCGATTTCACTTCGAACATAATCTTGTAGCCGCCGAATTGCAGGGACGATTGACCGTATCCGGTCATGCTAAATGACAACGGAATCACATCCATTACACTATTGTAATTGATTATTACTAGCGAAACAAGGGGGACAATTTGCGTCCTGATTTCTCCCACACATACTCCATTAGCTGTGCGCTCATATCATAGAACATGAACGGAGTCATCAGATAGATTCCATTAAAATGGGCAGTAGCAACATCTAACAGTTCCTTAGCGATAGCGACACCTTCTGCTCTTCCAGCTTCCCCTTCAAGTCCCTTCATGCGGTTGCGGACATCGTCCGTAAGCTGAATACCGGGAACCTCATTATGTAGAAACTCTGCATTACGTCCGCTTGCCAGTGGCATAACACCAATGAATACGGGGATTTCCAGATGTGCTGTTGCCTCAGCTATCTTCACGATAAGTTCCTGATCATAGACAGGCTGGGTCATAATATAGTCGGCACCAGAGGCAATTTTCTTCTCCAGACGTTGCACTGCCTTATCCAAATGTTTAACATTCGGGTTAAATGCAGCTCCGATTACAAAATTCGCTTTCTGTTTCAAAGGTTTACCTGAGAAGGAAATCCCGTCATTCAGCTGCTTGATCATTCTAATAATCTCAAAAGAGGTTAAATCATAAACCGAGCTTGAGCCGGGAAGATCTCCAAATTTCGCAGGATCACCTGTTACAGCCAGCACATGATCAATTCCAAGCGCATCAAAACCCATCAAATGGGATTGAGTACCAATCAAATTACGATCCCGGCAAGCAATATGCACTAGCGGACGAAGTCCAGTTTTAGCGTGCACCAAATGTCCCAAAGCCATGTTGCTCATCCGTGTGACAGCCAGGGAGTTGTCGGCGAGTGTCAGCGCATCCGCGCCTGCTCTTCTCAAAACTTCTGCGCCCTGCATAAACTTTGCAATATCCAATTCACGAGGTGGATCAAGCTCAACAATAACCGTATGTCGTTCCTTTACCAGATCAACCAGGTTCGGCTCTCTACCATCTCTATCCTCATCGCCAAAATTCTCTTGCAGCGATACACGCTCCACTGCAGGTGGCAACGGTTTAGGAAGCGGTTGCGGTACATAATTCTTCAGTGCAGAGGAGATTTCTGCGATATGCTGCGGAGTTGTACCACAGCAACCACCGATTATCCGGCAGCCCATCTCCGCGAAAGTCTGTGCCATTTGGCCAAAATATTCTGGTGAAGCCCCGTACCGATATTCTCCGTCTACATAATCCGCCACACCCGCATTTGGATACACAGAGGCTGGCAGAACCAGATTCCCTTGTACAGCTTTGAGCGCTCGCTTCATTCCGTTCGGGCCTGTGTTACAGTTAAATCCGATAACATCAGCGCCATCGCCTTCCAGAATACGAAAGGCTTCTGGCAAAGTTAATCCATCTAATGTGCGTGCCGTTTCATCGACAGCTAATTGGCAAACTACAGGAAGCGAGCTGATCTTGCGGAGCGTTCTTAGAGCTAAATGCAGTTCCTCAACATCGTAAAAGGTTTCCAGCATAATGCCATCTACGTCCTCTTCTAGCAATGCAGCAATCTGCTGTGTAAAATATTTTTTCAGCTCTGTGGAAGAGAGATTCGCACGTTTGCCCGCACGAATAGATCCTACAGCTCCTAATACATACCCATGATCTCCAGCAGCCTGGCGAGCGATTCTAACCCCGGCTCGATTTATTTCCTCAACCTTGGATTCTAGACCATATTTGGACAGCCTGTCATAGTTCGCCGAGAAGGTGTTGCTTTCCAGCAGCACTGCCCCTGCCTCAATATAGCTGCGATGAACATCTTCGATTACCCCCGGAGAGGTCAAATTTAATTCTTCATAGGAAATGCCGACCGGGAAACCCTTCTGATATAAGTAGGTCCCCATCGCTCCGTCTCCGACTAATACTTTATTTCCCCATGCGGAACGTAAATCCGGCTTCACAACAAGATCCTCCCCTGCCACATTAGTTTCTAACTTTAGTTTCATACTAATGTAACATAAATCGGTATGGATGATAAGCTTTACAAAAGAAAAGCATTTAGACCAAAATATCACCATGCATGTTCATATGTAAAAAGCTTCATACTAACGTTAATGCCGTTATTTCCATAAAGGAGAGAATACTTTGAAGAAAAAAACAAGAAAGTTTCTGATCCGAAAATACGCTGTAACTTTACTGCTAGCCACTCTCTGCTTGCTGTATATTTATTTGCTAGATTGGCTGTATGGCTATGGGCTGGGTAACGTCGGGTATATCCTTAACTATCTATTCTATACCGCCTCTGAGAAAGCTACTGCTTGTATTTTGCTGCTCTGCTTGTTCATCCCCGATATCTATTACTGGAAAACAGGACATCAACCAGAACGTGGCGGGGAAAGATGACTTCTTATCGCCGCAACGATGATAAGAATTACAGGGATCAACACCATAAAGAAGGGGAAAATCGTATATAACAATCTCCCCCCCTCATTAATATGTTCAGTAAAGCTCCGCGCATTCAACATCGAGCTGAACAGAATGATCAGAGCACAGGGATAGACCATTCTCCGGTAAGGAATCTTGAACAATTCCGAAATTCCTATAAGTGCGGCCGCAAAAAACACAGACATTTTGAAAAAAACGCCGATAATCAGCACCATAACAATTAGAATATCCACACGTTGAATAAAATCGGAGATTGAAATCTTGCTAATCGTGGGCATCAGAGGGAGGGGTGACCGTTTCACTATATCTGTGCCAAGCACGGAAATATTCAGCATCATAGTCAGACTTAAGAGCAAACCTGAAACAAATATCCCCGCGGCGATGACCCAAGGACCTTTTTTAACATTGTTCAGATAGGGCATTAGCATGGTAAAACAAATCATTTCACCAAAAGGGAACATATAGTTCTGGCGAATAACAGAATCAATCACAGGCTGGAACCCATTCTCAAAAATAGGAAGTAATCGATTCAAATTAATTGAGCCCGATAACATCAGCATGATCGAGCAAAATATTCCTATCAGCATTACAAGAGTTGCGAATACCAATGAAGTTCGGGATAATACCTCTACTCCTTTATGCAAAACATACGCAGAAGATAAGATCATCAACGTTGAAATAATAAACAAAGGTGTGCGGTGCATAGTAGCCATAACCAGCATGGAACTGCCATCCCGTAAATCACGACCCGCTAAATTGAGGAATAGGGTAATGTAGAGAACGGAAATCACCGTACCTAAGGATTTTCCCAATAGCTTGCGGGTATAAGCCGTTAAGGGGAGATCCGGAAACTTTCTGTACAAATAAGTGTACCCCGAAAATACAATCAAACCGATCAAATTTCCGAGGAGTATGGAAATCCACGCATCTTTACCAGACTCCATCCCAAGATTCACTACCAGCGCTGTTCCCAGCTCAAACAACAAAGTCAACGTGAAAAATTGGAGTAGTCCTATTTTTATCTTTCCCATAGCTGCCCCTCCTTTATTGTCATTACTTATTCTTGGATTGAAAGGAATCACTTCGCATATCCGTATGCCTGATCACAGCATCAGCCTCGATATTAATATGGCAGGTTTCAAATATACTCTCCCAATGATCTTTTACTTGTTTCCAGCCACGTGGATTAGCTCTTTCTACTGCTTCACCGAAACCTAGATAATCACTTTTTAATGAACGGGCAGTTGCTATGGCAGCGCGGATCTGTTCTTGAATATTCTTTTCCAAAAGCTTCGAAAGATCGTTTAACACTGTTGGATCTGTTAGATCCAAGCCATTGGGCGATTCCTTTAATCCAGCCTGCTGAGTGACATTAACCGTGAAGATAGGATGCTCTATATCTTTCGCATCCGCGTGGATATGTACCTGTGATAAATACACATTAAACGATATATAGTCCTTCTCCCCTATCGAGACCAATACCGGCATCTGAGATATTTTATTCTTAAGTAGAACGGTACCGATCGCCTCTTCGCCGAGCAGCCATCCTTTAAGCTTGTCTTCTTTAAAAGCTGCAAGACCGGTAACCTTTATTATGGTCTTCGGACTTATGTTCTTTAAATTATCGTTGCTCTCCCTCTGGTCCAAATCTCCAGTCACTAGCACGCCATTGATCACAGGCCCCCCACCAGGAACCTGAATCCCCCGGATAATATCATCCACTTCCATCCGATAGTTATATCCGAATTGTTTAGAGGTTGTCTGCAGCTTCTCCACCAAATCATTGGCTGGAATCCTTCCGAACACGGTCATAGTCGTCATACATTCACTTGCAGGCTGTCCCTTGGAAATAAAAATCAGGCTTGTCAGCCGGGTTTCGCTTTCCCTTTCCAGCACATCCATGATATCCTTGATGCCTTCTTGAGCGAACTTCTCGGAAATGATGACCACCCTAATATGTCCTAAAGACAAAAAACGTGCAGTCTGACGCGAGGCATTAGCTAATGCTTCAAACATAGTGCGGCCGCTACCTTTATAAACCGAAACAGGTGAAGTCCCTCTAGCGTTCTTCCCAGAGATTTCGTCAGCAACGATGACCTGAAAGGATAATACATATTTCTCTTCTTCTGTAGGTCCTCTATCTATGGACACACCGGAAACGATGGCTCTTCTGTTTAATTCCACACTATCCCAGCAGCCTGTGAGACTAAGACAGATCAATACGCAAGGTAAAAGTCCTGCTAAGAAAAAATTGCATTTACTCAGAATCTTGCTTTCCTTTCTTATGCGGCTGTGTCCCTTTAGTCTTATCAAGAATTTTTGAAGATAGGTTCTGTTCATGTCCGGTTGTGATCTCCTTCCCTTCTGAAATGTTCCCTTGCTGCGCAGTAGCAGGAGCTGGTTCTGCTGTGCCAAGCGCCCACAAAGGCAGCCTTAAGACGGCATCCTTCTGACCTCTGGATGACAAAGGCACTATTGGAGACAAATAAGGAACGCCAAAAGAACGCAGACTGTTCATATGTGCAACCAGTACGATTAAACCCAATGTAATCCCGTAAAAACCAAACATACCGGCCAATATCAAAAAACCAAAACGGATAATTCTGCCCGCAATCGCCATGTTATACGCTGGAATGGCAAAGCTCGCAATCCCGGTCAATGCGACCACAATCACCATAACGGGCGTAATAATTCCAGCCTCTACCACGGCCTGACCAAGAATCAGAGCACCTACTACAGATACGGTCTGCCCAACTGCACGCGGCATTCTTACTCCCGCTTCCCGGATGATCTCAAACGCACCTTCCATTAGAATAGCTTCGACAAAAGCGGGGAAAGGCACATTTTCCCGTTGCGATAAAAGGTTGATCAGCAAAGTCGTAGGGATCATCTCATAATGAAACGTCGTCAAAGCTATATACACGGAAGGCCCTAGAATAAGCACGATAAAACTGATATACCGAATAATTCGCATCAGAATAGCAATATCGAACCTTTGCGCATAATCCGAAGCTGACTGAAAAAAAAGAGTGAAAACCGCAGGCAAAATCAATACAAAGGGGGTGCCATCTACGACAATCACTACCCTCCCTTCTAACAGATTCGTTGCAGCAACGTCTGGCCGCTCGCTGTTATTGATGGTCGGAAAAGGGGTAAAGGTCTTATCCTGAATCAGCTCTTCGATATAACCGGATTCCATGATGGCATCTACATTAATCTGCTGCAGCCGTTTTCTAACTTCTTCAACCAGCTTCTCGTCCGCAGTATCCTTGATGTACATTAAAGCCACATCGGTCTGAGTTACCGACCCGATCTTCACATGCTCGAGTCTTAGTTTGGGTGATCTTATTCTTCTGCGTATTAATGAGACATTCGTAGCCAAAGATTCAACAAAGCTATCCTTTGGACCACGCACAACTAGCTGAGTGGAGGGTTCAGTGACAGAACGAGCTTCCCCACCTTCAGTCTCACACATGATGCCACTGTCATAACCTTCAATGAGAATCAGTGTCTTCCCAGAAAGAATTCCGAGCAGCACCTCGTTCCAATCCTCCTGCAGCTGCGCTTCACCTATTTCCAGGGCACGGTTTAAGATGAGGTCATTCAGATTATTTGCTGCAGTATTGCTTTCC
Organism: Paenibacillus sp. FSL F4-0122; assembly: GCF_038002845.1. Lineage (NCBI taxonomy): Bacteria > Bacillati > Bacillota > Bacilli > Caryophanales > Paenibacillaceae > Paenibacillus > Paenibacillus sp. FSL F4-0122. The sequence goes on from NZ_JBBODI010000001.1 coordinate 6,523,095, forward strand.
TTGAGCATCTCATCCGTAATGGAGAGCAATGAACCCATTACAAATTGATTAACGGTTTCTGTCTTAGCTAGACCATTAAGATGTACCGCAGCAGCCTCAACAACGGATTCCTCACCAAGCTTTACCTGGCGGATTCTAAGATCCGGACTATCTCCCAGCTCGGTTATGATATTGTTTAGCGTCTGCTCCAGATAAATGGTTAATCTCACTCCAGAACCTGGACCTGCCGGGTCAGCTTGCTGTCCCTTACCGGATTTATTTTTTTTAGTTAACCCGTTGATGTTCAACAAGCTCCCCTCCTTTTTTTCATAAACATTGTAGTATTATTCTCGGTTACTCCTTCCATTATTCGGCTGCTTAAAGTCACCTCAGGTTAGAAACACAAAAAAGGCAGTCCAAGAATGCGCTCTTGGACTGCCTTTTTATTATTTTTCTATATTGCTACACTGCCCGTGAATACGACCTCAGCAGGTCCAGTCATATACACATGATTATCCTCTTCATTCCATTCAATATAGAGATCGCCGCCCTTTAGACTAATCCAAGCTGCCCGGTTTGTAAGATCATTCAGCACAGAGGAGACAAGGGTTGCACAGGCTCCAGTGCCACAGGCAAGCGTAGGTCCTGCCCCACGTTCCCAGACACGCATATCCACTCTGCCCCGATCCAGTACCGTTGCGAATTCAACGTTTACTTTTCTCGGGAACAAAGGATGTACCTCAAGCTTAGGTCCCCATGTGGCAAGATCAAAATTCACTGCATCTTCTACGTAAATCACGCAATGAGGATTTCCCATGGATACCGCTGTGAACTTAAATTCGGTTCCTTCCGCTTCAATCGGCTGAGCGAGCACTGGCTCTGCATCAATAGATACTGGAATTTGCAGACCGGACAATACAGGTTCGCCCATATCTACGGTTACAGTCTCCACAACACCGTCTTTCACGTTTAAAGTAACCTTTTGTTCACCGGCACCAATCGTTTCTATTACAATCTGCTCTGAGCTTACCAGTCCGTGGTCATATACATATTTAGAGACACAGCGAATGGCATTTCCGCACTGCTCCGCCTCCGAACCATCAGAATTCATAATACGCATCTTGAAATCGCCACGCTCAGAAGGCAGGATATATACCAGTCCGTCAGCACCGATTCCAAAGAACCGGTTGCATAGGGTTACAGCAAGCTCCGCTGCATTACTTGGCAGCTCTTGCTCGCCGAAAACAACGATGAAGTCATTACCGAGGCCGTGCATTTTTGTGAATTCCATTAAAAGTCCACTCCTAAAGGTTATGTTATGTTAGCATTCGCTTAAGCTTAAAGTTCTGTGTAATTGAGCATTTCACAAGCATATGAGCGGTTAACTGCAACAAGTATACCTTTAGGAATGGAGCATTAGTATTGACTTTATGCTGAAATTTTTGTACTTTTTATCATCGGATTACTGCCGCTGCGTCCACGATTACGTTTGCCACCCCAAACACTGCCGGCACCCATCAAGAAGGTCGGGATCCCCGCTGTTACAAACACCAGACACCATTCGCGGAAATTGAGCGGCACTGTTTTGAAGACAGGCTGGAGCACAGGCACGTACATTACGGCCAGCATCAGTAAGACTGATGACAACACGGCAAGCACTAGATACTTATTCTGGAACGGATTGCGGTGGAACACTGAACGCGAACTGCGGCAATCGAAAACATGGATCAACTGTGCCATAACTAGTGTTGCAAAAGCAACGGACTGTGCCCGAATCAATTGTGCAGGATTCTCTGGTGCTATACGTAAGGTTAGCCAAAATGCTCCTAGCGTACATAAACCAATCAAGAATCCACGGCTTATAATTTTCCAGCCTAAGCGGCGGGCAAAAATATTTTCTTTCGCACCACGAGGTTTATGCTCCATCAAATCCTTCTCGGGCTGATCCACTCCAAGTGCCATCGCTGGCAGTCCGTCTGTCACTAGATTGACCCAAAGAATTTGGATCGGAACGAGTGGTAAAGGCAGACCCAGCATCATGGCAAAAAACATAGTCAGAATCTCTCCCACATTGGATGCCAACAGATAACGAATGAATTTACGAATATTCTCATAGATATTTCTGCCTTCTTCGATGGCAGCAACAATCGTTGAGAAGTTATCATCCCCGAGAACAAGTGACGATGCTTCCTTGGTCACATCTGTACCTGTGATCCCCATGGATATCCCGATATCTGCAGCCTTAATGGCTGGAGCGTCGTTCACTCCATCTCCGGTCATAGCCACTACGTGACCGTGACGTTGTAGAGATTTAACGATCCGAAGCTTATGTTCTGGAGATACGCGGGCGAATACAAACACATTGTCCGATATCTTATCCAGCTCATCATCATCCATCCGGGTTAACTGAGCGCCTGTCAGCACCGTTCCACCACGCTGCAGAATTCCCAGCTGGTGAGCAATTGCCTCGGCAGTTGTTCCATGATCACCAGTAATCATAACCGTCTTAATCCCTGCCCGGCGTGTGACACTGATGGCATCGCGGACTTCACGACGTGGCGGATCGATCATTCCTGCCAAGCCAATAAAGACTAATTGATTCTCCGCATCCTTTTCACTATTCACATGTTCATTTGGACGCATATCCCGGTAAGCCATACCTAGCACACGAAGGGCTCCTAAAGCCATTTGCTCATTGGCATCAAGCACCTTCTGCCGCAAAGTTGGCGTACAAGGCACAACACCGCCCTCCCAAAGCATATATGCGCAGCGATTCAGCAATACATCGGGCGCACCTTTGGTACATACCATCCGTCCTCCCGGATGGCCTACGATCACAGACATCAGCTTCCGCTCAGAATCAAACGGAAATTCCTGTTCACGAGTGTAGGTTACGGCAAGCGTCTGAGCGGTCAGTCCCATCTTTCCTGACAGTGCCACGAGCGCTCCTTCTGTCGGGTCGCCCTTCAGTTCCCAAACGGAAGTGTTGTCTGCAGACTTTTCAAGAACAGCATCCTTATCCTTCCCTTTTCGTTTGCCTCGCACTTCAGACTGGAAGGTCTCAATAATTTCCGCGTTGCTGCATAATGCGCCAACCTGCAACATCCGCCGTAAGCTTTGATCATGTTTTAGATCCACTGCTTTGCCTTTCTCCAGAACCTGTCCATTTGGAGCATACCCTTCACCTGTTACCTCAAGACCACGTCCACCCGTCCATAATCGGGTCACCGTCATTTTATTTTGCGTTAATGTTCCTGTCTTGTCTGAACAGATTACCGAGGCACAGCCCAACGTTTCCACTGACGGCAATTTACGAACGATAGCCTTGCGTTTGATCATCCGCTGCACGCCTAGCGCAAGCGCAATAGTTACAATAGCGGGGAGACCTTCCGGAATCGCGGCAACTGCCAAGCTCACACCAGCTAAGAACATGGAGGTGGCAGGCTGTCCATGCAGAATACCTGCTACCACAACTACAATTGTCAATCCCAGAGATACGTAGATCAGAATCTTTCCTAGCTGCTCAAGCCGATGCTGTAAAGGTGTTTCCTGAGAATCCGTATTTTGGATTAGATCCGCTATCTTACCCATTTCCGTGTTCATACCGGTACGGATTACAACAGCTCGCCCTGTTCCTCTGGTCACCATAGTGCCCATGAAGCCTAAATTCTTCTGATCACCAAGCGGAATCTCTTCTGCACGGATCGCTTCCGAATGCTTCGAGACAGGCAATGATTCCCCAGTAAGTGCGGATTCTTCCACATATAGAGCACTGCATTCCAACCAACGTACATCGGCAGGAATCCGATCTCCACTCTCCAGCAAGACAATATCACCTGGCACCAACATCTTGGCTGGGATAATCTCGCTATTCCCTCCACGTAGCACTTTGGCAGAAGGTGCGGAGAGTTGCTTTAAAGCTCTTAGCGAACGTTCGGCGCGAAACTCCTGAACAAATCCAAGCGCTCCATTCAGTAGGATAATCGCGATGATCGTGATGGCATCCAAGTATTCGCCTAGCAACCCGGATACAAGCGTTGCACCCATGAGCACAAGCACCATGAAATCCTTGAACTGGTTCAACAGCAGGGTAAACGGAGATACTGTCTTTCCTTCCGACAGCTCGTTGTACCCGTTCTCCTTTCGTCTCTCCGCGGCTTCCTCATCACTGAGGCCCGTCCTTGGCTGGACATTGAACATTTTCTGCAGCTCTTCTGCACCGAGACGGTGCCAACTGTTTTGTTCCATGACTTTTCTTTCCCTCCCGGTCGTTTCTTTACTTCCGGCGGCGCACAGCTTTTCCACCTGTTCATGACAAATGTATTCAAGGTCGTCCAATAATATCACCCCTATCCAATTCCCCTTTTGCGCGAATGTCCTAAAGTATGGCATCATAGAGAGGTGAGCATAGACGTCTTCGGCGTCCTTATAAGGACAGGTAAGCGTTTGAGCGAGAAATATAAGATATAAGTATTGTGTGAAACTTTTACTTTCTTATATTTAAGAAATTCATTTCACGGCGACAGGAGAGCTTTATCATGGCATTAGACGGCATTGTTACCCGAGCTATCGTGCACGAATTGCAATCATTCATAGGTGCACGTATAGGAAAAATATATCAACCGAACAATCACGATTTAATTTTTAACCTGCGCGGCGCAGGTGGCGGCGGCAAGCTGCTGCTCTCTGCTAATCCAACGTATCCTCGGGTGCATTTTACCGAAAGAAACAGCATTAATCCTTCGGAAGCACCCATGTTCTGCATGCTTATGCGGAAGCATTGTGAGGGAGGGACCATTGAAAGTATTACGCAGGTAGGTATGGAACGAATTATTCACATAAACGTCAAGACTAGAGATGAGCTTGGTGACGTCTTTGCCAAAAAGATCATCATAGAACTCATGGGTCGACACAGTAACATCATTCTTACTGATCTCAGCTCTGGAACGATCATAGACGGCATTCATCATGTAACTCCATCGATCAGCAGCTATCGGATTGTGATGCCCGGTATCGCATACACAGAACCGCCACAGCAACATAAGCTGAACCCTTTGGAGATTGGTCAGGAGCAATTTCTCAATTTAATCTCGGCTGCTGAAGAAGCTGCACTGATAGAGGATGATGAGGAGGCTGAGCCAGAAGAAATCATTGAGGGTGAGCTTGCTAATCTGATCACAAAAGAAGCAGTAGAGCAAAAACCTGACGGCTCTGGCGGTCCTTCTCCCTCAGCTGACCCCGTGGGCTGGATGGTACATGCTTTCAGCGGAATGAGCCCACTGATTGCTGGTGAAATTGCTCTTCGTCTGAGAAACACCCTGGATAAAGGCGTTACAGAATCCGAAGCAGCATTTCCGACACAATTATGGGTTGCCTTCCATTCCGTAATGGGATCCGTACGCGATAACGAATTTTCTCCTGTTGCAGGTGCAAACGCAAAAGGTAAGATGATTTTTTCTGCGATCCCCTTAACACTTCTGGGTGAGAGTGCGAAACATTACAACTCCATCAGTGAATGTATGGAGGATTATTACGGGGATAAAGCCGAGCGCGATACTGTAAAGCAACGGGTGAGTGATTTGATCCGCTTCCTCAGCAATGAACGGAGCAAAAACGTTAAGAAACTCGCTAATTTGCAGAAGGATCTCGACGAAGCTCAGGATGCTGATCGTTACCGCATTTGGGGTGAGTTGCTTTTCGCTTCATTACACGCGGTATCCAAAGGGGATAAAGAAGCCTCCTTGGTCAATTATTATGATGAAAATCAGGCGGAAATGGTGGTTCCGCTCGATCCGTTATTAAATCCTTCGGACAATGCACAACGTTATTTCAAAAAATACAACAAATATAAAAACAGCCTGCTTGTCATTAATGAACAGCTTTTGAAGACGCATGAGGAAATTCTGTATATGGAGAGTCTGCTGCAGCAACTTGCCCACGCTTCCCTCAACGATATTGAGGAGATCCGCGACGAGCTTGTAAGCCAAGGTTATCTGCGAGACCGGAGCAAAAAGGGCAAAAAGAAGAAAAAGGCCACCAGACCCACATTACAGGTCTTCACCTCTTCAGAAGGAATCGATATTTATGTCGGCAAAAATAATTTGCAGAACGAATACGTCACCAATCGACTGGCTTCTCCGAATGATACTTGGCTGCATACCAAGGACATCCCCGGATCACACGTGGTCATCCGAAGTGAGCAATTTGGAGATGCAACGCTGGAAGAAGCCGCTCAGCTTGCCGCTTATTTCAGCCAAGCCAAACAGTCCAGCAGTGTGCCTGTGGACTGTACATTGATCCGCTATGTACGTAAACCAAGCGGTTCCAAGCCGGGATTTGTAATCTATGATCATCAAAAGACACTGTTCGTCACACCCAATGAGGAAAGAATTAAGAGTCTTCCAAATACTTTGAGAAGCTAAATACTAGATATAAAGAAACCTCCATCTGCAGATGTTGAACATCTAAAGCTGGAGGTTTTTTATAATTCGCTCCGCACTAATTTCATGCCTTTTTGTTTAAAAACTTCAGTACTTCTGTAGAAACCGTAACACTGCCGATATCCCCGTGAAAAATCACGCCTTGACGGGCACCATGAAAGTCAGAACCTCCGGTTATTAACAGATTATAATCCTCAGCCATAACTTGGTAACGTTCTTCTTCCGCAGGTCCATGATCAGAGTGATAGACCTCAATCCCTTTAAAAGCGCCTTGCTCCAGAATATCTCGCACCAGAAGGTCATCCCCGTACAAACCCGGATGGGCTAATACTGGAGAACCTCCTGCCTCAATGATCCACTCGCAAGCTTCCTCCGGTGTGATTCTAGGAGGTGACACATAGGCCGCTGCACCCTCGGCCAAATACTTGTTGAAGGCATCTCTCATATCGGTAGCTGCCCCAATCCGAACCAGCTCGTCGGCAATATGTGGCCGGCCGATGCTTTCATCAGGCTTCAATTCCCGCCCGATCCCCGCTATAACCTGTTCCAAGGTAATCGCAATCCCAAGGTCTTGCAGCTTGGTAATTATCGCTTCATTTCTAAGTGCCCGGGTATCTCTTAGCCCTTCCAAACGTGAGAGAAATTGTTCATTCTCAGGATCAACATAATAGCCCAGCACATGAATGTCTTTGCCACCAGCACGCGTACTGATCTCTACACCAGGCACAACGGTTATTCCGTACTTATCCCCTGCTTCACAGGCTTCCTTCACGCCAGCCACTGTATCATGATCCGTAATGGCAACAGCGCTTAGCCCCTTCTCCTTAGCAAGTCGTACATTCTCCGCTGGTGGCTGCATGCCGTCAGATGCTTGAGTATGGGTATGGAGGTCGCATACATCCTTCGCAGGTAGGTTGCCTGCATTCTCCCACTCTTCCCGCAGAATCCCCATTTTTATGGCATCGTAGTATTCTCCTCGCACGATTCGTGCTTTACGGACGCGAGCTTCCTCCACCATGCCACATTTCGCTGCCAACCCGATCATTCTTTTATTCCCTGACCAGGTGCCTATTCCAAGACGGACTGTATCAAGAGAATTAAATAAATAATCTATCCACATCTTAAACGCTTCCGTACCGTAACCACCTGACCAATAACTAGAATCAAAGATTACTATACCAATCTCCATCCAGTTGGTTTCTTGCGATATCCAGTAGCGTCCTACTTTCCCCTTTACCTTGCCGTCTATTTCTATGATCAACAGGTTACGCGGGGTTTCCGTCTCAACTAACGCCAAATGACCTATGTAGTCCTCGGTAAACTTTTCGAATCTTTGATGTGCCAAAGATTTATAAGGACCATCCCATTTCAAGTGTTCACGGTCTTCAGCTTCATGATAGTGATAATAAAGCTTCTGAAAATCAGCCTCTGTAATATCGCGCAATACTAGCTTTTCTCCACGTAGAACAATTGACATTGTGATATCCCCCGCTTTAACTATCAGATTTCATTCGAATGCTCACGCAAATAAGTCAGGAAGGTTACTGCAGAAATTGGCAGCAATGTTGATTTTAAATGAATGGCGTAGAATTGTCTTTTAAAAGAGGCATCGGAGATATTCACAATTTTCAACAGTCCAAGCGCAACTTCATGCTTAACCGAAGAGGTCGATATGATCGTTATGCCAAGACCTGCTTCCACCGCTGATTTCACAGCTCCCGTACTTCCAAGCTCCATCACGATCTTCATTGTTCCCGGATCAAGTCCCTTGGAGAACAGCTGCTCTTCCATCACACGCCGTGTTCCTGAGCCCTGCTCACGCAATACAAAAGGATGCTGAAGCACTTGCTCCAAGGTAACCTCTTGCTGCTCCGCAAGTGGATGATCATATGGCACGATCAACTTCAGCTCATCCCCCATCACGGGCTCGATCTCCATGTCCGGATGTGTGACCGGGGCTTCAATTAAACCAAAATTCAGTTGATGCTTGAGGATTTCCTCCATAATTTGCGAGGTGTTCATCACTTTCATCATAATTGAAATGTTAGGATATTGCTTTCCGAAAGGGCCTAACAGCCGTGGCAGCACGTATTCTCCTATCGTAAGACTCGCCCCAAGCTGCAATCTCCCTTCCAGCATATGTGTGAATGCTGACATGGCTTGATCCGTCTCTCGCATCAGCAGAATACTGCGTAGCGCGTATGGCATTAGAGTGTGCCCTGCCTCAGAGAGTACGATTTTTTTGGTGGAACGATTAAACAATTTGGTGCCAAAATAATCCTCCAGCGCCTGTACCTGCATGGTCACAGCTGGTTGAGTCATATGTAAAGTCTGCGCCGCCGCCGAGAAGCTTCCCCGCTCGGAGACCGTATAAAAAATATGCAGCTGGTGAAAGTTCATGCTTCGCAACTCCTTATATTACAAGAAGAAACGTCGTTGCCGTCCTTTAAAGACGACAGTCGTTTCCCGTAGAAATCTAAGAATATTATAATTGTGCAGTATATAAATTCTTATATTTTCAAAAAGGACATGCAGACTCGCCGCATGCCTCTTGCCCGTTTCTTTATAGACTATTTGCGTCTTCGCTTCTTCTTCGACAGCTTTGTACGGTGAGAATTACGCAGCAGTGAAAAATAGGTCTTTAAATCTCTCAGCTGTGGCATCACCGAGATTCTACCAAGAAACGAAACGATGATCATAGAATATAATGGCTGGCCTGAGAGATCTCTCTCACCTGTCAATTCCGTAAACTCAGCGATTACTACAGAGTCATCGTCAATTAAATATGCGTTATAATCACTGCTTGAAAAGGGCTTGATCCGATTCTGCATTAGGCACTGCCACATCCATGCAGCGACCTCTTCGGCATTGCTTGCACCATTGCTGATGCGGTCCATATAACGGCTCTTCGCATGATTTGTTATAACGATGTCGGCGACCCTGTAATCGTTCAGCATGATGTGGAAGGGCTCATAAGTGCTGGGCCAATCCATCCCCTTGTTGCGCATCATCATCACACTCCACCATAAGGGTCTTAGTATGCACTTAATGTTGTCATCTTACCTCATTGCCGAAACTTGTACAAGTTTCTCCCCTTGAGAGTAATGGCTTTTTTTTGTAAATAAGCATAAAAAAAACAGGCGTTGTTTAAGCGCCTGTTTATCTCCTGGAATCACATACTGTAATTACGGGACTTGTCCGGTCCATTACTAGTATACTCTGTCTTAATTTCGTTACGATAAGATCTTTCAATCTTTCGTACATAGGAGAGTCTGCGGACATTCTTCATAACTTCCTCGGCCCGTTCTGCATTTACATACATAACTGCATAATGCATTTTCCGAGAAACATAATGTAATGTTCCGTATTTCTCAAGGTTACGTGCCGCTTTAACGTCACTTACCCAAATGATGTATCCTGTCCGTTCCGCAAACATAAGCTAAACCGCCTTTCTCTCTCTAAATCCTAAGGGAAGCTTATCCGCAGGAGCATTTTCCCCCGCTGCCGCATCCACCTTTAGGGGAAGGATCATTACTTGGTACTTTAATGCTATCTGATACTGAAAAAGCAATCGCTTCCGACATGGAATGCAGAATGTCGTCAAGGGTCTTCTCTGCCAGCTTGAAACGAACAACTTCTTCGAACTGCTCCAGTTCCGCTTCTACTGCCGAAACCTCATCCTTTGCTGAATGATAATTCGGGTGGAAATGTCCGAAACGCTGTGTTTCTTCAAACAGCTCCTTCTTAGTCTGAAGTCGTTTGACCATGGCCTGAATTTCGGGGTTCGTATCAACCCGCCCTTTCCAGTATAAGTAATCCGACACCTCGGCGGATTGATTAATCATATCGCCTAATTCATAGGCGTATGTCAGTACTTCAGCCATATCGACCGTATTTATTTCAGCTACGCTCATGAACTCAGCTCTTTTCTTCGTTAATGATCTACCGATTCAGTAGACTTTTCTATCATACCATAATCACTCGCTTGAGCAGAAGAGGAATTTCTTCGTCCATTGGGAATAACTAACTTCATTTCCTTCCAGTCTTCCGGAGTGAGCTCTATATCTTCAACCGTTTCACCATCATGAAAGAGCAGTTGTCCGGAAACTCTCCATGGATTCCCACTTATGCGTGAAGGGATAAAATCTAACATCTGATCCTTTAGTGCAAAACGCACCTTGACTCCCCATCTTAACCCTTGCTCCATCACCTTTTGTGCAGTCGAGCTATGATAATGCCGCCATTCTTTGCTCCAGATCTGCGGTACATTTTCTCCACCGAAGAGAATCTCTTCCTCCTGTTCAGGAGCAATAACCGGCAGGTTAAGAAAAGGATTCCCTTTGGACAGCAATCCTAGTTCTACATTCAGCTCTGGAAGAACATACATTGCTTCGGGGTTTCCTGTTTCATGAGGAAACAAACACCACCCTAGGTTTGTTTCCTCTACCTGTCCTCCAATGATTCTGGAAGGCGCTAACCCCGCGGAGTACAGCTCTTTTCGTATCTGTTCCATACATTGCGGGTCCACTATGAAATGTAAAGGACCGATACGTTCAAGGTTCTCCTGTAAACGCGGGTGAGCTGCGATAGCAGCTCCATCTGCTTCCGTCTGACAGGTCAAAATAATTACTTGGGAGAGTGAGGTACGGCCAATGCTTTTTGCCCATTGCTCAAGAGACATTTGAACCACCGAAGGAAGTCCTCCTAGTGCATGCTCACTTATCCATGAGATGATGTCATCCGGTGACATTCCACGCTCAGCTGCAAGTTCCAACCTCTCTTTCGTCAGCCGGAAGCTCCATATCGTATCACTTTGCTGGAGCTCAGCGAAGCCCGCCAGTGTCCATCGTACAGAATAGGGGACCTCCGGTGGAACCAGCACCTCGAAATCCGGCTGCACAATAAACTGTTCCTGTGTATCTCCAGACCCAACAGCAGCGAATGATCCCCTCTCAGCAGATAACATTGGCTTAGCAGCGGTCCAGCAAAAACACAACATACCCTCAGCGGTTTCTCCCAGCTCGCACCAGCCAAAGCCTGTTAAACAACGTAACCAGTTCAAGCTTGATTGTTCAAGCTCATTACGGGCAACGGTACCTGTGAGATTAGCATCCATCATCCAGTCTAATAGCGCGGGCAGCATTATCCATTTCCCGGGGATAAAATCTGCATTTGAGATTATATAACGAAAATGTTGATCGGCAGGTCCCACGCATCCGCAGCGATTAATTACAATTCCATAGAGAATGTCACTCATCGTCGCTTCAGGAAGCTGCAGCCAACGATCCAATAGCTCCATATCAAGCGTGTACCCGGCGCTCTGCCTGCGAATAAGTCCAAGACACAGCAGGATATCCACCGTCGCAATGACAGAAAGAGTTTTCTGTTCCTCTAAAAGAGAACCCACGGAGAGCCATTGCAAATGCTCCTCGCCAAAAGAGAGCTGCGCCGCTAAGCGGTTTAGATGCTTTTTATGAATAATCCCCTTGGCTGTCAGCGGCAATCCTTCCCAAGCGGTGAACAGCAAAGCCCGAAACAGATCTATCGCCAGTCCGGCCCCCGCCTCCATGGTAAGACTCACTAAATGCCCGGCAACGTATTGCGGCTGATACGGGAAAAATTCTTGTTCAATTGCCGGCAGCTGATCAACAGGAATCTGATACAGCTTTTCGCCCAAAATTTTATGCCTTGCAGTTAACAGCCCCTCGCGGCGCAATTCGTTCATTGCAAGCTTTTGCTCAGCACGACAAAGCGCCACAGGGCGCAATCGTTCTTCTTTCCCTTCTTCAAACGGCTGGGCAGCATAAGCTGCACATAACCGCTTTAAGACCTCTAATGCTTCTGTTGATAGCTGGTTCAATGAATGGTTCGCTCCTCTCCACTCGGTATCTTTTTAACGACATATTCATAACCCTGCTCAGTCAAAAACATCCGGCGGCGCAAAGCGAAATCCTGTTCCCGGCTATCTTCAGATACCAGTGTATAAAAATAGGCTTTATTCTCTCCCGCTTTTGGACGGAGGATTCGACCTAGTCGCTGAGCTTCCTCCTGCCGTGATCCATAAGCTCCCGAGACTTCAATAGCAATCGACGCGTCAGGTAAATTCACCGCGAAATTCGCTACTTTCGACACCACCAGTACCTGTATATCTCCCTCGTTAAAAGCCGCATATAGCTCGTCTCTTTCACGCTGCTTCGTTTTGCCGGTAATTAAAGGTGCCCCGATCCTGTCAGCCAGTTCACTTAACTGGTCGAGATATTGTCCAATAACCAGTACCGAAGAGCCTGCATGGACCTTTAGAAGCTTGGCTACAATCTCAGCTTTGGCAGGATTGCATGAAGCCATACGAAATTTTTCTTTTGCCGCCGCGTACATATATTCTTGTTTAAGCTCCGGATTCATGGGCACAATGATCTCTACACATTCCACTTCAGCGATCCAGCCCTGCTGCTCCAGCTCCTTCCAAGGCAGATCGTAGCGTTTCGGTCCGATTAAAGAGAACACATCCCCTTCCTTCCCGTCTTCTCTAACCAAAGTGGCTGTTAGCCCCAGTCGACGTGTAGCTTGAATGTCTGCTGTAGCCCGAAATACAGGCGCTGGAAGCAGGTGAACCTCATCATATATAATCAAGCCCCAATTGCGTTCGTTAAACAGCTTCATATGGAGAAACGGACCGTCTTTGGACGAACGATGGGTTAATATTTGATAGGTGGCAATGGTAACTGGCCGCACTTCTCTTTTTTCACCGGAATATTCACCCACTGCTTCCCCGGCCAAATCTGTTCGCTCCAGCAATTCATCCATCCATTGCCTTACGGATGTTGTATTTGAAGTTAAAATTAAGGTTTCACATTGGAGACTTTCAAGTACTGCTACTCCTACAATTGTCTTTCCTGCGCCACAAGGCAGCACCACCACACCGCTTCCCCCTTGTCCTTCTGTCCCTTGAAACAGCTGAACGGCCTCCTGCTGGTATTCACGTAAGCCAAATGAATCGTTTGCCGTATCAGCCTTGCAGGCATCGAGATTCTCCTTCCAGGTCAAGCTAAGCGCTTGTCCTTCATGATATCCGGCGTAGTCGAGAACTGGATAACCCAATCTCATCAGCTCTTGTTTCAAAAGCCCTCTATTCTCCGCAGGACACGAGCATTCCAGAGGATTTATTCTCAGTAGACCCAACGCTTTTAGACCTTGTTCATCACTCAATTCATCCAAAAGCTCAGGAGCATCCGCTCTTAACATAACGACCTCATTCCGAGTCTCTTGGCCATGAAGAGTCAGCTTTCCATATCTGGACAAAAGAGTTTCGATTTCCTCCTCCAGTCCTGTGGGAACACCCCAGCGTGCAAGGTGATGCAGGTTAGTGATAATCTCCTCAGCAGTATAATTAAGCGCAGCCGCATTCCAAAGAGATAACGGGGTAATTCGGTAGGTATGGTAAGCAGGAGGACTTTTTATCAGCTCCGCGAAGGTCCCTAGCTTTTTCCTTGCCACCTCAAAATCCGGATGAGCACATTCCAGTAAAATTGTCCGGTCCCTGCGCACGATGCAAGCTCCTGATCCATTCATAGCTTTTCCTCCCTAGTGTTCATGTAATTTAAGCTTGCGCTATGTAATTTTGTTTATTTTCATATAACAGGAAAAAGCCCATCCCCGCATAACGGTCATGAGCTTCCCTATCTGACTATTTAATGTAAATGCTGCTGCGAAATATCATGGAGTGCTTCACCAGCTTCATCCGCAAAAATGTCGCGCACAGCCAGATCTCCAATCGACACTACGCCCACCAGCTTCTGGTCACGTGTCACCGCCAGCCTGCGGATTTGCCAGCCAGCCATTAACTCTGCAGCCTCATCTACTGAAGTATTCTCCGAGACGGTCTGAATCTCTTTACTCATTACAGTTTCCACTGAGGTTGAACCAGGATGTTTAGCCGCATAACCTCTAATCACGAGATCGCGGTCAGTAATTACGCCGATCAGTGTCTTATGTTCTTCATTATCAACAACAGGTATAAATCCAGTGTCATAATCTCGCATTTTCACGGCAACTTCATACACATTATCTTGCAGCGTAACCGTTGCAGGCTCCTTCGTCATAACCTCTTTCACTGTCTTCAAGAATGAACCCTCCTAATCATGATCTCCATGTTATGGGAATAGGTTCTCCTCTATGAAACGAAATTATACGATTGTGTTCTCACGCATACAGGAATTCGCCATAGCAATGAGCAGCTTCATTCCGTGCAGCATGGCATCTTCGTCAAAATCAAATTTGCTATGGTGATGTGGATAGTCAGCCTCTTTATCCGGATTTCCTGCACCCACAAACATAAAGCAGCCTGGAATCTCCTTAACATAATAGGCAAAATCCTCAGCTGGCATCAGCTTTTCCATCCGAATCACCTCAACAGATTCTCCTAAAGCCGCTGAGGCCACCTCGAAAAACCGCTGAACTTCACCATCGTGATTTACGAGGGGAGGATATCCCATTACGTAATCTATCTTAGCTTCTGCCCCGTAAGCGCTGGCAATAGAAACGCTCATTTCTTCGATTCGCTGGCGTATCAAATGCCGTGTCTCCTCGTCGAATGCCCGCACTGTCCCTGTGATCCGGCATTGCTCGGCAATGACATTCTGGGCGAATCCCCCTTGAATGGTTCCTACACTGAGTACAGCAGGCTCCAGCGGGTTCACAGAGCGGCTTACAATGCTCTGGAGCTGGGTCACCAGCGCCGCTCCCGCCACGATGCTATCAATGGTACGGTTCGGCATGCCGCCGTGTCCGCCTTTGCCAATGATATCTATAAAAAACTCGTCCGCAGACGCCATCAACGGTCCCGGAGCACTCCCTACAGTTCCCATAGGCAATGGAGTCCACAGATGCAGACCATACACCGCATCCGCTCCTTCTAACATGCCTTCGGCGATCATCCCCTGCGCCCCTCCTGGGCATACTTCCTCTGCGGGCTGAAAAAGAAAACGCAGCTCCCCTTCCAGCTCCTCAAGCCGACTGCTGTAGTAAGAGGCTACACCGAGCAGTATGGAAGTGTGGCCATCATGTCCACAGGCATGCATTACCCCTTCATTTTGCGAAACGTAATCCTTCTTGTTCTCCTCTTTAATAGGTAGGGCGTCCATATCCGCGCGAAGAACAACGGTTTTCCCCGGCCGCTTCCCCCGTAATATACCAAGCACACCATACCCTGTCCCGCTTTTTCTGACTTCAATTCCGAATTTGGCTAACTTATCTGCTATAAATGCTGACGTTTCCTTTTCATGAAAAGACAACTCCGGATGACGATGCAAATGGCGTCTCCATTCCACGATCTCCGGCATGAGCGAATCAACCGCTAAGCTCTTCATAAGTTCTCCATCCCCTTCTCGATAAACCCGCATCCATAGCAAGCGATAGCAGTCCTGTTCACTTTGTTCCAGCCGCGAACGACTATAATTCTTTTATTGTAGCAGAAACGCAAAAAACTGGGTATTGTTAGGCACTGCCTACTCTTGCACAACCTTTAGAAACATACTATCATGAGGTAGAACATCAGCAATCGGATCAGAAATTCATCATTATACTTCATAAGGGGGATATGCGTGCTATGATTTTTGAGAACACGGGCCTCGTAGGATTGAAGAGTGATCTTCTCTATCTGGACGAGAGTGCCACAAAAGCTGGCTTCATCCGCTGGCAATGGGAATACTATCGTGCCACTTACGACTGCAAAATTGAAGACCCACAGGATGGTGGCGAATACTTCCTACGCATTAACACTCGCGCTGTCGAGGGAAAGCTAGAGAAGTCTGATGCCGTACTTGCAATTGAAGCCGTATACTTAGGAAAAGCAACCTTCCCTCATGGCCTGGAATATGAATCTCCGGTGCCAAAACCAGTATTGGACACTGCTGCTAAGCGGATTCTTGAATTAAAGCAGCTGTTAGAGGCTTGAGTAACAGAAAGGGAACGACGAAACAAAATGTCAGCCTGCCCAAAAGAGGAACACCCGATTTCCAACTACTTATCTTAACACTACTACTTGTGGGTTTCGGTCTAGTCATGGTCTTCAGTGCTAGCTCAAGCTTAACATTAGCAAGCTCGAAGTTCGGTAATGACCCTCTATATTTCATTAAACGCCAAGTGATCTGGATCGTACTCGGAACCGTTGTTATGTTTATAGCTATGAACATTCACTACAGTAAGTTTAAGAAGTGGTATGTACCTATTTTTATCATCACCGTTATTCTTCTGCTCGTGGTAGCCTTCTCTGAAAAAATTAATGGTGCCAAGAGCTGGCTTAGTATCGGGAAACTTGGAATTCAACCCACCGAATTAGCCAAAATATCGATTATCCTGTATATCTCAGCACTCATCACCAAAAAAGGTGAACGGTTTAGAGATTTCCGTACAGGATATATCCCTGTAATGGTTATCGTGGGTATTGTTGCCGGACTTATAATGATGCAACCGGATTTAGGTTCTTGCCTCATTCTCGTAGCTACCAGCGGACTTGTTATTTATGCCGGTGGTGCCAGCATGAAGCATATTCTGGGCTCTATAGCACTGCTAGTGCTGGGTGTAGGACTAGTTATAGGCGCCAAAGCAGCGATTGATTCCTTATCTCCATCCGATAAAGCCACTGACACTCAGGATTATAGAAAAGGTCGTATCGTTGCCTTTTTAGATCCTTATCAGGTTGCTGAGGGTGATGGTTATAACATTATTCAATCCTTAACCGCTCTTGGCCAAGGTGGAGTAAGTGGTTCCGGCTTCGGCAAAAGCATTCAAAAGCTGGACTATCTAAAATACCCTTATACGGACTTTATCTTCCCCGTAATTGGTGAAGAGTTCGGCTTTCTAGGGACCTCCATATTTTTGATGTTATATCTGTATTTTATCTGGCGGGGTATTCTAATCGCTTTAAGGTGTAAGGATCCCTTTGGTACGCTCGTCGGAATTGGGATTATGGGCCTCATAGCCATTCAGGCCTTTGTCAATATCGGCGGTGTAACCAATACAATCCCTCTTACCGGCGTTACCTTGCCGTTTATCAGCTACGGGGGCTCTTCACTCCTTGTCAGCATGCTGTGCATGGGAATTATGCTAAGCATCTCAAGAGAAACCAACCTTCCTGCCAAAGAGGAAGTAACGAAATCTGTAACAACGGTTAGACAGGTTCGTTCCCGGTAAGCTTTATAAAGCCGGAGGTTAGGGGATATACACATAAAAAAGCAGCCCAGGGAATTAACCTTGGACTGCTTTTTTGTGTACAAGTTTTTTAAGAGATTTCATCATTCTTGAAAGCTACGCCTTCAACTTTGACATTTACCTCAACAATATGAAGTCCAGTCATGCTCTCCACAGCTTCACGTACGTTCTGCTGAAGCATCCGGCACACTTCGTGGATCGGTGTTTCATAGAGAACGATAATTCGTAGATCTACTGCTGCTTCCAGCTGTCCTACTTCAACGGTAACGCCCTTCTGAACGTTCTTACCGCTTAGACGTTTCGCCCAGCCTTCTGACAGGCCACCAGACATGGCTGCAATTCCCGGAGTCTCCAAGGCAGCCAAACCGGCAATTTTTGAGACGACGTCATTTGAAATTCGTATATTTCCCATTTCCAGTTGAAGTTGTTCTGCCATGCCATATCCCCCCTACACTCATTATCAATTATTGTAATTCCAAAACAGGCTAAAAAGCAAATCACTTTATCGCTTTCTCGTTTACACCTAGGAACAATTTGGGTATATTGATTATGAATTCAATCTAAATACATAGATAGGAGTGTCCTTTACATTGAAAAAATGGATTTCACCATCACTGATGGGTATCACCTTTATCCTTAGTGCAATCGGCCATTATGCCGATTGGGATCATACCCTGCAGTTCATTCTCTCAGCAATCGCTGTGGTGTTTGTGGCTGGATTTCTCGGCCGGGCTACTGAAAGTGTAGCTCATTATGCCGGACAGCGACTGGGCGGCTTCCTTAACGCCACCTTCGGCAATGCTGCTGAGCTAATCATTGCCTTCTTCCTGGTCAAGGAAGGATTGTTCGACATGGTCAAAGCCAGTCTTACCGGTTCTATTATCGGCAACCTGTTGCTTGTTCTAGGATTGAGTATTTTCGCCGGCGGGATGAAGTTCAAAGTTCAGAACTTTAACGTAACCCTTGCCGGAATGAATGGCTCCTTGATGATCGTTGCCGTCATTGCCTTATTTGTTCCCGCTATGTTCTTTACCACCCACTCTATTACGGAGAAAGATACAGATGTGCTCAGTTTAATCGTTGCCGGGCTGCTCATCGCTTCGTACATTGCTTGGCTAATCTTCTCCATGATCACGCATAAGAAACATCTAGAGGACGTTACAGAAGAGGGTAAAGAAGAGTTAGCCCATGAACATGCCCCTGCATGGTCCAGAAACAAATCCATCCTTTATCTCGTGCTTGCCACCGTAATGGTAGCCTTCGTGAGTGAGTGGCTGGTAGGTACGTTAGAGACTTTAACAGAACGTTTCGGATTCAGCGAGCTGTTTGTAGGTGCGTTCCTCGTAGCCATCATCGGTAATGCCGCAGAGCACAGTGCAGCCATTATGCTGGCCATGAAGAACAAAATCGGTGCAGCAGTAGAAATTGCAGTTGGAAGCAGTCTCCAAATCGCCCTGTTCGTAGCACCTGTCCTAATCTTCGCCAGTTATTTCATGGGTGATACAATGGACATTGTTTTTACGACCATTGAGATTGTCGCCATCGGTGTAGCGGTCTTTATTGCCAAATCAATTACCCAGGACGGCTCGACTAACTGGTATGAGGGCCTCTTGTTATTAACTGTTTACCTGATTTTAGGAGTCTCCTTCTATCTCGTATAATTATTATTAACCATTGTACACAACAAAAAGCGCACATGAGCGATTCGTCCTCATGTGCGCTTCTATAAATACTTAAGAAACCGATATTTATTCTTCTTTCGCTTTGTTGTTCAAAGCCTCGTAGAGTACTGCTAAGTTACGCTCCAACTTACTTAGTACCATTTTACCAGTAATTTCTGGGACCAAACCTGCTCTAACCGCAAAATCCACTTCTCTGGAGAAACCGTACATCTGGGTATCCAGCACTTCCTCATAGAGAGGGCAGTAGCGTGTTGCCAGATTCTCCATCTGCACTTCTATAAGTTGCTGAATTTTATCGGCATCTTCTTGTAGAAGATTGATTGCTTTAAGATTATACTGTTCCTGTAATTCCGATGAAGTCATGCCTCTATCCCCCCCATGTCCAAAAGTTAAGCTGCTTTTACTATTTTACTTAATATTAGACGAAATCCGGTATCAATACAACAATTCAGTTTATACTAACCATATATTTAAAAGAACCTGCTGCGTTATCCTATCAAGTTTCATATCTACTTCTAGAAAAAACGCCCCACCGAAAACCGGTAGGACGTTTTTAGCACGACTATTACTCAGCAACAACTGTGAATTTCAAACCGTGTTTTGCAAACACTTCAGTCATTGCCTTCTTAGCTTCTTCAGCATCTGCCCCATGAACATGAAGCTCATAGCTTTGGCTGGATACCAAAGTAGTGAACAAACCAAGGATACTTTTAACATCAATGTACTTGTTGTCCGCTTGAAGAACGATTGAAGAGTTGAACTGGCCTGCCGTTTGGGCAATATCGACAATTGCCGCATTGTTACTGGACATAGAAATCCCTCCGCAACTTGATTATAAAACTTTAGTCTTTTGTTATCATTTCTTATGATACATTGAATCCGCTTACTTGTGCAAGGAGTTTTCTTGTTATTACATTTTATTTCAAGTTTTCAGGATTCAGACCTTCGAGTTCCGGCAACACAAAAATTCCATCCTTACGGATCAATACATCGTCAAAATAAATTTCTCCGCCGCCATAATCTGGACGTTGGATCAACACAAGATCCCAGTGAATGGAGGAGCGGTTACCGTTATCTGTAACATCATATGCTTGTCCTGGCGTAAAGTGCAGGCTGCCTGCGATTTTTTCGTCAAAAAGAATATCATTCATCGGGTGAAGAATGTAAGGGTTAAACCCGATAGCGAATTCGCCAATATGACGTGCGCCGTCATCTGAATTCAAAATCTCGTTCAAACGGGCGGAGTCATTGCTGGTGGCTTCAACAATTTTTCCGTTCTCGAATTTGAATTTGATATTTTCAAAGGTCACTCCATTATATACTGACGGTGCATTATAGCTGATCGTTCCATTTACAGAATTGCGAACTGGGGCGCTGTAAACCTCGCCATCCGGAATATTTTTTTGCCCGGAGCATTTCTCTGCACCGATTCCTTTAATCGAGAACTTAAGATCTGTTCCAGCACTCAAAATATGTACCTTATCCGTTCTGCGCATGAGATCAGCTAAAGCATCCTGAGCCTTGTCCATCTTGGCGTAATCCAAATTACACACTTCGAAATAAAAGTCTTCAAACGCTTCAGTGCTAATATTCGCAAGCTGAGCCATGCTCGCATTCGGATAACGCAGCACTACCCACTTCGTGTGCTTCACACGTTGTTCACTGTGCACTGGATGGGAGTACAACGAGTTATACAATTTCATATTTTCTTCAGGAACATCAGACAGGTCATTCACATTCTCACCTGCACGAATCCCGATATAACAATCCATTTGCTTCATCCGGTTCAAGTCAATTTCAGCCCATGTCTGAAGACTCTCACGAGTTGCGTATTTAAGCATGCTGCGCAGGACTGTACGATCTGTTAATTGTACAAAAGCATGACCGCCGGCTTTGCCGATTTCCTCTACAACTGCTTTAATTAAATCTCTTTCATTGCCAATCATTTCGACGAGCACGTTCTCGCCTGGCTGGACATTTACGGAATAACCGACTAGGTTAGCCGCCAGCTTTTGAATTCTGGGATCTTTCATTGTGTATTCTTCCTTCCTCTGTCTAAAAAATAAGCAAGCTTTTCTATTGTAGCACGCCCTGTATGGAGCGCAAGACCTGTAGGCTAATGTGAAAATCAACGAAAGCCTGAAAAATTCACCTGTGATACATAAGTTTCATTATCAGATTTATTCCCCGCTTCCGAGTAGGTAACCTTACGATTTAAGGTGAGCTTTCTCGGCAGATTATGTTTTGTATCAACGGTTAAATGGTAGACAGTCTCAACATTAGCTTGTTTCAGCTTTTGCTGTAATTCATTATTTTTCTTCTCCCACAGCTCCACTAAAGCTTGCGTAACCGCCTGATCGTTCTTTGTTATTTTTCCAGCCGAATCAGGTGTTTCAGGTCGAAGGTCTTGCATCTCTTTTTCTAATTCAGCAGTCAGCTGCTTTCTGGCCTCAGCAGGCGTCAGCTCGATCCGCAGCACATTTGTCCCTCTGCCTGCACCCGCATCTTCAGTCACATTAGCCTCCATGGATTGCAGCTCCTCCAGCTGTTTTAACGGATTAAGCAAAGCAAGCGGATTTCCGTCCTCAGATGAACCTTCAGTGGTCAACGCTACCCATTCCCCCTCTTTTTTCTCTAGCTGACTATGGAAAGCTTTCATAGAAGTGATGCCGCTTTTTAAATCTTTAGCGCTATTAGCTGCTTTTTTTGTGGATGAGGATTTATCAGGAAGCAGTGTATACAGATTGACCTTCTTATGGTCCTGTACTGTGCCTTCGTAAAATATCATGGATTCCGGAACGGTCTTTCCACCTTTTGTAAGCATGGTTGACCCTTTAAAAGTAACCCCATCGCTGCCCGTTATACCCGCTAACACCAAACTTAGATCTTTCTTGGCTGGTTTGTCTCTAATAACGCTGCAACCGCTGTTGAACACGCAGGACAAGGTAAAAATCATAAGAACTAACCCCTTTAGTAACAATGACTTTCTCACGGTCATCAGGCCTTTCTTGGAGTATTTTACTTTACAGCCCACTATAGGGTTCTCCCTTCCTGCGCGCCTTATACAGATGCAAATACGTTGCTGCTATCGTTTTCCATACATTGCTCTAACTTATGCGCGTTCGTCGCTTGCTTTCGAATGTCAGTATATACCACCTTCAGACTCACGAAGTTACCGCTGCCAGTCGCCGCACCGTTGTCGCTTTCGGACACAGCTGACCTTAATTACAGTATTTTGCGATATTTCGTATGCCAACGGACTCCATTGCAGCTATTGATCCGAAATGCGTCCGATATGCCCCTCTTATTAAGGAATAGCGTCTCCGGAGTCCGAAAACATGCTTAAAAAGCTAAAATCACGCAAATAACGTCATCTGAGTCCGATGCATCGCAGCAGGATGATAGATACACAGTCGAAGCAGCCAGCCATCTGCCAAAACAAAAAGCAGCGACTCTCCAATAAGGGGAGAACCGCTGCTCTGCTATCTTTTTTTACTTATGAGGCAATCCCTTCACACCACTGCCATTCTCTTTAGTGTCAACGATCACCTGGTTACGCCCATTGTTCTTAGCTTTATACAGTGCCATATCCGCTCGATAGAACAGGGATTCCACGCTTACACGTTCGTCCATCCAGCTCCATTCTGCTATACCGCAGGACACTGTTACATTAGGTTCGGTTTCGTTCATCACCCGCTTGCGAATACGCTCAGCCACATTTACTGCCTGTTCTACTCCCATTAATGGTAAATAGACCGACAGTTCTTCTCCGCCCCACCTCGCAGCAATATCACCTTGACGGATGGAGGACTTCACAATTTCACTGACCTCTTTTAAAATCTTGTCACCCTTTTGATGACCATAGGTATCATTCACCATCTTGAACTGATCGATATCCACAACGATTAAGCAACCGCAAAAATCTGTAGACTGCCGTTCCTTTATTTCTTCGTCCAGATAATGACGAGCATAAAGTCCAGTTAGGCTATCTCTGTTCGCTAGACGTCTAACTTCGGCATGCAGCCTTGCGTTCCCTACAGCAAGTCCAATATGCCCCGCCATCGCCTGAAGCAATCTGTAATTGTCATAAGAGAAATAATGGGCATCGCGATGCGCCAACATGATGGCACCACGCACTTCACCACCTACACTTAAAGGTGTGGCAATCAGCGACTGCGACCCGGTAGCATTCATTAAACGAGAAGTAGTATTAGGATTATCTATGTAGTTAGACATGATTAATGATTCCCCAGTAGTATAGACCTTCCCGCCTAAACCTTGTCCTACTTCTAAAATCTCATTTTGCAAGGAGGAATGATTGCAAGCTATAACCTCTAGCCCGCCCTTTTCTTCGTTCATATGTAAAATACAGCAGTAGTCTGCACCAAACATCTCAAGCAGCTCTTCAAACGCAAATTGGAAAATATCTCCTAAGCGCAAGCTTTGATTCAGACGCTGTGTAAGTTCGTTACTCATACGCAGCTCACGAATGAGCTGATTGGAGCGTTCATACAGCTTGGCATTCTCAAAAGCAGTACCTGCGGTATCTGCCACCATCGAGAGAAACCGTAAATCTACATCCATAAAGATTGAGTTATCCATCACCATGTGGAATACCCCATAAACCCCCTGCTTGCCACCTAGCGGAAGACCAATTTCTACAATGTGTTGATCTTCAGTATTGGTGTTCAGAGCAACACGGCCGTCTTTAAATGCTCTAGCGCAGACATCATCACTGGACATCTGAAACGGTAAAGGTTTGACCTGCGGATGAGTGCTGCGGTGATCTTGCGACATAAACAGCTCAAGCCTGGCACCAGGGTACATTGCAGAAATGCTATCTATAACCTCCGTAAGCACGGCGTTCACATCAATATTGTCATGCATCCGCTGAACGATCTGAAATAACAAGGAGCGGCGATTGCTCTCACGTTCAGCATGTAGATGAACACTCGCAAGATCAGTTACAAAAATATGTTCAAACTTATGATAGAAAATGGTCCGGTACTGCAACGATATAGCCTCAGCAGTATCTCGTCCACCCATTAAATATTGTTGTGTCGGCATAGCACAGCCCAGGAAAGCAAAAATTTCTTTGTCAACGCGAGTGATGAGCGGTATAGTAAAAAAGCTCATATCCTGACCTTGCACCGTCAGTTGAACAGATGAGGTTGTGCCGGAAAGTAAACTAGCTGCCGCCGCCTGCTCCCATTGGTGCCTCCATCGTTCTTGCTGATCGGCAATATTAGCAAAATATCTGCCTTCAAAATTCAGTACACACCAATCCCATGATTTAGCGAACGGTAGAGCCTCTAGCCCATCGATCCATTCCTCGAAGCTGTCTGCAATCAGATTGGCCAAATATGGGAAGTCATGGGACACTATTTCCGTTTCCCTAAGCCAGGCGGTTGGATCTTCGGAATCTCTACTAGCGTGCAATTTGTCCTGTATCAGCATACGACTGTCTTTATAAGCGTATGCTTTCTGTTCTGACATAACGAAGATCCCCTTTGCTTCTCAATTAAGAAAAAAAACCTTCCCAATTAACATCTAATTAACTATATTTTACTCCCTTTCTTTGTGTATTGCATTATATTTTCCTTATTTCCGGGATTTTTTTTAGGACCAAAGAACTAACGACAAAGAATGACAAAAACTCTTTTAATATGCGCTTGACTTTATATACTACTTTCATATAATATTTATTGTTGAACAAGACTGTAACAAGTCTTACTTGGGCGTAACGTTGTGTCACCCTCACGCATTTCGTTACTGCCAGGGCAGCGGCTGAACTTCCCTGGTAGTGTGGAAGCCAATAATGCTAATCACGGATACGAAATGCGGCGCAAATAGAGCCCTAACCTGAAATTTCAAATATAAAGGAGTCTACTATAACATGGCACGTTACACCGGACCTAAATTCAAACTCAGCCGCCGTCTGGGCATTTCCCTTAGCGGTACAGGCAAAGACCTGAAACGCCCTTTCCCACCAGGACAACACGGCGCTAACCAACGCAGAAAAGTAAGTAACTACGGAATGCAGCTTTTGGAAAAACAAAAACTGCGTCACATGTACGGCTTGGGAGAGAAACAATTCCGTACTCTCTTCGCTAAAGCACAAAAACTTCCAGGTCTTGCGGGCGAAAACTTCATGTTCTTGCTTGAAAGCCGCTTGGACAACCTAGTTTACCGTCTTGGATTTGCTAACTCCCGTGCTGGAGCACGTCAGTTGGTATCCCACGGACACGTAACTGTAAACGGCAAAAAAGTCGACATCGCTTCTTACCGTGTAAGCTTGGGCGACGTTATCGGTCTTCGCGAGAAGAGCCAAGGCATGGCTTCCATCAAAGAAGCTCTTGCTAACCGTAACCACCTTCCAGCTTACCTGGAATATGCTGAAGGATCTTTCGAAGGTAAATATATCCGTTTGCCAGAACGTTCCGAGCTTTCCCAGGATATCGATGAGAAACAAATCGTCGAGTTCTACAACCGTTAATATCTCGCTTTTAGCGGGTATGACCGAAGCCTCCGGATTAATCCGGGGGCTTTTTGTTATGTCTATATTCTAAATTCCAAGCCGTTTGTTGCCTATTACGCTTTCGCAAATCATACCCTAAATTACTTTATTTATAATTTTTGCACAAAAGTCGAATCTTAAGACCATGAGAATCAGGTAGAAGCGCATTCAAAAACGCCAATTTATGCTATAATAATTCCGTTAAAAGGAGGAATTATCGTCGATGGCTCAAGAGAACAAGAAAAAAAACGCTAAGAAGCCTTCACCCCGCAGATCCGCCCTAAGCAGGTTCGGTTCTGTAGTTAAGTGGATGTTTATTCTTGGAATAATAGGCGTTCTATTTGCCGGTGGTGCTGTAGCAGGCTATGTCGCTTCCATTGTGAAGGATGAACCTGTTCGCTCCGAAGAAATGATTCAGCAGCAGGTCAGTCAAAATGCGATCACCGGATTCGCTTATTTCCGAGACGGCGCACCGATCGGCCAGCTTCGGACAGAAGAAGACCGAAGGCTCATTGAATTCAACGATATCCCCCAGCTTATTATCGATGCAGTTCTCGCAATAGAGGACAATAATTTTAATGAGCATAATGGCGTGGATTTCAAAGGCACCCTGCGTGCCGTCAAACAAAAGCTTCTCAACGAATCCGTTCAGACCGGAGGCAGTACACTCACCCAGCAGCTCGCAAGACGTGTATTCCTGAATCTGGATCGGACAGAAGATCGTAAAGTAAAAGAAATTCTACTTTCTCTTAGATTGGAACGCTTCTTGACCAAGCAAGAAATATTAACGGCTTATCTAAATAAGGTTCCTTTCGGCAATGGTTCGAATGGCTACAATGTTTTCGGGATTAAAGCAGCAGCCAAGGGGATATTCGGTCTAGACGATCTGGACAAATTGAATGTCGCTCAAGCAGCGTATTTGGCTGGTCTTCCGCAGCTCCCTTCTGCTTATTCTGCATTTAATGGCATAGGTGAATTCAACGAAAAAGCTTTCAACAGAGCTATGGACCGTCAACATCTTGTACTTCGTCGTATGCTTGAGGAGAATAAGATCACTACCTCTCAATATGATGAAGCCCTTAAATTTGATATCAAGAGTTCTCTGGCGCCACATACCAAAAAAGCCTATGCTACATATCCATACCTGATGATGGAGACTGAGCGTAAAGCATCCGAGATCCTTCTATCATTGAATGAAGAGAAAAATGGCACAACGGATGCCAATAGCACTACTGACAATGCCGTGTTACTTGAAGAAGCAAGACAGCAGCTCATGACCGGCGGTTATCGAGTCTACACAACTATTGATAAAAAAGTTTACAATGCAATGCATAGTGTCTCAGAAGACAGCAATAATTTTACTAAAGACAGCAAAACCAAAGGTATGGAACAGACGGCTGGCATGTTAATTGATAACAAAACGGGAGCCATTCTCGGCATGATTGAGGGCCGCGACTTCAATATTGAGCAGATGAATTATGCTACCCAAATGATCCGTCAGCCCGGATCGACTATGAAGCCAATTTCAGCTTATTTACCAGCCTTAGATGCAGGGCTGATTCAGCCTGCCGGGATTGTGGATGACGCGCCAATTATTCTAAAAGACGGCGGAAAAGGATTCCATATTCCCAAGAATGCCAATAACCGCTATCAAGGTCTGGTCACTGCCCGTTACGCACTTAATAAATCGCTCAACTTGCCTGCGCTTAAGCTGTTTAATGAAAAGGTCGGAATAGAGAAATCTTGGGCCTTTACTAAAAAGCTGGGGATCACCACCCTCACAGATGATGATTACAGCGCGCAGACTGGGGTTATAGGCGGTCTCAAATACGGTGTATCCGTAGAAGAGTTAACCAATGCCTATTCCGCTATCGGCAACCAGGGAGCCTTTAATGATGCCTACATGATTGAGAAAATCGTCAATTCAGAGGGCAAAATTATCTATCAGCACAAGGTTAATCCTGAGCAAGTATTCTCTAAGCAGACAGCTTACCTAATGACAGATATGCTGCGAACTGTAATTACAGAGGGTACAGCCAGCACCGTAAAAAGAGCATACAAACACTCTAAAGAAATTCCGATTGTCGGTAAGACTGGATCTACCCAGAATTATGGGGACGTATGGTTTATGGGCTACACTCCTGATGTCACATTGGGAATGTGGGTCGGTTACAAAGAGCAAATCAACACTCTTACGGGAGATACACAAAAACGTCAAGCCCAAACATTATGGGCAAAAGTATTGAATGCTGTCATTGATAAACAGCCGGAACTATTCGTCACAGACAAATTTGCACAGCCTGAAGGAATTATCAAAAAGACAGTTTCCGCATATAGCGGCAAACTGCCAACATCTCTGACTGATAAATTCACAACGGATATATTTAATACAAAATATGTGCCAAAAGAGAGCGACGACGGGATTTCCAAAGCCAAGTATATTACTTACAAAGGCGTCAATTATATCCCGTTGGAAGGTACTCCAGAGGAGTTCCTAAAGGAAAAAATCGTCGTTAAACGTGAGAAGCCGATACAGGAACTCGTCAAAGAACTCCTTGCTGCCTTCCCTAAGATGAAGGATCATAAATCACTGGAGTATTATATGCCAGCCGATGCCAAGACGGATTTCCCAACAGAAGTTGATCCACGAGTGGACGACGGGGCTTCCCCTGCTGCTCCTGGAAATGTTAACGTCTCTTATAGCACTGGTAAAGCGGTCATCAGCTTCTCCGCTAGCAGCTCGGCAGATGTTGTGGGATACCGCTTATATCGTTCATTAAATGGAGGTTCTTTCCAAAAGCAATCTATACTCATGGCAGATGAGAACAAGGTATTCACGCCGGGTACACCGGCAAGTGCTAATGCAACCTTCTATGTAACCGCCGTGGATGTTGCAGGTAATGAGACGGCTTCTGGCAGCGTTGCTGGAGGGATTACACCAACACCAGAAGCAACTCCTACACCTGATCAACAACCTGGCACAGAGCCGCCTACAGAGCCTGAGACGACACCAGGAGACATTATTGAGGATCCAGGTAACATTCTCCCGCTACCGACGGAAACACCAGCCGGTGGAGGTAACAGTACTGGGGGCAGTAATAATCCCACAACAGGTAATAATGCAGGGACACGTTAGCCCAAAGATTAATAAATAACTTTACACAGCAAAACACCGTTCCCATGGATTCATCCGGGAACGGTGTTTTTTACAATTCATTCTAATCCTCAATCGTGGATAGATCTCCTGTCGGAAGATGCAGCTCCCATGCCTTCAGTACACGCCGCATGATTTTACCTGATCGTGTCTTCGGTAGTTTATCCTTAAACTCGATTTCTCGCGGCGCAGCATGTGCAGACAGGCCCGCTTTGACAAAAGCGGCGATCTCCTCTTTCAGAGCAGCAGTTGGAGTATAACCTTCTCTAAGCGAGATAAAAGCCTTAATAATCTCACCCCGCACAAGATCCGGTTTGCCGATTACACCCGCTTCTGCCACTGCCGGATGTTCCACTAATTTGCTCTCCACTTCAAATGGCCCAATACGCTCACCAGAAGAGTTGATAACATCATCAATTCGTCCCTGAAACCAGAAATATCCTTCGTCATCCATATAAGCGGAATCGCCAGAAATGTACCAGCCAGGAATCCGGAAATATTCCTCATACTTCGTCTGATTGTTCCAGATCGTTTTCATCATGGACGGCCACGGAGTTTTTATCGCAAGATTCCCCATAGAGAACGGTGGAAGAACATTTCCCCGATCATCCAGAATCGCTGCTTCAATCCCCGGTAACGGACGGCCCATTGAGCCTGGTTTGATATCCATTGCCGGATAATTACAAATCAATTGTGCCCCTGTTTCAGTCATCCACCAAGTATCATGTATACGCTGATTGTAAAATTTATCTCCCCACCGCACCACTTCCGGATTTAACGGTTCACCAACCGATAGAACATGGCGCAAGCTGCTTAAATCAATCCCCTGTAAGGAGTGCTCCCCTGCACCCATCAACATACGAAAAGCTGTAGGTGCGCTGTACCATACAGATACCTTATTCCGTTCGATTGTCTTATACCAATCCTGAGGACTAAAGCGGCCACCTCTAACTACATTGGTCACCCCGTTTAACCAAGGGGCAAATATGCCGTATGAAGTTCCGGTCACCCAGCCAGGATCTGCCGTACACCAGTATATATCGTCTTGACGTAGATCTAGCACTACTCTGCCTGTATAATAATGTTGAATCATTGCTCTATGCACATGATAAACGCCTTTGGGCTTTCCTGTAGAACCAGATGTATAATGCATAATAAGGCCGTCATCCAAATCAAGC
The DNA here is from genome assembly GCF_038002845.1 of Paenibacillus sp. FSL F4-0122. Classification (NCBI taxonomy): domain Bacteria; kingdom Bacillati; phylum Bacillota; class Bacilli; order Caryophanales; family Paenibacillaceae; genus Paenibacillus; species Paenibacillus sp. FSL F4-0122. The sequence goes on from NZ_JBBODI010000001.1 coordinate 6,553,253, forward strand.
CATTCTAAATTAAGATCAGCAGAAACGTTAGCCATCTCTTCTGCGAACCCTAAGTTTCCTTGCTCAATATCTGTTGCTCCACCTACTAGAAAAATATGACGAAGCTCCGGAAGCTCTTCTCGCTTGACCCGATGCAGCAATTCAGGCGTAGTTACCAGCGCAACGGCTCCACTATCCTCCAAACGATCCTTAACTGCTGTTTCCATGAAGGCTTCGAACAAGGGTCCTGCTATGGCTCCGATTTTGAGAATACCTAGCAGACTGAAATACAGTTCCGGTTGGCGAGGCATAAAAATAAATACCCTATCTCCTTTACCGATGCCATATTTACGCAATACATTTCCGAACCGATTCGACCGTTCCTGCAGATCGGTAAATGTATAGGATTCTTCCCGTACAGTGTCACTGTAGAGTAGGGCCGTTGCCGCTCCCCGCCCTTCATCAACATGGCGATCAACGGCTTCATAGGCCATATTAACCTTGCCGGTTTCATACCATGAGAAATTACGTTCAACATCCTCCCACTCAAAATTGGCTACTGCCTCCGCATAATCAGACATATTGGAGCTCTGCACACGACCCGGCAAAATTTCGCTATGGACTTGACCCATCACTCTTGCCTCCCTCACTCGTTTGATTTAAGCTTTAAGGGTAAGACTCATGTTTTAAATAATGATGTCAATGCAGTGAATGTGAATTTTTTATGTCTGAATTAGTATACCATAGCAAGCGTTTACATACCATTTTTTTGATCTGAAAGGAGCACTGTCATGGAGCATCGCAAAATCCCTATTTCCCATACTCTCTCCTATATGGGTAGAACGATAACTGTGAGCGGACCCCGATCTCCTGAGGACCTTGAAGCCCTGCATATGCATCAGGATCTAGATGCTTTTCGCAGGCCATTAGAGCAGCAAGAGGCGCTCGTAGAGATCGCCAGCTTGCCAGAAGGCCGTGTGATTACTGCGGTAGAGAATGATGTCATAGTGGGCTATGTGACCTTCCATTATCCAGATGAAATGGAGTTATGGTCACAGGGTGGGATGGAGGATCTTATTGAGCTTGGAGCGATAGAGGTGAGTAATGATTATAGAGGGGCCGGACTAGGCCGGCTGCTGATTTCTACTGCTTTTGAACGGGAGCAATTAGAGAATTGTATTGTTTTTACAACAGAGTATTATTGGCACTGGGATTTAAAAGGCAGTGGGCTGGACGTGTGGGCCTATCGCCAAATGATGGAACGCCTGATGAAGACCGTTAATATGGTTTGGTATGCTACGGATGATCCGGAAATCTGCTCACATCCCGCTAACTGCCTAATGGTTCGCATTGGACAAGAGGTGCCCATGTCCTCTCAGGAGACCTTTGACAGAGTACGTTTTAGACAACGTTTCATGTATTGAGCATTAAATATGCTGCAGCATAAATTCTAATATAGAATGCGAGCGTTGTGAAGATTGTACTGTAAATTCTCTGAAATTCACCTCAGCTGATCCATCAGACTTATCTGACATCGAGCGAATGATGACAAAGGGCGTGGCGTTCATATGACAGACTTGGGCAACCGCCGCCCCTTCCATTTCCACACAAGCTCCATCCATTTGCTCTCTTAATTCAGCTACCATCTCCGCATTAGAAATGAATTGATCACCAGATAACACTTTGCCTATCAAGTACTTTTGACCTAACTCATTGCATGCCTTCTCAGCAAGCTGTACTAACGCAGGGTCTGCCTGGAAGACGGAAGTCTCCTGATAAGGAATTTCGCCTCTTGCGAACCCAAGCCCCGTAGCATCCATGTCATGTTGTACACATGTAGACGATATAACAATATCTCCAATATTCAATTCAGGATGTACAGCACCAGCAACCCCCGTAAACAGCACACGGGATACGCCAAAATTATCAATTAGAAGCTGAGTCGTAACTGCTGCATTTACTTTACCCACCCCAGATTTACAGAGCACTACGGATTTGCCTAATATATTTCCTATGTAATATTGTATACCTGCTTTAACTTTTGTCCGCTTGTCCTCCATGCCTTCTAGAAGCAGCTTAATTTCTTCATCCATCGCTCCGATTAATCCGATGATTTCACTCACAGCAAATGCCTCCTTTGATGATTTGTTTAATAAATAAAAACATAAAAAGCTCCATAAGGAGCTTTTTACGGAATAACTGTTCAGTTCTTAAATTACTTATTCAGATGATTAACCGACAAGCGGAGAATCGTTTCATGAGGCAGGATAACCCGCGGATTCTCAACGGTTTCTTTCTTCATAAGCTTGGTCAAAAGTCTCATCGCAACCGCGCCCAAATCGTACATAGGCTGAGCTACAGTTGTCAGCAAAGGACGAACCATCGAAGCCATACGAATGTTATCCACACTAATAATGGAGAAATCATCCGGTACCTTCAGACCTTCATCTTGAATACTGTGAATGGCGCCAATAGCCATTTCATCCGTTGCCGCAAAAATAGCGGTTGGTTTCTTCTTGAGTCCAAGGAAATACTTCATTGCTTCTACACCAGATTCATAGCGGTAGTTACCGATGCGTACCAAATCCTCTTGGTACTCGATTCCTGCCTGTTCCAGTGCTTTCTTGTAACCATGGAAACGTGCATATCCATTTGCAGGATCCTGCAGTGTGCCACTGATCATAGCAATCTCACGATGACCGTGACGAATCAATGTGTTCACAGCATCAAAAGCAGCGGTTTCATGATCGATGTCAACGGAAGGATAAGTTCCCTTCTCATCCCGTGTAGCACATAGAACAATCGGAACTGCAGAAGTCTGGAAAGCTTGAATATGTTCGTCAGTTACTGTACCCCCCATGAAGAGCAGACCATCGACCTGTTTCTCCAAAAGGGTATTAATGACACGAATTTCTTTCTCTTTACGCTTATCCGCGTTACACAATATGATATTGTAATGATACATGTTCGCGATATCTTCAATCCCGCGTGCAATTTCTGCAAAAATCGAGTTTGAAATATCAGGGATGACAACCCCAACGGTTGTCGTTTTCTTACTGGCAAGACCTCTTGCCACGGCATTGGGACGATATCCCAAACGTTCAATCGCTTCAAAAACTTTCTTCCGGGTCTGCGGTTTCACGTTAGGGTTATTATTCACAACCCGTGATACCGTAGCCATAGATACGCCTGCTTCTCGAGCTACATCGTAAATGGTTACCGTCAAATTACTCTCTCCATTGCGATAAATTTTATCGTTCGACTAATTAAAAATATGATACGACACTTTGTACATTTGTGCAATGATAACGCTTCATTTTCCTTTCAAAATTTCTTTCAAGGCTGAAAACGTCACCCTGGATTAAAATTGTGACCAGTGCTGGTTAACCTGTCCAAGAGCATCAATAATGTAACTTCTATCTATCGTAACAAAAAGTGAGTGAAAAATCCAACATTCCGTGAAAAATTTTCATTATTTTCACACAATTTTTTTATAATCTTCATTTTCAGTCATTTGGAAGGATAATTGAGACAATCTTCGACTAGTTTCTTCCATCCAATGCTGGTCTGACAGCTTCTCAGCTAAACGATAGATATCGAGAAGCATATCGACTCGGGTCTGAATCCTCTCTCGGATTATCGTCTCTAGTTCTGATATTCCCCCTATTATAGTTTCTGACAAGGATTCTTTTAATACACTGGCCAATTCATTTCTCTCCGTAAACAAAAAATCTTTTCCAGGATCATCTCCACTGAGTTCTTTTACTAATTTGCCTAGATCTGCTTTAATAAACTGCAAAGGTTCATAACTAGCGCATTCTGGGCAGGTATAGACAGGAACATGCGTAATCTTCATCTTCGTATTAAAAATCAAAGAATGCATATGTAAGTTCATGAGGCCACCACAACTGCACAACTTCTCCATCAAATTATCTTTATACATCTTCTACACCTCTTGCACAAAATTAATAAAGCACAAAGTTTGACTTTTTCAACTTCTATATTCGACTCCACTCGATTAAAACCCTCCTTTATTGCATATAATGATTAAATTGGCAATTTGTCTATAATTTACATCCCTAAAGATGACTTCATATTTTAAATTTGATAGAATAATGAAAGAATCATGGGAATAGAAAGGAGCTTAACTAAATGAGACTAGCCGGTAAAAAGGTCATAGCACTCGTAGACGATGAATTTGAAGATTTGGAGCTCTGGTATCCCGTGTATCGGGTGAGAGAAGAAGGTGCCGAGGTTCACTTGGCAGGTCTGGAAAAAGATAAGACATACGTCGGTAAATATGGCGTACCTGCTAAAGCAGAATACTCCTGGGACGAGCTTAATGCCGCAGATTATGATGGGATTTTGGTTCCAGGCGGCTGGGCTCCTGATAAAATCCGTAGATACAGTGCCGTTCTAAAGCTAGTACAGGATTTTAATGCGGCTAAAAAACCAATTGGGCAGATCTGCCATGCAGGCTGGGTATTAATTTCTGCTAAAATTCTGGAAGGTGTAACCGTCACCTCCACGCCGGGCATCCGTGATGACATGGAGAATGCCGGAGCCATCTGGAAGGATGAGGCTGTAGTTACGGATGGACATATCATTTCCGCTCGCCGCCCGCCAGATCTTCCGCCATACGGCAAAGCCTTTTGCGATGCACTTGCTGGGGAATAAACATAGGTATATAGTTTAAAATCAAACAAGCCCTGTTTCTCACAATTTGAGGAGCAGGGCTTTTGATTTGAGGCGTTTAAAATTCCAAATTATTACCTGATCCGCATAGAATCCGTCTCCATGATCATATTTGGATAATTTGTAAACCTAAAGGTCAAAGGTTGAGGCAGCTTTTCTTGACCCACGTTAAGAAAATAAGTTATTGTAGTTCCTTTTGCATCCTCTCTATACTCTCTATATCCGGAGTAATTATCATGTACAAGCCAATGTCCGCTTCCAGCGCTATCCACAAAATTATCGTCTATCCCAAAACCGGTTGCTTCATGCAACTCCTCAACTTTTTTGGGAATCAATAAATCCAATACTATAATCCCCTGCTCTTCGTCCGCGGTCCGTTTGGAAATCGAGAGAGAGTTATCCGGTGCCTTTAAAATCTGCTGCGTTTCCGTGTTAATCACAAGCTCGACCTCTGATTGATCTAGAGCAGAGATTCCTTCAACTTCAAGTTTGATTGGATCATTAGGTCTCATATTGTCATTGTGGTAAATATTCGATCCACTTGCCCGCATTAGTTCCTCTTGATGATCCCCTTTTCCGAGGACAAGCTTAGGTGATAGCAAACTAAAAATCCTCATTGTATTCTCTCTGCCAAAGGTTTCCCGCATATAAATACCCGTAGGTCCAATATAAACCTGGTCCATTATAATTTTCTGTCCACCGATAGACAGACTATCCTTCAAATCAACAAGTTCTCCTTGAAAATAATTGTTATCGGCTTCCAGTGGAATTTTGACACCCATTTCTTTTATATCCTTGTTATTAAAAACTTGACTAAGAGCATCTGGAAAAAGCGATAATGTGATATTCAACTCCTCTGGTATCTCATCCTGATATTTATCCCAGACGATTTGCTCATACATACGAGTCGTCCCAGGGGACCCAACCTCTTGTGCATTAGAAGTGCTAAACCCGCTGTATCCACTAAGGTGGTATTTATCCTCTGGAGTCTTTTTCAAAGACAAGCCAAAAAGACGCATCTTCTGATCCGTATTGTTCTGGATTGTATAAAGCACTGCAATGCCTCTTCGATCTGCAATGATTCCGTTAACAGTCCATGTTATCCCGTCCACCTCAGAAGAAGAGATACTTACCTCCTTCATCATCCCTGCATCAAGTGCTGATTTAATCGTCAGATTATTAGCAATAACGGGTCTAAACACTTCAAGCTGGCCCCAGCTTTTTGGAGGTAATTGTGCACGTACGGGATTTATCATCTGATTTGCCCAAGGCACAATTATAAGTAAGGCGAATGCCAAGACCACCAATACAACAACAGCGTACCTTTTACTAAAAGACAAACGTGTACGGTTCCCTTGCTGCATCCCCCTGCGGATCGCAGTGTCCAGTTTTACATCCAAAATTTCTTCTGCCTCCGCATCGATTTTCTGAAAATAATCCTTAAGCAGCTTTTCTTCAGACTCAGCCATAAAATAGCTCCCCCTTCCGCTTCATTTTGTCACGCAATTGTTTTAATCCTTTATTCAGCCATGTCTTCACTGTGCCCTCTGGTTTATCCAGCACCTCTGCAATTTCGGCAAGGGTCATATCCTTGTAATATTTGAGCACCAGCACTTGGCGATATTTGGGTTTCACTCCATCCAGCGCTTGTTCCATGTCCAGTCTGCGGTCACTTTTCATCTCCATGATTCCCTCATCACTTCGAGCAGCTTCTGCGACTGTATTCCTCTTTCGGCGCTTCAGCTCATCATTACAGCAATTAATCAAAATACGTGTTAACCAAGGAGCGAACCGCTCCGCGTCTTTTAAGCTCTTTCGTTTAATCCATGCGCGGCAGGTTGCCTCCTGCAAAACCTCCAGCGAATCCGCTTCATTTCGCAAATAGCTGTAGGCAATGCTATAAAGTTTTCTTTTCTGTCCAGCCACTTGCTCATAAAACAGCTCTTCGTCCGTAGCGGCCATTTCCATTTCATCATTTATAATGTGATCCATTTTCGGCCTGCCTCCCCCCTTGCCTTTATTCCTAAATCGGTTCTGTGTAACTCTCTCTATGTATTGACTGCGCTGCAGGGTAAACGGTTTTGTTTTTTTAAAAGTATGTCATAAATATAGAAAAAGGCTCGGCAAGAATGCCGAACCTTGATATGAATTGAATAAAAGTTACAGTAACTTTAGGATGAGGCTTTCTCCTGTAGTTCTCCGCTTGATCCAAGCGTAAGGCCACTTTTTTGCGCAAACGCAGTTAACATTTCTTCCGTCTCTGAGCTTGTACGATGATGGAAACACGCTTTGGCAATTCTTTTGGCATCCTTGGCCAATGTGTTCAGTGTGCGGTGTTTAACCTTCAGCAGCGCCTGCGGCGACATGCTGAGATCTCTAATTCCCAGCTCCAGCCAAAGAGGCAAAGAACGCTCATCCGCCGCCATTTCACCACATACACTGATATCAATCTTGGCATTACGTGCCGCTTCTACCGTCATACGGATCATTCGCAGAACCGCTGGATGGTACGGATGATACATATGAGCAATTTGTTCATTCATACGGTCTACCGCTAACACATATTGAACCAAATCATTAGTGCCGATACTGAAAAAGTCAACTTCCTCAGCCAATAAATCCGCAATCATAACCGCCGCCGGAACTTCAATCATAATACCCACGGGAAGATTCCGGTTAAAAGGGATATCTCGTTGCTCCAGCTCAGCTTTCACTTCTTCTAAAACAGCTTTTGCCGCCTGCACTTCCTCTACGGAAGAAATCATCGGAAACATTAACTTTACATTCCCGTATGCACTTGCCCGCAAAATGGCACTTAGCTGGGTTTTGAACATATCCAATCGATCCAAGCTGATGCGAATCGCCCGATAACCAAGGAAAGGATTCTGTTCTTCAGGCAGCTGGATATAATCCAACTGCTTGTCCCCGCCAATATCCAGCGTACGAATCACTACAGTGTTATTGCCCACCTTCTCGACAACCTGTTTATACACTTCAAATTGTTCATCCTCAGTTGGGAAAGATCTGCGGTCCATATAAAGAAACTCTGTACGGAACAGGCCTACACCTTCAGCACCATACTTAAGTGCTATGTTGAGTTCTTTAACTGAACTGATATTGCCGGCAAGTCGCAGGTTCACACCATCCTTGGTGACAGCCTCCACGGTGGCGAGCAGTTCCAGCTGCTCTTTCTTTTTATGCTGTTTATCCCGAATCGCTACATATTCATTTATCGTAAGTTCATCTGGATGGATTTGTACAGATCCGGTATCGCCGTCGATCACAAGCATGTCCCCGGTCTGAATAGGATTAGACAGATTATTCTCCAAGCCCGCTACAAGCGGAATGCCTAGCGCACGAGCCATAATGGAGGAATGTGAGGTTTTACCGCCCATCATGGTGACAATACCTAGAACATAAGTTGGATTCAAGTGAGCTAGCTGGGAAGGAGACAACTCCTTCGCAACAAGAATATATGGCTGTGTATCCGATGGTAACGTAACCTCTGGAGCGCCTAAAAGATGTTTTAAAAGACGGTTTCCGACATCCTTGATATCAACCGCCCGCTCCTTCATGTACTCATCGTCTAGCAGATCAAACATCGCTACAAAATGATCAATCGCTTCTTTCACAGCTACTTCTGCCGCTTTGTACTGGCGTTCAATGATCCCGCGGATTTCACTCATGAACACAGGATCATCTAAGATCGCCAGATGAGCATCAAAAATACTCGATTCCTCCGGACCTACCACTTCTCTGAACTCTTTTTTGATGAATTCAATCTCGTCCTTAGAGGTACGGATACCTTCGTATAAACGCTCAAACTCCTTAGCTAGATCCACTGGGTTCACTTGTGTATCCGGTAAGCTCCATTCCCAGTTCGGCAAGACAAAGGCCTTCCCGATAGCTACACCTGCTGCTGCGCCTATGCCTTGTATCATCCTTCAATCCCTCCAACGTTACTTTCGTGTAAGACTACGGACATTACTGATGATTGCCCCTTTTTAACATTTTTAAATGGAGCATAGCTCCATGATTTGACCCGATCAGGATTCGTGATCACCATCGGTGTAGCCAATGAGGCCGCATGTTCACGCAAATAAGCGAGGTCGAATTTAACAAGCAATTGACCTGGCTCCACGCTGTCGCCTTCTTTTACAACCGCCTCAAAGGGTCCCTTGAGCTGTGAAGTGTCGATCCCTATATGCATGAGTACTTCCAGCCCTTCCGGCGTCGAAATACCCACGGCATGCATTGTAGGATAGACGTGCATAACTTTCCCGAATACGGGTGAAGTAAGTTCCCCTTTTTCCGGCAAAAATGCAACCCCATCGCCCACTAGCTTAGCTGCAAAAATGTGATCAGGCACTTCCTCGATAGGCATCATTCTGCCCTGCATTGGCGAACTGAACAGCACCTGCGGCAAATCACGAAGCATAAGCTTGTTAATCTCCTCGCGGATCAGTTCAGAATACGTGCCAAATACTACCTGGACATTTCCGCCGCCCAGCTTGATAATCCCTGCGGAACCCAAACCTTTAAGCGCTCCAGTATCTATATATCGGTCATTATGAACCGTAAGCCGCAGACGGGTGATACAGGACTGCACTTGTACAATATTCTCCTTGCCCCCAAGCGCCTCTAAGATTAGCGGTGCCTGATAAGGGATATTGCCGGCCCAATCCCCAAGCTCTGAACCTTCTTCACGCCCCGGTGTCGGGATCTGAAAACGGCGAATCGCCCAGCGAAATAAATTATAGTATACAATCCCATAGCCGATACCAATCGGAATCAGCAGCCAAGCCCTCTGTGACAAATGCATGTTCAAGAAGAAATCAATGGCTCCAGCCGAATAGGAGAACCCGTGATGGATTCCCAGCATGTAGGTCAGTACCATTGCGAGACCGGACATTACAGTATGTACCGCGAACAAATACGGAGAAGCAAATAAAAATGCAAATTCGATCTGCTCCGAAACCCCGGTCAGAAAACAAACCAACGCCGCACGCACAAAAGTCTTTTTAATCTTGGGCTTCAAATCCTCGCGCGCTTCCTGAATAATTGCAAAAGCAATGGCAGGCAGCGCAAACATCATAATCGGAAACAACCCCGCCATAAAAATCCCCGCCGTAGGATCGCCTGCAAAAAAACGCGGCAAATCCCCCTGAACCACAGCACTGCCATCAGGAGTCGTAAAATTCCCAAATTGAAACCAAAACACATTATTAAGAATATGATGTAGTCCAAAAGCGGTCAGAACCCTATATAGGACCCCATAGATAAAAACGCCAAACCCGCCCGTCTGCAATATTCCCTGAAAAAGATTATCCAGCCCAATCTGCAGCAGCGGAGATATTCCTAACATTACCCACGCGAACCCGGCAGAAAATAAGCCCATGAACAGCAAAACAAAACGCGACCCTCCAAAAAACTGGATCGCCTCTGGAAGCTTAATATTTTTAAACCGGTTTTGCGCGACACCGGCAACGATCCCCAGCAAAATTCCGATTAGTGTTGCAGGTTGTACAAGCCCGTCTCCCATTTGGGTGACAATTCGGTCGTAAGTGAACATCCCAGCCAGCGCTGCAAGACCCGCTGTTCCGGCTTGATTGGATAACCCCCATGCTACACCTACAGCGAACAAATAAGGCATATAATAAAATATTGCCTGCCCCGCGTAAGTAGCCACTTCAGACACCGAAGAAAGTCCCCATGCAGACCAAGGTAAGCTGCCCAAACTCAGCAAAATGGCTGCCGCCGGCAGTACCATGGTAGGAAGCATTATGGCTCTGCCCAATTGCTGCAATGATCCGAGCCAATTCAAGGCTACCCTCTCCTTTCTTTCTATATTGAATGGTAAGCGCTGCGGGGATTTTTGTCAAAAGAAACTCATGAGATCTTCACGTTACATTTTTAAAACAAATATTCTCACATTCCACTAAACATTTATTCATTAGTATCCATAGAACGGCTGGTATTTACGTGGAGCTATTAATACTACAGAGTCAGAATCGAGTTTAAGTGTACTTTGTGCAACTATTCATATCGGCGTTACTCTGAGCACCTTTTTAACTGCACTTTATACAACTATTTTTAGTGATTTTCCACTTCATCTAATCTTTGATGCGTTCTAAGTGTACAAAGTGCAACTATTTCGCATTTAGATAGTTATTTCGGCGATTTAGCTGTATAAAGTGCAATTATTCCCTTGCGCAGCTATCGTATAGATGTCCCTAGCATACCTAATTGGATTGGATTTGATTTGGTCTGATCCGGTCTGGTTTGGTCTGAACTGATCTGATCTCAGAGCATTCGCTTCATAACATCGAACTTTTCTCCCCCCATTAGCTATCTCCAACACCCTAAACTCACAGTTAGGAATTCCACCTGAGTTTAAGTGTACTTTGTGCAACTATTCATATCGACGTTACTCTGAGCACTTTTTTAACTGCACTTCATACAACTATTTTTAATGATTTCCCTCTTCATCTAATATTTGATGCGTTTTAAGTGTACAAAGTACAACTATTTCGCATTTAGATAACTATTCCGGCGATTTAGTTGTACAAAGTGCAATTATTCCCTTGCGCAGACTCTAAAGATCCTCTTACCACATTTGATCTGGTCTGAGAGCCTTCACCTCATAATACCGAATTCTTTCTCCCTGATTAACCGGCTTCAGCAACCCCTTCTCACTTAATGATTGCAGCAATCGACGCGCCGTACGGAAATTAATGCAGAAATGCGTGGCCACATCCTTTGGACGAACCGGTCTACCGAGACGCCAAGCGAAACGCAGAACCTCTTTTTCCTCAGACAAAATAGCTACGCTAGCAGAATTACGAGCCAAGTAAGGCGCCAGCACCAGTTGTAACAGCATCCGGCAGACCTCGGGACGTTGCTGGATATCATCAAAAGAAAAATGAATCATCCTCCAGCCCATCCCAGTCAAAAAAGTGTCCCGATTTACTGAATAGTTGAATTTTTCGCGGTCCATATCTTTCACATGGCTTTGATATCCATCACACTCGATCCCAAAGCTGCTGCCCGTCTGCGGAAGAAAAGCAAAGTCCAAGAATTGTGATTTGCGATTCCAGTCATATACTTCGTATTCTGGATGCAAATCGTCTAGGGACTCAAACATAGGCCACCATACATTCTGCAAAAATAGCTTTTCCGCAAAATTATTGCCTCTAACCAGCCTCCCTCTTTTTTCACCTGTTCTTGATTTCATATGTTGGTCGATAAACAAACCATGCGCTTCTTCAAACTCCATAACCTATAGCCTCCCCTACAAAATAAAAAAACGCCCTTCACCGCAAAAAGCGGTTAAAGGACGTTCTTCGTCTAATCTCATTATAACTAGCTCAACAGGCGAGTTACATTAAAAATCGCACCTTTTGTTACACAATACCTCTTACTTTGGCTGATCTCCATCATCTAAGTTTGCTATAACCTCAGCGTCATAAATTTAAACCTAGTTAGTTTATTGCACTTTTGCTCATTCATAACAGCTAGTTCGTTCTTCGCCAATTAGCTCGTTCTTCACCAGTTAGTCCGTTCTTCACCAGTTAGTTCGTTCTTCACCAGTTAGTCCGTTCTTCGCCAGCTAGCTCGTTCTTCATCAGCTAGTTCATTCTTCACCAGCTAGTTCGTTATTCGTCAGTTCCTTGTTACGTCCGTTGGTCAACGATAACTGTAATCACCACACACTTAACTCAGTGTTCAGTTCAACAGTATATGACCAACCCTACTGCCGGCTACGCCCATGCATTGTGATCGCTTCTTCGACCTTGATGCAGCGGTCCATAATGGCGATCATACCGTGCTCAGCGGCGATTTTAGCGGCTTCTGCGCTAACGATACCCTGCTGGAGCCACAGCACACGTGCGCCAATGTCAGCAGCCTCCTGCGCGACCTTTGCGCAGTGTTCGCTTCGACGGAATACATTGACGATGTCCACTGGCTCCGGAATTTCTGCTAAAGTGTGATAACACTTTTCTCCCAGGATCTCACCATCCACCGTTGGGTTAACGGGAATGATCCGATATCCCCGGCTTTGCATGGCGCCCGCGACCATATAAGAGGTTCGGTCTGTTTTGTCTGACAAGCCGACAACAGCAATGTTACCTGCGGAAGCAAGGATATCTCCGATCTGCTCCCGACTTGGATTCTCAAAGCTCATAAGTAGTGCCCCTTTCCATAGTTACACTTAATGATCCTTGTTTAACTGAAGCTAGATACGCTAGCTCCCTCATTCCTATTGTACCCACTCCACATTCGCACCAAGCGCACGCAAGTGATCAAAATATTGCGGATAAGATTTTGCCACATGATGTGCATCCTTAATCAAAAGAGGTTTACGCGCACGCAGGCCCACTACGGATAGTGCCATAATTACGCGGTGGTCATAATGCGCATTAATGGTGACTCCGCCTTCGACACCTTCAGGCATACCGTGAACAATTATCTCATCGCGGCGTTCTTCTACCTTAGCTCCGGCACGGGTTAATTCTGCTAAGTAATCGGTAATGCGATCGCATTCCTTATAACGCAAATTCTCAACATTGTAGAATCGGGAGGTGCCTTCTGCAAATACTGCGGCAGCCACCATGGCCAATACCGCATCGGTTGCAGCATCTCCATCAAATTCAACAGCTTTTAGGATACCGTTCCCTTGGACATGTACTGTGCCCTCTTCATGAGTAAGAGGAACTTCCATCATCCGCAGCACATCAACAATGGCTCTTTCACCTTGTTTACTTTGTTCTGCAAGACGGTGGATTTTCACATCCGACTTTGTAACGGCAGCCGCCGCAAGGATTGCCGCAGAGCCTGGGTAGTCACCTTGAACAGTATATGACTTAGCTGCATAAGCTTGACGACCTGGAACTTTAAAGGACATGTAATCATCCGCAGCGTGCACCACAATACCTGCCTGCTCCAACACTTCCAAGGTCTGGCCCACGACAACCTTCGATTTCAAATCATCGAGGACAATAATTTCACTATCTTCTTCAAGCAATGGTGTCAGGAATAATAGAGCACTTAAGAACTGGGAGCTTACTGCACCAGAGACAGTAATTCTGCCTCCAACCGGTTTACCCCCACGGATCGTGATTGGCAATTTCCCTTCATTATGCTCCACCTGAACACCTAGCTGTTCCAGCGCCACAATCAAGTCGTCATGCGGACGTTTGCCCAATGAGTCTGGATACGTATTTACAAAAGTAACCTCAGGACTTAACGCGGCCACAGCCATAAGAAAACGCAGCACCGCTCCGGCATTTCCTACATTAAGTTCTTTAACGTCTTTTGGATGACGTCCGAAGCCTTGAATCACAATCTTTTCCTCATCCTCTGTAAGCACAGCACCCAAATCTGCTATGCAGCGACGGATCGCGTCGCTATCCTCACTATGTGCAGGATGATAAATCGTACTTACTCCTTCAGACAATGCCGCAACCAGCAGATAACGTGTCGTATAGTTTTTGGAAGAGAGGGCTCCAAATTCTCCTTGCAGAGATGGCGTTGGCCTAACAATAACGTCCATAATATAAACTCTCCTTAGTAGATGTAGTGGGTATGTAATGCTCGTTTGACAGGGTATTCTGTTCTTGTGTTATCATTAAACCATTCTTCTGATGAAAAGAGGTCAAACCCATGCATAATGTACCACAAATCACACCGCAAGAATTACGGCAGTGTATAGAGACAGGTGAAGACCTTGTACTCATCGATGTTCGCGAAGACGAAGAGGTGGCCTCTGGGATGATTCCAGGTGCACAACATATCCCTATGGGAGAAATTCCACACCGTACTGAGGATATTCCAAGCGACGCCAAAGTGATCTTCATTTGCCGTTCCGGTGCCCGCAGCCAACGTGTCTGCGAATATCTACAGCAGTTTGGTTATAACGCTGCGAACCTCAGCGGTGGTATGATTGAATGGAATGAGACACTCTCTTAAAAGCTCAACCGCGGTAATGCATTAAAATATGTTGCGACACTTCTGCCGCAGTCAGTCCCGTTGTATCGACCGTGTAATGCGCGAATAGGTATGCATCCTGGCGATCTTCCATGATTCGTCTGACCCGTTCTTCTGCATTGCCGGCGAGCAGCGGACGATTCTGATCCCCGCTAACACGTGCAATAATCTCTTCCTCAGTTGCCGTTAGCGCAACCACATGCCCTTTACTCAGCATTAAGGCTGTATTCCCCGGCGCCAATACCGCGCCACCACCAGTGGATATTAATTTATTCTCAGACTCTAGCATTTGCTTAAGAACCGCAGTTTCTACGCTTCGAAAGTATTCCTCACCATCTTCTGCGAAGATTTCTGCAATGCTTCTGCCTTCAGTCTCAATAATGACATGATCCAAATCAACCAGCTCATAGCCCAGCTCCTCGGCCAAAATAGCACCAACAGTTGACTTACCAGTCGCCATCATCCCTACTAAAATAATGTTTTTGTTCTTATCTTCCTGACTCATCGTTTTTAGTTCTTCTGTATCCCCAGCCATGACTATCCTCCAACCGCGATATTTGTCATATCATAACACAGGGTCAAAACATTAGACAATCCGCTTCTTCCAGTAAAAAAAGACCCGAAAGGCTCCCCATTTCTGGTGAAGCCGTCCGGGCCGCTTGTCATTCAGTCAATTAGATTATTCTGCTGCCATCCAGTTGTGGTGGAAGACGCCTTCTTTGTCCACACGTTTGAAGGTGTGAGCGCCAAAGTAATCACGTTGAGCCTGAAGCAAGTTAGCAGGCAAACGTTCTGTACGGTAGCTGTCATAGTAAGCCAATGCGCTGGAGAATCCAGGGACTGGAACACCCAAAGTTACCGCAGAAGCAATGACTTTACGCCATGCAGATTGGTAATTATCCATAACATTCTTGAAGAAAGGATCAAGAAGCAGATTCTTAAGCTCTGCATTGTTCTCATAAGCATCTGTGATGTTTTGTAGGAAACGGGAACGGATAATGCAGCCGCCGCGCCAGATTTTAGCCAGCTCGCCATATTTCAGATCCCATCCATATTCGTCGGAAGCTACGCGAAGTTGAGCGAAACCTTGCGCGTAGGATACGATTTTGCTCGCGAACAATGCTTTACGCACGTTCTCGATGAATTCGGCTTTGTCGCCTTCAAAAGTTGTTGCTTCTGGTCCGTTAAGCACTTTGCTTGCTTCTACGCGCTCATCCTTCATAGCAGACAGGAAGCGGGAGAATACGGATTCGGTAATCATGGACAGAGGTACACCAAGATCTAGTGAGCTTTGGCTTGTCCATTTACCAGTACCCTTTTGGCCAGCGGAATCAAGGATAACGTCAACCATAGGTTTGCCGGTTTCTTCGTCATATTGAGCAAAGATATCAGTAGTGATCTCGATCAGGTAGCTGTCGAGCTCGCCGCTGTTCCACTCTTTGAAAATATTGTGAAGTTCTTTTGCATCCAGACCTAGAACATCTTTCAACAACTGATAAGCTTCACAGATCAATTGCATATCACCATATTCGATACCGTTGTGCACCATTTTAACATAGTGTCCTGCACCGTCAGGTCCGATATATGTACAGCAAGGCTCTCCGTCCACTTTGGCTGAGATTGCCGTTAGGATAGGCTCTACAAGTTTATACGCACTTTCTTGACCACCTGGCATAATCGAAGGACCTTTAAGAGCACCTTCTTCACCACCGGAAACTCCAGTACCGATAAAGCGGAAACCTTTTTCTTCCAGCTCTTTACTACGACGAACTGTATCAGGGAAGTAAGCATTCCCTCCGTCGATAATGATGTCGCCTTGATCAAGATGCGGCAGCAGTTGCTCGATGGTAGCATCAGTAGCTTTACCAGCTTGAACCATGATCAGAATTTTGCGCGGTGTTTCCAGCGAAGCTACAAATTCCTCAACAGAAAATGTGCCTACGAGGTTTTTACCTTCCGCTTCAGCAAGAAGATCATGTGTCTTCTCCGGGGAGCGGTTGAATACGGATACGGAAAAACCTTTGCTTTCGATATTTAGAGCCAAATTCTTGCCCATTACCGCCAAGCCAATAACGCCGATTTGTTGTTTTGCCATCTGGTCCTCCACCCTTTGCACCCTATATTTTTGTGAAATCCATTTCTCGCAGTATAAGAATACCACCCTTTATCAGAGACAGCAAAGCCTGCCCTGCGAATAGAGATCAATTTCATTGACAAATTCAGACCAAGAAATGATCACAATGACTATTTTAACGTTTTTAACGTCAGAAGTGAACCCCTGTCTGCAAGTTCCAATACAAATATAAGACACCCCGATGAACAGGGTGCCTTGAAAGAACATTTGCCCGGCACTTGCTTACCATTCTAACATAAACAATTCCTTGGTCAAAAAGGCAAGCTCAGCTCGACATTTGTCCGCGCGAACCGTATCTCCAGCCTTTAATGCATCATTTAACCGATCCAACTGTTCATCAACTTCAATTCTCCGCTGGCGAACCCGTTCTTCCCCTTCAATAGAATAAAAGAGTCTTGTCAGCTCCTCATCTGTGAGCATAGGTCCCTTCTGATATAACACACGCTGCTGATAACCAGAAATTTCAACCAGGCGAATCACTTCGCCAAACAGAATATTTTCAATAATAATCTGCCGATCCCGGAAACGCTTAACGATAGCATGCCCGCGCATATCCCCAATTAATTTCTCCATCCACTCTGACAAGCGAGCATCACGGATCATATAATCGCCCACAAGCTTATAGCCGTCCTTAATCCTTTGAAACCGCAATTTCACTAACTTGCGACCCGTACGGACCGAAATCACAAAGACCTGTTCATTCTCGCTCCAATATAGGGAATAACCTTCTTGAATCAAATCCTTGATCAGGTCCTGGATATGCTGTCTGTCGAACCGCAGTTCCAGGTTACAATATTCCACCTCGTCGTTTTTGTTCACGGCACTCCCCCCTAACAGCTTCACATCTGTAAAGCCAGCCTTCATTAGTTCAATTCCAGAGTAATCATGGCTGCCGGACCTCTTCTTGAGTTAACTTCCTTTTTGCGTTCGTCTTAATCTTATTTTATACTTCAGTTTATGTAGCGGTAACTTGGTTTATTGACTATTTTTACCCGCAACAGCCTTTCTCCAAACGCTGAGCGAGAATTTTAATGCCTTTTAGTCCTTTTGGAGCATAGACGTTCTAGTCCTTCAGCTGCACAGTGTCATACAGAAGACCTTCGAAACTTACTTCCGTTATATCTTATGTCCTTCTAATTTTCTAAAAAAACCGCTGATATACCGGATCATTCTTCGGTTATCAGCGGCTCTTTATTTTCCTCAGCTAGTCTTAAATTTCTGTTTCGTTCTATGCACAATAAGCAGATGCAGCCCGAAGAGCAGCAGCATTACAATGGCACTTGCCAGGAATGGGACACCATGTCCTACATGATCCCATAATCTTCCTGACAAAACTGGCCCCGCTACCATTCCTGATCCTTGGAGTGTCAGGAACAACCCCCAGACCGTCCCTCGTTCTCCCTTAGGTACTTGCTTAGCCAGAAAGGCATTCCATGCCGGGAGGATAAGCGCGTAGCTTATACCGACCAGTGCCACCGCGATAAAGGCAAGTGGCAGCCAGCGAACCTGAGAGAAAAAGGCCAGTGAAAAGGCAGCTAACAAAAAACCTATATTCAGAAACACCGTTGTCCCTATGCGGTCCACCAGCTTGCCTGCGGGAATAAGTGCAAGAACTGTAATCCCTCCCCCTGCGATGAGGAGAAAACTGAATTGATTGGGACTAACATGCAGCTCTGTACGTGCAAACAAGGTAACTACAGGCGTCATCAAGCCAATGGCGAAGGCTTGTAGGAACAACGCCGGGTACAGCCATCTGCTGACTTTCAGGGTAGTTCTCACCTGATGCAGCGTTCTTTTTATACTTTCTATCGGACTAAGCTTTTTACGATCCATTGCTCCGCCAAGTCCATGCATGTCCCTCACGACAGCATGAGACCCGCTGGAAGAGATTCGTTTAGGTAAGAAAAGGGCTACTACAACTACAGCGGCAGCACAACCTAACAAGACCAGAAAAGCCACATGATAACTCTGTCCACCCTGATCCATTAAAAAATTCACAACAATTGGACCGATTCCTGTTCCTGCGAGAGAGGCCATCTCAACAGCGCCCATGGCCGCACCACTACTGCCGCTTTTGGTTGATCCGGCGAGTTCGGTAATTCCGGTCATCACACATGGCCAAAGCGGAGATGTCCCGATCCCAAGAATGAGACAGGCGATGGATAACGCAACGGCCGTTTTGGCATAGATTATCAAGCCAATGGCTACTAGAATCAGCAACAATGCACCTGTCATCGTCCAGCGGAACCCTATGCGCTCCATAACCCAGCCTGAAGGGCTGCGGAAGACGTTGTCCCCCAAATACTGTAGGGCAAAAGCGAATCCCACTACTGTCACCGACAGGCCCAGTATATTCTCCATATACACTGGCAACAAGGCAACAAGCAGCGAACCTTTAACAAATTCAACTAAAAAAATAATTACCCACATCTCCACAATAAATGGTGATGCTAAACTAATATTCATCCGTTGTTCAGCTTTCGTGGACATTCTATCACATCCAAATCCTAGTATTCTGAAGATTGTTTTGTTATACTGATGCTTGCCTTAAAAATTAACTATTCGCGAAAGGTTGTGACAGCATTAAATGAATCAACACCGTACTCCCCTCTTCACAGCTCTAAAAAAGCATGCCGCCGGCAATCCAGTTCAATTTCATATTCCCGGGCATAAGAAGGGGCTAGGAACCGATGCCGAATTCCGTGAGTTTATCGGCGATAACGCTCTATCCATAGATCTAATCAACATCGCACCGCTTGATGATCTACATCAGCCAACTGGCGTAATCCAGGAGGCTCAAAAGCTGGCTGCGAAGGCTTTCGGCGCCGACTATACGTATTTTAGCGTACAGGGCACGAGCAATGCCATCATGACGATGATCCTCTCTGTCTGCTCACCGGGTGAAAAAATAATTGTGCCGCGTAACATTCATAAATCCGTAATGTCGGCCATTATCTTCTCCGGAGCCAAGCCTGTGTTCGTCTCGCCTGTACAGGATGAGAATCTCGGGATAGATCACGGCATAACCACCAGTGCGCTGGAACGAGCGTTAAAGCGTCATCCAGACGCTAAAGGAGTTCTAGTTATCAATCCAACGTACTTCGGCGTATGTGCCGACCTGCGTTCGATTGTCGACCTGGCTCACCGTTACGGGGTACCCGTACTGGTGGACGAGGCACATGGAGTACTGATTCATTTTCATGAGGATCTGCCGGTATCGGCCATGCAGGCCGGTGCGGACATAGCTGCCACTAGTGTGCATAAGCTTGGTGGTTCCATGACGCAAAGCTCGGTACTGAATCTAAATGCGAAGACTGGGCTGATTAACCCACAACGGGTGCAGACCATTATGAGCATGCTGACAACAACATCAACCTCATATATTTTATTGGCGTCTCTCGATACATCTAGACGTAATCTCGCGCTGAACGGACATGAAATGGCGGAAAGAACGATCCAATTGTCCAACTACGCACGCGAGACCATTAACACTATCGAAGGCTTGTACAGTTTTGGTAAAGAAATACTTGGAACTGAAGCAACTTTCGATCTAGATCCAACCAAACTTAACATTCATGTTCGCCATTTAGGGATCACAGGTTACGAAACCGAAAACTGGCTGCGTGAGAAATACAACATCGAAGTTGAACTGAGTGACATGTATAATATTCTTTGCCTTATTACCCCAGGTGATACTCAAGAATCAGTAGATAAATTATTAGCTGCTTTGCGGGTGTTGTCCGCCATCCATTATAGCAAGGGTGAAATCTATGAACTGAAGGTTCAGGTTCCAGAAATCCCGCAGCTTGCTTTGATTCCAAGAGATGCTTTTTATGCTGACACTCAGTTAGTTCCGTTCCGCGAATCTGCCGGGTACATCATTGCAGAGTTTATCTATGTATATCCACCGGGGATACCGATTCTCCTCCCTGGCGAAGTCATTACTCAGGATAATATCGACTACATTATCGACCACGTCGAAATCGGTCTGCCGGTTAAAGGTCCTGAGGACCGCAGCATCACTAATGTTAAGGTGATTGTTGAAGCCGATCCTATATCCTAAGATCCATCTTTTCCTAAAAAAACTTCAATCATTTATACAAAAACCCGATACCATAATGAGTATCGGGTTTCTGTATATAAGCATCAACTGTCCCATTCACATAGAACAGCTTAAGTTTAGTCGCTAGAATCTATTCTTGCTGAGCAAGCAGATTGTTGTAAGCTTCTTCAACAGCTTTCCATTCTTCTTCATCTTCGATATTATACAATACCATTTCTTCGTCTTCTTCTTCCATACGCAGAATAATGCCGTCTGCTTCTGGATTCTCGCGCTCTAACAACAGAGCATATAATTTCTCGCCTATGTCGAACGTTTCTACAAGCACCATTTCCACATCTTCGCCCTGCTCGTTCGTCAAGGTCAGCACAAACTCCTCGTGCTCATGGTCGTGATCATGCCCGCAACCGCATGCTTCACCATGCTCATGTTTGTGATCGCTCATTGTAATACCTCACTTTGAATTGTATTATCCTACATCTGGTATCGTACCACGTTAGATTAGTTCAGGTCAATTTAGAACACCTAATTTAACGCTGTAATTACCTTCTCCGACACAAGTACGTAATCTGCATTTTTGGATGGCTTAATATAGAAGCCTACCCGATATTTGCCCGCTTCTTTAAAGTCATAAGTAAACTCAGAGGTTGGAAACCAGAAATTATCCTTCTGTGAGCCTTCAAGCACCTGCGACTGAATATCCTTAACGTTACCAGACGGATCTGTCATGGCTACTTTCACAGCTGAAATCTCTTCAGTCAGGCTATCTACCTGTGTTAATATCTTAATTTTCAGCTTGCCTACGTTGACATTGCCAAAAACCGTATCCCCTTTAAAAAGTACAATATGGACATTAGGTTTAAGAATCGTAACTTTCCCAGAACCGTCCCAAGTAACAACCCCGCCTGTTTCTCTAGCAGGAATGTACGTTTTTCCATCAATTAGATAACCGCCGTCTACAATTTCTTTTCCGTTGCTCCATACTCTAATTTTCTGATTAACGGAATCGGCGAATAATAATGAGCCACCCATTAAGGAAAAAGCAAACACGCACAAAGTGATTTTTTTCCATCTATTCATTTGAGACCCTCCAGATAATTCATGCTGTTAATATATACTTACTTTGTTTCAGCAAGTTGCGCTAATTTTAGGTAAATATTTCATTGATCTTGCGAAAAATGATATTATGGTCTTATTCGAAGCAGAAACATTAGCTATAACCGATTTCAGGAGGGTTCTTTCTTATGAGTCTAAGCCTACAAATGCTAGGAACAGGCAATGCTTTTGCGAAAAAATATTTTAACAACAATGGCTTGCTGCTAGATGAAAATTACACCCTGCTGATTGATTGCGGGATAACAGCCCCGCTTGCCATGCATAGACTTGGAAAATCCTTCAATGACGTAAATGCTACGCTCATTACACATATTCATGCGGATCACGTTGGAGGGCTGGAAGAGCTTGCGCTAACCTTAAAGCATGTGCACGGTAAAAAAATGACCTTGCTGCTTCCTGAGACACTTATAGAGCCCTTGTGGAACAATACATTAAAGGGAGGCTTGTACCAAGAAGATGCTGTATCTTCCTTATCTGATATCTTCGAAGTTAAGCCCTTGCAGCCTGAAATTACCTACAACCTCTCTCCTACTCTTTCATTAGAGATCGTACAAACACCGCATATTCCCGGCAAAAACAGTTATTCCCTTCTAATAAATAACGAGATTTTTTATAGTGCGGACATGACCTTTCAGCCGGATCTACTGATTAGCCTTGTGCGGGAGCGCGGGATCCGGATCATCCTGCATGACTGCCAATTAGGCGGAACAGGCGTTGTTCACACTACGCTGGAAGAGCTGATGTCTCTGCCTAAAGATGTTCGCGAACGGATCAAGCTCATGCATTATAGCGATGAACAACCAGATTTCGTCGGACTTACAGGGGAGATGGAATTTTTAGAGCAGCATGTGAATTATAAGCTCTGATCTTTGCATATAAAAAAAGCCGTACATAAACGTCTGTTGACGTATGTACGGCTTTTCGTGTTGAACTATGAAAATGTCGGCAAATTATCCAGATTGTTAGTTGGATCTCCATCCGCATCTCCGCGGATATAAGTTTCTCCATCCTTACCTTTAAAAGCGTTCACTCCGGCAATATTTCCGGCCTGTACTTCTTGCAGGGCTTGGTCATACGCCAGCACACGTCCTGTAGAGGTCTGGAAGCTTGTCAAATCGCCATCCCCATTTTTTTGAACAGCTACGAAAGATTCTCGTTCGTTATTTGGCACTTTAGCTCGCCCCTTGCACTTGGATTTGCCATCATTCGGCACATCCTAGCTTGCGTAAAGAGTCCAATAATTATGTGCGCCAATCTTTAAAGCATTTTTTGCATCCGTACATGTAATATACCTGCATCATAGAATGGCTCCGTAGAAATAACTTCATAGCCGAGTTTCTTATAGAAATTCTCTGCCTGACACTGAGCATCTAAAATTGAAGCTTCCAGTCCAAGCTCCCGAGCAAGCTCTTCCATAGCCAGCAACAAGACACGTCCGTATCCTTTGACCCGATAGTCTTTCAATACGGCGATGCGCTGCATTTTAGCAGTACCTGCTTTGTAATAGATCAATCTCCCCGTTGCTACAGGTACCCCTTCATCTATAATCAGAATATGGTGCGCATTTGGACTGATGGCATCGTATTCGTCAATTTCTTCCTCGGCCGGTACCTTTTGTTCCTCAACAAATACTTTAGTGCGGATATCCAGCCCCATCTGAAGCTGTTCCTCTGTAGTTACCCGTAAGATTTCTGCCGCCATGTTAGTTGCAAACTCCTCTCTCTATGTAGCCAACGATAGTTGTCTATTATATAAAATAATGACTAGAAAGAAAAGCCTACATATGGAATCCGTAATCTCTCAGTAGACTAATCCACAGAATATACTTCTTCAGGGATCGAACGGTTATATACGTCTTTCATCACAGGTGATAACGGAGGATACTGACTTTTAGATTTGCCATCCAGATTGGTCATCTCATTGATTTCCATAACTTTTGTGGGTTTCGCCGTAGAACAACCCACTACACCCAGTAGTAACACTAGGCAAACGCCGACTTCCCATTTCACAATTTTAGACATTAAAAAAGCTCCTTTCACCGCAGCTGCAGTTATACTCACTACAGCTTTGACGATTCAGGAGCTTTATAAACAATAGGAGCTATTCATTCCAGTTGCCCTCTTAGAGATTGACGTTTCCAACCAAATGGACTAAATACATCATCCCAACCAGAAAGCCTGCTAAAACAAAATAAGCTGTCCCATATTTCCAACGTGTACTGGCTGGTACATCGTAATACTTATCATTATCATGGACTGTATAGCTGATTTCACAATGCATTTTTAAATGAAGACCATTCTCTAACGTTACTTGCTCCAGCTGCGAAATTCTTACCTTTTCAATAATACATTGCTGTGGCAGTGTAGCTTTGCCATAATAATTCAGCTGATCCCATCTCACCACAACATACTGCTGTCTCTCTAGATCACTGTAGGTGGTAAAAGGTAAATCCCGGCGATGCTCAGCTCCTGGAATCATGTAACCCGCCTCTCTCAAGGGCTCCACTGGAATTAAGAAACCCTTAGTCACAGACTGCGGCCGGTTGTTGTTACGTCTTTTCACAAATTTGTTATACAGATCGTAAGCAAACATTGCCCAGATGATAAAGAACAAAATCGAACGCAAGTAAACGATTATAGCTAAGCCACCGACCAGACCCACAAGCCACAGCCAGCGCGTAACCGCGGTAGCGATACGTCCACCGTCTAGCGGATGGATTGGCAGCAGGTTAATCAAATTAAGCAAAAAGCCTATATAAGCCAGGGAATAAAGAAGCGGACTATCCATATAATATGCCGCTCCAAAAACAGCAGTAGACCCAATAGTACCCAGAATCGGTCCGCCAAAAGCTACATACGCTTCTGTCTTCGCATCCAGCGGATGTTTTTTCATAGTAATTAACGCGCCTAAAAAAGGAATAAATAGCGGAGCGCTGACGGGTAGCCCGATGCGCTTAGCGGCTATAACATGTCCCAATTCATGAACAAGCAAAAGCAGGACGATACCTATGGCAAACCCCCACGGATAAATTAAAGCATATGCCCCTATCGAAACCATCATGGAAATTAACGGCCCGGCAATTTTACCTATTTTCAGCAGAGACAAAATCGCCTTTCCTTTTAACAGGAGCATAGCGGCTCCGCCCCCCAACCATTTCAGCGGAGTAGAAGTATTCTTTTTCTGCTCATTTTGCATTTGCGGCAAGATCACAAGCTCCTTTATCTTTCAATTTTAAGAAACTACTGTACAGTTCCATCTATCTTATCATAGAAGCATTAAGGATATTTCTACAGTGAGCCCTTCGGAAAGTATACGACGCAACTTTTAGAAACGTTTCAGCGTCAAACCAACTATCTTGGATAAATTTTACTGCCATTTAAAGAAAGGGTTGGTTCACATGCTCTCTTTTCACTCCAAAGCTTGGTTATCCGTCTTAATGCTCTCAACACTTTTACTCCCTGCCACCATGTCAGCAAGCTCTTCATTAACTGTATCGGAGTCCTCTGCGCTCGCCCAAGCTTCCTCTGCTAATGCTTCGCAAGTATACTACCAATTTGGCATTCCTGGTGGAAACATAGGCGGACCTGCGCTGCTCAAAAATGGTGTAATCTACGTAGATGTTCGGGGGATCGCTGAGCAAGCTGGCTTAAAAATGGACTGGGATAAATCCGGCAAACGTGCTCTGTTCAAAGGCTGGACTAAAAGTTTTGCTGTTCGAATCGGGAGTCAAACTGGCGTGCTTGACGGGAAAGCGGTAGATCTTGGAGGAATACCTTTTAAATCCAAAGAAGATGGGATATTTGTGCCGGCGCGTTTTATCGTTAAGGCTTTCGAAGGCAGCAATCTCCGTCTAGACTCCACAACGAATACACTTTTAGCGGATGATCTGAAGACCTACAATGTTTTCACAGAATCCTATGGAGGGCGTACCTATACGCTGGTCAAGGCTAATGGTGATTTATATGTCTCACAAGGCAAGGATACGGTGATAAAACTCACTTCACTCCAAACAGACTTTGACTGGGCAGGGATGAAGATCGAGAAAACGGCGGGGGGGCTGCTAGTCATTAGGATTATTGACTCCTATGGAGAGCCTCATATTAATACACGCGAAATCACACTTATATTCAAAAATGGTGCATTACTACGCAAGGCCACATTCGCCTACCAGTTCAGAGGAGATGCGGATTTCAAACCTTATGATGGCAACCTAATCTTGCATGATGGTAATACCTTACGTTTCATCCAAGACGGCACAGGCAATGTAATAGATACTCTTGATCTTGTAAAGCTGGGTGGCGAGGAGGATGCTTACTATGTAGAAGGCATTGATAAAGAAATCATACTGCTTCGTGGAAATCAGAATGGATTGCTTACCTTAATCAACCGCCAAACAGGCGAGCGAACCCTTTTGTATAAGGAGCTACTCACAGCAAAGGATCAGGAATACGCGGAAAATAACGATGTTCCTTTTAAAGGAGATAATTTGAAATTCGTAAAGCGGAGCGGTGACAAATTGTATTTTATAAATGACTCCCCGCTTACTGGCAAAAAAGAAGTTATCTACTCCATTGAAGCTCATTCCAATAACTCCAAGAATAATACTGATTAGAAAGTACAGTACAAGCATGTGTATTGATTAAAGAACTAATCGAATCCTCCTCAGTGATTATCCCTGAAAATTAACCTTCCTACATATAGGCAAACGCCGTGAACGTTGTAGGCAAAGGACCATAGACTGTTATCAGGATTGAAACATTCGAGGAGGATATCCATGGAATCAAATACAAATTTTCATCAACAGGTCGCTTGGAATTGCATGAATAAATATGTAGGTATAGTAACGACTGATGGTCAATCCTTTGACGGCTTCATCGCTCACGTGGACCAGAACTATATCACCCTTGCGGTTCCCAGCAACGAAATGGTCGATCGTATGAACGGAATGCCTGCTGAGCAGTCGAACTATAGACAATTCGGGTTCCAGCCCGGCTTTTACCCAAGACGCCGCTTCTATCCACGCCGTATCCCTTTTTTCGGAATAAGCAGTCTATTTCTACTCCCGTTTTTTATCTGACTCGGTGCAGGGGGATGATGGGTCATCCCCTTTCTAGCTATTAACTACTTAGTCGGAGGAGATAAGAGAAAACACCACTCTACATCTATATTGATTATAAAAAAGAATTGCCATCCTACTCTATCGTATGGTATTATAAATTTCGTCGCAGGACGGTAGCTCAGCGGGAGAGCACTATCTTGACAGGGTAGGGGTCATGGGTTCGAACCCCATCCGTCCTATACTGAAAAAGCCTTATTATATAAGGCTTTTTCTTTTGTTCAGGAATGGAATGTTTAGGTTTTGACTGAAATACAAATTGGTGCCATTATGGTGCCCTGTAGTAGACTAAAGCAAAAGTGGTGCCATAATCGGCACCACTTTTTTATCCCTGTAACCATTTAAGAAATACATCTTTTGAGACTTTTATCATCTTTCCGACCCGCACGATATGAAATTGACCCGAGTTTAATAGTTCATATGTTTGACGCTCACCTATACCAAGTATTTGTTGGATTTCCTTCGCTGTAAGTACAGAGGGATAATCAGAAGTAGTCTTATACATTTGTTCAATCACCCTTCTCTTCCTCCTTCTCGATTACTAGATTCAAATTCAAGGCCAGCTTATAAAAAGCCTTCCAACGTATCTTGCTATATGTCCCCGAGCTAATCGGCGGCTGAAATTTAAAGTAATACACTTTCTCATGAGTAATATAATCATGCTCTGTTGTCATATAACGTTCTTTAATCAAGAACCCTTCCATCTTAGGCATGCGGTTCACCACTCGTTCTATCCGTTCACAGAAGCTCTTGCGGTTTGCTTGAGTATCTACATTATGAATAGCTATGTTGGAGGTTTGATCAGTTGTAACTCCAGTGGATCCTTTTGGGGTGTCTAACCATGCTGCGGTTGTCGTTGCCTCTCTCTCCTCGAAAGACAAAAACTTAAATATCCTATATTTTTCAAGAGCCGCCTCAACGGTAGCTTGCGTCCGTTCTCTATCTATCTCAGGCAAAAAACTCTGTTGCACCGGGCAATCCCCCCCTTTGTTAAGAATCCCCCGACCGAAGCCGGGGAGTATACCATCTTAGAACGGTAGATCATCGTCACCTTCAGGTATCGGCGGACCGTTTTCACCAGCGGCAGCGATCACCTCAATGGTTAGTTGATCCTTGTCTTCAAGCTCAATAGTACCGTCTGGATTAACCTTGCCTCGTACGCCTTCTCTTGGCTCTTCATGATCCTCTTCATCGTCATCACCTCGGAACTCTTCAATGCTCATTTGAGATTCAGCGATTTCCAAGACTACATCTGATCAGCCTTCCGGTAGAATTCATAGGAGTTTTCAGAGGATGTGTCACCCTTAACGATGAACTCCAGCACTGTCTTCTTCGCATCCTTCGTACTTTTGCTGAATTCGGTTGTCAGCGCCTGTTCTACGCCGTCAATGTTCAACACAACCACTGATCTCGTCATTGCGTTAAGCTCAGGCTTCTTCTCGTCATCACCTTTTACGTGGAACTATAAAAGTTCCTTTTTGGAATCCTTCGTTTGCTTATTGAAATGTGCTGCTATCTGAACTTTCATTTATAATTACTCCTCTCAAATTTGGGTTTTATGAAAAAATAACGTCTGCAGCTAGTGCAATAATTGAAGCAACACATATTGCTGCCATGTGCATGCCACGTTGCTTGTAAAGAATAGATTCTTTGTCAGCTGCTGAAATAAAAGATAGGATAGCGATAAAAGCAAAAATAATTTCAATCCACGTTGACGTCAGTTCCTCCCTCATTCCGTGATATTAAATAAGAGGTGAATTTTATGAACGGTAAGAAAGTTATCACTATTCTTTTATCCATCTCTTTACTGGGTGTGATTGCTTACTTCGGAATAGCTTATGGATTACTATGGTATATCTTTAATGGGTAAGAAATGAAGATTATCCATCCCCTTTATAAGTTCAGTACAGCCAAACTATCTCTTATATCCTCCTTGTGGGAGAGAGTCTTTTTTTTGAAATTTGTTATACTTAAATAAAAACTTTTAATGAGGTGTTATCTTGCAATATTTTTTTTTAATACCGTTGGCATTTGTTTTGGCAATTCCCTTGGTTTTACTGTTAAAAGGTGATTATGGAACCAAAAACAAGGTTTCAGATAAAACTAGTAGCATAGAGAAAAAATTAGACAGAATAATAGAATTACTTGAAAAAGATAAGGATGCATAAGCATTTTTATCTTTTTTCATGTCGCAATATGTATCTACTACGTCATAACCTTTGTGAGAGGAGGGCTATTAACCCTCTCTGTCCATGTATCTTCGTACTGTGAGTATCCGATTTTGAATCTGTTATGAGCCGATTTCAAGCGAGACGAACTGATAAAATAACTCAACTCACTGGGACACTCCCAGCGTATTACGCCATCTTTGATATCTTGATATACAAAGGTAAGGATACGGAGTTTGTACATCTGGAGTCCCGGCTACAAGCAAAGGTAAGAATGAGGAACTGGACCAAATCTGGCATGCTTCGAAGCCCAGTATTTACAGAGTTTATCGTATAAGCACTAATAGACCCTTCAGGCATAAGCTTGACAGGTTATTTTATGTTTGTTCAGAATCTAAATCGCTACGGGACAAACGTGGCAACTCATAATTTCTAACAACACCTAGCCTCTAAAATTGGTCCCTTTTTTTATTAAAGAATTGGTAAAGGCAGGAGTAGACTCAATTGGTGTACTGGGATCAACTGGAAACTATGCGCATCTTAGTAGAGGGGAGCGTTTGCGTGTCCTTGAGCTTGCTGTTAGTTCTGCTGAAGGGACTCCCGTGATGACAAGCATAAGTGCGATTCGAACTTCAGAAGTACTTCGATTAGCGGAAGATGCACAACAAGCTGGGACAAGTGCAGTACTCTTGGCTCCTATCTCCTATCAGGCGCTAACAGATGAAGAAGTGTTTTTTGTATACGAACAGGTGACAAGTTCACTCTCCATTCCACTTTGTGTTTATGATAATCCCGGCACTTCACATTTCCATTTCAGTGATGAGCTGCCCAGAAAAATTGCTAGGTCACCTAATGTTTGTTCCATTAAGATTCCCGGCATACCGTCAGAATCTGATAAAGCCAAGTTACGTGTAGAAAAACTCAGAGCTGTTATTCCACTCCATGTTACGTTTGGAATAAGCGGGAATCCATCCGCATATCTAGGCTTGAGTGCAGGTTGTGACTTATGGTACTCAGTGCTAGGTGGTTTATTTCCGAGGTTATGTCTAGATATCACAAGAATGACTCAAAGTGGCCATTTAGAAGAAGCACAACACCTTACAAAATTACTAGAACCGATCTGGAAGTTATTCAATAGCTACGGTAGCCTTCGAGTGATTTCAGCAGCTGCTGAAATAATTGGCTTAATTAAAAGTCCTAGTCTTCCCTTGCCTTTACAACCATTAAACAAATCCGTTAGGAATCACCTGAATATCATTCTAAAGGAATTAAAGTTTACTGTATAAACTTAATATAATTCATTGGGAAGTATATATGCTGCTCTATAACACTGGTAAGGATCGTTAGTTTTCATCAATATAACAAATACCCCATCAACCTTAAGTGATTGACGGGGTATTTGTTATAGACATGCTTATGCCAAAATCACGCTTAAAATATTACAACATT
The DNA here is from genome assembly GCF_038002845.1 of Paenibacillus sp. FSL F4-0122. Lineage (NCBI taxonomy): Bacteria > Bacillati > Bacillota > Bacilli > Caryophanales > Paenibacillaceae > Paenibacillus > Paenibacillus sp. FSL F4-0122. The sequence continues at coordinate 6,583,957 of NZ_JBBODI010000001.1, forward strand.
GTCAATTGTCAACTATTTTGCGTTCATTAACAATGAAGTGGGTATTTTATGAATATAATCATCTTATGCAAGGGGGCTTTAATATGAATCTCACACTGATTTTTCACGCAATTGAAACAGAATTACAACTACAAATACATTTAGTCAGTGGAGAGACATATGTTGGTTTTTGTCAGGAGAGCGACTCTTCAGGTTACTTCACAATAAGAACTAAGAGTGGTTTATTTTCTTTTCCTTCTTGGGCGATCAAACGGATTAAAGAAGTGTGATATCGTAGGTTATTTAATGCATGCTCTAAATTCAAATCACTCCCAAACAAAATGAGATCCAGCTAGTTTAATAGATCCGGTGTATCCCCCTCTACAATCCCACCATAATCCATAAGATGACCTATTGGATCTTGTTCCAAACGAAACCAATCCAAGTATGAGTATCCATAGAGTTGCTGGATTCCCCACAATAAAGTATGTCTCTCTGTATTGAAAATCTTTATTGTTCATCAGTACAAAAACTGCTTGTTCTCCGAACTATCTATTTCTTCGCAACCAATCGTTTTTCTGCTTTAAAGTCCTTCTTAATAACTTTATTGTTGTTCATGTAATTATCCCACGAATCATACTTCCAATTAGGTGAAAAGTTATGACTAATCACATCGATGTAAATACGACACTAAGTAAACACTTCCCGCTTCTGGTACATCTTTATTGTAAAGACACTTCTTGCATTGTAGCTGTGGCTCTTGAAGAAGAACGTGGACAAAATTGAGATTAACTCCTGACTGTCCTTGGTGAAGGGGAAGTATCCGATCTTTTTACAACTCCATAACAACTATCCTCCTAATTCTATAATAACTTGGTGTTAAGATGTATAAAGATTCATCATCTTAGATCCCAATGGAGGTAATCCGATTGAACAAGAAAAAGCGGTTCGCTACATTAGTTGTTATCCTGTTTTCAGCTGGTGTGCTTGCAGCCAGTGCTCTGATCGTCCCCAGCCTGATGAATTCCGTAGTTTTCGCCAAGAACAGTTCGTCAATTCAGGGCAGTAACCGGCTGGCTTTGAGCGAAAGCACGATACCCGTGCTAAAGGTGGAGGCGCCGGCGCCGGTATCCACCATACAACAAGACCTGTATCAACAGATGACAGCGGCGCAAATCCAGCAAATCTATGACTTTATAGACAAGGCAGAAGATCCCCATATTTCAGGTCGGGAACAAACCGAATCCGAAATCAACCGCAGACAAGTGTTGGACGATAAGTATGTGTATGACGGCCTCCGCCCCAAGCAGCAGCTGCCGTTAAAGGCTGGACAAGCAGATATGTATCTAGATTTAGAAACCAATACGTACACCTACCCGGAGAGGAGTATGACTGATGAGGAACTGTTACAGCTGATTGACTGGTACTACCGGCTGAATTACTTCGTGTCAAAACGAAATCCGCCTGTGCCTCAGCTTCAGCCTCAGAAAATCAGCCAGGTTGAAGCTGAGGCACTAGCCTCTGACAGTGTGCGCAAGCTGTTCGATGCCGACGTGTCCAAGCTAAAAATATCGAGAATGCTGATTGAGCTGGGAATAAACAAACGTCCAACCTGGACAGTTCATTTTGCTCCTTACAAGAATCTTACCCTGCTCGGATCAGGCGAGGTATTCTGGGAATATGATGTGTTGATTAATGCAACAACCGGTGCCGTAGAGGATACGACAGCCATTAATTTGGCACTGAAGAGAACTCCCATCGACGACGACGCAGCCGGCACCATCCAGAAGGATGCCAGTTGGATTCATAAAGCCGTGCAGGTCATCACGGACAAACAGGGAGAAACAAGAACCATTGTCAAAGCTTATCTAACCGACACCGAGTTTAACAACAAACGCGGAATGGTGGATGTTAAACTGTTGTTGGAAGATGGAAGTAGCTATATCGCGGAGTTCCGCTATCCCGATCAGACCCTTCGTTGCCTAATCTATGAAGCTTCTGACAAAGCCAATTAAGCGGAAACGTTACAGAAATACAGCAGTCGGGGCACCGCCGCCACACTGACTTTTTCAAGACCAGTTATTAATGTAATTGTGAGTATTGCGCGAACACCAGATGGTTCTGGTTCAGGTTGATCTGCCTTCTGAGGGGTAGCTGATGCTTCGTTTGAAACTTAACTTTCCATTATTATTCAATGTAGTAACTACATAAAAATTGGTCTTACCGTTAGAAACTGATATATCTAAAAACCTATCTTATTACCAAGAAGCACAGTAGATGAAATATACAACATTAAAGGTTCTGTCTCTAAGAGCAGTATCTGTCGATATGGTGCAGAGGTTACATTTAAAGATGAGATCGGATATCCATATGATTATGGTGTCTGTAAAACAACCTTTCTGTGATGCTTTAAAGTAATTAATATTTATAACTGTCAAATCATTTCATGTGTAGGTATGACTATTGTGCTACACTTCATTCGTATGTTCGAAGGTTCCACCATTTGTAAAATCTAGTGGCCCAAGCATTTCCTACTGTGCATCAAATCTCAGTCGAATGAATAGTACTCAGCAGCCTGATTCTTGTAAATATTACCATTTGATTATAAAATCAAACAAAGGCGGTGTTAACAATGAGATTAGTACTATTCATGTTGGCTGGAGTAGGCGCGATTTTCTATCTCTCATTAGGAATCATTATTGTAAAGGTAATCCTTACAAGAAAATTACCAAATAATAATTACACTCCATTTGACTACATCACGGCCCAATCTCCTGTTGAGTTTCACGATGAGAAAAAAGAGATAGAAGAAAATGCGGACCATGGTGATGATAAGGATAAAAACATCATTTCGTTATCAAAACGACGACCTTCTCTTCCCTGATGCGCAATAGGCTTCTACTTCGTCATAACCTTTGGAGGGATACTCCTACTCCTTTAATGATCTGTATCTTCGTACTGTGACATAAAAAAACTCTTACGTTATAATAGTGTTGAATTAAATATTGAAGGGACTGAACTATGCGCAGATATCGATATCTTAACCCCAAAATAAATAGATAATGGAGGTAATATATTGATTACAGAAATACAAACCAAAAGACTAAAATTAAGAAAAATGAAATTATCTGACTCTGCTAGTTTGTTTAACATTTGGTCTGATCCTGAGGTTACAAAGTTTATGAATATCAATAGTTTCACTGATGAAAGCCAAGCAGTAGAAATGATTAAAATTCTTAATAACCTGTCTTTGGAAAGCAAAGCTATTCGTTATTCCATAATCGAGTTAGAATCAAATCGCATAATTGGTTCCTGCGGTTATAATTCTATAGATTCTTCAAACGCTAAAGCAGAGATTGGATACGATATTAGTAAAGATTATTGGGGCAAGGGATATGCTCCTGAGGCCATTCAATCTCTGATGGATTATGCGTTCAACACTTTAAATTTCAACAGGATAGAAGCAAAAGTCGAACCCGAAAACAATAATTCCATAAGAGTTTTGCAAAAGTTAAACTATACATTCGAAGGAACAATGAGAAAGTGCGAAATGTCCAAAGGAAAGTTTATTGATTTAAGCATTTTCTCAAAATTAGTAACAGAGTAACTTTTAATGGGTGGGCCTACATTTTTATGGTGTAGGCCTTTTATTTACTTCACGTTGCTCAACTAAATGCGTACTGTGTATTAAGTAGAGCAACTGTTGTCACATCTTCCAAACGTAGAGGGCTAGACAGACTCTCCTAGCCTCTTTTTTTGAAACCAGTAAATTAACACCTCTTTACCGAAAAGATAGCTAGATAAAATCTCGACACAGCCGATTCCGGATCGAGCTTAACCGCCTTCTGCCAGCAGCTCTGAGCTTCTGTTTACAGATATTCAAATTAGGTATTTATTGATAATATTTATTCCTTAAGGAGGTGGACGCACTGTTAATGATCTTTGATAAGTTATTTAATATTTCCAAGGTTGCTGCATATGCAACAATTGCGATGTACACATTCTTCCAGTTTGTACTCACAAAACATAATACGGTAAATGATTTAATCAATAGCAACCTTTTAGTTTATGTCGTAGCTGCTGCTATTCTTGAAGCATTACATAATCTATATGACTTTTTATGTGGTCATCTAGAGCGGTAATTCTACTACTACCAAACCTCACCAGCCCAGCGTTCCGTTTCCGTTACTTCAATACCTCGACGAAAATAACTCGGAAATACGGGAGCGCGACCGCATGAGTCGCGGGCTCTCCCAAACTGACGATATGTTCGCTAGACAGTTGATTTCCACCGATCGCCTCACTTTCTTTTAATAAACTTTGGCCATACGCAGTACGTGTCAGTGCCATCGGGCCAAAGCTTACCCAGGCACACATCATGGCGCAACAATGGATAGATTTACTTTATTGGTCCCTATTAATCATCTATTTTTTATATGGAGCACTTAATTGACCATCTATTGATTACATTGTATAATACAGGTATATTATGTAAAATAAAGGCAGGTGAGGCTGTTGGATGGAAATATCGATTTAGATTTAGATATAAATCTTCTAGATCTTGATCCAGCCGTAAAAGTTCTTAAAATGATATATTCTTTTGAAAGCTGGCCCAATCTTCTAAAACTAGCAGATACCTTTTTCAACCGAATAACTCAAATTTATAATAATTACACACACAATAATGAACTGGAACTAAAACACCAACGACCTTTAATTTATTATTATGGATACAGCTTGCTTATGTTGGGACTAGCCCACAAAGAAATTGAAAATTATGATAAAGCTCGAACTTACATTAAAGCTTATAGCGATTTGAGTTGGTTCAAGGGATTAGATGCTGAAGGATTAAATGAGGTAGCCTATTATAAGTACATATCAGAACCAAATCTTTTAGAAGTAGAAGTGCTTTCTGGAAATATTCAATTCATAGATCGCTATGTTTCGTTCCTTTTATCCAACTCTAAAGAAGTTCTACCAGGACTAATAACTTTGTTAAAGGCAGCTACTAATTTTGATTTAAACATTGAATCTCATTTAGCTCTTTTCTCTAATAGAATTTCAAAATTTGAGGATACCGCTGCTGATGAAATTATAATAAATTCCTACCAAGAAACTTTTTTTATTAATATGATCAGATATAAAACAAAAATTCAAGATTATAATACAGCTATCAAATATAGCATGAAATTATTAGATTCTGCAGAGGTCACAAACTCTGATAAAATCTTTAAACAAGCAGTAGTATACTTCGAATCATTACGTTCATGTGCTGATACTACTCAAATTAAAGATTTTGAAGAGAAAATAATAAATTTCAAAGAAAGGGTTGAGTCTCTGTGAAGAAATTTGCTGTATCTTTATTGTTGGTCCTCACTATCGTCAGCATTGCGCCAGCACTGCCAAGTACCTCACCAGTGGTCTTATTCCACGGAGCAGAACATTAATATCAGAAGTACAGCGCGGGTTAGGAGATTGCTCCTAACCTGTTTTTTATTAAGTGAATTATGTAGTTATTGCAATAACATCCTCCATCTTGAACCAATCCCACTCATCCTCCGACCAGCGGAGTTTAATTCCCTGTTGTTTATCCAGTTTCATCACGATACCTCGTTTTAATATATTCTCCATGGGATCAAACAGAGTGAGTGCAATCGGGCTGTGCTCTTCCATCGAACGATATAACAATTTTTCAAAGCGCTCTATCTCCTGTAGATCTAGAGTGGGTTTTTCACGACGTTCCTGCTCATTATTGTCATCTATAATCCGGTTTTTATGTTCGGGCAATATCATTCTGCTACACTCCCATACGTTCTCTAATTTTTTCATCATGAAGTTGCCCTCCTAATAATCCGTCCAGTAATTCGTTTTGCTACCATCTATCCCCCACTGGAGCTCTTGTGGCTCTGACTTTTTCTTTTTAAACCTAGGGTCAATCCTTTCCCAGCCTTCAATAATTCGGGCGCTCTCTGGTGGAGTGTGCGGGGTCCATTCTATATATTTTTCGTTAACTAATTCCCTAAGCCCACTAATGATCTTACTTGGTGTCCGTCCACTCTTGATTTCTAACTCCTGTAAAGTTGGCATATGAGCATGATGCACGGCAGAGTGGCGCATGATCATTAGTAGCTTTCGGGCGGTGTCACTAAGCATGTCGCTTCATTTGCACAGGCTGCCAAGCAAGAATATTAGCCTCCAGAAATACGCGCGGAGCTCCGGTTGATAAGCAAGTTGCGCGAATATATTCTCCACGAATCCCTTTCACTTCAATTTTACGTTGAGATATCTTACCTGATTTATCTTGGTACACTATTTCAATGGTTTGACCGATTCTTATTTGCATAATTACTCACCTTCCAAGGATAAGAACATTTGTTTGTATTATAACCAAACGTACGTTCGTTAATCAATGTAAAAATATCCCGCCAGGCATGAATTATTACATACAAAGTCATCGCTCAGGTTTATAATTTGTTTTATAAGCATTTATTGCATTTCCGCAAACAAACTAAGGAGTATGAGTGTTTTTTATATGTTATAGGGGGAAACGAATATTAGGACCGATGACTGAGGTTGAAGCTATGCGTGAATGGTTTACTCTCTCCGGTACAGTGAAGGAGATTTATATTATTGAGGTAGATGAGAACGATAAGGTAAGACGCCAGATCGGACCCACAAAGAAGAAAAAGAAATAAATATAAAGGAAAATAACGTAAAAAAGCCCCATCGACCCATTAAGGTTGACGAGGTTGTTTTTAATTTTCAAAAAGGAAACTGAGTAAGCGAGACTATTAACAGTACAATCCCAACAATCGAGGATAGCACAGCCATTTTATCTTTAGTTTTCAAATACAATGCCGCTCCATTAAATATTAAAGCTCCGCACATCCCCAGCATAGTCCAAGAGATTATCACTTGATCCTGACCGCGGAAAAATGTGATTCCCAGAATGATTGTTGCTGCACTGAATAAAATACCGCACACCCTTAGTACTTTCAGCAAAATGTTCACCTCCGAAAAATAAAACACGCTAATCTAATATATTGGTTCCGTCATAAATTAAAATTCATAGATTACTATTCCTATATCTGGTAGAATCAACTAGCAATTATTAGCAGATTTAGGGGGATATAAGATTGAACAAAAAAGCTTTTTTATGTATCGTGGCAACTATTGTAATCCTTTCAGGATGTGGTAGTTCCACAACAAATTCAGAGAAAAAAAATACAACGTCTACAGGAGTTACACCGTCCGAAGCAACAGCCAGCCCTTCAGAGCCCACTCCTGAGCCAAAAAAGAAACTTACAGCTTCCGAGAAACTGGCTCTCAACTATGTGGAGATTTTCCTCAATGGTTCAGATATCGAAGCGAAAAAGAAATTCGTATCCGAAAATATACTTCCAGATGTACAACCCATTTTCCAAATGGCTGAATCTACTGAGACACCCGAGAATAATAAACTTAAGAATCCTACAGTAATTGAAACAGCTGATTATACGGACAAAGATGGCGGAAAAGATAAACTCGTGCTTATCCAAGGTGAGAAGTCTTCCTCCAATAGCGAACTTATCATTTTTATTAAGGATGATAAAGTTGGTTGGGGATATTCGTCTAATGACAAGGACAAGGATGCATTTAACGAAGTGAGGAAACTCTTTAAGGAACCTGTAATTAATACTTCAGCTTCAGGTAATGCAGGTACAACTGAACAGTCTCCTGAAGCGACGCTTAAAGAAATCAGTAATTTTGTCGTTTCAGATATTTGGAATGATGGATTTGTTGATATCAGCTGGTATGCAGGTTCAGGAACTGGCTCTACGGGTCAAACAATAGATATAGATTTTACAATCGAGCAATTAGCAAAAGCAATGACCCAAAAAATGGAGTATGATAATTATATCAACAACCTTGATGCAAAATATGATTCAATTAAAAGCATCTGGGCTAAGCTCACGGGTGAGATGGATCGTATGTACAAACAAATCCAAGATACGCCTCCTATTGCAAATGATGCAACCACCAAAATAGATACAGGAATATTCACCCAGTACTTGAGAGCTTTTACTGATGAGGTTGACAAATTACCTAATACTTAGATTAAAAAATAAAGTCCCTGCCGGCCGCCACGGTTAGCAGGGATTTTGTTCGGCTTTAATGGCTTGCGACTCAAAATAGTAATCCACCAGAGCATAGATGAAACCAGCAATTCCGAAAAAAACAATAGCTGTACTACTATTCAAATGGTATTCCCGTATAAAGCGTTCATCGTACACCTCGTAAAAGAAACCATATCCCGCAATACCACTCAATAAGAATATCATTATGCGGCTTATTAAAGGATTAGCTATCTTTCGAATAACCCATGATAAAGGAAGCAGTATAACCGGGTAAAGAAGAACTGAAAAAAGGAACATCAGAAAAATAAAAGCAAACCCAATGTTTTGAAAACCGTAATATTCTGTTGTACTTATTTTATTTCCTTCCCAAAGCTCCAATCCAAAGGCTGCCAGGGTGAATAAAACCGTCGAAATAAACCATAACGTTATAGGCTTAACTGCACGCAAAACAATCCCACCATCTTTATGCTTTTTATACTTACAGCCGATTTTTCAAATTATCATTTCGCACTTGGTTTAGATGGATTACCTTTTTACCTTGCTGAATAATTCTTGCATGTAATCTTCCGTCATGTATTCCCTAAACTCTTGGTCTAATAAGTATATTTCATCTTGATTTATCCATTGGTAGTTAAAAATAGTCCCATAGTCTTCACCTTCTCCTTCTCCAGTGAAGCTCCACTTTTCAGGTAATCTCGTTTCTGGAATTAGAAGGTAGTCATGTCTTTCGACATTCGCATCTATAAAATCCTTATAATAATATTGTGTGCCTATTTTCTTTACTAATTTAAATTGTTTAAGTCCACTTTCTTCTTGAATTTCCCTGAATAACGCTTCTTCTTCTGTTTCCCCGGCATCGATATTTCCACCTACTAATCTAAAGGGTACTTCTGGTTCATTAAGATAGACTAATAAGGTCTTTTCTCCAACTTCATTGTCTTGCAAAATAAATCCGTATATCTTCTTTCTAATCGGTTTCCCTATCTTCATCGTGACACCTCATATCTTCAACATCTCTTCTGGGACTAAGTGGCTCTTCTAATATTGTTTTTCGATCCTTTGCTTCATCCTTATTTACCTGTATCGTAATTATTTTTTTCTTTTTTTGAGCCGGAATCATATGAAAAAATATTGAAATAGGATTATGAATCACAATTTTTTTCAAGGAACCACACGTAATATTTGTTTCACCAATTACTACACTATCATCTAGTACTTCAAGTTTATGCTTTTCCTTTTGACTTTTTAACGAAATAAATAGAAAAGGAAAAACTGGCAGGACAAAAAATAAATAATAATAAACACTAAGATCAAAAAACACATTCAAACCTACGTATAAAGCATTGGCTAATAAACAATATGAAGTTAAATAAGGATATTTTTTACTATGAGGAAAAGTTACCAGCATTCTATTGCTATTGTTAGTGTCCAACATACTTACACCTCTATTCATCACCTTAATTATTTCACTTTGGATATTATATCATTAATTCCCATATATTATAGTTATGATTTCCCTTTGGAAGGGTTAATTGGCTTGTAATATGGGTAATCCATCTTCTCTTGAATTTCTCGAACTACATTTTCATTAGTAAGCGATTCTATGAAATATAAACCCAGATCAATCGAAGCTGCTACTCCTCCCCCAGTAAAAACATTTCCATCCCTTACGAACCGTTCCTTAACTACTTCGGAACAATAAGGTGCTAATAGTTCATATGCAGAAGGGTTGGTAGTCGACTTCTTCTGATTTAAGAAACCGGCAGCTCCCAAAATCAAAGCCCCTGTACACACTGACACCTTGTATTCAACCTCTCGAGCAGTCTGAATCCATGTTATAAAATCAGTATCGAATCTAAGTTGTCGAGTGGATAACCCTCCAGGAATAAATATCAAATCATAGGCTGACAGATCAGGGGAAACCTGGTTTATTTTCAACGTCAATCCTCGATCATCCGTGACTTCTTCCTTGTTGGAACAAAAATCCCACGATACATTTTCTATCGCCTTTAGAACTCCCATCCGGGTAACCGCATCGTAAAAACCAACAAAATCTAACGTAGTCATCCCGTCAAATAGAATATAAGCCATCTTCAGCATTTTCATTCTACACACTCCTTCGATACTTTTCGGCGAAATTCATTGGGGGTTATCCCGTATTCATTTTTAAAAACACGATAGAAAGAGCGCAAACTGTTGAATCCGGAATCAAACGCAATATCCGTGACCGGATGGGTAGTGGATAACAGCAGCATATGAGCAAAGGCTACCCGTTGGCCATTGATGTAATCACGAAATGAAATATGAAACTGCTCAGAAAAGATTCGGGAAATGATAAATTTACTAATGCCAAGCTCTCTTGAAAGCGTATCCAGATTTATGTGATCTAAAAAATGCATGTCGATGTAAGCAAGGATTTTGGGGACGAGATCCATTTCTTTTTTGTAGTCTACTTTTTTCATTAGCAGTAACGGCAGAGCGTGCCCTAATACTACAGAGGTATAAGCCTTGAGCAGACGAACATCACATTGTTCTTTATATAGTTTATACAAGGTTGCCAGCAGATCTTGAAGCACCTTTTGTTTCGAAACTATAGGGTTATCCGGAACATGATTAAGCAAATCCCCCGCAAAATCCCCCGGAAACGTGGCGTCAAAAAAGAACAGCAGGATCTGGCTTTTCTCTATGGTTTTGTAGCTGTGAGGTTGATTGGAAAAAATAATCGCTATGTCTCCTTCAGACAAATCATACTCTTTTCCATTGATGTTGATATTGATTTTGCCGGACAAAACCATTGTTATCTCTACATTTTTGTGTAGATGAAGAGGATAAGTGTTATTGGTAGAAATAAAGGAGTGAAACGCCTGGTCACGATGCTGATATTTAATATTCATGTTTTTCTCCCTATCGTCATGGAATGCTAAGCACTATAGCTGCTGTAATACTAAGAACATAATATGAATTTGTTCGTTTGCGCAAGAACCAAAGAGCAATAGTTGGCACAAAAAAAGATTTTTTTGGCAGGTAAATACGCCCTAAAAGTTTTAAAGTATTACCAGTAAGCTGCTTGTCGCAGACCAGTAACATTTCACTGAGAGGAGGAAGTATAACAGGAACAGCATTCAGCGATAAGACTGTATCCATGTTATACGTCAAAAAGATGAAATGGAAGAGTAAAAAATCAGGTAAGGTTATGGGTGTCTTATTGAGTTTTTCGGTAGCGTTTTCATTTTTAGGAGGTCACACACTTGCAGCTTCAGGGCAGACAGACGGAGACAAAAGTTTTGCGGGTGCCTCTATTCTTGCTTTTCCTGGCGCGGAAGGTGGCGGCGCCTATACGAGCGGTGGTCGAGGAGGCGATGTATACATCGTAACTACCCTTGAAGATTACGCTGTAAAAGACAAACCGATTGCAGGCTCCCTTCGCTATGGGATTTTATCTACTCCTAAAGAGGGTCGTACAATTGTTTTTCATGTTTCCGGAACGATTGAACTGAAGAGCACGTTAAGTCTCAATAATATTAAAAACCTGACCATCGCTGGGCAAACCGCTCCAGGCAACGGAATTACCATTGCAGGTTGGGATACCAATATCAGCAATTCAGAGAATATCATCATACGCTACACCTCTTTCCGTCCGGGTGCCACTAATGTGTATAATGGCAGCGATTCAATGGATGCGCTTTGGGGGAGAGACAACAACTACTTCCTCATTGACCATTGTTCCTTCAGTTGGAACACAGATGAAACTCTATCTTTATATAGAGGCGAAAATGGCACGATCCAGTGGTCCATTATTTCCGAAAGTCTGACTCTATCCGGGCATTCCAAAGGAAGACATGGCTACGGTGGTATTTCAGGCGGAGACAAAACAACATTCCATCACAATCTGTATGCGAACCATACCTCGCGAAACCCAAGACTAGGCGGCGGTTACGCAGGTGCTGCAGATGCTGATCATGTGGCGGTTGTTCAGTTCTCGAACAATGTAATTTACAATTGGGGCTTTAACGGCACTTATGGCGGAGGTTTTACTTTTACTAACTTTATGAACAATATCGAAATTGCCGGTCCAGGTACAAGAGATAATGTAACTAACAGAGTCATTGATGCCGGTGAAGCTACCAAGCTGGGCGGTTTCTACATCGCTGGAAACAGAATTAACGGCAAGCTCACAGGCTTACTGAATGATTCTTCAGATTATGTGAAATTTTCCGGTGTACAGAGTGGTGAACAAAAGACGACCCTTGCAGCCACACCATATCTTTCCGCGGACAGTACTGGAGTTAACCATGGTATTACCAATAAAGCATTTGATAATTATGTTAAGTCCGGCGTAAAGCAAGCGAATGAATCACTATTAAAAAGCATTCTGCAACAAGCGGGAGCTACCTATCCGCGTCGCGATGCTATCGATGCAAGAATTGTGGCAGAAGTCGAGCAGAACTCGGGAAGATATATCAACACTGAACATGAAGTCGGGGGTTACATTTCAGACTTTGGCGTCATTGAGGCACAATATGATAAGCAATTTGACACTAATCAAAACGGAATAGACGACAAGTGGGAAAAGAAAAATAAAATCTGGGGCATCAAGGATGCATACAAAACGGTTACTAAAAATGGTTACACCTGGCTTGAGCTTTATATTAACGGTCTAGTTGATATGAAACACGTCGCCGACAACCCCGTTGCTAAGCTTTTGGCGCCAGAAAACAATGCACAATTTGTTACCGGGAAAGAGGTCGAAGTTAAAATTAACGCTTCCCCTAAATCCGGAAACAAAATAAAAAAAGTTGCTGTATATAATGGCTCTAAATATCTTGGGGAAGCAGTCAAAAAAGGCAACACATATACGTATACCCTCAAGAATTTAACGGATGCTTCATACTATATCTCTGCAAGAGTGACCGATACCCAAGGAAATGAGACGCAGACCACAGCTGCTAACATTCATGTCAATACCGCTACCTCTTCCCTGGCTGGAAAGGGTTGGACTACAGCAGATATCGGTGATCCGTACATTAAGGGTTCCGGAAGTATGACAAATGATGTGCTTACCGTTAAAGGCAACGGAAAGCTTGGAAAAAGTGAAGGTGGCACAGAACGATCAGAAGCAAACAATGCAACCAAAGATGACTTCCACTTCGTGTATAAAGAAATGAACGGAGATATGGAATTTACCGCGAAGCTCGAAGAAATCGGGGCCGTTGACAACCATGCCTTCACCGGGCTAATGATCCGCGATGACTTGAATAAAGACAGTGCCGCGGCGGCCCTTGGTATCTCCTATGTGAAGTTGTCCAAAGAAACCAGCTGGTCATCTTATCTGACGGGCAGAAACATTAAGGGCGGAGGATTTGATGAATTAACTGAAACTTTAGACAGCGTATCAGCTGCTGAAAAAGCTGGCATTCAACTTGTTCCAGATATTCCGTTCAAAATAAATGGTGTGGAGCAAGGGTATTGGCTCAAGCTTGGCCGTAAGGGAGATGTTTTTTATGCTTACGGATCAACGGACGGAAAAGACTGGAAGCTAATTGGCGAGCGAACTATTGCTATGGATGGTTCGGTATATGTCGGATTTGCCGTTGACAGTAATGATGTTGCCAATAAGATTGAGCAACTGAACTATGCTAAGTTCTCTAACATTACTGTGGAGAATACATTCACTCCAATAGGTGACTCAGCGGTAAATAAATAGCATCTGTTCATCTACACAGTTCCAAAAACACGGAAGCCAGTAAAGCGGCTTCCGTGTTTTTATTGATATCCGACTGGACCAACACAATATATTGCCTGATTCGCTGTTCACTGTTTTTACTCCACGAGAATGAAGCTGACTTTACAACGTTCCCTTTTCAAGAACATACTCTTCATTGGAGTTTTTTAAAACGATATCAAATTTATGATGATAAGAATGCATAAACAACTCATATTGCATCCTACGCTGTTCATGGGATTTTCTTAAATAATTTATATCCGTTCCTCTTTCAGAAACATCACGTATACTCCTTCTCACCAACTCGGTTTCTCCATCCGTATATAAGTAGATTTTCAGATCATACAAATTTGGGTCAGTAAAAGCAACGCTCATGCCTTCTACAATATTTATCTTGTTTTGTGAAGATATGAACATACTTTTTGTATAGTCCGTGCCAATGGTGTAAAAATCCAACCCATCCCTCAACATATGAATATCTCTCTCTAAAGCAGATATATAATGAGCAGCAGGATGACAAGCTGTCACTTTATCGTGGTAATGTTCATTCTTATATTCATAGTCGATAGAAGTGTATTTTCTAAGACTAGATTCAACAATATAGGGGTCTGTATTAATATAATTCACATCATCCTGCTGCAAAAGCTTTAAAAGATTATGAGCAAACGTTGTTTTTCCAGATGCACCATGACCCGAGATCCCAATGATGACTCTATTAGCCTCACCGCTAATCAAATTAGCTATCTTATGTAACACCTTGTCCATATTATTCTCCCTCTCTCCCTACACGATCCTATGTATTCCTTACTCCGCTATTGGTTAGCACATTAAAATCTATGGTGCATTTTATATAAAGAAACTTAATAGAAAGGGGTAGATCTTCCATGGCTACTCGTCAGCCTGATTTAGTTTTGATCAGTTGGAGCAGAAATCCTTTGGTTCCTGGATCAGCACGTAGGATTATTGCCGCGCGTGTTATTGGAAATGCCGTGCCTTGCAGACCTAGCTTGAGACCCAATGGATTGCTTAACACCGCTTTGGCTTGCTTATTAGACAACGATGTTGGTTTTAAAGTAGTCTTTCGTAAAAAGACTTCAAACATTAGTGGATATATTTTGTTACAACGTAACTAATAGGTTTAGGGGGCAGTGAAATTGCTGCTCTCTTTTTTCTGTGTATCTCATTACACTTAAAGTCCAATCATTCCTAGAAAATGGTGTATATAATTTATTAGGAACTGAATCTGATTGAAAATGGGTGCGTCCATGAAATTACAAGCTGTGAAAAAAAGCTATGATTTAATAGTAAGCTTAGGGATGTCTTGTGCTCCTGCTATAAATCTGCAAAGAAATAGCTTGAGGAAATTCTCCATGCCACTCGACTGGATGGTTTCTTATTCATTAGCTGATGTAAATAGACTGTATAAGAATAGATTTCAAAATTTCATGGAATTAATAAATCTGCAAATCCTTGATGAAACACATTTTTTTCTGGAGGATGGAATACCAGTCTATCCTAATTGGAACAAAAATGCATTAGTGAAATCCTATTTTATTCAGGATACTTTATATAACATTATCTCCGTTCATGATTTTCCAATCCACCAAGGTAAACACTGGTCTACAACCTATCCTTCGTATAAAGCGAAGCTGGAATTACGAATTAATAGATTTTGGGACAAGTTAATCACCAGTAAAAAAACTTTATTCATTAGATGGTCCGCCTCATATGAACAGGCTGTAGAGCTACAATCGATTTTATCTGGTTTATTAAAACCGAACGAATTTATTATTCTTATTCTTAATCCCGTTCGTGAAGCAACCTCGGTACAAGAATTAAGTTGGAATATTAATAATATTTGTGTGTTAGAAGTTCCTGAGGATATGAACGATTATGATAGCTGGGATTATATTTTGAAGGACATACAAGTAACTAATTACTAATTTCGCTTTGATCGATCAAATGATTAATTATTTCCTGTGCTGCAAAAACATATGGATACAAATACAGCCTACTGATGCTGACCAATAAAGAAATAGGGTTACTAATTCCAAAATCGTATTGACTCCCATGCGCTGCTGGATTTGCGGGTTCAGGCTCTACAAGATCATACTTCTCCATCAGCCTTTCCTTGGTTCCACTATCTACTACTGTTCCGTTTCCTTTATCCGCAAGGACAGATCCCGATTGAAAACACGCCATGAATAAGACACAGCAAATGGTGAGGATTGCTAGTTTCTTTTTTCGCATCATACATCTCCTAATTCTTTCTGTGGTCTCCCCTAAAACTTAGAGCCGTTCAAATTATTTCTTGGGTAATCGCAGGAAACCTATGTATTCGACAATCTTGATCAGTATAGATCATATTCTATGAAAATAATGGGAGAAAAAGCCTCGAATTCGATAATACTCCTTTCTTTATATAAAAACAAAAGCACCCCGCACTAAAATTAGCAGGGTACTTTTGAATGATTCGCCGTATTTACAATATCAACATTCCGCTGAGCGGCTTATGGAGTTGGTGTTCCGCCGTTCGCATTCAGTGTTTCGCCACTGATATAGCTAGATTCCTGGCTAGCCAGGAATACATATGCCGGAGCCATCTCCGCAGGCTGTCCCGGACGACCTAGTGGTGTGCTCGCACCGAACTCCTTCAGCACTTCCTCCGGTTGCCCACCCACAACTTGAAGAGGTGTCCATACAGGACCTGGCGCCACTACATTGACGCGAATTCCCTTATCAGCTACTTGCTGAGCGAGAGACTTACTGAATGTATTAATAGCCGCCTTGGTAGTCGCGTAGTCCAGAAGGATCGGCGAGGGATTATAAGCTTGAATAGAAGAAGTGTTAATAATGGTGCTGCCCGGTTGCATATGCTTCACTGCAGCTTTGCACAGCCAGAACATGGCATACACGTTCGTCTTAAATGTATCGTCAAAATGCTTCGTAGTGAGATCAGCGATGTCTGGGACGAATTGCTGTTTGCCCGCGATATTGGCTAAAATATCAATTCCACCTAGCTCCTTAACCGCAGTATCGACGAGCTGTTCGCAGTATGCCTCATCCTTCAGATCGCCTGGAATGGCGATTGCAGTACGACCCGCTTCCTGCACTAGCTTGACCACCTGCTTCGCATCTTCCTCTTCCTCGGGCATATAAGATAGAACAATATCCGCCCCCTCACGAGCAAAAGCAATAGCAACAGCACGACCTATACCGCTGTCTGCTCCCGTAACTAACGCTTTACGTCCGGTCAGGCGCCCAGTTCCTTTATAGGTATCTTCTCCTGTATCAGGTACTGGATTCATTTTCTTCTGCAGACCCGGCTCCGCTTGTTGCTGCTGAAATTCCGGTCCAGCCTTAGTGTACTGAGTGGTAGGATCTTGCATCGTATATTGGTTAGACATCGATCAATTCCTCCTTTATTTTTAGAAATACATTTTATATTTTCCGAACTCTTTGTTATGTAAACACAACAAGCACGCCTCTAAACATTCGCCTTCGATAACACAGCCTTGAATAGTGCCACAAAAATACCCCAACCACCTGTCAAGGTGGCTAGGGTATCCCTTACAATATTTCTCAGGCTTAAATCTCCTCTGACCTGCCTTGCACTGACTCGTATCGCGTGCGTATGCTTAAATGATATATGGAAACTCACTTATAAATTGGGGAACGCTCCGTATAGTATGGCGTATACATTAGATAAAGGAGTGATAAATCATGGGCATTTTTATATTCCTCTTTGTACTGTTAGCATTGCTTAATATCTTCTTTCCTCATTTGGGATGGTACATGCGCTATGGCTGGATGATGAAAGGCGATGTAGAGCCCAGTGATGCCTATTTATTAATGACTCGCCTCAGCAGTATAGTGGCACTTATTATCCTCGTTTTTATCTGGACTAGTTTCTGACACTTACCCTAACGCTCTTAGCACATCTTCAATCTTGCGCTGATGCGACAATACCCCGTAATTCATCCAGGCCATAAAATCCACCTCATATACACAGCGACTACGCACAGCGGGCAGACTGCGCCAAAGCGGTGTATCCAGCAGTTCCCGTCCTTCTCCTTCCTGTCGATCAAAGGTAATGAACAAATGATCTGCAGTCAGGCTCGCAAGCTCTTCTCTTGTTAGGCTCACCCGCTTCTGTCCACGGGTCAACTTCGGAACCAATTCATGGGGCTGCAAACCTAAATCATGATGGAGTACGCTACCTGTATAACCCAATTGCCCGCATCCATAGAGATTGATTCCGTAGGAAGATATTCTTAAGCATGCTACAGTCTGCCCTTGGACAGAACGGTTTAGCACTCGTTTGGCTTGCTGCGCCCGATGCTCATAATTGCCGATCACTTCCTGGACACGGTCCGTTCTGCCAAAGACGGCTGCTGCAGAAAATAACGTGGCACGCCAATCCTCCTGATGAAAAGGCAGCTTGAACAACGGAGCAATTTGGCTGCACTCCTCCAGGTGCCAACGCTGAAAGCCATCATCCAGCAGGATCAGTTCGGGCATGTACTGGGAGAGCTCCTGCCAATCGCCAGTTGAAATATCAACCGCAGGCACATCGTTGAGGGACAGATACTCCTGCTTCCCCCACTGAGCGTGAGAATATTGCGCCACCGGTGTAATATCCAGAGCCAGCAGATAGTCTTCCAGAAAAGGAGCGAACACCCGCAGCCCTTCCTGATGGAAGCTTCTGTATTGGCCGGGCGTAACGCCCACCGATCTTTTGAAACGCCGGTTAAAATAATACTCATTGCTATATCCTACGGATAACGCGATATCATGCATACGGTCATTCGTAAGCAGCAACTGCTGCTGGGCCCTTTCAATACGAAGTCCGTTCAAATGCTCTAAGGGAATCCGCCCTGTCACTTCTTTAAAAATCTGTGTGTAGCGTGCACGTGTAACGCCTGCCACTTCAGCCAATTGATCGACGGTTATGGCGTGATTATAATGTTCCTGCATATAGCGGATGGAACGCTGCACCGCCTCATGGGCTCCTTTCATCTGGATGACAGAGGATTTTGCCCGCATGATCAGCAGCAGTAACTCTTGAAAGCGGGTATGGCCTGCGAACCATTCAATCTCTTCCGTACTTCTGCGACTATGATAGATAGCCTCAAGCAGTAGTGCACATTGTGAAAAAGGTCTGCAGCTTAGCGGACCAGACCGGAGAATTCCTTCTCTAGTCCCCTTTTCCATTCCACTCTGCTTACTTCCCCCGGTTTCGATTACTTCAAAAGTAAGCCTATAAAAGCTAAGTCCTCGCTCCTCGGCATTGATTCTGCTTATAAGCCCCGGTTCGAACAAGAACCCGACACCTTTTTCCAGGGGAAAACGCTTCCCCTCGGCTTCTAACCATCCCTGTCCTTCCGATACAATGATCAGGGTATGATCTTGAAACACTAAGGTCTGTCCGTTCACCGATAAGGATTGGGCTTCTATGTTAATCAAGCTATAGAATAGCCTCTTTTTATTGCTGTCTTGTAAATCTTCTGCCATTCTAGCGCCCTCCAATTGAGAACCATTTTCATTCACTTTACTATAGTTTAGAATAAAAAAGAAGGTCTATCAACTATGCTGATAGACCTTCTTTATGCTATTCCTTACGATGGCTACCGTTTTATTTCACCATAGCTTTCAGCAAGTCATCAAGCTTCATCGAATTGGCTGTGATGGCACCGGACTGCCAGTGGGAACGTTCCATTCTATAGACATTCCCGTTCTTCACCGCAGGCAGACTCTTCCACAATGGACCCTCAAGTATTTGAATCGCTTCCTGATTCCCTTCAGTATCCCAGCCCCCATTATCAGGGAACACAATAATATGATCCGCGTCGAGCTGAGGAATAAGCTCTTCAGAAATAACAGATTGATATTCGGTCATTTCTGCCGCCATAGGCACGGGTGTCAGCCCAAATTGATCATAAATCACACCGGTATAGCGGTTTTTAACACCGAATAGAGCAAAGGTTTTATCCACTACGTTAAGCCGGATCACCGCTACTTTTTCCTGACCCAGGGCCTGTTGCAGCTTAGCTTTCCCCTCTGCCACCTTCTGATCATACGCTGCAAGGACGGATTCCGCCTTCTCCGGAATACCAAGGGCATCTGCAATAGCTGTAAGCATTTGTCTTGAGTCTTGCAACACCGCCTCAGGTAGACGATAGGTTGGTGCTATCTTGGAATATAGTTCATACCTCGCCGCATCAGCGCCTCCGTCCACAATAATCAAATCGGGGTCTTTTTCCAATAATGCCTCCACGCTACCCGTGATATCGAATTCTGGCACATCCAGATTTAAATAATCCTGTTTGCCCCAGCTTGGATGATACCACTGAACCACCGGGGTAATGCCCAATGCCTTCAAATAATCTTCTACATAGATCCCGGCTACCCGTTGCGGTTTAACTGGAATTTCAACATCCCCGAATTCCCCGGCAATCGTCCGGGTTGCACCCTCTTCTGCGGCATTTCCACTTCCTTCAGTTGGTGCGCTAGTGCTCGCTGAGGTAGATTCCTCTGCATTCTCTGTCTTAGCAACGTTTTCTTTCGCAGTATTGTTATTCGTTCCGCATGCTGCCAGCGCGGTGATTGCCATTATAAGTACCGCTGCCCACAAAAACTTCTGACCCCATCTTGCCATTGATCCCTTCACTCCTATGCTTTATTGTCATTGATTATCATTCTCAATAACCTTTATCACAATAGTAGCATGACTTTCATAGCTTTCAATGCACTTTCTCCGCAAAAAACTTATACAAACTATTTCTAGTTATTCTGCTCTATCATTATTTGGTAGGATTCTTCTTCTATTTAAAATAGGTCACCCTTTATTAACTTGATCGCAAAATTTCTTTTTTTACGATTGATTTATACGATGCTTTCGCTTACAATAAACTCATAAACGCGCGTTTATGAAAAGAGGGGAAACATGCGCAGCGAAGATATTGCTAAGTTGGCCGGGGTTTCCCGAAGTACGGTATCCCGCGTGATCAACAACTATTCCAATGTTCCTGAAGAAACCCGGGCTAAAGTGCTGCGGGTGATTGAGCAACATCAGTACGAACCGAACAGCTTTGCACGGGCTCTGGCCGGTAAGAAAACCGATACCATCGGATTGTTCGCCATCAGTATGAACGAGAAAGAGAACACTACCCGAATTTATCAGAACAATTACTTTGCACCATTCGTCGATGCCGTAGTCGACACGTCGAATGCCCGCGGATGTTACGTTCTGATTCATACGGTATACTCTCCGGACGATTTTCTGAAGGTAAAACAAGCTTTTCTGCAAAAACGGATTGACGGTGGTATAATTGTCGGCACTCAGAAGGATATTAATATCGTCCGCGAAATGGTGGGACTCGATTCTCCGCTAGTACTGATTGATTATGATATCTCAGAGATTATGTCGGAGCATCTTGACCGCAATCATTTGGCCATTGTGAACTCCAAAGATTACGAGGGCACCACAGAAGTGATTGAACATTTAATCTCCCTAGGCCATCAAGAGATCGGCATCATCTGCGGGCAAATGAATACGTACTCTGGTCGAGAACGCTACACGGCCTATGAGGATACGCTAAAAAAACATGGTCTGCCTATGAATGAGAAGTTTATCCTAAAGGGTGATTTTCTGAAAGAGACGGCTTATGAAGAGGTCAAGAAGCTGCTTGCTTCTGATGAACCTTTGCCGACTGCCTTCTTCTCTTCCAACGATGACATGGCTATTTCAGCGATGGAAGCGTTCTCCGAACACGGAATCATTGTCCCTGAGGATATCTCCATTGCTGGTTTTGATGACATTCAGCTGGCATCCCGTATTCAGCCTAAGCTGACCTCTGTACGCTTGCCGATTTATGAAATGTCCAAGGCTGCAGTGGAAAAAGTAATCGAGCTGTGTGATTCGCAGCAGCCGACTTTCAGCACGATCAGCTTTCCAGCTCGTTTAGTGGAGAGAGATTCCTGTCAACCGCCGAAGAAGTAGCACAGATTCATCATTCACTGAAGAATACATATTTTTCTGTGAAGCTGCTATCATTGGTTCTCGAAATCACTGCCTAATACTATCTTTTAGAAACAACGGAAAGAATCCCTTCCCTCGAGGGAATTTTTCCTGAAACTTATAAACGCGCGTTCACAATCGAAAGGAGACTTTCTCACATGAAATTCGGTACCTTTGACGACACTCGTAAAGAGTATGTAATTAACACACCAAAAACACCTTACCCTTGGATTAACTACCTTGGTAATGAACAATTTTTCGGACTTATTTCTAATACTGCTGGTGGCTATACCTTCTATAGAGACGCTCGTCTCAGAAGATTGACCCGTTACCGTTACAACAATATCCCAATGGATGCTGGCGGCCGTTACTACTATCTTTATGATGATGGTGATTTCTGGACTCCAGGCTGGATGCCAGTAAAACGTGATCTGGACTTCTACGAATGCCGTCACGGTCTTGGCTACACTTCCATTACTGGTGAACGCAACGGCATCTCTGTAAACCAGCTTGCTTTTGTACCTATGGGTCATAATGCTGAGGTACATCGTCTTGTAGTGAAAAACACGGGTTCCGCGAAGAAATCCGTTAAGCTATTCTCTTTTGCAGAATTCTGTCTTTGGAATGCACAAGATGATATGACTAACTTCCAACGCAATCTCAGCACTGGTGAGGTTGAAGTGAAGGGTTCTGTTATCTATCACAAAACAGAATACCGTGAGCGCAGAAACCACTACGCTTTCTACTCTGTTAACAAAGAAATCGCCGGCTTTGATACTGACCGCGAAGCTTTCGTAGGGATGTACAATGGTCTGGAAAGCCCGCAAGCTGTTGCTGCAGGTGAACCAACTAACTCCGTAGCGAGCGGCTGGTCCCCTATCGGATCGCACGCCCTGAACATTACTCTGGAGCCAGGCGAAGAGCAAAGCTTCATCTTTGTCCTTGGTTACATTGAAAACCCAGAAGAAGACAAATGGGAATCTCTGAACGTAATCAACAAAAAACCAGCAGAGGCTATGATCGAGCAATTTGCTACAGACGCTCAAGTGGACGCCGCTTTGGCTGCACTGGCTGCACACTGGGATAACCTGTTGTCCAAATATCAAATCCAAAGTGGCGACGACAAGTTGAACCGTATGGTTAACATCTGGAATCCATATCAATGTATGGTTACCTTCAACATGTCCCGCTCCGCTTCTTACTTTGAATCCGGTATTGGCCGTGGTATGGGCTTCCGCGACTCAAACCAAGACTTGCTCGGATTTGTACACCAAATTCCTGAACGTGCTAAAGAACGTATTCTCGATATCGCCGCTACACAATTTGAAGACGGCAGTGCCTATCACCAATACCAGCCGCTCACCAAAAAAGGTAACAATGAAGTCGGTACCGGCTTTAATGATGACCCGCTTTGGTTGATCCTTGGCACAGCTGCTTACATCAAAGAAACTGGCGACACATCGATTCTTGATGAGCAGGTTCCTTTTGACAGCAATCCGGATAACACAGCTACTCTGTTTGAGCACTTGAAACGCTCCTTCGAGCATGTAACTAACAATCTCGGACCTCACGGCTTGCCGCTGATCGGCCGTGCAGACTGGAATGACTGCTTGAACCTGAACTGCTTCTCTACAGAGCCGGGCGAATCTTTCCAAACTACTGCCAACATCGAAGGCCGCGTAGCGGAATCCGTATTTATCGCGGGTCTGTTCGTCTTCGTTGGACCGGACTATGCAGAAATCTGCCGGATGCGCGGACTTAATGATGTAGCTACGGATGCAGAAGCTAAGATTGACAACATGCGTGAAATCACACTGACTCACGGTTTCGATGGTGACTGGTTCCTGCGCGCTTATGACCACTATGGCGACAAGATCGGTTCCAAAGAAAACGAAGAAGGTAAAATCTTCATCGAACCACAAGGTATCTGTGTTATGGCCGGTATCGGTGTGGAAGATGGTCAAGCTGAAAAAGCTCTGACTTCCGTGCAAGAGCATTTGGATACTAAATACGGTATCGTATTGCAACAGCCACCATATTCCAAGTACTATCTGAACCTGGGTGAAATTTCTACGTACCCTCCGGGCTACAAAGAAAATGCTGGTATTTTCTGCCACAATAACCCTTGGATCATGATCGCTGAAACAGTACTTGGACATGGTGACAGAGCGTTTGAAATTTACGCTAAAATTGCTCCTGCTTACTTGGAGGACATCAGCGAAATTCACCGTACTGAACCTTATGTATACTCGCAAATGATCGCAGGTAAAGATGCCGTTCGCCACGGGGAAGCTAAAAACTCCTGGTTAACTGGTACTGCTGCTTGGAACTATGTAGCGATTACACAATCTATCCTTGGTATTCAAGCGGACTTCAATGGTCTGAAGATCGATCCTTGTATTCCTACAGAGTGGGACAGCTTTGAAATCACCCGTGTCTTCCGTGGAGATACTTATGTGATTCAAATCAAGAACCCGAACCATGTATCCAAAGGTGTAGCTAGTCTTACCTTGGATGGCGCAGCTGTAGAAGGTAACATCATCACTCCTGTTGGAGACGGCGCTGTACACCAAGTAGTTGTAGAACTGGGTTAATATAAAAAATCCGCTCAATCGTTCAAACGAACGGTTGAGCGGATCTAAAATTAACATTAGATGCCCCCTGAAGGATTCAGGGGGCATCTTTTTTTTACCCTTCCACAATATCCGCTCTTAAATCACTCGCAACCTCAAGCATTCTAGGAATCACGGCTTCATTGGCGCCAGAAACATAAATATCGCCCTGATAATGTCTAAATGGGATTGTTGTATCACCATAGCTCCACATAAAGAAATCTCCCTCAATGGACATGGTAGTGGCACCTGTTACTGTAAAAACTGATGTATAGGTGAAATCAGGTTTGGATGCGAAATATTGCTTACACTCTTCTAAAGATAGGGTTGGTGCTGAATCTCCATCATTCTGCATTGCTCTTGTCATTCGATAACGTTTACTCATTGTGATGCCTCCAATATTATCTGTAAAATGATCAGTTGCCTTATCCAGATCAAATATAGCATACAATGAAGGGCAAATCCCATTCCATTTCTAAGTCAAAAATGTTAATATAGCCGTTTTTCATAGCTTTCTTTTAGTGATTTCGAGATATCCTCTGGAGTAACTCCAAGTTTGCGGGCATGCTGCGCCAGTATTTTTGATGGATTAGGCAATACTTCTTTCGCAAGCCAATAATCGTCATCCCACAAATGTGACCGCTTAAAGGCTTTTGCACAATGCATATAACATTCTTCAACTTCCACGCCTATTCCAATGACCGGGACTTTACCATGCGCTTCCATAGGTTTCAATATTTCTTCATCCTTAACTATACTCGCGTGCCCATTTATTCTTAATGTTTCTTCAAGTCCGGGAATGATGAATATCAAACCGACTTTTGGGTTCTCAAGTATATTCCGCAAAGAATCAAACCGTCTGTTCCCAGGGCGTTCAGGGATCACTAAATGTTTATCATCCAACACGTGAACAAAACCTTCTGCGTCCCCGCGCGGAGAGACATCACAAGCACCGGACGAACCGCTTGTAGCCATAAAAAGCATTGGGGATTTTGAGATATAATCACGGCAATGATGATCTATAAAAGTTATGGTTTTGTTGTTAACCAATTCGCTTGGGTACCCAAATAAAGACCTTAACTCTTCTTCTGACTCTATAACTTTTTCGAAAAAGTTTGGCTTCATACTTCTCCCCCTCTCAACTTAATAAGCCCCAATGTTCTTATTGTTGCTCAAATATCCGCTTAATAATTGGGCGAAATTTTTTCTTGCTGTCTCATCCGATAACTTCCCATAAGTGCCATACAGATTATCCGCATGATATCTTGGAAACACATGTAGATGATAATGCCATACATCTTGGCTGCCATCCGGCTCATTATGTTGTCTAGAAGAAACGCCATCACATTTATAAACTTCTTTAAGTCCTCTAGCAACTTCAATCTCCAGCTCATGTATCCGGTTTGAAATTTCAACATCCAATGTATAAATGTTCTCGATATGCTGATTAGGGATGATTAGAACATGCCCTTCATTATTCGGATACCAATGAGAAGCAATAAAAGCCGTTATGTAATGATCTTTATAAATAATATCCGTTGCTTAGAACGCACATGTTCATTTTCAATGCCCGAAACCAACAAACAAAAGGGACAAGTATAACCCTCTGGAGCATGATTATAAATATAGCCCGCCTCCACTTTTATAGGATTTAAGAATATTTCTATGTTTCTTCTAATTTCGCCATTTCGCGTGTGTTCTCCTTTTTGCAAAAAGAAAAGGACAGACTGTAAATTACAGCTGTCCCCCTTGGAAAATACTGATAAAACACAGTCATTCCCGAGATCTATGTCTACCGATAACTTAAACGCTGGCTTCCGGAATCCATACCTTCATTTCACCACTGCCACGATTTCCCCATAAGTAATACGGAACTGCCTTAACCTTAACAGTTTGAACTGGTGCTTTTACTCTACTGTAAAGTCCACCACTCCAGCCCTCTTTATCTACACGCAGCCCCTCTGCCTCGACAACAACAGCGCCGCCGAGCAATGTCTCATCAAAAGCCGCAGTAAGTTCACTGCCTTCTTTTAAAGAAATTGAGCTTAAAGGCTCACCATTATCTATACTTTCAAGGCAATACACAAGAGGTCCACGCTGAATCGTTACTTTTTGAGCATCTGCACGCAAATTCGGATGTGCGTAGATACGATGTGCCTCCATAGGGTCATGCACTTCGATTACATCTCCTGCTCTCCACAGTCTCCGGATAACGAGGTATCCCTGCTCGATGTTCTCAGCAGTATTCATTGTTTCACCGTTGACTCTGATCTCCATACCTTGGCTCCAAGATGGAATCCGCAAGGCAATCCCAAACTCTGCTTCCGCTGCAGGATTAATCTTCAACGAGACTGTACCTTCCCATGGATAGTTACTCTCTTGCTGAATTGCAACATCTGTTCCACCCAGCTTTGTTGTCAGCTCACTGCCAATATACAAATTCGTATAGAGCGTATCACCATGGATCGTATAGATATATTGATTAAGCGAAGTCAGCAGACGCGCCACATTCGGAGGACAGCAAGCGCAGCCAAACCAGCCTTGACGCTCGGACTTCACATGATGTTTATCTGGGTTGCAGCTACATGCCTTAGGCCATACTTCCAGTGGATTTACATAAAAATAGTGCTTACCATCCTGTGCCATCGAACCCAACACATTGTTATAAAGCGCCCGCTCCATGACATCGGCATAACGTGCATCCGGCGATATTCTCAGCATCCGTTGTGCAAAAAAGATCAACCCAATAGATGCACAAGTCTCTGCGTACACCGAATCGTTAGGCAGATCATAATCGAAGGTGAAAGCCTCACCCCGATGCGTAGATCCGATCCCGCCAGTAATGTACATTTGCTTAGTAGTGATGTTATTCCACAGTCTCTCGCATGCTTCGCGAAGGGTATCATCTCCCGTAAGTGCGGCTAGATCAGCCATAGCAGTATACATATAAACCGCACGCACAGCGTGTCCTACAGCCACTTCCTGTTCTCTTACCGGAAGATGACTTTGGTAATATTTTAAATCTAAATTCTCCTTCTGACCTGTGAAAAAATTGATACTCCCCAGATTATCCCATTGTTGCTTTAAGAAATTCGGCTGTTGACCTCGCTCATTAATAAAAAAGCTGCTGAGCTTCAAATACCGCTCCTCACCTGTGAGCCGATACAACTTAACGAGCGCAAGCTCAATCTCCTGATGACCATCAAATCCCCGCATTTTTCCTTCTTCCGGACCAAACACAGAATCGATATGATCAACCATTCGGCACATGATGTCGAGCAGTTTTCTTTTGCCTGTAGCTTCATAGTAAGAAACGGCGGCTTCAATGAAATGCCCAGCACAGTACAGCTCGTGGCAATCGTTCAGATTAGTCCAGCGTTTGCCGGGTTCTTTTATCGTAAAATAAGTATTTAAGTACCCGTCTTCCTGCTGCGCTTCTCCAACGAGGTCAATCACTTCATCCGCTTGACGCTCCAGCTCGGGATCACGTTTGATGCTTAAGGAATAACCTACGGCCTCCAGCCACTTGGCTACATCACTGTCTTGAAAAACCCAGCCGTAAAATTCGCCGCTCTTCCGGCCCGCAGCAATCTCAAAGTTAGCAATGGCATGACTGGGCTCAGCTCCCGCTGCTTTGTCGTGCAATGCCTCATATTGATACGGGATTACAACATCCTGTACCAGCTTTATATAACTTCCCCAGAAATCATCTTTAATGCTAACGGATTGATCTTTTACAACTTGCTGATCCTGGATCGTTTTATTCATCATCATCTTCCCCTTAGCCTTATTTTATACTCGCTAATTACAATTATAGAGCGTACAATAGATAAAAACTATAATCAGAAGCAACCCCTTTTTTGTACTATTTCACACTCCTATTTCCAAGGACAATTTGAGCTCGGACTACGATAAAAAGAGAGGTAGAACACAGTGAGTCCTTCCTATGTACATTTCGCAGCGCCGCCTTTTCCATATTTTCTGGAATGCAATCACACTGTTTATCAACCCGGAGAGCAGCATCCAAATAGAAGCCATATCGGCTTATTTGATCTGATTATTGTAGAGCAAGGTTGCCTATTTATCGGTGAAGAGCATAATCAATGGGAGGTTGCGGCTGGGCATACGCTGCTTCTGCTGCCTGACCGCTATCATTATTCCGTTAAGTCTTGCGAGGAGCTGACTTCGTTTATTTGGATTCATTTTCATACCCTCGCAGATTGGTCAAGCTCTGAAGGCGAGCCTGTGTATATCAACCGAGAGACACATTTCCGGCAGTTTCTTACTCATCCATATACCATTCGCATCCCGCAGTTTGGTCCCCTTCCTGATCCCTTTAAACGGAGTGGACAAGCTGAGAAGCTTTTACAGCTGTCCACTGGAAGACGTTCCAGTGCAGTTTGGGAGCAGCAAAGGATTTTTGAAGAAATGCTGCGGATGATGGATCTAGCGCAGCATGATACTTCAGAAAGTCATGCGGTAGAGATTGCCGAGAAGACAGAGACTTATATCCGCAATCATTATGCGGAGCCTCTCTCCAATGCCTCTCTGGCGGATGCGCTGCATTTTCATTATAACTACCTTGCCCGCTGCATGAAACGCGTATATGGACTGACTCCGATGGAGTATTTAACGGATTACCGTTTGGAACAGGCCAAGCTGCTTCTGCTTAAGACAGAGATGCCTATAGCTGCGATCGCAGAACGTATCGGTTTCGAGAGCACCGCCTACTTCTCTCGTCGCTTTACTCAGCAGATCGGAATCTCTCCGCTTCGCTTCCGCAAGCGGTATTCCCGATAACAGCAAAAACAGCACGTCTCATAATGGAGGCGTGCTGTTTTCGTTGTTAATGCGATGCTGTAGCTTTCTTGTGGGAGGCTGGCTTTCTTCTGTGCTGCTGGCTTACGTGATTAGCTATGGCTTAATTGGATGCAAGATGCTCCTCTAGCTCGGAGAAACTTAAGTAACTATTGTGATGGAGCAGTACTCCGATTGGCACATTTATTGTGTACCCGTGATCCGTCCTAAATCCTTCTGCTGTTCTTACTTCTTGCTCCTTGCTCCTTGCTCCTTGCTCCTTGCTTCTTGCTTCTTGCTTCTTGCTTCTTGCTTCTTGCTTCTTGCAATAATTTTACCAGTTTACCTTCCTAGGCGCGGCGCACTCATACTTACCATAGATCAACGCTGATTATGCGGCTCGACCCTCCAAAGCTTATCAGCAAGTAACTCACCGTATAGCCACCACACT
Organism: Paenibacillus sp. FSL F4-0122; assembly: GCF_038002845.1. Taxonomy (NCBI): domain Bacteria; kingdom Bacillati; phylum Bacillota; class Bacilli; order Caryophanales; family Paenibacillaceae; genus Paenibacillus; species Paenibacillus sp. FSL F4-0122. The sequence goes on from NZ_JBBODI010000001.1 coordinate 6,613,655, forward strand.
ACTCTCTGTATCCCCCGGAGACGCGTCTGCTTAATCATTCATAGCATTCCCCGTTGCGGACCGGATTGCACCTATTTTTGATTTTCCGCCTATTTTGCGGCAGTTTCGGACTGTATAGCTCTTATTGCCCATAATTTGCCCGCATTTGGACCACATTTGTAGGAATAGCTGCAACTGATTCCGATAGTGTGACAAAACGAGCGAAATCATGGAAATAAGCGCAACTGAGTCCGAACAGTTGCTAAAAAGAACACTGCCTGCCGCATTTGATCCTAAACGTGCTACCCATTGTTTAAACTAGCTGTCTGGAGCTCAACCTAGCTACACTGTGCGGAATTATCTACCTATAGCTCAACCTATCTACACCGTGCGGAATTAGCTACCTATGGCTTAACCTAGCTACTCCGTGCGCAGAATTTGTTACCTGTTGCATAACCTAGCTGTCTACGTCTCGAAATCAGCTACCTTTTGCTCGATCTTGATCGTATCGGACCCTATTGCACCTATTTGTGATTTTCGGCCCATTTTGCGGCAGTTTCGGACTGTATAGTTCTTATTGCCCTTGATTTGCGCAGAGAAGGAGCGCATTTGAGCGAATAGCTGCAACCGAGTCCGATAGTGTGACAAAATGAGCGGAATCATGGAAATAAGAGCAACTGAGTCCGAACAGTTGCTGAAAAGAACGCCGCCTGCCAAATTTGCTCCTAAACGTGCTGCCCAGTGCTTAAACTAGCTGTCTAGGGCTCAACCTATCTACTCCGTGCGGAATTAGTTACCTATGGCTTAACCTAGCTACTCCGTGCGCAGAATTTGTTACCTGTTGCATAACCTAGCTGTCTACGTCTCGAAATCAGCTACCTTTGCTCGATCTTGATCGTATCGGACCGTATTGCACCTATTTGTGATTTTCGGCCCATTTTGCGGCAGTTTCGGACTGTATAGCTCTTATTGCCCATAATTTGCCCGCAATCGGACCATATTTGAGGGAATAGCTGCAACTGGGTCCGTTAGCTCGAAAAAATGCCTTATATCTGCCTAATAGGGTCTGCTGGGTCCGCATGATTAGGCCCGAAATCAGTTTTTTTGCTTCACTGCAATTTTTTGGAAGTGACAAGCATATTTATAAGACATGCCTTTAATGTGGAGATGTTAAATATGCAGTCATTATTAAGATACGCGATCATCCTGATCGGAAGTTTGCTTATTGCAGCAGCAACTAATTTTTTTCTAGTCCCATATAAAATCCTAGATGGGGGAATAATAGGAATAGCCCTCATCATCAATTATTTATCCGATGCCAAAATCGGTATAGCTGTCCTTCTCTGCAGCTTTCCGATATTCCTGTTAGCCTGGCTGAAGGAACGCGATATCTTTTTCAACAGTATATTAGGCTTATTGACCTCATCGTTTCTCATTGAGCTTCTCGGTCCTTTGCAGTACCACTTTCTGTATTATTTTGAGTTCGGCTCCATTTCCAGCGCCATTATTGGCGGTTTTTTAATGGGAACGGGTCTTGGGCTTATGCTGCGGTTCAAAGCCAGTACAGGCGGAACGGATCTGCTGGCTCAATATATCAAAAGGTATCTCCCACTTAATCTTGGACTCATCATTTTTTTGACGGATTTCATAATTATCGGCGCGGGAGGACTCCTAATTTCTAAAGAAACCTTCTTCCACTCCATCCTCACGATTATCGCTGGGGGTGTGGCCACAGGTCTCTGCACCTTGGAGACTGAAGAGAAATGGAAAAAAATATGAATATACACGATCATATGTTCGTATTATAATAATAAGAAAATCATCTACCGTATCTCTACCTCACCTGGAGAGTGTGAATCTATGAATAAAGAGCGTGTTATTTTGTTATCCGATTGTCAGAGCTTTTACGCCTCCGTGGAGAAGGCCTCTAATCCGCAATACAGCAACAAACCGCTTATTGTCGCCGGAGATCCAGCTAGACGAAGCGGGATTGTGCTTGCCGCTTGTCCGTTAGCCAAATCTTTTGGCATTACTACCGCCGAGACCTTGAAGGAAGCACTCGCGAAATGCCCCGAAGTAATCGTCGTCAGACCGCATATGCAGCAATATATCGATGTTTCCTCCCAAATCACGGACATTCTACGCAAATTCAGTGACCTCGTAGAACCTTATTCCATCGATGAGCAGTTTATTGATATCACCGGCAGCCTCAGCTTATTCGGAAGCCCAAGACAGATCGCTGCGACCATTCAGGACTTAATCCGCAGAAATACAGGTGTGCGCGCACGTATCGGTATAGGTTATTCCAAGGTTACCGCCAAAATGGCTTGCGACCTGTGGGCCAAGAAGAACCCGGAAGGTCTATTTACTCTCACTCAGGAAGAGCTTCCAGATGTACTTTGGCCGCTGCCCATTAGTGAGTTGTTTATGGTAGGCCGCCGCATGTCCGCGCACTTCCAAAGCATGGGCCTCACAACGATAGGCCATTTGGCACAGATGCCGCTAAGCGAGCTGAAATGGCGCATGCGGGAGAAATTCCATAAAAAATGCGATATCGATGCCGAGCTGTATTGGCGAATTGCCAATGGCATCGACGATAGCCCTGTAAGTCCCGCTACCTATGAAGTAGCACCCAAGAGCGTCGGGCACCAAATGACACTGCCACGGGATTACTATACACTGCAAGAGATCAAGACCATCATTCTGGAGCTCTCAGAGCTGGTGTGCAGGCGCAGCCGCAAACTAAAGGTGCATGGTGCAGTCGTGTCTGTTGGCTGCCAAGGCGCCAGCTTTGATGACCCCAGCGGCTTCTCGAGGCAGACTACGATGAGCGATCCTACGAATGCAACCCAGCTGGTATACGAGGCCGCCCTCGCTCTTTTCAAACAGCATTGGGAAGGTCAGCCTGTGCGCCGAATTCATCTAAGCCTGTCCAATCTGTCTGACGAAAGCCAATATCAGCTAACCTTATTTGAGTCGCGCCCCCGCTACCGCGAGCTCGAACGGGCCACTGATGCGCTGAAGAATAAATACGGAGAATCGATCATTGGACGCGCCGCATCGTTCACAGATGCCGGACAACTTAAGGACAGATCCGGAAAAATTGGCGGGCACTATAAATAAACAGTGCATCTTTATACATTTTATTTCTTAAACTATATTAAAATATATCCCATATCGTTTATAATGCTATATTGAGGTTGTTATTTTCACACAATGAAGCGACAATCATAAGTATATACACATAGATATGTAACATTCCAGGGGAGGACCGGAGAAGTTGGAAAGCACGAGCAACACTAACACTACCTATTATGAAATCGTTGATCTCTGTCTTCTTGCTGGCAAGATCATGCTGCAAAACGGTGCAGAAACCTACAGAGTAGAAGATACAATGACACGTATGGCTGCTTCTCTCGGTTTTCCAGGGGCACACAGTTATGTGACGCCAACCGTTATTATGTTCACCACAAATAGAACGGAACCCGTTAAGTTATATCGGATTGCCGAGCGAACCACAGATCTGCAGAAAGTCTCGGAGGTTAATGATATCTCGCGGCGTCTGAACGAGCGTCAGATTACAGCCGAGGAAGCTCGGACACGATTAGGAGAGGTCGATGATGCCGCACATGCGTATCCGGTATGGCTGCAAATCATAGCTGCGGCACTTACCGGCGCTTGCTTCACCGTTATGTTTAAAGGCAGCTTGTGGGATGCTCTCCCCGCATTGCCGATTTCCGGGTTAGGTTATGCTGCGGTTATCTACCTGCATCGTCTTGTGCAGACTAGATTTTTTGCAGAGTTCTCTGCTTCCTTCCTGATCGGACTTCTAGCCTTCTATTCTGTAAAGCTGGGTATAGGTCAAGAAATGGACAAAATCATCATCGGCTCCGTGATGCCTCTAGTACCCGGTCTACTCATTACAAATGCCGTTCGTGATCTGATGGCCGGTCATCTGGTCTCAGGCATATCCAAAGGAGCCGATGCCTTTCTAACTGCTTTTGCGATCGGTACAGGCATTGGGCTTGTACTATCACTATTTTAATTCTCCATGTGAAAGAGGTTAGCCCTTCATGATTTTGCAACTTATAACCAGTTTTATCGCCGCGGCAACCTTCTGTATTTTATTTAATGCGCCTAAGCGCGCTCTACTGCAGTGTGGTTTTGCTGGAATGGTAGGCTGGATGGTGTATGTGATCCTTGATGTAGAGTGTGGGCCTGTTGTTGCTACGTTTGCAGCTACTGTAGTTGTGGGCATCGTCAGCCAGTTGTTTGCCCGATCCTTCAAAATGCCGGTTATTATTTTTAGTGTAGGCGGTATTATCCCACTTGTTCCGGGTGGCCTTGCTTACGATGCTATGCGCAGATTTGTGGAAGAGAACTATAATCTGGCTGTAGAAATCGCTGTTCGGGCATTAATGCTCTCTGGCGCAATTGCGGCTGGACTGGTACTGAGTGAAGTTATCGGACAAATGTTCCGCCGGCGTGCAAGCAAAGCCTAACCTTCTTACAACGTCATCTCATAGATTCAAAAAAAAAGAAATCGTCTCTTGGTATAATGAGGATCATCCAACCCTCTTCCAAGAAGCGATTTCTTTGTTTACTGTCCTATCTACACAAGTACTGCTACAGGTTCAACCTCCGAATAAATACTATTGATCCTGTTATTTTTAATCCAAGAAAGTCCTACGGTACCTTCACCCGCATGAACAGCCACGGCAGGAATGTATGTCATAATCTCCGTACGTAAATCAGGCGCCATTTCTTTGATGTCTTCTTCTAACTTCAGCGCCATTTCTAAATTATTGGAATGCATGATGCACACATCGCTAACAAGTCCAGCATCCTGTTTAAAGATATCTAACAGCGCCTGCTTCGTCTTCTTCATCGTACGGATTTTTTCCACAACAATGACCTTACCCTCGTCAAAACGCAGCAGCAAATTTATCCGCAATAATTGACTAAGCACTACCTGTGTACCAGAAACACGCCCACTACGGTGAAGCTGGGACAAGCTTGAAGGGATTAAGTAGAAGGACATATTTTGAATGATATTCTCTATCTTTTCTTTAATTTCTAGGGCAGTAAAGCCCATCTTGTGCCAATGAATACCTCGCGTGATCATTTCCCGAATCGGATAAGCGCCAACCTTAGAATCAATTCCAATGACATTAGCTTCTGCTATTTCAGCACCTTGCATGGAAGCATTGTATGTTCCGCTAAGCCCTGTCGAAAGATGCACCGCGATAATCTCATCATATTCTTCCTTCAACCGTTCGTATAACTCGATAAACTCACCGATTGGCGGCTGTGAGCTGCCTACTTGATCATGCTGACGCATTTTCTCATAGAACTCATCGATCGTAATATCTATATTTTCTTTATAACACTCGTTGTTAATAATCAGACGTAAAGGAACAATATACACATGGTTGTTCTTGGCGAACTCAGGATCGATTGTACATGTACTGTCGGTTACCCAGGCAATTGATTTCATGGTCACTTGTCACTTCTCTCTTTCATGAAAGGAATAGTAGAATGTTTGAAGAGACAAGGGCCACTAAACCTTCTCGGCCAATGAATCACTCTCTCATCCTGTACAATCAACATACGAATAGACCAGCGGTTTAGGAAGTCCTCGTGCGTATTCGTAAATTATACAAGATAACGAGCGATAAGATAGGCAAAACAGGACGATAATGCAAATTTTATTCATCTTTTTTCAACTTTATTCGACATTATTTCACATTATGTATGACGAATATACCTATCCTAATAGAGCCACTTCATGTTATGTAAAAGCCTAACCACAGCAAAAATATCCCCGTCCCCGCCCTCACCGTTCTTACATAAATCAGCGCTTGGTAGTTACATTAATAGGTACTCTTTACAGTTGTTACAGTACGGGGCTAAGTTATGATTTGGTCAGATTTGGCCCGGCATCTGTCAATTTGTCCAACTTTCCCTGTTGGCGGGTTGCGCTCGCCTTTATGAAGATCAGTTACCTTCTGCTGTGATAAAGCTTAGCTTATTACGGTGTAAGTAAGTCTACCGTCCAGTTTTTCTCCTGAATTTTAAAATCCAACTCCCGATAAGACTTAGACAGCTCATCAATCTGCTTCTGAATCTGGGCGACATCCACCGTTCTCTGGAAACGAACCTCAGAGCGGCTGTACCGATCCTGAGTGATCGATGCTTGCTCAAGCAAATCGCTAAAAAGCTTCCGCAGCTGAAGCATTTTATCCCGTTCGGCTAGGGCATCGGCAATACTCCACTTCTCATTGAAGGCCACAGATGAATTCGTTCGATTAATTGCTCGAATCAAAATCGTCTGCTCGTTAACAGCTATTTCCAGCTCACGCAAAAGAGCCTCCGGCTGCTCTGCCGGTTCTTCCCCTTCCTGCACCTTAACGACCCGATCGAGCCGCTGCTTTAGCTGCGCGATTTTACGAGTAAGATCACTTCGGTTCACTAATGCTTCCGCAAGTTTCATATTTGAGTTCCCCCTAAGATTTTCTGATAGCTGGCGATATCCAGTCTTCGACCAAATTTACAGCCAATCTCCTTGAAGTAGGCGCATTGTTCATATCCATTCTTTGAGAAAAGCTGGCGACTGCGTTCATTCTCTGCGCAAACGGTAGCTACTAACACATGGAAATCCAGTTCGGCAGCTCTCTCTTCAATAAAGCGTAAGGCATGCTGTCCTATTCTTTTACCCACACAAGCCGGTTTCAAATACACACTGATCTCCCCAGAGCTATCATAAGCCGGCTTACTCTTATGTCTAGCAATCAGAACATAGCCCTGAATAACATTGTCCCAGGATAATATAACGTATGATTTAAACCGCGGATCATCATTCATCACTGATTGCCGCATTTCCTCCAAACTTAAAGGCTCGGTATGAAAAGAAACCGTAGTGTTCAGCACGTAATAGTTATAAATATCGAGTACATCCGACAGATGCTCTTCGCGAATTTCAGTGAATAACAAACTTTCTCCCATTACTTTGTTCAACACAGCTAATCCTCCCAAATGGATGTTTCCAAATGATCGACGAACTTGCGTAATTTACCGGCTAGCTTGCGGTTAATGGTTCCATCCTGGTACATTTGCTGGACCTTATCCCGTTGCTCCTGAATAGCTTTCAGTTTCAATTCCAGCTTTTGATCATCAACAAGACCATCTTTAGTCCAGCCTTGTCCCTGCTGGAGGCGTGAGATCAGCTTTTCGTAACTGTCTGCGACCTTCTCAGCTGCTTTACGGTTGTTCTCATTCTTACTTGCATTAATAGCAGCAATCGCTGCATGAGACATAGAGATCTTAGCTTTTCTGGCACACTCAGCCTGTTGCAGCATCAGTTGACTAGCTTCCCCTTCATTCTGGCCAGAGAACATCCCCGCAAACAGCCGTCTAATCTCCGTAATGGAGATTCTGATCTGAGAGTTTAGACTTCTGGCTAGAAAGACTTCACTATGATCCAAGAATTCTTCCATCTTCAGCGCCACTGAGGCAGGAATCTCATTGTTGGCCAGCAATTGGCTCAGCTCTTTGCGTTCGGCATGCAGACCCACAATCCTTGCTTCAACCCCAAGTCGGCGGAAGTTCTCCAATGCGGGGTCATTCGCCTGATCTTCGCGGTTAAGACTATAAACTTTTTCTTTAAACTCACTCAAAGCTGGCAATGCAGATTCCTTGCTCTCTTCTGTCATCATACTTTGAAGCAAGGTTATCCCGGCGGCAACAACCTTAGATTTGGCCGCCTGCTCAACCTCAGTATCACCCGGTTCAGCAACCGGCTCTTCTTTACCTGCGAGAATTGGTAAAAAGATACTAGCGATCAGCAGTGACATCAGAATCACACCCGCAGCGATAAAGATAATTAGATCACGTTCAGGAAAAGGTGAGCCATCCCCTAACACAAAAGGAATCGAGAAGGCACCGGCTAAAGTAACCGCGCCTCGCACTCCTGAAATTGTCAGGATTAGCATAGACTTAATAGACGACTTTTCCATTTTTTGCAGGCCGGCGCCAGCCAGGGAGAACACATACACCCATATAAAACGCAGCACAAAAAGCAGCAACGTTATCGCTAATACATAACCAATCACCATAAGATTGTCCACAGCTGTATCCCGGTAGATCACTTCAATAACATCTGGAATCGACAACCCGAGAATAAGGAAGACCAAGCCATTCAAGATGTAGAGCAGCACAGACCATGTGCTGGCGGACACCAGCTGTAGCTTATACTGTGGCGAAACTGCACGGTCCTTCTCGACAGCATGAATTATGCCTGCTGCAACCACAGCTAAAATACCGGATACCCCTATTTCTTCACTAATCAGATACACAATGAAAGGAGTCAGGATTTGCAGCAGCACATGCACTGTGATGTCCTCCATCCCCAGTCTGCGAATAAATACGCTGAACCGAATCAGGAGGAACGCGAGTATTGCTCCGACAATTAGTCCACCTAGAGCAATAATCACAAAGCTAATAGAGGCTTTCGGCAAAGAAAATATGCCTGTAACAGCTGCTGCAATAGCGAAGTTAAACGCAACAAGACCAGAGGCATCATTCATCAATGATTCACCCTCTAGAATACGATGAATACTCTTGGGAAGATGTACTCTCCCAGCGATTGCGCTTACCGCCACAGCATCTGTCGGCGATAAGATCGCTGCCAGCGCAAAAGCAGCTGCGAGTGGAATGGTGGGGATCATCCAGTTAATGGAATATCCAGCGATAAGCACTGTAGCAAATACCAAGCCTAGTGCCAGCATTAAGATTGGAGCACGCAGGTTCCATAACTCATTTCTTGGTGTTCGCTTTCCGTCATTGAACAAAAGCGGCGCAATAAATAACACGAAAAACAACTCTGGCTCCAGTGACATATGTATTCCCAAAGGCAATAGTACGACCACTACACCCAAGCCAATTTGTATTAAGGGTATCGGCACGAAGGGAATGAATCGGTTTATGATGTTGGATATTGCGATAAGCCCAAGTAGGACGAGTACAACTAGAAATGTCTCCAAACCACATCAACTCCCTTTTTTTTATTTGATTATTATATCGCAAAGCTTTAGGCAAGGGCAAAATCTAGCAAAAGATTCTCAATAATAAAACCCCCTACAAATTCCACAAAAATTCCATCAGATATATATTGACATAAATATTTATTTGTGTTATAATAAAATATTTACCTATTGTGTTCGTTTCTAGTTTTGAGTAATATATGCATTAGCCTCACGGCGTCGCTCTTATTATCAATCACGGAGGGATATTATGTACATTGCTCAAGGAATAGAAATGCTCGAGATTACAGCGCAGGTTATGGGTGGAAAAGACACGATTTACCCCACGCTACTCTGGGATGGACATGCCGCCGTACTCGTCGATACCGGATTCCCGGGTCTACTCTCTAATTTCAAAGAGGCTCTAAAAGAAGCGGATGTGCCTTGGCAGAAGCTCCGCACCCTTATTATCACGCATCAGGATTTAGACCATATTGGTTGCCTCCCTGCCCTATTGGCTGAAGAAGATCTAGAGCTTACTGTTCTGGCTCATGAAATTGAGCAGCCCTATATTCAAGGAGAGCGAATGCTCCTTAAGCACACTCCCGAAGCATTAGCGGTGGCAGCGGCTATGATCCCAGCTCATGTACCTGAGGAGTGGCGGCGTGCCTTCCTCTCTGTATTAGCCCATCCTCCTAAAGGAAAAGTGGATCAAACACTTGTGGATGGAGAAAAGTTACCTTTTGCCGGTGGAATTACGGTGATCCATACCCCAGGCCATAGCCCAGGGCATCTCAGTCTTTACCATCATAATAGCCGTACACTTATTGCTGCCGATGCCTTGACCGTTCAGAATGGCGAGCTACAGGGTCCCACTCCTTCCGCCACACCTGACATGGAGCTGGCTTTGTCCTCTCTGACCAAGTTCTCTGAGTATGAGATCGATACGGTCATTTGTTATCACGGCGGACGCTACCGCGGAGATGCAAACAGACGTATTGCTGAACTAGCAGAAGGAAAAGGAAAGCTGTAATTGTACAAAAGAAGACAGAGCCTGAAATCCGGCTCTGTCTTCTTTTTTCATATATGATCGCTATTCTTAATTATCACTTAAGACTCTGAACCTACCGTAAACCGTTCACGAATATGCTGCGGCTGTTCGATTTCATCAACAATAGCAACGGCATAGTCTTCGTAGCTGACATAACTCTCGCCTTTGGAGTTCACCAGAAGATTATCCTTACCTTTTACATAAGAGCCCGTTCTTGTGCCAATGGCAAAATTAGCAGATGGACTAACAAAGGTCCAAGAGAGTGAATCTGTTCCTTGTAGTATCTCCAAATTCTTAGCTTGATTCGTCGCTGTTGGCTTAATGAAGTCAGGAAAGTCATTCGTATCCGCTACTTTAAGCGTTTTGGCTTCATCTACATATAGACTTCCTGCACCGCCAACTACAATCAATCTTGTATCGGGCGAAGCCTTCAAAGCTTCAATAAGCACATTCCCGGCATCCACATGCAGATGTTCTTGTCCAAACGGCGCACCAAAAGCATTCACAACCACGTCGAACCCCTGCAAATCTTCAGTGGTAAGCGCAAATACATCCTTTTCGATGACATTCGCTTTCCTATTTGTTACTTTAGATGCATCCCGTACAATCGCTGTAACTTCATGACCTCTATCCAACGCTTCCTGCGTAATTCGACTTCCAGCTTTTCCACTTGCTCCAACAACTGCGATTTTCATATGATTGTCCTCCTGAGTTTACGATGTTTTCGCTTTAGTATTTATATCAAGAAGCTCCTGAACGATGGTTCTATCGATATCGAGATCAAATTTTCTCCCCCAAAAGCATTCCGTGCCCCGTTGAGTGATCCGATCATAGTCTTCTATCGTTAGTGTTCTAGGATAATCCGGTCCTGTTTCCCAATCTGTATACCGCTTAATTTCATTCAGTACATGCATCTTATAAACGCTATTCAAAATTATCGTATGGAAAAAGATTTCATCTCCACATAAAGTGTTCCTAAAAAATCTGACGTATTCCGGAGAGCTTTTTGTAAAATCCAAGATGTATTCCATACATTCACCTGTAATTGACATCCAGTTCGAGCCTTTATATAAACCTTTCGGCAAAGCACCTAATTTTCTTTGCAGAAACGGAACGCTCATAATTAGTTTAATGTACCTCATTCTGATCGCTGTCATACGCCGGGTCCTTGAGATGAGGAACCTAGGATAATAAACTGAGACCCGCTCGTAACATCCCCAAGTTTCCGCTGCATTAGGCAGCTGCAAATACTTCACAAATTCCTTACCCTCATTCATCTTAAAGAAATCTAGAATCACTTCATTTGAAGCTAGAGGCAGATCCTGACCGCTTAAGATGTGAATATAATTGAAATCCCCATGTTCTTTGATCAGCGAAAAGCACTTCAAAATACATTCAATTTGACTGTAATGCCCCCACTGTACATCAATAGGCTTTTCCACAAAATGAATATCGTTACGATGAATAATATCAGCCTCAATATTACTTTTCTGATCGACATGCAGGAAAAACTCTACGGACTCGTTAGTTAAACTATCGATTAGCATATTGATCTGCTCCGGATTTTTATGACAGAGAATTATATACGCCATTTTGAATGCTTCCAACAAACTTCACCCTTCCGCCCACCTATTTCCAATATTATAAAATAAATGGACGAAAATGGATATAGATTTATCTTTCTAAAACAAGTCTGATTCCAATGTTCCATGGATCTTGGAATGTAGGATTTCCATTCTCTTCTGTAACTGCGTAACCAGCCTGCCGAACTCGCTCCACCACAGCGTTACGTTCCTCTTCATTCGCAAGAATTAATGTGAAATAATCAATCCCTACAGTATCAGCTGGAGCCGCAGGTGCACCCTGTCCGGCCCAAACATTCAGCCCGATATGGTGATGATAACCACCAGCAGAGATAAACATAGCAGCACTTCCATAATTGGCTGTTAGTTCAAAACCAAGCAAATCGACGTAGAAGGCTTTCGCCTTATTTAAATTCCCCACATGAAAGTGTACATGCCCAATCACTGTTCCTGCTGGCAGCCCGTTCCATGATAAACCTTCAGAAGCAGCCAGTAGTCCATCTACATCCACTGGATCAGTGGACATCATTACATGCCCTTCCGCATCATATTTCCATTCACTCTTAGGTCGATCTCGATAAATTTCAATCCCATTATTATCTGGATCCTGAATATACAGTGCTTCACTGACCAGATGATCGCCCTGCCCCACCTCAATCCCCGAAGAGATCAAATTACGCACAACCAATCCAAGGCTAGGACGATCTGGAACAAGGATAGCAAAATGATACAACCCAGCCACAGAATTAGGACGGATCACCCGCGCATTTTCAATCTCCCGCAAAATCAATAACACATTCTGACCGTCAGCGGTCATTTCAACTTTGCGGCCAGTCTGCCGTAAAACGCTTAATCCCACAACATTCTGATAAAAGGTGAGCGAACGCTCCAAATTACTTACTCTAATCTGCACCAGACCGATCTGAGTGTCTGGTTGAAGTATTGTTTTAGTCGTCATTATAAATTCCTCCTAATCATGCTGTAACTATTTCAGTTACAAATTAACTATCTTTAGTATAGTTACCTTCTATATGTTTGTCAATTACCTATAAAAAAATCATGTCGACTGGTTCACAGCCAAACATGATTCACAAAATAATATTATAAGTAATTCAAAAAAAGGTTTCCGGGTATTTCAACTCTCCCTTAATCCTCTGCAGTACGCCTTCCTTCAGCTCACAGACCATAAAGACATTCTCCGGTACCTCAAATTGCTTCAACTCCAGCCCATGTAGCCCTGCGGGTTGAAATCCGAATCTCGGGTAATATTCGGGATGCCCGATCAAAAAGACAAGCTCATATCCAAGCGTTCTACATCTTTCTAACCCTTCTTGGATCAGCGCCTTGCCGATTCCTTGCTTCTGAACGTTCGGCAGAACAGCTAATGGGGCTAACGCAATCACATCAGATAACTTCTCCCCATCTTGAACTACAGCCTTACTTAACAGTAGATGTCCTACAATCTCATTATCCTTTTCCGCTACAATCGAGAGCTCCGGGATAAACCCCTGCGAATTTCTAATGTTTTCGACCAACCGCGCTTCATCTTCCCGATCACCAAAAGCCTTAACATTCACTTGAAATACTCCATTATAGTCTGCCACAGTTTCTGTTCTAATTCTCATTTTTGTTGCTCCATTCCAGAAAATATTCGGATACACTGGATTCCAGAAGGCCGATCAAATCTTCATCCATATACTTATAGTCATCAGCTATGTTCAGGCAAATTATTTTTTTGCCAATTACACAACCTCTAAATTTATCTTGAATTCTTCGAACATGTTTCTTCTCCATCACAAAAATCACATCCGCCCAACCCAAATGCCCTTCAGAAATTTTGATTCTGGCATGATCTTCAGTCCCTGCAGATCTCACTTCATGACCATCAATTCCTTGAAAGATCTTCTCCGCAGTTAGACTCCGCCAGCGATTCTGGCTGCAGACAAACAGTAGTTTAATAAGTGCACCTTCCTTATCCGATTGTTAAAAAGATATTTATTGTCTCGCCTGCTTCGTGTATTCAATCAACCAACAATCTCTTAGCTCTCCTTCATGTTGCTCGTGCTGTTCAAGGTATTTCTTCTTCACAAAGCCAATCTTCTCATATACTCTAAGGGCTCTCTTATTCCAGGCTTGCGGGTCCATGACGATTTTGTCCGCTTGTTTTATTTCGATAAGATACTTAACCGTTTCTTTAATGAGCCGTGAACCAATTCCTTGATTCCATAAATCAGGCTCGCCAATGAACTGGTCCATCCCAAAGATTTGACCTTTGAATCCCACGTAGCCGTACACTTCTAATTCTTCATCATCTATAAGATAGAACTGAAGATAACCTATATCCCGCTCCTTGTATTGCACTATACACCGCGTGACTTCTGCTTGCTCGTCGTAAAAATGCTCCCTCACCAGCTCCAAATCATGCGGGCGATCACGGCCTTCATAGAACTCCAGTACAACGGGATCTGAGAGCCATTTCACAAGTAATGCGGCATCGTTTAACTCAAGTGTTCTCAGTCTGATCTCTTGCTTTTCAAAAATAATCATAACGCGCCATACAGTTCATAAAGAGGTCTGTAGCTTGGATGTTCTTCTATTTCCGTTACGACAACACCTTGCTCGGAGTCAATCACACGGTAGGCTTTAGCTACTTCTCTGGTCGACATCACTTTATATTCATTATCTTTATAGATGATTGCACAATTGTTATCCACCGCGATTCCCGGCAGAATCCCCATGGCTGCAAGCTTGATATACTGCCATTCCCCCTGGTCGTCGAACGCTTCAGAGTCACTATGCCCATATTCAAACCAACAGATGGAACCTGCGCTAAGCCCGGCCAATACGGTTCCAGAGGAATAAGCTTCTTTCAAAAGCGTATCTACCCCTGTATTTTTCCAAATCTCCAGCATCTTTCGGGTATTGCCTCCACCAACATAAATCAAATCAGCAGCTGTAATTAAATCTGTAATCTCATCCTGAGTGTAGGTTTGGCTCACAAGCAATAAGTGACTTGTTTCACATCCGAGAATATCGCCATATACTTTGCTAAAAGTATCACAATACCCTGGCGCATCACTACTGGCTGTTGGAATAAATAACGCCTTCGGCTTAACCTTTTGAGTTAGCTGCACAACTTCACGATCAATTTCCAGCGTTTCAAGCTCGATTAACTCTCCCCCGCCAATAACTACGATAGTGCCCATGTTTTCCCCTTCTTTCACTAGGATTACATCCTATTGCTTACTCTTGGCTTACCGATGCTTGCAAAATATTCCTCTGCCAAAATGCTGTAGATCTCCAGATCCACCAGCCCTTTACCTGACCATACATGCGCCTGCCTTAATGTGCCTTCTTTCGTAAAACCATTTTTCAAAAGCACCCGCTTCGATCGTTCATTAAAGGGCATAACCTCAGCTTGAATTCGATTGACTTCTGCAGTCTCAAATAAATATTTCACCACTAACTGAATGGCCTGAGCTGCAATCCCTTTTCCCCAGTAAAGTTCCGCCAAAAAGTAACCGATCGTCACCATATCCACCTTTTGATTAAAATCCATAACTTCGATGATACCTAGCAGTATGTAAGGGTTATTTTTGAGGAAAATCCCCCATTTCACTCTTACCCCTTTGGTAAAATCACGTTCGAAATGCCCGATCATATTCTTAACTGTATCTTTATTATGTTTTGGAATAATCCCACAGTACTCAAACACTTGATCATTGCTATATATCCCAAATACCTCATTAAGGTTGCTGACTTCAATCTTTTTCAGTAATAATTGCTCGGATTCCAAAGTAGGGAATTGCTCAAATACGTGACTAAGCTTCAATTTGTTCCCTCCATTACTTTTTGATGGCTTGGATTAAGGTTGCAGTTTGATTTTTTGTTTCCTTTATTATCCTTTCCTTTATTATCCCCGGACACTTCCCCTGTACTGCGCGGTTCTAAGCTCACGAATATAAGGCTCAGCAGCTGGCATATCTGCCTCAACGGCCTGTTGAACGGCTAACTCGATGTCATAAGGCACTCTTACAAATTGCATATTTAAAGGAGCTGCTGACCCTCCCATGTATTCTCCCTCCATAATCACATAAGATGCCTGGGTTAAATCAAGCGGATTCCCCACACTGCCTACATTAAATAAAGTCTTGCCTTCTAGATGTTGAATAAAAGCATTATGAATATCCCCGTAACCTACGATATCCGCTTGTCGTTTCTCCTGGCAGAGATCAGAATAATCAAACAAAGATAATCGCTTTTCATAATCATCCCAAGGTTGAACACGTTCATACAGGCTTCGTGGCGAAGCATGAAATAATCGCACAAATTTACCACTTATCATAAACTCAATCGAAAACGGCAACGTGCTTAAATAATCAAGACGTTCTTGACCTAATAACCCGCGGCACCACCGAGCCATCTCAAAATCAACATCCTGATTCATTAAATCATCCCAGTTCCCCATAACACTGATTTCACAATTCTTTTTTATGATATCAACGGCTAGATCTGAGTTCGGTCCTTTTCCAACAATATCGCCTAAACAAAAGACTCTGCTGATTCCCCGCTGCTGGATGTCATCTAAAACGGCCGTAAGGGCCGGTATATTTCCATGAATGTCTGAGATTATTGCAATTTGCTCCACTGTAGAACCTCCGTATATATTGATCTTTAAAAAAGTTACTTATCCTAATTCTAATTGTACTGCATCAGCGACTGTTGCTCATTTATAGGGCATTTTTGCTTCTCATTTTGCTACTTTGGATGATTTCAGCCCATTTCAAAGGCATTTATACCGTACATTTCACCATTTCATCCACTTCAGCCCATTTCAACGGCATTTATACCGTACATTCCACCATTCCAGCCACTTCAGCACATTTCAACGGCATTTATACCGTACATTTAATCATTCCAGCCACTTCAGCCCATTTCAACGGCATTTATACCGTACATTCCACCATTCCAGCCACTTCCGCACATTTCAACGGCATTTATACCGTACATTTCACCATTTCAGCTACTTCAGCCCATTTCAACGGCATTTATACCGTACATTTCACCATTCCAGCCACTTCAGCCCATTTCAACGGCATTTATACCGTACATTCCACCATTCCAGCCACTTCAGCACATTTCAACGGCATTTATACCGTACATTCCACCATTCCAGCCACTTCTGCACATTTCAACGGCATTTATACCGTACATTTCACCATTTCAGCTACTACAGCCCATTACAAAGGCATTTATACCGTACATTTCACCATTCCAGCTATCTTGTTCTAGTCCCACTTAATCTTTTGTAAACTTTATGGATTGTAAAATATCCTCTATCCTCTTCATGTCTTCTTTATGTACTTCATCCACACTGTAAGGGAACTGCACCATAAATGACATTTCCGGTTCCTCAATAACGTAATAGATAGCTTTCCCTTTACTCCCTTCCTCTTCGAATACTTCAGTTTCGTACTTTATGGACTCTAACCCGCCTAAACTAGCTTTACTTTTTGTCAGCTCCGCCCCGTTGTTGTAATTCGTTTGGGCATCCCCGAGCCATTTGTTGACAAGCTCCATATCCTTAGGCTTAAATCCAAAGAGCATTACTCCTGGACCTTTAAGTCCCTCAGCAGGTTTATAATCAGTCGTAGAGACTATCAACCATAATGGCGCTCCATACTTCTCAGTTACAACCCAATGATCCGGATAGTTAAAGGTGATTCCAAAATTCGCATCCTCGTATTTAGTGGTATCCCTTGATTCATTACATCCGGTAATCATTACTATAATTAGTAGTATAGGCAGTAATTTCTTTAACATTCTTTAGCTCTCCCTCAATGTATGTATATTATCTTTAATCCGGCTTCTAAATACAGATTCTATATTCCCTCTTACTTCCCTTCTTTGTCCATAAACCTAATTAAGCAAAAAAAGACCAGAATCACGTTTTCACATGTTCTGGCCTTCCTTCTAAGCTATGATATGGAGTAATCATAATTCAGGCATTTCATTCACAATCTGCTCCAATGTAACCTCCTGGAGAACATTCTCCATTGCTTTTTGGGCGAGCGAGAACACAGGTACAATTGCACTGGCTATATTCTTGCCAACAGGACAATCGGGATTAGGATGCTCATGGACAGAAAACAACGAGTCCTCTTCCACCGCATTAACTGCTTTATAAATCTGCAGCAGCGTAATCTCGGATGCGCTACGTGTAAGCGAAGCACCTGCGACTCCGGGGCGGGCATTTACTAATCCTGCTTTTTGCAGCATACTCGTAAGCCGACGGATAACTACAGGGTTTGTGTTTACGCTACCAGCTATCCACTCCGAAGTGCTTTTGCCTTCTTTATTGCTGTCAATCAACGTTAATATATGAATGGCTACCGCAAATCGGGTGCTAATATTCATAGAAATCTCTCCTTCTGCCTTGCTGCAAAACATCATTCAGATGCAACTATAATAGTTACATTTCATGCGTTTGTCAAACTTTTGAGGATATGAACAACTTAAAATCTATCAATATTCTCCATATAGATTAGGATGGTATATTTTCATGAAAAAAGATCGCTGGGCAATATTTTTAATAATAACAGTTGTCTTTGAATTTATTAATATAACTTACAGTTTAATATTCGAACAATCCATAGAATGGTTTTCTTTGATTATCTTAATTCTCTTTGTTTCTTTAATTGTTAATTCTAATATAAGTAAAAACAAAAAAATGATTAAATACAACTGCCAAATGGCACTCGTATCCTAAGTATCTTTTCCTATGTTATCGAATTCCTTTAGAATCTCAGCCACCTGGGCAGCATATTTTTTACTCAGACGCGATTTGCCAAGATTACTCTTCACAATCTTAATGATTCGGGCATCTCGGCTCTTTGCAAATCTCTCCAGCATAACAAAGCCTTCTTCAGGCTCATTCGCCACAAATACACTCAAGCTGTATTCAAGTCCCTTAGATAATACACGAAAATGCTCAGCGTCCTCATGTTGCGCTCCCCCACCATCTATACTCTCCATGATTCGGGCAGCCAACTGAAGACAATATAGCGTATTTTCTTTCTTTTTTAAAAGAGGAGGATGCGCTAATGCCGCTACAAAAGCCCGTTGTTCAAGCCTGTTCGCACCTTTCTCCCACATGTCGATCAGCTGTCTAAGTAGGGTGAAATCATCCTCCCCTATACTTTGCAGCGCCATAGCAGATGCTTCACGTACCCTCCATCGCGAGTCATTCATAGCTGTCTTAATGATGTTTTGAATCACTACTTGCTGCTCTTCTCCACCGTAACTGTAATAAGCACCGAACGCCCTAATCGCACAAAACGGCAGAAACTCACGGGGATCATTCACCCCAGCTTCAGCTTCAGTAATATTAGTCCAAGAGACGAGCAGCTCCCAGCCTGTATCTGTTAGATTAGGATGCGCGAATTGTTTGGCGAAATGGTCTGAGAGCTCCAAATTCACTCGTGGTCCTGGGAGTTTACTCTCCTGCATCATCAAATCATTAAGCTGTACCCACAGCTCCTTATCGTTTACCCATTGCTGAAACGGCACTTCAATCATCTTTTGCTCAGCCATCTCTGGTCCCTCCGATAGTTATCTTCAGATTCGAACGATTCCTTGCATCGCGTATGCGAGTTTCCTGTTCCATCAATATTTGATCAAATCTCCAGCATTAATCACTCATGGACATTTTACATCAAATCAATGGCTTATGCATATAACCGATGAGGGAATATTAACACCTTGGCAGAAAACTTCAAATCTAGATAAAGCGAAAACGTGCAAGACAAAAAGCAACTTATCTGTAGATAAGCCGCTTCTCTGTAACAAGTTCAATATCACCTAGGCTTAGATCGTTAAAAAGCATCCAATAGTTGCATGCAATCCTGGTGAAATTGGCATTGGTTTACCACTGAAACCTCCCCGGGAAATAAGGGGTTTTGCGCACATACGGCTAATTTATATTTCTCATCAATATGATACTGCTTAAAGTGATACAATCCGATTGCGTCATGGTTCTCCAATTGAATTCCGTTGTTTAAACGAAACGAAAACGAGTTCAATGGAAGAGATAATCCCTTCCCTATCGCTTTGATATAGCTTTCTTTAAGTGTCCAAAGGTCAAAGAAAAGACTCATCCGACCCATCTCTTCACATTCCGTCAATTGGACATATTCATCTTGCGAAAAAAAACGCTTAGCAATATTAAGATCGGCTTGCTGAATCTGCTCAATGTCAATACCGATCGGCAATTCATCTAATGCGCAAACCACCCATTCTCCTGAATGCGAAATATTAAACTCTACAGTACCCCCCCTTTTTTTTAGGGAGGGTTTTCCGTAGACATTTGTAACAAACTCGATATCGCGGTTGTTCACTTTTAACCGTTTATTTAAGCTTACACGAACCAGCAATTCAGCAATAAGAGAATGCTGCAACGCTTCCACTCTTTTAAAGCGTTTAAGCCGCTCTCTCTTTTGTTGGGGGATGCGCCACATTAATGTTTCTAACGCAGGTTCAGATATTAGCTCAGCCACCTTCACCCCGAAAATCTCCATCGCTCATCGCTACTCCTTCAGCTCATAAGTACTTGCGAATCCTATTCATGAAAGGACAACACGTCATTCTCTATAAAAGCAGCTTTCTCTACAATTTTCCGCTTATAATTCCTTACTTTTGCATCATCTTTCTCTCCTTGAAGTGCAAAAAAACTATCCCGTGTTTCATCAGAAATTCCCCAGAATTTTTGCATCACCAAGGAAGTATGCATGTAGCTTTCTTCACCATCTTTATAAATTCCAAAATCAAAAAGCTGTTCCTTCACCTGTTCATATAGCTGTGTGCCAACATAAGGAACATTGATATTTATCACATAATTATCAGCCTTTAAGGCTTTAAAAAAAGGTAACATCTCTATATAATCTTGGTCATTGAATCCAGGGCATCCCAGCAAAATATAGGCTGTCCGTTTGATTCCCGCCTCCGCTGCCATGCGGAAAGCTTCCTCGACTTCCGTCAATCTAATTCCTTTATTCACCACTTGCAGCATCCTTTGGTTGGCCATTTCCACACCAAATTTCAAATGCACGCACCCCGACTGCTTCATCTTATCAAGGATATTCTGTCTCACACAAATGTCCACGCGCGCCTCTGCCCACCAGTGAAACTCAGGGTACTCCTCTTTTAGTTCAATCAGCAATCTAAGCATTTCTGAAGTGCGTTTGCCTAAGCCCGGCAGAAAGATCATATCTGAGAAATAAAATCCAAATACATGCATACGTTCAATGCGGTAGCGGATTTCGCTAACAAAACGTTCGGGAGACATAAAGGAGACATTGCAGCCGCGCAGCGAGGGCTGATAACAGAATGTACAGCGTTTGGGGCACCCGCGCATAGACATAATGTAGTCCCAGTCTTCCGGCTTATTTTTCTGCGCTAAATATGAATCTGTCAGTATCGGAAGATCGTTTAATTGCTGGGCCCATTTAACAGGCAGCATTCCCCTTGCATTCCCCTCTACTACAGAAACCGCAAGATCCTCGCCTTCTCCAACAATGATCGTATCCAAATCAGCCGTGTCCTTCAGCTTGGCATGTTTAAGCAAATGTCCATAACCAATACAGGTAACCTTATCTCCCCATCTCTTCTTTATCTCTTTTGCAAGGTATGCACAGGACTGAGTACTTCCAAGTTCGACAGTAGGCATCAGAACATCGCCAACACCAATAAACACATAATCAGGCTGAAAGCGCTCTAGCTCATTTATGACCATATCAAAGCTTTCATGCCCCCGAGTACAACGTTCCTGCATAAGCCAGCTGTTCATAGTCATACTGTACCGCTCTGTATAATCATGATCATCTGGAGCATTATCGCCATTAATTAACGTGACTGCATGACCCCTACGATGCAATATCTCCGCTATGTAATGCATAGCAGGACTGATCCTATTGTTTTTCGACTCAATAAGCCGGTAAAACGGGGGAATAACACAGGCTACTCTTTTACTCTGACGATCTGCCATTGATTTCGGCCTCCATTGTTAAATTTTAGTGAAACTGAGGTCTGAATCTGAGACGATGGAAGAACCGACTTTGGCAGCGGAACCGGGAAGTGTTCCAAATCTGGCACCCAAAAAACTGGCAGAGAATTGGGGCATCCAGCCATGCACATTAAAGCAGCCATTTCGGTCAAAACCGGCAATTAACATTCCCGAACGGTCGTATCTCCCTCTTGGAAGCCAAATCCAGTATTCCGAATCCGGGGTATTACCTGTCAAGAATCTCACTCTAGCCACGAAAAGAAGATACCTTTCCAAACTAAAGTTAAGATCCCCGCTGTCTTCCACTAAGTGTGCAACCTCTAGCCCTGTGTGTTTCATTAATGAAGGCGACAGCGCAGCCGATGTTCGAATCCAGCAATCTTCCTGCTCCGTTGCGGCTGTCACAAGTGGATCTTTTAAGGCCCAGCTTGAAATTCTTGTAAGCTCACCAATCTGTTCCCGTGTAATTCCCTTGGGAAAGCACAAAATAATTTCTCCATTTTCTCTCGATGAACGAATCTCTTCGCTTGTAAAAGGACAAGGCGATAGTTCGAATTTTCTGCCAATGATCTGATCTACCCCCATCCCACGATACCAGGATTCAAGCTCCAGACGCAGCATTTCGGGATCATCCGGTGAATGCTCAAGTTTTGCGGTAAACCGTTTGAGATCCGTCCGCTGAAGCACATTTGCGTTTAGCATATTATCTATAAGCTTTAACATTTGGTTCTTAGAGTTCTCCATTTCAATAAACCTCCTATACTTCTAAATCTTGTAGTATTCATTAATTTTTCTGCCTGCTGCAGTTAGCCAGCGATTGGACCGCAATGATGATATGTCTAATGTTTGTGCCGAATTCCCGGCTATTTCTTCACTGATTAGGAGTCCGGCGGCCGGGCTGTGCATAAAACCATGTCCGCTGAATCCTGACGCATGGTAAAACCCTTGGATTTTGTTATCAGCGCCCAGCACCGGATGGGAGTCCGGCGTGTCATCATAATACCCTCCCCAGCAGGATTTGATGGTTGCTTCCTGGAGACGAGGTAGCCGACGAAGAGCAGCTTCCAGATGTTTATATTCCCATTCCGGGTCTGAGTAGCTATAATCCGGATCTTCGCATCCCCCTGCAACAAAGGGCTTATTTAAGCCCGTTAACAGACCGCCTGTCTCCTTATGTAAGCCCAGACCTTCCCCGGGGAACACAATAACGGGAAAATCGGCGGGCAGCCATGGGAGCACATCTGTAACCAACAACTGCTGATGGCAGGGGATTACCGGCAACTCAATTCCGGCTTTAGCAGCCACAAATTTGGACCAGGGGCCCGTAGCATTTACAACAACTCGCGAAGTTATCGCTCCTTCTGACGTTACCACTTGCTGTATCGCGGAACCGTCAGTAATAAAGTCCGTTACAGCGACTCCAGGATAATATTTGACACCCAGCTCTCTGGAGAGCCGAATATACGTGCTTGTAATCTTATTGGGATCGATCAATCCATCCTGCTTATTGTAAGTTGCACCGGTTACATCCTCTAGAACCAGCATCGGCAGCTTCTTTTGAATCTGCTTAGGCTCCATCCATTCCGTTTGCACACCCAACCTTTGCTGCAAAAGCATCGCATCATAAAACTCAGAAAGATTATCTTGTGCCGTGAAAATAAACATATATCCGCACTGGTCCATTTCATCCTGAACAAGGTTATACGAATCAAGCTGCTCCAGCAATCGAAAACTTAACTTGGACAATTCAATATTTATCTCCGTTGTAAACTGACTTCGCATCCCGCCTGCGCAGATAGATGTGGTTGCTCCGCCTAAACTTTCGCTTTTCTCAAGCACTACCACATCGGTTATTCCTTTTTTGGCTAAATAGTAGGCTGTACACGCCCCGACTGCCCCAGATCCAATAATAACAACTTCACATTTATCGGGTATCACCGAGAATTCTCCTTTTCTTCTATTTTGCTGATTACAGTACTAAACTCTTTCAAAAGCGCTGACAGAAGCGCGCGCTCTTGCACATCGATACTCTCCACTGTGCGTGCAGCGATCCGCAACAGGTTAAGGTCAGGCTCAAGATGATATTTCACCAAAATGTTTCTGAGAATAAGAGTGGTTTCGTATATATCCTCATAGCCTTTCATAATGAAATCAGAAAGGTTATATCCACATTGAGATAAATATCCAAGCCTGTTAACCATGCATTTTTTGTGCTCCCAGAGTAAATGAAACGGACGAACACAATAGAAAATTTCGTTACGCGCCAACCTATCTAAATAGTCTAGCAGCGCTCCATACACCTTCATTCCCCAACACGAACCTCCATCTGTTCCCGGGCAGGTTACCATGGTTTCTGGCTGGCGTGAATAGTAATAATCCGCTAGGCTTGCGATCAGTGTAGTTGGCTCAAAATGCATCTTATCAGCTTCATTTAGCCGGACAGAGCGAATCGAACGCCGCTCGAATGCATGAGCGCGCAGCGATGATATGATCTGATCGGCGGGAAGCTCATGAAACTCGAAGATTTTATCGTAATCCGAGCCAGCAATACTAAATGTATGACTAAGATCATCATAGCCGTAAATCATAAAATTCCTTTCGAAATGAACCTTATTAAAATAGTGCTTACCTTCTATATAAAATTCATCCAAGCTTACTTCGACATACTCCTTCTCGGCCAGACAATCCAAGATCTGTTTTACAGCAACACGTTCAGGACCAAGCCTGATCTCTTTCAAATTCAGATAGGGGAAATGCCCCAAAGATTGCTCGGGTGACAGAAATTCAAGATCCATCACATCCATATTCGCTCCAAGATACAAATGAATATAATGGTTATGCAGCCAATCCATCTTTCTAGAGCAGACTTCTACTACACTGAGCAGATGAGAGCTGTTCATGCTGCTGTTCACCATAGGGTACTTGATCGGCAGGTTAGGCATCTGTGGCACATCCTTCACCATTTTTACTCCAGAGATATGCCGTTAAATCTCCAACCGTAGGAAAATGTCCTGCTACCAAAAGGTAAGGATCAAAGTCCAATTGCAACGCCCGCTCAACTTCAACAATAAATTTGATGTAAGTAAGCGAATCCATTTCCAGATCTGTGAACACACTTTCGGGCTCCAAGGAAATATCACACTTTACAAATAGGCGCAGCAATACCTCCACCCGCTGTTGTATTTGGTCCATCATATCCTCCCTGTCCATCATTTATCTCTGGCCTAATGTTCCTTCGCCTACTTGCAAAATTTCTTCCAACGACATTCCTAATTGAGATAACACTGATTTCGTCAGCTGCCCCTGGGCTGCAGCAGAGGACGGTTCAGCAAGCATGTCCGCCATTCTTGCAATCGTAAATTCGCCTAGGTACAACTCCATAATGGTTATATTTGTATTGAATCTTTTGTTGACAATACTAACTAGCTTTAGAGCTAATAACGAATGGCCGCCCAGATCAAAAAAATTCTCGGCAATGCCGATCGCACGACCCTCCAAACTCAACAACTCTTGCCAGATAGATTCTATCTCTGCCTGAAACTCATTTTTAGGAAGTAGAGCGCTGCTCGCTTCTTTAAATCTCACATCAGGCAGCGGAAGCGCCTGGCGATCAACCTTACCATTTCGATTTAACGGAAATCTCTCAAGTCTCATAAAGATGCCAGGAATCATATAGGCCGGCAAATAAGCTCTCGCATAATTTCGCAGCTCCGAAGCGGCAATCTCTTCATCGCTTACATAATAGGCAATCATAAGCTGCCCCCCGTTATTCTGCTTGAGCGGATGGACAAGAATCTCTTTGATCCGGTTGTAACGGCGAAATACGGCCTCGATTTCACCCAGCTCTATCCGCGCACCGTTGAGCTTGATTTGTTGATCTGTTCTTCCCCCATAAATAATCGTGCCTTCTTCGAGGAATTTGCCCATGTCTCCTGTGCGGTACAGACGTTCAGCAGCAGGATGTCTGGAGTAAGGATCGGGTACAAAACTGCGGTTGGTCAGCTCTTCATTTCCGATGTATCCTAGGCCCACTCCTATTCCACCAATGCATATTTCTCCGTAAACCCCAACGGGAACCGGCAGAAGATATTTATCCAGAATGTAGATTCGGAGATTGGAAATCGGTTTGCCGATCGGAACACTTGAATGGCCTCGGCTCTCCGCACAGTCCCAGCAGGTTACATCAATGGCCGCCTCAGCGGGCCCGTACAAGTTGAACAAATGCGCAGCGGATTTTGAGAAAAAAGAATCACGTAATGTGGTACTCAGCTCTTCTCCACTGCAAATGACATTTTTAAGTGAAATGCAGCTTTCTATTGGAAAGGAGTCCATAAACTGCTGCAGTAACGCCGGAACAAAATGAATCGTCGTAATATGCCTCTCGACAATCACATTCCCAATATATTCAGGATCATGCGGTTTATCCGGTCGGGCTAATACCAATTCCGCTCCATGCAGTAATGGCCACAGCAGCTCCCATACTGCCACATCAAAAGTGAGCGGTGTCTTCTGCAGCACTTTATCGGTCTCATCCAAACCAAACTGCTGCTGCATCCAAAGAAGCCGGTTGTATAATCCCTCATAGCTGTTCATCGCGCCCTTCGGGGTTCCGGTTGAACCGGAAGTATAGATAACATAGGCTAAATCGCTGGGTTCGACCGGCTCATTGTGCACAATTTCACACCTTAAGTCAGCTGAATAAGAGCTAATCCCGACGAGGACCACCTTATGCATCGGTTTAAACAGAGCCGCATATTGTTCCTGGGTGATGATCAGTGCACACGACGACTCACAAATCATATGGGCCAGACGTTTGGAGGGTAGCTGTGGATCAAGCGGCATAAATGCCCCGCCGCATTTAATTACCGCCAGAATTGAGGTGACTAGCTCAACAGATCTCTCCAAGCCCAACCCAACAAGGCTGCCACGCCCGATCCCCAATTGTATCAGCCTCGAAGCAAGCATATCTGAGGCCAGATCAAGCTCCTCATAACTCATGTTGTCTTCTTCGCTCAAAAATACAGCCCGCAGATGACTATGCTTCGCAGCTTGTTTTTTGATCTGGCTTATGAACCTTCGGCTGTCCAGACAGCCGAAATCCGTACAAGTATCATTCCATTCGTAGATCACTTTATTGATTTCTTCCGCGGTCAAAAACATGTGGCTGCTAACCGTAGCCTCCGGTCGCTGCAGCAGCTGCTGGAGAATGTTAATGTAGTGGTAATGGAATTGCCTCAATGAGGCCGCGTACCATTTATCATTGTTGTATTCGTAAAATAATTGCACTCCGCTTCCGGTATCATTCAGCCCAATCGTCAGGTCAAAGGCCGAAGAGCTTTTATCTGCCTTTAACGCTTCAACAGTTAGGTTGGATAACTCCAAATCCGTTTTGCCGCTCTGCACATAAGTAAACATCGTTTGAAACAGCGGATTTTCCCCTGGCCTGCGATCTGGATGCATAATACTGACCAGCTTGTCGAAAGAGACTTGTTGATAGGCAATGCCCTCATTAATTGTTTCTTTCTCTTTATTCAATACTTCAAAGAAGCTGTCTTCAGTCTGCACATTGGTGGTGAGTGGCAAAGTATTGGCAAAAAAACCAATAAGATTCCTTACTTCAATGCGGTTACGGTTAGCCATGGTTGAGCCGATAATCAGGTTAGACTGGCCGGTATATCTAAACATCAGGACCCGGTAGGCTGCGAGCATAACGTTATAGACCGTGAATTCGGGGTGACGTTTTATAAAATCCAGCATTTCATTATAGGCATCCTGCGGCAACTCTCCCCCATAATTGCACTCCGAATCGGTTGGCCCAGCAGCTTCAGGCATTGCCGCAAGGTTTAAATCAAGCCGTGTATCTGCCGAAGCTAACTTGTTGCTCCAATAATCCATTAGTGTTGGATTGCCGGCATTTGCAATATATTTTTGTTCCCAGACCGCATAAGCAGAATACTGTACCGGCAATTCAGGCAAGCGTGCCACCCTGCCTTCTTCCAAAGCGTTGTAGATCTCCCTGAATTCATTTGTAAAAATATCCAGAGACAACGCATCTGAAATGCTGTGATGGAAACGAAATATCAGTAAATGCTCGGTTGGGCTCATCTGCACCAGTACCGTCTCAAATAAAGAGCCTCCATTTAATTCGAACGGTTTATTAATCTCCATTGCCAACCAATCCAACGCCTGTTTCTCCATCTCTGACTCAAGACAATCCAACCGCTCAATCCTGACCGCTGCGGGCTGTGGAACCGTCTTTTGGTAAGGCTCCCCGTCTTTTTCGTAAAATACAGTGTCTAAAATTCGATGCCTTTCCTTCAATATACCCAGACATTCAGTCAAGTGTTTATAATTCAGACAACCCTTCAAGCGGTATTGTATCGTCATATTGTAAGCGGAGCTGGCAGGGTTCAATTGATGCAAAAACCATAATCTGCGCTGAGCGCCGCTCAGCGGAATATCGGTTAAATCGGAATCAGCACGGATAGGAGGGAGACTTCTATGCATTCGCTCGGCCTGCAGCAGCGCTTCCCAATTTGATAAACCTCGAGTCATACTTCATCCTCCCGATTCTTGGAATTAAAAATCATGCATCAGGAAATTGCCTTATCATTGAGCAACACTTTAAGACAGTTAATAATCGTCAAGGGAGACTCAAAGGTCTCTGGAGTGAGACAGTTGTCTGGAATCTGAACCCGGAAGACCTCCTCCAAATCGTACAGAAGATATAAAGCCCGGAACGAATTAACTCCCCATTCGGTTAAAGTTCTGTTCAAATCAGCAGCCTGCAGCGTCTCTTTCTGCTCTACTAAGGGTAAGGCTCCATTTTTGCGGATTAGTTCCATCACTGTCGCTTGGATATATTCCTCATCTCTGTTCATAACGGTCAAATCCCCTCGTTTCCCGTATTATTTTTCGATTAAGAAATTGCCGACCGCCAGCGCATCCATAGCGGAGGTATAGAAGGTTTTGATGGCGTCGTATGGAGTCTCACACACCGGTTCTCCTCGTGTGTTAAGCGATGTGTTCATTATCAGCGGAATTCCAGACAACTTATAATGCTCGGCAATAAGCTGATGCCAGACCGGATTCACCTCGCTTCGAACCGTTTGCGGTCTGGTAGATCCATCTACATGCACGATGGCAGGAACAGCCTGCCTTCTCTCTTCTTTGACTGTGTAGGCTTTCAGCATATACGGCGAATACTGCGCCTCCTCCACCAACCAATCCGCATGTTCATCCATAATACTTGGCGCCAGCGGTCTCCAGGATTCTCTGAATTTGATTTTTTGATTGACTTTTACATATGAATCATAACTTGCAGGACTGGCTGTTATGGAACGATTGCCCAATGCCCTTGGCCCCATCTCGGCTGCGCCTTGGAACCAGCCAATGACTTTACCTCTATCAATCAGTTCTGCCGTCTGCCGGCAAATATCGGATGAATAGTTATACTTCAAACCAAGCTTGTTTAATACCTCCGATATATGGTTGTCATCATAGGAAATTCCCCAGTAAGGAGTCTTCAGTCTGCCCTTTACAGGGAGAACGGAACGTTCTTTAGAGGCAATCATGGCAGCTCCGATACAGCCCCCAGCATCATTGGTTGCCGGTAATACGAAGATTTCATCGAAAATTCCGAGGCGTTCCAGCCTTCCATTCGTCGTACAATTGAGAGCAACACCTCCGCCTATCACCAAATTTTTACTGTTGCCTTGCCGGATGGTCTGCTGGCAAAGATGCACAATAGTGTCTTCCAGCGCCTGCTGCGCCGATGCGGCAATATCTTTGTGCTTCTTGCTGTATTCGACCGTATAATTGAGCCCGCCATACAGTGTATTATTGCTATAGATACGCTTTGGAGGATCACCGAATTTACGGTACATTTCCTTCATCCATATTCGGGTCAGCTTGTTATACTTATCCTCCAAACCAAGCGAACTATCAGGTTCTCCGATAGGAATCTCGTACCCGTCTTCCGTCAACCGTACAGAAAAGTCATAGACTGACTCTCCATAAGAGGCTAATCCCATCAGCTTTCCTTCTCCCGATGCTCCAAGCTGTAAATAATCACTGACGATGGAATAAAAAAATCCAAGCGATTGTGAAATCCCGTATTCTTGCTTAACCTCAATATGCTCATTCTTCCCATAGGCTACTGTGGTTGAAATATCGTCACCTTGTCCGTCCATAACCAAAATCACCGCATCATCGAACCCGGATAAATAGTAGGCACTTGCCGCATGGCATAAATGGTGGCTGACCGAAATGATAGTGGGCATTTTTTTGCCTGATAATACCGGGTGCTTCTTGAATTTCTCCAATATCCCCAATTCTTCCGCTTTTTGCGGGTCCCATGATAAAGCAATCAGATCGATATCTTCAAAAGCAACGCCCGCTTGTGACAGACAATTGAGGAGCGACAAAACCGGGGGCTCTCCGTAAGCATGTTTTTTTCGGCAAAAACGCTCCTCCTCAGCATAGGCCACCAAAACGCCATCATGAACCAAACATGCCGCTGAATCATGTCCTAGCCCACCGCTTAAACCAAGAATTAACACGTATACTCCCCCTCTAAGTTTTGTTGATATTGATTGAGAAGCTGATTTACAATTCGACCTGTTTTGGAATTCTTGATTTCCGCGATGTTCTCTGGTGTGCTTTCACCCAAGACTTGTCCCCCCTCCAGGCCTCCCTCCGGCCCCATGTCAATAATCCAGTCCGCCATGACTAAGACATCGGTATTATGTTCTATCACAACGACAGAATTACCCGAGTCGACCAACTGCCCAAGCATATCAATCAGCTTAATCACATCATGCGGATGCAGGCCTGTTGTTGGTTCATCAAGCAAGTACAAGGTGTGGTGTCTACTGCTTTTGGAGAGCTCTCTGGCCAACTTTACCCGTTGTGCCTCCCCGCCGGACAAAGTGGTTGCCGGCTGGCCCAGAATTAAATAATCCAGTCCAATACGGCACATCACATCCAGCTTGTTATATACGGATGGTTCATCCGCGAACAGTTCCATCCCTTCTTTTACAGAGCAAGCCAATACATCTGAAATGCTATGGTTTTTATACTTTACATCCAGAATCTCCGGCTTAAATCGTTTGGTCCGGCATACAGGACATGGGGTCTCAACCGACGGTAGGAATTGCAAATTCACTTGCACAAGCCCTGCTCCCTGACAGCGTTCGCATCGGCCGCCGGGGACGTTGCAAGAAAAGTGTTTGGCCTGGAGATTACGCATTTTCGCTTCAGGCAGCGCAGCAAAAATATTCCTTATCGCCGTGTATACATCTGTGTAAGTTGCCGCGTTTGATCTTGCAGTCTGACCGATAGGGGATTGATCAAAGCTAATGACCTTATGCACATTCTCCCAGCCCTTAACATCTGCATAGGCATCAGTCTCGGTGCTTTGGGTAAAATGAAGCTGTGCGGATCGAGCCAGGACGTCGAACATAAGAGTCGATTTCCCCGACCCTGATACCCCGGTCAGCACAACGAGCTTGCTCAACGGGATATTCACACTTACATCCTTAAGGTTATGGCGATTGGCATTTGTAATCTCAATGCATTTCCCGTTCCCTCTGCGGCGCTGTTCAGGAAGAACCACCGTATCTTTACCAGCGAAATACTGCCCGGTCCATGATCTGCTGCACTGAATCAGCTGCTGCACGGAGCCAGCCGCAACCACTTCTCCCCCTTGCTTGCCCGCACCCGGTCCGATATCAATAAGGTAATCGGCCGCCCGCATAACATCCGGGTCATGCTCGATAACTAGAACCGTATTTCCAAGATCACGCAACTGCCGGAGCACCCGGAGCAGACCTTCGGTATCTATCGGGTGAAGGCCAATTGTCGGTTCATCGAGAATATACAAAACTCCTGTTAAGCTAGCTCCGATTAATGAGACGAGCTTAAGCCTCTGCATTTCTCCCAGAGATAAAGAAACGGTGGAGCGGTCCAAGCTTAAGTAGCCGACACCCACTTCAATCAAGCGAGCCAGCTTTTTTTCCATTTCGGAAACGATGTTCATAAGCGGATCCTGACTTCCCCCTAGCTGTTGAGCGGACACTTTACGCAACCAGCCAAGCAAATGGAAGAGCGGCATTGCAGATGCTTCGGTGATACTTTTCCCGGCTAGCGTAACCGCTCGACTGTCTGCGTTCAGCTTCGTACCGTGACAATCCGAACACTCTTGCAGATGAAAGAATTTTTCAATCTTCTCTCGATAGTCCGATTCGTGTCCACGTTCCTTGTATCTGCGTTCCAGGTTGGTCAGAATCCCCTCGAATCTTCCCTCTGCAGCATAAGTTGGAGGGGTCTTCCCAGGAAAATGCCTGATAAATCGCTGGCTGTATACACCGAAATACAGCAGATCCCGTTCGACCGTGCCCAAATCTCTCAAGGGTTTATCAGGATCAAACACAAATCCGTAATAGTTACCGGCTGCAACCAAATTATCGGCCATTAACTGTGCTCCATGAGGATTGCTCCCCTTAAGTGCACACTGCTTCAAGCTGAGGCTGTCATTGAAAATTTCTTGTAAATTCGGTTTTCGTTCAACCCCCAAGCCCATACAAACCGGACATGCGCCTTCAGGTTTATTGAAAGAGAAATGGGACATGGTCAATGCTCTAAGCTCATGGCTGCACTCTGGGCACACGGCTTTGCCCTCATCGGAATAGGACATAGGAAGATCTTGAATCTCTGTTTCGATCGACTCATAGTTTTCCTGCCAGATGTCAGCACTACTTGAACCCTTGACTTGGCTTCCGCAATTAGGACAAGCTCTTTCTCCGCTTTTGGTAAACAATATACGAAGCAAGGTGTACAAATCCGTTGTAGTTCCAACGGTTGACCGGGGATTTCGGTTAGTGTGGCGCTGGTCAATACAGATGGAAGGCGACAACCCTTCAATAGAATCAACCTTAGGTTTGTGGATAAAATCACTTATCATACCGAGCGAATCCATGTATTGCCTCTGACATTCCTGCTGCAAGGTATTCATGGCAAGCGTTGATTTGCCGGAACCAGACAATCCAGTTAACACCACTAGTTTGTTTCGGGGGATAGACAGAGATATATTTTTCAGATTGTTTTCTCTCGCACCTTGAATTTTAATCCAGTCATTCAATGTGATCGGCTCCTTCATGAGACATCGTCATATGCTGCCGTATGAATGTTATCCATTCGGTCTTCGCTTCAGAAATGTTCATCAGCTCACTGAAGCATGATTCATGGTTAAAAGCTACTAACAGATTTCCTTGCATCTTTGATGCTGGTTTTCGTTTTTTGCCGCTCCATATTTCTCCTTCAAAAAAACAATAGCTATCTTCATCAGTTATACAAACCCCGCCTTGAGACTGGTGGCTTTGATTTAACCAGACATACACCAACACTGTAAGGGAAGCCGGATCGGCGGTACCGTGACGTATTACTTGGTCTGCAGTCATCAGTCGGTCGTGTTCCCGAAATATGGATTTCTTCTTCAATAAATCCACATACTCAAAAAAATGCTGTTTCGTATTATAATCGCTCAGAAACTGACGAATAAGCGGACTATTCATAGATGCCAGAACATAAGCCTGCGGTTTTGTTACTAATAGTGTCTGATAAGCATATTTGGCGTACGTATATACAGAATCCGGCAGATTGCAGCTGTATCTCAGCATCGTTTGACGCAGCAACCGATGAAGTTGCAGCGGGTCAGCGCATTCTTTTAAACTGGGCATTGGGCATTCATCCATATAGCTAATTCCCGTTGTTAGCGGACGTGTGAATTTAAACACAATGCCATCCTTGAACCAGTTATTTAATCGCTCCACCGTCCGGCCTGATAAATTCGAACTTCCGGCAGCAGACCAATACTCCCTCTCATTGAACAGCTTGCTGATTTCGGTCTGATAATAGTAAGTACCTGCATTTAATTTAACAATCCGGTCTGTGAAAAACAGGTATGCCTCTCCAGTGATGGAGACGAGCAAACAATCGTAATTAACTAAACGGAGCTGGACGATATCCGAAGCCGCCAAGCCGCATAATCGGAGCACCGCAAAATAAAATGACATAAGCGGCGTACAATTAGCGGTTAATGGAAAGTGATCTTCAGCCAAGGTCAACAGTTCATCATAACTAAACGTTGGAGCAGTAAATTTGCTTGACCAGCTGCTGTTACGATCAGGCCGCTCAATCTGGAAATTGATATTTTCACTTGCAAAATGATATAAGGACTCCAGCGTCCCTAGAGCGGTTGGCTGAAACAGCAATGCTGCCAGATCAGCTACGCGCAAAGACAGCATATTGGATAGAATGGCCGCACATTCCAATTCAGAGTGCACTTCCCGGGAACGTATATTTCGTGGAATTGCCCGAGCGTATAAATTCGCCGGCAGAGGATCGTTGCTGTTTCTAACAATCTCCAATTCCGCTTCATTGGTCCACCAGAAGAGATCAGTCATGGAATAAGTATCGTAATGAATTAGATCGGCTTCGGCCGAACCAAACGGTAGCCAGCTTTTCTCGATCGTTACAACCTTCCATTCTTTTTTGTCTTCAACATAGCGCATAGTATAAATATGCTCATCCTTTAGCTGGTCAAACTGTTCATAAGTAAAGGTCAAAGTACAAGCAGCAACAATTTCAGCAAGACTTATTCTGACATTTCGTACGTTAAATTCTATGCAAGTCGGAACTGTTTTTTGTAAATACCCATGGAACCATGCCCGCTGTGATTCAGCTTCCATTTCATCTTCGAAATACTGGGTCTCCAGCCAAAGTTCAATATCTCCTGTTGTTAAAGCACGATGAAGACAGTCGAGCAATGTAACGGAAATGGCGGATGTATCCAATGTCTTTTCCACACTCTTCACCTCACCTTGCTGACATTTCGGATTGCAGCATATTCTCCAGATACAGTTCGAATTTTTCAGGCTGGGCCTCCGTTATAAATTCCTGCGCGGCAGCTTTAGAGGCTGCAGAAATGGATTCGTAGAGTGTCCTGTCCGTCAGCAGCCGTTGCAAAGTCTCCACCCATATGGCAGTATCCTGTTCGGGAATAACCGGCATTGTATGTCCTGTTGCTTCATCCTTGTAAGTTTCCGTAATCGGCGTCACCGGAAGATTATAGTCAACCTTGCATTTCGATTGCATGAGGCCGCCTTGGTCGCTTGCAATAACAGGAATACCTCTTAGCATCGCTTCAATTACTGTCTGCCCAAAAGCTTCAGCGCAGATGGAAGGATGAAGCCACACTCGTACCTGTTCAAAAATCAAATTCATCTCGCGCTCCGGTTCAAGCAGTGTCACATTAGGCAGAGCACGTAAAGCGGATTGTTCCTCCTGCTTCAAATCGCCCCATGTAATTACCGCAGCAAAAGGATAGTCCGGAAAAGCTTGAGCCAGCTTCAGAAAAATGGATAAACCCTTTATCTCTGTAGGGTTGCATATCGCGATGTATCCTCTGTTGAAATTATGAAAGGTTGGAAAAATACCATCCCCATAAATTGGGAAACGTAGCGAAACAGCATTGGTATAACCACCCCATTCGGTGATATTATGAGCTACGAAATCACTGTCACCAATAAAGCCGGAGACCTGGGCAAGCTCCTGTCGGAGCAGCGGATTTTCGATCCAGCTATGCGGCCCAAAAGGGAGAGTGATCACATCATGACAAATCACAACCAATTTTGTTGCGCTTCCAGCCACGAGCTTTATTCCCGCAGCAACCATGGTGTGGTAAGCCATATTCACAAGAACCACGTCCGGATTGCCTTTTTTCATCAAATCCCCTGCTGTTCTGTATAACAGCATAACACTCGTGGTGAAATGGCATTCTACACCATTTACTGTCCCCTGAAGACTATGCGCGGAACGAATAATATTGTTTACCCCATGCTCCTGCAGCTGTTCCTCCACCTGTAACATAGAATCTTCCTGGTCTACCAGATGGACTACTCTACATTGATGTCCCCTGGCAGCCAGGGACTCGAATACTGCACGGTTAGCCTTGACGGCCCCTTGATAATAGGCAAAATAAGCACCTTCAGAAAGAAACAAAAGATTCATCGTCAGCTGCTCACCCTTTCCGACTGTCCCTCAATATATGCCGTCAATTTTCCGGTATCATTTAATAGTTCCAGTGCCAGGTCATCATCTTCAATGACGATTCCAAGCTGTTGTTCAATCTTAACGATAATCTGCAAAGCAATCAGTGAATCCATATGGAACGCTTCAAGTAAATCCGCTTGCGCATCCAGTTCCTCCATTGTAACCTCCTTGCTCAAGACCTCTGAAAAAATAGCGGCCAGCTTACCCAAAATCTCCTTGTTCTGCATGCTTATATCTCCTCTCAGAAAACCTTTGGTTGCCGCTCTGCCGTATCTTGTACCAGCTGCTGCAGCATGTTTAAGCTCTTGGTCCGGGCGGAAGGATCAGGAAACGAAAGGGCTTCAACGGCAAATTGATCACAATACCCGCATACCGCACAATCCAGTGACCGGCAATCGACTTCTTTGAAAAAATCAATAAAACCTTGCAGCTTAGAATTGTCAATATAAACATCCAATAAGGTCAGGGCACGGATGCTCTGGCGGCTCTGCTGCGTTTGCCGGGAAAAAACCGCCTTTTCTCGTGTAACCGCACCGGCCGTTCTGCGATGGTTGGTGTGAACGATGTTCAAAATATCAGCCAAGTTCCCCGGATACTGCCTATCATGATAGGCTTTTGCCGCCTGCAACAGCCAGGCAGTAGATTTTGACCGGTCCGTCAGCTTAAAACGGTGTATGCCTATCTTCTCATATTCCGCCAAATCCTCCGGCCTGATCCAGCGCGCCTTCATGATATTCCCTGGATCATTAAATTTCTCGTAAGTGCATTTGACGGAGCAATAATCCATAAAGCTTTGGTTATCCGTTCCACGGTTGGATGAGCCATGGCTCATTACATTGTCATGATAGACCTGCATTGGACATTCATAGAGACAGGTCTGATTGACAATGACCTGGATTTCACATTCAACGCTGTTCTGTATACGTTCAAGCAGCCTGAAATCTCTGGCTATGTTTTCTCTTACTGTGATCTCTTTGACGCCCATTGAATCAAAGTATTTTGCCCGTTCCACACTTTCGACCACCGCAAAGGAAGACAAGCTCACTTTGATCTCAGGATGTCTTCTCCTGCAAATGTCCACAAGCAGCTGATTGGCTAAGGTGATCCAGTCCACACCTATTTCAGCGGCCCAATCCATTTGATCTACAATTTGTCGGTAGCCTTCATCCTCATATTCCCTGTTGCCGAGACAGGAACTGTTCATCAAATAGTTAAACTCTTTGTTGTACATATGGGCCCGCTTAACCGCTTGTTCAATATCGCTCCGCGTACTTATCGGCATTGCCGCAGCCGATCTTCCGCTTCCACAGCCCTCCTGAGAAGAACCACCGAAGAAGCAGCTGATATATTCGTATCCGCCCAGCTCGTCAATAAGCTGGATATCGCCGTTATATGGAACAGATATCTTCATAAATTACACCTGCCAGCTATTTTTTTGTGCCAGTGCGATCAATGCAGCACAGCAATTCTCAGTTCCGCTTAAAGTCCTCAGCTTGGACTTATAATGCCCGCGAAGCTCAGCCAAATTATCGTTCAACGCTGTCTCAACAATCTTACGGATACGGCTTGGTCTGAATGCTTGAACGGGTAGCTTATAAGTGAGACCAAGATTTTGGAGCTGCGTACAATTATAGTCCCGTTCAAAATGTTGACCGGGAACGGTTATGCTCGGAAGTCCATGCAACATTGTCGTAAGCATAGTATCTTGTCCGCCATGAAAGATTACCAGAGCTGCTTCCGGCATAATTTCAGCAGCCGGGATAAACCAATGGAATTGAATATTGTCGGTATGGTCAGGAAGCACCTTAAGCTCATAATGAAATCCGCATAAACAGGCAACACGGTAGGGTTGCTTGTCAAAGATCTCTTTGACCAGCTCAATATAAATTAAAGGGGGAATGGCACTAACGCTTAAATAAATAAAAATTAGCGGCTTGCCCTGCCAGTCCGGATGCCACTGCAGATTTGAAGATTGTCTTGCCTCCAAATCCAGAATGTAACCGGCGAAATCGCACTCCTTCAACGCAGCCAGCTCCGGCTCCAGTTCCGGTAGTGTCGGTGCCATTTTAATTGTTGCTCTTGAAAATAATAATTCAGCCAGATTGGAAACAGAATCCAGTGAATAATCCGCCAACACCTCATTAAAAGCGGCGATAGCTTTGGCAGATCCCGGATACTGTAGGTTGGCCGGGAAGGCTGGATGGCTTGGCCAGCTCGCAATCATTAAAGCGGGAATCTGGGCCACGGCAGCTGAAATGGAAGCACTCGGACGAGACTCGGCAAATATGGCGTTGGGTTTAAAAGCCTGTATCGCCTTCAGTTCAGCCTCAACCGCTTGACGAATAAAGCCCGATTCTGCCATCCCTGTCCACTCTACATAATCGGCAGCACTGCGAACATCTCCGGAATTCCCTGAAGGAAGCGGAATCGGATAGTCATAAACCTGAAAGCCGTTGGCTCGGACAAAGTCAGCAAGCTTGCCGCCAATCACAAAGCTGACCGTGCAACCTTGGCTTTGCAGAACCTTGGCAATGCCCAGCGTTTTGCTCACTGATCCTACAGAACCGGAGCTAGGAGGGCTTGGAAGAAGCATAATTCTTGGCGGACTCACAAACTATTCACCTCGCTTCTATTGGACATTTCTTCGATTAAATAAGGAATCGCATGGGTGTAAGTAGGGTATGCCAGCCGTACATCGGCATTCTTTTTTATCTTTTCGTTTCCCATACGTACGGAAAGGGCGCGTAAACCATGTATACTTAGTCTGATACGATCAGTGACAGCCTCAGGAGAAATCCATTGTATTTCAGACAGTTGAGCATATTTCCGAACCTCTTTTATCAATTCCTCCTGTGTTAGAGGAAGATCATCACTCACGTTATAAATCTCTTGAACAGCAAGATTACTCCAGGCCAACTGCATCATTGAAATAACATCATCAATATGCACTTTAGATGAATAACTGCGCCCGTTCCCCAGCATCTGAGTGCAGCGCATTAATTGCCGGATATAATTATGCTCAAGCGGGCCGTACACTTCAGCGATCCTGAGAATGATATAAGAAAATTTCGCATGGGTGCAGTATTGCTGGACCAGCCGCTCCATTTCGAGTGTAATTCTTCCAAATGGATGAACGGGATGGCACAGTGCAGATTCATCGGCCACACAAACGTTGTCGCTTCCATATACAGCCCCATTGCTTGCCACAATGAACTTGCCATACGTTCCGCTGCGCAAAAGTTGGTCCAGCAGATTCCGCGTCCCCTCTACATACAGCTGCCTCATCCGGGACACAGAACCAGAATGTTTGCCGGCAAGATGATAGACGACATCAATATCCTCCCCTATGCCATCCATCGTTTCAGGGTTCAGAACGTCGCCTACCCACAGTTCCATACCCAATTCTGCAAGTGTTTCGCCAACGCCTTTTTCCTTCGGCAATACAAGCCCTCTGACAGCATGTCCCTGTTCCAGTAAACTGCTTGTTAACCTGCTCCCGATAAAACCGCTGCAACCTGTCACAAGAAACCTCATGGCGTCAGGATGTGACTGGCTGCTTGATTCTGATTTCTCAGCTTCTTCCCATAGCGACCCTTGGGAATGTTATCCGTCCACTTGATTACTCTCGGCACCTTATATGCCGCAAGTCTCGCTGAACAGAATCTGATAATATCATCGGCTGATACCTGGGCATCCAGCGGCACGATCTCCGCAATCAGCTTGCTGCCATAGTATTTATCGGAAACACCATATACAAGTGCTTCTTTAATGCCGTTATGGAGCAGCAGGACTTGTTCAATCTCTGCCGGATTTACCAAATGTCCGCCGACATTGATGTTATCAGAAAGCCGCCCCGACAAATACAGATACCCAGCCTCATCCAACCTTCCCAGATCACCCGTACGTACCCAACCCTGTTGAAAGACCTCTGCCTGCAACTCGGGTTGCCCGTAATACCCGCACGATATATGAGCGCCGCTGACCCATATCTCTCCTTCCTCTCCATGAGCAACCTCGTGCCCCTCCGGGTCAAGCAGCCGAATAGAAACTCCCAGATGTGGCTGTCCCACCGAATCTCTGATCAGTTCTTGCTCATTTGAAGGATTATAGGCAATTGCCCCACCTTCGGATGAACAGAACAATGAACGGATAGACTTGCCCGACAGCTTATAAAAGTCCTTAAAAGTCGCTGCGTCCAGATGAGCAGAGCAGCTGATGCACAGTCTCACTTTATCCCAAGCTACACTTGACGATGACACGACTGACTCATTAAGCAAGGCATACATATAGGGAACCGCAAAAAGAATCGTTACCTCTTTGCGATTGATCTGCTCGCAAATTCTAGCAGGCATTGTTCCCTTCGACATGATTAATGTAGCACCGGCACAGAGGGCCGGTAGGACTACAGTGGTTAGCGTCGCGGGCAGCCACGGCGAAATCGGTGTGAACAGCTTGTCGTTTGCAGTAATTTCAAGCCCTCTACAGATGGCCATTACATTATTGTAGATGGCCCGATCGCTAAACTGTACGCATTTAGGCGGTCCAGTCGTTCCTGAGGTATAAAAATTCAAAGCAATATCTTCATCAGACTGCTTATCTGCCTGTAAAAAAAGCGTTGCAGTCCTAAAAATAAACATCGGTACTCTGAGTACGAGCTCAAGCTGACTGCTGCCCTCCGAATCAATTGGATCGCAAATTAAATACTGACAATGGCTTGACGAGTGCATTCTCTCCAGTTCCGGTAAGTTCTTCACAGGTTCAAATGGGATCGGAACGGCTCCCGTATGCCAGCATGCAAGCCACAGCATGATAAAAGCAGATTTGTCTGCAACGGCTAAGGCAACTCTGTGCCCGGGCCGGATCCCCGCGAGATCCAGCTTCTCACTACTGTGCTCCAGTTCCTGCCGTAGCTCTTCATAAGTGATCGTTGATCCTTCATAATCAATGGCCGTAAGCCCTGGATTATTCGAGCAATTGAAATAAATCAAATCCAATATGGAAGAAGTGTTCACTTAGAATCCTCCTCAACTAGAAGCACTTGCATATTTTTTCACTGCTCGTTTAAAAAACGCACTGGCTAACATTAGCAAAACCGCAGCTAGCAAGCTGCCTCCGAATAAATAGGACAGGCTTACCCTGCCCACTAATGCTTCTGCAGGAATGGAAACGATAAAGGCGACAGGAACGATCCAGGTAAGCGCCAATTGGATTGGTTTCTGATATACATTGACCGGAAATCTACCCATCTGCATGATACTGTCGAATATACTCAACATCGGACTTCCGGCATACCAAAACGCCAAAGAGCTTAATAACAGCAGTATTGAGTACAACAGCAGTAAAGCATTGCAAATGGCCCATACAAACATCAGACAAGTGGATATTCCTATCGCTTCTTGCATTTGAGAAACGCCCAGCACCATCACCGCTACTCCCACCATAACATCAAACAGATTAAGCGGAGACCAGTATCTCGTGCTCACATAAAACTGGGTCTCAATCGGTTTGAGCAGCGTTAAATCAAATCCTCCAGTCCATAGCTCCCCTTCCATCCCGGCTAATGAGCCAAGGCTTGGACCAACAAATAGATTTTTCATTGCCAAAATAAAATAGTACACGCCCGATAATGCCAGCGTATCCGCAAAAGTCCAACTGTTAAGCGAATTTGTGTTGGAAAAGAGGATCGCGATCCCGCCAATCGTCCCGGTTAAATTAATTGCGGTATACAAAATTTTGATTAGAAAGTCACCGCGGAATGACGCTTCCTTTAGAAGCGCTGTAGAGAAAAACAATCTCAGCAAACGCATATATCTCAGCATGTTCCCTACCCTCCCACGGCCATGTATGCACGAATCCCTTTTTTCCACACTAAACGGTTACATAATATGATAACGACCGCCCAAACGAATTGAACAATTATGCCAAAAACAAGCTGTGAATGATCCAACTTTCCAAGGGAAAACTCTATCGGAAAGCTGATCATATATTGAAAAGGCAAATAATCCGAGATATCCTGCATAAATCCCGGAAGCAACGACGAAGGCGCTACCTGTCCGGCCAGCAAAAATACCAGGGTGTCATTAATAGAAAGTAAGGACTTGATTTTATTGGTGAAAAATGCAAACAGGGAAAGTGTATAGGCCAGCATAAATCTGATTATTTGAGCCATGAGAAGAAGATAAACGGCCACCAGCAAGTCCAGACCGGATATAGCCAGTCTGAAGTTCAAAAAAATGGCAGCCACACCGGCAACAAATATAACAAAAGGCATACAGACGATTTTGACAGCCAAATCTGATGCAACCACATCGTAAAAAG
Source organism: Paenibacillus sp. FSL F4-0122 (assembly GCF_038002845.1). NCBI lineage: Bacteria > Bacillati > Bacillota > Bacilli > Caryophanales > Paenibacillaceae > Paenibacillus > Paenibacillus sp. FSL F4-0122. The sequence continues at coordinate 6,655,778 of NZ_JBBODI010000001.1, forward strand.
GCGATATCGGCCTCAATAATACAATCGACATCTTGCCGCCATAGATTTGATCGCCGACCGTCCAGTGTGATGTAGGGTAGGTCAGCTGGTTCACAAGAATTAACAGAATATAATACCTCACAAAATCCTGCTGAGTGAACCCGGTTATGCTTCCATCTCCCGCAGCAACGGTCCAAACAAACATATAGATGATAGGTCCCATCATCCAACCAAGCGTCAATGTCCAGAAGAAACCTTTCTCAGCCATAAACCCGAACATAGTCCTACGTATCAGCGCAAAGCCTCCGCGAAAATTCAAAGGAGCCTCCCCTCTCGATACACTTCATCAATTACCGAATCGATTGGAGCATCATTGATTGTTACATTTCCAATGCAATAGCTATTAAAGATTTCTGAAACAATCTCAGGTACAGCTTCCTTCTGAATCTTAAACAATACGTAGCTTTCCGCAAGCTCCATGACCTGCAAGCTGTCAGTAAACTTCTCCTTTAGCTCTTCAATTGTGCCCGTTACGTCTTCATCCATAAAACTGACTTTGAGAATGCGGTAGGGAGCTATTTTACCGCTCAGCTGCTCCAGAGATCCGTCGTATAACAGCTTGCCTTGATTGATCAGCACAACCCGTTTACAAAGGGAAGAAATATCCTCCATATAGTGACTGGTAAGCAGGATGGTTGTCTCATGTTTTTGGTTATACTCCTTGATAAAACTGCGAAGCCGCAGCTGCATGCTAACATCCAGCCCCAAAGTAGGCTCATCCAAAAACAATACACGTGGCTGATGTAACAACGCTGCTGTTAATTCACACTTGGAGCGTTCTCCCAAAGAGAGATTCCGTGCCTGATTCTTAAGCAGATGCCCTATATCCAGTAGTTCTTTTAGCTCGTTGAGTCTTTGTTTAAAATCAGCATCAGAGACTCCGTATATTTCCTTCATCACAAAGAAAGAGTCCTCGACAGTAATATCCCAGGTTAACGTCGATTTGTTCCCCATTACCATACTGATGTTGCGCAGAAACTTATGTTGGCGTTCCCACGGTTTGAAGCCATAGACGGAAATGTTGCCTGATGTCGGATACAGGATACCGGAGAGCATCTTCAGCGTGGTTGTCTTTCCCGCGCCGTTAGGTCCGATGAACCCGACAATTTCTCCCGGCTCAACCCTGAGGTCGATACCTTTTACCGCCTCAACTTCGTTGTATTCCATTTTGATCAGACTTTTGAACGCATGCTTTAACCCATGTTCTCTTACAGGGACGCGATAGACCTTTCTCAGATTATCAATAATAATGCCCTCGTTCATTGCTGCCCCCTTAACTCTGCGACCACACTTAAGAATACAGCCAAAACATAATCGATCTGCTGATCAGTCAAATTGGGATAAATCGGCAAGCAGATATGACGCCGACAATAATCATCCGCTAGCGGATATTCCCCACTGAACTGTAGGGAAGCAGCGATCGGCTGCCTATGAAGCGGCGTTGCATATACCTCCCCTTGGAGCGAAACGCCTTTCTCCTTGAGTCTGTCCTTCAAATCGGAACTGTCAACGTCTAAAGGCACTATAACAATGTACTTATACCAACTGCATCTGTCCTGCGGCATCACAATCTCGAAATCAGGAAGATTTTTCGTAAAGAAGGAAGTATAACGGTTGGCGATCGCTTCCCGTTGTTCAATGATCGCGTCGAGCCGCTCAAACTGGGTAAGCGCTATCGTTGCTGTGATATCACTCATTCGATAATTGTTGCCAAGCGAGGTGTGGTAAGTCTCCCAAGGCTGGGGCTTGCCATGATTGCGGAACATTCTTAGCTTCTCAGCCATTGAATGATCGTTTGTGACAATGATCCCTCCTTCCCCCGAGGTAATGATTTTCGTGGCAAAAAAGGAATAAGTTCCGGCAATTCCGAAAGCTCCCGCACCTTTTCCGGCCATCCTGCTGCCATGTGCATGAGCGGCATCTTCAAATAACCAGAGCCCCTGCTCATCGCACCATTGCCTGATTTCTTCAATCTCCGGTGTAACAATTCCGCCAATATGTACGATAATAACCCCTCGGGTACGACTCGTGGCCTGCTTCTTTATTTCAGCCAGCGACACCGAAAATGTACGGGGATCAATATCAACAAGGCGAACATGCCCTCCGGCAAACAGGACACTGGAAGCCGTGGCAATAAACGTATTTGCCGGAACCAGCACTTCCTGCCCCTTTACTTCGAGCACTCTCATTACCGCTTCAATCGCACTTGTACCCGAATTAACCGCAATGGCATGAGTAACTCCTACATACCGGGCAAAACGTTCCTCCAGCTCCTGTACATACCTACCCTGACTCAACGCTCCTCTCGACAGACAATCATCAATTCGCTCCATAATGATACGCCGCTCCTGCTCAGAAAATGCAATATCGAGTGCGGGTACATCCATAACACCTTGTGTCAACTGCATAACGAACCTCCTCTACCAGTCATAGACTACAGTTTTCCCTTCAAAAAAGCCTTCCGCCGCTTGCCTGATAAATTGCTCCATATGTTCCGCATGAATATGTTGGGCAATTAGGCTGGTTACTTCAAGCTCTTGCTTCCCAATTCTGCGAGAGATTTCCTGAATACGGTCATGCGTTATGGATTCCTTAAGTATTCCAGGTCTTGTCAGATCAATAAATTGTATGTGCTGGTCTGGTGGATGGTTTTTTAAAGCCGAATGCCGTTGAACCTGCGAGAGCAGGTCCGAATCAAGTGCAACAATGGCTCTCTCCTCGCAGTCCCACACACCGCTGTTTAACCCGGCCCAAATCTCATCCTTGGCCTCCTTCTTTTCAACACTGAAGCTCAAATCTTCATCCTGCTTAAGCAACCTTAATAAAAGCTTTCCTAGCAGTCCCATTCCCCACAGTTCCACCGTTTTAATGCCTTCATCTGCCAGCTCTTCACACACATTTAGTGCCACACAAAACATAGGAACAAACGCAGCTGTCACAGGGTCTAAGTCGTTGGAAATAAAGATCTGACCATCCACCCCACTGTGCAGAGGGACACATACATCCTTTGTATAATGAGGAGAAAACACAAGAGCTTGGCCTACGCGATGCTCTGCTCCAAGCCCCGCTTTAGTCACTACTCCGACACTGGAGTAAGGATAATGCCCTGGTAAATGGCATGCCCCATGAAAAAGCTGCAAGCACGATGGGTCCTTTACCGTTCCCGTTAAAGTAAAACGGTTGGTAATGAACAATTCATTAGGACCCGGTTCCGCCTTGCGAGCAGCGGTGAAGTGTACACTAGGCTGAGGCCCTGATTCAGTGAACTTATTGTACATAGCCGAAATAACCGTCTCCTTACTGTTTATATATGGTCAGGTATCCAGGTATAACGTCCGCCCACCATAGGCGAGTGGAAATTCGGCATCCAGCCATGTGCTGTAAACTCGCCAGCCGAGTCGAAACCAACCACAAGCATCGCCTTTCCTTCATATTTGCCGTTGGTAATCCACATCTTTGTCCTTATATCCGGTGTTTGTCCTGTCAGATGCCTCATACGGGCGACAAATACCAGATACCGCTCCAGACTCATTCCCAATTTTCCGGTTTTCTTGTATGTACGCTGTATTTCCACAGCCGTCCGATCCAGCATATCCGGTTCGGTTGTCCGCGGAACGGTGAACCAGAAATCCTCAATTTCCGGAGTTGCTGCGACCAGTTCACTCTCCAGCGCCCAATTGCGGATATTAAACAAGCAGCCTAATTGCTTGCGACTGACGCCTTGGGGAACACATAAAATGATCTCGTTTCTTCGGTCCGCTTCTTCTAATTCTTCTCTCGTAAACTGCGGCATCCGAAGTGAAAATTTTCGCTGGATGATATATTCGATTCCTAATGTTCTGTACCAATTCTCCATCTCGCTCCGGATGTATTCCGGAGAATATGTGTCGTGGACATCGCTTTGAAACCTGAACATATCCTCCTTCTGAAGCAAGTGCTCATCGAGCATGACGCCAATCGTATGCAGCGTTTGTTGTCTTAATAGCTCCTTCTCAATCATCGCCCAACCTCCTGTACTGTGTTCAATGCCGACAATATTTCAGGTATGACTGTAAAAAGATCGCCTACGATCCCATATGTGGAGTAATCAAAGATAGGTGCATTGCGATCCGTATTTATTGCAATTATCGTCTCCGAATGATGCATCCCAACCTTATGCTGCACTGCCCCAGACACTCCGCAGGCGATGTACAGTTTGGGCTTGACCATTTTACCTGTCAGTCCGACTTGATGCATACTATCCATCCATCCACATTCTACAAGCGGTCTGGTAACCGCTACTTTCCCCCCAAGCGCATCGGCGAGCGCATAGATTAAACGAAGATTGTCTGCGTTTTGAATGCCTCTCCCGGCAGCAACAATAATTTCTGTAGTCTCGATGTTCTCCTTGCCCGCGGCTTCTTCAATTACTCCCATAAACTGCAGGACTGAGGAAGAGCAAGAATACAGGGAGCTTAGATCAACAATCTTGCCCTGCGCGACGTGTGCGGTCTCAGCAGCGGAATAAAAATTGGTTTTTACAGTTGCCATTTGCGGCCGTCTTGCCGGTATTTTTATCTCAGCGAATTGCTCGCCCATTTGCGTCGGTCTGGTAATAATAAAATCCCCGTGATCCGGTCCCATCTTCAAATCGATGCAATCGGCGCATAGCCCCGTCCGCAGGCGGACTGCGACTCTGGGGAAAATAGACCTTCCCCATGCGCTGGCCATACCTAGCACGACAGACGGTCTTTGATCCCGGAGCACCGCAGAAATCAAATTATAATGAATATCTTCGGCGTAACGCTGTATTCCCGGTTTGTTCACCATCCACACCTCATCTACTCCCCACTGAAGCAGACGCTGGGCTAGGTCTTCTATACGCTCTCCGACCACCAAAGCGTAAATGCGCTGGGCTCTCATAGCCTGCAGCTGTTTTGCTGCGGTAACCAGTTCCGGAAAATATGAAGAGAGAGCGCCCTCAGCATGTTCAACAACAAGGCAAATACCCTCATGCTCAGGGTACGGTTGTCTGGTCTCCTGTGCCCTGTCTTTCATTATAATGGCTTGGTTAGGACAGCAAGACGTGCAGACTGAGCAATAAGTACATGCCGCAACGTCGATACGCAAGCCCTCATCCTCATCCTTGATTGCAGCGGCGGGACAGCGTTTTAAACACAGGAGGCAATATGTGCATTGTTCCTGATCAATCCTAATCATCCATTTCTAACCTCGCTGATTTTGCTGATTATCGGCTCCAATACCCGTAGATATTCATCGCTTTCCAGCAAAATCCCCTTTCTTTCGGAGTGCTGTTCGTACACTGAAACTACTTCAGTAGCCGAGCCTGCCAAACCAACCGTCTGTGGGTCAAGGCCAAGGTCATGACAGGACCATACCAGAATATCCTTGGTTCTGGCATGCAATTTGGCAGCAATTGTTAGCGGTTTCAACTCAGAGACGGCTGTCATTCCACCAATACTCAATACTGCCGGAAGCCGGCAAGACTGTCTGGTTGTTACCCCTTCGTCATGCTGGCGGTGGAACAATACCTCATCGGTCGAAATATCCTCAAACCGTGTTACATTTATCGCGTGGGGGATATCTAGATACTCGCCGATTCCCGGACCTACCTGACCGGTATCACTGTCGGTTGAATGGCTGCCGGTCAGAACCAGATCACATCCACCAAGCTTCTCAACAGCACGAGCCAGTACCAGCGATGTCACCAATGTATCCGAACCGGCAAAAGAAGCGTCGCTGAGCAGGACTGCCTCATCGATTCCATAACCCATAAACTCCTGCAGAGCCGTTTTACAACCGGGAGGGGCCATGGAAATAAGAGTTACATTAGCATTACAGCTATTCTTCAGCTCCAATGCCACATGGATGGCTTGCCGGTCCGGATAGTTTAGCTCAAAGGTTGCCTTCGGTGGCGGTGAGGCCGAGATCTTACGGCCATCATCAATGCCACGCACATTGTTTTTGTTCACGTGTGCAATAAACTTTAAACAAACCACTATTCGCAATATATCGCTCCCCCCATCACATTCTGCTGCTTTTTTATCAGAGAAACGTATGTCAAAATGTTTCCAAAAGTACTATTCTTCGCCAGATTACCATTTCCCTTTATTATCATAATATGATTATCATCACATAATTGGAATGAACAATTATTATAGTATAATAATGTCATTTATTTCATTTTCATTTACATATAAGGGGAATATGGAGGTGTAAATTGAGTAAAATTACTTTACCCGTTTCCGATCCACTAATAAATACTTCCAACGCCTATGGGACTTTGTTTTCTATTATTTCTTCGGATAACCGCATATGGCCCTGGGTTTATTCCAACTTCATTCAGCTGAGATATGTAACGGATTGGGAAACTTACTTTTTTGACAATCATGAGCTTCTTGTTGATTATTGCCCATTTCTCAATAAGTTCATATTGCCTAGAACCATCATTTCCAAGTGGTCTTCCTTTACGGATTTTGTAGTAGACTCTATCAACGGCGATTGCTATGTATGGTGCCATCTCGACCGGTACTTTATATCTGCATATCAGGAGTTCGGCAAAGAACACCGTTTTCACGAGACATTAATTTACGGCTACGATCTTGATCGCCAAACAGTCTGCATTCGGGACAATATTACGGGCGGTAAATTTATGACCGCTCAATGCACCTTTTCCGAACTGGAATCCGCCTTTGACTATCTGTCCGGGGAAGAAAATTTTATTACGCGTGTAACTTTGCTTAGCAAAATCGATGCAGAATTTGATTTAAACGTCGAACAGATTGTCGACAGCTTGCAGCGATATCTATCCTCCAAGCGCTCATTCGATTTTATTAACCATACCATTACCAGCATCTATGGACAAAGTGTGTACCAACACCTCATTTATCAAATGGAGCATCCTAAAGAAGATGACCCTGAGCTTGACATTAGAGCCTATCATTTGCTGTGGGAGCATAAGAAGCTTATGGTTTTAAGACTTAAATATCTCCAACAAATAAAACTCCTGCTGCAAAGCGACCGATGGATTGAGCGTTGTACTGAGCTTGAAGAACGCTCTCTTCTGAACAGAAATATGGTGCTTCGGTATAATCTGTCCATGGACCCCAAGGTGCTAGACGCACTCAAACATTCTCTGTTGACCATACAAACAGACGAAACCAAATTATTGGGCGAAATAATAAGCGCGCTCGGCTCCAAGGGATGAATTGGAGAATTAGCAGCAGTTGGAGGGACAATTATGCAGACGTTGCAGACGTTAGAAATGGAATATTACTATAATTCTGCAGGGGAGCCTATTGCAGAGGTACAGTCACTGGGAAACTGCTATACCCGTAATATTTTTTTCATGCTAAAGAGGTATGTCAATGACTCTAGCGTATTGTACAAGATGTTTTTAGATGATTTTAATCTGAAATTAGTTACCCATACTGACAGTGACCAGTTTGAATTAAGCTTGAACGAGATCAAAGATCCCGAGGATTATATAACAGTCGCTAATAAACATACTTTTAGCAACAATGCAGAGGCAGCCATCCAGACGATAGAGACACTGTTAGCAAATAACGAAGTCGTATTTGTCAATACGTTAATGAAACGAGTCCCCTTTTATAGAACATTTGAATTAAACCCGGCTCTGGAAACAGATCATATTGTGGATGGGCATATATTTTTGATCCTAGGGCAGACGGCAACTGATTTTTATTTCTTGGACAATTATATAAATTACAACAAAGAGTATTTCAAGCCTTATCCGCATAACAAAAATATCGGTCAAGATGCCAAAACTTCGTTTATGGATGCCTACAATCGGCAGTTTTCCTGTTTCACAGTGCATCCTAATCAAGATGAGCTTGCTGAATTGCCAGCCCGAGCCACGCTCATTTTAAGAACCGCACTATCGAATTATTATAAGCCGCCCTCTTGTACCGAAGGCCGCCTGGAATATATCGGACGATCAGCCATCCAGGAACTGAACAATCTGTTTGCAAGTGGACGTTTCATCCTCAATACAAAGATTTCAAACCGCCCCCATGACCTTTACTCTTTAACCCGGACGACGCTCACCCGTCATTCAGATAGGAAAAAAGTATTGCTGTTGCTGCTGAATTCCTTAGCAAATCCTAATGCTCTCAGCGATGTCATTCATTGTGCTCGGCAAAGCATCGAACAATGGGAACTTTTAAGGAATGTTATGACCAGGCAGTATATCATGAATGAATTTACACTTACTGACCAGATGGAAGAATACATGGCCTATGTCCTTCATGCGGAAGACCTGTTTTATCATTCCATTGAAAAAAACATCGATAATTTATGCCAAATATAGGATATAAGCGTAACGCCTCATCCTAGAAAAAAGGAGACTTGTCAAATAGACAGGTCTCTTTAAAGTATTTACCGCATTGCCACTTATCACGGCTAATAACAACTTCGTTAACGACATGGAAGGAACGGAGGGTCCGGGTAAGGGCTTTTGCTCATATCCCCCTCCATCCTCCACCCCTTTAAGTCGCTATTCGGGCTTACACACTAGTCAGAATAATAGGCTCACCTTTAGTCACGATAATCGTATGTTCAAACTGCGCTACCCGACCGTTATCTACAACACTTAGCGTCCAGCCATCCGATTGCTGCTCAACATAGTCCGCTCCAGTCGAGAGGAAAGGCTCTACTGTAATTACTTGTCCTTCCTTCAGTACTGTGGTCACTCTTGGATTATAGAAGGGTAGAATTTCAAAAGGCTTCTCATGCAGTGATTTGCCAATTCCATGGCTGCACAGATTACGCACCACTCTATAACCGCGTTTGCGAGCTTCAAGTTCCATCATTCTGCCGATCTCGTTAACCTTCATCCCTGCCCGCAGATGATTGATCACACTCATCATGGTTTCCTCAGTACTCCGGCATAAACGCAGAATATCATCGTTATAGGGCGGCAGTTGAAAAGAAACGCCAGCATCCCCATAATACTCATTCAGCTCAGCAGAGACATCAATGTTGATCAAATCGCCGGCATTAATCACTCTCGGACCCGGAATACCATGAGCAACCTCTTCGTTCACACTGATGCAGGTGCTGCCCGGGAAATTATAAGTTATCTTCGGGGCTGAGGATGCTCCGAAGCTTTCCAGAATCTCAGCTCCAATAAGATCCAACTCCGCAGTCGTCATCCCAGGGGTTACTTTCTTTTTCATCTCGGCGATGGTGTGGCCCACCACTTTTCCAATAGCTTTTAACCCTTCTAAATCTTGTACCGTATCACTTGTCATCCAACACACATTCCTCTCACTTCATGAATTAATCAATTGTCCAGCCTCTGAAATGCACTCCCTACCCACTGAAAAGTATCTTCCACTTGTTTGCCTGCTGCGTTATCGTAGTAACTTCTCTTGAAGCTATGCTCATCAACTTTATCCAGCTTTATGGAATACCGCTCAGGACTGCTGATAAACAGCTGATTTTCAGGTTTAATAGGCAGTTCTTCTATCACGTTATTTCTTCTGAGTGTAAAAAGCTTATAGAAATAACCGTTACTCGTTCCATATTGTCCGATCGTAAAATCGGGATCACCATCTCCATTATAATCCTCAAACTGAAGCTGGAAAAAATCATTAAAGGTCTGGGCAAATTGATCATTTAACGGATAGCTACTCAGCGTTTTCCCTTGTTCATCAGTCACAACTAGTCTAAATCGGCCACTCCAGTTTCTTCCCGTTAACGGACTGGGTGTAGTCCAATCTTCGCTATATGTCCCCTCTAGCAGTTGCAGATTTAAAAATCCCGCTCTGCCTGTGACCGGAGACAGTTCATTATGTGATAGGGTTACTGGACCTGTTACCTCGACAGAAGTCTCCACAGGGTCTGCCTGTTCAATGTTCTCCGTATCGATTGTTCCATAAATGAGCTTTCTTAACTGGTCAGAGTTTTTCACAGGAATCGTGTAGCCCTGACTGCTGTTCTCCGCTGTAGTAAACATCCCTTCATGTCCAAGTTGATCTCCAAGCGCTATGTAATAGTCTTCCGAATAGCCGTCCCCATAAACAAGCTTCATTTCAAATTCCGGACCCCAATCCAGATCATCAGAAAATTTTTTACTCTTGTTCATAGCCTCCGCAAGCGTCTTGATCAAAACAGAATCCTTTAGCGTTAAGCTCTCTGAGTGCAAAGGACGATCCGCTTGTTTCTGATCACTAGTTGCCACGGGTGTCAACGACACGCCTTCGATCCATCTGGCATTGATGAAGCCCAAATCACTTTTACATCCGCTTAACACTACGACCAATAACAAAGGTGCTATCCATATTAACCGCCTAATGCGAATCGCCTCCAATACATAAGCATATTCCAATTATAACAGTGTCTATAAATATATAAAAACGACTTTACTAACACGCGATTAAAAAAAGACTACAACCTGCTTATTAAAGCGTGGTTCTAGTCTTAAAATGACAATTGATTAGATTGCTCCCATCGTTTTGAGCCAAGCATCCGCAATAAGTGCATGACCTGCAGGAGTAGGATGTACTCCATCATATGCCCAGTAAGCCGGTTCTGCTTTTACGGAGGCCGCTGCAAAAAGTCCATCTAGCGGAACCAGCGGCGCCCCATATTCACGTGCCAGCTCGCGGACAATATGAATTTTAGGATCAAGATCCTGACGCCAAGTACTACGATCTTCCGGTACAGGCAAAACAAAAGGCTCTATAAGAACTAATTTAGCATCCAAAGATTTCTGAGTGCGTTTAATCAGGTCCCGATATGAAGCTTCAAACTGCTCGGGAGTGGTTTCTTCACCAGAATCAAAACGGCGCCAAGTGTCGTTAATTCCAATATAAATGGACACCCAAGTCGGCTTCAAATCCAGGCAATCCTTATCCCAACGCCCCTGTAAATCAACAATACGGTTGCCACCAATGCCACGGTTAATAAAAGTAAGATTCTTCTCTGGATATAAATACCCCAGACGAGCGGCGACCATCATTGCATAACCCACTCCAAGCGATGAAGCGTCTTCATGATTACGTCCCCAGTCTGTTATGCTGTCACCTTGAAACAGAATGACATCGTTTTGTTGGAATATCATAAATGAAATCCTCCTCTAACTACCTCTGTTAATATAACCCAATCTATTATATCAAATACAATGAATACAGCCTACTACGAAACATCAATAATGCAAACATTTCACTAAAAAAACAATAACAAAAACCCCGCTCAGATTCGAGCAGGGTTTAGGGTTAAACTATATTAGTAAGCTAGGCTGAACAATCCTTTAATGTGGGACAAGTAACGAATATTACTTGCTTCCTTCATCAGAGTTGCAGGCAAGCCTTTTAACGGAGTAGAACTTGCACCAACGATGGCTACACCGTCTTTACGGCCTAAGCTAGCAAGCGTACCAGAGTTGATTGGGCTAAAGCTTTCAAACGATTTATTTTTCAAGAAGGCATACAGATTGTATCCGATCAATTCACCCATTTGCCAAGCGATTTGAGCAGTTGGAGGGTATGGACGTCCATCTTCTGCAAAGACCACAGCGCTGTCACCAGCAACGAATACATCTTTGTGGGAAGTGGATTGCAAGAACTCATTCACCGTTGCACGACCGCGGTTAACTTCAAGACCGGATTCGCCGATGAGTGGATTTCCTTGTACGCCACCAGTCCATACAAACGTGTTAGCAATAATTTTTTGACCGTCTTTCAAGTCAATCGCATTGCCTTCTACATTCGTAACAGGAAGACCTGTCAAGAATTGAACACCACGTTTTTCCAAGCTTGCTACAGCACGTTCGATCAATGCATCTGGCAATACTGGAAGGATTTTAGGACCTGCTTCAACGAGCATAAGCTTAATTTCTTTAGGATCAACGCCATATTTTTTAGTAAGTGTAGGCAATACATCCGCGATTTCACCAACAAGCTCAACGCCGGTTAAGCCGCCGCCACCGATCAGGATGTTTGCATCTGCTTCATTTTTCGATTTCGCATATTCACGAATACGATCCTCAATATGTTGATGAATTTTGTTAGCATCTGCAGCTGATTTCAATACCATACTGTATTGTTCAAGCCCTGGAATGCCAAAATAAGCTGTAGTGCTGCCAAGACCTACAACAAGCGCGTCATAAGTTAGTGTCACACCATCAGAAAGAACAATTTGTTTGTTCTCCACAGAAAATGAATTAACCTTCGCGATTTTCAGGTCAATATCTTTACCTGCGAAAAGCTTAGTTAGAGGCATAGCAACAGCACCCTCTGCAACACTACCTGCTGCAAGACGATGCAATTCTGTGATGATTTGGTGGGTAGGATACTGATTAACTACAGTAATTTTAGCTTCATCTTTTTTGAGATACTTGCGTACGGTTAAGGCGCTTAGTAGACCACCATAACCTGCTCCTAGAATGACAATATGTTTAGACATGATGTTTCCTCCGTCCCTTACGTATAAGATATGAAAATGATTATTTCTGCTTACTGCGTTCTCCAGCAACTTGAAGGTATGCATTTACGAAACGGAAAAGCTTTTGCGCTTGCGGATCTTTCAACAACTTCATAAGACCAAAAAGACCAATAACTTCGTTACTTTCATTCGCACGATCTTTTGCTTCGATCACTGTAGCTGCCATATTCTTCGCGGAATGCACTACAGGTTCAGCAAGTTCTTTAATTGCACTTACCGTATCACTTTTCAAGACATCATCCGCTGCGACAGTTTGCACAAAGTCATAGGACTTTGTAAGCACGCCAACAAGCTCAGTTAATTTTGGCAGCTGTTCCACCAAGACTGTTAATGATTCCTGAACTTCTGGTTTCAAGAGCTGCTCTAGAACATCCATTTGTTCCTTGCTAACAGCTACTTTTGGTGATTCTTGTTCAGGTTGTGTTTGAGTGATTGATTCTGACATATCCAAATCTCCTCTGCAATAAGCTTTGCTGCTTAATAGTAATGAAAAACATAAGAACTTTTAACGCCATATTTCTATTATAGCACTTATCAAGTTATAAATGTCACAAAGTTTTTGAATTTCCATAAAATTTTGTGATTTTTATTACATTATAATAAATTATTTAAATTACCAGTGTTAATTAAAACCGTTTGAGTGAATTAATGTACAAATTCATTCAAATTCTTCTCAGTTTTCAATAAAACATCCACAATGTCCATATTCTTCTCTGTTAGAAGTAACCTGAAATAAAGAGAACGCAGGAAGTTCTTTGTATTTATTCGAGTAACGTACTGGCTGTGGCTTCTAGGCCAACTGCCACATTGCGCCAAGTTGAGAATCCAATCGGTTATAGACTGCTGTGGAAGTAAATGATGATCGATGATTGTAACTATAATAGTAGCAATCCGTTCATCTTCTTCCTCCCTGAATATGTATTGATCGTTATAAAGCATCTTTTGAACAACTGTCAGAACCTCTTCCCGCACCTCGGCATCACTCTCCGAGCATAAAAACCAGCTCATCCAAGGCGTCTGCGCCATGTGCTGCTGCGTGTGCCCAGCCTTCTTTTTCCATATAACCTCTTAAATCCCGTTCTTCCTTATAATAACGAATTAAACCCTGCTTCACCTTTGTAAATTCAGAGCTATCCAATATAGCCTTTTCCCTATGCCGCTGGAGAATAAGAGCAACAACCAATACAGAAAATGTTCTTGTATACACCGTCTGATCTTCTTTGTTCCCAATGTGATAAAATAGATGCTGCTCGTCAAGGAGTATCCACAGCAGTTCACGAAGCTCCGCATCATTAAACCAATGTTTCTCATTAATCCATTTGTAGAATGTGGAATAAATCAATTCATCACGCAGCACAGGCTCGGGATCTCCTAAATGCTCAAGCATCAACTTCACATAATCCTTTATGTCCTGTCCACTTCTAAGCTCGTAGTCATTCTCTTCGATTCTTTGTAAATCTATCATCAATCGTTCTCTACTATTAATCAATTTATCCACCCTTTCATTCACCGTGTTTTTACATATCCTAATATCCTAATTTATGTCCTATTTTTTGACAACAGGGTATTCAAGATTAACTTCAATAAATTTTATCATTGACGAATTTTATAGGCTGTGTTATTTTGAGTTAGTAACATTTAGTTAGTACATTTACAAATATCAGGTGTTTATATTTTACAACCGAACACATACACAACGGAGGAATACTTATGAGCGCTTTTACAGACTTGATTCAGTCCCGCAGATCCGCTATGAATTTTGTGGAAGGGGTCACCATCCCTCAGAATGAATTAGAGGAAATGTTCTCTTACGCCAGATTGGCACCATCGGCCTATAATCTACAGCATACAAATTACAAAGTGATATCTAACGAGAGCTTAAAAGAAGAAATTCGCGAAGCGGCTTACGGCCAATATAAAATCCATACTGCTTCAGCAGTTATTGTAGTGCTAGGAGATAAGCATGCTTATCAGCAGGCTCCAGAAATCTATGGCGGGCTTAAAGCTTTAGGAGCGATGTCACAAGAGGAATATGATGAGCAAATAGAGATGATTAACAATGCTTACATTGATAAGGATGCTTTTCAAAGAGATGAAGCAATACGTAATGCCTCTCTCTCGGCCATGCACTTTATGCTGATCGCCAAAGATAAAGGCTGGGATACCTGCCCGATGATCGGCTTCGATGCTGATGTTATCCAATCCACCTTGAATCTGCCGGATCATATGGTACCTGTTATGCTGATCACGATCGGCAAAGACAAAAAACATAAAATCAGACCCCGCGGCTACCGTAAGCCAGTCAACGAATTCGTTGAGTTCATCTGATTATAGATACAGCAAAACGTTCCATCCGAGGCAAGTAGCGGGTGGAACATTTTTTTTAATTGGAACTCATCATGAAGATAATGAACCGTGTGCCCGATATAGAAGAGGTGCTCTACTTCGCATATTGTAAAATCGCAATCGCTGCTCGTTCCCGTCGTTCGGAGTCATCACAAATCAAAGCTTCTTTCAAAATATTAAGCGCCTTAGAGAGCGTCTCCTCATCCAATTCCAGCGGACTATTCACTTCTTGTTCATTAGTAGAAACACCTGTAATCCACAGATCCAAGCGAGCACTTGGTTTTGGACCCTTAAATTGTACAACCGGTGCACTTTGGTTAAATAACTCCCGCACGCCTGCGTTTAGTTCAGAAATCGGCAGACTTTTCAACCACGTCACACCACGCCGATGGCAAGTACCCTCGTCAACATTATCATTTAACTCGTTGTAAAAATAATCTCCGAGGTCTCCGAGATGTACCCAATCTCCATCGGCCACCAGCACATAATCTCCATCTTGCATCGTATGTACAAATAGCTGAAGGGCTTGCAGATGTTGCATAAGCTCCGGCTCACTATATTGGTAAGTACCGATTAATCGATCACGAAGTTCCTCTATGCTTAGATTCTCCAGATCCCCTATTCCGGGGTAGCCGATACTCACATAATTATCCTCCAAAAATGTGCTGATCCGCTCAATCCCCAGTGGCTTAGATCCCATCCGAAACAGATTCATATGTCATTCCTCCAAATACTTAATAAAATGCTTATAGTAGCCCTTGGATTTGGGAGTAACAAACCGTCCATCATTCGCAGAATCCTTCATTAGTTTATGAAGATTCGGACCTCCAGTATAGGGATCTACTACGCTAGCCTTCAGTCTTGTCGCTTGGATTGCCTTCTGAGGACAAGAATAAACACAACGCATACATAATAAACAATTTTGACTGAAAACAATTCCTTCTACGCCGCTACTAATATTGGATGTTGGACAGTTGCTGACACATTTTAAACATAGTGTGCAAGCGTCCGTTGTACGCAATCCTTTTGCGAAGTATTTTCCCCCTTGGTGTTCCTCACAATAATATACTGTTCTCAGAACCCGCTCCAACACAGGGTGAATCGGCAGATTTCGTGGTGTTCGGTTTACGATTTCCTCTGCAAACAATTCCACCTTACGCTGTGCGGCTTGGTACAACTGCTTATTCAACCTGTCATCATATTTGATATAAAAATTACATGGCATCGCCAAAATGGAATTGTGAAAAGGGATATATCCCTTCCCACGCAAAGAACGAAGAACCGTATTCGAAGCACCGTTATTGATATAGTGTGGAGAGGATGCCGTTTTGAATACAAATGCCGGGGTTCCATTACATTCAGGCAGCTGATCTGCAAAATGTTCAACAAAACCGGAAGCGCCAAAGCCTAGAACCGGATGACCAATACCTATAAGATCATAGGCTTCATATTCTACAGAACGAGTGCCTTTAATAATATCTTCCACTCTAAACAAATCTACGTCTTGCCCTTTACTTCTTAGCCTTTCAGCAAATTGCTTAGCAATAATCTCCGTATTGCCAGTACCTGAGAAATAAAATATGGCCGTCTTTGCATTATGCATTCCATCCCCTCCCAGATCAAATATACCTCATTCCCGTCTGGGAAAGCTGTGATGCTGAAGTGGGTTTGGGCTATTTCGGACTCAGTTGCTCTTATTTCTATAATTTCGCTCGTTTTGCCACACTATCGGACTCAGTTGCAGCTATTCGCTCAAATGTACTCAAATACTGCAATTAACATATCCTCAATCATGCGTCCTCACAGGAGTAATTAAAAAAAGTGTGGACGAAGATGCGTCTACAGGCAGGATCACCAGCGGTCTTTCTTTTCCCGCGAACCTTATTCTAAGCGTCTCACTATCTATCGCCCGAAGGATGTCCCTGAAATATTTTCCGTTAAAGGCTACTCGAAAATGATCACCCTCTAGATGATCCAAAGGAATCTCTTCTTTTACATCCCCAATTTCTGCAGTCTTGGACACTAAACTTAGCGTGTTAGAAGGAAGTACGCTGAGCATAACACTCTCACCAGCCAATATAGAAATACGTTCAACCACATGTAACAAACGGTCTGTCTTAACAATCACTTCGGAGAGATACGCTTTTGGGATTAAATTATTGACAGAGGGATAAGTTCCTTCTAGAAGGGCAGACTGAACCCTCAATCCATTAGAAATAAATCTGATCTGCTTGGGGCCTATTTCTAAATCGGTGCTGCTGTCTGCATCATCGCTTAATATTTTTAAAAGATCCTCCAGGCTGCTGCCCGGGATTACAACATCTAAAGGAATTGCACCGTAATCTTCTATGCTTTCAACAATATGCTGGGCGAAGCGGATGCCATCAGTGGCGACTACACGAATATTTCGCTTATCTATTTGAAGCAAAACTCCTGTGAGCACAGGTCTGGTTTCCGATGAAGAGACCGCAAAAACCACTCTTTTAAATATTTGCTTCAGGAGAGTGTTCTTCATGCTTATCTTTTGAATGTTTGGATGATCTATGTATTGGATTCTTGGAAACTCTGCCGCATCCATTCCACATAAACGAAATTGAGTGTTCCCTGATTGAATGTTTAGAATCAATGCCTCTTCGATTTCCAGCCTAATTAGTCCAGGATCAAGCTTACGAATGATCTCATAAAAATAACGCGCGGGAACTACGATCTCACCTGTGTTGTGCACAACCATCGAATCCATCTTCACAGGGAGCTTATATTCAATGGTCATTCTTATATTGCTGGCTGTTAATATCAGACCCTGAGTTTGCGCCTGAATAAGTATTCCTGAAAGAACACGTGAGGAACTATTCGCGGATATGGCTTTTAATGCTGCCTGTAATGCGGTACTAAGAGAATCTTTTGATACATGGATTAGCAAAGACTTCACCTAACTCTCCTTAGATTCCTTTACAAAATGCGCCTCAATAATGTTCCGAAATACTTGAGAGCGAGATGCGTTCTGATCCGCACAAGCCTGCTCTATCTCCTGCCAAACGTCCTCAGATAACGTCAAAGATACCTTTTTAGTTACACCAGTGCTTTTTCTACCCGCACCCTCCCGAAGACCTCCCCTTGTAAAAAGAAACCCCAACTGCCCATCTTTAGTAGCTACACCTACTTTAACTTTATCCTCGTTGTTACTTGCGCTATCGCTAGTGACTTTATCTTTAATTTCGCTAAAATTGCTCCTCTTGTGTACGCCTTCGAATTTATGATCACCCAATCCCTCGCACCTCCGTATTTGAATTTAGTAACTCAAATCAATACATTCACTAATTTCATAATACCATAATCGCCATTAATCCACCACAAGTCTAACCACAAAAAAAACACCCCAAAGATCGGAGTGTGTGTGGTGGGCTGGGCATGAGTTGGGTATGCGTTGGGTATGAGTTGGGTATTGCAACGTTAACCCATGGATTTTTTATTTTGCTTAAATTTTTTTGTGAATGTATGAGTTAATTGCACTTTATACAACTATAAACAATACATTGTGCTGCCCGAGCGAAATAAGTGTATTCTCTGCAACTAAATTCAACGATATTAACAAATTAGTGTGAAAAGACTTCTTTTAACTGCACCAAATGCAACTAAAAGTGACTAAGCTTCTTATCTCCTGCAAATAAGTGTATAAACTGCAACTATCCCGTTTACCCGCTCCCGGACACACGCACTCACCCTCATCACGCCACTAGCCCAACCTTCATTCCCTCTCACACACCCTCATCATGCCACTAGCCCAACCTCTATCCCCTCACATACACACCCTCATCACGTCACTAGCCCATCCTTCATCCCCTCTCACTGCCCCTCATCATGCCGCTAACCAAACCTTATTCCCCTCTCACTCACCCTCATCACGCCACTAGCCCAACCTTCCTCCCCTCTCACTCACCATCTCCTAAGACTCCCTTCCCTACTCAACCCATTACCTTTACCGCAGAACTCCCTACTCATGTAAAAATAGCTCGCCTCATAACTCAACGCGCGGCACATATTAACATCTACTCTTCCGCCCGCCTTACCTAAACTACACTATCTCAGGATGTTCTGATAATTTGGTGGGAAGTCTGACTTTTGGGGGTCTTTTAGATGCTTGAACGATTCAAGCTTCACCTTAGGACCAGGAGAGATCCTAAAAGTCATGGTATCTTCTCCAACTGAAATATGTGGACCTACTGTAGGATATACGTTAAGTGTAATCAAGAAATCAAACCCACGGAAACCATTGAGCCGCTTCACCTCAGTCACATCCACAAAGTAAGGATAAACCATTGGCGATTCTCGCAGAAGCGGTGAATAAATATCTGCAATTTTTTTCTCAATATGGGGTAAAAGTAATAACATCAGAATGTCTTGAAACTTAAGTTCGCGAGAATCTTGATCTGGCAGTTGAAGTCCCGAATCAGACCTGGAGGGCGTTATAGATTGAGGTTGAATTAACCTATTAGCGGAGCAAGGTTGTGGCGTCAGAACAAGCATCACTGCGACAAGAAGGGGAGCAATCCAGCTTTTTTTCATCACAATAGCCTCCTTAGGGAACTTTATATAAATTCCCCAAAGAGACCCTATTTTTATACGTTAAATCTCAATCCTGTCAAAAAGAAAGGGTTCTCCCTTAAGATAATTTTTCAGGATCGCTAGCGCATAGGGCTGTTCTGCTTTTAGACCCTCAGTTTCCCTAGGATCGGATACGTGATGGCAATAATTTTCGATCATAACCATGACCGTAAAATTCTCTAAAGTCTGAACCCACTCCCCATCGAGCTTGGCGATACTTTCGTACCCCTTAATGACCCCTTCTCTTTGCAATGGATACAGTCCAAGAAGGGTATGTGCCACGTCATAAAGATAATAACCCCAACCACATCTTCCAAAATCAATCGGCCGAGGTTCGCCCTCTTTAAATATGATGTTGCCTTGATGTAAATCTCCATGGATAACGCCATAAGACCTTCTGTTCTTATTTTTATGCTGCTTGCTTAACCAGTTGTATAATTTTTCAGCTGCCGACTGATACAGCACAAACTCATCATCCGTAAGAAAACAATGATAATGCAGCTTTAAACGAAGCATTGCTTTTCGAAAGCTATGCTCATCCCAAACAGGACGATTAAAGCCAGAGGGTAACTCCAGCTCCTGTGCCGCCTTATGCAGCTTGGCTAATAGAACGCCTTCTTTGTAAATTTGTTCTTCGGTAAGTCTTTCATTCGCATGTTCCCCTTCAACCCAACGCATTAAAGAGGCATACACACCTTCTCCATTTCCCTGTTCCACTCTGAACGTTACAGCACCTGTGCGATCGTGAATACCTTTTGGCAGGGGGACATCAATTTTGCTCTTCAAAAGCTCCAGCCACGCGATTTCGGAGTTGATTTCCTCTTTAGATCTCCCCGAATGAAGGCGCAGTAAAAAAGTTCCCTCTTTATTAGTTTCGATTACAAAGGTACAGGTATCCGATAGCTGGTTAAAACGAATCTGCGTCCAATCCAGGTCAAAGTTCTGAAGCGCCATTAAAGCTGCCTGCTTATAATTTTTTCTCATCGCAAAGGAAGGAACACTTCAGCCTCATCGGGCCAGGAAGGGTTCGCAATTTGATAGATTTCTATATCCAATCCAAGATCATTACTCTGCAAACTGTTATTAAATTCTTGCTTCATTTCCGGCAATTCAAGCACTTGGACTTGGCCTTCAACATTCATAAATAACCATCCCTTCAATGATCTATAAAAATGAAAACTATCTGAAAAAATATTTATCTTGAAAATATTTTCAGAAAACTAAATAATAGAAAAGCAATACTTACATGTCGGATCTATCATCTTAACCAAGGTGGAGCTTCATTACAGGCAGAAGAAAGGTTGAACATCGGCATCATGAATGCAATTCCAAACCTCAACAAGGCACAAACACGCAAAGAACGAGCAGGGAAAGAGCCCTTTCCCATCTCTATACTTTCTCTTACGGTAGGCGCTTTTGCGATTGGTATGACTGAGTTTGTTATTATGGGTATTTTACCAAATGTCGCCAACGATTTACAGGTTAGTATTTCGACTGCTGGCCAACTCATTACAATGTACGCACTTGGAGTGGCCGTTGGCGCACCCATCCTGACCATTCTCACGCAACGCATTCCACAAAAGAAACTGTTATGTCTTCTCATGATTCTTTTTATACTGGGCAACGGAATCTCTGTGTTTGCACCCAACTATACCGTTCTCATGGTAGCTCGTATAATTACAGCTTTAACTCATGGTACTTTTTTTGGGGTTGGCGCAGTCATCGCATCCAATCTTGTACAACCCAATAAGCGGGCCGGAGCCGTATCTATTATGATGGCAGGTTTAACGATAGCCAATATTGTCGGAGTTCCTCTAGGGACATTTATTGGACAAAGTATGGGCTGGCGGGCCTCATTTGCAGCGATTGCTGTCATGGGAGTCGCCGCGCTGATCGGTATTCTCATTTTTATTCCAAAGCTTAAACAAGAGAAACCAGCGAGTGTTATCCAGCAGATTGCTGCGCTGGCTAATCCAAAGCTGCTACTATTCTTATTGATCGGGGCGTTAGGGAACGCCAGCTTGTTCACCGTGTTCACATATATTACTCCACTGCTTGAAGAAGTGACTGGTTTTGCTGAACATAGTGTGACTTGGATTCTAGTCTTATTCGGCTGTGGGGTGACCATCGGGAACATCGTTGGCGGAAAGCTTGCGGATTGGAAGCTGATGCCTTCTATCGTGGGACTTTATTTTGCAGTCAGTATGATTCTAACGATCTTTTCCTTCACGATGCATAGCCCAATAGCTGCGGTAATCACAATATTTTTCTGGGGTATGGTGTCCTTTGCGGTCATGCCGGGTCTGCAAATACGGATTATGAGTCTGGCTCAGGCAGCCCCTGCACTTGCCTCAACGACCAGCCACTCCGCCGGGAATCTCGGTAACGCAACGGGTGCCTTTATTGGCGGTTGGGTCATTTCTCATTTAGCGATCACTTCGCTTCCTTGGGTCGGTGCGGTTCTAGTGGGCCTTGGTCTGGTATTAGGCATAGCTTGTTTTGTAGCAGAACGGAAAGAAACTGTGGCGTAAGCTTTATAGATATTTATACAAAAAACGAGGGCGCTCCCAAAGTCATCATGGCTTGAGGCACCCTCGTTTTATATTTCAGAGGAACAATTCTGCTCTTCTAATCTTCAACATCTGCTTTGCACCTTTTTGAAATTCATAAGGAACCTCTAGTTCCTCTGCAGTAAATCCTTGCCTCACCAAATCATCAATAAGGCGGTCTAAATGCTCATACCTTTTACAAGAAAGGTCGACTAGTGGAAAGATTCGAAGCTCGCCTCTCGTCACCCGCATTAGTTCCTTAACAGCCTTTAGATGAAATTCATAGTCCAGCCGATCGCTGTACATAAATAGAAAGTGAGCAGATAATGTCAGATCAAATGCTTCATCCGCAAATGGCAGATCCGGAAGTACCACAGGAACATAACGCTCCGGGGTTTGTCTTCGATCTTTAGTGCTGGCGGTTAAAGCTGCGTTCCTAGCTTCGGTCAGGCCCTCGATTGATTTAAAGTAGTTCCAAACGAAGTTATCCTGTACTTTTTCCATTCCGGACATCGCATGCGCAATATCTTGAACCCCTTTGTCTGCCAGCTCATCTTCAGAGTAATAGTAAGCAATATCGGCAGCCGTTACAGCACCACCCAACTGATTCGCTATTGCTGTAAAAGAACAAGCACCCGCAGGACAATCCAGAATTCTCTGGCCGATGAGATCTGATTCCAGCAAATCAAACATACGTAAATATTCCTCATAGGTCCTGCCAATAAAAACAATTCTCTCCAAATCAAGCTTTCCCTTTGCTCCGCTCATCTCAGCTCACCTTTCCTCTTCTAGGCTCATTTACACTTCTACTTCTGTTTTAATATACGAATAAGGTAATCAATTAGAATCCCCAAAATCAAAAACGTTCCAAAATGAATAATATAAGTTGGGAATCTGACGCTGATTAACGCACTATTGGTTCCCCATCTCGGATTATTTACATCAACCATGAAGCTTTCAAAAGGTTCTGTAAAGATCAGTGTATCTATAATAGGGTTCAAACGTACAAGAATAATATTCGCGATCCCCACCCCCAGATAGTCACTCAGACAGATGATGATACTTATAATCGAAAGCCAGAAACTGAATTTCCTCCTAAAAAACATCAAACACCGCCCTTTCTATTTTTTCTATTTCTTAACAATTCGTTTAAAATTCAAAATATCCTTGTCACGGTTAGTTCCTGTTTTAAAAAATGATACAATCTGGAGCTCGCTAGCTTAAGCGGATAATCTGAAAGTTTACATATGATCCCACAGGTCATATCAATAACCTTTCCCTCCAGCTTCCGTACTATAGTTCCTGCTGGGGCTGGATTCAGCACAATCTCAGGCACAAGAGCCACTCCTAAACCACTTCCCACAAAATATTTCAGCGCTGTCATGCTCCCGATTTCCATTGTATCTAGTGGCGGCCCACCTGATTCCTGCAGCACACTTTCTAATTTTTTGCGATAAGGACAATTCGCTGCCGTAATCAATAAGCGATGAGCCTGTATATCCTCTGGGGTGATACTCTCCTTGGATGCTAGCGGATGCTCTTCTGGCAAAAGTAACACAAATTCCTCTGCAAATAAGGGTTCAAAATAAAGCTCCTTGCCGAGCTCAGGCGCCGAGCACACAGCCATATCAATTTCACCACGCAGGAGTAGTTCACTAAGTGCTGCGGTTCCCGCAATATCCACGGAGACTTTCACTTTAGGAAACTGTGCCATAAACTCACTTAAAAGCTGCGGCAAACGATAGCTCGCCGTCGGGTCCGTTACCCCTAATCGCACGTTGCCAGCTTCCCCTATTTTTAAATCAGCCAAACGGCTCTCTAGTCGTTCCATATCTTTAACGATATGTAAGCTCTCTTCATAAAACAATCTGCCTGCTTCTGTTAAGCTGATTTGCTTACCCCGCTCAAGCAATTGACATCCCAGATCAGATTCAAGCCTTTGCATCTGCATCGTAACTGTAGATTGGGCATAGTTCAATTCTTCTGCGGCACGATTAAAGCTTCCGGAAGTTACGATTGTTTGAAAGGTTTTTATTGTTTTTAGATCCATCCTAGTGTCCTCCAGTGTTCAATTCAAATAAATTGAACCAAACCTTCATTATATTCAATTATACGAAATCCACTTTTCTCTATAGAATACTTTATATCAACAACATACGCCAACTTAAGGAGTGCATGAGGATGGATCTCAACAATAAAGTCGCATTAGTAACTGGGGGAGGGACTGGAATTGGCAAAGCTGTAAGCTTGGAACTATCCAAACGCGGGGCTCACGTCGTAGTGAACTATTCTAGATCTGAGGATGAAGCTAATGAAACCGTAAAGACGATTCTGAATCAAGGAGGGCAGGCTATAGCAATACAAGCGAATGTGTCTAAAGATCAGGATGTGCGAAGTATGGTCCATTCGATTATTCAGCATTTCGGGACAATAGATCTGCTAGTGAATAACGCCAGTATAACTAAACATATTGCTCTCGGAGATCTGGAAAAGGCAACAGAGGAAGTATGGGATGAGTTATATGATGTAAATGTGAAAGGAATGTTTTTCTGTGCCAGAGCGGTTGCACCGTATATGAACCATAAAAATTCAGGAGCCATCATCAATCTCGGCAGCATCGCTGGACAGACAGGCTTAGGCTCCTCCCTTCCTTATGCCGTCTCCAAAGCGGCTGTCCACGGTCTTACGAAATCGCTGGCACATGCGCTGGCTCCAAATATTAGAGTTAACTGTGTAGCACCGGGCGCCGTTGCTACTAGATGGTGGGCTGGACGAGAAGAACAGATGTATAAACTAGCCCCTAATCTGCTGCTTCAGCATATTTCAACCCCCGAAGATATCGCCCAGTTCGTCTGCGCTGCGCTAGAACAGGAAGCAATGACTGGACAGATCATTACCATAGATAGCGGACAAACATTGTAACAGCCAAAACAGCTAATGGTATGTCAGAACTACTTTTAAGTATCATTAGCTGGTTCTTACGTACCGTACAGGAGGAAGTGAAGCGTTGATAGAATAATTGGGGGATTTCTCCCTAAAATTCTGAGTTTTCTGGTCATCCAACCAATAATTAGGGAAAACCTCCCTAATTATTAGCTAATTTACTGGCAAATAACGAATTCGCCTGATTTTTAGGGAGGTATTCCCTGATTTCGTTCATTTAAAGCAAATATCGGCTGTTTTCAGGGAGGTTTTCCCTAATTACTATATAGCCAACACTGTAGGAACCATAAATGCATCCGACATACCACATGCCTTCTCATAGCACGTACCACATGCCTTATAGAACGTTGCCACATAGTACACGCCTCTTAGAACGCACGTAGTACACCACAGTCTATGGGTTAAAGTAAGAAGCTGCCCCAAAAGTAGAATTTTCTACTTTTAGGACAGCCTTTTCAGCATAACTATTAATGGAGATTCTTAGTTAGGTTCACTACCCCAGATCAGATTACCCGAGATGTAGGCTGGCGCTTTTGTCCAATCTACAAAATTGGTATCAACCGCATTAAAGGAGTAATCTCCGGTTTGAGTGTAATTTGACCAATCCTCTTTAGCCACTCGCACTTGGATATCGATGCTTGCACCCGCATCAAGTGAACCTGCTGCACTCGAGAATCCAAGCTCCAGATAATAATCCGCATCTGCTTTAGCCGTTGGCAGCTTCACAAACGTGCCCGTTACATTCGCGCTTCCAGCCTGTGACCAATCGCAGAAGAAGCTTTGTGCCTGCTCACCGTCAATTGTGTAATAATATCTTAATTTCACATCAGAAAGTGCAACAGCACTTGTGCTTGTATTCACCAGCTTAAACTTTGGATTTAGTGTATTTCCGGAAGCAGACACTGTACCGTTATACATCTGCACTTTCAGTGCTGCTGTAGGAGCTACTGACGTATCTGAGATGGTGACAACCAAGGATTGTGCGGCTCCTGCACTAAACTCAAAGGTCAGCGTTGTCGTTCCTACGGCTTGAGTTGCCAGATACTCCTTCTTGAGAGTGACTGTTGATCCACTTACTGTATAATCCGTTCCGGCTACGAGGGTTGCCGTTCCATTTTTGATCGTGCTCAGCGTATTTCCGTTCAACGTCATAGTTACTGCAACGTCTGCTTGATTTGCTGTTTTCTTATCAAAACCTGCGCTGCTTGGGGTGATGGTCGAGTTGGATACTGGTGTTGTAGTATCCGTTACCGCTACCGCCAAAGATTGTGTAGCTCCAGCGCTAAAGCTAAACGTCAGCGTAGTCGTTCCTACCGCTTGTGTCGCTAAATACGCTTTTTTAATCGTCACTGTTGATCCACTTACCGTATAATCCGTTCCGGCTACAAGGATTGCCGTTCCGTTCTTGATCGTGCTCAGCGTATTTCCGTTCAACGTCATAGTTACTGCAACGTCTGCTTGATTTGCTGTTTTCTTATCAAAACCTGCGCTGCTTGGGGTGATGGTCGAGTTAGATACTGGTGTTGTAGTATCCGTTACCGTTACCGCCAAGGATTGTGTGGCTCCAGCGCTAAAGCTAAACGTCAGCGTAGTCGTTCCTACCGCTTGTGTCGCTAAATACGCTTTTTTAATCGTCACTGTTGATCCACTTACCGTATAATCCGTTCCGGCTACAAGGGTTGCCGTTCCGTTCTTGATCGTGCTCAGTGTATTTCCGTTCAACGTCATAGTTACTGCAACGTCTGCTTGATTCGCTGTTTTCTTATCAAAGCTTGCAGTTATTGGCGTAATGGTCGAGCCTGTAGCTGGTGGATTTACAGGATCAGCATACAAGGTGCCTCGGCCATTCGTACCGAGATATACACGTCCATAGATTCTTGGATCCCCAGTAATCGCCATATTGATCTTAGCGTATTGGTGAGCATCGTCATTAATACGTACCCAAGTTGCGCCAACATCATCGGAACGGAATACGCCCCGTACACCATCAATCTTAGCTACGGTGTACAATGCCATATAAGTTTGGCCCGGAGCAGCCTTACCATAACCAATAAGATCAGCTTCTTCTACATTCGTTAACTTCGTGAAGCTCGCACCTGAATTAGTGGAGTGCCATAGACCATATTTATTCTCAACCGTATTCCCTCCGGCGAACCAAATGTCGCCTTCAATACCTGGAACTGCCTTCATACTGATTTGGGCTTCATTCGGCTGTAATCCAGCCACATTATTGGTCGGGAAGCCCGAAGCTGCGGTGGCAGTAAATGTAGCTCCACCATCCACACTTACATAGAAAGTTCCTGCATAGAATCCATAATATTTGTTAGGATTCACGCGATCAGACGCTATCTTCGCCCCTGCCGGTAATCCTGCACTTGCTGTCCAAGAATTGCCTGAGGTTTTGGAGTAATAGACCCCAATATCTGAAGTGCTCCACAGAATGGAATTACCACTTGCAGAGACTGCCACTTGTCCATGGCCCACCGTTGTTTTGGTTCCATTTGAAGGCTCGGAGTTTGGCATATACCAGTTCACTCCACCATCGTTAGAGATACCAATGGACTTCATGCTTGGCGTTTTTTCTTTATCTGCACTGCCTACCCGCACCATATAGGACGGACTCAGTTCAGCGTAGTCAATACTCATCGTTGTTGCCCATGAAGGACTGGTCTGGAATTTGGTTGGTGCTACCGACAAATCCTCATGACGGAAACCAGAAACGTCACCAAGTGCAGTGATCAAATGCGAAGTTCCAGTTGGCGGGCTAATTAGACCCAGCACTGCAGTTTCCTCCACACCTTTTGCCATGACTGAGATATTTACCTTGCCACCGGTATCCCATGAGGTCAAATTGTTCGAGCCATAAATTGTTGCTCCAGTGCCGTACATCATTCGATTCGAGTTAAATGGATCAATTTCCAAATCACCCATCATCCAGCCTAACTTCGGTGAAGGATCCAGGGATGTAGAAGTGGTTCCATGATCGAGCCATGGAGCGGCGGTGATATCCATACTGAACTTATAAGTCCGTTCTGGATAATTGCCCCAATCCCAAATGCGACTCCAAGTAGCGCCACCGTTGGTACTGCGGAAAATGACTTCATCAGGCCACCAGGCGTTTAAGCTGGATACCATCAATGTGTTAGGGTGCTGAGCATCCAGCGCCAATCCACCAAATCCGTACCAATTATCTGTACCAGTCGTAGGACTGATATTGGTCCAAGACCCACTAGTTTTGTTGTATTTCCATACTTCACCCTTACTACCATCATACGGTCCTACACCATTACTATAAGTAATATAGAGGTCGCCTGTGGATGACAGCTCGCCGTGATGTGGCAAGAAACCCGTAGGTTGTCCAGCCAGAGCTGTCCAGGTTACTCCACCATCTGTACTCCGATATACGCTGCTAGCCGTGTCGGCTACACCGACATAGATCGTTTGAGTAGCGTTGCCAAGTGTACCTGTACTCTTATCGAAAGTGATCCAAGACAATCCGACGAGATCATTCCCATAATCAAGTGTCGGATTCTGAATATACGTGCCTACGTTTGGAAAAGAGGTTACCTTTGACCAAGTTACACCTGAGTCAATACTTTTCCAGAGGCCATTACCACTTCTAGCTCCAAAGTAGAGAATGTTGTTCTTATTTGGGTCGATGACTAGGCGTTCACCAGCGGAACGGCCCGGCATATTGCCACCTACTTTAAAAGGCAGTGGAGTAGTTTGCCAGGTGTTCCCCCGGTCATTAGAGCGCATAATCTGGCCATTATTATCCCAATGATTAGTATACGTACCCGTTGCCATGTAGACTTTATTAGGATCAATTGGGTCTGTAGCCAGAGCATCTACGCCATTCTTGTTCCAATCCACCCAGCCTACCGAGTCACTAATTGAGACCCAACTGGATGTAGCTTGATTCCAGCGATAGGCACCGCCAATATCTGTTCTGGCATAAATCAGATTCGGTTCAGTTTGATTAAAAATAATTCCGGGTACAAAGCCCCCGCCAGCTCCCGTTACAACGCTTTTCCAGGTGTAAGGTTCACTTGAGGCTGCATGGGTAGTAGCTGGGAATGCAGAGAATAAAGAGCCTACCATCGCGCCAAGCAGGACCAAAAGTCCTGTTTTCCGGATACGGTTACGAATCACGTTTTACGCCTCCTACGATATAATTGGTTTGTTTATGCCTTCTTCTTACTCTATATCCCTGCTCCTCCCTCCCCCTTAATCCATACCTTTAGAACTTAGAATCCATTTTCTGATAACGCTTTCATTATAATGGTAAGGTTTTTCATTATCGAGAGAAAATGGTTATATTTTGCAGAAGATTGTCTCTAAAAATCGTACCATTTTCACACTTCAGGATACAATTTCACTAAATTTTGATCAAAAATAATTCTATTGATAAAGAAAACCTCCGGAATAAATCCCAGAGGCTTTCTAATATAACTATTCTTCACTAGTATCTGCAGGCATAACAATCTCTTTTATACCATTAAAATGGCTGATATTTGTTTGCAAAGTGAGCACTGATTCTGAATCTAAGTTTTCTGATTTTAATGAAGTGAATATTTCCGCTTCCACTTTTTGCGGCAAATGTGTAGTTTTATCCAGCGTATATCTTAGTTTAATTTTGTCTGTTAAATTCTGTTTCATCAATTTGAGTGTTTCCTTACTCGCATCATTAGACGATATCTCCATCGAAAGCATGTATTCTTGTTCCTCTTCAGTAACAACGATCTCCTGAGAATCTATCTGGTACGTGTCTATATAATCGTACGGATCAATAAATCTTTGTACCATTTGTTTTTCTTTCACTGGAATATAATCGTCTTGCTTGATAAATAAATCATCCATTACCTTTGTATGATATTCAGTATCCGATATGTACTCTTCTCGTTCCTTCCCTTCCGCAGTCTCCGATTTTAGATATACGGTATAAGGATTTCTAACATAGTCGACATGAAATGAGACAGCGCTCGACCAATGTTTATCTTCACTTTTTTCCGATTTGCTTGATGTTTCTTCTTGTTTCTCCATTTCTATAGTGTAGCTCTCCTGCTTAGCCAGTTCACTCCGAGACATGCTGAGCAGCTCCTCTGCACGCTTATCTCCCCCTCCTTCAGCACCCGATTTAGTGTTCGTTGCACAACCTGTCAAACCTAACATACAAATGATACCGATAAAAACCGCTTTTCTGATAAACATATTACTTCCCCTTCACTTCAAATGAAATCCAAATATAACTAAATCTATTTTATCATTATAAAGCTAACAGCTTATATGACGGAAAAGGTAGACATGTGAAAAAGCGTCTTATGGTGTACAGTTGCGCCGGGTTTGGTGCTTTGATGCAAATCAAAAAAATACCTCCCCCGCCTTTACAGCTGAGAAGGTATTTTAGTAATATTACCAATTCCCTTAGCTCAATGTGTCAGCACAAACTCATCCAGCAGCTTTCCATCCACATCATAGGCCTGATAGGTTAATGTATCCCCGGTAACGTTAATGCCGGCAAACATTTGCTTATTGTTCTGAAAATGCACCGCATGATAGAACTGATCTTCTTTTTTCTCGTTAAATTTCCCTCCAGAAGCGTTAGTCACAACATAGACTGTCCCTCGTTTAGCACCTTTGGAAATCTCACCTTCTAGAACTATTTTTCCGCCACGTAACGGGTAGGATCTGGAATATTCATGATTATGACCCTGCAGCACTAAGTCAACCTGATACGTATCAAAAATATCCGTCCAATCTTCAACTTTCTTATAGGAGTTCCCCCCGTAAGCCGGACGGTGCATCGCAACGATTTTCCATTTCTTGTCTGTGTTCTTCAGATCTTCCTTCAGCCATTCCGTTTGCTTTTTTAGATTGCTCTCTGTATTCAGTACCGTTACATGCACAGGTCCATAATCGAAGGAATACGAGGTACCTGCAATTGAACCTTTCGCCCCATTATCCGGCAGGTTGAAGTGTGAAGTATAATACGTTGCATCCTCATCCACCTCATCATGATTGCCTGTTACCGGCATTAACGGAATCCCTGAAATCCAGCCCTGCACATTGCCAAAAAAATCATCCCAGCCTGCCGAATCCTCCGGATCCTCCGTCAAATCGCCGTTATGCACAATAAATTTGGCTTCAGGAAATGTCTGAAAAGCCTTGTTCAGTGTATTCCCCCACAGCTTAAAATCCTCTTCCGTTTCCCCTTGAGAATCCGTTACGTTGATAAAAGACACACTGTCCAGTCCATCTTCTTCCGTTGTAAATTCCGCTGCCGGACTCCATTCCCCTTCAACGCCACTACCCACTCTATAAGTATATAACGTCCCGGGTTCAAGACCCGTAGCTTCCACTTTATGAACACCTTTGGTGCCATTGTCTGTTTTGATGGAACTGCTTTTCGCTTCTACCCTTTGTACATCCGTATTTGCAAAAGAGGACACCTGTCCCTTTACAATCTCCAGAATGCCTGCTGCACTAGAATCACTTGTATACCAAGTAAACGCGCGGCTTGTGCTCGCGGCTCCCTTAAAGGTAGTCACGAGATCATACGGTGCTGGTGAATTTGCATCACTTCCGCTTTTCGATCGTTCCAACCCATAAGCCACTAAAATAACCACAATCACAAGCACTCCTAGGATTATGGCAAATTTATAGTCTCTCATCACGGTACCTCCTTATGAAAATTTCTCTCTAGCCTTCTAAATAAGATAGCCCCCTACAAAGTCAGAAGTCAAATCTGCACACGATTCTTTATACAGACTTTTGTTAACGCAGTGTAAAACATTCAGCAAACATTCAGTCTATTTTAAGTTAAGCATAAGGTCTGTCTCCTAGAATTAGTCAAGCAGGAAGGTTAGCCAGAGATAGAGAGAGAAACGAGGTGTGAAAATGAATAAGAAGCTTCAATTCCGGCATGAACTTAAATTTTTCATTAACTATCATCAATACCTTATATTACGCCAGCGATTGCAAAGCTTGATTGATAAAGATCAACACGCTAATGAGAGTGGAGAATACCACATTCGGAGTTTGTATTTTGACGATATCAACAACACGGCACTTGCAGACAAGCTCGGCGGTCTCAGAGAGCGGGCCAAATACCGGATTCGCATTTACAACATCCAAGACAACATCATTCACTTTGAGAAAAAAATTAAAATGGACGATTATATCGCCAAAATCAAAGAACCGCTAACCCGGCAAATGTACGACGAGATTATGGCGGGCAACTACGAAGTGCTGAACGTCCCGGACAGTCCGCTGTTCATGGAGTTATACGATCAGATGCGCCATAACCTGCTGCGACCCAAGGTCATCGTGGATTATGTTCGCGAGCCTTATGTTTGCCACAACGGCAATGTGCGAATAACGTTCGATAAAGAATTACGTACGGGCCTGCATTCTACGGATATTTTCGATAAGGATTTGCATCCGATTCGGGCGATTGATGAGAACTTCATAATTTTTGAAGTGAAATTTGATGAGTACATTCCGGAGTACATTAAAATCGCGTTGCAGCTTGAGGGACTGAATAGGCAGTCCGCTTCGAAATACGTGATCTGCCGCAAATTCTTAAAAACTAACACTTGGGAGGATTATTGATTATGAATGCATCACTAGCACCGCTAGCAGCAACAACAACGACTACAGATACTACAAATAATTTTTCAGACATTATTAAAAACTCGGTGATCGACAATTTTGTATCTGATATTAGTATCTCCAAAATGCTGATTACTTTGGGCGTAGCTTTTCTGATCGGATACTTCATTTACCTGCTCTACAAACGTGTCTTTAGCGGCGTTTTATATTCCAAAAGCTTTAACGTCTCACTTATGGGCATGACCATGATTACAGCTACTGTCATTATTGCGATTAACTCTAACCTTGTGCTGTCCCTCGGTATGGTCGGCGCATTATCCATTGTTCGTTTCAGAACACCAATCAAAGATCCAACTGATCTGATCTTCTTGTTCTGGGCAGCTGTAGCAGGGATTGTAACTGGAGCAGGATTTTTCACCTTGGCTATTATCGGTTCGATCATTATCGGCCTCATTTTGTTCCTGTTCATCAAACACTCTTCTATCGAAACGCCATACTTACTGGTCATTAACTGCGACAGTGATGAAAGTGAACGTGAAGTACACAGCCATATCACCAAATCCGTAAAACGTTACAATGTGAAGCAAAAAACAGTCTCCGCAAACAATATTGAATTGACGCTGGAGCTTCGTCTGGATGATAAAGTAGGCGGCTTTGTCAACACAGTCTCTGACCTAAAAGGTGTCAAAAATGCACTCTTGATCAGCTATAGCGGTGACTATGTATCTTAATTACAACGAGATGAAAGGCGGTGCCCCAGATGAAAACCAGAGGTAAGTCAATCCTGCTGAGTTTTTGCTGCCTGCTGCTGGTCATCGCCGTAGCCGGGTGTCAGAACGCAAGTCCGTCTGCAACAAATAATCCAACGTCTGATGCTCAAGACAAGGTCATTTCGAGCGATGAGAAAAAGCTAGACGATCAGGTCTTTCCAAAAGATAAGGTCGTGGATGTCAAAATCACTTTGGACCCGGACGATTTTCAGGATATGCTGGATAATGCCAGTGCAGAAGAATATAAAATGGCTTCCGTAGAGTACAACGGTATGAAATACGATAATGTAGCTGTACGGACCAAAGGAAATCTCAGTCTCAGAAGCGTAGTACAGATGACAGACTCTGACCGCTACAGCTTCAAAATTTCTTTTGATGAGTATGTTAACCAGAATTTATTCGGCATTACTAAAATCAATCTTAATAATAATTACAGCGATGCTTCTTATATGCGTGAATTTCTAACCTATGAGCTCGCTGAAAGTGTCGGCCTCCCGACGCCGAAATATTCCTTCGTCAATGTGTATGTAAACGATGAACTGAAGGGTTTCTATCTTGCAGTAGAACAGATCGGTGATGCTTATCTGGAACGTAATTTCGGCAACGCTTATGGTGCACTTTATAAAGGTGTAATGACCGGTCAGGGCAGTGATTTGACTTGGCTGGGCGATGATCCAGCCCTCTATACTGGACTAGAAATGAAATCCGATAAGTCCAACGATGATATTCTTGTCGACATGCTGAATGAGCTAAATAACGGCACCGATTATGAAAAATACATCGACGTAGAGGAATCGCTGAAGTATATCGCTCTAAATGCGGTCACGGGTAATATGGACAGTTATTTAGGTGGGAATAAGCAGAATTATTACTTATATGAAGACGATGGAGTCTTCTCGATTCTGCCGTGGGATTATAATATGGCTTTTGGCGGCATGGGAAGCGCAGATGTGTTAATTGACGAGCCTACCCAAGGTGCGTTGGCAGAACGCCCGCTGATTGCGAAACTACTCGCTAATGAAGAATACAAAACGAAATATCACGAAATTGTTAGTGAGATGATTACTGGCTATCTAGCGGACGATACGTTCCAGGCTCGGATTGATGAGCTGAACACGATGATTTCCAGCTATGTCAAAGCGGATCCATCCGCCTTCTACACTTTCGAACAGTATGAAAATGGGATAAAGGCTGTTGAGACCTTCATGTCGAACATGGCCACAAGTATCCAGCAGCAGCTCGACGGCACCATTCCTTCATCCGGTGACGGATCAGGAAGTGGTGGCGGCATGGGTGGTGGCATGGGCGGCGGTGGCTTTGGTGGCGGCGCTAAAAATGGTGCAGCTCAAGGCGCTGCGGGTGCTGGGCAGGCCACAGGTGCGGATGGCGCTACTGGTAATACTGGCGCAAACGCAGCTGCACCAAATACCGGAGGGCAAGCGGCTACGGATGGACAGACTGCTCAGGGTGGTGCAGGTGGTGAGCCTGGTGCCATGGGCGGACCGGCTATCCCTAATGCCGGCGATGGTCCTGGCAGTAACTCACAAGCAGCTGCGGGTGGGCAGACTACACAAACAGGGCAAACTGCTCAAGACGGACAAAACAACACTAACGGCCAAGCTGCTCAAGGTGGACAAACCAACACTAATGGGCAAGCTGCTCAAGGTGGATTTGACGGCGGCGCGGGTGGTGAGCCTGGTGCTATGGGCGGACCCGCTTTCCCTGAAGGCGGCGGAAATGGCCCTGGCGGTGGCGGCATGGGCGGCGGTGGCTTTGGTGGCGGTATGCCTGGTGGTATGGGCGGTGGCGACTTTGGTGGTGCTGGTACTATGCAGCAAAAAGGCAGCACGAGTGAAGCCATCACAACTGGCGTCGCCATCCTTCTCCTAATACTAACCGCTGCTTTCGTAACCTACTACAAACGCAAACGGCTGTAGAGCAGTAAAAAGTATCCTCATCAACAAATAATTCATGCAAGAAGCCTCCGTCGTTTATTGACGGAGGCTTCTTGCATGAACACTATATTCTTGTATCACAACTAGTTCCCGCTTACTCTTTCCGCCCGCGCAATATACTTATGGTTGCTATTAAAAAGGCTAGTAAAGAGATCCCTAATGCGATGTAAACCATTGGGTTGACACTGTTGGAGTTGTTCTCGCTTTCCATGATGGCATTATGTTCTTCCATACTCATGCCATTGTCACTGGAACCGTGAGAATGTTCATTCCCACCGGAGGCTTGCACAATCGAAGTAATAGAATGCGGACTTTCTGTTCCTGCCTCACCAGACCACTGCACCAAGCTGCCATCGGCATAATGCTGATAAGCATCCCAAGCAATGTCACCTGCAGTATCAGGGTTCTTCGCTGTGAAATAGAAACGTTGGAATTGTCCTGCTTTAATTCCTTCTCCATTAGCTATCCAGCTAACTTTGTTCCCCTCAATGGTAACATCCCAGCCCGGTGTAGCCTCATATTGCTTGAACTCGGCACCTGCCGGGATACGTAGATCAACTTGTACAGTCGCTACATCTTTTTCTGAAGGGACTTTAAGTGTGTAAGTCTCCCATGCTCCGGTACTGGATTGTGCTGGTGCCACGGTTACGTGTGCGCTTGCCACGGCTGCGAACAACAGAAGTGTTGCAGCGGCTGGTGCGAATAGTGTCATTATTTTGCGAGATAATCTGTTCATAGTTAGAGTGCCTCTTTCCTTAAGTAATTTTATCATTTTTCACTTTCATCTCTATCCTCATAATTACCGCGGAAAATCACGTTTACGTGAAGCAAGCCCCTGCTCCAGAGCATAACGCGTCAGCTGCGTACGATTTTGGAGTTGAAGCTTTTGAAGGATGTTTTTCAGATGGTTTTTTACGGTATGCTCCGAAATCGACAGGCTTATGGCAATCTCTTTATTCGTCGATCCGGAAGACACACAGCTTAAAATCTCCTTCTCCCTTGCCGTCAATGACTCTCCTTCGTCTGTTACTGAAGGAACGGTAAATTCTTTCAGGATTTGAAAAGCCAGCTCCCGGCTTAGCGGTGCTTCTTCATTCACAATGGCTTGCAAATATTCAATCCAGGTGGAAGGTGCCAGATTCTTCAATAAGTACCCTTGTGCGCCTTGCTTCAGCGCTTCGAGGAGGTGGGAAATTTCGTCCGATACCGTAACGATAACGATTTTGACATAGGGATATTCCTGCTTGATCCGGCGAGTAGTCTCCAGCCCGTCCATCTCCGGCATCTGAATGTCGATAAGAATGAGATCAGGCATCCACTGGGCCGTGAACGCGATCGCCTCAGGACCACTCTCCACTACACCAATGACCTCAAAACTATCATCCATGGACAAAATCTCACACATCGCCTCACGCGCATGCGCATGATCATCCACAACCAAAACCCGGTACCGGCTCATAAACTTCCCCCTCCTTTCGTAATTTCCACATTTGTCCCCGTATTGCCGGAGATCACCTGAAGCTTCCAACCCATTCCTTCGACACGTTCCTTCATGATCTGAAGGCCGTAACTTCCGTTTACCTCAAAAGGGTCATGCTGAAATCCTTCGCCATTGTCGACAATCGCCACGCTCCAGTTTTTCTCAGTGCCTGCACCCGTGATAGAAACCTTCGCCGCTCTTGTATGCTTACGCACATTAATAATAGCCTCTCGGATACAAGATAGCAGCTCTGCTTTTTCCGAAGGAGAGAGGGCTTCATCCTGTAGACTCCAATCCAAGGAAACTTCAATCATAATCTCGTTAGCCATTTGAGCAAGCTGATCTTTAACCGACTGTTCCAATGAAAAAGAGTGCTGCTCAGACACTGGTACCTTCAGATTGGCGATCGCCTGCCGAACATAACGGTTCACCTCGTGGACGGTCTTTTTGATCTGATCCACATTTTCTTCGCTGACTTCCCCATTCCTGCGGCTTGCTTCCAGACGATCTATTTTGACAGATAAAAGAAATAAAGATTGCGCCATCCCATCATGCAGTTCCTTAGCTAGCCCTTCCCGGGCTTTCATTGCCTCTTTGAGCGCACGTTCCTGCTCCAGCTCCCGCTGATTCCGCTCCATAAGCGAAAACATAGGAACGAGCAATACAAGAGTGAACAAAAATACGAGGACAGGTGTCAAATAATTCCCCAGATCCATCGAAATATAAGGCATTAGAAACTGATGGCGCACGACCTCCCAGATCCCTACCATTAGCGTTGGCAGTAACAGGATCATGTACTTGATTCGGTTATACGTTGCTGTCCCCTCCCGTACATCTTATGATTAACAATATCACCGTCACAATTCTGCTACATGACTCGATCGGGCTATTTAAAGTTCTTATTGTTACAAATTTAAGTATTTTAAAAAATTAATGCTATCCTTCATAATATTATAAGCAATATATAGTGAAAATTTATACTTTCTTATATTGTAGCAAAAAAAAGATACATCCTTCGATGTATCTGCATCCCAGTTATAGTGGTGATGTGTAGCGTCCGTATTGAATGTCCATTTCTTTAAAAACATCTCCCTCTTTTTTCAGGAAAAATGTATTTACGCCTTCCGCTCCCCACCACTCCATACCGAGTAATGGGCCTTCAGCGGTTTCCGCCGCAAAAAGAATAGAGAACATCTCTGGTATGACTTCCCCACCATCATCCACTCTCCAGACGGAAAATTCATCGCCTTGAATGACAGCCGGATAATCCATAAAGGTAAGCCCGACCTTGTCTTCCAGCACGAGACTGAATAACATATCCTGATCCTGCCTAATGAATTGAACGAGATACAGCTGCCGTTCACCAGACAGGTCAGCAAGTTTCCAAATATGCTCTACTTCACGATTTTTTGCAGAAACAATATTCTGCCGCACATTTTCTGCAACATTTAGCGAGGCTTGCTTAACCTCCGTAGGCTTAACAGAGATTAGCGCATTCGTATTAAACTCTGCCTGATCCGTCAGGTAATAGGTCTCATCAGGAGTCGCATTCCCCTCTTCAACCGTATAAAGATACCCTGGCAGATTCACAAAATTGTGAGCCATCTCCCGGCCATTACTGTTCTCCGTACCCTCCTGCCATTTATTCAATTTCACTTTTAGCACTTGCCCATGATCACCGATCGCCTCATTCAATTGTTGCATTTGCGCATCCAGCCCTTTTTCCTGCCCGGTGACTAAGATGCTCTTGCCAGACTCATCTGCAAAACCAAAATTCGCCTTCAGCTTTCCAGCTTCCAGATAAGCTTCTGGCTGCTGCATGCTTGCCGTTGGTGTTGGCTCTGCACTTGGAGAAGGGGTTGGCTTGTTAGTGCCTGAGCAGCCCGCCAGCAGTAGAACAATAAGAAAACTCACACTGAGCTTATTCATTCCCATTCCTCCAGACGAAACTAAAATATTCCCATACTAAGATACCGTTCCCCTGTGTCAGGTGCAATGCAAAGCACGCGTTTGCCAGCCCCAAGACGACGCGCTTCCTGCAACGCCGCCCATACAGTGGCACCACCGGATGGACCCAGCAGAATTCCTTCTTTTGCAGCCAGCCTTCTTACCGTCTCCAAGGCAGCTTCATCCGCGACCTGAACGATGTCATCGTAGACCTGTGTATTCAAAATTGCGGGCACAAAGCCCGGACTCGTTCCTACCAGCTTATGTGGTCCTGGCTTTCCTCCAGATAATACGGGCGAGCCTTGCGGCTCAACCACAAGAATCCGGATATCAGGTAGATGCTCACGCAAAACCTCACCGGTTCCAGTTATCGTGCCCCCAGTTCCTGATGAAGCAACAAACACATCCAGCTTACCTTCCATTTGCTCCAAGATTTCCAGAGCGGTCGTTGTCCGGTGAATATCAGGGTTGGCTTTGTTCTCGAATTGCTGTGGAATAAAACTGTTCTCCACTTCTTTTCCCAGCTCAATCGCTTTTGCTATAGCTCCCGGCATCCGTTCTGCTGCCGGCGTCAGCACAACATCCGCACCATAAGCCTTTAGAATATTGATTCGTTCCTTGGTCATATTATCAGGCATGACAAGAATCGCTTTATACCCTTTTGCCGCGGCATTCATCGCTAATCCTATCCCTGTATTTCCACTAGTCGGCTCAATGATCGTCCCGCCCGGCTTCAACAAACCTGCTAGCTCGGCTTGCAGGATTAGATTATAAGCTGCCCGGTCTTTTACACTGCCACTTGGATTAAAAAGCTCCAGCTTCACATATAGTTCTGCATCTTGGGGGCTAGTCAGCCGATTTAATCTTACAACCGGTGTATTCCCAATCAGCTCTGTTATATTGTTAACCACTAAGGATGTCATTTTAGAGCCTCCTTCATTTCTGTACCTTCCATTATTGTAACGTGAGCAGCACCTCCTGTCGATTCAGAACCCTTGGTTTCTGCAACCTGAAAACAACCGCCCCCCACGAAAGCGGGAGACGGCTGTTCAGTATTGGCAGCTTTATTTTTACGGATTAACGTTAATCGTAAAAGTAGACGTATTATTTTTAATATTCGTTACCGTGTTGGTAATTTTCAGATTGTTAAAGGTGGCTGACCCTCTGGCAGGACCTTGCCCAGCCTCAGCCGCTTCATTTACCCAGATGCCCACTCCGGATTTGCTGTCAAAAGCATCTCCACTCTTTTGCGCACCGGAAATTGTGACATTCGTGAAGATGGTATCTGTCACTGGGAACTGCGGCGCGGAGCCGACATAGTTGGTCTGGAACATGATACCATGATAGGTTGGATCAATGATATCCACATCACTGACACGAATGCCTTGGAATACCTTAGAGGCTGAGAATACCCAGATTGCCGGGAAGGTCTGTGCCCCCCAGAAATGTCCACCTGCACGAACAATGGAAATATTCTCAAAATTCGTTGTCGGTGAAGCGCCAAAGCCGTTCATTGGATACCCGAAGTCAAGTGAGCTGATCGTAATTCCAGAATAGCAAAGCGTGTCGGCAATATAAATGTTGCGGAAGGTATTGGCATATCCGCCATAGACGGCTACACCTGCTGCCCGCCAGGTTAAGATTGAAGTGAGATTCTCATAAATATTATCCTTCATATCTGCACCACCGGAATCAATAGCCGAAAACAATGCAAAGCTATCATCCCCTGTAGCCCGTGCCTCAATATTGGATACGAGATTATTCGTGCTGCCATTCGTCATATTGATGCCGTCAGCGAAGGTGTTGCGGATACGGGAGTTTTTGATCACCATGTAATCCGTATTAGCTCCCCAGTACATACACACCTGATGTTCGGTCCAGATGTTATCGATCGTAATATTTGCCACATTGGAGAAATCAAATACTTTACCCGGACCATCAATACGTGATGTGTAGTTCCCAAAGTAAGCAAAATTCGCAAAAGTAGAGCCATTAGCAGTATCGCTTGCCCGGAAACCGATATCCGTATTCTCCTGATTCGTTGGAGCGTAGAATCTCGTATACCATGGGCCTGCACCAATGATCTTCACTGCTTTTCCATAGACTTGAAATTTACTGGAGGTCTGATAGTTACCTGCTGGCAAATACACACCTACGAGATTTCCGGTCGTATCCATGCGTACTTTATCTAGCGCATTTTGCACATCCTGATGTGTAAAGCCGGCTGGGACCGTATATTTGGCCGGATCTGGATTGGCAATCGGTGAAACCTGCTCCAGACTGATGAAATCAATGGCATACTGCGAGGTATTTGCCACATCCTTTTGCAGTCGAATCGTACTACCTTTCGGAATCGTGCTGTCGAACATAATGTTGGCTTCATCATAAATATGCCGCGGAGAGCCCGCGCTTGGTGAATTGCCGGGACTTATCTCTGAACCGTACAGCCATGCATATTTAGAGGTCAGATTAATCGCCTTGGTATAAACTCCGTTCACATAGA
Organism: Paenibacillus sp. FSL F4-0122; assembly: GCF_038002845.1. Classification (NCBI taxonomy): domain Bacteria; kingdom Bacillati; phylum Bacillota; class Bacilli; order Caryophanales; family Paenibacillaceae; genus Paenibacillus; species Paenibacillus sp. FSL F4-0122. Next base: position 6,696,991 of record NZ_JBBODI010000001.1, read on the forward strand.
TGTTCAGTGTAGCATTCGTACCGTCTCCACTCGCCGAATCTGGAATCGAGAAGCGGGTGACCAGTGTATTAGTGTCAGCCTTAGTAGTGAATTCTACATAACTGCCTGTAGTATTCAGTGTAACTGCTCTTCTGCCTGAAGCCTCACCCGCAAGATCTCCAATGGTCCGATTAGCAGTAAGCTTCACAGCCCCGCCACCAATCACGCCCTCCTCAGCCTCATACATGTCGTAAGGCATATTGGCTCCACGACCTACAAAAAGAGACTGTGTTTGAATATTGTTGGCTTGTTTAACTGGCAGCTCATTAGTGTCTACGGCAATTTCGGTCTTCACAGTATATTTGCCATTAGCTGCTGTCCAAGTGCCAAGGCTAACAGGAGGCGCTGTTACTCCACTGCCAATCACGCCGTTATAGGTTCCAGTTAAGGTTTGGAGTACAGCATTCGTAGTAGCATCCAGAACCTTCAAGGTTATGTTATGCGCACCCCCTGCGGATGCTGCCGTCCCTTGATTCTTGATTGCCACCGAGAAGCTGACCACATTGCCGCCTGCTGGATTGCTTGGTGTCCAGCTAACTGGGGAAGCTACTAGATCAGAACTGGATACGGGAGCAATAATAAGAGAATTTGGACTAGTGAAGCTGTTATTGCCTTCGTTCAATTCAATAACCGTATTATTCTCGTCAACCTTTGCAGTTAAAGTATAGGTAGCTGCATCCTTTACGCCCATATTTAAAGTGACGTTCGTAGATGCGCCAGCCGCTAATGCCCCCACTGGGCTAGTACCTACAAGTGTGCTGCCCAAGTAGAAATTTACATTAGTCGCTGTGGAAGCTAATGTTCCAATATTTTTTACCGTTGCATTTAAAGTAATGGCATTGGTCTCTACTGGAGCTGAAGGTGACCATGTAAGACCGGTTATCGCCAAATCCGGATTAGCAGCTGGTGCACCCATCACTTGGAATTCAGCGATTTGTCCAGCGGTTGAACCAGTATTGGTGGTAATCTTCAACTGTACTTCACTAGCCGTGGCCGTTACCGGAATAGTGACCGTATTGCCGGTTGCCGGATTAAAAGTATACACGGTTGCTGGCACAAGACTAGTAAAGGCTGTTGTATTCTGATTATGCCCAAGCACTTGAATAGTCTGAGTACGTGTGGACCAGGCCGATGATGGATTCAGTTTGAGGACAATAGATGTAATATCGGCATTACTCCCCAGGTTTACAGATAATGTATTGGGATAACTTCCTCCTGCTCCTTCCCAGTAAGTAGTTACATCACCGTCATTCGCATTTGCAGGAACAAAGGTAAAGACGGAAGAGGAAGCGTTGATGCTTTTGTTCAAAGCCAGATTGGAACCCGCCCCAGGCGTTGGTGTAACTGTTGGTGTCTGGGTCGGTGTTACCGTTGGAGTTGGTGTAGGTGTTACTGTCGGTGTTGGCGTAGGAGTTACCGTCGGTGTCGGTGTTGGTGTTACCGTTGGAGTTGAGGTAGGTGTTGCCGTTGGTGTTGGAGTTGCCGTCGGAGTTGGAGTTGCCGTCGGAGTTGGTGTTGTAGCAGAAGCTGGAGTGACGTTCAAATTATCTAGATTCACATTTCCAGTGTCTCCTGTATCGTACTTATAAGTAATCGTGTTAGTGCCAGCATTCAGAGCCAGCGTCTCAATCTTTGTTGACCACGTATTCCAATTGGCCAGATTCGCAAGTGAGGTTTGCTTAATTTTAGTTCCATTCACATAAACACTAATGGTTTTTGTACTGCCTGATGCATTTGAAAATCTTAATGTAGCATCATAGTTACCAGCAGAAGCCATATTAACGCTAAATGCAGTTGCAGCACCTTGATTTAGGTAACCATCAACAAATCCTGTACCTGTATAACCTGTATGATCCGTGTTAACCTTGGCACCACCGGATAATGCGGCATTCTCCGCTTCATATCCTGAGGATGGAGTTGTAGTTGTATTACCATGAACCTCAAATTCCGCTAACTGTGCTGCTGGCCAGACCGTATTGGATGTGAAATTCAGTTTAACATATCTGACATTCGCAGCTGTAAAGCTGATAGTCACTGTATTGGAATCACTCGTTGGATTAAATGTATAATTGGCGGAATCTACTAAGTTATTGTAAGCTGCATCATCTGTACTCCCTTGCACCGCTAACGTTTGAGTTCTTGTTTCCCAATTCGTAGGCAGCTTTAACACAACCTGATTCACGCTGCTTGCTGCCCCTAAATCCACTTTAATCCATTGCGGAAAAACACCGCTTGCGCTCTCCCAATACGTTCCTTGGCTGCCGTCATTAGCATTGGCTGCTACGTATACATCACCGAACGAGCTTGAAGTAATAGTCTTCCCTTGGGCTAAATTCCCCGCAGCTAAACTCACCGAGGGATATAATCCTAACTGACCTACAAATAATATAACAATCAAACAATAAAGTACTGCCGTCTTCCCGGTAAATCTTTTAGAAGCTGCTATCATTGAATAACCACCTTCCAAAATTTTGTGGAGCTATACAGCAGAAAGGATGCGCTTTCAAAACAGTAGTTTTATAGACATTCGCCTCCTACATTTGAAATGATGGATTACGGATACAAGCTAACTAATAACGCTAATAATATAAGTTATAGGTAGATGGCCGTCGATGGCAATTTCTATGCTTTGTATGTGGGATATTACGTTCAACAAAAAAGCCCCAGAGAGGACAAGGGGACTATATTGCCCCTTAACTCTCCGAAGCTTCGTGTTATACATTAAATCTAGCTACCAACCCTTGCAGTCCATGCGCCATTGTACTTAATTCACTTGCAGAGGATGCAATTTGTTCAACCGAAGCCATTTGCTCTTGTGAGGCTGCTGACACATGCTGAGTACTCGCAGCGGTTGTTTCCGAGATTTGCGTAACGTTACGAATTGACTCTACAATCTCATCCGCAGCCGCCGTAATCTCCTCCACGGCTCCAGATACTTCCTGAACCTGTTCGGCGAGTGAATCTATAGATAATCGAATCTCACCGAAGGATCGTCCCGCTTCCTCAATAATCTCCGTACCTCCCTTTACTTCACGCATGCTGCTCATCATCACCTTCATCGCGTCATCTGCTTCACTTTGGATCCCAGTCGCCATTTCTGCAATTTGATTGGCGGATTCCGCGGACTGCTCTGCCAGCTTGCGGACCTGATCGGCAACCACAGCGAAACCTCTACCTTGCTCACCAGCACGAGCTGCCTCAATCGTCGCATTTAGGGCCAGCATATTCGTCTGCGAAGCGATTCCTTTTATGACTCCTACAATACTGCCAATCTCCTGAGATCGATTCACAAAACCTTGGACCTGCTGTGATAAAGATTGTATGGAGTGATTAATCGATTCCATTTGCTGCCCTGCGGCCTGAAGGGATTCATCTCCTGTAATGGCAAATGCCGCAGAGCGATGGGAGGCTTCCGAGATGTCCTGGACACTGGCAGCAATTTGGCCGATTCCTAGTGATATTTCTGAGATTGTAATCGTATTGGTCTGCAAATCATTCATCTGTTTGGCTGTTCCGGTAGCGATTTCACCCATAAAATCCGATATTCGTTCTGTGGCGCCTGCCGTCACTCCACTATCTGACCTAAGCTTTGTAGAGGAATTCGCGAGACTATTTGCCGATAACTTCACCTGTTCAATCATCGTGCCCAGATTATCTGTCATTTTATTAAAGTTAAACGCCAGTTCACCAATCTCATCTTTAGAACGAACACTTAATTTGCGCGTAAGATCGGCATCCCCATCTGCAATTTCCTTCAACTGCGTGTTCACATCACGAAGCGGTTTAATAATCCGTCCAGAAATTAGCAGCGCAAGGATCACCGCGAGCACTACCGACAATCCGGTCACACCAAAGCTAGTAATCAAAGCGTTATTACGATGCGAATTTGCCAGGCTTTGTCCATTCTCTATTTCCTCCATGAGCATGTTCTGAAACACAATCTGAGATTCTATCATAGCGTCTAATGATAGGTCCGTGAATTTCTTTTGCGCTTCCGGGAAGTTGCCTTCCTTAGCTAAAGCAAAAGCTTCCTTCAGAACGATCAAATAATCATTCCATTTGCTCTTCAGCTCAGTTACACCCTTTAACTCAGCTTCAATTAATCGGGCACTCTCCAGCTCTGTAATAGCATTTTCAATCAATGGGAGCATTTCTTCATACTGCGCCAGATAGGAATTCCGCTCATCATCTGTGTTGCTCATCACATAACGAGCACCCAGCTCATCTGCGGTACGAATCTTATCCGTTAAGCCTTGAACAAGTGACAGCTTGTCCCAGTTACGATTAACCTGATCTGTCAATTGGGTAACCTTCCCCTGAAACAATGTGTTTCCGGCTATCGCCACTAGAAAGACTATAATCACAGCAGTAAATCCTAAGACTATTTTCCCACGGATACTTTTCACCATCGTTTTTCCTCATCTCTATATGTATGTAGGTCTATTTGGTACTTTTATCCTACTAGCTCTCCCTTAAGCCTCTCTGAATTTGAACTGAATGTTTGCTTAAAAAAACAAAAAGACCCCTATTTCCGGCCGAGGGCAGGAACTAATGGTCTTTTGAGATCTTTTTATTCGTATAAATTTCCGTTAGCCAGCTCTGCCAGCTTCGATTCATCCAGTACACTTAAGCGTCCACGATTTCGTGTAATGATTCCTTCATCAATAAAACGACGTACGATTCGATTAAGATGCCGATAGCTTGTGCCAAGCAATTCTGCTGTTTCAATAAGACTTGAGGTCCGAATCTCCTCCACTCGCCGGTCACCGTTTTTATCTGCGAACAAAGACATTAAATAACTGGCAAATCGATTCTCCACAGGATACAACAGGTTAAGTGCGGAGGCTTGACCGAGCGTATGCAATTTGTGACTAAGTTCTCCGACGAGAAAACGTAACAACGCTGTATTTTCCTCAAGCTCTCTCAGGAGTAGTCTTCTACCTGCAAAAAGAATCAAGCTCTCACCCACAGACTCCACTTGATTCTTAACAGGGAACCGGTGAAGCAGCTCTACATCCCCAATAACAGATATCGGATTTGTAAACCGCACCAGCATAGATTTGCCATTTGGCAGCAAGGTCTGAATTTTGAGCTTGCCCTCAACCAATATGAACATTCCATCCAATTGATCGCCAACCAAACACAGCTTTTCTTCATCCGCGTAACGTCTCAACTCCATTTTATGCGTTACCAGCGGGCTAAATATTCCGTCCAGACCGTTCTTCACTGCCAAGGCACGGACAGCCTCACGGTCATTTATCGTCTGCATGTAGTGCCCCCTCTATTGTTTGCTCCAGTGTAATTTAGAATACCCCACAAAAAAAGGACATATGTCCTTTTTAATGAGGTTTTCCTATGACACTTTACATTACAACAGAATCCACACAATAACGAATCATATCTACCTTCTGATCCTGCAGCCAAAATTCAATACTCCGATGGTTGATTTTATCCACGTATCCGATAATCTCAGCCCCTTGCTCCCCTCTTTTATAATAAGAAGTGCCATAAGCCTTGATCACTTCGTCCGCTGAAGCTCCAACATGAATATCTCTTGCCGTACTCATCGTATGATCGGAATAGACGCTGATTAGAATTATTTTATCATCACCACGTGCTGTGGCTATTGTTGTCTCGTGGCCCAGATCATAATACTGATACCGCTCTATATCATTATTTGGCTTAGGTTCCCTAGCAATTGAATCAAGGCTTTGAAGCAGCTGAATGCCGCCCAGACTTTCCTGTTCAAGATTGGTGCTGGAAACACGCGAGTAATGATTTTGTTTGGGCGCATTGTATAAATAGATATGATAGATCCCGTAACTTAAACCTACCGTAATAAAAATGATGATAAATGACCAGCCTCTTTTAAATGGCTTCTTCCTCACTGACCTCACACCTTCTTCTTACCTTTACTGTGCAAAATATTCAGCCAGCTCACGCTGCGCCAGATATTGCGGGAAATTGAACGACTGCCAGGCCCGCTCACGCTTATTGAGTTCTCTCCATTCATTCTTTAAAAAATCATCCAGCATCCCATCTTCCTGTTCACTAAACCTTATCAGAGAAGGGATGACCTCCGGAGATAAACGGACCAAATAATTGGCGTCCAATTTACCACTTGCCGCATAACGATCCATATTTTTATTAGCGATAATAACATCCATCCCGATATAGTTCATGACGACGTAGGAGATCAAGCCCAGCACAATATAACATTTCGCCAATGGAACACGCTGAACAGCTATCCGTAAGGCTGCAACCACCAACAATAAGCCCATAAATATCATAAATGCATGCACTAAAAACCGAGTCGTGGTATAGCCGTACACCTCTTCATATAGAGTCAGACGGGTATAGGCGGAATATAGCATCACTGTCGAGCAACCAACCAGAATGTAGAGCAGGACATTAATAAATTTTTGCAGCCCTCCACTTCTATTTCCTTCCGATACCAAAGCCAGCAGCAAAATCACGAAATTAATCGCAGCCACCATAATCAGCTCAAAAAATCCACTACGTGCGTAATCAGCATATGAGCTGCCCTCTGGTAAAATCCCTTCCCATGCTCCAAACAAGTAAGAAAACTGTACGAAAACAAACAATACATATACCGTGTTAATGGCTATAAGAATCGTCGTCATAATTATCGGATCCATTTTAAAGCTTACAGGCGCCAGCACTGGACCATATTCCTTAGGCTGCATATTCCAGTCATAGATTTTCGAATCCACATACCCCCACACTAAGCCGAACAAGCCCATGCCCAGCAGGATAATCCACAGCACCCGCACAAAACTTTCCCCAAATGAAATCCGATCCAGCACATTCGGCAGCGCCAGCAGTACATGATGAAACACTCCGTCCGCTGAGGACAGCAGAGTAACCACAACCAGCAATATTGGAAAAGAGATCGCAAGTCCTATCAGCACTTTCCCCATGACCTGCTTACGCTCGTCCTTCATTTTACTGCCGCCAGTCCTTTTAATGATCGTAAACACAGTGCTCCAATGGCGGAAATTCTGTGGAAGCACATGCTCCAGCGTGTTCCCCACTAATCCAAGCCGGCTCCAAGCCGGCCGTTTATCACTAAGCAAATAAGTCATATGTAATAAAATCAACACCGGGATCACCAGCAGGTTCAGCCCAAAGAAGAAAAAATTATGAAAGAATAAATAGGTTAATGAAAGTAGAAAAATCGCTCCAAACCAGAAGTAACTGAATTTGTTGAGCTTGCGGATTTTAGCCTTGGCATAATAAAGCATGAACGCATAGAACAGACACACAAAGATTGGATACGATAGGCCCGCCAGCTTTCCATAAAATAAATACTGATGAACTATTGCCAGTAAGAACGCAGCAAGCAAAGCAGCAAGCGATCGATTAAGCCTAAGTCCCGTTCCCGTTCCCGTTTCCATTTCCTCGGTCATGGTAATTACCCCCATTTTCTTACTTTCTCATCCTTATTTTACGTGATAAAATAAGAAAAAAAAGAGAAAGAATTTATTTATAATTTCCTATTTTCCGAAAGGAACCAAAACAATGAAGCTGCATAGCCAATTTTTAAAGCTGCAATCTCATTTTGGGGGAGCCACAGAAATCTCAGTGACGATGGATGAGTTGGCATTGATTTTCGGCTGTACACACCGCAATGCCATGCATATTGTGAATAAAATGATGTTGCAGGAATGGATCAAATGGACGCCTAAGCGTGGGCGAGGAAGCCGCTCTTTGCTACAATTTCTTGTTCCCTCCGAAGAAATTGCCCTTCAATCCATGATGCAGGCGATTAGCCGCAAAGATGTCCACCACGCTATAGAAGGCATCAAAACCCATGCCAGCTCCACCTCACTGCAGGATACACTACAGGGTTGGCTGCTGACCTATTTTGGGCATCATTCAGAAATTCGTAGTGACAAACAAATTGATACTCTCCGCCTGCCCATTACCCAGCAGCTACATACCTTCGATCCGTTATATATGAATTTGCTGGCAGAGTCATTTGTTTCCAGCCATGTTTTCGACGGGTTAGTGAAAAGAAGCGGTGAACGGGACAAAATTGTTCCCTGTCTGGCTCACGCCTGGGAAGTCGATGAGAGCCGGACGCTCTGGACTTTTTTTCTGCGCAAAGAGGTGTTATTCCATCATGGAAAAGTGCTTACAGCCAAGGATGTAGTCTATTCCCTGGGACGGTTGATGCGAACCTCTAAACGGACACTCTATAGCTATATTTTCAAAGAAATCCAGCGGGTCACCGCATTAAATCCATCTACCGTTCAAATTACGCTTAAGCAGCCTAATGAACTATTTCTGCCATTTTTGTGCACGAGCAGAGCCGCAATTGTACCGCGTGATTTAGAAGGAATAGATGAGCAGAGCTTTGGCCGTAGACCCGTGGGGACTGGCCCCTTTAAGGTTGTGGATATGACCGAGGACACTTGTGTGCTGGAGGTTTTTCCTTATTATTTTCAAGGACGGGCTCATTTAGATCGGGTTGAAATCCTTTATGTCCCGTGGGATACTGAAACGTCATCCTCTGATACGGGTTCTGCTTTTCACGTGATTCAAAATCCCTCATCCGCCAGTTCTTCGACCTGGAGCCGAATTCATTCGGAGTCTTCCATTCGGAAATTCGTCACCTGCAATACGCAAAAAAAGGGACCGCTAAGCGATCCCCTGCTTCGGGCAAAAATAGTCTCCTGTTTAAAAGACGATTCAGCGTCCATCGAGCAAGAAGCGATAAAAGATCAAGAAATCACGTTGCAAATCTCTACGATTCCACAATATGCTGGCGATGCTGATTTTATTGCCACTAGACTAGAGCAACAAGGTTATAAATGCAATGTCATTTCCGTGTCTCCAGAGGAATTTAAAGGTCCGATTCGGCTGGAATCTGACCTGATTGTTTTCTCATTATTCCGTGATGAGGATGAACAACTTCGTTTATTTGATCTATACCTTACGCTCTCCCAGCATATTGAACCGTATACCCGGGCGGATATAGAAGGCTGGCTGTATACCATCGCGCGCGAACCTAATCCGGTGGCCCGAGCGGAAAGTTTCAGTATCATCGAGAACCGTCTGATTGAAGAGCACCACCTACATATTTTGTATGAAAAGCCCACTCAGACAGCTTATCTCCCCTCTGTCCGCGGGGTTAGCTTCAATAGCCAGGGTTGGGTCGATCTTCGTCATGTCTGGTTTCCGCCACTGCTCTCTAGCAGCAGCACGAGTTGATCTGCTTGAATTAAAAAATGCGGAAATCCAGAGCTTGCCCCGGATTTCCGCATACGCGATAAAGCTAATTATTAAGCTGCTGTTTTAGTCGTAGCTGTAACTGTAGAAGTCCCCGCATCCCACTTCACATCCATATTCAATCCCTCGGAAATAAATCTAACCGGAACTAATGTCCGATTTCCGATAATTTGCGGAGGAACGTCGAGTGTGAGCGCTTTTCCATTGATGTAAGCAGTCTTGCTGCCAATGGCCATTACGATCGTTGTATTGTCTTTTACTGCAGTGATTTTCTTAGTCGTTTGATCCATGGTTACTGTAGCACCCAGAGCATTAAAGATTGCATTCACTGGCACAAGCACCCGGCCATCCTTATTCACAGGAAGCTGATCTGCAAAGCTGACCGCTGTTCCGTTTAAAAGTACGGATATTCCGTTAGTGCCCGTCGTGTTCGGATTAGTTGTTGATAGTGTTGTAGTTACAGAGGGTAGAGGTGTGACGTTAAGTCCTAGCTGGCCTTGCAGATTAGCAAGTCTGTTCAGCGCAAAGGTCATAATCGAACCTGCAGCCATTGTGCCCATACCTTGTCCCCCGCCTCCAGCGTTACCTGTTGGAGGTGTAGGATTACCATCAGTCGCAGTTCCTGTATTATCAGGACGTGCTGGCGGTGTCGTTCCATCCGGAGGTGTCATGCCCTCCATCCCTTCAGGAGGTGTCATGCCTTCCATCCCAGCTGGTGGTGTCATTCCTCCACTACCACCCATCTCACCTGTTGCTGAATAAGTAACATTACTTTCAAATTGTTCCATGGTATAAAATTTGGTTGGATCTGCTTGAACGTAAGGTTTAATTAAGGTAGCCAATTCAGTAATTCTGCTCTGAATTCCTTCCAAATAATCAACCAGCTCAGATACATATTTCAGGTATTTAGTCTTATATTCAGGCACTTCCAACAGATTAGCAATCATTGGGACCTGATCTAAACTTATCCCAAGTGTAGGATTATCAATCGATGCAGTTACTGCGTTGGTATTGGCTGCGATGGTTGTTGCCGATGTAGAAGTTGTGCCCGCAGCAGCTGTTGTATCTGTTGTCCCTATTCTGCCGCCTCCGCCACCAGAATACCCGTTAAAGGACATGTTCATATCCCATGGAAGTACACTAAATTTACCGGATGCATCCCCGTACAACATATAATTATGACCTTTATCCCCGTTATAGCTGTCATAGTTCCCCAATACAGCATTAGCAGCGATATACTTCAGGGCCGAATCCACATCTAGCACACTTTCAATAGAACCCTTCTCACCGGCAGGCATCTCATTCAGCACCTTGATGAAGTTCTTTAACGAAGCTTTATCATCTTCCTTACCTGTATCATAAGTTATCGTTTCGTAGTCGCTGCCTTCTTTGTACTGCAGATAACTTTTTTCTTCTGTATCATACAGAACACCGTCGTCATAATTTTCTCCATAGGTACGTTCTAAGTAGCTGTCATCTATTGCTTCCACACCTACATAAAAACCATATAATTCTCCGTTGATATACAGATTGGTGAACACAGTCAAAGGTGCATCCACACCAACAGAACGGAGCGCTTCGTAATGTAAATATTCACGAATATACGAAGGGTCCGAAAAATTGTTGTTCAGTACCATTTTATCAAGACCAAGTAATGTTTGCTTCTTATCATATTTATCAAATTTCAGCCGGAAGCTGTATCTGTCCGAGTCTGTCATACTGGCTACCGATTTTAACGTCAGATTCCCTTTAGTAGAAAATCCAACATTTTCAACAACATTCCCGTCAACTTCAACCTTAACTTTTTTGTATTCTTTTTCGAGGGGACTTGCTAATATACTTTTCCAATCCGCATCATCAATCGTTACTTTAACATCAATGATTCTGTCACCCGCGAACAGGGATTCATACGCTTTCGTTACACCTGCATCCGCCGCACTAACTACGGGCGTGTTTCCAGCAACTCCAAACGCCGTTGAGACGATAGCAAGACTTAGTGTAACTGCCATGAACTTTCTCAGCAAATTTTTCTTCTTCACCATGTGTAATCCTCCTTGAAGTACAGATTTATGTTTTCGCAGTTCAAGGAGATTGTAAAATATGAATCTGAGTATACGCTGAATAGCTTGTCTACGCTTTGCCAGGCAGGCTGTTTATCAGCCCTTTGCCAATCAGATTAGCTGAAACCGGCGGTTTTCCGATCTCTCTGGCCCAGACCGATAATTGCCCGACATGATGAATCTCATGAGCAATCACATGGCGCATTACCTCACCCCAGGCATCGGTCACGATCCTGCCATCCGGAAGGTGATCCTCAAAAATCCTCTGCTCCAGCCCCTCATGCCAAGCCGTTACAAAGGGTTCCACCTCTGTGTGGAATTTTGCATCCAATTCTCGTACATGCTGCAAAGTCTTGTACTGCTCAAAATCCTCTTGGAAATCCGGTTTTCCTTGCAATACTTGAATCCAGCTCCACTCCACATCCACAATGTGAAAAAGCGTCTTGAGTATACTGCCTACACCACCTATACGTATTGCAAGCAGCTCCTCCTCAGAAATATTTGCACACCACTCATACCATTGTTCGCGGACCATCCAGTTATATTGAAAAAATGTCTGCAAATAAAAACCTCCTAGAAAGTTGTTGTACTTTTTAATGGGAACTTAAATGTTTTCGGTATCCTTCTACCTTTTCATCTCTATAACCTAACGATTCATAGAACACATGCGCTTCCTTCCGCTGCTCACCGGAGACTAAAATAATATAATAGCAGTCTCTTTCCCGGGCCGCTTGTTCAATGGCGTTCATAAGTTTTTTGCCGACGCCTTGACGACGTGCCCGCGCTGAAACGACCACATTCTCAATCACCATAAACGGTTTGCAGTCCCCCACTAAGTCCTGACACACGATGCCCATCAAAGACCCTAGTAACTCCCCCTCTACAAAAGCACCCAATAGAATGTACCGGTTATCCGCCTTAACCACTTTAAACACTTCTTCAAGCTTATTAAGGTCAGACGGTTTATTCATCAGCTCTTGATATAAATTCCCCAGTTCAGGAAGAGATTCCATTTCTATTTCTTTAATATCAACCATGATTGTTCATCCTGCTTTCTTTTAAATTAACAGCCCTGCTCATACACATACAGTCCACCATTCCGTGGATGAGATATACGCTTTCCATTATAACCTCTTTGGACCAACTGCTGTGCCAACACCTTCATAAAAGAAGAATGCCCATAATACCAAGCCATCCGCCCCAGCACTAGCCACATAAAATGGATGCAGCTTAATCTTCTTCATAGCCCCATTATTTACGATCCCTCAACTCGAATTCGTCTTTCTGCCCATCCCACTCTACTACGACCTTAATGATAGAATCCTCTCGCTCAAACGCACCAATCCCAGAATGTACGGACTTTAACTCGCCGTTGACTCCCTCAACATTATTGCTGAATTCTTCTGTAGCCTGTTGAATATATTCCGCCGACCAAAAGTTCCTCCTATACCATTTGTAAATATCTCAGCACGATCTCAACACGATCTCCAACCGATAAATCTTCCTCTATTCGTAAAATAGGACATTCCAGTGCGGACATCCATTCCTCATGCAGCACTTTGCTCCTGACTTCAACTCCAGCAACATCATATAATGCCGCCCACTTCATAAAGGTCTGATACGCTTCATATTTACTTCCTCCAGGCAAAATATGATCACCATATCTCTCGTACTCTCTGGCTCTTAATCTATCTAAACGAATTTCCGGTGGAAGTCCTAGAAAAATAACCAAATCGAATAATGGTCGAAGGCCGTCTCCCCAGCCACATACCGCACCGCTCAGAATCCAAGGTTCCTTATGAGTCAAATCTCTTGTAAGTCTTGCTAATCGCTCATTGACCTCACGTTGCTTAGTGAATTTATGCTCCCAAAAATAGTCGTCACTGTCTAACTGGACATGTGGCAACACTTTAGCTAATTCGTAACCTAATGTACTCGTTCCTACGCCTGAGGCTCCCATAATATGAATTTTTCTCATACATTCCCTCACCTTTAAGTGGATTTAAAGTTGCAATTCGGGCAATTTCCCTCCAAATATAAAAACAAATAGACTGCTCTCTAAGTAAGCAAAGCAGTCCATTTATCGTATAGCTCTTATTCCGTTATAGCTGCTACGTCTTTAGGAATCCGGCGTGCTGCATCCGTGGATATAGCCGCTTGGATTACTGCCAGGCGGACCTGTTCAACTACTTTTTCGTTAAAAATACTTGGGATGATATATTGCTCATTGAGTTCATCCGGATGAACGACCGATGCAATGGCTTTTGCCGCAGCCAGCTTCATTTCCAGATTCACAGTTCTAGCCCGGCAATCAAGTGCGCCACGGAAAATACCCGGAAAACATAACACATTGTTGATCTGGTTCGGATAATCACTTCTGCCTGTCGCTAGAACGCGAACAAAAGGTTCTGCCAAATCCGGTTCAATCTCCGGTGTAGGATTAGCCATCGCAAAAACGATGTTATCACTGGCCATGCTTTTAAGATGCTCCACGGTCAGAATCCCCCCACGGGACACCCCAATAAAGACATCTGCCCCTCGTATAACCTCCGTTATTCCACCCTCAATTCCCTCAGGATTGGTTGCGGCAGCAAGCTTCTGCCATTCCGGATTATCATACTGGAGATCTTTTCTGAGAACGCCTTCACGATCAACCGCATAAATATAACGCGCGCCCGCTGCCAGCAGCAGATTACATATGGACACCCCAGCCGCCCCTATACCCACAACAACAATCCGCGCATTTTCAATAGATTTATTAACAACTTTAAGCGCATTCAAAAGTCCTGCAAAAGCCACCACGGAAGTTCCGTGCTGATCATCATGGAATACCGGAATGTCCAGCTCTTCCGCAAGCCGGCGTTCGATTTCAAAGCAGCGTGGTGAACTTATATCCTCTAAGTTTATCCCTCCAAAGCCAGGAGAAACTGCTTTTACGATATTGATAATTTCTTCCGGATCTTTGGTATTTAAGCATAGCGGAAAAGCATCAATGTTCGCCAATTGCTTAAACAGCATCGCCTTACCTTCCATGACAGGCATAGCTGCTTCCGGGCCGATATCCCCTAGTCCAAGCACAGCAGTGCCGTCCGAAACGACTGCAACTGTATTTCTTTTCATCGTCAGAGAATAAGCTTTTCTGGGATCTTCGGCAATCGCCGTACACACTCGGGCTACCCCCGGCGTATACACTAAGGATAAATCCTCCCGATTTTTAATCGGCATTTTAGGTGTGATTTCGATTTTTCCGCCAAGATGAGCCAGAAACGTCCGATCCGACACGTTGATTATTTTAATTCCCGGCATCTTCGATAATATTGAGATAATTTCTCCATTAGCTGCGTCTTGCACATTCACTGTTATATCTCGGGTAGTGACATCCTTCCCTGCACGTATCACGTCAATAGCAACAATATCTCCGCCAGCTGCGGCAATTCCTGAAGCAACATCGCCAAAAGATGCAACCGATTTCCGAATTTCGAGCCTGATAATCATTGTAGTCGCAATCGACATGAATTAGCCTCTCTTTCTTCAACCTATTATTTAAAAAATACTATACTTTCCCATTTAAACATATCTTCCGCCTATTAACTAGATCAACGAAAAATTTTTCTTCATACAGTATTCCCATCCGCACCCGGTCCAAATACATCAGGTATGGCAGCTAAGGACACAGAGCCATTTTTCCCATGAAAATAAAATTCATCATAATCTTAAGTGTATGTAAGCATAAACAAACCGTAAGCTCTTCTACTCTTCATTACCTTCTCTGCATGCTGTAGAGCATCCCGCCGATTCTTTTCTCCGCTGGCACTTTCAGTTGCTCTCCCTCACTAAGGTCTGTACTGCTCTTCTAGCAAAACAGCCTTACCTTCTACAAATGTCAGATGGAATAATCTATCCACAAGCTCTTCGCTAATAAAATTCGTATAGTCAACTTGCTGAGGTCTCGCCCCATTTAGTTCAGCTATAGTTACATCAGTCTCAAGCTTACGTCGTTCGATTTCATCGCTTGCATTTCGGATATAGAATCCATTAGGCAATGATTCGGGTTCTTGTATACCATCTTCTTTAGCCGCAATTTCTGCCGCCTCTCCACCGAACCATTCCACCTCATCCATATCCAGATAAACCGTATTCCCTTCTGTGATTACTCCCTTTATAAAAGCTAATTTTTTCTCCACTTGAGGTAAGTTATAAATAATTTTTTTCAGTTCCTCCACGCTTTCACCCTGCACTCCACTCTCAGAGTTAGATTGGATTGAAATCTCGCCTATAGTTTGAACAAGCTCCTTGGTAGTTTGGTTAGTCTCTTTTGGTGGCTTGTTATAAAAAGAATATCCATTAAAGCCAAGTGAGACTAATGTGATACCCGCTAAGACTGTACCCATTAAATTTTTCCATTTCATAAGCTTCACCCTCTATCACAAGATTTAACGGAACCTTAATAAACAATTGCGCTATATCATAGACAATCACAAGTTGACCGGGCAGAATAAATATTATATACATGTCTTACCTATAACGTAGTTGAAGGAGCTCACACTTATGACAGAATCATTTCAGGCGTTAGTTGTCGACAAAACAGAATCATCCTTCTCCGTAGCTGTTAAGCCGGTTACCCTAGAGGATCTGCCAGCTGGAGAGGTTGTAATTAAGGTTGCTTACTCCAGTGTAAACTATAAAGACGGTTTAGCCAGTATTCCAAACGGTAAAATTCTAAGAACATATCCCTTTATTCCAGGGATAGATTTATCCGGTGTTGTGGTATCTTCCACAGATGAGCGGTTTCATAAAGGGCAGCAAGTCATTGCGACAGGATATGGTGTTGGCGTATCACACTTTGGCGGCTTTAGCGAATACGCTCGGATTCCCGCAGGTTGGATCACTCCCCTTCCCGAAGGCCTGACGCTTAAAGAAGCTATGATCTACGGTACTGCAGGACTGACAGCTGCCTTGTCCATACTAGCCCTGGAAGATCATGACGTTTCCCCGGACAAAGGCAAAGTACTTGTAACAGGCGCTACCGGCGGTGTAGGTGGATCTGCTATTGCCATGCTTGGCGCAAAAGGGTATAGCGTAGTGGCAAGCACAGGTAACGCCAAAGCTACCGATTACCTTAGAGGTATAGGAGCCGAAGACGTGATCTCACGTGAAGAGGTCATTGGCGGCGCCAGCAAACCCTTGGACAAACAATTATGGCAAGGCGCAGTAGATTCGGTGGGTGGTGACACCCTTGCCGCAGTTTTGAGTAAAATCACCTACAGAGGTTCTGTAGCTGCAAGTGGCTTAACCGGAGGCACTTCAGTTCCAACTACAGTACTTCCGTTTATTCTTCGGGGTGTTAATCTTCTCGGCATAGATTCCGTTGAATGTCCTGCAGACCTTCGCCAGAAGGCTTGGAAACGGATGGCGAGCGATCTGAAGCCAAGTCAGCTGGAGAACCTCGTGGATCGTGAAGTCACGTTAAACGAGCTACCGCAAGCATTAGAAGATATTCTACAAGGAAACCTTAGAGGAAGAGTACTTGTCCGTTTATCCTAGGTTTAACAACGAAACCTCCCGGAATCTAGAGTTCCGGGAGGTTTTTTTAGTTTACTCTTGGTTATTTGGATACTGGTAATGCGGCTGCTGCTGTACATAGGGTTGTTGGCGATAATGCTGATCATAACCCTGCGTATAGTACCCTTGCATCGGGTAAGGCTGATAATTAAAGGCTTGTGTAGCTGGAGGCATTTGTGAAGATATCGGGATGGGTTGTGCCTGCATATGAGCGTATGGATTCATATTTGGCTGCATATTAGGATGCATATTTGGGGCCATGTTAGGGGCCATATTAGGAGCCATATTGCTGCTGCCCATTACTTTATCTTCTTCGCAGCAGTCAGCAGGAGGGCCGATGAAGGTTCCCGGCTTGATTGGAGCAAGAGCTTCTTTTACCTTAGCTTCATTTAAGCAGTAAGTATGGGCTAATACATTTGCCGGGGTTTTGCTAAGAATATCCGAACCTAAAATGACCTCAGGAATAGGTGCGTCAAAAATCGCGAGCAGATGTGTATTATCCACAGTAGCTACCTCATAATGCCACCAGCCTTGCGGCACGTTTGCCACTTGACCCGGACAAATCGGAAAATGCAGAAGTTCATTTGTGAACGGATTGATTAAAGACACTACCGCTGAACCGCAGATACAATATACAAGCTCTGCAGCATTTTGATGATAATGAGGTTCCACAACATTTGATTTGCTAAGAAAAATATCCAGCAGCGATATGTTCTCAAGCGTGTTCAATTGTTTAATCGACAGCAAGTTAATGAAGTTGTTGGCATCTTTTTTAAAAAGTGTATTGGTGTTCACATCAAAAGTAAACTCTGTATTGGGGGACGTATAGTCCATGTATGAAGTCACTTTTTTTCCTGCCTTTCTGTTGCTATAAATTTTTGCTTTTCCTAAACACAAGATATGCGTTTGCCTATGCCTAGGTGCGGAGATTCACTACTCCTGATAAAAATTCATCTTTCTTTTCTAAACGGGGCATCCTCTAAGTATTACACTCTCACCCCACATAGGAGGCATAGTATGAAATCCATTCACACAAAAATAGTGTTAGCGTTATGTATCACTCTCTTTACAATTATGGGTTTCCAGCCTATGAATCTCAGTTCCACGGTTGAGGCCGCCAATAACAAAACATCATCGAAACAGGCGCCTCTTACATTTGTTCTAGTTCATGGGTCTTGGGCTACTGCTGGTTTTTGGGATCAAACGGCCGCCGCACTTCGCAGCTTAGGACACACCGTCTATACTCCGGAATATGCCGGTCATGGCGGGGACAAAAACAATAATGTAACGCATGCGCAAATTACACAGTCTGTTGTCGACTTTATCAAGCAAAAAGACTTAAAGGATATCATTCTGCTCGGACATAGCTTTGGTGGATCGGTGATCCAAACCGTCTCTCAGCAAGTACCGGATCGGATCAAACGTCTGGTATTCTTCGATGCCTTCGTACCGCTGGATGGGCAAAGTCTGGCGGACCAATTTCCAGCTGATTCGCTTAAGTACTTTGAACAGCTAAGAGATACTTCCGGCAATAACACCATAACGCTCCCCTTTCCTCTCTTCCGGGATACATTCGTCAACACCGCCAGTCTTGCGGAAGCGCAAGCTTTTTATAAAAAAGCTCCTCCTGAGCCAGCAAGTCCACTTTTCGAAAAGCTTGATCTCAAGAAATTCTACAGTCTCCAGATCCCCAAAAGTTATCTTTATCTAACGGAGGACACCGCGATACCGCAAGGTCCATACGGATTCCATCCTACACAATCCAGTCATTTAGGCGTCTTCCGCTTCATCGAGGGCAAAGGAGATCACATGACCACCGTTCGAACCGAACCCAAAATGCTGGCGGAATTGATGGTGAAGGCGGGAAGAGATTAGTCGCTAACAGCTGGATAGTCTAGGTAGCTGTTGTGGCTTGAGCTGGGGTTCGCGAGCTGGGCTGGTGACGTGAGCTGAGCTATGCGATGTGAGTTGCGATGTGAGTTGCGCTGTGTAATGCGAGCTGGGCTATGCGACGTCAGTTGCGCTGTGTAATGCGAGCTGGGCTATGCGACGTCAGTTGCGCTGTGTAATGCGAGCTGGGCTATGCGACGTCAGTTGCGCTGTATGATATGAGCTGGGCTGGTGACGTATGCTACACTCTATAATGCAAGCTGGGCTATGCGACGTCAGTTGCGCTGTGTAATGCGAGCTGGGCTATGCGACGTCAGTTGCGCTGTATGATATGAGCTGGGCTGGTGACGTATGCTATACTCTATAATGCAAGCTGGGCTTTGTGATGCTGAGTTGGCCTTCCACTCTGGGCTGAACATTGCGACTCCAAATCCACTGGAGCTTGGCGGTGATCGGACCGAGGAGCTCTTATTTTCACAATTTCGGCGATTTAGCCATGCTATCGGACTCAGATGCAGCTATTCACCCAAAAGTACTCCTATAATGCGTGATTTCAGGGGAATAAGAGCCATACAGTCCGAAACTCTCGCCAGAACGATCATAATGCCAAAATAGCTGCAATACGGTCCGTAACGATGTCTGACGCGAGGTTTCTTAATTAATCACCAACGTAGGCTGATGATTTGTGACTCGAGCTGGCATTGCCACTCTGGGCTGAACATTGTCACTGATGATTTGTGGAGAAACAGACCGCGTGGACTGAACGATTGTGCTTTCGAATCAAAAAAAGAGCAAGCGTATGGGAATCCCCTAATACGCTTGCTCTTTTTATCCATAACATACCTACTTCCTAGGCAATCCGCCACGCGGCAGCTCAGGGTCCGATGTCACTCCGGTAATCACCCAGCTATTCTTCTCTTGCACAAGTGAGATTGTCAAAAATATAGAAGGTGCTGGTCCACTTGAAGTCGCAGTATCCAAACGCATTTCTATGACCTCTGAGTTCTTGTTAATTATCGTTTCTTTAGTGACCTCGTAGTTCGTGATCCAGGGGCTGGAGACACCCGTTACCCAGTTTAGTTCAACAAACCGCGGATACATAATCTTTTTGAATTCTTTAGAGAAGATCGAATATTGAATCGAGGCATTCCGATGCTGTAATCCGAACCCGTATAGCTCTGATGCTTGAATTGCAGAAGGTAATATAATGCGCTTGGACTCCGGAGCTGGCTTGGGCATAGCCGATAGCAGTTCTCCATTAACGCGAGTCATAGTAACGGGGGCTGATGCACCCAAGGCCATTCCCGGCAGAAGCAACAACCCTGCAATTAGAGCAGTCGCCATTTTCTTTTTGCTAATTAGAATCACCTCATTCGTAGCCTGTTCACTACATGTGAATTGAATCTAATTATTCCCCCACTTCACTCATAAATATGTACACTGTTTCCAAATCCACCAATAATGTATACCTCAATGAATTAAACTGGTAATATAAAATACATACGATACTACGCAATCATCAATTCCATTAGATTTTTATAGGAGATGTTCTCATGAAAAAAATCTTAAACATTTGTCTAGCATCAGGCCTGCTACTCACTCTATCCGTCGTTACCTTAAATACAGCAAGCGCAGAATCCAAGGTCAAAACCTACAAAAACTGCTCGGAGCTAAACAAAGATTACAAAGGTGGAGTTGCTATTTCCAGCTCAACCAAGAACAAAGGCGGCAAAACGAAAAATAAACCCTATGTATCGAAAGAACTCTATAATGCCAATAAAAAAAGCGACCGTGACAAAGACGGAATCGCTTGTGAGAAATAGGCTTAACCTTGCTCAATCATTTGCTTGAGCCTTAGATCCCGCGTGAATATCGCATTTCAACTATAAAAAAGAGAAAGACATCCAGATCCAGGACGCCTTTCCCTATTCGAACTATTGCTTTTTATTGATTAAACCGGGCCACAACAAACACCGCAGGTGAATTCCAATAGATCGTCACTTCATTCGTAGAATAGCTAAGCTCATGATCGACAAAGCACTGCGCAGCTGGTTTTCCCTGTAAATGCTCAACTACATATTCATCATGCAGCCCACGATCTGGCCCCCCTGACACCAATCCTGGCACCGGATCAGCCACTTGGTCACCTACAGAAGGGCGATGATGCGGATTCATCACGGCATGATCCCCAAATCCGGTAACATAGCTGATATCCAATACGTTACGCCCCATCAGATAATGTAGATGATCTAAGGCACAGTCCGCAAAACCGGAGTCTCCACTAAAATATTCAGCCGCCAGCAGCAGCATTGCATTGTTCATTACAAGCATATTACTGCCCCAGATATAGTCCTCCTCTTTTAAAGAGATCCTATAGCCCTCCTCACGACTCTGTTCCACTAATCGTTGCGCCTCAGCAACAAGCCCTTCTTTTAACGAGACATATAAAGCACGTTCTGCTTGCTCCTCACCATTTAACAGATAAGCAATAGTGCCATAGCCCCCCATATCACCCCAGCCTAAACTGTATTTTGGAAAAGCCAGCTGCACTAGCTGGAGAACAGCTTGATGATACTCCTCTTTCCCTGTCGTACGATACAGCTCCGCCGCTGCCCAATACCGCTCGTCCTTATCGACTCCATCCCCGTATTCTCCAGTGCTAATCTCAGGCGGATTCGTAAAACCGTGTACATCTGGATGCTGAACAAGCCATTCCCATGCTGCCCCTGCAGCATCCAGACATTTCCGCGCATAAGCAGCATCAAAAGACTCGTACACTCTTGCAGCCATAGCCATAACCCCAGCAAAATCTCCAGTAGCAGTAGCAGATATTGGTGAGAAGTACAGATCCGCTGTATCGTCCTCAGGCATAACATCCAGTCCAGGAAAGCTTAGCGTAGTCAGTTTATGGTATACACCACCTGTTGCGGAGTCTTGCATTTTAAACAACCAATCGAGCTCCACCTTGCATTCCAGCAGCACATCTGGCGTAGATCCATCACTTTCAGGCAATGGGATAGCGCTTACAAAAGCCGAGGGATATAATTCATATGCAAGCAGCATATCCGCGATAGCTTTCGCTCCGGGACCGCTATATTTTCCATAATCACCTGCATCATGCCAGCCACCCGAACAGTCTAGTTGAAGATCCGGTTGCCCATATACAATCCCTTTTGCGGTATGACACGCCTTGTGCTTCCAATCTTCAGCATATTCTTCAGTCAATTCAACGCCACAGCGATAATAATAGAAAGCTTTCAGCAAGCCCTGTTGAAGCTCATGATAAGGCTGATCTGAGATTGTAAAGGATGCCGAAGCTACACCCTCGCCCTGCTCAATCCGATATCTTCCCTCAGCCTTGACCTCCGAGAAATCACCTGTGTGCAAAGTTACTCCACTGGCTTTATCAAATCTTCCAGCATCTGAACTACCTTTGAACACAATAGTCCCGCTATCAACATCAACTACCTGAAAATCATGCTCAGCACCTGTAAATACTGCGATTTTTTCTCCATCCAGCGGATATCCGATTTGATTCACAGTAATGGCGCGAAGTGTACGCTCGCTCATCTTCATTCTCCTTTTATGTAAAAATGATGAAGCTGAAGTAACCTTTCTCTTCTAGTTGAGAATACTCTATTCTAGTTATCTATGGCAATGATGTATACAAGAAAAAACCTAGAGTCACCCGAAACGAAACGGATAACTCTAGGCGGACAAAACAGCTTATTTATCGTCAAGCAGTTTAATAAAGTTAGCTGGAAGTGTGAACTGCTTATTATGAACCACTATACGGCGAAGCTCCTCCTCGAAAGAGCTAAGATCATCTTCATCATCGTCTTTAATTTCTTTTATATCTCGGTGCAGACGCTCCATTTGCAGATCAAGAGCATGGGCGGCATCCGCCGCATTTTTCAGCTCACGAGTCATGCTCTCAGGTACTGATTTATTATATTTATAAAAGATTTTATGTTCGAGGCTTGCCCAGAAATCCATAGCAATGGTACGAATTTGAACTTCTACACAGACAAGCTCCTGGCGATCGGACATAAAAACAGGGACTTGAATCAGCAAATGAAGACTCTGATATCCGTTAGGTTTAGGATTCTTAATATAATCCTTTACCTCAAGAACCGTTAGATCATCCTGCTTCTGAAGCATCTCACTAACATGATAGATATCAGAGATAAAAGAACAGGTGATCCGCAGACCAGCGATGTCTTTAATACAATTTTTCACTGAATTCAGCGATAATTCACCATTTTTGCGCAGCATTTTGTTCATGATACTCTCTGGTGACTTAATACGCGATTTGGTATGTTCAATTGGGCTGTAATCATGCAGAGACTGAAACTCCTGTTTTAGGATCTCAATCTTTGTTTCCATCTCATCCAATGCAAATTTATAAATCAACATGAAACGAGTGATATCGTGCTTAAGCTTCTTAAATTGTTCAATTTGATTCTCGGGGGTCATTATCTCATTTCTCCTCTTGTAGCGTTTCTCTATATTTATCATAGCCAATCCACTAGTGAAATTCAAATTCAGCGGTATTCACTTTTCAATTTAGAGAAGACAGCAAGATCCACATACCGACCTTTTTCGAACTCATGTTGCCTTAAGACCCCTTCTTTGTAGAAGCCGAGCTTATTCATCAATATAAGTGACGCCTCATTTTTCGGTTCCACTCTCGCTTCAATTTTATTTAGTCTCATGTTCAAAAAGCCAAACTGCATAACACGGTTCACTACCTCTGTCATAATCCCCTTTCCCCAAAAAGCAGGCATTAAGTCATACCCAATTTCCACACGATGATGATCTTGCTCATAATTCAGAAATCCGCAGGTTCCAATCACTTTTTGAGTCTCACGATCTTCAATCATCCACCGTAAACCGGATTGTTCCTTAAAAATTTTGTCATACCATTTCATTTCATCTATCGCATCCTCGACCGAAATGAAGGGTGTAAATGGCATATATTTCACAACGGCTTCTTGGGAATAAAGTTCAAATATATCATAGCGATCATTTTCTGTTGCTTTACGTAGTGTACATCGTTCAGTTTGTAACACAGGGAAATCAGTAAATGCAAATTCTGAATTCATGTAAGTTCTCCTTTTTCTAGTTGAGCTGTTTCCACTTTTGCTCTAGCGTTTGCGGAACATACTCCTTCAATAGAGTTAAGAGTTCCAACGGCTCGTTGGATACGTTTAGCAGACTGAGATGCGAAGAATTAGAGAAGCCTTCTTGGATACTGTTATGAATCAGATTCAGCAGAGGATCAAAATAATTCCTGATATTTAGAACCCCTACCGGCTTCTTGTGTATGCCAATTTGTGACCAGCACAAAACCTCAAAAAGCTCCTCATACGTTCCAAACCCTCCAGGTAAAGCAATGAAGCCATCTGCCAATTCTCCCATTTTTGCTTTACGGCCATGCATATCTTCTACTTCTATCAACTCCGTTAATTCTCTATGTACCATTTCCCCATTAAATAATCCTCTAGGCATTACCCCGATTACCTCGCCTCCACCATTCAAAACAGCATTAGCGACTTCACCCATTAATCCGATTTTTGAGCCACCGTAAATTAAACGATAATTATTCATAGCCATGTAGTTACCAAGTTCAACAGCTTTAGCTTTATAATCCTCATGTCCCCCTAAATTCGATCCTGCGAAAACACATATTGATTTCAAAATCCCATCTCCAAACTATATATTGATAATGTCCGCTATCTAATATACTATATGTTGGAGTATAAATCATGTGAAAGATTAAGGAGTGCTACATAATATGGAAATTAATGATGTGCAGAAATGGATTAATCATTTTTATGGAGAACGAGGCTGGACTACTTATGGTCCTTTTATAAGAGTGGGATTCTTAATGGAAGAGACAGGTGAAGTAGCACGAGCTGTACGCTCCTATGAAATCGGCAGAGATCGACCGGATGAATCGACTCGCACTCCAGAGCAACTGAAAAACGACTTGATTGAGGAAATCGGGGATGTTCTCGGAAATATCGCATTGTTAGCCGACTTATATGGCATCACTTTAGAAGAGGCTTTTACTGCACATAAAGACAAATTAGTGAAGCGGTTTAATTCCTAGGGACAAAGTAATCCTGAAAAAAATAGGACTACAATCGGCAACACCGAATTGTAGCCCTTCTTTAATTTACTCTTTAAGCCCTGTTAAGCTTTACCGCCTAATGTATGATTCGAAATCGCTTTGATTATGGTTTCCCAATCATCCGGGTGGACTTCGTGGCCCGTTCCTTCCAGGGTTAGAAGCGACGCATTAGGAATTTCCGCAGCAAGTGCCAAGCCATGCTCTATAGGAAGCACCGTGTCTTCTGTGCCGTGGATAACCAAGGTAGGAACCATGATATTTTTTGCCTTGCCCTCGTAGTCGTCATCCCCTGTAAGGAGAGAATGATTAAACATGCTAAGCAAGTTGTTGGCACGTTTTATTTCCATCCTTACTTGTTTATACGCTCTTTTCTCATCGAATTTATGTTTTGAACCACAGAGTATGCCGGAACCTGAAACCAAATAATTGGCTACCGCTTCCTCATTAGACCAATCCAGTGTTGCTCCATCTGCATGGAATGCGAGGATCCGCTCATCCATAGGAGGCAAGTTCCGATCATTATCATCAGATTCGAAAAAACTTGATGCGATCAAGGTTAAGGTTAGAACTTTTTGCGGATGACGTGTAGCAAGGACTTGTGCAATCATTCCGCCTAAGGACATCCCAACGATATTTGCCTGTTCAATATTATAGGCGTCTAGTAACCCAGCGGCATCATTAGCCATATCTATCACGGTATAATTGGAACTCCCAGACTCATAAACAACGGAACGTCCGACATCCCGGTTATCATAACGAATAACGTAACGTCCGGTATCTGCTAATCGCTGACAGAACTCTTCATCCCAATAAACCATAGAACATGTGGCACCCATAATCAGCAATATCGCAGGATTGCTAGGATCTCCAAAACTTTCCGAGCATATATCAATTCCGTTTACTTTTACTATTTTTTCGCTCATTGTTCATTCCTCATTTCATTCGAATTTTATCAATGAATGCACAGTTAAATAAGACTCAATACATTTTCAAAAAAATGGATGATGTCATCATTGAATTGCACCTCAAATTAACGTAAACGAATGAATTTGATAATCACGATAAGCACTCTCCTATTCCATATTGAAGGGTTTTTAACCCAATTCCGATTATAACACAAAAAAGCTATCCCCTGATTTTACGGATCAAGGAGATAGCCTTACTATTCTTCGCCACAAAAATATTCGTTAAATAAATACTTCTTCAACAGTCAAATTACGCTCTTTAGATAAGTCTCTGAACGTAGTCTCATTTATTTTTACCAGAGGTTTGAAAATATCCAACGGATTATTCATAATAATCGTACCTTGCTCACCATTGCTAAGCTGAACGCTCTTACCCACAAAATTCGGCAATAAATGTCCGATCAGAGCTTGTACCGCATTTCCATTCAGCTTGCCAAATCCAAGTTCATGTACCTTGCGAAGAACGTTAATCAGGCCTTGTTTCGGTTGATTTGCTCTTCCTAAGGTCATGCCTACATAAGTATTTGCGACAGCAACAATCTGCGTATACGGGTGCAAGTCCTGTTTACGGAGATTGTTAGGATAACCTGAGCCATCCTCGAATTCATGATGCTGAAGCGCCACTAGTGCGGTCTTTTCGTCATTCATCGATTTAAGGATAATGTCGTATCCATACGTAGTATGACGTTTTAGTTCTTCTGATTCTTCGGGAGTTAAGTTATCCGTCTTATTTAAGATATGTGGAGCAATCTGGCTTTTTCCGATATCGTGCAAATAACCTGCTCTACTAATCTCAAATCTTTCGGCTTTTGTATGACCTAACCAAGTCGCTATGTAAAAGGATAACAGTCCGACCTGCAATGAATGATTGTATGTACTGATATCATCACGTTCAAGCAGCAATAATAAAGAAACGACATCCTTTTGTTCATCCAATTTCTCCAGCAATGGCTGCAGCGTATTATCAACATCCGACTGCGTAAAGCTACCCTTGCTGAGTGCTTCCAGAAATATAGATTCATAGTTTTGGATGGCTTGATCAAAATTACCATCTTTCCCTTGTGCCACATTCATTTCTTCATTATCCAGCGCCATCATGCGTGGTTCAATATCGACATAATCAATCTGATGCCTCATCAGGATGGTGATTTCTTCTCCGTAGACCACTGTCCCCTTCGGAAGCACGTGTAGGCCAACACTATTGAATGTATCTGCTATTAGACAATCGCCATGTTTGAGATCTGTGACATGAGCTTTCAAAATTCAGCACCCCTTACTATATGTAGGTATATTTTACCTTAAGGATAGCTAAATTCTTCCAAAGTAACAATATGGTTAAAGTCTCATTAAACCACTCGGTTAGTTCAAAAGACCCCCGCGACTTCAGCACCCCTAAATCTATTTTTAGAGATTAAGCCTTACATTTATCCGTCTTACACACTACCTAAAAGGGATTGCTAAATTCAGCGATCACTTTCCCAATCAGCTTATCCTTCGACACAAATGGAGTATCCCACAGATGAGCATCATAGCTTATATTCCGGTTATCTCCAAGAAAAAAATAATGATCGGCGGGTACCGTAACCGGTCCAAAAGTGTAATCCATCTGTTCATTGAGGTAAGGTTCGTTAACCTTCGCTCCGTTTCGGTAAAGTTCGCCATCTTTAATTTCCAAGGTATCTCCAGGCAGCCCCATTAGCCTTTTTACATATCTTTTATTCTCATCACCAGCTACAGGTGGCGTAAATACAACAATATCTCCATGCTCCAGTGTGGTCATCCATAACATTTTCTCAACAATTAAGCGATCATTGATTTGAATCGTTGGGATCATAGAGCCCGTTGGAACTCGCATGGCTTCAGCAACATAGGTTCTAACAAACAAAGAAATAACCACTGCGATCATAATACTCGGCAACCATTGCTTCATAAATTTCAACATTATTGCTCACCTCGCATTCATTTTATTGAGTCAAACTTTTTCAGCTGGTTCATATTCAGTTCATATTGTCGTCATGTATAGTTCATCTTCATCGGGTAAGCTTCCTTTAGCGACTCGTTAAGGTAGCTAGAATAAAGCGATTAGAACAGGAGAAGATGCGAGTGAAACCAGAAGAAGAGGTTATAAAAAAAAGGATGAATAAACCGCTGAAAATTATACTTATTTCCTTAGGGGCTTTAGCTACTGCAATAGTACTTTTTCTAGTGACTGTTTTTGTCGCTAATATTTTCCTTAATAAATCGGACCAAGCTAAAATAAAACCCTATGGTCAGTCTGTAAGCGTCGACGGTAAAAATATGAATGTTTTGATTCAAGGAAATGGCGAAGAGACGGTCGTACTCTTACCTGGTTATGGAACGGTGGCACCGGGACTTGATTTTAAACTGCTGATAGATGAACTATCTCCATTTTACAAAGTTGTCGCGATTGAGCCTTTCGGTTATGGATTAAGTGATAGAACTGAAAAAGAACGAACCACGGAAAATATTGTAAGTGAAATTCATGAAGCTGTAAAGCAGCTTAATATTGACCGTTATATTCTAATGGCACACTCTATTTCCGGTATGTACAGTTTGAATTATGTGAACAAATATCCAAACGAAGTGAGTGCATTTGTCGGGATTGATAACAGTATTGCAACAGAAGACAGAACAAATGTTAAAATACCAACAGGAAAATTAAAACTACTTAGAAACTCAGGCTTGGGCAGATTGTTATTTAAAACAAGTGGAAACCCCTATGTTGGATTGCCGTTTGATGATGAAACTAAAGAACAATTGAGATTATTTACACTTAGAAACACTTATAATTACACTCACTTAAATGAAGTGGAACATATGTCTTCTAATTATAAAGGGGCTCTAAATTCAACTTTTCCAAAGGATCTTCCCCTTTTGCTCTTTGTACAAGGGGATGATACTCTCTTAAAAGATTGGATATCATTGCATGAAGAGCAAGTCAAAAATTCTAAACAAGGAAAATTGGTAAAACTTGATGCAGGACATTATCTGCACCATACTAAATCAAAAGAAATCACTGAAAATTTCAAGACATTTATGGAAGAAATAAAATAAAAAGCGTTTCTTCTATTCTCCATGCTGCAGTCATCGTGTGCAAGTTTCCTTGCATTTCATGACGCAGCATTTTTCTTAGTATTCAAATCTCGAACCGCTCAATAATTCGATTCATTTCCCCATCAACATCAATCGAAGTATTCTTAGGAATATGAATGACGAACAAACCGCCAAAGATCAACTCACATTTGCCTTCATTCTCTATAATTCTATGTTTAAAATCTGCAATGGCCGTTGAATCAACAGCCTCTTTGCTAAGCAGCCAAGCGTATCTTTTGAAAGGAGATTTCTGGACGGTCTCTTGGTAATAATAGACTCCATTTTCTTCCTTCACCTGTATAATATCTCCCATTGTAACAGCCGGATTAAAAATCGGTGTCTCTTCAATTCGAAATTTATCTTTGCCAAATGGAGTAACATCGAGGATTTCTATTTCACGGCCATCTGCGTTGAAGCAGATATGGATTCCGGACGATTCTAGCATCGGCACACCTCTATCCTTGTTCAATATCTAATCTTGTTCATTCTAAATAACACAAAACAAAGTAAATACATTAGGCTCGTAATCCCGAACAACCTAAAGATTCCGGGCGTTAATAACATATATAAACTGTAGGGAAAACTCCAGATAAATGCAAGCAGCATTAGCCGACTTCTGTTTAAAAAGACACCTATTGCTAATAACCACGCCGGTAATAACAACATAATTATACTAATTACAAGAGTGGAGCGATTCGTAATCTCAGCATAAGGATTGATGAATATAAAAATTAGCCATAACAAAACGGTCATCAAACTGGACATATAACCTATTAGTTTAATGATTGTTAAATTTATGGATGACTCCATCCTATCCCCTCAATTCTTTCGCAATAATTCTCTCCAGCCATTTCCATGGAAGCAGCGTTTTGCCTAAGATTAAGATTCGCGTGCCTTTGCCGATAGGATAACGTAGCCGTGGTGCTTTCATTTCGGTAATACGACCGATAAGATTAGCCACTTGACTAGGGTCAGGCGCTGTCTCAGCAGTATGTTTGGAATATCGTAGCACAGCGTCAAGACGTTCTTTATACGGAGAATCCTCCTTACGTCGAATTTGCTCCATGCCTTTTCCCCATATCGGTGTACGGAAGGAACCCGGTTCAATTAATACCACCCGTATTCCATAAGGGGACATTTCATGACGCAGGCTTTCGCTGAAACCTTCAACAGCAAATTTAGAAGCTGCATAAGGCGCATAACCTGGAAATCCGGATAATCCGCTTACACTTCCCACATTAATAATCGTGCCGCTCTGCTGTTCTCGCATAATGGGCAGCACAGCTGTTGTCACAGCCACTAATCCAAAAAAGTTCGTCTCCATTTGCCGCCGCCATTCCTCCATAGATATTTCTTCTATGAAACCGCCAATGGCAAAACCTGCATTATTGACTAGAACATCAATTCTTCCAAATGTTTCGTGTACTGAAGATATTGCTATCTCTATAGAATCGCTGTCGGTGACATCCATGGTCATTAAATGAAGCTGCTTTAAAATTCCTGCCTGCTCTGCCTGCTGCACCAGCTCGGCTTTACGGTTTAAATCACGCATGGTTGCTATCACCTTAAACCCCTGTCCAGCCAAATTGAGCGCTGTCAGCAATCCAAATCCACTGGAGGTTCCGGTAATCAGGGCCACTCGATCGTGCCCATACTCTAGATGTGAACTCATATTTACTCCCCTTTGTATTTCACAATTATAAAAACAAGCAAACAAACGTTCTATTGTCCATTGACTATCCATTAATTTCAAGTTATAGTAAGAGCATCTTTTATATTTCTGTGCGGGAGAAGCACCTCGCAAGACAGGCGTCAATGCCTATCTTGGAGGTGCTTTTTTGCGTATATTAACTAATTCATTAAGGAGCTGAGATGAATGTTTAAACCAAAAGGTACCGCCAGATGTAGAAAGAACATTTTCAGAATTAGGGATTTAAAATGGGTGGCTCAATTAGTGCTGGTAGCAGCTTTCCTAACCTGTAACCTTACACTTGTGTCTGCTGCTACTGGCTGGGATGCCGCGCTGGATGACATTAACAGTCTTCATGGTAATTATACCGCGCTTCAAGCCACCCTCAAGACAGATAACTCAGAAATTCAGAAGTTACGCAAGCAGAATAATGACACTCTGAAATCTATTCGTTCCGTCATACAGTCAACAGATCAAGCACTGTTAAGCCGCTTATCTTCAGAAGCAACCTCAGTTCAGAAGAAACACGCTCCCCTTCTGGAACAATACAGCACACTCGGTAAACAGTTTACCGCAGCCAAGAAAGCTAAAGACTTGAAAAAAGTCACATTGCTGGAACTGAAGCGTAATAAACTAAAGGCTGCTGTAACCCTGGCCCGAGCCGAAATTAAGACAAAGACAACCGCTTTGGCAGCCGCTCGCAAGCAAACCGCTGCTAAGCTTAAACCCGTCAAAGATGCGTTAGCACCCATCACTGCTTTAAAGAAACAAATAACTGCCGAAAGTAAGAATCTCACTGTCACGCAGAAAGTACGCGCGGATGCTGACAAACAATATAAAGCAGCTGTTAAGCAAGGTGATGCAGTTAGAGCCGCTACAGAATTGAAATCATCCTATGAGCAAATGAAACGAATTCATTCCATGCAGCAGAATATTTACAGCTGGGAGCAGAAGATCTCGCTAGCTCTAAGAGCAGCAGAATCTAAACTTCGCTAATGATTAGCCCCACTGGCTCAAATCAGCTTCACTAACATACTAATTAGCTGGGCTGCGGGCACAATCAGGAGCTGAGCAAATATAGTGCCTACAAATCGAGAACCCATCAATACCACATATATTTTTCCTAGCTGATCACGGTATTCTACATTTTCAGTAGCCTTATGGGTAATTAGACCAAGCTGTGGGTCGATAAATATGGTCAGCAGAATAGTCGCCATACCGTTAATCAGTCCGGAAGCTTGAGAAGCAGTCGTGCTATATTGAGGCATTAGATGAGCAGCATACAATGATGATATGACACCTACGGTGTAAAAGGCTGTAACAAAAACATTCATCACAATAAATCGTTTAGGAATCCCCAGGTATCTGAAGTTATATAGATTCACTTTTGGTTTTCTTATGTATTTTCTTGTGTTCTTTAGTTGCCCGATCGTTACACTGGTAAGCAGTTTTGGGATAGAACCCTCAATTTCAAGCTTAGAGATGATTCTCCCAAACAAGCCGACAAAGGTAGGAAAAACAGCAATGGCAATTAATGTTCCTAAGGAAGAAGCCAATAATATAATTCTCAAGTAATTTAGAAGCGGAAAATCAGAATGTATTTTGGCATAATCTACGAATTTAGCCGTCAGTGGAGCTTGGATCATATTTGCAGTTCTTGAGACGAGAACAATAATGCCTGTGAGAGATAAAGCAATGGCTATCTTGTTCAGCTTCACTCCGGCATATCGTACCGAATACGATAAGGTTTCTGCCGTGTGAATAATCATCGTAAGCAAGCATACCACAATCAAACTATTTACCATTTAAAGGTTCCTCTCCAATAAACACTATTTATCATTTCGGTGCACCTTTTGGTGAAAGTATTGATCCAATCCATAACAAAGGGTAATGCCAACCAAATATCTAACGAGGTCGATCCATAGGAATCCTTTTCCGAGAATTAGACCACCCAATACTGTAGATCGGATGCTGTTGATCCACTCCGCTTGATACAGCTGGCTAAATTCTATGCCGAAGCTAAACACCAAACTCCATACAAAGGCGAGCCTTAGCTTTTGATTTACCAGTAGGACCCGAAACATAAAATAAACCATACTGCCCCAAAGCGCATCTCCGAAATGTCTAGATACAAACAAAGGCAGCTGATTCGTGAATACTCTAGAGCTTAACCCCAATACAATAACAACGAGGCAGATACAAGTATAAAAAAGTCTTTCTTTCAAATCATTGATCCTCATTTCCAACCTCTATCCAGCGTCTGACTTAAAAGTGATGCTTGCGATAATACTAATCATTGCGATATAAAACGGATAAATAATCATGGCTCCTATTATGATCAGTCCTGTTACCGGTGCAGGTTTATCTGCAGGTTCTGTGATTGGGAACCACCAAGCCTGAAATTCTGCTGATTCGATAAATATTCAATGGCAGCTCTATTACAATAAACAACATAAAGGCATAAAGTACGCTTAGTGCATTCAGCTTTATAAAATATTTCATCTGTTCAGCACTTCGGAGTCCCACAGCCGCTCCACATGGGTAAGCTCCAATTCTTCAAATTCCAGCTTATAAATATCCGGCTTGGATGTCTGTTCAAAGAACTCATATCCATACTTCTTATCGAAGTAATTCAGGATAATGGTCATGATATTCCCGTGCGTACCTAATGCTATTTTTCCGCCTTTATGCTGTTTAATTAATTGCTTGATAACAGGAATTGCACGCTCCTGTGCTTCCTGAGTACTCTCTCCATCCGGCATTTTATAATGCTTGTCGCTGAACGATGTCCGAATGCCCTGCAGAAAATCATCTTCACCGATTTCAATCTCGACACTTCCGATTGCTCGTTCTCTGAGTTCTTCATACAGTTCAATCTCTTGGTTCGAAGCTTCTGCCAAATACTTAATCGTCTCTACGGCTCGTCTATATGGACTGGAGACAAAATGTGTAATTTTCTCCTCCGCCAAAAGCTCTTTGATTCTATAAGCGTCTGCGTGCCCTTTTTCGGATAATCCCCGTTCCCGCTCATTCCCTAATACAAAAGGTGACACTGCATGTCTAACCATATAAATGTAGGTCTTCATGAGGCACTCCTCTCAGTCACTCAAATATCGTTTCAGTCTTCTCTCGGTCTTTTATAAAAATCTCTCTAGGATATAGAATTGCAATCTCTGGCAGCTCGTTCTCTTTGAAAAATTTAAATTCTTCGATCTCCCCATCTATAGCTCTAAGCGTTCCTCTGATGATAGAGCACTCAAATACAATAACCGTATATTCTACCTGATCGCCATTACTATATTCGTATCTATATTTCGCTCCACCAAAAACACCTAAAATAGACGTAGGATGAACCATCAACCCTGTCTCTTCATATACCTCTCTGCGTAAGGTTCTTCCAGGACGCTCCCCTGGCTCAATCGCTCCCGCAGGCAATCCCCACAAAGATTCTCCTGGCTTGCGGATGAACAGAATCTCATCCTCTTTATTTCTTATTACTGCAGCTACGGAAGGCATCATTAATAATTCTGAGCCCACTTTCCCACGAATTCCTTGATAGTACTCAGACATCGGCATATTGTTCATCCATCCTCTCCGTAAATGGGTTTATAATCTTTCTTTTAAAAAGCTGATCACATTTATTTTCTCACCGTCTGGCTGAACATTACATTGGGATAACTCGACATTAAACCGCTCACCTGTCTCTATTAGTTCAATCGCCTTGCATACATATTCGATCTTCCCAGGACTATTACTCCATGCATCTCTTGTATCATCCTTTACCCAATGAAGCTCTTTACCATTAGAATAGAAATCATGAATTAACCGTCCACTATCCGTGGTTGGCTCAATCAACATCAGGTTATCCCCTTTACCTTCACTAAACCTTTGAACCGTTTCTTTTATCCTGTTTAAATCTTTTTGATCAAAATGTATTAAAATATCATCATGTTTAGACTCATCTGAGCCTGGCTTACCTAGATCGGCCGCCAAAACGCCTACAAGCACAGCAATCATAAACAACTGAACAATGATTATCCATGTTCTAAATTTCATAGTTCCCCCTAATTTCTTTCCTTGGACTTCCCAAAAACCCACTATATGTATATTAGACATCACTATGAAGGAATCCTTTAGATTTCACAATATGCATAGCCAGGGACAAAAAAAGCTTCCGAACTCAAAAAATCCTGAGCTCCGGAAGCAGTTACAATGAGGTGAGACTTAGTGTTTACCTTTTTGTGCCAGCAAGCTGTACGATCATAATGACAAGAACGAGCAAAGCAATGAGCTGATCAATACTCATCTGCGTCCGCCTCCTATCCCAAATGAAGGATGGCTCATCGGACGGCATTTCCTCTCCCAAGGACACTGCTTCGTTCCCCTTATACACACTATGTATCCTGCAACCTATTTATTACTTAAAGAATAACCTGCCCGTCCATACGTGCGAGTTCCTGCTCGACTTCGTCCAGCTGATCTTCGCCAAATACTTTAAACCCATTTTTCCTCAACAGCTCCGTAGTGGTGCCCTCTCCCGGTGCTTTCGTATCTTTAAAGGTTCCATCATAAATATACAGGCTTCCGCATGAAGGACTGTCTTGTTTTAAAATAGCTAATGCAACCTGATGCTCCCTAGCCAGCTTTAGTGTGGCTTGAGCCCCCTTCATAAATGGCTCGGTAACATCCGTGCCTGCCCCCGTCACTACCCGATCTCCTTGCCGCTGTGCGTCAGGACGAGGGGTTGGCAAACCGCCCACTACCTCTGGACAAATATGGACAAAACGCCCTTCCTCATACCACTTTAGGAATCGGGCATCGAGACACGGAACATCGCCATTATCATAACGTACTTTATGCCCTAACAGACATGCGCTCACTAGAATCTTCTCTGTCATCGTTATCGCCACCAGTCCGTCTAGTATTTAATATATTGCTATATTATTTATGACTAGAAACGGATATGCAATATCGAAATGCCTGTCCACGAAATGTTTGTGCTTGATACACAAAAGAAGACTCATTGTATACATATAGAAAACCATTATTTCTGATATTGAGGGGTTTTCTCCATCCGATACCGGCTCCAGCAGGTCCATAATAAATCCGCCATAAAGTAGAACCCCACGATCGGAAGCACGAATTTCCAAATAGGCTGAACACCCGAATATAAAAGCTCCATAAGCGGCTGAATTACATACACACTAGCTACTGAAAGCCCCCACCAATATAGAGAAAAACGCAGGCAAATATGCCCTTGCAGTTGATAAGACATTCCTGAGTAATCCCACCATTGCTTATGGAATACCGTTTTTAACAGCCAGCCGCTTATAAATTCAACAGCAGAAGGAATGATTAGCGCAAGAAATAGGAAAAGCGGAAGTGGCAGCGTCAAATCTCTAGCAATCAATAGCAATAGTGGAGCAAAGCCATACATCGGCTTAAATGGACCTTTTAGAAATCCTTCTTTGCGAAAGCTTCCATTACTGTATAGATTATAGGTCCCTTCCAATACCCAGCCTAAAAAGGAATAGACCATAAAATAAAAAAAGTATTGGCCCACCACAGTAACTGCTATATCTCCACTTAACGAAAATATAGGAATAATCATGACCTAATCCCGCCTCTCGTTGTCATTATTTTCTTAGTTGTCCATCCGGCCCTATTATGTCTTGATCGTTCAGGAAATATGCGCACAAAAAAGACATAACCCATAAGGTTATGCCTTCATTCCAGAATTTCAGGAGTAAAAGTCTCCCACTCGTTACTTTCTAATTATTTATGCTCTTCTTCATGAGGTGTCGTCAGCAACTGATCGTCGTTTTGTTTCTTCAGTGCATCCATCTTAAGCTCACTGCGTACGCCAAAGTTTGAACCGTACTTTTTCTCAAAGTTTCCTGCGAGAGCCTCACCACGTTTTTGCCGGTAACGGCTGTTCTCATTTCGACTACGCATTCCATTTCCTCCCCATTGGCAAAGATCTGTGAAATTTGCGAAAAGCTAAGACGAACTTGGAGAAAACACTCTGATGAGGTTGTACTTTTATTTATTATACAATACTTACGTATATCATCAACAAAAACAGACTGTCCCCTAAAGGACAGCCTGTCTTCCGAATCATTTACTCCAAATTATCGGGAAGCGGATCTGGATGTGAGGATTCAGCAGGTTTGGCTACCCACTCATCTGCCTCTGGCTCGATGTCTACACCGTTCTCCATCTTCTTAATTTCAGCTAATGAATCGCCTTCTTTATTTTCCTTGTTGCGGATTTCCGCTTCATCTTGTGTGTGATCGGACATGTGAAATCCTCCTCAGGTGCTTTGCTTTTTTTGTTCCTTAGTTATAGTTACCCGATGGAGTGTTTTGCAAACATAGTCCAATTAAAAGAATAATTTAAGGGTACATCATCCACGCTACAAGTGGGCCGATACAAGAACCAACTATCGCGCATACAGTCATCGCAACCGAGCTCATCGAAACGGATTGTTCACCATATTCCAAGGCCTTTGCTGTTCCTAGAGCATGAGAAGCGGTTCCTAGACCAATTCCGATTCCAACCTCACTACGAATTCTAAACAGCTTGATGATAAAAGGTCCGCCAATCGCACCAGTAAATCCAGCAATCATAACAAATACGGAGGTTAAAGAAGAGTCCCCACCTAGGCTGTTCGAGATCTGTATCGCTACAGGTGTAGTGATCGATTTAGGTAATAAAGATAAAACATATAATTTAGAGAATCCTAGACCTGCCGCCAAAAGCAGTCCACTAAACATCCCTATAAGCAGTCCCACAATCGCTCCGCCCAGAATCGCCGGGAGATTCTCAATCAACACATTACGTTGTTTATATAATGGGTAGGCTAACGAGACTACAGCAGGACCGAGCAGCTGATTAATCCATTGGCCGCCTATCATATATGTATCATACGGAATATGAAAATATAGCAGTAAAGTTACAACAATCACTGTTGCTGTAAGCGCGGGAATAAGTACAGGAATACGAAATCGTCTATATACTACTGACATCATCAAATAAATAGCTACGTTAAGCAGTACAATACCTGTTGCGATAAAAAACATTATATTTCCTTCCCCTTTTCGCTTAGTCTCTTGCCGCTCCAACCCGCTTTCAGCTTGTTGTTTACACTAGTAAGCCATTGGCTAGAATGTGCAGCTGCGGCAATCGTGAGAACACTGCTAACGATAAGGATTAGGATTAATAGTAAACCTCTACCACTAAAGATATCCATATGATTCACGATCCCAGCTGTCGCTGGAATAAAAAATAACGGAAGATAAGCTAATATCGTTGTTGCACCCTCTTCAATCCACTTCACAGGCACGACCCTGAATAGCAATAGAACAAAAAGTAACAGTAATCCTACGATACTCCCGGACACGGGGAGATGCAGTTGCTTTTGCAGATAGTCCCCAGCCAAGTAGAACAAATATAGCAGGAACACTTGGATAATAATGCGAATGATTTTCATGATGCAGGATCCCTTCATTATTAAGTTAAAGCGATAGCGCTAATATTGAGTCACCTTCATAAGGGTATCAGAGTTTTCATGAAACTTTCAATTACTTTTTGAATCTTATAAGAAATATCGCAAAAAAACCTGCAAAATCCCCAGAATACAGAGACTTTACAGGCTCAAAGATTAAAATTCAATTTCGTTAAACCCACTGAATTACTTGCTCTGCACCTTGACGCGTCTTACCACGTGGTTCATTCAGGCGATATCCGAAAGCTGCCATACAAGAGATTCCAAAATGCTCAGCGTCCATAATACCTTCTTCTGCCAATATCTGCTCAACCTTTGCTTTATCGAAACCTTCTATTGGGCAGGAGTCGATCCCAATTAACGCAGCTGATGTCAGCATATTCCCAAGTGCCAGATAAGTCTGCCGGCAGCTCCATTCGAACATCGCCCGCTCATTCGCCATCAGTCCGAAATCAACCTTCAAGAACTTATCAAAAACTTTACGTTTTCCTTCCATTACTTGCGGAGGCAACTCCTGCACATTCTCCATGATCCCTTTAATATAATCGGAGTCAGCAGCCATATCTTTAGGAAGACGTGAGAGAATAAGCACAAAATGGCTTGCGGTTGCCAATTGCTTTTGTGCTCCCCAGGCATTAGGACGTAATTTCTCACGTACTTCCGGACTTTGCACTACCACAAAACGCCAAGGCTCGAATCCGAATGAACTTGGTGACAATCGTCCAGTTTCCAATATAAATTGAAAGTCCGATTCACTAATTTTTTTATGGCTATCGAATTCTTTAGTTGCATGTCTGAACTGATATGCAGACAGGATTTCATTCTTGTTTAACGATAAAGTATCCATGAGTAACACTCCCTTTACTTGATTAGAATCGACGGGCATTTGACTGTTTGCCGATCACATGCTTAATATTAGTGTATATATCACTTCTTTAAAAGTACGCACAATAATGTTATGTAGTATACAAAATGATACCATGGGAGTTGAACAGCTATGCGTGACCGAAAAGGTGGCTTCGGAAATTTCCCGGAAAGCAATAAAGAAGCTTGCCCTGTAGAATTCACACTGGACGTTATAGGAGGCAAATGGAAAGGAATTCTCATCTATCACTTGATTGATGGCACGAAACGTTTTAACGAATTCCGCCGGATCTGCCCGGGAATTACCCAACGTATGCTGACCCTGCAACTAAGAGAGTTGGAAGAGGATGGGGTTGTACACCGTGAGGTCTACCATCAGGTTCCCCCAAAAGTCGAATACTCTTTAACTGAATTCGGCAAGACACTGATTCCTATTATTAAACTCATGAAAGATTGGGGCGAGGTGTACAAAACAAAACAGCTTTCCGCAGAAAGCTGTCCTGAAAGTACAGATATAACGGTGTAGCTTAATGCTGCACCTTTTATTTTTCCCCATTAAAAAACACTTCCGCCTTTTCCTTATGTTCGTTGGTTACCTGACCGGATATCGCTTTAATGCCTGCTGCGATAATCGCTGCATCATCTGTAAATCCAAGGCCTAGAATCGCATCGGGTATAGCATCTATAGGAGAAATAAAATAAGCCAATGCACCGAAAGCAATTCCTTTCGCCCATAAAGGTGTCTTAGCGTCGACGGCACAATAATACATCGCGATAGCATCTTTAGTAAATGGAATTTTGCCTGCAAACTTTTTAGTTTTCGTCCAAAAATTTTGCGTTACCATTTCCTCATTTTCTTTGCTATATGGAAATTCCTCTGCAGTGAGCTCCATGCTATTCTTGACCTTATCTTTCTTCATTGCCGGTTCCCTCCGAAAGGTTCATATGACGTACATACCTAAAGTATTCCCTCAATTGAGGTTTATATCTTTAAGATAAACTAAAGTCCGTATCCTGAACCTACTTACGATTAATCGATCGCTTTGATTTTCGTTAAATCGCTGCTGCATAACACTTCAAGATTCTTAAAGATTCGCTCTGCATCCCAATCCCACCACTTCAGCGCTTCAAGATATTCGATCATTTCATCATCAAAACGTTGTCTAATCACTTTGCAGGGATTTCCTCCAGCTACACTATACGCCGGGATATCCTTTACAACTGTAGAATTGGCTGCGATAACTGCTCCGTTTCCAATATGCACACCTGGCATAATCGTAACATTTTGTCCAATCCAAACATCGTTTCCGATGACTGTATCACCTTTTAGCGGCAGATCTTTTAAATCCGGGACCGCCTGTTCCCAGCCATGTGCCATGATATTAAACGGATAGGTCGAAACCGAATTCATCCGGTGGTTGGCACCATTCATAACAAATTCAATGCCTTTGGCAATCGCGCAGAATTTTCCAATAACAAGCTTGTCGCCAATAAAATCATAATGATGAGTCACACGTTCCTCAAACTTCTCTGCACCGTTTATATCATCATAATAGGTATAATCGCCAACAATGATATTGTCTCTTGTAATCGCATTTTTTATATAGCAGATACTTTTAATTTGTTCATTGGGATAGAGCGTATTCGGGTTCGGTCCATATTGTTTCATAGTTTACGCCTCGCTCTCTTTTGGATAAAACATAGCAGAGATCAGAGCTGAATTCAAATAATGTACAATTTATAAACAAAAAAAAGCGGCCACCTGCTGGTAACCGCCTATCTATTATCTACTTATATTGTCAAAGCTCGTTCTGCTTCTACTTCTACCTCTATCTTTTCGATAAAACCTCTGCCTCATACTGTTTTACTTCATTTAGCCAGCTTTCCCGGACCGGTACGCCATTCTTCGCACAATAATAATCCCAAATGGCTCCAAACGGATACGATTTAAATTCCTCGACCAAGGCAAGTCTTGAAGTGTAATCTCCATCCAGCTCGATTTGCTTCAATTGCTCGATTGGCTCCAGCATGGCACGAAGCAAAGCTTTTAATGTATTTCGTGTTCCGATCACCCAAGCAGCAAGATGATTGATGCTTCCGTCAAAAAAATCTAACCCAATATGCGTTCTGTCCAGAAACTGGCCACGAACCAGTTCACGGGCAATCTCGAGCAGCTCATCGTCCATAGTTACCACATGATCACTATCCCAGCGTACTGGACGGCTAACATGCAGCAGCAATTGATCCCCAAACAGCAGCCAGGAAGACAGCTTATTCGAAATCGTCTCGGTTGGATGGAAATGCCCAGCATCGAAGCACACCGCCTTGCCCCGGCTTAGCGCATAACCCATATAGAATTCATGTGAGCCAACCACGTAACTTTCCGAACCAATACCAAACAGCTTACTTTCTACAGCATCAATGTTATATTGCTGATCGATTTCCTCGCTGAAGATTTCATCGAGTGACTGCTGAAGCCGTACCCTTGGTGACAAACGGTCGATCGGCGTATCTTTATAACCATCTGGAACCCAAAAATTAGTCACACAAGGCTGACCTAATGCCTGGCCAAAGGACTCGGCGATTCGACGTGAGGCCTTGCAATGAGCGATCCAGAAGTTGCGGATTTCAGGATCTGGGTGGCTCAGTGTGAAGCCATCGTTTGCTTTTTCATGAGAAAAACAGGTAGGATTGAAATCCAATCCGAGTCCCCGCTCTTTGGCCCAGCTCACCCATCGCTCAAAATGCTTAGGCTCTAAAGCATCGAGATCTACAGTCTCTTCTGTATCCGCATAAATAGCATGTAAATTTATTTTATGTTGGCCTGGGATGAGTGCAAGGGCCTGTTCCAAATCACGGCGCAGCTCCTCCGGATTCCCGGCCCTCCCCGGGTAACTTCCAGTGACTGCGATCCCGCCGCTCAGTTCTTTTTCCTTATTCAAAAATCCCTTCACATCATCACCTTGCCAACAATGCAAAGAAATCTTAATTTCCGCTAGCTGCTGCAACACCTTATCTACGTCGATCCCATGCTGTGCGTAAAGCTTTTTCGCTTCATTGTAGCTGTTCTGAATGCTCTGTAAGCTCTCTTTACTCTGCTCCATGATTGAGCCTCCTGATTTTTAGCTTAGTGTGTTTTAGGTGAGGCACTTTTGCCTCTCTTTGGCTCGCGTGCCTCTTAACTTAGCTACTAATTAACGGCCTGCAGCCGGGCGAACTGTGCCAAAGCCGCCTTTTTGGTCGTGGGGTCCATCCCCTTCGGTATATAAGATGTAACTTGGAATGAACGACTTATAATTTCTCTCGCCTCTTGAAGATCATTTACAGCACCCGTGCTGATCATCTGCACCACCAGATTGCCTAAAGCCGTAGATTCCGTTGGTCCGGCGTGAATTTCCATCTCCAGCAGATCTGCCGTAATCTGGCACAACAGACCGTTATTCGCACCTCCGCCAACGATATGCAGCCTCTCTAAGTTGTCACCCGTCAATTGCTGGAGATCCTGAATGTAGAAATAATAAGATAAAGCAAGACTATCAAATACACATCGAGCCATTTCCCCAGGCGTTTGAGGAACCAACTGTCCTGCTTCCACACAATAGCTGCGGATCTCGTCAATCATGCTCTGTGGATTCATGAATCGTTCATCATTGCAATAAATGATCGATCTAAAAGGGATTTCTTGTGCTGCCAGCTCTACCAGCTCACCGAAGCTGTATTGTCCGCCGTACTCCTCACGAACCTTTTGAATCAACCACATGCCCATAATATTCTTAAGAAACCGGAATGAGCCGTAGGCTCCCCATTCATTCGTATAGTTGCGTAACATTGCCTCTGGACTTGTGATGGCTGAACCCCGTTCCACCCCGATGAGTGACCAAGTACCACTACTGAGAAATCCCCATTTCTCGCTGTTTGCCGGAACCCCTAATACAGCTGATGCTGTATCATGAGAGGCTACTGCTATGAACTCGCAATCTGGAAGATCACCGCGAGCCGCCAAGTCCTCCGTCAACCTCCCAACGGGTTCCCCAGGTTCTGTTAAGGGAGGGAATTGCTCTTTTGAAAGACCAAGCACCGACAGAAGATCCTCATCGTAATCACGAGTGTGAAGATTCAGCATCCCAGAGGTGGAACCTATCGTCACTTCACTAATCTTGCGACCCGTAAGCCGATAATAAAGATAATCAGGGACCAGCAGGATGGAATGTGCTGCTTCCAGCTCCGCCTGATCATGCACAAACAGCTGATACAACGTATTTATCGGGAGATATTGTATCCCCACTTTTTCGTAAACGCTTTCAGTTGAGATGTTACGATGCAGCCTCTCTATCGCTCCATCCGTTCGGGAGTCACGATAAGAAAAAACCTCATGGATCCGCGCCCCCTCCTGATCGAGAAGTACATAATCGACACCCCAAGTATCGATGCCCACGGTGCAGCGCTCGATCCCTCTAGCCTTGGCCTGCTGTAAGCCCTTGACGATTTCAGCAACTAAATAATCTATATTCCAATATAGATTACCATTTTGTTCAGCGAATCCATTACTGAAGCGATGAATTTCTTCTATAGACAGGGTTCCTCCCGGCTGCTGCAAGGTTCCACAGACCACTCTCCCACTAGAGGCTCCGATATCAACAGCAATATGATTCTGAATTTGATTATGAGCTTGTGTATTCATCCCTATACAACACTCCTTATCTCCTATCAGCCTACTAGCAAAGCGAATACGATTCCTGGACCATGCACGCCTATCGTCAGATCATTCTCAATATCCGCTGAACGGCTAGGTCCGGAGATAAAATGGATGCCCGCCGGAAGCCCCGATGGCCCAGCTTCATCAAAATCAATAAGCACCTCACCGAGACGAGTCTTCAGCCGCTCCAATGGAACGATGGCAATTAATGCGGTAGGCAATAAGCTGACTGAACGGCCTTTATCCTCAGAGGAAAGCACAGTAATGGAGCCTGTATAGGCAACTGCATAATCCGCAATCACAATTCCAAT
Source organism: Paenibacillus sp. FSL F4-0122 (assembly GCF_038002845.1). Lineage (NCBI taxonomy): Bacteria > Bacillati > Bacillota > Bacilli > Caryophanales > Paenibacillaceae > Paenibacillus > Paenibacillus sp. FSL F4-0122. The sequence goes on from NZ_JBBODI010000001.1 coordinate 6,741,080, forward strand.
ATCAGCCTCGGCCGCCCTAGCTTTCCATGCCTCCTGATCATCTGTATTCCAGACAGTGACCCGTGTATCTGTGAGTTCCTCCTCTAGTCGAAGTACTGCTAGCTCGGTGACATTTTGCCGGAGAATATACCGTGCGAGCATCTCATTGACTTTGCTGACGATGAAAGCCTTGGCTTCATCCATATCCTGCACACGAAATACATGACCACCGGCGCTTTGAAAATTCGCCGTAAATTGTTCAATCCTTTCCTCCGGACTCCACTGGAATTGCTGCCAGTACTGCGGTGCGCCGCGAAAAGGATGTGCAGGAGCTTCAGTAATTCTCGGCCGCTTCAGGCGGCGAGCGATATCATTCATGAATGCCTGCTGCTGTTCACGTGAATCCTGCTCCATACGTTCCAACCAGTTACTGTGCGTCTCTTCAGTCATGCCCGGCCCCTCCTTCCAGCTCTTCCCGCTTCCGCTTCGCTAGTAAATCTTCCATTCGCTTCTGTATCACAGGGTCCATTTCGCGACTGTTCTTATCTAGCTCCTGTTGCAGCCCCTTCCAGCTCTCACGGAAGGATTGATCTGCCAGCTTCGGGGCGATCCGATAATTGTTCCAGCCTTTCAGCGGCCCCAGTTTCGACGGAATTCCTCCGTCTCGCACGAGCAGCTTTTGCCCGATTCTACCTACCTTCATCATATTACTAAATCGCTGTGACTTCGCCATAATCGCCCCAAAACCCTTCATGCCGAGACCTTCTGCCTTATCCCCATAACCACGTTCTACCTTCCGCCGCCGTAAATAGATGAGCATATCATGCAGAGGGATTTTGACCGGACAGGCTTCATAACATGCTCCGCACAGGCTAGAGGCTGAGGCGATGTCATCCCATTGATCTACATTTTTATTCAGCGCCGGGGTCAACACCGCTCCTATAGGTCCGCTATACGTTCCTCCATATGCATGACCGCCAATATGACGGTAGACAGGACAAGCATTCAGACAAGCTCCACAGCGGATGCAGTTCAGCAGCTCCTGAAACTCAGGATCGCCTAGCTGCTCAGATCGACCATTATCAAGAATAATAATATGCTGCTCTTCCGGCCCATCACCGTCATTATCCCTGCGGGGACCAGAAATACCCGACATATATACCGTTAACTTCTGCCCTGTTGCCGAACGAGGCAATAATGTAGCCATCACTTCAAGATCACTCCACGAAGGAATAATCCGCTCCATCCCCATCAGGGTAATTTGCGTTTTCGGTAAAGTGGTGACCATACGAGCGTTTCCTTCATTCTCGAACAGCACCATCGAACCCGTCTCTGCAATAGCAAAGTTACAGCCAGTCATTCCGATATCCGCATCAAGGAACTTCTCTCTCAGCTTACGCCTTACAAATCCAGCAAGGATAGTAGTTTCGGGCAAAATCTCCTCTCCTGCCTCTTTGGACAACAGCTCGGCAATCTGGTAGCGGTTCTTATGAATCGCCGGAATAATGATATGTGACGGGGTTTCCCCGGCAAGCTGGATAATATACTCCCCCAGATCCGTCTCTATGGTCTCCACACCAATGGATTCCAGCGCCTTATTTAAATGCAGCTCCTCTGTAACCATTGATTTGGATTTGACCACAGAAGCTGCCTGTTTTCGCTGCGCGATTTCAAGGGCAATCTTCACAGCCTCTTCACCCGTTGCTGCAAAATGAATATGTGTGCCGTTTGCTCTTGCCTTGTCTGCAAAAAGATTCAGATAGTAATCAAGATGGGCGATCGTGTGTAGACGGATTTGCCGCCCACGTTCACGCCACTCTTCCCAGTGGCCATGATCGTTAGCTGCTTTTTGTTTTCCATCACGCAGTCTCTCCGTGGTAAAACGAACAGCCTTGCGTAAAAAGTCATTATTCAGCGCCAAGTCTGCACGTTCTTTTACTGTAGCTGGCTTTCCATTCTCTGAACCCGCCTTGGGATTGGTGGTAGCTTGGCTCATTTATCAGTCACCCCCTCATACAGCAGTTCTGCTAAATGCATAACTCGAACGGGTTCGCGGCGGTAACGCAGATTCCCGGCAATATTCATCAGACAACCCATATCCAGACCCGTTAGGATTTCTGCTTCCGTCTCCAGCACATGATCTGATTTCTCAGTGACCATCGCCCCGGAGATATCAGACATTTTCACGGCAAAGGTTCCACCGAACCCACAGCAGTCCTCAGCAAAAGGCAGTGGCACCAGCTCCATCGCCTTCACATTTTGCATAAGCTGCATAGGTTCGTCACGAATCCCTAGAATCCTTGTGCCATGACAGGAAGGATGATAGGTAACCTTATGCGGAAAGACTGCTCCTAGATCAGTTACGCCAAGTACCTGCACCATAAACTGGCTAAATTCATAGGATTTGCGTTGCAAATTCTGCGCCTTGACCAGATTAACCGGATCATCCTGAAACAGCTTAGGGTAATGATGAAGCATCCCCGTACAGGATCCGGAAGGTGCAATGACAAAATCACTGTCATCAAAAGCCTGTAGAATCGTAAGTGCAGCTTGCCGCGCTTCATTCCAATATCCACTGTTGTACGCAGGCTGTCCGCAGCAAGTCTGCACCTCCGGGAACTCCAGCTGTACGCCATACCTGGCTAGCAGACGAGCCATGGCTTCCCCGACCTTCGGGAACACGGCATCGCTGACGCAAGTTATAAACATCGATACCTTCATGCCTTCACCTCCTGCACAACTATTTACTACACTGTCGTTATTGCGATGTTCAGCTTCTGCAACTGCTTCATTTGTTCTTCAACAGGGCTGTAATCCGTTATTAGGACATCCACATCACTAGGTGCCGCAAAATGTGTGAACGCTTGTATTCCAAATTTACTGGAATCACATAATAAGATCACTTGCTCCGCTATAGAAATCATCTTTCGTTTCACCATAGCTTGCAGCTCATTTGATTCACTAGCGCCACGTTCGAGATGAAATCCTTTGCAGGAAAAAAACATCTTATCCACGTGATACAATTCAAGCGAACGTTCTGCTAAATGACCAACATAGGACATTGATCTGCGGCTCAGCTGTCCGCCTGTAGAAAAGACCTCGATCCGCTCCTTCCCGCTTAACTCTGCTGCCACTCTAGTAGAATTGGTCAACACAGTAAGCGGCATATCCGGCAAATGCGAAGCCATATACCAAGCCGTTGTACTGGCATCCAGCAGAATTCGATCGCCCGGCTTAATCATCATTACCGCCTCACGGGCAATCCGCTGTTTCTCCGCTGCATTCATGATTTCTCGTTCGGCATAAGGGGTCTCCGGTTGCCGGTCACGCAGGCTAACTGCTCCGCCATGCGAACGCAGCAACCGCCCCGCTTTTTCCAATCGATCCAGATCGCGGCGAATGGTTTCTTCCGTCACTTGGCATAATGTACTCAATTCTGAGACACGGATGCTGCCGCGTTCATTCACTAGTTCTACGATTCGTTCATATCTGTCTGCAATCAGCATGATTTTCCTCCGTTATCCCTATCTATATTCAAGCTACCTCTTATCTAGTAAAAGCTGCTGGCACTCCACCGTCGATTGTCAGCATACAACCCGTAGTTTTCTCTGACTTGGAAGAAGCAAAAAAAGCAACGCCTTCGGCAATATCACGCGGATAAATATTAACTAGCAGCGTCGTGCGTTTACGGTAATGCTCCTCTAATTGATCCGGCTCAATCCCGTAAGCAGCCGCCCGTTCATTACGCCAGTTCGAATTCCAGATGGCTGATCCCTGTAAAATTGCATCGGGCAGAATCGTATTGGCACGGATGCCAAACTCTCCGCCTTCAGCTGCTATACAGCGGGCCAGATGGGCTTCGAGCGCCTTGGCAGAACTGTAAGCCGAAACGCTTTTTCCTGCAAAAATAGAATTTTTGGAGCCGATGAACACCATGCTGCCACCGATTTTTTGCTCCTTCATCACTTTAAAAGCTTCGCGTGCAACGAGGAAATATCCTGTGCCCAGTACAGAAATATTCAAGTTCCACTCTTTTAATGAAGTCTCATCAAACGGACTGGAGGTTGCAAGCCCAGCATTATTAACGATAATGTCGACCCCGCCATAAAAAAGTGCTGTCTCCGCATATGCTGCGGTTACTTGCTCTTCCTGAGTTACGTCCATTTTAACGGCGAATGCACGATTTTCACCATACTTAGCGTTAATCTCTTCCGCTACTTTTTGTGCACCTTCCAGATTGAGGTCTGCCAATACAACATGCGCTCCTTCTGATACTAAACGACGAGCCGTCTCACTCCCAATTCCTCCGGCACCACCTGTAATAAAGGCAACTTTACGGGAGAACTCCGCTTCTGCCGGAGCCAGTGATAATTTATATAATTCCAAGGGCCAATATTCCACATTGTACGATTCATTCTCACTAAGAGAGACGAAATCTCCCAGTGCAGTAGCTCCGCGCATAACAGCAATCGCCCGGTGATACAAGGCTCCGCTGATCTTAGAATTGCTCCAGCTTTTACCTGTGTTGATCATGCCCACGCCAGGAATCAGGATCACACGTGGTGCAGCCTCGAACATTACATCGCCCTCATGTTTATTACGGTCGAAGTATGCTTTGTACTGCTCCTTATAAGCGCTAATCGCTTCGCTCAGCTTCGCCTTCAAGCCATTGATATCATTGGTGTTTGGCTCCCACGCAACAAAAAGCGGCTTCATTTTGGTATGTACCAAATGATCCGGACAAGCTGCGCCTACATCAGATAACTTCTCCGAGTCAGCCCCTCCTACGAAACGCAGCACATCCTCCGCATCGTCGAAGGTCAAAATCATTTTACGCTCATCGCTGACTGCGCCTCTGATCAGTGGCATCACTGCGGCCGCTACAGCCCGTCGCTCTGCTTCTGGAAGTGCTTCTGATTTGCGGCCGCCAAATAGGTTCTGATCTTCAAATCTTTCTTCAATATAACTTTCCGCTTCGTTAATTATGGAGATTGTTTTGGCATAACAAGATTCAGGTGTATCCCCCCAAGTCACAAGACCGTGTTTCTCCATCAGCACTAATTCAGCTTTCGGGTTTGCGAGCACACCTTCGGCAATCATTTTGGATAAAGTAAAGCCTGGACGGATGTAAGGCACCCATACGAAACGATCCCCATAAATCTCACGGGCAATTTCCTTACCGTTATGCGCACAGCATAAGCTGATAATGGCATCTGGATGCGTATGATCCACATGTTTGAAAGGTAAAAACGCATGCAGCAACGTCTCGATGGAAGCACGAGGATGTTTAGGGTCAATCATACAATTTGCGAGATAAGCTACCATCTCTTCATCTGGCATTTCATCACGTTCAAATAACGGGGCAATATCCTGAAGCCTTAGTCCGGTAAAATTGCCTGCTTTCATTGTAGCAAGGTCAGAACCACTGCCCTTCACCCACATTACTTCTACCTCACGCCCGCGAAAATCCAATTCTATCGTTTTGCTGGAGGTATTCCCTCCGCCAAAGTTACAGACTCTGCGATCTTCGCCCAGCAGATTAGAGCGGAACACTAATGCATCCAATCCCCCGTTTAATTTCGTTTCCCGAGATGAATCCCATAAGTTTTGTACCATTTGTGAATACCTCCGTTTTTGAATGTTTGTTTTTTTGTTTATTTTTGTTTGTTTTGATTTTAAACTATTTGTTTGTGTTTGAATAGAGCGCTTTCAACCAAAATTTAAATTATTTTCACATTTTAGACGAATCTACATTGGATGAACTACAATAACCTCGTGAATAACAAAAAAGAGCTGCCTCTTGGCAACTCCTCCACTATTTTTCAAACCAGCTTAAAGGGTGATCCAGTAGTTACATTTTTCATCCTTAATGCCATGTAGTTTTCCTTTGTTCGCTTCAATAACCTTTCTCGAAGATATATTGTCCGGCTCACAAGTCAGCATGACCTTATCAATCCCCATGTCCGCAGCTTTTTTTAACAGCTCTGCCAAAAAAATCGTACCATAACCTTTTCCTCTCTCACTGGGTCTGATACTATAGCCAATGTGTCCACCTGACTTCCTCAATTGATCATTTAAGGAATGTCTTAATTTTCCGACACCAACGGGATAGGAGTCAATCAGTAGCCAGTAGTTGGTCTGTGCTACATACTGTGGTGGAAGATTATCACCTTGTGAAAGTGCTATCCTCTCCCGGATGAAATCAGGAAATTGACTGAAAGCCAGATCAAATCCATTGTTGACGAATCCATTTTCCCCCGGACCTATCTCCACAATCATCTCAAAAATATCGCGTCCATCTGAAATGCTAGCTTCCTTTAGCTCAACAAGCATAATAATCCCCCCCTAGAACGTTATTAATAACTTCCCTATCAAAAATTTACCGCAAACAAGACCGGCATGCATTATTTAATTGCACAATCTACAACTAAAATGTACTTCAATGCTCACGCCTAATGTATTAAGTGTACTTTGTGCAATTAAATTCGCCCAATTTAGCTAAATCAGCTAATTACGAGAGATATAGTTGTACAAAGTACATCTATATCACCGAAGTGAGAGTAAAGTAGCAATTTAGTTGTACCAAATACACTTATCTGGCTCCTTGTGACTACTAGGTGATCAAGCAACAGGTATCTAAACTAATCTATCTAATCTATCTAATCTAATCTAATCTAATCTAATCACCATCTACTCGCCCTCTAATCACCTTCTGCTCCCCCTCTTTTCACAGGAATGTTTCTATTTCTCGCCCCTCCTTCCGCACTCTCGTAGTATACTTATTGGAAAAAGATACAGATGTTGTATTTTTCACTAAGGAGGTTTGTGATGGTAAATAGCTTTAAGAATGCCAAGGCGAAAGAACAAGTGTGGCAGTCCTACCAACAGCTAGTTGATCAGTGGCCTATTCCTCTTGAAGAACTCGATCTCCCAACCACATATGGGCTGACGCATTGTATCCTTACCGGGCAAAAGAGTAATCCCCCCTTATTTCTATTTCATGGCGTTGGTGATAACTCGGCGGTCATGTGGCTCCTTAACATCGAGGAATTATCGCGGCATTTTTACTGCATCGCTATTGATACTCTGGGCGGACCCGGAAAAAGCATTCCTAATGCGTACTTTAATAAACAAAAGTTTGAGCAGGTGGAATGGATTAATGAAATAGCCAAACATCTGAGCATAGACGTCTTTAATATTGCAGGGGTGTCAAATGGCGCCTATATTGCTTTTAATTATGCGACCAAGCAACCGGACAAAGTGAACCGTGTGATTTGTTTGGAAGGCGGAATGGTCACCACACCAATCAAAGCCATGCTGCAAACGCTAATGATGATGTTCCCAGAGATTCTGGTTCCCACGGATCGCAATTTACTGAAAGTGCTGAAGAAGTTAAGTGCGCCTGACTCCCCTTTATTTGACAATCACCCAGAAGTAGCTGCTCATCTAATCCTTTTAATGCGCACTCATAATCAACAAGCTATGTTTGTTCATAAGCTTCAAAAATACGATAGAAACGCCGCAGTTGCCGTCAGAGATAAGCTCTATTTTTTAGTAGGAGAACACGCATTAAAACAATCAAAGGATTTCATAGATATTTTAGAGGACGGAAAGTTTCATTACCAAGTCATCCCCCGTGCGGGACACGGCATTAATCATGAGCAACCGGATAGAGTCAACACTGAAATCATCAATTTCCTGACCGGCGATAATGATAAATCACTTGCATCCTTATGAAAGCGTTACTATTATGAAGGTTATTACTCATACTTACTCTATTAAAGGAGAGGTTACCCATCAGATACGGAACTCTAGCCCACACATTTGGCTGCCTGCCGCTCAAGTCGTTAACTGCAACCCTTCAGAATTATGATATCGATTTTGTTCAGCTTGCATTATCCAAAGCCATTCAGGACATCGACACTTCTACCGGTAAACTAAGTCCAGGTCTTGCCAGCTATATTGGCGAACAATTTGATAAAGCAGGAATACGTATCGGTGTTTTGGGCTGTTACATCAACCCTGTTCATCCGGATCCTGTCATCCGGAGAGCTGAGATCAATCGTTTTAAAGAGCATCTTCGTTATGCCCGCCAATTCGGCGCACCTATGGTGGCAACAGAGACCGGTGCGCTGACTACTTTTCAAGCACAAGATCCGGTCCATTACGAAGCTATCGGCTGGGATACGTTAAGGGCAACTATAGAAGAACTTGCAGAGGAAGCTGAAAAATGGGGCGTTTTTCTAGGACTAGAGGGGGTCTGCACACATACACTTTCTACACCAGACAAGATGCGCCGCATCTTAGATGAAGTCCCATCAAGCTGTATAGGTGTTGTATTGGACCCTTGTAATTTTATTGGCACGGCTGCGCATTTGCAGGATCAAATTGTCGATGATTCCTTCAGATTATTCGGCGACCGTATCATTCTGGCGCATTTAAAAGATATCTATCAAGATGGTGAAAAAGCATACCACGGAAAAGCAGGCAGCGGATTATTCCATACCGAAGCTTTCCTGCGCAAACTCCAAGAATATAAGCCAATGATCGATGTGTCATTAGAAGATATCAAGGATCTGGAGGTTAATGATACCGTTGCTTTACTGAAGAAGCTTGCTCCTATAACACAATAAAAACCCACTTCTGAGGATAGGTGTTAGCAGCAGCTGCGCATCTATCCCAGCTTTATCTATGCTCAAAAATAGTGTTTCCAGTTATTGAGCAGATGATCATCCTCTGCCTGCAGCAATTTGGAGGCATATACGATTTGACCTGTATGATAGGAATAATGTTCTACCGCTCCGATCATAATCTTTTGAATACTCCAAGTATAATTCTCCATTCCAGCCCCCTCAGGGAAACTAATGGTGACCTCCCGTTCTAGATCAGCCTTCGTCAAATTGCCCACCACCGCACGGCTTTCTTCCCTGACCTTCAGCATATACTGCAATAATTCCTGTGATGAATAACCGCCTCTGGTCAAAAATTCATTAGGTCTATCTCTTTCTATTGGCTTATTGCCGATTCCGCTGACCAGATGCTGATATTCGCTGCCCGCAATATGCAGGCATAGGTTACCAATGGCATTCATTTTTGACTTTGGACGAAACCATATCTCTTCGATCGATAGCTTATTTACAGCTTGCTCCACATACCCCAAGGATTGATCGAGCCTTCTCATACATTCGATAATGATTTCACTCATACTAATCCCTCTTCCTTCTGCTTTTGTTTGTAAACTTGTTAAATGGTACTTTTCTATAGGAGCTGAATAAAATAAGAAACATAACGATTGAATCATATTGTTTCACTATTACAGCTCTAACTTGGAAGGGACGGGATTATCAATGAGATTCACATTCCCTATTCTGACCTTATCTCATGGCGGAGCACAACGTATGCTGGTAGAGCTCACCAATGGGCTGACAGATTTGGGCCATCAGGTCAACCTCCTCTTGCCTGTGGATGGCGCTATTTCTTATGATGTGCGCGCAAACGTAATCCGCTCCTCACATATGAATATTCACGAGCATGACTTTCCTCCCGGAGACGTCATAGTTTCTAATTATTATACAACTGTCCCCATCGCCCAAGCAGCAAGCAAACAAGGAAAAGGGGTTCATGTACGTTTATCTTTATGTTATGAGCCTCCTTTTTTACCGGATAACGGACGCTCCTTCCCCTCCTATCACATCACTGAGCATCTAATCGTTTTATCACGTTGGCAGCAGGAGCTGATCTTTTTAAATCATGGCATCACCGGCAGTATCGTGCCCATTGGCATTAGCTCCTCTTTTAAAAATATGAATATCCGTCACAGTCTTCAAGAGCCTTTAAACATAACAGCTATATTAAGAAAAACAGAACGCGGTTTCTCCTGGCACCGCGAGCAAGATTACCTTATAGAACAGCTGGATTACGTAAAAAGCCAATATCCCGATGTAAATATTAACTTCATCAGTCCGCCTGACGAGTTCAACACCTCAGAAATTCTCCAAAGAATGAAAGCTACTGGCAAATATCGGTTCTTTACGCCAGCAAATGATGAGGAGCTCTGCTATCACTATAACGGTGCGGATATTTTTGTTAGCTCAAGTATTTTTGATACAGGTTCTTTACCGGGACTTGAGGCCATGCGTTGTGGAGCAGCGTTAGTCTGTGTATATTCGGGTGGGAATATGGAATACGCCCATCACAAGAAAAACTGTTTGCTCTCTTATCGATATGAGAACCGGCTCGGTGAAGATGTCATCCGCTTAATACGTGATCCCAACTTAAGAACTAAATTAGCGGAGCAGGGGGAAAGATATTCGCGCAAATGGACTTGGGAAAATAGTGTCAGATTATTTGAACAAGCGATCACAGATTTATTATAAAAATATAAAAAAGCAAGTCTCCAATGGCTGAGATTTGCTTTTTTATTGATCCAAAAGAATCATTGACTAGAGAAATAATACAAGATATTATGTAAGCGTTATCAATTGCAAAATAATGAAACACTTTAGGGAAATCTAAACTAAAAGGAGAAGGAATATGGCGAAAAAAGGTAGGCAAGGTTATCGGTTGTTATTGTTGTCTTTTTTAATGCTTTTTACAACTGTTTTCTCAGGAGGATCGCAAGCTTATGCAGCAACCTGGAATCTGACTGGAGATACCAACGTACACGACCCTTCATATATCAAAGAGGGGAACACACATTGGGTATTCAGCACGGGATCAGGTCTCCAAGTGATGTTCTCAAACGATGGAACTAACTATATTCGCTCCCTCCCGATTTATACCTCGAAACCCTCCTGGTGGAGCTCTTACGTTCCCAATCAAGAAGGGCTAGATGTATGGGCCCCAGAAATTTTCTACTATAACGGTACCTATTACCTCTATTATTCTATCTCCACATTCGGCTCAAGAGTGTCTGCTATTGGTTTAGTAACTACTAAATCGATCTCCGGGGGAAAATGGACGGACCAAGGTGTCGTTATCTCGTCTAATGACGCCTCCAATTATAACGCCATTGATCCTAACATTACGGCAGATGCTAACGGAAACCTATGGATGACCTTCGGTTCCTGGAGCAACGGGATTTACATTACCTCCATCAACAAAACAACCATGAAGCCAACGGGCAACTCGTATCGCATTGCGACTAAATCCGGGGGGATCGAAGGCTCCAGCATGGTTTACAATCCAAACACCGGATATTATTATCTATTCGTATCCATTGGCCAATGCTGCTCAGGCGTAAACAGCACCTATAAAATTGCAGTGGGACGCTCAACCAGCGTACTGGGGCCTTTCTATGCGAAGGACGGTACCGATATGAAAAATGGCGGGGCTACGGTCATCGATAGCGGCAACAGTTTTTGGGCGGGTCCTGGTGGACAGGATATATACGGAACCAACGTTATCGTCCGCCATGCTTACAGTGTCGCTGAGAATGGCGCACCCAAATTGTTAATCAGTGATCTCGAATGGGATTCTGCTGGCTGGCCTTACTATAATTAACGTCTAATCGAGAGTTGCCCCGAAGTCCTACTCTGTGATTTATGGGGCAGCTTCTTTTTACTGATAAACCTTCTACTCTCTCTTTCGATAGATACCTGGCGAGACACCATAACGCTCCCGAAACACCCTGTGAAAATAGGTGTAACTTCCAAACCCCGTCTCCTCTGCTATACGCTCTAAGGTGTAATTGGTATTGTCCATTAATCTCAGTGCCATCGCAAGCCGGATTTGCCCCGCATATTGCATAATAGAATAACCGAATTGGATCTTGAATAAATGTACGGCCCTTGTCACACTAATTCCAGCATGAGCAGCTACGTCCTTTAGTCTGATCTCTGAAGTAGCATGCTCCTCCACATAACTCTTCATTTTAAGTCCGTGTAGAAGCGAAGCCGAAGATGATGCAGGTGCCTCTTCCATAGCCCGATCTAACAACAAACATAAAGCTTTAAATAGTGCTTCAAGTATTTCAGGGCTACCCCCGTCTAGTCTTCTATTCTCCAGATCAAGCTGTTGCCATATACTTTGCAGCTTACCATCATCCGCAATTCTAACCTTTTTGGGTCGCTCACGCAGGTTCCACCAGTGGTCCACCCATTCCCCTGTACACATTACAAAATAGTCCACACTATGTCCCAAAGGACTTTTCTTTTCACCGATTCTCAGATCATATATATCGTAGGGCTTAAATAACAATAGATCCCCCGGCACTACGGCAGTCATTTCTCCATCGATAAGGACTTCACATTCCCCTTCTGCTTGCAGCCTGATGATATAGGTATCCAACCCACTGCGATATAGTTGCCGAAAAGGCTGAGTATGGCGGATAAATCCACACAGACTAATTTGAACGCTGTTTGTTTCCATCGCATATGCTCCTCATTCTATAGTAGTCGATGACCAGATTGTTGAGGTTCTTAGCCATATAGTTTCTTCAAAGTGCAGTGAATCTCCTTCTATAATAAAGACAGAATTCATATGTAGGAGGTTATCAACCATTATGAGTAAAACTATTCGCGTCATTCAAACCGCTAAAGAAACCACGGATCGTTTAACAGAAAAGGACCCTCTGATTTTCCTTCCCGATACGTCAGGAGTCGAATCAGAGCTAATCAATATCTATGATGATCTGGAGTATCAAGAAATTGAAGGCTTTGGTGGAGCTCTTACGGAGTCCTCTGCCGTTACTATCGCTAAGCTTAGTGCAGCTAAACAAAAAGAAATCATCGACGCTTATTTTCATCCTGAGCACGGCATTGGATATACCCTTTGCCGCTCACATATCCAAAGCTGCGACTTCTCACTGGGCAACTATGCTTATGTAGAGGAAGGCGATGCGGAGCTACGTTCGTTCGATATTTCCAGAGATCACGAGTCGGTTATCCCCCTCATAAAAAATGCTGCCGCAGCAGTAGGTGAAGATTTCCGTCTGTTCTCTTCCCCATGGAGTCCTCCAGCGTTCATGAAGACTAACGGGCAAATGAACGGAGGCGGAGCTCTTAAGCCTGAATATCGTAAGGCTTGGGCTAACATGTTCGTTAAATATATTGAGGCGTACGCTGCAGAAGGGATTGATATCTGGGCTGTCAGTGTTCAGAATGAAGCCAAAGCTGTACAAAGATGGGATTCCTGCCTGTATACCGCCGAAGAAGAAAAGGATTTTGTGCGTGACTACTTGGGACCTGCTCTGGAACAAGCGGGCTTGGGCCATGTAAAGGTTATGATCTGGGATCATAATAAAGAACGGGTGTATGACCGTGCTAAGGTTGCTTTTGAAGATCAAGTTGCATCCAAATACATATGGGGAATCTGCTTCCACTGGTATTCCGGTGATCACTTCGAAGCCCTCTCTGCCGTTCATGATCGTTTCCCAGATAAAAAGCTGTTCTTCAGCGAAGGCTGCCAAGAAGGTGGCGTTCATCTCGGCTCATGGAACACCGGTGAACGTTACGGACATGATATCATCGGCAATCTGAACAACTGGATGTCGAGCTGGACAGACTGGAACATTGTCTTGGATGAGCAAGGTGGACCTAACCATGTAGGAAATTACTGCGACGCTCCAATTATCGGAGATACCAAAAACGATGAAATTACTTTTGAGAGCTCTTTCTATTACATCGGGCACTTCAGTAAATATATTCGTCCGGGTGCTAAACGTATTGGTTTCTCTAAATATACAGATAAGCTTGAAACAACAGCTTTCCGCAACCCTGATGGCACTATTGCTGTTATCGTTATGAACCGCACAGAGCAAGAGCTTCCATTCACCTTGCGCTTCCATGACGAACTGGCTGAGAACATGATTCCGGCTCATGCCATTCAAACCCTGCTAATTAAGTAGCAGCTGTTCATTTCTAATAAAAAGAGGTTCTCTTTATGCCAGCGCACAGAGAGAACCTCCTTTTTTATTAAATTAAAAGAAATAGTGCTTAAAGCCTTGCTGATAGTATTTCGCATAACGCTCCATACAGTGTATGTTCAAGATCCAACGAGGCAAGAGAAGCCAGGGCCGCCATCGGCGTTACTGCTGCTTTGACTACATGGTAAATTTGTTCTTTCAATTGGAAAAGAATTTGCGCACGGTTCAGAAGGCTGAACACCTCATCATCTACAGAATTCACCGCAATCCGGGCATCTGTGAACGTTACCTCCAAGGAATGCTCTACCGCTTGATCCGAGATCATGATCGTAAGCGTATGTGTTGCCTCATCATAGTCTATGTTTGCTTCGATTTCTGTGCCGCCAGCGAATACCTGTACCTTCGTATCAGCAAAACCGACAAAGGACAACTTCCATGATCGCCGCTCAGGCACAACCTTTGTATTTCCCTGAGCAGAGAGAATCTTGAAGCTGGCTTTATCCCCCATTTCCAGGATCATTTCTGTATCGCACCATTGATCATCCTGATCCTCCGCAGTATCCCCCTCATCCTCCCAGAGATGAAAATGACCCCTTTCTCCCGCAAACACACGGACCTCCATATGCCTCGGATTATCCACTGAAGACGTATATTGCGTCAGATCTGCCATGGGCACAATAGCACCTGCTTTAGCTAATACAGGGATATTTTCTAGATTGCGATAGAGAGAAAGCTTTCTGCCACCGTCGTACACTCTTCCGTTAAAAAAATCTATCCAAACCCCTTCTGGTAACCAAGCCTTAAATTCGGCAACGCCTACCTTTGGATTGACCGGCTGTGTAATCGGACAGGCAATAAGTTCCGTTCCGAAATAATATTCATTGGGCACTTCATAGGCTTCATTCGACAACGCATGATGATAATACATCGGTCGGATTAGCGGAAGACTATCGCGGCTGGCATAGCGATTCATCGTGTACAGATAGGGAAGTAAACTATGCCGCAAACGCAGGCAATCCTTCATCACATCTTCCGCAATCTTATTGAATCGCCATGGCTCCTTGCTGTTAAAGGCACTAGCAGAACTATGTAACCGCAGAATAGGCGAAAACACACCGAATTGCACCCAGCGCATTGCCAACTCATCGTCTAAATAACCATTCATATGGCCCCCGATATCATGGCTCCACCAACCATATCCCACGTTAGCGGCGTTGGCTGTGAAGTATGGCTGGAAATCCAGCGACTCCCAAGTGACAATGGTATCTCCAGAGAAGCCCACAGGATAACGATGGCTGCCAAGACCTGCATAACGTGAGAAAGTAATCTGCCGGTTGCCTCGCCGGCCGCTATCCAGATAGTGATAATGGTTCAGCATCCAAAGCGGATCTAGTCCCGGTACTTTAGTCACTCCACCCTGCTGCCAATCAATCCACCAGAAGTCCACACCTTCATTCTCTAGCGGATGATGCAGAAACTTAAAGTATGCTCGCAAAAAATTCGGATCCGTAATATCAAATTCTACAGCATCACCCTTTTCCGGGTCCATACCCATCTCCGCAGCAATGGCTAGATAAGGATCTTCAAACGCCCGTACACCGTCTGCTGGATGTACGTTGAGCGTTACTCGAAGTCCTTTTTCATGCAGCCATGCCAAAAATCTTTGAGGCTCCGGAAACAGTTCCCGGTTCCAGGTATAACCCGTCCAACCACTGCCGTACTGCGGATCAATATCGACGAGATGCCAATCCATATCTATAACAGCGACGGAAAACGGAATTCGCTCGAGCTCAAACCGCTCCATTAGCGCTTTGTATTCTTCTTCTGAATATCGGTAATAACGGCTCCACCAGTTGCCAAGGGCATAACGTGGCAATAGGGGCGTACGACCGCAAAGGTGATAGAAATCCTTCAAGCAGTGCAAATAATCATGACCGTATCCAAAAAAATAAACATCGAGGCCAGCCAACGCCCGTAGCTCTACCCGTCCATCCTCTTCCAGTACTAGGGAGGTGCTATCATCAACTAACGTATACCCGGCACGTGAGAGTAGTCCGTGCTCCAGCGGAATGGCACCATCTGCATTATCCAGTGTACGTGCTGTCCCTCCCAAATCTTGGACTGTATCTCCATAATTCCAGACACTCATTAAATGACCCGCTTCGTTTCTCACCCGAATACTGAGACCATGCCGGGAGAAAGGCTGTTTGTCATAAGTTAAATGCAGGCGCTTCGTAATCAACTCAAGTTTATTCCCCAGATCCATTACGCGGAACTCTGGAACCGGAAAATTGCGATTCACAACGGTCTGTGACGCCCGATCTTCGAAATAACCTTCCTCACTATATTCCATCCGGATAAGCTCCGGAGTTAAGACAGTGAACCGATAGCACTCCCCCTGAATAATCGCATCAGCATTACTGCCTGGTTCAGAACGCAGCTTTAATTGGGTCGCCAAAGGGGTTGGCTCTTTCATCGTATTTCCCATCAAGTAAAAACCTCATTTCTTTTTATTCAACACCCATATAACGGCTGAAAGCATCTGTCCGAATTTTCACCATCTTTTCGAGGCCCATCCCCCGCAGCTGCTTCACATAATCATCCCACTGCTCGTCAATATCACCTGAGATTATAAATTGAGCACGCATTGTATTGACGTAACTGTCAATATCGGTGGTCAAGGTCGGCAGCTCCTGAAACTCTTCTGCAGTGTACATTACGTTAGGGAAAGGTGGTGTTGTGTAGTCACTTCCCAGCTTATCGAGTTGTAGCTTCAGTCCATCTCCGGTTTTAGGATTTAGAAAGATGGTCTTTTCAAAAGCTGGGCTCACATATTTCGGCCCGAAATCCCGGAGTGACTGTTCCCAATACCAAGCATCCGCACTGGTGCCGGTTGGAGGGTCCATCAATGTATACGTACCGTTGTCATTTTTCTTAATCACCGTTCCAATGGCACCCCAGAAATTCTGAATGCTGGCTTCATTGGTATAGAACTGATCCGCCCAGCGTGCAGCAATTTCTGGATACTTGCAGGATGTGGTGATCAACAGCTCGTTGCGTTCCAGATTCATCCCATACGGGTTCCCAACGGTGTAGCGCTTCCCGTCTGGTCCAGCAATTGGCGGAATGGTCACATATTGATCACTCCATTTGCCAAACATAGCGTCTGGCGTCCACTGATAAGAGAAGCCTACGATTGGGGCATCCGGATTTAGAAACTTTGCCGATCTCATCGTTTCGTCTTGAGTGAATACCTCTTTATCAAGTAATCCGTCTTTAAACAATTTGCTCTCCCATTTGAGCCCTTCTTTGTACTCCTCTGAAATCGGGTAATAAACCGCATTTCCGTCCTTGACCACCATGAAGTTATTATTCAAATCTGCGATTCCGAAGGGACTGATTAGATCATTACTTAATTCGATAAAAGGAATCTCATCCTGTTTTCCGTTTCCATTCGGATCTTGTTCTTTGAATGCTTTTAGCACGTTATAAAGATCGTCTATCGTATCCGGTACCTTCAAACCCAATTTGTCCAGCCAGGTTTTGTTAATCACAGGCTGACGAGAGCTTTTAGGACGTGAGGGTAATCTTGCAGGCAGCGAGTAGATTTTCCCGTCAGGAAAGGTGCTGATTTTTTTCATTTCCGGTGTTTCTTCCATAGCTGCTTTGAGATTAGGCATGTTGTGCTC
Source organism: Paenibacillus sp. FSL F4-0122 (assembly GCF_038002845.1). Classification (NCBI taxonomy): domain Bacteria; kingdom Bacillati; phylum Bacillota; class Bacilli; order Caryophanales; family Paenibacillaceae; genus Paenibacillus; species Paenibacillus sp. FSL F4-0122. The sequence continues at coordinate 6,758,612 of NZ_JBBODI010000001.1, forward strand.
AATATAGTCATCTAACGGCCGAAATAAGCTTAAATTATTGACGATATCCGCATCTCCGAAGGTCTGACTCCCTAAAATGATATCTGGAAGTGTGCCGCTGGCCAGCATAATAGACTTCCGTTCACTCCAATCATTGGAGGACATCACCTGCCACTCGATTTTGACATTCGTGTTCTTCTCCAAGTCCTTGAGCCATTGATTCTCGGTAAAAGAATCTCCCATGCTTACCCACCGGACAGTGAGTACTTTCAGCGTCACCGGCTTATCCACTATCGGCAATCCTTCTTTGTTAAATTCACCCGGTTCAGGTTCAACAGAATTAATCCCACTGTCCCCTTTACAAGCTGTAAGGCTAGCAAGCAACGTTGTCACTAAAAGAATGACGGTGATTGTTCTATATATCCTGTTTTTTTGTTGCTTTTTCATAACGTTCTTGCTCCCTTACGAATGTTAGTAGAATAGCTGAATGTACTATTCCTTCACTGCGCCGATCATTACCCCTTGGTTAAAGTATTTTTGTACAAAAGGGTACACGCACATGATCGGAACCGTTGCCACGATAATAACAGAATACCGCATCATATTGGCGAGTCGTAGTGCGATTTGCGCAGCTTCCCCGGTTCCCATCCCCGACTGCATCTGATTGGTAATCAAAATATTTCGCAGGATCAGCTGCAAAGGATACATATTAGGATTTTTCAGATAGATCAAGGCATTAAAATATGAATTCCAGTAACCAACGGCGATCCATAGACCCAGCACGGCAATAATCGCCTTCGACAGTGGTAAAACGATCTGTAGAAAATAACGAAGATTTCCACAACCATCGATCTGTGCAGCTTCCCATAAATCTCCCGGAATACTCGACTGAAAAAAGGTGCGGGCAACGATTATGTTAAACACACCAACGGAGAAAGGCAGTACCATCACCAGAAATGTATCGTACAGATGGAAATCACGGATCGTTAGAAAAGTCGGAATTAACCCCCCATTAAAAAACATCGTAAAGATGAAAAACAGGGAAAGATATTTTCGTCCCACAAGATCCTTTCTGGACAACGCATAGGCCGCAGAAATATTTACAATTAAACCGATTGCCGTCCCTACCACCGTATACATGATGGTATTCCAGTAACCGATCCAAATATTTTCATGACGCAGCAGCTCTTTGTAACCATCGAAGGTGAACCCTTTAGGAAATAACCAAACCTGCCCCCCCGCCACCGCGGAAGGATCACTGAACGAAGCAATGACGATAAAATACAGCGGATAGATCAGGATAATTAGAAAAAGTGCTGATATAACATACATCACTATTTCCATTATAGTATCCGAAGAACGATTCTTCTTTATTTTCCCCACATTCCCTTTAGTAACTGTCTCTAAACCTCCCATTTCAATTCTCCTCCCTTCTACCACAAGCTATTTTCGCTTAGTTTTTTAGATATCTGATTGACCATGATCAATAAAATAAAATTAATAACGGTGTTGAATAGGTTGATCGCCGAGGAAAAGCTGTATTGACTGCTGAGCAAGCCAATTTTGTAGACATAAGTAGAAAGAATTTCACTTGAAGTGATGTTCAAGTCATTTTGCATTAGGTACACTTTTTCAAAACCAACCCCAAGCAATCCACCGACCCGCAAAATAAGCAAGGTTATCGCGGTTGGCATCAGCATCGGAATATCGATATAACGAATTTTATGCATCCGGCTTGCTCCGTCTACGGTTGCCGCCTCGTACAAGCTAGGATCAACTGCGGAGAGCGCAGCGATAAAGATAATGCTGTCCCAGCCGACATGCTGCCACACATCCGACCAAACATATACACTGCTGAATAATCCAGCGGAGCCAATCAGATCAGGAGCCTCTTTTCCAAAAAGACTATATATATTGCCCAGCAGTCCGGTGCTAGGTGAGAACAAAATCATCATTAAACCCACCATTACTACCGTGGAGATAAAGTGCGGCATATAGGACACCGTCTGGAAAAAACGTCTAAACCGGTTAGGTCTCATCTGGTTAACCATCAACGCCAGTATAATTGGAATCGGAAAGGTAATCAGACTGTACACACTGATGATCAATGTGTTTTTAATCGTTGATGAAAATTGATAGGAATGAAAGAATTTCTCGAAGTATTTGAATCCAGCCCATGGGCTGCCCCCTATTCCCAACGCAGGGCTATAATCCTTGAAGGCAATCAGCACCCCGTACATTGGCTTGTACGCGAATAATAACGTCAGAACTACAGCAGGAAAAAGCAATAGATAGAGACCCCAATTTTGTTTGATTTGTCCGAATTTCCGCCCGAAATGAAGTGGACCAGATTTCATGACATCCCCTCCTTATTTAAAATAGAGAATGCTACCCCACAGCTATCCTGTAGGGCAGCACCTTTTTCGAAAGACGAATAGGTTATTTCACGTTCATATAACGGGTGTAAGCATCCGTGCGAATCTTAACTAACTTTTCAAGTCCCATTTTATTAAGCTTGCTCACATAAGCATCCCAGCCCTCGTCAATTCCGCCTTTGCTAATAAATTGCGCCCGCATAGTATTCACATAGCTGTCGATATCCGTAGTCAAGGTTGGCAGCTCCTCGAACTCCTCAGAAGTGTACATTACGTTAGGGAAAGGTGTTGTTACATATTCACTGCCCAGCTTATCCAGTTGCAGCTTCAGTCCATCTCCACTTTCAGGGTTCAGGACGATTTTCGATTCAAAGGATGGGCTCACATATTTCGGTCCAAAATCACGTAGAGATTGATCCCAATACCAAGCATCTGCGCTGGTTCCAGCTGGTGGATCCATCAATGTATAAGTGCTATCATCGTTTTTCTTAATAACCGTTCCAATCGCACCCCAGAAATTCTGAATGCTCGCTTCGTCAGTGTAGAACTGATCTGCCCAACGTGCAGCAACCTCAGGATATTTGCAAGATGTGGTAATCAGCAGCTCATTACGGTTAAGATTCATCCCAATCGGATTTCCGATCGTATAACGTTTACCATCTGGTCCGGCAATCGGTGGAATCGTCACATATTGATCGCTCCATTTTCCAAACACGGCGTCTGGAGTCCACTGGTACGTAAAGCCTACAATTGGAGCATCCGGATTCTGGAACTTAGCCGATCTCATCGTATCGTCCTGAGTGAATACCTCTTTATCTAGCAAGCCTTCCGCATACAATTTATTTTCCCATTTGAGACCTTCTTTGAACTCCTCTGAAACAGGGAAATATATCGCTTTTCCGTCCTTGATGATCATATTATTGTTATTCAAATCGGCAATTCCGAAAGGACTGATCAAGTCATTACCAATTTCAATAAAAGGAATCTCATCTTGTTTTCCATTACCATTCGGATCTTGTTCTTTAAAAGCTTTGAGCACGTTATAAAGCTCATCAATCGTTTCAGGCACCTTCAAGCCCAATTTGTCCAGCCAGGTCTTGTTAATCACAGGCTGACGTGAGCTTTTTGGACGTGCAGGAAGTCTTGTTGGCAGTGAGTAGATTTTCCCGTCAGGAAATGTGCTGATTTTTTTCATTTCTGGGGTTTCTTCCATAGCTGCTTTGAGATTAGGCATATTTTGCTCAATATAATCATCAAGCGGCCGGAAAAAGCTTAGATTATTTACGATATCGGCATCCCCAAAGGTTTGATTTCCCAAGACGATATCCGGAAGCGTGCCACTCGCCAGCATAATCGACTTCTGCTCACCCCAATCATTGGAGGACATCACTTGCCAATCGATTTTGACATTCGTATTTTTCTCCAGATCCTTCAGCCATTGGTTTTGCGTAAAGGTGTCCCCCATACTCCCCCAACGGACAGTCAGCACTTTAAGTGTTACAGGCTCATTCACAATCGGCAGACCTTCTTTGTTATAGCTGCTCGTTTCATTTGTCGCTGCATTATTCCCGTTGTTACCGCCGCAGCCAGCAATTCCAAATACCATCGCAGCCGCCAGCAGACCCACAGTCCATTTCTTTGCAGTTTTTTTCTTACTGTGTTGACTCATCTCTTAATCCCCCATTTCAATTTATCAAAATGCATCTGAATAGCTTTATAATAACTTCTTATTTTTTCGTATTCCGGACACATTAAGACGGTTATCCAGACCTTTGAATTCGCTTACAAAAAATGCAAAAGCTAAATGCTCTACTTGGGGAGATTTAATAACAGTATCCCGACTTCTGTATGTGCTATCCGGACTTTGAGGGAAATCGCTAGCGAGTTCTTATGTTTTTTTCACGCAGAGGTTTTATAATGATTTTATGATCAAAAAAACAGCGAAACACAAAACCTACCCCATTCGCCATTATATAAAAGTCATGATGTTGGTTTCATTCACAGTCCTTATTCTGGATTTAGGAATCAGCATCGCTTCCATTTCCATCGTTAAGCAGCAGTCCACTCGAAATTTGCAGGATACTGCGGCGCTTTACATCAATCGTATTAATCATGATTTTGCCTACATTAATCACTATATGGGCTGGACGCTTGGGAACGATGAGAGCTTACTAACGATGAATACTTACGGGGTCAACAGTATCGAGTTCTTAAAGGCAAATGATAATCTGTTCAAACGCTTTACCGAGCTGCAAAAAAACTACGGGCATGAGTATAACTTCTTCTACTATTTGAAAAATGAGACCTATTTTTTGAATTGCGCACCGATCAGCGTAACCTATACGGATTACAGGGAGCTGAAAAAAAAGATTATTTCTTATATTGATGATAAGGAGATGTACGAGAAGTTTTATTCCAAATGGACGCCTATTCTAGTAAACAACCATTATTATGTGATTAATATCGTGCCCTATTACAATCGCTATTTAATTGGACTGATCTCCGCAGATAATCTGATCCGGCCGCTACGCCAAATTAATCTTGGCGCCAATGGTTATGTTTCTCTAGTAGATGAGAATGAACAGCCTTTAACTAGTCCGATCTCCAATAGCGGAAAGCTAATAACGGAAAATGGGGGATTCTCTAATCTTTTGCAATCGCGTACAACAATCAACAGTGCATTCTCAGACACCACCTTCAGCACCAAAATGGTCATTAAATATGGCATATTCGAAAAAATCATGATTGCCCAGCTGCTTATTATGTTATTGTTCTTCATTGTGACCTCCACGTTATGCATTGTTCTGCTCTTTTTCAAAAAAAGAGTGTTAGGTCCGATTCAAAGCTTCTCCGATAACCTTGCTTTCATTAATGAGTCTGGGCAACCCGCAGATTTCAGAAGCAGTGAGATTATAGAGCTGGAACAGGCAAACACTCAGTTTAAAGGCTTGGTTGAACAAATCAAAACCTTTAAAATCGCTATGTACGAGCAGGAACTGGAGAAACAAAGAATACAGCTGGACTATATGAAGCTACAGATTAAACCACACTTTTTCTTAAACTGTCTGACTAGCATCTATAGCATGGCGCAAATTCATATGTATAAAGAAATTGAAAATATGACGTTGTCTACCTCTAAGTATTTCCGTTACATTTTTCAGAATGGCGAGAATTTTGTCCGGTTGGAGGATGAAATCGAGCATGTCCGAACCTACTTGGAGATTCAAAAGCAACGTTATCAGGACGCATTTATTTATTACATCGAACAAGAGGATCAGGCAGGCAGTGTGGAAATTCCACCGTTAGTGCTGCAAACCTTTATCGAAAATTCAATTAAATATGCGATTTCACGCGAACATGAAGCCGAGATCAGGCTTACAGTACAACGATTACAGATGGATCAGGAAGAAGAAATGCTCGTTATCCAGCTCACCGACACCGGTCCCGGTTTTCCATCTCAGGTGTTAGAGAAACTTAATCTTGGAGAGCCTTTGGATCAAAGTAAAGGTACACAAATCGGCATTATGAATACGCTTAAAAGACTAGAGTACCTATATTTAAAAAGAGCAACCGTTACCTTCTCCAATTTGGAGGGCGGCGGCGCTAGTGTAATCTTATATCTTCCGAAGCTTCCTAATAAATCTAAATGAATGGAGAGCAAACTATGAATGTACTGCTTGTTGATGATGACTTTTATGTTATTGCCGCATTGCAAAAGAAAATTGATTGGGAATCACTACACATTGATACTGTTTATACGGCTAATAATGTCGCTCAAGCACGTGAAATAATAGAAAAGCATTCTGTTCAAATTCTGATTTCAGATATTGAAATGCCGCAGGGCAGCGGACTGGAATTACTAGCATGGATTCGCGAGGGAAATTATAGTATTCAGACTATTCTTCTTACCAATTATGCAGATTTTAACTATGCGCAGAAAGCAATCGAATTGCAGAGCTTTGAATATTTCCTTAAGCCCATTGAATTTGACAAGCTGATGTTGATCATCCATAAGGCGGTTACCCAAGCAAAAGAGCAGCAAAAAAACGAAAAAGCCATTCAGGGCGGTTACTTTTGGCAAAAAAATCAGGCGAAGATTCTTGAGCATTTTTGGCGGAAGCTAGTTAGTGGCAGTACATCATTTCCGATTAAATTGTCAGACATCACACATGCCATTGAAGAACAAAACCTCTCCTATCAAATGAGTGATACCCTACAGCCTTTGATATTTAACTTATTCCCTTACAATGGCAGTATGGGAAAAGAAGAAAAGGATCTGTTTGATTTTGCCCTGCTAAATGTATTGTACGAATTGTTTCAGCACCCTTGTTTTACCATCGAAAGCATTCTGGAATACAAAGATTATAACTGGATCGCCATATTAAAATGGAACCAGGCTCCAGATACGCAACTGCTTGAAGCATTATGTGCTTCTTTTATTCAAAAGGCGAATCCTTATTTAAAATGTGATGTCTGCTGCAATATTGGTTTAAACGATAAACTGAGTAATGTGGGGAATGTTCTAAAACAATCCCTGACTATGGATGAAGAAATTACGAGATGCAGAAATCAGACCTTTTTGGTGGAGGCTTATCTGCATCAAAATAAACCGGGCTATACACCACCGGATCTTGCCTATTTGGAAGAACTGCTGAATCAGAATAAATTCACTGCTTTTCTTGAAGAAGTTACACAATATTTAAAGGTCATGCTTAACAATAGAACACTTGAGACCTCTGTCCTTAGCTTGTTCCGTTTAGATGTAGTACAGCTAGTCTATTCATTTCTCAACCTGAAAGGGATAAGATCACACAAATTATACTCTGGCAAAACTAATGATAAATTATCTATGCACTCTTTGGATTCAATCGAGGATATGGAAGAATATCTTAAATACCTTGTCACTACAGCCATGAAATATCGTGACTTTGCTGCCCAGCCTAAGTCCGTCGCAGAAGAAATCAAACAATACATTCATTCACATTACGGCGATGACCTGACCCGAAATGATTTGGCTGAAATTGTCTATCTCAATCCTGATTACCTGGCAAGGATATTCAAACGAGAAACTGGGGTTTCATTAGGCAGTTATGTCATCCACGTCCGAATCGCGGCTGCAAAACATCTATTGGAAACCACAAATATGTCTGTATATACCGTCGCGAACAAAGTTGGCTATAGCAACTACTCCTATTTCTCCAAGCTTTTCAAACAAGAGGTAGGTCTCCCTCCAAACGATTATAAAAAGGAACAACAATACAATCCAGCTTACTAAAAGAGGGTAACCCAGCATCTAGTTCATGGATGCTGGGTTACCCTCTTTGGGATATCTTCTGCATATTAATTACTGTCTACCTTTACTCCTACGCTGCTGATAATGATCCACCTACGAGCTTACTCTTACACACAGTAATCATCCGCCACACCTTTACGCCTACTCTGCCGGGAATCTTACACCCCTGACTTTACTCTTACATCCAGTAACCATCCACCATGTCCCCCTGCTTCCGGACCCAGATGACGCTATTTGCTCATTTATCGCCTTTTGAGCACAGTTTCGGACTCCAGTGCAACTATTACTGTGATATTGCTCCAAATCGAGTGTGTTTCAGGTCAATAGCGACTATGCGGTCCGTTAGAATTCCAAATGTGGCATAAAGCAGCGTTTAAGGTCAGCTGAGTCCGATAGCTACTTCGTACGCGGAAATCTAATCGAATCTGCGAAGCTTGCCGGGGATCACGGGAAGGTTCCCCACCGCCAGTAATCTTGCAAGCTCCAAAAAACACATAAATGCCCCAGCAGTCATAATCAGAACGGCTGGGGCATCTCTTTTACTAAATTAAGCCTGAAGCGTTACATACTTATCGCCAAGCAGATTTTTGAAATAGGTGCGATTATATAACATACTAGGATGGGATGGATAAAAACTCAACGCCGTTTCATTGTGATGATTCGCTTTCTCGTGTTGGCCGAGACGATCATAACAAAGTGCCAATTGAAGATGCGGCAGCCAGGTATAAAAGATTCCATTCTTCATCCCCATCGAATCGTTATCCCGCGGTAGCTGAATCGCTAGCTCATACCAGTATGCGGCTGGTTGCAACTGGCCTTTTTCCAGCAGAAGTGCCCCCAGTCGGCAACAAAACTCTGAACGTGGTTTATCATACTGCAAGGTTTTACATAACGCTTCAAAAGCACCTTCTTTATCCCCCAGCCGTTCCCGGCATTCGGCAAGCTTTAGGCAAGCCTGGAAATTATCTTCAATCCAGCCCTGCCCACCCGCTAAGAAAATCTCATAGTATTTGCAAGCCTCCTCATTTATAGCATGATCTCTTAATTCATTTGCATAATAATACTGGTCTCTCGGCGAAAACACTTCACCCTGTGCAACTCGTTTTTGATAAATCTGCAAATTACGATCTGTGTATTCCTTATCCTTCTCATGTGTGATGCAGACATCACTACTAAAAGAAGGACCACTTACCTCTAAATACTCATGAACAGGCCCGATCCACTGAAAGTTGCAGCTGCGCCGAACCAGCCTGTTGCGGCGTAAACTAGCTGTGACATTTCCCGCTTCGTCAAAAGCCAGATTATATTGCATGTTCACACTGTGAATATGTCCCGGCAGGATTTCTTTTAGTTTTTTAAAAAGAATCTGATCCTCTTCCTTTATATAATCATCCGCATCCAGCCACAAAATGTACTCCTGAGTAGCTTTGCTAAAGGCAAAATTACGTGCGGCACTAAAATTATCAATCCATTCGAAATCATAAATTACAGCTCCGAAGGACAACGCAATCTCTTTCGTTTTATCCGTCGAGCCTGTATCCACGATAACAATTTCATCTACGAGACTTGCAATGGTAGATAAACATCGGTGCAAGCTTTTTTCTTCATTTCGTACTATCATACATAAACTAATCGTAACCATACTCGCCCTCCTACACGCTTTGTTTGAAATTCTTTCTATATTGATATGCAGGGTTTAAGAAACGGACTCCCGCTCTATCCCGCCATATCATGAAGAACTTCAGAAATATAAAGATTATGTAAGAAACTTTCCACTCCATTCTTAGGTCTATATAAGTAAGATCAAAGGAGGTACAGCATATATGAAATCCAAACGAAAAAGCGTTAGAAATGGCTGGATCTTAACTTCAATATCGTGCGTCGTGATTGTACTAGTACTGCTGATTGGATATAAAGGGCTTGACTGGGGAACGCCCACCACTCCACCCCCGTCCACCAACGCACAAACTAATAAGGAAGCAGATAACGAACCCAGCTCCACTCAAAAAATGCTCGAATTTCCTAGCAGTGATCCCGATAATGGGCAGGTCATCATTCCACTGCATACCACGCTCGCGCAGCTAAATATTGATAGTGGCAGCGAATATGTAAACACAGAAATCCCCCCCATACCTGAAATGACCTTTGCTTTATCTCAAGACATGAAAAACCAAGTAGAAGCAACGCTGGTCTACCGCCCTGATATCGGTGGAGGTTATCTTCTACTCGCTCCTGCCGGATGGCAGGCTACCGCGGTTGTCGGCGCTAACGGTTCTTATGGAGTTACCTTTCAGGATCCGAACCATCCGGAACAAAACATGAACTATTCAGATACGGCTTGGACTTGTATAGGCTGTGCTATCACTGCAATCGGAGCCTATTTCCCGGAAAAAGCCGAATGGGCTGACGCGTTGGGATTTACCATTAATAATCCGCTTAAGTTTAGCGAACAGCATATTTTAGGTACTGCAGGAGCTGAAGCCAGAACGGTCAGATATACGCTTCAAGCAGACGCGAATGGCTATCAGGACGAGGGTGCTGCCTATTACGATAAGGGAGAATGGGGTTATTTATTCCGCAGTATCGGAATACATCAAGCTCAAACATCCCCACAGCCGGAAGTAGTGGAGACCCTCATGAAGTTCTTTACAGATAATCATGGACCGCTCTTCATTGCTGACCCAAACGCAGAGAAGCTGGACTAAGGGTGGGAATTTTTAGAGGAAGGTATTTTCAACCTTGCTCTTGCTTTTAGAAAGACGTAGGTGCTATTTTTTGTTATAATCAATGCAATGCGTTGTTTATGAATTCAGACATATATAAAGGGGACGTAACCATGACTCAAATTATTAAAACTCTAACTATTGCAGGCAGCGACTCCAGTGGTGGCGCAGGCATCCAAGCGGATCTAAAAACATTTGAAGAGTATGGTACCTACGGCTTTAGTGCCTTGACCACTATCGTTACTATGGACCCGGACAACGGCTGGCACCATAATGTTTATCCAATTGATGCCTCCATTGTTGCTGAGCAGTTAAAAACTATTTTCGCTGGTGGCCCGGTTAATGCCATGAAGACAGGTATGCTTGGAAGTGTTGAAATTGTGCGCGTTGCTGAGCAAGCGATCAAAGAAAATCTTCAGACTAATGTAGTTATTGATCCAGTTATGGTGTGCAAGGGTGAAGATGAAGTCTTGAACCCTGACAGCGCTGAGGCTATTCGTGACTTATTGCTACCACTAGCAACTGTGGTCACCCCAAACTTGTTTGAAGCAGGTGTTCTTTCAGGTCTTGGCAAACTTACTACCCTTGAGGAAATGAAAGAAGCTGCCCGTCTGATTCATAAGCTCGGTGCACGTAATGTCGTGGTTAAAGGCGGCAAAGCACTCGGCGGTGATCAAGCGATTGATATCTTCTACGACGGTTCTGAGTACACTGTATTCCAAACAGCCAAAATCGAACCCGCTCACAATCATGGAGCTGGATGTACTTTTGCCGCAGCAATTACAGGCGGTCTAGCTAATGGCTTAACGGTTCATGAAGCTGTTGCAAAGGCTAAAGATTTTGTCTCCGCAGCCATTCGTAATGGATTTGCGTTTAATGAATATGTGGGTCCTGTATTTCACGGTGGTTACCGTTTAGAACGTTAGAACTCGCAATCCAATTACACAAAAAAATAAATGGCAGTCCAGACGCTGAACATCAGCTCTGGACTGCCATTTTTATTTACTATTATTGAAAATCCGTAAATTCAAAACTTTGCTTACCGAACATAGATTTTTTATACGATTATTTTCATAAAAAAAGCACCCGAATCAAGATTCGAGTGCTTCTGAGCTACGTCCTCTAATTATTTTATCAAAATGGTTAAAGCACTTTTTGACGCCAAACGGAAAGATAATTCATCCGCTCCCGGCAAGTTCAAAGCCACATTCTCAGCCTTTTCACTATCGTTGAACAGAACAACTGCAATAGAGTTATCTGTATTCTTAAAAGCTACGGAACGAATCACTTCTTGATTGGTGGAGGCGTCAATGCGCACAGCCTTCGGACGAATAAATTTACTGAAATGGGCCAGCGCATAATAGTCGAGCGTATACGTAAGCTCCTTGGTCTCTTGGTTGACTGTCACAACACCACGACAAGTACTTTTGCCAAAACCCGGTACGGTTGGGCCGTTCTTTTCATCTAAGGCCATATTCCATAACACAAAGGATTTACTATGATTTCTAAGAATATCAATCCCTGTTCTCATTACATTGGAGAAGGCTTGTTCAAACGGAGGAATCCATTCTCCACCAGAACCTTCTGTAAAATGCACTTCTTTATCAGCAAAAGCTTTCAGAACCTCTGATTGCGCTGATGCATTGCCACCATACCAGTGCCAAGCTACACCATCTACTTCATCTTTTGCATAATCGAGCACGGTTAACGGATAATCTGGACGATCCCAGTTGTGGTCGTAGCAGAGAATTTTTGTAGCGATGTTGTGTTTAACAAAGCTAGGCTTCAAGTAGTTTTTAATGAAATCTTTTTGCGCCTCAGGCAACATTAACATACTAGGGTAGTGTTTTGGTTCAAATAAAGGCTCGTTCTGTGGTGTTACAGCATAAGTTGGCAATCCGTGCCCTTCAAAAGCTTGAATATATCGAACAAAATAATCGGCATAAGCCTGATAATATTCTTGTTTAAGTTCTCCAGCAATCATCGATCCGCTAGTCTTCATCCAACCTGGTGCACTCCATGGAGAAGCCATCAGTTTGATCTCAGGGTTAATTTCCAGAGCTTGTTGCAACAAAGGGATAATGTCTGCTTCATCATGTGCGATAGAGAAGTGGGTTAATTCCGTATCCGTTTCCTGTGCAGGTCTATCATCATAGCTATAAATATCTCTAGCATAATCCGATGCCCCCATTGGATTTCTTAATACGGACAAACCAATTCCATCTTGTGCGTCAAAAAGCTTGCTCATGACTTCCTTTTTCTGTTCGTTGTCCAGGACTTGATTAATCAAATAAGCGGATGAATCCGTAAAAGATGCTCCAAAGCCATCCATTTCCTGAAAGGTTTGATTCTCGTCAATAGTTACAGTAGTGGTCGCCTCTGCGTCAGCAATTGGAGTTAATTGTTGCAGACTTTGCTCTACAAACAATGTATTCTCCCCGGTGGATTGATAAATTTTAAGCTCTGGCATGTTGTTTCCCTCCATCTTTCTATGAAGAGGCCCCAGTGAAGGGGCCACATTCTATTTTCTAACTTATTTAAGGCCTAATTTTTCTTTGTTGTTTTTCATTTTTTCAGAACGAACTTCTACAATCTTATCCCAGTTGTTATCATTTAAAAATGTTTTGTAAGCAGCTAAGGTGCTGTCGAATGTAGCATCGTCTTTAGCGCGGATCATACTTACAAGCGTAGTGTTCCAAGTAGTATCAATTGCAGTAAGACTGCGAGCTTCAGGCGTTCCTTGAGCCGGGTTAATGTTTTCAAGAATAAAGTGTGGTTTTAGCTTTCCTTTGCCCCACTCTTGCATTTGTTTAATGGAATCTGCGAATGCGTCATTACTCAGCGCTTTATCACGGTCATGTCCAAAGAACATAAATTCGCCCATCCGGTAATCTTTTTTGAATTTATCGGCATTATTTAATTGCAGGTCTTTGATTTCAGGCAAGAATTCAATTTTACCACTGTCATTAACTTTATAGGTTTCTCCTTCAATACCGTAGTTCATGAGCTTTTGTCCTTCGTCGCTGAGCAAATAAGTATAAATTTGAATCGCTTTGGCAGGGTCCTTAGCCTTTTTAGTAACATAGCTAATCATCCAACCTGTAATTCCAGATTGATTCAACGTTGGTTCATGTCCAACAGTACTTTGTGGGCCATCAATAGCGATATATTCCTTGCCTGGATTTTCTGTCATGAAGATTTGCAGGTTACCACTTTGTTGCGGTGTTCCATCCAAAAGTATTGTTGCATATTTACCGGATTTCACTTTTTCTTCAAAGGCAGTACCGTCATCAGCAAAGCTGTCATCACTGATGTCACCATTTCTGTAGACTTCATTTAACGTTTTCAACCACGTCAAGTAATCCTCATCCAGGTTACGGTTGTAGAATTCGCCATTTTCAGTTTCCATCGGCACTCCGATGAAGTCCTCCAATACATCTCCCAAAGAACCAGTGCCTGAACCAATGGAGTTAAAACCAAAAGGAATCATGTCCGGGAATTGTTTTTTGATTTGTTGCATAACGCTCTTGAATTCTTCAGGAGTTCCAAAGCTTGGTTTTCCAATGGCCTCGTAAACATCCTTACGGATGACAAAGGCTGTTTTAGCAGGGATGTTACCGCTATCATAATCGTTTTGCGTATTGGAATAGTTAGGGTATCCATAGGTCTTGCCATCAGCTAACTGGAACCAGTTCATCGTATCTTTTTCTGCAACTTTATTGAAATAAGGATCATATTTATCTGCCAGATCATTCAAAGGCAATGCCCATGTAGCAGCTTTTTGTACGACTGGAGAGTTGGAATCAAAAATAGTCAACAGGTCTGGCATTTCACCGCCGGCAAAAATCGTATTCAGCTTAGTGTCATCGCCTGTAATGAATTTAATGTTGATGTTTAAATCCTCTTTAATTTTCTTGGTGACAAGGTCTTTCCCGAAATCAGTATTCCACCAGTCTGCATTCACGTACCAAGTCAGATCTGTTGTTTCTTTTTTTGTATCCAGCTTCCATGCCGGTGTTTCCGGATCTATAGTATAACGGCCTTCAATGGAGCTTAACTCTTTACTGGAGCTGTCAGAATTACCTTTCGATCCACAACCTGTAAATACTAATACAACAGCCATAAGTGCCGTACAAAGTTTGAGTCCTTTTTTCCCAAATGCTTTGTTCATCTTTTATTTCCCCCTAAAATGTTTTGTAAGCATTCACTACTTGGAGATTTACTTACTATTCCTTCACCGCCCCCATCATCATGCCTGAGATAAAGTACCTCTGTAATATTGGATACATCACAACAATCGGCAAAGTTGTAATGACAATTGTTGCTAGTTGAACCCCTTTAGTCGTAGTTTCGATAATCGCAGATCCACCAACATTTTGCATGGATTGTGTTTGCGACTGAACAATGATTTCATAGAGCTTCATCTGCAGCGGGTACAGCGATTGATCGGTAATATATAACTTGGTAGTCATAAAGTCGTTCCACTGCCCAACCCCGTTAAATAACGCAATGGTGGCCATAGCCGGCATGGAAAGAGGGATAAAGATTTTCAGGAAAATGCGCCAGTCACCTGCACCATCAATTTTGGCTGACTCTTCAAGTGAATCCGGTACATTTCTGAAGAAGTTCATTAGAATAACTACATCATAATAACTGAACAAGGCCGGGATAATATAAACCCAGAAGCTGTTTAAGAGGCCTAATGATTTAATCAATAAATACGTAGGGATCATTCCACCAGAGAAAAACATAGTGATTACACCCATGGCAACATACAGCTTACGTCCACGTATGTATTTCTTACTCAAGCCATAACCGATCATGGCACAAAAGAATACGTGGGTAATGACACCAATAAATGTTTTGGCAAGCGATACTACGAATGCTAAACCAATGGTCTCATCTTGAAATACAGCACGATAATTTTCCAAGGAGAACTCTGGAGACCAAAATATGAATCCGCCTTCCGCAAGCGCCTTGCCCGAGCTTAAAGAGGATATGACTACATTCCATAAAGGAACGACAATAATGATTGTACAAATACAGAGCAGGATAATATTTAAGGTATTAAAGATTCGACTATCGAGATCTTCTTTAGCCACCGTACGATTCACAGAAATGCCTCCTTCTACAGAACTGATTGATTATCATTTAATTTACTGGATACTTTGTTGGCGCTAATCAGTAGGATGACTGAAACGATGGAGACACCTAAACCAACAGCAGTAGCATAAGAGAAGTCACCTTGCGTCATACCCATACGATACACATAAGAATTAATGACCTCCGCCTTAACGCGGTTCTGAGAATTCATCAATACCAGGGTTTGATCCAGATTTGATCCTAATAAACCGCTTACAGTGAGAATCAGATTTAAACTGATAATCGGTTTCATGTTAGGAAGCGTGATATTCCAAATTTGTCTCATACGGCTTGCGCCATCTATTTTGGCAGCCTCATAATAAGTAGGATCAATTTTCGACATAATGGCTAAGTAGAGAATCGTTCCCCAACCAGCCTCTTTCCAAATATCGGATAACGTTGCAATCCACCAGTATTTATTCGCATCAAGCAAAATATTTACCGGTTTCGAAATCAGTCCCAAACTGAGCATAATCTCATTAAACATACCGGATGAGGAAAACCAGGCAATCAGCATCCCGCCGAGAACGATCCAGGACAAAAAGTGTGGTAAATAAGAGATGGTTTGCACTATCTTTTTAAAGCGTCCACCACTTAATTCGTAAATCATAACGGATAAAATAATAGGAATAACAAACCCTATGGCTAATTTCAGAAAGCTGATCCCTAATGTATTGACTACAGCGTCCCAAAAATATTTATCAGATAAAATAATTCTGAAATTATCGAGCCCTACCCAAGGTGCAGAATCGAGTGTATCAATTACGGTGTAGCTTTTAAAAGCAATCGTCAATCCGTAAATCGGAATAAAACAAAAGATAATCATAAAAATAATTCCCGGGATGACCATGGATTGAATTTCCCATTGTCTCTTATAATCAATTACAAATTCTTTGACCCTCTGCCCCATAGGCTTTTTCCCGCTCATTGGATTCTTTCCGTTTGTTGGCACTACGGCTAATTTATCCACTTTTTCTTCTCCCCTCCAAATCATGATCCCCAAACAATAAAAACGTTTTTATTTTTTTGAAAAAAAAACCCTCCCAAAACAACAAAATTTTAAAAAATGATCGGGTGAAATCTTGAACCCATTACATATATGTGTTCTTACCGACCAATCTTTACTTGACTAGAACCTCTTACGACTAATTCACCCGCCAATTTCATCATCTCGCCCTGTTCCTTCTTCTGGATCATGCGAACTAGGTGATTAATAGCCAAAATACCCTGTCTAGCAATTTGATTTCTTACAGTAGTTAAAGGCGGTGAGAAATACTGCGCAATATCAATATCATCAAACCCCATAACGCTAACATCTAGCGGAACTTCGTATCCATGCGATTTCAAAGCTTGAATACATCCAATTGCACTCAAGTCGTTCCCTGCTAAGAAGGCATCAGGTATTTTATCAGGACTATAGTGAAGGAAAGATTTTATAGCGTTGTAAGTGCTTTCTTCTTCAAAATATCCTTGTATAATATACTCTTCATGCGTGGGTAGCTGATACTGACGCAAAGCAGCTAAGTATCCTTCTCTCCGCTGAACACTGTCGTACATCTCATCTACACCAGATATGTAAGCAATCTTTTTATGCCCTAGACTGATTAAATATTTGGTCGCTTCAAACCCCGCTTCAAAGGAATCAAAAATCACGCTTCCCATCGTGTCGTTCTTAAGCGGCCGATCCAGAAATACAGCCTTGATCTTGTCTTTCACCATTGCGGCAATTTCTTCTTCGTCTATTCTCAGCTCTTCGTAGATAATGACACCATCCACTCGCCGGCCTAGAATATTGCTCATAATCACTTGTTTATCCTTGGTAACAAATACATTCAGCCCGTAACCTAGCCGATCACATTCACGCGACATGGACTCAACCAGCTTATAGAAGTATGGACCCGACACACTTGTTGTGAAAAAACCCAGCATTTTGGTTTTCCCGTTCCTAAGGAGCTTACCGTTCAGGTTAGGAACATAATTTAATCGCTTCGCAACCTTAAGAACATGTGATTTCGTCTCCGGGTTCAATACATCTACGTCATTTAACGCGTTGGAAACCGTAGAAATGGAGACTCCAGCCTCTCTGGCAACATCTTTGATCGTTACCTTTTCCATAATGATTCAATCTTCCTTTACGAATAAAAACGTTTTTATAGATTTAAATTAACATAAAAACGTTTTCATTACAATATATTTTTTATTTTTATTTTATCAGAGGTAATAATTGGTACACAAGCTTAAATTTTCTACAGAATCTTATAAAACTCCTTACCTGCAAACTCGAAATCATTCGTAATACACTCTAAACATAATGTCTTGCTCGTAATTCCCAAACCCACGGCCATATATGGTTAGTCCGCCTCTTCTCCGTCCGCTATTCTCTGCTGTTAAACGAAAGGTCCACTGATCCTGCTCTACTCGTACATCTTTCAGGGTAATATCTGAAATTTGCTGCCCATCCACAAAGGTTCCACCTGCATTAATCCGCAGAACCTTCAGCAAACCATATTGGTTAACATCTGAACGCCACCAAATGGGATTTAATCGTCCTCTAGTAAGGCCAAAGTCGCCCGGACTAGTCCATTTCCCTAAATCCTGTCCATTCATCATAAAGCCAATATCCGACGGCCACTTCTCATTTACATGTGGAGCTTCGGAACCTATTTCCAGCGAAATCTCAATCTCCTGCACCACTTGATCTTGAAATAGATAATTTGGAATCTTGTACTCGATAGAACCTTTCGCAAACCATACTATGCCGGCATTCACCCGTTCCGGGTCCAGAAAATAACGCGGATCATCATAATAGCCGATCAGCTTCTCAGTAGTAGCAATCCCGCAGGTAGGTAAAGCCTGAATATCGGTATATTGCCCTACAGGGATAGACACCTCAACCACCTTTCTGGCAACTCCACGGGAGCCCGATAATTTAATCTGCAGGTAATTCGCAGACAAAGAACAATATTTATAGGTTCCTCCATTTACTCGTCTCATTTTAGAACTGATCAGGCCTGCTTTTTGCAGCTTTGCTACATGAGTACTAACAATTGCACTACTAAGATAGAGCTCCGCTGCCAGCTCTTTGATGTGCATCTCTCTGCGGTCCAGAAGTTCAATAATTCGCAGCCTAACTTCACTTGCCAGCGCTTCATACACCTGCAAGGATTCAGAATCTGTGGTTAAGTACATTCCAACGTCTCCTATGCTTATTGAATTAGCATTTTAACGAATCCTAAATTAATTCATTGCTTATTATAAGCGAAAATCAGTATCATGTAATCATAAAACAATTACTTAATTAGTGAAATCATTAATTCAACTAGAGGGAGCTGTACACTCATGCCAATTAAATCGACAATGATTATTGACAAAGATTTCAGACTAGCTGAAGTAGACCCGCGGATCTACGGCTCATTTATCGAACATTTAGGAAGAGCAGTATACGGTGGGATTTATGACCCGGGTCACCCTACTGCGGATCAGAATGGTTTTCGGAACGATGCCATCGAAGCTATTCGTGCCTTAAACGTTCCTATCATCCGTTATCCTGGAGGAAACTTTGTATCCGGTTACAATTGGGAGGATGGGGTTGGACCCAAGCATGAACGCAAGCAATCTCTTGAACTAGCTTGGTGGACCACAGAAACCAATCAAGTGGGTACCAACGAATTTGCAGATTGGGCTAAGCTCGTAGGCAGCGAAGTCATGATGGCAGTTAACCTTGGAACACGCGGCATCGATGCAGCTAGAAATCTAGTAGAGTACTGCAATCATCCTTCCGGCTCCTACTACAGTGACCTGCGGATCTCTCATGGGTATAAAGAGCCTCATGCTTTTAAGACCTGGTGTCTCGGAAATGAAATGGATGGTCCGTGGCAGATTGGCGCTAAAACCGCGGTCGAATATGGCCGGTTAGCGAACGAAACTGCAAAAGCTATGCGCTGGGTCGATCCAACGCTTGAGCTTGTGGCTTGTGGCAGCTCCGGCAGCAGCATGGACACTTTTGCCGAGTGGGAAGCTACTGTGCTTGATCTTTCTTATGATAATGTAGATTATTTATCACTGCATACGTACTACAATAACAACAATGACGACACACCTAATTTCCTAGCCCGCTCTATGGATTTGGATCATTTCATCAGCAGTGTGGCTGCCACCTGTGATTATGTTCAAGCGAAGAAAAAGAGCAAGAAGAAAATTAATCTGTCGCTCGATGAATGGAATGTATGGAAATCACAAGGCAGCAGCCGTGCCGAACAAAATTGGCAGATCGCACCGCCAGAATTCGAAGATGTGTACACACTTGAAGATGCACTTGTTGTGGGCTGCTGTCTTATTTCATTATTGAAGCATGCTGATCGTGTGAAAATGGCCTGCTTAGCGCAGCTGATCAATGTAATCGCCCCAATTATGACTGAAAATGGCGGACCGCTTTGGCTGCAGACTACTTATTATCCGTACCTGCATGCTTCCCTTTATGGTCGTGGAACCGTACTTCACCCACTGATTTCCAGCCCTAAATACGATTCCAAAGATTTCACTGATGTGCCTTACTTGGAAGCCATTAGTGTATACAACGAAGAGCTGAATGAAGTAACCGTCTTTGCTGTAAACCGCCATTTATCCGAAGGACTAGAGCTCGACGTGGATCTGCGCAGCTTCAGTTCCGTAAACATTATTGAACATATTGTACTGGAACATGAAGATATAAAAGCTGTAAATACCAAATCCATTCCTCATAACGTGATGCCTAGCCAAGGCAAAGCCGTTGTTGAGAGTGGACATGTAAAAGCCCTTCTCGCAAAAGCTTCCTGGAATGTGATTCGTCTGCGGGTGAACGGCTAAGTTAACTTGTAATAGTCATAGAAATGCCCCCATGAATCTTTAATAAGCCATAGATTCATGGGGGCGTCTTCGTTATTTTATTCTGAAAATTGTCACGGATTGCTTCGGAAACTCATAACTAAAGCTGCTTCCTTCTGTCTTAAAGCTGGTTTGTTTGGGAGAGACCTGCTGCTTATTCTCGAAGTTATTTTCGTCCTCAAGCTGGTATCCCGACATTTCATAGACTTCGATGGTCAGTGCTTCTTTTGCCAAAGATTCCAGTGCAACCTCAGCAGAAACACTATTCTCTTGTACGTTTACTGTCTTGAGGATAATATCCCCCGTTAAGTCTTCCACACTTGCCGTGTAATACAGCGGTTCGATGACCGGAAGTTTATCTTCTGTCTCATTCACCAGTTCTCCGTTAATAAAAGTACGGATCTGTCTGCCCACTACTTCTAACTTAAGATCGTATTCTACATCTGTTTCAACCGTAAACATAGCATGCGTCAGAACAGAATTTCTTCCGTTGATAATTGAGGCCACAATCGAATCCTGATTCTGCCAGCCACCCAGCTCCCAGTACAAATGATTCTGATCATCCGCTTTACCAAAATAGAAGATAAACCCTTTATTTCCTGCAGATCGTGTAGCCTTAAAATGCAAAGTATAGTTTTCCCACTCTGTCTCACCAAGCTCTAGTGTCCGATTAGCCGTTCTGTTCTGAGCAGGGTCAGGCAGATTTGAAACCTCCTCTGATAAGTCAGAATACGTCTTCACTTCTCCCGTAAGATTGTTGACTAATGTGATCTCGGAGAAACGAGCAGCGGAAGCATCCACACCGAAACTGACGGCTCCAGTGATCGCTTCCTTTCTGCTTTCCTTCGGTGTCGTGAAGCCATCTGCTTCCATCTTCAGCAAATGATCTCCCTGATGGTTCATGAATAGCTTTTGCACATAATAGTTTGCCGTTCCGTACACTTCATGATTATTGAACCAGATCAGGTCCGGCTTCCAGTTGATATAATCCACATTGCAGAGCATTGGAGCATAACAAGCTAAGCCAACGGCATGCGCATTATTTTGCAGACCTGTCATAAATGCTGCTTCCACCAATGCATTGTAATAGGTATTGCCCCATGAAGCATATTCACCGAGGAATACCTTTGGTTCATCCGCTTTGAAGTCATCATAACGATGATGATTAGCCAGGAACCATTCAGGTGTACAGTAATAATGCTCGTCTACAAGGTCCGACTTGTTTTCTTTTGCCGACGTCCAGCCCCGTTCATATTCCTGACCGGCAGAGAACGGGCCGCTAGAATTAATGACCTTGATTTCCGGATATTTTGCTTTGATGGCTTGATGAAAGTAAGGATATCTCTCGAAAAAGGGTGCACCTACCTCTTCATTCCCAATGCCGACATACTCCAGCCCAAAAGGCTCGGGGTGCCCCAGTTCTGCACGAATGCCTCCCCACTTCGTGGAAGAATCCCCCTTGGCGAATTCAATTAAATCCAAAGCATCCTCAATCCAAGGCGTTAATTCATCCAGCGGTACCATCCGTTTATGATGCGGGTCATAGCCGCCCGGAAGAACGGGGATCGGCTTAGCTCCAATATCCTCACAGAACTGAAAATATTCATAATAACCTAACCCAAGCGTCTGATTATATGACCAGTTATTGCGTCTTGCCGGTCTTTGTGCAACATCCCCAATCGTATTCTTCCATCTGTACATGGAGTCTCTGTCATCTGGATCCAAGGAACCGTCATGCACCAGACATCCTCCTGGGAACCGCATAAATTTAGGTTTTAAATCAGCGAGCAGCAGCGAAATATCTTCACGCATGCCTCCGGGTCTATTCTTAAAGGTCTTCTCAGGAAACAGGGAAACCATATCCAGATATACCTTCCCGTTACCTTTGGTAACGATTACAAGACGACTGCTTGTGTCAGTGCTATTAGCTGTAATAACGGCTTCATATCGGGTCCATTCAGAGCTGCTTACGGCGATCTCCACTTCACCAAGAATGATGCCGTCTGTGCTTTCGATGTTTACGGTAAGCGGCACATCAAAGCTTGTCTCCCGGCGGGCATACACTGAGAAGTTATAATTCTCGCCTTCTTTTACCGGAATACCACTGTTAAAGCCTAGATTCATCAGGCCAACGCCGTCACCTTCAGCCACAATATCGATGGCAACATAATGTTGGTTACGATCATTTAAGGGCTTGCTGTCTTCTACAGAGATATTTACCTTTCCATCTCCACGTTCTACAGGCTCCCAAGCCATCAGCGCATGATAATCTGCCCGGTCAATCGGGTCGAATTCAAAAGATCGGTTCTGAACTAGCTCAGCGTAAAGCCCACCATCGGCCGCATGATTCAAATCCTCGAAGAAAAT
Source organism: Paenibacillus sp. FSL F4-0122 (assembly GCF_038002845.1). Lineage (NCBI taxonomy): Bacteria > Bacillati > Bacillota > Bacilli > Caryophanales > Paenibacillaceae > Paenibacillus > Paenibacillus sp. FSL F4-0122. The sequence continues at coordinate 6,781,354 of NZ_JBBODI010000001.1, forward strand.
ACCGAATAGATCGCCTAACTCCGCCCCCCGCTGCTGCGTATGTATCGTCAATTTTCCTTCTGTCTTCATTCTTTTGTCTTCCTCCTTGTGAATTCCAATTTGATTTATATTTATATTACTTAGTTCATATCAATATAAATCATTATAATAACTCCTCTCTATATTCGTCAATTCAAAAACGAAAAACTGACACCGAATATCCCTCGATGTCAGTTCACACTAGAAAGCCCTAGTAAAGGTTATAAAGAAAACGTAAATTGATAGCTGCCCGAACCTAATTGAAGTCTCACTCCGTTATCGACCAAGCTGATGCTGTGCACGCCTCTGGACTGCTCCACAGGAACTTCATTTTCTAATAACCCTAGTTGATTGGCTCCAGGCAGAACGACAATACCGTTGGTATTGGCAGGAATCGTAACGTGAATCATCATTCCATTATCCTCTGATCGCCGCCACGCTGACTCTACTTTTCCGTACATGGTTTCAAGACTAGCTTCTACGTAATCCAGACCGGGGCCTGGCTGTGGCTTGATATGAACGATTTTGAAACCAGGCTCCAACTCATCTGTTCCGATTCCTGCAACGTAACGATACAACCATTCACCTATTGCGCCATAGGCATAATGATTGAAGGAATTCATATCTGCACTCCAGAAGCTGCCGTCATCCTTAATCCCATCCCAATGTTCCCAAATCGTAGTCGCACCTTTCGTCACCTGATACAGCCAGGATGGATAATCCTTTTGAAAAAGAAGCTTATACGCGAGTTCATTATTTCCAATCTCGCTGAGCACAGGATTCAGATATGGTGTGCCCACGAATCCAGTAGTCAGATGATCCTTAGCTTCAGCAATCAGCTCAGTGAGCTTCTGAATTGCACGTTCTTTGGCGACCCCTTCTATAAGATCGAAACGTAGGGCTAATATCTGTGCAGTCTGGGTAGAGACGGACAACCTTCCCGCAGGTGTTATGAACTCATCACTGAATGCTTTTATAATATTGGCGTGCAGCTCACTATAATAGTCCACGTCCTCCGATTTTTCTAAGGCTATTGCCGCTTTTAAAGTAAGAGAAACGGAATAGGCATAAAAAGTGGTGGCGACATAATCCCGATCTGTAGCTCCCACATAGCTGTCTGGCTTGGAATCAAGCGCTAGCCAATCGCCGAAATGAAAGCCAGTATTCCACAGATAAGGGTTACTTCCCTGTGCATAGATATATGAAATCCATTGCTTCATGCTCTCGTATTGCTCTGCAAGCAGCCTTTTGTCGCCGTACATTTCATAGATTGTCCATGGACAGATCGTAGCTGCATCCCCCCAGGCTGCAGAAGAATGGTTAGTATCTCCGTCGCCAGGAGGCGCTGCTCTCAGCTCTGGAATAAAAAACGGAATGCCGCCCTCAGGGGTTTGGTCTGCCTTCAAATCCCGCAGCCATTTCGTAAAGAATGGTGCCGTATTCATCAAATAAGAGGCTGTTCGGACAAACATCTGAGCATCCCCCGTCCAGCCGAGCCGCTCATCACGCTGTGGACAATCAGTGGGCACATCGAGGAAATTCCCTTTTTGCCCCCACAGGATATTGTGATGCAGTTGATTCACAAGTGGATCTGAGCACTGAAAATCACCCGTACGTTCCATATTAGAGTGCATCACTATTCCTGTGAAATCCTCTAGTTGAAGATCTGCTGAGAACCCACTAAGCTTCACATACCGAAAGCCTTGGAAGGTGAAATGCGGTTCATACGTCTCTTGCTCCCCACCTTTCAGAGTATAGCGGATGCACTGTTTCGCTTTACGCATATTCTCCGTGTAGAAATTTCCGTCCCGGTCTAATATTTCAGCATGCTGAAGTTCTACCATCTGACCAGATTGACCTTTTACATTAAATTTTAACCACCCTACCATGTTCTGGCCCATGTCCAGCACTCTATCTCCCTGCGGGGTAGTCAGCAATGCAATCGGCTTCAAGGTTTCAACTTGTGTCACTGGCACATTTTCCTGGGCAACGATGATCGCTTTGGAATAATTAATAATCTCCACTGGATGCCAACCTTCTGATGAAGGATCGGTGATATCCAGCTCCAGCCGAGCATCATAAGTTTCACCATTATAAATTTCAGACATCATAATTGCGCTTTTTGCAGCCTGCCAATTCTGATCTGAGCTAATAAGCTCATTTGAACCGTCTGCGTACCGGATATGAAGCTCCAGCAGAAGTGAAGTCTTTGATCCATAAATCTCCTTTTGATTATCCCAGCCCAAATACCCTCTGTACCAGCCATTGCCCAACAGTGCGCCTAACGCATTCGCACCTTCATGCAGAAGCTTTGTGACATCATAAGTTTGATATTGCAGCCGCTTACTGTAACTGGTCCAGCCTGGAGTAAAATAATGATCTCCCACCCGACTTCCGTTCAGCTGCAGTTCATACAAGCCCAAAGCAGTAGCATAAATCCTTGCACTTTCCACTGGACCTTTTACATCCACGAATGTACGAAGCTGTGGGCAAATCTCAGAATCTTGTGAAAAAGAGGCTGTAGGAGCGCTGATCCACTCCGCCTGCCAATTCCCTGCATCTAATAGTCCGGTTTCAAAAAATGCAACCTCAGACCAACCCGAGTCTATTGCATTCTGATTCCATGCCCGAACCCGATAATAATAACGCGTGCGAGCTTCCAGCAGCAGACCTTCAAGCTCAACATGGATCGATTGAGAAGACTTTACTTCCTCTGTATCCCATAGCTTGCCTTGAAAAAGCATATTCTCCGCCACTTGAATTTGATAAGCAGACTGCATGCAGTCCCTGTCATCTGAAACTAACTGCCAACTGATTCTGGGTCTGATCACATCAATTCCTAGCGGATTTTCTTTGTACTCACAACGAAGCTTAGTGATTGCGAACATATAGATAAAACCTCCTTCTATAGCGACAAATTAGTCTTTGCCCTATAATTATAGCTGGGTTACCGCTTTCATCACCCGGTAAAAAGGACATCATATCCCTGCAATCATGCCATGAATCTGGAAGGGGCAATTCAATATGCAACGAACCACCGAGTTGTTCAAAAATGAAATCTTTTTTCAAAACGATCTGCATCTGCTCGTTAACCGCTATTCAGAGAACTTCCACGCCCCTTTTCATGCTCATGAATTTATTGAGTATTGCTATGTAGCTGAAGGAAGAGGTTTTCATCACCTTGAAAATGAGATCTTTCCCGTTAGAAAAGGAATGCTGTTCGTGATTCCTGTAGGTGCCCCCCATGTGTTCCGTCCAGCATCTTCTGATACTTTAGGGAATCGCCTGATCGTCTATAACTGCCTTTTTGATATGCAAATGGTGGAGCAATTAAATATCGTCCTTCAAGAGCCATCTATCCGGGAGCACCTAGCCACTTTTGGGAGTAGCAGCTCATCTTACTTTTCCGTCTCAGATCGAGATGGCTCTATTGAGCGCTTAATGCTGAATTTATATCATGAAATGTCGGTATCCGGTATGGGCTCCAAAACAATGCTTTACACCCTCTTAAGTCAATTAATCATAGCAGTGTACAGGCAAAAATACGGAGAAGATGACAAATCTACGATGGATATGGCAGACTTCACGCAAGTCATTCAATACCTAGAGCATAATCTGTCGGAAAAGATTACACTTGCCGAATTAGCCCGTATTTCACAGTGGAGCAGCAGGCATCTTCAGCGCATGTTCCACAAGCATACTGGCCAGTCCTTTGGGACCTACTTGAAGAATCTGCGAATGCATAAAAGCTGTGAATTGCTGCGTACTTCTGGACATAAAATTAATATGATTGCCGAGCTAGTGGGTTACCGTGACATCGACTCCTTTAACGCTGTATTCAAAAAAATAGTCGGCCAGACACCCATCGCGTACCGCAAACTCTACAGATCATAAAAAAGCCGATATCGTATGAACATCCATACAACATCGGCCCTATTAATTTATTGATTAGTGATCTGTTTAAGTAAAAACTCAACAAAATCAGTTGATTTAGTCTTACTGTCATCTTGTCCTAACGTTCCGACGATCATCTGATTTGAATGGATAGGGAGTTCTGTAGCAAAATCCGTATCTGTGATATCTATGCCAGTAATCAGCTCTTGACCACTCTCCGGGTTAGTCATACGTTTCAAACGGTTATCATCAAGAGGAAGTCCTGCGGATTTAATAAACGACTCCAGATTTTGCAGTCCCGACTGCTGGCCAATCCATTCAAAAGTAGCATCATCCATAATCAGGATATCCGGATGATCGGCTGCCAGCATCGCCATAGCCCGCTGCATATAGCTCATATCCAAGGCTCCACCGTCCGTCCCACCTGTTGAGGGTAGATAAACGATTTCTGCCTCCACTCTCTTCCAAGCCGGGTAACGTTTGATGATTTCTTGTTTTAGCTCTTCATTCTTACCTGATGAGTCCTGAGATTCATAGTTGCCTAGGAACATGATTCGAACATCTACCGGTGGAAGCGTAGCTTCATATTTTCTTTCCTGCCATTGATCATAGAGCGCTTTCCCTCCAAAGATAACTACCAGCAGCACGATAATAGAAATAATAGTGTGCGTTTTGTAGAGTCGAAAGAAATTCTCCGATTTACGTGCTACGCCGGACATGGCTCCCCACTTCTCCAGCCGCTTGTCCTCTGCTTCCTGAATCTCCTTCTGATCCAAGCCATCTAGAATGGTTTTGTAAGCGCGGAATTCCTCTTCATAAGCTGCAACCTCATCTTCAGTCGAATTCGATCGACGGCGTTTCAAATGCATATCTAACCTTTTGTTCAATTCCTCCCGGGTAACGTCTTCAGGCAAGTTCAAACGCTCATAGGCTTGCTTTAGCTTCTCATTCAAAATGATGTCTCCTTCCTGATGCTTTTCGTCATTTCAGATCGTTAATTTGGTTCTATGTATTGAATTCTTGTGGCAGTAAAAGTATGGGCTAAGCCGCAAAAAAAACATCGCAGGAACTCAAGTAAACTATATCATGTTGTGCTAGACGGTAACAAGTAAGCGTTTATCTAATCCAAACCATGCAGCTGCTTAAATTGCTCAGGACTCATCCCTGTCAATCTTTTAAACACCAAACAAAAGTAACTAGCATTATCAAAGCCCACTAGCTGGGCAATTTCATACATTTTTTTATCGCGTCCATTAAACATAAGCTGTTTACTCAAATTGATACGTTGCTTATTGATATAGGTTACAGGTCGATCATGAATTGTTTTTTGAAAAAGCCTGCATAAATACTGTGGCGATACAGAAATAATCTCCGCCAGCTCCTTTAAAGGAAGCGTCCTATGCAGATTGCTCTCTATATAACGCAGCACCGGTTTGATTCGCTCCAATTCATGTGCCTCATTTAGAGGCGATACTAGCTTTCTTTTTAAATCCAGAAGCAATGCGTAAAGATGTTTTGATCGTGCTAAATTGGTTTCCAGCTCATTGCTATCTGGCAGCATAAGGATTTGCTTTAGAGGATTGAGCCATTGATCTTCTTTTAATCTAGCAGGACCAGACTCGCGGATGCCCGCATAGAGCAGCATTTGACCAACCTCTCTGCCATTGAACGAGACCCATGATACCTTCCACTCCTTCCCACTGATAGGGGCATACGAATGAGGAATATCCGGGAACAAAAAGAACACATCACCTGGCCCCACGAGATATCGGCTCTCATGAATGATAAGCTCACCCTTACCTTCGTGAATCTGATGTATTTGATAGTCTGGAAAGCCTGCAGGACGTATAGTTTCTGGCTGATGCTCCCAAAATCCAAGGGTTGTAGCATAAAGCGGCAGCATGCTTACATCTTCTGTTTGGCAAAAAATAATTTTGCTCTCCATAAAAAAGTCCTCGTTTCATATTTTGTTATCTGGGACTAAAATTCTTTTATTTATCCTAACATTACTTCAACTTATAATATGAATATAATAACATTACAATGATTATAAAGGAGATCAACTCATGCGAGCAAAGTTTGTCTACCAGCCACCTGCTAACGGTTATCCGGAATGGAATAACAACCCAGAGACTTTTGAATTGAATCGATTGGATGCACATGCCTCCATGATCCCTTACCGTAGTTTATCCCAAGCGCTAACTAACGATAAAGAAACCTCACCTTTCTACCAAACCCTCAATGGGCTTTGGAAATTCGCTTTTTCCGAAACACCGGATCAACGAATTGTGGATTTCTATAAAGCCGATTTCGATTGCAGTAATTGGGATACAATTCCTGTACCGTCCCACTGGCAGTTCCAAGGTTACGACTATCCACAATATACAAATCTCCGATATCCTTGGGCGGAATCCGAGCCAGAGCTTAAAGCCCCCTTTGCCCCAACAAAATATAATCCAGTAGGCTCTTATCTGCGAACCTTTACTGTACCTGAGTCTTGGAACGGTCAACCGGTGTACCTAAGCTTTCAGGGTGTTGAATCCGCTTTCTATGTCTGGGTAAACGGTGCACTTGTCGGGTACTGTGAAGATACATTTACTCCATCAGAGTTCGATATCACCCCATATTTAGTTGCAGGGGACAACAAACTAGCTGTCGAGGTTTATCGTTGGTGTGATGCCAGCTGGCTAGAGGATCAGGATTTCTGGCGCCTTAGCGGTATTTTTCGGGAAGTCTATCTTTATTCGGCGCCTTCCGTTCATATTGCTGATTACTTCGTCCACACCGACCTGGATGAAAACTTCGTACATGCGGATTTAAATGTAGATATCAAGGTGGAAAATTACTTTAACGAGCAAAGCCCATATACACTGCAAATGCAGCTTTACAATAAAGAGGGCCAGCCTGTTTGGGAGACTCCTATCTCCACTACTGGTTCCTTTGAGCAAGAAGGCGTCCAGCAACTCAAGCTTTCTGCCCCGGTTGAGCAGCCATTTAAATGGAGTGCTGAAACCCCTTATCTTTATACCTTAGTCCTGTCTATAAATGACGACAACGGGCATACACAAGAAACGGTCAGCTGTAAGGTTGGATTCCGCAAGTTTGAGATTAGAGACGGACTTATGAAGATCAACGGCAAAAGAATCGTGCTTAAGGGCGTCAATCGCCACGAGTTCTCTTGTGACACAGGTCGTGCTTTAGCCAAAGAAGATATGCTGCGCGACATCCAATTAATGAAAACACATAATATTAATGCCGTTCGAACCTCCCATTACCCGAATCAGTCTGTCTGGTACGAGTTATGTGATGAATACGGATTATATGTAATTGACGAAACCAATCTGGAAACGCACGGCACTTGGGCATACAGCCAAGAAGGATTGAATGACGGGAATGTTCCTGGAAGCAAACCGGAATGGCGGGCCAATGTCATTGACCGCTGCAACTCCATGATGCAAAGGGACAAAAACCACCCTTCTGTCATCATTTGGTCTCTCGGCAATGAATCTTTCGGAGGCGACAATTTTATCGCTATGCACGACTACCTGAGAGAAACCGATCCTTCGCGGCCAGTTCATTATGAGGGGATCTTTCACTGTAGAGAATCGGAAGCAGCAAGTGACATAGAATCTACTATGTACATTAAACCGCAGGATGTTGAAAAATATGCGCTTAATAATCCGAAGAAGCCTTATATCCTCTGCGAATACAGTCATGCCATGGGCAATTCATGCGGTGGGCTGCACTTATACTGTGACTTGTTCGACAAATATGACATTGTTCAAGGTGCATTCATTTGGGATTGGGTAGATCAAGCCATTCGGACCCACACCTCCGAGGGAATTGAATATCTCGCTTATGGCGGGGACTTTGGTGAATCGCCTCATGACGGCAATTTTAGTGGCAACGGATTGCTTTTTGCTGATCGTACGGTTACTCCTAAGCTCTTTGAGGTCAAAAAATGTTATCAGAATATTAAAGTAACGGCTGAAAATATTCTAGAAGGACTCTTCCAGATTCGCAATTCCTTCTTATTTACCAACTTAAAGGAATACGATCTCAAATGGGAAGTTCGTTTAGACGGAGTAACTGCGCAAGAAGGCTTACTGAAGATCTCATGTGCACCAGGTGAGAGCACTTCATGCAAAGTTCCTTACGAGCTGGATTCACTGCGTGGCAATCATGAGGCAGTTCTGAATCTTTCCTTTATTCAGCCTTCAGCAACTATATGGGTAGAAGCCAATCACGAAATCGCTTGGGAACAGTTCATTCTGTCACCTCGTTTCGTAACCAATACCTCAAAGAGGACCACAGAAACACTGCGTGTCAGCGAGCTTGAGAATGTTTTGAACGTACAAGGTGATAATTTCGAACTGAGCTTTAGTACCACTACGGGTGCTCTGAACTCTTATCGTTCCTCAGGCAAAGAACGTCTGCTAGAACCTGTAAGACCTAACTTCTGGAGAGCAGTCACAGATAATGATTGCGGTAATAAATTGCCACAGCGGTGTGCAGTATGGAAGCAGGCATCGCACAAACAACACTTAATCAGCTTTACATTTAGAACCGAAGGCTCTCTCTGTCTCGTCTCTGCCAGCTACCTTCTGGCTACAAGTCCGGATTCCACGCTTCGGGTTCAGTATGTGATTCGCGCTGACGGGACTTTAGAGATCACGCAAGAACTGAGTCCGGGCAGCAGCGTTCTGCCAGAAATCCCTGAGTTCGGAATGATGTTCGTTCTAGATGGAAGTCTTGATACCCTATCATGGTACGGCCGCGGGCCTCATGAGAATTATTGGGATAGACAAACAGGGGCACCACTCGGACGTTATACAGGCAAGGTCAGTGAACAATTCACGCCTTATCTCAAACCTCAGGAGTGCGGCAACAAGACAGATGTCAGATTTGCTTCAATTACAGAGAGCAAGGATGGATCAGGGCTCTATTTTGAAAGTGCAACGCCTATAGAGATTAATGCCCTGCCTTGGAAACCTGAGGAATTGGAAGCCCATGATCACGTCTATAAATTGCCAGTCTCGAACAAAAGCGTACTAAGAGTTAACTACAAGCAAATGGGTGTTGGCGGGGACGACAGCTGGGGCGCACCAACCCACGAAGAGTTCACTCTGCCGGCTAATCGCCCGTACATCTTCCGTTTCACTGTCTCACTGCTCTAATCTCTTCCACTTATAAAAAAGGCCGTCTCTGGTTGGTTTCTACCACACAGGACGGTCTTCTTTTATTTATTTCACTGCTACTGTTCCTTGTCTGAATTCCGAAGGGCTTAAACCCACATTTTTTTTGAACTGTTTGGAGAAATAATAGAGATCGCTAAAACCAAGATCATGGGCAATCTCACCGACAGAACTTTGCGTCCCCCTCAATAGCTCCTTGGCCTTAGTTATCTTTTTTCTGGTGATATACTGAATGGGTGGAACTCCGATTTGCTGTTTAAATAGCCGGATAAAATAGTTGGGATGCATGTACGCAATCTCGGCAAGCTCCTGTATGGTGATATTACGCTCGATATGGGCGTCTATGTACGTTAATATTTTCGTTAATTTTTCGATCGAGCTTAGATTCTTAAAAGTGATTTCGTCTACATCTATGTTCATAATAAAATAAGAAAATAACTCCATTAACTTACTTTTGGCTAATAAATGAGCATACACCGCATCAGATTTCATATGACTCGTTAGGCTGCTGAAAATCTCTTGGATTACATGAGGATCTACTTCTCTGCATACATGACTTAACTCTAACATTTTGAATAGATTAATGTCTCCGACTTTTGCGCTGAAATGGCACCAATACTTCTCAAAGGGTTGATCACTTATGCAAGAATAAGATTGCTTAACTCCCTCAGGCATCAAAAAAAGCTGACCAGGCTTCGGATAATATTCTCGATCCCCGATCTTTAACCAACCCTCCCCATCGCAAATAAAATAAAACTTGCTATAGTCAGGTGTATAGTCGAGATCTCTCCAGTCACGGCCACAAAGATTGTAATCAGCCATAAATAAATCAACCTTTAAATTGGATAAATAATTAGTAAGCAAAACATGGTTATCCATCCCTTACTCCGCCTTATCAGGTTAGTTTTGTACATCTAAAAGTTAATGTCCTACATTTTGATTCCCACATCCATTCACTACAATGAAGAAGAAATAAACGTTTGAAAGGATGATTGCAAAATGGTGGATAAAAGCAAATATTTAAAAGTAATCGAAGATACGATCGTAACTGGAAGATTCAAAGCCGATTGGGATTCACTAAGTCAATTTCAAGTGCCTACGTGGTATGAGAACGCTAAGTTTGGTATTTTCATTCATTGGGGTCTTTATTCTATTCCGGCTTTCGCCAATGAGTGGTATCCCCGAAATATGTATATCCAGGGTTCACGGGAATATGAACATCATCTTGCTACCTATGGCGAGCATAAAACCTTTGGCTATAAGGATTTCATCCCCTTGTTCAAGGCTGAGCATTTCAATGCTGAGGAATGGGCCAATCTCTTTAAATTATCTGGAGCCAAATACGTGATGCCTGTTGCAGAGCACCATGACGGCTTTCAAATGTATAAGAGCGCTTACTCCCACTATAACACATATGAGATGGGTCCCAAGCGGGATTTAGTCGGGGAAATGAAAGACGCTTTTGAGCAGCAGGGATTAGAGTTTTGTGTATCTTCCCATAGAGCTGAGCACTGGTTCTTCCTGTCTCATGGCAAGGAATTTGATTCCGATATCCATGAACCGCTTGTATGTGGAGATCTCTATTGGCCATCCATGCCCGAACCCGATCATCAGGATTTATTCGGCTCCCCACCCAATCAAGAATTTCTGGAGGATTGGTTGATTCGCTGCTGCGAGCTGGTAGACAATTATCAGCCGAAAATCTTTTACTTTGACTGGTGGATTCACACAGCCGCCTTCAAACCCTATCTCAAAAAGTTCGCTGCTTACTATTACAACAAGGGAGAGGAATGGGGAACTCCGGTTGCAATCAATTATAAGCATGATGCCTTCATGTTTGGCTCAGCGATCCCAGATATTGAGAGAGGTCATTTCTCCGAGCTTAAACCTTATTTCTGGCAAACGGATACAGCAGTAGCTAAAAATTCATGGTGTTTTACACCGGAAAATGATTATAAATCTGCCGTAGAAATTATCAGAGATTTAGTAGATATCGTAAGCAAAAACGGCAACTTGCTGCTGAATATAGGCCCTAAAGCGGACGGCAGCATTCCAGCTCAGGATCAGGAAATTCTGCTTGGCATCGGAGAATGGCTAAAGGTGAATGGTGAAGCAATCTATGATACGACCTACTGGCGCACCTTCGGGGAAGGCCCTACAGAGATCGTTGAAGGTCAGTTTACAGATGGGATCACGAAGATTTTCACCAATGAAGATATCCGCTTTACGGTAAAAGGCAGTTATCTTTACGCTACTGTTCTTGTCTATCCAAACAACGGTATAGTGCAAATCAAATCCCTTAAAGAAAACTCTGCTCACTTCCATGGGATGATTAAACAGATCAAAATCTTAGGTTTTGAGGAACAACCTGCATGGGAAAGAACCGATGAAGCCCTGATTATAAAAACAACCTCGGTTCGCAGTGAGACTCCGGTTGTTCTGCGGATTGAATTGGATTAGGGACACTTACAGAACTTCATAACCTATAAAAAGAGTGTTCTTGCCCATCCAGCAGAGAACACTCTTTTATAGTTTTATAACCATCAATTTATATTAAAAGTAGGGTCCCCTGACGTTTACTGTCTTCATTCTAGTCCTATGAGGATATCTCGCGCGTAATTTGTTGGACTCCAAAATAATGCGACCATGAAGCGGATGCTCCGTAGGGATTTTTAGTTGTGTAGCAATGACTTCACTTAGCCCGTGGTTTCGGATGTCCGCTTGAAGCTGTAAGGCTTCTGGATCTTTTTCATAATCAAAATAAAGTGCAGAAACAATAGCTGAGACTAAATGTGAGGTCTCAAAACCAAGTTCATGAGCAAGCATTGCCGGTTTTACGAGTCGATCATTAGGTGAAAGCTTGCGAAGCGGGGAGCGGGCGACACGTGTAATTTTATCGTTAAAGTTGGGGTTAGTGAATCGTTCCATCATCTTTTCTATATACCGGTCATGTTCTATGGACTTGAAGCCATATAAATGCACCAATAAGGTCCCTGTTTCCTTAAGCACCCCGTGAACACGAGCTCTGATTTCGGGATCAGACATCGCTTCTTGAATGCTAGTATAACCTTCCAGGTATCCAAAATAGGCTGCACTGCAATGACCTGTATTCACAGTATATAGCTTCCGTTCGAGGTATGGCGCCAGCGAATCTACATAATGGACGCCTTTAATTTCATTGTAGTTACCAATCATTCCACTGCGGGGAATAACCCACTCACTGAAGGGTTCAACGAGGATTTCAAGTGAATCTGTATTTTTCTGCATAGGTACAATCCGGTCCACCATCGCATTGGGAAAAGCGACATTGCGGTCAGCAAGCTCCTTGAAGGATTGCTTCATATATCGATAAACAGATTTTTTCAACTTCTGACTGCTTCCAATCCCATTCTCACAGGCGATGATATGAAGAGGGGTGAGATTTCTGTTGTTTTCAAGCCTTCGTTCGATGCCCTGCGCAATGGTCTCAGCAATATCTTGTAAAGCGGATATTCCGACTGCAGTTGTCACAATTTCAGCTTCTGCTATAGCTCTAGTAACGTCCTCAGTATCATTCAGATTGATCGCTGTAACATTATCAACGATAAAGCTGTCCCGGTTCTTGTTAGCTAGGGTGACAGGATATTGGCCACGTTTTTGCAATTGGGCAATTTTACTCTTATTTCTTCCGACGAAACAAACGTTGTAACCGGAGTCCGACAACATAGGCCCAATAAATCCTCTGCCAATATTGCCCGCTCCAAAATGTACGGCTCTCAATTTGGTATCCCCCTTTAATTTGAACTCAGTTTCTCGGTTTCTCTATACGAAGCAACGTTGAGTAACTACATGATCAAATTCAAGAAGACTTAGATTATCAATTTTATGGTGCTGCTTATCGAATTCAAGAAAATTAGTAATTTCGTTAGGCGTCACAATGCAACGGATGCCAGCTGCTGCCGCTGCCTTAGATCCATTCGGTGAATCCTCGATAGCAACCGCCTCATCAGCTGTGATTCCAAGACAAGCTAACGTTTGGTTATATAGCTCCGGATCTGGTTTCACTTTTGCCACATGGTCGGCAGTCCGAACACATTCGAAATACTCGCGAATACCCAATTGATTCAGATATTTTTCCACCCATTCCAGGGAAGAACTTGAGGCCAGCCCTATGCGCAGTCCAGCTGCCTTGGCAGAATCAAGATAATGCTGAATACCTGGTCTTATTGTTTCAAGCTCCATAAGTTTGCTGTGTCTCTGTTTAACAGCCTTGCTGAACTCTTCTTTGTCAATTGCGAGCTTAAGATCAGTCATCAAATATTCATAAGGATTAAAACTGTTCAAGCTCGTGCCGATGCAGGTGGAATATTGTTCAAGCGTCAGGTCCACTCCATATTCTGCATAAGCCTCGTTAAATGCGGTGTACCAAGCAGTCTCCGTGTCGATAATCGTTCCGTCAAAATCAAAAATAATTCCTTTGATCACAATCAACCATCTCCCTCGTATTATGTTTGGTTAGAATATCTTACGCAAAACCTTCTGCATATTCTACAAAAAGCTATTTCGGCTTGCGTTTGACTATAAAAACCATAACAAAGCCCTTCTACTGACGTCAAGCACGGTAGATAACATGCCACGTAATGATAACGATTACAATCAATGCGGACAACTCTGAATTTTTGCATCACCTGAACATCTTAATACATAACAATAATCAGATTCAAAAAAACACCACAATCCTATGTGCTTCAAGGGATTCCTTCTGCCAAGTTTGTTATGAAGGCAAGCTCCCTCTCTTTCTCTCCATTGCTGTTATTTAGAGTATTTTTCCAAGCAGCTAAAAATAATTTAAAATAATTTCAACCACATCCTTTTTACTTGATTGTACAAATCAAATTACGGGGTTATTTTTTGTCCATTGAGTAAAAAGAGGCTTTAATTTATGATATATTTAATCGATAATGATTATCATTATTGGTGGTCGTTACATATAATAGGGAGGCAATAAGATATGAACAAGGCACGACAGTCCTTCGCTGTGGTATGTGTACTATTTTTGATGAGTACATTGCTACTGGCGTGCGGAAACTCAAAGGAACAATCCTCTGCCAATAGTACGGCAAACGCAACCGGGAACTCTTCCGCTGCAACCGCGGCACCTTCAGCAGAACCCTCAGATAGCAGTACAGATGAAGCTGCAGCGACTACCCGCTCCTATACAGATTACATAGGACATACTGTAGAGATTCCAGTGAATCCGCAGCGAATTATCTATTCTGGAGAAACTTATGGCGATTTGCTCGCACTTGGTGTGCAGGCGGTAGGTTATCCTCTTTCTATGGGGGAAGGCCAGATTTTTGAAGAACAATTGCAAGGTGTGGAGGATGTAGGCTTCCCTATCAATCTGGAAAAAACATTGGAGCTTCAGCCTGACTTGATCATCTATGCGGGCACAGATGAAGCTGATTTCGAGCAGCTCTCCAAAATTGCACCAACGATAATATTTAATACCTTTGCCCCACTCCAGGAACGTATGCTGGACATTGGTGGAATTGTTGGTAAAACGACTGAAGCAGAAGCATGGCTTGCCCAGTATAAAACCGCTGAAGAGAACATGTGGAAGCAATTGAAATCCGCAGGCATGAAAGAGGGCGAAACGGCTGCGGTCTTCACTTATTATCCAGGAGACAGACTATTTATAATGGCAGCAACCGGACTTTCACAGGTACTCTATGGGGAGAATGGCTTCAAGGCAACTCCAGCTATTCAGAAGATACTTGATGAAGGTAAAGGGTTCCAGGAAGTATCCATGGAAGTCCTGAAAGAATATGCCGGAGACCGGATATTCATCTTGACTCCAGTGGCAGAAGAAGCAAAACAATCCACAGAGAATCTATTAAAGAGCCCTATCTGGAAGAGCCTTCCTGCCGTCAAGAACGGATATGTCTATACACAAGACATCATGAAGACTTCAAGTGATGCAACAACAAGAGAATGGCTGCTTGGCGAAATTCCACAGCTATTGAATATGAAATAACCTTCTGTGATGAAGAGTTTAACACAAGGCTGATAAAAAACTGCAAGAAGCATGTCAACAGCTGTTGATATGCTTCTTTTTTTTATATACAATGAATTCATTGATAATCATTCTCACCAAATGAACGGAGGCTGAACCCATGCTGCATACATCATCGTCCTGCCCCCCACTCCACTCTCTGCTATTTCAGCTAAACGAGGCCGAACTGATGATTCAAGCTGCCGATTCAAGCTCTATAACGCGTACAACCCAGGACTATACCCTTCTCATATTTACTGGAGGGAACGGACAATTGAACCTCGATGATCAAAGCGTGATACTAAGTACGGATAAATGTTATCTACTATCTCCTGGAATCTCCTATAGTACGAACAACCAGGAGCTGACGTTGTATTATTACCTCATCACCTTTACAGCAATTTATACAACCAAGCTTCCTAAACGATATTCTGGAGAGCTGCTTTCCGGCAGACGGGAGTTAATTGTGCACCCGTTCACCAAGGTAATCCGACTAGTCGAAGACCTGCTCATGAACAGGAATAACACCGATGATGTACAACAATTCAAGCGACAATTAAAATTCCAAGAATTGCTGCTGTTACTTTTTGAGCATAATTACCCTTCCAAACACCTGCCAAGTCCTACGGAATCCGTAGAAAAGACCATAACATTCATTCAGGAGCATTATACAGAGAGTATCACCGTGAAGCAGTTAGCTGAACTGGCGGGAATATCAATCTGGCAATATACACCGATCTTTCAGCAGCTTACGGGTAAAAAGCCGCTTGAATACCTGACGGATCTGCGTATTAATCATTCCAAACGATTCCTGCAGGAATCGACTGAACCACTGCGGGAAATCGCCAGACTGGTCGGCTTCTCGGATGAATACTATTTCAGCCGCCGCTTTCGGCAAAAAACCGGAGTTACACCCGGACAATATGCACATCAGCAAGGTCGTAAGCTTACCGTCAAGGATTGGACGGGTCATGAGGTGGAAATTCCTGAACGAGCGAAACGTATTGTCTATCATGGCGAGACACTTGGCGACCTTCTCGCGTTAGGTGTAAAGCCTATCGGTGGAGATGAAGCATTCGCCCGGAACAGCGTCTATAAACATCGGCTTAAGAAGCTCGCCAACGTCGGGTTTCCACTGGACCCGCAGTTGACCGCTTCCCTAAACCCAGATTTGATCATTTTGGCAAATAGTGATGAAAGAGCCTACAGAGCAGTTTCTGGTATCGCTCCGACACTCACCTTTGATTCATTTGCGCCTCTCGACAACCGAATGCGGACATTAGGCAGTTGGCTAGGTAAACAGCGCGAAGCCGAAGCATGGCTGGAGTCATTCACAATCAAAAACGCTGCCATGTGGCAGCAGCTTTACTCGACAACTCTCCAAGTTGGAGAAACCGCCTCTGCTTTGGTCTATGATCATGGAGATCATCTATATGCTATGGGAATGTCCGGATTCTCCACTGCGCTTTATGCCCCATGTGGTTTACAACCGACCGAAGAGATCCAAGCCATATTGGACGAAGAGTTAGGGTTCGCCGAAGTTGATCCAACACGACTGCCTGCCTACGCCGGAGATCATATCTTCATGTTCATTCCGGAACGCAAAGACTCGCGAGCTGCGATGGAACGATTACTAGACAGTTCACTTTGGAACACTCTTCCGGCAGTACGTCAGGGACATGTTTATCTGCTCGACGGAAGCAAATGGAACTCTAGTGATGCGTTAACCCGGGAGAAGCTGCTAACGCTGTTGCCTAAACTACTCGGCGGAAGTAGCTAGCAATTGAAGGTGAATCTAGGATTCTCTTTTGACTTATCAAAACTTGATAGGGTATACTTTATCTACGCTTAATTTCCAACTTTTACAGTTGAAAAGCGGGGGAACCAGTTTATTGGGGCGAATCATTGAGCATTAGAATGTAGGGTACCATCTTACCCGAGTCCGTCAGCTAACCTCGTCAGCAGTGGATGGGTCTGCTTTTCATGTTATTTACATAACCAGAGACCCTTGCTAAGGGTCTCTTTTTGTGCTTTTTTTGGACCCTGCTGGCAGTAGATTGGCCTTTGACACTAAGGCTCCCTCATTTCTCACACTACGAGACAAAGGAGAGATGTACGTGCAAAAGGTAAAGTACTTCACGGATATTAACAAAATAGCTATGTTGTCTGAGCTGGAAAAAGAGAATCTGAAAGAAATTACAGACAAATTTGTTTTTCGTGTAAATGACTACTATCTGTCTTTGATTAACTGGGATGATCCAGATGATCCCATCCGTAAGCTGGTTATTCCTAACGAAGGTGAACTGCTGGAGTATGGGCGCTGGGACGCCTCCGATGAGGACACGAATTATGTGGTACCTGGTTGTCAGTACAAGTATAGAACCACTGCACTACTGATTGTATCCGAGGTCTGCGGGGCTTATTGCCGCTACTGTTTCCGTAAGCGTCTGTTCCGAAATGACGTGAAAGAGGCGA
Source organism: Paenibacillus sp. FSL F4-0122 (assembly GCF_038002845.1). NCBI lineage: Bacteria > Bacillati > Bacillota > Bacilli > Caryophanales > Paenibacillaceae > Paenibacillus > Paenibacillus sp. FSL F4-0122. The sequence continues at coordinate 6,798,970 of NZ_JBBODI010000001.1, forward strand.
TGGCTGATGTCTCTCCGGGCTTGGAGTATATCGCAAAGAATCCGGAGATTAACAACGTACTTCTTACGGGTGGGGATAGTTTAATTCTCTCCACACCGAAGCTAAGATCCATTATTGAAAATCTAAGAAGCATTGAGCATGTTAAGATCATTAGACTAGGTTCCAAAATTCCCGTATTTAATCCGATGCGGATCTCTGAAGACGAAGAGCTGCTGGAGCTGATTCGTACTTACTCTACCGAAGACAAACGAATCTATGTTATGGCGCACATCAATCATCCTCGTGAAATCACACCTGAAGCCAAAAAAGCATTTAAAGCTCTCCACAACGCAGGGGCAATTGTCGTAAATCAGACTCCCATCCTCAAAGGCATCAACGATGATCCCATTATTTTAGGGGAACTACTGGACCGACTTTCATGGGCTGGCGTTACACCCTACTACTTCTTTGTGAACCGGCCCGTTGCCGGAAACCGGGATTTCGTATTACCGCTCGAGCAAGTCTATCAAATTGTAGAAGAAGCCAAAGCTAGAACCTCAGGACTTGGCAAAAGAGTACGCTTATCCATGAGCCACACCTCAGGAAAAATAGAAATTCTCGCCATTGATAACGGGAAAGCCTATCTCAAATACCATCAATCCAGAGATCAGGAATACGGAAAATTCATGATTCTAGATTGTCCAAAGGACGCCGAATGGTTCGATGACCTGCCTGGGAATGAGCAATATTGGACCCCACCTGTGAAAAAAACGATGCTATTATTTCTGTTAATCATTTATCAGAGCCTGCGGATTTAATCTGTAAATAAATTAATCGGCTCTGTCAGACTCTGTCATAGGATATTTCTTCATCACCAACAACAAAACTCCTCCCTCCCAAAATTAGCCCGAAAAAATCTATGATATAATCACGCTGTAACACGAAATGAACTAATGGGTGGGAATGCACACATGAAATTGGAACGATTGATTTCTATGATCTACAAGCTATTGAACCACGAAGTTTTATCTGCCTCCAAGCTGGCTGAAGAGTTTCAGGTTTCCCAGCGAACAATCTATAGGGATATCGATGTGATTTGTGCCGCTGGCATCCCGGTCGTAACGTATCAGGGTACTAAAGGTGGATATGGCATTATGGACGGATATAAAATGGATAAAAGCCTGCTCCGTTCGTATGATGTCACTTCTCTGATTACTGTACTTAACAGTCTCTCTTCCGTGTTTGAAGATGAGCATACGCAAGGAACCATTGAACGGCTGCAAACGATAGGAACGGAGCCACAGACTTCTAGTCTCGCGGTGGATCTTGAAACCCGGCGTACGGATCCTGACGCACTTCCTCTTTTACGTGCGGCTATAGCGGAACGAAATGTTGTCCGTTTTGATTACATCAGTGTAAAAAATGAACGTACAACCCGTGAAATGGAACCAGTAAAGCTTCATTTTAAATATAGCAACTGGTACATCTATGGTTATTGCCGGGCACGGCAGGATTATCGGGAGTTTCGTCTTTCCCGGATGCTGAATTTGTTCCTGACGCAGGATACCTTTCAATCACAACATGAAGTACCCAAAGAGGCTGGCTGTTCAAACAGGGTAGATCAGGTCGAGGAAGTAGTGATACGGGTGGGACCTGAGGCTTTGGCAGAAGCGTTGGATCAGTTTCACCAAGTCGATAAGGAATTTCATTCCGATAAAAGCATGACGATGCGAATTCCTGTGTATAAGCCATTGGAAGCTCGTTGGCTTTGGTCCATTCTGCTGAGTTTCGGCAGCGGGGCCGAAGTCCTCGAACCCCCTGCATTGCGAGGTATTTTAAAAGAGCAGCTTCAAAACACACTCAAACTTTATGAAGAAGTATGACAGTCTGATGTCATACTTCTTCTTTTATATTAACAACAGTAACAAAAACAAATCCATGACAATTCAAAAGGAGACAATACGAATGACAAATTATCCAGTAGAAATGTTTAAATACCACACATGGGCAAACCAAACTATCCTGGGGAGAATCAAGGAACTCCCGGCTTCTGTGCTAAGTCAAGAAGTGAACAGCTCATTTCCCACCATCGCTCATGCCCTTAGCCATATCTATGCGGTTGATACGATCTGGTATCTTGTTTTAACGGGCACTGCCATGCCTGAGGCTTTTCAACAAAGTATCCCGCTAAATTTGAGCATTCTAGATTCTGTGGATGAATACGTAAATATCTTTGCCCAGCTATCAGAACAATACAAAGAATGGTTACACAACCAATCCGATTTGGAGCAAACCATTCTGCTTGACAATCCATTCGCCGGAATCCGCCAAACACGCCTATCAGAAATTGTGTTGCAAGTCGTCAATCACGGGACTTATCATAGAGGTAATATATCTACTATGTTACGGCAGTTAGGCCACGCTTCCACCATGAATGACTATTCTCTTTTTTGGTATCAGGTAACAGCGGAAGCTATTTAAACACTAATGGGCAATCTGCCCCACTCCATACCTAGAAAGGAAATTGTATTTTAATTATGGAGATTGAAAATCTAATTACAGTAAAAACGAGAGAAGATTTAAGAGTTTGGCTGCAGGAGAATTGTAAGACTGAAAAATCTTGTTGGGTACTCGTTAGTATGAAGCCAAACCCAGAAACGTTGCTATATTTGGACGTAGTTGAGGAATGTTTGTGTTTTGGATGGATCGATGGAGTGAAAAAGAAAATTTCGGAAACAGAGCTGGCGCAAAGACTCTCTCCCCGAAGTAAAAAAAGCTCTTGGACTGAATTGAACAAAGAACGGGTCCGCCGCCTCGAAAAGCTGGGGTTAATGAGTGCTGAAGGAAAACGGATACTTCCTGATATGAACCCTGATTCTTTTATAGTAGATAAGATTATAGAGCAAAGGCTAAAAGAGGACAGGCAAGTATATGAGAATTTCCGGGCCTTTCCCCCCCTTTATAAAAGAGTTCGGATCGACACGATCCAAAGCAATAAACATCAGCCAGATTTATTTAAGAGTAAATTAGACAAATTCATAACAAACACTAAAGAAAATAAAATGTACGGGCAATGGCATGATAACGGACGTCTGCTCGATTATTAAGCTGCGCTAGATGCATGATCTCCTGCTGAGGCTTTCGGACTCCAATGACGCTATTTACTAATTTATCGCCTCTTCAGCAATCCATCGGACTCCAGCGCAGCTATTCCTTAGAAACAGGCTCTTATAAGGCGTTTTTTTTCGCCAATAGGGGCTATGCGGTCCGATAATACTCCAAATGACGGATTTTCCTGCATTTAAGGTCCGCTGAGTCCGATACGCCGAAGAATGATCATTTGCTGGACTCCTGAGTCCGACACCGCCGAAGCATGGTCATTCACTGGTCTGCTGAGTCCGACACCGCCGAAGCATGGTCATTCGCTGGGTCAACTGCTATTGCTACTGCTACTGCTACTGATACCATGATCTCCTGCTGAGGCTTTCGGACCCCAATGACGCTATTTACTAATTTATCGCCTTTTCAGCAACTCATCGGACTCCAGCGCAGCTATTCCTTAGAAACTGGCTCTTATAAGGCGTTTTTTTCGCCAATAGGGGCTATGCGGTCCGATAATACTCCAAATGGCGGATTTTCCTGCATTTAAGGTCTACTGAGTCCGATACCGCCGAAGCATAGTCATTCGCTGGGTCAACTGCTATTGCTATTGCTATTGCTACTGCTACTGCTGCTGACACCATGATCTCCTGCTGAGGCTTTCGGACTCCAATGATGCTATTTACTAATTTATCGCCTTTTCAGCAATCCATCGGACTCCAGTGCAGCTATTTCTTAGAAACTGGCTCTTATAAGGCGTTTTTTTCGCCAATAGGAGCTATGCGGTCCGATAATACTCCAAATGGCGGATTTTCCTGCATTTAAGGTCCGCTGAGTCCGATACGCCGAAGCATAGTCTTTCGCTGTCTAATGCTACCGTATCCTAATCATCTGCGGATCAAACACCATCGACTCATGATCATCTGTTATTCCGAAAGTGTTAAGTACGCGTGAATGGGATCGGTTCAAACGTTCAGACGAAGTTTAGAGTTGAGAGCAGTGGTTGGTTTAAGTTCAAAAAAGGAGGTGTCCTAGCCATTTTCATGGCTTTTGGACACCTCCTTTTTTTGATTATAGCCCCTCAGCCAGAATCCGTTTCAGGAACATCCCTGTGTAGGATTCCCGCACTTCAGCAACCTGCTCCGGTGTACCTTCAGCTACAAGCTTACCGCCCACAACGCCACCTTCAGGGCCAATGTCAATCACCCAGTCGGACTCCCGAATCAACTCTAAGCTGTGCTCCACAACCACGACCGTATTTCCCGTATCAACCAATTTGCTCAATAAGGTATGGAGCTGCCTGATGTCTGACGGATGAAGGCCTGTTGTTGGTTCGTCGAGCAGATAGAGCGTATGGTTTTTGGAAGGTTTGCTCAACTCTTTAGCCAGTCTAATCCGTTGCCCTTCACCACCGGATAAGGTTTTGACAGATTGTCCCCATTTAAGGTAACCGAGACCCACCTCACACAACGTCTCGATTATCCCCGCCATTTTGGCTTCCGACTTAAGAATTGGTAAGCTTTCCTGCACGGACATGTCCAGCAGATCCGAGATGGAATATCCATCATATTTCACCTGGAGAACCTCATCCGTAAATCTTCTCCCCTTGCAAACGTGGCATTTAACCTCCAAATCGGGTAAGAAATTCATGTCTACAGTCAGCACCCCAAGACCCTGACAGGTTTCGCAGCGTCCACCCGGTGTGTTAAAGGAAAAATGCTTGGAGGTCAGTTTTCTTTTTTTCGCCTCCGGCAATGCAGCAAACAGCTGGCGCAGATGTGTGAAAACATCTGTATATGTCGCTACATTAGAACGTAACATCCTACCCATGGGCGATTGGTCAAAAATCACTATATTTCCAACCTGATCTAAGCCTGCAATCTCCGCACGGCCTGTTTGCTCATGTTCTTTCGCACTACCTTGCGCAAGAATATCAAAGACTAGCGTCGACTTGCCTGAACCCGAAACCCCAGTTACAGAAACTAGACAACCTAGAGGAAATGAAACCTCCGGGATATCAATATTCCGGTATTGAGCCTGTCGGATGGTGATCTGTTTTCCGTCACCTTTCCGGCGAACATATGCAGCAGTCTTATGACGCTCTTCTCTAAGATAGGCTCCCGTAACGGAAGTCTCGCTTGCCATCAAGTCCTCAATGCTGCCCTCGCCAACAACTTGCCCGCCGTCCAGACCAGCACCCGGACCCATATCAATAATATGATCGGCAGCGCGCATCATCTCAATATCATGCTCGATAACGAGCACCGTATTCCCCAAATCGCGTAACTCCTGAAGCACACGAATGAGGCCAACAGTATCCCGCGGATGAAGCCCGGTCGTCGGTTCATCTAGAATGTATAACACTCCAGTCAGACCTGACCCCAGCAATGAGGCAAGGCGCAGCCGCTGTGCCTCTCCACCAGATAAGGAGACCGTCTGACGGTTCATAGAAAGATAACCTAGACCAACATCGATAATCCTTTTTAGTCGGGTAGGCATATCGTGAAGGATGGGTTCAAGCAGATGAAGTCCCTCGGCGGGCAAAGCCGCCTCTAAGCCTTTCGTCCACTCGTAAACATCGCTTAATGACCAATCCGATACCTCCGTAATCGATACGCCAGCTACCCGTACGAGACGAACTCCGTTTTTTAAACGAGCGCCAAGACATTCCGGGCATTGCTGCTCATGAAAAAATCCGCCGTCTTTTTCCTGTGTACCAGCTTCTCCTTCCTTCTCCTTGTAACGCCGCCACAAACCAGGAATGACGCCTTCAAATTTGGTGCCTTGAATCGGCTTAACATTGGGAAAATGGCGCTTAAACGCCTCACTTTCCACTCCGTAATACAACAAGTCGCGCTGAATTTCACCGTAATCTTTTAAGGGCTGATCCGGGTCAAACTCAAAGCCAAAATGCTTGCCAGCGGCCAATAATATACGCATCTGTATATCACGATGAACACCATTCAGCGAGGCAACCCCACCCTCACGCATACTAAGCTCTGGATTAAACACCGCCGCTTCATTTATTGTTGCCACAGATCCAACACCACCGCAGGCTTCACAAGCTCCCTCCGGTTTATTAAAAGAGAAGTGGGACATACCCAGCTTCTCAAGCTCTGCTCCGCAATGTGGACAACCCATCGTCTGACCATCCATTTCCTCGTCTTCCTCGATCAGCAATCCCCTCGCTTCAAAAGAAGGTGGGATGCTGCCACTACAGGAAGGACAAACCTGCTCGCCTAATCTGGAAAAGATAAACCGGACAAACGTATAGATGTCAGTGACAGTCCCGACTGTCGAACGGGGATTACGATTGGTGACATGTTGTCCAACACTAATGGACGGAGACAGTCCAATAATAGACTCCACCTTTGGTTTACTGATCGTATCTGACGTCATGCCCATGGAATCCAAATACTGTCTTTGGCATTCCCGCTGTAGTGTATCCATAGCTAGCGTCGATTTGCCTGATCCCGAAGGTCCTGTCAGGACAACTAGCTTATACTTAGGAATCGTGAGCGAGACATTTTTCAGATTATTCTCTCTTGCACCTTTAATAACAATAGTCTCTTTCACATCTATTCCCCTCTCAATTCAACCCACTGGTTCGTAGTTATATCTTCTATCCATATGGTTGCCCAAAGTTGTTGTATTGCAATTATTTTGCAAAACATTTCTAATTTCGATAGAATGTATTTGATAAATCACAAAATTTCAAATAACTTTATAATCTAATATCTTGACTATCAAGATATAATTATTTTAAAAGGAGCGTTATCTTTTGTCAAGCCACGAACAACCTACACCAGAGCAGGAACAATTCACCTTGCTTATGCGCAGTTTGGGAAACCGAACGGTATTGTACCAACAAAATGTAGCCGCCTCACTTGGGTTATACAATAATGATTTCTTATCTATAGATATTCTACGGGAGAAAGGTCCGATCACTGCCGGAGAACTGTCTAAATTAACCGGTCTGACCACCGGAAGTGTTACAGCATTAATAGACCGGCTCGAAAAAAATGGCTATGTCCGCAGACAAAATGACCCGAATGACCGCCGTAAAGTGATTATTGTGCCATTATATGAGAATAAAGATGATGTCATTAATACGTACCAACCGCTCCATACCGCCATGGTTAAGCTCGCAGCTTCTTATACGGATGAAGAGCTCGCCCTTATTTCGCAGTTTTTAGGCAAAGCAAGTGCGGTTCTAGAAGAGCAGATTGATCATCTTGGATCCACTGCGCGCGGCAAATCTTCTTCCTAAGATACGTATTTATACAAAAAAGGACGATATCCAAAAGTCATACGACTCTCTGGATACCGTCCTTTTTCATTTATTTTCTAATACCAATCGTTACAATTTCGCATGGACCGATCTGTAAGTCAAAGCTTCCTTTCTCTTTCTCATCACTAGAGACTGGGTGGCTCTCCTCTTCTAGGATCGTCGTTTTATAGAAATACTGCTGTGGAATACTTGAACGGAAGGACAGGTTGGTGTTCTGCTGACTCATGTTATACCAACGCAGCAGCAAGTCTCCAGTCTGCTTGTTCATTTTTAGTGAAGAAAATGCAAGTTCCTTACTCTCCCAATCGAATGGAGTATACACCGGCGCAACCACGCCTGCATGTACATCTGTCTGACATACAATCCACGGAACCTGGAATTGGTAAGCTTCAGCATAAGCACCAGAAGTTATACCCTCGCCTGTGTGCGGGATTAGCTCCATACGAACAACGTGCTCTCCAAGACACTGCGCTTCTGGAGTAGGGAATAGCCCCCAGTCACCAAGTTCGCCAACAGAACGTAGCAGTGTAATCGCAATAGTGTTACGCCCATCTCGCAGCACTTCATATTCATTTAATCCAAAATTAGCGACGGTTAGACCCGCTTTCCCATCACTAATATCAACAAAGGCTTGCTGATGTTGCGTGTTACTCGGATTCTTCCATTCTGTGGCTGGTTCAATATTCCGCTCAGCAACCTCGAACATCGAATCTACACGATGCGTAGCAGCGTTCAAATCTGTCGGAAACAGTATACGAATCCGGTGATCTTTGGCCTGGTTATCTATTGTCGTTTCGATATGCAATCCCTTTCCGCCCCGCTCCAAGGTGATTACAGTACGAAGTTTTAGAATGACTGTGTGACTACTGCGCTGAGCTTTGCGCTCCGGATAGTAAACCAGTGCACGCTGCTCCTCATCCAGCTTATCATCTGCCGAAGCTGGAATCTCCCAGTCATGCTTAATTTCTATAGCGGCGCGAAACGATGTATTTTCCAGTACACAAATATTAGCCTTTAGTCCTTTAGTCGTCAGAGCTTGTTCGGCCTCTGGCTGTTTGTACATATATTCATTGCCGATATCCCCGGTGTTTTCATATACGCCAAGATCTTGATAGGTCACTCCACTAGTTTTGTCACTTAGCATAAACGAACCATCATCATTAATAACTACCTTGATAACGTCATTTTCCAGCACCCGATCTCCTTGTAGCAAAGATTCAGCGGCTATTGGCAGTTCTGCATCTGCTCGGCGAACCCAAGCATATGAACGAAGACCTAGCGCAGGAACTTCTACGGCTTCAAAGGTAAGTCTTACCCGGCGGCACATATACGGCTGACGGAACTTGTCATCTGGCAAATCATAACCAAACTGAAGCCCTAAGTCCTCCATCTGGCAGGCAATATCATTCCCTTGATCGTCTACTAACACACGATCGTGCAAGTCAATTCCAATCATACGGCTAGCCGTTTCTTCCAGAGAGAACCCTTCTCGCAAATATAGACGTGCCACATCAAGTCCAATGCTCACAGTACCCGTGCGACTCCAACCCGTCATATTCATCGCAACTAGTGGAAGCACGTCTTCACCATATGCTGTAAACCCGGACGTATTCACAGCTTCTGCAATCACTCGTTTACTACCCTCAACAATGGTCTCTGCCACATGACGGCTTTTGTCAAAACGGGTGACCATCTCACGGTGTACCTCATCCACGCTGCATCCACAAATACTATCATGCGGATGATTCTGCATTAATGTCTTCCATGCATAGTTGAACAGATGATGGGGGTACTCTTTGCCCAGTAAATGTGCGAACGAAGCAAGTGGCTCGGCCAACTTTTCAAGCAAGATTTGCCCTTCCTGATTCATCTGTTTCAAATAGACACGCGCAGACGCGGTATTCACTAACGTACCCCATCCATCGGTATGCTGGCTCCGCAGTTCTCCCTTTACAGTCGACAAGCTGCTGCGATCCATTACACCCTCTACGGCCTTAAGGTAATCAGGAAAGTTCGAATGAATGAACTCCATATCTGGATACAACCGCTTCGCAGTTTCGATAGCCTCTGGCAAATCCAGTTGAGCCGGCTGATGATCGCAACCATTCATGAACAGCAGCTCACCTGTAGAGGCAAACTTCCGCGCATCTGCCAGCTTTTTCTCCCAGAACACTTTGGCTTCTGCTTCATTTACAGGCACTTCGTTTCCGTTAGAATACCAATTAGCAAATAAGATGCCGAGCACTTTTGATCCATCAGGACCTTCCCAAATCAGCTCCGAGAATGAGGATTCGTAACCTCCATCTGACACCGTATTATTGAATCCAGTGGGCTTCACACCTCTTCCAAAAAAGGCATTATTGATGCCGGATTGCCGCATTAATTGTGGAGTCTGGCCGACTAGACCAAAGGTGTCCGGAAAATAACCGATTTTGGAGGGTTCTCCGTAACGCTTCGAATCCTGATGGCCAATCTGCATATTACGAACATTGGCCTCCCCACTAGTAAGGAACGCATCCTGCAAAATATACCAAGGTCCTATTAGAAGGCGACCTTCCGTAATATATTTCTGTAGCCGCTCTTGATTTTCGGGACGTACCTGAAGATAATCATCCAGAATAATCGTCTGTCCATCCAGATAGAAACTCTTAAATTCGTTATCCTCATCCAACCGGTTCAGTAATTCATCAACCAGTTTTACTAAGCGTACATGATGTTTCTCATAGGGAAGATACCATTCCCGATCCCAGTGTGTATGGGAAATGATATGGGCAGTCTGAGGTTTAATAGATTGATTTGAACTTTCCAAAGTGAAGACCTCCTTATATGCAATGCGTTCTCTCTACCAAGATGCTTAATGTAGAAGATGTGGTTAATTTACATGGATCTCGACTTCCTGCGGGCGATAAACACCAAGCAAGTCTCCTTTACTATCCGTAGCAAAGAGAACAGAACGTTCCTGTTCTAACACGAACGAATAGGTTCGGCCAGTGGCTGAATCCTTCACCTCGATCTTTGCATCTTGGGCATATTCCGACACGAAGGTAAAAAGCGCACCCGTAGCAAAGCTCAATTTCCGTCCGTAGATACCCGCTAAGTCCCCACCACTAATCCATTCAAAATCACATTCCACAAAAGCAGCATTAACCGCGTAGCGGTAAAGTGCAGCCGTAGTATCCCTACGCTCACTCAATTCAACTGGCAGTGGGCTCCATAGGAGTCGACCCTTGCCAAGCGGAAGGTTCACGACAGTCTCTATAGTTGAACTTCCACCAGTTTCTTGAATGATCGTTTCCTTTGTCACCTCAGCTATCCGGCGGTGGCCGAAAGAGACAGGCAGGACTTGACCTTGAAGCATAAGCACTTCTTCGCGGCGCACATTACGCAATTCACGTTTGCCAAGGATATCACTCAACCGATCCGAAGAACGCCAATAGGCATCAATGCCTAACGGTCCAGTGGCAAGCAATACCGCTCCTGTCTCTTCAACAATGTGTAACAACCGTTCCATTGCTGCATCAGCGAAGTTATGCGCGCTTGGCAGTATAATCAGTTTCGCAGGGTTCTTCTCCAAATCATCTAGATGGTATTCGGAAGCCCCCCGAAAAGACATCTTGAGCTCATAAGACAGAATGCGGGTAAGCTCTGTTGTAGCAGCAAAAGCCAACTTCCGATTAGAGAAATCATTCGAATAAGGGAACACCACCGCAATCTCTTCCAATTTCCGATCACCAAATATATCACGGATACCTTCTATAAACTTCCCGAAATCATAAGATACGCCTGCCTCAGGCTTCTCGGTTCCATCTGCTCTCAGTGCTCCGATATGGGACTCATTCGCATTATCCATATAGAAATTCGTATTCCAGATCCAGTGAACAGCCCCCGCACCTGCCGTTCCAAAAGCGTAAGCATACTTGCGTTCCAGCAAATTCTGCAGCTCTTGTTCTGAACGTTTGGCTCGGCCATCTGGAGTTTCTACATACATGACGCCAGTCTCCTGAATTAGGTTTGGCTTATTAGGCGTCTTGGCAAAGATGCCATCCCACACCAGATAATCATTAAACCACCAGGAATGAACAGTGGTGTAATCCACCGCCTCCTCGTAGAAGAACGGCGAAGGTCGCTGCGCTCCTAGTCCCTCATCCTGACCAACCGTAACCATCTGAGCTGGACATTGCTCCTTAATGGCGTCGTATAATTGTTTCACCCAACGGTTATGCATCTCCATAGAGAACAAACAATAATCCAACCAGCGTGTTCCCCTCTTAGCACTGTGCATGTCTTGTACGTCGAAGTTAATCTCTTTTGCTTCTGGCAGCCCTGCAGATGCAAAGTTTGGAAGCTGTGCAGGTGTCATATTCCAGCGTTCCTGCAGCACGTCGATTACACCATGTCTTTCTTGTAGCCATTCCATAAAGGCTTGTCGCTCAAAACGATCATGGCATGAACTCGGGCCGTCCGAAAAAATACGTGCCGGATCAAACATCGACGGTTCATTAATAAGATCCCAATCTACATTCGAAGAATCTTTATGACGAGATACAATTGACCGAATGAACCGCTTCTGAGCTTCCACACTTTGTGGGTCCAGATAAGGATTTACCCCTCCCCACGTTTCCGGTGTGAAGGAGAAGAACGTGAAAGTCACTTGAAGATCATGCTTCTTCGCCGTCATGATGAAGGCGTCGATCGCCCGCAATACTTCTTCCGAGACATGTCCATCGTCTTGCATCACATTGCGATAAGCTGTCCAGATCCCTGTACGGATCCAGTTAATCCCGGCCTTCCGCATCTGGCCCATATCACGGTCCCAAACTCCCACGTTCGGTAGAAATAGAAATTTCCGCGCCACATCACTCGCCATATAAGTCATGCCGACCACTGGTAGCGGACGCCCATCTTTTATAAAATAATCTCTGCCGCTCGTTACCGGATTGCCTGCTGCCAGCAGCTCAGGAGCATGACCCCAGAACCCTTGGCGCAGAATGCGAACCTCACCATCACTGGCTTCTGCTTCACAGACAATCTGATAGAGGCCCCTACTTATCTCCAAAGGAATAGGCAGACGCACCATGTTTAGTTCAGCATTCGCCTTCATTTCCAAACTCTGAGACCACTTCAAAGAGGTATCTGATTCATGCTCTACATGAATTGTGAAATTCCATGTATCTTCATTACGCATAGAAGGTCTCACTCGTTCAAGCTGCTGAATCTGAAGGGTTAGGGAAGCACGTTCTCCTAATTCATAAGACGCGTAATTGGGCTTAACCCACATTTCCGTTACACCCTTGCTGCAGAAACGAGCCCAATTGGATATCGCGAAAGGACCTTTTTGCTCCCAAAAAGAAGCTGTTGCAGGTGTATTTACGAACAGCCAGCGTGAGCCTGCAAATAAACCGCTCGTACTCTCCCAAAGAACTACTGGCGCAGAAATTTCCCGACCCTCGAGTGTAACTCCTTTTAATAGCGGGTAAATCCGTGTGCTCATCGGACCTGCAGAGCCCATTTGATGTGGTAAATCACTCGTCTTTGTCGTATGTGGCACGAGGTTCCATGTATTCGCACTCGTTAGAAAAAGAGATTCTTGACCCTTAAGCAGAGGAATGACATCCGAGGCAAGCAATGAATGGTTGCGTGAGCATTCAACATGAAGTGCCTCATGAATATACAGCTCCTGATGATAGGAAGTCTGCTCCGCTTCCACATGCCATTGGCCATTTTCCCAACGAACAGGTTGTTTGAAGGGTGCGCCTCCAATGCTAATCAGCCCGCCACCTCTTTGCAGGTATTCAAGAATGGCTATCCAGGCCGTTTTCGGGAAATAGGGTGCATGCAGATTGATGAAACAGCCGCCTTCCGTTTCGCGAAGCGTTTCTGCAAGCTGATTCTCATTTACAATAGATCCGAACTCACTCATGGATGTAATCGCATCGCTAGGAATGGGACTGGAAATTGGAAAATCAGAATCATAAAATATGATTACAGGTCTGCTCGGGCTGCTCATAGTAGTCCTTCCTTCATCGTTTTATAGACAAGTTGGGAGAACAGGCTATTGGACCAGGCGAACCATTTTCTAGTGAACGTATTCGGATCATCAACATGGAATCCCTCATGCATAAAGCCAGTATCCGCATCTGTAGCTTCTAACATCGCAAGCATCTCCAGCTTTTCCTCCTTAGTGGAAGCCGTCAAACCTTGCATCGATAATGCCATATGCCAGATGTAGTCTTTGGGAGTATGCGGACTGCCGATTCCCTTCGCTGCGGTTCCTTCAAAATAAAAAGGATTCTCCTTGCTCAGAGCAAATCGTCTCGTATTCTGATAAATTTCATCCTCTGCGGTAACATAGCCGAGATAAGGAATCGACATGAGTCCTGGTGTTCCCGCATCATCCATCAAGCAGTAGTTGCCATAACCATCGGTCTCGTAGGCGTAGATTGGACCGAATTTTGGATGACGATAAATACCATACAATTGAATTCCGTGATCAATCTCAGCTTCTAATGCTTTAAGCTGTTCCAGAAATTCAAGATCACGGAATACCCATTCAGCGAATTCCTGCATATGACGTAATGCAACAACAGCGAACATATTCCCCGGAATGTTGTAATGGAAGTCGCAAGCATCATCGCTCGAGCGGAACCCGGACCAGACCATGCCCGTGTAATTAACAGGCATACCCAGGCCGTTATTACGCAGTGTATCTTCAGGAATCCCATTGTTACGCGTAAAGCGGTATGGAGATAATTCACTATGGCGCTGTTCAGTTTTGAACAGGTTGAATATTTTGACCATTGCTGCCTTAAATCCGGCGTCGAATATATCAGCCTTTCCGGTTTCTTTCCAATAGGCATAAGCCAGACGCATGGAAAAACAAAGAGAATCGATCTCGAATTTACGTTCCCACACCCAGGGGGACATTTCCGTAATATCGCTAGTGCTCCAATGCCAATCATTCGCCGTCTCATTAAACGCATTGGCGTACGGATCGATATGAATATACTCGATATGACGTTTAATTAACCCGCCAATAATCCGCTGAAGATCGGGATCGTTTTTAGCAAAGGGCACGTAGTGCATAACCTGCTCCACAGAGTCTCGCAACCAAGAAGCCGGGATATCTCCTGTAATCACAAACGTTGTTCCATCATCCATAAGCTTAGTCGTTGTCTCAAGCGTATTAGGGAAACAATTCTTAAAGAGCTGCAATAGCTTCGGCCGATGAGCTAACTTCTCCTCTGCTTCGTTTAATACTTCTTGAACCGCTTGAGGAAGCGTCAGCTTCGGCATAGAGATGGTGGGAAGTCGGAATTGTTCCATATTCTCACTCCTTCATAATAAATGGGGATAGATAGAGAGACGGGCAGCATAGCTGCCCGTCTCCACTAATCCTATTTGTGTTACCTTTAGTGATTAATCTTAGGCGTGTTACGTTCATTAGCTTATTTCTTTGTCTGGTTCCACTCATCAAGTTGCTTTTGAACTTCTGCAATGACTTTATCAAGTCCAGCTTCTTTAAATTTCTTCGCTGCTTTTGGCAGATATGTTTTAGGATCAACAGAACCTGTGTATAGCGCTGGCATAAATTCTTTAGTTACGTTGTTGATAGCCGCTACTTCTGTTTTCACAGGTGTAGGATCAAATGCAAAACCGAAGGTAGGGGCTTCTTTTGAAGAATCATTAAACTTCTTAAAAGCATCCCATTTATCAGCAGGGTCATCAGCATGCAGATAAGTCAGTAACATGTTTCCAAGTGTGAAGCCTGGCATTGCATAGCTATCTTGCATAGCTGGCAGATCTTCAATGACATTGTCGGAGATTTTCTTATAATGAGTGCCTTCAATACCATAGTTGAGCAAATTGCGTAAGTACTTATCTGTATTCAAAAGATTCAAGAACATCATAGCCCGTTCAGGATCACCTGAGGTTACGGAAATCGCGTGCATCGAACCTGCGGCGGACTGTGTATATACATAAGGCTCATGCATAGGCGAAGTTACAATTTCATAACCTGCTGAACGAGACCAACCTTTTTCTGCATAAGGTTGTGTAATTTCGCGATCGGCAAACCATTTACCCGTCTTAATGTTATCAATACCTTCAAGTGTCGCAACGTCTGGGCGTAAGTAACCTGCTGTGTAAAGTCTACGCATCGTATCTAACGATGTTGCAAGTTCAGGTGTCTCCAGAATATTAACAACCTTGCCATCTGTGGAATCCATATAGACCCCGATAGGTAGCTCATCACCCAGTACATAGTCAAATGGCATGAATGGTTTAAAGCCTTTAGGAACAGCTAGAGGTGTAATATCAGCCGGCTCGTTCTCTTTAATCGTTTTAAGAAGTGGCTCTAGATCATCCAATGTACGGATATTGGAAATGTCCATGTTATATTTATCAACATATTTCTTATTGAAGCGCCATACCCATTGCTGTCCAAGCTCCTTATTTACAGGAACACCATAGATCTCACCTTTAATCTTAGTTCCTTCTAAGAAACGAGGGTCCAAAACTTCTTTCGTTTCCTTACCATACTTATCTAGCAGATCATTCAGACCCAAGAACGTACCATTAGCTGCGTTACGGCGGAAGTCATTTGTCCAAGAAGAGGTAAAGGCAATATCATAAGGCTCACCAGAAGCGGTGATGACTTGCATCTTCTTATCGTAATCGCCCCAATCGAACATCGTAATGTTCAACGTCGCGTTAATTTTTTCTTGGGTATATTTGTTAACTTCTTTTAAGACAAGATCTAAATCCTTTTGAGGCCCACCAATTAAATACATCTTCAACTCATATGGCTTTAATTCTGATGTGTTCCCTGCTGAATTCCCTGCTGCCGCTGAATTGTTTGTTTCTTTAGCAGCATTTGTATTATTATTCGAACCACATCCAGCTAGAAGGCCAGAAAAAAGCATTGTCCCTGCAAGAGCGAGTGTTAAGCCTTTTTTCATTTTCATTTCTATTTTCCCCCTTTAGATTAATGAACGCTTTATTTATATCGATTCCTGTCCTAGCGATTCGAATAAATACATCTTAGTAGTGTTACTCCTTTAAAGAGCCCACGGTTAAGCCTTGTACAAAATACTTTTGGAAGAACGGATACGCTAGTGCTATAGGCAAGGTCGCCAGTACAACCATCGCCATACGAACGGTTTCTGTTGGCAAGGTTGCAGCAATCTCAAAGCTTGATCCCATCTGCATACTGTTCTGAATGACAAACTCCATATTATTCTGAATTCGCATCAGCATCGCTTGGAGTGGAACAAGACTCGCATCATCTATATACAGCAGGGCATTAAACCAATCATTCCAATAGCCCAGCGTACAGAACAATCCAATCGTTGCAATCCCCGGTAAAGAGATTGGAAGTACAATTTGCAGGAAGGTCCGAAACTCACCAGACCCATCAATTTTGGCAGCCTCAATGAGTGCATCAGGTACGCTAGTCTGGAAGAAGGTCCGCATTACTAGAATAAAGAATGCATTCATCGCGATGGGCAATATTAAAGCCCATATCGTGTTGTACAAATGTAAAAACTGCGTAGCCACGATATAGTTGGGAACCATTCCGCCTGAGAATAACATCGTGAAGAAGGCGAAGAAGCTGAAATAATTACGATAGCGAAATGATCTTCGAGAGAGAACATACGCATAAGTTGTTATTAAAAATAAACTAATGAGCGTACCTAGTACAGTAACCATCAAAGTAACTCCAAAGGAACGAAGCAATTGATCACCTGTGTTAAAAACAAACTGATAAGCTGCTAAACTATATTTTTCGGGTAACAAGCTAAATCCATTTAGAGCAAGTACTTTCTCATCTGTAAAAGAAATGGCTATGACAAACAAGAACGGAAACACACAAGTAAAAGCGAAGATGCCAATTATAATATTGAGTACCACATTCCATAAAGGAGTAATGGCGTTGTTGTCGATTTCTTTTGGCTTACGTTTGAATACTGCCATAACGTCACTAACTCCTTTCTAGAATATCGCATTCTCTTTGCTGATCTTTTTCACAATAGAATTCGTTACAAGCACCATGATAAATCCAACAATCGATTGATATAGACCCGCTGCTGTACTCATCCCTAGATTACCTGTCGTACTCATGCTGCGATAAATATAAGTATCGATAACATTCGTTACGGAGTATAGAACACCTGAATCCCGAGGGATTTGATAGAATAAACCGAAGTCCGATCTAAAAATACCACCAATCGCTAAAATCGTTAGCGTTACCATTAAAGGTTTAAGCAAAGGAAGTGTAATAAACTTAATCTGCTGCCATTTGCTGGCCCCATCAATCATAGCTGCTTCATAGTAGGACTTGTCGATACCCGCTATAGCCGCTAAGTAAACAACACTTGAATAACCAATTGATTTCCAAATCCCCATGAAAATTAGGATATATGGCCAAAAGCGAGTATCCCCATACCAGGAAATAGGATCGCCTCCGAAGTAAACAACCACTTGATTCAATATTCCTTTATCTACACTCAGAAAGCTGAAGGTAAAGAAACTAATAATGACCCAAGAAAGGAAGTAAGGCATAAACATCGCCGTTTGATAAACTTTAGCCATCCGTTTGTTCACAAGTTCATTTAAGGTGATCGCAATGCCCACCGCAAGAACTAAACCGAGAGAGATCAACGCCAAGTTATAAAGAATCGTATTTCTTGTAATGATATAGGCGTCCTCCGTCGAGAACAAAAAGTTAAAATTTTCAAGGCCAACCCACTTACTATTTAAAACGCTTGCAAAGAATCCATCCCGATGAATCTTGAAATCCTTGAATGCAATTACTGTTCCAAACATCGGTAAGTAGCAAAAGATCAGGAACCATAATGTCCCTGGTAATACCATAAACCAGAGTACTTTATCCTTAATTAAACTTTTGAAAAATGCAGGCATTATTCCACATCCCCCTTCTCTCTATCCCCAAACAACCCCTATATATCCCTTCGATCTTTTTCCCTCGCCCCTTTAACTACCCTTAATTCTGCGCTATAAAAGCGGTTTCATAAAGTTGAAAAACTCCAGAATCAGATGTAAAAATTAAAGATCCACAGCAGAAAGGACATTTAAAAAGTCTATTTCCCCTTATATTTGAGCAAAAAAAAAGGAAACATTCTCGTTATCAACGTCCATGAAGCCCGTACTTGAACGTGATACTCAGGAACATTTCCTTTATTTTAGGATCTTGCTTTTTTGTACATATTCCGAAGCTCTGTCGGCGATACACCTACTGATTTTTTAAACTGGCGATAGAAATATGCTGGATCCGGATATCCTACTTCAGCTGCAATTTCGTTGGTTAGTAACGTAGTTTGAAGCAGCAATTGTCTTGCCTTTTCAATTCGAAATTGATTAACATAATCAGAGAAACTACGGCCCATTTCCTTCTGAAATAGCTGGCCCAAATAATTAGGATGCATTTCCATACGCTGACTGAGCGTTTTCAGGGATAGCTCTTCTCTATAGTGTTTGCTTACTTGATCAACCATATATCTCATATTCGGACTGAGCTCATCATTTACTAATGATAATTGGTCCAGTGTTTCTTTCACACTTTCCTGCACATGGTGCACCAATTGCTCAATAGTATGTATGCGCAGCAATGGATTAAACACGGCACTAAAATTAGAGTTTTTCTCCATTTTCTTAGCAATCAACATTAACTCAATCGCTACGTTGTAATTATCAATGCGGGTAATCATGCCACAGCCAAACAGCTTTTCGAACGTTTCTGCGATAAATTGGTTCGTAGCCTCCCGGTCTCCAGATAATAATAATTTGGTGAATTCCTCATAATCAATTTCGAGCTTCTCCTCATGCAGAACCATCTTTGATAGTTGTTCCACATCTATAATCGGGTAACCCGGTAGCATAAGATGATCAACATATAAACTCTTCGCCTTTTTATAACTATTTGGGACTTCCTGAAAAGCATGCTCCTTACTTCCTATCGTTATCCAGACAGACTTTTCTAACTCATGCATAATCTCACATTGCACTTGCTCCAGTACACTATAAAGCTCTTCTTTGTTCTCAGCTTCAGCCCGCTCAGCAATAATAAGAACAAGATCACCTTCCATATCTATAAATACAATAACGGTTCCAAGTTGCTCTAATGATTTCACAGCGATACGATAACATTCATCCATAAGCTGATTCCTATGGAGTTTATCCTGGCCCTCATCGTCATCCTGTTCGGTGATAAGCCGAATCGCAGCCACCGTAAAAAATGAACAGTCCAGTGAGATATTTAAGACTTTTGAACGGTGCTGTAGCTCCTGCCGGCCTATATTGCCAGTTACCCAGCGGTTTAGAATATTATTGCGTAGAACTTGCCAATCCTCTTTAGCATGAAATTGTTCAACATCCTCTTGATTCAGCACTTCAACAATTTGTTCAATGGTTGATTCCAACTCATGTATATTAATGGGTTTGAGAATATAATTTTCAATGCCTAGACTCATTCCAGCTTTTAAATACTCAAATTGCTCATACCCGCTCAAGATTATAAACCTCATTTTTGAATCAAAAACCTTTATTTGCTGAATCAGTTCAAGTCCCGTAAGTTTTGGCATCGTAATGTCAGTAATTAATATGTCGATCCCTTCATTATGATTGCGTAGAAATTCTAAAGCTTCTTCCCCATTAGACGCTTGTCCCGCGATTCTCAATCCATATTTTTCCCATTCAATCACTGAACGTAATCCTTCAAGAATAAGAGGTTCATCATCCACGATAAGTATATTGTGCATTATTAGTACTCTCCCTTACTACTGGTATATTCATGATGACTATTGTTCCTTTATTTACTTCACTAGCGATCGTTAATCCATATTCAGTCCCATAATAAAGTTTAATTCGTTCATTCACATTACATAGGCCTACCGAAGAAGGAGGTTCATCCATTCTCATACTGACTTGAAGCATTTGCTGTAGCTCTGTCAGCTTGCTGGCAGTAATTCCATTCCCGTTATCACTTATAGCAATTTGAATTTCCCCGCCAGATTCAGTAACTTCAATACGGATGAGATTGCCAAAACGGTCAGGTCTAAATCCGTGAACAATATAATTTTCAATGACCGGTTGGATGAGCAATTTAACGATAGAACAATTCATGGCAACTGGACTTATTTGTGATATGATTTGGAGCCTATCTTTATGTCTAATCTGAAACAGCTCCAGATACAAATTGCAGTATTCAATCTCATCAGATATTGTAACGACCATGCTTTTCTTAATCATCGTTCGAAATAATGTCGATAAAATGTAAATCATCTGACCTACATCCTTCGCTCCTTGCGTAATTGCCCGCATCCTAATCGCCTCAAGTGTGTTATATAAAAAGTGTGGATTAATCTGCGATTGAAGTGCAACTAGCTCTGCATTTTTCTGCGTAAGCTCCGAAATGTACACTTTATTAATATAGAGTTCTAACCTTTCACACATATAGTTAAAGTTGTTGGCAATTAGCTGCAATTCATCTTCTCGATTTAGGTGAATACGTGTGCTTAAATCACCTTCCTGTAAGCGCTTCATAGATTTGATAATGACCTTCACTTTTTTAGAAAAACGTAAAATAATTCCGTATGTAAAAGACATTGCAGTAATAATAAGCGCTGTGGTAATCCCGATAATCCAAGTTCGAACCGTTTTCATTTCGTTGTTGACCTGTGACTTCTGAATGATCCCTGCCATAATAAGACCTGAGCTATTCGTTGTATTTAAGTTAACCTTGGAGATGCCATCCAGTGTTGTCCAGCCATCCGCATGAAGCGCATCGAGATGTGGATATCGCTGTCCCATATACCTTCCCAATGAATCATATATAACGTCACCGCTTGGGGTTAAGACCAACAATTGACCATTATTTTCTGCAACTTTTGTGCCAAGCCATTTTGAAATAAGTTCTGCGTCAAAATCTACTATGAGCATACCGATCGTTTTCAGTGTAATCGGATCTTTAATTTCCCTAGTCATGGTATACAAATTGTTATTGTCTTCTCTTATTTCCTTAAGCACTAATTTGGTTTCATGCGAGACCCAGCCATTCTTCGGTAAGGATAACTTTTGCTTAGAACCGTCCATGTCGCTCAAATAGAATTGTCGGGTATTATTTTTATATAAATAATAAAATTCTTTCTCTGTGCTGTATAAAATAACGTCATAAATCCCGTTTTTCTGATTCAAATAGGTTTTGAAATAAGTATCGAACGTATGAGGAACGGAGCTCCCTATGTCTGCATATTGATCTAAACGGTATTTAAGATAATCCCCATAATCATTTTGCAAAAAGTAGGACAAATCCTCACTGACAGAGGCATCGCTATAAATTTGCTGGATAGCCACTTGGATGCTTTCGTACTGCTGATTCATATACAAACTTACATAATCCAGCACCTCCCGATTAGCATCTACATGTTGGCGAGTGATCGTCTGCTCATAGTATTTATATACGGTAATGGAAGAGGCAATTAACGTAATTATGATGATCGAAGAGTATATAGCTAAAATTTTATTGAACAGTTTTTTCTGCAAATGGTTTTGATAAAATTTCTTTACATTCAACAAAGCCACCTTCTTTCTGAATATCACCTTTAGGATTAGAAGCTTAACATCACACTTCTTTTTCTGCAATGGAAGCGCATGCATTTTTTTAATTATATATTCTAGCGCTCCAACTTTTCTCTCCACCGAGAGTTTACAACTCACACAAAATCGTCTATAGTTGATTTCTACCCCCCAAACAAACCTATAATAACCCAAATAGATCTTAATTTCCTCGTCCCCCATCAACATATTGGAGGGGCTATTACTCATGTTTCTAACCAAACGCAAACTCAACTCCCAACTAAACGAAATTTCCGAATATCGTTACCGGGATCGTATACACATTCCTTTTTTCAACTCTATGATTGACGAACAAGGTGAAATTGCAGCCGAACCGCCCGTGGATGGAGAATGGTCTAAGCTACGAGTTGGAGATACTTGGAAAGGCCGCGATTTGTATTTATGGCTAACGACAAATATAGAAGTACCCGCTACTTGGGCAGGCCGTAGAGTACTGGGTCGATTTGATTTTGGCGAGACGGGTGCTGGAAATAACTCCGGATTTGAATCCTTATTCTTTTTCAACGGCAAACCCTATCAAGGTGTGGATTCCAATCATACCGAAGTGTTCTTGCCAAATGAAACGGCAGGCACTCAGCTTCCACTGACCTTCCGGTTATGGTCGGGACTCGAAGGTGGCGGCCCAAAAAAGGATCAGACACATGGGATTCGCATGGCTGAAATTTGTTGGCTGGATGAACCAACGGATGATTTCTATTTTACCGCGCTTGCTGTAGTTGAGACGCTGAACGTACTCGATGCCAAAACTCCAGAATATACACAACTTATGAGTACAGTAGACCGCTCCTTTCTTCTGATCGACTGGTCTCGTCCAGGTTCAGACAACTTCTACGCTTCGATCGGGGAAGCCCGCAATTATTTGCGTGATGAAATTAACAAAATGGAGAAATCCTCACCCGTCACAGTTACCTGTATTGGCCATACCCATATTGATGTGGCTTGGTTGTGGCAATTGAAACACACCCGTGAGAAATGTGCGCGTTCCTTCTCAACCGTACTACGTCTGATGGAAATGTTCCCGGACTATACCTTTTTACAGACTCAGCCGCAACTCTATGAATATATCAAAAATGACTATCCAGAAATCTATGAAAATATTCGTGAACGTGTAGCTGAAGGACGCTGGGAAGCTGGCGGCGGCATGTGGCTTGAGGCAGATTGCAACTTGACCTCAGGGGAGTCTCTAGTCCGTCAATTACTCTATGGAACTCGCTTCTTACGTAATGAATTTGGGGTTGAATGTGACTATTTATGGCTGCCGGACGTATTTGGCTACAGCTGGTCCTTGCCACAAATTCTAAAAAAATCAGGAATTAATACCTTCATGACCACAAAAATTAGCTGGAATCAATATAACCGGATGCCACATGATACCTTTCAATGGCGTGGGATTGATGGCACAGAGGTGTTAACACACTTTATTACAACGCCTGAGCCTTGGTCCGAAGAAGATTCTTGGTTCTACACTTATAATGGCCGGATTATTCCTAAGACTGTGAAAGGAATTTGGGATACTTACCGGGATAAAGAAGTGAATCGCAATCTGTTACTTTCTTACGGATATGGCGATGGTGGCGGGGGTGTGAACCGTGAAATGCTAGAGATGCGCCGTCGGCTAAACGATCTTCCCGGTCTGCCGAAGATTGAAACAGGAACAGCGGGAGACTACTTCCGTACCCTGCAAGAAACTGTTGCAAATACAGATCGTTATGTCCATGTATGGGATGGCGAGCTTTACTTAGAATATCACCGTGGCACCTACACAAGCCAAGCCTACAATAAGCGGATGAACCGCAAGCTTGAATTGCTATACCGTGAGGCGGAATGGCTAAATACACTGCAAAGTGTGATGACAGGTGACTGGTCGAACTATCGTCAGACCGATTTAGACGAGGGCTGGAGAATTATTTTGCGCAACCAATTCCATGATATTATTCCGGGCTCTTCGATTCGTGAAGTGTATGAAGACAGTACAATTGAATATGCACAAGCAGAAGCAATAGGTCAGTCTGTCTGGGAGCAATCCAGTAAGGCACTTGTGAGCGGAAATGAAGCCGGTAAATATACGATCTGGAACAATGCTGCTTGGGAGCTGACAGAACTCGTAGAAATTACTGTTGAAGCCGGGATGGAAACAGGACATTGGATAAGCTCAGAAGGAAAACAACTACAAGCTCAGCGTGAAGGTGACCGCTGGATCGTTGAAGTATCTAACATTCCTTCTCTCGGATACACAACGATCTCCTTCGTAGAAGATGTGAATTCTAAGTCACTAAGCGCTCCATTCAAGCTAAATGAATCAGGAATCTCAACGCCTCACTTCGAAATTGAATGGAACGAACAAGGTCAATTAGTATCCGTCTATGATATAAATGAACAAAGACAAGTATTAGCAAACGGAAGTCACGGTAACGTGTTCCAAGTCTTTGAAGATAAACCCCTGGCCCATGAAGCGTGGGATATTGACATCTACTATCAACAAAAAATGCGCGAAGTAATCGACTGCCGCAGCATTGAAGTCATAGAAAAGGGTTCACTGCGATGTGTTGTACAATTCACATGGAGTTATATGGATTCCACGATTAAGCAGCAAATGATCTTACATGCACACCATCGTCGTATCGATTTCGTGACAAAGGTAGACTGGCATGAGCGACAACAGCTAATGAAAGTAGCTTTCCCTGTTGCAATACGAGCTACCGAAGCCACTTATGATATCCAGTTCGGTAATGTTACGCGTCCAACACATTGGAACACTAGCTGGGATTACGCTAGATTCGAGACTGTGGGGCATCAGTGGGCAGATTTATCAGATCGTGGTTATGGCGTTAGCTTGCTGAACGACTGCAAATACGGTTATGACATCAAGGATAATGTGATGCGTCTATCCTTAATCAAATCGGCAACGCACCCTGACCCTGAAGCGGATCAAGGTGAACATACTTTCACCTACTCTATCCTGCCTCATACTGGGGATTGGCTACAGGGTGACACCGTCCGTCAAGCTTGGTCCGTCAACAACCCTCTACGGAGCACCATGGGGCAAGCAGAAGTAGCAACCAAGTCGCTTATTCGCCTTTCTACTCAAACGGTTATGGTTTCTGCGATCAAGAAGTCTGAGGATGGTCAAAAATTAATCGTACGTGTGCACGACTATTCCGGAAGCCGTCAGCAAATTGATATGACTAGCGACTTGAATATTATTTCGTGGCAAGAGTGTAATCTAATGGAGCGTCCTGAAGGGGAAGTCCACACTGAACCTGTCATTACTTTTATACTTGAACCTTACGAACTAAAAACATTTGAAATCGAAGCAGCAAAATTAATAAAGTAACATACACAATCGAGGTGTCCCTGTAGCCATGGATCAAAGGCTGCGAGGACACCTCTTTATATATTTTCTCACGATTGTTTCTTATGCTTTTAAGTATACACCTTGTGTAATGAGTGATCTTGACGTATACTCCGAGTAAGGGAGAGATGGATATGAGAAAAATGAGGAAAATCACAATATTCACAGGTATTGGATTATTCAGCCTTGTTTTGATTGCCATGTTTGCAATCAGCGCTTTTGTAATCAAAAGACCGGCGACTACCACCCCTGTAATTGCGGAAGTGAAGCCTTACAAGTGGAATAAAGTCACGCTAGACGGAAATGTCATATCAAGTGATGGATCAGAGTATTTTTTGTGGAATAAAAAGGGTGAAAATAATAACTGGATCATCTTTTTTTCCGGTGGCGGAGCCAGCTGGGATGCCCAAAGTGCCGCACACCCCATCAAGCTTATGAACTTTATTAAAGGTGGAGATACAGGCAACTATTTCCAGAACATCCCCTTCTATATGTTGACATTGCTGAGAGGCATGATGGATACGGATAACCCTGCCAATCCTTTTCATGGCTGGAATGTGGTCTACCTTCCCTATTCAACCGGTGACTTCCATATCGGCAACCGCACAGTTGAATATAAAAAAGATGACGGCAGCCCCTTTACTATGCGTTATAACGGCAGCAATAATGTGCGAAGCAGCCTCGATTGGATATATGCCAACGTGGATAAACCCGGCAAACTACTGATTGCTGGCGAAAGTGCTGGTGGCTTCGGGTCCGCTTTTTGGGCTCCCGAGATCGCCTCTCATTACAAGAACTCCGAGATTTTCCAATATTCAGACAGTTCCTTCTTGAAATCAGACAAGTGGCCAAATGTTGTGAAGCAGGAATGGCAGGCAGACTTCGTGAAGAACTTCGGATATGCCCCTGAAGCGGATATCATCGGGGCAGCTTTTAAAGCGAACGGCCATCTACTTCCTGCGAATGCGATAATATTGCAATCCTACTCGGTATTTGACGAGATTCTAATCCACTTTCAGAACAATATCAACGATTACAAGGGGCCAAGAGATCAAAGCATCATTTATGAGTGGTCACAGGAAATGCGGCAATCTGTTTCTTCTTTGGCAGCCACTTTACCTAATTATTATTACTATCTCACCGACTATGGACTGAACGCTAAGACGGGTACAACTCCGCACACTTTTGCCACCAGAGAGACCTTCTTTCAGGCTGAACAGGATGGTGTGAAGCTTCTGAATTGGTTAGGTGATGCGATCAACCGGCAGAACCCCTATTCAGTGGGCAGCAAATTCCTCATGAATTCGAAGCCAGCTCAGAAATAGTGCTAGAAGCAGCGGAAGAGTTGCAACAAGACAGGAGAGAAAATCAATGAATTTGCGGGAAAAGCAAATGCAAATGACAAGGGAGATCATTAAGGATACAGCGCTTAGCTTATTCTGTGCTCAAGGTATTGAGCGCACGGATATGGCACAGATTGCGGAACAAGCCGGCATCTCCCGGCGTACTTTGTATCATCATTATAAAGACAAGGAAGAGTTAGCCGCTCAAATCTATGTCCTTAATCTGGAGCGGATGTTTGGACAGCTGCTGTTTGATTTTGATTTTGAACACCCTATACAGTCATTGGAGAACATTCTCGATAAATATCTGGCATTAAGAGATCAGCAGGAAGCCCTGATCTACTATGATGCCATTTTTGGAGTTTACTACAGCACACTTTCCAAAAATCCCGCGGAACTTCCTGACTTTAAGCAGGCTATGGAAGGCTGGTATTCACGGTTAATTCTCCTTGAGTCCATATCAGTAGCTCCGGAGGAAAAAAATAAGTGGCTGGACATTCTGCACAAGTCCACCCACCTGTATTTCATGTATTTACAAAAAGCCGTCATTATTACTCATCAGCGGGGGGGTGTGGTTACGGAGGAAGATCGGGTTATGGACCGGCAATTCAAGGATTTCATTATGTTTGGCGTACGGCAATCCAAGAATCAGACAAACCCTTAATTTCACTTATGGGGCAACCTGACGATAATCGTCGTTCCCGCTCCAACCGCACCGTCCACTTCTATGTTTCCCTGATGCAGGGAGACAATTTTTTTAACGATTGCAAGTCCCAAGCCATTGCCATTGTTGTTTCCATTCCGTGACTTGTCTATTTTATAAAATCTTTGGAATACGGCGTTGAACTCTTCCGGGGAAATCCCGATCCCGTTATCACTGATGGTGACCGATACATCTGCTGCACTGTCATCTATACTAATGCGGATGTTCCCGCCTTCAGGTGTGAACTTGATGCTGTTGCTCAGCAAATTCATCCATACTTGCTTCAGCTGATCTTCATCACCCTTAATTTTGACAGCTTCCGGCAGCTCAAGATCGATAACGATGCCTTTGGCTGACCATTGTGGCTCACAGGTCACAACGATGGTTCTAATCTGCTCGTCAAGATTGAAGGAACCTGCATTAAAGGGATGATGTTCAGAATCCAGGGAAGCGAGCTTCAGCAAATTATCACTTAACCTCGACAGACGTTCACTCTCTGCAATGATGATATCAAGATATTCAGAACGTTCCTCTTCCACGATTAGATCATTGTTCTGCAATGCCTTGGCAAAGCCGGAAATAGACGTAAGCGGTGTCTGAATTTCATGAGAAACGTTGGATACGAAATCCTGCCTCATCTGTTCCAGCTGCTTCAGCTCCCCGGCCATCTCCACATAGCTTTGTGTCAGTTCCCCTATTTCGTCTACTCGGTTTACTTTAAGCTCTACCTCGAAATCACCCTTGGCCAGCCTTCTTGTCGCATTCGTCAAAGCTTTGATCGGCTCCACCAAATATCTGGCGGCAATAAGAATGCATAGACTACCCAGTAAAAGCACGAGTAAAAGCACAAAGAGCAGCATCCGATTGACGATATTTTCGTTCTCGGCAGAATACTGCAAGAACATTGCTTGCCACTCCCCGTTAAACATAAAGGGCATCCCGATAAAGGTATCCTTATCATTTGCGGAGGAACGATAGAGTTTTCCTTGCAGCACTTGTTTCACAGCCTCGGGGGTGATAGTGACGGCCGGACTATCCTTGAGCCCATAAAAGGTATATTCCCCGGAATGATTATACAAGTGGATAGGGTATGCAGATACCTTAACCATACTATTCAAGAACTCGTCTGTATCCTCAGGCTTGGCGTCATCATAACGGTGAATGATCTCCTTCCCCACTGTGATCATTTCATTCTGTCCCTCGTAACTTATTTGTTTCTGAAAGACATACAAACCAATGAAAAAGGAACAGATCAGACTAAAGATAATGATGCCTAAAAACGTGAGAACGACGCGTACATACAATGTCTTGATCATAGCGCAGGGATCAGCCGGTATCCTAGGCCGCGGGCCGTTTCGATTTGAAATTGCTCGTCGTTACCGCAGAATTTCTCCCTCAACCGGCTTATATGCACATCTACAGTCCGGCCGTCTCCTTCATAGTTCAATCCCCAGATTTGAGAAATCAACTGTTCTCTTGTGAAGATTTGCCTAGGGTGACTAGCCAGCAGAAACAGTAGCTCAAATTCCTTCAAAGGAATCGTTACCGGTTCTTCATCACGCGTAACCTGGAAAGTGCGGCGGTTAAGCACCACATTGCCCAACTGCACAGACTGGGAAGAAACAACCAGCGAGCGTTTAAGCAAAGCTTTTACTCGCATCACCAGTTCAAGCGGATCAAACGGTTTGGTCAAATAGTCATCCGTGCCGAGTTGAAAACCTTTCACTTTATGTGCAGATTCTCCTTTAGCCGTCACCATGAGGAGGGGAATGTTGGCATCAGAGCGCCTGATTTCTCTGCACAGATCCCAACCATCCAATCCTGGCATCATAATATCTAGGATGACGAGATCGACTCGCGAGTTCTCTATAATGGACAGCGCTTTGGTGCCATCCCTGGCTTCTTTGAGGTCAAAACCTTCTTTTCGCAAAAACAAAGACATTAGCTTTCGGATGTTATCATCATCATCAGCAATAAGTATAGTAGCCACGATTGTCCTCCTCTCTTAAGCTTACATTATATATGATATATTCTTGACAAGAAACGAAGTTATCCGAACTGCCAACCCAACAGGTTCCAATAGTAGAAAAACAGAGTCATCACTACAGCCGAAAGTGCCACTAGTGTATAATGCACACGCTTGAAAGCTGTCCAGTATTTATTCTTCCAAACCAGTATAGCCGAGATTAGCAAAGCTAAAGTCAGTCCAACCAAAAGGATTGGCATAACTAAACTGAGAGAAAGCGAAAGACTGATACCGCTGAACTTCTGCATCGTATCCATGGACATAACCACCATAAATATCGTAACGAAAGATAGCAGCGCCCACCCAGCAGTTCCCGCAGATAAGCGGATGGCCCACTTTTCCGGAGGCGTCATCGCCTTGATCTTGCGTCTGGAGAAGATTAGTCCAAGCAATGCAGTGATGAAAATCAACCCCGAGCCGCCAAGTACGATAAGCCAAAACTTATTCTGATTCAAGAGTGGCGTACGCTCCAGTGGCATTTCCGGTGCCATACCTAAGAGCATATGTGTAACCTTACCGGTATCATTTGTGCGGAAGCCGATTTGTTCGGTGCCTCCCTCGAGCTGGAACAGATTCGGAGCGATTTCTCTATACAACTGTTGTTCACTACCACTTCCCAAAGATAGCTTATTATCCTTTACCTTAACATTTAGCTGGGCAAAAAAATTGAAAAATTTATCAATATCACTGTGGTTACGGCGTGTGAATTGATAGGTTCCCGCATATTTCTGAACAGATTCTGCAGAAGTGGAGAATTCAGGCTGCTTCGCTTCAGGATCGGGATAATAGCGCTCAAAAAAGGCATGGACTAGGCCTGCCGCGGAATCACCGCCCTGACCGCCGTTATAGGAAACAAAGATACCTACATGCTTGGCAGGCACAAGATAAAACTCTGTATTAAACATGGGGTCGGAACCACCATGAGTGATTAGTCTAAGACCATTGATGCGTTTCTCAGAGAACCCCAGATCTACTCCCGGCATACGTTTATCGAATTGGTACGCCGTTGAATGCATTAGTTCTGCAGTCTCCGTTCTAAGAATCTGCTGGTCACCATATTTCCCGTTCTGCAGATGGGCAATCATAAAGTGCGCCATGTCTACTGCTGATACTGTACCCGAGCCGGCAGGACGAAAGCCGCCCTCGAAGGTAGGTGTGCCAGGAATAAAGCTACCGTTCTCACTCGTGTACCCTACAACTTGATTGGGTATGAATGACTCCGGCAAAGGCTCTACCACCGTCGAATATTTCATGTCGAGCGGATCGAAAATATACTTTTGTATATAGTCATTGTAAGGAACACCGCTGACTTCCTCCACAATCAGACCCGCGAGAGTAGCCCCGAAGTTCGAATAAGAACTCATCTCTCCGGGGGGTCTTACCCGTGCCAGCATATGCTTATTGAGTGTTTCCGAGATTGATCCCGGCAATTTGGCAGGGTCGGTAGTGATTTGATAACCCACTCCACCCTCTTCAAACCCCGCTGTATGTGTCATCAAATGGCGCATCGTGATCGGCTCAGGATATGTAGCAGGGATCTCCACTGATTTCAGGTAGGTGTTAATATCAGTGTCCAGATCTATCTTACCTTGTTCGACCATTTGCATCACCGCTGTCCAGGTGAACAGCTTTGTTGTTGAAGCGATTCGAAACATGCTGGTTGTCGGATTAACCGGTGCCGCTTCTTCCAGATTGGAACTGCCATAACCTTTGGTCAAAATAATCTTGCCGTCTTTTACAATGGAGATAACCGCTCCCGGAATTTGCAGCCGGTTCATATCTTTTTCCATAATTCCATCAACGAAGCTAGTCAGTCCCGCGGTATCATCGAGATTGGCAAATGCTTCAATTTGCGCTACCGGCAGCGCGGTTTGACCCGTTTGGTTCTCAGCCGAGGCCTGTTTCCCGGGAAATACCAAGCTTGCGCCAAAGCCGGCACTAATCACAGCCAATAGGGTCAGACCAGCGATCAGCCTTTTTTTCATAGGTGTCAACATTATTATCCTCCGAGTCATCATTTATTGGGGTGGATGATCATCCGCCTAACACTTATAGAGATTATCAGAGTATTATGAATGGAACGTTAACAAGACAATAAAAAAACTAGACAGCAATCCACCCTTAAAAGTGACGGATCATAGTCTAGTTACATCAGAAAAATCTATAAAAAATCCCATAGCGAACGTATGCCTACAACCTTACTGTAGCTCAGTCCCGATCCCTTTTTCTCTAGCCTTCTTCACGAAGTATACCGCTGTTGCGATATCAAAAACCGCCATCCCCATCGGACAAAAGAAAATCGGCTCATCGGCTCTGAGTTCATTCAGGCAATGGCGCGAGACGACATCGGTAATCATTCGGGTATCGGCACGAGTTAACCCATGTTTCAGATGGAGCTGCTGTATGTCAGTGTTTTCGCGGCACACCTCATCCCAGTCGTCGACGATTATGGACTTCACCGAAGCTAATGCCTCAGGTTTATAATCACGCAGTGAAATATTCAGTAGAAGACTACCTTCCGCCGGAAGCATATCGATATATCTATGATTGGATACGGTACAGGTGATAAAGATATTGGACTTTCGATAAACGTCCGCCCACGTCTCCTCCACTTCTATCCTATCCTTATATATAGATGAGATGTCTGACAAATCTACTTCCCTTATATCAAAGATGCGGACACGTTCAACTCGATCTCCGTACAATGCCATAACCATTTGAAAATGATATTGCCCGATTGGTCCCCAGCCGATAATGCCAAGATAAATCCGTTCAAGTGAACGTGCCTGCAAAAAGTAGCCAATCATCAGTCCACTGATGGAAGCTGTCCTTACGATGCTGGGGAGCGGAGAGCTTAGGACGGATATAGGCTCGCCCGTAATGGGATCATTCAAGACAATGATGCTATGCGCGCGGGGAAGACCAACCTGGATATTATCCGGGAAGCTGGAAATCCATTTGATCCCTGCTGCGTTCACGTTCCCCCCTACGTATGCGGGCATTGCAATAATACGATTTTGAGGATTTTTATACCTTAGATAAGGTTTTACGGGCTGCGCGTAATCTCCAGAATCAAGTATGCGCACCGTAGTTTCTATCGATTCCACGAGAGAAGGCCAATCAAGCCCCACCTCCCGGATGTCCCGATCGTTTAAATACAGCATTCCACAACCTCCTTTTGCCGCTCGTTAAGCAAGGACATCTCCACCGTCAGCCGAGAACTCCTGCCCAAATTCATTCTGAATCCATGGGTCAGAGTATACCGTATCGAGGTAACGCTCCCCTTTGTCATGCAGGATCACCGCACAGACAGATCCTGGAGCCAATTCTTGCTCCATACGCCTAACAGCGGCAAGGTTAGCCCCTGAGGATGCACCGGCCAGAATCGATTCATTCTGAGCGAGTGCTCGGCATCCTTTTACGATATCCAAGTCTGAGACATGCACGATACGGTCGATTAAATCCGTTCTGCAGAAAGGGGGTACGATGCCAGCACCGAGTCCCGGGAACCGCCGTTTCTCTTTGTTGCCACCAAAAATAGTACTTCCCTCCGCATCGACGGCAACAATCTTAGTCTTCAGACCATGATCCCTTACATATTCCGCGAGACCTCGAATCGTGCCGCATGTACTTACGCTGCAAAACAAATAATCTACTTCCCCAAGCTCAGTCACGATTTCTTTCATGGTCGTATGGTAGTGGGACAAATAGTTATTTGCGTTTGCATATTGATTCGGCCAGTAGCTGCCCGGTATTTCCTCCAAGAGTCGCTGCACTCGATTCAGTCTAGCAGGCAGATATTCACCGGTCTCGGGGTCGGGATCGCTAACAAAGTCAATTTTTGCAGTTAATGTTTTCAGAATCTGCAGATTTGTTGTGGTAGTTCTTGGATCAACCACGCTAATAAACCGCAGCCCTAAATATTGGCAAATCATCGCCAAGCTAATCGCCATATTTCCCGAACTTGACTCAATAATAGTAGTTCCCGGCCCGATTTTCCCTTCCTTCC
Organism: Paenibacillus sp. FSL F4-0122; assembly: GCF_038002845.1. Taxonomy (NCBI): domain Bacteria; kingdom Bacillati; phylum Bacillota; class Bacilli; order Caryophanales; family Paenibacillaceae; genus Paenibacillus; species Paenibacillus sp. FSL F4-0122. The sequence continues at coordinate 6,832,424 of NZ_JBBODI010000001.1, forward strand.
ATGCCTCATGGATCATCCGCAGAGCTGGACGGTCTTTCGCACTTCCTCCCGGATTTAGCAGTTCCATTTTTGCGTAGACTTCGAACTCATTGTTCTGGAACAAATTATTCAGCTTGATTAATGGCGTTTTTCCGATAGTCGACAAGATACCGCCTTGGATATTTATGTCCACCTTAGCTTTGTCCTTCTGATAATATAACTTCTTGTTCTTGACCTGCCCGCTGGCCAGCGACTCCCCTTTAGCTACTATAATGATCTCAATATCATCAAGCAGATGGTTGCGAATCATCATCCCGATTTCCGGAATACACTCCCTGATTTCCTCTTTGATTACCGGAATAATAGAGGGCTTCACAGATTTACTCTTGATATAAATAGAGAGCGCATTGTTTTTTACCTTGACCCGAATGATCGCATCTTCAATATGACGGTATACGACCTGCTCGATATCGTACAGGCTGATCTTCTCACCGTGCTTCAGTTCTTGACCCACTCTTTTTACAATGGACTCAAAGCTTTGTTGTTCAACCCCGTCTATCATCACAGGCCTAAAATCCCTTACAACGTCATAAGTAACAAAACGAAGAGCTGGCAGCATCTTGCGGACAGTTGAGGTAAGCACCAGAATACTTTCATTGTTCCGAAGCGGCCTTACTTCTTCGTCTAACTCCTGAACCCCGATTCCTTCCGCAAAAATTCCGTCGGCAAAAATGTACCTGCCATGATCATGGGAGTAATAAGCGATCGTACCGATTTCAATGGAGCCGTAAGTATCGATGATATCTCTAGGATCAATACCAAACAAGCCAGCCATATTCCGCTGCCACTCAGGCGGAGCAATTTCCCCTACCAAAATAATCTTGCGAATTCCGAATTCACGCGGGTTTCCGGCAGCATATACGATATGGTCAAGGATGGACGGCATCGTATAGAGCAAGTCAGGTTTAAAAGCTTTAAGCTGTTCAATATGCTGTTCGATTGGCAGTTCAAAGGGCATTGAACTTTTCTCCAATCCTAACCTTTCAAAAATGGTCAGCGCAGTATTTGCTGCATGTCCAGTGCCCATATCCGCCAACGCTCTGTTACATCCGCTTCCCGCAATAAGCTCGCCGAATAGCTTCGTTTTAATATCCACATAGTGTTTGTCATCTTCCTCAGAGTAGAGGATTGCTTTTCTACGGCCTGAGCTTGTACCAGACGTCCTATAAACAGTCCAAGAAGGATCGATGGGTTGGTTATAATAGAAGGTTTCAAGTATTTTCGAAGACATAAGAGGTAAGTTCTGCAGGTTATAATTCGTTTTCTCCCCATCGATCAGCCCCTTGTACCAAGGGTATTCGTCCATTACTTCTTGCACCTTATTCTGCAATTTCCCGAGCAGCATCATAGCCGCCTCCCGTTGACCGCATGCTGCAGCCCAAGTTTAATAAATGCCTCCAATATTCATATGTAGAATTCTTTGCATGTGTTCTATTATTCTGTGTTTGCCCAAGCAAAAACTGCGTATTCCCGTAATATAGCCTATAGATATATAGAACGGAGGAACAAAATGAAGGAGCCAATACAGCGGATATCCAATAAGCTGACGAAAACAAGGGTACTGCTTAGAAAACAAGAGCTAAGGAAGTATATCCCGATAACGAAAAAAATGAATAAAAACGTACTCTATGAGATGTTGCAAAAACATAAAATGGTGTACATTAAGCCCTGCTGTGGATCTTTGGGACAGGGTGTAATCCGGATTGAAAGATCGCAAGATCATTCCTCCAAAAAACGACCAGCCTACAGCTATCAGTCCGGTACGCATAAACATACATTTTCTGATTACGAGATGGCTTATCGGGCAATCTCTAGCGAGACCCAAGGAAAGTCCTATTTGGCGCAAAAAGGGATTTGGCTTTTGGTTTATGAGGGAAGGCCATTTGATATCCGGGTTATGGTGCAAAGAAATCTTAAGGGTGGGTGGGAAGCTACAGGCATTGCGGGTCGCGTAGCTCATCCTCGCAAAGTGGTTACGAATGGGAGCCAAGGGGGAACGATTTATCCGGTAGAGGCATTATTAGAATCCTACACAAACGTAGAGAATAGTAGCGCGTTGATCCGGTCCATGCAACAAATCGGAGTGAACTCCGCCAGACAGCTGAGCACAGCCTATCCCGGCCTGCAGGAAATCGGTGTGGATATTGCTTTGGATCGACGCCTTAAACCATGGATCTTGGAAGTAAATACTGCCCCCGATCCGTGCCCGTTTACCAAACTGAATGACACCAGCATGATTGAGCGAATCGTCAAATATGCAAAAGCCTATGGCCGCACATACAATCTTAAATGCATGAAGTCCAAACAGGGTATGGTCTGAACGGATTTGATTGGTAATAATACAAACAGCCCTGATATATAAAAATCTCTACCAGAGCTGTTTGTGTTGTTTTAGAATTCGGAGTCGCTCACCTTAACAAGCATCTTCCCGAGGTTCGCACCTTGGAACAATTGCAGGAATGCTTCAACCACATTGTCGAATCCTTCAACAACTGTTTCTTCATATTTTAATTTACCTTCTGTTAGCCATTTTCCAAGCTCTTGAAGTCCTTCTGACTGGCGGGCTGCGTAATCACTAAGAACGAATCCTTTGATAAGGGAGCGGGTTTTGATCAATCTGCTCTGAATACGTGGACCCATATCTCCATCTGTACTATTATAGGAAGAAATAGCGCCACATAGGGGAATACGTGCATAATCATTAAGCAAGCTCATCACAGCATCTGAAATCGATCCACCCACGTTGTCAAAATAAACATCCACACCATTTGGACATGCTTCTTCCAAAGCCTGGTCTAAATTTTCCGTTGTTTTATAATTAATGGTTGCATCAAAGCCAAGTTCTTTTTTCAAATAGTCGCATTTATCATCGCTACCTGCGATCCCAACGACACGAGCGCCTTTGATTTTGGCAATCTGTCCAACAAACATCCCCACTGAACCCGCTGCTCCAGACACTACGACAGTCTCTCCTTCTTTCGGCTGCCCGATATCAAGTAAACCGAAATATGCAGTGAGCCCTGTTAAACCTAGAACACTTAAGTAAGCCGATACAGGTGCAATCGAATCATCGATTTTGGTTACTGCTTTAGCATCTACAGTATTATATAACTGCCAGCCCAGCATACCGATGACTTTATCTCCAGCTTTGAATAGCTGCGATTTGGATTCTACGATCTCTCCCACAAGTCCTCCAGCGATGACTTCATTAAGCTGATACGGAGGAATATACGATTTAGAATCATTCATTCTTCCGCGCATATAAGGATCCACTGACAAATACAACGTACGTACAACAACTTGTCCTTCTTTTGCTTCAACTACAGGAATATCTTTGAACTCGAAATTTTGCTGGGTTGGCATGCCTACAGGACGTGAAATTAAAAGGACCTGTTTATTTTTCAACTGATTCATAGATCACTACTCCATTAATATTTATTTTTGCTGCTACCTATAACTATTAACCAAACCCTGTACATGATTATCAAATAGTTATAAAACTATCAAACTATCAAGGAAAAATTATAGGTTTCCGGACATATTATAAACTGTCCAAGAAACCCGGTAATAATTCGCTAAACGTATCCTCTCGAAGCTGGCTAATCTTATTCTGCCCCATACGTGTGACACTTACTAAATCAGCTTCATACAAAATCTTCAGATGGTACGACACATTGGATTTATCCATTCCCATAGATTCACCAATGGACCCACATGTATTGTTCTCCTTATGGAGATGAAGATAACGAATCATTTCAATTCGTTTCACTTCTGCTAATGCTTTAAAAATCTTCACTCGCTTTTCATCATCTTTTAAGGAATATTGTTCGATAGTCATAAAACTATTGTATTCTTCTGATTGCGCAAAGTCAATTTACAATCCCATTTCTTAATTGGATTCATTTTTGTATAATATACCAATCGGCATTAGCGCGGATCTATTTATAAGGAAAGAGGGGTGGTAGAAATGGACATTACCAAATACGAAAATCTTGTTCCCCGTGTTTTTTTGTTCGTTGATCGCCGATCCTTCCCGGATTGGGAGATTACGAGGAGTAAAATTGATTTCCATGATCTTACCTTCATCGTAGAAGGAAAGTCTGACTATTTTATTAATGGAGAGAAATTCACGGTTGAAGCCGGGGATATGCTCTATGCCCCTTCTGGCAGCATTCGGGAAGCTCAGACTTTCAAGGAGGCACCCATGCGTTCTTTTGCCTTCAATTTCTTCTGGGAGGGTGAGGACAATCATGTGCAGCTCCCTTTTGAGACTGTAACTAGGAATTGGAGAACTAAAGAGATTCTAGAGGATATTAAAGAATTCTCACATATCTGGATGGGCAAACAACCTTTCTACAAAATGAAGGCCCGGGCCATCTTTCAACTGATTGTGTACCGCTTATTAAGTATCGCCCACCATCAAGAAACACCTCTGATAGATCTAAGAATCCAAAAAGTGATGGCCTATATCATGGATCATTATTCGGAGGAAGTTACGATCAAGGAGCTGGCAGATTGGGTTGCCCTAAATCCCGTATATCTTGGTAAGCTATTTAAGCAGAACACTGGCTCCACCTGTAAAGAATTTATAAACAAGGTGCGGGTGAACAATGCTGAGATGATTCTATCGGCTGGTGGTTTTAATGTGTCCGAAGTGGCAGCGCACTGTGGTTATCAAGATGTCGCCTACTTCAGCAACGTTTTCAAAAATATAAAGGGTTATCCTCCGTCATCTGCCCTGAAATAACGGAGGATCCGAAGCAACCCAGTTGTTCGCCCTATTAATTCAACCTAACTAAGAATGGACGCCGTCCCGCTAGTATAAAAGCTCTCCTCCGGCCCTAAATAGGAATAAGGAAGCTGGGCAGCGGACAATACAAGCTTTTGCAGAACCAGACCCGCATCCAATCCGTAAAAGCGGAGGGTATGAAGACCCTTCGTTAAAGCATGGCTGGTGGTTACAGCATGAATATTGTCCATAACCGCGCGGCACCATGGTTCATTATCATGATTGCCGCCTTCAAAGTTCGTTGGTAAAGCATCCTTAATCACGGGTCCCTGATCATCGAAACCTATCGCATATTTTAACCCGCTAGTTTGTGACAGATTGTTTGTCGGCGCAATATACGTGGTTAAGCTATAATCGGTGTCCTGCTGCACTAGAATCCGATATTCCAGACAAGGTGCATCCTCCGGTTGTTCAAAAGATACAGCATCCGGAAACATTTTAACCGAGGATAAAGAACGTCCATAGCTGTCAATGGTCTTCCATACCACCCCTGATTTCGAAACACGAGTTATGGTATGCTCCGCTTCAATGGACACGATATTATGGGTCTCGATGAATGTCATCGGTGGCATATCCGGAATGTCTATCCAATCCACGGCTGCCTTCACCTTAACTATATTCCCGGCACCGGAGATCGTAATTTCGCCCGTCGATGTTTCTTTGACCTTCTCCCAATCTACGGAAACCTGAAGCGTCTCCCCTGCCTCAATCCAGCCGCGTATTTTCTCAAGCTTGATCCAATCTACGCTGCTCCGCACCTGATATTCAAAACCCGCTTCTCCACCGTTACTGATTGTGATGCGATAGTTTTCTTTTTGGAGATTTGTAAATACCGGAAGATTAGCTGTGCCGGAAACATACGCTTGTTCCGTTCCTTCCACATCGACAATCATTAAAGAACCTCTGGCGGGCGTCAAGGTGTTTACATCCGGATATTTCCACCCTTCTGCATTCCAATGTATATACCCTACATGAGGGGAACTCATCATTCCCTGCCATTTTCCATCCGAAATTCCGCTATTATAAACCAGCTCCAGATACTTATCCCGTTCGATGGTTTCGCGGGTCAGAGCAGCGTAAGTATTTGCCAACATACTATTTCGTTTAACGTATAGATGGTTCAGTCCAGCATAAATTTGCATTTTGACCACATTGGCCGAGGCAACAGCAGGGAAATATACGAGCTGGAAGTAAGCATCCTTTAGTTGTTCCGGGATTAGCTCATCGTATTTGCCGGCAGCCTTCTCGATCATCACCGCTTGCTCCAGAACTCTGTGCGCCTCATTGTAATGGATAGGACTGAAGGTGGACGGATAAATAATTTCAGGCTTGCGCCGACCGTTCATCCGGGTATAATCCCCTAACAATTGTGCGATTCCCAGACATGTCTCTTGTTCCAGCACATATCCGAATTGCTGCCCTACCCAACGGTTGGTGTATTCCACAGTCCGATTGATTGCACCTGTCCCCCAAGCCTCAAAATCGTAGGCCAAATCCAGAAAGTAGGAAATGGGCAATTCCATAGGCTTCAAATCTCCGACGTTCACAATCCATACATCACGGATTCCATAGTCAAATGCCATACACATTTGCTCCCAGACTTTTTCAAGCGGGGTCGTATTTAACCATTCATAGGAATGCGGACCACCATGATAGTCAAAATGATAATACATCCCCCATCCTGCGCTGCGGTTACGTTCGTTTTTCGTCGGGATTTTGCGGAGATTGCCAAAGTTATCGTCAGCAAGCAGGATCGTAACGTCATTCAGAACATCCCAGTCCTTCAACCCTTCCACCCCGGCAGTGCCATACCAGTACTTCTCAACTTCCTTATAAACGGCCAAAATTTGCGGCGCATGTTCAAGATTGTATTTCTTCAATAGTTCTTTTTGCGTAAGTATAATGTCCTTAAGCAGATCAATATTCTCCTGATTGGAGCCCTCCAGCGCAGAGTCACTTTCCCCCCGCATGCCTAGGGTAATCAAGTTATCAAAGTCCTGATTACGCTTGATTCCGTCTTCCCAGAAATCTGTAATCGCCTGTTTATTACGGGCGAAATCCCATAGGTTACTTGTTCCGTATTGGCTGTATACCTTCTGCCATTCACTGCCTGCCCGGAATAAGGGTTCATGATGGGAGGTCCCCATAATAATTCCGTATTCTTGTGCATGCTTGGCGTTGGCAATCGGGCTGCTTTTACCATTCAGGCTGAATTCGGCGCTCCACATCGCCGGCCATAAATAATTCCCCTTCAAGCGAAGAATGAGTTCAAATACCTTGTCATAGAAATCTTCATTAAAGTCACCAAATCTTTGAGTTACCCAAGAACCTAAAGACGGCCAGTCGTCATTCAAAAAAATACCTCTATATTTAACCGAAGGCTCCTTGGAGATCACATGAAGCTTGTTATCAGGAATGGACAATGCCGGCTTCTTCTCCGGCACAATATCCGCCCAGTACACCCAAGGACTAACTCCAATCTTTTCGGAGATCGAATACAACCCGTAAATCGTCCCCCGTTTATCACTTCCTACAATGACGAGCGCCTTGTCCACTCCCGCTGTGGGTTGTTCAACCACCTGAATTTTATAACATTCTCTTTTACCTTGGATGACCGATACATCAACGGTTCCCTCCGCGATTAAATCATCGATAAAATCATTACTCCCTATCGATCCAGTGATTATGACTGTTCCATCCAATTCGTTCAATTGTGTATATATCTCAGGCTCAACCTCTGTTACCTGTTTAACATCTACTGCAAAAGACTGTGCCACCCGGCGTAATCCCTCATAATCTTTCCCCTTGGGGTCTACGTAAATCTTGGCAGCACTGCCCTGCTTCACAAGGTGCAATTCCTTCGTAGGCATGATAATTCTCCCCTTAAGCATCCTATTTTCGTATGACTAGGCACATTATATAAGTAAGCGATTTCAACATCCATGTGTAAACTAGCAACTTTTTGTAATTATTAAATGAAACTTTGTTTATCGGTTGAACAATCTGGATATTTGGTGTTACTGTTAACAGGTATTCCTTCTAACAGAAGCATGTTTTTTGCAAACGCATCCATAACAAGAAAAGCTTATACAAAAAGCGAGGATGATCAATATGAAAAACAATAACGGGGTCATTACAGGTGGCAAGATTGAAGGTCCAAAGGCGCCCAAGGACCCGGCTGAACGCAGGAATGGTTTTTTTGTGCTCTACGAAACAGCGATTGAGGCGACAGCCCGGGCCGAAGGTCCATCTTCACAGGAAGTTTATCTGGAAGGTAACTATCTAATCGACAAGGCCAGATATATTGGCGGCGTCACTGATGAGACAATACTGGAGCTGCTAGGAAACTGTGTTGGATTTCGCAAATTAGTCCATAGTATCGGAGTGTCTGTGAGAAGGGATCATGAGCAGAACGAGCCTATCTCTTTTCTATTGCAGAACTGGGGCAAAACCAGCAAATACGAAACAGGCAGCAGCATACGTGTGCCCTGTCCCTCCGACGGTTCAGAAGTCCTCTTAAAGTTAGAGGATTTGGAATGGTCTGAAGAGGATGCAGTGCTCGGCAAATTCGCTTTTGAATTTAAACATGAAGGCGAACTGGCCATCGCGAGTATAATTTTTTATTTGCATGACGGTTATTCTGTACCAGAGCTAATCATTGAACCGCCTGTAGCGTTTGATTCTAACGAATACCGGGAGATCATTACCCAATCCTTGCTTCATCCGGGCAATAATAAAAGATTAAAAACGGCCATCCATAAGGCTATAAAAGGTGAGGATGTCACGATTGCTTATATTGGGGGTTCCATTACTCAGGGAGCAGGTGCTAAGCCGATCCATACAGAATGTTATGCCTACCAATCGTATCTGAGATTTAAGGAATTATTCGGTACGAATGGTGGTGAGAACATCCATTTTGTGAAGGCTGGGGTAGGTGGAACACCGTCCGAGCTTGGGGTCATCCGTTATGAAAGGGATATTCTCCGGGAAGGTTCTGTAACACCTGATATCGTGGTGGTAGAATTTGCGGTAAACGACGAAGGGGATGAAACGAAAGGCAACTGTTTTGAAAGCTTATGCCTAAAAATACTTTCCGCCGATAATAGACCGGCAGTAGTTCTCCTGTTCAGCGTGTTTATGAATGACTGGAACCTGCAGGAACGGCTCTCCCCCATTGGCCGGGCTTATAATCTTCCTATGGTTAGTGTAAAGGATGCGGTATCCGGGCAGTTCCGCCTAAGCAAAAATGAGGGGAACATCCTCTCGAAACGGCAATTTTTCTATGATATCTATCATCCTACTAATGATGGTCACCGGGTAATGGCTGATTGTCTGGCTTATTTATTCTCCGAAACCCACAAAACGCTAATGGACGAAGATGATCTCCTATTGGATCAACATCCGGTCATCGGGAATGATTTTGCGGGAACCCTTCTGCTGGACCGCAAAAGCCATATTGACGCAGGCAGGATCGAGGTGGACGGATTTTCGGGGATCGATACCGATTTGCAGCGGGTAGAAATGGATACCAATCCTTTCGGAACTCCGGAATTCCCTCATAATTGGATGCATTCAGCGTCGTCTGGGGAACACAGCTTCAAGCTGACGATAACAAGCAAAAATCTCATCCTTGTATACAAGGATTCTGGCAGCAGCGAATTCGGCAAGGCAAACATTTACGTCGATGGTTGTCTTGTAGTCACCGCTGATCCACATGAGAATAATTGGACACATTGCAATCCGGTAATTCTTTATCAAAATGAGGTTAGTGGGGAGCATCAGGTAGAAATCAGAATGGTGCCGGAAGATCAGGACAAGTCTTTTACTATACTGGGCTTCGGCTATAATGTTTAATAATTTGACCTAGTGGCATATAACCTAAAAAGAAACCCATGGTCTTTAAATGACCTGGGTTTCTCAATAATTTGAGGAATCTTTTTCTATTTGGTAGGCAGCTTCTTATCCAAAATAGCCTTCACATCTTTAACAAGCTGTACGGATGCTTCAATCTCCAACTTACTTGTTGAAACACTTTCAATACTGCAACCAATAGGAATTCCCTTCTCCAGCCCGAAATCTAGCAATTCTTCAAAGATTTTTTGTGATAGCTGGATTGATTTATCCAAAATATCATTCGAGTATTTTAACTCGTTTTCTAACCATCCCGGGATACTGATCCCTAACCACTTCATAAATTGTAATGTTTTCGCCGTGCCGCATGGTGCAAGATTAAATAAAATAGGAACCATCTCAAAACCGTTATTTGTATAGTAATAATATAAATCAGACAATAAATTCTTAGATGCCTCTACATTATAAGTTGCCTGTGTAATAAAAAAGTTGCACCCATTGTTGGTCTTTTCGACAACCCGTATATGCTCATCATTCCTTTTTATATGTCTTTCCGGAATGACAACTCCGCCAAAAGTTAAATTGTTATTTAGCTGTTTACTTAGCTTATAAGCCTCTGGTAAATTCAATTTCACCTCTTGTTTACTTGACGAAGCGCCCACATACACGGAAAATCTATCTTCATTTTCGTCAGTTTTAACCCAATCCTCGAACTGGGCTCTAGTATCATTACCGACGCACCGGTAAATTATTTTTGGGACCTCCACCTGTCTTAGATATTTATCACCATAGACAGCCGGATCAATCGTTGGTAAATAGGGATAAGGTCTTTCATGATCCACTCTGTCTACTTCTTCCTGAACGTCGTACAGAATTAACGCATCTAAATCAAGGTTTTTAAGTCTTTCAACCTGTTTCTGGGCGATTTCCGAGACCTTTTCTGGTGCGTGGCTTGCCTTCGGTGGTGTCATCCCATATGTTATAATACCCGGTTTTTTGCTCAATATTTTTTGTTTAAATGTATTCTCTGCCGCTCCCACATTACAAAACCCCTCTACTCGTCGCTTTTAAGATAAGGTTACCATGGCGGGCTTAATATGTGTAACTTCTATTTACTATATCTAGTTATATTTTAAAGCTATGATTCCCTAATGATACTTTTCGAGTAGTACATGTTGACAACCATTTGGTGTGACTATAATATTAGAAGTCCTGCCAACCTTAAAGTTGGCGATAAGGGGACCGAAAGGTTCATTCTTATTTAAAAAAGGGTGAGTATTATGAATAAAGAAGAATTAATGGAAAGCGCACGTAACACAAAGAAAGCTGCTTATGCCCCTTATTCTAAATTTCCAGTTGGAGCAGCCTTATTACTTAAAGATGGAAATGTTATTAATGGAGTAAACGTAGAAAATGTATCTTTTGGCGCTACTAATTGTGCTGAGAGAACAGCAATCTTCACGGCTATTACAAAGGGCTATACTAAAGGTGATTTTCAGGCTATAGCTGTAGCAGGTGACACAATGGATTTTCTGCCGCCATGCAGTATCTGCAGACAAGTATTATCGGAATTCTGTTTGCCTGACATGCCTGTCTATTTAACCAATGAGAAAAAAGAAATCTTAGAGCTGAGTTTAAGGGATTTATTGCCTTACGCATTCAAAAATTTAGATATGTAAAAATAATTCCTCTCGTAGTGGAATAACAAAAACACGCGTACCTTTGTTAGACAAGTACGCGTGTTTTTTGTGTTAAAAAGCTTAGTCAGAACACAGATTTCACAGACCAGACACACCGCGTAAATACGATGTTACTTACCAAATCGCAATTCCAACCTTATCTTTTTCTTTAAATACTACCTTTATCATCTCCAAAGCATTTCTTACCCTACATTCAATAAATTCTTTATCATAGTCTGTATGTAGTTCTATAGTATCTAAATTATCAAGCAAAATAAGGAATTCACTTTCCAGTTTTTCTATTTCTTCATCAAATGCAAAAATATTCGTATTCTTTAAAGAATATATTAACTCACATCCGAGTTCACTAATTAAATCATTTCCCCAGAGAGTTTTTCTGCATGATTCGAAACCAAATAAATTATTGTGTGGTGCAGGTACCTGCTCCTCCAAAAAATTAGTATCTACAATTATACTTCCCTTTTGAATTGCACTAATTATCAAACTCATATAGTTAAAACCTCTTAATGAACATCATCAATAATAAAAAAACAAGCGATTCATTGAGATAAAAGATTAACACTTCCTCTCGATGATCGCTGGCTTTTAGCTATGCATAGTCACATTTCTAGTTTTCCCATAAAACACTTATTGGCTCTAACGTTTACCCACAACGACTATACCCGCAATTGCCACAAGTCTTACAGCCCTCAATATTAATTAGCGAGGCGCTGCCGCAGGATGGGCAAAGGTCACGGGAAGCCGTAGAGTGATTATGTCCATGATGACCACCATGTCCATCTTCCGTAGCTGACGGAACGCTCGATTTCAATTCCGCATTTAACGCTTCATTGAAATCCTCCAGCTCCAAAGTTGCTGCAATCGGAGCGGGTACATGATCATCATGAGCATTGTTCAGCACATGTGATTCCAGTGCCTTAGCTACAGCGTCAGCAATGGATTCAACCCGGTTCGCGCCGAAGCCGATAGCTCCTGATCCGCCAATGCCTTTCAGATGTTTGATCAACAGCTCCACTTTCTCACCATGATCTCCGTAACGGAGGAACAAGGAGCAGACACGGCCTAATGCTTCAGCCATAGCAAAGACGTCAGAACCCGCTTTACCTACATTCAGGAAGATTTCAGCCGGTATTCCATCAAGGTCATTGATCGTAATATATGCCATCCCAAATGGTGTGTTGATTTTATAGGTAGCGCCGCGCAGAACCTGCGGACGTTTTTTGTATTGTTTATCCGCCTCTTTTGTAGTCACTTGAGGCGCTGGACTTGCTGCTACAACACTTGTACTCGCTTCTACAGTAGTTGTAGCTTCTTCTGCCGCAACCGGAGCGGCTTCTTTTTTGTCTTCCTTCTTCGTGGTTTCCAGAACTTGAACGTCACGACTTCCATCGCGGTAGATCGTAACACCCTTACATCCTAGATCAAAGGCCATTTCATATAGCTCAGCCGTCTCCTCAACCGTAAAGTCAGACGGGCAGTTCGCTGTTTTGGAAATAGAGCTATCTACCCAGCGTTGGATCGCTGCTTGCGCACGGATATGATCTTTAGCTGACAGATCCATCGAAGTTACAAAGTAGTCCGGCAGCTCTTCACCCGGATGAGCTTCCAGCCACTCTTGAGCGATTGGAACAAACTGTTCATCATAGCCAAGACGACTTTGACGGAAATATTTAAAGGCAAAATAAGGCTCAATTCCCGTAGAAGTACCTACCATTGTACCTGTACTACCTGTAGGTGCTTGTGTAATCACTGTAACGTTACGCATACCATGTTCACGAATCGCTTCGCCAACCTCTGGATACGCTTCGACTATATTTTTCATAAAGCCGCTCATTAGATATTTCTCAGTATCAAAAGCTAGGAAGGAACCCTTCTCTCCAGCAATTTCTGCCGAAGCAAGGTAGGCTTCACGAGCCATAAAGCCGTATAGCTTGTCCAGAAACTCCAACGATTCCGGGCTGCCGTAACGGATGTTCAATTTAATCATCAGCTCCGCCAATCCCATGGTTCCGAGACCCACGCGGCGTTCCTTTTTCTGGTTCGCTTCATTTTCCGGGAAATGATAAGGTGTTTTATCAATTACATTGTCCAGAAAACGGACCGAATAACGGGTTGTAGTCGCAAGATCTTCCCAATCTACATCATGATTTTTCTCATCGTAGAACTTGGACAGGTTCACCGCAGACAGATTGCAGACTCCCCAGCCTGGCAGGCCTTGCTCTCCACAAGGATTCGTACAAATAATCGGGTTGAAATACCAGCTGTTAGACATCTGGTTATAGTATTCCATGAACACGACGCCTGGCTCAGCGGATTTCCATGCCGATTCAATGATCGTACGCCACACGTCACGCGCTTTTACGGTGCGATAATGGATAACGTTTTTGCCGGCAGCTTTCCACTTGTCGAGATCGCCATCCCATATTTCGTTATATTCAGGATCGGTTGTATCCGGGAATACGAGATCCCAGTCCAGATCTTCTTTTACAGCCTTCATAAAACCATTGCTCACACATACCGAAAGGTTAGCATTAGTGACTTGGCCCATCGTTTGCTTCACGGTAATGAAGTCCTCAACATCGGGATGCCAGTCATTAATCATCAACATGAGCGCGCCACGACGGCTGCCGCCTTGCTCAATAAGCCCCGTAGTATAACTAAACAAACCGCCCCAAGATACGGAACCACTGGATGAACCATTAACCCCTCTAACAATCGCACGACGAGGACGCAATGAAGACAGGTTAATGCCCACACCGCCACCACGGGCCATAATCTCCGTCATTTCAGACAATGTCTGCATGATGCCGCCACGGCTGTCTTTTGGAGAAGGGATTACATAACAGTTGAACAATGTTAATTCTTCACTAGCACCTGCACCAGCCGCAATACGTCCACCCGGCACAAGCTTCCAATCATCCAGAATTGAACGGAATTTGCCCGCCCATTCTGCTTGAAGCTCAGGTGTCTTCTCTACAGAAGCCATCGCTGTGGATAGACGGTCCCACATTTCCTCAGGAGTTTTTTCTATATTAAGGGTCAACTTTTCAACATCCGATTTCACAAACTCACCGCTGCGTGTCTTTACAGTTACGATTCGACCACTGCGCTCCACAATTTCTCCGACTTCCTTAGTTGGAAACTTCGGATCATCTTTGGTCAGCACCAATACAACGTCGCCTACTTTAGCATTGTTGCTGTCTGCATCCTTCCAAGCATAACGATCCAAAAATATTTTTTCACTTAGCCCTTCAAGGCGTTGCTTACGTTCCACTTTACTCAATAAAAAAACCTCCCGCATGTGTAGTAGATATTAGTTTCCGGTCCAAGGTATGGGCCCACAACAAAAACTCCCTTACCATCCTCCACTGCTTAACAGGTGTATGTAGGAAGCTCATCTTGTCAATAACAAATACCAGCTAAGCACTCTATAAAAAATACATTTTCAAGCTTTTGTCACAATATATTGTGTGCGTCAGCTTTTAAACTATACCACATATTGTATCGAAGGTCTTATTCGAAAATAGAGTCAAGTTGCCGAATTATCGCAAACGTTGCTGCTTTTTCTCGCTCTTGCTCTCTTTTTTAAAGGCTATCGTGAAAAATAGGAGGTTATGAATTCTCTCGTTTACGAGCATACTACTCTTACGAATGGTGATATAAATCCGAGCTTGAGGAGGCTGCATTATGACGCAATTATTCCGTAATTCTCTACCCCAGCAAGGGGGAACACCCGCGCCGATACTGCCTGTTCCTCTTTCTTTTGACCGGAATTGGTTGCAAGATCTGGAGCTCAAATTGGAAAAGGGCGGCCCATGGGGAGACTACCGTTTATCTAAGCTTGCCGTACAAGGAGAGGAAACAGGTCTAGTAACGAGCTTCGATGAGCTGCAATGTATGAAGCATTTATCCGGCTTGTCCCCTCTTCCCCATCAGCTGGATACAGCGCATAAGGTTCTGTTCGAAATGTCAGGCCGCGCGATTCTTGCAGATGAGGTTGGACTGGGCAAGACCATTGAAG
This sequence comes from Paenibacillus sp. FSL F4-0122, assembly GCF_038002845.1. Classification (NCBI taxonomy): domain Bacteria; kingdom Bacillati; phylum Bacillota; class Bacilli; order Caryophanales; family Paenibacillaceae; genus Paenibacillus; species Paenibacillus sp. FSL F4-0122. The sequence continues at coordinate 6,847,824 of NZ_JBBODI010000001.1, forward strand.
CAGGACTGGTGCTCAAAGAATATCTCGTACGCGGTCTTGTCTCCAAAGTGCTTATTCTCGTACCTGCTTCTCTAGTATTGCAATGGGTTCGTGAGCTGAATGCGAAATTTGGCATCACTGCTGTCGCTCAGAAAAAAGCCTATTCTTGGGGCAACGCCATAGTCGTCGCATCGATGGATACCGCCAAACGAGATCCGCATAAGGAAATCTTGCTGGAAAATGAATACGATATGTTGATCATTGATGAAGCTCACAAGCTGAAAAATAAAAAATCGACCAATTATCTATTTGTACAGCAATTACGCAAAAAATATTGCCTGCTGCTCACCGCGACTCCCGTTCAGAATGATCTGGGCGAACTCTTTAATCTGATCACTATACTGAAGCCGGGGCAACTTGGAAATCAGGGCGATTTTGCCTCGAATTTCGTGGTTGATAAACGCCTGCCCAAGAATGAAGGTCAACTGCGGGACGAGCTTTCGAAGGTCATGATCCGCAATCGCCGTGGTGAAGGTCCTGTTAATTTCACGAAACGAAAAGTCCGTAATATTCCCTTAGTTCTCTCCCAAGAAGAGAAAGATTTGTATAACAGTGTTACTTCCTTTGTCAAAGACCAGTATCAGGAATCCGGCGGCAATCTTAGCAGTATGCTTTCTCTGGTAACCCTTCAACGTGAGGTGTGCAGCAGCCGGGATGCCGTCTTTATCACTTTAGTTAATTTGATCAAAAAGCTGCCTGCGGATTCCCCAAAAAGAGACCGGATGATGGAGCTGCTACAGACCCTCCGTACCGTTAAAACAAACACTAAAGCTGAAACAACCTTAGCCCTCATTCAAGAAATGAATGAAAAGGTCATCGTTTTCACGGAATATCGCGCAACTCAAGAGTATTTACTACAGTATTTCCGTGAACATGGGCTGATGTGTGTCTCTTATTCCGGCGGAATGAACCGTGGAAAAAAAGATTGGATGATGGATCTTTTCCGCGGCCGCGCTCAAGTTATGATTGCAACGGAAGCCGGTGGTGAAGGAATTAACCTGCAATTTTGCCACCATATGATCAACTTTGACCTGCCCTGGAATCCCATGCGCGTGGAACAACGTATCGGCCGTGTCCACCGGTTAGGGCAAGAAAATGACGTAGTGATCTACAACTTGTCTACGCAAGGCACGATTGAAGAACATATCCTGCATCTGCTGCATGAAAAAATCAATATGTTTGAAATGGTGATTGGCGGGCTGGATGTAATCCTGGAACGTTTTGAAAAGAAGGAATCGCTGGAGAAAAGTTTATACAAAATCATGCTCGAATCCCGCTCCGACGAAGAATTGCGGCATGAGCTGGACCATATTGGTGAATCCCTCAGTGAATTGACACAGGGTATTAAAAAAGAAAGTGGGACTGCGACATGACCCTCACCGCACAGGAAGTACGCAAGCATGTGATGGACTATCTTGAAGCCACTGAATGCTCCATCATTGAGGCTTCGCCCCTTCACGTAACTGTGAAATTATCACCTAGAGCTGACAAAATGCTCACCGACCGGCCGTATTATTGGGGATTCGTGGAGCGCACAGGTGTAGATCCTGAGACCCTTTCTTTCACCTTTGTTTTTGATCCGGAAAAATACGACAGTCAAGCTGCAGTAGAGGTTCCCCCCATTGCAAATCGTAGTGCTGGCATTTTGAATCAAGTTGTCACCGGAAGCCTAGCTACAGGCGAAACAAACGATGCAGAGGCCAGCGCTGACTTACTCGAATCCGCCTCCCCCGGCTCAGAAGCAGTGAATGCTCCATCTACTGACCCGGAGGAAAGTATCCTAGCCCGCTACTTCGGCATTGTGCCGGCACTCCCACGAATTGGGCCAGGAATGATCCGCAGAGAGGATATTATTTACGGAAGCAAGCGATTGCAACAGATTTGGAACGCCGCTCGGGACGAAGGGAAATGCCTTTACTTATTTGAGGACCCGGGCAGCAGGCAGCGAAACACGCTGTTCTCTGCCGCTTACGAGCCATGGCTTAGTGTCTGCTATAAAGTGGAGATGAGCTGCGATTTGAAACGTGAAGAACTCCATTATCTTGGCATCTCCCTAACAAAGGGAACCATCATTGATGACTTTAATGCAAAAGTTTCCACAAAAGAAATGATGCCACGCTTGCCGGAAAATGTGCATATCCAGCCTTATGAAATGACAGTAGCAGCCGCTACCGACTTATTGGAAACTCATCTTACCGCTCAGTTAGCCGAACTGGACTACACTTGGGCAGAACAGGCACGTGAGCGGCTAAGGGTTGAACTGGACATCATTGATGTCTATTATGGAGAGCTGCTGAAGGAGCCTGACGAAGAAAAACGCCTAGCGACTCAAGAGCAGTATAATCGGCGTCGACAAGAGACCATTTGGCAATATGAGCCGCAAATCGCAGTTTCTGCGGTGACCTATGGACTGTTTCATCTGCGGAGCCTATAGAATGCGACCCTACTCGCTAAAAGCAGGCAAAAAAACAAGAGAACTTCCGCCTTCCGGCGCGACAGCAAGCAACAGCCTTTTTATAGCTTGTCCTCTACAATAAAAAGGAAGCTTTTACTTTCTGATATTTCATAACAAAGAAAGGTGAACGACGCCATGAAAATAAGTGTACGGCGGAGGCTGCTTCTTGCAGGTCAAAGCTGCTTCCTCCTGCTTCTATGCATCGGACTCATCGCAACGAGCTCCGGTTCCTCTTCTGCGCTTGCCGCTTCCAGAGTAAGTGTAGTTGATTCAGTCACACAGGATTTAATACCTTTACTACGGATGGATATCTTACCTTCACCCGGTACAGTCCAGGAATTTGCCAAGAGTACACTGAACAAGCTCGCAGCAGAAGCTCCATTTACAGCCTGGAAGGACGCAGGAATAGAATATTATCCTCTGGGTCCAGGTACTCATAGCTGGCTTGTCAACGTTATGAAAGGTGAACAGCGGATCGGCTACATGATCATTTCCGCTACGGATCAAGGTGGGTATATGCTTAGCGAATATGGAGCTGGCACTTACGGACTCCCCTATAGTTTATTAGAACTGCGCCAATTTTTGGTGCAGGAAGGACTTATACCTTCATCTTATACAGGAAAAATAAAACTCACAGCCTTATATGCACCACTTCTACCCGTATGGAAAATCGTCATTGACGATAAGACAATATTTATCAATGCTTCCGTGCCGCAAGTTTTACCGTGGACGCTAAGTAAAGCGGAAGAAGTGCTTAAAGGACAGCAGACAGAAACGGATGTAATCACTAACCTAACTACTGATTTGTCTCCGCTTTCGGCCTATCAAAGCGGGGGAACAGATGATCCTTATAAAGATATCATGTGGTTGACCTCCCCAAAACTGCTTGCTGTAGGCGGTGACAATATCGCCGCACTGATTCGTCCCAAGGAAAGTATTGCTTATCAAGCCGCTGGCCAAAATGATATCGTAGGGGCACCTTTCATGATTACAGGTTATCAAAACTGGTTGCCTGCTTCGAATAAAACAAAAGCAATAAACAACATGCCTACCGTTTACGCAGCATCAGGGCCAGAAGGAAGACGGTATTTGCCACTCACTGCCTTGCAGGCTATAGGAACACTGCACAAGCTGCCCGACAGAAATATCTATAACTAAACATAACAAATAACCTTCCGCTGCCATCCTCAACAAGGCACTGGAAGGTTATTTGTTATTTGTTATTTGTTATTTGTGAAATTCAATCCTTGTCACTGTGGCTCCATTTGCTTCGCCAGATCGACCAACCAAGCGGAAGCATACCGAACCATTTCTGTGACCACGGCTGCTTTGTAGCCGCTCTACGAGCATGAATGGCACGCGGATCCTCGATATAAACAACTACCTTCTCAGTGATATACTTTACAAGCTCATCGCCGCCGGAAGCCATTTGTAACACCTCCTACATTATAAGTGAATTAAGATAACCAGCGTCGTTCCATGCTCTTAGTGTGCACCAGCGAGCATATATCTAAACTCTTGTCCCGGATTGTTCGAATAGGTTTACCTATTAAAGCACAATCTAACAAAGAATCTAGGGCACGAGGTTATTCACATGCAAGGAGGAGTTCATTTGAACAATGGGAGAAATAAAGCTTATTCCAAGACAGCAGCTGCAATATGCGGCTTACGTATTACTTTAACTACAGTTGGACTTCTAATGCTGTTTGTGGGGAGTGCATATGCTTCTGCAACTCCATCCAAACCCGTAGTGAATGATGAACGTCAGCATCTCTTAAGCCACGGCCACCGTATGATCTTAATTGATGCAGGACATGGGGGGATCGACGGAGGTACTTCCTACGGCAACATTCTTGAGAAGGATATTACATTAGATATCTCACGCCGATTATTTCTGCTGCTGCGCAGTGATGGATTTGATGTTGCCTTAAATCGTAATGGAGATTATGCCCCAAGTGATGAGAACCGCTGGCTGCGCAGTAAATCCCGACATCTGCGCGATCTTGCCCAGCGTAAAGAACTGGCTGAGACATTACCAGCTACCGTAGTGGTCAGCATCCATGTTAACTGGGCACCTTCTCCTTCCAAACATGGTCCGCTTGTATTATATCGCCAAGAAGGCCGCAGCTTTATCCTTGCCCAGACCATTCAGCAACAATTAAACAGTCTCTATAATATCCGTGCTGAGACAAGACCGGGTAAGCCCTTTTATTTACTCAACAAAATAACCGCCACAACTGTAATTGTTGAGGCGGGTTTTGTAAGCAGTCCGACAGATCGCGAAAAGCTATGCACCCCTAAAGGGCAACAAGAAATTGCAGAAGCGATTGCTGGCGGCATAGTAGCTTATCTTATGGAAGTGTAGGATTGGAGTTCCAGTTCATTTCGTTTTTGACTAGATCAGAAATGCCTATAAATTCAACATCATCTTTTATTTGCTCAACACCGCTGCGGATGCCTGCGGCGGTTTCTTTTCCATATACACCAACATGACCAATGGTTACGCAGAATCGTTGATCCTTCGCCAGGTTATTTACGAGGCCCATTTGTTTCAGGACATGATTGGCTGTGTGTGTATCATCCAAAAAGATATGATTCTCTACACGCGGCAGCCCCATTCGATAAGCCATATTGCCAGCAACAGAACGGTAGTTGGTTTTACTGTCCACAAAAAACAATCCCCGCTCTTTGCACACGGATAAGATCACACCCATAATCCGTTCGTCCCCGGTAATCTTAGAGCCCATGTGGTTATTTATGCCGATAGCATAAGGCACATTATCGAGTGCTGCCTCTACTTTTTGACGGACTTCCTCATCAGACATCTTGGCCAGTACAGCTCCTGGTCCAAGCCATTTAGGATTACCTTGGCGCGGCTCCATCGGTAAGTGGAGAAGAACATCATCTCCGCGTTCATGCGCGCGTGTGGCATCCTTCACAGATGTAGGCAAAAAGGGCATGACCGCCACCGTAAGCTTAATCGGCAGTGAAAACATTTCATCCGTCCCCTTCATGTCATTGCCGAAATCGTCAATAATAATTACGACCTTATTACGTCGAGATGCCTTCTCTTCACTTGGTGTGTTTGTAGGGTTGTCTCTGGACTCGGCAGCTGAAACAGACGGTACCACGGAACCGATTAAAGTAACCATTAGAGCAGCAACAGCAATCCAAATCAGTAAATAACGTTTGAAACTTCGACTGTCCTTCATCAAGAGGAACGCCTCCTTCGTCTTAAACAATTGTTCTCATTGTTTGGTTCACGAAGGTTAAATATGTACGAGGAAGGTTCGCAATAATTTACAGTCGAGTTTTTTCTATTGTCCCCGTGCGTCTGCGGCAAGAATAGCTTCCAGCACATCCAGTGCTTGAATTTCAATTGGCATATTCCAGATGGGGCTATCCTTAGAACAGCTAGCTTCAGCTACAGTCATCAACTGATCGATATCCTTATTTGTAATCCCAAGATCTTTGAGAGTAACGGGAAGGCCGATTTTTTTGCAGAAATCAATCACCTGATCAATCTCTTCATATGGTGCTTTCTCCAGTACAAGCTGAACGATCGTAGCAAAAGCAACCTTTTCACCATGAAGTGTATTCCTGCATTCCTCATGCAGCGTCAATCCATTATGAATCGCATGCGCTGCAGCAAGTCCGCCGCTTTCAAACCCAATGCCACTTAAGTAAATATTGGCTTCAATAATGTGTTCCACCGCAGGAGAGGTAATGCCTTGCTTAACATCTTTTAATGCCGTTTCACCCTCTGCTAGAAGGGTATCCAGACAGGCACGAGCTAATGAAAGGGCTGCAATTGTGCTAGTCCCACCTGCATGGGTAATAGCCCCAGATTCTCGGCAAGCTCTTGCTTCATAAAAAGTAGACAACGCGTCACCCATTCCAGCAACAAGCAATCTTGCAGGAGCTTTGGCAATGATATCGACGTCTACGATAACCAGATCGGGATTTCTTTTTAATGGAAGATAACAGTCAAAGTCTCCTTCATCCGTATACAACACTGATAAAGCGCTGCGAGGTGCATCCGTTGAAGCCACTGTGGGTACAATAACTACCGGGAGGTTACTCATGTGGCTTACTGCTTTTGCCGTATCCAGGGTCTTGCCGCCACCAATCCCTATAATGACTTCCGCATCCTTCAAGCCAAGTGCTGCAACTATCTCATTAACCTGATTACTGCTGCACTCGCCCTTGAATTCAGTCATCACTAGTGGCATTTCGTTCATTTCAAAACTGTATGTGATCTCTTTTTTGTACACAGAGAAAATATAAGGATCAATAATGGCATAAGCTCTTGTCGCTCCAAGCTGCGAACAATAATCTCCCAGCTTACGAATTTCACCATGTCCTTGTATATATTTAGTTGGTGAGCAGATGATCTGCGTCATGGTTCACTCCTCCTTTTATTTACATTCATATTAGAAGGATTGACCACATTCAGCTATTAAAAAGATCCCTTTAGCCACCAGCTTAAATAAATCCACCATTCACACGGATCGTTTGCCCTGTAACCCACTGTGATTCCTTGCTGGCTAAGAACAACACAATGTTTGAGATATCCTCAGGCTCGCCTAAACGTCCAAAGGAATTCATATTTCCCACGGTCGCAATCTCTTCCGCTGATTTCCCTACGGTAAATAACTCCGTATTCACAGGTCCCGGTGAAACAGCATTGATAGTGATTCCTTTTCGTCCAAATTCTTTGGCCAGCTGACGAGTGATTTGTTCCACTGCTCCCTTAGTTCCTGCATAGACGCTGTAGGTCGGGAACATTTGACCCGTAACGGAAGTTGAAAAATTGATAATCCGTCCGTTATCATTCATATATTTAGCTGCTTGCTGGCAAGCAAAAAAGGTGCCTTTCACATTAATCGCAAACTGCATGTCGAAATCCTCTTCTGTCATATTTAGAATCGGCTTCGTGATCATAATACCAGCGTTATTGACGAGAATGTCGAGTTGTCCATAGGCTTCTAGTGTAGTTTGGAATAACTGTTCAAGTTCTGCCACCTGGCTGATGTCTGCCTGAATAGCGACGGCCTCTCCACCCTTTTGCTTAATACCGGTTACGACTTCCTCGGCTTTGCCGGGGTTACTCGAATAGTTAACGACCACCTTCGCACCTTGTTGTGCCAAGTTCTCCGCAATCTCCCGGCCCATGCCTCTCGATGCACCTGTTACTAATGCTACTTTTCCAGCTAAATTGTGGTTCATATTTATTCCTCCTATTACTTTGTCCTTCTTGTTGGTCTGATTATAAATCGATCGATTACAAATTACAAGTGACATTTTTTAATATTTGTCATTCTAATTCGCTTTTCACATATTTTGCAACAGTCGCTCAATTCAGCCTAATCTACGGGATTTATACCGCTCATTCGCTGCAAGTCGCTCAATTCAAACTAAACTGCGGGATTTATACCGCTCATTCGCTGCAACTCGCACAATTCAGCCTAATCTACGGGATTTATACCGCTCATTCGCTGCAAGTCGCTCGATTCAGCCTAATCTACGGGATTTATACCGTTCATCTGCTGTTAGTCGCTCGATTCAGCCTAATCTACGGGATTTATACCGCTCATTCGCTGCTAGTCGCTCGATTCAGCCTAATCTACGGGATTTATACCGTTCATCTGCTGCTAGTCGCTCGATTCAGACTAATCTACGGGATTTATACCGTTCATCTGCTGCTAGTCGCTCGATTCAGCCTAATCTACGGGATTTATACCGTTCATTCGCTGCAAGTCGCTCGATTCAGCCTAATCTACGGGATTTATACCGTTCATCTGCTGCTAGTCGCTCGATTCAGCCTAATCTACGGGATTTATACCGCTCATTCGCTGCTAGTCGCTCGATTCAGCCTAATCTACGGGATTTATACCGCTCATTCGCTGCAAGTCGCTCAATTCAAACTAAACTGCGGGATTTATACCGCTATAAGACACAAAAAAACCTCCTGAACATCAGAAGGTTTTAATTAGATACTACAAAGAAATCCCGGAAAGGAGCAAATCCCAAACAGAGGCGAAATCCTGATCAATCGTAGCCGACTGCCACTCTATAGCATGTGCTGGATGATGGTACCGCGAAGTAGCATTAAAAATTGCTCTAGCCGTTACCACTGGTTCCACCACTCTATACTCTTTGGATTGTATGCCTTTTTCAATAATGCCTGCAATTTGCCCAATTAATTGATCTACGTGTAGGGTAATCATATCCACCGCTTCTAAAGTTACAGCTGCGTACATAGCAAACATTTCGGCATCATCCACAGCATAGGTGCGTTTACTACGAATCAGCGTGTCCATCCATAATCGGAGCTGCTCTTTGGCATTCCCATCAAAATGCTCTGAAATATTCTTTAAAGGCTCTGAAATATTATACTGCAACCATCTTTCGGTTACTGCTTCTCGCAAAGCAGATTTACTGGAAAAATGTCTATACAACGTACCATGACTTACTTTAAGCACCTTCGCTACATCAACAACAGAAGTCTTGTCCGGGCCAAAACGCCGGAGCACTTGTTCAGCCGCGTCCAAAATTTTTTCTTTTGATAATGGAAGATCATTCGACATATGTATTCCCCTCGCTCTATCTCTGGTGGTAATTATCATAGCATATCATGTTCAAAAACGAACTGACAATATTGCCACTTTGTCATTCGTTAAATCATTATCAGTATATACTCACACCCATTTATTAAACTTAGATACACGTCTGGTGTCTAATTCTCCGTAGCCCCCTTCCTACATGAATTCGGACTGAGGAGCCCTTATTTCCGAAAATCACCGTAATTCACCATGCTATCGGACTCAAATGCAGCTATCCACCCAAATCCCCACCTCTTCGGCGTTCTTATGTGCCAATAAGAGCTATGCAGTCCGAAAAGTTAGCCAAACACGCTAAATTGAGCAAATAGCTGCAATACGGTCCGTTACGATGAAGAAGCCCAGTATCTAGCAATCCACCTTCTGCGAACCTAACGATTTCGCCAAAAAAACCTCCTTGATCTCTCAAGAAGGCGCGCAATATCAGCTGCTTTTTTGCTCAATCCGATCTAGCCTCGTTCTAACAAACTTACCGACATTCGCGATCGCTTGCTGCGCCTCTGGCAGCATATAAGCTAAAAAGTGAAAGACGCTCCACATGTTCTCCCATATTTCCAGTTCTACATGAACATCCGCGGCTTGTGCTCGTTCAGCCAACCTCGTTGCATCGCTTAACAATACCTCGTGGTCGCCTACTTGAACAAGTAAATCAGGTAATCCCTGCAAATCCAACCTTAAAGGAGATAATATAGGAGCTAGTTCTGTCCGAGCACCTAAATAAACATCAATTATTCGTTTATTTCCGTCTATGCTGCCTGTTGGATCAAACTCCGCCCGACTCAGATACGATTCACCATCCAAATGGACGAGATCTGTATGCGGCGAGATTAAAAAAGCACCCGCCGGCAGTTCCACACCCGCATCCCGTAAAGTAATCAACGTCATCAGCGCAAGGCTGGCTCCAACAGAATCCCCTCCAAGCAAGACATTCCCGGCAGAATATCCATTCGCGAGCAGCCACAGATAAGCGTCTATACAATCTTCGTTAGCAGCCGGATAAGTAAATTCTGGTGCCAAGCGATACTCAATGATTAGGATTTTCTTACCACTAGCTTTTGCAATTCGTGTAACCAAATCTCGATAAAATTCACAAGTCCCAGAAATAAAACCCCCACCGTGGAAATAAAGGATCACTTCATCAGCGGGTGGAGCAGATTTCACAGGAATAATCCACTCTCCACTTAAGGGTCCAATCATGACCCGCTCGACGATAACATCCGTAGGAATGGGCATGTTCGCAGCCGTCGCGGCCATCTCCTGCCGTATTTGCCCGATAGACTTGCTATCCAATCGGTTGCTTTGTCGCAAATAATCTTTGATCGCTGCAAGCTGCTCTGTACTTGACTTTTCCATATCGTTAATCCCTCCTACAATTCTTTTCAACTCAGATTGTAAAGTCTGTAGGAGACTACAAGGTCAAGTTAAGAATCCATTTTTAGGATTTCGAGCGTGGACTGTACGCCTGGATGTTTATCTGTGGCTAACAAATTTTTTCTCAAATCTGCGAGGGCTGTTAGTTTTATTTCCTGTTTTGCAATTTCGCCACGAACTCGATCCATTTTCTTATCCACAACAGTTACAAAATCATCTATGCTAATGCCGCTGCTTTCAGATTTAGTGAGTGCCTTCTTGATTTCCTTTAAAGTGAAACCACACAGTTTAGCATTATGTATAAAAACAAGTCGGCTAAGCACCTCATCCGAATAAAGACGATAACCAGCTTCTGAACGTAAGGGAGTGCTAATTAATCCGAGCTCTTCATAATACCTTAACGTCTCCATATTCACATTCGCCATTTTAGCAATTTGGCCTCGCAAGTATTCTGTCATAATCAGCGCCCCCTTATAATCCCCTACATTATACCAAATTCAGAGGCAGCAGAGGACATCAAAAGGACATCAAGGGACATCAAAAGAACGTCAACAAGTAACCAAGCTCCCTTTTAAAAACTCCTTATTTACGCACAAAAAAAACGACATTTCTGCCGTTTTCTCATCAATCATTTCCCAATTTACTCACTTCACTTCGGACTGCATTTTTCTGTATAAGCGAAATCTGTCCGGCATGAATGCCTGTATGATACATAAGCCTGCCTATCGCTTCAAGCGGTGTAGATGTGCCAAAAGCCGACTCCACACTCACATGCCACGCTTCTTCCGGAAATTCCTGCATCGCAGCAGTTAGATTCTCATTGGAAACAGTCAGCAGATCAACGAGTTCATTCAATGTAGAATATGCCGCCTTGTCGCCTTGAGGATTAGGTCTTGCAAAAAACCACTCTGCGAACATAAACTCAACTTCCGCATTATGCTGAATTAATCCCCCAATCGTAGAGTTCCCTAGCTTAAGGTTAAGATCCTCTTCCGGCAATGCCTTCACCATTTTATGAAATCGCGTTTGCACCGCTTGCCAGATTGGCAACACTAAAGTGAAAGTCATAGATTATTTGCTCCCTTATACAGTGGCTTCTTCGTCTTTTTTCTTGTCGATCACCACATGGTTGAACAGGTTCGCATCTACGTCGATGTCAAAGGCCAAGCCAAAACCAACAACATAACGCCCTTGGACAGGTGTCAATTCAAACAGTGAAAAATCCAATCCACGCAGCAAATTCACCATTGCCGCCCCATGATCAGCATTAAACAATTCAAAGATCTCCTCATGCCCGTCATTCCCGATATTGCTTGCTGTGCAATTCCACCGCACACGTTCCGTTGCAAATTTATTATTCGTCGCAGACTCATCTGCAATTAGAAGCGCATCTACAAACTCGTTATTTTCCATATATCTGTAATGTTCGGCGATCTTACTAATGTAAATATAAAGTTTGCCTTCATGCTTAACAAAAGGAGCATAGCTGATAAAAGGTTTTCCTTCGTCATCTATTAAGCTCAAAATCAGATTTTTACGATTCGCAATAAATTGCAAATAGTTTTCTTTATTTTTCTTTACATCTACAGGCTTCTTCATTATAAAATCCCTCCATTAATAGGTTATGTAATCTAGCCACGAATCTAGCGAACGGTACTTAACAAATGAATACGAGGTTTCGTCTCTGCAGGAACATATTGAACTTCGGCATCCATTCGGTATATATTCCGGATCATATCGGTTGTCATAACTTCATTTGGTGCCCCATACATCGCTTTTTCACCCGCCTGCACCACAACAATACTGTCACTATAGGTAGAGGCTTGATTGAGGTCATGCAACACCATCACGACGGTCATCCCCATGTCTTGATTTAGCTCACGTACTAGCTCAAGAACTTCATGCTGATGCGAAATATCCAAGTAAGTGGTCGGTTCGTCAAGCAACATAACCAAAGGGCGCTGCGCCAAGGCCATAGCAATCCAAGCACGCTGTGATTCACCACCGGATAACGAGGAAACTGCTCGATCCTTATAATCCTTTAAATGTGTCTTTTCCAGTGCCCAGTGGACAATCTCCATATCCTCATGATTTAATTTTTCGAACCATTTTTTATGAGGATACCTTCCATAGGAGACGAGATCGATCACGGTCATATCATTAGGCGCTTGGTTCTTCTGGCTCAGCATGCACATTTTTCGAGCCACTTGTTTGGCAGTCATGGACTTTAGATCCGTACCATCGAGTGTGACCGCACCCGTATGATATGGAATTAGTCGTGATACCGCCTTAAGTAATGTAGATTTACCTGAACCGTTTGGTCCTATAATCGAGACGATTTCACCCTTTTTTACGGAAAAAGAGAAGTTGTTAATAATGTTTTTCTGCTCATACCGAATCGAAATAGAGTCGACAGTAAACATGTTAGAACGCCTTCTTTCTCATCAGGTATAGAAAATATGGTCCACCGATCACCGCCATAAGGATACCCGCAGGAATATCTAAAGGTGCAAATAAGGTACGTCCACCTGTATCTGCTATCAACAATACCAATGCTCCAAGTCCCATACTCATCGGCAAAAGAAATTTATAGTCTGAACCCACCAACAATCGAGCCATATGTGGCACAACAAGTCCAACAAAGCCAATCATCCCTATAGCCGCTACAGAGATAGCCGCTAGAAATACTGCCAGCAAGGAAAGTAGAATACGAATTCGATCCACATTTTCACCTAAATTCGAAGCCACCTGATCGCCTAAACGTATAATATTCGCCTTGCGGATCGCGAAAAAGGATAAGATCCAGCCTGCAATGGCATACGGGAAAACCATCATCAAGGCATTGTTCCCTTTTGCAGCCAAACTGCCGTTCAACCATTGGACTGCTGCCGGAAGTCTGTCGCTGTACATGATGGTCAGAAGTCCTATTAATCCCCCGCAAAGAGCATTCACAGCAACTCCTGATAAAATAATAGTGATCGGCGAAATGCCGGTTCTTCTCCACGCTAATGCATATACAATCCCTGCAGCGATTAGTCCACCAACAAAAGCCGCAATTGGAATAAACTCCGTATATTGTGGTGCTGCAAGCATAATGACAAGCACACATGCAGCCGCCCCACTCGTTACACCGGTCAATCCTGGATCAGCAAGTGGGTTGCCCATCACAGCTTGCAGCAGAGCGCCTGAAACCGCGATATTTGCCCCAATGATCATCGCCAGTAATACACGCGGCAAACGAATATCCCATATGATGGTGGCATTCACCGCTTTTGCCGCTGACCCAAAGATTGTGCTTAGGATGTCTGGTATGGGGATGTATACTGAGCCTAGTCCAATCGCAATTATGGCGGCAACGAGCGCAAGTGCTAACGTTACAATAACAATAATTCTGCTACGAGATGTATTTATCACTTGCTGTCTCCTTTAATTATTCATAGAAGTATTTTGCAATTTCGGTTAAGGCTGTCTCGGCGTTAAGGATCGAAGTAACACCGAATACGCTGTAATCTAGAATGTTGATTTTGTTATTTGCATAAGCTGAGAGCTTTGTCCAAGTTTCATTTTTCTCTATTTCTTTTTTGAACTTATCCTCTGTCGCTCCGTGGTCGCCTGAAGCGAGTACGAGAATGATGTCTGGATCAGCGGCTACAATGTTCTCCATATTAATAGGTGAGTAAGTGTCAGTAACTTGCAATACAGAAGTTGCGATGTTATCAGCACCAAGCTTATTCACCAAGCTACCTAAATAAGATTTCTCACTCATGACCATAAAAGAATCCGCGGTTCCGATTACGAGCAGCACGCTTGGCAGCTCTTTGCCTTCGGCTAATTGACTCAGCTCATTTTCTTTGTCCAAAATCTTAGTTAAAGCAGCATTCATTTCATCTTTTTTATTAAAATAAGTGCCTAAAACTTTGAGGCTAAGCTTTAAATCCTCGAATGATTCTGTTCTCAAATATGCTTTTTGTAGGTCGATTCCTTCTAGCGATTTGTCTAATGTGCTGCGAAGTGATTCCGCTCCCAGCAGCAAGTCTGGTTCAAGTTTTGTCACTACTTCCAGATCCGGTGCCATAGGAGATCCAATACGATCAATTGTTTCGAAATCAGCAGGGATTGGATTCGTTGAAGTAGGTACACCTACCGGAGTTATGCCGAGCAAATAAAGCATTTCTGTTAACGGTACAGAAGTTGTTACAATACGCTCCGGTACTGTAGAAGGGAATTGGCTTAAGGCTTCGTTGAACAATGTTTCATCCACACCATCATTCTCCAGACTGTACACCTTGCCGGCAGCTTCCGCTGTATTCGCTACTTCTGTTGTATTTGCTGCATTCGCTTCTTTCGATTCATTAGCAGTTGTATTCGTTACTGCTTCATTTTTTCGATTGTCCGTTGTATTAGTAGACGAACAAGCAGTCATTGCAGTAAGCGCTGCAACAACCAGGAGTACTAATATTTTTTTCAAAATCTATCCCTCCGAATATGTATATTTATACGTTTCATGTAGTGATAATGATTTTCATTTTCACTAATCGCTTCCTATGATAATCGTTATCAATGAGAAGTGTCAAGAATTTTATTTTAATTTTAAATAAGAAGGAATTTCATTATTGTCCGTTGAAGCGGACTAGCATTTCTAATCAAAAAAGCCACGCCCATTGGGCGTGACTTCAAATAGTGGTGTATGAAATCCAAGCGTTAGTCAGTAGCTCTCGCATTTAAAATCCCATAATGAATAAGGTCTACAAACTCATTTTCTTTATAAATATGCTGTAACAAAACGCCTTCTTTCAGCATGCCAGATTTTTGCATAACCCGTCCCGAACCAGGATTTGTAGCAAAGAATCTGGCATACACTTTGTGATAATGTTTTTCTGTAAAAGCAAAATTAATGACCGCTTTTGTTGCTTCTGTAGCATATCCATTACCCCAGTGATCCTCACCTATCCAATATCCAAGCTCGCCGTTTCTGTGTGTCCGGTTATTTCTCAGTCCTATAGCACCATACAGCTCTTTTGTATTTTTATCAGTAATAGCGAATTCATATGAATTATCATTATTGAACTCATCTTCATGTGTTTCAATCCATGATAACGCACATTCAATGGGGTATGGATAAGGTAGAGTTAATGTACTTTTGTAAACATTATAATTATTGCAGAGCTCACTGACACGCTGTGCATCAGACAATGCAAAAGGTCTTAAAATCAATCTTTCAGTAGTAATTGTTCTCTTCTCTGGATTGTACAATGGTATCCCCCCGTTAAACTAAATATTATAAAACAAATACAAGCCAGATAAACAGAAAACTTGGCCACCACTGCTTACCCGCTTTCACAAACAGCCAGCCAAACACCAAAGAAAAAGCAGTAATATACAAGCCGCTTTGCAGACCATGTGTCAAATGACCTAATCCCCAAGTCAGCATTAAACCTATTCCGCCATAAGGAAGAGAAGGTTTCTTAAACCATACTTCTCCTGCAGACTGCATTAGCGCAACCAATAGTACAACTAGTACAGCTTCCACAATGTAATATATGTTTTGAACCAAGGCAACCCATATGCCCATAAAACCATGTTCTAACTTGAAGTTTTCATATTCTCTATAAATCTGTGGAATGCTCTCCCCATTAATCCAAAATTCCAACACAGCGAACAAAAAGCTTGATATAAAAGCTACAATTAATAAAGGAATGACCTTAGAGCTCCAACGCAAAGATATAACCTTTTCAATCAACTTCCTCTTCCTGAACCAAAGTAGAAATATCATAGCTCCAACTGTCCACAATAGGGTGACTATGCTCCAATGAACAACTAGTACGTACCAAGGGCTGACAAAAAAGTCGTCTATATTAAACAAATCCCCCCATAACCATTGATCTAATCCCATGATGAACATATCCATTCCTAACATTAAAAATACAAGCAGTCCTAATAAAAAATATTGAATACCTGATATATTCCCTTTTTCTTTCACGAAACCTCTCACCCGCCTTATGTCCATTTTTGTACTATATTCCCAAAATTATGATGCTGAAAGTATGGCATCCCCCCATTCTGTTTGTCTGTAACAAATCACTCACTTGAATCAAAGTTAGAAAAATACATAAAAAACAGCACGCATCGATATAAAATCGACACATGCTGTTTACTTGACCTGGCTTGTCCAAACTAGAATCTAGCCACAAAAAATTCGCGGTCTGCGGGAACGTTAAAACTTCTTATAGTAGCTCCACTCTCATCTCTTAAAGTGAGAAGATAAGGTACTGATGTTAAGGTACTAATTGTTGGGAATCTAACTACACCAAATTCGTCAAAATCAGCAGTTACCGTTGTAGTTCCAGCTCTCAATGAAGCTGACCACCCCGTAGTATCTTTAGGTGTACCCGTTGCATTTGTACCAATAGCAACAACAATAAATCTATCCAGAGTCTGTCTAATTCTACGTTTCTTTCTCGTAGGAGCTGCTTTCGCTTTTTTAGCCGCGAGAACTTTGCTAGCCATAACTGCTTTCTTGTTAACTGTTTTTTTAATAATTGCCATTTACTTCACCACTTTCTTTTTAGGATACGTTAGTAAATGCAAGAATCGTAATGTTTGACCTCTCTTTCACCTACAAATCTGAAAATGTGTTAAATCCTAGTTTCATAGTTTCGTGTCCACTAGCTCTGCAGTGCATATAATACCTTCAAGAGGTGATTCATTACTAATGAACGGTCAAAAATGGCTAGAGCAATATCATTCGAAAATGCACCATTCTTTGAGAAAAAGAGTTCAACGTTCCTATCTTCCAGCACATAAAGCAAATTCCATTCCAGTTATCATTAAATTCAAACAAAAAATAACTACAGCCCAGCTACAGTCTTTACAAAACCATTTAAAATCCCACGACCTTCCGATCAGACATCATCTTCACCTGCTCAATTCGATATCATCCAAAGTTTCAAAGAACTGCCTGAACCGGATGTGCCGCTGGGATGGTATCGAAAAAATTTATTTGGATCAAGTCAAAAAAACATCCCTTAATATAGCGACACCATCCATTGGTTCCACAGCTGCCCAAAAGAAAAAGCGGCTTACCGGAAAAGGGATTAATATTGCTATTCTTGATACAGGGGTGTATCGGCACCCTGACCTGTTTCGCCCTGTTAACCGCATAGTTGCTTTTAAAGATTTTATCAATCATAGAAAACAGCCCTATGACGATAACGGCCATGGAACTCATATCGCAGGGGATGCAGCAGGCAACGGTTGGATGAGTAAAGGAAAATACAAAAGCCCTGCTCCAGAGGCAGGGATAGTAGGTGTCAAAGTACTCGATAAAAATGGCGATGGATATGATTCCACAATCATTAAAGGAATTGAATGGTGTATTGCGAATCGGAGAAGACTTAATCTTCGTATTCTTTCGATGTCATTCGGGGGTAAGGTGAATCTTCCTTGTTCAGATGATCCACTCTGCCAAGCTGTAGAAAAAGCAATTAAAGCCGGACTGAACGTTGTAATAGCAGCTGGAAACAGCGGACCGGGACGCAGTACGATCGAATCTCCAGGGATTAGTCCTTCAGCAATTACTGTCGGTGCAGTGGATGACCGTCGCACGCTCACGCAAGCGGACGACCGAATCACTTGGTTCTCCAGTCGTGGACCCGCACCGGGAGGAAGGAAGAAACCGGATCTCGTTGCTCCAGGCGAAACGATCATCTCCCTTCGTGCCCCACGATCCAAGCTGGATCGCGAGCTTCCTTATTTGCGGATAGCTAAAGATTACTTTGTGCTGTCCGGTACCAGTGTCTCAACACCTATCGTCTCGGGTGTGATCGCGCAACTACTCCAGAGGAACCCTTCTCTTACGCCTAAGCAAGTAAAATCCATACTAAAAAAGAACACATTTCGCCTTAAACTAAGTCCTAACACAGCAGGATGCGGTGAGATCAATGCGCGATTCTTATCGTAAATCCGCTTCTTTTTTAAAGGCAGTAATGATTGAAACCGACAATTCCTCTGTAAATATACCTGTAGGCTCTATTTCTAATAAAGCTGATTTCATATCATCTTCAAAACGTTCTAAGTTATCTCTAAATAATCGCTTAGAGGCATAAGACGTAGAATACAAATTTCCTAGAATAGAATCAACAGTCCAAGTGATGGAATAACTCGATAACACCTGTCTTTCAACATCTGTAAAACTGGATCGCTTTACAACATCCTCATGTCTTTCTTGTGGATGTCTATATGTACTGTTCCCGGCTATTCTTTCGTCACCCAACCAGCGTTTCACTACTTCATCTACCTTTTGTTGCCAAGGTAACGGTTCTTGTTGTTCATTAAAAGTATCAATTACAGCAATACCGCCGTTATCATCTAAACTGTGATAGAGAATTTCAAGAATGGATTCTCGGTCCATCCAGTGAAACGCCTTAGCCATCATGATGAGACGAAAGGAACCCCAGTCATTGGATAGTTCTTCCGCTCTACCCTGTTGCCAGCTAACATTCTCAACCCTGTTGTACTTTGATAACAGCTTTGCTTCTTCTAGCATCTCTAGTTCAGTATCTACGCCAACAATTTTTTCGAACCAATCCGTAAACCTTTGCGCTAACTGCCCAGTACCACAACCTAAGTCTAGCAACCGGCCCTCTCCGTTAAGTGAGAATTTGTTCACTAGATATCGAATCAGTGAGGACGGATATAGCGGGCGATATCTGGTGTAATAGCTTGCAGTATCTTTGAACAGATCCGGACCATAATCATTCATAGCTGAACTCCCCCTTCTTTTTTACCAAGGACAAAATCATAGCATTTATGTAATGCAAATAAAAGGCTATCCAGAGCATTCTGGGCAGCCTTTATTTATGTGGATACAGCCCAAAATAATTAAAAAATATTGACAATTAACTTCGTTGCATATATGGTTAATTACATAACTAACTAACCAATGAAGTTGGCGGTGAATACATGGGAAACTTAATGGATGATACACGACCGATATTTATGCAGATCGCCGAACGAATAGAAAATGACATCATCGAAGAAACACTGCTGGAGGAGTCACAAGTTCCTTCGACAAATCAGTTTGCTGTTTTCTACCAGATCAATCCGGCTACGGCTGCGAAAGGTGTGAATTTGCTTGTGGATCAAGGGATATTGTACAAAAAACGAGGAATCGGTATGTTTGTAGCTTCTGGAGCGCGTGCAGTATTGATGGAGAAGAGAAAAGAACAATTTTATGAACAGTATGTAGTAACCATGATCCGTGAAGCTGAAAAATTAGGAATTACGTTGGATCAATTAACAATTATGATTCAGAGGGGAGACAACAAGTCATGAATGAAGTCGTTGAAATCAAAGGATTGACTAAGTCATACGGAAATGTCACTGCCATCCATGAACTCAGTTTTTCTTTGGAGAAAAATAAGATATACGGGCTACTCGGCAGAAACGGTGCAGGAAAAACCACAATAATGCATATGATCACAGCTCAGCTTTTCCCTACAAGTGGTGTCCTGAACGTATTTGGTGAACATCCGTACGAGAATAACCGGGTTCTCAGGCAGATTTGCTTCATTAAGGAAAGCCAAAGGTATCCGGACACGTACCGAATCATCGATGTACTGGAGGTATCCGAATTATTTTTCCCAAACTTTGATCGGGAATATGCTCACTCTTTAATCAAGGATTTCAATCTGCCATTAAAAAGAAGAATAAAAAAGCTGTCCCGAGGTATGCTCTCGGCTGTAGGAATTGTAGTAGGTCTAGCCAGCCGTGCTCCGCTTACCATTTTTGACGAACCCTATTTAGGTCTTGATGCAGTAGCTAGAAGCCTGTTTTACGATCGCCTAATTGAAGATTATGCTGAAAATCCACGTACGGTTGTTTTGTCCACCCATTTGATCGATGAAGTAAGTCAGCTTTTAGAGCATGTTATCGTCATCGACAACGGCAAGCTAATTATTAACGAAGATGCTGAAGCCCTTCGCGGGCAAGCTGTTACGGTAATCGGCGCGACAGCAAAGATCGAAGATTTTATCGCTGGCAAACAAGTCATTTCCCGCGAGTCTTTTGGCGGATTGCTTACAGCCACCATTATCGGCTTCAACGTGAAGGATCAAGCACATGCTGAAAAGTTAGGCTTAGAAATCTCACCTGTATCTTTACAGCAATTAATTGTTCATCTCACAAATAAAAAATCTCTAGGAAAGGAAGTGACCGTGTAATGAATCCTACGGCAGGTATGTTAAAAATGCATTTCAGAGATAAGTGGTTATGGTTGTATACGCCTTGGGTAATCTTGTTATCCAGCTTCTTGGTAAATGTCATCGTCGCTTCTTTCATCCAAGAACCAATCTATACCGGCGGTCTCGTCTCTATCTTCATTTATATGTTAATTACCGGTATACTCATTTTGGTGCAGACCTTCCCTTTTGCTCTGGGCTTAAGCCAACGAAGAACGGATTATTTCATAGGCACTTCCTTAATGGCTATTATAACTAGCGCCACCTACTCAATTCTCCTCTACCTGCTCGCAATCATTGAAAGCAAGCTTACGGGTGGCTGGGATTTGGAACTACATTATTTTCATTTGCCCTTTTTAAATGATGGTAATGCCATGGAACAGCTGTGGATGTATTTTGTGCTCTTTCTTAATATGTTTTTTCTGGGGCTAATGATATCCAGCATCTTCCGGAGATTTGGCCGAAGCGGTTTGTTCATTTTCTCAGGGGTTACGTTTATCCTGTGCAGTCTCGGCGTATTGTTAATGACCTATAATCAGTGGTGGGTAGACCTCTTTAACTGGTTTGCTGGATATACCGCATTTGAACTTGCCTTGTGGTCCATGCCTCTGACAGTCGTGTACGCTCTTTTATCGTTTTTGATGCTGCGTAGAGCAACCGTGTAATTCATTATCCCATAAAAAACAGGTGTGTCCCAATAGCCATGCAATGGTTGCTGGGTGCACCTGTTTTTTTCGTGTCTTAGACTTTGATCTAGACAACAAACTTCATTGGATTCGAGCATAGTTGCGCGCGCGAAGTTGCTATGGGACTCAGCGGGTTAAGTAGCGTAGAAGCAAAATTCAGTGTCGCGCTATTGCAGATAGCGAAGGACCAAAACACAGATTAGTATTTCGCCAATCTGCGCGTACGAAGGCGCTATCGGACTCAGCGGGGCGAGTAGCTTAAAGCAGAACGTAGTGCCTCTATTGCAGATAGCGAAGGACCAAAACACAGATTAGTATTTCCCAATCTGCGCGTACGAAGATGCTATCGGACCCCGCTGACCTTATTCGCAGCTTTAGAGCACATTTGGATTCCTATCGGACCCCACAGTCGCTATCGGCATAAAAAACGCCAAATTCGATCCTTTTCCTATGCGATAGCTGCACTGGGGTCCGAAACTATGCTCAAAAAGCGATAAATGAGCAAATAACGTCAGCTGGGTCCGTAAGCCTTAGGTGATGATGATTCCGCGGGGCGATTAGCTTAGAAGCAAAACACAAATTAGTATTTCTCCAATCTGCGCGTACGAAAGTGCTATCGGACTCAGCTGACCTTATTCGCAGCTTTAGAGCACATTTAGATTCCTATCGGACCCCACAGTCGCTATTGGTATAAAAAACGCCAAGTTCGATCCTTTTCCTATGCGATAGCTGCACTGGGGTCCGATACTATGCTCAAAAAGCGATAAATGAGCAAATAGCTTCATCTGGGTCCGTAAGCCTCAGGAGATGTTTCTTAAAGATTTCTTTCGCTTAAGCACTACCGTCTGCTGAAAAACACAAAAAAAAGGATTATAAAACTGCTACTGGAGCAGTTCTATAATCCTTTTAGCTATGCGGTCAAGAGGACTCGAACCTCCACGATATTGCTACCACTGGCACCTGAAGCCAGCGCGTCTGCCAATTCCGCCATGACCGCGTATTATAATGACTCGCTATAATGACTCGCTTATTGCGGTCACAAGATAGATCATACCACGCTGAGAATCCAACGTCAATATATTTCCGTCATTTTCTTATCATTCATTAATTTATGGATAATTATTGCTTTTGTTGCCGAATATAAGGTATAATGAGAACAAAAGTTCGCATAATATAAATGAGGTGATTTATAATGGCGACTACGAAGCTAAACACATCCATTATTGATGAAGAAGTAACTAAAGAAGAACTGTCCCTGGTCAGAAGCTATTTGCTGCTAACGTTTATTCATAAAGTTTTCGAACGCGACTGCCGTGTAATCAGTAGAAGCGGCCTGTTTAAGACCCCTCAGCTATATATGGAGCTCGTATCTGGTGCCACTAAGAAGACGTCACTAATGCTTCAAGAGGTTACGCGCGAGCTGAGCTCCCATGATTTGAAGATTACTACCGTTCGCCAAGATCAGCGAGGAGTCGAGGCATTATATTCCTGCAGAGGATTTCAAGGAGAGATGAATATATTATGGCCAGGCTTCCGTAGAGAAATGATGCTGCGCATGCGCGCGTATCTTGGACTGTCAACAGAACTCTCCATACTCTCCAGAGAAGAGAATGCGTCTGAACTAGCTCTAACTATATAATCCCAAATGACATTACAGAAACAGCTCCCGCCCAGTAGGGCGAGGAGCTGTTTTGTATTATGAAGATTATTACTGCGGATATTATTACTGTAAAAATTATATATTATCCGGATCTTGTCTTGGTTCACTAAATGGCTGGAATAAATAATTGCGATCCAGCTTCACTACTCGTCTATTCTGACGACGTATCATCACCTGAGAATCATCCCATGCAAGAACTATCCCTTTTACGTCGTTACTTTCCAAGCCATCGCGCACTACACGAATTTTCTCACCGGAAATCCGGTAAGCATCCAATTGCTCATCGCTAATCATCATTAATCCCTCCTGTCATAGCTTGTCCTATTTAGTCTCAGAAAAAAGACCCAAATGATAAATCATCTGGGTCTCATGTAGGCAATTAACGACTTGCATGTCTACTAAAGCATTCTTATATCAGCGCTTCATTCTTCTCAAACCAGAAGTCAAGAACTTTAGCGGACATCACACGTTGCTCCAGATACTCCACTTGGTTAGTAGTGAATTTTTCCCTCCAAGGAAAGGATAACTCTTCACACAAACCTTTGATTGTCAGAAGCTCTGACCAGGCTACATAGCGTTTGTACCAAAAAAACTGAGGATGTTCAATCATATAGGGATACAGATCGTCGAATTCCGTGTGTTTGCAGTCCAGCGCACGCTCGAAATGATCCTTGGCCTCGGTTAATTTATCAATAAAAAATTGTTCAGTCACCGGTTCTTTCCCCATTGTGACGCCTCCTCCCTATGTCTAATTTTTATTATAAAGGAAAATCCATAGGGTGAAAAGCAGTTGTTTAAAAAATAGGCCTGTTCTTATTGCCAATTAGGTTATTCCCCAAATTCGATGGTGCCTCCATTTAGAGAGGTAATTCTTACGAGTGACTCCAGACGAATGCCTTGCTCTCTGATCGTCCGAGCCCCTGCCTGAAAGCTTTTTTCAACTACAACACCAAGACCAACTAGCTCGGCGCCAGAACGTTGAATGATCTTAATCAACCCACGCGCTGCATCACCATTGGCAATAATATCATCGATAAAGAGGATTTTATCCTCTGGAGAGATAAATTGGCGAGACAACATAATATCAGTAACGATACCTTTTGTAAAAGACGGAACTCTTTCGCAAAGCGCATCTGGATCAGCTAACAGAGTTTTTTTGCGGCGTGCAAAAACTAGCGGCACCTTTAATTCATACGCGGTGGCAAATGCCACGGCAATGCCCGAGGATTCAACGGTCACAATACGTGTAATTCCTGAGTCCGCAAACCTCCCGGCAAACTCCCGTCCCATTTCCATCGTAAGCTGTGGATCAACCTGATGATTTAGCAGTGCATCCAGCTTCAGCACTTCATCCGAAACGACGACACCTTCTTCCAAAATCCGCTGTTTCAACACTTCCATGACTTTGAACCTCCAATACCCTTTATAATCGCAGACATTCCGTACAAATTAATCACTGATCATAAAGCAATTACGACGGAAGTCATGTCCTACTGATCCTCATCATAACCTGTACTATACAGAGTACACAAGGTTATCCTGCATAGCACTCGTTATGATTTTTCTTTAGCTTCGTAAAACTATTAGGAGGGGAGCCATGAAATCACATGTCCGAACATTACAGATCGCTTTCACTTATATTGGCACCATTGTAGGAGCCGGATTCGCCACCGGACAGGAAATATTAAAATTTTTCACACGTTACGGGCACTGGGCAGTCCTGACCATCCTGCTCTCAACTATATTGTTCATATGGCTGGGTACAAAAATGATGGTCATTGCTCGGCGAATAGAAGCGGAATCCTATGAAGACTTTAACCGCCACCTCTTCGGGGAACAGGTCGGAAGCACCATCAGTTTGTTCACGATGGTCGTCCTGATCGGAGTAAACAGTATTATGCTTGCAGGGGCCGGCGCTATTTTTCAGGAGCATCTCGGACTTCATTATCAGACTGGACTACTTATCACATTGCTTGGTTCATACTTTCTGCTAAAACGAGGGATTTCCGGTATTCTGCAAATGAACAGTATTGTTGTACCTTTAATGCTTACTCTGTCACTTATCATTATTTTTAATACTTTTCAAATTCCGGGAGCTGGACGGTTCCTGTTCCTTGATAACGATCGCTCTCTCTTTGGAGCATGGATGTCACCGCTGCTCTACACCGCCTTTAATTTAGGGATGGCACAAGCTGTTTTAGTCCCTATGGCTCGTCACACAGAGGAAGAAAAATCCCTTGTATGGGGCGGTATTATTGGGGGTACCGGGATTGGTTTTATGTTGATCGCCGCACATTTCGCAATGAGCTCACAGATGCCAGGGATTCTCAAATTTGAAATTCCGATGGGCAGCATCGCCGTCCGATTGGGTACTGTAGTGCAAACTATATATCTCCTACTGATCTTTTTGGAGATCTTCAGCACTTTTGTCGCCGATATTTATGGAGTAGCTGTACAGCTTAAGCAACGGCTTCCCCTATCAACCGCATTGATTACACCACTTCTGATGTTGGTCTGCTATTTACTGAGCCAGTTTGGCTTTAGTTCACTGCTCTCCGTGTTCTACCCAATCTTCGGAGGTTTATCATTGGTCTGGGCTGTCAAGCTGCTGCGCACGCCATGGTCCTCTCCACCAGGTAGTAATACTTCATCGAACTCAAAGGAGAAGGGGAACAGTCTCGTATCCGTAAAACCAATCACCCGAACTACACGGAAATAACCGCTGCTGTAGGAATCATACGTGCTGCCGCTTCCGCCACATGCTTGTGACAGGTCATCATCACAATCTGGCGGGAGATCGACAGTTCTCCAAGAAGTCCAAGCGCAGCATGAAGACGAGACTCATCAAAGTTAACGAAGAGATCATCGAATAACAGCGGCAGCGATACTTGCCGTGACATGGTCTCTGCCAATGCCAATCGGATGGCAAGATACAGCTGTTCTGCCGTCCCTCGGCTAAGCAATCCGCTGTCTAGTAATCCCCCATTCTTATGTTCAGCTTTCAGCTCTTTATGCCCCAGTGTCATAACAACCCTTTTATATTCCCCTTCCGTCAGCTTGGAGAAATAATCTGAGGCAAGCAGTAATACCTGTGGCTGCTTCTCCTGCTCATACACACGACGAGTTCGCCCGATTAGTTCGGCAGTTATCGCTGCCACTGCATATTTATCAGCCACGATCCGCAAGGCTGCTCTCTGCTCTTCCAGTTGCTGAATAACGGAATCCTCCACGCAGCGCTCCTTCAGATACTCCCTTTCCTGAAGCAGCTTGCCTCGCTGCTCCAGCAGGGTGTTCCAACCCTCTTCCTGCCGTTCCATCAACTCTTCAGCCAATGACCGCTTCAGCTGCAATGCTTCCGCATCATGATGATTTAATAATTCCAGCAGAGCAGTAACTCGCTCTTCCTCCCAACCACCGAACATAACAAGCTCCCACTGGCGAATCGATTTATTCAGATCACTGCGCCGCTGCACAGCTGCTGACCTGCGTAAGAAGTCTTCTCCACCAGTCGCCCCGCCTTCTTGTATCAGAAGCTCACGCTGTTCTCTCAGCTCACCTAAAATCCTGTGGCTCTCCTTGAGTTCTTCATCCACATCCTGCAATCTTGACTGCATAGTTTCCCGGCGAATCAAGTCCTTTTTCAGATCATCCCACGCTCTTTTTCGCAGTTCCAGCCAGCTTAGTAAGGATAACGCAGATATTCGTTTCCCCTCTTGCGGATCTATTTCAAAGCCAGCTGCCGCTACACCAGACTCGTCGCCAAGATCAGCACCCGACTCATAGATAAGTGTGAGCAGTTCCTCCTCAAACATGTTACATTCTGCTTCCAGCTCCTTCAATCGTAAGGAGAGTTTATTCTCTTGGCGCAGCAGCTCATTCCCTTGTTCAACCATAGCAAAAATATCCGGCAGCCCTTCAGGGGATAACCCTTCAGGCAGCCTGCGTTGGCGAAGCCATTCTTCATATTGCTCAGCAGTTTCCGTAAATGCCGCCTCCGCCCGGTGCATTTCTTCAGCGAGCAGCTTCTCTTGGCCTGCCAGTGTCTCCAGCTCCGTGCGGCAGGCATCACGCTCGGCGGCATAGCGTTCGATGCGCTGCCGCCAAGCTGACCAAGCCTCCATGAGCCTGCGAAGCTCCCTCATGGAGGCCTCCAGCCCGCCTGCGTCAGGGCTGGACCCCGGGGCGGCCGTCCGCCGCCCCGGCACAACGCTCTCCGGCTCCGCCCCGGAGAGCAGCTGCCCCCGCAGCCGCAGCATCTCGGCTGCGGCTGCGCTGACGTCCCCGCCATGCTCTGGCGGGGACGATTCCTGCCGGCGCGCTCCGCGCAAGCCGGCCCAAAGGGCCAGATCGGCCGCGCCCAGCAGGCCGATCGCAAGCACGGCGCTGGCCGGCGGAGCACCGGTCAGCCACAGCGCTGCGGGCAGCAGCACGGTTAGTGCTGCCCCAGCCCACAGCAGGCGCCGATAGAGCGCGGCCATGCGCTTCGCGCCAAGGCCGTCACTTCCGGCGCCGCGCGCTGGCCCTTCGCTGAGCTGCGCTTCGCGCCAGCGTTCGGCCGCCTGCTGCAGCTCGTCCCACAGCTGCAGCACTTCACGGGCGCTGCGGGGAGCCAGCTGCGCAAAAGATTCCGCGCCGGTAGCATGCTCACGCGCCAGCGCCCGTTCTGCTGCTTGGAGCGACGCTGTGGCAGCGGCCAAACGGGATCGCAACGACTGCCGCGTTGCACCCTCCGCCTCCATGCGGCGGTCATAACTAGCGAACGCCGCCGCAAACTTCCGTGCAGCTTCACGATCTGCCGCTGCACCGGAGAATGAAGTCAGCTCTGCAGGGCCCCAGCTCACATCAATGCCGCGCAGAATTCGCCGCAAATGCTCATTCAGCGCCGTTAATTCTCCCTCAAGCCGCTGTCTTTCCGTTCTACGGTTCTCATAACTGCTCCGATGCCGGTCCAGCCGCTCCAAAGCAGGCCCCTGCGCTGCTAATACTTCATCTGGAGGGTTCTTTGCCAGTTCAATAGTAAGCTCGCTTAGAAGACGTTCATAACGTACTACTGATCCCTGTGCATTACGAATTTCTCCTTCAAATGCCTGAAAGCGAGTTGCCCCTTCTTCAGGAAAGGCTAAAATCAATGGCAATCCTTGCAGCTCTAGCTGAGCCTCGCTCCACTTTAACCACAGCTCACGGACTTCCTGTGCTTTTCGAAACATCACTAGCTGCTCTCCAGTGAGCTTACGCTGTTGCTCCAATTCATCTAGCTCCGACTCCGTTGCCCTCAATGCCACTATATTATCGTTATATCGCGGGAGATAAGAACGGCTCTCAACCATTTGGCGCTCAAGCTTTTCAATGGCTTGCACAACTTTTGCTGCTTCTTGCAGCTTGCCACGAGGTTTGTACAGCTTCTCAGCTTCCTGCACCAAACGGCGTTCCGCACGCATGATTGCACCTCCACCGCCCATACCTGCATGAAAAAGAAAGCTGCTCATCTCCTCAGATTGAAGGGCAGCAAGCTCCTGCAGCTCGTCCAGTGAAACTGCGAACAATTGCTGGAACATACTCCTAGAGATCCCCCCAAGTAAATGTCTTTCCATTTCAGCTTGTCCTAGCTCTTGAGTCGTTTCATTTGGATGATTTACTGTAATGTTCAGCTTTTCATTTCTTCCTGATCCCTCAGCACCTGAAGCAAAACGGCGAATGGTCCACAAACCATCATCACAGTCACGTATCTTCAGGGTCCCCCCATGCAATCCACCTTGCATAGGTTCATACCTTTCCAAGGGATTTCCACGGCTTGGAATTCCAAACAGCATAGAGCGTATGAATTGCAGTGTCGTACTTTTTCCTGCTTCATTACGCCCATAAAGTACGGTCACTCCCTGCGTTAAATGAATCTCTCGATTGTGAAGACGCCCGAAGCCATTGATATGCAAATGTTCAATTTTCATCGTTTTGCCCTCCGGCTTGTAGATACGAAAGACTTTCCGCCGCTTCAACAGTATCATCCATCCCACCAAGCATCGTGATTCCCTGCTCTGCTGCACCACGTAGCCAGCTCAACTTCTCTTCTTGACTAGTCATATACAACAGCTTACGCAGCTCCTGATTCTCCAATAGTGGTTTAAGCGCACTATTTAATAGTTCTTCGAGCGCTTCCGGAGAATGTTCCGTATGCTCTGCAATGCGCAGCATTTCTCCAAGAAAACTATCTTCTTCCAATAAGCGTTGGCGATCAATAGCTAAGCCGGACTCGATGGCGAACCCTTCGGTCCAGACAAGCCCTTTGTAATCTTTACGCTCAGCCCTAATCGCCTCACGGCGCTGGAGTTCTGACAGCAGATCCTCTGCCGCCCCTTTTTCAGCCAATACTTTATGTACGTCCCCTCGTCCAATCAGACGGAATCTGACCACCGACATGAGCTCCGGGAGCTCCGCGCGGATGTCTTCAATAACCTGCTCCACTTTCTGTATCCATTCTGCTTCATCGCTTAATCCTTCTATAGATAGGTCTCTAACCTGCCAGCGAACGAAATCCAGTTCATGAAATTGCAGAGCGGATCTTCCAGCCTCATCTACATTCACAATATAACAGCCTTTAGCACCGGTTTCCTTAATGCTGCGCCCTTGTATATTGCCTGGATACACAATCACAGGCTTCTCATGCAGTACACTCCGTTTATGAATATGTCCAAGCGCCCAATAATCAAACCCCCGTTCGATAAGGTCCCTGCGACTGCAAGGAGAATAGGTCTCATGCAGCAAATCACCGTCTACATTGCCATGCAGCATCGCAATATGAAACAGGCGGCTGCCAGGTTTACGAGAAAAGGTTACAGCTGTGTTGTTCGTCACTTTCGCCGTTGGATAAGAGATTCCACTAACGATGGCAACTTCTTGGCCATCTATACGGCGGTAAGCTGTAGCGTGTTCTGGCTTCTCTCCGCCAAATACGGTAACATGCTTTGGCATTTCCGTTGTCAGACGCAGTCCGTCAAGCGGATCGTGGTTGCCATGAATCAGGAACACGTTAATCCCGTGCTCACCGAGTTCTTTGAGCGCTTCCTGAAATCGCAGCTGTCCCTGTAATGAAGCATCTGAAACATCGTACACATCTCCACTAATGACAATAAAATCAACATTCTCTTGGATCGCAACGCGGACAAGCCGCCCGAGGGCGGCAAAGGTAGACTCACGTAAATAAGCACGAATGGCTGGCGAAATATGCGCCAGCCCGGCAAAACGGCTATCCAGATGTAAATCAGCAGTATGCAGAAAGCGAAATGGAATCATAGCTGCTCACCCTTTCGTTCCTGAGGGATACTGTAAATAGGTTTTTTTAAGTTCATTAGCAACTCGTGTCAACGAATATAGGCTTTTGGCTTTATCCCATGCGGAACGTGAAAGCTCATAACGATAAGCCGGATCAGATATCACCTTCTCTAATGCGTCAGCAAGAGCAATCTCATCGTCAGGACTGACCAATAAACCATTCACACCATCTTCAATCTGCTCCGGTATTCCGCCCACATTTGTCCCCACTAAAGCCAGGCAGCTAAGTGCCGCTTCCGCAAACACTGAACCGAACGCCTCCGCCCGAGAGGGCAATACGAAAATATCAAAGAATGGCATGAATTCTTCAGGGTGCAGCGTATATCCGTAAAAAATCGTTTCATTATAGATCCCTAAATGTTGGGCCATCTTTTCCAGATCCGCACGTGAAGGACCATCGCCAATAATATGCAGTACATACTCATGGCCGCGATTTTTAAGCTCCGCGCAAGCTTTGAGTAATATATCTATTCCTTTAGCCGGAACCAGACGTGTCACGGTCACTAGCTGCGGAATAGCATTATCATGCGGAACAGGCTTAAATCTTTTTTCATCAAAACCATTCGGAATAACACCTATATTAGAAGGATCAATAATATAAGGGGCCACATAATCTGCAAAAGATCGCGACACCGTCATTAATCGATCACTAACATGCTCAAGCTCACGATAAAGTGAGACTAGAAAACGATGCTCCAAGCCATCCTCGGAAATCGCTCCATTTAGAATCAATTCCCGCTCGTAACTGGAATGCAGGGTATGAATTAACGGAGTATCAGGGAACACTTTTTTCATTGCTAAGCCCGCAATCGGATGATGAGAATGAATAAGATCATAGGGCTTACTCATCCGCAGTTTAGTCCACCATAAATAATCACGATAGGTCTGAATATATTTCTGAACGATCGGACTTTCTCCATACTGCATCCAATCAAACGTCTCGAATATTACTTCCTCATGCCCCTTATTGCGAATCCGCTTAGGCAGCCAAAACAAATCCATCTCCCAACGGCTTGAACGGAATCTTTCCTGAAGATAAGGGATCATAGATGATACCCCACCGGGTTGCTCCGGCGGGAAGAAGAGCGCTTGCAGCAAATTCATATGGTACATCCCCTTTACAATTGCCCTGTGTACTGTAAGACTTGGCAATTATGATATAGTTGAATATATGTAGAATTTCAGGTACGATTACGTTCCCCATACCTTGATTTTATCGGTATAAACATGAAACAGCAACTAAGAAAAAGGAGAATGAGCTATGAAGGAAGAACAGCTGCCTGCCTCTTACACCGCATCTATTAAAGAAATGCTGGGGCAAGAGGCAGATGCTTTTCTAGAAAGTTATTCAGCACCACGAACTCAAGGACTGCGCTTTAATCCGCTAAAAAGCACCTCAGCCATAGGCCAAGTTGCGGTGGACCGTACAGTCTCACAATTTAATTTGAAACTTATCCCATGGTGCCAGGGCGGGTTTTATTATGATGAGCCCGCTCGACCAGGCAGGCATCCTTACCATGCCGCTGGACTATATTATATTCAGGAGCCTTCCGCAATGTCCGCAGCTGAACTGCTGGCACCTGAACCCGGTGAAACCGTCCTCGATCTTGCAGCAGCCCCTGGAGGTAAAACTACGCATATCGCTGGTTTAATGCAGGGACAAGGCCTCTTAATCTCTAATGAGATTCATCCGGAACGCGCAAAAATTCTAGCAGAGAACGTTGAACGTCTGGGCATTAAGAATACCCTCGTAACCTGTGCAACACCAGAACAGCTATCTGTGCGTTTCCCGCAAGCTTTTGACCGAATTATGCTGGATGCTCCTTGTTCTGGAGAAGGCATGTTCCGAAAAGATCCAAAAGCCATTCAAGAGTGGTCTCCTGCTCATGTAGTTATGTGCGCAGCGAGACAATGGGATATCCTGCAAGACGCCTACATTATGCTTAAACCAGGGGGTACTTTAGCCTACTCTACCTGCACCTTTAACCGTCAAGAGAATGAAGAAACCATTGCTCGATTGACGGCTAGTTACCCCGATATGGAACTACTCACCTGCAAACGCCTTTGGCCGCATTTAGAAAAGGGCGAAGGTCACTTTGTAGCACTCCTGCGTAAGCAAATTGACACTGCATCCGTGAATGATGATGCCAACCGCAACGCCAAAAAACGCCGAAGTAAAAACAAACCAAAAACTAATTCTTCTGTACGCGATGCCTACCAGCTTTTTCAAGACTGGGCTGCGGTAGAGCTGCCTGGTCTTTCATGCCAAGGTGTGCCACTGCTCTTCGGCGAATCCCTTTATTTGCTGCCAGAATCCTTTAATGGCAATCTCCATACCGGGCTGCTGGACGGACTGCGTATTCCACGAGCTGGACTACATATCGCCCATTTGAAGAAAAATCGGATTGAACCTGCTCATGCATTAGCTATGGCACTACAGCCCATACAAGCTTCACGAAGCTTTGATCTCAGCAGTGATGGCCCGGAAATACATGCTTGGCTACGTGGTGAAAGCCTGCCTGTCCCCAGCGAATTACATGGATGGACACTTGTAACTTTAGATGGTTTGCCGATTAGTTGGGGCAAAGCGAGTTTAGGGCAGCTTAAAAATCATCTTCCTAAAGGATTACGTATCCTAAAAGCCCATATTGACGAGCAATAGGCCATAGACCAGTACAACAGGCCCTCTTCGGCATATGATGTCATTATCTCAGAAAGCTGCGACATCAGTCACAGCAATTGAGAAGAAGACATAAGTTGAGGAGGAATAAATCATGGGTGAATTTCATGGAGGAGCCTTCACTTCGACCGGAGCGATTTTGGTACTTTTCATCTTGCTGGTCATCATTTCCCGTTCGTTGTTTGTTTAATACCTTCCCGGCTTAAATAGCTGGTGAAACGAAGCGGCTGTGTCGTCCTTTTTGGGGCGGTGCGGCCGCTTTATTTCTTTCCAACATAACATCTCCATTTGTTATTCTCGTGAATATTTACCGTCTGAAAGCCCGATTTCCGAAATAACTGCTCCATCTCTTCGTTCTTAGTGAATTGCTTCATATGATAATTGATTTTATAGATCTCAGAAATAATAACAAATGTACCGCCTGCCATCAGCACCCTAAATGCTTCACTTATATCGTGTTCGAGGTCCGGCCAGAAATAATGTGTCTGAATCGCTGTGATCGTCCCAAAAAATCCATCGTTGAACGGTAACGCTGACACATCTCCCTGACTAATTTTCACCTTACCAGCGATTACAGCCTTATTGTTTTTTTGAATAGATGTCTCTACAGCTTGTTCTGAGTAATCTATGCCGTAAATTTCATGTTGTTTATTTTGTTTTGCTAACGTATGTATAGTTTGACCGCCACCACAGCCTATGTCCAGGATAGGATCGCCGCTCTTAATTTCTATTTTTCTAAGTCCCCATGTTGTGATGCTGGTATGTGCCTGATTCATGATTTTGATCATGATATTTCCTACGAACCCTCTAGGATTCTTGGCTTGCTCAATCAGCGCATTCAATAAACCCATATTTGTACCTCCCAATCAATTGGCCATACCAGCAGCCTGATCACTTGATATATGTTCCGTAAGATTTTCTGCTGTAACTGCCCACTTATCTACTTGATACTCTATTTTATGAATACTAGTATATGAAGTCGGGAAATGAGCATTCTTATTCGTCCACGTTAGCCCTTTTAAAATATGGTATATAACATTAATTACGCCACCATGAGTGACCACAATTACATTTTCATTTGGATCAGTACTCTCCAGTTCATTACATAGTTTTGAGAAACTTGAACTTATTCGCGTAAAAAATTCCTGAGGACTTTCTCCTCCTGGAAATCTCTCATCCATTCTTAAAGCCGAGAAATAAAGACCCGGGTATCGTTCATTTACGATTTCATGGGGCATTCCAGCGATTACACCATTGTTCGTTT
This sequence comes from Paenibacillus sp. FSL F4-0122, assembly GCF_038002845.1. Classification (NCBI taxonomy): domain Bacteria; kingdom Bacillati; phylum Bacillota; class Bacilli; order Caryophanales; family Paenibacillaceae; genus Paenibacillus; species Paenibacillus sp. FSL F4-0122. The sequence goes on from NZ_JBBODI010000001.1 coordinate 6,882,166, forward strand.
CTCTCCAATACTGGCTGCTTTCAACAGGCAAATCAAGCTCTCTGGCGATCTCATTTGCTGTATCTAACGCACGTTGCAAATCACTACAAAGAATACGGGTTATGTTAAAGCTAGATTGATTTTCCTTAAGATAATATCCAAGACGTTCGGCTTGTCTATATCCCTCTACTACAAGTCCACGTTGACTCCAACCTCCACGAAAGCCTTCATCATCTATTCCATGCCTTATAAAATATATAGCCATCGATTGTATACCTCCTGAACAAGATTGTTATACATTTGCATTAAACTTCGAAAACGCTTGTTTTTTAAGTTGATCCCAATTGGGCGTTGCAATGTTTGCTTGTTGCTTCAAAATATCAAATGAATTAAACAAAGCCGCTATTTCGCTGAAAGAACCGTCCACTAATTTCATAAACGGTAATTTATGAATTATTGCCAGACCATAATATACAGCCTGCTTGTGCTTTCGAACAAAGTTAACTTGACCTGCTGGAGTAACAGTATAGCTTAATTGCTCCATGATTTGAAACCCCTCGTCCATTACTGAAATGGCTTGTTTTAATAGCTTCTTATCTTTAGATACCTTTTTCAAATCCCCGTCATGCAGATAACTAAGGGAGTTCAAAGCCACTATTGGCACGATATGACTTTTGAGCCAAGCATCCATATCCTCATGATAAGTTAGCTTATACTTAGCGTTCTCAAACGCTTTTTCCAGTAAGTGTTTTATTGGAATCTCACCGTCTAAACTGCCAAGTACCATTTGCCCTCCTGCGTGTATTTTAATAACACGACCGCTCGTTTCCCGAATTCCTGCACTAAGTTGAAATCCGAAGAGTATATTTTTCCTCACATTGCTCATTTCCTGGAGATCCTTTTGCATGCCAAGAGCATCGCCATTGTTCCCCACAAGAATTATATTCAGACTCTGATTCTCAGCTAGAATAGGTAACACAGATGGAAAATCATTATATTTCATAACAACAAAAATAAGATCATAGAGATCATCGGATCGAAGCGTAGAGATGACCTTTACTGTATCCACAGTGTTTTTAATTTGAAAATAATGGCGAAGCACAAGCCCGTCTTTCGTCAATTGCTCTGCTCGCTTCCCTCTGGCAAGCATGGTGACATCATTTCCCCCACGCACTAGAACATGCGCAAGATAGCTGCCTAATACTCCCGCTCCAAAAACTAAAACTCTCATATTTAGCTCCTCTATCCCTTTTTAGACATTTGTTGAATTTTGATCAACTGTTCGATAAAATCAGATTATCACATCTCCGGTAGGGTTCAATCGTTAGTTTGACCGGTTTTGTTGATTTTTCAACAAAATACAATACATTGTTTAATAAAAAGGGAGTCTTATCATGGATAGAAGAATTAAAAAAAACCAAACAGCCATCATGAATGCATTAATTCAACTGATGGCTGAAAAAGATTTTGAAAAAATAACGATCAACGAAATCGCAGAGCGTGCTGATGTAAACCGCGGAACGATTTATTCCCATTATGCGGACAAATACGATCTGATGGATAAATGCCTGGAGGCTCAGCTCCAGCAACTAATCGAAAGCTGCTCCGCAGTGGAGGATGAAACCGAACCCAATCCCTCGAAGGCGTCATTGCTCCGCACGCTGGAACAATTGGAGGAGAATGCTCTTTTTTATAAGACTTTATTAAGAAACAAAGCTCTGCTCTCCTTTAGAAACCAATTACAAGAAATGATAAATGAGCAGATTAAGGTACAATTTTTAGAAAACAATTTTAATCTCGATGAGCTGAGTAAAGATATATCTGTGCAATTTTTAAGTTCGGCGACTGTCGGAGTGATTGAATGGTGGTTTACCCATAGTAATCCTTGCTCTGCAAAAGAGATCACTGAAAAGTTATGGTCCATGCTCGATCTAAATCTGCAGATGATCCGTTCTCAAGCTTGAATATGTTCTCCCATATCCATCTCATAAATGGAGCTGATAATTTTTTCAATGGGAATCTCCTTAATGGATATATCAAGGATCTCTACTTTTTCGCTAAGAATATGCAGAAACTCGCCCATTTTACATTGCTCGGTATCGATCAGCAGCTCCACTTCGTAATCCGATATTCTTTCCGATATCTGAGTGCCAGGCAGATCAATATTTCCAATAGTTGTGGCGGCTGAAAGCCTAACTACTTTTTGGGCACCCAGATGCAGTCGAAGTTCAGAGAACTTGTCGTCATATACTTTTTTCCCTTGATGAATTATAAGTACTCTTTGAACCAAACGCTCTACATCTTCCAAGTCATGTGTTGTCAGAATAAATGTGGTGCCTTCCTGATTCATTTGCTTAATGAATTCTCTGATTCTTTGTTTAGCTATTACATCCAGCCCGATCGTTGGCTCATCTAAAAAAACCACAGGTGGTGAATGAAGCATCGCCATAATAAACTCGCATTTCATTCGTTCTCCCAGGGAAAGGGTGCGCGTGGGCTTAGTAATAATATCGCCAATCTCAAACATGTTTACAAATTGGTCTAGTCTTGTACGAAAGTCGTTCGTAGGAATATCATAGATTTCCTTGTTCATATAAAAGCTATCCAAAGGGGGAATGTCCCATATTAACTGCGATTTCTGTCCGAACAATACCCCGATTTGTTTTACATATTGATTTTTCTGCTTATGAGGGTTGTACCCTAGAACATTTATTTCGCCCGAGGTAGGATAGAGAACGCCTGTCAGCATTTTAATAGTCGTAGATTTCCCTGCACCGTTTGGACCCAGAATGCCAATGATTTCTCCTTTTCCAACACTAAACGAAAGATCTTCTACAGAGGTAATTATCGATTTTTCACGGTGAAACAGACTTTTAAATACACTTTTTGCATCTTGTCCACGGTGATAGGTTTCATATTGCTTGGTTAAGTTCTTGACGGTAATAATGTCCAAGTGAAATTCTCCTTCTTAGATCTTAACTAATCTTTTATCCTCCGGCGCTTTTGTAACTGCGAAGCATATATGTATAGAGCCAAATTCCGAAGGCAGCAAATAATACACAAGGAATAATCGCTATAAAAAAATAGGGTTCCCATCGGCCAATCAGTGTAGATGCTGGAAAGTAGGCAATCATGGAGACCGGAAACAGAAAAGAACTCACAGCTACGACTGCCTTAGGAAAAATCGTCCCTGGATAACGTCCAAAAGACTTAATGCTCTCAAACATCTCCGGCAAGCGGGAATTCGCCACCCATTTGAAGGAAATCGCTGCCACAATAAGCGCCACACCGAACATAACAAGCAGCCCTGCACCAAACAACAACAGGAACAATAACCAAGAGCCTATGGTCATCCCATCGATTCCGCTAAGTGCGTATACGAACATGATTACTCCTCCACCTAAAAGCCCGATACTTTCGAACTCAAAAGATCTGGCCAACAGCAGAAAAAGGCTCGAGGTCGGTTTAATTAATACCACTTCCAAAGTCCCTTCTACAACATGAGACATCGTATTCCACATAATTCCGTTAAAAAAAATCCCGGCACAAGCCGTAGACAGAATAAAAACGGATTGAATTAACAGCGCCTCTTTAAAGGTCCATCCTGCAAATGAAGCATTCGAATTATAAATAAATACCGTTACTAGAGGAAACAACACATTCCCTATGAGCATGATAAGACTATTAAGAATAAAGTTAACACGATAAGTGATAGCAGAAGCAATATTCGCCTTCATGCAGGTTTTATATATTTGATACATACGTTTCATGCGCCCACCCCCGTAAAATGCTTAAGCGACACCGCATACAGCACCCGGCAGACAACTCCGGCAATAATTACGGCTATGAGCTGCAGCAATAACACTTGAGGAATAGGTAAGCTTATATCAGCTAAAGTATAGCTACCTGTATAGACCATTGCTGGAAGAAAGGCCGTATATTGAAACGGTAAGAAAAAGGACGCCATTTGTAAGGATTTTGGGAAAAATACTAATGGAATCAGCGATCCTGAAAATATCCCTTCGCAGAGATTAAAAAAATTACGAATACTAGAGGATTGCACCATCCAAAAGGCGACCATTCCAATACTATAATGAATGAAAAAATTCATCATAAACGCCATAGCTATTGAAAGAATCGCGTAGAGTAAATTTGCGGGTAAGACATCAATATGAAAAATAAAGAAAAAGATCATAAAGCAGGGTAAAAATTCAAACAAAAGCCCAAGTACCCTATGCCCTGCCTTCTGAGATAAAGCAAAGAACATATGATTTAGCGGTCTTAACGAAAACGTAATGAATTTCCCGGTACGAATAAGCATTTGTAAATTCCAATCGGCAAAATCCATAGTCAGATAGTTGATCAACATCGTAGCACAAAAATAGGAAAGCATTTGGGAGAGTGACATCCCGTTGATGTAAGATTCCCCGCTATAAACAGCGCTCCATATATAATACTGCACTAAAAAGTACACTGGGCCTACAAAAATAGAAACCATCGAATGCGTCCTGTACGCACTCCATTCCTTATAAGTAACAAAAGCAACCGCCCTCATAATGCGAAAGCGGTGCTTTATCATCTCAAACATAAGTCACATCCTGCCTATCTATAGATATCACATAAAAAAGTCTTTTTCTTATTCGAGTCCGGACCAGATCACATTGTTTGTACCGAAAATCCCTCTACCGTCCCATATATTTTTATGAAAAGGGATATACCAAACGGCAATCAGCTTTTCTACCGGATCAACGACCAAAGAACAAGACCCCCATCCTTCGTGAAAAAAAGTGCCTTCAGAATAAGATGTACTTTCATTATATCGAAGGTCTGGCCCAAGACCGTATGGTCTATCCGCTCCTCCATCTCCCCATGCGTAGTTTGGAATTTTTTCAGAATTGAACCGCTTGGTCATTCTCTGAACAGCCATCCGACTTAAGACATGACCCCCTTCGTATTCCCCATGGTTAAGCAGCATGATTCCGAACTTTTGTAGATCATTAACGGTTGAATACAGTCCCCCACCAGTTCCGGGAGTCTTGATTTCTTCCTCAGACCTTTGTTCTTCATCCGTAATTTCCCCGTTTTGCAGCTTCTGAAGATATTCCTTGGCTTCTTCCGAACGAATAGCGATCCTACCAGCTTTCTCAGGCGGTATATCAAAGAAAGTATCTGTCATGCCTAACGGTTTTACAATGTGGTCCATTATGTAATCTTCTGCAAAAACACCTGTTATTTTCTCAATAATTGCACCAAGAACCACGTATCCAAACGAGGAATACATCCATTGAGTCCCTACCGGAAAACGAATGCCATAGGAAAGTCCAGCTTTAATCCAGTTTTCTTTTCCAAGCTCTGATTCATAAATATACCACCATGCACTTTTATAGTAAGTATCACTTATAGTTCCATGATCAGGTGCGATGCCGGAGGTATGAGTCAGTAAATGAGCAATTGTAATCGGCTTAAAAGGGTCGGCATCAAACTCTGGAAGAATAGAACTAACTGGTTGTCCCATAAAAATTTTTCCATCATCTGCAAGCTGCCAGATCGCTGTTGCCGTAAACAGCTTGGTAATAGAAGCGATTCGAAAAATTGTATCCGTTTTCAATTCTTGGTCGCTATCTTCTTCGTAACTGAAGCGTCCCCCCGCTCCATTGGCAAATATTTTTCCATAACGACTAAGAGAATAAATATAGCCATCGGCTACTTTCTTATTACAGAGATCCTCATAAAAATGATTAAGTGCCTCTAATCGGTCCTCCCTGTAATTCACTTCGTTCAGCTTGCTAAGCTCTGTGGATGATAACATTATTCGCACTCCCCCTTATTATTCAATAAAATACATGATGTATAAATATCTTGCAATAAAACCCAAATAATTGAAAGGGTGATTTTGCATATAACTATTTTATACTGCTCCAATAATTCTGTAACAGCAATGCTGTAATCTCGTTAACGGTTTGTCGTTAGAGATTTAACTAGTGCCATTCCACTAACCAGACCAAATACTACCCCATCATGTATGCTTGCAAATTTGTAAATCTCTATGTTCGAAATGTTAAAATACATTACTAAAATCGGATACATAAGCAGAAGAAAACTTGGAAGAAACACAATAAACAACAGCGGCAAATTAACAATAAAAGCTTTAGGTAATCCTTCTAACAACGCCAGATAGATCCCATAGACAAACGGGACAATAGCCGTGATCCACACAGTATTTTCTAATTGATAGTTCTTTTGTGCCTCTTCAGTGTAATGACTAATTAGCGAGTTGCCATAATGTAATAAGAGCGCCCCCACTATGATCCAGACAAGATAATATAAAAATTTTGAATTCCGCATCTTCATGAAATCACTCCGTTTCTTTTTAGATAGTTCATTAGAATGTCTCTATTTAACTTACCATATAATCCATACTTTGGATATTGCATTAAAGTAAACTGGTCCTAACTAAAAAGGCTACCTCTCGGCAGCCCTTAAATTGAATTCCAACTCCCCTGGAGGATAAGTTTATCTGCGTGGCATGGTGACGCCTGCTTTGTTGTTATATTTTTCCGTAGCTTCCTTGATGACATCGTTACCGCCCTTAGAAAGCCACTCCTCCACAACCTTCGGCCAGTCGCTGATAGGTTCCTTGCCATATACCATCTTTACCATGTGCGTCAGCAGTACCGGAGGAGCCGTGTCCGAGTTAGGTGCAATGTCTGGATTCTTCACCAAGGCATCTAGCCGCGGGTCGAACTGAATTCCGTCACGGCCTTCGTTAGCCAGAATAGTATCATATACATTGATCAAGCTTCTGCCTTCTTCTGTCATGTTAAGGACACCCTTATTATAAGTAGTATCCTGCACCATCCAGAGGAAAGACTGGCGGTAGCGCTCCTCATCTATAGCAGCGGAATCCGCAGGAGAAGTGTACACGATTTTGCCGTTCTCTTCCTTATAGGTTTCGTCCTTGATCCCAAAGGTAAAGAAGGTCTCAGCCTCTTCGCTCAACATCCAGTCAAAAAATTTCACGATATCCGCAGCATTTTTCGTACCTTCCTTGATAAAGTAGGTGCGCGTGGCGGAGCCGTACAAGTAGGAGCCTCCTTTTCCATCAGGTCCAACTGGCGAAGGAATAATCTCCAGCTTGGCGGATGGCGTCGTAGCCTTCAATTGTTGCTCCCACTGCAGAAGCTCGTTGGCATTCATCGTCCACATGCCCGCTTTGCCTGAGAGAATCGCATTTTTGTAGTTGGTCGGGTTAATGGTGGCAAATTCCTTGTTGATTAAACCCTCTGTATACATGGTGTTGTAGGTTTGTAACGCCTTCATCATATTTTCGCTATCCATAAACTTCGGCTGAACCTGGCCGTTTACTTCCTCTAACATAGTCAGGTACGGAAAAACATCATAAGCGCCAAAGAAAGCGTCGGCATATTTGAAGTCTTGACGGCCCATGTACGGGTTCTCTATCCCCAGCTTTTTGAAGGCACGCAACACAGTCAAGTACTCATCGACCGTTTTTGGAACCTGCAAGCCGGTTTGATCCAGCAGGTCCTTGCGAATCCAAGTCGCCCGGCGGGAGGGATTGGACAGAAACTCCGGTATTGCGTAAATTTTCCCTTGATAGGTGACGTTCTCCCAAGCTTCCTTCGGGATTACTTTCAAAAGGTTCTGGCCGTTTTGCTGCAGCAGATCATCCAAGGGCATGAACACACCAGCTTCAACGGAACCAGCCATTTCCTTGCCATTTACGCCGCCCGAGCCTTGAACGACATCCGGAATATCATTAGTGGCGAACATCTGCACCATTTTCTGTTCGAACTCTTTATGAGGAACCAACACAATATCCAAGTCTGTGTTTGTCATCTCCTCCAGCTTTTTCACCCATTTGTCCTTATTCAAGTCGGGTGATTTCTCAACATAGTTAAAAGCCAGCGTCCGCATCGAGATCGAGAATTCAGTTTTCTGCGGCGTATTTGACGAACCTCCGGCAGTCTCTTCTTTGTCCTTGTCCGAGCAACCTGCAATAACGGTAGCACCCATTACGGTAGCCAGACAGATGCCAATCCATTTTTTCATAATATAACCCTCTCCTTGTACAATGGGGTGTATACGTAAATGAAGATATTTTAAGGCTAATAAGCTTTTGGGATCTCAACCCGGTGGGTAATTCCCTGATTCGTAAAGTAGACATGAACCCCATGGTCCTGATCGTCCATAAAGTACGATACGTAATCCCGGCTTCCTGATTTTTGGGGAATCAGAAGAGTGACGATCCGATGACTTACGGCCTCTTGGGTAGAGGCAGTCAAATGCCAATGCTCGGGCAGCCCTTCCCATTCTTTCGGATCTACATCTGTAAATTGATTGCTTTGGCTAAGTGTCATTTCTCCCGAGGAACTATAGACAAATCTGCCCTCCATCTGAGCTTTTTTACCATTTACTTTAAAAGATTGATCCTTCAACTTCATGGGATACAGTGTATGAAACAGCCAATCCAATTTTCCCGGACGTTCCAGCTCGACACTGTCTGCGATAACAAAGTAAGCGCTATCAAAGAAAAATATTTCCCGCACATACCGCTTGATATAGGGTACATTCTCGCGGTAGGCTTCGGTGGCATCCATTTGCGTGTAGTTGATTCCGGGCGTACTATACGCCTTCAACACCTTGCCGTAGGCTGCCATGTTCTTCGACTTGTCCGTGCCAGCATATTGGCCTTTGCCGTCAATAAGAATTGCGTTCTTGGAGCGGGTCTGCCTACGCCACTGCATATGCATCGTACTGTTGAATGCAACGTAATAGCCGCTTTCAATAGCCAAAGGCTCGCCGAAGGCATGCAGCAGGAAGGCGTTTTGATCCCCATGGCTATGGCTCACAGAGCCGTAACGGCTGCTCTTGGTCAACAGCATGATATGTTCCTGCGGATCCTCCATCCGATGATGCATGGCCACCCATCCCACATCCTGAAACCACTTCAGAGGTTCTGCAGCCACCGGTGGCTCTGAAGAAATCTGCGGATAATCTGTGCGATAAACCATTTCATCGAACCGGAAATCCCACCAGCCGTAGTTATAGAAGATCATCTGGGTGTCAGGGTTCAGTTCCTTAGTTTGCTCAAAATACCATTGGTACTGGCCATTCCCGGTTAAACCGGCAAATTGGCGGATATTGATGCCCGTTTTGAGATTGACCGGATCTCCCAGTGACGATTGATCGCCGAAGCTGGCCCTCACGGTATCCGGACTGAAGCAATAGAGCGGAAAGTCACCGGTTTTGCGAAAGAAAGGACGGTCATAGAAATTGATTGCCATGTATTTGCGAATTAGATTGAGCGCCTCCGTAACGAATGCCATCTGAGTGGTCCAATACATCGGACCTTCGGCCCACCCGCCATCTTTGCCACCCCATGGAGTATACATGGCGGAGAAGTACTCCAGCGTATAATCAAGCCATTCCTGCGCCTTCTCCTCCTCACCCAACATGGAAATACAACACGGTACGAGTACAGAGGATAAAGAGCGGATCGCATGGCTGTCATAAGGAACTTGATGGATGCGGGAACGTTCGATGACATGGAATGCGATCTGCCCGGTTCTTCGCAGTAGCGCCTGCCTTACCTTAAGGCGTTCTTCTTCCGCCAGAGAGCCGTGAAGCCAATCATAGCCCCATGCCAACGCTCCGGCTATGCGAAAGGAGCATTCATCATTGTAATCCCGGCTGGTGGTACCATCCGTGTTCCAGCTTGCAGCATGAAGCAGCCACTCTTTAGCTTTGGCGATAAGCGCCTCGTCCTCCAACACAACTCCAGCTATAGCAAGATGCCGGACAGCATAGAAAACTTCCTGGCAGTCCATATACATCTGCCGCCATAGTGTGGCGACACGCTTATTATCTGGATACGGTGCAGGCTCGGGAATAAGCTCGCGCTTTGTCCAGGGTAAAACGGAATGCTTCAGGAAGTCATCCCAGCCAGTGGAAATGGGGTCTTGGCGGACAACTTCCCGGTAAGACGGAAGTTGCTCCGCTTGAAGCCATAGCCGCGGATGGTGGGCGGAAGCAGTTGAATATCGTTCTGTACGGGAAGGCAGTGGCGTTAGCGGCAGTTCATCCTCCACCACAAAAGCTCTTACTTTACTCCACTCGGAACGGATATCATTCTCCCCGATAAGACTGTATCGCCAATAATACGAGCCGGGCGCCAACGGCTTATCCGGGGTAAACAAATTATAGGGAATTCTGCTGTAGGTCAACGTACCTTCCGGCTCAAATCCAGTGTTTGAGGAGATCTGCAGCTCGTACATACTCTCTTCTAGACATGCAGGCATCCAAGTAAACCGCGGAGGATTCTCTCCAACATCTGTATGTTCATCTGGCCCATATGACAGGTCGAGTACGCCGCTGGTAGGTTGAAATAAAGGTTCTAACATCTCTACTCCTCCGTATTCCGGGACTTTTCCTGAATCAGTCCCGCTTTAGGGTCAAGGCAATAGACCACTACTTGCCCAGTTGTTGCTATTTGGATTCGGGGCGGTTCGCCCACCTGACTCACTAGCTTCAGTACAGCAGGTTCGTGACCGTCCCGATAAACCGTAATAAAATTAACCGACGGTCCTTTGTGCCGAAGCATAATACCTCGTAGCAATCTACTCGGGTCTTCGGCATTACCCGGTGTGCGGATTTCATACATAGTGGAGCCGGGCGCCAGTAGAGTACTCGTGGATACTTCATACTCCCGGCCGGTGCTCACTCCATCATAACGGATATTCCACTCCGTATTTAACGGACAATCCGTCTCATTTTTCATTGCGGACAGTACTTCTACTGAGCCATAACCTGCTTCCAGACCAAGGACTGCCGGAGAGTCCGTCTGGACACGGTGAAGGTCGAACGGTAACAGCAAATGTCCCGTCGGATGAAACCATAAGTCCACTTCCTGATCCCGCTCCGTCACCTGCTCAACATGAAACCAATCCAACAGCCAACCGCCGGCCAATACAAGATGCCGGTCTAGAACAACTCCTTCATAGGCGCCGTCTGAGCGAATCCATAAGTACGTAGCATTGCCTTCCTGACGGAATTGACAGCAGCTTCCGGTATGTGGAGCTTGGGAGCGCCCTCCGATGGTAACCGTGTTATGGCTCGCGGTTTCGGAATACCATTCCTTCCGCAAAACAGATCCATAAGGAACCATGCCCAGCTCGGGAGCAACCTCCCCCCATCGGTGCATAATCGTGATATGAAGCTTATCAAAATGCCCATGTGATCCGCCATGCTCTCCGAAATCCGCCAGAACGGACAACGGATTGCCCGGGTGGCGGAGCACGGCGAATCCGGAATCCGGCAGTAGAACAGAGTCTCTCACCCTGTAACTGGTCTGAAGTTCCTTACTCTCACCTGCTCCATACAGCACTGCCTCCAGACCAGTCCTTAATTCCTGTCCATATAGATACCTATAAGCATTCGCCAGTATTGGCTGGAGACTCGGGTCTTTGTAAACCGCAATACCTATTTCAAATACTTCAGCAATTTCTCGGGCGAAAGGAACGCGCGCATAAGGACCATCATGCACGGCTGGAAGCTCCCCGTTATCGCCGCTAAGCTCTACCAGCAACTGAAACATGCCACGGATGGATTGTCCCTGATCTCCTTTGGCAGCATAGAGGTCAACCCCAAAGCGCCCGGACATCTCGGCTGCTATGAGATAAGCCCGCAATACAAAAATGTGGTAGTACGTGCTGCCTTCAAATTCAAAGCCATCTGGCTTCACGCCAATGGACAGATGATGATAGAATCCGCCTTCTCCCTCCAGCAAAGAAGCAAGCTTTTCTCTGGTGCCTTTGGCGGCATATACACAAGCCAGGCTAGCGTTCAGCCATGCGGTATAATTGTTCTCTGCATTCTTCTTCTCGTAAATGAGGATGTGGCGGTATTGCTCCATGCTCTCCTCCAGCATCGTGAAGAATGTTTGAAGCCTCAACTCTTCTTCCTCAGTGAACGTTACTCCATAGTCCACAAGAAGCAGATAGGCCCGAATAAGCGTGGTGGACCAGATAGCCTCTGTCAGCGCCTGATGAAAGGCACGGCCACTAAGCATCCAGGGTTGGGCATCGGGATGAACCGGATACAAGGGGAACTGCTCTGCATAACCGACAAGAATCTTCCGGGCTAAGCTGCTATAGAATTCTTCTCCGTCTGCGGCGAATACCGCGGCAGCTTGCAGGGCGTATCGCGCCATCGCCTGATGCCGGTATACCAGCCATGCTCCCCGGTAGGGTTCACCTTCCAGCTTGCAGCCCTTCGGGCAAGAAAAAACAAACGCATCTTGCTCCATAACATCGAAGATTAGCTCAGTATGATGCTGGGGACATACATATTGGTGCCACCAGCCACCAGGCTCTGACGGGAGCAGAATCTCTTCTCTCCGGAAGGGATCCAGCTCCATTTTCAATTTATCCACCTCAAGACCAACCCAGGAAAAAGTATCTGCTTTCTCCTTAAGGTTCATCATCGCATGAACAAGCCTCCGTTAATTTCAATAATTTCGCCTGTCAGATAATCCGACAGCTCTGAAGCGAGGAAGAGTGCCACATTGCTCACATCCTGTGGAGCACCTTCCCGGCCCAGCGGAATCTTTGCAATCGTTGCCTGTCTTGCCGCATCCGCAGTAAAGGTAGCATGGAAAGCGGTCTGACCGATAAATCCGGGAGAGATAGCGTTTACATTAATTCCATGAGGACTCAGCTCTTTGGCAAGTCCCTTGGTATAAGACCATACCGCAGCTTTGCCCGCTGCATAAATGGAAGCCCCCGGTCCGCCGCCGTCATGGGCCGCAAGGGAAGATACATTGATGATTTTACCGCTTTTCTTGGCAATCATTCCTGCTGCTACGGCTTTGCAGGCAAACACGCATGATTTAAAATTGACGTCCATCACCTTGTTGTAATGCTCTTCGTTCATTTCAGTATTTGGAACCCTATTGATCATACCGCCTGCATTGTTGACGAGAATATCGATGGTTCCGCCGAAATGCTCCTCTATTTCCTTTACCATATTGTCCAATTGGGCAGGACTTGTTGCGTCTGCCTGAAAAGCATGAGCTTCTCCTCCGGCCTGACGGATCGCGTCAACCGTCTCCTCCGCAGAACCAAACAAATAGTTTACCGCCACTTTGGCGCCGGAAGCAGCCAAAGTCTCCAAGATTTGTCGGCCTATCCCTGCATTGGACCCTGTAACAAGCGCAATTTTACCAGTCAAATCAATTTTCATTGCATATTTCCTCCTAGTAGTAGTTTTTTCTGAAAACATCTATCTTCTCACTCCGCAGGCATAGATAAGATCAGCCGGGTTCCCTCATTCTCCACGCTTTCGACACTTAACCCGTATTGTTCACCGAACACCATTTGAATTCTCCGGTGCACGTTCATGAGCCCGATTCCACCTCTATGATAGAGGGAATCTCCTTCCGTATCCGCCAGCTGATTCAGATTCAGCTTCTCACGAAGCTTATCAAGCCGTTCGCGGGACATCCCTGCGCCGTTATCCTCTACAAGAACTAGAAAACGGTCTCCCTCTATTCTGGCGTCGATTCGAATATAGTGCTTGTCTTCAATTCCCTCGGGAAACGCATGCTGAAAAATATTTTCGATCAAGGGCTGAAGTGTCAGCCTGACCATCTTAGCCAGTAGCAGCGTCGGCGGAATCACTACGTCAATTTCGAACTCTCTGCCGATCCGGTGCTTGAGAATCGTCATGTAGCTCAGTACATGATTAAGCTCATTGGCAATCGTAATTTCCTCCAGATTAGTTTGGATGGAGTAGCGAAGCATGAATGCCATGGCCTCCACTATTTCTGTGATTTCATCCGAATCCTGAACGACCGCGTAACATTTGATAGTCTCTAATGTGTTATATAGATAGTGCGGATTAATCTGCAGCTGGAGTGCCTGGAATTCAGCTTGATGACGCTCCAGAGCCTCCTTCTGGGTGGTAAGCTCCGCTTCATATACCCGCTCAATCATTTCGGACAGCCGGGTCACCATGAGGTTGTAGCTGCGCATCAGTCCCCCCAGCTCATCCTGACGGCCGTTCATCTCAAGCCTGCGCCACTTGCCTTTTTCCGTCTCCCTCATGCCCTCCTTAAGAATCAGGATGGGCTTCGTGATGGATCGTCCGAACCAGGTTGCAAGGAGCAGTGTGCCTACAAGCGTGAGAACTCCCACCACCAGCGTGGTCGTACGAATGGTAGAAATAGGCTTGCGCAGCTCACCAACGGGTATGGATACTACAAGCTGCCATTTGGAATATTCGGATTTTCTCGACACGAACAAATACTCTTTCCCGTCTACTTTTTCCACCACAGAGTCATTTGGGTGTTGAAATACGTTCTGAATGTGCTCAGCAGATAACCCAGGGTGGTTATTATTCCCTTCCGCCCGATAGAGGAGTTTGCCGAATTCGTCCATGATAAAGTAGGACCCGCCCTGTCCCAGATCAAGAGGTTCCCATATGCGGGCCAGATCCTCTGCCTTAAATTCAATGGCCACTATACCTTTAGGACGATAGGAAGAGACACCTCTGATTCGTCGGACCATCGTAATAATGTTCTTATCCCCTTCATTCATCACATTCGTGTTGAGAATGGTGATGCGGCCGCTCTCCGGGGTATGTTCGCTTAAGAAACGGTAGCGTTCCTGAGGATGAAACTGCAGGCTATGCGCCTGATAGGAGTTATCATCGCTAATGGCCTTGCCGTGTTCACCGATGATGTACATCAGATTAATCTGAGGATACAGAATAAACAAAGAACGAAACAAATACTTCTGAATGTCATTCGTATATTGATAGTAAGAGAAGCTATCCTCCGGGTCCATATCCAGGAACTCCTTGACTTGATTGTAGGACAGGATGGAATCGCTAGCCTTTTCATAATTTTGCAAATACAGATCCGTTTGATAAGACGCACTTCTGATAACTTGGGCAATGGACTTCTCTGAAGACTTATCCAGCTCAGCCGAAGCCTGAAAATAGGAGATAAATCCAACCATGGACAAGGATAGAAGAATGACGGTGAGAAAGGAGGCGAACAGCTTGTTCGACAGACTCTTTCTCATCAATCGATCCCCAGCTGGTTGCGATACTCGGAAGGAGCCAGCCCGGTGAACTTTTTGAACGTTTTCGTAAAATGAGGATGGTCTGCATACCCGACCTCATAGGAAATATCGGTGATCCGATAGCTTGCATCGGCAAGCAATCTTTTGGCCTTCTCCATCCTGCGTTTTATGCGGTAATGTACAAAGGTCTCTCCCGTTGAGTGCTTAAACATCTGGCTGAAATAAGAGGCATTTAGCCCAAGCACTTCCGCCACTTCTTCCAGCGATACTTCCTGAGCGAGATGCTTTTCTATAAATGCTTTAGCTTCCTCTATCGGATCCTTCGCTTTACCCTTGCGCTTTCTACGAAGCTCTTCCAATATTGCTGCTGACGCTTCTGCGAAACAGCGGAATAACTGCTCAGGTCCAGCTGCTGCGGACAAGTCTAACACGCTTTTACCGGGTGTAACTGAATTGACAAGCAGCTTCTTCACGAGCAAAGCGTAGCCCTCTCCCAGAAGCTCTTTTTGCTGACTTCGGCTCATCTTACGCTGGAGGAAGTCAGTTTCCCATTCCTTCAGTACAAGGTACAGCCTTTCTTTATCCAAGGTCCAGATGGCATCATCCATACGCACGACCCATTCATCGAGCTTAGCGACAGAGACAAAACTCTCTAACTTCTCTCTATGCGCTTCCAGTTTGGCGATCACATTTTGAAGGTTCCCTTTGCTCACGGGTTTCAGGAGATATTCTTTCACTCCATAGGACACGCATTGGCGGGCGTATTCAAAATCCCCATAACCCGAGATGACAACAGTCTGAATATCCGTCTCCATCTCCGACAGCCGCCGGCACAGCTCCAGTCCGTCTACCTTGGGCATACGGATATCTGTAAAAAGAAAATCCGGCTGCTCCTCCATAATGAGCTGGATGGCCTCTTCGCCATTCTGGGCCAGCTTAATGTTATACGGATGCTCGCCGCATTGCTGGATCATGATAGAAAGTCCCTTTCGAATCATGGGCTCGTCGTCTACGATTAATACACATCTCATCCATGGATACCACCTTCCGATTCGTCTCGCTTAACGCGTTCCTATTCTACCACACTATGATAGATCAGGATTTGACGGATCCGACCATCATTCCTTTAACGAAATGGCGTTGAAGAAACGGGTAAATCATGATAATCGGAATAGTAGCGACAATGATAACAGCCATTTTAATGCCCTCAGGTGAGGTGTGGGCCAAAGAGCTATACACTGAGGAAGCCGGATCAATGCTGATATCGTCCGTCTCGAAGAGCTTCTTCAACATCACCTGCAGAGGCCATAAAGACGGCTTGTTGATATAATACAGAGCGCTCATGTACGTATTCCAGTGCCCGACGGCGTAGAAAATCCCCAATGAGGCCATTACCGGTTTGGACAACGGCAGTACCATGTTGACAATGATCCGCAGCTCGCCACACCCATCGATTCTAGAGGAATCTATCAGCTCCTGAGGCAGCTGCATGAAGAAGCTTCTCATCACGAAAAAGTTAAAAGCGCTGATGGCGCCCGGAATCATAAGTGCCCATAAGGAGTTCATAAGCCCCAAATTTTTTATCAGGATAAAATTTGGAATAAGAGGGGCGCTGAATACCATAGTGAACAATACCATCATGACGATGTATTTACGTCCTAGGAATTCCGGCCGCGACACCGGATAAGCGAGAGACGCTGTCGCAATCAGATTAATTGCGGTGCCCAGTACCGTAATATAGACGGAGACACCGAACGCCCGCCAAATGGAATGATCGCTGAAAACGTACTGATAATTGATCGCGGTAAATTCCTTTGGCAGCAAACCTACCCTGCCATTAATAATTGCTTCAGAGCTGCTAAAGGACTGGGCAATCACATTCAGAAACGGCAGAAACATAGCCAAAGCGAGAGCGGTCAGAAACAAAAGATTGAACACATTAAATAGATTCTGGCCGCGAGTATAGCGTACTCTCATCATCCCTACCTCCATAAAGAGCGATTAATACAGCGATTCACCGGTTGTTTTTTTGCTCAAAATGTTGCCGATGAGCACCAGAATGAGTCCAACTACCGACTTGAATAGCCCCACTGCTGTTGTATAGCTGTATTGCTGAGACAGCAGCCCCGCCTTATAGATATAAGTGTCCAGAATCTCCCCGTTCCCGGTATTAAGCGCGTTCAGGAATACCCATACCCGCTCGAAGCCAAGATCAAGAAATCTCCCGATATGGAGAAGGAACAAAATCATAATCGTCGGTATCAGAGACGGCAGTGTAATGGCTAAGGTTTGTTTCCAGCGCCCGGCTCCGTCTACTTCAGCAGCCTCATAAAGATCTGGGTTTATTCCTGCCAACGCGGCCAGATAAATGATCGTACCGTACCCGGAATCCCTCCAGATACCGGAACTGATCAAAATCGTGCGAATGTATGAATTTTCACCAAGAAAATAAATTGGTTCAAAGCCGAAGGCTTGTAAAACCTGATTCACAATCCCTGTTCCTGGGGAGAGGATACCCAAGGCGATACCGCTGACAATTACCCAAGACAGGAAGTGGGGCATATAAACCACCGTTTGCAAAAACCGTTTGTAAAACACAAGCCGAATTTCATTCAGCAGAAGCGCAAGCAATATTGGAGCCGGAAAGGCGAATATAAGATCATACAAGCCTAGAAGAATTGTATTGCTCAAGATTCTTCCGAAATCCTGGTATTGAAACATCGTCCTAAAGTGCTCAAGTCCCACCCATTCACTGCCTGTAAAGCCTTTAAAAATGTTGTAGTTTTGAAATGCAATAACTGAACCAGCCAACGGCAAGTACTTGAAAATGATGAAATACAAGATCCCGGGAATCGCAATCACATAGAGTGCTCTGAATTTCCACATGTTTAAAAGCAAGGATCTTTTCGTGTCGGCTTTGTAGTTAATAAGGTCAACCCCAGTTAACTTAGCTTTCATAACCGTTTCCTATAGATCCTGTTTTCAGCAGGTTCGCCGGAGCATTCTCATCCAGGGGAATTTCTTGAAATTCGACGGTAATAAATCGTTCATCCCGTTCAATAATTCGGGATAACTCCCGCGTGAATACGGTGACTATCTCCTCCTTTTGCTCACTCGTTCGGCCTTCGTACATCCTAATCTCAATATGTGGCATCGGCCTTCCTCCATTTCCTTGAATAGTGAATGAATCTAACCTCATTCTACCTACAATAGAGCGCTTGCAATATGGAGTTTCTATGAGTGAGCTTGTGTTTTCTTTAGGGTATATTCGGTAACGGCCAACCCTCTACTACCACATGATCATTTTTGAAATAATTGCGACTTATACTGTCAATAAGATTCCCCTGCAGGATGATCCCTTTTCCAGCAAGAAGTCGAATGCCGTTCGTATTACCAATCAGCGAATTTCCGATCAATTGAACGTCCTGCGGGTCGCCCGCTCCGATATCATTTGCTTTGCTGTCGCCGGGATCATGCTCAAGGGATACAGCCCAATAATTCGACGCAGTATTGTTGCGAATGATATTCTCCTTAATGATTGTACCTGGCCCGTTCAAAATCTGAATGCCTTTGGCGTCCTCTATATGAGTTGTATTTTCAATCACATTTCGCTCGATGACTGTATCCGGAGTGCCCATAGTTACATTGATTCCTTCTCTTGTATTACGAATCGTATTGTCATGGATATAGTTGCGCGGTCCTGACTTACTGTGATTGCTGGGTGCTGTACCCCCGGTGTTTCCCAGCCCGATCGCCGCGCCGTAGGGAATGTCACTAATCAAATTGCCGTATATCTCGTTCAAATATTCGAGTTCTCCATGCAGATCGATGGCATCCAGCTTTGTATTCATAAACTGATTGTTTCGCAGGACATTGTTATGGGCAACAAATTGGATCAGCGCCCCATGCCGCAAATAAGGGCCTTCGAAATGGGAGTCCTCCACAACATTCCAAACCGTGTCGTTCTCATACCCGTTGCGGTCCTGTTTGGCCATGCCCTGAATCGACACACCATAGCCAGCACCGCCCGGCCCTACATCTGTCGCATTTCGGAACGTGCTGCGGCGTACGACAATATCACGGCTGTTGTCGATACGCACACCCATACGTGAATACTTCTCTACAGTAACCCCATCAACCGTGATGTTGTATGACGGAACCTCACCAAAATTTGCGATGGTAATCATGCTGTCGGGACCACCTGCGTCCGGGTTGTTCACTTTATGATCCGTCGTGTAGACACCGTTCCAGGTAGAAGTCAATGTGAGGTTGGATATGGACAGATCATGCTGTCCGGATACTTTCATCAAGGTGCTGTTTTTCACCTTATTGAGAGATGTCTTGAGGATGGTTGTTGATTGATCCTCACCGCGAAGGTTTACACCTGACTTGAGCTTCAAATTGACAAGGGTATCCAATGTTGAGTTCAAATTATAAACCCCAGACGGCAAATAGACCTCATCGCCGGGCTCAGCACTGTTTATGGCAGCTTGAATAGCAATACCGTCATCTGTGTCGTTATCGGCGAGATCAGCATTATAGTCCAGCACATTCAAGAGGCGCCCAGTGGTAGTAGGTGAGGAATGAACCGGATGCACCGTACCATCAGGTTCAGTTAATCCGGGAGCTGTGAATGGGATCGGTTCCCGGGGTGGATTAGGCGTGTAATTCGGAATGCTGGCTACAGGTATATCTCCATTTGCGAACGGCGCATAGATGTTTACCTCCGATAAACTTGTAAACGCGCTGCCATCAGAATTTCCAAGACCTACGATGCGCACATATCTTGCTTCTGTGTCAGGAAGATCGAAAGGTTGCATCTCTATCGTCCTGAACATACTTGCACCAGTCCATATCGTAGTCCAAGCCAAACCGTCATTTGAAGTTTCGATACTCAATTGAGCCGTGCGCGTATCACCTTTATAAACGGCAATACCTAAATAACTGATCTGCTTCTCTTCGCCTAAATCGTATTGGATCCACGGGCTGTTACCTGCAGCGGACCAACGGGTGAACAAGTTATTATCGATGGTATTCGTTGCGATATTGCCATCGCTGTCGCTGGCTGTCACGTTTGCAATCGCATAAGGAATGATGGGTTCTGTAAGCGTTGACCGGGTAAAAGCAAGCGGTACGGATGTATTGCCCGACTGATCCACCGCTTCAACCTTAAAGCTGTACGCCGTGCTAGGGCTAAGCCCAACGACTGTATACGTTGCATCGTTAACATTGGATAACAGGGTGTTATCCCGGTATACGCGATAGGAGGCGATACCTTGATTATCGCTGGCGGCCGGCCATGAAAGTTGAATGAACTCTGTACCTATATTGACAGCCTTCAGAGAACTTCCATCCGGCCAGGAAGGTTTCTCAAGGTCACTTGAAGGTTCAACCGCTTCTTGAACAACAAGCTGTGGACGGGGGTTGCTGTTGCCATTAGCTTCTTTCGAATAGACATTGAGGGAAATTCCAGTGCTTGCCGTATCACCAAGCAGAAAAGCGATATTACCGCCCGATGCGGACAATCTGTCTCTGACAAACTCGGACACATCGATGCTGTAAACCTGTGGAGCTCCTGATTTGTCTGCCGTTACGGTAAATTTCCCACTTAACGAAGCAATGGTCAGATCCGTGACAGGCGCATTGCTCCAAGTCAGCTCCGATTCAGTCCAATTTGTATCCTTTAGGCCGAATAACGAAAGTTCGAGGTCCGCATTGGATGAACCCTTTTTGGCAGCAACATTAAAAATATACCTGTTTGCAGGATTGCTATATGAAGAGACATCAAATTTAAAATACACATATTTCTTGTTCTCGGCGCCAGAAGAAATACTGAACAATCCATTGCTGCTGCCCGTCGCGCTATTGAAGTTTACAGTGGGCTTGCTGCTGTCGATGACTGCATCGTCGCTCGGTGTCAGACTGGCTAGATCGCGGTATACAACCTCATCATCAGATGTTGTTGCCGTTCGATTCTTTACATATTGATCCATAAAAGCCCAAGCCTCGGCGCTTGCTTGCTCAGCCGCTTCGCCTATAAAACCGTGACCTTGTTTAGGTACAATTTTGACATCGACCACTTTCACGCCTGCATCCTTCAATTGACTGGAGAACGTAATACTGTCCGTGTATGGGATCGTTGCATCCACATCCCCATGGCGGATGAAAAAAGGCGGATCGTCCGGTGATGCATAAGTGCCAGGCATGGCCAACCTTGCCTGGTCTGGCACAGAGAACGCGTCGTTCCCGCCTAAAAGCGCTTTCACGGATTTATAGCTATTAGCGAAATTTGTTGTAAAATCCGCTGGACCGTACAGATCGACAACGGCTTGCACTTGATCAGAATATTGCTGCCAACCGCCATTCCCCTCCAAATCCGGAACGTTTACGGTATGTCCAGTATCCAATGTGATTGTCTCGCCTGACTTGATGTCCCCAGTGGTACCGAGCAGTGAGGCCAGATGCCCCCCTGACGACGAACCCCATACACCGATCCGACTCGGGTCCAAATGGTATTCTGCCGAATGCGCGCGCAAGTAACGGATAGCAAGCTTCACATCCTGAATTTGCGCCGGGAATGGCGCTTCCGGGGTTAGGCGGTAATCCAGCGATACTCCGATATATCCTCGCTTGGTTACATAGTTGCAGATACTGGCAAGGGCTTGCTTCCGGTCCCCATGGTTCCAACCTCCGCCATGAATGTATACCATCACTGGCATCGGTGCATGAGGCGGGATCTTAGGTACGGCAATCGAAGTATAAATCGGCCGCGTTCCAGCGTTCCCAATCAGCACATCTTCAGACAGCTTAACGCCTTCAGGAACCACAAACGGCTTAGGTTCAACCGGTGTAGGGATTGGCACCGGTGTCTCTGCGGGCGGTATTCCAGGAATCGCTTGAGCTTTGAGGGCCACACTATCGATGTACATATTCGCGCTCATCAATTCCCCCACACGGACCCGGATCTTGACGTTCGGGTTGTTGTCAGCTCCGCTGCCCAAGTTTTGGACTTTGAGTTGGTTCGGCTCACTGTTCTTTTGTTCCAGCGTCCCTGGGAGCAGCTTAAATTCCTCCAACGTTGTCCAATTTATCCCTCCGTCACCTGACCATTCTACGATGACGCTTCCTCCGATGTAGGAGGATGCCCGTGTATAATAACTCAATTGAAGATTGCGGTACCCCGTCGAATTCACTGGCAGCGCCAATGCATCCTTGCCATCGATTTTCACCAGATTCGGTACGGACGGGGCCGTGGACGAAACCGAAGTTTTCGCCATGCTGTTTCCTTCACCTTCCTGCAGCCAAGGCCCCGGAATGGTAACGCCACCGGTCGATCCAAAATTGTCAGGGTCATCGAAGTTTTCCTCGTAGAGCGTAACATAGTCATCGTTTATTCCGTCTGCATAAACTTTGGTAAGCGCTTGCATTTCCAAAGGCGAATATAACAAAGCCAACGCCAACAGTACTCTAATGCCCACTCGAAAAGCTTTCCTATATAGTCCGTTTCTCAAATGAATTCCTCCCTGACATGGTATAGGTAATCACAAGCATTATGGAGTTCAAACCTCTTTTGAGATGCAGCTTATTAATGTCGGGACAAAATTACACCGTCGTTATTGTTATAACGTTCTGTTGCTTCCTTGACGACGTCACTTCCCCCTTTCTGCAGCCATTCCTCCACCACCTTCGGATAGTCTGAGATCGGCTTTTTGCCGTATACCATATTGATCACATGCGTCAATATAACAGGCGGCAATTTATCTCCACCTGGAGTGATGTCCGGGTTTTTCTGATAGCCTTTTACTTGCGGTTCAAATTGAATCCCGTCGCGTCCCTCATTCGCAAGTACTGTGTCGTAGAGCTTCATCAAATCTTTTCCTTCGGGTGTGAGACTAAGCGCGCCTTTATTGTAGGTAGTATCCTGTACGAACCACAGCAGGATTTGACGGAACGTTTCCTCATCAGCTTCATCGGCTGTTATCGGTCTGTTATAGTTAATATTTCCGTTCTCTACAGTGTAGTTTTCCCCTTCAATTCCGAAGGTAAAAAACTTTTCCGCTTCGTCACTAACCATCCAGTTGAAAAACTTGATGATCCCGGCAGGATCTTTCGCATCCTTGTTAATTAAATACGCTCGCGGCACCGTACCGACAAGACGAAGTCCCCCCTTACCGTCAGGTCCTGTGGGCGAGGCGATCAGCTTCATTTTACCAGTAGGCACCTGTTCTCTTAGCTGCTGATCCCATTGGATCAACAGGTTGGCATTCATGTTCCAGATACCCGCCTTGCCTGCAAGAATATCGTTCTTGAATTTCGTGGGATTAATTGTGACGAACTCTTTGTTTATCAGTCCTTCGTCGAACATTGTCTTGTACGTTTGGATCGTCTTTTGCATATTTTCGATATTCATAAATTTCGGGACAATTTGATCCCCTTGTTTCATAAAGAAATTGGCAAAGGTATCGTAAGATCCGAAGAACATATCCGAATATACAAAGTCCTCCCGGCCCATATAAGGATTCTCCACACCCATCTTCTTAAAAGCACGCATGACATTCAGGAAGTCATCGACTGTTTTAGGCTCTGGCAGCCCTGTTTGTTCCAAAAGATCCGCACGAATCCAAGTTGCCCGGCGTGACGGATTGGACAGCCATTCCGGAATCGCGTAGATATTACCTTTCGCATCGGTCTCCTTGTCCCATGCCTCCTTCGGAACTTTCTTGAGAAGATCTTGCCCATACTGCTCAAGCAATTCATTAAGTGGCATGAATACTCCAGCCTCCACGGAACCTGCCAACTGAGGGTTCGTCAGCCCAGAGCTTGCTTGCACGACATCCGGAATGTCGTTTATCGCGAACATTTGGATCATTTGGGAATCAAAATTTTTCTGCTGCATCAAACGGATGTTAAGATCTGTATTTGTAAGTTCCTCCAGCTTTTTGACCCATTTGTCATCATTGATATTCGGATGATTGTCTGCATACGAAATGTTTCCGCTCCGGAACGATATGGAGAAAGCAGTGGTTTTTTCTGGACTCTCCCCAGCTTGCTCTTCTCCCCCCTTATTAGAAGAGGAACATCCATTCATAGAGGCGGCTAATAATGAAACTCCCACCATGGTAAGCATCCAACGCTTCATTTCCATCAACTCCCTATTACAAAATTTGGGACACGGCACTAGAATGACTAGAAGTTCGGAGGGGCTCGATCATGGGCCGCAACAGTTTTGCTAAATGCTCGCTCATTAGCGTGTGTCCATAATCGGAAGGATGAATCAGATCGGAGGTCAGCGAGGTAAGATCGCGCATGACTGATGCGCCATCCAGCAGATGTAGTTGTGGATGTTTATTGCTCTCACAGTAACGAAGCAGCACTTCGTTAAAAATCCCCTCTTGGACATGAAGAAGATGGCCTGCATCAAGAAAATACGTTGCACGATTCGGATAAATCGTAGTAACAAACACAGGTTTGTCAGGATGATTTTCGATAACCCGGTCCAGCATGTAAGACACTCTACGCTTGAATTCCTCGGGAGATACTACAGCACGCATATTGACACCAAGTTCCAGAAACAGAAAATCCCAATCCTCACGTTCAGCCAGATGATCGGCAACTACGTCCTCGCAATAACAAGATCCGCTAAGCGCAAGATTTAGCACATCCACACCAAGTCTGCGCGCTGTCTGCTGTAAGTAACCATTGAAATGATGCGTGGATCCCGCGCTCTGGCTGATGGAAGATCCATAGGCGAGCATCGTAAGCTTCGGTACCTCATCCGGTCTAGGCGCACGTATTTCACAACCAAAAGCATCCATATCGTAGAAAACAGCTCCGAAACGATCAAAATGCAAACGCCATACGTTAGAGGAAAATCCAGACTGATTCAGCCGCTTACTTGATACCTCTGTAAAACGTTCCGGCTCCTCCAAGTGCAGAGTGGTTACCGTACCCGCCTGCAAAAAATGCTGAGAATGAAAAAAATCCCCTCTGCATACCACAACTCGGCCGTTACTATCATTCGATCCGACAGTGACCCTAACATGCTTGGATTCGGTGACAAACCGCAATTCGCAGCCGTTCGATTGTATAGCTTTGGTTCTTCCTTTCTCTGACAAGCCATTGCGCACATGCTGTGGAAAACGCTGGAGATGCAATCCAGATTGATAGGGTTTATGAACCAGCTCCGAAACATTGTGAAAATAAACGCCTTCCTTTTCCATCTTTGCAGCTACACCACCTTAATAATAATGAGTTCGTGTTAACTCATATCTGACTTCTATTGCATCATATAATAATAATAAAAGTATAGTCAACATGTTTTTTATGAGTCATATATGAGTCAATTATTGTGCGACAAACAAATACTTCAGCATAACAAAAAGCACAGATTCAGAATTGAACCTGTGCCGGAATTTTCGAAAAACTTTCAGCCCTCAAGAGTGCTGAGTCTCCTGATTTACCGTATTCAATATCTCCTCAAGCCTGCGGCATAACTCGTCGTTGTCCAGTAGGCCTGATACAAACATCATGATATCGCGTTGGATCTCTTTCAACTGGCGGTTGCTTAAACCCAGCTCCGTGACCAGACGATAGGTAGGGAAGATCTCACGGTAAAGCTGAAACCGGGCCGGACGATAACCCACTTCCTCGCCTTCCCAATCCATGACCAAACGGTTGGCTGCAATATTCAGCGTCTTTCGCCTAATGATCAGTTGCGCCTCGTATGAGGTGAGAAAATCGACGAGTAGCATGGATGCATCCTTGTTCTGTGATTTGCTGTTAACCGCCAGTCCATTTATAATCAGCAGCGTATCAGCATTTTGCAGCCGAGGCAATGGAGCAATATCGAATGCCAAATCGGATTGACGCAATTGATTCAAGAAATAATAGGTCGTCATTATCATGGACACTTTGCCTTGCAAGAACAAGGCTTCCGCATCCGCATCGCTCTCGGACAATACGGCTGGAAATACATCCTTCATGCCTATCAGCTTTCGGATGGTTCCTAAACTGTCGAGTAGCTTTGAGCCACTGAACCGGTATTTGCCTTCGTCATCCTGTTCTGCCGCAAACGTTGTGCCGCTTTGAAGCAGGAACAACGGCCACCGGTTACGAGAAGGCAAATAAAAATAAAAACCGTACCAGTCATGACCTTCTGCTACCTTTCGACCATTAGCGAACAAATCGTCCCAGGTCCAGCTACTGTCGGGTGGTGATACGCCGGCTTCCTTAAAGTGCTGTTTATTATAACAAAGCACAACTGGAGAATAAATGAAGGGGCGAACGCGATTACGGTCACCGTACCGGAACGGGTCGGAAAGAAAACGATACGTGTCCGGCTGTTCCTCCATCGGCTCCAGCAGCTCTGTACAGCCTTGCTCCAAAAAATCCTGGTAATTGTTATTATTCATCAGTACGACATCCATGATTTCCGATTGCAAATATTCTTTCAAAGATGTTGAGTAGTTTCCTGAAGACAACTCGAGCGGCTGAACGTCGATATGCGGATAGCGTTTGCCGAACTCATTCAGTAACTCTTGCATCTCTACAAGCTTGGGGATGGTGTTCACATATCCGAACTTGATCGTCGTTCTGCCTTCCTCTACCGGAGGGATGACCCGATTGCCAACACGCGGAATTTTCTCAATTAAGCCTTCATCCACCAGCACCTTGAGCCCGTTGCGCACAGAAGCGTTACTAAGTCCGAAACGCACCTCTAAGTCGCTTTCTGAAGGAAGATAACTGCCGATCGCTATACTTCCCGAACGAATTTCATGTCGCAAGGTTTGAATCATTTCCTCTAGCCTAATCCTGAAAAATTTTCTGCTATTCCTTTTCTGCATTGGGTTTCCTCGCCATCTTCCGATTAATCGAGCCCATAGGGACAAGTTTATATAGTATTCATCATACTGAAATCCTTTGGGAACGACAAGTATTCGGAGTCTGGCCCCATATAGCGTATGTTCTGCACCAACGGTGTCATACAGGACAGTCAATACACCGTAATCCTCTTAATACCCCATATAACTCTCCAAACCGGCTGGATCTATAATGATCATTTGCTTGTTTCCGATTAGCTCAATAAGACCTGAATCTTCGAACCTTGAGAATTTTCTGCTAATAGTTTCGCGGGTGACCCCAACATAACTGGCCAGCTCTTCACGAGACAACGGAAGGTCAATATGAATATGAGCGCCACGCTGCTTACCATATTTGTCGCTGAGTTCCATGATCATATAAGCAATTCGTATTTCGGGATCTTTGGTCGCCAGGCTTTGCGCCAGATTTTCCGTATGGGCTAGTCTTTTGGTCACACTCTTCAGTAGCCTGAGCGAAATATCCGGATTATCCCTCATCAGCTGCTCCATATCCGTTCGGGTCAGCATGCAAATGTTAGTGTCTTTCAGAGCATAAGCACTGAAGTTACTCAGCTCATCGCTGTTAAAAATGCTCAGTTCCCCGAAAAAGTCTCCATTCGTCAAGATGTGCAAAATTTGTTCCTTGCCCTCAGGAGTTGTTTTAGATAATTTAACATGCCCTCGCTGAATAATGTACAGCGTATCTGACGGCGCCCCTTCCAGAATTAAAGGTTGACCTTTAGTAAACTTACGATGCTTGATCATAGCGCTGATCCGGGAGAGATCGTCATCGCTTAACGCAGCAAAAATAGGCACCTTGCGGGTACAAGGTTCAGCAGCGTATCGGCAAGAATACTCCTTCATAACTGTCCCCCCTGTTGTTCATTTTTTTTGTACAACTTTTACTTTCCTTTAGGATACAAAAGTTTTTTTGTCTTCAACCGCTGCAAAATGACTGGTATCTTCACCGCATACCGGACAGACCCAATCTTCAGGCAAGTCTTCAAATGCGGTGCCTGCAACAACATCCTCATCGGGATCGCCTAATGCCGGATCATAGATATAACCACAGGGTAGACAAATGTATTTTTTCATCTTTATCATCTCCTAAAAAGTTAATAGTTTAGTTCAACCTGGTTTGTACTTCAGCCATAATCTCCTCGATACTGCTCCCGTTAACATCGATCCCCTCAAGGGGGATGCCTTGCTCTACAGCGGTTTTATACCCCAGTGAAGCAGCTGCTCCTTGCCAGGATATCGCACCAATCATTGTGTTATCTTTCACATAGATTCGCGTATACGCCCCATTTTCTTCTCCGCTTACCACCGTATCGCAATACCGTTCATCCACGTTGCCTATCGAAAATAAAGAGATGCCAAAGGCGTTAAATAAGGTAACCGGAACAGCTCTACGATACGCAGTCAGATTGGCAACCATATTACTGCCGGCAATCCGGCCCTGCTCAATCGCTCCGCCCCACAGTCCTTCCACATGCCCGTTAACTTCAGCCACATCTCCGGCTGCGTACACATGTGGATCATTTGTTTGCATTTGTTCATTTACGATAATGCCCTGCCGGACTTGAATACTCGAGCCACTTACCAGTTCCGTATTCGGTACAATACCAATGGAGTAGACCACATGGTCACAGGAAAAATGAGATTGGTCGTCCAGCGTAATTCCGGTAACAAACTCTGTTCCTGTAATAGACGCCACATCTGCTTGAAGAATAACCTTCACACCTGCTTGTTCAAGGTTCTCCTTAAGTAGCTGTGAGGATTTCTCATCAAGCTGTCTGCCCATCAACCGGTGAAAAGCTTCGATCACCGTTACCTGATATCCAGCTACATGCAGCGCCCAAGCGGTTTCGATTCCCTGCACTCCACCACCGATTACGGCTACATGGCTGCCATCCTGCAGGTTTTCTTTCAATCTGTCCGCGTCGTTCATGTCCCGGAGGGTATGGACATTGTTCAGGCCGGAGCCCTCAAGGGAAAGTTCACGATTCTTCGCTCCCATACACAGTAAAAGCTTATGATAAGAAACACTCTGCCCATCTTCTGTCACAACAATTTGCCGGTCCGGGTGGACAGAACGGATTCGGGTCGAGGTTTTTACGGATATACGGTTATCGCGGTACCACTTTTCCTTTTTAATCAGCACCTTCTCACTGTGCAGGTCGGTAAACAGCCCTTTAGTCAGCTTAATCCGGTTATAGGGCAGTTGGCTTTCCTCCCCGAGGATCGAAATTTCCGAATCTGCGTCTTGATCACGGATGGCTTTGGCGGCATGGACGGCGGCTACTCCGCCGCCAACAATAACGTAATGTTTTGTCATCCTATGCTCCCCTCCCTAAAATGAACTCAGCAGCAAATCCGATACAAATTCAGCCGCATTTTTAATTTTTTGAACTTTCTCAGGCTCTTTCGGGGAAAACCTGATTCGTACAGGGAACTCTACATGTGTCATCCCCGTGGATTTAATAACCTCAGATGTGCTTTGCACCGTCATGTTTGTTCCATTCAGATAATCCTGAATGACTTCAATGGCTTCACCACTCCAACCGTAGGAGCCAAAGGCTGCAGCAAGTTTGCCTTCCAGATTCATATTGTGCAATTCTTTCAGAATGTTCTCCAGATTCCCAATCATGTCCGCGTATTTAGTGGAGCTGCCAATAAAGACCGCGTCAGCTGACGTTATGCTGTTCAGAATATCGGTGGCACTGCTTTTATCTGCATCCCAGACCTCTGTCTCAATATTATTTTCCTGCAAGCAATCCTGTATAATTTTGGCCATCTTCTTGGTACTGTTTTTGATGGTGGTATAAACGATGGTTGCCTTTTTTCCTTGCGTCGTTTCGCGGCTCAATGTGGCGTACATCCCGATATATTTACGTATGTCCTCCCGGATCACAAACCCATGGGAAGGAGCGATCATCCGGATCTCAAGATCCTTAACAGCCTCTAACAGTGTTCTTACATATCTTCTATGAGGATGTATAATAGCTGCGTAATAGCCCTGGAAATCTTCCGTAATATCAAACCCGGCTTCATCGCTGAATAGATTCTCCACCGCAACATGCGTGCTGAAAATATCACAAGGAAATAAGATTTGATCTTCGATACAATAGGTTATCATCGTTTCGGCGGTATGGAGATACGGTGTTTCTTTAAACAGCAGCGTTTTCCCGCCAATATCCAGCTTGTCTCCATCTTTAACCACCAGGAAGTTCCGGCTATGAAGCTTGTACATTTCCTGCAATTCTGGAACAGCAATCTCGGTGCATACGATCGTGGCATTTGCAGCCTTGGCAGCGAGAGCTGCCAGTCCACCAGAGTGATCAGGCTCTGTATGATTAATTACAATGTAATGAATATCTAGAAGATCAATCATTTCACCCAGGCACTCGGCATATTCACGTCCGAATTCCATATCTACGGTATCAATGACAGTTGGCTTACCTGTTTTTAATAAATAAGAATTATAGGTAGTTCCTTTTGCCAGAATCAGGCGGTGAAATGGAACCTGGCGGTTATCGATTTTGCCTATCCAGTAAGTATCCTCGGCGATTTTTTTGAATTGTGTACTCATTTCTTTAACCTCCAATGTTTGATTGATAATGTTTATCAACAACCTTATTTTATTATGGTTGCCAAACAAAAAAGAGGATTTGAATCAAATTATAAAAGTTTGAAAAAAAATGAATACCTTAAATTTAGACGATCTAAATAAAGTGATTATGCGTTGGGTCACATTTTAAATAAAAAGCCACAAAAATGTTTGCACTTCGCCTTAAAGAAAGAATAACCCATAACAACTTTATGCCATATCCTAATGAAAATAATAAAAAGGTGGATATCCATGACTGAAATACAAATAGCTGCTGTGGGAGATCTAATGGTCAAACGTTATATTATTTCGGATGCTAAGCAGCCTGACGGAACCTATTCGTTCAGCCCCCTGTTTGCAAAAGTAGCTCCTTATCTAAAACAGGCTGATTTGACAATTGGCAATCTCGAAACTACCTTTGCTGGAAGTGGCCCCGAATGCCGGAAAAGCCCACGTTCAGGCGGTCCGATATTCAAATGTCCAGACGAACTGGCCCCTGCACTTAAGCAAGCCGGATTCGACGTATTAGTAACGGCCAACAATCATTGCATGGATTATGGTGCCCCGGGTCTGGTTCGGACGTTACGAGTTCTAGACCGTAATGGAATCGACCACACGGGAACAGCTAAATCATTAGAAGAATCCAAGAGAACTCTTATTAAAAACGTCAAAGGAATTACGATCGGCATCCTCTCCTACACAGCAGGAACCAACCGAATTCCTGTACCAGTGAGTAAGCCATGGCTGGTTAACCGGATATCTACGCCCAAAATCATTCGGGAGATTCGAGATTTAAAAAAGAAAGTCGATCTAGTCTTGCTTTATCTGCATTTCGGAAGCGAATACCGTTACACTCCAAACAAGAGGCAAAAAGAGCTGGTCAATCTCTTCTTTAAAAATGGCGCCGACATCATACTGGGGTCTCACCCACATGTTCTACAACCGTTAGCGCTTCGTGGAAAAAAACAATTCGTTATTTACTCATTGGGGAATTTTGTTTCGACTAAACTAATGAATATTCCTTATACACAAAGCGGTATCATTCTTACGCTTAAAATAAAGAAGGATGAAAAAGGACACACGAGTATAACTAACGTAGGTTACATTCCGACTTGTGTAGATCGAAGAATAAAAAGCGGCAGGAAAATTACAGAGATCATCCCCATCCGCGACGCATTAAAGAGAAGCGACACCGACATAAAAACAGAACGGCGAAATCTCATGAATCGAATGTTGAAACATACGACAACAATCTTAAAGAGGGAATAGAGTCGTTACAGAAAAATAACGTTCCGCGGAATTACCGCGGAACGTTATAGATATAGCGCTCAAAACTGTGTTTGGGTTTAGCGTAAACGATCAGGCATCATTAATTTAAGGAATTCTAGAATACCATTCTCTACTACGAGTTCTTCTCTATCTTGATCAGCAAGTACTCTTCTGATGATATCTTCTTTACCCTCCAGCACTTTACTTGTCCAATGAGGATCAATGATAAGAGAACGTCCTACTGCTACTAATTCAGCATTTGTCAACGTGTCCTCTGCGTCCTGTTTGGTACGGATATCTCCGACCCCAATTAAAGGTACACGGCCATTGATTTTCTCATGTACATATTGCAGGATTGATTTTTCTTTAAAATCTTCTGATGCAGATACTTTCTTAAAATCCCCTAATGAAATATGCAGATAATCTAGCTTTTTATCAGCTAATTTATCAATAAGATAAAAGGTATCGGTGATTTTAATTCCAGGCTCTTCATATTCTTCTGGAGAAAAACGATAGCCGACAATAAAATCCTTAACCTTTGAATTGTCAACGACAGCAATAACTGCATCCACTAATTGGTTAATGAAATTAAATCTTTTCTCTAAGCTTCCGCCCCATTGATCATCACGACGGTTGGAGTGTGGAGAGAAGAACTGTTGGACTAAATATGTGTTTGCTCCATGAATTTCTACCCCGTCAAATCCAGCTTGAATAGCACGTTGAGTCGCTTTTTTAAAATCCTCAATTACACCGAAAATTTCATCTTCTGTTAATGCTCTTGGAATTTCTGCATTCGGACGTTCGGCAGCAATGGCGCTGGAGGAAACTGGTTGTACGCCACGTAGTATTTTTGAATCTGTCATTCTTCCTGCATGGAATAGTTGTAAAATAGCTTTTGTTCCATTTCGTTTAATAGTAGATGCTAATCGGCTAAGGCTAGGAATAAATTGATCGGAGGAAACACTAAGTTCACCTTCCCATCCTTTTCCACCCTCTTGTACATTTGCTGCCGCAGTGATGACCGCACCTACTTCGCCCGTTCTTAGTGAATAGTATTTCAATTCATCTTGTGTTACTACACCGTCATAAAAGCTCATTCGCGTGGTCATTGGAGCCATAACCACTCGGTTTTTTAATGTCAGTCCTCTGCGAAAAGTTAATGTTGTGTCTAGTGCTATCATCTTTTTCCCAACTTTCATTAAATTATATTTAAACAAAATATTATATACATGCGCATACATATAAATTACAGCAATGATTTATTCTTGTCAACTAATAAACAACTACTGTTGAATACAGCAAAAAGCACTGTTCAGCGGAACAGCGCTTTTTGCTCGATATGAATCGTCCTTATTATTCTAGTTCGGCCGGTTTTACAATGGCTGTACCTTTATTATTCTTGGAGTATTTAGCTTCAATTTTCGTGGTGTATGTATCTTTTGCTCCATCACTTACCAGCACATAACTCAGATCGACTGTCAGCTTTTCCGTTTGCCAGGTCTTAGTATTGACGAATAATTTCCACGTTACGCTTTTGGGTTGAACTGTCTCACCATCCCAGAGGTTCTCCTGGTCATAGAGTTTGATTATCCCCTTAGCTGCTGTCGGATCGGTTACCGTGAATTGTAAGACCGTTTGTGCGCCAGCCGTGCTGACTTTCATGGATTTTTTATAACTTTTGACCGAATCAAGCATGGAAACAGGATCGTATTGGCCTTTAGAGTAAAAGGCATCCCATTCCGTTTTCTCCAGTCCAAGCCAATACTGTGCATCAGGATCGATCGGCTCCCCGTCATCGTCGTAACCTTCATCTTCAGATTCATCGATCAGTTCACTTCCGTCTACAAGATAGTAAAACTCCTTGTCATTGGCATATAGACTGTACGATGTTTCTAAAAGACTACTAGCGACAGTGCCTGCTGCGGCAAAATTCGGCAGACGGTTGATATCCAGCTTCAGAGTGTTGGTGTTGCTGATACGCACCCCGCCGCTTTGAATATCCTGTTTTTTGGTCACATCCAGATGGAAATTCTTTATTGCTTTGGAGGCTGCCGTTACTTTGCTGATCATCTGATCCGCGGTTACTACTGTTGAGGTAGCTGCAGACACTACTCCTGGATTAGACATCCATCCGATCGTTCCGGACAGCAATAAAGCACCTACTGCCAAACTAGTACCTATTGTTTTGAAAAAACTGTTCATGTACTTCCCCTTTCGGCCCCTTGCGATAATGTAACGCCGTATAGGTCGAAATAATAAAAGAGCTCAAAATAGACTACATATTCTTAGAGCTATCCTTTATGCTTCATAAGACATCCCTATGGCGGCCTGGCGATCATTTCCTTCTGTCGAAAGGCTTTAGACCCATGGCTTTGTGTCATCATCTTTCGATGATTTTACCTTTAACGCGGACATTCAATTAGTTTTAATAGATTAGGGACGCATGTCCCACCGCTAATTTTATCATGGTTATAATTACCTGTAAACGACTTATCTTCCATTCGAATTCGCTATGATACTCAGAAGAAATACTACAATCAAAATGAAAAATGAACGATTACATACGCTTATAAGTCTTATTAATGAGAACAGCAGAGACAGGGGGTGCAGCAAAATGAGTGACCGGGAAATTTTCGAGCTCTATAAAGAACAAGTATATTATTTTTGTTACTACTTAATGAAAAATCAGGCAGATGCGGAGGATATTTCCCAAGAGGTATTTGTAAAAGTTATCTTAGCGGATAAGTCGAAGGTAAGAAACTTGAAAGCTTGGATTTTACGAATTGCTTCGAATGAGTGCAGCAGTGTGATCAAAAGGCGTAAGACGGGGTGGATGAAAGAAGTACGTAATTATTTACTATCCAGGTCTGAGGAATCAAACCCTGTAGAAAAACGTTTGGATCGACAGGAAACTAAAAAAGAATTACAAGGGTTATACAGTCAGCTTCCTGACAAAATCAGAATGGTAGTAGTCCTTCGTTTTATAAACGAATTGACTGTACCCGAGATTTCTAAAGTTATGAGCATACCCGAAGGAACTGTAAAATCCAGACTGAACAAGGGACTTAAAATACTAAATAGAATGGGTGGAACCCAACTAAAGGAGCTGAATAGTAATGAGTCTCTATATTGAAAAAGATAAACATATTCCCCGACCGGATTATGATTTGATGTGGACTGCCATAGAACAAGAAGCTTATACACGTCAAAGAAATCTGCATGCCTCCCAGAATACTCCTAGGTCTAATAAAAAGCTTATTCCTATCAGTATTGTCTTCTCTTGCCTCTTACTTGTAACCATTCCTGTATTCGCTAGTATGACGATTAATTGGGATAAAATTGGTGGTCGAAGTGTGAGCAATGCATTAAATAACGGCATCGGTCAACAGTATAATCTTCAAACTTCCATTTCAGGAGTAACAATGAATTTGAACGGTGTTGTAACTGATGGAGAAAAAATGAAAATGCTGTTATCACTTGATACTAAATCTGATCTATCCAAATATACTGGATTTGCTACAGAGGAAAACATCATGACTAGTGAATCCGGTGCCAAGGCAAAGGTATACGGTTATTTAGAATACGATCCTGAAAGCCAGAAACTCATTGGAGTATATGAGACACCTGATACATTAAAGGATGATAAAAAGGACTACAGGTTTGAAGCACGGAATCTCATTTTTTACAGTGATCGGAATATTCCCTTACAATCTAATCATCAAGCAGGGGATACTATCAATACTGGAGTTAAGCAATATCCAAGCATTCAAATCGAATCCGTTCGACATGTTTCCAATCAAACCATTATCCGTTACAAAGTCGCTGCATCACCATCTGACTTAGGACGGGGTAACCCACATTTGGTAGTTAGTACTGGTGGTCAAGAGAATGAAGCAATTCCAACCATCATGCCTAACGAAGGATCGGATTTATTTATTGAACAGGTCTTTAATATAACTGAATCAGATTGGAAGGAAGCTAGTCTTCATTTTAGTTACATTGAAGAAGCGAAACGATTTTCAGGTACGTGGAAGTTCGATTTTAACGCAGATGGAAAAAAAGCAAGTGAGGCGATTTACACTAAGAAACTGTATAACAGTCCTGAATTTCAAGAAAAGACCGGTATGACCTTAGATCAGCTAGTGGTTACCCCTTTGGATATCCAAATTCTAATAGATGAAAATGATTCGCTTAAAAAAGGAATTGTCCACTATAATACCGCTCAGTTGGTTATAGGTGATCAAACAATCACTGGGGGTTGGAATTTGAAGGGAGATCATTCCGAAAGCTACCAGCATTTATTTCAATTCGAATCTCCGGAATGGTATAACGACTGGTCCGATGTTCCAATGAAACTTATATTAAAGGATGCTGTCATTGAGAAACGTGATACTACTAAGAATTGGATCACTATAAACAAACCTAAAGAAGAAAAGCAGTTCACTTCACTTGATGTCGATGGGTTAAAAATTGAATTCACTTACTATACTGAGGGGGGAAATTTGATTGTGGAATCAACATCCAAATCTTCTGGCTTCAAAAGCGTTAACCAAACTACGTTACGGATTAATGGCAAAGAAGTTGTGCCTGAAATTACACCTAAGGGCATGATATCTACAGGAACTAATATTGATAGCTACAAAGATATCCCTTTCGACGAAAAAATCGAACTGAACCCTGGTATCTATAAATATAGCGATCCTAGCCGGAACGAGGAAATTAAACTTTAATACAGGAAGTTAATCTAGGGGCGGATTATTTTTAATAGAATCAATTCTGTTTATGTATCTCTTTTATTTCCTTCACAACAAAAAAAGCATAGAACGGACTCAAGTCCGCTTTATGCTTTCCATTATTAAGATAAACAATATTTAACCAGCGCATCTCGCACACCATGCTCGTTGTTAGACCCCGT
Source organism: Paenibacillus sp. FSL F4-0122 (assembly GCF_038002845.1). NCBI lineage: Bacteria > Bacillati > Bacillota > Bacilli > Caryophanales > Paenibacillaceae > Paenibacillus > Paenibacillus sp. FSL F4-0122. The sequence continues at coordinate 6,918,901 of NZ_JBBODI010000001.1, forward strand.
TACAGCATTCGCTGCCGCTTTGACCTCAACCGGAGAATTATCCATCGCAACGCCCATACCCGCGTATGTAAGCATAGAAATATCATTAAAATAATTACCGATCGAAAGAACTTCCTCTTGCGGAATTCCCAGCTTCACAGCCAGATTCTTTAAGGCGTTGCCCTTGGAGGCTTCCGGATGCATCAAATCAACGAAAAATTCACCACTGCGCAAAATATTGTACTCATGGGTCCAAGTACGCCATTCACGTTCAGCTTCGTCAAGGATTTCTGGTTGTGTAAATACAGTAAACTTAACAACCGGTTCACGGAAATCTTCCCATGCTGGCAGTGTAGCCGGCACGATACGGAAGTGTTCATACATATAATTGGCTTCTTTGGTCAGGTTTTCTACATTATCTACATACATATCAAAAGCCGTATTCACATCATAATGAATATCATGCTTTCTACAATAATCAATATAAGGGTCAAGACCACGAGCATCCATACCGTATTGATGCAGCACTTCCCGATCTTTCACACGAACCGTTGCAGCTCCGTTATGACCCAGCACATAACCAGACAACCCCATTTCCTCCATAAAAGGAATCGAGTTCTGCGGACTGCGGCCGGTACATAACACGATTTGCCCGCCAAGACGCGTAACCTCAGCAATGGCTTCTTTATTCTCAGTGCTCAAGTGGTGATCATCATTCAACAGTGTACCATCCACATCTAGTGCAATCAGTTTGTATCTCATACTCCCACCATCCTTGTCTTTCTTTTTCTATATATATTGAACCTGGCTATTTGAGTTAAGTTTCAGTCGCAACTGCGGTGAATATTTGGGCTTCCAGCCGCTGTTGTTTCCAGATTTCTTGATTTATACCGTTTAATAGTGGTTGAAATCCGGAAACAAAGGCGGTCGCTATCGCTCTTACAGTTCCAAATTTCCCCTCCGTCACTCCATTCCCTTATCCCAAGTTTCCAAATTCAATTTATATACCATTTTTTCTATATATTATTGTTCTGGTGCTTCTGTACTTAAGAGTGCCAGTTCCTCTAGCGTAAGTTCCCGGCTAGCTCCCAGTGGCAGACTTTCGTCCAGCCTCAATTCTCCCATAGATACTCGTTTCAGAAAAGTGACTTTTTTGCCGACAGCTTGGAACATTCGCTTCACCTGGTGAAACTTTCCTTCTGTGATGATCAGCGAAATATGTGAGATTACTTTACTGCCACGTTCTCTTCCCAATATAGTTAGCTGTGCAGGTAAAGTAACATATCCATCTTCCAGCTCGACACCTGCCGCAAAAGCCGCTACATCGTCTGCATCTACGTCTCCCTCAACTGTAGCTTCATACGTCTTAGGGACATGCTTGCGTGGCGATAGTAGCTCGTGAGCAAGCTTTCCATCATTGGTGAGCAGAAGCAGCCCTACTGTGTCCTTATCTAACCTTCCTACAGGAAAAGGTTCAAACTGTACATCTTCCTGCTTTAAAAGATCCAGAACGGTCCGATCCCGCTTGTCCTCTGTTGCCGACAGAACTCCCGGTGGCTTATTCATCATAAGATAAATAAATTCACGATAGGTAACAAGCTCGCCGCCAACCACAATTTTATCGTGATAAGGGTCTACATGAAATCCACTATCCTTGACGACTGCACCATTCACGGTAATTAAACCTTGCTTGGCTTGTTTACGAATATCGCTGCGTGATCCTACCCCCATATGGGACAATACTTTATCTAAACGCTGCTTTTTTGCAGTTTTCCCTGATAGGCTCATTCTTACATCCACCTCCAGCCTGCGGGATATTCATTCTTGAGCACACCGTCCTGCCACTTCCCCCAGCCTGCACTATAACCATCTATGCAGACCAGTACGTATCCTTTTTGGGTAGTTCCTATTTTAATAGAGAGACGTTCTTGACTAATCAACAATGTCTCTCCTTTAAGATAGGAAATAGCTTCATTACTCGTACTGGAAAGTGAGACACTTCGGCAGCTCTCTTCAGGGTGTAACGCGGTAGCCATTGGATGTCCTGGGATAAATCTGCCGTTACGGACATGTCCTACATACCATCCTGGACGAATCGCCTTTAATCCATTTAATCTTTCCTTAGGTAGTGGGGAGATGTACAGATGATCACCGAAGAAAATCGGATACCCTTTTGGCTCCCAGCCAAGCTGATCTTTTATAAAATCTCCATATGCAGCCAATGCTTGCTCTTCTCCTGAACCTTGACGGCCACGTTCAGCGCCAGCAGCAGATTTATTAGAGAACTTACCTTCTTTCCCTCGTCTGGCTTCTGGTTTGTTTGCGGATTTAATATGAGCAGTGCCTTTTTTATTCGTATTCCGTGTAACTGCGCTCAACTTAACTTCGGCTTGATCACGTTCCTCCGCAGATACCTTTGGCCCTACATGCTGCAGCACAGCCATGAAATGTCCTTCACCTTTTACTTTATGCGGCCATAGTCTTGCCGTCCCTGATAATTCTCCAAAACCTGGAGCAAACGAGCCAGTACCTCCAACTGTAATCACCGAAAACTGTGGATGTTCAGAAATAAACTCCGCTATAATTTCCTCATTTTCTTCTGAAGCAAATGTACAGGTGGAATAGACAAGTGTACCTCCCGGTGCCAACGCTGTTGCAGCAGAACGTAAAATATCCCGCTGCATGGCAGCATATTTGGCAGGTGTACCTGAATCCCACTGCTTCACCATGTCTTCGTCTTTACGGAACATCCCTTCACCTGAGCATGGAGCATCAATCAAGATTTTGTCAAAATAAAGCGGGAATGCCGCTGCAATATGATCTGGACTTTCGTTTAATACGATACCGTTGCGCACCCCATACAGCTCTAGATTTTTGGCTAAGGCTTTCGTGCGTTCTGGATGAAGATCATTGGTAACCAACAAGCCTTCTCCTGAGAGCTTGGCAGAAATCTGTGTGGATTTGCCCCCAGGTGCAGCGCATAAATCAAGGACACGATCTCCTGGCTGTACATCAAGCAGTTCCACAGGTGCCATAGCGCTTGGCTCTTGAATGTAATACAATCCCGCGTGATAATGTGGATGTTTACCTGGTCTGGCCCCATCCTCTGTATAGAATCCGGTTGGACACCACGGAATGGGTTCCAGCTCTAAAGTGGAAAGAGCTTGCAATTTCTCCACTGAAATTTTCAATGTATTAACACGAACGCCTCCGTTAGGGGTCTCCTTGTACGAATCCGCAAATTGATTATAATCCGTTCCCAGCAAGTCCATCATACGCTCGCTGAAAGAACTGGGCAGTTGTGCCGCCATGATGCCGTCCTCCTGATAGTACTGCTAAAATTTAGGTGTTTAAAGATTCAAGGAACACCCTTACGGGTGTCCCTTTGGCAATACTCATTTATAGAGGATCATTATTTACGATGAGAAGAGGTCGGTCTTTGAGGACCTCGTCGTTGAGGATTATTCGGTGTGATCACCATAGCCGCAGAGTTCACTTCGTCCGCCAGACCTTGATCAATGATTTCTATAGTCAGATCATAATAAGAAAATGGCTGCTGCTCACACGACTCCAAGCGGCGAACATAATCCTTCACTTCCACCACTAGCTTAGCCAAATTAATGCCAAGTGTCACTGCTGAATATTCTTCCAGCTTGGCAGCAGCCCCGCTTAGCATAATCGTTGCACCACGCATATTATTATTGCGGCAATGGTACAACCCAACAGCTACTTGGAGAAGTGCTTTGTACAATGGGTCGCGTTGCTTGGCAAGCCATAGCTCTTCGAGCACCTCGTGACATTCGAAATAATCCCGGTCACGATTAAAGTACACTAGATAAGCCAAGTACAACGGATCATAAGCCATCCGGCAAACTATCCTTTTTAGCTGCGGAGAGAAGTCCCCGTACATGATCCAGAAGCTCCTTCATCGCTTCCATGTCCTGAGCCTGCCATATTTCGTTAAATCGAGCCTGAGTATCTATAGCCTCATTCACCAAGTGATAGAAATACAATTGATGAATAGATTTGAGAATTTGAGTCGTCATATTCGAGTTTTCCTCGAAGGTCTTTTGTGCTTCCAGGATTTCATCACGAATACTGGACATTTCGCTGTCCAAGATGGAGGCTGCTTCAGCTGCGGTTTTCAGGCGCACTCGCATTTCATCCGGCAAGCTTTCCCGATATTTATAATTCAGAGAGTGCTCTATGGTTGCCCAGAAATTCATAGCTAGTGTACGAATTTGGATCTCTGCGAGCACTATTTTTTGTCCCAGAGCTGTCTGCACAGGATATTTAATAATCATATGAAAGCTGCGATAGCCGCTCTCTTTATAATTGGTGATATAATCCTTCTCATACAGGACTTCAAGATCCTTACGAGCCCGGATATATTCAGCCACTCTGCGGATATCCTCCACGAACTGGCACATAATCCGGATCCCGGCTATATCTTCAATACCCGTCTCCAGATCTTCCATCTTCACATTCAGGCGCTTAGCCTTCTCCAAAATGCTTGACAGCCGCTTTACACGACCAGTTACGAATTCAATCGGCGTGTATTCCTCTCTTTTCTTCAACTCCGAACGCATTGTTTTGAATTTAACTTTCAATTCTTCCACTGTCTGTTCATATGGAAGCAAAAAAGTTCCCCAGTCCCTGCCGTCCATCGCCTTCGTCCTCCTGTCCTTTCGACTCCTTCAATCAGTGATGATCAGCACCCACTGCTTCAGAGATATGACTGAATCCGTCCCGCCGTAAGAGCTGCCGTAATCCGGCATGCAGCCTGCGGTTAACCTCCGGTCCTTCGTAGATAAGTGCTGTATAAATTTCGACCAGACTTGCGCCTGCTCTTATCTTGTCATACGCATCCTGACTGGTGAATATGCCCCCTGAACCTATGATCGGCATCTTCCCTTCAGTCTGGCGATAAATCCTACGAATGATTTCCGTTGACCGGTCACGAAGTGGCTTACCGCTTAATCCACCTGTCTCATTAGCCTTTTCATGACTAAGTCCATCCCGGTTCAACGTAGTATTCGTAGCAATAATACCATCCATACCAGCTTCTGTCAGTGATTGAACCATATACTCCAATTCAGAGTCACTTACATCTGGAGCAATCTTAACCAACAAGCTCTTATTCATGCCTGTGGCTTTACGCTGAATCTCCATTTCTTCCTTTACTTGTGCTAGCAGGAACGCTAATTCGCTGCCATGCTGGAGACTGCGCAGCCCCGGTGTATTTGGTGAGCTGATATTGACCACAAAAAAATCACCGTACGGATAAAGCGTACGGATACACTGACGATAATCTTCATGAGCCGCTTCATTACTAGTTATTTTATTCCGTCCAATATTTACTGCTATTGGAACTCTGCGATTTTTTAATTTTTTTAGACGCTCTGCCATAGCGTCAGCCCCTTCGTTATTGAAGCCCATACGATTGATCAGAGCTTCATCAGAGGGAAGACGGAACAAACGCGGGCTATCATTACCCGGTTGACCCTTAGGGGTAACCGTCCCCACTTCCATAAATCCGAATCCGATCGAAGAGAATCCAGAAACGGCCTCGGCATTCTTATCCAAGCCTGCTGCCAGTCCAACTGGAGTCGGAAAATGTATGCCAAACAGATCAACTGCTAAATCTGCCGTTTCAGGAACGCCATACATTAAACGCAATGCCGCGCTTCCCCCTGGAACTGATGATGATTTATCCAATCCACCTATGACGAGATGGTGAGCCTTCTCAGGGTCCAGCTTAAAGAAAATTGGTTTACCAAAATTACGATACAACACCGTTCTCGCTCCTTAAGGGGTACTTCACTAATCCACGTGTCTACCCGATTCTGTAGGTTTCTTCTTAATTTTAGCCTTTTCTTGAACAAAAGAAAAGCATTTTACCCTGTAAGTGTGCAGAGAGCTTAACCCAAAGTATAGTAATTTTCTTGTAAACGCATTACAATATAGGGGTAATCAGCGATTAAGAGAGAAAGAAGGTATGCTGGATGTCAACTAAACGTAAACCACCAACTTTGCAGCAAAAGAAAGAAGAAGTTAATCGTAAAGCGCTAATGTGGATCGGCGTAAGCTTAACTTTACTAATTCTTCTCATCATCGTTCTGTTTATAGTTGCCGGGAACTAATTCAGCCAGTGGTACACTTTGTGGGGGTTGGTCTGATCATACGGAGCAGCAGGGTTGAAGCGTTTCGCCGGCAGCAGCTGCTTTTCAGGCAGAACCCCTTTACTTATCACCACTTTTGTTCCTTTTGGAATCATAGCGAATAGTTCTTCCACATCTTCTCGACTCATCCGAATACAGCCAAGGGATTCATCCTTGCCGACACTTTCTGGGTCATTGGTGCCATGAATAGCGTAATTACTATCTGAAAGTTGTAGTCCGCGGCTTCCGAACTCCCCATTATCATGACCATTTGGATTGACCACTTTATCTGTAATGATGAAGTTGCCTTCTGGAGTCTTGTCTCCCCCAAGCCCTACTTCATAATTTCGTAGAATGACAGAGCCGCTGACTACTGCCAAGCGGTGTTTTTGTTTATCCACAATCACTCTAAGCGGCTGGTCAAAAAAGGGAACGCCCTTTCCACTACTTCCACTCTCACTTAACGCTGTCGGTATGACCATTCCCGCCTCAGCAGTTGAGCTTGGAGGTTCCTCCGCAACTTCTGGTATCCCAAGTGCCTTAGCAGTTGCTACTTCCTTTAGAGAATTGAAATCACGCTTCATGACTGGTGTCGTCCCGCCAATCCAATTCTCCGGAAAAGGTCTAGTCAATTCCGTCAAGGAAACCGGAAGCTTGCCTTTATGATTCTGATAAGCCCTCATTGCACTCCATAATGTAGCTAGCTCCTCTTGATCCCCCTGCCACTCAGCTGCATCCTCTGCAACTTCCCCTTGCTCTGGCGGTTCGCATGCACATGCCGCTGAATCATAGGATTGGTATACCAACCGTCCATTCCCATTCTTCTGCAATGTGGAATTCAGCGGAAGCTTCTCTTTCCACAGCAGCCACTTCCCTTCCCGCTCCATGCCCAAAATAGCAGCTTGAAACGGTTCCTTGCGCATTAGCATGGTTGCCATCAGCTTCCCTGACGAAGCCGAAGCTCCACTCTCTTGCGCTGTATACATCATTTTTCGTGCCTCTAGAACGGGTTTCTTCTCAATATCTTTTTGATCAAGCGGATCTTTAACTTCAGAAGTAACCGTGTCTTGGACCGTATCCTGATCTCCCGCAATATCTAGACCCGGAGCCACAGCCGATGGCACCATAACCAGTAATAGAAGCATCAGCCCAAGCATAATGTAGCGGAATCTTTGCTGCCTTCGATCCCGCTGGCGGCTTGCCTGAAGCAGCCCTTCCTCATATTCCCGCAGCGTTTCCGCAGGCACCTTACTATGCTCGAAAGCTTCATATACTTCTCCAGCCTGATTGAAGCAATAGTTAGCTTTCCCCTGTTGACCGTTCTTATAGTATTCCTTACCCAGCAAGTACCATGCCATCTTATTGTCTGGATGCATCTGTACATATGCTTTGAGGTGCTGAGAATTTTTCATCGGAACCTCCGAAATTTTATAATTCCTTCCTACATTAATATCGGTCAGACATCGCAAAAAAGACATCCCTAGCTGAACAAAAGTTCGCAGGAGATGTCTTTATGTTGTGCTGGAAGTTACAAAATCCCGGTTAATTAGCCCTCTTTGTTAAAAGGCTCATCCGCAATTTTAATAGAATCGGTTGGGCATCCATCACAAGAATCCTGGAGATCATCAAACAAATCATCCGGAATCGCTGTGATGCCGTGGTTTCCGTCATTTTCATAAATAACTTCTGCCAAACCTTCATCATCGTAATCAAAAATATCAGGAGCCGTTGCGCCACATGCACCGCACGCGATACAAGTGTCTTTTTCGACCCAAGTGTACTTAGCCATTTTATCTCTGCCTCCCGTTGAGCAATACAGCGCTGTTGTACCAGCGTCTTATTTTTCTCATATTAATATAAAAAGAATACAATTTCAATCGATTTTCAATACGTTTGCATTTCTGACGCATTCTACGACACCTATTTTGACATGTCATAGAATGTTCTTGTCACTCTTTATCAGACTCGACAGATAGAAGATTATCCTTTTGCAGTGAAGTGCCCCGTTCTTTATGATTGCGGAGCCTTGCAGAGTGAGAATCGCTTAACATCCCGGCAGTTAACACTGCATTTTCACCGAATTTATTACGCAGCATATCCATAGTCTTGTTAAGAGACTCTTTCTTAGGCTGACGTTCGTAATCGAACAAATCAAGCTGAATGGCGGAATCCTCTTTAGCAATCAAGCCCTGCAGGGTCACACCCAGCAACCGCACAGGCTTCTCCCCATTCCAATGACGAACATATAGATCGCAGACGGACTTGTAGATATCCTCCCCACTCTCCGAAGGAGCCTCTAGCTGACGCGAGCGGGTTATAGTCTTCATATCGGGCGTCCGAATAGTCAGCTGTACCCCTGAGGCAACAAGACCTTGCTTACGCAATCGCCGAGCTACCTGATCACTTAAATTCAGCAAAATCGGTCGTACCTCAGCAAGACCTACGACATCCCGCGGCAATGTTGTGGTGTGCCCAATCGACTTACTCTGCTCCCGCTCAGGGTTAACGATCCCATGATCAATACCGTTGCCGGCACGCTTTAGCCATGAGCCCATAACTCCGAAATTCTCAACCAGCATATTTTCATCAGCCGCTGCTAATTGACCAATACTGTAAATGCCCAGTTTGCGGAGCTTTTCTGCTGTTTTTCCACCAATGCCGAACATTTCATTACAGGGCTTGTCCCATAAAATCTTAGGCACATCCCGCAGCCGCAGCACCGAAATGCCGTTTGGCTTTTTTAAATCGGAAGCCATCTTCGCAAGCAGCTTATTGGGAGCGATCCCCACTGAGCATGGCAAGCCCAATTCTTCCATTATACGGCGCTGAATCGTCTCCGCTATTTCCATGGGTGTACCGAATTGTCTGGAGCCAGTTATATCAAGGTAACATTCATCGATGGACACTGCTTCCAGTAACGGAGTATAGCTATATGCAATCTGCATAAAAGCATTAGAATATTTGCGGTATAAATGGAAGTCCGGTTTAATAACGATAAGCGATGGACAAATACGAAGCGCCTTCTGAACTTGCATTCCCGTCGAAATCCCCATTCTGCGGGCGACGTAGGAACAAGTCACTATGATCCCTTTCCGCAATTCAACACTACCCGCAACCGCTGTAGCTTTGCCTCTATATTGGTCAGGGTCCTCTGCCTCATGCACAGAGCAGTAAAAAGCATTCATATCGACATGCAGGATAACCCTGCCGCTCGTTGGATAATACTGATCAACATTCTGCACAATATCTACCTTCTTATCCTCAGGTTTTCTATTGTCCAATTTAGAATAACTCTCCGCTGCGGTTAGGTCAACTTAAGAGGCTGTAAAGTTCTTTGTTACATTCCCGCGTAAAAATGCTATAATATATAAATTCATTTCCCTATAAGGAGGACTCTCATGTCTAAGTCCATCTCCATCTTCGATACTACATTACGCGACGGCACCCAAGGTGAAGGCATCAGTCTGTCGGCTGACGACAAGCTGAAGATTGCCAAGAAACTCGATGATCTGGGTGTGCACTATATTGAAGGTGGCATCCCGGGAAGCAACAATAAAGACATTGAATTTTTCAAAAGAGTCAAGGAGCTTCATCTGAACGCCAAAATTACAGCGTTCGGCAGCACTCGGCGTAAGAATTCCTTGGCCGAAAACGATGACAATTTAAAACGTATGATTGACGCAGGGGTTCCTGCTGCTACACTCGTCGGAAAATCTTGGGATTTCCATGTACACACTGCATTACAGACTACGCTTGAGGAGAACCTCGCCATGATCGGCGACTCCATATCCTACTTGAAACGCCAAGGCCTTGAAGTGATTTTTGATGCCGAGCATTTCTTCGACGGATACAAGAATAATCCTGAATATGCAGCAGCTGTTCTGTCCAAAGCCCGGGAAGCCGGAGCAGATTGGCTTGTAATGTGCGATACCAACGGTGGAACCTTACCTAATGAAATTCATGAGATTGTTACCGCTCTAAATCAACAATTACCCGGAGCCAATCTCGGAATTCACACTCATAATGACTGTGAGCTGGCGGTTGCCAATGCACTTAGCGCCATCGGAGCTGGAGCACGGCAAGTACAAGGTACCATTAATGGTTACGGTGAACGGTGTGGCAACGCCAACCTATGTTCTATTATTCCTACACTACAGATCAAAATGGGTTATCACTGTATTCCAGGCGATTCATTATCACAGCTTACCAACACTGCCCGCTATATTAGTGAAGTGGCCAATGTTAATCTGCCGGTAAATCAGCCTTACGTCGGAAATGCAGCTTTCGCCCACAAAGGTGGAATCCATGTCTCCGCCATCATGCGTGATTCACGGACCTATGAGCATATCGCTCCTGAGCTTGTCGGGAACAAGCAGCGTGTGCTGGTCTCCGAACTGGCTGGACAGAGCAATGTACTCTCCAAAGCGCAGGATATGGGTTTAAATCTGGATCCAAGCAGCGAGCAGGCTCGCCGGGTGATCGAGAAGATTAAAACGATGGAACATCAAGGTTATCAATTTGAAGGTGCCGATGCCTCACTGGAGCTACTCCTTCGGGAAGCTACCGGCGAGATGAATGAAACCTTTACCTTTGAATCCTTCAAGATGTTAGTTGAGAAAACCGCAGAACATCCAGTAGTATCTGAAGCGTTCGTTAAACTGAAAGTTGGCAGTGAGAATCTTTATACTGCTGCTGAAGGTAACGGTCCAGTCAACGCACTCGATAACGCGCTTCGTAAAGCATTACAGACCTATTTTCCACAATTAAAGGAAATGCATCTATCCGACTATAAAGTCCGTGTAATAGATGAACAGGATCAGACTGCAGCGAAGGTAAGGGTATTGATTGAATCCAAGAACTTCACAGACACCTGGAGTACGGTTGGTGTCTCCAGTAACGTAATTGAAGCCAGCTGGGAGGCACTTGTTGACAGTATGCGCTACGCGCTTCTCAATGAGCTCTCATTGGAGAATGAGAAGACAACCAGCAATGAACCTAGAGGCCTGGTCAATCATTAATTGATCACTTATAGACTTTTGTAAGACAAAAAAAGAAGCTTCCCAATAGTAGCGAATTCTACTTATAGGGCAGCTTCTTTTTTATTAAATAGGCTAAATAACGGACTATTACTTTAGCCCATAGACTATGGGTGGTGGGCAGTGTGCAGTGGGCGTTGAGGGATGTACGGGATGCATGGGGTGCGAGTTCGGGTGCGGGATGTGGGGGATGCGAGTGCGGGTTCGTGGCGAGGTAGAGTAATTGGGGAAAAACTCCCTGAAAATAGCCGATATTTGCTATAAATAAACAGAAACAGGGAATTCCTCCCTAAAAATTAGGGTAATTTCATTATTTTTTACCAAAACAGCTAAATTAGAGGGATATTTCCCCTAATTATTCGTTGAATGACCCGAGATCTCAAATTTATGGGGAGAAATTCCCTAATTGTTCTAACGCGGCTTCCTTCGGGGTTCCAGCCATTTCTGCTCCACGGTATAGTGAAATTAATGCTTGTGGTCCACTAAAGCAAATCGCGTATGACCAAAAACGCAGATCAGCGATCCTCCAATAAGAAGAATCGCTGATCTTTAGACTTTTGCTGTTTGGAGAAAAAAGCAGATCTGTCTCTTATATGGACAGCCCGCTTCATGATTCGGTAAGCTTGATTATTTTCTTTTCCAACTCTTCAGGGCTAAGAATACCTAAAATAATCTCGGAGATCACTCCATTCTTATCAATGAGCACATTGGTGGGAAAAACAGCTCCATTATATTTGCTGTACACCTCATCTTTTACATCAAACATAACCGGAAACACAAGACCGTATTTCTTGATAAAACGTTCAGCATTGGGTTTATAATCCTGACTGCTCACATTAATACCGTAAATATCTAGAACATCCTTATACTTAGTGGCCATGGTATTAAGTTCAGGAGCTTCCTGCTGGCAGGGATCACACCATGAAGCCCAGAAATTAAGGATTACCGCTTTATCTCTGGGGCCATCAACAACATAGGTAGTCCCATCTGTTCCCTGAAGTGAAAACGAAGGTGCACGCAGTCCAGCCTTAGGTCCACTCTTCATCGGCAGCTCATTTTGCTGCGCAAGCACAGCTTCTGCTTTTGGCTCACGATTATGCCACACCGCAAACACAGCAACACATACAACTATGAGCAACACTGTTATATTTAATTTGTTACTTGCTTTCATAGTCATCTGTTCCTTTACAATTGGAATAGTTTTCTACTATTGTACCCTCATTAGGTTAAATTTCAAACCATTCATATTTTACACAATAATATATACTTTTATAATAAAAAAGAGGGTTTCGTCTGCGACGAAACCCTAAAGAAGAGAGAGGGGTGAACAAATGGCAGCATTCCAGGGAAATGTCCAGCCAATAAGACTGAAATATTCCGTACAGCAAGCACTGGGGAAGCACCTGCTGTCCTGTTATCCGCATGAAGCATGCGGAGTCCTGCTGGGTGCTGCCGCAGCGGGTGGCATGCTCATTGATACTTACGTACCCTTGCGCAACGTAGCGCCAGACCCGCTGCACACCTTCACTCCCCACCCCGAAGAGTGGATTAATGTTCTTTACAACGAACCGACAATCATCGGTCTATTTCATTCCCACCCACATTCAGCACCTATCCCTTCAGTTGCCGATTATAAAGGATTAACAGCACTAGGACCTGAGTTTGCCCTCTATCTTATAGGTTCTCCCAACACCAAAGACAGCGGCAATCCAATTCTGAACGGATTTTATATTGAGCGTTTGCCTGATGACCACGGTAATTTGTCCCGCGGTTTATCCCAAGCCCCGCTTCACGTTCTACTTAAATAAGCATAGAGATCTCCCAAGGTATCCACTTGGCCGCGCTCCGAAATTTCCCGAAGGTAGATCACCCACAGCTGCGCTGTCATCTTTGCGTCTTCCAAGGCATGATGACGGCTATGAATCGGAATTTCGTGCACATATAGCAGCTCATCCAGCGAATAATTACTTCGTTGTGGCTCAAGCCAACGCGCTAACATCATCGTGTCCAGCACACGGTGTGTAAGCTGAACTTTAGAGGTTTTCCATAAAGCAGCATTAAGAAAAGCCTTATCATGTGAGCTTGCATGTGCCACCAGCACATTCTGACCTACAAAGGACATAAAATTATGAAGACCATCCATTAAGGAGGGAGCGGATTGTGTCATTTCTTCCGTAATCCCAGTCAGCCTTGTAATATCCTCCGGAATAGCCGTCTGACAGTTCACCAGTGTATAAAAGCATTCTTCTTCTTTAATCTGCTCTCCAACAACCTTGACGGCTCCAAAAGACATAATCTCATCCCCATGCTGATGGGAAAAGCCTGTCGTCTCTAAATCAAAGATCACTGTCTCTAGTTCAGACAATGGGGTATGCAGGACCTCAGGACGCCGCTTCTCTCGCATCAAAGATCGAATAAAGGCCATTTGCTGCGCAGTCTGTTGCGCAGTTTCCCCACCTCTCATCGAAGCGATAGCCGAGGGCATTCCACCTTGTCTTAGATTACTCCAGAATCCTCCGCTTTTGTTCGGCTCCCTCATGACCGCCACCTTTCCGCTGAGCGGAGCTGACGCTGCAGCGCCCGGTGAAGGCGTCTGACAAGCAGCAGGCTTTCACGCAGCTCAGACAGCAGCTGCTTATTCTTCAATTCACTCTCAGCTACATAATCACTGCTGATTAACAATCCATCCTGAACACTATATGGCGTGTTCACTCGCAACCGCATTGCTAATAAGAAAGCTCTGCGAATATCCTCTAAATGTTGATATTTCCCAAGCCTATCAAGCGCTTCAATCCGCTCTAATGTCGAGCCAGCTCTAATGCCATGTAGTAAGGACAACCGTCTAACAATGTTCACTAACGGAATATAGACCCCATACTTAACATCAAATCCGCCTGCATAATCACCAAACCGCTCTGTTAACACCTGTCCCAGTAAATTCAAAGTCGCTTTATGGCGTACTGTATTGCGAAGAACAGCATTAGACAGCTGCTCATTGTCCGGAAAGCCTTCATAGAAAGCTTCTTGCCACTTCGCTGATAACTCCACGCTTCCTGCCACATGACGCATATCAGAAGAGATAATAAGATACCGGATCGGCTCCCATTCCAACTGATTTCTCCAGCTATCAAGCTGCTCTATCCATTCAGATAATGTCTTACGCCACATAACTTGGGAGCACATCACCTTCCCCGCACATTTCTCATACCCTACTTCTTCAAGCATATCGGATAACAAAGTTCCGAAAAATTCGAAATAGCGATTTTTTTCCCCATCAGGCTCTCCTTCGACTATCAGGCCATTATCCTGATCGCTCCAAAGCGTTGCCTCCTGCCTCCCACTGCTGCCAAACACAATAAAGGAATAGGCACAGGGAGGCGGGCCATAGCCCGCCTCTTTCAACTGCGCCTCACATATGAGTACTGCGGTTTGGGCAATAAGATCATGCATAGTATTCACACGGAACATCCATTCCTCTATAGGAATAACATTCAACTGTTCGAGAAGTACTTTTTGACAGGCAACACGCCTCTCCCTAAGCTCCTCTGACGAACCGGCCAATACGATGGTCCTAAAGCTTTCTTCATTATACTCATCTGTTAACTCCATCGATGCCACACGGTCCGCCTCCCTGTCCGAGGTGAAATATTATTGTTTAAGGGTTTTGGATTCCGAATCTGCGATCAATTTCATTTGTTCAGGGTATCCGTAAGTACCATGCTCACTGATATCCAGACCCATCAATTCTTCTTCTTCTGTAACACGAAGTCCGATAGTTACCTTCATTACATATAAGATGATGAAAGAAAGAACGGCTACGAAAACAAATGTTCCAACCACACCCAGCACTTGAACCCCTAGTTGATGGAAACCGCCACCGTAGAACAACCCAGCTTCACCTACCAAGCCGCCTTTAGTAATAAGCTCAGGTACAGCGAACAGACCCGTTGAAACTGCACCCCACATCCCCGCAATACCATGCACCGAGAAAGCATAGATTGGATCATCAAGCCCTGCACGTTCCAGCCATTGGGAAGTCATGAATGTAAAAGCACCGGCTACAAAACCAATAATGATTGCTGCCCATGGATCAACGAAAGCACACGCTCCTGTGATTGCAACCAATGCAGCCAGAACACCATTCAGCATTGCTGGAATATCAGACTTACCAAAGTACAACCAAGAAGCAATCAATGCCGCCAAACCACCTGCTGCTGCTGCGATGTTCGTTGTTAGGGCTACGTGACCGAAGAAACCGCCCATTGGGGACAAAGCACTACCTGGATTGAATCCGAACCAACCAAACCAGAGGATAATAACACCGAGTACAGTAAATACTTGGTTATGACCTGGAATAATCACTGGTTTTCCTTCTTTATTAAACTTACCAAGCCGAGGCTTAAGCAATATGGTTGCTACCACTGCTGCCGTTGCACCTGTAAGATGGACAACTGTGGAACCTGCATAATCTTGCATTCCCAGCTCAGCCAACCAGCCACCGCCCCATACCCAGTGAGCTACAACTGGATAAATTACGACGGAGAACAAAATTCCGAAAATGATATACACACTTAGCTTCGCACGTTCTGCCATACCACCAGATACGATAGCCAAGGAAACTGCTGCAAAGGCCATTTGGAATAAGAATTTAACATTTAAAGTAACATCAGAAAATGCAAGTGATTCAAAAGAAGCTGCGGTTGAATCTCCTCCGTACAAGAAGCCTGTAGTACCGAAGAAGCCATTGCCGTTACCGAAACCAAGTCCAAAGCCGATAGCCCAGAAGCAAAGACTTGCGATAGCCAGGGTGAGTACTGTCTTACCTGCTACGTGCCCTGCATTCTTCATCCGAACCGAACCCGCTTCGAGCATTGCAAACCCTGCTTGCATAAAGAATACTAAAATGAATGCCAGGAAGGTAAACGCTGTGTCCAATCCGACTTGTAAGTCAACGTTCGTCGGACCGTCCGCTGCAAAAGCACTTACCGGATAAATCATCAGTGTAATCATGGCCAGTAACATCATCAACCATTTCTTTTTCATTTTTACCCCACTCCCCAATGTTATATTTTCTAACAAAGCGTGAAACTCTTAATGTCATTATAATCAGAAGTCAGGTAAATTGACAAGACTATTTTGGGAATGTTTTTATTTTATTTTATTTGAGCACACGAAATTTTCACAGTACTAATGGACTAGAGGTCCTAAAGGCCTGATTCTAGCTGCATTTTCATTAAAATAACTACGTGTACAATCTCATTTATATTACCTATATATTACCTAATTATTGAACGCATCTTTTACCAAAATCACAAAATACATAACATTTAATGTTATGTATTGGGGTAACTTATAGTTTTCATCCCCAATCATTCTTCAAATTTGATATCCCTTTGAGTTTGAGTGTATTGTATAGAAACTACAGATCACCGTTCATGAATTAACCCTTCTTTGCTGCATATACTTTATGAAAGTATGACGTTTGACTGTATGGTTTCCAGTTTGTTATCATTACAGATAGCATAAGAAACCATCAATTTAGAAGATGACCGCCACTTATCGGCAGTCGTATTCAATTAGTGAGGCGAGATTAAATGGGGATATGATTTTGTATCGAATTGGAGAATTAGCTAAGGCTGCTCACATTAGTGAACGAACTATTGATTATTACACGAAACTGGGATTAATCTCCCCGGAATCTAGAAGCACCAAAAATTATCGGCTATACAGCCATGAAACCTTGGCTGCTTTAGAACGTATTACTCAATTAAAGCATGACAAGTATTCATTGGAAGAAATCAAATCTATGCTAGGCAAATGGAATGAGGCAACACCAGAAACCGACGTCTCTGATAAATTAGTCGAGTTAGAGCAGCAAATGCAGCGGCTAGAACGGGAAGTAAAAGCCCTTGAACCTCTTATAAGTGGTTTGAAGCCAGGACAGGCCAGTCGCGTACTTTCAAATCTGCTCCCTCAGGGATTAGCCTGCATGGAAGCGATCCGGCTATTGCTTACGCAAGGACCGCCAATGTAAATACCATATTTACAATACAGTGGAGGAATGCACCTATGTTTATGTACCTGTTAGTAATTATTGCCTTTCTTTTCTCATTGTGGGCACAGTTTAGAGTTAAAGGAACCTTCAGCAAATGGTCGAAGGTAGCTAATTCGAACGGCCTGACTGGATATGAAGCAGCTAGACGTATGCTCGACGCCAATGGCTTACACGATGTTCCGATTGAACCTGTAAGAGGCACACTTTCAGACCATTATGACCCCATCCACAGGGTTGTACGCTTATCAGAGCCTGTGTATTATGAAAGCTCCATCTCTGCAATCTCTGTCGCTTGTCACGAAGTAGGCCACGCGATTCAGCATAAAGTAAGTTACCCTATGTTGACACTTCGTCACCGGATGTTCCCGGTAGTTAATTTCGCATCAGGTGTCGCGCCTTTCATGCTGATGGCAGGTTTCATCTTCGGTTACTTTAATCTTATAGGCTTGGGTATCATTTTCTTCTCAGCTGCTGTTGCATTCCAGCTCGTAACCCTGCCTGTAGAATTCAACGCCAGTAACCGGGCTCGTCAGGTCATGGTAGAACAAGGTTTCATCCGTAACGAAGAAGAACGCGGAGTAGCAAAGGTTCTCAACGCCGCTGCATTAACTTATGTTGCCGCTGCTCTAGTATCCTTGCTTGAACTGCTTCGCTTAATCACCGTCTTTTTAGGCAACCGCGACTAATATCGCATACCTCTAAACAACAAAAACCCCGGAAGGCTAAGAGCCGACCGGGGTATTATTTTGTCTAGCTTTAAAGTAGGAGATTAAAAAAGTCCGAAAGGAACGTGCCACCAGCGGCAATTTACTATCTGTACGGTAGATCAAGCCAACCGTTCTCGTCACCGCAGGCTCCACAACCCTCACCTGAGCTGGTTGAAGAGGATTCGTCTGATAGAACGCCATCTCCGGAAGCAGGCTTACACCCATCCCTGCGGCCACCAAACCACGAATGGTATCGGTCTCTCCGCCTTCAAATGCAATCTGCGGTTGAAATCCCGCCTGCAAGCAAGCTTGCCAAACGATAGGTCTTAACGAATAGCCTTGGCTGAATAGAACAAACTTCTCTTTTTGCAGCTGTTCCAACCGGATCTCAGACTCTCCTGCCAACCTGTGATTCTGCGGAAGAATCGCAAACAACTCTTCAGTCATTACAATATCCCCCGAGACATGCTCATCATTCTCCGGAAAAGGCGAAATGAAAGTTAAATCCACTTCTCCAGACAATACGTCTTTTATCAAAGAAGGGTAAGATCCTTGTTTAAAACGAAATTTGACATGAGGATAATATTTACGAAAATCTGCAACGATAGTCGGGATGAGATGTGTGCCAAGACTATGCGGGAATCCGATCCGAATCTCTCCACGCTCAGGATCCAGAAATTCATGCACCTCATTTACCGAATGCTCCAACTCTTTAAGGATACTCTCAACCTTCTTGCAAAAGAGCTGTCCAACAGGCGTAAGCTGCAGATTGCGCCCTTTTTGCATGAATAGATCAACCCCAAGCTCTTGCTCCAGCTGATGAATCTGACGGCTTACCGCAGACTGCGCTACATGAAGCTCTTCTGCCGCTCTTGTTACGTGTTCTTTTTGAGCTACCTTTAAAAAATATTGCAGCTGTCTTAGCTCCACTCCATCATCGCCCCTGTCTTAGGCTTTTTTTGAATATACGAATAATTAGCCCATATACGAAAAAGCCAGAAACCAAACCTCCGAGATGCGCAACCCAATTCACATTCGGTGTAGCAAACGACATAATGATCCCGATTATTAACAATCCATATAAAGTTTTACGCGAGCCCTCATCCATCATGGCCCGTTGAATAACTGCAATGTATAAAAATGCACCATAAATGGCGTAGATTGCTCCAGAAGCACCAACCGAGACCGTACCAAACTCTACTACTGAGCGAGCACTAATCGCAATTGTAAGCACATTTGCCAGAAATCCGCCCACCAGATAGAGCAGCGCATAACGCCACCAGCCCAGCAATCGCTCCAGAGGCGGTGCAAACACCAGGAGAGCGAAGCAATTAAAGAACAGATGGGAAAACCCATTATGTAAAAAAATAGCGGCCAGATAGCGCCACAGTTCCTCTTTGTACGGACTCACATCAACTATAGCACCAAAATCAACAAGCGTTTGAATATTTGTTGATCCTCCGTTAACTGCCATCAGGATAAACATGATCACATTGGCCAATATGAGCAGACAGGTTACCGGATAATACCGGACATAACTTTTCCAATTTTCGTACCGAATAAATATCATAACACCCATCCCTTTACATATATATCTTGTCCGGTTGGACATCTTCCTGCTATTAAGATTATAATTTATTGTGGCAGTAAGAATCCAATATTATAATTCGAGGAGGAAAACAAGGATATGACGCAAGAAAAAACAGGCGTAGCTACTTTTAAAGGCAACCCCATCACTCTCGTAGGACCTAAGCTAACAACTGGTGATCCTGCACCCGATTTTGTTCTGAGCAAAAATCTCCTGGAAGACGTGTCTCTAAGTGATTATGCCGGTAAAATCAAGCTGATCAGTGTTGTCCCTTCTCTTGATACCGGGGTATGTGACGCACAGACCCGCCGGTTCAACAGTGAAGCCGCAGAGCTTGGTGACGATGTGGTAATTCTCACTGTAAGCACGGACCTGCCGTTTGCCCAAGCTCGCTGGTGCGGTGCTGCCGGCATCGATCGAGTTATTACTCTATCCGATCACAAAGCAACCTCATTCGGACAAGCCTATGGTGTGCTGATTAAAGAATTCCGCTTAGATATGCGCTCCATTTTTGTTCTGGATAAGAACGACAAGATCGTATATGTTGAATATTTGAGTGAAATGACCGAGCACCCTAACTATGAAGATGCTATTGCTGCTGTGAAGAAGCTGCTCTAATTCTCCAATCAGTAGCGGTTATTACAACAATACTTAATAATCTCTGTTAAAAAAGCGGCAGAAGGTCCATCCTTCTCCCGCTTTTTTTGTAATAGAAAGATTTATCGATAACACACTGAGCAGCTCACCGTTTACGTAAACGCATTCATACTATCCCTAAGCAAGAAGGGTTTGACGGGCCTCTAAAAATCAGTCTGCTTTGTATTTTCCTAATTTTTTGTCCAAAGATGCATACAAGCGTTGAATCACACGGTAATTCGCCCCGAGATCACCAAGTGAACCTCTAGATGCAGAATACATATCTACACCACAACGAACAGGCGTCGTATTAAGCACCGATACCGTAATGTCCAGCGTACGGCCAAATGCCGTTCTCTTCTCAAGAGTAATCTCACCTACAGACTCCACTTCGTGAAGCACCTTAAATCCAGGAACTTTCTTTAAAGTCGATGAAACTTCTTCCCATGCTTTGTCTTTAGTTAGATTGTAATAACGCGTTTTTAATGTCGGATCTTTGGCGCGGTCGCTTGTTCCATCATGACTGCGGAATAAGCCAACCAAGGTTCTTTTTAACGACAAAATTCTTCCCCCTCTACAAATCCCAAGTTCATTATTCTAAGTGTAACACTCTTGTCTCAGGAACAAAAGGGTATAACTCACTTTCCCTTTATTCCAGACATACAAAAAAGCGCCCGCTCCCATTATTCACGGGAAACAGGGCGCCTTGGCTTAAACAAGAGAAAACCCGCTTATGCCGTCCGGCTACAGTGTCTTCTGAACCTGCTAGAGCAGGTGGGTGATCGCAGAAAACGTTTTTGAATTCCCCAAGTCATATAGACAGGGCGGTTCAGCTGCGCTTCGTGTAGATCTCCCAAGACATTATCATTGGTTCAAAACAACGAGTAACCGTAACGTACATCGCAGGATTTGTTATTATTATATTGCGTTTTAACGAAAAAGTAAACCTGTATGCGCTTTATTTTTACACAGGAATTAATTACCTGGAAATATCCAACGCTAATCCAGTTTTTTGTTAAATGCGTTTGGTGTCCTTTTCATCAATTTCATCCTCGTAGTCATCATCATCGTCGTCATCGTCGTCATATTCATTCCGATTGTTCAATGCTGCTGCTTCTGCTTCTTCCTGCTCTTTCAGCTTCTTCTTTTCTACTTGCAGCTGTAGCTTATTATAAGTAGCGTAGAAGTTAAAGAAGGCCGCCATTGCAATCAACGTTGGAATACAAATGAAATAAAGAGCCGGATATCTAAGACCGATATAAACAAGAACTGCGGCTGCAATCAATGTAGAGAACACACGAATTGGGCGTGCTATAGTCAGCAATATAGAATTGGTCATCACTTGCTTGAAGCCCATTTGGTAATGAACCACAATGGAAAAGAAGTTAAACATGGATACCGACAAAAGTATCATCAGCACCAACATCAAAATACCAACAATTCTGAAGTTAGGCATTTGTGTCATGTAAACTGTTACATCAACGTACATAACAACGAACATCAATGTATAGATAACTCCTCCGAGCATACTTTTTACATAGTTCTCTTTATACCCCTGAAAAAATGTACGAAAAGTTCCTACATCCGTATTCCCCATTACCCATTTACGCACTACGGTAAATAAAGCGGCTGAAGCTGGAAACACCGTAAAGGGCGCTAAAATCCCCATTGCCCAGTTCAATGTAATTTGCTCGTTCGCTCCACCTGCGCCTGTCCCTAACATAATCATCTTTAAAACACCAAAAAACAAAAACGGGGCGGAACATAGTGCCCATAAGATATTACTGCCTGCGATACGTGAAATCCATTCTGTCACGCGGTATAAGCCGCCCATTGCTCCTTTAAACTCCAATTCCCTTCCTCCTCTGTCTCTTACATACTACATATCTTAACTATACCTCATTTGACCTCCTCATTTCCATAGCCCAACTTTCTGAATTATAGACTATCGTCTATACGTAAAGCCTTTATAGTCCATATATTAGGATTGTAACCATAAGAAATACCAAAATCCCCACATTCTAAAGGAGGTTATCTCATGTCTACACCTGTTGGCTTCGGCGGTTGGACTTCTACAGGCACGATCCTCGTATTGTTTATCTTGCTCGTTATCATCACTCGTACATTCGGATACTAATATCACACAAAACAAATTCGCGCCCTACTAAGGACATAACAATTCACCAAACATCCTTATATTTCAGCAAAAAGAAGACGAGAACCGCAATGCGGCATCTCGTCTTCTTTGGTATCTTGACGAAGTATTAATTATCGAAATCTTCACGTTTTGCAGGACGAGTGCTCGTGCTGCTTGGACGAGTGTATGGTTTACGCTCTGCGCTGCGGTTTGCACCACCGTCACGAGCTGGTGCGCCATCACGGTTGCCTTTATAGCCACCGCCATAGCCGCCACTGCCGCTACCGTAGTTGCTGCCACCGCTGCTATAGCCACCACGACTACCGCCACCGTTATTATCACGGTTACCACGGTATCCGCCACCGCTACCGCTGCCACCGGAAGTACCACGGTTTCCGCCATAACCACCATTAGGTTTACGGCCACTGCGGATATCGTTTTTGCCACCACGACGTTTAGCACGAATTGGATCTTCAGGAGTCAATTCAATTGCGGAATCCTTCTTGTCGCCAGTGAGAAGCTTCATAGCTGCGGACAACAATTGTACGGAATCATATTGCTCAAGCAATTGAATAGAAATTCCTTTGTACTCGTTCAACTCTCCACTTTCTACCACTTCAAGCAAACGCTCAGCAGTAACGCGTTGTTTACCTTCAATAGCTTCAGCCATTGTTGGCAAAGGTTTACGAGTAATCCGGTGACGAGTAACACGTTCGATCAAATGCAGGTGATCAATTTCGCGTGGAGTAACGAATGACCAAGCCGTACCTTCTTTACCTGCGCGTCCTGTACGACCAATACGGTGTACATAGCTTTCAGGATCTTGTGGCAAGTCAAAGTTAATTACGTGAGTTACGCCGGATACGTCCAGACCACGTGCCGCTACGTCAGTAGCTACCAGCACGTCAATGCTGCCATCACGGAATTTACGCATTACAGCATCACGTTGGTTCTGTGACAAGTCACCATGCAATCCATCAGCAGAATATCCGCGTTTTTGCAAAGCTTCAGCAAGCTCATCAACCCGGCGCTTAGTACGTCCGAATACGATAGCTAATTCAGGTGATTCCATATCAATCAAACGACTAAGAGCTTCAAACTTTTGACGCTCAGGCACTTCCACATAAGCTTGATCAATCAGTGGGGCACTGATTTGTTTCGGAATAACGGAGACATGTTGCGGGTTGTTAAGAAATTGTTGAGCTAGGCGTTGAATGTTTGGTGGCATTGTAGCAGAGAACAACATGGTTTGACGTTCTACAGGAACGAGCTTCAGGATAGTCTGAATATCTTCCATAAAGCCCATATCCAGCATTTCATCTGCTTCATCCAATACAACGGTTTGAACATCATCCAAACGGATCGTTTTACGGTTGATGTGATCGAGCAAACGACCAGGTGTACCAATAATGATTTGTGGTTTCTTTTTCAATCCACGGATTTGACGTCCAATATCCTGTCCGCCATAAATCGCCAACGAGCGAAGACCTTTGAAACGGCTTAGTTTGCCAATTTCTTCTGACACTTGGATGGCCAACTCACGTGTTGGTGCCATAATAAGGGCCAAGATTTTTTCGTCTTCACGGTTAATCTTCGAAATGAGGGGGATACCAAAAGCAGCAGTCTTACCTGTACCAGTCTGAGCTTGACCGATCAGATCCGACCCAGTCAATGCTAATGGGATCGACTGTTCCTGTATCGGTGTTGCCTCCTCAAATCCTAACTCTGTGATTGCTTGTAGCACTTTTGGCTCCAAGCCAAATTCTGCGAATGTTTTCAAATTATTCATGCTCCTTCTATACAGTGGACATTCCACATGCTTGTCTGTATTCTTAAGTAGCGGTAAACACATTTATAGGCTGTCCAATCATGCTCTATTTTCTGCATGATATAGCGCTTTTGGGACGAAAAGCCTCCCTAATCATCAGGTACCTTGTTGTACCTGAGCAACTGTAGCTTTACATCCGATGCAATGCAAAAATACCATTGTAACGTTCTACTCAAGAATATCCTATACATTATATCACAAACACATGTGAGAATACCAGTGGGTTCCTTTCTTTTCATTGCTTTCATGTTTTATTTTTTTAAATATATATATAAGGGTGGATTTACTTGTTAAGACAGATTTTGAATTGTTTGGTTGTTTTTTTAGGGGCAGCACTGATCGCCAGTGGATTTAATCTATTTTTAATTCCACACCGTTTACTAAGTGGTGGTGTATCTGGGCTTTCCATGTTAGTGGGTTATTTCACTCCATTAAACATAAGCCTCCTATACTTGCTCTTTAATATTCCTCTGCTGGCTGCAGGCTGGTTCCAGTTAGGCCGGAGATTTATTATTATGAGCATGTTGTCCGTTGTGTTTACAACCTGGTTCTTAACAGTGATTCCCGAGCATCTGGTGGCTACAGATATGCTGCTGTCCTCTGTGTTTGGCGGAGTTCTCGTTGGGATTGGCTGTGGTATCTCCTTCCGTGCAGGAGGTTCTTCCGGAGGTTTTGACATCTTGGGTTCAATTATCACTAAATACCGAGATTTCCCGGTCGGCAATGTAGTAGTAAGTTTAAATGGACTTGTTATCCTGGCGGCCGCTTATCTTGACCAGAACTGGAATTTAGCACTTTCATCAATGGTATCTATATATGTAACAGGTAAAGTGTTGGATATGATTCATATCAGCCACTTAAAGGTAACCGTATATATTGTAACAAACCGTACAGATGAATTACTGCAACATCTAATAGGCCTTCAACGAGGTGTCACAAAGATTAAAACAGAAGGTGCTTATTCTCACGTTGAAAAGGACATGCTAATGACGGTAACAACCCGCTACGAACTTGCAGAGCTGCAACGTATCATCCGCACGACAGATCCTCAAGCTTTTGTAAATATTGTTGAAACAGTTGGTGTTATGGGTTCCTTCCGGAAAGACAAAATGAGGAAATAAAAATTCCTAGTATTGGAAAATGCACCAACCTCAGAATTATGATATATTATACACACGCAGAACCCTAACAATTTCATAAAGATTGAGATTTACCCCTCTTTTTTCCAAAGCACTTCGTTTTCCGATGAACACTGAATCTATTCAGAACTATCGAAAAAGGAAAGGGTGATTTTTGTGGAAATGGAAACGGTAAAACTGTCAGCAATCGTCATGAGGTGGTATCCTGATATGATGCCGTTTCTCAAACAGGACGAATTAAATTCAGTAATCGTTCTGCGAGACGGGCTAAGTATTCTGGAACCTGCAGATGCCATGGATATTATCCATTACAGCATCTGTGAACATCAGAATTCTGCGTATCTTCAATGAGCAAGCCGCAAGAGAAGTCTTGATAGTTGCCGCCTTGGGTTCGGCCCTGTTGCCGATTTAAGGCGGCATTTACTTTTTTCATACCGTTTCGAATCCATACATCTCGTTTATAAACAACAAAGGCGGTTTTTTATTCCCAATCTGAGCTAATATTGTTACAACACTGTTCTTTTTGGGAGCAACCGTTCCTATATAATTTAGGGGAAAGTACATAAAGGGAGAGAAAAACAAATGAACATCACCTGGGCTCTACTGATGATGGCCTTGGGAAGCGTAGGCGTACAACAGAATCAACATGACGCTGAAGTGGCGATCGCCTTGAAGTCCGCCATGAATCCCCCCATCATTGCACAACAAAACAACAATTCGAATGTAGCAACTCCAGCTCCAAGCGCTTCACCTGAAGCAACAAACTCAGAAAGTATGTTACACACCGATCCACAACCAGACGCACCCAAAGTAAAAGGCATTTATGTTACCGCCTACAGTGCTGGTGGGGAACGAATGGAAAAGCTGCTTACATTGCTTGACCAAACCGAACTTAACTCAATGGTTATAGACATTAAGGACGATGCGGGTTATATCACGTATAAGACCGATAATGCCGACCTCCAGAAGCTCGGTAACCCTCAGCCTTTTATTGGAGATATCAATAAGTTAATGGAACGTTTGAAGAAACATGATGTTTATCCTATCGCCCGGATTGTTGTTTTTAAAGATTCTATTCTTGCCAAGAAGAACCCGCAGATGTCTTTTGTTAATACTGACGGCACTGTATGGAAGAATAAGGGCGGCGACAGCTTTGTTAATCCTTATAATGAAGATGTGTGGAAATACAATGTGGATATCGCCAAGGAAGCTGTTAAGCTCGGCTTCAAAGAAATTCAGTTCGACTATGTTCGTTTTCCGGAAGGATTCGAAAAACGCGCTGAAACCCTTAAATACACTAAAACCAGTGATTCACGCGTAGAAATCGTATCTAATTTTGTTAAATATGCCAAAGCAGAGCTAGCTCCACTTGGTGTCCGTGTGTCCGTAGATATTTTTGGATATGCCGCATCTGCCCCTGCTGAGGGTATTGGCCAAGACTTTGTTAAAATATCCAAGAATGTGGATGTTATCAGTCCAATGGTTTATCCAAGTCACTATTCAACCGGCTGGTTTGGCGTGAAAGAGCCCGACTTAGATCCTTACGCTACAATTAAAGGTTCCATGGTTGACACACATAAGAAGCTTGATCCACTGGGCAGCTATAAACCCGTTATTCGGCCTTGGATTCAAGACTTTACAGCAAGCTGGCTCGGAAGTGGTCATTATGTGAAATATGGTAAAAAACAGGTGGAAGATCAAATCCGCGCTTTAAAAGATGAGAACGTGGATGAGTTCCTTCTCTGGAACGCCAACAATCGCTATACTGCCGATGTTGATTACGAAAAACAATGAATACAGCCCTTATTATTTATAGCTGATCTGATATATGTATGCTAAAGACCCGGCGTCTGCCGGGTCTTTTAACGGAAACTTATTGAACTATTTAACCTATTCCTTGAAAAATCATAAAGAATGAGGCACAGAATTATGATACAGACCACCTCTTTAAAACAAAAGGCAGGACAATTTTTTCATATTTTATTCCCAATCCTTGTTACACAAATTGCTTTATCCGCGATCACCTTCTTTGATACTAATATGTCCGGTAAATTCGGAACCGTCGATCTGGCAGGAGTTGCGATAGGAACTAGTCTTTGGATTCCAATCCAAACCGGTCTCAGCGGTATTCTTATGGGGATCACACCTATTGTTTCACAGCTCATCGGGAGCAAAAAGGATAAGGATGTTGCCTTTCAAGTCACACAAGGTATTTGGCTGTCACTGATTGTTTCGATCATCGTCTTGCTAATTGGCAGCTTTGCCTTGTCACCTATTCTTAATTTTATGAACTTGGAGTCTGGTGTAAGAGATGTTGCTTTCCGCTTTCTCAGTGCTATTTCGTTCGGAATTATCCCCCTGTTTGGATATACGGTACTTCGTAGCTGTATAGACGCTTTAGGGCAAACACGCGTATCCATGTGTATTACACTAATAGCTTTGCCTGTAAATGTAGGTTTGAACTATTTGCTCATCTTCGGGAACTTCGGATTCCCTCGTCTCGGGGGCGTTGGTGCTGGGGTCGCTTCAGCTATTACCTATTGGGTTATATTTGCCGTTGCTCTACTGTTCATATATCGTTCTCAGGCCTTTGTAAATCTCAGATTATTCCGTAAGTTCTATTTTATATCGTTAAACAGCATTAAAGATTTGCTCAAAATCGGAGTACCCATCGGTTTCTCGATTTTTTTCGAAACAGCTGTCTTTTCCGCTGTAACCTTGTTAATGAGCCGATTTGATACCGTAACAATTGCCGCGCATCAGGCAGCAATCAATTTTGCAACAACACTTTATATGATTCCGCTCAGTATTTGCATCAGCCTTACCATCCTCGTCGGCTTCGAGACGGGGTCTGGCAGACAAAAGGATGCACGCCAATATGCCATAATGGGTATCGGACTGGCGGCAATCCTTTCGCTGGCCACAGCTTTATTACTCTTGTTTGCCGGAAATCATGTAGCTGGTCTATATTCAGATGAACCCGATGTCATCTCGTTAATTCAGCATTTCCTGATCTATGCAATCTTTTTTCAAATCTCAGATGCGATTGCTACACCTACTCAAGGTGCGCTTCGCGGATATAAGGATGTTAACCCAGCCTTTATCATTTGTTTTATTGCCTATTGGGTAATTGGCTTACCTACAGGTTATGTACTTGCAACTTACACAGATCTAGGAGCATTCGGCTACTGAATTGGTCTTATTACCGGTCTTGCCATCGGTGCGACCCTGCTATTGTCTCGGCTTATCAAAGTTCAACGGCGTTATGCCGCACAATACACACAGGAACAACCACAGAGTTAACGATCCATATTACACAAAAAAGGAACAGTGCGAATCTCGCAGCTGTTCCTTTTTATATATAGGGTCGCTAATTATTGGGAAAGACGGGAAGCCAGCTCGTACAGCTCCAGGTCAAAGCCCTTTTTCGTATTTACAACGAGATCAATATCCGTAAGGGTTAATTCACCTTTGATGATACCACAAGCCTTGTCGGATTCACCTTCGATTAGCTTACGTACGGCAAAATCGCCAAGACGGCTAGCCAAATTCCGGTCTCCAGGAGTTGGTGTTCCACCACGTTGGATATGTCCGAGTACAGTAACACGTGCATCCAGAGAAGCATGACGGTCTTTCAGAGCTTGAGCCACATCTTCACCTTTGCCAACGCCTTCGGCAACAATTACGATACTGTGACGTTTACCTCTGATAAAATTATCGCGCATCCGGTCAGCAACTTCATTCAAATCATACGGCATTTCCGGCACAAGAATTGTTTCTGCTCCGGAAGCCAGTCCAGCATGCAGCGCGATATCGCCACAGTGGCGTCCCATAACCTCTACAATCGAAGAACGTTCATGGGAGGACATAGTGTCACGCAACTTGTTAATAGCGTCTACAACAACGCCAACCGCTGTATCAAACCCGATAGTGTAGTCTGTGAAGGAGATATCGTTATCAATCGTACCTGGCAAAGCCATAGTCTTGATACCGAGTTTACTTAATTTGTTAGCTCCTTTATAGGAACCATCTCCACCGATAACTACTAGACCATCGATACCCAGTTCATTAAGGATATCCGCGCCTTTTTGCTGTCCTTCCGGTTTCGTGAACTCCAGACATCTTGCAGACTGCAGAACAGTACCGCCACGTTGAATAATATCTCCTACACTGCGAAGATCCATTGGGAAGATATCGCGATTCAGCAGACCTTGATAACCACGTTGCACCCCAAATACCTCAATACCGAAATAAAGTGCGCTTCTTACAACCGCACGAACAGCGGCGTTCATTCCCTGTGAATCTCCACCACTAGTCAATACTGCGATTTTTTGAATTTTAGACATTCTGTTGTTCCTCCTTAAAATTGTGCGAAGCCTGATACTTCTTATAAAAATAACTTCGCGACATGGTTACAAAAAGCGTTTGCGTATCCAACGGCTGTTAGCGAAGAAGAACAGTCTTGTAAGCGGACTGCCTTTCATCAGGCTTTTAGATACAGAGCGAACTTCCCGCTGTTCGCTAACTTTCGGATCAGATAAATAAAGTGCCAGCAATCCCTCAATCACCATACGATGCATCGAAGACTCTGGAAGATTACGAACATCCTTACGGGCCCACTCAACCATTGCAGCGATCCGACTCAGCATGGTATCCGTGTCATCATAATAATTGCAGAAATTAAGATCACCGCCTGCTCGGTCCTCTTCCTGATCAATCAGATAATCCAGCATAATGTGCAGACCACATACATGCGGAAAATACGCGGCTCGAATCGAAGCCGCAGAAGCTTGGTTCAGCTTCGGATCACATGCGGATAGAAATAACATAAATACACCTAGCGTTGATCCCGTTGCAGCCGAAAATTCATTCCATTGCAGATGTGGTGCTCGACTGCCCTGTTCCTCCCACCACTCCTTCAGGGCTGTTTCCCTGAGTTCCGGGCGGATGTGCTTATACACTTGTAAATCTGTATAGAGCACAGCCAGTTCTCGAATCTCCGCTGCAGCAGCGGAATAACCTGGCAACAAAGAAATCATCTCTTGGCATTTGCGAACCAGCCTGTACAAATATCCGCCGTCATTCTGTTCACTTCGAAGCGCATAATAATTACCTGGCTCAGCATTTGGATCAATAGCATCCAGCATAGATTGATGCAGCAGCCTGAAATCTGCAGGATCAAGCGAAGTACTGCGATCACATAAGTTGTCCAGATAATCACTGATAGTTTGATAAGCAACAATTAGCGGAATCAGTATATGTTTCATCGATAAATTGCCGGCGGCATAAATACCACCGCCTATGCAATGAAACTCTTTAGTTTCAATGCTGGCAAGTGCTTGCTTCCGGAGCTCGGGATCGGGAATCCCGTTCGCATCTTGGCGCCAGAAATGGAGACATTCTCTCACTTCCGGCAGCACGTACTTATAGACCCTGTTCATAAGTCCCAGTGGACCACGCGGGCTAAGGTAACGGCCTTGCTCTAATTCACTCAATGACAGTGCCTCCACATTGTTGTCTCCTTATCCAAATCACCACTTATTATAATATGATCAGGCGTATTTGTACAAACAACAAAATCACTTTCGTAAAATCATGAAAGATTCAGAAATACAGCAGTTTTTAAAAACATCTCCTCATTGCTTTATGCTATACTAGGCATATTTCAATTTCGGAGGAGTGCAATCCATGTTTTCAAAACGGACCGGCAGCCTTTACAGCGATCAAAACTGGCTGCGTTCCTTTCTCTTTACCATATATGGTACCAGCGTCCTTGTAGTATCATACTTTCCTTTATTCTACACACATTTAGGGTTTAGCAGTTCTCAGATAGGCTACTTGTATTCCCTCGGCCCCCTTATCTCCATCCTATCCAATCTATTCTGGAGTATGATAAGCGATAAGTTAGGCACCATTCGAAAGATCATGTTCATATTACTTGCGGGTCAATTAGTAACTGGTCTTCTATTAGCCAGAGCGACGGAATTTTCATCTGTCATGCTTATTTTGTCCTTCTTCTACTTCTTCTATTACCCAGTTTTTCCGCTTGCCGATACAATGGCTATCAAAGTTGCCGAAAGACACGGACGGAACTTCATTACCATTCGCGTTTTTGGCTCCTTAGGCTATTCTTTCTTTGCTCTAACCGTTGGCTATGCATTAAGAGCATTGGGCTCTACTTGGAGCTTGACCCTATGTATCATCATCATTATTGCTGCACTTTTAATTACCCTAGGACTTAAGGATGTTAAAAAACCTGCTGTTATAGAAACAACGAATCAAGATAAGGACACAGCTGAAGCTGATAATAGCAAAAATGGACTTAAAGATATATTGTTGCAAAAAGAGGTGCTGTGGTTCTTCGGCTGTGTGTTTGTACTCGCGTTAGGCCATAGAATGAACGAAGCCTTTCTGACGATCAGTCTAAAACAACTAGGCGCTGGTGAGGAAATCATTGGCTGGGCACTGCTCGCGTCAGCTCTTAGTGAGATCCCTGTATTATTTATCCTCAGCAGATACGGCGACAAATTCAAAGAATTGCCCTTGCTGGCCTTGGGGAGTCTGATGTATGCTCTGCGTTTTCTTTTGATGTCCCTAGCGGATCATCCGGGCTCAATGATTGCCATTCAAGCCATGCACAGTATATCATTTGGTGTTTTTTATGTAACATCTGTCCGTTATATCACCCGGATTATTCCGGATCGCCTTCGGGCAACAGGTCTTGCCATTTTCACCGTCGTTTGGTCAAGTGCGTCTGGGCTGCTTAGCGGTACCTTTGGCGGCATTATTTATCAAGAGGCGGGGCGTTATATTTTTTATATAGTGGCTACGGGTTTCAGCTTACTCGCTTTTGCAGGGTTTCTGGGACAGCATTTATTGAAATCCAACCTGGATCCGATCAATAATTTCAGAAAAAAGAACAAAAAAGCCTCCCTATAATTAGGGTTGGTATTATTTCATAATACAAAAAGGTCGTTGCACTCCCCTTCACTGGAGTGTAACGACCTTTTTCATTTTGGATAACTTCTATAGTGGGCGTAAAAAAACACAGTTCCCGAAAGAACTGTGTTCTGTAAGTTGGTAACCACTCTTGCAAGGGCTTGCCAAGTAAATTATATATTTGTAGCAGACAGCTTAACTGTCCTGCTGTTTCTTATAATTTTACTACGTTTTCAGCTTGCGGTCCACGACTACCATCAGTGATGTCGAATTCTACTTCTTGACCTTCGTCCAAAGTCTTGAATCCTTCACCTTGAATTGCTGAGAAGTGTACGAATACATCTTCGCCGCCTTCTACTTGAAGAAAACCATAACCTTTTTCTGCGTTAAACCATTTTACTGTACCTTTCAATTGAACAACCTCCTAAAAATAACCGCCATATATGGCGTATAACTATAGTATACTGCAATCTTCTGTTCAAATCAATCAAACCCAACCCTTAATATATGATTTAATTTGCTTTTCCCTTCTCCAGTGCGTTATCATTGAGCCAAAAGCCAAAAATCGCCAGGGTGGTAATGATAATGATCAAAAAACATGAAATATACAAAACAGACAAATGGAATATGATGACGGTAGAAGTTCAAGGCCGCTACATTGTACTCCGCGAAATTTCCGATCAATGGGGAGAAGAAACACATACCTTCCTGAGTCGTCCAGCGATGATGCAATGGGTGAATAACCGCTTCAACAAGGAATCTTATAAAGACAATGAAGAAGAGTACAAAAACATCATTGCAGCTTTCAAACAGGTATAACAGGAAATGAATAACGAAAATCTCACGATTTATGTTGTCCTAGTCCTCTGTCTAGGCGCAGTATTAATTATGACCAAGGATCGTGTCCCGCCGAAACTAAAGCGGGGCATGGCCATGGCTGCAGTCGTAATGATTCTGTTTGCTTTCATCTTTGTTATTTATAGCTTGTTGGCATAACTACCATATAAAGAAGACTAAATATTAATAATCAGGACTTAGCAGGACATAATAAGCTGACTCTACTTTTCAAAGAGGAGGACGTCATGCCTATTACACTCAAGTCCATCCCTCTTCTACTTGTGCTCAGCTTGCTACCGGGTGAAATATCATCCACAGTATTGCCGAGGGAGATTATGCCTACTACATCTCATCATTCTAGGAGGGTTTCTATGGAACAATTATTGAAGAGAAGTGAAGTACCTGCTGAGAATCGTTGGAAGCTTGAAGATATATTTGCCTCTCAGAAGGATTGGGATGCAGAATATGCTGAAGCTAAATCACTGATCAAAAAAGCTGCTGATTTCCAAGGTAAACTTGATTCCGCAGAAGCTGTGAAACAATGTTTTGAGCTGGATGACAAGCTGTCAGTCTCCACTGAGCGACTTTTTGTCTATGCTCATATGCGTCAGGATGAAGACACTGCTAATCCTGAATATCAAGCTTTGTCCTCCAAAGCGAAGAAGCTTGGGATCGAAGCAGGCGAAGCCTTTTCTTTTGTAACCCCAGAAATCTTGGCACTGCCTATTGAGAAGCTGGATCAATTTATTGCTGATCCTGAACTGTCCGCTTACACCTTCACTTTAAAAGAGATGAAACGTGAGAAAGCGCATGTATTGTCCAAGGCTGAGGAAGCTCTGCTTGCCCAAGTTGGAAACCTAGCACAAGCGCCTCAGAACATTTTTAGTATGCTGAACAACGCAGATCTGAAATTCCCTAAGATTAAAGATGAAGATGGCAAAGAGGTCGAGCTGACTCACGGCAACTATATCAAGTTCTTGGAAAGCTCCGATCGCGAGGTTCGCCGAAATGCTTTTAAAGCAGTCTATGACACCTATCGTAAGCAAAAAAACACCATCGCAGCAACGCTTAGCGCCAATGTGAACAAAAACGTCTTTTTCTCACACGTCCGCAAGTATCCATCTGTAATGGAAATGTCTCTTTACGGTGATAACATTCCAAAAGAGGTATATACCAACCTGATCGATACGATTCATGAGAGTCTTCCTTTAATGCACCGTTACATGAAGTTGCGTCAAAAGCTGCTTGGTGTGGATGAGTTACATATGTATGACCTATTTGCACCACTAGTAGATGAATATAAGCTAGATATCACGTACGAAGAAGCGAAGAAAATTACCAAAGAAGGCCTCAAACCGCTGGGTGAAGATTATCTGAATGTGCTGCAAAAAGGCTACGACAATGGCTGGATTGATGTCTATGAGAACGAGAATAAACGCTCTGGAGCTTACAGCTGGGGCCCTTATGGCACACACCCATACGTCCTGCTGAACCATAACGATAATCTGAACAGTATGTTTACTCTGGCACATGAGATGGGTCATGCTCTACACTCTTATTTTTCAGACAACGCTCTGAACTATCGGGATGCACAGTATACCATTTTCCTTGCAGAGGTTGCCTCGACTACCAATGAAGCTTTGCTTATGGATTATCTACTCAAAAAGTCTACAGATCCTAAGGAAAAAATGTATCTGCTCACCTACTATGCCGATCAGTTCCGGACAACGATTTTCCGGCAAACGATGTTCGCAGAATTCGAAAAGATCATTCATCAGCGTGTTGAAGAGGGCGATTCGCTTACCCCACAAGATCTTTCGAGTATCTACTACGACCTGAATGTCAAATACTACGGCAAAGAAATGGTTGTAGATCAGGATATCGAGATGGAATGGGCACGAATTCCGCATTTCTATAACAGCTTCTATGTTTACAAATATGCAACAGGCTTCTCGGCAGCGACTAGCTTTGCCAAACAAATCCTTGAAGAAGGCAAACCGGCGGTAGATCGTTACCTCGGCTTCCTGAAGAGCGGTGGCAGTGATTACTCCATCAATATTTTGTCAAAAGCAGGCGTTGACATGTCGTCTCCTGAGCCGATTCGCGAAGCGATGAGTGTGTTCGAAAGTGTTATCGCGCAAATGGAACAGTTGACCAAATAAGGCAGAGAGCTTAGTATTACATTAATCCCTTGCCCTATCTGGGCAGGGGATTTTATATTGTTATATCCCCCTGAGGAGGAAGAATTCAATGAGAATTCAATGGTCACTAATTGCGGGTCTAATCTTCGCGCTGCTAACCGCCATATTCGCAGTCATCAACGTTGATCCCGTTCAAGTCAATTTCGGTTTTGATGTGGTTAATATACCACTTATACTCGTTATTCTTGGCTGCGCGTTAATTGGCGGAATCATCGTGGGCTCTTATGGCATTTTTCGTCAATACAAACTACAAAAGCAAATTAAAAGCTTAACTGCTGAGCTTACCAAGCTTCGTGATGCCGACACTTCACTGGATTCTTTTAACACAGACAATGATGGCTTAACAGGAGGGCTTAACTAATGATTACCATTCAACCTAATGAAGACTACATACTTTCCATCCTAAAAAAATTACTCGATACCCCCAGCCCAAGCGGTTTCACTGCACAGGTAATGACACTAGTTGCTGAAGAAGCAGCTGCGCTGAACATACCTTTAAGCTGGAATGAAAAAGGCGGCGTAATTCTTAACGTCCCGGGCCTAGATCCCTCTCGTACTATTGGCATCAGCGCTCACGTGGATACACTTGGTGCCATGGTACGCTCGATTAAAGCTAACGGTACACTGCGACTGACCTCAGTAGGCGGCTTCGCCATGCACAGCATTGAGAATGAATATTGCACGATCCATACCCGCAGCGGCAAAACTTATACAGGAACCATCTTAACCAGCCATCCATCTGTTCACGTATATCCAGACGCTCGTGACTTCAAACGATCAGAGGAGAACATGGAAGTACGTATTGATGAGCTGGTATCTTCTAAAGAAGACGTACTCAAGCTTGGCATTTCCGTCGGAGATTTCATTTCTTTCGATGCACGTGCAGTGATTACGCCTAGCGGCTACATTAAATCCCGTCATTTAGACGACAAGGCAAGCGTGGCTGCCCTTCTTGGATTACTGGAAAGTATTAAACGTGAAGGCTGGAAACCTCTCCACAACCTTTCTTTCCTCATCTCTAACTACGAGGAAGTGGGACATGGTACAGCTTGGATTCCTGGTGAAATCAATGAAATGATTGCCGTCGATATGGGCGCCATGGGTGATGATCTCAGCTGTAAAGAAACCGATGTATCCATCTGTGCAAAAGACTCTTCCGGCCCTTACGATTATGTTATGACAGGCCGTTTGATTGAACTGGCAGAGGCACTCGCAATTCCTTATGCCGTTGATATTTATCCTATGTACGGCTCCGATGCTTCCGCAGCGCTCAGAGGCGGAAACAATATCCGTGCAGCATTGATTGGCCCAGGTGTACATGCCTCCCACTCCATGGAACGTACGCATAAGCAAGCTGTAGTGAACACTGCTAAGCTTCTCGCTGCTTATGTGGGTACAAACTGAGGCTAGCTCTGGCAAGCTAAAACAGCTCTGGAGGCGCAGACAGAGACTTATCGTCTCACTCCTGGTGTTATTGATAGCGGGGTTAGCGCTATCGTTGTTTCTGGTATTTAGAAATCACAAGGAAGATCCCTTTAAAGGTCTTCCTCACGCCTATAGCTTTTTGGAAACAGTGAGTGCAGATAATGTGCAGCTCTATATGATGTCACTTTCACCTGAAGATATTAAGCTCAGGGCCGCGGGTGTCCCTTTACGGCAAGTTAATGCATATGGGATTAACGGTGGTTTTTTCTATCAAGATGCGCTTTTATCCATGGCTATCATGAATGATACTCCAGTCAACGGGGCCCAGAAGGGTTATGGGTCTGGCTGGTTCAATGCTAAATACGCACGTGGAACTCTTGTCTGGGATGGTGCCAGCCGTAGCTTCTCCGTACAGGTTGTCTCTTCTGGAGAAGAATTGAAGATTACTGATCGCCAGCATTATTTTGCGCAAGGTGGCATTAGTATGAATCTGGGACACGAAGACTTATGGGAAGCGGCAGTAGCTGAAGAGCATCTTCCTTACGCTGATGAGAAACGCCTGCGCTCAGGCATGGTGTATGACAACACAGGAAAGCTCTGGCTGATTGTTACCCCAACGCTCTCAACAGCGGCAGATTTCCGCTCAGCGATCCTCCAGACAGTTCCTGCCAAGGGTCTGGAGGGTATCTTCTTGGACGGAGATGGCTCTTCCCAGATGAATGCGAAGGAAATCATTGTACCCGGCGATTCTCGGTCTGTAGTGCAAATGATTGCTGTGGACGGAACGAAATAAAAGAGTAGAATTCTCCAATTACTGGAGGACCCTACTCTTTTTTTATTGGTGGTTCGCTTGTTCTTCAACAGACATTGCCGGAATTTCCGGTGGTCATCACTTTCGCCTGGTGCTTACGGACCCAGATGATGTTATTCGCCAATTTTCAGCCTATGGGGCACTGTTTCGGACCCAAGCGACGTTATTCACGCTAAAAAGGAACGTATTGGGCGCTTTTAGTGTCAATAGCGACTGTGGTGTCCGTTAACATTCCAAATGTGCAATAATGCTGCGTTTAAGGTCAGTGGTGTCCGGATAGTACTTCGTAAGTATTAATGTGATCTAAAAGCTAGCATCAATCCCAGACTTGCTCCAGCTTATCTGAATAATAAGAAATGGCCTTACTGTAACTTCTTATCCCTTCATCCGCAGAGGTTTCTGCCAACAGCTTAAGCAGCAGCTCCATCGCTTGACTATGCTCTCCAAGATTGTGCAAGGTCATGGCTAGGAACGCCGGAAATTCCTTATTCTCTGGGTACTCCTGAACAGCCTGCATCAGAAGACCTTTTGACTTCTCGTATTCTCCGAGTGTCCGGTAGGTGCTGCCCAGTCCCAATAGAGCGCCAACTCTCTGCTCAGAGGGTAATCCTAACGCCAAGCTTTTCTCATAAAAGGGTACTGCCGCCCGCTCCAAACCCAGCACATCATGCGTCCAGGCCAATTGATATAGAAGTTCAGCGTCCCCAGCATTCTGCTCATATAGCTCAAACAGCATCATTTTGGCTTCTTCCGCTTTACCAGCGTTGCGTAGGGCTACGGCAGCTTTAAGTTTATCTTCCACACAGAGCCCTCCCCTATTTTCATTAAAAGCCATCCAACTGGTTTAAGCCTTACCAGCGATTTTCTCCGCAAGCTCGTTCAGATAGGTCCAGCGTTCCATAAGACGCTCCAGCTCTGCTTCGGCTAGGCGTTGCTCCTCTACTAGCTCCTGCAGCCTTCCAGAGTCAGCAAAAGCCGCCTCCATCTGTACACTAATATCCGTCAAACGTTGCTCTGCAAGCTCAATTTGCTCATCAATGCCCTCATATTCACGCTGTTCCTTGAAGCTGAATTTGAGTTTTGTTTTGGGAGCCGTTGAAGATGCAGGGTTGCTGCCAGTGTCCGCGGCCTCTTTTCGCTTTGAGCTTCCATCTTCTTTGTTCGATTCTCCAATGCGTGACGGTACATTTTTGGCCAGCCATTCTTCATATTCCGTATAATCGCCAACGTGAATCCGGATATCGCCATTTTCAAAAGCAATCAGCTTATCTATCGTACGGTCCAAGAAATAACGGTCATGGGATACGGTAAAGACGACACCCGGAAATTCATCCAGATAATCTTCCAATACAGCCAATGTGCCGATATCCAAATCGTTCGTAGGTTCATCCAAAAGCAATACGTTAGGTGCTCCCATCAATACACGAAGCAGATACAAGCGTCTTTTTTCGCCCCCGGACAGCTTCGAGATCGGTGTCCATTGCATCGCAGGAGGGAACAAGAAGCGTTCCAGCATTTGACCCGCCGTAATCACACTGCCGTCTGCTGTCCGTATCACTTCTGCTTCTTCCTTCACGTATTCAATGGCACGCATACTGTCATCCATATCCTGATGCTCTTGTGTAAAGTAACCAAGCTTAACCGTAGCGCCAAGCTGAACTTCACCTTTATCGGGTTGCAGCTGACCTGCAATCATATTTAAGAGTGTTGATTTGCCGCTGCCGTTCGGGCCGACGATGCCCACTCTATCCTGGGGTACAGCGATATAGCTGAGATCTTTGATTAGCTGACGACCATCCAACGCTTTCGACAGGTCATTAATTTCAATGATCTTGCGACCTAAACGTGTAGAAGCCACAGAAATATCCAATGAACCGTTCGAGCTGCTTCCTGTACTCTCTTTCAGCTTTTCGAAGCGGTCGATTCTTGCCTTCTGTTTTGTTGAACGGGCTTTGGCACCGCGACGAATCCAAGCCAGCTCTGTACGCAGCAGGTTCTTACGCTTCTGTTCGGCAGAGGCTTCTCGTTCTTCGCGATCGGCTTTAAGCTCTAGAAACCGTGAATAGTTAGCTTCATAACGATAAAGCTGGCCACCATCTAGCTCTAGCATGACACTAGCCACACGCTCCAGGAAGTAACGATCATGCGTCACCATCAAAAGAGCGCCGCGCCGTTTCTGCAAATATTGCTCTAGCCAAGCCACGGAATCCGTATCAATATGGTTGGTAGGCTCATCAAGAATCAGCAGTTCAGAGGGGGTAATCAGTGCAGCTGCCAGAGCTACACGTTTACGTTGTCCACCAGAAAGTGTGTCCATTAGCGCATCAAACTTTAAGATGCCTAGCTTGGTAAGCACACTTTTGGCTTCACTCTCCAAATGCCATGTTCCCGCAGCGTCGATCGCCTGCCCAATCTTTACTAGTTTTCCTTCCAGTTCAGCATTACCAGGCTGCTGTTCAAGTAGAGACATAGTCTCCATATACTCACGCATGGTAGCAAGGTCTGGATCATCCCCGGCGAACACTTGCTGCAAAACTGTATTCATAGGATCATAAGGAGGATTCTGCGCCAAATATTGTACTCTTACATTATTCCCGATGGCAATTTGCCCACCATCCGGAGTATCCAGACCGGCAATAATCCGTAAAAAGGTTGATTTACCCGTTCCATTCACACCGATCAAGCCAATTTTATCCCGATCGTCCATACCAAATGAAGCGTCGCTAAAGAGTACTTTCTCGCCATAACTCTTGGAAAGATGTTCCACGGTCATAATATTCATGCCATTTCCTCGCTTGCCTTATATTTTCATAAAACCGGCCGCATCTAACCAATGCTATTTATCCGGTCTATCATCCTATCCAAAATTCAGGTGATCATGGCCCCTCTAATAAAAAGACCAGCAGCGAAATCAGCGCGTTTATACGCGTCCTCCTCCGTAAAAGACGGATCAAATAAGATATCCATCTTCAAACGATCCAACATCCCTATGTAGGACTGTGCCATAAGCTCAGGCTCGGATGCTCCACCTTCTAATAATACCTTGACCACATCTTGCATGTATTGCTCCATAAATTGTGTCATATACGCCACTAATTCAGGATTATTGTTAGGGGCACGGAAAAAGAGCTTCGTATGCCGCTTGCGTTCATAATAATAATTCAGGTGATGTTTAGCAATGATCGACAGTTTACCGGCCAAAGTATCACTAGCCTTCAGCCTTTCCTGTAATTGCAGGAGAAATCCCTCACAATCGCGGCGCGTCACTGCCATGAATAATTCTTCCTTGCTCTTGAAGTATAAATAAACGGTGCCCTTTGCTATCCCGGCTTGCTCCGCCACTTCCGACATCTTCGTTTCGTAAAATCCACCTGAACCGAAGAGCTCGTATGCGGCATCCAGAATAGCAGTATGTTTTTGATTGGATGCGCTACTCATCGGTCCCTCCCTAAACTGTGCCGTTCAAAGCTTAAATTCAAATGCTAAATGATCATGCTCAGCAGTAAGGCAGCTGCACCGCCGAGGATAGAGCTGATGGCATTGACTGCATCATTGCTCATCCACTTCCAGCCTCTTGCGTGTACAGCTGGAGCCCCACAATGCTGTGAGCCTTCCACTTCGCGGCCGCATACGGTACAGCGGTTCATCTGCTGCACGGTTGCACCAAGGATAGAGTCGGCAAAGGCGCCGACTAGTCCTCCGGCAAGTCCTGCTAGGGTAAGCAGCACGAAAGAGTGATCCGGCATGCCGGATATCATTCGCAGCAGCCAAGCTGACGCACCGATGAGTGCGCCTCCTGCTGCTGCCGCCAGCGTACCCAAGCTGGATACACCTCCCGAAGCTCCGGCAGCAAGAACTTTACCCGTAAGGACAGAACGAGGCGGTTTCTTGCTCAGTGTTCCGATCTCCGTAGCCCATGTATCCGAGGTTACTGTAGCCATTACACCAATAAATAGGAACCCCCACAGCTCATGCGGGAAGATCGCATTCAGGAGAACCAGAACCATGCCAAGTCCACCGTTAGCAAAGACCTGCCCGGCATCGCGGCGGCCCGTCTTAGCATACGTCAGCTCTAATTCTGCTTTATTATCATGATGAAGTTTGGACAGCAGGCTTGAAGTGATGAAGAAGATCAGCAATATCCCAAACCAAAAAGCATTTCCGGCACCAAAATAAATAGTGCCCATCACTACCGCGGCAATCATGCCAGAGAGACTTAAAGACTGCTTCCAATATGCCGCTCCCGCAACAATCAAAGCGCCTAAAGCGCCAATAACCCACTGCATAGATTCATCTCCAACAGATCTATTAACCGATCAGGCAAGTCCCCATCAGCTTGTCGCCCCAGTACAGCTCGAAAGCGTCTCCAGCTACAGTAGGACCCACGCCTGCCGGAGTACCTGTAAATATCACATCGTCTTTCCCTAACCCGTAGCGCTCGGCGATAAAATCAACAATTTTTTGAAGTGAAAAAATCATGTTTTTAACATTGCCGCGTTGTACTTCCACCCCATTTTTCACCACTGTAAAATCAGTTCCCTCCAGCTCTTCCTTATCTGGAAACGCTATGTAAGGGGTGAGTGGTGCGGCATTTTTAAAGCCTTTAGCTGGCGTCCATGGCAAACCTTTCTTCTGCAGATCATTATGCACATCACGCAGCGTGAAATCCAGTCCCAGTGCCATTACATCTACCAGATCCTCCACGCTCATGCCTGGTGTATAATCACGTGCAATACGCAGTACAAGTTCCCCTTCATAATGAATCTGACCCGCATCCTTTGGCAGCTTAATTACTGCTTTATCGAGGGAAACAGCCGCATGTGAGGGCTTCATGAAAATGAGCGGCTCCACTGGCACATTGTTACCCAATTCCTCCGCGTGTAGCTTGTAGTTGCGTCCAACACAATAAAGATTATTAACAGCAGCGCACATAAACAGTCAGCTCTCTTTCCCATCGATTTGGATTATTTATACCTTCAGAAAGGTGTCGCCCCATATATCCGGGCGGTTTGTACAGATCATTATATCAGAATGCATGTCGGCTAAGCGACGCATCTCTTTCGCTTTGTTCACAGTCCAAGCCATAATTTCCACCCCTCGCTCGGACAAAAGCTTGGCCAGTCTAGGATTCAGACGCGAGAAGCTAATCGAAAGTAAAGAGCAATCCAGTTCATGCAGCCTGCGTGCAGGATTGCCAAATCTG
Source organism: Paenibacillus sp. FSL F4-0122 (assembly GCF_038002845.1). Lineage (NCBI taxonomy): Bacteria > Bacillati > Bacillota > Bacilli > Caryophanales > Paenibacillaceae > Paenibacillus > Paenibacillus sp. FSL F4-0122. Next base: position 6,961,583 of record NZ_JBBODI010000001.1, read on the forward strand.
GAATCAAAGATCAATCCGGTGCGAAAACGGGAATCAATTTCCTTGACTTTTTTTAATGCTCCAGTATCAAAAGAGGTCAAGATCACGTCGTCCCGCATACCTTTTGCAGAAATAAGATCCGTCACCGTCTTCTCAATGCCAGGATACATATCTCCCACTGTTTTCAGTTCAATATTCAGACGCAATCTTCCGGAGGCTAGTGACAGCACCTCTTCCAAAGAAGGCACCCGCTCGCCCTGAAAAGAACGCCCTTTCCAGCTCCCCGCATCCAGACGCCGGATATATTCCCAGTCCATGTTCTTCACCTTGCCATGACCATTGGTCGTCCGGTCCAACGTATAATCATGAATGACAACAGGAACGCCGTCTTTGGAGAGCTGGACATCAATTTCCATCCAGTGCACATAGGGCATGGCAATCGCCATCCGAATGGCTGCCAATGTATTCTCTGGAGCTTTACCGGAAAACCCTCGATGGGCTACACACAAATTGTTCATCATAAGGACCTCCCAGGAACCCTATTTGGTAACTTGAGTGACTTTACCGTCGCTACCGATCTTTACCCGTCCTGCGGATAGAGCTTCTACTCTTTTTAACAAAAGTTGTCCATCCACTGCGTTCATCGGCACAGGCTGTGCTAGCTCGGCTTTCATAGGCTTCAGCTTTAAGGAGCATTGACCTTTTACACTACATTCCGCCTGAAAAACCGCAGTTTCCCAAGTGGCAGGCACTGTAGATCTCGTAAAAATAAAATTCCCGGTGCTGTAGGCAATCCATTTGCCCTTATATGGCTCCACGCCTTGTAGCACGTGTGGATGGCCGCCAATGACAAGATCGGCTCCTGCATCGATAAAGCTATGGCCCAGCGACTGTTGCGTTTTATCATATTGTTCTACCCGTTCTTTACCCCAATGGACAACTACGACCACCAAATCGGCTTTCTTTTTGGCTGCAGCAATAGCCTTCAGTCCTTCTGCACTATCGTATACGGAGGCAAGTCCCGGCTTATTTTTTCCTGCCATCCAATCCGACGCAGGAATCACCCGGGTGAATCCCAGCAAAGCGATCTTAATGCCCTTACGTTCAAAATATTGCGCCGAATATGCTTCTTTACTGTTAAGCCCCGCACCCACATAAGGAATTCCTCTTTCAGCAAGGTGGTTAAGGGTATCCCGCAAGCCTTGCTCTCCTTGATCAAGCGTGTGATTATTCGCCATATTTACTGCGTCCACACCAGCTGACTTAAGCGCATCCAGAGCGAGTGGTGATCCTTTGAATACAAATTGCTTATTAGTGGCACTTACGCCACCTGTGGTCACTGGAGTTTCCAGATTCAAGATCGTAAGATCATCTTTCTTGAACAGACCCTCCAATGCGGCATACGAATAATCATAACCTTTCTTCTCCAGCAGTTCTCCAGCTTTCCCGGAAAATATAACATCTCCACCAAAATTCAAAGTCACCGTCTTACCAGACGCGTCATCATCTGACGGCAGACCAGACACTGGATCATTATTTGCTGCTTCCGAGCTGTCCTCATCCTTCGCAGGGGTCGCTGTCGCTTCAGGAGCTTGTGTTTCAATGATCTCTTCGGGCTCCTCCTGCGGTGTAGGCGTTGGCTCTGGAGTTGCCGTAGGAGAAGGGCTTGGCGTCTCCGTAGCTTCAGGCGTTGCAACTGCAACCACCGGAGATGCTGTCTGAGGCTGATCACTACTCTCCGGTATAGGCGTAGCTGTCGCTTCTGCTACCGGAGGCGGTGAGGCGCTTTTCTTGTCAGGGTCATTCGTAAAGCTATAAGTCAATAACACGGTAATCATCAGAAGAAGACCTGCATTGATCCAAGCCCAGGCCGTTCTGCGCTTGCGTTTGCTCTTATGTTTGTTCTTTTGTCTAGAACGCGATCGCGGCGGATACATGGTTTCTGTGATCTCCTCTACTCTCAAATTGTTTTTATTATAGCATATCTATCACAGCACCCTACAAATAAGAGAGTCGATAGAAATAGAAAATTTTACTAACTAAAGAAAAACAGTGAAGCGCCTCATGCTTTGCTTCACTGTTTTATTTAGTCATCGTACTCACATTTCATTCATTAGCTGTTTAGCAACGCTTTCCGCAATAAGCTTGGACTGCTTGATGCAATCCGGCATTGCTATGCCATTAAATCCGGCGCCAATGACATACACACCAGGAAGCGAAGCTGCTAATTCTTTGCGGAATTCGGTAATATTATCAAGATGTCCTATAGGATACTGCGGCATGGAATGCTCTAAGCGGGTGATTTCCGTAAATATTGGATTCGCAGTAATGCCCATGATCTCTCGCAAATCTTTAAGTACAAGCTCCGTCAAAGCCTCATCAGGCAGCTGAACATTCTGTTCATCATCAGAACGACCCACATAACAGCGTAAAAGCACCTTATCATCAGGAGCCGTATGCGGCCATTTCGTAGATGTCCATGTGCAGGCAGTAATATTTCGCCCTTCTTTACGAGGCACAAAAAAACCCGATCCATCATATTCGTTAACAATATCCTTTTTGTTAAAAGCCATGACTAGATTCGCTACTGAAACATAATCCACCGCTTCCAGCGCTGTAACATTCATATGGGGACGAAGTAAGTCAGCAGCCGAAAAATTAGGCGCAGTGATATATACATCATCCGCAAGCAACCGTTCGCCATTCTCCAGCTCTACCTCATAGATAGAAGGACTCCCAGCAGCCTGAATAGAAACTACGTTAGACTCCGTCCGTTGTTCTACATCATGCAGCTCATAAATCAGACTATGCACGAGACTTTGCAGCCCTTTGCGGAACGTGAGGAAGGTACTCTGTGTAGTACCTTCCTGTGCCTTTTTATTCTTTCGCCCTGTGCGCATTCCACGAATAAGGCTCCCATACTGCTGCTCTAATTCTCCAAATTGCGGAAATGTAGCTTGCAGGCTAATCTTTTGTATATCTCCGCCGTACATGCCAGAAAGGAGCGGCTCAGTTAAATTCTCCAGCACTTCAGATCCTAGACGTCGCGCAATAAGCTCACCAAGCGATTCGTCCTCATCATTACGCCGCGGAGGAAGAATAAAATCCATCATCGCACGTATTTTGCCCCCAAACGAAACTAACCCACTTGATAAAAAAGGTTTCAGTTCGGTAGGGATACCGAGTACAAGACCGGTTGGCAGAGGATTAAGCTTGTCCCGCTGCAAGATATATCGCTTCTTAGCAAGAGGGTTGGAGGATACCAGCTCGTGATCCAATTCCAATTCCTTAGCCAGCTCGCACATCTCCGCCCTTTCCGCTAGAAATGAATCTGGTCCCTTTTCAATCACAAAACCATCGCGATGTAAGGTTTCAATCTTTCCACCGAGGTTTTTCTCTTTCTCAAGCAAGACTATATCAGGCTTAATACCCGCTTCTTTATAAAATTTACGAATATAAAAGGCGGCGCTGAGTCCACTCAGCCCTCCGCCTATGATAACAATTTTTCTTGTGGGGCCAATCATGATTGAGCGGCCTTCATCTGCTCCAGTCGTTTACGAATTACATCGCTCAATACAGACATATATGCGGGATCACTATTCAGTGAGTCGATCCGCATAAGACGCATATCAAGCTCCGAAGCTACGGCTGTTGCCTCTATGTCGAGATCGTACAGTACCTCTAAATGATCGGATACGAATCCGATAGGGGCCACCAATACGTATTCCACCTGTTCTTTACTAAGCTGTTGCAGCGTGTCCAGAATATCCGGACCGAGCCACGGTTCAGCTGTGCGACCAGCACTTTGCCAAGTAAACTGCCAGTTGGTTACGCCTGCCTGAGCTGCAATTGCTTGCGAAGTTTCCAGCAGCTGATCCCGATATGGATCACCCATAGCCAGAATACGTTCTGGAAGACTATGAGCGCTGAATAATACGCGAATCTCATCACGGGTCGCACCTGCTTCAATATATTGATCCAGCTTCGCCGACACTCTTTGGCTTAACACATCGATCAATTCAGGATGCATATGGTAACTCTCTACAAAACCCATGTCAATCTTGCATGCATCAGCCTTTTCCTGTGCACGCTTGATGTAGCTCCCCACACTCATACTGGAATAGTGTGGCGCCAAAACAATACCCACTGCTTGAGTAATGCCATCCTTCGCCATAGCCTCAACGCCGTCCTCAATAAAGGGACTGGCATGCTTCAAGCCTTGATAGCAGACAAATTCAACATCTGCTCCCGCCTTATCCGCATTTAATGCTGCTTGTAAAGCTTCTACTTGCCGGTCTGTATTCTCCCGCAGTGGGAATACCCCCCCGACGATTGCTTCATAACGGTCGGTTAACTCTTTAAGCTGCTCCGCTGTTGGCGGATTCCCCCGTCTAATATGCGTGTAATAAGCTTTAACATCTTCTAGGCTCTTAGGAGTGCCATACGACATGACGAGAACACCTATTTTTACTGTCACGGATTCCGTCCCCTTTACAATTTAATAGCGTGGAACATATAAATTCTTATATTTTTTACGAACGTTGCTTAGCCGTTTTTTGTAATACTTCCTGAGAATAAGTGTGAATATACTCCGTCAATTCTCTAAGTTTATCTAATGAAGCCTCCGGGAATAATCCATGGCCCAGATTGAAGATATAACCTGGCTCAAGCACACCTTCATCGATCAGTGCTTTCGCGCGTTCCTTCAAAAGGTCCATCGGAGCTGTAAGCAAATATGGATCAAGATTTCCTTGAATCGCAAATTTATTGCCTGTTCTGCGTCGGCCTTCAGTCAAGCTAACACGCCAATCCAGCCCGATTACGTCTGCTTGAAGCTTCGTAAGACTTGGCAGCAATTCTCCAGAGCTCACACCAGGAAAGTATATTTTCGGTACATCAAGATCAGATAATTCGGAAAAAATACGAGAAACCGTCGGCAGCACATACGTTTCAAAATCGCGTGGAGCAAGCGCACCAACCCAACTGTCGAACAATTGGAAGGCCTTTCCTCCACTCCGCACATGACTTCGGAGGTACGTGATAATCATATCGCCCAGCTTGTCCATCAGCATTTCCCAGACACGGGGTTCACTGTACATTAGCTCTTTCGTACGGATATATCCTTTGGAAGGTCTACCTTCGATCAAATAGCTGGCAATTGTAAACGGCGCGCCTGCAAAAGTGATCAAAGGAACGTCCAGTTCCTTATCGAGAATAGCAATCGTTTCCAAAATGTGGCTCAGATCACCCTCCACATCAATGGGTTTTAGTCTCTCCACATCAGCTGCACTACGGATCGGATTCTCAATCACTGGACCGATATCCTTAACGATATCGAATTTCACTCCGATTGAAGCAACTGGATTCATAATGTCGGAATACAAAATGGCCGCATCCACACCCAGCTTGCGAACGGGCATCATGGTTACTTCTGCCGCCAGCTCAGGCTGCTTGCAGATTTCAAGCAACGAATACTTTTCCTTGATTTTACGGTACTCGGGATCATAACGGCCGGCCTGCCGCATGTACCATACGGGAACGTGCTCCGTGTCCTGCTTTCTACAGGCGCGGATAAAAGTGTCATTGTAGGTCATGATAAGATCTCCATTATATTTTATTAGATTTTTTTAATCGGCATATCTACTATTATGCCCTTTTTAAAAGCTTGTAACAACTAATACGAAGAGTTTGGAATGACAATCCTATGACATTACTATGACATGTGTTGCACACATTAAGCTGCAAAAAATGATATACTGATAAAATGGCATTTTTTCCGTGAATCATATATTCTCTGAAATTCTTTGAAAGGATGTGAAAGCACTATGAAGAAATGGGAGACCTGGAAGGTCAACCTCTTAGTGCTTTGGTTCGGGCAATTTTTGGTGAATGCTGGAATGACAATGATTACACCCTTCCTGACCTTGTACCTTGCGAAGGATCTTGGTGTCCAGGGTGAACATGAAATTGGAATCTGGGCGGGACTTATTTTTGCCGCAAACTTCTTAACCTCTTTCATATTCCAGCCATTATGGGGCAAGCTTGCAGACAAGTATGGCCGTAAGATCATGTTGCTGCGTTCCAGCTTTGGGATGGCTATTGTCATGGTATTAATGGGCTTCGCACAATCCCCTTTACAGCTGCTCCTGCTCCGTCTCTTAAACGGTACAATCTCTGGCTTCAATCCCGCCTCCATCGCACTGGTGTCAGGTACTACCCCCAAAGAACGTATGGGCTTCTCCATGGGATTAATGCAATCAGGATCTGTAGCAGGAACAATTCTAGGGCCACTGATTGGTGGCTTACTTGCCGATTTAATCGGATTTCGGCCGATTTTTTATGTCGTTGGGGCCTTGCTCTTTATCGCCTCTCTCCTGGCATTATTTCTTGTTAAGGAAAAATTCGACCGCGCCGAAGCTGCACAGGAGCCGCAGGTTTCTGTACTCGCAGGTTTGAAGGAATTAATCAAAATCCCTCAGCTGCCAGCTCTATTCGGTGTAACCTTTCTGCTGCAATTTGCAATGATTAGTCCTATGGCCTTGTTGCCACTTTATGTAGAAAAATTAAATGGACCCGCCGAGAATATAGCCTTCTTGGCCGGAATGGTCAGTGCCGTTACAGGGATCTCCAATATGCTGGCTTCTCCCTTGCTTGGTAAGCTAAGTGACAAAGTCGGCGCACATCGTATTCTGACCTATGCGTTAATTGGCGCTTCACTATTCCTAATTCCGCAGGCATTCGTAACTAGTGTCTGGCAGCTGATTATAGTCCGTTTCCTAATGGGAGTCTTCATGGGTGGACTGTTGCCCAGCGTTAATGCGCTTATCCGCTCCTATACCCCTGACGGAAAAGAAAGCCGCGCATTCGGCTTCAACAGCAGTACATTGGCGCTAGGCAATATGCTGGGAGCTATCTTGGGCGGCTTTCTATCAGGTTACATCGGAATTGAGGGGCTTTTCATTATATCCGGCTGCTTGCTGCTGGTTAATACGATTTGGGTTCGATTGAAGCTGTACAAAGTAACAACACCGCGGTTATTTCGCTAATCAGCTATTTCACCATCGCTAGCGCCAATCCATCATAGGCAGGCAGACATGTACTGATAAGACGTTCATCCGTGGCGATCATCTCATTGAAGTGGCGCACAGCCAGGATGGCAGGACCATTTCTATCTGTATTTAAGGTCCGTCCACGGAGAAAAATATTATCACCCGCAATGATCGCTCCTGGATTGGCCAGCTTGATGGCATATTCCAAGTAGTTAGTGTAGTTCAACTTATCTGCGTCAATGAAAAAGAAATCGAACCTAGCGCCCTCTGCTTCCAGTGCCTTCAGGCTGTCCATTGCAGGTCCTATTCTATACTCCGTAGTATCCCCGAAGCCTGCCAGCTCTAAATTACGGCGGGCAAGCTCGGCATAGTCGGCTCTCAGCTCTAGCGAAGTCAGTGTGCCGCCTTCAGAGAAACCGCGGGACAAGCAAATTCCGCTGTAACCGCCAAGTGCGCCAATTTCCAAAATACGCTTAGAGCGAGACAGTCTAACAAGCATGGTGAGCAGTCTTCCGTACCCCGGCTCGACAGACACCGGCGGCATGCCTGCTTGGACGATTGCTTCTTTTACTTGAAGCAGAATTTCGTCCTCTGTATAAAGTTGTTCACTGTATTCTTCTTGCGTAAGCATAAAGATTCTCCTTTGAGGATCCCCCGTTTGCTCATAGTAAGGGATGACGGGGAACATTTTATGATTTATGGAATGCCGGGCATTGTGAAGTGTCCCACATTCCCCTATACTTGTATGGATGCTTTAAAGGACGACAATGTCGTCTCTTCTTATTGTACTGGCTTTTTGTATTTATCTACAAGTTAAACGGAGTTGAGAGTATTTGAGCAAATTACAATTAATCGCTACTGCCCCTATGGGTTTAGAAGCTGTGGTAGCGCGCGAATTAAACGAACTGGGTTATGAGACCAAGGTCGAGAACGGACGAGTATTATTCAGCGGTGATTACATCGATATCTGTCGCTGTAACTTGTGGCTGCGTACATCTGACCGCGTATTGGTTAAAATGGGCCAATTCCCTGCTAAAACCTTTGACGAGTTATTCGAAGGGGTTAAAGCTTTGCCTTGGGAAGACTGGATTCCAGAGAATGGAGAATTCCCGGTTGAAGGACGGTCCCATAAATCACAACTAACGAGTGTACCCGCTTGCCAAGGGATTGTCAAAAAAGCAATCGTCGAGAAGCTGAAGCTTTCGTATCATACAGACTGGTTCCCGGAGAACGGTCCTCGATATGTGATCGAAGTGATTTTATTAAATGACATCGCTTTGATCACATTAGATACCACAGGACCCGCGCTTCACAAACGTGGTTACCGCAGACATGCAACAGAGGCTCCACTGAAGGAAACAATGGCTGCTGCACTAATCCAGCTTAGCCGCTGGAATGGCCATCGGCCGCTGTTCGACCCATGTTGTGGTTCGGGAACACTGTTAATTGAAGCCGCCATGATCGCTTGGAATATTGCTCCAGGACTACGCCGCTCATTTCCATCTGAAAATTGGCCAGTCATTCCGAAACATCTTTGGGAAGAGGCTCGCGAAGAAGCTTTCGATGCTGTGCGCGACGATTATCCTTTGCAATTAACGGGTACGGACATCGATCCAGAAGCAATTGAAATTGCTGAAGCCGCCGCCAAGAGTGCTGGACTGTCCGGAGAAATCACCTTCAAAGTGATGGCTGCCGCCAAAGCAAGACCTGAAGGAGAATATGGTTGTATCATCACCAACCCTCCATATGGTGAACGGATCAGTAATGACAAAGAAGTGGAGAAGCTGACCCGCCAGTTTGGTGAAATGATGATATATCTGCCAACATGGTCATTTTTTGCGATTAGCCCTTACAAGGAATTCGAACAATTTTACGGTCGTAAGGCAGACAAACGCCGCAAACTGTATAACGGACGTATCGAGTGTCAATATTATCAATACTTGGGTCCACTTCCACCTAGAAATCCGAAATAATTAGGATCACCATTGGTTTGAATGCAGAACGGACATCTACCTCGTATCGTATGAGGAGGGTGTCCGTTTTTCTCCGAGTATAAGACAGTTTTGGTTTAACACCCATCCTTTACGCTCTTATATTTCTAAGAGAAACGTTTGTCATCTAAAAAAGACAACAACGTTGTTTCTTCTCGTTTTATTTATTTTCTGTGCTAGGAGGCTTCAAAATGTCAGTTTTTCCATCAAGTCGGAGCAGCACAACCGTAACAAGTACAATAGCTGCTGTGATTCGCTCCCGATATATCGGTTATCTCCTTTTTCTTGGCATCATGCTGGCCAAGTTATTATTTCTGCATAGTGGGCTGCATGCTCCCAATATAGATATGAACCGGCAGGACAAATGGATTGCTGTAGGTTCAGTCATGTTATTGTCTTTTTGGACCCTGTGGCTTCCCCGCCGGGGACAGACGATAACGTTGTTAAGTATAAACTTGCTTCTGACGCTGCTTATTTATTCGGATATCGTCTACTATCGTTATTTTAAGGATTTTATCACGGTACCCGTATTGTTTCAGGCTGGACAGATGGATGCGCTTGGTGGAAGTATCTTCGCCCTACTGCGTCCTTCCGATCTTTATTTGTTCGCTGACTGGCTATTTCTTATTGCATACGGAATCGGCGTAGGATTATACCGCCGCAAATCCCATACATACTTGTCTAATGCCGTCCCTCGCCGTTATGGGCAATCTCACTCTTATTCTCAAACCGGTTATTCCCGCCGCTCTTCACGCCTAAGCAGGACGCTAAAAAGAAGCGTGAATGGGATCGTTGCTCTGGTGCTAGGTTGCGTGCTGACCTTTGGACCTATCCACACCTACGCTACTACCTGGGCTAAAGATCTATTCACTGGCAACTGGTGGAGTCTCGCCATGTATAACGTAACCGGACTAATCGGTTTTCACGGTTATGATATTTACTTATATGCTAAAGATCATCTAGGTCCGCAGCCCGAGCTTTCACAAGAAGAAGCCACCTCGATGCAGCTCTGGTTCAATGAACAAAACACTGAGCAAAGTGCCAATAATGACAGCTTTGGAAAATACAGCGGAAGCAACATTGTTGTTATTCAAGCTGAAGCTTTTATGAACTTTGTAGTTGGACGCTCAATATCCGGCCAGGAGATCACGCCTAATCTGAACGCTCTAATCAAAGAAAACACCTATTTCAGCAATTACTACCATCAGACCTCACAAGGCCGAACTTCCGATGCGGATTTCACGTCCAACGCTTCCCTGTACCCGCTGGTCTCCGGCTCGGTATTTGTCCGTTACCCGGATCATCAGTTTGACACGCTGCCTGCTATTTTGAAATCAAAGGGCTACAGTACCAATGCTTTTCATGCGTACGAAGGCAGCTTCTGGAATCGGCAGATTATGTATAACGCGATGGGTTATGACCATTTTTATAACAAAAAAGACTATACAATAGACGAACCTCTAGGCTGGTCTCTGGGTGACAAATCCTTTTTACGGCAATCCCTCGATATTATGAACACTTCAGAAACGATACAGCAGCCTTTTTATTCATTTTTGACTACACTATCCAGCCATCACCCTTATTCTCTCCCTGCAGATAAACAAGGGCTTGATACTGGAGAGTTCAAGGGCACGATCTTCGGAGATTATTTGCAGGCTGTTCACTATACGGATGAAGCTTTAGGGGAAATGGTCAAAGAGATGAAGCAGCGTGGGCTGTGGGATAATACCATTGTTGCTTTCTATGGAGATCATGATAATTCGATCCAGGAGATCGCTTATTACGAACAATTTCTCGGCAAAAGCCTTAGCGCACTCGATATGCAGCAAATAATGCATCAGGTTCCCTTGCTCATTCATCTTCCAGGCTCTAACGCCTCTGTCCTAGATTCAGCTCCAGCTGGTCAGTTGGATCTTACACCTTCCTTGCTCCATTTGCTCGGGATCTCACGTGATCCTTATTATCTCATGGGCAATAATCTGTTTAGCGGGCATGAGCGTCTTGTAACGCTGCGATCCGGCGCCTATGCCGATGCAAAGCTGTCTTATCTCCCCAGCGAGAATGGGCAATTTGCCAGCGGAACCTGTTATAGTCTCGAAAGCCGCGAAGCCGTGGACGTAGGGGAGTGCAGCATCGGGTATGAGACCAGCAAGCTCCGCCTACAGATCTCCGACGATATCATGAAATATGATGGAATCAAAAAGCTTAAGAATACACAATCTGCACCTTAAGCTTATATCCCGGTAAATGAAGAGACTGTCCACAAAACTATCGAAAAGGGCGGCTGCGACATCCTCTCTATGTTGGACACTAACTCCTGATCGTTGTTGGAAGCACGTTGGGTTTTCCGACTTAGATACGCGAAGTATCTCACTAACGGACACAGCTGACCTTAAACCCAGCAATATCCGAGATTTGGAATGCTAACGGACTCCAGAGCAGCTATTAGCCTGAAAAACGCCGATATGAGCCTCTTTTCTGAGGAATAGCGTCCCTGGGGTCCGAAATCTTGCATTAACAGCTAAAAACACGCAAATAACGTCATCTGAGTCCGTAACCCCTGTAGGATGAGGAGATGGTGGGATGGTGGAATGATAGGATGGTGGGTCGATGAGATGGTGAGATGATGGGACGATGGGTCGATGAGATGAGGAGACGGAGAAATGATGGGATGATGGACACGATTGAAGAAAGCCGTCAATGACCAGAAAACGCAGAGCAGCGATCCTCCAATAACAGGAGAATCGCTGCTCTGTTTACTTTTACTTATTCTGAGAATGAAGAGGGATCGACCCTATTATCTTAGTTGATAAGAACTCAGTATTATTTCTGAACGGAGGGCTGTTTGATAAAAGCTTCTGCTTTCTTCAACACTTCATCCTCCGTTGGAGCACTCACATAACGACCATTCACATAAACAAAAGCCCGTTTGCCACATGGACCGCAGTACGACTTGCAGCCAACCTTGATCTCGGCATCAGGTGCCATTTTTTGCAGCTTAGGGATAATACTTTTCAACTTCATGAAATTACATTCATCGCACACTTGTATTTCGTTAGCCATGGAGCAACCCTTCTTTGTGTTCGAAATTTACAGGCGAGTGTTTAGTGATCGCCGTGATTACCTTTAGACGGATTCGTAATGACAAAACCTTCTTGTGGAAGATACAAATAATCAACGACCACGCCATCAAGGAGTGGTTGACTCGGATCTAGAATAACATCGATTTCCTTATCTGTCGACACTACAACATCGTTCTCTTTAGGCGTGTCCAAGTCCAGTCCGTAGTGAGCATGATCACCGTGTGCATGTGTAATTGCTACGCGCAGCTTCAACTCGCTGTTTCCTTCAAGCTCCATTTGTTTCTTTATCACTTTAGCCGCATTGCGGGTAATTTTGACCTTCATCTATATTCCATCTCCTAGTCCGAAAATTAAATACTCAATTACTTATTTTAAAGGTAAATGACATCTAAAAGCAACTATATTAGCTAATTAGCTCTGAAGTTCTTGTCGAAAATGTGTGGTGCGATCCTATTCACCCTGCTGAAGTGCAGGATATTTCCGCCCCATTCGTGACACGAACCAGCCCATCAGCAGCATGGTCACTCCAATATCATCGATCGGAATAAATGGCATGAAGTCCGGCAAGACCCAATAGAGCAATACTGGAATTGTAAATAACAGCTTGTCCCCCATTGCTACTTTAGGGGAGCGGATGTATTGCCAGGAGCTACTGAAGATATGGGACCATTGTTTTAGTGACAGTATTTTTTTCAGTTTCATGGTGACCCTCCTCCCAAGTAAAAAGGATACAGCCGCGGATAACGTGTAGTGACGACAGCGGCCATACCCCATGTTTTATTTTACGCAAGTTTACTGCAAATGTTTCATAATTATTTCACATTAGAAAGGAGCGTTGCCAATATAAGTCCTGTTTCCAAGGCCATATCTTCAAAATCTGCTAGTGGCAGCGGATTTTTGCCGATCCCCAGCTCCACCGTAAATCCAGGTTTGCGGAAGGTCTGAATAAACCAATCCTTATATCCGGCATCACTTCCAGTCAGCTCCACTGCCCGGTAACTGCTCGCAACTGCCAGCTGCGCGGCTAATTCACGGCTCTCGGGAGGTTCATACCCCCGGTAGTTCCAATAAATCTCTCCTCCTTGGCTATGCAGAGACACTGCAGCTTCGCCAGGCGCTGCCTCAGCCAGGGCAGCCAGAGCGGCTGCTTCTGGCTCACTCAGCGGCTCAGGGCCGCTGTAATCCCGCGGTGAGGGCAGCCTTACTCCCCGACGTTCCCGCTCCTCTTCCCAATGAGCGGGAAATTGATCCCCAAGATCCACACCGCGGATGTTAGCTTTCCAATGCCGGAAGCTGCTTCGTCCACCATTCCATTTCATGAGGTCATCATAAAACGGATGGTCTGGCAAAACCCCTTCCTGAACCAGCTCCACGCCATCTGGATTAGCCATAGGCACGACCCATAATGTCCAGTTTTGGAACCAAACCTCAGGACTGTGTCCATTCCATTCCAAGCCTTCAGCATAAGCTGCTGCATACTCCTCTATGAAGGACATCAAGCATGGCGAAGTCAGCCATTCATTGGCATGCAAAGCGGCGTTAACATGCAGATGACGAGTGCCATTCCCGATCTTGAGTACATGGAGCGGCTTGCCGAGCACGCTCGTGCCTATTGTGGCTGCTTGTATAAACGGGTATTGGTCAAGCAAGCTGTCAATGTCGCTCTCAACCTCAGCCGGACCGTACTCCCCGCGCAGAAACACCACGCGGTCTGGAATTGGGGGTGGAATGACAAGTATTTTTCCAGGTGTACAGCAGCGCCCTGAGGTCACACCAGGATTAAGCTTCTCCAAATCCTCTAAATTCACCTTAAATAATGAGGTTATCCGTTCTGGAGTGTCCCCTTCCTGCACAGCATACCTTTTACGCGGCGAAGATGGCAGAAATAAAACCTGACCTGGGTATAAATAAGATTGTCTCCCAACCCATGGATTACCTTGAATAACATGCTCAGGAGTTAATCCATGTAGAGCGGCAATTCGGCTTACGGTATCTCCCCTGTTTGCAATATATTGTCGCATTAGGTCTCATCCTCTCGGCCTTAAATTGCTGATACAGCAATACAAAAACAGCGGCATACAGCACTTAACTCTATTGTATGCAAGCGCCACTACCCGGCATGAAGGAGAAATGAATCACAAGAAAAAACAACGTCATCGCCCTTTATAGATGGCAACCGTTTCTCATGAAAAATAAGGATATTACAGTTCCGCAGCATATAAGTGCTTATATTTCAAAAAAACAGACTGGGAAATGTGCTTTCCCAGTCTGTTTTTCTTTTACACTCCCATGGAGTTTGTCCCTATTCAATTCAACATTGCTCCTGCTTATAACGTGGATACTTGCCACACTACTGGGGTGCGTCTAATTTGTTCTCCAAGCCAGTCTCGCGCGATGCTTTGAAACATCTCAGCATCACCGCTGCAGAAAAACTGGTGAATTGGACTTTCATCCCCGATGGACAGCTTGCCTTTATCATATAAAATTGTGCTGATCTCACGAGCGGTCTCATCTGCAGAACTGATCAGCTTGACTCCCGATCCCATAGTCTCACCAATGGGTTCTACAAGAAATGGATAATGAGTGCATCCTAAAATTAAAGTATCGATGTTAGTGTCTTTAATGCCTTCTAGTGCCTCTTCTACGATATCGTAACTTTTCTCTGAGCGGAACTTGCCTTGCTCGACGAGTGGGACAAGCGCTGGACAGGCTTGACTTACAACCTCAACAAAAGGGGACAACTGCTTTAATGCGTTAGTATAAGCACCGCTGTTGATGGTTCCTACCGTACCGATCACGCCGACATGTCCGCTTTTGGTTGCGCTAATTGCTGCGCGGGCTCCGGGATGAATCACCCCAATTACAGGGATGGAGACCTTAGCTGAGATATAATCGAGTGCCGCAGCTGTTGCGGTATTACAAGCGATAACGATCATTTTAGGATTAAACTGGATCAAATAATCTACAATTTGTTCAGTAAACAGTTGTACTTCCTCGGTCGAACGGGGTCCGTACGGAGCTCGGGCAGTATCTCCGAAATAAATGATCTTCTCCCGCGGGAGTTGCCTCATCACTTCTTTGACAACTGTTAACCCTCCCACACCTGAGTCTAATATTGCTATAGCTTGCTGCACGAACACACCGCTTCCTTCTACTTGTTTTGTGTAGCTTATGTAAGGTGAAAACAAAATGTACCTGGCTTTCAGCCCCAACTGCAGATATTACTCCTTTTGCCCTCTGAGTTCAAGAGTAGTCTTCTTCCATCATTTAACAAGCGGGTGCAAACTAATTAAAAAAGCCACCCTCCGCCCAATGCGAAAAAGCGGCTCTATTATAAGAGAATGAGTACTCTTTTACCACTGAAACAGAGGATTTAAACCACGGTTCCATTATAGAATTTCTTTATTAACCTTGTCATCTTGAACGACTTCTTCAAAGCTGGCTTCTTCACTTACATCTTCACTTATAGTGGCCTCAACCAACTCAGTTTCCACTTCCAAAGTGGCAGCAGCCTCTTCAACAGCTTCTACAGCGTCAACTGCTTCTACAGCTTCTTCTGTAGCGATGCCGCTGACAGTTACTGTAATTTTTTCTTCTTCATCAACAGCATTCGCACATGATTTGCTCCATTCCCGAACTTCATGCACTACATGCCCAATCGAATCTTTTGCCTTGTCATAAATCTCAATGCTCTTATCTCCCGCTTGAACGGCAAGTTCTTGAACCTTTTCAATACCAGCGGTAGTTCCTTCTGCAATATCCTTGCGCAGCTCTTTACCTGGTTTAGGCGCGAACAGCAATGCTGTCACCGATCCAACCACACTGCCGACTAAAGCGCCCCATAATAAACCTTTGGTGTCCTTTTTCATCGTTTCATCTCTCCTTTAAATTCATTGCTCCCCGCTCTACCGGGCTAATGCCTATATCTGCTATATCATAAGCAGCAGGGGATTGTCTTGTGACTAATTATTATAACTTTTCAGAAGTTTTGTCAGTAACATTTTTGGGTACGATAGCGTAGCGGCAGCAATGGCCGCCCTCTGCCATACATTCATTACGTGTTACCTTAGCATCCAGCAGTTCTTCGAAAAGACTATGCTCACATTGGCAAGCCTTACGATACTGGGTAGCCACTTGGCGAATCGGGCAATTGTACTCCCTTATGACATATGAGCCATCCTCTTCACGGTTCCATTCTGCCATATATCCACCGGCATTTTGGATAGAAGATAATTCGGCGACGCGTTCTTCCAAATTGCGCCGTTCCATCATCGGAGCATACTGAGCGAGCATCCGGCGGCGGCGGCCTTCAAATAATGTATTAACAGCATCCAGTCCACTGCCGTAATCCAATTCACGCAGAAGCTCCAAAGCCAAGTTGTGATAACTTTTCGGAAAATATTCTTCGGCTCTCTCCGTTAATGAGTACATATGTAAAGGCCGCCCCATCGCTTGCCGGACCACTTTTGTCTTTGCAAGCCCTTCTTGCTCCAGCTGAAGCACATGACGACGGACACCCATCTCTGTAATTCCCAATTCTTCTGCCAGCGCGCCGATGGTCAGTGTTCCTTTCGTCTTCAGGAGCGTCATAATCATTTGTCTTGTCGATCCGTTTTCCTGCCCCATCTTCATCATAAAGGAACCCCTCTCTTTCACGGCTATCGCCTATTCTATGTGATTCTATCCTATGCTATTATAGCGGTACACTGGCTCCAAGCTCCTGGTCCAAATATTTCCGTACCTCAACGGCAAACTGCTCAAGCACTTCCGAAAGAATGGGGGTAAGTGGATGCAGATCACCTCTCTCCCAGGCATAATAATCCTGAACGAGTGGCTTACGCAGAGCAACTAATTCTATCAATCTTTCATAAATCTCACTTTGACCTAGCACTTTCTCTTCATGAATAATAGAAATTATATCCTCATAACTTCCAGCATCACGCATAATAAACCCGTCAATGAGACAGCTACCAACGTCTGTTACAACCTCTATTGCCAGATGGAGGCTGCGTTCCTGTATTAGTCCGGTTAGTGTTGTACCATCCCAGGAAGCTGCTACAGTCCGAAGACCAGCGGTAATATCAGGGATTTGAGCAAGAATGGTTTCGATTTGATTGCGGTTGACATAATACACAGCAATACCCCCATATCGATAATAGTTAGAGAATCGTCCTAATCTCTACTTACCGCGTTTGCCACGGCGTTTCAGCCAGAAGAACATTACGAAACATGCTCCGAGAAAAACGACTAAATAAGTTAACGCTTCCATTGGATACTCAAGCTCACGCATTCCTGTCACCGCTTCCGGTATAAAATGATGATACTATATTCAAGCAGCAGCTTAAATTTCGTAATCTACAGCAATTGAGAGCTCTTTGACTTCATTAATGTGAGCAATAACTTCTTTATGAGCCGGATGAACCTGATACGCCTGTAAATCCTCTAGAGAAGCCACTTCTGTGACTAGAGCAATATCAAAGGAACGATCGGAATGAATGATGTCAGCACCCACCTCGATGGAGAGAAGCTGCGGAATCTTGCCTTCCATATTACGCAATACCGCTACCGTTGCCGCTACGCTTTCTTCGGACCGATCTTTTAATTTGAAAAACACAATATGTTTGATCATTCTATATCGCTCCCTAATGTAATATTGTAATTAGATATTAAAAATATATCATAAGCGTAGCTGTTCTGAAAGAAACTTAAACAGTGTTGTCAGAAATAGCAGCATTAACCATTGCCGATATACCAGAAAGTGTTGTAGTATATTTTTAAAAAATCGGAGGAATTA